>NZ_BEWN01000001.1 GCF_002723955.1 Gluconobacter frateurii
GAGATCGGTAATTGTGAAGATGTCTTCAAACCACTGACTGGTGTTAGCCTTATGACCGTTCTTGTTACGGGTGCAACTGGCTATATCGGTCGCCGCGTTGTGGGAAATCTTGTCGCTCGGAGCGCGTTCATGTGCCGGCGTGGACACGTGATCCTCCTAAAGTCGGTTTCTCAGCGGATTTTGATGTCGTCGGAGGTGATCAGTTGATATTGATGCAATGCGTACGGCGCTCTCTGGCGTGGAGGGACTGTTTCTTTTGAATTCCGTAAACGGAGACGAGTTTACCCAAGCAATTCTGACTTTGAATCTCGCACGTGAAGCAGGAATTAAATATGCCGTCTATCTGTCAGTGCTTCATGAAGATCGCATCGTAAATGTTCTACATTTTGCGTACAGTCGGGTGCGGAACGGATGCTTCAGCAAGTGGGCTGCAACGCAACGGTTTTTCGCGCTTCTTACTCGAAGGCGCGCAGGCATCTACCGAACATTCAGTCACGACGATCAATCTTGTTGGTCCTGACACGCTGACGGGCCAGATCTGGCGGCAATATGGTATGGGCGCAGGTTCTGGGGCGCTCTGTCAATTATGGCTGTGATGATCCGACGATGGTTGAACAGAATATGGCGCCTTTCATGCCCAAATGGATGGCATATGAAATGCGGCTGATGGCAGAACGTTACGTGTCGGAGGGAATGCTTCCTGAGACAGGAGATATTGAGCGACTCACTAAAATTCTGGGTCGATCACTGCACTCCTATCGTGACTTTGCCACCCAATTTTTCGTGGTCCAACAGACACCGTCTAACGCTGCCTTAAGCAGGCGGATAATTTCACAGCCAATAGTCTGATTTAAATGGCTGGAAAGCGGATAAACGCGAGCACACGGGGAACCCGTGCTCGCCCTAAAGCAACATTTTGGTCGAGCATCGATGCCCTGTTTTGGAAGATAGAAATAGCTCGGTTGGTTTAGAACAAGGGGAGTTCAGGGTCCGATTTTATTTCTTCCATAACAGTATAGGTATGGGTCTGGCGCACCCCGGGCAGACGCGTCAGGGTCTTTCCAAGGAAGTTTCGATAGGCAGCCATGTCCTTGACTCGCGCTTTCACGAGATAATCAAATCCTCCCGCCACCATGTAGCATTCGCAGACCTGGGGAATGGTTTTCAAAGCCTTTGAAAAGGACTCAAAAATATCGGGGCTGGTGCGGTCCAGTGTCACCTGAATGAAGACTAGCAGCCCCAGATTGATGGTTTCTGGGTCAATGCGTGCCATATAGCCCTGAATAACGCCGCTTTGCTCCAATTTGCGAACGCGTTCAAGTGTGGCGGCGGGACTGAGATGGATCTGCCGGGAGAGATCCAGATTTGTGATACGTCCGTCTTTCTGCAGAAGTCTCAGAATTCTGCGATCCATGTCGTCCATTGCGGAACTGCCTACAAATATAATTCGCCCAAAAATCAATATACCGAACTTAATTCGTTGTCTCTGGTAAAATACCAGTACCTGTTTCGTAAGCGTTTCAATATCTGGGGAAGGACAATCAAACCACCGGTACCCTTATGACCACATCCTTTGCGTCGCTTGCTGCCACCGTTCCCTCTCGTTCCCTGCTGCGTCAGGCCATTACCGATCATATCCGTGTTCCGGAAGCTGGTCGTGTGAAAGCTCTGTCCCGAGAGGCTACCCTTGCTGAGGGGCAGGTTGTGCTGGCACGTCAGACAGCACGGCGTTTGGTTGAGGCGCTGCGCCAGTCCGGCAGTAGTGGTATCGTGCAGGATCTGGTTCAGGAATATGATCTGTCGTCGCAGGAAGGCGTGGCACTGATGTGCCTCGCTGAAGCCCTGCTGCGTATCCCCGATCTGCCAACGCGTGACGCACTGATCCGTGACAAGATTGGAAATGGTCAGTGGCATGAGCATATCAGTCGCAAGTCCTCGCTTTTCGCAAATGCTGCGACCTGGGGATTGGTTGTCTCGGGAAAAGTTTTGTCTACGGAACAGACCAAAGCGCTTCCTGGGAGCCTCAAGCGCCTGATCGGACGATGCGGCGAGCCCGTCATCCGCCGAGGTGTGGATCTCGCAATGCGCATGATGGGGGAGCAGTTCGTCACCGGTCAGACCATTGAGAACGCTCTTGAAAACAGCAAGCCTCTGGTCGCAAAGGGCTTCCGGTATTCCTACGATATGCTGGGCGAAGCTGCCACGACCATGGGGGATGCCGACCGGTATTACCGTGATTATGAAATGGCCATCCATGCGATCGGCAAGGCGTCGGCTGGTGCGGGCGTCTATCGAGGGCCGGGAATCTCCGTCAAGCTTTCAGCTCTGCATCCGCGTTACAGCCGCCTTCAGAGAGACCGGGTTCTTGCTGAACTTGGACCACGTCTTACAGCACTCGCGCGTTTGGCCTGTCAGTACGATATTGGTTTCAATATCGACGCTGAAGAAACGGAGCGGCTTGAGCTATCGCTCGATCTGCTGGAAGCTCTCTGCCACGACGTAGCTCTGAAAGACTGGAAGGGTATCGGCTTTGTCGTTCAGGCCTACCAGAAGCGCGCGCCGTTTGTTCTTGACTGGATCATCGACCTGGCCCGTCGGACAAATCATCGTCTGATGGTCCGTCTGGTAAAAGGCGCATACTGGGACAGCGAGATCAAACGGGCCCAGGTGGAAGGGATGGAGGATTTTCCGCTCTTCACCCAGAAAGTTCACACAGACATCTCCTATATCGCCTGCGCCAAAAAGCTTCTGGCGGCCCCAGATGCTGTTTTTCCACAATTCGCGACCCATAACGCCCAGACGCTGGCAAGCATTCACGCCCTTGCAGGCCCTGACTTCACGGTAGAGTCATATGAATTCCAGTGCCTGCATGGCATGGGGGAGATCCTCTATAAGGAGGTTGTTGGTCCCGAAAAGCTGGACAGGCCGGTCCGGGTTTATGCGCCTGTGGGTACTCATGAGACACTGTTGGCTTATCTTGTGCGTCGTCTGCTGGAGAATGGAGCCAATTCCTCTTTCGTAAACCGTATTCAGGACCCGGCTGTCTCGATTGAGGACCTGATTACGGACCCGGTGACGTTGGCTGCCAACCTACCTGCGAGCGCAATTCGGCTTCCTTTGGATATGTTTCAGCCTGAGCGCCAGAACTCTCGCGGGGTTGATCTTTCTGATGAAAATACCCTGAAAGCTCTTGGGCTAACGCTGCGTATTCCAGCAGCTTTTGGCGCGCAAACAGGAGAGGCGATTACCAATCCCGCCAATAGGCAGGACACGGTCGGCTTTATTCAGGCCACATCTGTTGAGGACGTGAAGAACGTCATCCGCAAAGCGCAGGATGGCTTTGAAGTCTGGAAAAATATGCCTGTTGCAGAGCGCGCAGCCTGTCTTGAGAAGGCTGCCAGTCATCTGGAGGACGATATGCCGCGTCTGATGGGGCTCATCATGCGGGAGGCAGGAAAGACTCTTGCAAATGCTGTTTCCGAAATCCGGGAGGCCGTCGATTTTCTGCGTTATTATGCTGCCCAAATCCGACGCGAGTTTGCAGACAATAAGGCTGTTCCGCTTGGACTTGTGGTGTGTATCAGCCCGTGGAATTTCCCTCTCGCCATTTTCCTTGGACAGGTTTCGGCATCCTTAGCTGCCGGAAACAGTGTTCTTGCCAAGCCAGCTGAAGAAACGCCGCTGATCGCCGGGGAAGCCATCCAGTGTCTGCATAAGGCGGGCGTCCCCGAAGAGGTCGTGCAGCTTGTGCTGGGAGGAGGCGACATTGGAGGGGCGCTGGTCGCAGATCCACGGGTGACGGGCGTTCTGTTTACGGGCTCAACGGAAGTTGCCAAGCTGATCGAAAAGCAGCTTTCCCAACGCCTGAACCCGAATGGTTCGCCCGTTCCGCTGATTGCCGAAACAGGTGGGCAGAATGCACTTGTCGTGGACAGTTCTGCGCTGTCCGAGCAGGTCGTTGCAGACGTTCTGTCGTCCGCTTTTGACAGCGCGGGCCAGCGCTGTAGCGCTCTGCGTGTGCTGTGTCTTCAGGACGATAGCGCAGATCGTGTTCTGACCATGCTCAAGGGCGCCATGGAAGAACTGCGGACGGGTGATCCCTCACTGCCTGAAACGGATGTTGGTCCGGTGATCAGTTCCGAGGCTCAGGCCGGTATCCTGCGTCACATCGAGGATATGCGTGCGCGAGGTTTCAGAATTCATCAATCACCACTTGAGGCGGAATGTGAGAACGGAACGTTCGTCGCGCCGACACTGATTGAAATCGATAGCCTTGCCGTTCTTCAGCGTGAAGTTTTCGGCCCGGTTCTGCATGTTGTCCGCTACCAGCGGGATGAACTTCCGCAAGTCATGAAAAACATCCACGATACGGGATATGCCCTGACATTCGGCATACACTCGCGAATTGATAGAACAATCGAGGATTTGAAAGCGGCCTCGGACGCAGGCAATATCTATATCAACCGTAACCTTGTGGGGGCTGTGGTTGGAGTTCAGCCTTTCGGAGGGCATGGCCTTTCGGGCACTGGTCCGAAGGCCGGTGGACCACTTTATCTGCGTCGTCTTCTCGCACACCGTCCAGAGATCAAAGCGTTTTCCAGACGGGATTTGCCTGTTGTCCTAAATGCCGCCGGTCAATGGCTGCGGGCTATTGCTCCCGACTTCCGGGCAAAAGCCAGTGCCGGGACGCTGCTAGGGGCTCAGCTCACTCTTCCTGGGCCTGTTGGCGAAGAAAACGTCTATACATTGACGGCGCGTGGGACAGTTCTCTGTGCAGGCCCGACACTTGAAGATGTGTGCCAACAGGTCACGGACGCTCTGACTGCAGGAAATGTTTGCGCTATTCCCGCAGAAATATGGCGTCGTTTGCCACCACCGCCAGTTGGGCTTCTGTCGCATGTCCTGCCGGTATCAAGCAGTGCCCAGTGTGATATTGCGCTTTGCAACGGAGACGAGGCGATCAGGAAACAGGTTCTGGCTGCGCTTCAGTCTGATCATGGGCCTGTCGTATGTCTCCATACCCCTGACGAGCATGGTCACTATCCGATGGAATGGTTGGTGCAGGAACGGGTTTGCAGCACCAACACAACGGCGGCGGGTGGTAATGCAGCACTGATGGCGGTTGTCTGATCTTTTGTAGAGCCTGTATCCGCTTTGGCCGGGAGACCCGTTTCTAATCCGGCCAAAGCGAAGCTGTCTGCACAATCCATCTGAAAAGCAACGCTCGACTTTGTCGTGAGGTCGGGCACATCACAAACAGGTCGATGGGGGCGAACTGCCCGCATATTGTGTATCAGGTGGCCAGGTGACTGTCTCCAGACTGTGATTGGATGTTCCCTGACGGTGCTGGTGCTGAGTATTCCCTACCTGCGGCTGCTTCTGTAAGAGTCAGGGCCGTATCGAAAGTGTTGTTCGATAGATCCCCTGATCTTAAGGCCTATGACCGCTCCTTCACCTTCCAGTCTCCTGCCGCCCCGTCGGCGCACCCAAGCTGATCGGAGTGCTGCGACGCGCGCCAAAATTCTGGAGGCGACGGTCATGCTGTTGCAGACCCAAGGGTACGCGGCCACAACCATCCAGCGCATTTCCAAGACGGCAAATGTCAGCCTTGGGGCATTGCAGCATCATTTTCCAACCAAGTCACAGGTTATGGCGACAGTTCTGCGCCATTACGCCCTCAAGCGCGCGCGGCTCTATCGGCGGGCACTAAGTATGCAGGCCACGCCTGAGCAGCGTGTGGATGCTATGCTGGACACGATGTGGCGGCTGGTTACGGACGGACCGGAATTTCTGGCGACAGTGGAAATTGAGCTGGCCCGCCGGAGCGATCCTGATCTGGAGGCTGTGACGGCGCCCGTCCTTGAGCGCATTGACCAGTTTATGACCCGCTGGCTTTCCGGGCAGCGTATGGCACCCCCAGATCCGCGCTTTGTCGAACTGCGACTGCTCAATTCTGCATTGCTCCGAGGCTTGGCTGTCGAGCGCGCGCGGGGGGTGCCTGTGGAGAATCTGGCGCGTTCTTTCGAAGTGTGGCGCCGGTTTTCACGCACGGAGTTTTTAAGGATTGCAGCACGTCCGGCCTGAAGACGTGGCGGATCACGAACAGTCTTTCCCGAAGAGGGTCATTGCAGATTTAGAATAATTTTCTTGACGCTCATAAAACAAGTAGGTTGTATTGCTTTTATATAGATTCACCAGCATCCAATCCTCTGAGGGGAGGCCGCTGGTTCCAGACAGATAGGGTCAAACATGACGATGCCGCCTCTCACCGCCGCACAGGTTTCCGCGCCTGAGATCGCTGAACGCCATCGCCGGGTTCGTGAAAAGATGGAGCAGGCTGGTCTGACTGCCTATGTCTCTTTTGATCCGGATAATGTCTATTACCTGACGAATTTCGCGAATTTTGTGCATGAACGCCCGTTCGTTCTGGTTCTGACGATGACGGAAACGTTCTTCGTTGTGCCGGTTCTCGAAGTCCCGCATGTGCTGCGTCACAAGGTCGGAGATTTGACGCTTCTGGACTATGCTGAGTTTCCCGCAGTTGTCGGAAAACGCTGGTCTGACCGGTTTTCGGACGCTCTGCCCACACAGGGAACAGTCGGGATTGAAGGCGCCTGTCCAGCATATCTGCAAGCGCAGATCGGGAACCCGATTAAGCTTCTGAACATCATTGACGAGATCCGTGAGATCAAGTCAGCGCATGAAATATCGAGGATTGCGTGGACAAGTGACGTGATGACAAAAGCACTCGCAATGATGCTGGGGAAAGTGCAGCCGGGTGTGATGGTCGCTCATGCCATTGGCGACGTAACGCCTTACTTTTATCAGCGCTGCCTGACGGAATCGCCGCAGTACAATGTGATGTCCAGTCATGCAGCTGGGCTCATTCAGCCACCGGCTTTTACGGATGATCCGCATAACTTCTCCTGCCTGACTGCAACATGCGAGCCAGGCGGCCCGTTTCTGGGGTTGGTAGCTGGCAAGATCAACGGTTATGGCGCTGAAATCGAGCGGACGTTTTTCCTCAACAGCATTCCCGAAGATACAAAACGACCTTTCGATACGATGATGGAAATGCGCCTCAAGGCGTATGACATGCTCAAACCTGGCGCTATTGGTTCGGAAATTGATGCGGCCTGTCAGGCTATTGCTCATGCGGCAGGATACGAGACGCCCCTGCATCGCACCGGACATAGTTTTGGCGTGACAAGTCATGAAGCGCCGTTCCTGGCACTGGGCGAAGACAACGTTATTCAGCCGGGCATGATCTTCAGTATCGAGCCAGGCATCTATCTGAAAGGCAAAGGTGGTTATCGCCACTCCGATACGGTTCTGGTGACGGAAACCGGGTATGAAGTGCTCACGAAATATCCCGACAGAAAAGAAGACCTGATCGTCGGGTAAGCATTTCCGAAATATCGAAGCTCTTTACCGAGGTTCGTCTGTGTTGCCCTGTCGCCGTGAATATTCCGGGGCGTGCAGGGTAACCGGACAGAACTGCGCTTCAACACTCACATCGTTCCGGGATAGAAACACATGTCCATTGCAGACCGACTGGAGCGTCTCCCATTCTCCAGCTTCCACTACAGGCTCCTGCTTCTCGGCGGTGCAGGATACTGCTTCGACGGGCTTGATGGCGCCATTCTCGCGTTCGTCATGCCCGCCCTGCAGCATGTATGGGGCCTGTCCATGGCCCAGCTCGGTCTCTTGGGGAGCGGAGCATTTTTTGGATATTTCATTGGCGCGTTGACGGCCGGGGCGGTCGCAGACCGGTGGGGAAGGCGTTCTGTCATGATGTGGGCGCTGGCCTGCTACTGCATTGGGTCTCTTATCTCGGCGCTGTGTGTTTCCTGGCATGGTTTTGTACTGGCGCGCGTTTTGGCTGGGATTGGAACGGGCGCTGAATCTGCCATTATCGCTCCTTATCTTTCGGAATTTGTACCGCGTCGATATCGCGGAATTTTCACTGGTGCACTGGCAGGGTTTTTCTCATTTGGATTTGTGGCTGCATCCTTGCTGGGTTACGCGCTGGTGCCGGGATCGGAAAATGGATGGCGTTGGGCAATAGGTTTGACGGCGTGTCCGGTGGTTATGCTGTTGTGGTGGCGCCGTGCGCTGCCGGAATCTCCACGATGGCTGCTAACTACCGGGCAGGGTGATGCTGCTCATGCGGTTCTTTGCAAGATCGAAAAGAGTGTTGGCGTTTTGTCGCCATCCTATGAAGCTGAGTCAGTTCCACCCGTCAAAATACCTTTTGCAGGACAATTCGTACGGCTCTGGCATGCCCAGTTATGGCGTATCACGGCGATGAGCTGGGTTCTGTGGCTGGCCGTCACGTTCAGCTATTATGCGTTTTTCTCCTGGTTGCCGACGCTGCTCATCGCACGCGGCTTCACCATTACGCATAGCTTCGGATTTTCGATTGCCATTTGTGTAGCGCAGATCCCTGGCTATTTCAGCGCGGGCTTCTGCAACGAATATTCCGGAAGAAAAACGACAATCGTGACGTATCTGGGAGCTGCCGTGATCAGCGCTGCCAGTATGGCGCTTGTGTCGTCATCGACAGGTATCCTGATTGCAGGAATTTTGCTGTCATTTTTCATGAACGGCACGTTCGCCGGGGTTTATGCCTACACGCCTGAAATTTTCCCGACAGCTCTTCGTGCGACGGGAATGGGAAGTGCATCCGCAATCGGTCGCATTGGGGCAATCGCTGCGCCACTTCTGATTGGAGTGCTGTATCCGAAGGCCGGACTTGCAGGCGTGTTCGGCATGACGGCGCTGATTCTTCTCTTTGGCGCATTGTCCATTCTGGTCTTTGGACCGTCGACCGTGAACCGCTCTCTCGAAGAGATCGAAAGCACGTACTGAGTTTCCAGAATTTTGCGGGATGCCTGGACTGATGCAGTCCGGATGCCGCCCTGAAATCCATCATGCACTTCGCATGGCTGCCACACCCTCTGATAGCCGGTGTTGTTCCGGGGAGACCTGAAATGTTCCGATCAAACAATATTCTTCTGTGTACAACCGCATTGGTCCTGACGTTACCAATGACGGCAGTTGCAGCCACAACAATGGGAAAGAGCGGGCATGGAACGAAGGGGCGTGCTGCTGTCAGTCGCGCAGCGACTTCTCATGGTTCTTCTGCGGTTTCGCAAGCGCGCGTTCGACATGCAAACCCCTCTTCCGATCCGGAATCAATCCGGGTGTATCGAACAAAAAATGCCCTCGGACCGCTGGCGACACAGCATCAGGGTGTTTCTGTTACCCATATTGATGCAACTGAACTTGCCCGACATCAGGTGACAGATGTAAAGGGGCTGATGAATCTGGCACCTAATTTGACTGTGCAGCCGCAGGGTTCAAGTTCGGCGGTGAATTTTACATTGCGTGGTGTGGGGCTGAACGATTTTACCGCCAATAACACCCCATCGGTGATGACATACGTGGACGGCGTAGCGCTCCCCATCGGATATATGGCCGGTGCGGCGATGTTCGATATGTCCGGCGTGGATGTGAACACCGGTCCGTCGGGTTTTACGCATGGTCAGACAGTCACTGCAGGTGAAATCAATATCAAGACGGCGGATCCGACGAAGACCTTTCATTACGGCGCATCCGAAGACATCGCGACGTATAATCGTAGCATTACCAATCTCTATGTGTCCGGGCCGCTGTCATCCAACGTGCAGTATCGTATCGCCGGTTTCACGCAGCAGGGAGGCGGCTTTCAGAAGAACATCAGTACCGGGCAATCCCTGGGAAACGCCAACAAAGGTGGTCTTCGTGCCAAGATTGCGTGGCAGCCGGATGACATGACGAACATCGTCTTCAGTGGCAACTGGATGCAGGATAATTCGCAGGCGATGGGCGCCTTCAATGTCCAGGATCTGGCACGCAATACACCTGCCTATCAGGACAATCTGAAAACGGGATGGGGCTTTACGCCGGCATTTCTGAAGCTCACGGGGAATTCCGCAGGCACCAAGCCGTCCTACAACAACACGTTCTGGGGGGCGGGTATCAATTTCACCCGGTCTCTGGGGTTTGCTGATCTGAGCACGATTACCGCGTTTCAGCAGATGTATGTGCATAATCTGATGGATCTGGATGGAACGCGCTACGCAATCTACGATGATGACGTCAATACGGATGCCAATCTGTTCTCACAGGAGGTGAAGCTGGCATCCCACAATCCGCATGACCGGCTGCAATGGGATGTGGGCATGTACTATGACCGCACGCAGATGCATTCAGTGATTTACAACGATTATACCGGTTCGGGCTCACGGCCTTACATCCAGCGCACGAGTTATAACCAGGACCAGCAGGCATTTAGCCAGTATGGTCATGTGCGTTTCACGGTTACGAAACGGCTGCACGTGCTGGCCGGAATTACGCATGAGTCCGACGACCGTGACCTCTATAACATGCAGACGATGCGCTATAATACGGCTGTGTATCCGACCCCGTACGACACCCATTATGGGCGGCGTGGTGCTCTGACAAACCAGTTTGCCGGGATGGGTGGACTTGAATATCAGGCGCTCGACAATCTGATGCTGTATGGTTCAATTCGGAAAGGCTTCAAGCCAGGCGGATTTACAGCCAACAATACGGTTGTGGCCTCGCAGCTCACTCCCACCAAGCCTGAATCCCTGCTGGCTTATGAGGTTGGTTTCAAGTCCGACTACTGGAATCACAAGCTGCGCGTGAATGGCAATGCGTTCTGGTATGACTATCATGGTCAGCAGGTCGCGGGGCTGGCTGTAGTGCCGAACTATGGTGTGGTTGGGCAGTATGTGAATATTCCCAAGAGCCGGATCTGGGGCGTGGAACTGGGCATTGATGCCAATCCCATTCCCGGGCTGTTGCTGCATCAGCACTTTGGTTATGAGCGCGGGAATTATAAGGACTACAGCGCGATTGATACAACCGCTGTGGCGGCAACCTACGTCAAGACCGGCAAGCTGATGGCGCTTTATCGCAGTTATGCTGGCGTTGATATGGGTATTCCCAAGCTGACCCTGGAAGGATCGGCTTCCTACAAGGCGAAGCTGGATGCACATTGGACGCTCACGCCATACATCGACTACAGCTATCGCGGGTCTCAGGTCGATGTTCCCGGGAACAACCTCTACCGGATGCCCGCATATTTTCTGATGAATGTCGGTCTGACCTTTGCGCCGAAAAGTGGCAAATGGTCTGTCTCAGCCTATGCGAACAACGTTCTGGACCGTCATTATGATGTGACACGTCAGACAGGACTAAACGGAATTTTTGGAATCCCGGGAACGCCCCGGATGGTTGGTGGGCGAATTCGGGTGGATCTATGAGAGAGATCCCAGAAATTTATCTCTAATCAGTGAAAGTCAGATTTTGGAGGTTTCGATAAAGCAGATAGCCAGAGTTTGGCTATCTGCTTTCGCGCGGTGGTTTCTGTAGAAAGGCATAACTGGCACGTTGGTAATTCACTGAGCGCGTGCCGTCTGTCTAGGAAAAGGCAGGAACTTTTCTAGGGTTCGATTTCAGTGGCAGCCGCCGGATTTTCCGCTACAGGCAGAGCAGTTATCACAGCCTTTGGACGGTACCTTGGCGGGAATATGGCTCTGGAGGCCCATGGAGAGCTTCAGCTTTCCCCATCCTGCCGGGAAAAGGCGTGTGTACCAGTAGAGCGCTGCAAAAGAGACCAGCAGCACGGCAATGACAGTCTCGATCATCATGCTTCTCCTGTGATGGCTTTGGTCACATGGTAGACGACGAATGCGGCGAAATATGCCAGCCCAAAAAGATAGGCGGTTGCACCTAGAACGATCTTCATCGATCGCGTTTCCCGACGCATGACAGCTAGGGTGGAAATGCACTGGGGTGCGTAAACATACCACGCCAGAAGCGACAATGCAGTTGCAATGCTCCATTGGCTGGACAGCAGGGGAAGAAGCTTTTCAGGTGCTGCATCTTCGCTCACGCCAAGAGCATAAACAGTCGCCAGCGCGCTCACTGCAACTTCACGGGCCGCAAGGCCTGGAATGAGCGATACACAGATCTGCCAGTTGAAACCGATTGGAGCGAAAATTGGCAGCATCAGATGGCCAATCCATCCAGCCAGACTGTAATCGATGGCTGCGCCTGTCGCACCTTGCGGCGGAAGCGGAAAGCTGGACAGCCCCCAGAGCAAAACGTTCAGCGAAACGATGATTGTTCCAACGCGCGACAGGAACATGACCGCGCGCTGCCAAAGTCCCAGCGCCAGACTTTTGAGGTTCGGGCGACGGTAGGGCGGCAGTTCCAGAAGCAGGGGGTGTTCTTCAGATTTAACGCCGCGCGTCATGATACGCGCTGCAATGACGCCGCTTACAATGGCTACGGCATAGAGGGCGAACAGGACCAGTCCCTGAAGTCCCAGAACTCCCAGAACGGTTTTGTGAGGAATAAACGCGCCAATCAGAAGCGTATAAACCGGCAGACGTGCCGAACACGTCATCAATGGAGCGATCAGGATCGTCACCAGCCGGTCACGCGGGTTCTGAATGGTTCGGGCCGCCATAATGCCGGGAATGGCACAGGCAAAGCTCGATAGCAGGGGAATGAAGGAGCGTCCGCTCAGCCCGGCAAGAGCCATCAGGCGGTCCAGAAGGAATGCGGCACGGGGCAGGTAGCCAGATTCTTCCAGCGCCAGAATCCAGAGGAAGAGGATCAGGATCTGCGGAAGGAACACGATGACCGTGCCTGCACCGGCAATGACGCCATCGGCCAGAAGGCTTTTCAGAACCCCATCAGGCAATGGCCTGAGGAGTAGTTCGCCCAACATGGTGATGCCGCCTTCCAAAGCGTCCATGAGCGGCTGAGCCCATGCAAAAACGGTTTGGAACATGACGAACAGGACAACGAGCAGAATGACCGGCCCCCAGACAGGATGCAGGAACCAGCGGTCAAGACGATCAACGAGCCTTTCCTGACCGGCAGAGCGATCTGTGACGTAGGTCTGGATCAGTCGCCGCACCTCAGCATGAATATCCGTTCCGTCGGGCAAAGGAGCCGGCGGAGGCGGGACAGGGCGATCCAGGGCTTCCAGGAGTGGATGAACGCCCTGTTTGTGCAGGCTGATGACAGGCACGATGGGCATACCCAAATCGCGCTCAAGGCCTGCGACATCGATGGTCATCCCACTGCGCTTGGCCTCGTCCATCATGTTGAGGGCAACAATGATGGGAACACCGAGGCTGCGGAGTTCCAGCAGGAAGCGGAGATGCAGACGAAGATTGGTCGCAGAGACAACGCCAATCAGAAGCTGGGGGCGTGTCTCCGTACGATGCCGACCAAGGCAGACATCTCGCGTGACATCTTCATCAGGGCTGGTCGAGGAAAGGCTGTAGGCTCCCGGAAGGTCCAGAACACGGACGGAACGGCCTTGCGGGGTGGAGAAGAACCCTTCTTTCCGTTCGACCGTCACACCCGCATAGTTCGCGACTTTCTGGCGGCTGCCAGTTAACTGGTTGAACAGTGAAGTCTTGCCGCAGTTGGGATTTCCTACCAACGCGATGTGCAGCGTGGAGTCTGCCTGAAGCGACGGTGTCGGAGAGGCCATGGTACGTGTCAGACGGGTCGTCGGAGAACGATCCGGGCGGCTTCCCCTTTACGAAGGGCAAAGCGGGAGGTTCCGAGAGTGACAGCAATAGGATCTGCGCCGACCGGCCCGGTCGCGACGATTTTGACACTTTCGCCAGGGACAAAGCCAAGTTCACACAGGCGCGCACTGATCGGATCAGCCGCAGTCCGCTCTTCAACCCGATCAATAATGGCGTAATTCCCCTTGGGGAGTGTATCCAGATACCACATCAGCTTCATATCCCAGTGCGTACCAGCGCCCTTCAGAAGCGTCTGGCTGCACTCTAGATAGGCTCATCGGGCAAAAGCGGGAAGAGAGAGATGAGAATTAATTGCATCCACATCTTCCTTTTTAAGATTGGAGTGCTTTTTCTCCCATTTTTTCAATAGGAAAGGAGAGGGTCCCATGTGAGGTTACGGGCGCGTTGTCTTTTCCAGCATGGCCGTAAGGAACACAGGGGTGCTATGCACGCTTCTGCCTGACTGCAGAGGAGCTGTGTTCCATGAGTATTGTAACAACAAACGACGATGAATTTCCGACAGAAGGCTGTGCTCACTGTGCCACTATTGAGACATCTGGCGAAAAGCGCGTCGAACAGCCCCAGAAAAAGGCACTGCTGAACCGTATTCGCCGAATTGAGGGACAGGTTGGTGGCGTTCTGAACATGATTCAGGATGACCGCTACTGTGTGGATATTCTGACCCAGATTTCGGCCATCAAGTCTGCACTGGACGGTGTGTCCATCCAGATTCTGTCCACGCATGCCAATGGATGCGTCAGAAAGGCCGTGCAGGAGGACGGGGGTGAAGAGGCGATTGACGAGCTTTTGCAGGTCGTACGCCGGATGATGCGCTAACGCCTCTTCTTCTTTGAGAGAAGGTTTAACGCTCCTGTGTGGCGTCGGGGGCCGCGTCCGGTGCGGACTCCATACTCATGGCCTGACAGGCTTTAAGCTGCTGCTGCATCTTCGGCGAGAGTGGTTTGTTTTCCTTTTTGAGTGTTTCAAGGCGATCGCACAGCTCCATCTGCTGATCCATGTTCAGGCCTGCAAGCGGGTCAACCGCCGCTGTTGAGGGCTGCTTGGGCATTGGTGCCGGGGCAGCATGGGCTGCTGTTGCACAGAGCAGGACTGCGAGAGCGGAGAGGGTTTTTGTCATGATGAGAAAACTCCTGAGAGATGTGAAAATCAGAACCAGCTTCTGATGCCGAGGCTGAAGCGGACCGAACCGGGCTTTTCACCCTGATCGCGCGCAATTCTGCGGGCCTGCGTTAAATGGCCGGAGTAGGTGACGCCCACATAAGGGGCAAATTTGCGCCAGAGCTCGTAGCGAAGCCGTAGTCCGGCATCCACGTCCGACAGGCCAGCGCCTGCCAGTCGAGACGGGTCTGATTTGGTGTAAAGATTGAACTCGGCCTGAGGCTGAAGGATGAGGCGATTGGTCAGCAGAAAGTCGTAAGATCCTTCGACGCGCGCACCGAACCGTCCCCGATCGCTGACATAACCCGTTGCCTGAAACTCGAACTGGTACAGGGCCAGCCCCTGTATGCCGAAGGCGCCCCACGTTCGTGTCGGGCCATCATCCAGATCGACGCGCACGCCCCCCTGAAGGTTCCAGTATGTCGAAATGGCGCGGCTGTAGAGAATGTCCTGCTGGCCGTCGCTCAGGCGCCCTTTTTCCAAGGTGCCTTCAGACTTGATCCAGAGTCGGTCATAATCCGTGCCGTACCAGACTTCACCATCCCATCGGAAATCGGTTCCGGATGGTGCGTAACGCCCTTCGGCCTGTTCCAGAATGCCGTGGAACCAACTGCTCTGGTCCATCATGACGGGCATGATGTTGCCCAGATGCGTGACGGCGCCCGGAACGGGAGCGTCTGCGGCGTGATATTGCGGGCTGTCTTCCGCATGCGCTGCCCCAGCCCCCACAAGGAATAGCGCTGTTGCCAACGCGGCCTTCATGACACCAGCACGGTGCGGAACATGCCGAGATCCATGTGATACAGCAGATGGCAGTGATAGGCCCACATGCCGGGGACATCCGCCGTAACGAGATAGCTCATGCGGGAGCCGGGCTGGGAAACGATGGTGTGTTTGTAGGGGCGATAGTCTCCCTGCCCGTTTTCCAGTTCGCTCCACAGACCATGCAGATGGATCGGGTGTTCCATCATCGTGTCATTGATCAATGTGAAGCGGACGCGTTCGCCTTTTTTCAGCTTGATAGGCCCGGATTCAGAAAATTTGCGGCCGTTAAAGCCCCAGATATAGCGCTCCATATTGCCGGTCAGGTGCAGGATGATTTCCCGCGAAGGTGGGCGCGGGTCTGCGCCGGGCCGTGTGGCACGAAGCTGTTTATAGTTCAGGACACGACGGCCGTTATTCTCCAGTCCGTCCCCTGGGCTGCCCGTCCGATCCATGGGCATCATGGCGACGTTTTGGTTTTCTACGTTGAGGGGAGGTGGCCCCGGATCGTCCACTTCCATTTTTGGCATGGCCATGTGCCCCATATGGCCCATGTCCATCCCCTTCATGTCCATGCCGGACATGGACATGTGATCCATGCTTTCCCCCGGCTTCATGTCTCCCATGCCCATATCGACCATGGTGCGGACGGGGCGTGGGTCCATGGGCGGGATCAGACCGCTCATGCCAGCGCGAGGGGCCAGTGTTCCGCGGGCAAAGCCTGTGCGGTCCTCGCTCTGGGCAAAGATCGTGTAAGCGCGGTCTTCCTTTGGCTGCACGATGACGTCATAGGTTTCAGCCACACCGATCCGGAATTCATCAACCGGAACCGGCTCGACATCATTTCCATCCGCCTGAACGACCAGCATTTCGAGACCCGGAATACGGACGTCAAACAGCGTCATGGTGGCGCCGTTGATGAAGCGCAGGCGCACGCGCTCGCCGGGCCGGAACAGGCCGTTCCAGTTCATGTCCGGAGCATGACCGTTGAGTGTATAGGTGTAGATGGCTCCCGAGACGTCCGCGATATCGGTTGCGGCCATGTTCATCCGGGACCAGGCGAGCCGGTTTTTCAGTGCGGCCATGGCACTTCCGGCTTCACGGGCTTCCTTTGGGAAGGACGCAGCCGTTCGCTGACGGAAGACATAATAGTCATCCTGCATCTTGAGATTGCTGACAATGTCATGGGGCATGACATCGGTCCATTCCCCCAGAAAGACGACATAGTCCCGGTCACAGGCATTTGGATCAGGCCGGATCGGGTCAATGACGATTGCGCCGTACAGGCCCATCGCTTCCTGCATGTTGGAATGGCTGTGATACCAGTATGTGCCACTCTGATGCAGGCGGAAGCGATAGGTAAAGGTTTCGCCGGGCGGGATGCCCGCAAAGCTCAAGCCGGGTACACCATCCATCTCAGATGGCACCCGGATGCCGTGCCAGTGAATGGATGTTGTTTCATCCAGCGTGTTTCTGACGTTCAGAGTGACCGTCTCGCCCTGTTTCCATCGCAGGATGGGGCCGGGGACGGTGCCTCCAATGCTGGGCGCATGCATGGATTTTCCATCCAGGGACACATGCGTTCGGCTGACCTTCAGATCCCATGTATTGGACGGCATTGCGGGCAGGCAGCCGGAAGACGCATGGCCTTCTGCCTTTGCCTGTTGAGGCAGGGCGATCAGGCAGGCGCCGGCACCGAGGCTTGTGACGAAGCGACGACGCGTCAGACCGCGTGCGTGGCTGGAAAAACTGTGCATGTGCTGAAAACCGGGAAACGGTGCAGGAAAACCATAGAGCGCCCGGACCAAGAAAGTCAGAGCCCCTACAGATCGGGACGTTTCAGGACAGCTGTGATTTGGGGGGAGGCGGTGTGGGAATCCAGTCTGTTCCAGACAGGGATGGATGGCCGGCCTGAACAAAGCGCCCGGAAATGGCGATCTGAGTAGAAAGCGGCGTCAAATAGGCGAACGCCAGAGCGGGTTCTGCCGACGCCACATGAATATGGCAGCAGCCTTGCCCGTGACTGTCATGATGATGGGACGAAGCCTCTGACATCATGGCCTGCATGTCATGCTGGACACAACTGATAGAAGCATGCTGTGCCATGGATACACAGTGATCCATGGTCATGACGTGGGCCCGGGTTGCAGCATGTGCGGGGAATGCGCCAGCCATCAGTCCGATCTGCATCAGCAGACAGGCGATCAGGCCAAGCCATCTCCGGGTATGCGCTCCGAGCATCTCAGATCCCTGTTCCAGACAGATGGATATCTTCTGTCTGCTTTGCGGCTCGATCCTATACCGGGGCAAGGAATAAATGGAAGAGCGATTTCAAATGAGGTGTGGGCATTGGCACGGCGGGAAGGTTGCTCTGATAGATACCCCCGGTACGTACGGGAATTTTAATTCGTTCCATTAACGATTTTAATTTCAAATGCCTGCTCAAATTGCTTAGGGAAAAGAAGATACCTAAACGGGGTATATGGGAATCGCGGTATTCCAAGGATCTTTGGAAAGAAGGTGAACAGGGCCATGACGCAGACGGCACATCTGACAGTTGAGGGAATGTCCTGTGAAGGCTGTGCAAAGCGTCTGCGCGAGGCACTGGAACGTCTCGAGGGTGTCTCTGCTGTGGCAGTTGTTCTGGACGGAGGGCAGGTCACGATTGCCTATGATCCAGCCGTCACCACAGTGCCAATCTTGCGGGAAGCAATTGAAGAGACAGGCTTTGATGCAGTTCCATAGCGTACGCCTGCCTTCTCATTCCTGAGGGCACACGATACACAACATCCGGCTCAATATGCGAAACCAGTGCCGGGTGTCATGTCGCAGAATAATATTCTTAAAGTGAAACAGATCATGCGGCAGTCTTATAGTTCCTGGGCAGGTTTCATGACGCACCATGGCGCCAACACCTTTCGGCGTTCCTCTTTTTTCTCCGTTTCCAGCTCCGCCCTGATCTGCGGAACCTTGATGATGGGTGGTGCCCCTGATGTACGCGCTTCAGAACTGGGGGAAAAAAGCCGTCAGAAAGTGTCCCGCTGCCATGATGTTCAGGGAACGGGCGCCAAAATTGCGCAGGTGTGTCGGGAGACCGTAGCCTCCACTGCGCTCTCTCAGACTTCGGCACCCAGTCCCTCGTTGAACGGTGATGAGGGTTCCGTCGTGGATGGAAGCACCGAAAATCTGCATGTCTATGGAACGTCCCGCTCTTACACCGCCCCGGCTGTGGAAGCGTGGGGGAAAACGCCTGTTGCCCTGAAGGATATTCCGCACTCGATTTCTGTAATCACACAGCAGCGCATGGAAGATTCCAACATGCTGACGATGACGGACGCCATGCGCCAGATCAATGGGATCCGCGTGCTGCCGGGATCAACGGTCAATAGCAATTTTTATTCACGGGGTTATCAGCTCACAACGTCGATTGATGGAACGCCCAATGCGGCGGGAACGCTGAACAACGCGAGTTTTGATCTCTCGATGTATGACAGGATTGAAGTCATGCGCGGGTCTGCTGGTCTGCTGCAAGGAGCCGGTGGCGCTGGGGGCGTGGTCAATCAGGTCACGAAAAAACCCGGAAAAGATTTTGCCGCGAGTGGGAATGCCACCGTGGGAAGCTTCAATAACTATCGTGCGGATGTGGACCTGACCGTTCCGCTTAATCGCTCCAAAACACTGCGATTCCGTACGGCCGATCTCTTTCAGGATAACGATTACTTCTACAAATACGCCCATAATAGAAGCTGGCAGGCTTATGGCGTTCTGGAATGGGACATCACGCCGTCCACCACGTTTCTGGTGTCCCATGCGGCGCAGAAGCAGAATATTGATGCGCCGTATTACGGGCTACCTGTCACAACCACCCAGACACTCTGGTACGGCGGCCGAGATGCGAACCCGACGCAGCCCTGGGGATATAGTGATTACATGACCCAGCAGACGATTGCGTCTCTGACGCAGAAGCTGTGGGGCGACTGGACGGTCACGGCGCGTGGGACTTTCTACGATCAGAGCTACAACACGCTCTATAATGAGCCGTGGACTACGATCAATGCACAGACTGGTAAGCTAACCTACGAAGATGTCGGCAATTTCCCATATCGTGGAACGAATACGTCCCGTTCGGCTGATATTTACACAACAGGCAGCTTCCGGCTTCTACACCGGACGCATCATGTGCTTCTGGGCTTTAACTACAACTCTTATGATACGCATGTTGCCTATGGCGCGGTTACGTCGGACGCGGTGTATTCCGATGTCAGCATCAACAACACGGCAGTGGTGAAGAAGCCGGCTGCTGGCAGCATTACCTACAATGCGGCCGATGGTGCGGAAGGGACGGATGACAACGCCTATCAGTGGGGGTTCTACGGACAGCTCCGGCTTGAAGTGATCCGCCATTTGTCCTTGATCCTTGGCGGGCGTGTGTCGCGGTTTTTCGAAAAGACGCGGGATGCCAGCCCATCCCCGGAAGGGGCATGGAAGACGACGGCCAATATTCACGGTCAGCTCACGCCCTATCTGGGGACGGTCTATCAGATCACGCCCAACCTTTCCTGGTACGCCAGTTATGCCAGCATTTTCACGCCCTCTGTCGGGCGGCTGACTTACAACGGGGACGGTCTGACGCCGCAGCAGGGCAATCAGGTCGAAACTGGCTTTAAGGGCGAGTATTTTCACGGTCGCCTGAATTTTTCAACCGCGCTTTTCCGGATGGAAAGTGTCAATCAACCCGTTCAAGACCCGGCTCATACGAGCTTCTATATCACGACTGGCCCCATTCGCCGGCAGGGCTGGGAAGCGCAGGTTGATGGGCAGATCATGCCAGGTCTCGATGTATCCATCGGGTATACATATCTGGATACCAAGGTTTCCAATCCGAAAGTTTCCGATTTCGGGGGCGTTTTTTCACCGCGTCACATGTTCAAATCCTGGGTACATTACAATGCACAGCAAGGGCGCCTGAAAGGGCTGAGTTTTGGTGTTGGGCTGGATGCGTACAGCAACCTTCGCGGGAGTTATGCGACGACTGTTCAGGGCGGATATATGACGCTCGACAGCGTTATTGGATACCGCTTTAACAAGCATCTGAAACTCCAGCTTAATGCCTATAACCTGACCAATCGCTATTATTACGAGCGCGCCAGTGGCGTCTGGCAGCTCAATTTCCCGGCCGCTCCCCGCAGTTTCATGGCAACGCTTCGTGGCACGTACTGAAGACCCGACACCCCCGCATTCCCTTTTGGACTGGAGGGTTCTTCTCCCCTACTGGCGATCAGAAGATCGCTGGAAAGCACTGGGGCTTCTGGTGGGGATTATCGGTCTGTCGTTTCTGGATGTGCAGGTTGCTGTCTGGTTCGGAAAATGGGACCAGACGTTTTTTGATACGATGTTCGCGTATAAAGTCGCGGCCTGCATTGCGCTCATTCCCATTTATGTCGTGATGATGGGGTTGAGTGCGGGGATGCGTGTCATCCAGCAATATATGACGCAGGTTCTCTCCATGCGCTGGCGGCTGTGGAATACGCGGGTTTATTTGCGAAAATACCTGTCCGATAATGCGTATTATCATCTGGAGCACGGAGAAAATCGGGCCGATAACCCTGATCAGCGTATCGCGGATGATCTGGCGCAAATGTCAGTCTGGACGTTGCGCCTGGGCCTGGACGCCATTCAGGCGGTGACGACCTTTCTATCGTTTGCGGTTGTCCTCTGGACGATTGGTGGCACGTTGTCCTTTGTCTGGCACGGTTGGCACATCGTCATTCCGGGCTACATGTTTTTCGGGACGACAATTTCCATTCTGCTCATTTCTCTGGTTCTGGAAAAAGCAGGTGGCCCGCTCGTCAGCGCCAATTATCGCCAGCAGCATTATGACGCTGATCTGCGTGCAGCTCTGCTGGATGTGCGGCGTAATTCAGAACAGATTGCTTTTTATGGCGGTGAGGGCGCAGAGCATTTCCGGCTTTCGGAATGTCTGCATCGGATCGCCACCAACTGGCGCAGCGTGCTGGCTTACACATGGCGCGCCAATACCGTGGTCGAGCTTTATACGGGCGGGATCAACATTGTTCTGTGGGCTTTGCTGATCCCGAAGCTGTTGGCGCATGCGTTGACGTTTGGTCTATACTCCCGGATCAATTCAGCCTTCATGAATGTGCGCCGAAGCCTGCAATGGTTCATCGAAAACTACACGGATCTGGCCACGCTCCGCTCCATCCTTCAGCGTCTGAGTGAATTCGAGCGTGTTGTGACGGGACGCCCAGAAGGTGGGATTGTCCGTACACCGGTGGAGCAGGGGCAAATCGAGATCAGGGATCTGGTTCTTGATCGCGCCGATGGATCGCGGATTGCGACTGTCGGAGATCTGACCATCCCAAGTGGCGCGCGCCTGATGATTGCAGGTGCGTCCGGAGCTGGGAAAAGCACTCTTCTGCGGGCTTTGGCCGGGCTTTGGGCCTGTGGAGCGGGGAGTGTCTCGTTCAACATGCGGGACGCCATGTTCTTGCCGCAGCGGAGTTATGTTCCAACAGGAACGCTTCGGCAGGCTCTTAGCTATCCGGCAACGTCTGACCGGTATGAACTGGATGCATGCGAGGCGGCTCTGGAGGCCTCCAATTTAGGGGCGTTGGTGTCAAAGTTGGATCATGACGCCGCATGGGGCGACGTGCTTTCTCCCGGCGAACAGCAGCGTTTGGCATTTGCCCGTGTCTTTCTGGCAAGGCCCGCAACGCTCTTTCTGGATGAGGCAACATCTGCCCTCGATGAAGAGAATGAGGCGCTTCTTTATACGCGCCTTCTTGCGCTTCTGCCGGAGGTGACCCTCATTAGTGTGGCACATCATTCAGGCCTGAAGCGCTTTCATGACCACGAGGCCATTCTTTCTACCCAAGGTATGACGATACAGGTTCTTTCATAATACCGTATGGGGGTATATTCCCTTTCGTTTTCCGGAGCCGCCCGGTTTTGCGACTCTCGCCAGCTCAGGAGATGTTCAGATGTCAAAAACAGTCAGTTTCCCAGTTGGCGGGATGACCTGTGCGGCTTGTGCTGCGCGGATTGAGAAAGTGCTGAATCGGCAGAGTGGCGTTCATGCGACCGTTAATTTTGCTTCTGAGCGGGCTCAGGTTGATCTGGACGGGCCGGAAGCAAATGTCGGGAATGTTGTCGCTGCCGTTCGTAAGGCCGGTTTCTCTGTTGACGAACAGAGTGTGGATTTCGCGATTACCGGCATGACCTGTGCGGCTTGCGCGGCCCGGATCGAGAAAGTGCTGAACCGTATGCCCTCCGTTCAGGGCAGCGTGAATTATGCGGCTGAACGTGCGCATGTGACCTACATTCCCGGTATCGTCACTCCGGAAGATCTGGCGAGCAAGATTACGAAGGCGGGCTTCGGTGCGGCGCGTCTTGATGACGGTCAGCGCGAAGACCCCAAAGCAAAGCGTGAGGCCGTCTGGCGGAAAGAGCGTAACCGCTTCCTGCTGACGTTTATTCTGGCTTTGCCGCTCTTCGTTGAAATGTTCGGGATGCTGCTGGGACGGATGGAAACCGTGCCGGTGGCCGTGCAGTTTGTCAGTGCCACATTGGTGCAGTTTGTTTGCGGAGCGCATCTGTATCGCCGGGCCTGGAATGCCGTGCGCGGCGGATCGGCCAATATGGATGTGCTGGTCGTTCTGGGAACGAGCATTGCGTATCTGTTCAGCGCGATCGTTGTTCTGTTCCGTCTGGACCAGCCGGTTTATTTTGAAGCGAGTGGCGCAATCATTACCCTGATTTCGCTGGGTAAGCTGATGGAAACACGCGCCAAGGTGCGCACGAGCGCAGGGATTGAAAGCCTGCTTCAGCTTCAGCCGCAGACTGCGCATGTGGAGCGTGATGGTGTTCTGGTTGATCGGGCGGTAGCGGACATGCATGTCGGGGACATCTTTGTCGTCCGGCCTGGTGAGAGTATCCCGGTGGATGGAACCGTTCTGGAGGGGGCTTCGGACGTCAACGAAGCCATGCTGACCGGTGAAAGTGTCCCTGCTCTGAAGCAGACCGGAAGTGACGTCTTTGGCGGCACGATCAACGCGAATGGGGTCCTGAAGGTCAAAGCGACAGGCGTTGGCTCTGATACAGCGCTGGCGCGAATTGTGCGTATGGTCGAGCAGGCGCAGGGGTCGAAAGCCAATGTGCAGCGGCTTGCGGATCGTGTGTCCGGGATATTTGTTCCGGCCGTCGTGGCGTTTGCTGTTGTGACGTTCCTGATCGGCTGGCTTGTGACGGGGTCTGCGACGTGGAGTCTGGTTTCAGCAGTGTCCGTGTTGGTCATTGCCTGTCCCTGCTCGCTGGGGCTTGCGACCCCGACCGCCATCATGGTCGGAACTGGCCGTGGGGCGCAGAATGGGATTCTGTTCCGGAATGCTGATGCACTTGAACGTGCGGAAAAACTGTCGACGATCATTCTCGACAAGACGGGGACCCTTACGCAGGGACGACCCAGTGTGACCTGTCTGCATCCGGTATCTGGCGTTTCCATGGATCGACTTCTCGCTGTGGCAACGTCTCTGGAGCAGAACTCAGAACATCCGCTTGCCCGCGCGATTGTTGATCATGGAATGGCGCATCATGCGACGGTTCTGAGCGTGGATGGGTTCAAGGCCATTCCGGGTCTTGGCGTCGAAGCCCAGCTTGAAGGCGAGCCTGCGCTTCTTGGATCGCCTCGCTATCTCACTGATGCCGGATATGACCTGACGACCCTGCCTGTAGATGCTTTGGAAAGCGAAGGACAGACGGTTATTGCAGTGGCGACAGGCGGGCGGCTTCTGGGGATTCTGGCTCTGGGAGACAATCTGCGCCCGGATGCCGCTTCGACGGTCGCGGCTCTCAAGGCGCGTGGCATCAAGGTTGTTATGCTGACGGGCGATAATGAGCGGACCGCCTCAGTTGTGGCGCGGCAGGTCGGTGTGGATGATTATCTGGCCGGTGTACTGCCGCAGAATAAGGCGGAAGGCGTGGCGCGCTACCGGGCTGAGGGACGAGTTGTCGGCATGGTCGGGGATGGCGTTAATGATGCGCCGGCGCTGGCTGCTGCGGATGTCGGATTTGCCATTGGTGCTGGATCGGCTGTTGCACTTGATACGGCGGATGTCGTGCTCATGAAGAGCGAACTGACGAGCGTTCTGGATGCGATTTCCCTGTCTCGCGCGACGCTTTCCAAGATCCGCCAGAACCTCTTCTTCGCGTTCATCTACAATCTTCTGGGTCTGCCTCTGGCGGCTTTAGGAATGTTGAACCCGATTGTCGCGGGGGCCGCCATGGCGATGAGTTCGGTCTCGGTTGTGAGCAATTCCCTTCTTCTCAATCGCTGGAAGCCTGAAGCAAAGCGCTCCTAGGACGTCTGAAGGCGGCGTTGAACGAAAGACACAAGGGTCTTTGCACCGTGGCTCCAAAGACCCAGAAAGTCATCGCTGCCGACATGCCCGGTGAGGCCTGCATCCGTGAACTCTGCGTGCCAGTGATTGGCAAGGGTTCGAGCACGGTCGCTGGAAAGCCATGGATCATTCCGGCTGGCCATCAGGGCCATCGGAACAGGTGATGGGGCTTCTGGCAAGGGCGCAAAAGCGCGGATTCGGGCAGCCTCCGGGTGTGTCGTGTGTTCGATATCCGCGGGTGCCACAAGAAATGCCCCCGCGATCCGGGATGTCTCATGGCGTGTAAGCCAGTGGGCCGTCAGAACAGCCCCCAGACTGTGTGCAATCAGAAGAACGGGCTTTTCAGCCTGCTGGATTGCAGCCGTCAGTGTTGCGTCCCAGTCTTCGGGTTCCGGGTTTTGCCAATCCGTCTGGTGCAGGCGCGTGAGGCCAAAGGCGCTTTCCCATCGGGTCTGCCAGTGATGTGGGCCGGAATTGAAAAGTCCGGGCACGAGAAGCGGCGTGAAGTGTTCTTTGATGCGGTGAAATTCAGCGGCCAGAACCGTTTCTTCGGAAGAGCGCTGAAAGGAAAGCGCCCGAGCACTTGCCGTAAGGTCCAGAGCGGTAGCGCGGCCGGAAAAAAGATTCATGCCCGTGATCTCCAGAAGCCTGACCGGAAGACGATTCCCGATCAGGATTGAATGTCTGGATTAATAACGAACATAGATCAGTATTAAATAAAATAACTATATTATAATGTAATTAAGACAGTCCATCGAAGAGTTGTGTGGAGAGATAACGCTCCGCAAAGGACGGCGCGATCACCACAATGGTCTTGCCACGGCTTGATGCCTTCTTGGCCAGCGACATCCCTGCATAAAGGGCTGCCCCAGAAGAAATCCCAATGGGAATGCCTTCTACAGCAGCGCAGAGCCGGGCCGTTGTCAGGGATTCCTGCTCCGAAACTTCAATGACGCTGTCGAGCGCGCGTAGATCCAGAGTGTCCGGTTGAAAGCCTGGTCCAATGCCCTGAATGCCATGTGGGCCCGGCTCGTCGCCATGCAGAACCGCACTTTCCCGGGGTTCCACACCAATGACCTTGATGGCTTTGCTGAATTTCTTCAGCCCGTGGGCAATGCCTGATGCAGTGCCGCCTGTGCCAAGACCGGCGACAACCATGTCCACCTGTCCGGCGGTATCATTCCAGATTTCGAGCGCTGTAGTCTGCTCATGAACAGCAGGGTTGGCATCGTTCTCGAACTGGCTCGGCATCCAGGCATCCGGAAGGGTTTCCATCAGTTCTTCCGCGCGGCGGATGGCCCCAGCCATGCCATCATTGGCGGGAGTAAGCTCTGTTGTTGCACCCATCAGGCGCAGCATCTTCCGACGCTCGGTAGAGGCACTTTCCGGCATGGTGACGATCAGGCGATAACCCAGCGCCACGGCGGCAAAAGCAAGGGAAATGCCTGTATTGCCGGAGGTTGGTTCAATAAGAACGGTCCGGCCTGGTGTAATGAGGCCCCGTGTTTCCGCGTCTCGCAGCATGGCAACGCCGATACGGTCTTTGACAGAGCCGAGTGGGTTGAAAAATTCAAGTTTGAGGAGCAGCCGTCCGTGCAGCTTTTCCTGCTCGGTCAGACGGGGGAGGGCGACGAGCGGCGTGCCCCCGACAGTTTCCAGAAAGGAGTTGTAAACTCTGCCACGTGGAGCGGCATAACCTTCAAACGGAGCGGGGGAAGACACGACCTTTTTGTTCATGCCGTTTCTGTATCACAGGACTTGGAAAAGGGCAGGCTGGAATTTTTCAATAAAATAACTATAACGAAATGTTGTATAAAACATTAATTTTGTAAATCGGCATTATTAAAAGTTGTATATTGACGCTCAGTGGCTTTCCTGCTTAAGAGGGAGCGTCATCGACCTCCATAGAAGGGCATCTCCATGATGTGTCGAATGTGTAGCTGGCAGCCGTCGCGCTGCCGTGTTTCCGCCACCCGGAAACCCCTTTCTCTATTTCCGTAATTTCCCGACAGCACAGACATGTCGGGCACCTGAAGGTTCGACATCATGCTTGGTTCTACGGTTATCGAAATCAACGGTATTTTTCTTGGCGTTGCCATCCTCGTCAGCACGACGGGCGCACGCCGGTTCTATGCAGCCCATGAAAGCGTTCGTGCATTGCATAATGAAACAGTGGCGGATCTTTCTGCCCTGCGGCGGCGTGTGGCCCAGCACGCCCGGACTGTTTTGAAGCCGATCTGAAAATCACACATTACGTTTCTTTCCTCACGGCTCTTCTCTTCCCTGAACTGTCAGCTAGAACGGAATGCTGAACAGCTCATGGGATGGGAGTGCGCGTGGGGGAAAACGGTTTTTTGCGAATGGTCCGTGCCCTTTCGGTGAAGAGGGACGTCATCTTCGCCATAGCGGCACTGGGGCTTGTTGTTCTGGCCAGCCTGTGCGCGCCCCTTTATGCGCGTGTGGCTGGCGTGGACCCGTTTTCTTCCAACGTTGCCGGGACAGCCGTGCGTCATGGGCAGACGCTCGACCTTATGCAACCCAATGACAATCCGCTGCATCTTGGTCTGACCCCACTTGGGCCGGATTGGTCTGCAGGCGCCTATAGTCTGGGTGCGGATTCTCAAGGACGGGATGTGGCGTCGCGTCTTCTTTATGGGGGGCGAAGTTCGCTTCTGATTGCGTCCGCCGCGGCGTTTCTGTGCCTGTGTCTATCGGGCAGTATCGGGATCTGTGCAGGATATTTTGGGGGATGGGTGGATATTCTGCTGTCCCGGCTTCTGGATATTCTCTGGGCGATTCCGGTTTATCTGTTCGCCATTTCCCTTTCTGTCGTCACGGTCGGCCACGGGATTCACTTGGGGTTCGTGACGCTTGGTGCTGACAGTTTCCTGATTCCCATCGGCATTATTGCGCTGGTCTATGTGCCTTATGCCGCCCGGCCGTTGCGTGCCCGCGTTCTGAGTCTGTCACGGGCAGACTTCGTGACGGCCGCACGCGGTATGGGCGCATCTGATTTTCGGATTCTCCGACGTGAAATCCTGCCCAATCTGGCGCCGTCCATGGTTGTTCTGGCGCCTCTGGTCCTGGCGCTCTGTTTGCTGGCAGAATCGGCGTTGTCGTTTCTTTCGCTGGGTGTGCAGGCTCCATCAGCCTCCTGGGGAACGTTGATTCAGGATGGCGAAGGGTTGCTCTATACGCGCCCGATTGTGGCGATTGCTCCAGGTGTTGCGATTGTCATTACCGTGCTGGCCCTGAACATTCTGGGAAATGCCCTGCGCGATTATCTGGACCCGAAGGGAGCCGGACGATGATCGCAGCGCTCCTGTCCCGTATCGGCCAGATGGCTCTCGTCATTTTCGGTATTTCCGTTCTGGTATTCTGCATCTTTTTCGCCACGCCGGGTGCAGATCCGACGGCACGGATCGCCGGGCGTGGAGCCAGCCCGCAGGTTATGGAACGCGTGCGGGCGGAGTATGGGTTCGATCGCCCGTTGCCCGTTCAGTACATGCGTATGATGGAGAAGTTGTTCGTTAGCCGGGATCTGACGTCTTTCGTTAATCACGGTCAGCAGGTCGTGCCGGAAGTAGCTTCTGCAGCTCCCGTGACCTTATCGCTCGTGCTTTGGGCGGCATTTTTCTGGGTCATAGGGTCGCTGGGAATTGGAATTGTCTCCGCTGTAATGCGTGATAGCTGGGTGGACCGGTTTCTGATGGTGCTGGGTTTGGTGGGGCTATCCATGCCGGTCTTCTGGCTTGGTGAAGTCGTGAACCTGTTCACGCAGAGCCGCTGGCATGACACCTGGATGTTCCGTTGGGTGCCACCATTGGGATATGTGCCGCTTACAGAAAATCCGCTCGGCTGGGCGCGCTCCCTGCTGTTGCCGTCCCTGACGCTGGCTGTGTCTTTTATGGGATTGTACGCGCGCATTCTTCGTTCGGAATTGCTGTCCGCTATGGGGGAGGACTCCATTCGAACCGCCCGGGCCAAGGGCGCAGGACCCGTTCGTGTCTGGCTCTGGCACGGTTTGCGTTTGTCATGGTTAAGCTACGTGTCGCTCTTCGGGCTGGATTTCGCACAGCTTCTTGGCGGAGGCGCATTGCTGACCGAAGTCGTGTTTGCCCTGCCGGGCGTGGGGCGGCTGACCTATCAGGCCCTCGCCACACTTGATCTGCCGCTCATTATGGCAACGGTCATGTACGCCGCGATCTTTGTTGTGATTGCGAACGCGCTGGTGGATGGAATTTATGCGTTGCTCGATCCTCGTATTCGGGAGGGGCAACATGGGCGCTGAAGCGTTGCTCGATATTCAGAACCTGAAGCTGGATCTGCCAGATGGCCGACGTCTTCTGGAAGGCGTGTCCTTTCAGGTGCAGGTCGGAGAAGCTCTGGGTGTGGTCGGGGAATCCGGTTCCGGGAAAAGTCTGACGGCGATGAGTGTCATGGGACTTTTGCCCGGCCTTCGCGCATCCGGTCAGATCGTGTTTGCCGGACAGGATCTCGTCGGACTGCCTGACAAATCCATGAGAAAGCTGCGTGGCGCACGGATTGCCATGATCTTTCAGGACCCCATGACGGCTTTTCTACCCGTCCGTTCCATCGGGGCGCAGATTGATGAGCAGATCCGGCTGCATCAGCCTCTGAACCGACGGGAAGCGCGCGCCCGGACGGTGCAGCTTCTGGGGCGAATGGGCGTGCCCGACCCGGCAATGGCGGCCAAGCGCTATCCGCATCAGCTTTCAGGTGGTTTGCGGCAGCGTGCGATGATTGCCATGGCGCTGTCCTGCTCGCCCGATCTGCTGATTGCGGACGAGCCGACGACAGCGCTTGATGTGACGGTACAGGCCCAGATCCTGACGCTTCTGCGGGAAATCCGGGATGAGGGCGCAGGCGTGATGCTGATTACCCATGACATGGGCGTGGTCGCGCAGGCCTGCACGCATGTTGCGGTGATGTATTCCGGGCTGGTGGTGGAGCGTGGTCCGGTGCGGGATGTTCTCGACCGTCCACTGCATCCTTATACACAGGCTCTCCTAGCCGCCATCCCACCCTTGGAAGGGCCAAGGCCTGAGCAGCTTCCAACCATTCCCGGACAGCCACCCACCCCGGAAAATCGACCGTCCGGCTGTGTGTTTGCCCCGCGATGTAGCTTTGTGCGGCCAGACTGTGCAGTCCGTCCGGCATTGATCGAAACAGAGGAAGGGCGGCGCGTGGCGTGTGTCCTGTACGCAGCATGAGTGTTCTTCTGGAAGCCCGCGCGCTGGAGAAACAATACAGACTGGGCGGTGGCCGTGTGCTGCACGCTGTTTCGGATGTGTCGCTTCAGGTGCACCGGGGGGAGGCGCTGGCACTGGTTGGGGAATCTGGCTGTGGCAAGTCGTCTTTGGGACGTACGCTGATTGGTCTGACCCATCCGACTTCGGGCGAGGTTCTGTTTGACGGACACCGGATTTCTGGTCTGTCAGACCGTGCGCTACGGCCGTGGCGTGCGCGGATGCAGATGGTCTTTCAGGACTCCTCGGCGGCCTTTAATCCTCGCAGAACGGTAGGGGAGTCTCTCGCCGAGCCCCTCCGGATTCATGGCCGCAAGAACATTCGCGCCCGCGTTGATGAACTACTGGATCAGGTTGGTCTGGCCCGTTCGGTGGCTGATCGATATCCGCATGAATTTTCCGGTGGCCAACGTCAGCGTTTGAACATTGCCCGCGCGCTTGTCCTGGGCCCAGACCTTCTCGTTGCGGACGAGCCTGTCTCCGCGCTTGATGTGTCTGTTCAGGCGCAGATCGTGAATCTGTTCCGGGATCTGCGTGCATCGCTCGGCGTAGCGTGCGTCTTTATTTCCCATGATCTGTCCGTCGTCCGACAGATGGCGGACCGGATTGCGGTCATGTATCTGGGCAGCATCGTGGAGGAAGGCGACGGACTGGAGGTTCTGGATCGTCCAGCGCACCCTTACACAAAGGCTCTTCTGGATGCTGTTCCGCGACCGGACCGTCCTTTGCCGCCACCGTTGAAGGGCGATGTTCCCAGCCCGGTCAATCCACCGTCAGGGTGTCGCTTCCACACACGGTGCCCGATCGCGCAGCCAAAATGTGCGACAGACCGCCCCAGTCTCCAACCCTGTGGAGAGGGGCGGCGCGTAGCGTGCCATTATCCGCTGGTGGCCTGAGTGTCAGTGTGATGCTGTTTCAAACGCCAGCGGATAGAGGGAGGCCACCAGAAGCAGGGCCATCGTATAATTGAAGCTTTTGAGCAGCAGGGGGCGATGCAGCCAGCGTCTCATGCCTGCGCCAAACCCGGCCCAGAGCGCCACGGACGGAAAGTTCACGAGGCCACAGATCAAACCAGCAACGGCGAGATTGAAGAAGAACCCTTCCTTGGGCACGTATGCTGCAATGATCCCCACAGCCATGACCCAGGCTTTCGGGTTGACCCACTGAAAGCCGACAGCCTGTAGAAAAGTAATCGGTTGCCCTTTGTCGTTGGCCTCTGGTGCGGAAGACGACATGGCGATCTTCCAGGCCAGCCAGAGCAGGTAGGCCGCGCTGGCATATTTCAGAGCCACATAGAACCACGGCGCATGTTCAAACAGGCTTCCCAGACCCAGCCCGAGCAGAACCACCATCACGACGAAGCCGAGTGCCACCCCGAGCATGTGCGGAATGGTTTTCCGAAATCCATGCGTCAGCCCTGATGAGGCCAGCATCATGTTGTTCGGTCCGGGCGTTACGGAGGCAACAAACGTGAAGAGAACGAGCGGCGCGAAAGCCTGCCAGTAAGTCGGCATGACGGAATTTCCTGTTGCAGACGGGATCGTCCTGCGCACTATGACAGTTGCTACCGGAACAGTACCGGTACAATCTGGTCGTATTCTTTCAGACTGTATCGGAGATTTGACCATGCCAGTTTCCGTTGCTCCATCCGGAATTCTTCCTGTCTGGAAGCCTGTTCGTGGGGCGGACAGAACCTTGGTCGAACAGCTTGAAGCCGAGCTGGCAGGGCGGATCGATGCGCATATGCTCAGGCCGGGCAGTCGCTTGCCGTCTGTCCGTAAAATGGCAGAAAGCGCGGGGTTGAGCCGTTATACGGTGATAGAGGCTTATGAACGTCTTCAGGCCCGGGGGCTGATCCTGTCCCGGCCGGGAGCCGGATATTTCGTGCGGCCACCCGCGGACCTCCCTGTTGTGGCAGAAGCCGTCATGCAAGAGCGGACCGAGCCTTCACGGCTCGATGTGACATGGCTCCTGCGTGAAATGTTTGGAACCGGAACGTCCGTAAAGCTCACAGCGGCATCAGGGGTTTTGCCACAGCATTGGTTGGATGCAGATCTTGTGGCGGGTGCCATCCGGGCGAGTGCCCGCACGGATGTTGAAGGCCTTCTGCATTATGGGCATCCGCAGGGTAGCCCGCAGTTGCGCAAACACATCGCGACCATGCTGGGCACGCAAGGAGTAGCTGCGCATCCGGATCATCATCTGATGACTACTGCGGGTGTGACGCACGCGATAGATCTTGTGCTTCGGTTGATGGTTCAGCCTGGTGATACGGTTCTGGTCGAGGACCCCGGATGGCCTCTGATTTTTGGACGTCTTGCAGCTTATGGCGCCCGGATCATCAGTGTTCCGAGACGGCGGGAAGGGCCGGATCTGGAAGTTCTGGAGCGATTGGCAACGGAGCATCGTCCGAAGCTCTTTCTGATCAACAGTGTGGTCCATAACCCGACGGGCTACACGTTAGGAGCCGCTGCCGCGCATGACGTGCTTCGTCTCGCCGAGAAGCATGATTTCATGATTCTGGAAGACGATACTTACGCGGATTTCCATGATGGCACGTCCATTCGCCTCGCCTCCATGGACCGTCTGCAACGCGTCATTCTCGTCACCGGGTATGCCAAGACACTGGCAGCCGGGCTGAGGGTCGGTGTTCTGGCCGCAAGGCCGGATCTGGTTGCCCGTCTGATTGATCTCAAGCTTCTGGCTGGTCTCTGCACGCCGCAGCTCGGCGAGAACGTCATGACGCGCCTGCTGAGGGAGGGGCATTACGGGCGGCATCTGCTGAGGCTGCGACAGAAGGTCAATCAGGCCCGGCAGAAATGCGTTGATGCGCTGATGACCTGTGGCCTGAACGTACCGTATCTGCCACCGGCGGGAATTTTTGTCTGGGCGGATTGTGGGCAGGATTCTGAAGCGGTGGCGCGCGCTGCGTCTGAGGCTGGGATGCTGCTGGCGCCTGGGACACTTTTCTCATCCACGCAGGCACCGTCCACCATGTTGCGCTTTACGGTGAGCGCTGTGGAGCAGGCAGAACTCTGGCCGGCCTTGGCGTCGCTTCTAAAACGGAGGTGAATTCTCATGTTGCGAAATTGCAACTGATGACCTTTTAGAGTCAGAAATCATACGATATAAAATTGACACACTAAGAATAAAAACTTTCCAATGTCGGGTCTGATATCCAATGAAACGGAATCCTAATGCCCCGAGCATCTCGGCTTCTACTGTCTGGCGTTGCACTGGCAGGCCTGCTGACCGGCGTAGCGAGCGCCGCTACCCAGAACGCCCGACACCGTCACGAGACGTCTTCCAGAAAAATGTTGTCACGACAGAAGCCCGTGCCAGCCAAGCCAAAACCATCTGTTAAATCTGGCTCAGAAGCCCTGATGGTCCGGGCGCATCGAACTGGTGCGCACAGCGCGGTCGAGGTCGTCAGTCGTCAGACGCTTGATCATTTCGTGGCGGGTACAAGCCCGATGCAGGTTCTGGCCTTGACCACGCCGGGCGCGAACTTTGCATCTGATGATGCCTTCGGCCTCGATACCGTGGCGAATACGCTCTATGTGCGCGGCTTCAACCAGACCCAGCTTGGGGTTTCCCTGGACGGTATTCCAATGGGAGGACAGGGCTTCCACAACTGGAACGGTCTTGGCGTCGACCAGATGGAAATTCAGGAAAATATCGAGAGCCTGACCATGTCTCAGGGAGCAGGAGCTCTTGATACGCCGTCTGCACAGACCCTCGGTGGGGCAATTACGTTCACGTCCAGTGATCCGGAAAACAAGGCTGGCGGCCGGATCAGCCAGCTCTTTGGCAGCAACAATGGTTTCCGTACATTTGCGCGGGCTGACAGTGGTGTTCTGAATGCAAGCGGGACGAAGTTTTACGTCGCCTATGCCCGCACGGCACAGGATCTGTGGAAAGGCTATGGAGACCAGCAGGAGCAACAGGCCAATTTCAAGCTTGTGCAGCCGGTGGGGGATCGCGGCAAGATTACAGCCATCTTCGATTATTCAAATTTCGAGCAGTACAATTACCTCAGCCTGACAAAAAACATGTGGCAGAAGATGGGGCGTAACACGACCTACCTGAAGCCGAATTACGAACTGGCCAAGGAATATGCGACTTACGCCCAGAATGGCGGTGTTCCGAGCAATCTGGAAGGCATTCTGTCCAACGATGAAATTGGCGATTACGCCTATGACGGAACCCAGACACAGCGGAACTACATGTCGGCCATTACGGGGGATTTCCGGCTTTTCCCGAATGTGAATTCCAAAACAATTGCTTATGCGCATGTTTCGAACGGTGATTATAGTGCGACCAACCCGTTCCTGACATCTCCTACGTCTCAGGTTCCGATGGCCATGGAAACCGGGCATCCGGATGTGCGTCGACTGGGGTTTGTACAGAATTTCGATATTCAGGCCGGGCATCATAACGATATCAAGACAGGTCTCTGGTACGAGAACGACCGCTTTAATTACCCGATGGAGATGTATGAAGACGGTGTGGATACACCACATTCGTCCATTTCCAATTTCAAGAACGGCACGAAATGGTGGGAAGATTCCTTCAACACCAATACCTTCCAGTTCTATCTCCAGGACACATACCACATTCTACCTGAAATGACGGTGACGGCCGGGTTCAGATCTCTGCTGCAAACGACCCACGGTGGTACCAGCATTGATAATACAGACACATTGTCACAGTGGGGCGTCTATTACAGTCATCCGGCGTCTGGCAGCCTGACGGCGGCAAATGCCTTCCTGCCGCATTTCAATTTCGATTATCATTTCCTGAACCAGCATGAAATCTATTTTGACATTGCTGAAAACATGCGGGCCTACGATTACGGAGCGCAGAGTAGCAGCGGAAACCCATGGGGTGGCCTGGGAAGTTCCACAAACTCTGCCCAGTCTGTGTTCAATGCGAACAAGCAGACGTTAAGGCCAGAGCGGACGTGGAATTATGTCGTCGGCTATCGCTTCAACTCGCATTTCTTCTCTGGAAGCGCCGATTTCTATCACACGGATTACTACAACCGACTGGCTGCCATCACGAGTGGATCGACGGGTAACACCTACAGCGCTTTCATGAATGTTGGTCGTGAAACGATGAACGGTGCGGATGTCGCGGGAACGATCCGTCCTCTTCCTGGTCTGGCCATCACCAACAGTTTCAGCTGGAACGATGCGACATACGAAGATTCACGGCTGCCCTATAATGGTGCCTATATCAGCATCAAGGGAAAGCATCAGGTCTACTATCCGAAGTTCATGTACAAGGCGAACGTCACATATACCTGGAAGCGCGCGACTTTCAATTTCAACACAACCTATACCAGTGCGCGTTACATGACTTATACGAACGACGAGAAGATCCCCGCTTACTGGACGTCCAATCTCAACGCGACGTATGATTTTGGTAAGATCGGATTTGTTCAGAACTTCCAGACATCCTTTGGTGTCACGAACCTGTTCAATCAGGTATATATTGGTGGCGTCTATGGTGCTGCCTCTGTTTCGGGCGATGATAACGCCAATCTGTTCATTGCTGCCCCGCGACAGTTTTTTGGAACCGTCTCCGCAAAGTTCTGAATTCGGTTTTCAGGCACTCTGCAAACACCCGGCCGTCGTGCCGGGTGTTTTTATTTGGGCTTCCGATCAAGCATGCTCTCGAAAAAGCAACACTCTATGCGTATCTTGGTACTGGACGGCAACGCTCTGCCCGGTGCAGGAGTCTGCTAGTCTTCCCATTTTCGTATCCGGGATTCCCCGCTTTTTTCAGGGTCGCGTTTTGCCAGTTCAGCCAGAATTCTTTCTTTTTCCAGTACAGACGTCGCGTTCAGGAGGGCGGGTGTGATGAGGCAGGTCGTCCAGTTTTATCTTGGTGACGAACGCTGTGCACTGGCCGGCATCTCTCCGACGCTGACTTTGCTGGACTGGCTGCGTGAGCGCGGCCGGACCGGAACGAAAGAGGGCTGTAACGAAGGGGACTGCGGTGCCTGTACGGTTCTGGTTGTTCGGCTGGAACAGGGCCGGCTGGTCTGGCGCGCGGTTAATGCGTGCATCCAGTTCGTGAGTATGCTGGACGGGGCTCAGGTCTATACGATTGAAGATCTCGGCACGCCGGATGCTCCGCACCCGGTTCAGGCGGCAATGGTCGAGCAGCATGGCTCCCAGTGTGGCTTCTGTACGCCGGGTTTTGTCATGTCCATGGCCGCTTATCGCAAGGCGCCGGGTGCTACGGATGACGATGCGAAGATTGATGACGCGCTGGCGGGAAACCTGTGTCGCTGCACGGGATACGCGCCCATCGTGCGGGCCATGAAGCAGTCCATGACCGCGGGGCCTGATCGTTTCGATGCGCAGGTTCAGACCATTACGGAGCGTCTGGTTGAGCTGAATGATGGTGAAACCGTGCAGCTTTCTGGCCCGGAAGGGACGCTGACGGTACCGGGTAATGTAGATGTTCTGGCCGAAACGCTGGAACAGAACCCAGACGCCACCATCGTTGCCGGTGCTACGGATGTTGGCCTGTGGGTGACGAAGGGGATGCGGCAGCTTCGGCATGTTGTGGCCATCGGCCGTGTGCCAGAACTTCGCCGTATGGAACGAACAGCGGAAGGTCTTACAATTGGGGCCGCCGTGACATATCAGGAAGCCCAGCCACGCATTGCGGAATTGCTGCCGGATGCGGGGGAAATGATCCGCCGTCTGGGTTCGACGCAGGTTCGCAATAGCGCGACGGTGTGCGGGAATATCGCGAACGGTTCCCCGATTGGTGATGGACCGCCGATGTTTATTGCCGCAGGGGCTACGCTTTATTTGCGTCTGGGCAATGAGCGCCGCTCTTTGCCGCTGGAATCCTATTTCATTGCTTATGGAAAGCAGGACCGTCGGCCGGGCGAGTTTGTGGAAGGCGTGACTATTCCGGTTCCTCCGGAGAATGCGCAGTTTCGTGCGTACAAGATTTCCAAACGCTTCGATCAGGATATTTCCGCGGTTCTGGGGGCCTTCATGATGGAGCGGAATGCTGAAGGCATCATCACGTCCGTACGTCTGGCTTATGGCGGCATGGCGGCAACACCCAAGCGGGCTGAGCAGGCGGAAGCCGCGCTGCTGGGACGTGCTTGGAATGAAGAGGCACTTGAAGCCGCGCGCGCTGCCATCGCACAGGACTTTACGCCACTGACCGACATGCGTGCGACGGACTGGTACCGTCGCACAGTGGCCGCCAATCTGCTGACGCGTTTCTTTGAAGAAACGACGGGCGGCCCCTTGGCGCGTCTGGCTCGCACCGGAGGGCTGGCTCATGTCTGAGGCTCGCAAGATGCTGGTTCAGGGTGCTGCATCGACCAGCATGAAACATGAAAGCGCGATCCTGCATGTGACAGGGCGAGCAAACTACATTGACGATATGCCTGAGCCGAAAGGCATGTTGCATGTTGTTCCAGGGCTGAGCACCAAAGCTCATGCGCGGATCGTTTCCATGGATCTGAACGCTGTGCGGTCTGCGCCGGGTGTGGTGCGGGTTCTGACGGCCGAGGATGTTCCGGGCGAGAATGAGATCAGCCCGGTTCATGCGCATGACGAGCCCCTACTGGCCACGGATCATGTCTACTACTGGGGCCAGCCGATGTTTGCCGTGGTGGCGACGTCTCGTCAGGCTGCCCGTAAGGCCGTCCGGCTCGCGAAGATCGAGTATGAAGAAAAGCCTGCTATCCTGAACGTCGCTCAGGCGCGGGAAGCCGGTGGCGATCTGGTCTGGCGCCCGTTGGTCATGAAGCGCGGTGATGTGGATGCCGGACTGGCTGCCGCACCGCGTCGTCTGTCTGGCAGTATCACGATGGGCGGGCAGGAGCATTTCTACCTTGAAGGGCAGGCCGCTCTGGCTCAGCCGGGTGAGGCCGGGGAAATGCGTGTCTGGTCTTCCACGCAGCATCCGTCTGAAACGCAGCATCTGGTGGCGTGTGTTCTGGGTCGGCCGCATCATCTGGTCACGACGGAAGTGCGCAGGATGGGCGGGGGCTTTGGGGGTAAGGAAACGCAGGCCAATGCTGCGGCCTGTCTGGCGGCCATTGCGGCTGATCTGACCGGGCAGACTGCGAAGATGCGTCTGGACCGTGACGACGACATGATGATGACCGGCAAGCGGCATGACTTTGTCGTCGATTATGATGTCGGCTTTACGGATGACGGGGACATTCTGGCAGTCGATATGGTTCTGGCAGCCCGCTGTGGCTGGTCCGCCGATCTGTCCGGTCCTGTTGTGGATCGTGCGCTGTTTCATGCAGACAACGCGTATTTCTATCCGGATGTGCGGTTCCGTTCCGAGCCACTGCGCACCAACACGCAGTCCAACACGGCTTATCGAGGGTTTGGTGGCCCGCAGGGTATTGTCGCGGCAGAACGGGTGATCGAGGAAGTCGCATTTGCGACGGGGCTTGATCCTGTGACTGTGCGACTGCGAAATTTCTATGGAACGACAGACCGGAACGTCACGCCGTATCATATGACGGTGGAAGATTCGATCAGCCGGGAAATCGTCACGGAACTGGTACGGCGCTGCGATTATGCAAAGCGCAAGGAAGAGATCCGCGCTTTCAATAAAACCAGTCGTTACATCAAGCGCGGGATTGCCCTGACGCCGGTGAAATTCGGCATTTCTTTCACGGCGACACATTACAATCAGGCTGGTGCGCTGGTTCACGTTTACACGGATGGCTCCGTGCAGGTGAACCATGGCGGGACGGAGATGGGGCAGGGTCTGCACACGAAAATGGTGCAGATTGCCATGCGTGAGTTCGGGCTGACGTCCGACCGGGTACGCATTACTGCCACCACAACTGGCAAGGTTCCCAACACATCCGCAACGGCTGCGTCTTCCGGGGCAGATCTGAACGGCATGGCAGTTTTGGACGCCATTACCAAGATCAAGCGCCGCATGATCGCGTTTGCTGCCGAGAAGTGGAATGTCGCTGAGGAAGACGTGCAGTTCCTGCCAGATGGCGTGCATGTCGGCTCAGACGTCATGACTTTCCAGCAACTGGCCTGGCAGGTTTATTTCGCCCGTATTTCCCTGTCTTCCAACGGGTTCTACAAAACGCCCAAGATTTCCTGGGATCCGGCAACAGGGCGAGGACGTCCATTCTACTACTTCGCTTATGGCGCGGCCTGTGCGGAAGTGTCCGTTGATCTGCTGACGGGTGAAAACACCATGGACCGCGTGGATATTCTCCATGACGCCGGGCAGTCCCTGAACCCGGATATTGATGTCGGGCAGATCGAAGGTGGCTTCGTGCAGGGCGCAGGCTGGCTGACGATGGAAGAGCTGGTCTGGGATCCCGCTGGTCGTCTGCGGACACATGCCCCCAGCACCTACAAGATCCCGGCCTGTTCGGATCGTCCGCGTATTTTCAATGTGGAACTGCTGGAAAACGCCCCGAACCGGGAAGAGACAATTTTCCGGTCCAAGGCCGTTGGGGAGCCTCCTTTTGTGCATGGCGTGGCTGTTCTTCAGGCCATTTCTGACGCGCTTGCCAGCCTGAATGACTACAAGACCTGCCCCCAGCTTGATGCACCCGCCACGCCGGAACGGGTTCTGCGTACTGCCATGAGCCTGCGTGGCGAGATCGACTGACCATGTTGGAAGCCATCCGCCGCTGGCGTGATGCGGGGGAGGCAGTGGCCAGAATTACGGTTCTGGTTGCCAAAGGATCTACTCCGCGTGAAGCCGGGGCCTACATGCTGGTGACGTCGCGCGAGCAGGTTGGGACCATTGGCGGGGGGCGTCTGGAGTGGGACTGCATGGCAGAGGCCCGTACTCTTTTGACGGAGAATGGTGGTCGTCTTGAGCGGCATATTCCGCTGGGCCCGGCCATCAACCAATGTTGCGGAGGGGCCGTCACCGTCAGTATCGAGCGCGTCGTGGATATGGAGGCGCTTGAACGTGAGGCATGGAAAGAGCGGGAAGGGCTGCCTCGGCTGATCCTGTTCGGGGCCGGACATGTTGGCAGGGCTCTGGCCAAGTCGCTCGCATTGCTGCCTTTGCAACTCATATGGGTGGACGCACGGGAAGATGAATTCGGGCCGGTTCCACCAGCCGTTGATGCGCAGGTGACGTCTGACTGGGAGAGCATTCTTGATGCGGTGCCTGCTGGATCCGGCGTTCTAGTCCTGACGCAGAGCCATACGCTGGATGCTTTGATCACGGGTGCTGCGCTGGCCCGGAACGATTTGCGATACGTTGGCATGATTGGCTCCCGGACGAAGCGCAAGCGTTTTGAAAGTGCATTCCGAGCGATTGATATTCCGCAGGAGCAGATCGATAAGCTTGTTTGCCCGATCGGGGATTTTGGCGTTCGGGACAAAAGACCTGAAATGATTGCTGCCTTTGTTACGGCAGAAATTGCGGCCCGGTTTCTGGGAGAGGGAGTTTCCCCCGTCGAGCGGGAATCGGACGTGTAACGGAAGCTTGCAAAATAGTATTGATTCTTGAATTTCGGAGCTAATAATATTCGTTAATATCGGCAGTTTCCTGCGGGTTAAAATCATCACGATCTTGTGATGTAACACCACATTCAAGTGATGCGTGGTCTGCGCTTATGGTGAGCGCATGAGCACTGACTTTCGGATGCAGCCTGCGCCAGGCAGCAGGTTTCTCTCGACAGCACGACGTGCAGGACAACAGTTCTGTGCTTCCTCCTCCCGTCTCCTCCGAACCGGAGTGATGGCAGGGGCTGTGCATCTTGCCCTCTCTTCAGGAACTGCGCTGGCAGCGAATACCGGTACTATTCAGGCAGACAACCCCGCTGCGCTGACCAAGACCGATCAGGCCTTTGTGGAAGATCTGGAGCATCGGACGTTCCAATGGTTCTGGGATACGGCCAATCCGAAAAACGGACTGGTACCGGATCGCTCGCCGCTTCCCAATGGCGCGGCCAGCATTGCCAGTGTGGGATTTGGGCTGACAGCTTACGGGATCGGCGCCGAGCGCGGCTATGTCACACGCGATCAGGCTGTTGATCGTACGCTGACAACTCTAAGATTTCTCATCAGCTTACCGCAGAATGACAAAGTTTCTGGTGCCTCCGGATACAAGGGCTTTTTCTACCATTTCCTTGACCCGAACACGGGCCTCCGCGTTGCGGACTGGTCAGAGCTTTCAAGCGTAGACACGACACTTCTGATGGGTGGCGTTCTGTTCGCGCAGTCCTACTATAATCAGGACAACGCGAAGGAAAAGGAAATCCGCGATATTGCGGACCGTCTGTATCGCCGGGTCGACTGGACGTGGATGAAAGCCCATGGTCCCTGGCTCAGCATGGGCTGGTCTCCGCCGAACAACTTCATCACAACAGACTGGAAAGGCTACAACGAAGGTCTGATCATATACCTTCTGGCTATCGCCTCTCCGACGCATCCATTGCCTGCACAGACGTGGAAGACCTGGACTGCTACGTATGACGGGCAGTGGGGTGACTTCCAGGGGCATCAGCTTCTGAACTTTGCACCGATGTTTGGTCATCAGTACAGTGAATCCTGGATTGACTTCCGTGGTATTCAGGATGACTTCAACCGCAAACATAAGGATGATTATTTCCAGAATGGGCGCGAAGCCGTATATGCGCAGCGGGCCTATGCACAGGCCAATCCGGGCGACTGGAAAGATTATGGGGCGAATATCTGGGGCCTGACGGCGTGTGACGGTCCGGGAGACGCGCATCAGGATTACAACGGTAAACCCCGTCATTATCTGGCCTACAGTGCGCGTGGAGCCGGGCGGGATTACATTCTTGATGATGGCACCATTGCCCCGACGGCGGCTGGTGGATCCATTGCCTTTGCTCCGGAAATCGCACTTCCGGCTCTTGAAGAGATGCAAAAGCGCTATGGAAACCGGATCTATAATCAGTACGGCTTCCTGGATTCCTTTAATCCGTCCTTCAAGGACAAGAACGATTATTGGGTAGACGGTCAGCAGCTCGGTATTGATCAGGGGCCAATCCTGCTGATGCTGGAAAACTGGCGCAGTGGTTTCGTGTGGGACGTCATGAAGAAGAACCCATACCTGCGCGATGGTCTGGAACGCGCAGGCTTTCAGGGTGGATGGCTCAGCGAAAAGACTGCATCCAGTAAGAGCGATCGCCCGTTATAAGGGCGATCTTTTTTCTACAGAGGGCGGTCCAGTCCTGCGACCAGACTGCCAGCCGGAAGGTGTCCGGGATGGCGGTTCAGGACCGTTTCGTAGAACACCGTTTCGGGGTCTGTAAATTTGGCGGCCTCTTTGCCAAGGTTGATGGCTATCGTCAGTAGGCTGCCATTTGCCAACGTCCAGCGCGCAACAACGGCCTTGTCTCCCAGAATGTCAGCTCCGGCGCTGTAAGCTCCTTTCAGATGAGGTGTAATTTTCGAGTGGCGGAGGGACAGGAGTTCTCGCGTCATGGCCAGCCATGCCTGCCCTGCTGGGGACTCTCGCTGGCTCCGGTCAGGCTTGGACAGTCTGAAGGTTTTGGGGTCGATGGGGTTAGGGAGCGTTTTGAGGATCTCCGGATCTGTCAGGTTACAGTACTCCGCAAACTGCTCTTCACGCCCGAGAACGACTTTCTTGCCGATTTCACCGTGAAAATCCGAGAAGAAATAGAATGGCGTCGTTGAGCCCCATTCTTCTCCAAGGAAAAGCATGGGCGTCATGGGGCAGAGCAATAGCAGAGCGTAAGCGGCGCGAAAGGCGGCAGGGTTCGAAAGGGTAATCAACCGTTCCCCGAGCGGGCGGTTGCCGATTTGATCATGGTTCTGCAAGAACGTGACGAACTTGGTGGAGGGCAGGTCACTGCTTGGCGTGCCACGTGCCTTTTTTCGGGGCGGGAAATACTCGCCCTGCCAGGCTAATCCTTCCGTTAAAACCCGCTTGAGAAGGGCTGTTGTTTCCGTATGGAAGGGCAGGAAAAATCCCTTGTCCTCACCACTAAGCATGACGGTCAGGGTGTGGTGCCAGTCCTCGCACCACTGTCCCGAATAACCGTCACGTAGTAGTCCGGAATCGTTGTTTTCGTTTTCAAGAATGAGATGGACATGACGTCCTTTCTCGATGGTTTTATGGATGCGGCTCTGAAGTTTATAGAACCATTTTCTATCCGTAATGGCCCATGCTGCGTCGATCCGTAGTCCATCGAAACGATATTCCATTAGCCAGTACAGCGCATTGTCGATAAAGAAATCGGCAACAATCGGATTATGGAAATCAATGCCATCTCCCCATGGCGTATCATAGCGTGGGTCGAAGAAGCCTTTGGCATATTCCAGAAGGTAATTTCCGTCCGGGCCGAAGTGATTATAGACCACATCCAGAAAGACCATCAGGCCCAAAGAATGGGCGTGATCGATCAGCTCCTTGAGGTCATCCGGACGACCATAGGCAGGAGTTGGAGCATAAACGAGAACGCCGTCATAACCCCAGTTCCAGTGCCCGCTGAAACTGTTGACGGGCATGAACTGAACGGTTGTGATGCCAAGGTCGGCCAGTTCCTGAAGCCGGGCTTTCATACCCTCGTAATTGCCTTCAAGACCGAGATGCGTCTCGTAAATGATTGTCTCTTCCCAGGGGCGTCCTTTCCAGTCTGGATGTTTCCAGTCGTAGGAGTCCGGGTCCAGAACTTCGCTGCGTCCATGAACGCCGTCGGGCTGAAAGCGGCTTGCAGGGTCTGTAACCGTTATTTCGTCCCGGACCCTGTAAAAGTATCGCGCACCGGCCCCACAGGGGGCCTCGGCCGTAAATGTGCCGTCAGAGTGGCGCCGCATGGTGAGGGGCGGCAGGTCTTCCACTTCCACAGAAACCTTGTCGCAGGAAGGTGCCCAGAGCGTGAAACGCGTGCGATCCGGAGCAATAAGTTCTGCGCCGAAGCGGTTCCTGAACCTGAATGAAGACATGGGGATTGACCCTTTTTCTCAGGAGGCGGGAGAAAGATAGAGCACGGCCAGTGGAGGTAGTGTCAGAGTGACGGACTGTCCCATGCCATGGGCGGGAATGTCCTGCGCATAAACCTGTCCCTGATTTCCTAGATTGCTTCCTCCAAGGGCTTGTGCATCGGTATTGAGCAACTCCCGCCATACACCGCCCCATGGGACGCCAATGCGGTAATCCATGCGAGGGACCGGCGTCATGTTTCCGACAACCAGAACTGGCGGGGACCCCGGAGCCTGCCTGAGCCATGCGAAAACAGCGTTCTGGGTGTCATCCGCGATGATCCACTGAAAACCTTCGTAGCTGTCTTCAAGGGCATGCAGGGCGGGCAAATGCCGATAAAGCCTGTTCAGAGATTGGATCGTGTCATGCACACCGCGTCCGTAATGGTCGGACAGCCGATACCAGGCGAGTTCTCCTTCGTGATCCCATTCTTCTGGTTGGGCGAGTTCCCCACCCATAAACAGGAGTTTGCGGCCAGGATATGCCCACATCAGGGCATAGAGCGCACGGAGATTGGCATGTTTTTGCCAGTCATCTCCTGGCATTTTGGCCAGAAGGGATCCTTTTCCGTGAACAACCTCGTCATGGGAAAGAGGCAGGATGAAGCGCTCAGAATAGGCGTAAACCATCCCGAATGTGAGGTCCGAGGCATGGTACCCCCGCCAGAGCGGGTCACGCTCCATATAGCGCAGCGTGTCATGCATCCATCCCATATTCCACTTGTAGTCGAACCCGAGCCCACCTGTTCGCGCCGAAGCGGTTACACCCGGCCAGGATGTTGATTCTTCTGCAATCAGGAGTGTGTCCGGATGCAGCTCATGCAATGTTTCGGAGAGGTGATGCAGGAAATTAACAGCTTCCAAATTTTCGCGACCACCATGAATGTTGGGGCGCCATTCTCCGTCTTTACGACTGTAGTCCCGGTACAGCATGGATGCGACGGCATCGACACGCAGACCGTCGATATGGAACTGTTCCAGCCAGTGAAGGGCACTTCCTGCCAGAAAGCCGCAGACCTCATTGCGTCCATAATTGTAAATCAGTGTGTGCCAATCCTGATGGTAGCCTTCCTGTGGATCAGCATGTTCGTACAGGTGTGTGCCGTCGAACTGGCTGAGACCGTGCTGATCGGCAGGGAAATGCGCAGGCACCCAGTCAATGATGACGCCTAGACCCGCCTGATGGCACCGATCGACAAATCGCGCGAATTGCGCGCGTGAGCCGTGACGCACCGTAGGGGCATAGAGGCTCAGGGGCTGGTACCCCCAGGAACCAGAAAAAGGATATTCCGCAATCGGAAGAAGCTCCAGATGTGTGAAGCCCAGGTCCTGAAGATACGGGATGAGCGTGTCTCCCAGTTCGTCCCAGCTGATGATGTCATGACCGTGCTGAGGGTGCCGCCAGGAGGGGGCGTGCATTTCGTAGATTGAGATGGGGGCCGTACTGGCCTGCCGGGTCTGACGTGTGGTCATCCACTCATCATCATGCCACTCAAACATATCCGGAGCCGCGACAACGGATGCGTTGGCGGGCGGCAGTTCAGCGACTTTGGCGTAAGGATCGGCTTTGGCGGGAAGGACTTTCCCGGAATGGGAGACTAGTTCGTATTTGTATCGTTCTCCGGCCTGTACGCCAGGAATAAAAAGCTCCCAAACACCCGACCCATGGCGGAGGCGCATGCAGTGTCTTCGTCCATCCCAGATGTTGAAGTCACCAACAACCGAAACACGCCGGGCATTTGGTGCCCAGACCGCAAAACGCACGCCTGACACACCCCCCACCGTCATCGGGATGGCCCCCATCATGCGGTCAATCTGCTGATGCTTTCCTTCTGAAAACAGATAAAGGTCCATATCTCCGAGCAGCAGATCAAAGCTGTAAGGATCGTGGGTTTCCTGCCAGGCATCTGCCCAGCGGATACGGAGATAATACCGTGCCGAGCGTGGCAGGGTGGCTGAATACAGCCCACGGTCATCAATGCGGCGCATGATTTTTTCGATGGTTTGCCCGGATGACTGCTCCACCATCAGATGGACTTCCAGAGCATCAGGGTAGAAGACCCTGACAACATCCTGCCGATGGTCCCGGTGCCGTCCCAACAGTGCGAAAGGGTCTCCGCACTGGCCAGTCATAAGAGTGTCAATCATGGATTGCAGTGCAGGATCGACCGTACGAGCAAGCATAGAACAGACTTTCAGGGGCGGGTGCCCGTACGCGGTGGAAATGGAACAAGAGACGAGGTTGTCGTACCCGATGCCGTGCGCGGCATACGGGCAACCTGACGTGACAGGCGTGGTCGGGCTGAGTTGGGATCGGCGCGCCTGGGAGCGATATCAGTGCCCGTATCCGTCATGATTGTTTCGTGTCCGGACATTTCATGGAGAAGCTGCGCATATTGAGCGGCTTTTCCGTTCCAGGAGACATCATGCAGAGCGCCGTTGCGCTGCATCCGTGCCCAGACGGCTTTCTGGCGAAACAGGGTCTGGGCCCGACGGATGGCAAGATACAGCATGTCTTCCGTTGTGGGAGAGAACAGAATGCCGTTCGCCACACCTTCCGAGACAGCAGCGGAATTGGCGTCGATGATCGTATCGCTCAAGCCGCCGACACGAGCTGCAATGGGAATTGATCCATACCGGAGCGCGTGAAACTGCGTCAGGCCGCATGGTTCGAACCGTGACGGTATCAAAGAGGCATCGACGGCAGAATGTAATCTGTGGCCGAGTGTTTCGCTGTAGCGAAGATGGCAAACGAAATTGTCAGGATAGCGGCTTCGAAGGGCCGCGAATTCCTGCATAATTGTTTCATCGCCAACTCCCACTACGGCAAGCTGGATGTTCTCCTGGAACAGGCGGGGGGCGAGACGGGCGAGAAGGTCCGCTCCTTTCTGGGTCGTCAGGCGACTCACCATCCCGAGCAGCAGGGCATCCGCTTTTTGGGGAAGGCCAAATTCAGCCTGAAAAACGCGCTTGTTGGCGCGCCGCGCCATGATGTCTCCCACGGCGTACGGAAAGAAGACAGACGGGTCCGTCATGGGGTTCCATTCCCGAAGGTCTACGCCGTTCAGGATACCTGTGAGAACGTTCGAGCGTGCCCGCAGAACACCATCCAGGCCCATGCCTTCTTCGGGTGTCTGGATCTCTTCGACATAGGTTGGAGAGACACTGATCAGTCTGTCAGAAAGCTGAAGGGCACCTTTCATGAAACTGATCTGCCCATAATATTCGAGCTGGTCGGACGTGAAGGACCAGTCAGGCAGGCCAAATGTCTGGAGCATGTCACGGGGGTAAAGCCCCTGAAACGCCAGATTATGGATGACATGTGCAACTGGAGGGGTGGCCCCTTCCATATAGCGCAGATAGGGAGCCACAAGTCCGGCGTGCCAGTCGTGGGTCAGAACGGCTTCTGGTTTCCAGTCAGGAAGAAGACCGGCGGCAATGAGTGCAGCCGCGCGGCACAAAACAGCATAACGAAGTCCATTATCCGCCCATGGTTGGCCTGTGGCGTCGAGATAAGGGTTCCCAGGCCGATCATAGAGTGAGGGGACATCAAGCGCATAGATCGTATTACCATCGGCACGCCCGTGCCAGACCGTAACCGCATGACCCAGAACGTTATTAATCCGGATCGTTTCTTCTTTGTTGGAAAGCGCGCGCAGGACAGATGGATAGCCTGGAAGTATTGTCCGTGTGCTGACACCCTGCCGCTCAAGAGCCGGAGGGAGAGAACCAACAACATCACCCAGCCCTCCGGTTTTGACGAAAGGATACATTTCAGCAGCGACAGACAAGAGCTGTAGCTCCCGCTTGGCCGGAGTGGGCGTATTCTGCGCCATCACACACACCCTTCTTGTTATCCGGCCCACATATTGGGGACGTTGGTTAATTTTTGGCTTTCTGATGGCACAACGCCTGATGAGGGGTGTTGGAAACGAAGTCACGGATAAGTGATCGCCTCTTTCCGAGGCTACTTTTGCGTTAGGCCTTTGAAGGCTGCGCGGCTCTGCCAGGGGGCAGGAAAACCGGCTCGCGTCTTTTCTGGAACAATGAGTATGAGCGGTTCGCGCCAGAAGGGATTACAGGAAGGAACCCCCAATCGTCTGGGGGCCATGTTTGAAAATGACGGGGTCAATTTCGCAGTTTTTTCAGCGCATGCAAAAGCGGTTGACGTGTGCCTGTTCGATGACGACGGTGTGAGGGAAACGGATCGGATCCGCCTTCCGGAATATACCGATCATGTCTTTCATGGCTGGGTTCCGGACCTTCGGCCAGGACAGCTTTATGGTTATAGGGTTCATGGTCCTTATGAGCCTGATGAAGGGCACCGTTTTAATCCGAACAAGCTTCTGCTCGATCCATACGCCAGAGCATTTCAGGGGGACCTGAAATGGGATCCTTCCCTTTTTGGATATGAATTGGGGCACGCAGACCAGGATCTGAGCTTCAGCTCCGCGGACAGCGCAGCATTTGTACCGAAAGCGATCATTATTGATCCGACGCCTCAGCATTTCGATCATCCCAATACATCCTGGGCGGATACGGTTATTTATGAGATGCACGTCAAGGGCTACACAAAATTACACCCGGATGTGCCGGAAAAAATTCGTGGCACGTATGCAGGTCTCTCCAATCCGGCACTTTTGAAAAGTATTCGGGAACTGGGTGTTACGGCGGTCGAATTCCTGCCGGTTCAGAGCTTCGTCAACAGTAAGTTCCTGGCGGATAAAGGGCTGAGCAATTACTGGGGATACAATACGATCGGCTTTTTTGCACCCGAAAGCCATTACGCGTCCGATCCGTATAACGCTGCTCAGGAGTTTCGTGCTCTGGTCCGTGCATGCCACGAGGTCGGCCTCGAAGTCATTCTGGATGTGGTTTACAACCATACGGCGGAAGGGAACGAGCTTGGGCCTACGCTCTCTTTCCGGGGACTGGATAATGTTTCCTATTATCGTCTGATGCCAGACAGTAAAAGACATTACATAAACGAAACAGGTACGGGAAACACATTCAGCCTGACGCATCTGAATTGCATCCGGTTCGTAGCTGACAGTCTCCGGTATTGGGTTGAAGAAATGGGGGTCGATGGATTTAGATTCGACCTTGCAACGATATTGGCTCGCGAAGAAGATGGATTCCATAATGATTCCACGTTTCTTCGCGTCTGCCAGCAGGACCCCGTGCTCTCCCATGTCAAATTAATTGCCGAGCCTTGGGATGTTGGACCGGGAGGCTATCAGGTAGGAAATTTTCCGCCGGGCTGGGCAGAGTGGAACGATGTATTCCGCGATACGACACGTGACTTCTGGCGAGGCGAAGCTAAATCGGCTGAACTGGCACCCAGACTGCTTGCCAGCCCTGATCGGTTCAACCACAGCGGACGCCGCACATGGGCCAGCGTGAATTTTGTCACGGCTCATGATGGTTTCACGCTCATGGATTGCGTGTCTTACAACGAGCGCCATAACGAAGCGAATGGGGAAGACGGGAAAGACGGCTCGCCAGACAACCGGTCTTACAATTACGGTGTAGAAGGACCGACGGACAACCCCGACATCAATGCCGTCCGCTGGCGTCAGTGCCGGAATATGCTGTCCACCCTGCTTTTGTCTCAGGGAACGCCGATGATCGTGGCGGGGGATGAATTCGGTCGCACGCAACAGGGCAACAACAACGCCTATTGTCAGGATAGTGAAATTTCCTGGCTGCACTGGGACATCAGCGATGAGGGCAAACGGCTTCAGTCTTTTGTAAAGCGTCTGACCGAACTTCGGCATCGCTATCCGATCCTCCATCGCAGTCGCTTTCTCACGGAAGCCTATAACAAGGAACTGGATGTTCAGGAGCTAAGCTGGGTCACGGCGACCGGTGGTCTGATGATGCCTGAAGACTGGCAGCACGATCAGTGTTTTGGTCTCATGATCGATGGGCGCAGTCAGAGAAGCGGCATCATGAGGCGCGGATCGGATGCGACGGTTCTGATTGTGTTCAATGGGTGGAAAGAGGCCGTTCCCTTCATTCTGCCAGAAACAAACGAGGGTCGCTGGAAACTTCTGCTTGATACAAACCAGCCGGATGCAGGAGCGGAGGTTGAGAAAGAGGTCTTCGAGCAGAAGTTCGAATACACCGTTACGGGACACTCCGTGCTTTTGCTGGAACTGATCTGCCGGGATGGAGGAGAGTGCAAGGACGGGGGCGCAAACTAGGTTGCTGTTGCATCTGAGGCGCTCCTCACGAACAATGGTTCAATCTGTCAAAGGAAAGGAACATTTCATGCGTCTCATTCTGGCACTGCTTCTGCCGTGGCTTCAGTTCTTCACCATTGGTCGCCCGTTCGCGGGGATTATCTGCCTGTTTCTTCAGGTGACGGTCATTGGGTGGATCCCGGCTGCAATCTGGTCCGTCTATGCGCTCAGCCAGTATCGGACTGACCAGAAAATCTCCGCCGCCCGCCGCGGTTGAGTTTCAAAAACAGAAAAACCCGGGTCCAGTCAGGGCCCGGGTTTTTTTATTCGTGCTGTCTGCGGGCTTTAGATCGTATCCACCGTGCCGCCGTCCACGCGCAATGCCGCTCCCGTTGTGGCAGAAGCGAGAGGAGAGGCAGCATAGACGACCATATTTGCCACCTCATCTACCGTTGCCATGCGCTGAAGAATGTTGCTGGGTCTATGCTTCTTCACAAAATCCGATGCCAGTTCGGCAACAGGCTGGGTGCTGTCCGGATTCTGGGCTTTCAGCATGGCTTCAACGCCTTCCGATAACGTCGGTCCGGGCAGGATGGAATTGACCGTCACATTTGTGCCGGACATGTCCTTGGCTAGTCCACGGGCCAAGCCGAGCATGGCCGTCTTGCTGACGCCGTAATCAATCATTTCGACGGGAATATTGATTGCGGATTCAGAAGCAATGAACAGAACGCGTCCCCAGTTACGCTCTTTCATTCCTGGCATATATGCCCGCGCAAGACGAACTCCGGAAAAGAGGTTCACTTCAAAAAGCTTCTGCCAGCTTTCATCCGTAGTTTTGAAAAAATCGTTCGGTCCGAAAATACCTGCGTTGTTGACGAGAATGTCCACGTTACTTTCTGCCGAGACGAGGGCATCGCAGCCTTCTGGCGTACCGACATCAGCGACGACACTGCGAAAGCTGCCTCCGGGGACATGGGCACGCAGCTTTTCCAGTGCCCCATCAAGAGTGTCCTGTTTGCGTCCATTAATAATAACCGTGGCGTCGGCTTCTGCCAGGCGGCGGGCAATGGCCAGACCAATTCCACCGGTGGAGCCGGTTACCAGGGCGGTGCGGCCGCTCAGATCAATACCCAGCATGATGAAATCTCCTTCGAATGAAATGTTTGTGACTCTGGCAACGTCTGATCCGAGGCAAAGTCGCATGAAGCTTGCGCAAAAGACCAGATACGATAGCAGGACGAACCGTCAGGGATATGCTAGAATTAGCTGCTCTACTGTCTCGTTATTGGGCAAGAGGTGACCGGGGAAACACATGATGAGCAGCGAAGAGGGACTACTGGCTGACGAAGACGGGTTTCTGTCTTCTGCAATGCATCAAACCCGGTCTGCTTTTCAGGCCCCGTCCGTACACCATTTCATGACCCTTGCTGCGACTTTGGGCGGTGGGGCAGCTCTTCTCATGGCACAGGATCAAGGACAGGAATGGCTCCTCGCATCTGCCGGGGATGAATGTTCTCTGGCTGCTTTGACATCATCTTTGCAGGCTCCTTCTACCCGTCGGCTGCCCGTTCATAGCGGATCGCCTGAAGTCTGGCTGTATGTGCGCCAGGCAGGGGATGGTCTGGAAAACGTGCGGGCATTGTGTGAGCAGTACGCGCGGGATGTATTCAGGCCTGAGCCGGTTGTTGCTCCTACCGTAATGGCAGATCAGCTCAAAAGGCTGGAGCGCCGGGTGAAGCGCATGGCTGAAGCCGCGGAGATGGGTTTTTTTCGCGGGAATCTTGTGAAGCGCGTCATAACGGGTGACGAGCGTTTTGCGATGACCTGGGGTATCCCCTCTACGCAGATGGCGTCTGGCGTATCGATGGAAGATTTTTACAGTCGCCTTCATCCGGAAGACCGGAAAGCTTACGAAACCGTCGCGGAAGAAGAGCTGCGGCAGGAAGGGAGCTGTGAACTCCGGTTTCGCATCATTCTGTCTCATGATCAGGGACCGACCATGGTTCGGCATCTGCTCATGCGGGCTTGGATGGACGACGAGCAAACGGATGGTGACGACCTGTGCTGTGTCGGTGTTGTCGTTGATCTGTCAAATGCCAGCATGACGGCAGAAGCCTTGCGATCCAGTGAGGCTTTTACTCGCCTGCTTCTCTCCAGCTCGCCAGACTGCATCCATATTCTTGATCGTGAAGGCTGCATCCGCTTCATCAATGAAGGCGGAATTCGGGCCATGGAACTGGATAGCCCTATCATTCTGCATGGAATTTTATGGATCGATCTGTGGCGTGCTCAGGCGCGGGCACGAGCAGAGCAGGCTGTAAATGCTGCCCTTGCCGGAGAGACCGCCCGTTTTCAGGGATATGCCACGACGATGCGGGGCAACCGTCGCTTCTGGGATGTGGCCATCACACCAGTCTTTGATGAAGATGGAGAGGTCCAGAAGCTTCTGGCCATCGGGCGTGATCTGACGGAGGTGAACCAGTCTGCGGTACGTCTCAAGCTTGCATTGGATGCCGGAGCGATCGCCGGAACCTGGGTCTGGGATGATAATTCCGGTCTTGTGATCGGTGATGCCCGACTTGCAGAAACGCTGGGGCTGGATGTCAATGCGCTTCAGCAGGGTGTTCCGGTCACGGCATTCTATGAGGCCATCGAACCTGAAGATCAGGCACGTGTTGCGGAGACAATCGCGAATGCCGTACGTGTCGGTGGAAAATGTGAGTTTGAATTCCGCATTCAGACACCGTCAGGCATTCGCTGGTTTGAAGGAAACGGGCGCTGTGATCTGAACGAGGAGCGACGAGCAATCCGCTTCACAGGCATTGTTTTCGATATCGATCAGAGCAAACGCCAGTCTCTTCGGCAGACGGTGCTCGTGGAGCTTGGCGATCGCCTGCGCGCGCTTGAAAATGCAGATGAAATGGAGGAGGTCGCCGCCCAGATCCTGTGCCGGGAATTGAATGTAACCTGTGCCGCATATGGGACTGTTGATGAAGCGGGAACCGGATTGCTGATAGGCGCGATGCGTACGGCCAGCCTGGGCAAAGGGATTAATCTGCAGCAGCAGGCTTCCATCCGAGGATTTCACGCCTTTCGCGATTATGGAGATTACGGCCCTTTGCTTGCCCGGGGCCGGACTGTTGCCATATCCGATGTGCAGCAGGACCCGATGACCGCCGGACGAACAGAACGGTTCGCACTTTTGAACATTCGCGCCGTAATGAATGTTCCCCTCTTCAAGTTCGGGCGTCTTGTTGGCGTCATGTGTGTCTATTCCTCCGTTCCGCATGTCTGGGCTGAGGAAGAAATCGTTTTTACCCGCGCCGTCGCAGACCGTACCCATGCCGCCATGCGCCAGGCCAAGACACAGCAGCAGCTTCGCGAAATGAACGTCATGCTGGAAGAGCGTATCCGTCAGCGAACGCGGGAACGTGACCAGCTATGGACGATTGCCAAGGATCTGTTCGTTATCATCAGTCGTAGCGGTCATTACCTTGCTGTCAGCCCCTCATGGTTACGGGCACTGGGTTACACGCAGGAAGGTCTGGTTGGATTGCGGGTCGATGCGCTGTGCCATCCCGAAGATCAGGCTGCCGTCTGCGAGGCCTTTGACCGAGCCCAGCAAAGTTCGCCTTGGTCTGACATCGGACTGGATGTCCGTATGCGGCATCGCAATGGAACCTGGCGGATCTACAACTGGAACTTTAATAATGAAGGCGATAGCATCTATGGCGTCGGGCGCGACATCACAGACCGCAATGATCTTGAGGAACAGCTTCGCCAGTCCCAGAAAATGGAAGCGGTTGGGCAACTGACCGGGGGGCTGGCGCACGACTTCAACAACCTTCTGGCCGGGATCGGGGGTAGCCTCGAACTTCTGGACATGCGCCTGTCCCAAGGGCGGACGACCGGTCTGGAACGCTATATTATTGCCTCGCAGGACGCTGTTCGCCGTGCATCATCCCTGACGCATCGTCTGTTGGCATTTTCGCGCCGTCAGCCTCTCGATCCTGTACCGACGGATGTCAATGAGCTGGTGAGTGGGTTGGAAGCACTGTTGCAGGGAAGTGTTGGTCCTGAAATTTCTCTCACTTTCGCACTGGTCTCCAAAATCTGGACAACACGAATTGATGCCAATCAGCTTGAAAATGCCATCCTGAATATCTGCATCAATGCTCGTGATGCCATGCAGGAAAAGGGTAATCAGCTCCGAATTTCAACCAGCAACAGCACGTTGGGAAGTGGCGCTGCCCATGAAGTCGGTGTCCCGCCCGGAGATTATGTTCTGCTGAGAGTTGAAGATGACGGATGCGGCATGTCTGACGAGACAGCCAAACGGGCGTTCGATCCCTTTTTTACGACCAAGCCGCTAGGCAAGGGCACGGGCCTTGGACTCAGCATGATTTACGGATTTGCACGTCAGTCCGGCGGGGCAGTTTCAATCCGGTCTCGTTTGGGGGAGGGAACGTCCGTCAGTCTTTTCCTGCCGCGATATGATGGGCTGCTTGAAAAAGCGCCAGCCGCCGAAGGCGAAGCCGTGATGGAGCAGGGGGGTATGCCTTGGCTGTCCGGAAAACTCGTTATGATTGTGGATGATGAAGAAGCGGTTCGGCTGATTGTCAGCGATGTTGTAGGGGATCTTGGAGCCAGGGTGCTCACCGCCGAAGATGCTATTTCTGCGCTGGAACTGGTAGAGCGTCTCCCTTCCCTTCAGCCAGAGGCGATGATTACGGATATCGGCATGCCAGGCGGGATGAACGGTCGGCAGCTTGCAGCCCGTATGCGGGAAAAATTTCCGGGTCTGAAAGTCCTGTTCATAACCGGATATGCGGAGCAGAATATTCTGGACGAAGGACTGCTGGAGCCTGGTTGCGCGCTGCTGGTCAAACCGTTCAGCACTGAGGCGCTGAGTCGCAAGCTCTATCATCTGCTTGAACAGGGTTGAACTGACATCGAGAAAAAGGCGTTTGGCAAAGAGCATTGAGGCACGGCAAGGAGCTTTTCATGACTGATCCGGTTTCTTACATGGACAACCAGACGCGCATTACGCTCAACGATGGACGCATCATTCCACAGCTTGGTCTGGGCGTGTGGAAGACACCACCTGAAGAAACAGCGCATGTCGTTCGCGCAGCGGTAAAGCTTGGGTACCACTCTGTTGATACGGCTCGGCTTTACAAGAATGAGGATGGTGTTGGCGAAGGCCTCCTCGGTTCGCCCGATGTGTTTGTCACGACGAAAGTCTGGAATGACGAGCAGGGTTACGACAAAACGATCCGCGCTTATGAAGAGAGCTGCCGCCTGCTGAAACGTCCTGTTCTGAACATGTACCTTATTCACTGGCCCATGCCCGAACAGGGCCAGTATGTCGATACATGGAAGGCGCTGGTTGCCTTGCAGAAAGAAGGACGCGTCAAGTCCATCGGTGTATCAAATTTCGAGCCTGAGCACCTGGAACGCATCATGGATGCAACAGGTGTCGTACCAGCTGTCAATCAGATTGAACTTCATCCCTTCTTTCAGCAGAAGGCGGTTCGGGCCTTCAACGAGCAGCATAATATCCGCACGGAATCATGGCGTCCGCTGGGGAAGGGGCAACTGCTTGAGAATGCGACGATTGGCGCGATCGCCCGGCATGTTGGACGCACACCCGCGCAGGTCATCATTCGCTGGCATCTGCAAAGCGGGTTCATTGTGATTCCGAAATCCGCCAATCTGAAGCGCCTTGCTGAAAATCTGGATGTTTTCGATTTCTCGCTCGATGACGCTGATATGGCGGCCATTACAGCTCTTGACCGGGAAAACGGACGGATGGGCGCGCATCCCATGACAGCACGTTTCTGAAGCAGGCCCTGCTGTTCAGGTTCTGGTGACGACCAAGGTTCTCCTGTAAGTGTGCCGGAACCAAAGATTCCGACGATGGCAGGAGAGTTGTCATGACGACGCTGAATGAGCAGGACTTTCGCCGGGCCATGTCCCATTTCGCAACGGGTGTCGCTGTTGTGACGGCCACGGGCAGCGAAGGCGAACAGGGCGCGACCATCAGTGCCCTGACATCTGTTTCCCTTGACCCGCTGCTGCTCCTGATCTGTCTGCACCGTGGCAGTTCGACCTATAAGGCGATTGCTGAAGCAGGACGTTTTGGTCTGAGCATCCTGAACAACAGTCACAAGGATGTCGCCATGCTTTTCGCAAGCCGCACGGCTGACAAATTCGGGTCAGACGTTGTGGTGCGATCCGAAGACGGTACGGCTTTCATTGATGGCGCACTGGTGCAGATGCATTGTGAGCTTGTGGAGACCTTTCAGGGGGGCACCCATGCGCTCTTTATGGCGCGCCCAACCAGCATCACGGTCCAGGACGAAGCGCCGCTGCTATATTTCCAGGGACAGTTGGGGATAGAGGCGTAATCGCGCATTCTTCGGTTACGTTACAAAACTCTCAGTCTATAATTTGAAAAAGTGATGGAAATTACGAATGTTTTTCGGAATTTCCCATTTTTCTGTTATTGAGAATAATTCTCATTAGTGTTATCCCCCGCTCGCTTTCTCGGAGATTTTGCGATGCGGGTACGGTCGTGTCTTATTCCCTGTGCAACTGTATTGCTGGGACTACCATCAGGTCTGGTTTTTGCGCAGGAACCAGAGCAGGAACGCCCGCGGCATCATCATGCTTTGGAACGCCCTCAAAAACCTGCATTGCGTTCAGGGCATGAAAGCCAATCCAAGGAAGAGCGGCTGGAAGTCAGAGCCAGCCATGTTGGATTGCTGGCGGCTGGCGGCAACGCGGCGACCAAGACCTCAACGCCGCTTGAAGATGTTCCCCAGAACCTCACGGTTATTACCCAGGCCCGCATGACAATGCTGAACGCCCGAAGTCTCGGGGAGGCGGTCCGGTATGCGGCTGGTGTGTCAGATTATGGCTCCAAGGATGATCCCCGAGGTTATTTTGGAACGATCCGTGGTTTCACCCCGGACATCTACCTTGACGGAACACGGACACCCGACGCGACGACATCCTTCTCCTACAGCATTGAGCCCTGGGGCCTGGAGGAAATGGACGTTCTGCGTGGTGCCTCGTCTGCGCTATATGGCTCGGGACAGCTTGGCGGCATTATCAATGCTGTCAGTAAACGCCCGCGGCTGAACCAGCAGAATCAGGTGACATTCCAGACCGGTTCTTACAGTCGTGTTCAGGGCGCTGCAGATGTGGGGGGAGCGCTCAATGCCTCCAAGACACTCCTTTGGCGTTTCAACGGATTGATCCGGAAATCGGACACCTATGCCAAGAATATTAAAAACAACGAGATTTATGTTGCGCCTTCCGTAAGCTGGCGTCCTGACAGCAAGACGGATTTTACGATTCTGGCCAGTTATGAGCAGGTCGATGGCGGGTCAACGTCCCAGTTTTTACCTGCGGATGGAACGCTTTATGCAAGCCCATACGGATATATCGCGCGCAATTTCCTGAACAGCGATGCCGATTTTGACGTTTATTCAAAGCGTCAGGCATCGATCGGATACAGCTTCACGCGCCATCTGACGCCGAACTGGACGATCAGTCAGAACATGCGTTACGCGCATATTGATGCGTCATATCGATACGTGACGGCTGTTGCGCTGTCTGCGGACCAGAGAACCCTGACGCGTCAGGCGCTGTTGCAGTCATCAAATTATAACAACGTCACGCTCGATACGCGTTCTGATCTAAAGTTCAGGACGGGCGCGGTTCATCATGAACTTCTTACGGGCGTTGATTTTCGTAGTGATTTCATGGCGTTCCGTCGTGGGCAGAAGACAGCGCCATCCCTTGATCTGTACAATCCGGTTTATAACCCGATTTCCTGGCCAACTTACGGCACCACAACCAATACAAACGAAACGGAAACCCAGACGGGTCTATACGCTCAGGAACAGGCTGACTGGCATCGTTTCTACCTTACGCTTTCTGGCCGTGAAGATTTCACGCAAAGCCTGACCGTCAACAACCTGACGGGTGGAAAGACACCTCAGCAGAACAATGCTTTCACGGGGCGTGTCGGACTGCTTTACAAATCCTCCATCGGTCTGGCTCCGTATGTGTCTTACGCAACGTCCTTCCAGCCGCAGGTGGGTACGACGCGTGAGAATGCAGCATTTGTTCCGACGCGTGGACGCCAGATCGAGGCAGGTCTGAAATACAAGCCACCGCATGGTACGCCGTGGGGCGAAGATTTCATGCTGACTGCTGATTTTTTCAATCTGGTGGAGAGTAATGTTCTGACCACGGATCCCACGGATTCAACCTATGACATCCAGACGGGTGAGCAGAGAACGCGCGGGTTTGAGGCTGAAGGGGTAGGGCGATTGCCTTACAAGATCGATATTCTGGCATCGTTTACCTATCAGGATCCCCGGATTACGAAGACGACTGTAGCGGCTCAGAAAAATCAGCGCCCGGTTGCGATCCCGTCCCATATGGCATCCCTGTTCCTGAAGCGGGATTTCCATCTGACCCGGAACTGGGTGACGGGTCTGGGAGGCGGCGTGCGCTATACGGGCAACACCGCGGGAGCACTTCCTGCAACCTTCACGGTTCCAAGCCAGGTTGTCTGGGATTTGCAGGCGCACATCGATTACCAGCGCTTCGGAATTCAGTTTAACGGCACCAACATTACAAACCGTCATTACGTTGCCGCCTGTACGCGTTCCGTCGCTTGTGCCTGGGCGCCGGGGCGGGCAGTCTTTGTCACTCTGTCCTATCGTTGGTAACTCGCCAGTGGTGTTTGAGCTTTTTTCTGTATTCCTGACGGTTCTGGCGGCCGGTCTTTTCTATCTGTCTGCGCCATCCCAGTGTCTTTTGCGGCAGCCTTTGCCGATATGGAAAGGCGTCCTGCCGGGAGGGGTGTGTATCCTTCTGGCCGTCCTCGTCATGGCGCAGGAGTTGCATATTCTGGCGGCATGTCTGGCTGTGGGTGCGCTTCTGATGCTGACCAGCATTCTCCTGCCGTTCCTGATCGCAGTTTTCAGACCGCAAGGGCGTCTCTCGTGAAAGATATTGCACAGCAGAAGCCTCTGGACGGGGCCGGCTGGTTTGGAAAAGCCATGGCTGGGCTGGTGCTCGGTGCCGCATTGGCCACCGGTTTGATGGGGGTGCTGGGACTGTTCTTCCATGCGGATGCCCAGCTGAAAACCGTAACATCGCAGCTTCTGCGCTGGTTTCCAGGGCCAGTCTGGGGGCTTCTCGTAGCGTTTTCTTTCCTTTTTCGCTCGCCTCGTCAGGCATGGGTTGTTCTGGCGCTTCTCAATGGAAGTGTGTGGGCACTGTTCTTCCTTTTGCATGGCCTCATGGCATGAAGATACGCGGCGATATCGTCAGGCTTTATCGGAACGTCCATAGCTGGGCGGGCATTACAGCAGGCCTGTTCCTGTTCATTGCGTTCTATGCGGGCGGCATGACGATGTTTGAACTGCCTCTCGGAAACTGGGCATCCCAGACATCCATGCTACCCGCACCCGTTCCGGCCGAACGCCTGTCCGAACTGGTGCAGAAGGCGCAGGCTTCCGACCCGTCGATGGCTGCCAATTACACGGTGGTGTTGCGTCCGGACGCTGCCAGTCCTTCCAGTCTCATGTGGACGACATCTTCTGACAGGGATCATGGTCCGGCACGAACCGTTTATGCGGGCTTTGCTCCGGATGGCAGCCTTGTTACCCAGACGCGTACGCCTTCTCAGGCCATGTACTTTCTTAATATCCTTCATCAGCGCATTGGCCTGCCCCTGAACCGGGAATACGGGCGGCTCGTGATGGGAATTGTGGCCCTGCTGTATGCAGTGGCGCTGGTGTCCGGTACGATCGTTCTGCTGCCGTCGCTGGTCCGTAATCTTTTCGCCTTGCGGGTGAATGAAAACCTGCGCCGGGTCTGGCTTGATTTCCATACGCTTCTGGGGGGCTGCTCGCTTCCGTTCCATATCGTGATGGCAGCGTCCGCCGCGGGATTTGCTTTTTATCAGCCGATCATGGCGCTTGAAAAAACTCTGTTTCTTCCTGCCGCCTTGAGTCATCAGCCGGGAAAAGACCATGTCCGCACAGGGCAGCGTCCGCAGACCCTGCTGGAGCCATTGGAGATTGTGGAGGCGTTTCACAGGCAGGTTCCGGACCTTGAACCTGAAGCGCTGGTTTATTCCAGCCGTGGAGGAAAGTTTTCCTTGCGGGTTACGGTGCAGAACAAGGCACAGATCGCCCGGCGGCCGGAGGGAGGATATGCGGATGTCAGTCCCTATACCGGCCGTCTGACCACAACGGATTTCCTGCCGGACCATCAGACATCGGCATTCCAGGCTCTGACGCTGATTTACGCTCTGCATTTCGGAACTTACGGGGGGTGGCTCGTCCGCTGGGTTTATGCCGTTCTGGGGTTTGGAGGCGCGTTTCTTTTTTATTCGGGAAACCAGCTCTGGCTCTCATCGCGCAGACGGCGGGAGCGCTCTGAAGGTTTGATGGCCGATAGTTTTGGGACACGATGTCTTTCGGTGCTGACGTCGGGCTGCATGATCGGGTGTGTCAGCGGAATTTCCGCAGTGCTGGCTGCGGTTCCCTTCCTTCCGGAAGGCGGTCATTATCAAACGGTAGAAGCTCTGTTTTATGCGGTGCTTCTAGGCTGTCTTCTTGTCGCGGTCTGGCTGGGGGGGACGCGCAGTATTGTGCCTCTTTTGGTCTTTGCAGGCGTTATAACCTTCCTGATTCCGATTGCCGATATAGCGCACCATCTGATGTCAGGATCAGTGTCGCGTCTTGATCTGGGGCTGGATGGTGTGGCGCTGGTCTATGGTAGCGCCCTGATGATCCTCGCGTTGAGGAAGCGGCCCCGTCAGATTATGGGGGCCGACCTCACGGTGTGAGAGCAGGTTGGCCCCATGATTGTACGGCCAGGCTGACGGCCTGATCGACTGGAAAGAGGCGCGCAGGCGCGGCCCCGACATGGCCATGTCGCAGCATCGGATGTCCGTCCAGTCTGGCACCCAGAACCGGGAAACGGTCCACATCTGTCTGCGGCATCCGGAAGCGGACCCACCGTCGTTCACCATCCACGAAAAGCGCTGTTCCATCTTCAAAGGTCGATCCCTGCGGATCGGCCAGACGTTCCGCCAGATGGAGCGCCGTGCAAGTGTCCCAGCCAGTCCCGATCATCAGGACATGCGCGCCAGTCCGGTTCAGGACGGCGAGGGGAGATATGGCGCCGAACGGATCCTCAAGAGGCTGGCTGGAGAGAATGTCTGCCGCCAGAGGACCATGGGCGCTGAAAGAAACCTGCGGATGCAGGCTCCGTCGTGTGCCCGGCCAGGTGCGGAAAACCTCTGCCACAGCCCCTATACCGCGTGTGGGCGTCAGGCGGGGATCAAAAGCGGGCATGCTGGCCCGGATGGTATCCCACCAGCTCTGCGGAACGGGAGGTTCGCACCAGCCAGACGGATCACTCAGTTCGGAGGACTGGGCTGGCATGACGATCGTGCCTTCCGGTCCCACAGCCTGAAACAGCGCCTCGATAACGCTTCTGGCCCCCCCACACACCCAGCCGATCCGGCTCATGGAGGTGTGGACCAGAACAGTCATGCCGGGCTCAAGGCCCAGCCGTCTGAAATCGACCGTAAGGCGCGCCTGTGTGACAGGACCGCCCGAACGGGCAATGGCAGCCGCTTCCGTCATGCTTCAGCCGCGGCCCCGGTAGCCTGGCACATCCTGTGACGGAATCCACACGCCTGCTGGCGGCTCGCCCGTCTGCCAGAACACGTCGATTGGAATGCCGCCGCGCGGATACCAGTAGGCACCGATCCGCAGCCATTCCGGATCCAGAAGTTCGACCAGACGCTCAGCGATCGATACCGAGCAGTCTTCGTGGAAAGCGCCATGGTTGCGGAAGCTGGTGAGATACAGCTTGAGAGACTTACTCTCCACGATCCATTTGCTCGGGATGTAGTCAATCACAAGATGCGCAAAGTCCGGCTGGCCTGTGACCGGGCAGAGGGACGTGAATTCCGGTGCCGTAAAACGGACAACGTATTTGCGACCCTGATGCGGGGAAGGGACGCGTTCCAGAACGGCTTCTTCGGGGCAGCTTGCGGCAGGTGTATTGCGGCCAAGCTGGCTCAGGGCATCGGTTCCCGGCGCTGAAGGCCCGGTCGGGGGTGTGTCGGACATAATGGATTCTACTCGCAAAAGACTATGTTTTCTGATGATTTGGACCAGCTTCAGTCCACGCTCAAGTCGTGATTTATGCGAAAAGACTGCGACAGAGTTTGCATATTCGCGGGATTCGGTGCAGAAGACGGCGCAAATTCTTATCTTCGATGCACCGTCTGGAAGACCACATGGAAATCCGTAACATCGCCATTATCGCGCACGTCGATCATGGCAAAACCACGCTGGTTGACGCGCTCCTCAAGCAGTCCGGCTCTTTCCGCGAGAACCAGCACGTTGCTGATCGCGCGATGGACAGCAATGATCTCGAACGCGAGCGTGGTATCACCATTCTCGCCAAGTGCACGTCCGTTGTCTGGAAAGACTCGCGTATCAACATCATTGATACGCCGGGCCATGCTGACTTTGGTGGCGAAGTCGAGCGTATCCTGAGCATGGTGGATGGCGCGATCATCCTCGTTGACGCCGCTGAAGGTGCTCTTCCGCAGACGAAGTTCGTTCTGGGTAAGGCTCTGGCTCGCGGTATCCGTCCGATCGTGGTCGTGAACAAGATCGACCGTAGCGATGCGCGTCCAGACGAAGTGCACGAAGAAATCTTCGATCTGTTTGCGTCCCTCGGCGCTGACGAGCACCAGCTCGACTTCCCGATGCTGTACGCTTCCGGCCGTCAGGGCTGGGCTGATCTTGAGCTGGATGGACCGAAGAAGGATCTGTCTCCGCTGTTCGATCTGGTTCTGCGCCACGTTCCGACGCCAGACGTCGACAAGGATGCACCTTTCGGAATGGTTGCAACCATTCTCGAGAGCGACAACTTCCTTGGCCGTATCCTGACGGGTCGTATCGATCAGGGCCGTGCGAAGGTGAACATGCCGGTTCGCGTGCTGCGTCCGGATGGTTCGGTTGTCGAAAGCGGCCGTCTGACAAAGCTGCTGTCCTTCCGCGGCCTTGATCGCGTGCCGGTTGATGAAGCCGAAGCTGGTGACATCGTGGCCGTTGCCGGTCTGTCCGAAGCAACGATTCCTGACACGATCGCTGATCCGTCCATCACCGAGCCGCTCCCGTCCCGCCCGGTTGATCCGCCGACCCTGTCCATGACCTTCCGCATCAACGATGGTCCGCTGGGTGGCCGTGAAGGCAAGAAGGTCACGTCCCGTCAGATCCGTGACCGTCTCTTCAAGGAAACTGAAGGCAACGTAGCCATTAAGGTTACGGAAAGCCCGGAAAGCGAAGCTTTTGAAGTTGCCGGCCGTGGCGAACTTCAGCTTGGCGTTCTGATTGAAACGATGCGTCGTGAAGGCTTCGAGCTGACGATCGGTCGTCCGCGCGTGCTCTTCCGTGAAAACGAAGAGACCGGCGAGCGTGAAGAGCCGTTCGAAGAAGTTCTGGTCGACGTGGACGAGCCGTATTCGGGCGTCGTTGTCGAGAAGATGTCCCTGCGTAAGGGCGTGATGCAGGACATGCGTCCGTCCGGTGGTGGCAAGGTCCGTCTGACGTTCCTGATCCCGTCGCGTGGCCTGATCGGCTATCATGGCGAGTTCCTGACCGACACGCGCGGCACGGGCCTCATGAACCGTCTGTTCCACGGCTATCTGCCATATGTTGGCACGATTGAAGGCCGTCGCAACGGCTCGCTGATCTCTGCTGAAGATGGTCAGACGACGCAGTATGCGCTGTTCGCTCTTCAGGATCGTGGCACGATGTTCGTTGACGCTGGCGAGAAGATCTACACAGGCATGATCCTGGGTGAGCATTCCCGCGAGAACGATCTGGACATCAACGCCGTTCGTGAAAAGAAGCTGACCAACATGCGTGCATCCGGCAAGGACGAAGCACTGCTTCTGACGCCGCCGCGCCGCATGAGCCTTGAGCAGGCCATCGCCTACATTGAAGACGATGAGCTGGTTGAAGTGACGCCGTCCGCCATTCGTATCCGTAAGCGTTACCTGGATCCGAACGAGCGTAAGCGCGCTTCCAAGAGTCGTGAGAGCTGATCTTTCCGATAAGGAACTGATCTTTAAGAACGCGCATCGGGTCTCCGGTGCGCGTTTTTTTTGTGCCTGAGAGTCGTGAGAAAGAAATCAGGAAGTCCTCGCGGGGACTTTGGCGGAATTGAGGCGTCTTTGCGAAGACAAGCCTCTATCCCCCTGAAATTTCAAAAAGTTAATGCACGACGAAGACGTTGTCTGGTGCTAGTTTCAAACTATGGCCACTACAGTTTTTCTGGCATGTGGTCCGTTTTTCAGTTCTCTGGAGCCTCGTTCTCAGATGCGCCTTTTCAACCGTTCCCTTATCGCTGCCGTTTCCGCTCTGGCCCTGACGGCTGCTCCGGCTTTCGCTGATCCTGCCGCACCGGCAGAAACCACAACGGCGCCGACGGCTGCGGCACCTGCTGCAACCCCGGTTGCTCCGGAAGCTGCTGCACCAGCTGCTACGGATTCTGCGACTTCTACGGACACGACGACCAAGAAGAAGCACCACCACAAGAAGAAGCATCACAAGAAGCACAAGAAGGCCGCAGCTGCGACTTCCGCTCCGACAGACGACGCAGCTGCTCCGTCCAACTGATTTCAGAATGGGCACCGGTTTGACCGGTCTGTTGTGATGAAACGGGGTCGGCCTTAGGGCTGGCCCCGTTTTTTATTGTCTGAAGGCTGCCGCGCGATCACAGCGCCGCGGCTCATGGCCGACAGGCATGAGCTCGGCAGTCTGCTTTGCCGGAAATGGCTGATTGGTGAAGGCACCCTCTATCCGGCAAAAGTACCTGGCAATGCCTCGGCATGAGGATGCAGGCCGTAAGCAGAAGCTTCAGAACGCTCTTCCGGCTGTGAGAAGAGAGGACGTTTTGGTCTGCCTGTCCTAGCTATACAGCAACTATTCAGCAGTTGCCGTCAGAGCCTGTGCCACTGTGCATTCAGTGTTTCCCGGCAAGGGCAATGACGACCTTGCCGGGGAAGATGTCTTTACAGGTAACGGTCGAGAGACAGATCCAGAGACGGGATAGCTGTCTGACGGCCGGAGATCTGGTCAGCAACGATCTGGCCGGAGCCTGCGGCCATCGTCCAGCCGAGCGTGCCATGCCCCGTGTTGAGCCACAGGTTGTCATAGCGCGGTGCCGGACCGACGATAGGTGTACCGTCCGGGGTGCAAGGGCGTAGGCCGGTCCAGTAACGTGCGGCAGAGAGGTCGCCGCCGCCGTACATTTCATTGAAGGACAGTTCCAGTGTCTCACGACGGTCCGGGCTAAGACGCAGGCTGAAGCCTGTCAGCTCAGCTGTACCACCAATGCGGATGCGGTCCCCGAGGCGTGTAATGGCAACCTTGTAGGTTTCGTCATTGACCGTCGAAACCGGTGCACGGCTCTCGTCCGTGATCGGCATGGTGAGGGAGTAGCCCTTCACCGGATAGATCGGCAGACGCAGCTCCAGCGGCTTCATCAGGCGCGGAGAGTAGCTTCCGAGTGCAAGAACATAAGCGTCTGCCTTGAGGCGGCCCGCACTCGTGCGGATGCTCAGGATGGAATCGCTGGTGGCCTCAATGGCTTCAATGTTCGTGCCCAGGCGGAACTTCACGCCTTTCTGCTCGGCCATCGCGGCGAGGCGACGCGTGAAGAGATGGGCATCACCCGTTTGGTCGCCCGGAAGGCGCAGGCCGCCGCGCAGACGATGGCGTGCATGGGCCAGACCTGGCTCATGAGCGATGATTTCATCGACGTTCAGAAGCTGATGGTCGATGCCGCTTTCGGCCAGAAGACGCATGTCTTCGGCTGCGTGTTCGACCTGTGCGTCCGTCCGGAAAAGCTGGATCAGACCTTTCTGGTCGCCATCATACGTAATGCCGGTTTCGTCGCGCAGGGCGTCGATCTTGTCGCGGGCATATTCCGCAATCCGGAGCATACGGCTCTTGTTGATGTCGTAAGCTTTTTCCGAACAGTTCGCGAGCAGTTCGCCCATGAACCGGAACATGGCGGTATCGAAGCGCGGGCGGATGATGAGCGGGCTGTGCTTGCTCATCATCCATTTGGCGACTTTGAACGGCAGACCCGGCATGGCCCACGGTGTTGAATATCCGGGGGAGACCTGACCGGCATTGGCGAAGGATGTTTCGAGCCCTACGCCAGGCTGCCGGTCAATGACTTCAACCTCATGGCCTTCCTGAGCGAGGTACCAGGCGGTTGTGACACCGATGACACCGGCGCCCATGACGATGATTTTCATGACAGTTCTGCTGCTTTCCGATTGGTAGAAAACCGTTTTTTCGATTTGGTACCGATCAGATCAGCACCAGCGGAAACGGTTGTCTACCCCCGGTTTTTAGCCCGGAACGCCCTTGCTGGTAGAATATTCGAAGTGCAGGGCTGTATCCGGATGAACTATGGCGTGGATGGCATGAACTGCCATTGCGCCTTCTGAAAATCCCTGAAGAATTAATTTAAGCTTGCCGGGGTATGTGGCCACGTCGCCGATGGCAAAAATGCCTGGCGTGCTGCTCTCCAGCGTAGCTGGCGTGACAGGCACTGTGTTGCGATGCGTATCCAGTCCCCATAGGGCGATCGGGCCAAGATCCGTGGACAGACCATAGAATGGCAGGAGCGTGTCGGCGTCCAGATGGCGGGATTCGCCAGCTAATGTGGTGACTTCTACGGCGGAAAGCTGCCCGTCCGTGCCATGCAGGGCATGAAGCTGGTAGGGGACGACCTTCTCGATGCGTCCGGCGGCAATCTGCTCTTCGATGCGGGACAGTGTTTCCGGCGCGCCGCGGAAGCGGTCACGGCGATGCAGAAGATAGATCTTTTCGGCCACTTCGGAGAGGGACAGAGCCCAGTCGAGCGCGGAATCGCCACCACCGGCGACCACGATTGTCTTGCCCGTGAAATCAGCACGCTTCTTGACGTAATACTGAACGGCACCTGTGCGCTCGTAAGCTTCCAATCCATCCAGCGGCGGACGGTTCGGGCCGAACGCCCCTGCACCCGCCGCGATGATGACGGCCTTGGCTTTCACCGTGTCGCCACGCGCTGTTGTCAGCGTGAAATCTCCACGATGGCCCGTCAGCGTTTCCACGCGGGAGCCGAGCAGGCGCGGGACGTCGAACGGGGCAATCTGCTTATCCAGAGCCTCGATCAGCGCGCCGCCCTCAATGGAAGGATGGGCTGGAATGTCGTAGATCGGCTTTTCCGGATAGAGCGCCGCACACTGGCCGCCAATACTGTCGAGTGCGTCAATCAGAACGCAGCTCAGTTTGAGCATTCCGCATTCAAAAGCTGCGAAGAGGGCGGTCGGACCGGCGCCAACAATCGCGACGTCGGTGGAGAGGGTTTGAGGTGAAATCGTCATATCTGTTTCTTAGGCGTTTTGAGTTGAATGGGGTAGACCATCCCGCATGCGGTGCGCCTTTGTCATCCAACATATTAATGCAACAGGCGGAACCGAGCGCTCTGCCTGTGCGGTGATGAACGGGCTTGTTCAGCGGGATGTGACGGTTCATCTGCTGGAACTTGTGGGAAACGGCCCGCCCGTTTTTCCGCTGGATGACAGAATTCCCGTAAAATCCCTGTTTGAAAAGCCGGTAAAAATTTTCAATTCCTGGCCCCGAATTGTTGGGAGACTGGTGGGCTATCTGAAGCGTAACCGCATCGACACACTGGTAGTCGTGGAAGCCACACATGCTCTGTATGGCGTGGCTGCCGCCCGTCTGGCTGGATGCCGTTGCATCGTGTGGGAGCACTTCAATTTCAACATTACGCTGGGGCGTCGCAAACGGGTCTGGGGGCGACAGATTGCGGCCAGATGGGCTGACGATGTTGTTGTTCTGACGGCTCGGGACAAGGCGCTTTGGCAGGCAGGACGGGACGTTCGGGCGTCTCTGGTAGTCATCCCCAACATGGCTCCTCTTGTCTGGCAAACGCCTTATGATGAGACATCCCGAACCGTTCTGACGGTAGGCCGACTGACGCCACAGAAGGGATACGACCTTCTGTTGGCGGCATGGCGGATGGTGGAAGCTGATGCCCGCAGTGCAGGTTGGTCTCTGCTGATCCGTGGGGACGGCCCCGACCGGGATCGTTTGCTTCAGGCCGCAGAAGGGCTTTCGTGCGTGATGCTGGCTCCGGCAACACACCAGATTGAAGCGGAATATCGGCTGGCTGGACTGTATGTTTGTTCTTCCCGGTATGAAGGATTTCCCATGGTTCTACTGGAAGCCGCGTCGGCCGGGCTGCCGGTTGTGTCGTTCGATTGTGAAACCGGGCCAGCGGAAATCGTGGAAGACGGCGTGAGTGGGGTTCTGGTTCAGCCGGGCGACTTTCACGCGTTGGCCGAGGCGCTTCTGTCCTTGATGGAGCAGACAGAAAAACGGCGGGCTATGTCTGCCATGGGCCGCCGCAAAGCATTGGAGTTTCAGGAAGAGACGGTCATGGCCCGATGGATCGAGTTGCTAAGCGGCGAGGTGGTTTTCAGGATTTTTTTCGGAAAAGCCTGAAGGCTGCCCGTAAGGGGGCTGTTAATTTCCAGGAGGTAGAGGCGCGGATGATTTCAAGATCGCGCTGCGCCGCCAAGGCAGACTGAGCGAGATGCTCTTCGCGCGAACTGCCGTAAAATTGCTCTTCTTTTTTCTTGATGCCTTCTAGTGTTGAGCCGGCGCAAATTACCTTCAGAGTTTCACCGTTCAGGTCTTTGCAGAAGGGCTGCTGGATCATCTGCGGGATGGAGGACGAGAGAAAGTCATCCACGCGCAGAGCGCCGAACTGGGTTTTGACCGTTTCAGGCAAGCCGTTTTTCCATTCCTCCATCATCCAGCGCAGGGCGTGTACGGGGTGGAAATGTTCCTCTACGCTACAAAATTGAATGTCGCACCACTTCTCGAAAAGGCTGATATTTCCTTCGGGCGTGGCGTTGAAATAATGCGAGGGATAGCCATGGACCGGCTGCAGGAAGGGATAGTCTATTCGAACTATGCCGCCGGGTTTCAGTACCCGGCAAATTTCAGCAGCGACCTCCCAGGGGCGCTTTGTGTGTTCCAGTGTGGCGGCGCAAAGCACGAAATCGAACTGGGCATCAGCAAAAGGCAGATTTTCGCCAATACAAACGACGTCGGTGCTTAAAGACGGAAAAACGTCAACGTTGACCATCTGGCTGGTGACGCTGTCCCGCAGTCCGGCCCCGACGTCCAGAAACATCCATTCTGGATGCTGTTTCTGGAGGTTGGAGATCTTGTCTCCATAATTATGAGCGGAAATGGGCGGGAAGGAGGGAATGTGAAAATCCCGCTTTATGGCATCCGTCATGTAATTCGCGGGCTGGCCATAAGTGCGTGGAGTGGTAGGGGGCTGGCGAAATTCGATACGGGCTAGCTTCTTCTCGCGTATGTCCGCAATGGCATTCTGGTTAGTGGCCTGCATACGTCCTTCGTGCTGGCCATAGTGTACGAAATGCTGGGACGCGGACAGCATACATGTGGCAACATCGGGATTGGCCTCCCAATATCCGATGTCATCGGACGGTGATTCAAAAATTGGTTTTCTGATTACCGAGGCTTCGGTATACGAAAAATTCTGCATGATATTTCCTCGTCTTCTATTTTTCGTAGCTTGCATATTCCGGCAAGCTTTTGAAGCTCTCCACTCGTGCTGACGATGGTCGGCAATTGTTTTGCTGTGTTTGAGGTGTATGGGGAATTTATTGTGAGGAAATGGATGTGGCGGCGAGAGAAAATATTCTTATGTCACCGGGATATGCATCCCGGTGACATGGGTTCTTGGTCATCAGTAGTGACGTATGAGGCTCAAGACCTTAACCTGCCGCGCGAAGGGCAGATTTTTGGTCCAGCGCACTGTTAAGGGCCGCCATGACGGCGTCTTCAGAGAACGTCGCCTGTGTGTAAGCCTGTCCTGCCTGAATAATGTCTGACAGGTCCTTGGCTTTGTGGAGTGCGACGATCTGGCGAGCCAGATCTTCCGCTGTTGTCTTCACGAGCGACTGAAGGCTCTTCGGTAGGGTCAAGCCCTCGGCTGCAACGGGTGTCATGATGCAGGGCACACCTGCGGACAGGCTTTCCAGAACCTTACCCTTGATGCCTGCACCGAAACGCAGCGGTGCAACGCTCAGGCGAGCCTGACCGAGAACGCTGCCCAGATCCTGCACATGCCCCAGAATGCGGATACGGTCGTTGGCCAGTGCGTGGATGCTGTCTGGCATCTCTGCTCCTACGAGGGTGCAGGTGATGGTCGGGTCCATGGCCCAGACGACCGGCATAATGTCCTGAACCAGCCAGCGGGCGGCATCACCGTTCGGGGCATGGGCGTAGTTGCCGACGAACAGCACGCCATTGCGGTTTGTGGTCTCGGAAGCGGTTTGCGACACAGCCCAGGGCACGACATGCACATTCGCCTGAGGCAGATCCTTGAGAAGCTGTGCGGCTTCGGTCTGGGAATGCGTCAGCACGGCATCGGCCTGAAGAGCGGCGCGATATTCTGCGACCCGAACCTGATTGGCCTTGGCCATCAGTTCCGGGCGTCCTTGAATGGCGGCCTGACGGGCCAGACGCAGGAAGTGCAGATCCGCCACACTATACAGGACGCGGGCCTTGGTCTGGTTGCGACGGACAAGCGCCATGTAGCGCGTGGCGACGTCTTCCCGGTGCAGATACACAACGTCAAAGCTGTCTTTCTGGCGGGACAGTGCATCTTCCACGGATACGAAGACCGGTGCGCCCTGAACAGTCACGGTCGGGAGCGTGTCCAGACGTGTGGTCAGGGTCATCTGGTCTGCTGCGATGAAGCAGACGTCGTATCCCAGACCTTCCAGTGCGGCCATGTGAGACAGAATGGCCTGTGATCCTGCATCCCGCTTTGCATCCGGGCGCAGGCTGTCGATCACCAGAGCGCGTTTGCGCTGCGGTGCGCTGGCAGTTTTCATGCCCCGGCGACGGCGTGTGGCGTTGAGCGCCTTATCCGTCAGGCCGCTGATGGCCTGTGCACGGGACTGGCGGAGTTTTTCGACCTGGCCCAGCAGAAAGGACAGAACCTGATCGCCAGCCTGTTCGTCAGCAGTGGCTTCGACAGCGCGGGCGACGGTCTGCTCCATATCTGCGTCGAACATGCCCACAGGCTCCAGAACCTGCGGTGCGCCGAGGAGGGCGCCATCGCTTTCACGACGTACTTCCAGAATATGACGCGTCAGGGGCGAGAGGCCGCCCGGCAGGATGACATCAAACCCGCAGAGCAGCGGACGGCCCGTTTTTGCAACATCGGGGCGTCGACCATTGGCCAGGACGGAGGCCAGAATTACACCGTTATCCACGACTTGAAGCGTTACCGCGTCTTCAGGAGCTGCCGAGTTCGTGACCCAGCCGGAGATGCGATTGCGGGTGGCGATGTCGATGCAGCCGTCCAGAGGGTCAACCGGAGTAGACGCCACGATAGCCAGTGGGGCTTTGTGTTCCTTCTGGTCCATCATCCAGGGCGTGTTGCCGAGGGCAGCACCGTCCGTGACGCGGCGGACTTCGAGAACATGACGCTCCAACGGAGACAGCCCCCCCGGAATGTCAAACCGGAAGCCACAGGCCACCCCAATATCCGGGCGAGCCTTATCAGCCCGAATTTCGCCCAGAACCACACCGTTATCGATGATCTGAAGACGGACAGGCTTCACGCTTCCTGCAACGCGTGCCCAACCTTCGATGCGGTTATGGGTAACAACATCCACATAGCCTTCCAGATCACCTGTTGCGGGCTGGATGTTGGAAGACAGGGCGTTCAGACGGCCACGGACGGCGGCCAGAAGAGCGCCTTCCTCAACGCGTGGGGCGCAATACTGAGCCGGAACCGGTTCTGCATTCGGGTAGAGCACGCTGTAGTCGGCGGCGTTGTGGAACATGCCGCGAGAGCTGTCGTCCACGAAGGTTTCAGACTCCGCGCCGTTTGCGAAAATGACGTCGTGGCTTTCCAGTTCAATATGGAAATACGCGACTTCATCCATGCGCTCGGCCTGCACGATGCTGCTGCCGTTCACGAGCGACAGAGCCGGGATCAGCACGCCGTCCAGATACATGGCATGGAGCGGGGAGACGGACAGGTCCTGTTCAGGAATGTTCTTGCCGAGAGATCCCTTGCGGAAAGTGACCGGCAGGATATCGCGGTTGCCATTGGCGAACGTGCCGGAATAGCTGCGGCGGCCGATCCAGTGGATGGGGCGCAGGCCGTTCGAGCGCGTCTGGATCAGGTCACCAACTTCAAGCTGTTCGACCGGAACGTCGCCGCGTTCTGTACGGATCAGCGTGCCGCGGCAGTAGCAGGGGGTGCCTTCCGCCAGAAGCATCGTACCACCCGTACTGTCGGACTGAAGGGTGAAGAAGTCGGCGTCGTAAGCGCTATCGAGGGCGATCGTATAGGTGTCGGTGCCGTTGGATACTTCCAGCGTGGAGGGATCGGTCAGGGTTGCCGTGGCACTGTCGGACCAGGCGAGTTCCGGCAGGTCCACTTTGGCGCCGCTGGCCAGACGGATGTTCCGGGTCGTGCTGCCGGCATAAAGCGCAAGGCGGCTGCCATCCCCAACGCTGACGTTTGAGGCTGTGCTGCCGCTGTGGACAGCCGCGGTCTGGCTGCCCGTCAGGGCGACGTCAGACAGGGCTGCACCGTTCGTAGCGCTGTAATCCGTCATTTCCAGTAGCGTCAGGGACGGATCGTGGTCGGATTCACCGTCCAGCTGGCCTGTATTGACGTGCAGGGTCTGGAACTGGCCTGCATTGGCAAAACCGTCTGTGCCGATGGTGTGATCGAGGGACTGGGCGTTGCCTTCATAGATGTAGGTGTAGCGATTACTCGCGTCTTCCTTGGTCTCCATGTCCGTCAGGCCAGCATTGGCATAGACCTGATTGGCGTCGCTCCATGCCACGTCATTGAAGTCTCCAAGGATGCCAACCTTCGCGGTCGGATCGCTTGAAAGCTGGTTCTGGACGTAGTTCGTGATGTACTGGGCCTGAGCAATACGATTGTTGACGGTGCTGGTCGTGCCGCCATGGTTCACGGGGGGCTGCGTGGCACCATAAAGTTCCGAGCTGCCAGCCTGGGAGGACAGATGCACGTTGATGAGCGTGACGTCCTTGCCGTTGAACTCGAAGGTTCCAACCAGTGGCAGGCGGGTGTTCTTGAAGGTTCCGTCCAGCTCTTCACTGCCGATGGTGGTGACAGGTTCTTTCAGCGTGACGCGGTCTGTGTTGTAAAGGAACACGCTGCGGATGTTGCCGCCGGACACACCGCCCTGCGTGCCGTTCGCCGGATCGACCTGTGCCCAGGAGTAGGTCGGGCCACCCGCATCGGCGATGGCCTTGACCAGAGCGGCAAGGTTCTGTTCCGCACTGACGGTGCCGTCATTCGTGGTGCCGCTGTCGTCCTGGATTTCCTGAATGGCCAGAACGTCAGGATTATCGAGATTTTGCACGATGATCTTGGCGACCTGTGCCAGACGGTCCGCATTGGCCGGATCAAGGGCGTTGAAGTTCTCGATATTATAGTCACTGACGAGAAGATTCTGCTCGTCCTTGTGGAAGGTCGTGACCGGAGCAGGGGTTTCCGTGTGAATGACCGTGACCTGCGTGGTCGGGATTAGCTCATAAACGCCGTTGTAATAAGTCAGGACGCCCGTAATGTCCCCGAGCTTGTCGCCCACTTCGGCGCTGATGGCAGAACCGGGAGTGACGCCGCTGTCGTAATAGATTTCGACGCGCTGAGTGTTGATGCTGCTCTCGGTGCTCTGAAGCGCACCGGTAGGCGTCAGCAGACCATTGCCATTGTCCGGCACAACCCATGTGGCGTTGGAGGCTGTGGCACCGGTCGCCACGACATCATGCAGGGTAACGACCTGACCGATGAGGTTACGATAGAAATCAAGAGCATTCGTGTCGGGGCTTAGAGACGCCGTGCTCTTGTTAAGATCGATCGCCTGCTCAAGGTCCCCGAGGTAAGACGCGGCTGGAACCGTCAGGCCGCCCTGACCAATGACCGTTGGGGCAATTTCTGCGTAGGCAGCACCCGTGTCTGTGTAAGAGACCAGATTGATTTCTGGCAGGGTAAGGGACTTGCTCCAGGAGGTGCCAGAGTAGTTCGTGACGGTGCCGGTGATGGTAACAGTCTCACCCACGGTCGGAAGGGTGGCTGTCTTACCCGCATAAACAAAGATGCCTGTGCTGCCGACGGTGTTCTGGTCTTTATCCGCTTGCTGAACCCAGAAGCCGATGCTGCCATTCGTATCGATTGCCGTGACGACGCCAGCGGTCGTGACGCTGGCCCCCGCATACGGACTGTAATAGCCGACGCCATTGATCTGCTGGATTGTCAGGGTCTGGGGCGTGGTGCTGGTTCCGCCAGACGAGCTTCCACCTGTGTCCGATCCGGTGCCAGTACCCGTGCCACTCCCGGTATCGGACCCCGTAGAGCCGCCTGTGCCGGTGTCAGAACCTCCTGTGTCGGTTCCTGTCCCCGAACCGCCTGTAGAGCTGCCGTCATTAGCGGCACCGGGTGTGACCAGAACCGTTCCCGCAGCAGCAGTGGTTCCGTAGCCGTCAATGCCGGCAAGTGAGGGGTCATCAATCGCCCAGTCGGAGGCACTGTTCGTGTCTGTTCCATCAGGAATGCGGGACGCGCCGGCAATCAGCTTGCCTGTCAGAACCGGGGCGCCAGCATAGGTCGGATCGCCGCTGCCACCGTCTGAAACGGCAATCGTGTCCCCTATTTCAGACCATGGTGTGGAGGTGAAGGTGCCTGCGTTGGCAGTGTCGAGGTCATCGCCAGCCTTACCGGTGAAATTCTTGACCAAAAGGACAGTTTGCGTGCCGTTCTGCAAAGCATTTGTCTGGTATGGCGTCACCCAGTAGCCAGCGCTGTTGGTCGTTCCGAGCTGGAAAACATTGTCAATCTTGCCCGCAACGCTGCCGTCGCCATCGACAACGATCAGTGACCATTCGCTGTAATCTGTGTCAGCATCCCCTTTGACTTCAATAAATTCGTTCGGATCTCCAGAAACACTTGGATTAAACATGAATTCATTGATCAGAAGATTGGATGTCATCGGTAAATACCCTGATTGGAATGGTCTTGTTCAGAATGGTTACTGAAAAGTTAAAAACCATTTCTCTTTGTATGTAATAAAGAGTCAATAAGGGTTGTTTGTATTTTTCAAAGAATCACAAAACGTTCACTTTATTTCGTTTTGTGTCATATTCTATGCTTGTACAGGGCAATATCCTGTTGTCAGAAACCAGAACATTCCCCCGCTTGCTGGATGACGCGTGCGGCGTCACATTATGCGCATGCAGATACGCCTCCCTGATCAGTCCTCGACCGAACATCTTGCGGCCCGAATCGCCGGGCGGTGCGCTCCGGGCGATTGCATTGCCCTGTCCGGCAGTCTGGGGGCTGGGAAAACCACCTTCGCGCGTGCATTTCTGCGGGTTCTGGCCCGTGACCCGCAAATGGAAGTTCCAAGCCCGAGTTTCGCGCTGGTTCAGCCTTACGACACCGCCGCCGGGCCAGTTTTCCACTATGATCTATGGCGGCTGGATGGGTCGGATGCGCTGTATGAACTGGCCTGGGATGAAGCCTGCGAAGGCATCATGCTGGTGGAATGGCCAGAGCGCGCCGAAGATCTCCTGCCCGCCAATGCCCTGCATCTGACGCTGACCTCTGGTGCGACAGAAGACGAACGGTTTGCAGAGCTGACCGGCTGGCCGAACGAACGTCTGAGCGGGATTGCGCTATGACGGTTGTTACGATCGCGGGCACCGAGCCGTTTCTGGATCGGGTCGCTCATGAATGGCTGAAACAGGACCCCGCTGCCGGAACGGACGGGCCGGGGCTGCTGCTCGTGCCGAGCCGTCGTGCCGGGCGTGCGTTGATGGAAGCGTTCCTGCGCGTACTAGACGGACAGGCCTCTCTTTTGCCGCGCATCGTTGCGATCAATGACGTGGATGAAGAGGCGCTGGCGTCTATCGGGATTGATGTCTCGCTGCCTCCGGCGGTCGAGCCGCAAAGACGGCTTGCCGTGCTGTCCATGTTGATTCTGCAAACGCCCATTGTCAGTGTTGGGGTGGACAAGACCAAGGGTATCGACCGGGCCTGGCCGCTGGCCAAGGCACTGGCGGATCTGATGGATGAGGCTGAGCGGAGTGGGGTCGATCTGGCGGCAAGTTTGCCAGAAGCCGTGGAAGAACGCTTTTCGGAACACTGGCAGCAGACGCTGAAATTTCTGGAAATCGTCACGACGATCTGGCCGAAATGGCTGGAAGAAGAAGGTCTGTCGAACCCCGTTGCCCGGCAGGTCGCGCGTCTGAAAGCGCAGGCGGCAGCGTGGCAGCATGTTCCTCCCCACACGCCAGTATGGGCGGTGGGGTTTGCAGATGGGTCAGCAGCGGTTTCAGATGTGCTGGCGGCGGTTGCGACGTTACCGGCTGGACTGGTGATTCTGCCGGGTGTTGATCTGGACCTGCCTCAGGCAATGTGGGACGCGCTTCCAGCGTCACACCCACAGGCGGGTCTCAAGGAAATTCTTACGGATCTGGGGCTGACACGCGATGATCTGACGGATTGGGACGGCGGCCGGGATCGGGCCAGAGAGCGCCTGATGCGTGGCGTTATGCTGCCGGAACAGGGGATTACTGCCTGGGGGCGGGATCTGAACCCGCGTAATATTTCAGGCCTGTCTCTGCTCCCCGCACAGGATCAGCAGCAGGAAGCGCAGTCCATCGCGCTGATCCTTCGCAATGTGGTGTCCGTCCCGGGCCAGACCTGTGCGCTTGTGACGCCAGATCGTAGCCTTGCTCAGCGCGTTGGGACGGAGCTTCTGCGGTTCGGGATTTATGCTGATGACAGTGCGGGTGAGCCTCTGGCGCAGACGCCAGCTGCCGTGTTCCTGCGCCTGATCGCCACGGCAGCCGAGGCCCAGCTTTCCCCGGTGGCTCTGCTTTCTGTTCTGAAGCACCCTTTGGCATCTCTTGGTCGGACACCGGGTAACTGTCACGCCTCGGCCCGTCGGCTGGAGCGTCTGTTGCTGCGTGGACCTGCTCCTGCACCCGGTATCGCGGGCCTTAAGGCGGCACTCGAGACGTATATCCAGAACCAGCGTGACCCGGACAATGGTGCCAGCGCGGATGCTCCTGATGAGCCGGAAGGCCCAGCAGCGTTCATCGCCCGGATTGAAGCCGCTTTCGCTCCTCTGCTCAGCCTCTCTGGCGCGGTTCCGCTCCCCGAATTGCTGGAAGCCCTGATCCATACCGCCGAAGCCCTGGCCGCAACGGAAACTGAACTGACCGCCGATCCCGAAGAAGGACTGCATCCGGGCGGACGTCTCTGGATGGGGGATGATGGTGAGGCGCTATCCCGTCACTTGGCCGCTTTAATCCAGCATACCGGCATCCTGCCACCCCAAAGGCTGGCGCATCTGGATTCTTTCCTGAACACGTCCATGGCCGGGCAGATGCTGACGGGCCTTCGCGCGCATCGTGGCGGTGTGGAACTGGCCCATCCGCGTGTCACCATTCTCGGTGTGCTGGAAGCGCGTCTGTTGGCGTTCGATGTGGTTGTTCTGGGTGGATTGAACGAAACGGTCTGGCCACCTGCAACAGATCCGGGGCCATGGCTGAGCCGCCCGATGCGGACCCGTGTTGGTCTGCCGTCTCCCGAGCGTCAGATCGGCATCAGCGCCCATGATTTCGTCTCAACGGCGCTGGCCGCTGGGGAGGTTGTGTTCTCCAGCTCCGCCCGACGGGACGGTGCCCCGGGTGTGCCCGCCCGCTGGATGGTGCGAATGGAAGCGTTTCTGGGCGGCCGTGGGCAGAAACTGCCCGTGCATCCAGCGCTCGAATGGCAAAAGGCCATGGATCAGCCGCTGGATGGTGCAGAAACCGTGGTTCCCCCAGAGCCAAGGCCTCCTGTGGCACTCCGGCCGCGTCGTCTGAGCATCACGGAGATCGAGACGTGGATGCAGGACCCATATGCCATTTATGCCAAGCATGTTCTGAAGCTAAAGGCGCTCAAGCCGCTTGAAGAAGGTGCGGAACACGCGGATTTCGGCATGATTGTGCACGAGGCGATGGATCGCGTTCTCAAAGACTATCCGGACCGCTGGCCGCAGAACGTAGCCTCATCCCTGAAGCGTGCCTTCACGGAAGAACTGGCCAAGGCCAATATGCGACCTGCGCTGGTCAGTTGGTGGAGCCCAAGGCTGGAGCGTATTGCGGACTGGGTTGCCGTACAGGAGCGGATCCGTCGAGAACAGGAGCACGCCATCGCGCGGCATATGGAAGTGTCTGCGTCCTTCAGGATCGAAGCTGCACGTGCACCGTTCGAACTGCGCGGTAGGGCGGACCGCATTGATGTTGATGAAGACGGCAAGGCGACGATCTTTGATTACAAAACCGGTTCCCCCCCCACCGGCAAAGCCGTGGAAGGGGGCTGGTCCGTTCAGCTTGTTCTGGAAGGGGCACTGCTGGCCAAAGGTGCTTTTGAAGGCGTTCCGGCTGCCGAGACGAAACAGCTTCTGTACTGGCATCTGACAGGCGGCGATGATCCGGGGAAAGAGAGCGAAGTTCCAAGCCGGAAATCCAGCCTTGATGCGGCGGCCCTGATTGGTGAGGCCATGGAAAAACTGCGTGGCCTCATTGATGAGTATGACCAGCCCGATCAGCCCTATCGCTCCCAGCCCTGGGCCGGGCATGTGCCGCGCTACACGGATTACGCCCAGTTGGCACGGGTGGATGAATGGCGCGCGGCCTATGCGGAAGGAGACGACTCATGAGCGAGATTCGCAACCGCGCTGACGTTATTGCTGAAGCCGATCGCACCCAGCTTGCAGCGTCTGACCCAATGGCGTCCGTCTTCGTGTCCGCGTCTGCTGGATCAGGTAAGACGAAGCTGCTGATTGATCGTCTGCTTCGTCTGATGCTGCCCCTTGAAGTAGAAGCAGATGATGGGTCGATTGTGTTGGCCGAAGGGGCAAACCCATCCCGCATCCTGTGCCTGACCTACACCAAGGCCGCGGCCGCGGAGATGGCCAATCGTCTCCAGTCCCGGCTTGGCGAATGGGTGTCGCTCCCGGATGAGCGTCTGGGCCGGGAACTTGAGAAACTGCGTGTTCCCAATACGGATGAGACACGGCGTGCAGCCCGTGCGCTGTTCCTGAAGGTTCTGGACCTGCCGGGCGGTTTGCGGATCGAGACGATCCATGCGTTCTGTCAGTCTCTACTGCGACGTTTCCCGCTGGAAGCGTCCGTTGATCCGCATTTCACCCTGATGGAAGATACGGACACAACGCTGGCTTTGCGGGAAGCCATGGAAGATGAACTCGCCAAGGCTCCGAAAATCGTGGCGGAAGTGGCGGGAACCATCGGGATCGACAGGTTCTTCCAGCGGATCCGCGCTCTGAATATGGAAGAAAGTCGCGTCCGTCCCCTGCTGGACCGTTGGCAGATCCTGCCGGACGCTGTGCTGAGCGCCTATCGGGGCGCCCTGAAAGCCGGGCAGGAGGCGGCGTCTGATCTGGAAGGGTTGATCTGTCAGCCACGCAAGGAAGCGGAATTGCGAGCCGGACTTCAGGCGGCGCTCGGCGTTGTCACGGCCGCTGCGAAGCCGACTGTGGAGCAGATGCTCCTGTGGCTCGGGACACAGTTGGAAGACCGTTCGGCACCCGTCTGGAGCAAATGTCTGCTGACGGACAAGGGCACCGTGCGGCAGATGAACCGCATCATTAGCAAGAAAGCACAGGACGTCGTTCCTGAAATCGTGCCGCTGCTGGAAGAGGAAGGCCAGCGCCTCCTCGATCTGACAGAAAGCATCAAGCGCGCCGTGCTTCTTTCCCTGAATCGCGCGCTTCTGTCTCTTGCTGCGCCAATGCTGTCGAACTTTCGTGAGGGCAAGGCTGCGCGTGGACTGGTGGATTACAACGATCTCATTCAGGAAACGCGAAACCTGCTGGAAGATCCGGGTGCGGCCTGGGTGCTCTATAAACTGGATGGCGGTATCGACCATCTGCTGCTGGATGAGGTGCAGGACAATTCCAGCCTTCAGTGGGAGATCGCCGGGGCTCTGACATCCGAGTTCTTTTCCGGTGAGGGTGCCTGGGAGCAGGGGCCGAGACCCCGCACAGTGTTCGCGGTCGGCGACTACAAACAGTCCATTTACGGATTTCAGGGCGCTGACCCGGAACAGTTTCATAGCTGGAGAGCCGAGTTTGCCCGTCGCGTTCAGAATGCGGGCCTGCCGTGGCGTGATCCGGATCTGAACGTCTCCTTCCGCTCCGTCACGCCCGTTCTGTCTTTCGTTGATGCGGTCTTTTCCCAGCCGAATGCCGCACATGGTCTTTTGGAACAGGGGCAGGAGGCACTGCTTCCCCATGTGTCCGCACGTCCGGGGCAGGGTGGGCGCGTTGAACTCTGGCCGCTCGTCCCGGTGCTGGAAGGCGAGGACGATGATGAAGGTCTGACCCCCTGGCAGGCTCCGCAAGCCAATACCGGCCAGCGCAGTGCGCCGCAGCGTCTGGCGGAGGCGCTTGCCGGGTGGATTGATCAACAGATTGGTCGTTCGCCGCAACCGGGACAGGCGCCTTTGAAAGCGGGCGATGTTCTGATTCTCGTGCCGCGCCGTTCGTCCTTCCTGCGGTCTTTGATCCGGGCACTAAAATCGCGAAATGTGCCAGTGGCGACACTGGTGCGCGTCGGTTTGACGCAGCAGGTGGCCGTTCGCGATCTCATGACGCTCTGTGCGGCACTGCTTTTGCCCCAAGACGATCTGACACTGGCGGCGGTTCTGACGTCTCCCCTTGGTGGCCTGAGCGATGATTCGCTGATGGCGCTGGCGACAAAAGATGGTCGCGCCCACGCCCTTGGCCCGAAAGGTCAGCCCCTCTGGACTGTCCTGCGGGAACGTCATCGGGAGCGTGCGGAATGGCAGGCGGCATGGACGATGCTGTCTGCGCTTTATGCACGGGTGGATTATGCCACACCGTACCGCCTGCTGGCCGAAGCGCTTGGCCCGCATGGTGGGCGCACACGACTTCTGCGTCGTCTCGGGCCTGAAGCGGCTGAACCGGTGGACGAACTGCTGACCGCTGCCCTGCGCTACGAAGGGCTGCATCCTCCTTCGCTTCAGGGGTTTCTGCATTGGCTGGAAGCCAGCGAAATCACCAGTAAGCGTGAAGCCGAAAGCGAAACCGGGGCTGTCCGCGTCATGACCGTGCATGGGTCCAAGGGTTTGCAGGCCCGTCTGGTCGTGATGCCGGATACGTTGTCCCGTGCGCCAGCCAGTGGAGACTTCCTGTGGGAAGAGGCCGCCGGGCTGGACCTTCCGATCTGGGTGCCGAAGAAAGATGCTGGCACGGATGTCACGACGGCCTTGTCTGCCCGGGATGCAGAGAAGGCGCGGGCGGAAAACAACCGTCTGCTCTACGTAGCCCTGACGCGCGCCAGTGACTGGCTGGTGATCTGCGGAGCCTCCACGAAACGTCAGCCGGAAGACACGAGCTGGTATCGTCAGTGTCAGGCCGGGTTCGAAACGCTCATCAATGCGCGATCCGAACCGCTGGGACTGGGGTGGGACGGAGACCGTCTGGTTCTGGAAGAAGAGCGGAGCGTGGCTCCTGCGCCGGATGCCACGCCGCAGATCGTCGCGCCCATGCTGGAATTGCCTGCGTGGCTCGGTCGTGCGCCTGACTGGCGCGCGGACGTCGCCCCGATGGAAGACGCCATGACGCGCCCTTTGGCTCCAAGTCGGCCAGATGGCGCAGAGTTTGGGGAAGTGCCCGCAGCCCGTTCCCCGCTGGAACTGCTTGCGGGCAGGCCAAAGCCCGTTCGGGAACAGGCCATGCGGCGCGGCACGATGATCCATCGCCTGCTTCAACTTTTGCCGGAAACGCCTTCTGAAGACCGGCTGGCGCTTGCAACCCGCTGGCTCTCCAGGCCTGCGCTCGGGCTGACAGAGAGTGAGGTCGGGCGTCTGACGGATCAGGTCATGGGCGTCCTGCACCATCCAGATCTCGCGCCCCTGTTTCAGGCGGGCAGCAGGGCAGAGCAGCCGATTTCGGGCATCAGTGAGGGGCGCGTGGTCTTGGGGCAGGTGGATCGTCTGTGGATCGGGGACGGAGAAATCTGGATTTGTGACTACAAAACGAACCGTACTCCCCCGATTCGGGTCGAGCGAACACCGGTGGCCTATGTACGGCAGATGGCGGCCTATCGGGCTGTTCTCCAGCAACTACATCCTGATTTTGCCATTCACTGTTCACTGGTCTGGACGGAGGGACCGTCCGTTATGGTTCTTCCGGATGGGCTTCTGGATCGTGTACTGGAGGAGTCTTGATTTAATGGGCAGGCTCTTGCAGTCCTGACCAGAGAAGCCGATATCGGTTTACAGAAACACGTTTCATCACAAGGAACACGTCCATGAGCGCAAATACGGTTGCCGTTACGGATAGCAGCTTTGAAACAGACGTCCTGAAGTCTGACGGCCCGGTTCTGGTCGATTTCTGGGCAGAATGGTGCGGTCCGTGCAAGATGATTGCTCCGGCGCTCGAGGAAATCGGCGCTGAGTATCAGGGCCGCCTGAAGGTCGCCAAGGTCAACATCGACTCCAACCCGGAAGCCCCCACGCAGTATGGCGTCCGCAGCATCCCGACGCTGATCGTCTTCAAGGACGGCAAGCCGGTTGCGCAGCAGATGGGTGCGATGCCGAAGAGCCAGCTCAAGGCCTGGATCGAAAAATCCATCTGATCTGACGGCTACTCGCTATCCACTGTCCTTCATTCGAGGGCAGTGGGGGCGTGGTCAGAGGCGATTCCTTTGTGTAGGATCGGGCCATGCGTCCGAAAGCCTCTGATTTCCCGTCCCCCGTCATCGTGACCTCTAGCGAGGAGGTTGCACGGCTCTGCAACAAGCTGAAGCAGGAGCCGTTTGTTACTATCGATACGGAATTCGTTCGGGAAAAGACCTACTGGCCCGAACTCTGCCTCGTGCAGCTTGCTGGCGAAGAAGACGTCGCCGTTATTGATACGCTGGCGCCGGGTATTGATCTGGCTCCATTGGGCGAGCTTCTGGATGAGCCCGGATGCATCAAGGTGTTCCATGCCGCGCGGCAGGATCTTGAAATCTTCCTTCATATTTTCGACCGGCTTCCGCAGTCCCTGTTTGATACACAGGTGGCAGCGATGGTGGCCGGATTTGGCGATCAGGTCGGCTATGACAGTCTTGTGGGCGCCATTACGGGGCAGGCTATCGACAAGGCGCATCGTTTCAGTGACTGGTCAGCCCGTCCGTTGACGAAGGCCCAGATTGCCTACGCAGCAGCAGACGTGACGCATCTCCGCACGGTCTATCTTGCGCTTCGCAAGCAGCTTGAGGACGAAGGTCGTCTGCGCTGGGCGGATGCCGAGCAGGCTGTTCTGACATCTGAAGAGACTTTCCGCCCTGACCCGCGCCGCCTGTGGGAAAAGCTCAAGGCCCGCACGAATAACCGCAGGATGCTCGGTATCCTGAGAGAAATCGTGGCATGGCGTGAGCAGGAAGCGCAGAACGCGGATATTCCCCGTCAGCGTGTTATCCGGGACGAAAGTCTGCTCGAAATTGCTGCCATCAAGCCGAACAGCATCGAGGCGCTGGCCCGCGTGCGTGGGGTGACCCGTGGTTTTGCGGAAGGCAAGATGGGGCAGGGGCTTCTGGAGGCTGTCCGTATTGGTGAGAGCCTTCCGGATGCAGATCTGCCAAAGCCCCCCTCCAAATCAGACAAGGGACGTCCTTCTGCGGCGTTGGTAGCGTTGCTTCGGGTTCTTCAGACGGCCAAGTGTGAGCAGCACAAGGTTGCGCCACGTCTCGTGGCCTCGTCCGATGATCTGGACCGGATTGCGCTGGGTGAGACGGAAGTCGGTGCGCTCAGGGGCTGGCGTCGGGAAGTTTTCGGGCTGGATGCGCAGGCGCTGGTCCGTGGTGAGATTGCACTGGCCGTTGTAAAAGGCTGTGTTGAACTTCAACGGGTTGCACCAGAAGGTGAGCCCGTCGAGGCAGAATAAGCGTCTTCGACGTATGGATGGCTTTCTGGTAAGGAACGTCAGCCAGATTATCCCAACCCTGTGATCAGGGTTGGTCGGGCAACAGGATAGTGGGCCAGACAGGCCCGGATGCGGGACAGAGGAACCGGTATATGGACTGGACGGACGAGACGATCGCCAGACTTCGGGAGCTGTGGAGTCAGGGACTTTCGACCGCTGAAATCGGCCGCCAGCTTTCCATCACGAAGAATGCTGTTGTTGGCAAAGCCCACCGTCTGGGCCTGCCACCGCGCCCATCTCCGATCCGCAACCGCAAGGTGAAGGACGGGGAAACACCGTCCACGGAGACACCCCGCCGCAAGCCGCCCACCCGTAAGGTAGCAGCTCCGAAAGCTGAGGCATCTGCAGATCTTCTGGTGGAAAAGACTGAAGCAAAGCCGGCGGCAGTCAAGGCTGACACTCCAAAGTCTGCGCCGGCCAAACCGTCGCCCGCTCTGGAAAGCGTCATGATGTCTCCGCCGCCGCGTCCAGTCGCTGCAAAAGTGGACTCTCCTGCGCGTGTGGCTCCTGTTGCCCCAGAGCCTCGTGTTCCCCCGCCGGTTCGTCCTGCTCCGCCTCCAAGGTTTACAGCCAGTATCGACCGTCCGGCCCGTCGTGGTCCGTCCTGCTGCTGGCCGATCGGTGATCCGGGAACACCGGGTTTCCATTTCTGTGGGGCAACACCGTTGCCCGGAAAACCCTACTGTGCGGAACATGCCGCCATTGCTTACGTGAAGATCCGGGATCGCCGGGATTGAACAGAAAAAGCCGCCCGGTCAGGGCGGCTTTTTTTTATGAATCAGGAGGATATTCCTGATCACTCTATTATGAAATTGATGTGCAATTTAAAATCGGGGCTGGGTACGGCTTTACCGTTCTGCAGAGCGGGATGATAAATGGCGCGTTCCGCATACAGCAGAGCCGTCTGATTGAACTCGATGTAATGTCCCTGCGTGACATGGCAACTGTGTGCATGTCCCTCAGCATCAATGTCGCAGTGAACTGAGACGTTATCCGCAAGCTGTTGTTTCAGAAGACGAGCAGGGTATTGCGGGTTGGACGTCAGGAAATGATTTACGGAAGCGGGCCGGGTCTGATGCGACCTGTCTGGAAGATACCAGGCGAGGCTGAGACACTGCATCAGGCAGATGCAGAACATGAGTGGACCAAGCCAGCCTGAATTGCTGGCCTCTTCCTTGGGAAGAGGTGCAGGTTCTGTATCAGGCTTCTGTGGCGGTAGCTCCATTTCCCCTCACACTTCGCATGTGTCGGGTCTAAATGTAACTTAACGTTACTGAATGAAAAGCCTTTTTGTGCTCTGGAATTACATACCCATAAAAAAGACCGGCTTCTGTAGGGCCGGTCTTTGCAGGGATTAGTGAGAGGTGTTGGAAAGACTTCCCATGGGCAGCGCAGGCAGTGTGTTGCCCTGACCCAGTCCCGGTGTGTCGGGAGCAGAGGAGTTCAGGTTTTCGAACTGCTCTGGATGCTGGGACGCATTAACGTCACCAACCGGTTGGGGGTGATGCAGGTTGTCGTATTGCAGCGGCTCCACGGAGAGCGTCTGATCCATGGTCGGCAGGTTGCGTGTTGACCATCCGCCACCCAGGCTGCGGATCAGATCGACATCTGCTTTGTAGAGGCGGGTTGCGATTTCAACCTGATGAATTCGGCTTTCCAGTGTGTTTTCCTGGCTGAAAATAGCTTCCAGATAGGTGCCAACACCGCCCTGATAGAGCGTCATGGTCATGTTCTGGGTGTCCAGATTGGCTTTGACGGCCTGCTCAAGAGCAGCATTTTCCTTGGACAGACGCTCCGTGCGGGACAGTCCGTCTTCCACTTCGCGGAAAGCAGACAGAACTTTCATGCGGTATTCGTCCCGCGTTTCACGATAAGCCGACCAAGTGCGCTGAAGCTCCGCACGACGCAGGCCGCCATCAAAGAGCGGCATGTCCAGACTTGCCCCATAGGTCCAGAGCGAGTTGGCCAGATTGGCAAGATCAAAACCGTTGGACGCGAAACCGCCTCCGAGCTTCAGAGCGATATGCGGATAGAAAGCCGCACGCGCGATGCCGATTTCCCGGTTGGCCTGCGCCATTTCGCGCTCTGCGGAGGCGATATCCGGGCGACGCTGAAGCAGCTCGGAAGGAACAGAAGCCGGAATGCTGGGCTGGATGAAGCTGAAGGTCTGAATCTGCGGAATATGGAACGCAGAGGGAGACGAGTTGGTCAGAACCGCAATCGCGTGTTCCGTGACCTGACGGGCCGCCTGAATATCCAGCTGCGCGGCCTGTGTCGTGTAAAGCTGCGCCTGCGCGCGTGCCAGATCCAGACGGGGTGCGGCCTGATTCTGAACCTGATTTTCCGTAATGGTGACGGCGCGTTTGTAGAAGGAAATGGACTGCTCGTAGATCGCGTCCTGTGCGTCATAACCACGCAGTTCAATATAATCGCGCGCCAGTTCGGCCTGTGTGCTCAGGCGTGCCATGGCGAAGTCCGCTGCACGCTGCTGGGCAAACTGCTTCTGGGATCGCACGCGGTTACGAATGGATGACCAGAAATCCGGCTCCCAGGACACCAGTCCGCCGTAATCTTCTTCAGTTTGGGTGAGGGTGGCACCATTGCGGAACAGGCGGTCGGCAGACTGTTTGTTGTCTGACGCACCCGCTTCCATGCTGGCGTGCGGAAGCAGCTCGGAGCGTGCGACCGCAACGAGCGACCGTGCCTGAATGAAGCGTTCTGCCGCAGCCTGAATGTCGCCGTTGTCTGCTGTTGCCCGTTCTTCCAGTTCATTTAGAAGCGGGTCATGCAACATGGTCCACCAGTTTTCCGGGAGGACTGTGTCAGCGGGCGTTGCGATAGCGAACGGGGCCTGACCCTGCCAGCTTGCTGGAACAACAAAGTTCGGAGCCTTGTAAGTCGGTGCCAGATCGCAGGCAGAAAGTCCCAGCAGGGACAGGGCTGAACCGCAAGCGAGCGAGACGCGACGAAGAATAGGGTTCATCATCAGTCTTTTCCAAAGCCGGACTGGTTGTAGCCGCGCTGACCGTCCACGACATTCACCTTGTCGCCTTCCAGCACGTCGGCTGGCGGGTTGGAGATGATGCGGTCGGTCGGGGAAATGCCTGTCTGGATTTCGGTCGAGGTGTCTGCCATACGGCCAACCGTCACATTCCGGTAATGCACACGGCTGCTCTCATCCACGACCGCGACCTGCATGCCCTTTTCCTGGAAAACGAGTGCACTGGTCGGGATTTCGTACAGATGTGCGTCTTCGTTGTGGGACTTCAGGGCTGCGGAGGCGAAGGTGCCGGGCCACAGGACTTCGTCCTTGTTCTCAAGTGTAAACTCGGCAACGGCTGTGCGGGTGTTGGGATCGAACCCGCGGGACGTCGTCAGGTACTTCGCTTCGAATGTGCGGCCACGATACTGCGGGACGCTGATGGTCGCCGTCAGGTCAGGTTGCAGAACATAGGAGAATGTTTCCGGCACGGAGACGAACAGACGAAGCTTCTGCACGTCCGCCACTGTGAAGAGTTCGGAAGCGCTACCCGTTGAGTTCAGACCGCCGCCACCGTTGTTGACGTAATCGCCGACGTTGATGTTACGGGCCGTCACGACGCCATCGAACGGTGCAACGATGGTCTTGAACTTCTCAAGAGCTTCGAAGTGATCGACGTTCCGCTGTGCGGCGTCCACTTCTGCATGCGCAGACTGTTCGTTCGCGTTGGAGACCGAGACGGACTGCCCCGAGACGGACTGAGACCGTCCCATGGCGCGCCAGCGTTCTGCCGTGACGGTAGCGAGATGATATTTCGCCATCACGGAGTCCAGATCAGCCTTGGCCTGCGCATATTGTGCATCAAGGGCTGGGGCATTGATCTCGGCCAGAGCGTCACCGGCTTTCACATGAGCGCCGTAGTCCTTGTACCACATCTTCACGTAGCCAGAGACCTGCGGATAGATCGGCGCCTGATACCAGGCATCAATCGTGCCGGGGAGCGTCAGGGCGACCTTTTCCGGGGACTGCTTGGGATTGATGACTGCAACGTTCGGGATCGCGCCGGCTTCGGTGTCAGCCTTCAGTTCCGTTGCCGCATGGGTTTTTTCAACAACGATGAAGCCCACGTAAAGCGCGAGAACGCAGCTTCCCGCAATGGCGAAGATTTTCGGAGAGCTGGCCATTAGACAGTTTCCTTCTGACGCGAGGAACGGTTGTGGAGGATGGCGTAAACGCAGGGGACAAAGAGGAGGGTCGAGATCGTCGCGACCAGCAGGCCGCCGATGACGGCCTTGCCAAGCGGTGCGTTCGTGGAGTTCGAAATCGCCATCGGGATCATGCCGACAATCATGGCGAGTGCCGTCATGAGCACCGGACGAATACGGCCAAAGCCAGCTTCCAGTGCGGCCTTGAGGGCATCACCATGGATTTCGAGACGTTCACGGGCGAACGAGACCACGAGGATGGAGTTGGCGGTGGCAGTCCCCATGCACATGATGGCGCCGGTGAGAGCCGGAACCGACAGGCGTGTGCCCGTCAGGAATAGCGCCCACGCAATGCCGCCCAGAGCACCCGGCAGAGCCGTGATGATGATGAACGGGTCAAGCCAGGACTGGAAGTTCACGACGATCAGCAGATAGATCAGCACCACGGAGACACAGAGGCCGAAGACAAGCTGGGAATAGGCACCATGCATGGTGGTGGCCTGTCCGTGGACGTCGATTTCAGCCGAGCGCGGGACGTTGTGTGCGTCGTCAGCCAGAACTTTCTTCACGCCATCCAGAACGGAGCCCATGTCCGTGCCTTCGACGTTCACATAAATGTCCATCTCGGACATCGAGTTGTAGTGGGAGACTTCGCCCGGTGTGCCAGCAGCCACCACGTCTGCGACAGCGCCGAGAAGCTGTGGGTCGATGTTTTCGGGATTACCTTCACCTTTATCCACAGGAATGGTCAGCAGATCGCTCAGATGCGTCATCTGATCCTGTGAGGTGTAAAGGTTCAGCGGGAAGGTGACGTTGTCTTCCGGGTCCAGCCAGAACTGCGGATCAACAACGGCTGAGCCTGACAGGGTGTAAAGTTCGTTCTGGGCGATGTCTTCTTCCGTCACGCCAGTCGCCTGACCGAAGGTACGGTTGCCGTTCACCATCAGGGTCGGCGTGGACATGGTCTGCTGGATGGTCACATCCGCAGCACCCGGAACCTGACGGATCTTGCCGATGACGTGGCGCGCATAGTCGTAGTTCTGCATGGCATCCGGACCAGAGATCTGAACGTCGATCGGGGCGGAAGACCCGAAGTTCAGGATTTTCTGGGTCAGGTCAGCAGGCTGGAATGTGAATACCGTGCCGGGGAAGCGCTGTGACAGATCCTTGCGGAGCAGCTTGCGGTAGTCCCAGACAGGGGAGGCGTCATTCTTCAGGGCAATCGTCAGATCGCAGTCCTGCGTGCCGACGCTTGGGGTCGGCATGAAGGCCTGGTTGTGGGGGCCTTCTGGCAGGCCGCAATCGGAGATGATGCTTTCAACCTTGCCAGGCAGGTCCTCGTGGATGCGATCATCTACAAGGGCTGCAATACGGCCGGCCACTTCGATACGCGTGCCCAGTGGGGCACGCATATGCATCTGAAGGGTTCCGGATTTGACTTCCGGGAAGAAGTCCCGGCCCGCGAAGGCATAGAGCCCGGTTGAGGCAATCGAAATCAGCAGGAAGACGCCAACGAATGCCGTGCGGCGACCGATGCAGCGTTCCAGAAGTGTGCCGTAGCCATCACGAAAGCGATTGAAGCGCGCTTCGAAACCGGCCTGAAACCGTCCGAAGAAGCCCTTGGGCTCCGGATGGCCGTGGTCGGTTTCACCATGCGCGCCATGATGAACCTGCCCTGCCAGAAGGTACTTGGCCATGGTCGGCACGAGCGTACGGGACAGGATGAAGGACGCGATCATCGCAAAAATGATGGCTTCTGCCATCGGCATGAACAGGTAGCCCGACACGCCGTCCAGCTCGAAAAGTGGCAGCCAGACAATGCAGATGCAGGTTGTGGAGACGAAGGTCGGGATAACGATCTGATTCGCCGCATCGATGATGGCGAGTTCCAGATCCTTGCCCATTTCAAGATGGGTATCGATGTTCTCGATCATGACGGTGGCGTCATCCACAAGAATACCGACAGCCAGCGCGAGGCCACCCAGAGTCATCACGTTGATGGACTGACCCGCCCATCCCAGCCCGATGAGCGCGCAGAGAATGGCGAGCGGAATAGACGTGGCGATGATGACGGTGGAGCGCCAGGAGCCAAGGAACAGCAGGACCACGATACCGGTCAGGAACGCGGCGGTAATCATTTCCTGCACGACGTCCTTGATCTGGTCTTTCACCATCACGGAGGCGTCTTCGAGGATCGAGACATGTACATCAGGCGGCAGAATTTTACGCAGACGCGGGAGAAGCGCCTTGGTTGCGGCCACCACATCCAGAGTGGAGGCCGTGCCGCCCTTCTGGGTAATGACTTCCACGGCCTGACGGCCTTTTACCAGCACCAGATTCGTCTGAGGATGACCACCACGATAGACGTCCGCGACGTCCCTCACATAGATGACCGCATTGCCAACCCGTTTGACGGGGATATTGGCGATGTCTTCCATGCTCTGCGGGGCGGCGTTGGTCTGCACCATCCAGTCGGTTGCGTCGATCTTCTGATCACCGGCCGGCAGAACGATGTTCTGCTTGCGCAGGGCAGCCTGAACGTCCGCCGCAGCAAGATGATGAGCCCGGAGTTCTGCCTGGTTCATGGAGACCATGACAAAGCTGTCCATACCGCCATTCGGGTGAGCCACGACGGCACCTGGAACGGTTGCGAGCAATGGACGAACCGTAATCACGCCAAGTTTGAACAGATCCGAAGGTGTTTGCTTGTCAGACGTGATCTGCAGGGCAATGACCGGCACCTGAGACGGGTTCAGGGCCATGATCATGGGCGCTGGCACCATCGGGGGCATGCCAAGGAGCACCGTCTGGGAAATTGCTGTCACTTCCGCCTCGGCATCGCCGATGGGCGTGCCGGGCTGGAAGTAGATGTCTACAATTGAACGACCATAATAGGAGTTGGACTCCATATGCTCGATATTCTGGACTGTCGTCGTGACGGCCAGTTCGAAGTTGTAGGTAATACGGCCAGCAAATTCCTGTGGCAGAAGACCTGGATAGGTCCAGACCGCTGCGACGACCGGAATCTTGATGTTGGGGAATACGTCCGTTGGCGTCCTGAGGATCGAGAGGATGCCAAGCATCACAATCAGAATCGACAGGACGACGAACGTTAAGGGTCGTCTTAGCGCGGTGACAACAATGGCATTCATTGGTTGGCGCGTCCTGATGCGGTTTAGGTAGATGCGCCGATATACACACTATGTTGTAGAGCTGGATTTAAACTCCCATTTAATACAGAGATTTAATTAAATGCAGATTTAATCTGTTGTTTGCTGTCGCGCATTCTATGCATCTTGTAATGAAGATATATTTATTAAAATGGAATTTATTATAATTGTAAGCTCTTCGTATCCGTTCTTTACTATTTTTTATCGCGTCTATACGAAAAAACCCGCCCCTCACTGAAGAGGGGCGGGTTTTTCAGAACCGTCAGATAAAAGCGGAAGGAATTAGCCCTCAGCCTTTTCCTCTGCCACTTCCGGAGTTGTCTTTGCAGGTTCCGCAATTGGCGCACGGGGCGCGACGCCATCCGTGATCATTTCGAGCTGACCGGTGATCTGGCCACCGTCTTCAACCTGCAGGCGACGGCACTTGGCCTTGCCGATCAGACGGCCGCTGCCGCGGATCGTGAGGCTGCCATTAACGGTCAGGGTGCCGTCAATCGTGCCAGCCACTTCCGCATCTTCGACCTCGATCGCACCGCGGAAAACACCGCCCTGTGCAACGACGACTTCAGCCGCCTGGATCATGCTGGACTCGACAGTCCCTTCAACGACCAGACGCTCGGCATCCTGAACCGAACCCTGAACGCTAATGCCGCGGCCAACGACCAGCGTGCGACGTTCCGGACCCGTCTGGCGTGGAGCACCCGGTACGCCTGCTGCACCCGGACGGGGCGCAGTTGCAGGCGTTGCGCCCGGCAGATTGTTCGGGGATGGCGGCGCCGGGAAAGGGGTACGACCCATAGAGGCGGGGTCCTTCTGCTGGTTGGGCTGGGGGCTGGCGGTTCCGGATCCGGACGCAGGAGTGGTCTGGCTGGAAGCATCCGGCCGGCTGGGAAAGATGGGCTGCCCGGCTAGCTGACTGGTCTCGGCAGGCTTTGCGTCTTCTTCCGGTTTGCGTCTTCTGAACAAGGAAACCCCGCTACGGATCTGGAAAGAACAATGACTCTGTCTCGGTCGCCCGCTGGCAGCCCTGCAAATGCAGATGCGGTCAGGTGCGGCCTCTGACAAGGCTTACACGGTCACGCCCCGGACGGACAACCCGCGCTTTCGGCTAAATGTCATAATCTGACACGTACGCAACGGCAGGGAGAGTCTGTCCGGGGTGTTGGCGTGTTCCCAGAGGGCACCTATGATCGTGTTGATTTAATGGCGCAGATGGCGTCTTGAACGATTTTCTGCCTTTTTTATGAACTCTGGAGCTTTAATGTCCGCCCCCAAGCATGATCTCCTCTGCATTGGCAACGCGATTGTCGATGTTCTTGCCTCCGTTGACCCCTCTGTCATTGCTGATCTTGGCGCCGCTCCGGGCAGTATGACCCTGATTGACGCGGCAACGGCGCAGGACATTGAAAACCGTATTGCTGTTGAGCGTGTGGCCGGTGGTGGTTCTGGCGCGAATACCGCCGTGGTTGCCGCGCGTATGGGCGCAAAGGTGTCCTATCTTGGCAAGGTCGCCGAAGATCAGGCCGGAACGCATTTTGCTCAGGATATCCGCGATCAGGGTCTGACGTTTCCGTCACAGCCACTGGCTGCGTCTGAAGAAATCCCGACCGCCCGTTGCATCGTCCTCGTAACACCCGACGGGCAGCGCACCATGTTCACCTATCTCGGGGCCTGTACGGAATTCACGCCGGCAGACGTTCATGAAGACACGGTCACGGATGCCGCCATCACGTACATGGAAGGCTATCTGTACGACAAGCCACACGCTCAGGCTGCTTTCGAACATGCTGCCACGCTGGCCCGCAAAGCTGGCCGTCAGGTTGCTCTGACGCTGTCAGACACGTTCTGCGTCGGCCGTCACCATGCAGCGTTCCGTGGTCTTGTTGCGGGGCACGTCGATATTCTTTTTGCCAACGAAGCCGAGCTTCTGGCGCTGTATGAAACGGCGGATTTCGAAGAGGCCCTGCGTCAGGTTGCTGCAGAAACGCAGCTCGCTGTCGTCACGCGGAGTGAAAAAGGCGCTGTCGTCATCAGCAAGGGCGAGCGTCACGATGTTCCGACCACGCCGGTCAAGGTCGTTGATACGACAGGCGCGGGCGATGCCTTCGCGGCGGGCTTCCTGGCAGGCCTCAGCAAGCAGCATGATCTTGTGACGTGTGCGAAGCTCGGCAATCAGGCTGCCGGCGCCATTATCACCCGCTTCGGTGCGCGCCCTCAGGAAGATTTTTCTCTTCGCGCCTGATGCAATACATGATCCGGGGACGTGTTTCCCGGATCACCCTCTCGCAGAGGTCTCAGAGATGTTTCTGGGCTAAACCAGACTGGCCAACTTCCTGAAGATAGGCCCAGAGAGCGTCGAGCTCGGTTTCCGAAATTGCGCTCTCCGGGAAGGCTTCCATATGTTCGCTCGGCCATTTCCGAACCTGTTTTGGGTTGCGGACAATGGCCCGTAGTCCCTTGGGCGTAATATATTCCGTAACAGGGATCGGGCGGCCAAGGTCCGGCCCCATCGTGCCTTCGCCGACGCCCATCAACTGATGGCAGGGAAGGCAGTTTTCCGCGAACACAACCTGCCCCTGTGCCGCGGCGGAACTGGTTCCGACAGGCAGTTCATTGCTGGATGATGGGGAAATGGCCGCAAGCTGGTCAACCCATTGTTCCTGCTTGATGATGCCGACGTCTTCTCCCGTCCAGACCAGCGCAAAAGGTCCTAGATCGTGTCCGTGTGGGTGGCGCTTTGGCCATTCCTTGTCCTCGATTGCGATCCATGCCGTAACATGATGCTTGCGGGCCTGTTCGAAGACGCTGCGGGGGATTTCCGCCGTAAAGAGATCTGTGGCCTGAAAAGCCAGTGCGTCATCCTGATGGATCAGGGCTGAAAGCGGGATCGCGGGGACGTCTGGTCCAAGCGGCTGCTTGATGTGGGAAAGATCGAGCCTCTGGGTCTCTGGTCGGTGCAAAAGTTCTTCGACGCTGAACTTGTGAACGGTATCGCCATCCTTGACGCTGAGAACCGAGGTTGGATCAGCCCATGCGGGGGAAGTCATCAAACCTGCGAGAACAAGCAGTCGCCCGAAAAGGTGTCGTCCGTTCATTTTAACCTTCACGCGTCAAAATCTCCCGCCGGTTCAGAGGTTTATCTCTCTGCTATCATAATGATACCGCAACATGACACGTAAACAGCAAAAAAGAGGGCAGTGCGACGCCTTAAAGGTCCGACCAGCCGATCTGGCGGACGCTCTCCCGTGTGAAAGCATCCCGAACCCCGGAATCAAGAAGTGCTGCCAGTTCTCCCTCCTGATCGTAGGTGGGCATAAAGCGGTGCATCATGGCGTTTTGGGCTGTGGCGGGATGAAAATAGATCTCGCTAACCCCATCCGGCAGTTTCGGGATCAGGGAACGGATACGATCAGGAGTCATATGGCCGGACCACCGCAGCCCGAAGCACCAGTCATTGGTTTTGAGACCTGCTTTGTGAATCTGGTGGCGAAGAACCCCAATCCAGCGACGCAGGGCACGATCCCCGAAGCTGTCTTTGGCATCTACTGGCTCCGGCGGCTCAAAAGGGGAGCGAACGGCTCTGAGGCCGTGACTGAGGCCTGACTCGATCAGGAAGCGTCCTACAGTGGGGTGTAGATGCATATGCTTGTGTGCGTTGGCATGATCCAGCGGAAGGCCTGTCCGGGCAAAGACGCGGTACTGCGCTTCGATTTCACGGCGGATGGCGCTTCGGGCATGGGGACTGAAGAAATATTCAACACCTAGTCGAAGCTGATCGCGACCAAACCAGCCCTGTTCATCCGTGATGGCCGGAAGGTCGAGCACGGATTTCCCTTCGATCGCGACAACATGCAGCCCCACCCGCAGATCGGGCATGGATTTAGCCCGACGGATTGCATCCGACGCCGCATCGCCGGCCACCATCAAACTTGCCGTTGAAAGAACACCCTTGCGATGGGCGGCCTCGATAGCTTCGTTGACTTCCAGGCTCATGCCGAAATCATCGGCGGAAACAATGGCGCGACGGGTCATGATGACGTTCCGGAACAGGGGGCGGGGATCATGAAAAAAGGGGCATGGCCGTCAAGCCATGCCCCTTTTGAGAAAACGAGGCCGTCACGGACGGTCTCAGGCCGCGTGACGGTCCTTGAGGAACTGGAAGAATTCCACGCCCTCGCGCAGACGGCGCTTCATCATCTGCGGGCTGCGGATCATCTCGTTCAGAATGGAAGCGATCTTGGAGCCGCGGAAATAGAACTTCCGGTAGAACTCTTCAACGCTCTCGAAGATTTCCGTGTGCGACAGGTGCGGGTAATGCAGGGGAGCGATCTGCACACCGTTCTCGTCAATCAGCTCGGCTGCATCGACGTTCAGCCAGCCATTCTCGGTTGCCTGCTTGTGCAGCGCGGTGCCGGGATACGGAGCAGCCAGCGAAACCTGCAACGTGTGCGGGTTGATTTCCTTGGCGAAGGCGATGGTCTCCTGAATGGTTTCCTTCGTCTCGCCCGGCAGGCCAACGATGAATGTGCCGTGGATCTTGATGCCCAGCTTGTGGCAGTTCTTCGTGAATTCCTTGGCGACTTCGACGCGCATGCCCTTCTTGATGTTGTGAAGGATCTGCTGATTGCCACTCTCATAGCCCACGAGAAGCAGACGCAGGCCGTTTTCCTTCATGACCTTCAGGGTCTCGTAAGGAACGTTCGCCTTGGCATTGCAGGACCAGGTGACGCCTAGCTTGCCCATCTCGCGGGCAATGGCTTCTGCGCGCGGCAGATCGTCCGTGAAGGTATCATCATCGAACATGAATTCCTGCACGTCCGGGAAGTACTGCTTGGCGAGACGGATCTCGGCAGCGACATGCTCCGGGCTGCGCGTGCGGTAGCGATGGCCGCCAACCGTCTGTGGCCACAGGCAGAACGTGCAGCGGGATTTGCAGCCACGGCCCGTGTAGATGGAAATGTACGGGTGCTTCAGGTAGCCGATGAAGTAGTCGTTGATGTTCAGGTCACGCTTGTAGACTTCCGTCACGAACGGAAGGCTGTCCATGTCCTCGATCATCGCGCGGTCCTTGTTCGCGATGATCTCACCTTCGGCGTTGCGCCAGGTGATGCCGTCCACTTCCGCGAGCGGCTTGCCTTCAGCAATTTCCTTGATCGTGAAGTCGAACTCGTTACGGGCCACGAAGTCGATCGGGCCACCTTGCTTCATGCTCTCTTCCGGCTGCACAGCAACCTTGGCGCCGACCATGCCGATCATGATCTTGGGGTTGGCATCCTTGATCATCTGCGCCACGCGGACGTCAGATGCGAAGGACGGCGTGGACGTGTGCATGACCACGAGGTCACGATTCTTTACGTCCTCAAGGATCGGGTCCATGCCCATCTTTGCCGGAGGGGCGTCAATCAGGCGGGAGCCGGGCACCAGAGCTGCCGGCTGGGCCAGCCAGGTCGGAAACCAGAAAGACTTGATTTCACGCTTGGCCTGATAACGGGAGCCAGCACCACCATCGAAGCCGTCGAAGGAAGGAGGCTGGAGAAAAAGGGTTCTCATCATGATCGGACACTCCTGTGGGTGGTGGCGCCAGACTGGAACGCTGCGGCGCGCGCCGAAGATTTACGTTTTCTTCGGGCGATATGGACCGTTCTGCCGCGCCATGCAACGCGTGACCCTCTTGCACTGCCAACCATGATGGCTGCGGAGAGCCAGTCACGGAGCACCAGAAGAGGAATTGCGGCGGGTAAAGGACACTCCGTCGCGCGGTCGATAATACGGCTGCCAAGGGCACGAATAGCCCATGTCAGTCCAAGCAGTAGCCAGGTCCACCATGTGTTGGGACGAAAGAGTACGGCTGTGACGGCCCAGAACAGCGGAAGCTGAATGGAAGACAGGCCGTAGCCGACGGGTTCAACATTTTTGACGGTCCTGCCCCAGCGCAACTCGTGGGAGAGCAGTTCGCTGAGGGTGTGTTCGCCAACAGTTGTATGGGTGAGGGACGGAGCAATGGCGATGCCCTGCCCGCGCTGACGGACAAGCTGACCAAGTTCGGCATCGTCTGCAACGTGATCAACCAGAGCTTCAAGGCCGCCAATTTCTGTCAGGGTCTCGCGTGTCAGGGCCATGGTGGCGCCAAGGCAGTCCTGACGGCCCAACAGGCGTGACATCATTACGCCTGGCAGAAAATTGTGATTGATCTGGCAGGCGCCGAGTTGCTGAACCAGCGTTCCTCCTGCCGTGCGCCCTGCATAAAGAGTTGTCACAAGGCCGGTTCCCGGCGTTTCGAGGCTGGTGACGACGTGCTTCAGATAAGTCGGAGCGCAATGAATGTCAGAGTCGGAGATGACCAGAACATCATGCTGCACCTCATCGTACATATTGATGAGATTGCTGATTTTCCGGTTCGGTCCATGTTCCGCAGCGTTGATGACGATACTGACGGGAACATTCGGGTACCGCTGACGCAGATTTTTTACGACTGTAAGCGCCGTGTCAGTCTCGTCCTGAACACCGAAGACAATCTGGAAATCTGGGTAATCCTGCGTGAAGACGCTTTCCAGCGCCTCTTTCAGCAGAGGTTCGTTGCCATGCAGGGGCTTGAGGACCGTGACTGAGGGCCATTGCCTGTCAGACAGGCGGACAGCCCCGTCCTCCCGGCGTTCCCGCTTACGGAAACGCGCGAGGAGCATCGCGCCTGTCAAGGCCTGGATGTTGCCAGCTATTGAAACAAGACTGCAGAAGCCGGCTGCAATGGAAAGAGGAGATGGCACGGCGGTCTTTTATCTCCCCTTCACGTCAGGAAGGAAGAGTGTTCCTGCCGTACAAGGCTCAATCATGCAGGAACTGTGTCGTTTTCCGGTCGAGCAGATCCGCAAGACCGCTTGCACCGCCCTTGGAGAGTGCACCGCCGAAATCTGCGCGCTGAGCCGCAACCTGGCTGATATGCGCATCAAGCAGAATGTCCGTGACGCGCCAGCCGGAGGCACCGCTTGTCATGATGTAATCAATGGGCGTGCCGTTATCTGCGCTGGCGCCAATCGTCGTATCTACGATCTGGCCGCCCGTGGGATTGGAGCGTGTCTGTGGCTTGATGACGAAAACAGCGTTGGCGCCTGGTTTGAAGGATGACGCATATCGCGCAATTGTGAACTGACGGAAAGAACCGAGCAGGCGGGTGCGGTCATCCGGGCTCAGGCTGTTGTAGCGAACACCCACTGAGCGGCGCAGGATCGCTTCAAGATCAAAGGCCCGGTCGATGGCCGGAGCGATCATTCCTGCACGCTGCTGGGCTGTCTTCCCCGTCGTCTGGGCGGATTTCAGCGCGTCATAAAGACCCTGGATTGGAGCAATGGAAGAAGCGGAGTTCTGGGCTTCTGCCGCGGCAGTCTGAGCGTGTGCTGCTGTCACAGGGGTTCCTGCAAGAAGGCAGGCCGAGAGAAGTGACAGAGTCGCTGTCTGAGCAAATCGGGAATTCATGGTCATGCTTTCGTCCTCTGAGACGTTTTGTGCAAGAGGTCATGCTCCTGCTGCACGGTAACAACAGCCAGATGCATAAATCGTTCTGTGGTCGAATGGCCACATCACTACATACAATTGCAACCAATGACATTGAGGCCCACATGGCAATGAGGCTATAGCCAGTCAATCAAGAGTCCGACGCGCCCTTCCGGTGCCGGTTACCCCAGACCGACATTGCCAAGGCCGCACGGGCCTCATTCAGATGTGTAAGGCCCCCGGCGCGCTGTCATGGCGCATTATTCCGGAGGCCAGAACCAGAGGATTATAATGGCCGTTCCTTTGATGCAGGCTGTCCGAGTCGGACGGTACGTTGTCAAGCAGCACCTCACGGGCCGCAAGCGATATCCGCTGGTCCTGATGCTCGAACCGCTGTTCCGCTGCAACCTTGCGTGCGCCGGCTGCGGTAAGATCGACTACCCGGCACAGATCCTGAACCAGCGCATGAGCCTCCAGGAATGCCTGGATGCCGATACGGAAGCAGGCGCTCCAGTCATTGCCGTTGCGGGTGGTGAACCCCTTCTGCACAAGGAAATGCCGCAGATCATCAAAGGTCTGATTGCGCGGAAGAAGTACGTCTATCTCTGCACAAACGGTCTTCTCCTTGAGAAGAAGCTTGATGATTACGAGCCCTCCCACTTCTTCTCCTGGGACGTGCATCTGGACGGCGACAAGCTGATGCATGACTCGTCCGTCTGTCAGGATGGCGTGTTCGAGAAGGCAACGGCAGCAATCCGGGCCGCCAAGGCTCGTGGCTTCCGCGTTTCCATCAACTGCACAGTCTTTGACGGCGCAGTTCCTGAGCGTCTGGCTGCGTTCTTTGATGAAGTCATGGCGCTGGGCGTGGATGGCATCATGACGGCTCCGGGTTATGCCTACGAGCGCGCTCCGGATCAGGCTCACTTCCTGAACCGTCAGAAAACAAAGCAGCTTTTCCGTGACGTCTTCCGTCTGGGTAAGGGCAAGAAGTGGCGCTTTACGCAGTCGCCGCTGTTCCTGAACTTCCTGGCCGGTAACGAGAACTATCACTGCACGCCTTGGGGTAAGCCCCTCCGTACGGTGTTTGGCTGGCAGCGCCCCTGCTATTTGCTGGGTGAAGGCTATGCCAAGACCTTCAAGGAGCTGATGGACGATACCGAGTGGGAGAAGTATGGCACTGGCGCATATGAGAAATGCGCTGACTGCATGGTTCACTCGGGTTACGAATCCACTGCCGTGATGGATGCCGTTCGTCGTCCTTGGCACATCGCCAAGGTCGCCTTGTTCGGCCCGGAAACTGAAAAGCCGATGGTCCCGGAAATCTCGCTCGCCAATCAGCGCCCAGCCGAATACGGCTATGAGGCTCAGGTGGCTCAGCAGATGGAAAAGATCTCGACAGGTGGAAAGCCTGCCCGTGGGCCTCGTGTACGCGTCAACGGTCGTGCAGCAGCCAATTCTGTTCCAGCAGCTGCGGATGCAGCTGACTAAATCAGCGCTTTCTGATTGAGACAGACAGAAAAACCGGTCTTCAGGGCCGGTTTTTTTGTATCCTGCCCTCTGGCTGCGTGAATATCATGGTGTCCGGGGTCAGTCCTGACTATCATCAGGCTCTCATTACTCTGGCCGGATCATGTTGACCCCCATTTTTGTTATTTGCCTGCTTATTCTCCTGAACGCTGTTTTTGCCATGGGAGAGCTGGCTCTTATTTCAGCCAAGCGCCCTCGGCTGGAAGTTCTTGTCAAACAGGGCGTGCGCGGCGCGCCAGCAGCCTTACGTCTTGCGGATGATCCGCACGCCTTTCTTCCCACTGTTCAGATCGGCATGACGCTGGTCTCGATTCTGGAAGGAACATTTGGCGGTAGCCAGATCGAAGCCAATATCCGGGAATGGATTGCAACCGTCCCGGCCCTTCACCCTTTTGCGGGTGAACTGTCGATCGTGCTGGTTGTGGCGACTATTACGTTTACCATGCTGGTCTTTGGCGAGCTCGTCCCCAAGCAGATTGCTCTGCAGCAGCCGGAACTGATTGCCTCACGCCTCTCCTGGCTGCTGGTTGTGGTGGCTCGGGTGGCTCAGCCGGTTGTCTGGTTGCTGAGCGGCACCTCCTCGCTGGTTTTGCGTCTCCTGCGCGTTGGCCCTCTGACCCGCGCTGCCGTGACAGAAGAAGAACTGCGTGCCGTTCTGGCGGAAGGTGCCCGCGCTGGTGTGCTGGAAACAGACGAGCAGGCCATGATCGAACGCCTGCTCAGGCTGGCCGACCGTCCCGTGCGCGCTATCATGACGCCTCGTAACGAACTGTTCTGGGTTGATCGCCATGCCGATCAGGAAACACTGGTGCGCAAGCTCAGGCAGTCATCCTATGCCCGAATTGTGGTGTGCGAAGGGGATGTCGATCATCCTGTGGGCGTTATTCTCGCAAAAGACATCATGGATCGCCTGCTACTGGGTATGCCGGTGTCCATCGAAGCAGCATTGCGTGACCCCCCGGTCATTCCAGACAGCCTGAGTGCCCAGGACATGATCGAACGGATGCGGGGCGTGAACCTCGGCATTACGTTCGTATTGGATGAATACGGGTCTTTCGAAGGAATCGTCACGCCGTCAGATGTGTTCGAAGCCATCGTCGGTGAAGAAAAGACGGAATCCAGTTCTTCTGAGCTTCAAGCCGCTGAGGGCAGCGATGAATATGTGTTTGACGGCTTCATGCCCGCTGATGAGCTGCGATCGCGGCTGGATCTTCCGGAACTTCCGGGAGGGGGCAGCTACCATACACTTGGTGGCGTCATCCTGGCGTTGCTGAGGCGAGTTCCAGCCAAGGGCGACAAGGTGGCCTTCGAAGGGTGGCTGTTTGAAGTCATGGACATGGAACGGCGCCGTGTCGCGAAGGTCAAGGTCAGCCGTCAGGTCCTTGCTGAAGACTGACCCTCCTGCTCAAGCGCGGCTGACAAAAAGCGCCTGCCGCTTGCTGGTGCCCTCTGCATAGTGGCCTAGGCTGCCGTAACTTTGCGGCGCTTCGGATGGCAATGGGTCTGTCAGCAACTCGATGAGTCGCTTCTGTGTCTTGATGGCACGCTGTAGCAACTCACCATTCTGTTTGCTGAGGCCCAGCATCGTTTCCAGAAGAGTGCGATGTTCGGGAGAAATGGACGTATCTGCAAAAACGCACATATCCTGAATGGAAGCCGCCTCAATAGCTTTTTCCAACTCCAACGCCGCAGTCTGCTTGTCTGATGTCAGCGACAATGCTTCAGGAATGCGGCCTAGGGACAAGGCAGCGTTTTCCGTTTTTAGAATGGCGACAAGTTTTTCCATGGCATGAATGATGAGAAGCGTCATTTCTGCTCCTGCATGGCCAACATTTGCCGATCAATGGCATCTGTCAGGCCAATGCCACCGTTGTTCTCCATCTGCTTGGCAATCTGCTCTACCATCATGGGACGGAACTGTTTTTCGCCAGCTCCCCCACTGAACATGTTCTGACTGTCATCATCGTTCTGAAACATGGGCTGGAGCATCTGATTGATGGTCATGGATTCGAAATCCTGAGCCGCTTTCATGGTTTTTGCGGCATCGGGCGCTGTGTTGTGCAACGCGTAGCCTTGTGCGGAAGTCGTGACAGATGAAACGGTCATCAACGCATCTCCAGTTCTGCCTGCAGGGCACCATCAGCCTTGATGGCCTGCAGGATGCTGATCATGTCACGCGGTCCTACTCCCAGGGCATTCAGGCCTGAGACCAGCTCCCGTAGTGTTGTTCCTCCGGACATGACAGCCAAATGATTGTTTTTACCGGTATCAACCTTCACGTTCGTGCGTGGGACTACAGCCGTCTGGCCATTGGAGAATGGTCCGGGTTGTGAAACCTGAGGCGTTTCTGTGATCTGTACAGTCAGATTTCCCTGAGCCACGGCGACGGTACTGATGCGCACGTCCGCTCCCATGATGATGGTTCCACTGGCTTCGTCCACAATGACCTTCGCGGGATTGTCCGGCGTCACCAACAGGTCTCCGATACGCGAAAGCGTGGGTACCGGGTCATGCGTGCTGAGATCCAACAGGACGGTCCGCGGATCTTGGACAACTGCAATGGGCCCCAGTGTGCGATTGATTACGGCAGCCATTCTGCTTGCAGTCGTCAGGTCAGGATTGCGCAGACTGAGATGAAGGTTGTGTCGATGGCTCAGATCGAACGGCACTTCGCGTTCCACAACGGCACCATTGGCAATATGGCCACTCGTCGGGACATTGCGGGTGATGGAGGCCGCTGCGCCACGGGTACTGAAGGCATTGGTTGCCAAACTGCCTTGGGCCACCGCGTAAACCTCTCCGTCTGCAGCCATGAGCGGGGTGACAAGAAGAGTGCCCCCCGTCAGGGACGAGGAGTCACCCGCTGCGGACACGGTGACGTCAATCCGGTTTCCGCCATGCGCAAAAGCAGGCAGATCGGCTGTCACCATCACGGCTGCCACGTCATGAGTCTGGAGTTGGGTTTCCTGATCGCGAATGTTCACACCCAGACGGTTGAGCATCGAAATCAGAGTCTCTCGCGTGAAAATCGAGTTTGTCAGCCTGTCTCCAGTACCGTTAAGGCCGACAACCAGCCCGTATCCAATCAACTGATTGGTTCGTACGCCTTCCATGTCCGTGATGTCCTTGATGCGGACCGTTGCGGCCAGCGTCAGGGTGGGGACGAACAGGATCAAAACGCAGAAAAGCGCAGTCAGGCGCCAAAGATGAGGGAAACGAAGCGATAGGACAGACATGAAAATTCAGTGAAATCCTGACGGGTGGGGCTGTAACAAAGACCCTTCGCCGCTCAGGATGACGCGCTATCGTAAAGAAACACCTAACACAGGCGCTGAATTCTGCCCTTGGCGCAGAAATCGAAAAGGATGTTCGGGGTTGGCGAAACGGCTTGTGATGGCTATAAGCCGCGCGTTATCGCCCGCGGCTATCGATCGGACGTTGGCGGACTAGCAGGGATTGGATGCGCATGATTACGCTGCCGCCGGATTATACCCCTTCCGACGAAGAAGAATTCATGAACCCCCTCCAGGTGGAGTACTTCAGGCAGAAGCTTCTGCGCTGGCGTGCTGACCTGCTGAAAGAGGCCGACGGCACGCTCGCCAGCCTTTCAGAAGGCGGTATTCATGAATCTGACATTACCGACCGTGCGAGTGTCGAAACGGACCGCGCTTTCGAGCTGAGAACCCGTGACCGAGCCCGTAAGCTAATTGCCAAGATCAATATGGCTCTGCAGCGCGTTGAGGACGGAAGCTACGGTTTCTGCGAAGAAACGGGTGAGCCGATTGGTCTCAAACGTCTGGAAGCACGCCCGATTGCCACGCTTTCCATTGATGCGCAGGAACGCCATGAGCGCATGGAAAAGGTACATCGCGACGATTAAGGGGGTTGCACTTGGCGCGCTGAGAGGATACGAAGCGCGCCAAGGCACCGGTATGCTGCTGTAGCTCAGTGGTAGAGCACTCCCTTGGTAAGGGAGAGGTCGCGAGTTCAATCCTCGCCAGCAGCACCAGCCAAATTTCCAAAATTGATTATTAATCGGTCAAAGTCTTCTGGACCAGCTGGCACAGAAAACTATTTCCTTTCACAAACAGACGATGCGTAAGATCGTGTCGATATTGAAGCGGATCCGCTCAGCTTGAGCGGATTCGGACATAAGATCCCGCTCAAAAATGATCGAACCAGTATACTGGTTGGTGAAGTAGTAATAGCTCACCGCTGCGATGGTGATGTTGAGCTGCACGGGGTCAATCCCGGAGCGAAAAATCCCTTCAGAGACACCACGTTTCAGGATGGTGTCGACCAGCCCGACGAAGCGCCGACTCACGATCTTCACGGGTTCGGAGGTTTTGAGATGTCGAGCCTGAGCCAGGTTTTCGCTGTTTACCAGTGAGATGAATTCCGGATTCTGAATGTAATAGTTCCAGGTAAAGCGAACGAGTCTCTCCAGAGCTTCACGCGGATCCAGACTGTCCAGTTCCAGCTTTTTTTCGGATTCCCGAATATCGAAATAGGCGTTTTCCAGAACTGTCTGGAAGAGTTTTTCTTTGCTTTCAAAGTAGTGATAAATCATGCGCTTGTTGGCATTGGCTTCCAGCGCAATGGCATCGACGCGCGCGCCTTCCAGGCCATTACGTGCAAATTCTTTCTTTGCAGCATCAAGAATACGGCCCTTGGTTGCTTCGGCATCCCGGATCCGGGGGCGGGATGGCTGTGTGTCTGTGGGCTGTGCGCTCAACGGAGTGTCTCGCTTTTGCTGGAACGGGCCGGAAGTTTTCCCGCTTTATGGCGAGAAATGATCAGACGTCAAAACATCACATAAAAAATCACATAGAAAAGCGATTTATATATCACTATAACGTGATTTATGAGATTTTCCGTTGTGCGCTACCAAAGTAACCAATCGGTGCAAAAAGGGGGGTGTTTCCCGTCCAGAAGCGAGAAGGAGAAGCTCGGCGGGCAAGGTTGAAGGAATATTCCAGCGCAGAAGTTTTTCCTGAAACGTTCTGGGTTGAAGGGCTTTCCTTTGGAGAGGACTGTTTCCGGATATCGCCCGTCAATGAAGCGTCCCTTTTTGAAGCCGTTGGTGTGAAGAACGTTCACGAGAATCTTTAGCGTTAAAGATTTTTGATCTGATGACCGTCTTCTCACAGCAGAAACTGAAACGGCGATGTGCCTGCGCAGTCGCCAGAAAGACAGGGAGAAGCCGTCCATGAACAAGATGGCACAGAAACTGGCTCCATCCGGAGTGGCTCGTGACTTTGGATTTTTCATCGATGGTGAGTGGCGCCACGGACGTGAGATGTTCGAGCGCAAGTCTCCCAGTCACGATGTTGTAGTCACGCGGATTGCCCGCTGCACGGAAGCCGATCTGAACGATGCAGTTGCTGCTGCCCGGCGTGCGTTTGAAAACGGCACATGGGCTGGCCTGGCGAGTTCGGAACGTAGTGCGATCCTGCTGAAGGCGGCTGAACTGCTGAAGCAGCGTCGCGACGATATTGCCTTCTGGGAAGTGTTGGAGAACGGCAAGCCAATTTCTCAGGCTAAGGCCGAGATCGACAACTGTATTTCCTGTTTCGAGATGGCTGCCGGTGCCGCGCGCCTTCTGCACGGCGACAGCTTCAATAACCTGGGCGAAAGCCTGTTCGGAATGGTTCTGCGCGAGCCGGTGGGTGTCGTTGGCCTCATCACGCCCTGGAACTTCCCGTTCATGATTCTGTGTGAGCGCGTGCCGTTCATTCTGGCATCGGGCTGCACGGTCGTCGTGAAGCCAGCGGAAGTCACCAGCGCAACCACGTTGATGCTTGCCGATATTCTGACGGAAGCGGGCCTGCCAAAGGGCGTCTATAATGTCGTGACAGGCACCGGAAAGAGTGTCGGTCAGGCTCTGACGCAGCATCCGGATGTGGATATGCTGTCCTTCACTGGTTCCACGGGTGTTGGCCGGTCCTGTATCCATGCGTCCGCAGACAGCAATCTCAAGAAGCTTGGCCTGGAGCTTGGTGGCAAGAACCCGATTGTCGTCTTTGCGGACAGCGATCTGGAAGATGCGGCCGATGCGGTGGCCTTTGGGATCAGCTTCAACACCGGGCAGTGCTGCGTCTCGTCCAGCCGTTTGATCGTTGAAGAGTCTGTGGCCGACAAGTTCGAAAAGCTTGTTGTCGCCAAGATGGAAAAGATCCGCGTGGGTGACCCGTTCGACCCGGAAACGCAGATTGGCGCCATTACGACGGATGCGCAGAATAAAACCATTCTTGATTATATTGAGAAGGGTAAGGCTGAAGGCGCGCGCGTTCTGTGCGGCGGCAACAAGGTCGATCTGGGTCGTGGGCAGTATATTGCGCCAACGCTCTTCACGAATGTGAAACCGGATATGTCCATTGCGACGGACGAAATCTTTGGCCCGGTGCTGTCCGTCTTCCGGTTCAGCAGCCTGGAAGAAGCGATCTCTCTAGCCAATGACACGGTTTACGGTCTGGCGGCGTCTGTCTGGACGAAGGACATCAGCAAAGCCCTGAAAGTGACACGCAAGGTTCAGGCCGGGCGCTTCTGGGTCAACACGATCATGGCTGGCGGCCCCGAAATGCCGCTGGGTGGTTTCAAGCAGTCCGGCTGGGGCCGTGAAGCGGGGATGTACGGAGTGGAGGAATACACCCAGATCAAATCCGTTCACGTCGATCTCGGTAAACGGACGCACTGGATCTCCTGATATGACTGGTTTCGATTACGTTATCGTTGGCGGCGGTTCGGCAGGATGTGTTCTTGCCGCCCGTCTCTCCCGAAACCCGGCGGTGCGCGTCTGCCTGATCGAAGCAGGCAAGCGTGACACCAATCCGCTCATTCACATGCCGGTTGGCTTTGCGAAAATGACGACAGGTCCCCTGACATGGGGGCTTGTCACCACGCCGCAGAAACACGCCAATAACCGCCAAATTCCGTATGTACAGGCGCGCGTTCTTGGGGGGGGATCCTCCATCAACGCAGAAGTCTTTACCCGCGGGCACCCATCTGATTTCGATCGGTGGGAAGAAGAGGGTGCAGATGGCTGGGGATTCAAAAACATCCAGAAGTACTTCATCCGCTCTGAAGGAAATTCCATTCTGGCCGGATCATGGCACGGAACGGATGGTCCACTCGGCGTGTCAAACCTGGATTGCCCGAACCCCGTCAGCCGCGCCTTCGTGCAGAGCTGTCAGGAAATCGGAATTCCGTATAACCCTGACTTTAACGGTCCAGTTCAGCAGGGCGCTGGTATTTATCAGCTCACTGTTCGCAATAACCGCCGCTGCTCCACAGCTGTTGGCTATCTGCGTCCGGCCCTTAAGCGGAAAAACCTGACGGTCATTACTGGTGCGATGGTTCTGAAGATTGTCTTTGAAGGCAAGCGGGCCGTTGGCGTTCAGTACGTGGCTGACAGGCAGGTTCATATCGCGCGTGCGGAGCAGGAAGTGCTGGTCACGTCCGGTGCGATCGGAACGCCGAAGCTGATGATGCTGTCTGGCGTTGGTCCGGCTGCACATCTGAAAGAACATGGTATTCCCGTTGTTCATGATCTGCCGGGTGTGGGGCAGAACCTGCAGGACCACTTTGGTGTCGATATCGTTGCTGAGCTGAAAGGCCATGACAGTTTCGACAAGTACAACCAGTACAAGTGGATGATGTGGGCTGGCCTGCAATATTCGCTGTTCAGAAGTGGTCCGGTGGCCTCGAACGTCGTGGAAGGCGGAGCTTTCTGGTACGGCGATCCGGCGGCAAGCTGTCCTGATCTTCAGTTCCACTTTCTGGCGGGAGCAGGTGCGGAAGCGGGTGTGGCCTCGGTACCGAAAGGTACGTCCGGCATCACGCTCAACAGCTATACGCTCCGTCCAAAAGCGCGTGGGTCTGTCACGCTTCGCTCATCCGATCCGCGGGAAGCGCCGATTGTGGATCCGAACTTCCTTGGACATCCGGATGACCTGCGGACAACGGCAGAAGGCGTTCGCCTGAGCTACGAAATGTTCGGAAGTCATTCGCTACAGAAATACATCAGCAAGGTTTGTCTGCCAGAAGGTGGCGGCCGTACGCTCAAGGCTTATGAGGACTATGCCCGTCAGCAGGGGCGCACATCTTATCATCCGACCTGTACCTGCAAGATGGGCAGAGACGAGATGGCCGTGGTTGACCCACGACTGCATGTGCATGGTCTGGAAGGCATCCGGATCTGTGACAGTTCGGTCATGCCCTCGTTGCTCGGGTCCAACACCAATGCGGCAACGGTCATGATTGGTGAGCGAGCGGCTGATTTCATTCTGGGGAATGCCTGAAGACAATGTTTTTCAGGCGCTTCCTCGCAAAGAGCATATTTCACGCGATCATAAGTAACTAATAAGATAGTTATAGTGGATCAGAACTAATGACTAAGACCAGAACCGCCGCAGAAGCCGTCAGTCTCATCAAGGACGGGGCCACGATCGCAATTAACGCTTCATCCGGCCTGCTGTGTCCTGATGATGTCCTGAAGGCTCTTGGCGAGCGTTTTGAAAAAGACGCTGCGCCCAAGAAGCTCACGACGATCCATCCGATTGCGACGGGTGACATGTTTGGAACCAAGGGCGTGGATCACATCGCGCAGCCCGGCATGATCCGGAAGATTATTGGCGGATCTTACCCGTCCGGTCCGAGCAATGCAGAGCCGCCGCTCATCTGGCAGCGTATTCTGGCCGAGGACGTTGCCGCCTATAATCTTCCGTCCGGCGTCATTTTCGACATGCTGCGGGAGGGCGCGGCATTGCGCCCCGGCGTGTTGACGAAAGTCGGTCTCGACACATTTGTGGACCCGAAGCGGGAAGGCGGTGCGATGAATGAAACCGCACGCTCCAATCCCATCGTGCGCCACCTGGACTTCGAAGGGGAGGACTGGCTGTATTTCCCTGCGCTCAAGCCAGATGTAGCCATCATTCGCGCCTCGACAGCGGACGAAAATGGCAATCTGACGTTCGAGCAGGAAGGCGCCACCCTTGGTGCCATGGAAATGGCTCTGGCGGCTCATAACAATGGTGGACTGGTCATCGCGCAGGTTCGGCGTGTGGCAGAACAGGGCACGTTGAAGCCGCATGATGTCAAAGTGCCGGGTATTCTGGTGGATGTTGTCGTGGAAGCGCCTGATCAGCTTCAGACCACTGCCACGCCTTATGATCCTGCAATTTCTGGCGAGATTTTCCGGCCTCTGTCGTCGTTTGCCATTCCGGATTTCAATCCGGGCAAGGTGATTGCGCGACGTGTGGCGCAGGAGCTGAAGGATGGCTGGGCGGTCAATATCGGCTTCGGTATTTCCGCCAATGTGCCGCGCATCCTGCTGGAAGAAGGCCTGCATGGCAGCGTGACATGGGTCATCGAACAGGGACCGGTTGGCGGCGTTCCGCTGCTGGATTTCAAGTTCGGCTGCGCCAGTAATGCCGAGGCGTTTGTCGCTTCGCCCCATCAGTTCAGCTACTTCCAGGCGGGCGGTTTTGACTGCTCCCTGCTGTCCTTCCTTGAGATTGGGGCTGATGGATCGGTCAACGTCAGCCGCCTTGCTGCCACGCCGCACCGTACGGCAGGGGCGGGCGGGTTCGTGGATATTACGGCACGGGCCAAGCGCATCATTTTCTCAGGCAATTTTAATGCTGGAGCCAAGATGCACATTGAAGACGGTCGGCTCGTGATTGATCGGGAAGGCAAGATTTCCAAGATCGTGCCGGAGGTGGATCAGGTCAGCTTCTCAGGGCGCAGAGCCACCGAAACAGGGCAGGATGTGACCTATGTGACGGAACGCTGTGTTCTCAAGCTTCTGAACGGTGAACTGACGGTTACGGAAATCGCGCCAGGTATTGATCTTCAGAAAGACGTGCTTGACCAGGCTTCTACGCCGCTGAAGGTTTCTCCTGAACTGAAGGAAATGGATGCCGTTCTGTTCAGAGATGCCGTGATGGGGCTCACGCTCTGAACGCGCTGGGCCGTCTTTTCCGTGAGTGGAGTCTGAAAGAAGCCATGACAGTCGACGATCACAGTTTCCTGACGGGTCTGTTCAACGCCGCCATTACGGCTGCCGACGCAGACCTCGTGCTGGCTGCTAACCTGCCGGAGCGCCCGAAAGGCAAGACGGTCGTGGTTGGGGCCGGGAAGGGTGCAGCCCAGCTTGCCGCAGCTTTCGAGCGCGTGTGGGATGGCCCGCTGGAAGGTGTTGTCGTCACCCGTTATGGCTATGGCTACCCTACAGAACAGATCCGTGTTCTGGAGGCTTCCCATCCGGTCCCGGATGAAGCCGGTCTGGCTGCAACGGCGGCTCTGTTTGAGGCCGTGCGTGGATTGGGTCCGGATGATCTGGTTGTCGCTCTGATCTGTGGGGGTGGGTCAGCCCTGCTGCCTTGCCCGCCAGAAGGGTTCACGCTGGAAGACGAAGCAGAGCTCAGCCGAGTTCTTCTGTCGTCAGGAGCGCCGATCTCTGTCATGAACACCATCCGCAAGCAGTTTTCGGGCATTAAGGGCGGCCGTCTGGCTGTTGCAGCTGCCCCGGCAAAAGTGGTGTCGCTCGTGGTTTCGGATGTGCCGTTCGATGATCCGGCGCAGGTTGCGTCCGGTCCGACGGTTCCGGATACAAAGACACGCGAAGATGCTCGCCACATGGCCAAAGCCTGGAAGCTGACTTTGCCGCCTAAAGTTCAGGCATGGCTCGATGGGGAACTCGGGCAGGCACCCCGCCCGGAAGATCCGGCGTTTGACGGAAATGAAGTCCGGATCGTGGCGTCGGCTCATCTGTCTCTGGAGGCAGCTGCAGCGGCCTCACGGAATCTCGGGGTTCCCGCCGTTATTCTGTCTGATGCGATTGAGGGAGAGGCGCGGGACGTTGGCAAGGTTCACGCGGCGATTGCCCGTGAGGTCAGTATCCGCAATCAGCCTTTTCAGAAGCCGGTCGTCATTCTGTCAGGTGGCGAAACAACGGTGACCCTGCACGGGCGTGGACGAGGCGGACGCAATACGGAGTTTCTCCTGTCCTTTGCGCTCGCGGCTGAAGGCCTGCCTGTTTCCGCGCTCGCAGCGGATACGGACGGAATTGACGGGTCTGAAGATAATGCCGGGGCCTTTGCAGATGGGGAGAGTATGGGGCGACTGCGGGAGCGCGGAATTAACCCGTCCGTCCTGCTGGCGGAAAACGATGCCTATACTGCTTTCGAGGCATTGGATGACCTGTTTGTTCCAGGTCCTACGGGAACGAACGTCAATGATTTTCGCGCTATTCTGCTGAGGTAGAAAAAGATGGCGAAGTAAAAACTGTTATTGAATAAGAACGAATTCATTCTGACTATTACGAATATCAAGTTCTTTTGATTTCATAATGCAGAATAGCCTTGAAAACAGATCAGCCAACATACTAACTAACCAGTTAGTTACTAACTAAGGGAATCGGGTTATGTTTCTCAATGAAATTCAGGAGCAGGTTCGCGAAACCACACGAGCCTTCGTGGATGAAGTTATTCGCCCTGCTGCTGAGGCCCTCGACCGCGAAGAGCGTTTCCCGGCCGAAATTTATGAAGAGATGGGTCGTCTGGGCCTGTTCGGTATTGCTGTTCCGGAAGAGCTGGGTGGGCCTGGCTTCGATACCCTGACCTATGCCGTCGTGATGGAAGAACTGTCCCGCGGTTACGCCAGCGTTGCCGACCAGTGCGGTCTGGTGGAACTGATTTCCACGCTGCTGGTGCGTCACGGCACGGATGAGCAGAAAGCCCTTCTACCAGACATTCTCTCCATGAAGCGCAAGGTCGCCTACTGCATCACTGAGCCGGAAGCTGGCACGGATGTGTCCGGTATCCGCACGACGGTCGAACGCGATGGCGACGGCTGGATCCTGAATGGCGGCAAAATCTGGATCCATAATGCTCCGGTAGCGGATCTCGGGTTCGTTCTGGCTCGGACCGACAAGGAAGCCGGCAACCGTGGCATGTCCATCTTCATTGTGGACCTGCACGCCAAGGGTGTTGAGCGCGGCCCGAAGGAACACAAGATGGGTCAGCGCGCCAGTCAGGTCGGTGCGCTTGATTTCACCAATGTGCGCCTGGGTTCCAATGCCCTTTTGGGCGAGATGAACCGTGGCTTCCACATGATGATGAGCGTGCTGGACAAGGGGCGCGTTGGCATCGCGGCTTTGGCCGTTGGCATTGCACAGGCTGGCCTTGAAGCCGCTGTAGATTATGCCGGAACGCGCAAGCAGTTCGGCAAGCATATCTCTGAATTTCAGGGTGTTCAGTGGCTTCTGGCCGATATGGCCAAGGACATCGAAGCTGCCCGTCTGCTGGTTCATTCCGCTGCGGTGAAGATCGACAACGGGCAGGATGCCACACGCTCCTGTTCCATGGCAAAGTGCTTTGCGGGTGACATGGCGGTGGCTCGCACCGCCGATGCCGTGCAGGTTTTTGGTGGTTCCGGGTACATCCGTGGCTTCGAAGTTGAGCGCCTGTATCGCGATGCCAAGATCACGCAGATCTACGAAGGTACGAACCAGATCCAGCGCATGATCATTGCGCGTGAACTGCTCAAGAAGGGCGCCCGTGCATGAAACAGGTCGCTCTCGTCACCGGTTCTTCACGCGGGATTGGCCTCGCCGCCGCTGAAGCGCTCGCTAAAGAGGGATTCTCTTTAGCGGTCAACGGGCCAGTTGATGATGCAGAACTGCGTGCAGCTGTGGCCCGTCTGGAAGGGCTGGGCGCTAAGGTTGTGGCTGCCCCGTTCGACGTCTCCGACATCAGCGCCCATGCCGGTGTTCTGGCGCGGATCGAAGACGAACTCGGCCCGCTGACAACGCTGGTGAACAATGCGGGTGTCGGCGTTCTCCAGCGGGGTGACCTGCTGGAGGTGTCCGAAGCAAGCTGGGACCGCTGCCTGACAATCAATGCGAAGGCGATGTTCTTTCTCTCACAGGCTTTCGCAAAGCGTCTTCTGGGACGGGAACGGTCAGCGGATGCGTTCCATTCGATCGTCAACGTCACATCGTCGAACGCGACGGCTGTGGCGGTGCAGCGGTCTGAATACTGCGCGTCAAAGGCTGCGGCGGCCATGGTGTCAAAGGCTCTGGCCGTGCGTCTCGGGATCGAGAATATCGCGGTCTATGACGTTCAGCCTGGCCTGATCGCTACAGAAATGACGGCTGCCGTGATCCAGCACTACCGCCAGCGCGCGGAAGAGGGACTGACCCTGCTTCCCCGTGTTGGAGAGCCCTCGGACATGGGGCGCATCATTGCGGCCCTTGCCACCGGGAAACTGCCTTACACCACAGGCCAGGTCATTTCGGCGGATGCCGGAATGCTTGTGCCGCGCTTCTGAGAAACGGTTATGAAGATCATCCTGCCCGACGAAACCGGCCGGAAGATGGATTACCATCTGATCGGTACTCCTGTTCCTCGCAGTGTCCTTCCTGCCAATCCGGCCCGGATCGTCTATTCGGCGGCCCATGTCGTCGCTGATCCGTTCACGGATAATGCACCGTCCGGCCGCGCAACGATCGACTGGAAGAAAACGCTTGAGTTCCGTCGCTATCTCGTCGGCATGGGCCTTGGAATTGCGGAAGCCATGGATACGGCCCAGCGCGGCATGGGGCTGGACTGGCCCGGCGCGCTGGATCTGATCCGTCGCACCAAGGCCGAACTGCCGGATGCGATGGTCGTGAACGGTGCGGGGACAGACCATCTGGACCCGAAGGATGCACGCTCCGTCGATCATGTTCTCGCGGCGTACATGGAACAGGTCGAGGCGATCCAGAAGGTTGGCGCACGCGTCATTCTGATGGCCAGCCGTGCCCTCGTTCGCGTGGCGTCCAGTGCTGAGGACTATAAGCGGGTCTACCGCGAAGTGCTCTCTGCCTGTGATGAGCCTGTCGTTCTGCACTGGCTGAGCAAGGATTTCGATCCGGCTCTGGCTGGCTATTGGGGCACGGATGACTTCAATGAGGCACTGGAAACAGTCCTGAGCATCATTGAAGAAAACGTCTCGAAGGTGGACGGCATCAAGATTTCCCTTCTCGACAAGGAGAAGGAAATCATCATGCGTCGTCGCCTGCCAAAAGGTGTGCGGATGTATACGGGTGATGACTTCAATTACCCGGAACTGATCGCTGGTGACGAGCAGGGCTATAGCCACGCTCTTCTCGGCATTTTCGATCCGATCGCACCGCTTGCGGCGCGGGGCGTAAAACTGCTGGGCGAGGGCGATGTGAAAGGCTTTCACGACGCGCTCGATCCGACTGTTCCACTAGCCCGCGTGATCTTTCAGGCGCCCACGCAGTACTACAAGACGGGTGTGGTGTTTCTGGCCTGGCTGAATGGCTTTCAGGATCACTTCGTCATGCTGAACGGCGCGCAGTCCATGCGCTCCCTCCAGCATTTCACTGAGATTTTCCGTCTGGCGGATGGCTGCGGCCTGCTGCGGAATCCAGATCTAGCCGTGTACCGCATGAAGTCGCTTCTGTCGGTGTACGGGGCCTGATTATGCGGGACTTTCGCCACGATCATTCGGCTATCGCCCTCAATACCGCAACGCTTGGCCATAATGTACCGGGTGTCGGGGCAGGGTGGTCACCGGAACAGACGATTGACGCCTGTGCCGAACGTGGCATTGGCGGGATCGTGTTCTGGCGGCGGGAGATCGAAGGCCGGGCTGCGGAAATCGGAGACCGGGCGCGCCAGGCTGGCGTAAAGGTTGTTGGCCTGTGCCGGACGCCGTTTCTGGTCGGGCCGCTGGGTCTTCAGGCTGAAGAGGCGATCCTGTCGGATTTCCGCCAGTCCATCGACCAGACGGCTGAGCTTGGAACCGATGTTCTGACCATTGTTGTCGGTGGTGTGGAAACCGGCACGAAGGGCGTAACCCGCAGCCTGGACATCGTGGCGGACCGGATGGCGAAGGCCATTCCCTACGCTGAAGCCTGTGGTGTGAAACTCGCGCTGGAGCCGTTGCACCCGGCCTATGCCGGAGACCGCTCCTGCCTCACGACTACTCGTGACGCCCTGGATCTGTGTGACCTTCTGGGGTCGGACAGCGTGGGCGTTGCGATCGATATCTACCATGTGTGGTGGGACACGGACCTGCCACGCCAGCTCGCTCGTGCGGGAAACCGCATTCTGGGCTTTCACCTCTGTGACTGGCTTGTTCCTACAACTGACATCCTGCTTGACCGCGGGATGATGGGGGACGGTGTTGCAGACCTGCGGGGGATCCGCAGGGAGGTGGAAGCCGCCGGGTATTCCGGCTTCTGCGAGGTGGAAATCTTTTCCGCGAATAACTGGTGGAAGCGCCACCCGGCTGACGTGCTGGACACGATGGTCGAACGCTTCCGCACTGTCTGCTGACCCATCGGAGGGCATCATGAAGATCCTCGTCCCTGTCAAACGTGTCGTCGATTACAACGTCCGCATCCGCGTAAAGGGTGACGGATCTGGGGTCGAGCTTGCGAACGTCAAGATGTCGGTCAATCCGTTTGACGAAATCGCCATCGAAGAAGCCGTCCGTCTCAAGGAAAAAGGCATCGCCACGGAAGTGGTTGCTGTCTCCATCGGTGTGCCGCAGGCGAAAGAAACACTGCGCACCGTGCTCGCCATGGGCGCGGACCGCGCCATTTTCGTCGAAGCCACAACAGATGTGAATGTGGATATCGAGCCTCTCGCCGTCGCCAAACTGCTGGCGAAGGTGATTGAGGATGAGAAACCGAACCTCGTCATCGCGGGCAAGCAGGCCATCGATAACGACATGAACGCGACCGGCCAGATGCTCGCTGCCCTGCTGGGCTGGGGGCAGGCAACCTTCGCGTCATCCGTCGAGATTGAGGGCGAAAGCGCAACCGTCAGCCGTGAGGTTGATGGAGGTCTTCAGACGATCCGTGTGAAACTGCCCGCCATCATCACGTCGGATCTGCGCCTGAACGAGCCGCGCTATGTCGCTCTGCCCAACATCATGAAGGCCAAGAAGAAGCCGCTTGAAGAACGCAAGGCGTCTGACCTTGGTGTGGATATTGCGCCCCGTCTGAAGGTCATCCGCACGGCTGAACCGCCTCAGCGTCAGGCGGGTGTGAAGGTCAGTTCCGTTGATGAGCTGGTTTCGAAACTCAAGACTGAAGCAGGAGTGATCTGATGTCTGTTCTGCTGCTCGCTGAAGTGGCCAATGGCCACCTCGCTACCGATACCGTTGCCAAGGCCCTTTCCGCCGTCAAAGCACTGGGTGATGTAACGGTTCTCATTGCCACCCAGAACGGTGCGGATGCTGCTGCTGAAGCTGCAAAGCTCGATGGTGTGTCCAAGGTTCTGCTGGCGGATGACGCGTCTCTGGCCCATGAACTGGCTGAACCTGTCGCCGCCCTCATCGTGTCTCTGGCTTCCGGCTACAGCCATATCGCTGCGGGCTCGACGGCATTTTCCAAGAATGTTCTGCCACGCGTTGCCGCTTTGTTGGATGTCATGATCCTGTCAGACGTGACGGCCGTGAAGGATGCCGAGACGTTTGATCGCCCAGTCTATGCGGGCAATGCAATCCAGACGGTACAGTCCTCTGATCCGGTGAAGGTTTTCACCATTCGTACGGCGGCTTTCTCGGCTGTTGGCGGAGGTGGCTCTGCCAATGTGGAAAATGTCTCCGCTCCTGCTGATCCTGGTCTGTCGTCCTGGGTGGAAGACAAGGCGGTTGAATCCGAACGTCCGGAGCTGACGGCTGCCAAGAACATCGTCTCAGGTGGCCGTGGCGTCGGATCGAAAGAGAACTTCGACACCATCGCCAAGCTTGCGGACAAGCTGAATGCCGCCATCGGCGCCAGCCGTGCTGCTGTGGATGCCGGATATGCGCCGAATGACTGGCAGGTCGGGCAGACGGGCAAGATCGTGGCGCCTGATCTGTATATCGCGGTCGGTATTTCCGGGGCGATCCAGCATCTGGCGGGCATGAAGGATTCCCGGGTGATCGTCGCCATCAACAAGGACGAAGACGCCCCGATTTTCCAAGTCGCGGATTACGGGCTGGTGGGAGATCTTTTCACCATCCTTCCCGAACTGACGGCAAAACTCTGACAGGCCCTGGCGGCCTGCAGGGAGGAGAAAGACCATGACTACGATCGAACGGGAAAGCATGGACTATGACGTTGTCATCGTCGGCGCTGGCCCTGCCGGTCTCTCCGCGGCGATCCGGCTCAAACAGAACGAGCCGGACCTCTCCGTGGTCGTACTGGATAAGGGGTCTGAAGTCGGTGCGCATATCCTGTCAGGCGCGGTCATTGATCCGTGCGCGCTGGATGTGCTGCTCCCTGACTGGCGGACCATGGACGCGCCCATCACCGTACCGGTGAGGGAAGACAATTTCTTCCTGCTGACGGAAAAGAGCCAGATCCGCCTGCCGAACAGCATGATGCCGAAACTCATGGACAACCATGGGAATTACATCGTCTCCCTCGGGAATGTCTGTCGCTGGCTGGCACAGGTCGCGGAAGGCCTGGAGGTGGAAATCTTTCCCGGTATGGCGGCGAGCGAGATCGTTTATGACGAGCAGGGGCGCGTTGCGGGTGTTGTGGCTGGCGAGTTTGGGAAGAACCCGGATGGAACGCCGGGCGATGCCTACGAGCCGGGTATGGAGCTTCGCGGGAAATACGTATTCTTCGCGGAAGGGGCGCGGGGGTCACTGGCCCGTCAGTTGATGGACCGGTTCGCGCTTTCCGAGGGTAAAGACCCGCAGAAATTCGGGTTGGGCCTCAAGGAAATCTGGGAAATCGATCCCGCCAAGCATCTTGAAGGCACGGTCACGCACACCATGGGCTGGCCGCTGAACAGCAAAGCCGGTGGCGGGTCCTTCATCTACCATCTCGACAACAATCAGGTCTGCGTCGGGTTTGTGGTCCATCTTGGCTATGAAAATCCTTATCTGGACCCATATCGCGAGTTTCAGGAATTCAAGCACCATCCGATGGTGGCTGAACTACTGAAGGGCGGAAAACGTGTGGCCTATGGGGCTCGTGCGCTTTCGGAAGGCGGTTGGCAGTCCATCCCCAAGGTAACTTTCCCGGGTGGTGTGCTGCTGGGTTGTTCGGCCGGGTTGGTGAATGTCCCGCGCATCAAGGGTAGCCACAACGCCATTTTCTCCGGTATCGCTGCAGCGGACGCGGCACGCTCCGCTCTGGCTGCGGGTCGGGCACACGATGAACTGACGGCCTATGAAGACGAACTTCGCAACGGCCCTGTTGGCGCTGACCTCAAACCTGTTCGCAACGTCAAACCGCTCTGGGAGCGTTTCGGGCTAGTCGGGGGCGTCGCACTCGGTGGCCTTGATATGTGGATGACGAGCCTGATCGGGTATTCCCCGTTCCGGACCCTTCACCATGGCAAATCCGATGCCGCCGCAACCGGTCTGGCCTCGCAGTTCAAGCGGATCGACTATCGCAAACCGGATGGCGAACTGAGCTTTGATCGGACGACCAACGTGGCGTTCTCCTTCACGAACCATGAAGAACGCCAGCCGTGCCATCTGACACTGCGTGATCCCTCCATCCCGATAGCGGTTAATCTGCCGCTCTATGATGAGCCGGCGCAGCGATATTGCCCGGCGGGTGTCTATGAAGTGCTGCGTCCGGAAAATGAACAGCCACGTTTTCAGATCAACTTCCAGAACTGCGTGCACTGTAAAACCTGCGATATCAAAGATCCAAGTCAGAATATCGTCTGGAAAACACCACAAGGTGGTGATGGTCCAAACTATCCGAACATGTAAAACTTAAATAAAGAGAAATAAAAACATTCTCTTTTATTTGATTTTACCTGAGGGGATAACTCTAGAACATGAACAGTTAAAGGTTGTTCCCATAATGGGAACCTGAAGAAGAGGAACAAGGCAATGAGTGGCATAGACCTTTCGGCATCGCCGCCAGTGTCCCTGAATGGTAAAAGTGTTCTGACCGCAATTCTGGCTGCGGTCGCGGGGCTGATGTTCGGCCTCGATCTCGGTGTGATTTCAGGCGCCCTGAAATTCATCGGTCAGGAATTCAACGTGACGGATTTCGGCAAGGAATGCATTGTTTCGGCCATGATGGTCGGGGCGGCGCTGGGCGCAGTTTCTGGCGGGCGGCTCTCTTTCCTCTTCGGCCGCAAACGCCTGCTGCTGTCTTCCGCTTTTCTGTTCGTTTTAGGCTCGCTGCTCTGCGCGCTGGCAACGTCCGTCACGTTTCTCATCATCGGACGGATGGTGCTGGGCGTGTCTGTTGGCATCGCGAGCTTTACCGCTCCACTTTACATCTCCGAGATCGCCCATCAGCACTACCGCGGGTCTCTGATCTCGGTTTATCAGCTCATGATCACGGTCGGGATTTTCGTAGCATTCATCTCCGATGCGCTGCTGGCGTATTCTGGTTCCTGGCGCTGGATGCTGGGGATCGTGGCCATCCCCGGCGTAGTGTTTTTGCTGGGTGTGCTTCTGCTGCCGGACAGCCCGCGCTGGCTGGTTCTGCGTGGCCGCAAGGACGAGGCCTTCACGGTCCTGCATCAGCTCCGTGGTCATGAAGGTGAAGCACGTTCTGAAATTGCAGACATTGAGGAGCAGCTTGCCCAGATCGAGGGTGGGTACGGCCTCTTTAAGGCCAATGCGAATTTCCGTCGTTCCGTGTTTCTCGGGGTTCTGCTTCAGACCATGCAGCAGTTCACGGGGATCATCGTGGTCATGTACTACGCCCCGCGCATCTTCGAAGTCGCAGGCTTTGGCGATAATGCGGCCATGTGGGGTACGGCGATAGTGGGACTGGTGAATGTGCTCTCCACGTTCATAGCCATCGGCTTCGTGGACAAATGGGGCCGTCGCCCGATGCTGATTGCCGGTTTTGTCATCATGACGATCGGCATGTTTACAGTCGGCACGATCCTTTACTTCGGAACGGGGAACAGCGAACTCGCCCGCTATGGTGCCGTGGTGATGCTGCTGGCCTTTATCGTGGGCTTTGCGTTCTCCGCCGGGCCGTTGGTGTGGATCCTGTGTTCGGAAGTGCAGCCCATCAAGGGCCGTGACTTCGGTATTGCCTGTTCCACCTTCACCAACTGGCTCACGAACATGATCGTTGGCCTGACATTCCTGACGCTCCTGAACACGATCGGCAACGCTCAGACCTTCTGGATGTACGCCGCTTTCAATGCATTCTTCATCTACCTGACCCTGAAATTCGTGCCTGAAACGCGTGGTGTTTCTCTCGAGCAGATCGAGCGGAATCTCATGGCCGGCAAACCCCTTAACCGGATCGGCCTGTGACACCGCGTTCTGACATCACTTCTGGCAAGACTGTCCCGGTGCGCTCACGCCTGCCGGGACAAACCGCTGCCGTGGCTTCTTCCCATCAGCGGTTTTCCTTCACGGAGACCCAAGACAATGACAGTAAAAATCGCCATTAACGGCTTTGGCCGTATTGGCAGGCTGGCCCTTCGCAGCATTGTTGAAACAGGACGGCAGGACGTTACGCCCGTCGGGATCAACGGGCCGGGGTCGGCGGAAGACAAAGTGCACATGCTGGTCTATGACAGTGTGCATGGCCGGATGCCAGGTGAGGTCCAGCTTGAAGGGGACATGCTCACCATCCGGCATAACGGCAGAACCTATGGCCCCATTCGTGTCTCTTCCGAGCGTGATCCGTCAAAAGTCCCCTTCGAAGGGGTGGACGTGGCGCTTGAATGTTCGGGTCTGTTCACCACGAAGGAAAAAGCCTCCCTTCTGATTGAGGCAGGTGCCCGCAAGGTTCTGATTTCCGCACCGGGAACGGACGTCGACGCCACCATCGTCTATGGCGTGAACAACGACATGCTGACGTCGGACATGACAGTCATTTCCAACGCGTCCTGCACGACCAACTGTCTCGCTCCGCTGGTGAAGGTATTGGACGATAATTTCGGCATCGACTGCGGTTACATGGTGACGATCCATTCCTACACCGGAGACCAGCAGATTGTGGACCGCCGTCACCGCGATCTCCGGCGCGCACGCTCGGCAGCCCTGAACATGGTTCCAACCTCAACAGGGGCCGCCAAGGCCATCGGGCTGGTGCTTCCCCATCTGAAAGGTCGTTTGGATGGAACCTCCATCCGTGTTCCGACGCCGAACGTCTCACTGGTTTCACTCGATTTCCTGTCCCGCAACCCGCCTGAGACACCAAAGGACGTGAACCGCGTCATGCAGGACGCGGCCAAGGGGGCCTTGAAAGGTGTGCTGGCTTATAGCGATGCGCCTCTGGTCAGCAGTGACTTCAATCATTCGCCAGCATCTTCCAATTTCGATGCGACACAGACGGCGATCATGGAATGCGGGCGGATGGTGCGCGTGTGTGCCTGGTATGACAACGAATGGGGCTTTTCGAACCGCATGATCGACACGTCCGTCCTGTTTGGGGCGACGTGAGTCAGGCGGATATTTGTTTCAGAGTATGGAACGGAGCATAAAAGCACTTTCCTGAATGGAGGGTGCTTTTTCCATGATGTCCCGTCTGAAACTTCTGGCACTAATGGCCTGCCTTGGCGCGCCACTCGCGGCGTCTGCCCAGAGCGTGGGTTCCATGCCAGCGACTTGCGACAACGCGAAATTCCTGAACGACCAGCAGACTTTCGAGCAACGCGGCGCCACCCGGACGGATCTTCCGGAACATATCTGCGGACGTGTTATTGCGGTGGCCCAGCGGGCGCAAAGAACGCGCAGCGGCTGGCATGGCTATTTCTACCTTGATGTCGGACAGGGCGTTTCCATCCGGATTGTGTCCGGGCTCGATGAGATGAGCGCCCCTCAATGGCCGTGGGTCCAGAAGGGCGACACTGTTGAAGTGCAGGGCCGCTATTACTATGACAGCCTGCGCAAGCAGGGCATTGACTGGACGCATCACGGCACGAGCCGCAAATGGCCCTGGGCCGGGTATGTGACCGTTAACGGGCATCGCTACGAATAAAAAAAGCCCCGGAGGATGATCCTCCGGGGCTTTTTCCTGACAAGACGACTCAGTTCGTCGCTTCGTCTTTTTTCTCGGCGTCTTCGTTCTTGAGCTCCGAGCCTTCGATGATTTCGAAGTCCAGCGCGTCGTTCTTCAGACCGATCTTCACCGCGCCACCCTTTGCAAGCCGGCCGAAGAGCAGCTCTTCCGCCAGAGGCTTCTTGATGTGCTCCTGAATGACACGGCCCAGAGGACGTGCGCCATACAGGCGATCGTAACCCTTCTCGGCCAGCCATTCCTTGGCGGCAGAGGAGATTTCGATCGTGACGTGGCGGTCGGCCAGTTGGGCTTCAAGCTGGAGAATGAACTTCTCCACCACGCGGCCCACGGTCTCCGGCGTCAGGTTGGCGAACGGAATAACCGCGTCCAGACGGTTCCGGAACTCAGGGGTGAAGGTGCGCTTGATCGCCTCTTCATCCTCGCCCGAACGACTGGTGCGACCAAAGCCGATCGCTTCCTTGGACAGATCCGCCGCGCCCGCATTCGTGGTCATGATCAGGATCACGTTGCGGAAATCGACGGTCTTGCCGTTGTGATCCGTCAGGCGACCATGATCCATGACCTGAAGCAGGACGTTGTAAAGGTCCGGATGGGCTTTTTCGATTTCATCCAGCAGCAGAACCGCATGGGGATGCTGGTCAATCGCATCTGTCAGCAGTCCGCCCTGATCAAACCCGACATACCCCGGAGGCGCACCGATCAGACGGGAGATCGAATGACGTTCCATGTATTCGGACATGTCGAACCGGATGAGTTCGATACCCAGAGACGAAGCAAGCTGCTTGGCCACTTCCGTCTTGCCGACGCCCGTAGGGCCGGAGAACAGGTAGTTGCCAATCGGCTTCTCCGCATCACGCAGACCCGCACGGGACAGCTTGATCGCTGCGGCAAGCGCATCAATCGCCTTATCCTGACCGAACACCATGTTCCGCAGATCCCGCTCCAGATGGCGCAGGGTCTCGCGGTCATCCGCCGTGACAGCCTTGGGCGGGATGCGCGCAATCTTGGCGATGGCGTCTTCCACGTCCTTTAGCGTTACGGTCTTGCGGCGCTTGTTCTCGGGAACCAGCATCCGGGCCGCACCGACTTCATCAATCACGTCGATGGCTTTGTCCGGCAGTTTGCGATCATGCACGTAACGGGCTGCCAGTTCGACGGCGCCACGCAGGGCCTCGTCGGTGTAGCGAACCTTGTGGTGCTTCTCGTAACTGCCCTTCAGGCCCCGAAGGATCTTGATGGCATCTTCAACAGAAGGTTCCGGCACGTCGATCTTCTGGAAGCGCCGCACCAGAGCACGGTCCTTCTCGAAGTGCTGACGGAATTCCTTGTACGTCGTGGACCCGATGCAGCGCAGCGTTCCAGCTGCCAGAGCCGGTTTCAGCAGGTTGGACGCATCCATCGCCCCACCTGACGTTGCACCCGCACCAATGACGGTGTGGATCTCGTCGATGAACAGGATTGCACCCGGCGTCTGGTCAAGTTCCGTCACGACGGCCTTGAGGCGTTCCTCAAAGTCACCGCGATAGCGCGTGCCTGCCAGAAGCGAACCCATGTCGAGGGAGAAAATCGTGCTGTCCTGCAGGACTTCAGGCACGTCCTTCTCAACGATGCGCTTGGCCAGACCTTCCGCAATGGCGGTCTTGCCCACGCCCGGATCACCCACATAAAGCGGGTTGTTCTTTGTGCGGCGGCAGAGGATCTGGATCGTGCGCTCTATCTCCTGATCGCGGCCGATCAGCGGGTCGATCCGTCCTTCGCGGGCACGATCGTTCAGATTGACGCAATACGTTGCCAGTGCGCCGTCCTTGGCCGTTTCCTTACGCTCTTCACGCTCGGACGTATCCTTGGATGCAGCGGCAGCTTTCCGGCCCGCACCCCGGTCCGGAGCTTTGGCAATGCCGTGCGAGATGAAGTTCACGGCGTCGAGTCGCGTCATGTCCTGCAATTGCAGGAAGTACACAGCGTGGCTCTCGCGCTCGGCAAAAAGCGCAACCAGAACATTCGCACCCGTGACTTCGTCGCGGCCTGTGCTCTGCACATGGATGGCCGCGCGCTGGATCACGCGCTGGAACGCAGCGGTTGGTTTCGGTTCTGTCGGACGGTCTGATGCCAAACCCGCCAGATCCTTGTCGAGGAAATCGGTCAGGTCCGAGCGCAGTTTCTCAAGGTCGATTCCGCAGGCGCGGAAAACCGTCAGTGCGTCGGCATCTTCCGTGAGGGCCAACAGCAGATGTTCGAGGGTGGCATATTCATGACGCCGATCTCCCGCGAATGTCAGGGCGCGGTGGAGCGTCTGTTCGAGCGTACGGGACAGCATAGGGTGGCGCTCCTCTCGACCTCTCGTGGAAGAGGTATCTTGTCGTGGTGCAACACGTAACGCCAGTCAGAAACGCATGGCTGAACAAGAAATTGTCCGGTGCCTGCATTCCTTAGGGCAGGAAAGTCAGTCTTTTTCGATCGTACACTGAAGCGGATGCTGGTTCTGGCGCGCCAGATCCATGACCTGAGCCACCTTGCTTTCCGCAACCTCGTAGGTGAAGACGCCGCAGACGCCGACCCCCCGCTGATGCACCTGCAACATGACGGCCGTCGCTTCTTCCCTGTTCATGGAGAAGAAGCGCTCGAGCACATGCACAACGAATTCCATCGGGGTGTAATCGTCGTTGAGCATCAGCACCTTGTACATGGACGGCTTGCGCGTCCGTGTCCGCGGGCGAACGACAACGCTGATCCCCAGATCTTCGTCGTCAGGCAGGCGTGGACCCGTCGGTTCCTTGGGGTCTGACGGGCCAGGTCCCGTCACGGTCAAACCGTAAGTGGACTCGGTTGTCAGACGGGCGGTGGAAGGTGAAAGAAAATCGTAAGAAGACATGACTGGTATGATATGGGACGCTTCCCTCGACTTGAGAAGGGGGTAAGAAGCAGTACATTTCGTGAATATCGCCATGTTCCTGACATGATCTGGTCGGCTTTGCGTCATGCTTACGAAAAATTAAGCAGACTCCCGCAAACCCTGTGGACGGGCGCTTTTTGTTGCGCCTAATGTAATGGGATTACGGACTGTCTTGAGCGGTCTGACTGTCCCCGACGATAATGTTTGTTCAGAGGCTGCCACATAATGCGCTTACCCTTCCGCAAGGCCCTTCTGTTATGCGCACTCACGGCTGTGGGTATGGGATCTGCCCGAGCGCAATATGCGGGCCATGTTTCCAGCTTCGTGATGGATGCGCGTACGGGGGCGGTTCTTTCTCAGTCTGATGCGGAACTGCAGCGCTATCCTGCGTCCCTGACCAAGCTCATGACACTTTACCTGACCTTCCGTGCTCTGGAAGCCCATCAGATCACGCTGGATCAGGAAGTTCCGGTCTCCATTCATGCATCCATGCAGGCTCCTTCGAAGCTGGGGCTGGTTCCGGGAACACGTCTGACGGTTGAGCAGGGAATCCTCGCTCTGGTTACGAAGTCCGCCAATGACGCTGCCTGTGCGCTGGGTGAATTCCTGGGCGGTGGCGATGAAGTGCGTTTTGCCCAGCTCATGACGCAGCAGGCGCGCGCGCTAGGTATGACCAACACGACGTTCCGTAACGCGTCCGGTCTGCCAGACCCTGATCAGGTGACGACGGCGCATGATCTTGGACTTCTGGCACAGCATCTGATCAACGATTTCCCGCAGTATTATCACTATTTCGGTGTGCCTTCCTTCTATTTCCATCGCCATCTGGTTCCGAACCATGATCCGATGCTGAAGATCTATGCGGGTGCTGATGGCATGAAGACGGGTTACACCGACGCTGCCGGCCGCAATCTCGTGACGTCGGCCATTCGTGGCAATGTCCGTCTGATTGGCGTTGTGCTTGGGTCGTCTTCCAATGCGCGCCGGTCAATGGAAATGGCCTCCATTCTGGATGACGGCTTCGCTTCAGAAGGTGTTGCACCGCAGCCGCTGATGCATCCGGTCGCACCGCGGACGATGATGATCGCCTCAGCGCGTCATGGCGGTCGCTTTGCGCATAGCCGGACGCTGGTTGCGTCCAGCCGTCCGATGGAAGTGGCTGATGCTCCGACCAGCCCCCGCCGCTTTGGTCGTATCACACGTCATGCTGCGTCCGTCCGGATGGTTAGTGCGCATCATGTGGCGACCCATCACAAGGCTGGTCGTCACTCGCGAGGCTGAAAAACTCGCGCCCCTGCCTTGCGGTTAGCGCAGGACAGTCGCATTTTGTCCCGACCTGTAAAAGATTGAGGATCGGGCGGCAGACATGGGTGATAATTCGCGTGGGATTGTTCTTTACGACAGTGAAGACTTCAAACACCTGAGAACGGTTGGGAAACTGGCCGCAGAAACGCTGGACATGATCACGGAACATGTTCAGCCAGGTGTCACGACAGAAGAGCTGAACAGACTCATCCACGAATTCACCCTTGCCCATGGCGCGACACCCGCTCCCCTGAATTACCATGGCTTTCCGAAAGCCTGCTGCATCTCCATCAATCATGTCGTCTGCCACGGTATTCCGGGAGACAAGAAGCTTTCCAACGGCGATATCGTCAATATCGACGTCACATCTATTCTGGATGGCTGGTATGGCGACAATTCCCGTATGTACATTGTCGGAAAAGCACCGAAGAAAGCTGAAAAGCTGGTTGAGGTGACGTATGAATCCCTCATGCTGGGAATCGAGCAGGTCAAGCCAGGCAATACGCTTGGGGACGTCGGTCATGCGATCCAGATGCATGCCGAAAAGAACCGCTTTTCCATCGTACGTGATTTCTGTGGTCATGGTATCGGGCGGGACTTTCATGCCGCTCCGAACGTGCTGCATTACGGCAAGCCGGGGCAGGGCGTTAAGCTCGTTCCGGGCATGGTTTTCACGATTGAGCCCATGCTCAATATCGGCAAGCCAGATGTAAAAATTCTCGATGACGGCTGGACAGCCGTTACGCGTGATCGCACGCTCTCGGCTCAGTTTGAGCATATGGTCGGGGTGACGGAAGACGGTTGCGAAATCTTCACCCTGTCCCCGAAAGGTTACAACAAGCCCCCATACGGAGCTGGCGCATGAAAAAAATCTTTGCCCTGATTGTTGCAGGTCTGACAGGGGGCACAGCGCTGGCTGCTCCCGCATCGACCGTCCTGAGTTCCGCTCATGATCCGCTGGCTTTCGGGCCGGATCAGATGTCGCCGGGCGTTCTGGCTTCGGGAAAGCACGGTATGGTGGTTTCGGCGCAGCATCTTGCGTCGGAAGCAGGGGCTAAAATTCTTGCACAGGGCGGTAACGCCATCGATGCCGCGGTTGCCGTAGGTTATGCGCTGGCAGTTGTCTATCCGGCGGCGGGTAATATCGGCGGTGGTGGCTTCATGACCATCCGTTTGAAAACTGGGCAGACGGTATTCGTGGATTTCCGTGAGCATGCTCCGGGTGCTGCGACGGCCACCATGTATCAGGATGCCTCGGGGAAGGTCATTTCGGGGATGTCCACGGAAGGCTGGAAGGCCGTAGCGGTTCCGGGAACGGTCGCCGGGCTGGATACGATCCTGCAGAAATGGGGCCATCTCTCGCGTGCAAAGGTTATGGCTCCCGCCATTGCCTTGGCGCGTGACGGCTTCATCCTGAACGAAGGGGACGTTCAGCTTCTGAACACGTCCACGAAGTATTTCCGTCAGGACCCATATGCCCGGCCGATTTTCCTGCGTCCGGATGGGTCTTCCTTTGAACCGGGCGATCGGCTGATTCAGAAGAACCTCGCCAATTCTCTGGAGCTTGTTGCCAAAAATGGCCCGAAGGCCTTTTATGAAGGGCCAATCTCCTCCGAAATCGTGCGTGCCAGCAAGGAAGGAGGCGGTCTTCTGGAAGCTGCGGATTTCACGAATTACCATATCCGCTTCATGGAGCCGATCCGCTGCACTTATCGCGGCTACACGATCGACACAGCTCCCCCGCCTAGTGGTGGTGGCGTAGCGCTTTGTGAGATCCTGAACATCCTGTCCGGCTATGACATGCACGCGCTCGGCCTGCACACGGCGGCTTCTGCGCAGCGAGAAATCGAAGCCATGCGTCATGCCTATTCAGATCGGCGTGATCTTGGCGATCCTGCCTTCGTTAAGAACCCGATCGAGCATCTGAACGATCCTGCTTACGCTGCTCAGGTCCGGGCTGGCATTCCGTTGGATCATGCGCTGCCGTCCAGCACGCTGCGTGCAGGCGAAGCCCTTCCGGTTAAGGCCGCAGAAGCCGCGCCGGATACGCAGGAAAAGCATGAGACGACCCAGTTCTCCGTGCTGGACAAGAGCGGTATGGCGGTTTCGGCCACTTATACCCTCAATGGCTGGTTCGGCTCGGGTGTGATGGGTGGCAACACCGGTATCTGGCTGAATGATGAAATGGATGATTTCTCGTCCAAGCCAGGCGCGCCGAACATGTTCGGAATTGTCGGGTCCGAGGCCAATGCCATTGCTCCGGGCAAGACGCCGCTTTCGTCCATGTCTCCGTCGATTGTCTCAAAGGACGGCAAGGTCATCATGGTGATCGGTAGCCCCGGTGGTTCCCGTATCCCGACGATTACGCTGTCTGCCATTCTGGGCGTGCTCGATTACGGGTTGGACATCCGACAGGCCGTGGATCTGCCCCGAATCCACGAACAGTGGGAGCCGTCTGCTGTCGAACTGGAGCCGGGTGCGTTGACGGATGACGTCATGAGCACGTTGAAATCCGAGGGATATGCACTCTCGCTGCATCGTCCATGGGGTGTGGCCGAGGGCATTCTGGCAGATCGTCCAAGCCTGTCTGCTCACCGGACGGGCTTGATCTACGGTGCTGCAGATCCGCGTCATGCAGGTGGTGAAGCCGCGGGTGAATGATAGGGGGTTGTCAGACACCCCCATCTCCGTGTTAGGAGAGCGCCGGGAGGTCGGCTTTGGACGGATACCTTGCCAACCCGGTCAGGTCCGGAAGGAAGCAGCCGCAGTGAGTTTTATCCGGGTTAAATGTCCGGCCTCCTACCAAGTGCAGCCTGTGGGCGCGACAGGTTCTCTGTCCTGCGCCTCGGCACAAGGTCGACAGAGAGCGGTCTTCACATCCCGCTCTGACGGTTTCCAGTTTCATGACTGACGATAACGACGATCTTCCCCTGCCGCCTGAAAGCGGTGGTGGCTTTTTCGGTGATGCGCCTGCGGAACCTGTTCCGGTTCCTGCGCTCCCGGAAAACAACACGCCCTATCGCGTTCTTGCCCGCAAATATCGGCCTCAGACTTTTGAAGATCTGATTGGTCAGGACTCACTGGTCCGTATCCTGCGTCGTGCGTTTGAACTTAAGCGTGTGGCCCATGCCTTCATGCTGACGGGCGTGCGCGGTGTGGGTAAGACCACAACAGCCCGTATCATTGCACGTGCTCTGAACTGTGTTGGCCCGGACGGGAAGGGCGGTCCGACCGCTGAACCCTGTGGTGTCTGCGCGAACTGCACTGCCATTCTTGCAGATCGTCATCCCGACGTTCTGGAAATGGACGCGGCCTCCCGCACCGGCGTCGATGACGTGCGCGAAATCATTGAGGCTACGCGTTTCCGCCCGATGCAGGCGCGCATGAAAGTCTTCATCATTGATGAAGTCCATATGCTGTCCCGCAATGCATTCAATGCGCTTCTGAAAACGCTTGAAGAACCACCGCCGCAGGTCACATTCATTTTCGCGACGACAGAACTGCGGAAGGTGCCGGTCACGGTCCTGTCCCGCTGTCAGCGCTTTGATCTGCGTCGTGTACCGCAATCTCTGCTGATCGAACATTTTGGCCGCATTGCGCAGAAGGAAGGTGCAAGCCTGTCCGACGATGCGCTGGCCCTGATTGCCCGTGCGGCCGATGGCTCAGTACGTGACGGTCTCTCCCTTCTGGATCAAGCGATTGCCCAAGGCGCCAGCGATGCGGATGCCGTGTCAGACATGCTGGGTCTGGCGGATCGGGGACTGGTCTTTGATCTGCTTGAAGCTCTTATGGCCGGAAAAGCGGCAGAAGCGCTGGACCTGACGGATCAGGCTTATGCAAGAGGCGCTGATCTCGGCGTCCTTCTGGCCGATCTGCTGGATCTTCTGCACCTCGTGTCCCGCCTCAAGGCCATGCCGTCCCTGCGGGAAGGTCGTGACCTGCCGGAAGCAGAGCGAACGCGTGGTGGCATGCTCGCCGATCGCTTGTCCACCAGTGTTCTGGGACGTGCCTGGCAGATTCTGCTCAAAGGCGTTGGTGAAGTCGAGGCTGCTCCGGACCGCCGGCAGGCGGCGGAAATGGTGCTGATCCGTCTGTGTCACGCCAGCTTGCTTCCGACGCCGGACCGTCTGATCCGCCAGTTGACGGAAGGCGGTGTCGATCTCTCGCTTCCGTCTGGTCCATCTGGTCCGTCTGGCACTTCTGCGAACGTCGGATCTCCAGCCAGCAGCACAAATGTTCAGGCTCAGGCCGCTCAGCAGGTTTCCGCATCTACGGACCAGGGCGGTCCGAGAGCGCATGTTCGTCTTGTTGCCAATGGCGGTGAGATTATTGAAACCGGCTATGCTGAAGCCGAGCCGGAGCAGCTCCCAGAGCAACTTACGGAACCTGAACCACTCGTTTCGCCTCGCACATGGCGCGAAATGGTGGCCCTGACATGGGATAAGGTTCCCCAGCTTCACGGAACACTTCGCAATGCGGTGCACCTCGTGCGGTTTTCCCCGCCAGATGTGCAGATCCGCCTCGAAGATGCCCAGACCAAAGCCGACAGGCTTCTCCAGAGCTTTCTGGAAGAGCATTTTCCGGGTCAGTGGCGTATCAGCCTTTCAACTGCCGAGGGCGAACCAACGCTTGACGAGCAGGGAGCCGAAGTCGTGCAGCTTAACCGGGCTGCGGTGGAAGCTCATCCACTGGTCAAAGCCATTCTCGAAACTTTTCCCGGTGCGAAAATCGGGGATGTGCAGGATCATTCCCTTGATGAATACGGTCTGCCACCCGAAATAACCGCACCATTGACGGAGGATTCTCCTCCCGATCTGGAATTCGCGCCTCTCGACGCCGATTTCCTTGATGAAGACGATCTACTGAAAGACCAGGAGCCGTTATGAAGAACCTCGCCGGACTGATGAAGCAGGCCAGCCAGATGCAGTCCAAGATGGAAGAAGCACAGAAAAATCTGGCTAATCTGACGGTGGACGGTACGGCCGGTGCAGGCCTCGTGACTCTCAAGCTGACAGGCAAGGGCGAAATGCGCAGCCTGAAGATCGACCCGAAGCTGGCTGATCCGAACGAGATGGAAATGCTTCAGGACCTGATCGTTGCAGCTTATACGGACGCGAAGAACAAGGCTGAAGCAGCCAGTTCCGAAGCCATGCGTGACGTGACGGGCGGTCTGGACCTGCCGCCGGGTCTGAAGCTGCCGTTCTGATCCTTTTTCCTGCGGACGTGACGCCATGATGATCAGCAATGACATCGAACAGCTGATTTCCATGCTGTCCCGTCTGCCGGGACTTGGTCCTCGGTCCGCCCGCCGAGCGGCTCTCAGTCTGCTGCGCCAGCCCGAAGCCCGGATGTTGCCTCTGGCGCATCTCATGGAGCGGGCTGCAACAAGTGTGCGGACGTGCTCGCTTTGTGGCAATCTGGATACGGTCGATCCCTGTCATATCTGCACGGATGCTCACCGGGATCGTGGTCTGGTCTGTGTTGTTGAGACTGTCGGTGATCTCTGGGCGCTTGAGAGAGCTGGCGTGCATCGGGGCGTCTATCAGGTTCTCGGGGGCACGCTTTCTGCACTTGCAGGACTTGGTCCGGATGATCTGAATATCGCATCTTTGCTGGATCGTATTGCAGAAGGTGGCGTCCGGGAGGTCATTCTGGCCCTTGGCGCAACTGTCGAAGGCGCAACGACCGCCCATTGGCTTCAGGAAAAGCTGGCTCCCACAGGTGTGACGGTCAGCCGTGTCGGACATGGTGTTCCGATGGGGGGCGCGCTGGATGTGCTGGATGATGGCACGCTCGCAGCGGCCCTGATTGCACGGCGGGCCTTATGATTTCTCCGCGTGTCCCTCGTACGGCCCTCGTAACGGGAGGAGCCCGACGCATTGGCCGTGCACTTGTCGAAATGCTGGTGCAGCAGGGCTTCAGGGTTGCCATCCATTACCGTGAGAGCGAGGCGGACGCTCAAGACCTTCTCCAGCAGATTGGCGGTTGCGGCTGTCTCCTGAAAGCGGATCTGGCCTGCGAAAAAGACGTTGAGACGCTGATTTCTGACGCCACGGAAAAGCTGGGGCCGGTCGGTGTTCTTATCAACAACGCTTCGGCCTTCACACGGGATGAAATCGAGACAGCGACCCGCGAAAGCTGGGACCAGCATATCGAACCGAACCTGAGGGCACCTTTCGTTTTGTCCCAGGCGATGGCGCAGGCTTTGCCTGAAGATGCGGAAGGGCTGATTCTGAACATGCTAGATCAGCGTGTCTGGAATCTCACACCACATTTTGTCAGCTATACCGTATCGAAAGCTGGTCTGTGGACCCTGACACAGACGCTCGCGCTCGCGCTGGCACCCCGGATTCGCGTCAATGCGATTGGTCCCGGACCTGTTCTGCCGGCTGTAGGGCAGTCACAGGAGCATTTTGATCGCATGTGTGCAGGAACGCCCCTGAAGCGTGGTGCCTCGCCTGAAGAGATCGCTCAGGCTGCTCTGGCCCTGTTCTCGCTGCCGTCTGTCACAGGCCAGATGTTAGCCATGGATGGCGGTCAGCACCTCAACTGGTCGCCAGGCCGATAAATCAGGGCTGGGGTCTGAGGGCCGCGGGCAGATAATCTTCCACTACAAGGGAAATCGGCGCGTTGTCAGACGCACGCCGAAGTATGGCGCGGTTTTTCAGAACGACCCCCGCGGATGCGTCCGGAAAATGCGATTCGAGTCGCTGTCTTTGGAAATGTGTCTCGGCGACGGCTTTGCCAAACGGCGTGTCTGTCGTCTCGAGAACGCGGTTCATCCCGGGGGTCAGGCGTTCTGGCACATACCAGTTCCAGGCGTCTGACAGGGCGATATCGCCACACAAAAGCTGGACATGTCGTGTGCGAACCTGATTTGCGTCCTGAACTTCCAGAAGCAGAAGGATGTCCGGGGAGGGGTGTTCATGGGCCGGAAGGCGCACCACCCGGATCGGGAGAGAGCAATGTTCCTGAAGGACCGCTGTTGCGCTTGGATTGTGATCCAGCCGGTCTTTCAATGCACGAACGGCTGCGCCATCCGGGGGCGAAGTGCCTCCCGGACCAGCGCAGCCGCTTAATACTGCTGTAAAAGAAAGAGCACGGAGGACCTTAGTGGTCGTCCCGGTCGTCCTTGTCAGTCGTGACTTCGATGTCGTTCGAAAGATCATCGTCATCGTCCAGATCATCATCAGGCGCCATGACATCGTCATCGGCATCATCATCCGTGTCCAGATCGACATCGACATCATCTTCGTTCTCTTCAGGCTTAGCCTTCAGATCTTTCTCTTCCGGCAGCGGGCCTTCGCTGCGCTTGAGACGGCCGATATCGTTCGGCTGGGTGGTGCCACACTTGGGGCACACTGTAGGGACGCGGTTCAGGTCATAGAAGCGGGCGCCGCACTCAACGCACGTCCGTTTTAGACCGAGTTCGGGTTTTGCCATGTTATGCAAGCCTGCCAATGCCTCGGATAAGGAACGCGGCCATGCCAGCTTGTTTCCATCATGTCAAACCCGAAGTGTCCCGAAAACTGCATGAGCGGACCGTTTTGTGGGTGATTGACAGGCAGGAATGACCCTCGCATGAACAGGGGCATGCAAGCGCGACCTTTGACAGTTTCCGCGTCCCCGAAGGGACTTTCCGGCCGCACCCGTGTTCCGGGTGACAAATCCATCAGCCACCGTTCGCTGATGCTGGCCTCTCTCGCACATGGCCGTACGCATGTTTACGGCCTCCTGGAAGGCGAGGACGTTCTGCGGACTGCAGACGCCATGCGTGCCCTCGGTGCGACCATTACCCGCGACGGTGCTATCTGGACGATTGACGGCCGAGGCGTAGGTGAACTGACCGAGCCGGCCGATGTGCTGGATATGGGGAATTCCGGAACGGCTGCGCGTCTCCTGTCCGGCATTCTGTCCTCCCATAAGATGAACAGTGTCATGACCGGGGATGCCTCCCTGCGTTCCCGTCCGATGCGTCGTGTCATGGACCCCCTGTCCAAGAACGGCTCCGAATTTCTGGCTCGAGAGGGTGGACGTCTTCCGATGGCTGTCCGCGGTGATGGCAAGGCCAGGCCGCTGGAATATCGCCTGCCGGTTGCTTCGGCACAGGTAAAGTCCGCTGTTCTGCTGGCTGGTCTGAATGCCGTCGGCAAGACAGTGGTGGAAGAGCCAGTCGCAACCCGTGACCACACCGAAAACATGCTGCGTCACTTTGGTGTTGAGGTTGATGTTTCCGTTCTCGATGCGGGTGGACGTCGAATCGAACTGACAGGTCCGGTGAAGTTGACGGCGCGTGACGTGACGGTGCCGGGCGATCCGTCCTCTTCTGCTTTTCCGCTCGTGGCGGCGCTGCTGGTTCCTGGTTCCGATCTGCTGATCGAGAATGTGGGTCTTAATCCCCTGCGGACAGGTCTGTTCACGACGCTGCTCGAAATGGGTGCTGACCTGACGATTGAGAACGAGCGTGTCGAGGGTGGTGAGCCTGTCGGTGACCTTCGCGTGCGTCACAGCAAGCTTAAGGGCGTGGACGTCCCACCCGAGCGTGCCCCGTCGATGATTGATGAGTATCCGGTTCTGGCTGTGGCCTGTGCCTTCGCGGAAGGTTCCTCCCGCCTGCGGGGTCTGGAAGAACTGCGGGTGAAGGAAAGCGACCGTCTGGCCGCCACGGTTTCACTGCTGAACGTCAATGGCGCAGAAACCGAAGTCGTAGGCGATGATCTGATCGTTCAGGGCTTCAAGGGCCCTCTGGGTGGCGGCACTGTGACGACTCACATGGATCATCGTCTGGCGATGAGTGGCATTGTGTTCGGTCTTGCCGCGCAGAAGCCGGTTCATATCGACGATACGGCTTTCATAGAGACCAGCTTTCCCGGTTTTGTGGACCTGATGAACGCATTGGGTGCGGATATCCGGGCATGAGCCGTCCGCTTGTCATCGCCGTGGATGGGCCAGCCGCAGCCGGGAAGGGGACGCTGGCCAAGGCACTCGCGGCCCGGCTTGGTCTGCCGTATCTGGATACAGGGTTATTGTACCGTGCTGTTGCGCGGCGGATGGTGAATGCGGGTCTGGACCCGGCGGGAGATGCGTCTGCCCAGGCGCAGGCACTCCAGCCGGAAGATCTTGCCCGAACGGATCTCCGTGTTCCGGAAATCGACCGGGGGGCCTCTCTTGTGGCGGCCCAGCCCGCGGTTCGTGCGGCTCTTCTGGACCGGCAACGTGTGTTTGCCACGCAGACTGGCGCTGTTGTGGACGGCCGGGACATCGGAACGGTCGTTTTTCCGGACGCGGACGTGAAGTTCTTCATCACGGCCTCTCCCAGAACACGTGCCCTGCGTCGCCATCGCCAGGTTCATGGTGAGGCTCTTCTGGCCGAGGCTGAGCTTGAAGCGGCTGTTGCCGAGATTGTCGTGCGGGACTCGCGGGATTCTTCGCGGGATACGGCACCACTTGTGCAGGCTGTGGATGCTGTTCTGATTGAGACGGACGGCCTCTCTGCAGAACAAGTGCTTGAAAAAGCCTGCGAAGAAGTCGCACGCCGAAAGGTCTGCTCCTGATTGCCCGAAGAGAGCGGTCAAACACCCGTTTTTTTATTGACAGAGCGCCCACTGAGGGTGTTTTTGCGGGCTAGCGCTGTGTCCGTAATGGGCATGGTGTCGTCTATCGCGCGTATTTGCGCGCAGGCTTAACCTAACGGACCCGTTCTGACCTCTGATGGCAGCGGGGAGTCGTCACGACAGATCCTGATCAGCGTGGCGCAGACGTGGATGATCGGTTTTAAGCCGAAAATCCGGGAATATTGTATTTACATGGCTTCAGCCAATCAGACCCCTGCCGATCACGGCATGGAAGATTTTGCAGCCCTTCTCGAAGAGACCCTGGGCCGCGACACCGGTTTTGACGGTTCCGTCGTCACCGGTCGCGTGATCCGTCTGACCGACGAATTCGCTATCGTTGATGTTGGTCTCAAGAGCGAAGGCCGCGTTTCCCTTAAGGAATTCGGCCCGCCGGGTGTTGCTCCGGACGTAAAGCCGGGCGACGTTGTCGAGCTGTATGTCGAGCGTTACGAAGACCGTGACGGTTCCATCGTTCTTTCCCGCGAGAAGGCTCGCCGCGAAGAAGCATGGACCGCTCTGGAGCGTGCATTCGGCAACAACCAGCGCGTTAACGGCACGATCTATGGTCGCGTCAAGGGTGGCTTCACGGTTGATCTGGGCGGCGCAATGGCGTTCCTTCCGGGCAGCCAGGTTGACATCCGTCCGGTTCGTGACGTCGGCCCGCTGATGGGTCAGCCGCAGCCGTTCCAGATCCTGAAGATGGATCGCGCACGTGGCAACATCGTCGTGTCCCGTCGTGCCGTTCTTGAAGAGACCCGTGCAGAACAGCGTTCCGAGCTGATCCAGGGCCTGAAGGAAGGCATGATCCTTGACGGCGTCGTCAAGAACATCACCGACTACGGTGCGTTCGTTGACCTCGGCGGCGTTGATGGCCTCCTGCATGTCACGGACATCGCATGGAAGCGCATTAACCACCCGTCCGAAGCTCTGCAGATCGGTCAGCCGGTTCGCGTGCAGGTCATCCGCTTCAACCCGGACACGCAGCGTATCTCCCTCGGCATGAAGCAGCTTGAAGCTGATCCGTGGGAAAACGTCGCCATCAAGTATCCGGCTGGCGCCCGCTTCACGGGTCGCGTCACGAACATCACCGACTACGGTGCATTCGTCGAGCTGGAGCCGGGCGTCGAAGGTCTGGTGCACGTTTCCGAAATGTCCTGGACGAAGAAGAACGTCCATCCGGGCAAGATCGTCGCTACTTCCCAGGAAGTCGACGTCATGGTTCTGGACGTGGACAGCTCCAAGCGTCGCATTTCGCTTGGTCTCAAGCAGGTTCAGCGCAACCCTTGGGAGCAGTTCGAAGAAGAGCACAAGGTTGGCTCTGTCATCGAAGGCGAAATCCGCAACATCACCGAGTTCGGTCTGTTCATCGGTCTCTCCGCAGACATCGACGGCATGGTCCACATGTCCGACCTGTCCTGGGACGAAGCTGGCGAAGCAGCCATGGCGAACTACGAGAAGGGTCAGGTCGTCAAGGCCAAGGTCCTCGACGTGGATCCTGAGAAGGAGCGCATCTCCCTGGGCATCAAGCAGCTTCAGGAAGATCCGGCAGCCGACACGCTGGCTCGCGTTCAGAAGGGTGCAATTGTCACCTGCGTTGTGACGGCAGTTCAGACAAACGGCATTGAAGTGAAGGTCGACGATCTGCTGACCGGCTTCATCCGCCGTGCAGAGCTGGCTCGTGACAAGGCTGAGCAACGTCCAGAGCGTTTCGCAGTTGGCGAAAAGGTCGATGCAAAGATCGTTTCCGTTGACCGTGCAGCTCGCAAGCTGGCCCTGACGATCCGCGGCCGTGAGGTCGAGGAAGACAAGGCAGCCATCAACGAGTACGGTTCTTCTGACTCGGGCGCTTCCCTGGGTGACATCCTTGGTGCGGCAATTCGTCGTCGCACCACGGACGTCTGAGACTGAAAAATTTTCTCAGCCTAATACTGTGAAGATTTTGGAAAAGAGCCGCGCAAGCGGCTCTTTTTTTTGTCTGCATTGAAGAAAGCTTCTTTTTTTAAAGGGGTTTTGTTGGCGTAAACCTTCGGGTAAGAATTAGGGCACCGTGATAGCGGCAGTCTTTTGCGGCCTATTGCCTGAATGACTGATGGTTTCGGTTCAAGATGGGAGTGGGTGCCATGCACCCAGGAGATTGATGGCGGTTATTTACAACACGAACTACACCCACAATCCCAATTCCTATCTGACGCTGGCGGTCGAACGGGCCGCCAAATCTTTATTTGGAAAAGACCAGGTCGTTGTCGCAGACAACATGTCTCTTGGCGGTATCGCTGCTTCCGGAGAACATGATGTGCTGATCTGCCTGGATGCACAGCGTATCAATCTGGCGCTGATTCGTCGGGTTCGACCGGCTTTTAAAACACTTATTCTCTGGACGTTTGAAGATCCGTTCATGCGCGACTTCAATGTCGAGAATGCGGGCCTTTTTGATTACGTCTTCACGAATGATCCGTCCTGTGCTGAATACTATCATGGTAAAGGACATTACCTGCCACTGGCAGCTAGTACATCCATTCATGAGCGAAAGGTTCTTCCGGCCAGCGAGTTGGAGTACGATATCTTCTTCGCGGGTACGATGTGGCCGAATCGAGTGCAGACGCTGCGGCGTGTTATTGCGGCCTTCCCCGATGCGCGCCTCAAGCTGGTTTGCCCGGGCAACGAGTATCTTCCTCCGTTACCTGCTGATCTTGCCGCGCTCGCCATTCAGCGCCCCATCAGCCACGAAGCCTTCATTGACTTTGCCAATGTCAGCGCCGTTACTCTGACGATGTTTCGTGACTACGCCAGCCATGGTGATGTCAGTCAGGCTACTGCTCCGGGTCCGCGCTTTTTTGAGCTTGGTCTGGCTGGTACCGCACAGGTGGTCGAAGCTCCTGAGAGCATGGCGAGCGAATATTTTGATACTGTCGAAGGCATCAGCCTCGCCCGTGATCCGGATGGGGTGGTAGACGCAATTGCCCGTATTCTTGGTAACAAGAGTACGCGCCGCAAGGCGGCTCAGGCTGCACAGAAGTCTGTCCTGGCTCACCATCTTTATGAGCATCGCCTGGAGCAGATGCGTGAAATCACCGGAGCAGATTTCGGACGACGTAAGTCATCGGATGTTTTGCCGGTAGAACGCCGCCGCCGTCTGCGTATTCTCATGTGCACGCATTCCACCATCCATGAACAGGCCTGGGGTGGTGTTGAAGTTTACCAGCAGGCTCTCTGCTCGTTGCTGGGACGCGAAATTGAATTCTTTTACTGGCTGCGTCGTGGAACATTCTGCCGCCTGACAACTGCAAGTGGTCAGGAACTGGAGCGTTTTGATGTTCCGGAAGTGGGCTGGCAGGACGCGATGTGTGATGCGCCAGAAGAGATGGCGTTCTCCAGCGTTATCAGCCAGTACAACATGGACATCGTGCATTTCCAGCATCTGGGTCACCATGCGCTGTCTCTCCCCATTATTGCGAAGGCCAATGGTGCGGGCGTTGTTTTCTCGGCGCATGACTTCTGGCTGGTATCTGCCCGCTACAACCTGCTCAATCATGAGCTGCGTTATGTGGAAGACGAGGTTCGTTCGGTTCTTTCAGCTGACATCACGCTGAAGGCTTCTGAAAATGTTGAATATGGCGGTGAGCAGACGCGTCGTGCCTTCGTGGCCAAGATGCTTCGTTCTGTAGATGCGATCATGTTCGGGACGCAGCATTCCCGTGATCTGACCCACGAGATCTATCCGGTCCTAAACGAGAAGATCAGCCTGATCACAGGTATACCAAGCCCGGAAAATACGGTGCCTGTGAAGCCGAAGGGCTACGAGCCGCTAGGTGAAAAGCCGCTCAATATCGCGATTGTCGGAAATTTCCTGCGCACAAAGGGTGCGGACACAATCCTGAGCCTTATTGAGATCGCTCACCCGGATCACTTTGTTTTCCACATTTTTGGCTATGTACATCCCGAATACGAAGCGGTTCTGAACGCTGGACGACGGTCCAACGTGAAGCTTTATGGCCGTTACGACATGGGTGACATTGAAGCCCTTAAGAAGGCTGATGTTGCTCTGAACCTGTCGATCTGGCCTGAAACCTACTGCATCTCGCTTTCAGAGGCCTGGCAGAATGGTCTGATCCCGATCGTGACGGATGTTGGTGCGCTGGGCGATCGTGTTGAAGATGGCGTCAACGGCTTCAAGGTACCCATCAATCGCCCCAGCATGGTTCTTGAACGTCTTGAATTGCTGCGTTCTTCCGAGCCGCTGCGTAAGGCGATTATGGCCAATATCGGTCCCCATCTGTGGACCCATGCCCGTGAATACGCAGACGGTCTGCTTGCACTTTATCGGGATGTTGCACCGCGTCGTCCTATGGGTGTGTCCGATCTGCGTCTGGATGCAGGGCAGGTTCATCTGTTGCCGCATCCGTCATGGCGCCACCAGGCTCCGCCACGCCATATCTTCGATCCTCCGACGACGCGCGATCTGTCCGTTGAACTTCCCATTCCGGTGTCTGACTGGTTCTCCATCCAGGGCGCGGAGTGCTACATTGATGATGTCTGCCACCATATCTTCGCTACTAACGAAGATGAGGACTTCAAGGGAGCGAACGAATTCCACATCCGTGGCTGGTTCCTGATCCCGGGTGTCACGACGGCGGGGCGCATGCTGACGGTTCTGATCGGCGAAGATGCAGATAGCCCGCTGATTTTCCTCGAGTGCGAGCGTGAAATTCGCGGTGATATTGTTGAGATGTTCAACGACGCTCCGCGCCGTTCGGGCTTCTCCGGGAAGGCAGCTCTCCGTGGTAAATGGTGTGAAGGCAGGTTCCGGGTCGGACTGGTCAATGTCATCAACGGCCAGGCTGCCTTCCAGTTGACGTCGATCCAGATTGAGGTCGAGGGCGGCAAAATCGGGACAATCCAGCGTTCCGCTCCGTCCAATGATACCATTCTGGCTGACTTCAATCGGATTTCTCATAGCGATGGCCTTATTCGCGGCATCAAGCTCGCGGGGTTCCAGAAGGACAAGCTGCATCCCTATGGCAGCGGACTGCTAGAGCACTTTATTGACGAATTCACCGGCGTTATCGGTGAATCGGTCAGCGAGATCGATCCATCTGGAACCATCGTGATCCGGGGTTGGGCATTCCTGAAGAGCCTGTCGCGTGCCGGGCAGATGTATGTAGGAGTGGTTTCTCCCGAAAAGGATGAACTGACGCTGTTCGGAATGGAACGCGTCGCTCGCCAGGATGTAGCAACGGTGCATCGTGATGCGCCCCTATGTGCGGGCTTCTTCGGAATCCTGAACCCGCTCCACGGATATGCGCGCCCGCTGGATGGAGTTTACCGTGTGGCTCTGATCAATGTGGCAGGCGATGTGTTTGGAACACATCTGACGGACCTGATCGTGACTTTCGATGCGGGACGTGTCGTTTCCACGGGCCGGGAGAGTCTGACGCCCGAGCAATCCGAACGGATAGAGTTCCTGCTGAATGAGAAAGCCATAGCCTGAGGCGGGAGCATTACCATTCATGTCTGATCCAGTCTCGGACCAGCCTTCTGCTGGCCATCAGCCTCGCTGGCGCCAGTTTGATGAGCAGTGGTATCTTTTGCGATATCCGGAAGTCAGGGACTGGATGCATGAAGAAGGACATCAGGACCTTCATGCGTTTTATCTGGAGACTGGCCAGCGCTATGGTCATTCTCCCAATCGTTATTTTGATGAAATCTGGTATCGGGAAGCCTATCCCGAGGTGCGCCGTGACCTGATTCAGGAGAAGTGGCGATCAGGTTTCGAGCACTACTGCGCCGAGGGCTATCATCAGCATTCCCCGCACTGGCTGTTTGATGAGTCCAGTTATCTTCGGCGTTATCCTGAACTGACACGTCGTTTCCTGGACGAGCAGGGCTTCGTGAATGGCTATGATCATTATCTCGAAGTAGGTGAAGCGCGTTATTACAGGGGACATCAGTTCTTTGATGATGAATTGTGCCGCCGACTGGCACTGCGTTTTCCAGATTATTTCGACAGTGGCATCGGACTGTTCGCGTCCTGGCTGAGTCTTCCGTCCAGTATCGCGGACGCGGGGCGGGTCTCCTGGTATTTCGATCCCGTCTGGTATCTGGATCGGTACCCGGAAGTCCGCCGCGAGATTGCTGAAGGCCGTTACAGCAGTGCACTGCACCATTATCTGACGAATGACACGGCGCGTCGTTTTGATCCGCAGGAGATGTTCTCCGAAGAGTATTACGCGACGGCTCATCCAGACGTGGTGGCCTGTATTGATCTTGGGTCGTTCCGAAATGGATATGAGCATTTCCTGCGCTTTGGTGCGCATGAAGGCCGGGTTCCCAAGGAAGGCATAGACCTCCTTGCGCATATGAACCGTCCGCAGGTGCGTAATGACGTTCGGAACCATGTTTATGACAGCGCTTTTGCTCATCTTGTTGCGGCGAGAATAGGGGAAGTCCAACGGGCGGCGCTGGTTGAAACACCAGAGATAGACGAAAACCAGTCCCGGCAGTTGTTTGAACGTGAAGCCGAGGCATTGTTGCCAGCTTTTGCGCGGCATCCACTTGATTTCACGGTTTCTGGTGTGCCGGAAGTCAGTGTCATTGTGGTCGTTTATAATCGACTTGCCCTGACGATGCAGGCGTTGTCGTCCCTGCGAGCCAATTACGCGGGTGCAATACAGCTGATTGTGGTGGATTCAGGTTCGCATGACCAGACACAGCGCCTTGGCGAGTTGGTACATGGTGCCAGAATTCTGCGCTTCAGATACAATATCGGCTATCTGGAGGGATGTAATGCAGCATTGGCTGAGGTCCAGGCACCTTTTGTTCTTTACCTCAACAATGACCTGCGCCTGTATCCCTGCAGTATAGCGCACTCCTTGGAGCGTCTTCGGTTTGACGATGGAATTGCGGCGGTTGGTGCAAAACTGATCCGAACGAACATGCGGTTGCAGGAAGCGGGTTCCATTATCTGGCGTGATGGTTCCACTTACGGTTACCGGCGTGAAGATAGTCCAAATTTGCCGGAAGCCAATTTTGTCCGGGATGTGGATTATGTATCAGCCGCATTCCTGATGATCCGCTCTTCCGTTTTGAGGCGTCTGGGCGGATACGATCTGCGGTATCGTCCGGCCTATTATGAAGATACGGACCTTTGCGTCCGTATTCTCAAAATGGGTTTCCGGATTGTCTATGATCCAAATGTGGTCGTGGAACATTTGGAATATGGTAGTTCCGGCTCAACAGGTTCGCAGACCCTGATGCACGCCAATCTGCGCATTTTTGCTCGGGCGCATCAGGATTTTTTGCGCCATCAGCAACCCGCACATATCCGGAATGCGGTGCAGGCCCGTGAGCGCCGGTCTGACAGGAAGCACATCCTGTTCGTTGAAGACAGACTGCCGCTTCGTCGTCTGGGATCAGGATATGTTCGTTCGAACGACGTTGTTCGCGAAATGGCGTCGCTTGGATATCAGGTGACAGTTTTCCCGATGCTGCCGAGGGACCAGAGTGAACTCGAACTTTTTGGGGATTTCCCTGAGACGGTCGAACTAATTGCAGATCAGCACCTTTCCACGTTTCCGGATTTCATTCAGGCGCGTGCGGGGTACTATGATCTCGTCTGGGTTGGACGGACGCATAACATGGAGCGGCTGCTCCCGATCATGAATGAAGCCAGTCGCTATCTGCCGACCGGGGGGGCCGTCCTGGATACGGAGGTCATCTCCACGCCGCGCACGCTGGAGCGTATCAAGGTTCTGGACCTGCCGAAGCCAGCGCTGGACTTTGACGAGATGCTGCGGCGTGAACTGGAATGTGCTCATTACTGCCAGCAGATCGTGGCTGTTACCGAGCATGATGCCTCTCTTGTGCGCCGGGCGGGTTATGAGAATGTTTCTGTTCTGGGGCATGAAATGCGTATTCGCCCTACAGGGGCGTCTTTCCAGAGCCGGCGGGACATCCTGTTTCTGGGTGCCTTGCATGACGAAGGGGCACCCAATCATGACAGTTTGGAATGGTTTGTAGGGGAGGTTCTGCCTTTCCTTGACGAACTGCTTCCGGAAGATGTCCGTTTCACGATCGCAGGCTTTATTCATCCCTCGGTCGATGTAAGTGTATTCGCGAGGCATCCCCGTGTGGATATTGTGGGCGCCGTGCATGATCTGGCGCCTCTCTTCAATCGGCACCGTGTTTTCGTGGCGCCGACGCGCTTCGCAGGGGGACTGCCTTTCAAGGTGCAGGAGGCAGCGGCCTTTGGCGTGCCCATGGTTGTGACATCCCTGCTGTCCAGCCAGGTTGGCTGGCAGGATGAAGTAGAACTCCTTTCCGCATCTGCCGAGGATGCTGAAGGATTTGCGTCCAGCGTTGCCCGTCTTTATCAGGACAGTGCACTTTGGACGCGTTTGAGAGACGGGGCGCTGAAGGCAGTAGAACGGGATTGCGCGCCAGCGCGATTCCGGCAGGATCTGTCAGCGATCCTGCAAACCTGCATTGCGTAGAGCGGGCCAGCTGATCAGGCTATGAGAGTGTAAGGAAACAGGTGAGGCTATGACCACAGAAGTGAAAGAACATGCCGCTGAAGCAGAGCGGAACGTGTCTGGCCTGACCGGACGTGTGCTGGTGTGTAGCGGCGGCCGCTATGAGAGCCAGGCCAACGCGCAGATTCGTGAATCCATCATGGATGGCTGGGCGGAGTGCTTTGGCGAAGAGAACGTAACGGCCGTTCATATCTCTGCGGCTGCAGCGTCCGTCAAAGTTCTGAAGCCTACAATCGTTTTTGCCATTGGCTCTTACCTGCCGGAAAGCACGTATTTCGGTGAAGTCTGCCGGGAAGCCAAGAAGATTGGTGCCGTAACGGTCTTCTGGGCAACAGAAGATCCTTATGAGCAGGATGCGAACTACCGCATCGCTGATGACTTTGACGTTGTATTCTCATGCGATCGCTGGGGCCATAATTTCTACCAGCGTGACCGGGTGTTCCATCTGCCGCTCGCAGCCAGCCCCAAGCTGCACTACATGCCGATTGAAGAGAACGTCGAAAAGACCATCGACGTCCTGTTCTGTGGCGTGGCATTCACCAGCCGTAAAGACATCGTCCGCAATCTTCTGCCGGTCCTGCGCAATCTGAACATCAAGATTGTTGGTCCGGGCTGGGGGGAACTCGGGATCGGTTTCTCGGATGCTCGCATCGAGAAATCCCAGCTTGTGGAACTGTATCGTCGCTCGAAGTTGGTTCTGAACCTGGGGCGTTCGCTGCATTTCGAGAACAAGCGTTTCGTGATTGCTCCCTCTACTCCGGGTCCGCGGACGTTCGAGGCGGCTCTGGCTGGCGCGTTTCAGGTGTTCCATGAAGACACGCATGAAATCCGTCGGTACTATGAAGCTGACGAAATTCCTGTGTTCTCCAACCGGATCGACTTTGAAAATCTGGTCGAGAAATATCTTGGCGATGATGAAGCCCGTTTGGCCATGACCCGTAAGGCTCAGGCGCGGACGGAAGCGGAACATCTTTACAGCCATCGTATCAAGCAGGCGCTGGCTGTGCTGCAGTCAGAAGGGTTTCTCAAATAAGAGACTCCTGATCGACTGGTGAATACGGAAAGCCGGGCTCGTGCCCGGCTTTTTCTTTGAAGGAGTGTTTCTAATGCAGACTGTCTGGCTTGCGGTCCTTTTGACACTGGCGGCTTTTCTGGAAGTTGGGGGGGATGCGCTTGTACGGTCCGGTCTGCATTCGACCGGGCTGGGTAGGGCTGGCTTCATCGCAGCTGGGGGTGCCGTACTTCTGATCTATGGAATTACGGTCAATCTGCCTGACTGGGATTTCGGACGGCTGATGGGGGTGTATGTGGCTCTGTTTTTCGTCGCAGCACAGATTGTCGCTTATTTTGCTTTTGGCCAGACTTTAACGCTTCCGGTTTGTATTGGGGGAACGTTGATTGTTCTGGGTGGAGCAGTGATGACGGTTTGGCGTTAGGACGTTGGCTGCGTCTTAGGAAACCTAACCTTTAAGCATTGTCTTAGAAGAAGGACTGAAATGTATTGTCTCAAATTAGAAGCGTGAAGTAATATTTCATAAAGATCCTGACGGAATGGATCTTTCGTTGGGAGCTTTGCAGCAGCATGATGCGATATAAATTCAAGAAGGGCTTTTACAGCCTCACGTGCCTAGCCCTTGCAGGATGTGTGCAGACAACTGCCACTGTCATGAACACGCCCCAGAAGCAGGTCTCAAGACGGGTCGTGTCTGTTCCAGCGTCCAATTATTATCGTTTCGTCGACAAGATCATCAAAAAAGACAGCGATGTTATCATTTCGTCATGGCAGTCAGTAAATGTCGACTGTTCGACAAATATTTATCAGGTCTTGAAGATCAGGAAGGCCCCGGTCCATGGAACGGCGTATCTCGGGGACTATTCCACATTTCCGCAGTTTGTTGAGCTAAATCCACGTTTTCATTGTAATACGGTGAAACTTCCCGCAACAGCCCTGCATTATCGCCCAGCTGCTGGATATACAGGGTTTGACCTTGTTCTCGTGGATGTCGGGGATTCGACCGGCACTGTGAGCAATATCGCGTTTCGCATCAAAATCGTTGATTAGGGGCTCTCAATAAAAATGCCGGGGTTTTCCCGGCATTTTTTTAGACTTCACTTAGGTTGAGGTCCCAGAACGATTTGGGCGAGGTCTTCAGGACGGACCCATTTGCTGAAAGCGGCCTGAACCTGAGCGGGGGTCATGTCATAGATTGCTTTGGCTGCCTCTGCGGGAGAGTTCAGGGGAAGGCCAAGGTCGATCAGATCCAGATAGCTGCCTGCCAGCGCACCGAAGCTGGCGCGGGTCATGGGCTGACGACGGAGCAGGGACGCTTTGGCAAGGTCTAGGCTCTCCTGCGAGACCGGCTGGGTTCGCATATCCTGCACATCCTTGATAGCGAGCGTCCGGGCTTTGTTCACCTTATCCGGGTCTGCACCGAAGCTGATGCCGAAGGAACTGCGTGTCCGGGAATAGCTGAAGCCGCTGCCCGCCCCATAAACATATCCGGTTCGAACGCGTAGATCCTGCATCAGACGGGACGAGAAGCCATTGCCAAGGATTTCGTTGCCGACCGCCAGAGCATGACGGTCTGCGTCTGTGACCTTCATCCCGATGGTTTCCACCAGCTTCACATCGTCCTGCGAGCGTCCCGGATCGGCGATGACGGCCTGAGACGCTTTGCTGAGCGGAATGGACGCCAGGTCAACAACCGGTGCGGGGCCCGCAGCCTTCCAGCCTCCGAAAGCCTTCTCAACCTGATTTTTGGCATCTTCCGGGCTGATGTCACCCACGACGACGATTGTTGTCAGGTCCGGGCGATAGGTTGTCGCGTAGTAGGACTTCACGTCGTCCAGCGTGATCTTGCTCAGCGTGGCTGGGGTAGCTTCCCGGAGGGTCGGATCATTGGCTGGCACAAGCGCATGACGTGTGGCACGCCCGAAACGGTAGGCCGGGGACTGAAGCTCGCCAGCCCGCGCCTGAATGGCTTCCATCTGTGTGACATGGAATGCTTTTTCCGGGAAAGCGGGGTGAAGTTCGTGTTCTGCCAGCAGGGAAAGACCGGCGCTGAAATTCTGCGTCAGGGTGCTGAGGCTAAAGCCGGGTCCCGCACTTTCATCGGCCGAAATGTCATCCAGAGCACTGGCGAGTGCCAGACGGTCATGGCTCGTGCTGCCGTACAGGAACATATCAGCCGTCAGGCTGGCGACGCCCTCTTTCCCGGCAGGCTGTTGCAGCGATGGGTTCTGCCGGATGGACCCTACGAGTTCCACGGTATGGCTGACATGCTCGGGCTGAACGAGAAGATGCAGACCGTTCGGAAGCGTATAGGCTGTCGGCAGTGGTGCGGCAGCCGGGATGCTCAGACGTGCGAGTGCTTCCTCGGCCCATGTCGGCAGGGCAACCTTGCCGGAGGGTGGCGTATTAAAGGATTCAGTTCCTCCAAAGCCCTTGCCGCCGATGGCCTTGCCCTTCTCGCTTGGTGTCAGGGTGGCGCTGATTGCGTGCTGTGGGTCCAGAAGGGCTTTGGCCAGATCATCCACCTGCGCCTTGGTGACGTTGCGGAAAGCCGCAATCATGTCGTCCGGGCTGTTCAGATGCTGGATGGCCACGGCCTGGGACCAGTTCTCAGCCAGTTCGGAAATGCTGTTGGCGTTAAATTCCAGCGAGGCGATTTCCTTGCGCCGGGCGGCTTCGATCAGATCGGCTGGGATGCCGTTCTTGCGGAATCCGTCCATCAGAGATGCCAGAGTATGGCGCAGTTCATCCGGGTTCGCGCCCTTTGGGAAACCGGCATAGGCCACGGCCAGACCGGCCTGTGCATCCGGATCGTACATGAAGCCCGCATCCAGCGCCTTGCCATCCGGAACCAGTCCGAAGAGGGCACCACGCTGGCTTGCGATCGCATCTGCCAGAAGCGTAACAGCCGCATAATTCGAGTCACGCTGCCCCGGCATCCGCCATGCCATGGTCACGAGACCGATGGGTAGATCTGTATCCAGCGCAAGAGACTGAGCCTTTGCAGGCGTAGGAGTGACAGTCGAGCGTTCGGGGAGCTTGGCAGCCGGAATGTCGCCAAACGCAGCCTCGACTTTCTTGAGCGTCTCCTGCGCGTCCACATCCCCTGTAATGACGAGGATGGCATTGTTCGGGGCATACCAGGATTCGTAGAACTGCTTCAGCAATGGAGCTGTCGTTGCATCGAAGGATGGGCGCGTTCCAAGGGCATCGTGCTCGTATGGAGTGCCAGCGTACAGCGCACCGCGGACCTGCGAGAGGTAGCGATAGATCGGGCTGGAAAGGTCGCGGGACACTTCCTGTTCGATCGCGCCGCGTTCATGTGCCCATTCTTTCTCGGTGATGTTCAGGCCGCGCATCCGCCCGGCTTCAATCCGCAGAAGAACATCCAGATCGGCTGTCGGAGCTTTGAAATAATATTGTGTAACGTCAGACGTGGTGTCCGCATTGTCATTGTTGCCAAGCTGCGCGCTGATCGTGGAAAGCTGATCGCGTGACAGGCTCTGCGAGCCGTTGAACATCATGTGTTCAAGAGCATGCGCCGTGCCCGGAAAGCCTTTGGGTGCGTTGACGGACCCTACTTCATAATTGAGCATCGTCTGAACGACGGGGGCCAGCGTGTCCCGCACGATTACGACCCGCAGGCCGTTGGGCAGCGTGGCCCGTGTGATCGTTGCCGGTGCTGCCGTGCTGGCCTGTGGAACTGCGGGCGCGGCCTGTGCGGTCGCCAGAACGGGCGGTGCCAGCATGGAGGCTGCAAGCAGTGTCAGACGGGTCAGGCGGGAAAAACCGGGCATAGGATGTTAACTTCCTGCGGGTAAAATGGTCTGCCAGACAGTAAATCGACTGTCGGGGATGCTGTCTACGGGAGCGGGATTGCCGAAGGATGAATAAAAAATCATGTGACGTGCTGGATCGGTGGCCGCTAAGAACGGAAGTATTATGACGTCTTCCAATTTTATCGTTCGCTGTGATGACTGGCTGATTGATCGGATTTTTCAGCCAGTGGCCAACCGGTTGCCTTCAGGGCTGTCGGCAGTTCAGCTTGGGCTAAGCTTCCAGCTTGGTTCACTGATGCTGACTGGTGCCTCTCTGCTGCTGCCGATCATTCTGTTTGGTGTGACGTTGGGAGGACTGATTGACACGTCTCTCATCTGGTTCATGAACCTGGCCTTCTTTCTGGGCATGAAAAAGACGGTTCCCCTGATCCGACCGGGTATGATGAACCCTCTGCGGCCGATGATGCTCAGCATGCGTATGATCGCCATTGCGTTTCTGATCTATCAGCTCTTCCGCGGGCTGGATGGGATCGGGATTGGCTGGATCCTGGCTCAGCTTATGACGCTTTCGCAGCTGACATTCGTGATGGGGCTGTATTTTGTGTCCTGTCAGCCGCAGCCGCCCCGTCAGCGTATGTCTTCACGCAGCGGACCAATTATTGAAGGTGTCTGGTCCACGGCTGGGCGCATCAACTGATCGGGGAAGGCGGTGAAAATTCTTCACTGTCTTTCAACGCGGGAATTTGCCGGAACCGAGCGACATGTCGCTGAACTGACGGCGTTTCAGGCATGCTCCCATGATGTGACACTCCTTCTGGAAAGTCAGACGGCAGACTTCAGAACTGGCGGGGATATCGCACATCATCTCGCTCCTGCCGTTCGGATCGTCCGGGCGGACTGGCGTGGATATCTGGGATGTCTGGCCAGGCTGATGCACGGCGGCTCATTCGATGTCGTTCATACGCATCTGGGTCAGGCGTCCATCCGGGCTGGCGCACTGAAGAAAGCTGGGATCGCAGGCAAAACACCCCTCATTGGCACGCTTCATAACGCGTATCATGGGCGCAGTTATGGCGCCCATGATGGACTGATCTGTATTGCGCAGTGGCAGCAGGACAGTTTGCCGACGCGATGGAGAGGTCGAAACGCGGTGATTTCGAACTGGACTATCCCGCCCAGACTAGATGCGGTGCAGCGGGCTGTTCTTCGCAACACTTTCCGGAACGTGCATCACATTCCTCAGGACGCCTTCATTATCTGTACGATGGGGCGGCTGGTTCCGGAAAAGCGGTTTGATCTGTTGCTTCAGGCCTGGAAACAGGCCGGGCTGTCGGCCGATACCTGGCTTGTTCTGATTGGCGATGGGCCGGAGCGATCGTTTCTTGAGCAGGGACAATTGGCGCAGGACCGCGTAATCTTCGCTGGTTACAGAACAGACGCTCCGGCTGTATTCGCCGCATTCGATGGTTTCGTCCTGCCTTCAAGCCGGGAACCGTTTGGGTTGGTTCTTCTGGAAGCCATGGCGGCCGGGCTGCCTGTCTGCGCGACTGCAGCAGGAGGTGTGCTGGATATTCTGGGAAATGATCCAGCCTGTCTCGTGCAGCCTGATGATGTAGAGGCATTATCCATCGGGCTGAGACGCCTCAGGCAACAATCTGCTCAGGTCTGGGACCTGTCCGCTTATGGTCTCGCGAATCAGGCCCGGAAGACCGAGCAGTTTTACAAGCGTTTCTTATGACAGCTGATCACAGGTCGTAATGACGCGAGACATAGCTGGGAAAGCCGCCCGGATGGCGGACGAGGTCCCAGCTTTCCGAAAATGACGGAACGAACTGGAACAGAAACACGAGCATGGACAGGAAAAACAGCAGCATCCCTCGACCAACGAACCGGATGCGCCGCCAGAAATAAAGCGGCGGGATCAGAATCCAGAAGGGTGATCCGGGGCGGAAGCCTGCGGCGATCAGCGCACGACGATCCGTCAGCATGGATGTGAAGATGATGGCAAAGCTGAGAATGACAGCGATGATCCCGGACTGCCGATCGGGCATACCGCTGAACCATGCCAGAACATTGACGATCATGCTGCTGACAAACGGCCCGAGAATACTCAGCCAGGCCCAACGGTTGGAAACCCGGCTGGCTGGGAGTGCAGGTGGCACGCCTTCCGGCTGAGGCGGCCAGAAGTCACAGCTTCCTGCCGGGTGCCATTCAGCTCCGAAGGCTTCGGTCCAACAGAGGGTGGAGTGCTCGATCATGCCCGTGGTCACCAGGGCGCGCATGCCATCTTCGGAGACCGGGCCTTTGCGGCTACCGTGTTCTTCGTAAAACCAGCTCACAGTCCGTCCTTGCTCGGGGAAAGGTGTCATCATCCTGACAGGATGGGCGCTCAATCTGGCTGAAAGATGCGTCTCAGGCAATGGGAGAGACGTTAGCCTTTCATGGAGGATCAAATGATGAAGAAATATTCGATCGGTCTGGTGTCTTTCTTCTGCCTGGCAGCGGGTGTGGCTATGGCAGCACCGACAAGCAGTCTACAGATCAAGTTGCCTTCAGGAACGAAGGTAGACCGTCAGACAGCGGTTTATACTTGCAGCGCGAAGGATGGGAACGCGAAAGAACTGCTCGCGGCGCTCCCTGAAAACCGCGTGACCGTGCAGTACCTCAATGCAGGTGACATCAGTCTCGCGGTTCTGCAAATTAGTGGCCAGACGCAGGTGTTTTCGAATGTCATTGCGGCTGATGGAGCAAAATATGCGGCTGCTCAGTATATCTGGTGGAGCAAAGGGGACGATGCGCTCTTTTCCAGTGCCACGGATGACAAGGCTCTTGTAACCTGTCGTCCTGTCCCGAAAAAGTAATACCGTATCGGGATCGTTTCAATTTCCGCTTGAGCGCGCATGATGGTTTCCTGTCCCTACCGGTAAGGAAACCATCATGTCTGCTGTCTCCATGCAGAAGTTTCTGGAAAAGCTGCCCAAGGCTGAGCTTCATGTCCACCTGGAAGGCACTTTGGAGGCAGATCTGAAGATCAGCCTGGCGAAGCGCAACAATCACCCTTTGAAGTCCAGTACCGTGGAAGACATCCGGCAGGGCTATGTTTATAATGACCTACCGTCTTTTCTCGCGTTCTACTACGAAGGCGTGGAGCTGTTACAGACCGAGCAGGATTTTCACGATCTCTGCTATGCTTACCTAGCGAAAGTCGCGCAACAGAACGTGCTCTACACCGAGATGTTCTTTGACCCGCAACTGCATATCCGCCGTGGATTGGACTTCGGGACTGTCATCCGGGGTTTCAATGCCGCACAGGAGAAAGCTGAACGCGATTTCGGTATCCGGTCCAGTCTCATCATGTGCTTCATCCGGGAGATGAGTGCAGAATCGGCGGATGAAACCTTCACTCAGGCGCTGCCCTATCTGGAACAGCCGGACCGTAGCCGCATCATTGGTGTGGGTCTGGACTCCGACGAGAAAGGCAACCCTCCTGCAAAGTTTGCGAAGATCTTTGCCCGTGCAAAAGCGATGGGGCTTCACCTGACCATGCATTGCGATCTCGATCAGGAGAACACGCATGAGCACATCCGACAGGCTCTTCAGGATCTTGGGAGCGAACGTCTGGATCACGGGCTGAATGTACTGGAAAGGCCTGAACTGATCACCATGGCACGCGAAAAAGGCGTGACGTTTACGCTTTGCCCATCCCCGAATGACGTCATTCGTCCTGGTCGGTCCCGTCAGGACATTCGGGATATGCTGGCGGCAGGTCTAAAAATTACCATCAACTCTGATGATCCCGGGTACATGCAGAGCGTGTATATGACGGAAAGCCTCGCCAAGGCGCAGGCCGCTGCTGATCTGACCCCGGAAGAACTGTTTCAGATCAGTAGAAATGCTTTTGAGGCGGCGTGGATCTCAGATGCAGAGCGCGAGACGTATCTGGCCGCTCTTCAGGACTTTGCGCAGACATACAGGGTTGGAGTTCCGGCCTGACGAAGACGTTGACCCTTCCTGTGGCTTCAAGATGTGGGGGCAGGAAGGGGCTTTTAAAAGTAATTTCAGGAACAATTTCATATTAGTAAAAATAAATTATGTTTTTATATGTCTGTATTATTTCTGTATAAATATAATTCAGGTATATCCGTATTCTTTAGATACAAATCATAAATTGATTATCTTTTTTCTATGGCGATTATCTGCCTATGGCTTTTATCGTCCCGGCTCTGCGTCGCCTCTCCCATCACATGCAATCCGCTGCGCTGTGGAGCGTGATCGGCATCCTGCGCGGTGTGGGTCCAGAGCGTGCGTCTAACGCCGGTGGCTGGCTGATGCGCAGGGTGGGGATGAAACTCCCTGCTACCCGGGTCGCTGATCAGAACCTGCAACGTGCTCTTCCGGAACTTGCGGCGGATGCGCGACAACAGATTATTCAGGATGTCTGGACGAATCTTGGCAGAAACGTCACGGAACTCCCGCATCTGGCGTCGTTTACGCGGAGTGAGGTTGGACCGGGCTGGGAGATTGAAGGGGAAGAACATATCGCCGCTCTTCAGGCACAAGGGAGGCAGGCTCTTTTCTTCTCCGGCCATTTGGGGAACTGGGAACTGATCCTGCCAATTGCGGCCAGTCTGGGTGTGCCGGTTGCCGGTTTTTATCGGGCCTCATCCAATCCGGCTATTGAGGGCGCGACGCAAAAGATGCGTCAGAAAGCCCTGGGCTCGACCGGCACAATGTTCCCTAAAGGCCCCAAGGGGGCCCGGCAGGCTCTGACCCATTTACAGAATGGCGGATCACTGGGTTTCCTGGTGGATCAGAAAATGAATGACGGGCTTGCCATTCCGTTTCTGGGACGTGAGGCCATGACGGCCCCAGCCGTGGCACAACTGGCCTTACGTTTTAATCTTCCCATCATTCCCGTGTACATCGTGCGTCTGGGGGAAGGGCGGTTCCGGATGGTATGTGAAGCGCCATTACAGGCTGAACGTACCGGCGATCGTCATGCTGATATCCGGTCCATCTGCGTTGCCATGAACGAGACGCTGGAACGGTGGATCCGAGACCGGCCCGGAGCGTGGCTCTGGCTGCATCGTCGGTGGCCGAAGGAGCCGGTGGCTCTTTCGGCCGTATAAAAAAAGCCCCGCTGCAGTGTGCCGCGGGGCTTCGTCGTTCAGGGGAGAGGACGACCGCTGACCGGGGCCTGTGGGCTGCCGATCAGATCAAGGATCTGCTTTTCAAGTTTCGGGACATTGATGCGCAGGACGACCTCGTTCTTACGCTCACCCAGACCCGGCTCATAACCCGGCGTCCAGGAAACCACGTCCCCATAGCCCGGACCGAACTGGCTGTTTACATCCACGAACAGATCCTGCTTTTCCGTGATGATGCTCGGGTCCAGCCAGACGGATGCTGCAATTTCATCCCAGAGCGGGAAGCCACTCAAATGCCACTTCATGACATGCCCGATTGGCGTGCCGGTTGCTTCCAGCTTTTTCAGGAATTCCGGCGTCAGCTCTGTGTCCGTTGAAGGATCGGCCGGAACCATCACGATGTGCTTCCACGGTGCGCGGAGGGCCGCACTTGCGCTTTCCGGGTCCAGACGGAAGTTGAATTCACGACGGGGACTGTTCAGAAACTCACGTGCGAACTGATGCGCCACAACGCCGGGCCGTGTCTGGCGCGGGTTCAGGCCACCGCCCATGTAGACGAGTTCTTTCGCGAGCCCGGCGAATTCCGGATCGAGCGTCTGGGCCAGTGCAATATTGGTCATCGGGCCCGTTGCGATGATGCTGACCTGCCCCGGATACTGATGAACCATACGGATCAGGAAATCAGCCGCACGCTCGTTTTCCGGCTTCTTGACCGGGTTGCCATACGGCAGATCGGGTACGACATCGGGGCCATGATAATAGGGCAGGGGCTGTTCGGTCTTCTCGACCCATTTCTTCATCCAGACACCCTTCCAGATCAGCTTGCCATACAGGGCTTCCCAGCGATCTGTGAGCTTTTCGGAATTCAAAAACGGGTACGTTGCGCCTGGAACGACGGGGATATCGGCCCTCCCTGCCACTTCCACACCACGCAGCGCATCATTCGTTGCTTCTTTCTGCCAGACGTCTCCCGTGACGGTCGTGATGCCCAGTACGCGCACATTGGGCGCCTTGAGGATCATCCACTGGGCGATGCTGAAACCGTCATCGTCAAAAATGACGAGGCGCGGATCAGCCTTGGCCTGCGCTGCTCCTGCCAGAAGGCTGCCAACGGTCAGGCTGAGAGCGAGGGTCTGGCGGAAGCGTTTATATATCTTTGTGAAACGTTCCGTCTTACGGACGGTTGAAAAAAGAGGCATGGGAGACGGGATCCATGGCTGTTGGCAGAGAAACGCGAAACCATACCTCAAAGGCAGGTTTTGCACATCGCCTATGCATCAACAGCATTATTTTGGAACAACCGCGTTTCTCAGGTTCAGACTGGGAATTTTTTTACCGGCTATGGAATGAGAACGTCGATTTTATCGAGGAAGCTGTGAAGATCCTCTTCGGTGCAGCCAATTTGAAATTCGTTTCTCTCCGGAGTGGGCCACTGGCAGCCTTTTGTCAGATAGACGTTTTGATGACCCATTAAATATCCAATGTTCAACTGAACGGCATTCCAGAAGCCTAGGCAGCCGACAACAGTATCAGGGCCGGAAAAAAGTGTGCTGTGCATGCCTGATCCATGTTCTCCAATTACTGCGGCTGCTTCGGAAAAAATCTGGATCTGCTCTTCAAGAGAGAGCTTCTCGGGGTGGATAATTTCATAGCCGCGTTCTGCCGCCATGGATTCAAAAGCTGCACGGTTGGGGAATGGCCGATTGCCATGTGAGAAGTCTGACCGTGACACCAAAACCTTGCGGGATTTTTTTTCGGTACTGATGCCCGGTTTCAGGGCGTTGTAAAAATCCCTGACGAAACTGTGGAAAGAAAATTCTTCCGTGTAGCAATATGAGGGAAGAATAGCCTTTTTGCACAGAACGATATCGGAGCCGGGATTATATCCGATGATATTGTCTCTGTTGACGCCGCATGAGAGAGCCAAAAAACGGTAAATCCACTCAGGTGACGAATGTGGCAGAAGGATTTTCAGTTCCGCAAATCGCTCTCCTCTCATGGATTTTACGACGCCAAACCGAGGCAGATAATCAATCAGCCAATGTCCCCAGATATCAAACGAAACACCATCGGCGACAATAACGGGCTCTTCGATAACGATTTTGTTCCGGGGCGACTGGGAAAAATAGTCGTCCTCCTGCGGTATACTGCGCTGGTTGTCCCGCCCTGTGGCGCAGTCAAAGATCAGATGCGTGTTGAGGATGGTGCTGCCAGGCCGGGTCACAATGAGATCCTGGACCGTGTAAAAACCGACGGGATTGAGGTCTTCGGTCGGTCGTTTCCAGTGGTATTCGTGAACCCATCCCCGCTGATCCGTCAGTTCCCAGATCTTGAACGGTCCAACGGACTTTTCGGCCGGTCTACATTCCTGAAATTCCGAAATCCCGCAGTCGGCAGTTTTCGTTCCTTGGGAAAGATCGGAAAATCTCATGACATCAAAACCTTCGGCTCTATTGTGTCGTAAACAATAGAAGCCTTTCCGTGCATGTTCCAGACGGCGGGTTGATTTGAGGTTTAGAAAGCCAGTGGTGCGTTGTCTTTTACTTCCTTGATGACGAAAAACGTTCTTGCCTGACGAACACCGGGAAAGGCGATCAGCTTTTCTGCATGAAGACGGTTGAAATCGGCCATGTCATCCACGCGGATCTTGAGAAGATAATCAAAATCGCCTGCCACCAGATGACAGTCCAGCACCATGGGCATGTTTTTCACCGCGGCTTCCAACTCGGCAAAACTTTCGGGCGTGGAGCGGTCCAGCACGACGCCGACCAGCGCAATGGTTCCAAGTCCGACCTTCACCGGGTCAATGTCCGCGCGGACACTGCGGATATAGCCCTCCTGAAACAGGCGCTGCGTCCTGCGATGGCAGGTTGCGGCACTGACATTCACACGCTCCGCCAGCTCTGCGTTGGACATGCGTCCGTTTCCCTGCAGAAGCTGAAGAATCCTGCGGTCAATGGCATCGAGATCAGGGGAGGAAGAATCTTTCATAATGATCCTGAGAACTAATAATATCTTCAATAAAAATAGAGATTGATGGGTTTTTAGAAGAAAATATAGATCAAATTAGAAAGCACCTTCGGGATAAAATTTATTACGCCTCGTGGCCTGTCATTCTTTCAAGGACGCAGATCATGAAGCTGGAAAAATTCGAACGTTACCCCCTGACTTTCGGCAAGACTGCCATTGAACATCTGCCACGGCTGAGCGAAGCGCTGGGCGGCCAAGTGCAGATTTACGCCAAGCGTGAAGACTGCAATTCCGGCATGGCGATGGGTGGGAACAAACTCCGCAAGCTGGAATATATCGTCCCCGATATTCTGGCCTCTGGTGCGGATACACTGGTTTCCATTGGTGGCGTGCAGTCCAATCATACCCGCATGGTTGCAGCGACAGCCGCCAAGCTGGGCATGAAATGCATTGTCGTGCAGGAGAAATGGGTGCCGCATTACGATGCTGTTTATGACCGCGTCGGAAATATCCTTATGACGCGTCTCATGGGTGCTGAATCCCGCATTGTGGAAGATGGTTTTGACATCGGCATCCGCCAGAGCTGGGAAGACGCCATTCAGTCCGTGAAGGATGCGGGCGGAAAGCCCTATGCCATTCCGGCTGGTGCCTCCGTTCATCAATATGGTGGTGTCGGTTACGCTGCTTTTGCGGAAGAAGTCGCGCAGCAGGAAAAGGAACTCGGCTTCACGTTCGATTACATCATCGTATGTGTCGTGACAGGCTCGACGCAGGCGGGGATGATTGTCGGGTTTGCGGCGCAGGATCGTGCAGATCGGGTCATTGGCATTGATGCCTCCGGAACGCCGACGCAGACGCGTGAGCAGGTGCGGGAGATTGTGGACCGCACAGCCGATCTGGTGGAACTCGGGCGGACAGTGCGGGATGATGAGATCGTGATCCTCGAAGACTACGCCTATCCCGCCTACGGGGTCCCATCCGAAGAAACGAACGAAGCTATACGGTTGGCTGCGCGTACAGAAGCCATGATGACGGACCCTGTCTATGAAGGGAAATCCATGCAGGGCCTGATTGATCTGACGAAGAAAGGATATTTCCCGGATGGGTCAAAGGTTCTGTACGTTCATCTGGGCGGCGCACCGGCCTTGAACGGCTACAGCTATTATTACCGCAACGGTTGATGCAGCCATAAAAAACGCCGCGTCCCAGTCCGGGGCGCGGCGTTTCTGTATTGCGACGATAAGGCCCGGTTTTAGCTGTTGTGACCGTTCAGTTCACGCAGCACGTCCGCCGGACGCATCGGAAGATGACGCAGACGAACACCCACAGCATTGAACACCGCATTGCCGATGGCCGGAGCTACAACCGTCACGCCCGGTTCACCAAGGCCAGTAGGCTTCTCGGTATTCTGGATGAACTCGATGTCCATATCCGACACATCCGGAATACGGACTGGCGTGTAGGTGTTGAGGTTGCTGTCCTTGATCGTGCCATTGACGATTTCGGTACCCTCAAACAGCGCCATGCTTAGACCCCAGAGGGCTGCACCCTCGGTCTGTGCCAGCGCGCCACCCGGATCAACGATCGTGCCCGCATCCAGAACCAGCCAGAGCTTCTGGCAGGTAATCACGCCGGTCTTGCGATCAACGTGAACCTGAGCCGCACCAGCCGTCCAGGTCGGCATGCCGCGTTCCTGACCGAAGCTGGTCGCGATGCCAATGCCTGTGTCGGCCGGAAGCTGCGTCTTGCCGTAGTTGATCTTCTCGGCAAGGCGTTGAAGGGCTGCAGCCTGACGTTTTGCGCCGCCGACGGCATTCGGAGAGTCGCCCGCGTTACGGCCCGTGCCCGTGAACATGGACAGGCGGAACTCCAGCGGGTCCTGCTTCGTCTGGTGGGCGACTTCGTCGAGGAAGGATTCAAGCGCCCACGGCGTCCAGCCCGCAGATACGGAACGGAGCCAACCCGGACGGAAGGTCTTGTTGGCCAGGTCGTTCGTGATGGCGCGAACCCGGGTCGGGCCGGTTTCGTACCAGTGATCTGCACCAGCAATGGCGAACTGATCGTAAGACTTGCCGTCTTCGCCCTTTGCCATGAAGGCAGGCGCCATGATGAGCGTCGGCCAGCCAGCGGTCGCGGCATAGTCCATCGCCGTGATCTTCTTCTGGTCTGCATCGAGAGCGACGCGGATCGTTTGAAGAGAGGGAGAGCGGATGGAGTCAAACGCCATGTCGTCAGAGCGGGTCAGGATCAGCTTGACCGGAGCCCCACCGATGGCCTTGGACGCCAGAGCCGCCGGGATGGAATAGTCACCGTTCAGACGGCGACCAAATCCGCCACCCAGCAGATAGGTGCGCATGACAATCTGCTCTTCTGGCACCTGAAGCGCCTTGGAGAGCTGCGGCAGAACGAGGGACTGCCACTGGTTGCCGGTGTGGATCTCCCACACGCCGTCAACATGGCGTGCCACGGCATTGACCGGCTCAAGCTGGTAATGCGCAACGGATGCGCAGGTATAGCTGCGCTCGAAGCTGTGTGCCGGGTGGGCGAGAGCCTCATCCACGCCCTTGTCGTTGAAGACGCGTGCACCTGTGCTCGGGTCTGCAATCAGCTTGCGGCCGTGCTCGATGATGTCTGCTTCCGAGACATTGATCGTCGGGCCAGGGTTCCACTGAACTTTCAGCAGATCCGCAGCCTTGATGGCGGCCGGGTAGGTTTTGGCCAGAGCCACAACCCAGCCCGGAACGATACCGGACGGATCATCCAGAACAACATAGCGGAGGAAGCCCGGGATCTTCTTGGCTTCGCTGTCATCGACGGACTGCACCTTCGCAGCATAACGCGTCGGCGGCATCTTGGGGCGGCCATAGACCATTCCTTCGAGCTTCACGTCGATGCCGTAGATGGCCTTGCCGGTCGTCTTGTCCGGAATATCCAGAGCAGGAACCGGCTTGCTGATCAGGCGGCGTTCGCTGGCGGGCTTGAGCGGCAGCTTTGCCATCTCATCCGCCGTGAAGCTGCGCGTCGGCTTAGCCTTGGAAACGATCTCCCCATAGGAGACGCTCTTGCTACCAGCCGTGACCGTGCTGTTGCGGGCAACGCACTTATCTGGCGTTGTGCCGAGCAGCTTTGCGCCTTCTTCCAGCATGATCGTGCGTGCAGCGGCACCCGCCTGACGGAACGTGTCCCACGTATCCCAGACAGACCAGGAACCGCCGGTCACGAACTTGCCGGCCCATTTCGGGGCCGTGTCCACTTCCGTGATCTTGATATGATCCCAGTCGGCTTCCATTTCGTCCGCAATGATACGGGCGAGGGCAGTTCCGACGTGCTGACCCATCTCGGCACGGACGACATTGACGTTGATGGAGCCGTCCGGCGCGATGGCGCACCACATGTTTGGCTCAAATGCGGCTTCCGGCGGCATGGCAGACGGATAGGTCTGGGACGCGTCGGCCTTGCGGGCGAAGCCGAACATCAGACCGGCCCCAGCGGCCGTCATCAGGAAGCTGCGGCGTGAAAGACGGGCCTTGTCCGACTTGCGGGCAATCTGCTCGATTTTAGCCATTGTTGGCGCCTCCCTGCTGTGCGGCAGCTGCTTCCTTGATAGCCTTGCGGATGCGGATATAGGTCATGCAGCGGCAGAGGCTACCGCCCATGACGCCGTCAATCTCGGCATCCGTTGGGGTCGGATAGTCCTTCAGAAGGCTTGCGGCCTGCATGATCTGGCCGGACTGGCAGTAACCGCATTGCGGCACCTGCTGGTCACGCCAGGCGACCTGCACGACGTGATTGCCTTCCGGATCAAGGCCTTCGATCGTCGTGATGGAGGCGCCTTCGATGGAGGCCAGCGGTGTAATGCAGGAGCGTGTAGCGCGACCGCCGACATGCACGGTGCAGGCACCGCATTCACCAATGCCGCAACCAAACTTGGTGCCAGTCAGGTTCAGCTCGTCACGCAGGACCCACAGCAGGGGCGTGTCATCCGGTGCATCGACCGAAACGGGCTGTCCGTTGAGTTCAAATTTCGTTGTCATCTTCGTGTTTCCCTGTCCTGCCCGGATCAGTGCGAGGCGTTAACGGGCGGTGCGGACAGTGTGGCGCGGGCAGCCGCAGCCTTCTTTTCCAGATCCGTCCAGGGGGGGAGGGTGGTGCGAGTGCGGCGCAGATACGCGGCGATGCGGGCCATGTCATGGTCCGAAAGGGCCGTGTAGAAGCTCGGCATAGCGATGTTGTCCTGACCTTCGGCAGCGCCGATCCCATGCAGCATCACCTGGAAGAGATTGTTCGGCTCATCCAGCCACAGCGCATTGTTCAGAGCCAGTTCCGGACGGCCGGAAACGGGCTGCGGGCCAGCGTTGTAGTGGCAGGCACCACAGGCACCCTGATACAGGCGGGCATCGGCATCCAGCGTCTGCGGGCCAACCAGATCCTTGCCGGACATCTGCATGGCACGGGCAATGGCGGCCTGATCGCCCTGGGAGCGCTGGGCAGCCTTGGCGACGTCCGCATAATAATGTGCGATGGCGTGCACATCTTCTTCCGGAATTTTGGACAGGAAGCGATGCGGCACTGGAGACATCGGGCCAGCAGCAGAGCCGTGGAGCGGGGCAACACCAAAGCGCAGGTACTGGAAGAATTCGTCTTCCGTCCAGACAACCGGCGTTGGGTTGTGTTCGTTCAGCGGCGGCGCAATCCAGCCATCAATGACGGCACCGTCATAGGCATGACTTGCTTTTTCTGCCCCGAGAAGATTACGCGGCGTATGGCAGGCGCCACAATGGGCGTTGCCTTCGGCCAGATAGGCGCCACGGTTCCACTGCGCATCATGCTTCGGGTCATTCTGATAGCGGCCCGGCGTGAAGAACAGAAGTTTCCAGAATCCCTGCCCGGTCAGGCGGATGTTGATCGGGAAGGGGACCGTGTTGTCACGAGGCTTCAGATGCACGGCCGGGCGCGTCATCAGATACGCATACAGATCAGAGACGTCCTGATCGTTGACCTTCGTGAAGTGGTCGAACGGGAAAGCCGGGTAAAGCTGCGAGCCGTCCCGGGCAATGCCCTTGTTCATGGCGCGCTTGAACGCGGCCAGAGACCAGTTGCCGATACCCCATTCCGGGTCAGGCGTGATGTTGGATGAGAAGATGTCACCGAACGGGGTAGCCATCTTGAAGTCACCGGCCAGTTCGGGGCCAGGGCTGCCGTCTACGCGTGTATGACATTCTGCGCAGTATCCGCCAGCCGCAACGATTTCGCCGCGCTTGATGGCGTCAGCGGAGAAGGACGCGGTTGAAGGTGGGGAGATGGGGGCGATTGGGGGGTACCACGCATAGGCGAGGAACCCGAGGCCACCCACCGCGCCGAGGCCCACAATACTGGCGGCGATCCGTTTGAGCATTCTTGCACTGTCCCGGCACTGTTTCAAAACTGCCGTCCTCATTGTGACGGATGATTGTTTCTCAATATGGCACGCGCTGCTGAAATGGAAGATTGAGATAACTCAAAATTCGTCCGGATTGATGTTGTCGTGCAGTTTTCAGGGTGGGTTGGCTTCAATGTCACACATATTCGGGAGTTTCGAAGTCAAATTCATGTGCGATTGCGTCAATATTCATATTTATAAATAGGTATTTTATTGGTCCTATATGATGTCGGCATTGCCTGGACACTCGAAAAAAACGATTCGTAGCGGATGAATATTTTGTCACTCAGTGCCAAAATGAAGATATGTTTCAATTCGGGGTCACAGTCCTGTCTCACGGAGCATGAAGCCGCCCTGTTCCCGATCCGCCCGGATGAGAGGTAAGGTAAGGTGATTATCCCGCGTGAAAGGATGCCTCATTTCCATTCGTCCGACCCTCATCCGCAGCCTGTCTGCCGCGGCCCTTCTGCTGGCTGTCGTGCTGGCCTTGTGCTGTGGGCGATATCCTCTGTCCCCATCGCGTGTCGTGGTGGTTCTCGGGAGATTGCTGCATTTATGGGGTGGCTCTGATCCGATTGCCGACGCCATTGTGTGGCAGGTTCGTCTGCCGCGTGCTCTTGCAGGGCTTTTGGTCGGAAGCGCCTTGTCCTGCGGTGGAGCGACTTTTCAGGCTGTACTGCGGAACCCGCTCGTTTCGCCGGATATTCTGGGCGTTCTGAGCGGATCGGCTTTCGGAGCGGCGTTGGTGATTGTGCTGGGTGGTTCGCCTGCCCTGATCCAGATCGGGGCATTCTGCGGGGGGCTTCTGGCTGTCAGTTCTGGCCTCTCCATTTCCCGACTGTTGCCCCAAGGTGGCCTGCTGACGCTGCTAATGGGCGGCCTTATCGCCAATGCCGTGTTCACGGCTCTTCTGTCTCTTGTGAAATACACGGCTGATCCGATGGATCAGTTACCGGCTGTTGTGAACTGGCTTCTGGGCACATTATCCCAGACGGATTGGAAAGAGCTGTCCTGGTTGACTGTTCCAATCCTTATACTGGTCACGGTTCTTATTCTGCTGGCACCTTTACTAGACGTTTTGTCTTTGGGGGATGACGAGGCTCGAAGCCTCGGTATTTCCGTTCAGGTCATGCGGCCTGTTGTCATTCTGCTGGCAACGCTGGTCTGTGCCATGACAATTTCCATGGCGGGGATCATCGGCTGGGTTGGGCTTCTGGTGCCGCATGTGGCACGGATGCTCGCGGGTGCAGAGCACCGGAACATGATGCCAGTCTGTGCTCTGCTGGGAGCGGCGGGTCTTATTCTGGCAGATACGGTTGCTCGGTCCCTCACATCCGGAGAAGTGCCGCTCGGGGTCATGACTGAGCTTTTTGGTGCGCTTGCCTTTGTTCTGGTGCTGCGCCGTTTGCGTGGAGAGGGCGTATGACGGATGCGTTCCTGTCCTGCGAGGCTGTCATCCTGAAACGTCCCGGGCGACCGGCCGTGCTTGACGGAATTACGTTGACATTCCGCCGGGGGGAACTGGTCGGGCTTCTGGGGCTGAACGGTGCAGGGAAGAGTACGCTTCTCCGTATTCTTATGGGATTGCTGAAGCCGACATCCGGTACGGTTCATCTGGAAGGTCGTCTGCTGTCGTCCTTTCATTCGGCAGACGTGGCGCGGCGGCTGGCATATGTGCCACAGGGGCATGCGGCTGTTTTCCCGTACACGGTGCGGCGGATGGTGGAGCTTGGGCGTGTTCCTCATCACGGCATCGCCGGGCGATTGGGGGCGGAGGATCGGCGGAAGGTCGATGCCGCGCTGGAGCGTCTGGGCTTGTGTGCCCTGGCGGATCGACCGGTGACGGAACTGTCTGGCGGGGAAAGGCAGCGCGTTGTTCTGGCGCGGGCGTTGGCGCAGGAAGCCGTGGGGCTTCTGCTCGATGAACCTATGACAGGCCTGGATTACGGCCATCAGATCAGGCTGATGGGACTTCTGGCGGAACTGGCCTCAGAGGGACATCTTGTGTTTCTGACATCGCATCGTCCGGAAGAGTTTTTTTCGTCCGGAAGTCGGGCGCTTGTTCTGGATCAGGGCCATATTGTTGCAGATGGTCCACCAGAGCAGATTGTGACGGCAGAGCGAATGTCCCGCCTTTACGGCGTGCCACTGGCGCAGATCGATCATGCCGGGAAACGGTTTTTCCACCATGAGGAGAATACACGATGAAACTGTCTCGACTGTTCGGTGGGCTTTTGAGCCTTTCCCTCATGGCCACAACGGCCTATGCGGCTCCCCCCACACGGATTGTGGAAGGATGGTACGCCCATAACGCGACCCTCATCATGCTGGGTGCGCAGGATCACATCGTTGCAACGGTGGCCAAGCCGTCCATCATGCCCTGGATGTTCAAGCTGGTGCCGTCCCTGTCGAAAGCGCAGCCGCTTGAAGCCGGCAATCTGAATGGTGAAGAGCTGCTGCGTCTTGATCCGGATCTGGTGTTCGTCACGGCGTCCGGTCATTCGGCGGATGCGCTTGCAAAGGTTGGGCTGCATGTCGTGCCGGAAGGGTTTGATCGGTTCGTCGGCCTTCTGGAATGTGTGGACGGAACGGCGACCCTTCTTCAGACGCCTCTGGCCGCCAAGCGGGCGCAGGCTTATCGGGTGGCGTTCCTGAAAGCGGTCTCACAGGCTATGACCAATCCGCAGGGGCCGAAAGTTCTGCATGTTGAATCGCTCAAACCGCTGCGCGTTGATGGCGACCAGAGCATCATCGACGAATGGATCCGATCTGCGGGTGGGCGGAACGGCGCTGTTGGCGTGCACGGGAACAAGCAGCCGGTCTCGGTGGAGCAGATCCTGTCCTGGAATCCGGATATCATCATTATCGGGGCTAATGCGGGCGATCCGGCGCAGCTTGCCAATGATGGCGTGTGGTCTCAGCTTGCGGCTGTGAAGGCGGGGCGTGTGTATCGCAATCCGGCGGGGATTTTCCCGTGGGACCGTTACAGCCCTGAGCTGCTGCTTCAGGTCGACTGGGCGCGGCAGATCGTTCAGACCGGTCATGTGGATGAGGCCGGAATGATCACGAAAATGCAGGATTTTTACCGGCAGTTCTATGGCATCACGCTCCGCGCTGAGGATGCAAAACGGATGCTTGCAGCCCTGCCGCCGGAATGAAACGGTAAAAAACACTCAAAAAGATTGCTGATTCGATCAGAATCGTTTCAGATATTGATTCGAAACTGCAAGGAAACTCTCGGATGACCCGGACCTCCTCTTTCCCTAACGGTTCTTTCTGGAAAAAAGCATGTCTGGGTGCTGTCCTCTTGGCTGGTACGGCCTTTGGCGGAATGGCGCAGGCGGCTCCAGTACTGATGCCGGTGCCTCAGACCGTTTCTGCTTCCAATGGCGTCAGTCCTCTTTCCGGGGGCGTCCGGATTGTCTGGGATACGCAGCCCTCTCCGCTTCTGCAAAGAGCAGCGGCCCGTTTCACGACGCGTCTTGATGCCGTTGCGGGTGCTGCAGGGCACGGCACGCCGTATGTTTTGCATATCAGTGCTGGCCATGACCCGGCTTATCTCACTACTTCGACCAAAGAACATTATGCTCTGACCACGTCAGCTGACAGCGCGCATCTTGAGGCCGATGGTCCGGCAGGTGTCGTTTACGGTCTGGCGACGTTCCTTCAGCTTGTTCACAAGAGTTCGGATGGTGCTGTCGTAGAGCGACTGCATATTGATGATGCCCCACGCTTTGCATGGCGTGGTCTGTTGCTGGATGTGTCCCGTCATTTTGCATCGGTGGAAACGGTCAAGCGGCAGCTTGATGCCATGGAGCTTCTGAAGCTCAACGTGCTGCACTGGCATCTGAATGACGGTACCGGCTTCCGTGTGGAGAGCCATGTTTTCCCGAAGCTGACCAGTGTTGGGTCACACGGGCAGTATTATACGCAGGCTCAGATCCGGGATGTCGTGGCATATGCTGCGGATCGCGGTATCCGCATTGTTCCTGAATTTGATGTTCCGGGTCATGCGCTGGCGGTTTTGCAGGCCTATCCGGAACTGGCAGCCCAGCCGCTGCCGGACGTCAATGCCGTGGGTGAGAACCTGAACAACCCAGCAATGGATCCGACCAATCCAAAGACGCTGAAATTCATCCGCGCGCTCTATGCGGAAATGGAGACGCTCTTCCCGGATCATTATTTCCATTCGGGTGGCGACGAAGTTCTTGGCACGCAGTGGACGAACAATCCGAAGATTGCGGCCTACATGAAGGCACATGGTTATGCGGATGCGCCGGCTCTTCAGGCCGCGTTCACGGCGCAGGTCGAGAAGATCCTGTCCAGCCAGGGACGCGTCATGATGGGCTGGGATGAGGTCAGCGAAGCGCCGATCCCGAAGAATGTCGTTGTGGAAGGGTGGCGCGGCTCCAAATGGACGGGTTCTGCCACGCAGGCTGGTCATCCTGTTGTAGTGTCTTCAGGCTATTATCTGGATCTGTTGACGCCATCACGCACGCATTATGCGGTCGATCCGTATGACACGAAGGCGAATGGCATTACGCCAGCAGAACTGGAAGAGACGCATCCGAAGATTACTCCCCTGCTTCAGGCCTTTCTTCAGGACCCGAATGCAGCACCTCTGACCGACGACCAGAAGAAAATGGTTTTGGGTGCAGAAGGGGCGTTGTGGACGGAAGTCGTGTCCGAAAACATGCTGGATGCCCGTCTGTGGCCTCGTACCGCAGCTCTGGCCGAGCGGTTTTGGTCGCCTGAAAATGTGCGGGATGTTGATGATCTGGAGCGGCGCCTGCCTGTCATCATGGCGGAACTGCAGGCAACGGATTTGCAGGCCACGCAGCATGAAAACGCGTTGGAAGAAGGGCTTGCTCCGGGGCATACCGGCCCGCTTTCCACACTTCTTAGCGCCACGGTTCCGGTGCGGAACTATGCGCTGAACCGTCTGGCCTCCAAGAGCGGAGACGCCATGCTATCCGCCCCGGTGGCGATTGCCGACCCGGATGCGTTTGAGGCCACGCGTTTCAACAGCATGGTCAAGCGGTATCTTGCGGGTGAGAAGAGCCTGAAAGCGCCCTTGAAGACGATGCTGACGGCGTGGTCCTCCAATGACGAAGCCTTTTCCGCTATTGCCAAGGACGTGCCCGCTCTCGAAGAGGTAACGCCTGTCTCCCATACGGTCGCAGCGCTTTCCAATGCCGGGCTGAATGTTCTGAACGGCGCTGCTGGTACGGCCTGGCGTCTGGATGCGCAGCATCTGATCGCAGCGCAGGATGAGTTCTTCCACAACTCGTCGAACCACATTCTGTCCATGAAGCGTGAACAGCCACCAGGTGGCCTGCTGATTGCCATTCTTCCCGGCATCAAGGCACTTGTCGAAAGCCAGAACTGATACAATGGGTTATGTCCTGCTTTCCTAGGCAGGGCATGATTTTTGCGTCTCATTCGTTTCGACTGTAAACTTACATTGCAGGCCCGAGGGCAGACCAACATGGCCTGCCAGATTTTCACGATCGGGCCTTTTTGCATGCACCAGAAGACATTTCCCCGTAAGGCAGCTTTGCTGCTGTCCGTCAGTCTCGGACTGGCAGCAACGCCATCCCTTGTTTCCGCAAAGCCGGCTATGCCGATGATCACATACGATCAGTATGGCCTCGATCTTGCGGGCCGGAATACGAGCGTAAAGCCGGGTGACAGTTTCTTCGATTATGCAAACGGCAGCTTCCTGAAGACGCTCGAAATCCCTTCGGATATGAGTAGTTATGGTCCGTTCAACGCTCTGGCCGAAACCTCCCGCCAGCGCATCCAGTCCATTCTCAAGGATCTGTCCGCGCATCCGGTCGATCAGCCGCAGACGATCAACGAGAAGCTCGGCACGTATTATGCGTCCTTTATGGATGAGAAGGCGGTTGAGGCTGTTGGAGCAAAGCCTCTTGAGGCTGAAATTGCCACTATTCACCAGATCAAGGATCTGAAGACGTTCGCACAGTTCAGTGGTGCGTCGGCCGTGACATTCAGCTCATCGCCATTCTCGGTAGATGTGGATGTTGATGCAAAAGATCCGACGAAATACGCGCTCAGCATTGATCAGGCTGGTCTGGGCATGCCGGATCGGGACAATTACCTGAAGCCGGAATTTGCTTCCAAGAAAGCTGCTTATCAGGCTTACATCACGCAGCTTCTGACGCTTGTTCATTGGGCAGACCCTGCAAAATCTGCCGCAGACGTCGTGGCATTCGAGACGGACATCGCCAAGGTTCATTGGGCACGGACGGAATTGCGTGATCCAGACAAGACCTACAATCCGATGACCGTGGCCGCACTAGTCAATAGCACGCCGTCTTTTGACTGGATGACATGGCTGCTTGCAGCCGGTGTGCCGTCGGCTGGTTTGGAGCAGCGGACCGTCATTGTGGGTGAACCGTCTGCCATCAAGGCTGAAGCAGATTTGATTGCGAAGACCGATCTAGATACCCTGCGCGCCTGGCAGGCTTTCCATACGGCCAGCAATTCCGCGTCCTTCCTGTCCGATCCGTTCGTGCAGGCACGTTTTGCGTATGCAAAAGCCATGTCTGGTCAGCCTGCTCTGGCGGCTCGCTGGAAGCGTGGTGTGGACTTCACGAGCGGTGCCATGGAAATGGCGCTCGGCAAGATCTATGTGGATCGGTATTTCCCGGCTTCAGATCGTGCTGCCATGCAGACGCTGACGGGCAACCTGAAGGCAGCGTTCCACAACCGTCTCGAACACAACACATGGATGAGCGCGCAGACGCGTGAAGCCGCACTGAAGAAGCTGGGCAGCTTTGAAATCCAGGTGGGATACCCGAATGAATGGCGGGATTACTCCGATCTGGTTGTGAAGAAGGGCGATGTGTACGGCAATGCCGAGCGCGCTTTCGCTTTTGAATGGCACTATCAGTTAAGCCATCTCGACAAGGTTGTTGACCGCAATGAATGGCTGATGTCGCCCGCAACGGTGAATGCCTACAACAATCCGCGTTTTGTGGAGGTCGTGTTCCCTGCTGCAATCCTTCAGCCACCGTTCTTCAACCCGAAGGCTGATCCGGCTGTAAATTACGGGGCAATCGGTGGTGTCATCGGGCATGAAATGACCCATTCCTTTGACGACAAGGGCCGCAAATACGACGACAAGGGGCGTCTGAGGAACTGGTGGACAAAGGAAGATGGAGAGCGCTTTCAGAAGCTGGCGGACCGTTTTGGTGCACAGTACGACGCTTTCGAAGTGCAGCCCGGCGTTCATGTGAATGGCAAGCTCACGATGGGCGAGAACATCGCCGATCTTGGTGGCCTGACGCTGGCGCTGGATGCTTATCACGCGTCCCTGAACGGTAAGCCGGCTCCGGTCATTGATGGCCTGACAGGTGACCAGCGTGTGTTCATGGGATGGGCGCAGGTCTGGCGCCAGAAACTGCGCCCGGATACCGAGAAGCAGCTTGTCGTCATCGACCCGCATTCACCGCCTAAAGCCCGCGTGAACATCCCGATGCACAACATAGATCTCTGGTACAAGGCGTGGAACGTACAGCCGGGCGACAAGCTGTATCTGGCACCGGATCAGCGCGTCAAAATCTGGTAACGGCGTATGATGGGGTGGATTGCCACCCCATCTGCCCGCTTTTTTACGGGCGCATATAGTGGGCTGCCGCAACTATGTTGATCAGGGCAGCTTTCGTCTCTGGCCATTTCCGGGGTTTCAGTCCGCACTCCCGATTGACCCAGAAGGTGTCCGGGGTGTTGGTTTTGCTGGCGGCCCTAAGCAGGCCCACCATCTCTTTGACAGATGCCAGCCGCGCAAAATCGTAAACGCCTGACCGGATTTCGTCAGGGTAGCGATAGGCTGTAAGCGCATCGGACACTTTCAATCGAAATCTCATCCGCATTTATCGCGCCGATGGCGGCAATGATGTTGTTGAAGTCCGAATGGCGGCCTGCACACCAAAGGCTGAAATGCGGAAACTTTCCCTGGCACAGTTCAGATAGGTCTGCCGGTCTGCCCGGCGAAGGGCTGGTCCCCATCAGGCGGCTTCTTACTCTAAATAACGCCGGAACCGGCGTTTTCCAGAGCGTGCACTTGATCTTGGAAGGCAAAAGCGATCTGCCGGCACGTTTCAGAATGCAGCTAATCGTTCTGTACAAAAGACAGTTCAGGAGTGTGCGCACCCTCAGGGTGGAAACGTGTGTCATGAGGCAGGCTTGAGCCGTGCCGAGCGCGCAGTCGAAAGCTTTTTTTCTGCTGTTGCAGGTTATCTGGCTCGCTCGGCCTTCAATCCTGTCTTTCCTCTTGGTCATCTCAGAGGCGTGAACATCGGTAGGAAAGCATGACAAGTTTCATAGCGGCCTGAGGGCGTGAAAAAGGGTCACTGATACTTGCTCATATAAAGAACTCCTTATATGTAAATATGAATGGAGCAGGTACTCACCATTTTTCAGGCGCTGGCAGACAGGACCCGTCTGCGGATTGTGGCTCTTCTGCGCGAAATGGAATTGTCTATTGGCGAAGTAGCTCAGGTTCTGGGACAAAGTCAGCCCCGCGTATCTCGGCATGTGAAGATTCTGGCCGATGCGGGGTTGATTGAACGCCGCAAGGAAGGAAGCTGGGTTTTTCTGACGCTAGGTGCTCCAGATGTTCTGGAGCCTGTCTTTATGGCGCTTGGTCGATGGACTGCACGGGAACCGGCGGAAATCCGCGCGGATCGTATTCGGTTGCAGGCCATTCGAGATGTTCGCGCTCTTGCGGCGGAAGACTGGTTTGAAACCCATGCGGTGGAATGGGACGCGCTACGTTCTCTTCATGTGTCCGAGCAGGAAGTTGAAACTGCCATTGTGAAGACGTTGTCGGCGTTTCCGATTGGTCGGCTCGTGGACATAGGCACGGGGACCGGTCGCATGATGGAGCTGTTGGGGAGCGGCGCTGACACGGTTATCGGGTTTGATCGTAGTCCCGCCATGCTCCGGCTTGCGCGCACCAAGCTGGCGGAAGCCGGGTTGCATCAGGCCGATCTCCGGCAGGGTGACTTTCAGGCCCTCCCTTTATCGGAGGGTTCGGCCGATGTCGCGGTCATGCATCAGGTTCTGCACTATGCGCAGCACCCTGCGGCTGTGATTGCAGAGGCTGCACGCATTCTGGACGCCAGTGGTCGGCTGCTGGTGATCGATTTTGCTTCGCATAACCGGGAAGAGCTTCGCATGCGGGATGCGCATGTCCGGCTTGGATTTACCGACGCGCAGATGGCGACATGGTTTCGCGCCGCTGGTCTGGTTTCGGCAGAACCGGTCGCTCTTGAAGGGGAACTGACCGTCAAACTCTGGCTGGGCCAACGCCCCAATTAATCTGACTTATTGAACAAGGAGCTGGCGTGATGCCTGCACAGACAGGGCCTCTGCCCGCAATTTCGTTCGAGTTTTTCCCGGCCAAGACGGAGAAGGCAGCCGCCACCCTGCTGGAAAACGCAAAAACGCTTGCCGCTTTTGGTCCGCAGTTCATGTCCGTGACTTATGGGGCAGGTGGGTCAACACGGGACCGCACATTGGCCACCCTGAAAGACATGGTTCGGGAAACTGGTGCGCCAATGGCGGGGCATCTGACGTGCGTGGGAGCCTCCAAGGAAGAGGTCAATGCCGTGGCGCAGGCATACTGGGATGCCGGTGTGAAGCACATTGTAGCCCTCCGTGGTGATCCGCCGCCTTCAGCCGGGGGCGTTTATGAGCCTCATCCGGAAGGCTATGCGGGGGCTGTGGATCTGGTCCGTGGATTGAAGGAGATTGCGCCGTTTGAAATCTCCGTTGCGGCGTATCCGGAAACACATCCTGCGGCGCTTAGCCCGCAGTCGGATCTGGAACATTTGCGGGCGAAAATTGATGCTGGTGCGGACCGGGCGCTGACCCAGTTCTTTTTTGAAGCCGATACTTTCCTGCGTTTCAGGGACCGAGCTGCTGCCATTGGCATTGAGCGGCCGATCGTGCCGGGTATTCTTCCTGTCGGAAGTCCTGCTCAGGCGTGGAAGTTTGCCGAGATGTGCGGTGCGAACGTGCCGAAATGGATGCGGGACCTGTTCGATGGGCTGGAGGAAACACCGCAGACGCGCGCGTTTGTTGCTGCCACCATTGCAGACCGGCTTTGTCAGACACTGAAAGCTGAAGGGGTGGAGCAATTCCATTTTTATACGTTAAATCATGCAGATACAGCGTCCGCCCTTTGCCGCCTTTTGGGTCGCCGACCCCTCTGAAAGCGAGAAAGCTGGATTTCCTTTGCGAACGGGGTGACAAAAGGGGATGACAAGATTCCCGATCATTCTTCTCGACTACGATGGTACGCTGGCGGAAACGCAGCCGGCCATTCTTCGCAGCCTGAAGGAAGCCTTTGAAGCCAGCGGCTACGAAGGCCCATCTTCGGATATTCTCAAGAAGCAGCTGGCAAAAGGCGGTACGCTTCAGACGCTCTTTCAGGCCATTGTTCCTGAGAGCGATGATGAGGACGCGGGAGCCTTTGTCCGGCATTATCGCGCCTGTTATCCGAAGGCCGATCAGGAAGAGACTGTTCTGTTCGATGGCGTGAAGTCAGTTCTGGATACCCTGAAGGGCAAAGGGGCCACGCTGGTTATCCTGAGCAACAAGCATGCACCCACCGTTCATGACAGTATTGATCGGTTTGGTTTGGGGGCGTGGATCAGCGGTGTGATTGCTTCTGAACCCCAGTATCCCCACAAGCCTGATCCCCGGGTTATGACGGATCGGGTTCGCCCCCTATTTCCGGAAGCAGATGCTGCCGAGTTCCTGATGGTAGGGGATACGAGTGCAGATCTGACCTTTGCACGTAACTCAGGGATTTCATCCTGCTGGGCCAGTTATGGTCATGGTTCGGCACAGCAGTGCATTGATCTCAAGCCGGACTACCGGATTGACCGCGTCGTTGATCTTCTGAACGTCGTTAGCCTGTAATGGGGAAGCTCAGCCCTGCGGGGCTGGGCCAATGCTTCCGCGTTCGATCAGCTCTGTTTTGAGAATGACGTTCTGGCGACCATCCTGCTGAACAAGCAAGCGTACCGCCTCGGCTCCCTTCTGTTCATGGGGCTGACGGATAGTGCTCAGATCCGCCGTTGCGGCTGCTGGAATATCGTCGAAACCGAAGATCGAGACATCCTGCGGAATGCTGAGGCCTGCCGCACGAATAGTCTGCATGGCGCCGATTGCCACACGATCACTCATGGCAAGAATTGCTGTGGGACGTTCAGGGCGGTTGATAAGAAAGCGCGCGCCTTCCGCGCCAGCCTCTTCAGAGTTGATGGGAATTTCCCAGGCCGGAACAGTCTCTGGAGCGATGCCAGCTTCCTGCAGAGCTGTCAGGTATCCTTCCAGACGCATGGCAATCGTGCTGTGTGCGATATTGGCGCGGCGCTTGGCCGTCAGGATACCGAAATAATCGTCATGGGCGGTCTTGAGCGACAGGATTCCGAAGCGGCGATGCCCGAGGTTCAGAAGCGTCTTTGCGGCTTTGTAGGCAGCATCCCGGTCATCAATGCCAACATAGGGAACGCCATCAAGGCGTGGCTGATCCACAACCACCAGCGGTACATTCCGCTGTTGCGCCATCATGACGCACCGGCTGTCAGGGGCGACGGAATACAGGATATATCCGTCCACAGCGGCATTCCCGAGCGAAACCGGGGTATTCATATTGCGGAGGCTGCTGCCAGCGGAAATCAGCGCGAGATCGGTTTCAAGTTCGTTGCAGCTTTTGGCCACGCCATTCAGAACGGTCAGCACCGCTGGATCGGAGAAGGCGTAGGGCAGGTCCTCGCTGAAAAGAAACCCGAGTGCACCTGAATGACCAGTTGCGAGTTGTTTGGCTGCGGGGTCAGGACCGGTGTAACCCATTTCCTGAGCGGCTGCGAAAATCTTTTCACGCAGGGCAGCAGAAAGCTGCCCTGGGCGGATATACGCGTTCGAGACTGTCGTGTGAGACACCCCGACCTGTGCTGCTACATCCTTGAGGGTAACTTTGCGGCGGCCGTGCTGACGGGTGGTTTTCATGGACTGTCCAATAATGAAAACGGGTCTTTTACGCAATCCTGCTCCGCATTGCGCAGACCCGTCAGGGCTAAGGCTCTGAAAACAAATACTAGCCTGCGTGTTTCCATTCCGTCTTCACAATTACGACAGGACAGCTCAGAAAGATTATTCTTTGGGTTTGGAAGCCGTATCGCCCTTCTTGGGAAGCGGTTCAAACATGGCACGGCATTTCGGGCTGAGCTGATCCAGCTTTTTCTTCATGCAGGCAGTAATCTTGGCTTCGTTTGGAATAGCGAACGTGCAAAGGCGAATTGCGTCGCCCTGACAGGCCTGTTTCTGTTCATCGCGTGTTGCAGCACTGGCAGAGCCAAGAACAAGTCCAGCCAGACAGGCGAGGGTCATAAGATAACGGGTCATGGGCCGTCTCCTTTCCATGTAAAAGCGTCTGGCGAAAGGAGCAGTTTCCAGTCTGTTTGGGTTGTCGTCAAGAAGATGGCGATGGTGCGCAAATAGACCGAAAACAGTCCTTTTTGATTTATCGGGACAAGGGGCGGACGATACGGGCAAACCGAGCACCATCCTGTGACGCTGCCTGAGTATTGGCCTTGCGCAGAGGTGCTGCGGCGGAAGGGGTGACGGCCTGTCCATCCGGCCGAAGGGTCATCAGGAGCATCCGTGCGCGAGCAGCATCCGGCGTATCGGCCATACAATAGCTGATGGCACGGGATTCACGCTGTGACTCAATCAGTCCACTGCGTCGCAGGGTGCCGAGATGCTGGCTCAGTGTTGGCTGGCCGATTCCCGTCATGGTTTCGATTTCACTGACGGCATGCGGACCATCCAGCAACGCGGACAGGATCGTCAGGCGCTGAGGCTGCGCCAGAAGGCGGAGCCATTCCGCGAGATTACGGCTTTCTTCGAGGGCGAGCAGGGTCATGAGCGAGGCTTTTTCGGCTGAAGGAACCAGCTCGGGCCGGCTTTCTGAACGGCATCCTGGGTTTGGAGGGGCGGAGCAATCGCCGGCTCTCCTGGTTGCCATCCTTCGGGAGTGAGGATGTTGGACCGGTCAACTTCCTGCAGGGCGCTGAGGACACGTTGCAGCTCTGCAACCGAGCGTCCGACACTGGCGGGATAGCTGATGATCGTGCGGATGATGCCCGTAGGATCAATGAAAAATACGGATCGGACAGTAGCGCTGTTCTGCGCTTCAAGATCCATCATTCCATAAGCGCGGGCCACTTCCATCGAAGGATCTTCCACAATAGGGAAGGGGACACGCACGTTGAAGCGCTCTTCAATGGCTGAAATCCATGCCAGATGCGCGGGCAGGCTGTCTGCGGATAAGCCAAGCAGAACGCAATCGCGTTCCCGGAAGGCGGGTTCCAGTTTGGAAAGGGCAATGAACTCACTCGTGCAGACAGGCGTAAAGTCTGCTGGGTGAGCGAACAGCATGACCCAGCGTCCGCGCAGTGAGCTCAGAACGAATTCACCGTGTGTCGTTCGGGCAGTGAAATCCGGGGCTTCATCCCCGATACGCAGCGGCGGGAAGGAAAGATCGTCAGTGATGGGGCCTGTCATGGTCCTGTTCCAGCTTGTCCGGGTCTTGACGTTTCATAGTTAATGACTTTAATAAACACAGAATTGATTTTTTGGAAATGCCTTAACTCCAGGGGTGAAAACGTCATGTGCGATGCTGCCATTGAAGCTGCGACCGCCCAGATCAGACGTGTGCAGAACGGTGAGGTTCCATCTCCTGTAGTTTGCACGTTCTTTGACGAAGCCACAAATACCGCCAGCCACGTTGTCCATTGTCCGATCACCCGTCATGCGGCCATCATCGACAGTGTGCTGGATTATGATGCTGCTGCGGGTCGGACGTCTAACGGCTCGGCTCAGGTGATCGTGGATTATGTCCGTCGGGAAGAGCTGATTGTGGACTGGCAGCTTGAGACGCATGCTCATGCTGACCATCTTTCGGCTGCACCCTGGTTGCAGGAGCAACTTGGCGGAAAGCTGGGAATTGGTGCGGACATCATTCTTGTCCAGAATGTTTTCGGCAAGATTTTCAATGCGGGCACGCGTTTTGCACGCGATGGCTCGCAGTTTGATCGGCTGTTCAAGGATGGCGAGACTTTCTCGCTTGGCGAAATTCCTGTTACTGTCCTGCATGTTCCAGGACACACCCCTGCAGACATGGCGTTTGTTATCGGAAACTGCGCCTTCGTAGGGGACACGATCTTCATGCCGGATTTCGGTACGGCTCGTGCGGACTTCCCTGGCGGAGACGCCCGTCAGCTTTTCCAGTCCATTCGCCGTCTGCTGTCTCTGCCACCAGAAACGCGTTTGTTCCTCTGTCATGATTACAAGGCCCCTGGCCGTGACGAGTATGCGTGGCTGACGACGGTTGCGCTTGAACGCGAGTGCAATATCCACGTTCATGATGGCATCAGCGAAGATGAGTTCGTATCCATGCGAACAACGCGAGATGCAACACTGGCGATGCCAAAGCTGCTGATGCCGTCCGTGCAGGTCAATATGCGTGGTGGTCATATGCCCGAGCCGGAAGCGGATGGCATCAGCTACATCAAAATTCCCGTCAACCGCATCTGAGCGGAACCCTATTCGTCCATTTTCATCGTCGCCGGAGAAGTCATCATGCCCACAAACCATATCACGGAACGCTATGCTGTTTCCCCGCAGGTGGCACCGCAGGACGTTGCTGTTCTGAAGAGTGAAGGTTTTCGGAGCATCATTTGCTTCCGGCCGGATGGTGAAGCTCCGGATCAACCTGAAGCCAATCTGGTTGCCGAAGCCGCCAAGGCAGCGGATATGGCGTTTGTCGCCATCCCGGTGAAGGCGGGGACGGTGCCCGATGATTCCCAGATCCAGGCAACGCGCGCAGCACTGGCGTCCCTTCCGGCACCGATCGTCGGATATTGTCGTTCTGGAACCCGCGCAGCACAGATCTGGGCATTGGCAGAAGCCGGGACGCGTCCGGCCAGCGACATTCTTGCTGATGCTGCGCGTGCCGGGATTGATCTGGGTGGTTTGAAGTCCCGCCTTGAAGCTGTGCCCGCACCTTCCATGCCGTCTCGTGAGGGGGCACGTCACTTTCAGGTCCTTGTCATTGGCGGTGGGGCCGGTGGTCTGTCGGTTGCGGCAAGCCTTCTGAAGCGTGACTCGGCTCTTGCGCTAGGGATTGTGGAGCCTTCCGAAGAGCATTTCTATCAACCGGGCTGGACGCTGGTTGGCGGTGGCGTTTTCAAGGCTGCCCAGACCCGCCGGCGTGAGCAGGATCTGATCCCTAAAGGCGCGGTCTGGCTGCGGAATGCTGTCGAAATCTTCCGTCCGGAAGCGCGTGAGGTTGTTCTGAATGATGGGACAATTCTGTCTTATGATGCGCTGATTGTCGCAACCGGCATCTCCCTGAACTGGGACGCTATTCCGGGGCTGACGGAAACGCTGGGCAGGAACGGCGTCACTTCGAATTATCGCTACGATCTGGCGCCCTATACCTGGCAACTGGTGGAGCAACTGAAAGGTGGCAAGGCTATTTTTACTCAGCCGCCAATGCCTATCAAATGTGCAGGTGCGCCGCAGAAGGCGATGTATCTGGCTTGTGATGCCTGGCGTCGTCGGGGTGTGTTGAAGAGCATTTCGGTCGACTTCAATACAGCAACACCTGGCCTGTTTGGAGTGAAGGAATTCGTTCCTGCGTTGATGAACTATGTGCGCGATTACGACATTGCTTTGCATCTCAGTTCAAAATTGGTCGAAGTGAACGGACCTGAGCGGATTGCCGTGTTCGAACGCAAGACAGAGACCGGTGTTGATCGTGTCGAATGTGCGTTTGATATGCTCCATGTCGTGCCGCCGCAGGTCTCCCCGAAGGTCGTGCGTGAAAGCGCGATCGCGGGTTCGGATGGCTTTGTGGAAGTTAACCCGGAGACGTTGCAGCATGTGCGCTATCCGCAGGTTTTCGCTCTTGGTGACGTGATTGGCACGTCCTGCGCCAAGACGGCAGCGGCTGTGCGTGTTCAGGCCCCCGTGGTGGCAACAAACGTTCTGGCGTTTCTGAAGCGCAGGGATCCGGTTTCCGGATATGGGGGATATGGGGCATGCCCGCTGACGGTGGAAAACGGCAAGATCGTTCTGGCCGAGTTTTCTTATGGCGGAAAGCTTGCCCCGACGCTGCCAAAATGGCTGCTGAATGGACAAAAGCCAACCCGTCTGGCCTGGTGGCTCAAGAAATACGTTATGCCTGCCCTTTACTGGAAAGGGATGCTCAAGGGGCATGAACTCTTCGTCGCCCCCGAGCCTTTGAAGCCGGGTAAAAAGTGATCGTCAGACAGAGCAATGCATATCGCGATTGAACTGTTCTGCGGTGTCATCATCGGGTTCACGCTTGGACTGATTGGTGGGGGTGGCTCCATCCTCGCTGTTCCTCTGATGGTCTATGTTGTGGGGGTAAAGAATCCTCATGTTGCCATCGGAACCAGTGCGATGGCGGTGGCCGTCAACGCACTGGCAGGGCTTGTCAGTCATGCGCGGCAGAAAACCGTCAAATGGCGGTGTGCTGCCGTGTTTGCACCTTTTGGTGTTGTCGGGGCGCTGTTTGGCGCTGCTCTGGGCAAGGCTGTGGACGGTCAGAAACTGCTTCTCTGTTTCGCTATCCTGATGATTGTCGTGGGTGTTCTTATGCTCAGGGGGCGCCGAAATCCGGGGATTGCCGGTGCTGCGTGTAACCGCGACAACATGCCAAAAGTCATGGCGAGTGGGCTCGGGACGGGCCTTCTCTCCGGTTTTTTCGGGATTGGAGGAGGGTTCCTGATCGTTCCCTCGTTGGTCGCCTGCACGCGGATGCCCATTCTGAATGCGATTGGGACGTCTCTCGTAGCGGTCGCAGCTTTTGGGGCGAGTACGGCCATAAGTTATATGCTGTCTGGCTATGTAGACTGGGTCATGGGGGCGCTGTTTGTGGTGGGGGGTGTCTTGGGCAGTACCCTTGGAACATCTACCGCACGTCGTCTGGCTGGTGCGGGAAGTACCCTGACGACATTTTTTGCAGGCGTGATTTTCGTCGTTGCGAGCTACATGATCTGGCGGAGCCTCGGCGCCCTCTGACGGTTTCTCTCCCCAAGCCAGACTCTGTTTGCATTGAAAACCTGCGTGATAAGTTTGGATAGGCTTCTTTGGGGGGAGTGTTCGCACCAGAAAGAACGTAATTTCGCCTCTGGGAATTTTCGTTCTTAGTGAATTTAATTAATTTCGATTTGCTTTGGAGTAAGTACTCTATCTTCGCGTCTGATTTTCTCATTTTCGTAAAAACATAACAAAGCGCCTTTTGATAAAGCGGAAACTTCAGTCTTCAGACCAGCATCTCATTGGAGAAAGGGTCTTTTTCCGTGTTCCATTCCTTTACCGTTATGACATACTGCGTGCGCTAGTGACGTAGGGGGAAAGAATGGTGGCGGATGTCGGTCAGAGATTGCGGCTCGTTCGTGTCGCAAGGAATTTGTCCCAGCGGGAACTGGCCAAGCGTACGGGTGTCACCAATTCCACAATTTCCCTGATTGAATCCGGAGATATGAATCCTTCGATCGGTACTTTGAAGCGTGTTTTGGATGGTATCCCCGTCACGCTGGGAGATTTCTTCAGCTTCGAGACAGAAGGACAGGAAAAATATTTTTATCCGGCCGCCGATTTGACAGAAATCGGACAGTCAGGCGTTTCTTTGCGGCAGGTGGGAGGCAATCTGTTCGGCCGTGCGCTCCAGGTTCTGCATGAGCGTTATGAGCCTGCCGCAGATACAGGCGTGGCTTATGCTCATGATGGCGAAGAAGCCGGTGTCATCATTCATGGGCAGGTAGAAGTGACTGTTGAAGATCAGACCCGCATTCTGGGCCCGGGAGATGCGTATTATTTTGACAGCCGCAAGCCCCATCGTTTTCGCTGCATTGGTGAAGAACCTTGTGAACTGATTAGTGCCTGTACGCCTCCGACATTCTGATATGAAGCCGTGCGAAAAGTGTTAAATATTAAAACTTAATACCTACCTTAATATATTTATATTCAAAAAAAGGAATTAATATTTGAAGTATTCATATTTTTAAGGGCGATAATCTAAGAATTTCTCAGTTTATTGAGCGGAGTGCTGCACTAATCTTATTTGATCTGCGATCTGCCCGCTTATTGAGGCGCTGACCCTCACTCAGAATGGGTGGCTTTTGGCGACTGGACCTGTGGAAGAGGGGCCATTTCAGCCGTGGGAAGAGTGCTCACAATTTCATGAGGGGTGTTTTTTCTGAGAAATGCACCAATCTTAACCCTTGTGAAAAGCCTCTCGATTTCGTTAAGGCTAAAGACAAGACCTTTTTCAACAGGGAGGCCGGGTATGTCCCAGTCATCATCTTTAGCGGTAAAGGAAATCTTTCCCCCGCATCTCGGAGATATGAGGGCGGCGCGTTCGCCTGGTAGGCCCATCAATCTGCTGCTGAAAGACACGATTCTGTCAGCGATAGCTACGGTCTTAACCGAAGAAGGCTATCAGGGGCTGACGATCGGCAGGGTCGCGAAAGCGGCGGGTGTTTCCACGGCGACCGTTTACCGACGTTGGCCAACGAAACAGGCCATGTTCTTCGACGCGATCCGTCAGTGGAAGACCAGCCTGACACCGGATATCGACACGGGAAGTTTTCTCGGAGATGTCGATCAGCTTGTTGAAGCGCGTATTCGCTTTCTTGCAACCCCACTTGGGCGGACTTACGGCACCTTGCTGGGCGAAGCAGTCCATAATCCGGAATTCGGAACTGTTCTCCGCGAAGTCAGCATAGAGCCTGCACGGGCACAGATGCATCGCTTTCTGGAGCGCGCAAGACACCGGGGAGAAGATGGGTTCTGCTATCCGGCCGATACGGTTCTGGACATGCTTCTGAGCACTATCCATTTCCGTGCGATGGACACCTTGTGGAACTGCACTCTCGAAACTGACGCGAATATCCGGGACCTGAAGGGTTTAGTCCGGTGTATGATCGGAACCCGCCAGTAAGCGGGTCTCGGCCATGCCAGATAAAGGTTAGAAGTTGCTTGAAATACGGCCGCCAATAAACCGTGGGGTGCCGGGAATATAGAAATACGTTGTCGTCGCCATGCCGCCGCTTTCGAAATACTGGCGGTTCAGGATGTTCGAAGCGTACACCGTGGCTTCCCAGTGCCCCGAGGCGGGGCGCAGGGTCGCGTGCGCGCCAAGCAGGAAATAGGGTGGCAGGCGGTAAAAGCCCGTCCCCCCGACAGCAATGGCCTGACTCCCCCGATACGACCAGTCTGGCCCGATATCGAGGCCCAGCTTGTCTGTCAGGGCCTGACGCCATTCGGCCTGCCCATTGAGGGTGAGTTTGGGCTGCCCATTATCCACCCCTGCAAAGTCGCTGTTAATGGCCTTCCAGACGCCTGTTTTGGCATAATAGGCGTTCGTGGCGGCACGATTGACGTTCGGGAAATCCTGATAATTTCCACGCTGCCAGCCGATGTTCTGTGTGACAAAGATATGCCGGACCGGGTGCATTTCCACCGTGCCTTCAAAACCCCAGCTCTCGGATTTTGGAACATTGGTGATCTCGCTGAGTGGCCCATAATTCGGGATCATCACTGTCCCGACAACCTGCTGTCCGTGGAAATCATTATAGAATGCCGCACCATTCAGGCGGAGCTTTCCTGGGATCGGATCGCTTTTGAAGCCGACCTCATGCGTCAGGACTGTCTCGGGCCCAAACGGATCAAGCTGGGCCTGAATCTGGGTATTATTGGCGCTGAATCCACCGGGTTTGAAGCCCTTGCTCAGCTTGTAATAGACCATCGTACTCGGCAGCATCTGCCATGAGACACCAACCTGCCCGGCGAACTGGGCAGAGGCTGTGCTTTCAGGCTGGAAGATATGCGTCGCACCGCCGAAAATTTCCGATTTCAGCCCTGTCAGCGACCGATCATCGATTTCATGCAAAATCCCGCCAAAGAGCGTGATGTTATGTGGTAGGCGGTAGCTGATATGGCCGAACTCTGACGTGCTTTCCTGATTCATCCCGAAATTGGTGGACATCATGTAGCCGCGCGCCGAGTAGTCCGTGTAATCGAACATGAAGCGCTGTTTCATGCGGCTGCGTTGATAAAATGCGCCAATGACCCATTGCAGACGGCTGGACGGATCGCTGGAAGACAGGCGTAGTTCCTGCGTGAAAGCGTTTGCGCTGATGGTGCGGTATGTGTCGGCCTCAGACGCGGCTGTGCCGTCCTGATCCGTATATTCGCCCTGGCGTTCCGTCTCGAACGCACTGATAGACGTGATTTTGGCAAAGCCGAGATCACGGTCGATATGCAGGTCAAAACCCCAGAACTGGTTGTGCTCGCTGGGTTTGAGGCTGCGGGGACGGCCGATCAGATCGGCAAACTGAGGCCGCAGCGACCATTCCGCCTGCTGTCGTCCCAGTGAGGGCAATCCCTGGGAGCCAATCAGGCGATCGACGGGAACACTGGTAACGACTTCGCTGTTGTCCTGCACAAAATGACCGGACAGCATGATGGTCGTGCGGCTGTCAGGACGCCAGCGGAGCTTGCCACGCAGAGCCCAGGAATCCGCATCACCCAGATGCGCTCCCGTGAGGGGATTAGTCTGCCAGCCGCCGCCCTGTCGGGTTTGACCGGAAAGGCGGAAATCGAGTCCCTTCGCCAAGGGGCCGGACACGTAGGCTTCGCTCCGGCTGCGGGCATAGGACGCGATGTCTTCGCTCGCGCCATAATGCCAGGTGCTCGTTGGGTCGGCTGTCCGAAAACGGACTTCCCCGCCTGTGTCGGACTGTCCATGCATGGTGCCGACCGGGCCCGGTGTGACCGTTGCATCTGCCAGATCGAACATCAGGCCACTGGCCATGGTCGAGAACGCGAAGGGCACGTCATCGAAATAGGTCAGAACAGTTGGAATGTTGTTCTGGGTAAAGTCGTTGAAGCCCACGCCGCGAAGATAGAAATTCGTGGAGGCTGTGCCGTTGATGGACTGAATTGTCAGGTTGGGGGCAACGCGCTCAATGTCCCGCAACGTCACGACGCCGCGCTCGATGAGGCGTTCTGCGGTCAGTCGCGTATCGGCGTCCGGCTGTTTCTGGGCGGACTGAAATGCAAAATCCGTTCTCTTGACGCTGACCTTGATGGTTTCGTCCGCATGAGCCTCAAGAGATTTCGGAGCAGAATGCCGCTGTTCCTTTTTAGGGTGTTGGGCAGGCCGCGTGGCAGCAAGGGCCGATGAGGCACTCAGGAGACTGACGCCCAGAAAAAGAACCCTGCGGAACGACATGGGAAAAGATACTCTTCTGAAAGGAAAGTGCCTGGCAGCGGCGGAATTGTGGCTTTTATATCTCACCGGGAAGCCAGAGCAAACAATCAGGAGGAAAAGGGTCCGCTTCCGCTTGATCTGTTATGATATAACATAATAGAGAATTGGCGCTGAAAATATCTTTCGCCTGTTGAGGACCTCATGCTGCCTTTTGTGTCTGCCCGATCTTTCCTTGTGCTTCTTGGATGCACGACGGCTCTGTGTGGGGCTGCCCACGCTCAGGAAACGACGACAGGAACAACAGGTGCCGATACGGAGACCTCACGTTCCAGTTTCGGCCATTCAGACGATCAGCATGGTACGACCGTGACGGAGACCAGTCGGCAGGGTGAGGACAATATCGTCGTTAATGCCCATCTGGAACGTGCCCGCGATGCGCTACAGTCTTCCACGGGCGCCACGACCTATCATTTCAGCCGTCAGGATATTGAGACCAATCCGGGCGGTGACAATGCACCGCTCACATCCGTTCTGCTTCAGGCTCCGGGCGTCGCGCAGGATAGTTATGGTCAGATCCATATCCGTGGCGATCATAACGAAGTTCAGTTCCGTCTGGATGGTGTGGCCCTGCCGGAAGGCATGAGTGTCTTCGGTCAGGCGCTGATGACCCGTTTCGCACATTCCATGTCCCTGACGACGGGCGCGCTTCCCAGCGAGTACGGATTTCTTCAGGCCGGTGTGATCGATATCAACACCAAGAACGGCTATTCCGATCCCGGTGGCAGCATCTCCATCTACGGTGGCGCGCGCGATTATTTCTTCCCGTCACTTCAATATGGCGGTCACAAAGGGAAATGGGACTGGTTTGCGACGGCTGACTATGTTCACAACCGTGTTGGCATTGAAAATACGACCCCCAGCTTTAATGCGATCCACGATCTGACCAATCAGTATCACTTCCTCGGTCACGCCCGTTACACGGTCGATGAGAACACCCGGATCAGCCTGACGGCTGGTGTGTCCAATGCTGAGTACCAGCTTCCGAACAATCCGGGTCAGCAGCGTCAGTTTGCCAATCCGTCCTATCTTGGAAGCTCTCTGTCCCAGAACCAGTCTGGCACCGGGGATAGTGGAAGCCTGAGTGAGCACCAGAAGGAAATCACGGATTTCGGCATGCTGTCCTTGCAAAAGGACATGGGGCGTCTGAGCTTTCAGACATCTGCCGTTCTGCGTTACAGTTCCCTGCGGTACTCGCCCGATCCGCTGGGCGATCTGGTTTATAACGGCATTGCACAGCGCGCAGCGCGCTCTGTCTTTTCAACCGGAAACCAGACGGATGCGACCTGGCAGGCTGCAAAAGATCACACGGTCCGTTTCGGCTACCAGATCTATGTCGAGCGGAATACGTCCAAGTCTGACTCAACCGTTTATACGCAGACGGGTGAAGATGAGGATGGCAATGCCGTTTATTCTGGCGATACGACCAACATTCATGATGGTTCCGGCCGCACTGGCTGGATGTATGGCCTATACGCTCAGGATGAATGGCGTCCCATCAAGAACCTGACCATCAATTACGGTCTGCGTTTTGATGGTGTGGATGAATACACCCACTCCAAGCAGGTCAGCCCGCGGATCAACATCGTTTACAAGCCCTGGCATGGCGGAACCTTCCACGCGGGCTATTCCCGTTACTTCACGCCGCCGCCGTTCGAACTCGTAACCGGAACGGCCCTGTACAAATATACGGGAACGTCTGCACAGCCTGCGAACTACAAGAACAGCACGGTCAAGGCTGAGCGCGACCATTACTTTGATGCCGGCTTCTCCCAGACGATCCTGCCGGGCTGGCACGCGTCGTTTGATGCCTACGTCAAGCTGGCGAAGAACATGATCGATGAAGGGCAGTTTGGTTCGCCTGTCATTCTGTCTGTGTTCAACTATCGCCGCGGACAGGTGCATGGATACGAGTTCTCAACGGACTACACACGCGGCCCGTTCAGTGTTTACGGCAACTTCTCTTGGTCGCGCGCCATCGGCAAGGATGTTGTGTCGGGTGAGTGGAACTTCGATCCGGACGATCTGTCCTACATCAAGAAGCATTGGGTCCACCTTGATCATGACCAGCGCTGGACGGCGTCCGCGGGCACAAGTTACACGGCGTTTTACAAGACCGGGCATCCGCTGCGCCTGTCTGCAACCATGGTGTACGGAAGTGGGTTGAGAGCCGATGGTGCGACGCCAAATGGCGCGTCGGTGCCGCAGTATGCGACGTTCAACCTGTCTCTGGTTCAGTCCTTCAAGGATCTGTTCCACGTTCCGTTCCTGAAGCAGACGCAGCTTCGTCTGGATGTGACGAACCTGTTCGACAAGACGTATCTTCTGCGTGACGGTAGCGGAATTGGCGTGGGTGCGCCGCAATATGGTCTGCGCCGCACAATCCTGACCGGTATTGATCAGCGGTTCTGAGATTTTGAATAGCAAGAGAGGCAGGCACGGAAGTGCCTGCCTCTCTTTTTAGCTGGCAAGTTGAAAGCGGGAATTACTCCGCCACTTCCATATCCAGTACGAATGGATCGTTTCGTATCCACGGCGGCCCGCCCAGATTCAAAATATGTGGGATTTGTGAAAGCGGGATGGCTTTGGAGAAATGCCACCCCTGAAAGAAATCGCACCCCATCACGGCCAGTGCGTCTGCCTGTTCGGCTGTTTCCACACCTTCAGCGACCACAACTCGACCCATACTATGGACGATATCGATGACGCCCCGAATAATGGCGGTATCTATCCCGCGTTCCGTTACGCCGGCCGTAAACACACGATCTATTTTGACGTGGTCGAAGATAACGGTGCGCAGATGGGTGAGGGATGCAAAACCGGTTCCAAAATCATCCAGAGAGATCTGGATGCCTGCCCGGTGGAGCTTCTGGAGTTCATCGAGGATATGCTGATTATGCATTCCGAAGAGGATCTTTTCCGTGATCTCGATCGTGATTTTATCAGGAGGCACGGAATAACGATGCATTTCACGAAATAGCCGCTCCGTGAAATTATGATCCCGGAAATCATCTGAAGTGACATTGATGGCAATGCGATCGAACGGAATTTTGTGCTTCGTGAGGTGACGGATATCCATCAGGGCCTGGCGTAGAACAAAATCTCCGATGGCAATACTGAGTTCAGCATCTTCAAAGGCTTCGTGGAAATAAAGCGGCCCGAGAAGTCCGCGCTCTGGATGGTCCCATCTGAGCAGGGCTTCAAAGGAAGGGCGGTGTTCCGTATTTCTTGGTAGTACAAGCTGATAGAAAAGCTTGAACTGTTTTTTCTTGAGGCCGATCTGAATGGCTTTCCTCATGCGGGAGCGCCGTTCTGTCTTCTCCTTCATGAAGTGGGCGTACTTCTTGATCCGGTTACGGCCCTCGGCTTTGGCTTCATAAAGCGCCAGATCTGCACAGCGCAGAATTTCGCGTCTCCGACTGTCATTCAGGCGCGAGACCGCGTAACCCAGACTGGCGCTGCAATGATGCGTCAGTCCCCCGCCACGGAAACGGAACCGCATGGTCTCAAGAATTTTCCTGAGCTGGATTTCAAATGTCTGCGGTTCGTCCGACACCAGAATGATGGCGAACTCGTCTCCGCCGATGCGTGCGATGAAACAGTCCGGGGACTGAAAAGTTTTCAGTCTGTTGGCAATGCGCTTGAGAAGTCGGTCACCGGATTCATGACCGGACGTATCGTTGATAGCCTTGAAGGTATCGATATCTAGAAGGCACAGGCAGACATACCGGTTGTCAGGATGTTCGCGGGTAAAAAGATCTTTGAGATACTGCGAGAATGAGGTGCGGTTGGAAATATTGGTCAGGAAATCCGTATTAACAGCGACCTGCAGTTTGACCTTGTTCGCAGTCAGGCGCTGCTCTGCATGTTTGCGGGCAGTGATGTCGAAGCGGATGGCAACGTAGTTTGTTACTTTCCCGTTCGAGGCGCAGCGCGGAACAATAGTTGTGTCGACCCAGTAAAGCTGGCCATTTTTACGTCGGTTGCAGATTTCTCCGTGCCAGACGTCGCCCTGTGCAATCGTCCTGTACATTTTCTGGAAAAAATTCGAATCGTGGATACCCGAATGGAGCATTCGGTGATCCTGTCCAATCAGTTCTTCACGCGGATAGCCGCTGATTTCCACAAATTTATCGTTGGCTGAAAGTATACGTCCACGTGTATCTGTGACTGCAACAATAGCTGAGCAGTCGAGGGCATGAAGAACGAAAGAATCATGTGCGCTTTCAGACCAGGCCTGTAGTGATTCGATGTAAGTTCCAAAATCCTGTTCTTGAGAGCGTATCACAAAGTCTGTCCCGCTAGTCATAAGATGTGAGTGTTGCGAGAAAAACACTAACAAAATGCTAAAAAATAAGTCCTTCCAGTGCTGTCTCTATGAAAAGACAATATAGTAAGAACTGTTTCTTAACAGACGGGCATCTTTAAAGCAGAACAGTTTCAAATGCCAGAAACAGATCCACAGGATCTGTTTCTGGCACTGAAAAAATGGCTTAGAGTGTTCCTTCCCAGCCGCCTCCCAGAGCGCGATACAGATGGGCCATCGAAACTGATACGCCTGCCCGGGCTTCAGACAGGGCGCTTTTTGTGGTGAGAAGTGCGCTCTGTGCCGTCAGGACATTCAGGAAATCTCCTGCACCTTGACTGTACTGAAGCTGGGCAATGTGAACGGCTGTTTCATTCTCGGTGACGCTTTCTTCCAGTCGCTTCTGACGCTCCTGAGCGGTGCTCAGATCTGTCATGGCATCGTCGATTTCTTCCCAGGCATGCAGAATTGTTTTCTGCAGCGCGATAGCAGCTTCTTTTTGCTGGGCTTTGCGAAGATGAAGCTGGCCAGTAAGGCGACCACCCTCGAAAAGGGGCAATGTCATGGTCGGGCCAAAGCCATACTGACGCGATGCCCAGGACCCCAGCCCGCTGAACTGGAGCGCCTGAATATCGAGGCTGCCGGAGAGGGTGATGCGCGGATAAAAGTCTGCAATGGCAACGCCGATGCTGGCCGTCGCCGCATGGAGGCGTTCCTGTGCTGCACGGATATCCGGGCGGCGATCCGCTAACTGCGAGGGTAGGCCGGTCGGGATGGTTGTGGGTACGGGCGGAATGACGCCGGGCTTGCCGAGTATACTGGCTAGAGCGCCGGGTTCGCGGGCAACAAGGAAACTTAGGGCATTGATGAGATGCACTTCCTGACTTTTCAAAACAGGAAGACGGGCCTCGAAACTATGCATCTGTCCGCGGGAATAGGCGACATCAAGTTTGGTCGCTGTTCCCTGAGTAAAACGCAGATTTGTCAGATCGACGCTATGACGTGCGATCTCGATACTCTGCTGCGTGATGGCGATCTGGGCCTGTATATTCCTTAAGGCGATATAATTCTGGGCAGTTTCCGCCATCAGGGAAACAAGCACATTGCGCTGCATGTCTTCGGTGGCGTGCATGGCTGCCGTGGCAGCTTCAACCTGCCGGCGAACATGTCCCCAGAAATCAACCTCCCAGGATGCGCTCAGCCCATATTGCGGAAGATTGAACGATGGATTGCCCTTGGCGCCATCGGCTGCAGCAGGCCCGAACCCTTGTGCGCCACTGGCGACATCACCGGGGCTCGCCTGTTCTGTCGTTCCGAGAAGGCCAAGGATACCGTTGGTGCTGGCACGCTCGCGCGCATAGGACGCGGCCCCATCCAGTCGGGGCATCTGTGCCGCACTGGCAATGCGGCGCTCCGCCTGACTTTCAGCAAGGTTCAGGGCGGCCGTCCGCAGATCCAGATTGCTGCGGACCACTTCTGCTTCAAGCTGCGTCAGCACAGGGTCGTTGTAGAGCTGCCACCATTGTGGATCGAGTGCGGCTTCGGTGGGGTGGTCTGTCGCTGGGGCAACACTCTCATGATAGTGCGCGGGCGAAGTGTCAGTCGGCTTATGATAGTCCGGTCCAACGGTGCAGGCGCTCAGAGCTGTGATGGACAAAAGAGCGGCTATTCGCGGCGATAGGAAAAGGCGCATGGACTGTCTCACTGCCAGGCGTAACGGTTGTCGCGGGCATGTGGTCCTTCCGGCTGTGAGGCCGTATCCACTTCCGCTTCAACAGACATGCCGACGCGAACCTTGCCCGCCAGAGGCTGCCCGGCATCGAACGTCAGTTTGACGGGTACACGCTGGACGACTTTCGTGAAGTTGCCAGTTGCATTGTCCGGCTGGATCGCAGCGAAGGCGACGCCGGTCGCTGGGGCCAGACTGTCCACATGGGCATGGAGCGGATGGCCGGGGAAGGTATCAACCCAGATGGTGGCCCGCTGGCCTGTCTGCATCTTGGTGAGCTGGGTTTCCTGAAAATTGGCCAGCACATACGCTTTCTGAACGGGCACCACAGCCAGCAGACCTGAGCCCGGGTGAACATACGCGCCGATACGAACACCACGCTCACCGACAATGCCGTCCACCGGGGCGGGAATGGTGCAATAGGACAGGTTCAGCTCGGCCTGATGTTCGGCGCTTTGTGCTTTGAGCAGAGCGCCCTGCGCACGCTGGATCTGTGCCTGAAGAACCGGGATCTGCTGTTGGGCACTGTCAACGCCAGCCTTGTCACGGGCGAGGGCTGCCATGACTTCCCGCAGATGGGCATCGGCACCCTGCTGTTGCTCGAGCGTGCTGGCACCTCCAGCGGAAAGATTATGGTAGCGGGTGGCGTTCTGCTGGGCGAAGGCCAGACTGGCTTCATCGGCTTTAACAGTATCCGAAGCGGCGGCAATCAGGCTGTCCTGACGGGCCAACATGGCCTGAAGGTTGTTCACATCGCCTTCTGCTGCTGCCACGTCACCCGTGGCGGCGGCAAGGGTCGCGCGATAATCGTCGTCTTCGATATGGGCGAGTTCTTCGCCCGCGTGAACGTTTTCATTGTCTTCCGCGAGTACGCGGTCGATCCGTCCAGCAACCTTGGGGGCAACGGTCGTGAAGTCAGCCGTGACATACGCGTCATTGGTTTTCTGATGAACGCCGTCACCCACGAAGAAACGATCGGCACTCCAGGCCAGTCCGGTCAGAACCACGACTGCACAGCCGGCGAGAAGAAGAGGCTTTCCATAAATCATGTCTGAGAGATCCGGATCTTAATGTGCGGGGGCGGAACGGGGAGCCGCCGGAACAGGAGTGGAAACAGGAACGGGAGCCGACTTGGGGGCCGGGCCTTTGCCGGGCGGATAGACGCGTTTCGGCAGGATGATGGCTAGAACGACATAGGCGGCGCACACCACCGCAACGACGAGGTAGATATCCGCCAGAGCGAGCACGACAGACTGCTCGTGCAGGTAGTCATGGAAGATTTCCAACGCATTGCGGGAAACGTGCGCCGTATCCGGGGACGTATTCTGGATCGCGTTTTCGATCGGGTTTCCCATGCCGGACAGGGACGTCGCATTGTTGCCGGAACGGTCCAGAAGCATGTTGGAATGATACTGCTCGCGCCGCCGAAGCAGGACTTCGAACAGGGCCGCAGCCACGGCGTTGGCCATCCCTTTGAGCATGTTCACCATACCGGAAATGAACGGGCCGTCCGCCGGGCCAAGGGACATGGTTGCCAGCATCAGAACGGGAATGACCACCATGGGCTGCCCCACGATTTGGAGGCCCTGCAGAAGATAGAAATTATCCCGCACCCAGTCAGGTGTGAGCCAGGTTCCGAGAAACGCAGCCAGCCCGAGGCAACTCATGCCAATACCGAGCAGATAGCGGCAGTCCACCGAGCGCATGTTGCAGAGGGCCGCCGTCAGCGGAAGCATGATGAGCTGTGGCAGAGCCACCATCAGTGCGATAGGAGCTGTCTGGGACGGACGGTATCCGCGAACTTCCGCCAGATAGGTGGACGGAATTTCCATCATCAGACCGCAGATGACTAGAACACCCACAAGGGTGAGCATGGCCATCGCGATGTTACGGTTCTTCCAGTACTGAAGTCGGAAGAACGGACTGTGATGGTGCCACTCGTGGAACAGGAAGCCTACAAACAGTGCGCCGCCCCAGAACGTCAGATGGGAAATGATCGGAGAGCGGAACCAGTCCAGCCGGTCGCCCTGATAAAGAACTGTGACCACGCACAGAATGGACGGCACACCAATGAAGAAGCCGCGCCAGTTGAACTTCATGAACCGTTCGAGATGCACTGGGTCCTTTGGGAGACCATAGGCCATCATGGCAATGGCAATCGCACTGAGGGGAATGACCTCCCAATACAGCCAGTGCCAGCCGAAATGCTCGAACCACAGAGCTTCCAGCGGACCACCAAGATTGGGGCCAAATGTTGCGCTCATGGCGTATCCACCCACACCAAACACCTTGATGGGCGGTGGCAGATATTTGAGCATCACGGTCATGAGGACGGGGGGCAGACATCCTGCGCTCAGGCCTTGTGCCGCCCGCAGGAAGCATAAGGAAATCATGTCTGGCATGAAGGGTAGCGGGATGGCCAGAAGAGCCAGAACTGCCGTCATGAAGATTGAGAACCGATAGATCGAGAACGTCATGTAGAACCATGGCGTAAAGGCCATGGCGGCAATGTTGAACGCTTCGTAGGTCGAGATGAACCACGTGCCTTCATCATGGCCGATATGCATGGCACCGCGGATGTCTGACAGGCCGATTTCGGTGATGTGTTCGTTGAACCCCGCAACGTGCACGGCAAGCAACATACCAAGACATCCGATCAGGGTGCGCATCCCGAAAGGGGGCATGTAGGACGGTTGCGCGGGGGGCGCTGCGGTTTGTGAAGGTGATGCCATCAGCTGCTCTCTTGGTGTCTGAGCGCATCTATCGAGGCAGGACGGGGGCAGAAAACCCTCACTTCGGATAAGTGAGGATTCCACTTTTCGGAAGACTGATCGAGAAGCCTTTCATTTCTGTATGTTGGACCGCACTATTCCTGTTTATGCTCACGGGAACGGTGAGCCTTAAATGCAGGAAGGATGTTCCATGTCAGACAAGCAGCCTCTCGGACGCCGTTATGACCTGGATCTCCTGCGTTATCTTCAGGTGCTGGTGGAGGAGCAAAGCGTTTCCCTTGCTGCCCGCCGTCTCAAGGTGAGTGAACCGGCTATGAGCCGGCATCTCGCGCGTTTGCGGACCGTGTTCGGGGATCCGATCCTTGTCATGTCTGGGCGGCGCATGGTGGCGACAGCCTTTGCCAACCGTATCCGGGATCGTGTGCAGACGCTCGTGCGGGAGGCGGATGACCTTCTCAATGATGGGGCTACGTTGAACCTGAAAGCCATGTCCCCAAAGTTCACTATCCGGGCAAATGATATTGTGGTGGGAGCATTCGGGCGCCCCATTCTTCAGGCGCTACAAAACGAGTGTCCTGACTGCCGCATTGTGTTCTCACCGGAATCGGAGGGGACGGCCAGCGAAGCTCTGCGCGGCAACAAGATTGATCTTTATATTGGCGCGACGGACGAACTGAGCCCGGAAATTATGCGTCAGACCCTGTTCGAGACATCGTTTAGCGCGCTGGTTCGGAAAGGGCATCCTATTCTGAAGGGTAAGATAACGCCTCAGTCTCTGGTCGCATACGACCATGTGAGCGTGTCCAGAAAAGGCCGGTCAAATGGACCGATTGATGCGATTCTGAAGGAACGTTACGGGCTCTCCCGCCGGATTGCGATGGTTGTGCCTACATACCATTCCCTGATCGCAGCCATTGGCGAGACTGATCTCATTCTGCCATTACCCAGAACGGTCATTGAGCGTTTCCCTCTTGAACGTATGGGTTTGGACAGTTTTGAGTTTCCGTTCGAACTGCCACCCGTACGGCCATTTCAGGCCTGGCATCCGCGTGTTGACACGGACCAGTTGCACCGCTGGTTGCGTGAGACCGTGCATCATGCGGTCCGGCAGGAACTGTGGCGAATTCGCACTGTATGAAATGCTTTTAAAAAATATTTTTACATTCATATTGAGAATCATTTGCATTCGCACTCGTTCTGAGGAAGATAGCGCCAGTTTCGGCATGCAGATGTAACGTGCATGGCCTTGGAGGAATGTATTTCCTGAATACGCTGTCTGCCTGAATGCGGCGATGGCGGCGGGACTGTTCCGGGTGATCAAGGCTGGCGATTGTTTCGTCTGGGTGCTGTCGGCCAATCAGTTCAGGTGGTTTCATGCCTTCGAAAAACGAACATCTCAGCCCGCGATCTCTGACAGACGGCCCGGTTTGTACCGAGGCAGGACAGTCTTCCGCAGCAAAATGGCAGAAACTGGCTCTTCTGGCTCTGGGAGCCGGGCTGGGTGTAACGGAAGCCGGAGAAGCAGAAGCTCAGGATGCCGGAACTGCGAACGATGCCGCCTCCGTCAGTCTTCCTGCGGTCAAGGTTCATGGACAAACCGATACTGCCCCCCCTGAGCCTACCAATACGAACAACACGACACTGGATATTGGGCGTATGCCTGATACCGTGCGGGAAACGCCCCAGATTATCAGTGTCGTTCCCAAGACCCTGATTGAGCAGCAGCGTCTGTTTACCCTGGATCAGGCGCTGGCCAATGTTCCGGGCATCACGATGTCCACCGGTGAAGGCAATGGCGGTCTGAACGGCGACCAGTTCCGTATTCGTGGTCAGCAGGCGCGTGGGGACATTTACGAAGATGGTCTGCGGGATTTTGGCACGTATGTGCGTGACACGTTCAACACTGAAAGCGTTGAAGTCGTCAAAGGCCCAAGTGGCGAATATTTCGGTGCCGGCAACGTTGGTGGTGTGATCAACCAGACGCTGAAGAAAGCTCATCTGGGAAATCATTACGCGTTCGATCAGTCCATCGGTAGTGGAATGCAGTATCGCGGAACAGGGGACGTTAACTACCAGCTTGGCAAGCATACAGCCCTTCGCGTGAACGGCATGTACAACAAGCAGGACGTTGCGGACCGGAATAACGTCCGTTCTGATCGCTATGGTGTGGCGGCAGATATCGGTTTTGGTCTGGGAACGAAAACCACTTATCACCTGAATTACCAGTGGCTCGGCAGCCGTGGAACGCCGGATTATGGCGTGCCTATGATCCTGATTGGTAATACATATTCGCCCATAACCGAGCATGGACTGAACCGGAATACGACTTATACGCGCAGCTTTGACCGGGATAATTCCAATATCCACATGGTCACGTCGAAGTTCGCGAGTGAAATTGCAAAGTGGCTGACGCTGAGCAACGATACCCGTTTCAGCCATTATCATCGTGATTATGCTGCGACCAATCCCAACGCCTGTTCCGGCACCTGCGCGTCAAGTTTCCTTGCCGGTGGAAATCCCTCTCTGGCTTATGGCGCTGGCGGTGGGGCTGCCTACCAGCAGGATGGCTGGGGCATCCAGAACGTCATGATGACGCGTTCGAAATTCGATACCTGGTTCCTGAAGCATGACCTGCGGGCTGGTGTGGATATCAACTACACCAAAGACGACCGGGTTATGGGCACATATGTGAACCGAACGAACAATCAGACCATCCGCAATCCGTATTACTCCTCGCCGGGCACATATATCACCTGGCCGTCCAGCGGGCACCGGACTGCAGACTTCCGGGATCTGGGTCTTTTTCTGGCTGACAAGATCCACCTGACCAAGAAACTGTCCATCTTCGGAACATTCCGATGGGATAGCTATAAGAGCACTTACTGGAGCGCGGCCGCCGCTTCTTCCGGCACGCAGGCCCAGAGTTCCAACAGGTTCAGCCCGTCTGCCAGCATCATGTATGACGTCACCAAGGATGCGACCGTCTATTTCACATTTGCCCGCTCTTACAAGCCAGTGGGAACGGATGTATCTTCCCAGATTACCAACCAGGCCAGTGTGGGAGACGTTGCGGTCAATGGACGTGACCTCAAGCCGCAGCGTAGTGATCTGTTTGAAGTTGGAAGCAAGCTCGATTTCTTCAACAAGCGCCTTGGCGTGACCGCCGCGCTGTTCCAGATCAATCAGAACAATTCCTACACCTATGATGATGACGGCAACATCGTTACTGGCTTCCAGGATGCGGGAACGGGTAGGCGTATCCGCGGTGCGGAACTGAGCGCGACAGGCAAGATCACCCAGAATTGGGATATATACGCCACATACGCCTATATGGGCGGCAAGGTGACGAATAGTGCCACCCTGTATGGTAATCAGGCGCCTCAGCTTCCACACAACACGTTCTCGGTGTGGAGCACCTACAACCTGTCGCATCTGGTCCTGCGACCCAGCCAGGGTACGCTGAAGGTTGGCGGTGGCGCCCAGTACAGCTCCGGGTACTGGTCCAACGAAGCCAATACGGCGCGTATGCCTTACAACTTCTCGCTGAACGGTATCGTGTCCTACGACTACGGTCGGTACCATGTGCAGTTCAACGCCAACAACCTGACCAACCATCTGAATTATGGTTCGGCTTTCAATACGGGGCGCGCGGTTCCGCTTTCGGGACGGACGTTCATGGGAAGCTTTGGCCTCAATTTCTGAGACCTGATGCAGGAAGAATAATTTTCAGCCCTTCCGGTCAGATGGCCGGGAGGGTTTTCTGGTAAGTATCGGTGGAAAAACATGGTTTCGCGCGGGCAGTCAGACGATCCTGTTCCTGAGCACGACAAGTCAGATACGGCCTGTCCTCCACAGGTGCAGGCTCAGCTTCTGCTGGGTCAAATGCATGTGGACAGAGGCTGGTTCGTGGACGCCTTCCCATATTTCGAAGCAGCTGCACGGAGTGGCCATCCGGTTGCTGTGAACATGCTCGGCCGTGCTTATGAGCGCGGTTGGGGCGTACCTCGTAATCCTGCTCAGGCTGCATCGTGTTTCGAAACAGCGGCAGCGGCGGGAGAGGGATGGGCCATGTTCAATTTGGCTGACCTCCTCTTGTTGGGAGATGGCGTTCCAAAGGACCGTGCTCGGGCATATTGGCTCTATGTATCTTCTGCTGCAAAAGGAAATGCGAAAGCCCTGAATATGCTTGGGTTGTTGCACGAAGAGGGTGTGAGTGGATCGCCTGATCCGGAAGGCGCGAAAGTCTTCTTTCAGGCTGCAGCTGAAGGGGGCGACTGCTGGGCAGAGCTGAATCTTGCACGCCTTGCGTTGGCACAGCAGGATGTCACGGTTGCGGTGTCGTGTTTCCAGAGGGCTTTGAAATCCGGTTTCCCGGATGTTTGCAGGGCAATTATCGACCTGATTGGGGTTTGTGAAAATCCTGCTCTGCATACCGTGAAAGCACAGGCCACCCGTCAGCTTGCCGGGCAAGAACAGCCCCGGATTGTCTCCACAACATTGGAGCGACTTTCGTCTGGCGAGAGATTATGCGCGGAGTAGCAACGTCTGTGTCGGATTTACAAATTCATACACTTCTGTCGCAGCGCGTGACCGGGAAGCAATGTCATATGACCGGGTTATTGAAACCCTGTTCATGGAGAGGTGCGTCTTGAGGTCTCTTTTTCAATGCTATCGACGATCGGCATGGAGCCTGTTGGCCGCAATTTGCGTGGCCATGCTGGCTCTGGGGATCGTGCACCCGGCGAGGGCAACCTCTGCCGCCACTCTGCCTCCGGTTGCTCCTGTCATATCGTGTGAAATGCTTGGAAAAACGGATCTGGCACCCTTCGTTGGTGCGTCTGTTGATCATCAGGTTGCGGTCGTTCTGGAAACTCCAAAAGGCAAGTTCTGCAAGGTTGCCGGGCAGATCGCGCCAAGCATTTCCTTCGAAGTTGACCTGCCCATGGAACACTGGACGCAGCGGTTTCTGCTCGGCGGTTGCGGTGGCCTGTGTGGCATGACCCATGTCGGTGTCAGCAATGCTGGGGCCTGCGCCCCTGCCTTGAATGGTGAATTTGTCATGGCCGGTGATGATCTGGGTCACACCGGTTCCATGATGGGATTACAGCAGGGCTTCTTTGGCAAAGACCCGCAGAAGCGGATTGATTTTGCATATCGTGCCAATCATCTGACCACACTCGCCGCCAAAGCACTGACGAAAACGTTTTATGGTCAGACTCCGAAGTATTCTTATTTTGTAGGCTGTTCGGATGGTGGACGCGAAGCGCTTATGGAGGCGCAGCGCTTTCCGGATGATTTTGACGGGATTTCCGCCGGAGCTCCGGCCGCTCTCTTCACGGTGCAGAACTCATTTTACCACGCTTGGAATGTCCGCGGGAACCAGCGCGCTGATGGCACGAACATCCTGTTACAGGATCGTGTTTCTATTCTTCATGACGCAGTTGTTCAGCACTGTCCGACACTGTCCGGAGTGGCAGACGGTATTCTGGAGGAGCCGCGAGCTTGCCATTTTGATCCTGCGTGGGTGCAGTGTCCGGTCGATCAAACAGATACGTCCCATTGCCTGACAGCGGAGGAAACACAGGCAGCACTTCGGATCTACAGCGGGGCAACTGATGCGTCCGCCCGGTCCTATATTCTGCACGGGCCATTCCCCGGTTCCGAAACGCAGTGGGCGCTGCCTTCGTCCCCAACCGGCGAGAGCATGAGCAATGGAATTGCGGCTTCGGCCATTGCGTATGTCATTTCACCGGAAGTGAACGAAAAGGCAGCAGATCTGAAGCTGTTCCAGTTCGATCAGGCGACGTTCAACATCATGAATGAACTGGTGCCACTCTATAATGCAGAGAATACGAACCTACATCCGTTTCAGCGCCGAGGTGGTCATCTGATTCTCTGGCATGGTCTGGCCGACCAATCGATTTCTCCCGTCAACACGATTGCCTATTATCAGGGTGTACAGAAGGAAATGGGCCGTAAACTGACGGATCGTTTCCTGCGTTTTTATCTGCTTCCGGGGGTTGGGCATTGTGGAAACGGTGACGGCTTTCCGCAGGTGGATTTCCTGTCTCCGCTGATGGCATGGACGGAAAACGGAACTGCGCCAAACGCGATCCTGACGGAAAGAACCGCGCAGTCCGATCTGCCTATGGGGCCGCCAGGGCAGAAGCCGGGAGGTACAGGGAAAATTGGGGGTGGTCAGATCCACGCAGCGGTCATGCCCAGTCAGCCTTATGCCCGGCCCAATGGTGCAGCAATCGCCAGTCGACCAGTTTATCCTTACCCGTTTATTGCCCGCTATACGGGGCATGGAGATGTGAATTCCGCTGCGAATTACCATCCTGTGAAGTCATCGGTTTCCCTGCCAATGACGTTTGACAGTTATTCCAACTCCCTGATTGGGCCGGATAATCAGAAGGATTACACGGTGCGCGACGGGAAACTGGCCGTACAGGAGCATACTCATGGATGACAAACTGAACGCTGTTCTGGATCTCTATTATGAGCGGATCCAGAAAGAACGGCAGGAGCATGCGGACGGGATTTCCCGCCCCGCGTCCGAGCGTTTCATGGCGGTAGGTCCGCAGACCGGGCAACTGATCAACATTCTGGCGCGCAACCTCAAAGCACCGACGATCCTCGAACTGGGAACGTCCTTTGGCTATTCCACCCTGTGGTTGGCGGAAGCGGCACGCCGAACGGGCGGTCGTGTCATCACCATGGAGCTGGAGCAAGAGAAGGTTGCTTTCGCCAGAGACATGGCTGCGCGTGCCGGTGTGGAAGAACACATTGAGTACCGTATCGGGGATGCGGTTGAGATGATTTCAGAGCTGAAGGACGGCATTGATTTCGTCCTTCTGGACCTCTGGAAGAATCTCTATGTGCCATGCCTTGAAGCCCTGATGCCGCATCTGCGGCCGGGTGCCGTTCTGGTTGCGGATAATATGGTTGTTCCGGGTGGTGAAGACGCCCGGCGCTATCAGGAATTCGTTCGCTCCCGTCCTGGTATTCTGAGTGTTCCGCTCTCCGTCGGGACAGGGCTGGAAGTCAGCCGTTTTCTGCCCGGCTAAATTTTTTATTCTCTAACAGGGCGTCTGCGTCCCTTTCTGGAAAGCTCAATGTTCAGAACTTTCATGAACCGTTACGGAACCCCACTGACGACAGGATTCTTCCTGATCTCGGCCATTACCGGGGTGGCACTTTTCTTCCACTGGGGCCCCGGAGCTTTCCACCCGATGCATGAATGGCTGAGCATGGTCCTGCTCGTGCCGTTTGCGCTGCATCTGATCAAGAACTGGACGTCACTCGTCAATTACGCCCGGCGCGGAACGCTCTATATTCCGCTTCTGGTGGTACTGGCTTCAACAGCCTATTTCTTCCTGCCGCAATCGTCGTCCGGCCATGCTGGCAACAAGCAGGTTGCCTTCATGCTGGTACCGTTGGTGACGCAGGCTCCCCTGTCTCAGGTCGCTCCGCTCGCGCATATGGACGGGGGAATGCTGGCCCATAAGCTCTCTGCGCATGGCCTGACGGTGACATCTGAAGATCAGTCGATTGCGCAGATTGCTGAAGCGAATGGCAAGAATACGAATGACGTTCTGGCCATGGCGTTTCAGAGTGGTGGCCATGGACATCAGCATGGCCCATCAGAACACGACCATCACGACGAGCATTGATGCGAGACCGATTGCCCCGTTTAGAAAACGGGGCAATCCAGCTTAAAGTTCAGCCCATTGCCGCAGAAGGTTGTGGTAGGTTGAGGTCAGACCCAGAACCGCTGGGTGATCATCGGGAAGGGCCTTGCGGGTCTCGATGATGGAGCGATCAAAATCATATAAAAGAGCACGCTTCGTATCGTCCCGGACCATGGACTGGGACCAGAAAAACGATGCCCAACGGCTCCCGCGCGTAATGCGATTGACGCTGTGCAGGCTTGTGGACGGGTACACAACCATGTCGCCCGCAGGCAGTTTGACGCTTTGATTGCCGTATGTGTCCTGAATAACAAGTTCTCCGCCGTCGTAATCTTCGGGCGAAGACAGGAACAGCGTTGAGGAAACATCCGTCCGGATGCGGAAGCCTGCGCCCGGAATAGGGCGGATGGCATTATCAACATGAGCGTTGAAATGCATTCCGGTATCGTACCGGTTGAAGAGCGGCGGATAAACCCGCAGAGGCAGGGCCGCACTGTTGAAGGTGGGATTGCGGCCGAGCGCGCGCAGAACAATGTCCCCCAGTTCCCGACAGACATCTGAATCCTGAGGAATTTGCAGGTTTAGCTTTGCTTTCGCGGACTGCTCCCCTGCTGTGACACGGCCATCCGTCCATTCCGCAGCCTCCAGGCGTTCACGGCAGTAGCGGACTTCCTCTACGGACAGAACATTCGGGACGTGGATCAGCATGTTTCCGGGGCTTCCTTGTTTTGAAATGCGGCCTTTCTCAAGGTCGGTTCAAAATCCTGCTTGTAAATAAGAATGACTCTCATTATCGTTCATAAAACTCTTTGCGGATTTCTGCAATCCATATGGCGTTTTGTGTCAGGGGTTGCGCACGTTCGGCGTCAGCATCCAGCAAAGAACAGATATGGTTCAACCCCGAGACAGGAGGGCGCAGCGTGTCGCCCCGACAGGCACAGTAATGTCTCTTACGTTCTCTCCCTGGCAGATGTTTCTTGGCGCCGGGCCGGTTGTCCGCTGCGTCATGACGCTTCTGGCTGCGGCATCCGTCGTCACATGGACGATTTTCATTGCCAAAACTGTGGAGCTGGTTCGGCTGCGTGCGCAGCTCAAAAAATCAGAAACGGCTCTGGAAGACGCAGACACGCTGCATCTGGGAGAAGAATGGACGCGCGATGGTGCGGGTATCGCTCACGCCATGGTGCTGGCCGCAGAAGCGGAGCGCCGCCGCTCGGAAGATATTCCTGCCGATCGTGAAGGCATCAAGGAGCGGATCGTCCTGCATCTTGAGCGTCTGGAAGCTGCTGAAGGCCGCCGCCTGATGAGGGGGACCGGCGTGCTCGCCACGATTGGTGCGACGTCTCCCTTCATTGGCCTGTTCGGAACGGTATGGGGCATCATGTCCTCCTTTACCGGCATCGCCGCCGCTCATGCGACCAGCCTGGCTGTTGTTGCTCCTGGTATCGCAGAGGCTCTGCTGGCCACGGCGCTTGGTCTGGTTGCGGCCATCCCTGCTGTTGTGATTTACAATCATCTGGCCCGTCAGACGGCGGCCTGTCGCGCCTGTGTGGCGGATCTGACGTCACTGGTGATGCGTCTGGTCTCCCGTGATCTGGCCCGCGCGGCGCTTGCAGCAAGCGGCAATGTCGTCCGCTTCATGGCTGCCGCGGAGTAATCGCAGGCATGGCCATTCATATTCGTCATGCCGATGAGGCGGTGCTGGAAGCGCACGAAATCAACGTGACGCCCTTTATCGACGTCATGCTCGTTCTGCTCGTGATCTTCATGGTTGCTGCACCTCTGACGACGGTCAACGTCCCGGTTGATTTGCCATCTTCAACCGAAGCACCCGCTCCCCGCCCGGACGAACCGGTTTTCCTGACCGTCAAGGCTGACCATACGTTGGCTCTGGGCGAAGATGCCGTCAGTTCGGATCAGCTTATTGATGCACTCGGCAAAGCCAGCAAAGGGAACAAGGAAGAGCGGATTTTCCTGCGGGCGGACAAGACCGTCGATTATGGAACGCTGATGGATGTGATGGGGCAGCTTCGGAAGGCTGGTTTCCTCAAGGTCGCACTTGTCACGCTTCAGGGGCAGGAGGCTGGGGAAGGGCCGTGAGTTCTTCACACGCGTCTCTCCCCACGACCTTTCGGGACTGGTATCAATGGTATCAGCAGACAGAAGACCAGCGGAGTGTCCGTGTCTGGGGTCTGTCTGGTGCCGCCATGACTGTTCTGACAGGCGTGGCACTCTGGTGGGCCGTAACGCATGCGCCCCCACAGGTTGCGGCCCCAAGTGCTGCACCGCCTCCGGCTATTGCGATTGACATGTCGCCCATGCCGACACCTGCGCCCGCTCCTCCACAGGAAGTTGATCCCGGGCCGCAGCAGATGGTCACGCCGCCGGAACCGCAGCCGGATACGCCTCAGCAGGTCGATGCGCCGCCGTCTCCGGCACCGCATCCGCCCGTGCCTGTTCCGAAGCTGGAGAAGGTCAAAGTTCACAAAAAGACAGCAAAAACGCCTTCCCAGCCTGTAAAGCCGGTCCCGATGCAGGCGCCTGTCGCCGAGAAAATGACTGCGCCGCCCGCTGCGGACAGTACGCCATCGCAGAGCAGTAGCGCGGCCTCTACGTCCCATGCCAGTCGTTCCAGCAATGCCCCCGTGACGTGGCAGGGTGATATTCTGGCGCGTCTCGAACGTTTCAAGCGTTATCCGGCAGAAGCTCTGGCCGAGCATCAGGAAGGCACACCGATTCTGTTCTTCGTCATGGATCGACACGGGCATGTTCTGTCTGCAAAGATCCGGAAGAGTGGTGGCTTTGCGCTGCTTGACGAAGAAACACTCGCAGTTGTTCGTCGGGCGGAACCATTTCCGCCTCCACCGGACGAGATCGAAGGTGCGACAGTTTCCCTGACGGTTCCGATCGAATTTTCGGTCGAGGATCAGTAGGGAGAAAAGCTGAAGGAATGCTCCAGTCAGATCGTGGCTGGAGATGACATTGAGGCTGGACGTCTCCAGTTTCCGTAAGCGTTAACGTCAATCAACGCACAGAACCGAACAGCCCCCTGCGCTGTGCCGGGCCTGTGCGTCTGTCGTCATGCAGTCCTCAGACCCGTTACTCAGGGGTAATTCAAGGATGAGAAGATGACCGTTACTGACACCACAACCATTGCTCCCCCGGAAATCCGTCGTGTCATGCACGAGCTGAAACGCCGTGATCTGACCGTTGTGGACGTCGGGCGTGTGACGCCACACATGATCCGCATCACGCTTCAGGATGAGAGTCTTCGGGATTTTCCCAGTCTGTCACCGGATGATCACATCAAGATTTTTGTTCCGCAGGGGAATGGTGACATGGCCCGTCGGGATTACACGCCGCGCGTGTTTGATCGCGCTGCTGGAACGCTGGTTCTGGATTTTGTTGACCATGATGGCGGCCCGGCGGCGGACTGGGCTCGTGGCGCCAAGCCCGGCGATCATCTGGCCATTGGTGGTCCCAAAGGATCGCGCGTCATTACAGGTGATATTCGCCACTGGCTTCTGATTGGGGATGAAACCGCACTTCCGGCTATCGGCAGGCGCGTCGAGGAACTTGCTGCCGGAACGCCGGTCACCACGCTGGCTGCGGTGACAGATGCCTCAGAGGAACAGTCCTTCGAAACGAAGGCGTCCTACACACCTGTCTGGGTTCATCGTCCAAGCGAACAGGCGCATCACGCCGAGCCGTTCCTGCGCGCCCTGAAGACCATTCAGATCGCGCCGCAGACATTCATCTGGGTTGCGGCGGAAGCATCCGTTGCACGGGCCATCCGGAATGTTCTGGAAAATGAGCGCGGAATTTCGCCGCAGTGGATCAAGGCGTCTGGTTACTGGACCAAAGGATGAAAATGGAAAAGCCGCGTGCGTCAAACACGGGGCTTTTATGACAGGGGCGATTTACTGGAAAGGCAGATAGCGGAAATCGAAAAAGACCTGGCTCATGCTGGTATGTGGATCACCCCCGATGCCTTTCCAGATGTCCCTCCGTGCATAGGCAAGCTGGGTGCCACCTTCAACAGTGCCAAAGCGACCTTTGAAGAACCGCCACCAGGCACCGATCGTCGCTTCTGAAATACCCCGCGTATTGGCGGAGCAGGTGAGGGATGAAAGCTCCTGCAGGCAGCCAGCATTTGAGTACAGCGGGTTGCCGTAGCCGTAGGACGAGCCATCGCTATTGAAATAGGCATGTCCCACGCGCTGTGTTCCGAAATATCCGTACACATCAATGTGCGGGTTGGGATGTGCAATAAGGCCTGCCTGCGCCTGAATGCCGAAGAGGGGTACTGGATCTCCCTTGGCATTCAGTGTTGCGTCTGGAAGCAGCACAGAGCCGTAACGGTTGATGCCCCATCCTGCGAGACCCGCAGCGCGGAGTTCCAGCTTGCTTGGGATGATCGGTAGGATTAGGGAGCCCCCAGCACCGCCAGCAATGGCCGTGTTGTTGTGGCCCGTATGATTGATGGTCACGCGATCATGCGGGAAATGCAGAATGCCCTCGACTTCGTAATGGCCCCAGCTTGGATCGTAAGCCAGTTTGCCAATCAGGTCTGGCGCGATTTCGTTTGAGAAGTTCGCTGTGTCATTCGTCAGACCAACGCCGTTTTCGCCAATCGTGGCCGTGTTGCCGTTTGGCAGGGAGACCGTGCCGTTGGAGTTCGTGAAGCCAGTGGTGTCATAAAGAGTTGCCGGGTTTTCGATGGAGAAACCGGCCCAGAGGCGGTGGTCCATGAAATCCTTGACGACGCGAACCTGCCATTGGCGAGACCACGTCTGACCAGCCAGCATGGAGGCTTCAATGGTTTCGGGAAGGCTTTCCTGGCGGGCCACAATGCCGATACGGCCGGGTGTCAGAAGGCTCCAGGCTTGGCCGCCAAGGAAATGCCAGCCAGCTTTGTTGTCATCATAGGCCAGATAGGCCTGACGCATCCGGAACGCATAGCTGTTGCTTTCATACGGATCTGTCGTGACAGCGCCGGCACCAAAATCGGATTCAAAGAAGCCTGAAATGGTGGCTTCAGAATTGATGTTGCCGCGTGCCAGAAGGGAAAGGCGGCTATATCGGGCGCTCCCTTCAAAATTATTGGTATGATACCGCGGTTCATTCGGATACGGCATGTCCTGCCAGTAATTGAATGTGCCAGACGCGACATGACGGTTCTCAAGAACCGCCGCCATATCGACAAATCCACCAAGCATGATCGTGACGGGGCCAAGGTGAAATACCCCCCGATCGCCGACAGCACCGGCTGCCTGAGCGCCGATCGTTTCACGAGGGTGTGGGCCAACGCCATTTTCAGCGAAGTGAACCATGACATCTTCGGCGCGTCGCCCCACAACGGCGAGTTCCGACCCGGTTCCTGCATCAGTTACAGCACGCCCGTTGCGGTCCAGCGCGACCCTGTCACGTATCTGAGTGGAGCTGGAAACTGGCCTTGCAGAAACGGATGCGCGTGTGGTCTCCGTTTCGGTTGCCAGTTGTGTCGATTTTAGCAGAGAATGATGGCTGGACCCCGCAGTACTTGCATGTGTTGTTGGTGACACTCCCCCATTACGGGCAGATGCGGTCTCGGTCAGGGGCGTTTTGGTTGCCCCATGAGTTGTCGTCCCTCGGTGTTTTGCCATTTCCGAGCGCAGAACGACCAGATCCCGATTGATCTCTTCCTGTTCCTTCTGAACATGCGCCTGTGCTTCCTGAAGGCGATGCATTTCCTGCTCCATGCGAGACAGCACATCGTCATCAGCAGCATAGGCGAGAGGGACGCTTGCGATCAGTCCGGATGCCGTACCTATCATCAAGATTTTTCGGACTGAAAAGCGAAGAGGAAACAACGAGATACTCCATGTCAAAACATGTCTGTCTTATGACACGAAGTTGTGATCGGGAAGGTTAAAAAAGGTTTCAGAATCAGGAAGAATTTCGCGGCAATAAAAACAGGGGCAGGAGCCTGTGGCGACCACGGCTGACCACTATACGAATATTGCGTAATCGTTATTACCCTGACTAAGCTCCGGCACTTTTTCCCGTGTGACTGGAAATTCGAACATGCTCCTCCGCCCGTCTCAATGGCGTCGTCACATCCTCGTCCTGTCATGCATCGGAGGCGCGATGCTTCCCGGTGCAATAGCAATTGGCGCACCTGTCAGCGTTCCGACGGCGAGTCATGTCCTTCATCCCATTGCCTTCAACGATGAAGTCAAAACACGACAGGCTCTTGTGGCTGTCGCTCTGGGACAGGCACCGGCCGATCTCATCATTCACAATGCGAAGGTATTGAACGTCTATACCCTTAGCTGGGAAGACGGGCAGGACATTGTCGTTGCCCGCCAGCGCATCGCCTGGGTCGGCCCGACAGGGCAGTGGAAAGGGCATGCGGCTTCAGTGTTCGATGCCAGGGGCCTTCCTGCCGTGCCGGGGTTTGGTGAATCCCACAAACACATAGAAAGCTCAATGTTGTCGCCTGAACTGGAGGCGGCACTCGTCATTCCCCTTGGCAATACGTGGACGACCGAAGGCTCCCATGAATTCGCCAATGTCAGTGGGGTGCATAACGTCGAATTCTGGCTGACGCCTGAACGGCTCGGAAGTCCGCTGAAAATTTTCCCTGCATTGGGGTCAGCCACGCCACCTTCAGCTTTCGAGCAGGGCGGGGGGAGTTATGCTTATCAGGAAATCGCGGACAATATTCGCGATAATCCCCGGGTTCAGGGGTTGGATGAAGTCATGGACTGGCCTGCGGTGTCCAATCCTTCTCATCCCGGTCATCAGCGGATCTGGGAGAATATTCAGGCCACATTTGATAATCGTGGCGTGATTGACGGGCATGGTGCCGGATTGTGGGACATGGATACGATCAACGCCTTCGCGGGTGCAGGGCTTTCCAGCGATCACGAAACCCGCTTGCCACAGGAGGCATGGAACAAACTCCAGCATGGATTATTTCTGCAATTGCGGGACGATAATATCGAGCGTGCTGTCCCCTATTTTGTCAACAAGGGCCTGAAGAGCTGGAGCAACGTTTCCCTTGTCACGGATGACCGGAATGTTGCTGATACCCTCAAGCAGGGAACGATGGATTACCACATTCGGCTGGCCATCAAGATGGGCGCTCCGGTGGAGGCGGCTTATGCCATGGGCAGCCTTTACCCGGCACAGCATGGTCATATGGACCAGATTGTCGGATCAATTACACCAGGGCGCTATGCGGATGTTGTTCTTCTGTCGTCAGTCCCAGACGTCAAAATCAAATATGTTTTCGCGAATGGGAAGCTGGCGGCTCAGGAAGGAAAATACCTGCTGCCAGTTCCTAAAATCACATGGCCGTCCTGGGCTTCCGATACCATTCATATTGGCAGGAAACTGACGGCAAAGGATTTCGAAATTCTTGCGCCTCAAGGGAAGACAACGCAGGTCACGGCCGCAATCCAGGCACCATTTTACACGGACCCTGTACAGAAAACGGCAACGCTTCCTGTCGTGGATGGTGTGGTTCAGCGGGACATCACCCATGACATTATCAAAGTTGCAACCGTGGATCGTTACATGGGGCAGGGACGTCTGGGAAAGATGTTCTGGACGGGAAATGGCCCAAAGACGCCGGATAGTGCGATTGCCACGTCCGTTTCTCATGACCTGCACAACATCACCGTCATGGGAACGAGTGATGAGGCCATGGCGCTGGCCGTCAATCGCATTGCCGAACTCAGGGGCGGCATCGTGATGGTTTCACACGGAAAGGTTCTTGCAGAAATGCAGTTGGAAATTGCAGGCCTGATGACTAGCCGACCCATTCAGGAAGCAGCGGCAAGCATGGAAAACGTCTACGCCAAAGCAGACACTCTGGAGTGGATCGGGACGCCCGGCTACCCGCGGAGACTTCTGATTTCCATGATTACCTGTAGCCCGTTCACATGGCGGCTTGTTGTTCCGTATCCTGGCAATCCAAGCGGGCTTGTTCTTCTTCAGACAGGGCAGACGATGCCTACGGTCTGGTAACGCATGGGTGATATTTGCAGGGGGCTGAAAACTATTGGCCTCACTTTCAGGTCCAGCACCCGTATCATTGTTCTTGCGGGTCTGCTTGGTTTCGCCCCTGTCGCCAAGGCAGATCCTGAGTCCATGACAAGAGTGCTGGTCTCGCTGGATCGGCCCGATGCGGCAACAGTCATGATTGACATGGATCTGACAGTTCTGCTGGGCGATCCAGCCCGATATTATGCTTTGGCGAGCGGGACTGGCCCGCAGCATGAGGCGGATGTTCGACATGTTGCCGAACGTATTACGCAGGTCTTGCCGCTTTTTGCGGGGCAACGTGCGCTGCCTGCGACGTTTGTAAGTTACGGTTTTTCTTTCAAAAGCCGCGAAGAATACATGGATCTTGCGGCCGACAAGCCCGCACATTTCCAGTTCGATGTTCCTCTGCCCCCGGATGGTGGGCCGCTACAGCTCCGAATCCCGCTCGGCGCACAGATCGATTATCCGGTCGCCTACACACTGCAATTTCCCGAGCGACATTTCACACAGACCCGCTGGCTGGATGCAGGACAGCATGAGAGTCTGGCCTTCGATTATCGGGGTAAGTTGCCTGTTGGGCACGCTGAACAACCTGCCAGTTTCGATCCGGATACATTGAGCTGGTGGCAGCAGCTTCCGGTCTATCTGAAACTTGGCTTCAAGCACATTGTCCCGGAAGGAACGGATCATATCCTGTTCGTTCTCGGACTTTTCTTCCTCGGGATCAGCTGGCGAAAACTGCTTTCGCAGACCACTGTCTTTACAGTGGCGCATGCCACAACGCTGTTTCTTTCGACCTATGGAATTTTCGAGCTTCCCAGCCGCTTTGTGGAGCCGGCTATTGCGCTGTCAATTTCGTTCGTGGGGCTGGAGAATGTCTTTAGCCCCCGATTAGGAATAGTGCGGCTACTGGTCGTCTTTGCTTTCGGCCTGATTCATGGCTTTGGCTTTGCCAGCAGTTTGAGCGAAGTGCCCTTTCCCAAACGGGATTTCATCGGTGCTCTGCTGGGATTCAACCTGGGCGTGGATGCCGGACAGCTTTTTATCATCCTGCTCGCCACTCTGGCGGTCGGATGGTTCAGAAAACGTCCGTGGTTCAGAAGCCGGATTGCGATACCGGGATCACTTGTCATTGCGGCTATTGGTCTGTTCTGGGCCGGTCAACGCATCCTGGCGTATCACCTGCTTTTCTGAGAGCTTTGCTTACGGTCATGTTGGAATGACAAAAGAGCGGTTCTCAGAGGAGAGACGTTTATCATTATAGTGCTCAGGTCTGCTGTCGTCTGCCACAAGAGGCAGATCTCAAAGCCGGCCAAAGAGACCTGAAATCTCATCAGGGATAGTGTTTTTTTGATTACCTCGTTTGGTCTCATCTGAGATCAAAAGCAGCTTATTACATAACTTAGAAAGCTCTAAGTGCTTGTAAAGCTTGGTGTCCCGTACGGGATTCGAACCCGTGTTGCCGCCGTGAAAGGGCGGTGTCCTAGGCCTCTAGACGAACGGGACTGGAGGCGTGAGCGGGTGTATAAGGGGGTTCCTGACCCCCGTCAAGCGGCTGAAACGTCAGAAATGAAAAAAGTCAGATTTTTTCTTTCCTGCCAGGTTTCTACCCGCAGATGTCCTGCCAGATGCAGGAGTGGCATCGTCCGATCTTCAAGCAACGGAACAAAGGGTTTGTCTCCTGCACGGAAAACGAGCGCCTTTAGACGTGTGCCACCGTCTTCTCCCTGAAACATCAGGCGCAGGGTGTTACCGTCTTTGCCGATCCGATCGCTTTTGACGCACCGAACATTACTAATCGCCAATACCGGCTCTTCATTGCCTGGTCCGAAAGGGGCCAGCCGCTCAAGTTGAGAAGCGACTTCGAGCGAGGCGCCACGCAAGGTCAGAAGCCCGTCAATACGGAGCGCTTCCTGCACAGGGAGAGCGCGGGCCTCTGACAGGGTGGCGTCCAAAAAATCGTGAAAGGGCTTGGCATTGTCATTAGTCAGGGAAAAACCTGCTGCCATGGCATGTCCACCCCCAGTGACCAGAAGGCCTGACTGGCGGGCGGTAATGACTGCACCTCCTATGTCCAGTCCAGGTACGGATCGCGCTGAGCCTTTGATGATTCCGTCCGCAAATGCCCCGACAAGGGCAGGACGGTTGAAGCGTTCTTTCAGGCGTCCTGCGACAATTCCCACCACACCTGGATGCCACGTTTCTCCGTGCAGGAAGATGACGGCGTGGCCGTCTTCGATCTGTTGCTCGGCCTGTTCCATGGCCTGCGTGAGAATCCCGGCTTCCACGCTCTGGCGTTGTCGGTTGACGCTGTCGAGTTCATCAGCAAGCGTACGGGCTTCAACAACGTCATCAGACAGGAGGAGACGCAGGCCCAGATTGGCTTTGGCAATTCGGCCACCGGCATTGATCCGTGGGCCAAGAGCAAAACCACAGGCCATGGCGCTGGCTTCTTCCTTTACGCCTGCCACGGAAGATAGCGTCGCCAGCCCGAGGCGCTCTCCGCGACCCATGACGCGCAATCCTTGCATGACGAGCGCGCGGTTCAGACCGGTCAGAGGCATAACGTCACAAATGGTAGCGAGGGCTGCGAGGTCAAGGCGCTTGAGCAGGTTGGGAGGCTGGCGCCCGTCGGTGAACCAGCCTTCCTGACGCAGGAGGCGTACTGTAGCGACCATTGTCAGAAACGCGACTGCGGTGGCGCAGATTGATCCCAAACCGGATGTGCAATCCAGTCGGTTGGGGTTTACGACAAGGCTTTTAGGAAGAATGGAACCATCCGGTTTGTGATGGTCTAGAACAATGACGTCGGTCTGACCGTGGAAGCCGTTCAGAATGTCGATGGCGGCTGTTCCGCAATCGATGCAGACCAAAAGGGTCGCGCCGTCAGCGACAAGCTTTTCCAGGGCGGCTGTATTAGGGCCGTAACCCTCGGTCATCCGATCGGGAATATGTGTGCTGACTGTGCAGCCCATTTCACGAAGCGTGTCGCAGACCAGTGCCGTGCCGCAGGCCCCATCGACGTCATAATCGCCGAAAAGGCCCACATGCTCCCGATTGCGAACAGCCTGAGCCAGTCTGGCTGCGGCCGCGTCCATATCCTGAAGGCAGGACGGATCGGGCATGAGATCGCGGAGGCGTGGGTCCAGAAAGGACGCAGCGTCCGTGGCAGTGACGCCACGGGCTGTCAGGATACGGGCCAGAAGTTCTGGAATGGCCGCGCGCTGGGCCAGACCAAGGGCGAGGCGGTTATCCGCCTCTGCTAGACGTGGATCGCGCCAGATCCACCGACGGTTGCCTGCGCTGCGGGATACTCCGAGAACCAGGCCCGTATCGTCTTCTAACATGCTACTCCATTCAGGATGGTCGATTTGTCTTCAGGCTGAAGTCGTGATGGCTTTCAATATAGCGAACTGTGCCTGATTTTGAACGCATGACAATCGAATGCGTCTTGGCGCGGGTCGGGCTGATCCGTTCCACACCCTTCAGCAGAGAGCCGGTGGTGACGCCTGTAGCGCTAAACAAAACGTGACCGGCGGCCATGTCGTGCAGACCAAGAAGACGCGTGGGGTCTTTGCCATCAGCCATTTCGCGGGCGCGTTCACGCTGTGCATCGTCTTCGAACAGCAGGCGACCCTGCATCTGGCCATTCATGCAGCGGATTGCTGCGGCTGCCAGAACACCCTCAGGAGCACCGCCGGAACCAGCGTAAAGATCCACGCCACCGCCATCGATGCAGGTGGCGATTGCTGCAGCAACGTCACCGTCGCTGAGAAGCTGAACGCGGGCACCAGCCTGGCGGGCGCGGGCAATCAGTTCTTCATGGCGCTCGCGGTCTAGCGTACAGAGCACGAGGTCTGACACGTCGCGCTTCTTGGCCTTCGCAAGATTGCGCAGGTTTTCTTCAATGGAAGAATCAAGATTGACGACATCGTCCGGCAGGTCCGGTCCGACGACAATCTTTTCCATGTAGATGTCTGGGGCGTGCAGGAACTTGCCACGCTCGGCGAGGGCAACCACCGTAATGGCATTCGGCAGGCTCTTGGCGCAGAGGTTCGTACCCTCAAGCGGATCGACCGCAATGTCCATGGCTGGGCCGCCGGAGCCGACCTTTTCACCGATGTAAAGCATCGGGGCTTCGTCCATCTCGCCTTCGCCAATGGTGACGATGCCATCAATGGCAACCGTATCAAAGGCGGCGCGCATGGCCTGAACAGCCGCACCGTCGGCGTCGTTCTTCAGGCCGCGGCCTGTCCAGCGGTCAGAGGCAATGGCGGCCGCTTCCGTGACGCGGACAAGCTCCAGCGCCAGGTTGCGGTCGGTAACGCGGTAGGGAAGAACACTTGTGGGATCGATCACTGGAGAGAATCCTCGATCTTGAGCACTAAAGGAGCCCCATTAACAACTGGGAGCGCGGAAAGTGCTGTTATAGCTGCAGAAATAGCCTTTTCTGGGGCCTGATGAGTCACCAGGGCCAGATGTGCACGTCCCGCCGCAGCGTCATGTTGCGAGACGAAGTGCACGGAAACATTATGGTCACGGAGAACGGATGTCAGATCGGCCATGACACCAGAACGATCTTCCACATCCAGACGGATATAGAATGCGCTCTTCAATTCCCCGAGACTTGTGCAAGACACAGGTGCCGGAGCATCTTTGACACCCCAGACCGGGAGGTCTGCTCCGCGGGCAAGGTCGATCAGGTCCGCAACCACGGCGCTTGCCGTTGGGCCTTCGCCAGCGCCACGGCCGGAAATTGTGATGGGACCACTGAACGGCCCCTGTGTGGTGACGGCATTGAAGACCCCTTCCACGGCGGCAATGGCTGCCTTGGCAGGGACGAGGCATGGGCGGACCCATGCTTCGATCCCGTTATCCCCGGTGGCGCGAGCCATACCGAGCAGTTTGATACGGTATCCCAGTTCATTGGCGAACGTCAGGTCCGAGGCTGTCACATCTCGGATACCGTGGACGGGAAGGGTGTCGAATGCGATGGGCTGAAACGCAATTCCGGCGAGGATGGCCAGCTTGTGAGCCGTGTCCCAGCCATCAACATCCGTAGAAGGCTCGGCTTCGGCGTATCCTTTGGCCTGTGCTTCCGTCAGGACGTCCCCGAAATCGCGCCCGGTCGTACGCATTTCCGTGAGGATGTAGTTGCAGGTGCCATTCAGGATGCCACCCACGCTATCCAGACGATCAGCAGCCAGTCCTTCGCGGACGAGCTTGATAGCCGGGATGCCACCGGCGACAGCAGCCTCAAAGAAGAGCGGCGCAGCATTTTCAGCGGAGAGACGCGTCAGTTCCTCGCCGTGCAGGGCCACAAGCGCCTTATTGGCCGTTACCACAGGCACACCACGCGTCAGGGCGGTTTCCACCATGTCACGTGCTGGGCCTTCGGAACCACCGATCAGTTCGACAATAACGTCGATCTCCGGGTCCTGCGCGACGGACACGGCGTTGTCATGCCAGCGCATGCCGGATAGATCGACGCCACGGTCCTTGTCGCGGCTGCGTGCCGTGACTGCGACCACTTCGATCGGCCGGCCGGCCCGGGCCGTAATCGTTTCGGCATTCTTCTGAAGAAGACGAATGACGCCGACACCGACAGTCCCTAGTCCGGCCAGTCCGATCCGCAGTGGTTTCACGATGATGCAGCTCCAAGAAGATCAGCGGTCGATGCGCCGGCACCGTGCCGGCCCATGAAGCTCTTGATGGCCCGCGTCGCCTGACGCAGCCGCTGAGTATTTTCAACAAGTCCGATCCGGACGAACCCTTCGCCATATTCGCCAAAGCCAAGGCCGGGTGCTACGGCCACGCCAGCTTCTTTCAGCAGGAGCTTGGAAAATTCCACGCTCCCCATGTCAGCGAAAGCGGGGGGAATAGGGGCCCATGCGAACATGGATCCGGCGGGGGCAGGAACGTCCCAGCCAGCAGCGCTCAGGCCGCGCAGCAGAACGTCCCGGCGATCCTTATACATGGCGCGGATGTCCGACACGTAATCCTGCGGGCCATTCAGAGCCGCTACAGACGCCACCTGAATCGGCGTGAAGGCGCCGTAATCCAGATAGGACTTGATGCGTGTCAGGGCCTGAATCAGCTTCGGGTTGCCAACGGCAAAGCCCATGCGCCAGCCCGCCATGGAATACGTTTTGGACATGGAGGTGAACTCCACGGCCACGTCCTTCGCGCCCGGTACGGCGAGCAGGGATGGCGGCGGTTCATCCGCATTGAAGTAGATCTCGCTATAAGCGAGGTCCGACAGGATCCAGATGTTTTCCCGGCGCGCGAAAGCCACGATTTCCTTGTAGAAATCGAGATTGGCCACAAAAGCCGTCGGGTTGGACGGGAAGTTGACGATCAGCGCGGTCGGCTTCGGAACGGAGTGACGCACGGCGCGGTCCAGCGCACGCAGCATGTCCTCATCCGGTGTGGCCGGAATGGAACGCACAGATGCGCCTGCAATGATGAACCCGAACTGATGGATAGGGTAGGACGGGTTCGGCACGAGGATCGTATCACCGGGACTGGTGATGGCGGCTGCCAGATTGGCAAGGCCTTCCTTGGATCCCAGCGTCGCGATGACTTCCGTTTCCGGGTCGACGGAGACGTTGAAGCGGCGCTCATAGTAGTTCGCCATGGCGCGGCGCAGGCCCGGAATGCCGCGGCTGACGGAATAGCCATGCGCGCGCGGATCGGCCACTGTTTCGACCAGCTTTTGCACGACATGAGCCGGCGGAGCGCTGTCCGGGTTTCCCATGCCAAGATCAATGATGTCCTCACCGGCCGCTCGCGCGGCTGCCTTGGCCTTGTTCACCTCAGCGAACACATAGGGCGGCAGGCGGCGGATGCGGTGGAACTCTTCGGTCATGACCAGCTCAGGGTAAAAAGATTACGGGAGGAGGCACGATAGACAGGTTTTTCCGTAAGAGGAACAGTCCTTTAAGACATGTTCCTTTCAGCCCTGATCAGCCGCCATTCCGAACGCGAACACCGTTGCCGATGGCCTCGGCACGCAGGACGATGGCCGAAGCTGGGACCCCCCGCTTCATGAGTGCGTCAGCAACGGCGCGCGCGCGCAGAAGGCCAAGGGCGATCTCACGGCTCTGATCCGCAGTAGAGAGGCCAGCATCTGCGCTCATCGCGGCACCGAAGCCGAGAATTGTGATCTTCTGGTTACCACGCTGGGAAATGATTCGTTGGTAGTCCCCTGAGGGATCGCCAATGACGTGATCTGTTGAGGGCTGAAAGCGGATCAGCGTGCCTTCGGGGGTAGACGTATCGACGTCAGGACGCAGAGGGCCGGTCAAATTTGCATCTCGGGGAAGATCAAAACCGGGAAATTGCGGAGCTGGCGGCGGAAGAGCCCCGATCTGCGGGAACTCTCCCGGGGGTGTGGGAGGGATTGATGCAGCGACAACTGGCGGAAGCTCAGCTTCTGGCGGTGTGGGCTGAGGCTGTGACGTCTTTGGTACAGGTGCAGGCTTTGCGGTACCCGCCGGTGCTTCCGGAGCTGCGTTGGCAGGGGGCGTTGTGTCCGCTGGTTGTCCCACCGACGTCATGGTCAGATTATTCTGTTCTTCCGGCTCAGTCCCCGTCGGGTTGACCGCGGATGGTGCAGTCTTCGGCGGCGGAGGCGGGATGGTAGGAAGTGTTCCCTGAGCCGCGCTCTCGCGCTGGGCCAGATTGCGCTGCGCTTCAAGCTGCATTGTCAGGTTAACGCGTGCCTCGGGAGACGGCATTTCCGGATTTTGGGTCGGGGTGCGGCCAACATGTGGGTAAGGCAGGTTCTGTCCCGGTGGAGGTGGGCGCAGCTTGGCGATCTCGCCGCCCTCAAAACTATGCCACCACCCAGCCGGCACATCGACGGGGTCCTGATGCTGGCAGGCGGTAAAGAGGGGTGTGGCCAGCAGCAGCATGAGCGGGATCTTTCCCGCATTTCTGCGCGTTACCACTTTCCCGGGATGCGTCATGTTCCCTGAACCCACTGTGCCGTTCCTGCCTTCGCCAAATCTCTGAACACGGCGGAGACTAGCCGTTCGTGATCGGGATGGCGAGACTTCGTCTTTCCCGGACTTGGCATGAAGGCAAACGAAGAGCAGGATAGGGGGATGAAGACGCACGATGGATCTGGAAACGACATGGACATCACCAGAATGACCCTTACCCGTCTGGACGACGAGCCCGATGCCCCAGAGGCCCCGGAAGACGACAACAAGACGCTGAACAGCCCGATCAGCGAACTCGAAAGCCGCCTGTTCGACCAGCGCAAGGTTCTGATCTTTGGTGGGATCAATGACAAGATCGCGCGTGACGTCACGGGGCGTCTGCTGGCGCTCGCCGGGTCGTCTGACAAGCCGATCGATGTGTATGTGAACTCTCCCGGTGGTCATGTGGAAAGTGGTGACACGATCCATGACATGATCCGCTTTGTGGATTCGATCGCCCCGATCAATATGATCGGCACGGGCTGGGTCGCCTCCGCCGGGGCGCTAATTTATGCGGCTGGTCGCCCGGAGCGTCGCGTCTGCCTGCCGAATACGCGCTTCCTTCTCCATCAGCCGATGGGTGGCGTGCGTGGCCCGGCAACGGATATCGACATTGAGGCTCGTGAGATCATCAAGATGCGTGAGCGTCTGAATAGAATCTTTGCCAAGGAAACTGGCCAGACCTACGAGAAGGTCGCCAAGGATACGGACCGCAATTACTGGATGTCTGCGAAGGAAGCGATTGAATACGGGCTTGTGCACCGTGTTATCCACTCCGCGACCGATCTGAAGTAAAACGACAAGCTCCAAGGGGCACGGCGTGCCGCAGGGCACGCCGCGAAAATATCATGAAAAGCCTGGCTGACATCTATTCCCACCTTCCCGACGCACCGTCGGAGAAGACGCTTGAACGCGTCGATTACGAAGCGCGTCACTGGAGCAGCCCTATCAAGGGGCCTCTCAAGCCGGGAACGGAAGAGCATAAGAAGGCTGTCGCGCAGATGTTCCGCGACACGTTCAATCCATACAAGCCATCTGTCATCGACTGGCCGGAACTGGACCCGGAGACGCTGCATCGCATCACGTCCCTGCCGATCTGGGATATTGCCGTACAGACCGAGGGCAAGGCCCGTCTGCGAATGGCTGCCTATGCTGCCATGATTGATGACCCGGACATGAAGGACGCCCTGTCCCGCAATGCCTGGGAAGAGAACCGGCACAAGGAAGTTCTAAGTAAGCTGGTTGAAGCCTACAAAATTCCGATGGCGCCTGAGCCTCCCTATGTGGAGCCGAAAGACACGGAATGGGCTTATCTCGTGACTGGTTTCTCAGAATGCGTGGACAGCTTTTTCGCGTTCGGTTTGTTTGCGCTGGCTGAACGCGCAGGCCTGTTCCCGATGGAACTGATCGAAACGTTCGAGCCGGTCATGCAGGAAGAGTGTCGTCACATTCTACTCTTTGCCAACTGGCTGGCTTGGCACCGTGCAACCATGCCGTTCTGGAAGCGTCCGTGGTTCGAACTGCGCGTCATTGGCGTCTGGATTTTTCTGGCTTACGAGCGCATGGGGCTGGCGCGCTCCATTGACGACAATGGCGAAGAGCATACGCAGGACAACAACTTCACGGTGACCGGCGCCAAGGATATGACGAATATCGACATCAAGGTTCCTGAGCTGATGCAGCTTTGCCTTGATGAGAATGATCGTCGTTTTGCTGGCTACGATCCGCGCCTGCTGCGTCCGACGACAACGCCTGCAATTGCGCGTGCGATTATTAAAGGCGCCAAGATCTGGGGCTGCGTGAAAAGCAAGTGTTGCCCTGCTAAATCCGCTGCCTAAAAACAGCTTTTAACATTCCGAGCTTTCGGCAAGAGAAAGAGGACAGGTTCGCCTGTCCTCTTTTTTGTGGCTTGATTTGCTCTGGAGCCTTGGGGTGCGGATAAGGCATAGGAAAGGCTGCGATCAAAGCAGTCGGAACCCGCTTATATGACTACGACCCAGTCTTCACTGATGCGCCAGCCCGGCGCCCAGAAGGTCAAGGTAACAAATGAGGAACTGTTCTTTGACCTGATCTATGTGTTTCTGGTCACGCAGGTCAGTCACGGACTGCTCCATCATCTTACATGGCTTGGCGCGCTTCAGATGCTTGTGCTGTGGTTCGCCGCGTGGCTGGGGTGGCAATATACAGGCTGGGTCACGAACTGGTTTGATCCGCGTCTTCCGGCGCTTCGCGGAACCCTCTTCGGTACAATGGCGCTTGCTCTGCTGTGTGGCGCAGCACTTCCAGAAGCCTTTGGCGAACGTGGACTTGCTTTCGCACTCTGCTATGTCGTCATGCAGGTGGGACGGTCAGCGTTTGTCGTGTCACGCCTCCCGTTCACCCACCCTCTGGCCGCGAATTACCGTCGTATTCTGGGCTGGGGGCTGATTGCGTCCGTTTTCTGGATCGCAGGTGGTCTTTCTTCCCCCGACATGCGGCTCCCCCTCTGGGCGATGGGTGTTCTCTGCGAATATGTGTCACCCATGTTCGGTTTCTGGCTGCCCGGTCTTGGGCGCTCCCATACGTCTGACTGGACGATTTCGGGGAGTCATCTCGTTGAGCGCTGCCAGCTTTTCGTGATTGTGGCTCTGGGCGAGACAGTTATGGCATCTGGCTTGTCCATGGCAGAAACCAGTACGTGGTCCCTGATGGAGCTGACGGCTTTTGTCATCAGCTTTCTATGCACCATTGCGATGTGGTGGTTGTATTTTGAAACGTCCAGCGAGGAAGCAGAGCACGCCATTTCCCGCTCTTCCGATCCAGGCCGGATGGGGGCGTTGTTTCATTATCTGCATGCCATACTGATTGGTGGCATCATCATCACGGCTGTGGGGATGGAGATTCTGCTGGAGAGCCCTTTGGAGCCGGCGGAAGGGGCTTCAAAACTGGTTCTTGCACTCGGACCCGCGTTCTATCTGCTTGGAAGCAGCCTGTATCATTGGGTCAGTACACAGAAAATTCCTGCGTTGCAGGCAGGGGGAGCGGTGCTTTTCAGCCTCGCCGCTGTTTTCGTCCCTGCATTGCCGCGGTGGGAACTTGCAGGCGCTGAGAGTGTCGTTCTACTTGCTATCAGTGCTTTCGCAGGGGGAAGCCTAAAAGGAAAATTTCTCTAGGCTCCCCGCGCATACCGACCGGAAACAGATGAGGCTCCCGTGAGGAGCCTCATGCATGCTTGAACTCAGTCGTCGCCTGAGTCTTCATCGGCATCTGGACCGACCATCAGAGCATCGGCTACGACCCCTGCATCAGAACGAATGCGGCGTTCGATCTCGTTCGACATTTCCGGATGCTCCCGCAGGAACTGCTTGGCGTTTTCACGGCCCTGTCCAATGCGCTGGCTGTCAAAGGAGAACCATGCGCCGGATTTCTCGACGATGTTGGCTTTTACGCCCAGATCAAGCAGTTCGCCCATCTTGCTGATGCCTTCGCCATACATGATGTCGAACTCAACCTGACGGAACGGCGGCGCCATCTTGTTCTTGACGACCTTCACGCGCGTCTGGTTGCCGACGACTTCATCCTTGTCCTTGATGGACCCGATACGGCGAATATCAAGCCGGATGGAAGAGTAGAATTTCAGCGCATTGCCGCCCGTCGTTGTTTCCGGGTTGCCGAACATCACGCCAATTTTCATGCGGATCTGGTTCAGGAAGATGACCAGCGTATTCGAGCGGGACACGGTGCCTGTCAGCTTGCGGAGTGCCTGGCTCATGAGACGTGCATGCAGGCCAACATGGCTGTCGCCCATATCTCCTTCCAGTTCCGCACGCGGAACCAGAGCAGCAACGGAATCCACAACCAGGACGTCTACCGCCCCAGAGCGGACCAGCGTATCGCAAATTTCCAGTGCTTGCTCACCGGCATCTGGCTGGCTCAGAAGGAGTTCGTCGATGTTGACGCCGAGCTTGCGGGCATAGCCGGGATCAAGCGCGTGTTCGGCGTCAATGAATGCAACTGTTCCGCCCTTTTTCTGGGCCTCTGCCAGAACATGCAGGGCGAGTGTCGTCTTGCCGGAGCTTTCCGGGCCATAAATTTCGACGATACGCCCGCGTGGCATGCCACCGATACCTAAGGCAATATCAAGCCCAAGAGAACCGGTGGAAATGACGTCGGCCTGTTCTTTCGGACGCTGGCCCATTCGCATGATGGACCCTTTGCCGAATGCGCGCTCGATCTGGCTGAGTGCGCCCTCAAGCGCCTTGGTCTTGTCCATTCAATCCTCGTAATCGCTCATGGCTGGCAGATAGGAACACGATAGACCGCACCACACCTGCCGCATAGGGCAGATTTCATTCTGTAAGAGCGTCATGTTCACAAATGTTCTGGTCTGCATATTATGATCCAGTGCATTTTCGCCAAGAGGGAAAGACCAGAAATAAGATTCTTTTTTATTGTATCGGGGCCCTCCGGCTTCCGGGCCTTTTGAGCTTCCAGACATACGCAATGATTGCTGCGACCACTTTGAAATGTTCAGCTGGAATTTCGCTGTCCAGTGGAAGAGGAAAGAGCGCGCGCGCCAGAGGGGGATTGGCTACGACCGGGACCCGGTGATCCTGCGCTGTCTCTCGAATGCGAGCGGCCATGTCATCCATTCCTTTGGCAACAATCTTTGGAGCGCTGGAGCCACCTTTTTCGTACACAAGTGCGACGGAATAGTGCGTCGGGTTCGTAACAACGACGGTTGCGGTTTTCACAGCTTCCATCATGCGTTGCTTGGCGCGTTTTGCTCGCAAGGCTTTGAGGCGGCCTTTGACGTGTGGATCACCCTCGGTATTGCGATACTCTTCCTTGAGTTCCTCGCGGCTCATTTTCAGCTTGGCCGTATGGCGAAAGCGCATCCAGAAGATGTCGCCGCCGGCAATTACGAGTTGAGCCAGTGCCATGCTGACGGCTCCGCTGAGGCCCAGATGAGCAATCTTCGTCAGGATGGCGCTTGTCGTAAGGCCTGTCATGCTGCGGGCATCGGGGATGACGCCCTTGGCGAGGTGCCAGAGGACCGTCGTGAAAATGAGCAGTTTGACAAGGGCCTTGAAAGTGTCCGGGAGGGTGCCCCCGCCCAAAATTCTTGTCAGGCCGGCCATGGGTGAAACGCGGGACATTTTAGGCAACAGGGAAGCCGGATGAACCAGAAATCCTGTTTGCAGAAATCCAGCCGTCAAGGTCAGTGCTGTAACAAGACCTGCGATCGGAATAACCAGTTTTAGCCCGGCAATGACGGAGTGTTCCGTTGCGGCCAGAAGGCCATCCTGGACCATTGAAACCGTTCCGGCATTGGCCATCAGGCCTTGCATGCTTCGGACGAAATCCCGAACAAGGAATGGCAGCACCGTAAAGACGCCCAGTATGCCGCCCAACAGAACGATGAAACTCATGGCTTCTCGGGATAGAACAATCTGGCCGTCGTCCCGGGCTTTCTGAAGCCTTTGTTGGGACGGGGCTTCTGTTCTGTCTTCTGCGTCTGCCATGGCCTACAGGCCCGGTAATGCACGAAGCACATCAAAGGCCTGTCCCTGCCAGACTGCAAGCATGGCCTGTAGCGTCAGCCCCAGCAGCGCAATGCCTCCCAGCATCTGGAGAGGATTGGCTGCGTTGTAGATCTGCAGCGTAGGAAGCAGGCGCGTCATGATGCCCAGCATCATTTCCCAGATAAGGGAAAGGATGAGAAAGGGCGCGCTGAGTTCCAGCCCAAGGGCAAATGCCTTGCCGGTCATCTGAATGACGCTATGCGCAGCGTCTCCGAGAATAGGCCAATGAGCAATGGCCATCTGTCCCAGAAGAGCGCCGCCCGGGGGGATAAGGCCGTAGCTGCCAATTACGGCTCTTATGGGAAAAATATAGGCCCCCGTGACGAGCAGCATCAGAGGGGCGAGCAGGTTCATGAATCTTGCCGGAGCTGAACTGCCAGAGCCAAGATCAGGGTCGGGCTGGAGAACGCTGGAAATCCCGATAAACATGGCGATCATCTGGCCTGCGATAGGAAGCGCCATAGTGATGAGCCGTGCCAGCCAGCCGATCAGGACACCCGCAAAGAGTTCAACTGCAATCATGCCGCCCAACCCCAAAGGCCCCAGAGCATCAAGCCTGCCCATATTAAGCAGAGGGGCGACGAGAGGCAGGACCAGTAAGGTCAGCGTCAGGGCAATTCCAGCCCGGACTACCATCGGCAAAGACTGTTCGCCCAGCCCCGGCATGACCATGACAGTCGCACCTGTGCGACAGAGCACGAGCAGGAAAGCAAGCGCCCATTCCGTCAGCGCAGGTCCTGCAAGATCTGTCGGCAGGAACGATGGCGTCACGTGGTGCCGACCAGAATGAGCTGATCGAACAGGTGGCGCGTGAAGGTGAGGAGCGTTGCTGTCATGAACGAGCCTGCCATCATCATGACAGCGCCAATAGCAATGACCTTTGGGACGAAAGACAGCGTGCTTTCATTGAGCTGCGTAACCGCCTGCACAAGAGAGACAAGCAATCCAACCACAAGAGCTGTGAGCAGGGCAGGTGCGCTCAACTTGAGGGCGACGATGAACGTCTGCTCAAGAATGGCGCCGAGATCGATCGCCTGCATGGCTCAGATCGTCATTTTCATGACGTCCTGATACGCCTGCACCATCCGGTCCCGAATGACGGTTGACGTCTGGAGTGCGAGTTGTGCGTTGGAAACGGCTGTGACAATCTGGGTCATGTCTCCGCCGCCGTTCAGGCCTGCGGCCGACAGGGCTTCCGCATCATGGCCCGTGGCAATGACGCTATTGACTGCCTGGGACATGACAGAGCCAAAATCATTGCCGGATGTTCCGTCGGGAACATCGTCCGTCACGCCTGTTTGAAGGCTGTTCTGCAGGCTCTGAGCGTAGGCACTATGGGCCTGGGAAAGGGATGTGATCATGGATTACTTCAGAAGATCGAGAGTGCGCGACAGCATGGTGCGCGAGCTCTGCATCGTATTGAGGTTGGCTTCGTAGGAGCGTTCCGCTTCGCGCATGTCCATCATCTCCACCATGGAATCCACGTTGGAAACTTTCACGTAACCTTGCGCATTTGCCGCTGGATGTGATGGATCATATTTGGTCTGGAAGTCTGACATGTCCTGGCCGATGTCATGAACATCAACGGATGAGACGCCTGTGTCGTCGTCAACATGCTCGGCGAAGGTGATCGTCTTGCGACGATAGGGATCTGCGCCGGGCGTTGAGCCGGTCGTGTCCTGATTGGCAAGGTTTTCAGCAACGATACGAAGGCGCTGGGCCTGCGCATCCATGCCGCTCGCCGAGATGCCAATGGTATTCGAGAGGTTCATGTGTCAGGGCGCCTTACTTACCAAGAACCGTCTGGAACATGCTCATGTATTTTCCATAGATATTGACTGCGAGGTGCTGCTGATCGTTGACGTCAGCCACCTGTTCCATCTGCTGATCGAGAGAAATCTGGTTTCCATCCAGCGAACTTTCAGAATCTACTTCCCGCACGGATGTATCAGAGGCGCTGATCCCGAAATGACCGGGTTGTGTCGCAACCGGGGTGATGTCGAACTGGCCTAAAGCCGCTTCAAAGGGAGAGACATCTTTGGGTTTGTAATCGGGGGTATCTGCATTGGCGATGTTGCCTGCCAGAACCTGTTGACGGGCCTGTAGCCAGTTCAGTCGGTCCTGACCCAAGGCAAACAGGTTTGTTCCACTGGCTGAGGTGGTGTCCGTGTTGCGCATTGGTGCAGTTTTCCTCTCTGCGGTGCCGGTAGCGGCTCGACAGAACGGAGCATGCAGGAAACACCATTAATAAATGGTTGATGGCGGTCCCGATTCTGAGATTTTGGGCATCGGTGCGACCGTGATTTGAGAAAGAATGACGCGGTATTAGGCGTCTATTAATCTTTGGTCGGCATCATTCCTTTCATAAATGAAGGAAACCCGATGCCATGACTCTGCATGACGGTCTGACTGCCTGTTCGGCGCTGATGTTTGTAATCGTGCTGCTTGTCTGCCTCAAGCCTCTGTTGAAGCTCGTCTCGCCACAGCGGAGTGGCCAGAAAGGCGAGAGTGCGGCTCTGTCTCTGGTCGGGCAGATGGCTCTGGATCGAACACGGCGTCTTTCGGTTGTGCGATATGGTAGCCGTGAAGTTCTGGTTTTAACGGGCGGAAGTCAGGATGTTCTGCTGGAATGGCGGAATGAAGGAGCGGTATTTGCTGCTGCTTTGGAGGACGCTTCGTGAGACGCTGGGTCCTTCTTCTTATTCTGACGCTCCCTTGTCTTTTTCCACATCTGGCGCATGCACAGGCGGTGAGTATTGATCTAGGGCAGTCTGGCGGGGCTGGAACGACCAGCCGCCTGGTCCAGCTCAGTGCGCTCATCACCGTTCTGTCCCTTGCGCCCAGTCTGCTGGTCATGGTCACGGCTTTTACGCGGATTGTGATTGTCCTGTCGCTGCTACGAAGTGCACTCGGTGCGCAAGGTACGCCACCGAATACGGTTCTGATCGGGTTGGCTCTCTTCCTGACGCTCTTCGTGATGCAGCCGACACTTCAGAAATCCTGGGATACCGGTGTGGCTCCGATGATGGCGGGTCAGGTCGGGGAAATGGAGGGGCTGAGCAAAGCCGCACAGCCGTTTCATGATTTCATGGCTGCGACGGCACGACCCGCCGATATTTCAACTTTTCTGAATATTGCTCATGAAAAGCCACCGGAAAAGCTCGTGGACACACCCTGGCGTGTGTTGGTTCCAGCCTTCATGATCGGTGAGCTGCGGCGCGGTTTTGAAATGGGATTTCTGTTGTATCTGCCATTTCTGGTCATCGATCTCGTTGTATCGAGTGTTCTGATGAGCCTTGGCATGATGATGCTCCCCCCCAGTACCGTGTCCCTGCCGTTCAAACTGATCTTTTTTGTGATCGTGGACGGCTGGTCACTTGTGGCGGGGAGCCTGGTGCGAAGTTTTACCGGGTGATGTTAGTTCGTGGTGCCAGCAGAGAGGCCAGCGCCACGCGGGTCGGTATTACCGCGGCAGGCGCTCCCACTTGTGCAGGTGACAGCATTGACGCGCCCTGCACCGGAATGGGCAATTTCTGTTCCCTGAGCGACTGCACGTGCAGCATCACCGACGGCATCAGCTGCATCATTCTGCCCGGATGCTGCAATTGCTGCGCGTAGACCACGACGATCACGCAGGATGGCAGCCGCCAGAAGAGGGCGCGGTGTAGAAGCCGGAGAGGCTCCCAGAACAATCCCGGTATTGCCAGCGATACGGCCAGTTCCGAACAGATTGTTCTCGCTTAGACTACAGGCAACGGCCATGCCATTGCGATCCGTCACGACGAAAGATGTGGAAGCCGGTAGGGAAGGAAGAGAGCCGCCACCGCTCTTGCCACTATCCAGTGCGGCCTGTGCTGCTGCAATATCTGTGGCACCGGACGCACGCCAGGACGCAACCGCACCTTGAGCTGACGCACCCGTTGTATAGCGAATAGCCGCTCCAAGGCCACCATCAGCAGGAGGGGCAAGGAAGGCTGCCGTAAGACCATTGGCCTGCGTTGTCAGGGCAACGGTCTGCACAGGAAGCGTCTTGCGCAGATCGTCATCATTGAGGCGACCCCCAGCTTTCTGCGCGGCCGTTACATAAACATCTGCAAGGGCACCGTTATAGAGGTCGCCCACGCCCGCAGACCGTACACGTTCCAGAAAGCCCGCGAGGCGCTGCTGGATCAGGCTGTCGCCTGCTGTGACCGTGCCGGATTCACCGCGTCCGAAGATGGCCTGAGCATTCTCATCGGCAAGAAGAGCCGTGCGGACGACTGACAGATCCGACGCCAGGGCGCGGCTGACCGTAACGCCGTTGCTGGCAAGGTTCATCGCCGGTGCAATCAGGTCATTGAACTCAACAGATCCATACTGGTGCTGGATCAGATAAAGGCCGCGCAGCATGGCTGGTGTGGAGGCTGGTCGGTCTCCGCCCGCGCTCGTACCGGGAAGAGGCAGAAAGCTGACGCTTTCCGCCGGGGCATTCGGACGGGAAACGATGCAGGCCCCCCCGCCGCCAAAAGAAGCACGGGACGGAAGTGTGACACCCAGAGCGATGGCCGTCGCGACGGCGGCATCGGCGGCATTGCCGCTGCGTGCCAGAACGTCATGTCCAACCAGTGCAGCCTGGGGCTCGTCAGCGACCACTGTCCCGATGCTTCCGGTCAGGGCAGGAGCCGTGGCGGGACCGACGAGAGAGTTGATACCTGGAATGCTGGAACACGCAGACAGGAGAAGTCCCGAGGCTACCGAAGCCAGAAGGATCGAGGCACGGCCTGTTTTGAAAGTGCCGTGGATGGAAATCTGGTTTCGACGGTGCGCCACCTGGCGTTTCTCCACTATCTGGTCTTGGGTCCGGCAAGTGAGCTGTCCCAAGGAGGAAGCAGGACTCACATTCAGTTTTTTCCAGTCATAACGGCAATCGCGCTCTTGTGGGAGAGGTCTTGGCTGCTTCTCTTTGTGACAGTCTTTCTTTAATGGCGGGCTCCCGTTACGGTGCCCGGACTTCTGCCAATCCGGAGCTTCCCGTGAAACATCGCCTGTTCGCAACGGCCTTTGCCGCTTTTTCCATGTTTTCCCTTGCCGGGAACGTGGCGGGAGCCGCGCCAGCAAGCCAGTCGGAGGCTTTCACGCCTGCCCAGCGTGCTGAGGTGGTTCAGATCCTTCGGCAGGCACTCAAAGAAGATCCGTCCATCCTGACGGATGCGATTAGCTCTCTTCGGGAAAAGGCAGAACGCCAAAAACAGGATTCGGCACTCGAGGCGATACGCGCCCATCTGCACGATCTGCAAGCAGCGCCGGATTACGCCGTACGGGGCAATCCGAAAGGCAAGATCACGGTTGTGGAATTCTACGATCCGCGTTGTTCCTATTGCCGCTCGATGATCCCTGAAGTGGACCAGTTTCTGGCCCGTCATCCGGACGTCAGGCTGGTTGAGAAGGTTATCCCTGTTCTGGGGAGCGGGAGTGTTCTGGATACGCGTGCGATCTTTGCGGCCAGCACACAGGGAAAATACGGCGTGATGCGGCAGGCTCTGATGGAAGATACGACAAAGCCGACCATGGAGCGGATCATGGAGCTGGCCAAGGCGAACGGGTTAGATGTTGAGCGACTGAAGGCTGATATGAGCTCGGCAGCGACTGTTGCGCTTATTACGACCAATCTGGATCAGGGGCGCGCCATTGGTCTTGATGGAACGCCCACCTTCATTTTTGGGTCTGCAGCCGTCGCGCCGGGTGCCCTGAGTGCTGAACAGATGGATGCATTTCTGGAGCAGGCTCGGAAGTCCTGATGGTGTTGTTTGATCTGAACTCGCCGCACCTCTGAAATTATACCTATGACAGGTATTGAGAGCTCTGATTTTCCTGAATGGCGGGTTTTTTTTAAACATAATCTGTGTAATTTTCTATTTTCCACTTCAGGTTGTTGCCTTTGGCAGGGACCTGAAAATTTTGTTGAAACAAAATGCTCCCCTGGTACGGCCCTGATGGCAGACAGAAAAATACGCGAAGCAGGGAGCGACTTCGCATTGGATCAATCTTCCAACCCTGAAGATCTCCAAGAAAAACAGACGTTTTCTGATGTGGGAGAGAAGGGACCGCATTCTGCCCACCTCTACTTTGTGCGGCGTCTTCTCAGTTTTCTGATGTACCGATCAGGTCGGATGGTGGCTCAGTCTCTTAATCTCGGTCACCCGCGTGTCCCGGTGCATTTGCAACCTGCATTTGATTATTCGCGCCTGAGGGTGTTAGCGCTTCTTCTCCCATTCTTTCTTTTCGCTCAGTTCCTCAGTGCGCCTGTGGTTGCGGTCTGTCTTTGGTCGGTAGACCTCTGGGCTGCTCTCATGATCGTGGTTCTAGTGGACGGTCTTGTAGGCTTCTGGACCATATCCAAATGGTCTTTTCTCAGCAGTTTTTACGAGTGTCCGATTAGAAGCTGGTTTGCCGGGACAGCGGCTTCGCCGGTTGAAAATATTCAATACGCCTGGACATATCCTCAGATAGCCCGATCGCTCAGACTGCTGAATGGCGCGCTGGGTGTGATCTGGGGCTGGTTTCTGGTTTGCGTTTTCCATCTACCGAGTGAGAAAGCTCATATTCTTGCAGTGATTGTCTGCACTGGGCTTTTTGCGCCGTTATTGTTGTGTTCGGTTGTAAGGGGAGCCGTAGAGGCACTGGCACTTCCTGTCGTGGCGGCAGCCTGCTTGGTCATGGCGCAGCATTTCTACGGTGTGCTGGCGTTTCTGACTCTTTCGCTCTTTTTGGAAATGACCGTCTGCGGCTTGTTCGTGATCGGCGTCAGCGGGTTAGGCCGTTATCTGCTGCAGCGGCTTTTGAAGGATCGCCTTGAGCAGCGGGAGCGAAACGAGATCGTGAGCATGATGACTCGAGGGTCTGACAGCCATATCGGTGACTGGATATGGAAAACAGACGCGAACGGCTGCATTCAGACCCCTTCCGATGGTTTTTGCCTTCTTCTGAAGCAATCAGCTGAAGAGGTAGCCGGCCTCACGCTGGCGGATCTTCTGGCGTTGCCTGCTATCGAGCCGGGTAGACCTCTTCCCTGGACTGACGGACAACCCCTGTCAGCGTCCATGCATCTGGCGCATTGCCTTGCCAATAGACTGGCATTCAGGGATTTGTGTATTCCGGTTAAGCTTGGAGGAGAAACGGTCTGGTGGCTCATGACCGGACATCCGGTTTTCAGTCAATGTGTATTTCAGGGATATCGCGGGATCGGAGCCAATGTAACGGAGCAGCGAACTGCAAGATCCGCGTATGCCGAACGCATCCGACACGATGAGTTAACTGGCCTTCCAAACCGCCTAGCGTTCTGCGAGCAACTGCAAAACACGTTGCTTGAAAAGGTTGCCTTCCCTCGTCTCTGTGCGCTGCTGGTTCTGTCACTGGACAATTTTTTTTGTGATGGGGTGGAGACGCATGACGAAGCTCTTCGGAATGTATTTTTGTCTGAAGTAGGTGTACGCCTCAGACAGTTCGGGCAGAAAAAGCCTGGGGTTGCGGCCCGTTATGGCAATGTAGAATTTGCTTTTTTCCCAGTTGTGCAGGATCCGCTCTCTTCAGGGGTGGAAGATGCGAAAGCGCTTGCTCTTGAACTGATGACGTTGCTTGAAAAACCTACCGTTCTGCATGACGGAGTGGTTCTTTCCGCCCGGGCTTCTGTTGGGATCGCTCCGGCATCCTGCAAGGGGCAAAGTCTTGAGACCCTGCTGGAAGCGGTCGATATGGCCCTTCATGACGCGAGAGAAAAAATCCAGGACCGCTATTCGTTTTACGAACGCCTTACACTGGAAGATGAAGAGCGCCAGCGTTATCTGCTTCAGGATGTAAGACGGGCTGTCCAGGAGCGGGCTTTTTCTCTTGTGTACCAACCGATTGTTGACGCCCAGACAGGGGCTATCAGCGGGTTTGAGGCGCTGTCACGCTGGAGTGGTTCCCGCCACGGGCCTCTCTCCATTGAACGGGTCATCAGTTTGATCGAGGTCTCCGGGCGGGGAAACGAGTTCGATTTCTGGGTTCTGGAAACCGCCTGTGAGGCCGCAGGGAAATGGCCATCCCATCTTTGGGTGGCAGTCAACATGATGGCATCCCAGTTTTCTCAGCCCAACGTAGCAGAACGAATTTTGACCACTTTGTCACGTGCTGGCCTAGACCCCAGACGCTTGCAGATCGAAGTGACGGAAACTCTGGATCTGCAGCCTGAACCTGTCGTTTATCATGCGTTTCAGTTGCTGGACCGACAAGGCGTCAGGCTGGTGCTGGATGATTTTGGGACAGGCTTTGCAGCACTGAGCTATCTGCGCCTGTTTCCTTTCTCCAAGATCAAGCTTGATACCATTTTCGTGCAGGATCTGTTTCAGGACTCCCGGAGCGCGGCCATTGTACGGAACGCTATAGAACTTGCTGTGGATCTGGGTATCGCTGTGACGGCAGAAGGGGTATCGTCCCTGGAGCATTACCGCTTTCTGCAGACACAGGGATGCAATGAGGTGCAGGGTTATTTCCTTGGCCGTCCATGTCCCGCTGAAGATCTTGTCTGGGATCCGCTTCCACTGTCCTCTTTCGCACAGGTTTGACGTCAGCGTCTTGAAAGGCCTGACGGGCAAGGTCTCATGCGTTTATGTAAGGTATGATGAAACAGCTTTTTCTGTCTGCGTCTGACGGGGGTTCTGTCTGGCTGTCTAGGCACCATGCAGCGGGCCGTCCGGCTTTGATGGGTATCTTGAATGTCACCCCGGATTCATTTTCGGATGGAGGTCGTTTCCAGTCGCCGGAGACAGCGCTCGCCCATGCCCGGGAAATGTTGGCGGACGGCGCAGATATTGTGGATATCGGTGCGGAATCCACCAGGCCGGGGTTTCGATTAGTACCCGCCGATGAAGAATGGGCCCGGCTCGAACCCGTCATCAATAGGCTCGCTCCAGAAGGACTGGCTCTCTCGGTCGATACAACGAAAGCCGTTGTTGCCCGCAAGGCTTTGCAAAGTGGCGTGCGGCTTATCAACGATGTGTGGGGCTTCCATGCCGATCCGGACATGCCCTTTGTTATTGCAGACAGCGAAGCTCACGCGGTTGTAATGCATAACCGGCATGAAGTGGATGATCAGCTTGACGTGCTGGCAGACTGGCGGCGCTTTTTCGATCATTCTCTGGAGTATGCCGAGAAAGCAGGCATCCACAGAAATCGTCTTATTCTGGATCCCGGCGTTGGGTTTGGAAAAACCCAGGACCAGAATGTTCAGGCTATTGCTGCTCTTGGGACACTAAAGCGCGAGTATGGACTTCCGGTCCTGCTGGGGCTTTCCCGGAAATCCCTGTTTGGACATCTCCTAGGGCGACCGATAGACGATCGTCTGGCCGGCACTCTGGCCGCTAATCTCGTCGGAGCGGATCTGGGCGCGGATATTCTGCGAGTTCATGACATTCGTGAGCATGCTGACGCGCTCTCGATCCGCCGTATTCTTAAGGAGAACGCATGATTTCGGCTCCCCTGACATCTGTTTTTGTGCGGGATCTGTGCCTGTTTGGCTATCATGGGGTTCTGCCGGAAGAGAACCGTGTCGGGCAGCGGTTCATCATTGATATTGAGATCCGGGCTGATCTGTCAGGTGCAATCGCAGACGATGATTACATGCAGGCCGTCTGTTACGGGACGCTTTGCGATATTGCGGCGCAGATTGTCACCGGAAAGCCGATGGGGCTCATAGAAGCTCTGGCAGGACGTATTGCTGATGAAATCCTGGGGCGTCTGGATCGCGTAGAAGTTGTGCTTGTGACCGTTCACAAGCCCTCTGCACCAGTGCCTTATCCGGTATCCGAAACAGCGACGATTGTGACGCGTCACAGGGTTCATGACGTGGCGTTCTCTCTGGGGGCCAATCTGGGAAAGCGCGAAGTTACCCTGCATGCAGCGCTGGATCGCTTGTCTATGGAAGAAGGGCTGGAGATCACGGATGTATCTTCCTTTTATGACAGTGCTCCTTGGGGCGGGGTCGATCAGCCTTCCTTCGTCAATCTGTGCGCTATAGGCCGTACGACCCTCGCACCGCATGCTCTACTCAGGCTCTGCAAGACCATCGAGGGAGAGCTCGGGCGGGTTCCGGGCCTGCGATGGGGCGCCCGGACAGTAGATATTGATCTCCTGTATTATGATGACCGCAGCCTGTCGGATCGTATCCTGACGGTGCCTCACAGGCATCTGTTTGACAGGGCTTTTGTGCTGGAGCCGCTTGCTGAAATAGCGGCGGACCGTGTCATCGGTGGACGTCGGGTGGCGGACGCGCTAGCAGTCCTGCCTCGCACCAGCGAAGATGTGACCCGGCGTGACCCGGATTGCACCGCGTCGGGGAACGAAGGAGCCTGAAACCCGCCATGACCGATCTGAACGCTACTGCCATGACTGCCTGCAAGGACGATCAGCGACCGCTGGGCGCCCTATCACGGCCTGCGGATGCGGAAGAGCGGCTTGCCAATGCTGTCCGGACCATTCTTGAAGCCGTGGGCGAAAATCCGGAGCGTGAAGGCTTGCAGGATACGCCGCAACGCGTGGCCAAGATGTATCTGGAAGTTTTCGGGGGCTTGTATGAAGACCCGCGCGAGCATCTGAAGACGCAGTTTTCTGCCGATCAGCATCATGGTGCGGTGATCGTGAAGGATATCCGCTTTCACTCCATGTGCGAGCATCATTTGCTCCCAGTGCATGGCAAGGCGCATGTGGCCTATCTGCCGGCAGGTGGGCGTCTGACGGGTCTGAGCAAGCTGGCGCGTGTTGTGGAAGGTTTTGCCCGTCGCCCACAGCTTCAGGAGCGTATGACCGATCAGGTTGCTCAGGCCATGGAAGATGTTCTGGCGCCGGAAGCCGTTCTGGTTGTGATCGAGGCCGAACATATGTGCATGAGTATGCGTGGCGTCCGCTCACCCGGGTCTACGACCGTGACAACCGTGGCTCGTGGAACATGGAAGCACGATCACGCCGCACGGATGGAAATCCTGTCCCTTCTGCGCGGCTGAAAACAATCAGAAGTCTGAAATACTCATATCAGCCCGGTTCCACCAGCACTCCTGTGGAGCCCGGTTGACCTGCGGTAGATAAAACGTCGGATCACCCGTCAGGCGCACGGTGTTGGTGGGTGTTTCTTCCAGCTCCAGCGCATGGACGTGCAAGATAGAGCCCTGATCAGCTAAAATAGCTGTTAGTTTGGCGAGTAGGAGAGCGGCCATGACTTCGGTTGTCGGGTCGCCGGGCGTGACAACGATCCTGCGGGCACGCTCAGGTTCATGATCCCGGAACCATGCCAGAAGCGGATCATGCTCCGAAAGCTGAAGAGCATGATCGAGGCTGTTGTCTACAAAATCATGCCAGCGCGTTTTGGCCTCTGCAAACGGTAGGATCATGTTCTGATGACCGTCCAGGCGTGTCTCTTCTACGGGCCTGAGTGTCACCTTCACATATTCATTGTGCCCATGCGGAATGGCACATTTCTCGCTGCTGCCGGTGATCAGCCGATGGCCCATGCAGAAACGGCGGGTGAAGATGAGTTCTGCCGTCATGCCTTGCTCTCGCAGTATCGGCGCCAGCCATCCGCGCGAAGTTCACAGGCCGGGCAGGTACCGCAGCCATAGCCCCAGGCGTGATGATGGGTCCGGTCTCCCATGTAGCACGAGTGGCTTTCATGGTTGATCAGATCAACGAGCGTCTTGCCGCCAAGTTCTTCTGTCAGATCCCAGGTCTGTGCCTTGTCGATCCACATCAGAGGCGTGTGAAGGACGAAACGCTGGTCCATGCCGAGATTGAGCGCGACCTGAAGAGCTTTGATCGTGTCATCCCGGCAGTCCGGATAGCCCGAATAGTCGGTCTCGCACACACCGGTGACGATGTGCTTAATGTTCCGGCGATAGGCGAGGGCTGCCGCGAAAGTCAGAAAGATCAGGTTGCGGCCTGGTACGAACGTATTCGGGAGGCCGCTTTCGCTGAAACCGATCTCAGCTTCTCGTGTCAGCGCTGTTTCGGACAAAGCGCCGAGGGAGGCGAGATCAATCGTGTGATCTTCGCCAAGGCGCGTTTTCCATTCCGGGGAGTGCTCGGCCATTCGAGCGCGGAGGGTGTCACGGCACTCCAGTTCCACGAGGTGGCGCTGGCCGTATGCATATCCGACAGTTTCGACCCGGTCGAAGCGTGACAGCGCCCAGGCCAGACACGTTGCGGAATCCTGACCGCCGGAAAAAAGAACGAGTGCGGCGTTGCTCATGGGATTCCGATCAGTTTGTGGGTTTGCAGGGACAGGCGCCAGCGTGGGTGCGCGAGGCAGTAAGCCACGGCAGCCTGTGTGTTTTCCAGCCGTGCAGGACCATCCATGGGCTGAAGCCAGAAATGCTGGAACGACAGGCCCTCGAACATCTCAGGTGGAAGCTCTGTCTGCGGATAGACAAGCTTCAGTTCCGCACCGCTGGTCTGGACAAGAGGACCACCCGGCTTTGGACTGACGCAGACCCAGTCGATCCCATCAGGCGCAGCAATGGTGCCGTTCGTCTCGACGGCAATTTCGAACCCATTGGCCTTAACGGCAGCAATTAGTTCCGCATCCAGTTGCAGGAGAGGCTCGCCCCCCGTGAAGACGACGTATCGTCGGCCACTTTCGTCCGCGGCACTTTTCCAGCACTGCTCGATGGTTTCGGCCAGTTCGGCAGCGGTCTTGAAGCGGCCGCCGCCTTCTCCGTCCACTCCAATAAAGTCCGTATCGCAGAAGCGGCATGCCGCCGTCTCGCGGTCCTGTTCTCGACCTGACCACAGGTTGCACCCGGCAAACCGGCAGAACACGGACGCACGACCCGTCTGCGCACCCTCTCCCTGGAGGGTCACGAACATTTCCTTCACAGCATAAGACATGACCGCAGCATGTCGGCGAGGATCGCGCCGGATGCAAGGGAAAACATTCTTTTATGGGTCGCTATGTGTTTCCAGAGCCACGCAGGGGTGGGCAGAAACGTCTTTCATGGTAGGGAGAGGCTCATGGAAGACAGCAACTCCCGTACTCCCATACTTGATCTCTCGCCACAGAGGGGATTCGGCCGTGTACGGGCCGCTTTGGACGATCTGAAGGCCGGACTGCGTCTTTTGCCGCTGGCGCTTGCGTTGGGTTGGCTGGATATCAAGCTACGGTATCGTGGCTCGATCCTTGGGCCATTCTGGTTGACGCTTTCAACGGCCATCATGGTTGCGGCTATGGGAGTGGTTTATGGCTACCTCTTTCATATGGATTTGCCGCATTACCTGCCGTTTCTGTCCCTCTCCATCGTTTTATGGGGATATATCAGCGGCGTCATCAACGATGCGGCGACGGTCTTTACGCAGAGCACATCTCTCTTCCATGCGAGACGCATCCCGGCGACACTTCCCGTTATCCGGCTCGTTGTCCGCAATGTGCTGACATTCCTCCACAACGTTGTGGTGATTGCTGTCGTATTCGGCATTTATCATGTCTGGCCAAAGCAGAGCTGGAGCCTGCTTGTCAGTCTGCCAATCTGGTTTCTGGACAGCTTTGCAATCATTCTTCTGATTGGCATGCTCGGTGCCCGCTTCCGGGATATTGCGCCAATCATGTCCTCGATTCTGCAGATTTTCTTCTTCGTTACGCCTGTGATCTGGAAACCGGATCTGATTTATGTAGGACGCCAGTATCTGCTTTTGGACCCGTTCTACCCAATTCTCGAAATCATGCGTGGCCCCCTGATGGGCTATGATGTGCGTTCCTCTTTGTGGATCGCAGCGATTGTTCAGGGCGTTCTGTTATGGGGACTGGCTGCGGCCCTGTTCTGCCGAATGCGTGCCCGTATCCCTTACTGGATCTGATCCCATGCCCCGTATTGACATTGATCGGCTCCAGATCGATTTCCCGCTTTATCATGGCCAGAGCCGGTCTCTGAAAAAGCATGTTGGAAATACGATTTCCAGCCTGCGGCCTGGGTCTCCCGCCGCTCACTTGATGCAGGATGGGCGTGAGCGCACAGTTGTTAGTGTCCTGAGAGATATCAGTTTCAACCTGAAGTCTGGCGAACGTCTTGGTCTGATTGGCCGGAACGGAGCAGGGAAAACAACACTCCTACGCACGATGGCTGGCATTTATGAGCCAGTCGGCGGGCGTGTGAGGCTGGAAGGCTCGATCGGTACTCTGCTGGATGCCAGTCTCGGCATGAACATGGAACTTACAGGGCGGGAAAATATCCGTCTGTATGGGCTGCATGGCGGGTTATCCAAGGCGCAAATCAGTCAGGTTGATCGGGACGTGCAGGACTTTGCGGATCTGGGGTCGTATATGGACATGCCTGTAAAAACTTACAGTTCGGGCATGACTGTGCGGCTCGCTTTTGGTCTGGCGACCGCCATGACGCCTCAGATTTTGCTGATGGATGAATGGTTTCTGGCAGGTGACGGTGCCTTCATGAACAAGGCGCAGGAGCGTCTTGAGGCCATGGTCCAGCATGCGGATATTCTGGTGATTTCTACTCACCAGCCAGATGTGATGCGCAAATGGTGCACACGGGTTATCTGGCTGGAAGATGGTCGGATCCGGATGGATGGAACGCCCGACGAAGTGCTGGACGTTTATCTTAGCGCCTGATCGCGCCTTTCTCAGGCAGTAACATCAAGTTCATGGTCACTGCTGCTCGAGCTGGTAGACGTGCCGCCGGTCGTCGTTTCAGAAACGATGTTGCCCGACGAATCAGTGATAGTCGTCGTAACAGAACCATCAGCATTGGTTGTAGTCGTCGTCGTTTCCTGAGTGGAAGAGGTTGAGGAGGAGTTCTGACTGCTTTCGGTGCTGTACAGGGACGACATGGCAGAAGAGCCTAGGGAAGAAATGCTGGAAGACATGATGCATCCTTTAAGAGAGAAGGAGGCCTTAATGTCGTATGGCAGGCGTTAACGTACCCTTACCAAAACCTTGTCGCTTTAGAACGAAGTGCAACGATCTGTAACGTAGGGAGCCGAAGGAAAAACCTATTTTAATTAGTCTTCAGTAGATTTTTATTTTTGGGGAGTTCGTAGGCCACTCGTATAAAGAGTGGCGCGAGTGACGGGGCTCGAACCCGCGACCTCCGGCGTGACAGGCCGGCGCTCTAACCAACTGAGCTACACCCGCAAACCGCTTTTCAGCGATCTTTGGACCGTCCGTTCAGCGCCGTGTTGGCGTCCTCTCGGTCGGTGGCGGTGATGTACCAACCTCCTTGGGGGGTGGCAAGAGGCTTTTTCGAAAAAAATGCTTTTTTGAACAAAAAAAGTAACTTGCAGGGAAAATTGATCATGCGGGACAAGTGTAATGGTTTGCAATAATGAAAGTGGGACAAGGCTGGCATGAGAGCATGGATGCAGGGCGTCATCATAGGGCTGCTCGTGTCGGGGTTGGCAGCATGCGCGCCGACAGGGCCCCTTGAATGCAAAGTTTATACGAGCGGGGTGATGCCGATCATCAACCGTTCGGGCTCTCCGATTGTGCGGGCTGGTATCAATGGTCATCCAGTGGCCCTTATTGTTGACACGGGTGCAATGACGTCTTTGATAGGAACATCCCATATTAACCCTCTGGGTCTGGATGTGGTCGGGTCGTATGGAACACTCACTGGAGTTGGGGGAGTAGAGCTTGCTCAGGTGGTTAAAATTGACAGCCTGGAAATGGGGCCTTCCAAAGCTTCCGATTTTGCTATTGTTGCAGGGGGTAAATTCGGAGGGTCCATAAACGGCCTTCCCATTGTCGGCCTGTTTGGTGACGATTTCCTCGGTAACTACGATACGATCGTTGATATTCCTGACCATATCGTTCGATTGGTGCGGACGGAGGATTGTCCCAGCCCAACCCCAGGTTGGGGAGAGCGTGTTCACACCATTCATGTCAGTCACGACACGGCCGATAATTTGAAAACGATATTAGAGATCAAGGTCAACGGCCATGTGGCAGACGCGACCCTGGATACTGGGGCTACGAATACGCTCGTTACAATGCACACGGCGCGTCGTGCAGGTGTAACGCGCGAAATGCTGCAGCAGGATCCTGTAAGTGTAGGTTTTGGATTAACCCGCGATCCTGTGAAGATTTATCATCATCTTTTTTCAACGCTCGAGATAGGTGATATTGTTTTTCATAATATTCGGCTGAGTGTTTTGGATGATGATCTTCCCAATACCGATGCGCTGCTGGGGAGTGATTTCATGCGGCATTATCGTTTGTGGATCGGTCGTGGAAGCAAGATTTATGCTCAGCATGACACCGATATTCCATCTAACGATCCAGATCACCAGGCTGCTGAATAACGTATCAAAAACCTCAAAGAGGCGTTTCAGCCGACTGTTAACAGACTATCAATCAGTTGCCGATAAACAGGACGTCATATCCGCAGGTCTTGGATCTGCGGAATATGGGGACCTGTGTATGACTGGGCAATCTGGAATGTTTTCCTCTCATGTGACCGTACGTTCTGAAAGTAGCGTTGCTTCCAGGTTTTTCTTCTGGATGACTGCACTTTCTCCCGTACTCGTCCTCGCAGGAGTGGCATTCTGGCATGTCCGGAATGTGCAGGGAGCCAAATCTTTAGCGTCCGTTTTTATGGAAGTAGCACCGGACGTGCTGGTTCTTTTTGTCAGCCTGCTTGCGGCCATTATCCTGTTTTTCAGGATATTCAGGCCTGCTTATGCGCTGTCACAAGGTGCCCAGGTTCTGGCTGTTCAGGACATTCTTCCTTCTGAGAATTCGCTTCCTGAACTCCTCGCAATACAAGCGCGCTTGCAGAGCGTGCAGTCTGACCTTCTCAAAAGTAACAAAGACGCATTTGAGGCTCGAACAGCCCTCCTGCAAGCGCAGGAGGAGGTTGAGAGTGCTCGAGAGAATGTTCGAACTGAGACCCAGTCTTTTGAAAAGATTACGGACATTCTGGGGGGGGCACTGAACAAACTGCGTGCAGGATGTCTGGATCATCGTCTGGAAGAGAATTTTCCAAGCCGGTATGACCAACTGCGACTGGATTTCAACGCTACTACTGAAGATCTTCAGAGAATTTTGATGTCTCTGAATGACAGTGTCAGTACAATTTCGTCTGGTTCAGCAGAGATCGCCTCCGCTGCGGATGATCTCGCGCGTCGTACAGAGCAACAGGTCAGTCGGCTCGAAGAGACGACATTATCCGTCGGGGCAGTTACAGAAACCGTAAAAAAAACGGCTGAAGCGGCGACGCATGCCAGTACTGTTGCCCGACAGACTGTTGAGAGAGCTCAAAGTTCAGGCGATGTAATGGCTGCTGCAACGACGGCTATGCTCGATATTCAGAAGTCTTCCAAACAAATCGGCCAGATACTGGGCCTGCTCGATGACATTACGTTTCAGACAAATCTTCTAGCTTTGAATGCAGGAGTAGAAGCCGCTCGAGCGGGTGAGGCGGGACGAGGGTTTGCTGTTGTCGCGACCGAAGTACGAGCCTTGGCCCAACGTTCGGCCGACGCGGCGAAAGATATCAAAAACCTTATTACGTCCAGTACTCAACAGATCAGTAAAGGTACAGCTCTCGTCCAAGAAACGGGAGGGGCAATGAAGACTATCGTGGAGAACGTGAGTGAAATCAGTCTCTTGATTGGTGAAATTGCAACGAGAGCGCAAAATCAAGCTAATAATCTTTCTGAAATTAGTACTGCAGTCAGTCAGATGGACCAGAATACACAGCAAAATGCTGCGATGGTCGAAGAGGCTACAGCAGCAAGCCATAATTTGAGCGCTGAGGCTGAAGAACTGGTTCAGATTGTTCGTCATTTTCATCTGTGTAGTGAAGATGTTCTTTCAGTTCAGCCTGACTTTCAGTATCAGAACATAGTGCCTCAACTACCTTTGGTTACGGAAGCCTACCAGACTTCTGACGAAGGTTGGGAGGAGTTTCGCTAATGGACGTTTTTTGTTTGCCGGAGCTGCTTGAGACAGGCGCTGCTTTTGACCTGCTGGAACAGCTGAAAGCGCTACCGGAAGATATTCTTTTGGATGGGGCAGACGTGAAACGTCTAGGGGGGCGGTGCCTCGAGATCTTACTGTCAGCTAGGAAAACAGCGTTAGCGCGCAATAACCGCTTCATAATCCAAAACCCTTCTCCTGAACTGGAAAAATCTTTGGTTCTGCTTGGAGCTAAAGGACTTTTAGATGGGGACACGAGACAGTGAATATTCTGATCGTTGATGACTCGCGAACAATTCGGAATCTTCTGAAGAGTACCTTGGAAGGCGCAGGATATGCTGTCTGTCAGGCAGAGGATGGGATGGATGCACTCGAAAAGCTGAGTGAATTTGATCCAGATATTATTATTACCGACCTCAATATGCCCCGTATGAATGGTCTCGAATTGGTGCAAAAATTGCGACAGGAAGATAAGACAAAATTTTTGCCAATTCTGTTTCTGACAACGGAAGGTAGCCCCGAAGTAAGAGAAAAAGGTCGTGAGGCTGGTGCGACAGGCTGGCTTGTAAAGCCATTTGATGCAACTCGGCTTTTAAACACGATTGATCGGGTTTCAGCATGAACAATGATGTTGAGGCCGATGATCTGGAATCTATCCGGCTAATATTTTTTGAAGAGTGCGGAGAGCAGTTGAGTCTCCTTGAAGATGAGCTTTCTTCTCTGAATGCAGAGACGGGCCCAGGAGAGAAGATCAATACTATCTTTCGAGCGGTTCACTCCATAAAAGGGGGAGCTGGGGCTTTCGGTATGGAAAAACTTGTCCGGTTTTCCCATCTTTTTGAAGCAGTCCTAGAAAAATTTCGTTCCGGCGAATGCACAATTGACCATGCGTCCGTAGCAACGTTTTTAAAAGCAGCTGACGTACTTGCAGATATCGTAGGATTTTATCGAGATGGTAGAGATTTAACCGTTCAAGACGATGTGGTTGAAGAGCTGGATCGCTATCTCAATGCCCCCCAGATTGTATTAGAAAATACAGATGTAGTGGATCCTCTCCCCGAAGATATAGACGGATTCTCTTTCACGCCCGTAAAAATAGATTTTCCGGAAGAACAAAAACTCCACTTGGAAATCACACCTAAAATTGGACTTTATAAAAGTGGAGATGATATCCGTAATATTCTTTCTTTTTTAGAGAAAAAAGGGAGAATAGAAGTTGAACTGTACTGTAATAATGTTCCTGCTCTTGAAGAATTTAATATAAATGACACATATTCCGTATGGAATGTGCAAATAAATTCCTGCGAAGATAAAAATTCCTTAGAAGAGGTTTTTGAATGGTCCGGTAGTAATATTGAAGTAAAATTCATAGATAAAAAAATAAATGAAAATAAATTAGAGAAAATTAACTCAAATAAAAAAGAAGAAATAAACAATGAATTTCTGAAAATAGAAAATTCACCTAAAAATTTGCGCAAAGAAAATCCGACCATTCGGGTTGATACAAAGCGAGTTGACAAACTGGTAGATCTTCTGAGCGAGCTTGTAATTAATCAAGGAGCTATTCGCTCTCAGATGAAAGCCAATGATATTCGCCCAGGTTCTGCGTTGGATATTGTCATTTCTGAATTGGATCAATTAACACACGAACTGCAAGAAAACGTGATGGCAATGCGGGCGCATCCTATTAAGACCGTTTTCCAACGGATGGGTCGCATTGTACGCGAGACAAGCCGAATTTCTGGAAAAGACGTAACGCTACACCTTGAAGGTGAAGATACAGAGGTCGATCGGTCTATCCTGGAAAAATTGTCTGATCCTCTGACGCATATGGTGCGGAATGCTATAGATCATGGACTTGAGAGTGAAGATATTCGTGTTGCAGCAGGAAAACCAGCCGAAGGTAAAGTATCTTTACGTGCCTTCCATCGGTCTGGCCGGATCATCATTGAAGTCGAGGACGATGGTTCCGGATTGAATTGCGATAAAATTTATAAAAAAGCCATTTCGAAAGGGATTATTAATAGTAGTTACTCTATGGAAAAAGAAGAAATACAAAATCTTATTTTTGAACCCGGCTTTTCTACCGTAGAAAATGTGTCTGATCTTTCGGGACGAGGGGTAGGCATGGATGTCGTTAGAAAATCCATTTCTGAAATAGGGGGAAGGATTTCTATCTTAACGGAAGAAAATAAAGGAACTTTATTTTCGATTTCTCTTCCATTGACACTGGCTGTTGTCGAAGGACTGATTTTTAGAACACAGGAACAGAATTTCATTGTTCCAGTTTCCGGCGTGGTAGAGGCATTTCTGTTTCAGGAAAGCAAAAAAATTCAAATTTCAGAAGATATATGGGGCTACCCGTACCGAGACGAATATATTCCTATTATGCACAGTAAAAAGTTAACTAAAAAAGAAAAAAAAGACGTAATTAGTAATTCGTGTTTAGTTATAGAAAATGAAAAAAAAGAAAAACTAGCAATAATTGTTGATGATATTATTGATCAATCTAGATTCGTAGTTAAATCAATAGAAAAAAACTATAGAAAGATACCTGGATTTTCGTCGGCTACCATTTTAGGGGATGGTGGTGTGGCTTTAATTGTCGATGTGGATTTTCTTATAGAAAGTGTTTCCGGAAAAAAATTTGTAAGATCAGCTGAATAAGGAAAAACACAATGCCAAAAGTACTTGTTTTTACAGCATACGATCAAGAATACGCCATTGATATTGAGGCTGTACGCGAAATTCGGAACTGGGTTCAGGCTACCCCAATTCCTTCATCTCCTTCTTTTATGGAGGGGATTATTAATATTCGCGGAACGGTAATTCCTCTTATTGATTTTTGTAAGAAAATAAAATCATTGAAAGATGGAATCGAAAAAAAAGCTATGATTATTATAGAAAAAGGAGAAAAAACCGTTTCATTTTCCGTTCACAATGTTTCCGATATTATAGACTATGATGAAGGAGTCAGAAAAAATCTTCCTGATGTTTCTAATAGTGATATCTCAAATTTTGTGGATGGGATACTTTCCATTGATAATCGTGTGATATTTATTTTGAATGTTTCCGGCTTGATTGAAGAATGTTTCCATTGAACAATAAAAACGAAAAAATATCGCATCGTTCTTTGGGGATTATCTCTCAGATCGCCTATGATGTGTCGGGTATTTTTTTAAGCGACAAGAAAGCCGATCTTGTAATTTCGCGTCTAAACAAAAGATTGCGGGAAAACAAATTATCAAATTTCGAAGAATACTGCGATCTCATTCAGTCGAACGCTACTGAGCGTTCGCAGATGATTGCTGCGTTAACGACAAACGTTACTGCCTTCTATAGAGAGGTTCATCATTTCAATTATTTATCCAGATTGGTGGAAGAAAAATTTATTAGAAGAATACAAGATGGTGAAGAATTAAGAATATGGTCTGCTGCCTGCTCGAGCGGGGAAGAGGTTTATTCGGCTGCAATGACTGTTTCTGAAGTTTTGATGGGTTCACCTTCGGCAAAAATAAAAATTCTTGGGACTGATATTGATACAAATATGCTTAAGAAATCAAAAATTGCACTTTACGATTTAGAAGAAAAAAAATCTATTCCTTTAGAAAAATTTAATAAATTTTGTTTAGAAAAAGAAGGTGCGTTCACCTTTAAAAGGGAGATATTGGAATTAGTCAGATTTAATCCCCTTAATCTCATTGCCGGGTGGCCATTTGAATCAAAATTTCACGCAATATTTTGCCGGAATGTAGCAATTTATTTTGATAAGCTGACAAGAGAGAAATTGTGGTTTCGGCTGGCTCAGAGACTGCATGTCGGTGGAGAAATATATATTGGCCATTCAGAAAGAATTTCAAATCCGGAACTTCTTGGTTTGCGGCCTGTCGGATTGAATTCATACAAGAGAGTAAAATAGTGATCAGTGGGCATAGGACTTATTCTGACATTATCTCTGTACTGGTTGTAGACGATTCTTTGACAAGTCGTGCCCTTATAGCGCTTGCGCTTAAGCGGAACCCTAAAATCAAAGTTGTGGGAACAGCCGGGACACCACTGGAAGCCAAAGATCTGATCTTGAAGCTTAAGCCGGACGTGTTGACGCTAGACGTTGAAATGCCCGGAATGAACGGGCTGCAATTTCTAGAAAAAATTATGCGCTTACGGCCTATGCCTGTCGTCATGGTATCCAGCCTCATGGCGCCTCGCAGCGAAATGACTGAAATGGCCTGTCGGTTAGGAGCCGTAGAATGTTTTTCCAAGTCGTCTGGTGAGCACGGTGAGGCTATTTTTGCCGGGTTGGCGGACGCGGTTGTGCGTGCGGCTTCTCAGCATGGAAGTGCTCCTCGAGGTATGTCGACCGGGCTTTCGGGGGGCTCTGACCCGATAGTCGCGATTGGCGCTTCAACAGGTGGGGTTGAGGCGTTAGGGGAGGTTCTTGGGAGCTTTCCGGAAGATTGCCCTCCGACCGTGATTGTGCAGCATATGCCGCAGCAATTTTCTAAAAATTTTGCTCGACGGCTTAATGCGATTTCACGCCCGGACGTTTGTCTTGTGACAGATGGATGCAAGCTTGTCCGAGGAAAAGTGTTCATCGCTCCAGGGGGCGAGGCGCATACTGAAGTGACCCGTACGGGACGTATGTCTCCCTATAGCTGTCATCTCGTGTCTGGCCCTTCTCTCAATGGCCATCGTCCTTCTGTGGATGCTTTGTTTTTCTCAGTCGCCCAGGTGGCAGGACGTCATGCGGTAGGTGTCATTCTGACCGGCATGGAGACTGATGGGGCTCGGGGTTTGCTGGCTATGAGAGAGGCTGGGGCACGAACTATCGGGCAGGATCGCAATACTTCTGTCATCTACGGCATGCCAAAAGCTGCTTTTGAATGCGGGGCTGTAGAAACACAGTTACCGCTGTCCGAAATCGGACCATCCATCCTTCGTCTTGCTGAACATCGTACTCAGGAGAGTCATTAATGATTTCCGCCTCCTCCATGTCTGTTCTTCTTGTGGATGATCAGACATCCATTCGGTCACTTCTGCGAAATAGTCTCGTTCAGCTTGGATTTGTGCATGTCGCTGGCGTGCGTAACGGCGTCGAAGCCCTGGAACACCTGAAAGTAACTCCGACCCATCTGATTATTTCTGACTTCAATATGCCGGATATGGATGGTCTTGAATTGCTCAAGGCGGTGAGGGCATCTTCGCAGAGTGCAAAAACAGGCTTCATCATGTTGACAGGCCAGGCGAGTAAAGAGCTGGTGCAGCAAGCCATTTCTGCGGGAGTAAACAATTTTCTCGCTAAACCCTTCACGACCAGTTCTTTGAAAGCTCGCATCGAGGCTGTTTTTGGTCCGATTTGCGGAGCCTGAGAAGATGGAGTTTCTTGCGCTTGCGACTTTGTTCCAAGGGGCTGCCGTTCAGATGTCCCGAGCCCTCGAAGAATGCCAGACGCTCGAACGTCTCGCCCTTTCGCACGTTGCTCGCGAAGAAACCACGGCGTTGCAGTTTTTTGATTCCCTGACGCAGACGCTGGACCAGTTCCGGCTCCTGTTTCAAAGGCTGGCAGAACAGGAAGATGTTCAAGCCATGACAATCAGCGCCGATGCAGTGGCGCAGATGACGCTTGCAGTTCTGCGTGAGGGGTTGGCGGGAAGCAGTAAGTCTTCTTCACAGTATGCGGGTGATATCGAACTCTTTTAGCTGGGTTTGTTCGCATCTGCCGGGTTGGAATGAACCATCGCACGGTGGCGCTGAAGGCCCCGAATGAGTTGTTCCGCATCGGTGGGAGTGAAAACAAGCCCGACCGGGCCATAAGCCGGATGCTGGAATGCCAGAAGAGACCCTTCTGTCAGGGTATCGATCTGAAGTGCCCAGTTGGTTTTGTACACAGGAGAAAACCGAGCGCCTTCAATCGGTGCTGAGGGCTTTTTTTCTACCAGGGCGGTTCGTGCCAGGCCCAGGCTGGTGATCAGTTGGGTCAGTTGGGCTTCATCGAGTGTAATATCGCCATTGAGTCCGCTGCTTTCCAGGAAAGAAAGAACAATCTTCTGTCCGTCCTCGGAGCGCGTAACCTGCATGCGTGGTCCGGTTGTCATGTTCCTGAGACTCTCTTTAAAGCGTAAAAGCGCACTAATTCTGAAGGAAGGGGCCTGCCCATGTCCACCATTCCCGATGGGCAGCCTCTTTGGAAAGTTCAATTTCAGCTTTGCGTGCGGCTTCTGGAGTTGGAAAGAGGCCAAAGCAGGTCGCGCCTGAACCGCTCATACGAACCATCAGGCAATCTTCCTGAGCCTCCAATGAACTCAATACTGTCCCGATAATTGGAGCGTGGCGGATTGCGGGGGCCTGCAGATCGTTGGCTGTGTAAGACAGCATCTCCACAAGGTCACGCATGGATGTCCACTCAGAAGAGAATATTGGAGCAGGCCGCTCTATAATACCGCCCATATTGGCGAAGCTTCGGAAAATATCGGGTGTGGAGACTGCAACGCCGGGATTGATAAGCAGGATACCACCATTCGGCATGGCGGGAGCCTGCGTCAAAATTTCTCCAATTCCCTCCATTCGGGTTGGTTTTTGCTGAACGCACACTGGGACATCGGCTCCCAGAGGTTCGGCAATAGCGATCAGTTCTGCTTCGTCGATATTCCAGAGTTGGCCCAGTAATCTCAAGGTACATGCCGCATCAGCCGAGCCGCCGCCAATACCGGAGGCAACGGGCAGATTTTTTTCCAGCGTCAGGTGGTGCGGGGCGTTTTTTCCGGCATGAGCCTGAAGAGCGCGTGCGGCCCGAAGGACGAGGTTGCTGTCGTCAGCTTCGAGGCCCGCTCCAAAGCGTCCTTCAATAGAGAGAGAAAAGCGATCTGACTTTTCTGCAATACGCACTTCATCGGCGGCACCTGCAAAAACCGCAAGGCTGTCGAGAAGATGATATCCATCAGGGCGGCGTCCGGTCACATGCAGGTAGAGATTGATCTTGGCATGAGCGGTGTCTTGAAGAAAAATCATCTGTTCTGTTCAAAAGCCTTGAGGTGTGGACCGCCCTGCTGGAGGGCATTGAGAATGAGTGTACGATCCTGAGGTTGTGGATTGTCGTCCAGAGACTGGTTCCATTGATCCTGTGCCTCTGTGTGACGACCCAGGTACCAGTAGGCAACACCCAGATGGTAGCCAATCTCAGCATCGCTGGATGCATGTTCGGCCGCCTGAATGAGAATAGGGAGAGCTGTTTTCAGGTCTCCTTTATGTTTCAGGAGTGCCCAGGCGTAGCTATCCTGAATGGAAGGGTCATTAGGCTGAAGTTCCAGGGCACGTTTGAGAAGTTGTAGCGCGTGATCCTGGTCGAGATCATGCTCGATACTGGCATACCCTACGAAGTTGAGAACTTCTGGTTGATCGGGAGCCAGTTCAAGAGCGTGGCGCATGTCTTCCTGCATCATAGCCCAGTTTCCACTTTCCTGAGCCGCCATTGCCCGACCGAGGAGAATAGGCCATGCGATTTCTTTACGCGGGGGAGAGGCCTTTAGCGCTTTTGTGTAGAGATCAATCGCTTCTGCATGGTGTCCCATCTGGTCCTGAACTTCTGCGAGCTGGACCAGAAACTCAGGATTGTCCGGCAAAAGGGTTAGGGCGCGATGAAGTGCGTCTGCCTGCATGGGAAGGTCATGGGAGCGGCTGGCCAGATTAACACGTTCCTGAGCGGCTAACGCAGCCAGTGGATCCGAGCTGGAAACGTGTTCGAGAACGTCCAGTCCTTTCGGGATCTGGTTCCCTTCTCGAAAGGTATCCGCCAGGAAAATGCGGGCCACTGTCAGGTTGGGGTCAAGATAAAGCGCCTGCTGAAGGGTAATGATTGCCGGATCGCGGGGGATGCCCTCCTGCTGGATGACGTCTGTGATCATCAGACCAAGTTGCAGGTTCAGAATCGCTGCACCTTGTGCGGCGGAGAGAGGGGCCCGTTTTTGAAGGTTGTGCTGAAGGGGCCCAATAATCATCGAAGCAAGCGGCGAACTGACGCCGAGTGCAGCGATAACGTCACGTGCAGCAGGGTGTTGTCCTTGCCCCTCCAGCCAGGCGCCATAAAGCTGCGCGTAGAGAATTTGAAGGGTGAGAGGGTCATCCGGACTGCTGCCAGCTTTCTGATAGAAAGACTGTGCCTGCTGCCGGGACGGGAGCCGTTCTGCAATCAGGGCCGCATGCAGTTGATACAATCGTCGCGTGGGGGCAAAGGCCGCCGCGGTATTGAGTGTGCTGAGAGCCTGATCGATGTGACCCTCTTCTGCCTGTGTCCAAGCGAGCAGCACGGGGGCAGCTACGGAAACGAGCGGCCCGTGGTGACTGCTACGGCTTAGGGTTTGGCGCATTTCCGTCCAGGCTTTTCTGGACACAGCATTCTGCGCAAGAACAAGTGTCGCAATATCACTGGCCGGAAGGGTTTTCGCCAGAGCTACGGCTTCGTTTTCATGGCCAGTCATTGCGGCATAGCGCAGGCCATCTTCCTGAAGCTTCAGATTCTGTGATGATAGGGTGAGAACATGCGACAGTGCGTCGTAAGCGGCGTCAATATCTCCCCGCTGCATCATGACGCTGGACGCCAGAAGCCAGCCGGTCAGGGATTTTTCTGGGCTGATCGCTGGCAGAACTTCCGGCACGGGCGCGGCGGAAGCGGCCTGAGACAGCGCTCCTACCAGCCCGATTGCTGAAAAACCCGCGCGAAGCGAGTAGGAAAAAACCGGAATTGATCTGGGCCAGCCGCGCGTGATCTGCATAATGGAGACAATCCTAGACCGCCTGTGGTCTGACGCCAACCTGAACGGATGCTTCATGACGCCCCAGCCAGTTCCGAGCCGGGCCGAGCTGCTTGCTGCCCTGCAGCTGCAATACGAATGGGGAGTGGACGAAGCCCTCTCGGAGGAAACGATTGATCGTCTTTCGGAGGCTGCCCGCGTTCTTCCTACGCGGATCAGTGCGCCGTTACGCTCGCAAATTCCAACTGGGCCGATACGAAGCGCAGGTGGGTCTGCTCTGGAGCAGGCGAAGGATCTTCCCTCCCTCATTGCCGCCAGCGAAGCTCTGGATGATCTGTTCCTGGCTCGAACGGCAACGCACAGGCTTCGGCCGATCCATGTCGAACATGCACCTTTCATGTTGATTGGTGAAACGCCTGATGCGGACGAAGACCGCTCGGGAACTCTTTTTGCTGGCCGGGCAGGGGGGCTGCTGGAACGGATGCTGGCCTCGGTGGGGATGAAGCGGGAGGCTCTCTCCATGGCGCCGGCCATTCCCTGGCGCCCACCAGGCGGGCGCGGGGTAACGGATCAGGAGATGCGGTCTTGTCAGCCGCTCCTGCTCAAGACAATTGCGCTTTGTCGGCCGCCTTTGATTGTCACGGTGGGCGTAACACCACTGCGGATGTTGTTGGGCGATCAGGCGATGTTGAACCGTCTGAGGGGGAAATGGACTGCCGTGACGATTCCCGGCCTGCCGAATCCAGTACCTTTACTTCCCATGCGGCACCCTCTTCAGTTGGCTGCCAGCCCGGCTGCACGGAGAAATGCCTGGCAGGATTTGCTCGTTTTAATGGAGAGATTGGCCGCTGATAATAGGGTACAAAACCAGTCTTAATTTGGCGGCTGAAAAAACTTCGTGAAAACGTAAAAAACTACTCGAAAACAGGTGTTTGCCACTGGATTGTTCCAGTGTGTGACTGTATCATCGCTTAGTCCGAATGTCTGTTCGGGTTAACGAAACCTTGCCATTGCAGCTGAAACCGGGTAGCACCCCGCTGCTATGCGAAGGATTACCCCTTTCATCTCAGGTAGCACGGCGCGAGCGTTGCTCGTCAGTGTGCTGATTCTGGCCGGTGGAACATTCTCCCCGGCGCGTGCTGAAGGCGTGCGGTTGCAACCGCCCCAACCAGATCATGCAGGTGACGAAACAGCGTTTGCGGAAGCTCGCCCCTCCCTTGGTGGAGACGGTACCGTCTCGCTGCCTCACCCTCTTACGGCCACTGTGGCCAACCGATATCGCCTGATTCTTCAGGCCCAACGCCGTGGCGATCTGCAAACGGCGAACGATCTGACGCGTCTTCTGACAGATCGTGTTCTGCTCGCAGACGTTCTGGCAGATCGCTATCTGGCGCCAGGCGCGCATCCGGCAGTTGATCAACTCCGGGACTGGCTGAAAACTTACTCAACGCAGCCAGATGCCCCGGCTATTCAGGGTCTTTTACTCCGAACAGCATCAGCGGGCTCCGTGCAGGCACAGTCCTTTGTGCATTCTCTCGCACCCGATGACCGGCCTGAGACGGTGCATATGTCCCCGAACTCCCCTCCAGATCCGCTGGCACGGGCGTTCACCCGGAATCCTCTCCTGGACCGCACAGTGCAGGAACGGGCCATACAGGGCCTCAAGGGCGCGACCAGTGCGTTGCATCTTGTGGATATCACCCCAGGTATGACACCGGCTTACGCTGCGCAGCTCTACGGGGAAATATCCCTAAGTTTGCTGTCTCAAGGCGAAGCCCAAAGCGCATTGCGTCATGGATGCGCGGGTTTTGAGCGCGGGGACCATCAGGTCGGGCTGCCAGCTTATGTGGCGGGTTTGGCTGCCTGGCGGGAAGGCCATATCGATGCAGCGTATGAGCTGTTCGAATCTGCGGCCAATGCTCCGGTGACTTCGCAGGAGCTTCATGCCGCCGCCGCTTTCTGGGCTGCGCGTGCGGAGGCGCGCCGTCATGCAATGTCGGCGTATGTGTCGTGGTTGCATCGTGCAGCCAACCATCACGAGACGTTCTATGGGATGTTGGCCGCCCAGACGCTCGACCTGGGACGTAAGGGCCATGCCCGTTTGCCGGACAGCCCTATCGAAATCACCCTGCGTGACCCAGTGCCCGTTCTCGGTGAAATCGATGTCGAGGCTATTGGCGCTCTTCCACAGGGACGGCAGCTCTTCGCCCTTCTGCAGATCGGAGAGCGTGCGCGTGCCGAAGCCCTGATGCGGCGTATCTGGCCTGATATTGCTGCTGACAGCGCGCGTGCGCGTTCACTTCAGCTTGTCGCACAGGCCGCTGGTTTCGAGGATTTGTCTGAACAGTTGGCGTCTCTCATCATGGACGGCGAAAGCCATCCGGATACATCTGCTACGGCGCTTCCAATGCCTCGTCTTCGTCCCAATCATGGCTTCCGCATGAATCCGGCGCTCGTCTATGCGCTGACCCGGGTAGAATCCAACTTTGATCCGGCTGCGACGTCGGGAGCCGGGGCGCATGGTCTGATGCAGATCCGCCCTGTCACGGCGAGCTTCATCACGCTTCATCACCAAACCTATGATGCTCATGGTATGGCTGTGATTCCGGTGCCGCCCGATATGGTGAGTCGTTTGCACAATCCGGCCTCCAACCTTGAGATCGGTCAGCTTTACGTCCTGTATCTTGCTAACCAGTCCAGCCATACGGCACAGGCAGCCCAGCCTGAGGGCGGGGATCTCGTGCGCGTCCTGGCATCGTACAATGCGGGGCCAGGTGCGATTGCGCGGTGGGAGAGCGCCCAAACGGCAGATCTGCATGATCCCCTGTTTTTCATGGAAACGTTGCCGAATACCGAAACGCGCGATTATGTACACCGTGCGCTCACCTATACATGGCTTTACGCCAAGCGGATGGGACTCTCTTCTCCGTCTCTCAAGGCTCTGACCCACGCTGAGTGGCCGTCCTTTGGGGCCGAAATGGCGCTTGCGCATGAGCGACTGGCCCTGAACTGAACCCTACAAAAAACGCCGCCCCTAAAAGTATAGGGCGGCGTTTCTGTTATCGGGCAGCCCGGCGGTAATACGCCGGGCTGTTTTGTTTTCCGAGCCTCAGCTTTTCTGTGTCTGAAGACCCAGATCGTTCATTTCCTCATGAACTGCAGCAGCTTTTGCAGCAGAGAACACTTCCATTGCATTGGCGCCTTTCGGCTGGTTCAGGCGAATGAAGCAGGTGATCACGGCGGCCAGCAGGTACAGGGCAGCGTAGATATAGACAACGCCCTGTGTGCCGTAGCTGGTCACGAACAGCGTTGCCAGCGCCGGGCCGAGGAAGTTGCTCAGCCCACCACCAAGGTTCTGCACCGACACGGCTGCGCCTTTGTGGTCAGGAGCAATAGCCGGGAAGATCGCGCCCATGGGAACAAAGGCGTTGAGCGTTAAAGCTAAAAACAGAGCGCCGATGATGGCAGTAAACATGTTGCCTGGCATCAGATGCGGAATGAAGTAGAAGGCGAGGCTGGCCATGGCGCATCCGACAAAGCCGAACCAGCGCATCTGCCGCAGCCAGCCGATCCGGTCTCCGATCAGGCCCCACACCACGTTCGTCACAGGCTGCACCAGGAAGAATGCGCCATAGATCCGCAGCCATTCCGGCATGGTAAAGCCAACTTCCGGGGACGTGTAGAACAGGGGCATGATGACCGGGAAACCGAACAGGGACAGGTTGCAGATAACGCGCGTGATGAGCGCCAGTGCGATGTCGCGATTTTCCACAATTAGTGTGAGGCTACGGCTGATTTCGATCAGCTGATCCTTCAGCGGAACCTTGGCGGCCAAAGGCGCTGCTTCGGAAGGCTCTTCACGGATGGTCAGGCAGGCGAGGGCACCGCCAGCAAGAACCCAGGCCAGGGACATCCACAGTGTCGGCATGAAGCCGAAGGCCGGAATGGTCCAGCTTGGGAGGAACGAGGCAATGATGCCGTAACCCAGCGTGAACATGGACCACACCCAGCCAATGGCGGATGCCAGACGATGATCGGGTGTCTTCTGAACGATCCAGAAGAAGAAAGCATAAAAGAACAGCGGGTATGCAAAGCCGCGCAGACCATAGAACAGCATCATCATCGGGAAGGAATGCTGGCCTAGACCAAGGCCGAGGAAGGCCACATGGCACAGCGCCCACCAGATCGTGCCGATCGCCATGATGCGACGCGCACCATAAACTTCGGCCAGTACGCCGGACAGCCAGCTCGAAATGGCTGCTGTTGCACCATAAATGGTGAAGAGCATCCCGGCCTGTTTCGGCGTGAAGCCAATTTGCGTGACGTATTTTGCAAGAAAGGCGACTTCAATGCCGTCACCCGTCATGTACAGGGCAACGGCAATATAGCCCCACAACAACATCACCGGCATGCCCCAGAGCACGCGGGACTTGGTGATGAGTGGTCGGTGGGGCGGAGAAATCTCTGTGGCACTCATGGATGGTCATGCCTCCGTGAAGGGAAGTTGTCCTCAAACGGCGTCATCGGTCGAGAATCCCCGGCATCCACAGCGTCCCGGAGTGTGACGATTCCGGGGGAAGCCATTCCAAGAAACTGTGCTTCGAGTCCGCTGAACACGCTTGTCGCACGCGTGGCAGTCGGCAGGATCTGAAAACGTTTAGCGCTAAAGCTGGTCTCTCTTCTGAACATTGCAAGCTCCTGTGACAGCGGGAATGGGTGTTCGGGTTGTCGTGCGGAGACTGGCAATCCAGCTCCTGCGATCCTCTCGGCGTCGCTGGAGGCGAGGCGGAGGGGACGGCAAGGAGTGGGGAGCAGTTATAACTGCCGGAAAGCCGTAACCGATGACCGTATGAGGTTTACGATCGTCGGAAGGATAACATGATATTGTTATATTCAAAGCATATTTATGTTATTTTGTATGAAAAATAGGTGCTTGAGTGTGACTATAGGCTCAGAAGAGTTCGACGAGTGCCACACCAGCAATGATCACGATCAGCAGGATCAGCAAAATTATGGTCAGGCGTTTCTCGATAAATTCCCGGACAGGCTCCCCGAATGCCTTGAGAAGATATGCTTCCAGAAAGAAACGTGCGCCACGGGTAACGATGCTTGCTGCGATAAAAGGCAGGAGGGGATAGTGCGCAGCCCCGGCGGCCAGTGTGACAAATTTATATGGTAAGGGGGTCAGACCCTTCCCGAGAATGATCCAGACACCATAGCGACGGAACATCTCCTCCAGGGCCAAAATCCGACCATCCGCATGGTAGAAATGGGCGATAGGCATACCGATGTGTTTCATCAGGAAAGCCCCAAGAATCCACCCAATAACGCCCCCAACCACGCTTGCCGCCGTGCAGACAGAGGCCAGGAACCATGCGCGGTCCTGCCGGGTCAGGATCATGGGGATTAGCATGAGGTCCACCGGGATGGGAAAGACACAGGCTTCCGCCATGGCGATGACGATCAGCCACCATACAGCTTTGGGAGAGGCGGCAAGGTCGGTAATGCGGCGGTAGAGAGAGTTGATCACGGTCTGGTCCTGCGGAGAAACGTCAGGACTTCCTATCCTCCCAGGCGCTGAATGGAAATCCGTTGGTGTTTCATCCGGGATATGGAAAGTAGAAATACTCTTTCGTCACCAAACGGATTTTCTGTGCCCCAGCGTTATTCTCTTACGGCCCGCCTGTTTCATTGGGGCATGGCGGCCATCATCATTCCTGTCTGGATGATCGGTTTCTCGGCCGGTCGACTTCTGCCGCGTGGACCGTCCCCGCTCAAAGGGGAACTGCTGTCCATTCACAAGGAAATTGCCTCAACGGTCATTATTCTTGTGGTGTTGAGAATGGCGTGGCGGGCAACGCATCGACCGCCCGCTCTGCCGGACAGCGTTCCTGAGGAGCAGCGGATTGCTGCTCGCGTTCTGCAGGGATGCCTCTATCTTCTGATGCTGAGTACGCCTCTGACAGGCTGGCTCATGACTTCGGCTCATGGAGCGCCAGTCCAGATGCTCTGGATCGTTCATCTGCCAGCTCTTATCCAGAAAACGCCTCTGCTGGCTCCGACCCTGGGAGTGCTGCATCAGTTTTCCGCCTGGATACTGGGTGTTCTGATTGCCGGGCATATTGTGGCGGCGCTGCTGCACCGTTTTTCCAAGCGCGATCAGGTCATGGAGATGATGCTCTAAAAAAGAAGGCCTCTGCCGAAAGCAGAGGCCTGGATCGTTTGCGCTTTACTTCGGCGGCGCAGGCTGTTCTGGCGGGAAAGCTTCTGCCTTGAGCGCGGGTCGAGGATGTTCGGTCATCTGCTTGTTCAGGTAGGCAATCGCCGCATCAAGCTGCTGATCCTGCCGGTTGAAAGTCGCAACCGGCATGTTTTCGACTTCGATGTCCGGCGAAACGCCCTTGTTTTCGACCAGCCAATGCCCGTTCATATCGAAATACGGATTTTCGGCCGTCCGGGCGTTTCCGTTATCAATCAGGCGATCCCCGTCGGAAAGCCAGACACCCGCGCCCGCCGTGCGCTCGCCCAGAACCGGCGCGATATGAAGAGACTTGATTCCCTGCGAGAAGGTCTCGCCGTCTGAATAGGTTCTCTCGTCTGCGAGGACGATGAGATGTCCCTGGAAAGCCTGCTGCATATCGATGGCCGGGGCGTTGCCGTAGCGGCTCCAGAACATCCATGGCCGACGCATAAGTTGGGTCAGAACCCAGCTGTCAATGTTGCCGCCGTTGTTACCGCGGACATCAACAATCAGGCCGTCCTTGTCGATATTGGCGTAGAACTCCCGGGCAAAAGCTTCCATGTCGTCTCCGACCATGGCTTGCAGGTGCAGGTAGCCGATACGACCATGGCTCGCGCGATCCACGACGTCCGCGCGGCTGACTTCCCAATCGCGTGCACGAAGGGATTTCTGCTTGGCAAAACTGACGGCTGTCACTACGGCTTTGTGCTCTTTGCCCTTACGGGAGAGCGTGAGAAGAACCTGCTTTCCAGCCTGATTGGCAAGCAGGGTGGAGAGATCCGGTTCGCCAACAGTTAGCTGACCGTTAACGGCCACAATCAGGTCTCCATCCTGAGCATCTACGCCGGGTGCTGCAAGCGGAGACTGCTGATCCGGCAGATCCCGATCTCCTCTATAGATATGTGTGATGCGGAAGCCTTGGGCTTCACGAGTCAGTTGCGCGCCCAACCCCGCGATCAGGTTTGTGGCGGGCTCTTCAAGGCTTTGTGCCGGGCGGAGCTGGGAGTGCATGGCACCAATCTCTGCCACCATCTGGCCGAGCAGGTCATCCAGATCGGCACGATCTCCCAGGCGGTCCACAAACGGTGCGAAGTGGGCTCTGACGGCTTTCCAGTCCACGCCATGCAGATCGCGGTCATAGTAATGATCACGATGAAGGCGCCAAGCATCAACGAATTCGTCGCTCCATTCCTGTGCCGGGTCAATCCTCAGACGAAGTCCATCAAGACTGACGGTCTTGCCTGCAACATCGTCAGGCTTTTTCGCGCCGACAGGGAGCAGCATCACCTCCGGTGTCTGCTTCGGGCGGGGCGTGACGGTCATGATGGTTTTGCCATCTGCCGAGATGTCGAAGTCTTCAACCTTCGGAGCAAAGGTTTCGACCTTGTGCTCGTTATTATCGATATGAATGGACTTCAGAGGGTTCGTGTCTTCCCCGGTGCCATCCATGGTGAAGAGGAAATCGCCTGAAGCTCCCAGCCCATGATAGTCCGCTGCGGGAACCGGAACCTGAAAGAGGCGGTCTGCCAGTCCGTTCCACTCAAGAGCGGGCAAGGGCTTTTTCGGAGTCTTTTTGTTGGCCTTCTCCCCATCCTCGGGTTCAGGCTTGGTCTTGCGGTCATCGTGATCCAGCTCGGTCGGAGGCTGGAACGGAAAGTGATCGTTAGCCTGAAGCGCCAAGGCATAGATTCCCGTGCGATGAGGAAACGCCGGACCAAGATTACGATCTCCCCACGGCGAATCATTGGCTAGGGAGAAGGTCCGGTCAGACAGGAACCAGAGCCATTTTCCGTCTGGAGAAAACGTTGGGCTATAAGAGTCGTAGCGGTCTCCGGTGACCCAGCCTGTTCGGCCAGTCTCCGGTGCATAAAGGGCAATCTGCCGACGCAGTCCCGCGCCACGGGTTCTGACGAAGGAGAGAATCTTTCCGTCTGCTGACCATGAAAGTGCGTCGAAAACATTCGTTCCGTCCGAAGTGGCATCATCCACGAGCTTCTCGGACTTGTTGGAGAGGTTGAAGAGCCACAGACGACCGAGGAGGTCCGTGTGGGCTACGTATTTTCCATCTGGGGAGATAGCCAGCGCGACGGGTTCGGTTGAGGAAGGTTGGCTCAATGCCTCGCCCTTGCCGCTGCCATCGGCTGCAAAACGCCAGAGTGCGGATTCTCCGCCAGCATCGCTGAACGCGATGACGGATTTTCCGTCCGGTGTGACATGGGCCAGTCTCAGGCGCACATTATCGGCGGTCGGAATAACGATCAGGCGTCTAGGCGAGGCTGCGGCGACAATTGTGTGTCCACGCATGGTGAAAACTGTCGCATCGCCCTTGGGGGAGATGGCTTCAGACGTCTTGAAGCGTGTCGGGCGGTCCAGCCAGTAAGGCGCACGCGGCGCATTGTCCGAGACCAAGGTGATGGGGATCTGTTTGCTCTGCCCGGATGTCAGGTCCAGAGCGAAAAGGTCTGCCCCCTTCCGGAAGACAACACTGTCTCCAGAGAGGGAGGCCTCCAGCACACTGTAATCCGTGAAGTGGGTGAGTTGCTTCGCATCCGTTCCGTCCGTTGCGAGGCTCCAGAGATTGTAGCGGCCGTTCTCGTCAGAAATCACGATCAGCCGGTCACGCCAGGGCATGGGGTGAATGAGATTGGCCGTGCGTGACCCGATCCGTTCGGCTTCTTTCCCGGACTGCAGATCAAAGCGCCAGAGTTGGGAGAGGCTGCCCCCACGATAGGCCCGCATGTGATCGCCCGTGACAGCAAGCCCGAAGCGGACGGCATAGAGCCATTTTCCGTCAGGGCTGAGGGCGGCGTCATTGGCGTAAGCCAAGGGATAGACATGCTTGATGCCTGTTTTCGGATCAAGGGACGCAACGTTGTAACTGTAGTAGGGGCCGGTCGCATCCGGCATGGCGTACAGAATACCTGCATGGGCATCCCAACCAGTCAGAAGCAGTTTGGGAGCGTTCTCAAATGTTACGCGCCTTGGTGTGCCACCTGAGCTTGGCATGACATAGATTTCTGTCGGGCCATCGTAATTGGCCAAGAATGCGATTTCGGCCCCATCCGGGGAAAGAACGGGATGCGGGTCAACAGCATTGGCCCCATGGGGTGCACTGGTCAGGCGCTGGGCGGTGCCGCCTCCAAGAGGAACGCTCCACACAGACTGTTCCGCATTGAACAGAACTGTCTGGCCTGTGAGGGACGGTTCCCTGAAATATCCGGTTTCTGCCTGGGCTGTCAGGCCGTAGCTGCATCCCAACAGGGCTGCGCATGAAAGAAGGGAGCGTCGAAGGGAAAACCGCATGGTGAGCAAGACTTCTGATATGAAATTTGCCCCGATGATGCGGCGGTTTCATATCGACGTCGAGATGGCAGTCTTTATTTCAGGCGCCTAAAACAAAAACGCCAGCCTCGAAAGGCTGGCGTTTTCTACTTACAAAAGAAGGCTAAATCAGGCCGTCAGGGCTGCAGCTATCTTTGCTTCAGAAGAGATGTACTGGCTGTTCGAGAGGATCTGCACGCCCAGCATGGCGATGCTGTGTGCAGCCCGGTCCGTAATCTGGATCTCGGCATTGCCAGTCGTCCACCGTGCGGTCTGGTTTTCCAGGGCGCTCCAGCCGGAAAGCGTCTCTTCCTTCAGGTGAGTGGAAAGGCTGGTCGTGCTGCCTGCGTCATAAAGAACAACGCTGCCAACGAGCACGCCGAGCTGGCGGCGATCGTCCACAAACGCTCCGATAACGTCTGAAGGACGGCTCGTCCGAGACATCAGACGCACGCTATGGACGTTCTGCGGAAGCATGAACATGGCGTAGCCATTGGTCTCACGCATCTTGCGCAGGATCGTTCCATCTTCTGTAACGAGGTGCAGGTCTGCATCTTCTGTCAGTGTGACGGACTGAGAATTGTCACGCACGCCAGCTGCCTTGGCGCGTGCCGCAATGGCGTGGAATACCGGCTCAACCGATGCACGAGCTGTTGTCAGTGGAGCGGCGGCATCTTCTGCCCAGTTCTTAACGGTTCCACCGATGCTGACCACTGCACCATCCTGCTGGAAGGAGCTCCGGTTGCCGGTGTTCAGGTAGCTCTCGGTCAGCAGACCATTTGCCGTGATGACAGAGTGTTCTGCCGTCTCGATGTGGAAGTACTCGTAGGATGTGATGGACAGATCGTAGTGGATGGAACGACCGTTCACCAGCATACGGGCAGGGATGAACTTGCCATCCAGGAACAGGCAATGCTCAGGAGTGACCAGCAGATCCTGATGGGGAACGCCTGCTGCGATGGCATCTGCAAGGATACGAACCGGATAGCCGGCTTCATCAGCCGGAAGATCGGCGCGAACCGTCATGCTGCGGCGACCGGCCCATACGACCGGGCGGACTTCCTCGCTGCCGGCAACATTCACGATAACGCTGTCGCCAGCTTCAAGGTTTTCAACAGCAACTTCACCAGCCGGTGTCAGGATCATTGAGCCCGTCAGGAAGCAGGTCAGTGTGGAGTTGTTGCCGCTGCTGGAAGAGCTGAAATCTGCAGCCTTGTAATATGTGCCCTGCGGATTCTTGGCAGAATAAATGGTGCTGAGCGTCTTGCCGCTGCTGTCCGTAACGGTAATGACGCCATCGCCTGCATCCACAAGCTTCACAGCGCCGTAGGAGTTCACGAATGTGATGGTATCGCCGGGTGCAACATTCGAGAAGCTGACATTGGTTGCGTAGGCGTTAACGCTCACAGAGCTTCCCGCTTCCGGAGAGCCGAATTCAAAAGTCAGCGGACCAGAAGCGCTGTAAGCGTTGGTGTCCGTGAAGGAACCGCCATTGACCTTGATTGTGCCTGCCGGAAGCGTGCTGGCATTCAGCTTGAAGTTCGTACCGGCATTGATAACAAGCAGGGAGTTGCTGCTCAGGGTGAGCTGCTGGACTTCTACTGTCTTGTTGTTGTTGAGATCTACCGTTCCGTGAATGGTGAGACTGTTTACGGCAGTGGCGGGGCTGCCCGTAACAATGGTTTCCTGCCCGTCAGTTCCGAGGTCGCCACCGGCTTGAGGAATTGAAGACCAGTCTACGGTGTTCGTCACGTGTTTGTTCCAATCAATAATATGTCTGGGTATGGCCGTGGCGGACAACCGAACTGACGGCCAGAAGGTGCGCATTATTACGTTCGAACAAAACTAACAGTCAATTGCATTTTGAAAAAATACAAACATTTCATGAATGGGTAAGCTAGGGCACACGACGCGGTTGCTAGCTTCCTGAAAAGGGAGCAGCCATAAAAGTCCAAATAAATGAGAAGATTAGAGCGTCGGAATTTATCCGACAGCAGCCTTGAGTCCTTGCCCGGCGGCAAGCGGACAAAGCGGCAGCATGGCCAGAAGGCAGGCGCCCAGAAGGTCGAATCCGGCTGCGGGAGAGGCTCCGAGCTGACCTGCATAAGACGATGCGGCACCGAAAATCAGAACAGGTGTCGCAAGCGGCAGGACCAGTAACGGCAGGAGAACGCCTCCACGCCGGGCGCCAAGCACCACAGACGCTGCCATGCCGCCCAGTAGAGACAGACACATCGTGCCGAGCATCAATCCGAGAAGAAGCAGGGGAAGTTCGCCGCTTTTGACGCCCAGCATGATCCCAAGCGGAACAGCGGCGATCAACAGAGGCAAGCCTGTTGTCAGCCAGTGAGCGATCATCTTGGCAAACGCTACGGTATAGGCGGGCAGGCCAGTCAGCATGAGCAGATCAAGGGAGCCGTCTTCCAGTTCTGAGCCGAACAGACGGTCCAGTGGAAGCAGGGAGGCAAGAAGAGCGCAGACCCAGACAATGCCTGGTCCCATATGGCGTAACAGGTCCGGGGAAGGACCAAGTGCCAGCGGGAACAGGCTGCCACACAATATAAAGAAGAGTAGGGATGCGAGCGTATCGGCACCGAACCGGTAGGCCATACGGAGGTCACGGTCGATCAGGGCAAGAAAAGCAGTCATGACAGCCAGAGCGGTTCAGCATTCGCGAGAGACGGCAGCTCATGCGAACGGGTGTTTTCAAGGGGCAAGGGAACATGCGTGGTGACGATCATGGCACCCCCTTTGGCGCGATGCTCTGCCATGATTGCGCCAAGCCGTTCGATACTCGCCACGTCCAGCCCGACAGTGGGTTCGTCCAGAAGCCAGAGAGGGGCACCGGACAGCATGACGCGGGCAAAGGCAGCACGACGTTTTTGTCCCGAAGAGAGCAGGCGCGCAGGCAGGTCCGCCAGAAATGTCAGGTCCAGCGTCTCCAAGACTTCATGCATGTGTCCTGTCCCTAATTTTGCAGCGAGGGCAAGATTCTGGGTCAGCGTCAGTCCGGGCTTCAGTGCATCCTGATGGCCCAGCCAGGCGAGCTCCGTCTGGCGTTCGACCGTTCCGCCGTCCGGTTTGCGTAGTCCGGAGATGGTTCTGAGAAGTGTGGATTTTCCGGCACCGTTCGGGCCGGTCAGGATCATCGCATCCCCAGAAAATAGTGAGAGAGAGACACCATCAAGCACCAGTCGGTCTCCGCGGAACACCGTGACATCCCGGACGTCCAGAAGGGGCGGAGGAAGCGCGGAAGGCGGAGGCTGGGGTGTCATGTGTTGTATTCTGTCTCGTTCACAGTCCTCCCAGACTTAGAGACCCTGAAGGGAAGAACTGCAAGGGGCGTCCGAAAAGCTGCAATATGGTGAATTCTCGCAGTCAGGTGAAGGAAAGGTCTCGATAGCTGTAGCGAGGTTCGTTATGAGGGCTGGACGACGGAACGGTCGTGCGTCTTCTGAAGGGATATCCGGAACTGACTGATCTGGTGTTACAGGCGAGCGCAATCGCCAAGTCTTTTGATGGCAACGAAATTCTTCGTGGTCTGTCACTTGATGTTGAACGTGGCGAGCTGATCTCGATCATCGGGCCTTCAGGCTGTGGCAAGTCCACATTCCTGCGGTGTCTCAATTTTCTGGAGCATCCTGATGCAGGGACCGTCCGTATTGAAGACGTCACCCTGACTTGCACCGGAAAGCACTGGACGCGTGCCAACGAAGCACAGGCCCATCGGCTGCGTGCGCATGTCGGCATGGTGTTTCAGGCCTTCAATCTTTTCCCGCACAGAACCGTCATCGATAACGTCATGATGGCGCCCATGCACGTGAAGGGCATCTCGCGGGATGAGGCACAGGCCACCGCCTGTGGCCTGCTGGAGAAAGTTGGTCTGTCTGGCGTCAAGAACCGTTATCCAGACAGTCTGTCAGGCGGTCAGAAACAGCGTGCTGCCATTGCCCGTGCGCTCGCCATGAAGCCTTCCGTTATGTTGTACGACGAGCCGACTTCCGCGCTTGATCCGGAACTCTCCGAAGAGGTTCTGTCGGTCATGCGGGATCTGGACGATGACGGCATGACCCAGCTTATCGTGACGCATGACATGCGATTTGCCCGAGCCGCCTCAGACCGGGTGCTTTATGTAGAAGGCGGGGAAATCGTGGAGAGCGGTGACCCGGACCTGATGTTCGCCAACCCGAAAGAGGGGCGCACACGGCGCTTCCTGCGGACGCTGCTGTCATGAACAAGTTCTTCGCGTGTCTTTTTGCGCTGGCGCTCACGCTTGTGCCATTCGTTCATGCCGTAGCCGCTGACGAGCAGGCGGCCACACCGCTGGTCGTTCCGGGAGCCAAGGACAGTACGGACCTGCCCTGGGCCTCGGACGGTGAGGCCAATGTGCCTTACGTGTTCCATGATCCGGAACATGAGTCCCGCATGACCGGCTTCGAGTACGATCTGGTCAATGCCATTGCTGAGAAAATGCACCGCAAGGGGCGTTTCATTCAGAATGACTGGGATGGCCTGATCCCCGGTCTGTCCCGCGATCTTTACAGCATGGTCGTAGACGGCATCGAAATGACGCCGGAGCACAAGGCGGCCGTCCTGTTCTCGCGTCCCTATTATGTGACGAGCGAGCGGATCATCCTGCGCAAGGACGAGACCGGCCTCGACACGATGGAGGCTCTCAAAGGGCACAAGATCGGGACCATCAAGGACACGACGGCTGAGCGTATGCTTCGTCGGCAGGGTGGTTCAACCATTCGCTCTTATGAAGAAGAAACGAACGCCTTTTCCGATCTGCGGAACGGACGGCTGGATGCGATCCTGCTGGATGCCCCAATCGCGATGTACTATGGGAGCATTTCCGACGACATGAAGCTGGTGGGTGAGCCTATCGGTAGCATGGAATATGGCATTGCCTTCGCGCCCGGAAGCCGGGCCCTGCGTGATCAGGTTGATGCGGCCCTTGGTGAACTGATTCAGGACGGGACACTCCATCGGATTCTGGCTCGCTGGAACCTCTGGACTCCTCTTATGGAGAACTACACCGGCGACCATACTCATCCGGATATCGCTCCGGCGGAATGGGACCGTTATCGGGCCGCCATGGCCAGCACGACGGGAAACAACTGGAAAGTTCTGGTTCACCGTTATGTTGGTTTCCTGCCCTTGATCGGTCAGGCCGCTCTCATGACGCTGGCCGTTTCCGCGTTGGCCATGGTCCTTGCGGTAGCGCTGGGCTTGCTGCTTGCGCTGGCCCGGCATTATGGCGGAGCCGTGCTGCGTTTGACGGCGGGTTTCTACGTAGAAATCGTACGTGGCACGCCGCTGTTGATTCAGGTGCTGTTCATTTTCTATGGCCTACCAGCGTTCGGTATCCGTCTGTCACCGTTCATGGCGGGCGTTCTATCCCTTGGACTGAACTACGCCGCCTATGAAGCCGAGAACTATCGTGCGGGTCTGCTGTCCGTTCCGCGGGGCCAGATGGAAGCGGCGATTGCTCTGAACATGACGCACTGGCAGGCCCTGCGTCTGGTTGTTGTGCCGCAGGCGTTCCGCACGGTGGTGCCTGTCATGACCAACGACTTCATTTCCCTGCTCAAGGACAGTTCGCTCGTTTCCGTCATTACCCTGACAGAACTCAGCCAGACCTATGTGCGCCTGTCATCCACCTATTATGATTATTTCGGAACTGGCCTGATGGTGGGGGCTGCCTATCTGTTGCTGGGCCTGCCCTTTGTGCGTCTGGCCCGCATGGCAGAACGCCGTATGGGACGCAGCATGGGCGGCAATATAGGGCATCATTAAACGGCCGAAGTTCGTGCTGGGCCACTCTGGAAGTGGCCCATGCCTTTCAAGGCGTTTTGGGAGCGGACGGATCTCTGGTGGGGGCAATGGGGATTGCATTTGCATCCAGCTTGCCATCGAACCCCTTGCGGACCAGATCCGTCCATCCTGGCATCCAGGCTTTGACGTCGGAAATGAATTTCTGTGCGGCAGGGTTGGCCTTGATGCCATCCTTGGTCCAGACGGGCGGAGGCGCCAGAAGTTGGCGTGAGCCGGGCTCGATTGGGGCAATCAGAGTTTCCACAGCTTCAATCTGGACGCCCTGAGTGCCTTGCGCCGCGGCGTGATACCATCCGAGCGTGATCATGAGCGGTGGGATGGGAAAGCCCAGCGTGTTCATCCGATCGAAAGCTGCACTCACAAAAGGGCTGCCGTTGGGAGACCCGGGCATGATGAACGCATTGCCGATATAGGCACATTCTTCCACCATCCCTTGTTTTTCTACAATCTGGGATGCGTAGTTCCGGTCATCATGGCAGGGGCGTTCCAGATCATCCACAGCCTGGGGCGGGAGGGGCTGCTGGCTGGCTTCCACGACTATGACGCCCGAAACGACACCAAGCGAGGTTCTGGCCAGAACCTGTTGAGAGATCTCGCCGTGTGGTCCGGTGCGGGCGGCCAGAATAGGGTGCCAGTCTCCGGCTGGAAGGGGAATGATACGGCCAGCCAGACGTAGTCCCCCCTGTTGGGTAATGGCGGGATCCGGGGCCGTCACACTATCAGGGCTATTGTTCGGCGCGCCGCCGCCATTCCCCTGTGCGGATTGTACAGGGGCAGAACTGGTTCCCGGGGCTTTTCCCGGAAGCCATGGAAGATGCTTCTTTAGTGTGGGGGTAGGAAAGAATGCTGCCATTCCCATTCCCCCGACCATAACGAAAAGGCTTGTGCGCCAGAGCGGCGCACGGCGCCAAAGTCGACCAAATGCTGTCATGGATCAGTGGCTCAGGCGACCGAGCTGTACATCGGCATCCTTTGAGATTTCAGCTCTGACGCCATCGTCTCCGGCAGAAAGCCGGACCATCTTTGCACCCTGCTGTCGTGCGACAATCAGGCTTTCGCTGACCATATCCTCAATGGAGCGCACCAGATCGCGAGCGCTGGCCCCGCTTCCAAGATTCTTCTGCTTGACCATGACCTGGAACAGCAGGGCGGCATCAATGCCGCCTGTCTCCACATGGAGGCCGTAACTTTCAATCATGGCTTCGATTTCCAGAGCCGCAACGCGTGCCAGATCCAGGCCTCTCAGGGCACGGAAAACAAAGATCCGGTCGAGGCGGTTCAGAACTTCCGGAGCAAAGCCAGCCCGTTTGAGGGCCTCCACAGATTCGGCGCGCATCTTGTCCGGCTCATTTTCAAGCCGGTCTGCAATTTCCGTCAGGGCGTCGGTTGCGATGTTGGACGTCAGCATGAAGATGGCGCGTGTGGTAGAAACCTGCTCGCCGGTGGAGGCTTCCGTAACATGGCCGTCATTCCAGGCGGTCAGAAACTTTTTGAAGACATCTGGGTGGGCCTTTTCGATTTCGTCCAGCAGAACGACCGCATCTGGTTGATCCTTGAGACCGCCCGTCAGCTTGCCGAACGTGTCAGAGCCCACATAGCCTTTCGGAGAACCAAAAAGCTGGGTTGCTGCATGAGGGCTCGACATCTGCGTCATGTCGAAATGCAGGAGGGGCCGTTCCATCTGCTTTGCGATCTGTTTGGCCAGATAGGTCTTGCCTGTTCCAGGGGGGCCAGCCAGCAGAAAAATTCCGACAGGCTTGCCACGAACCTGAAGGGCCAGGCGCCGCCGAAGCTGTTGGGCAATATCTTCGCAGACGCGATCCTGTCCAATGACACGGGCGCGGAGGGACGCGGCGAGTTCTTCCGCATCAATGACGGTTTCGCGCTGTTCGCGGGCCATGAGTTCTTCGAGGGCGCCGCGATTGGTCAGCCGGCTGAGAACATCCATGATCAAACCTTTCCTCCGACGCAGCCCACGGCGCGCCAGTTTTTCAGCAGAAGTTTCATAGGCGAGGCCTAGAGCAGTGAGTGCTGCGCCTGTCCCGGCGAGGGGCAGGTAAGCAGGGCGCATCCAGTCTATGGCTCGCCAAAGTCCGTCCAAGGACAGATGTAGCATGACGGCCACCTGAATAACCGCCAGAATCAGGAAGGCCGCCATCATGAGTGGCATGGCCCGGTTGAGCATGGGGACGATCGACTTAAGCACCGGGAGGCCTTTACTGAACAATCACGTCAAGCACGATACGCTGGGTCAGCGCAGTCAGGCTTGGCAGGGCTTCGGGGCCAAGAGCGGTCAGGGCGCCGATGGTGAGGGCGGGGGCATGAGGCATGGTGACGGGATCAATCGTGACCTGCGCTGCTTCCGCAATCGGGAGTACGAGGTGCTGGAATTGCCCTGTCAGCACAATGCGCTGCGTGAACCCCGACACTGTAACATCAACGGTTTGCCCTGTAACGCCTGCGCCATCAAGAACAGGCATCTCCACAAGCCGCATGTCGCCCCGTCTGACGGCAGCCAGGATGCTGCTTTTCTGTTGTTCCGTGAAACTGGTGCCTGCCAATGCTTTAGGAGCGTCCCCAGGAGCAATCATGGAAAGCTGGGCATCTGCCTGGAAGGTTGAAGCAGCGCTGGCTGTCTGATTGCCAGATGGGGAAGCAAGTGTTGCCGCCGCTGGCGTTGAAGTAGAGTGCGTAAAGAAAAAAGCTCCCGCCCCGATGGATGCAACGGCCAGAAGGGTTCCTCCCGCCCAGAGTGAACGACTGCGAGGCGTTTCCTGCTGGGGGAGAAGTTGTGGTTTAGGCTCGGGCTGGGCTGTCATTGGATAGTCATCTCACCCCGACGGGCCTTCCAAAGCAAGCATTCTGCGCCCGGATAAATGTAAACAAATCTTTCGAATCCCCTGCATGGCAGCTTCCCTGTGCTTCTACTTGCATTGAGGGGAGTGAAGGCTTAAATAGATGCCATTCCATTCATCTTCCGCTCTTTTCGGGGGGTGGCCCTGACGGGCCGCCTTTTTTGTCTTGCCTCAACAGAACACATCTTCCGGTATCGAACTGCCCCACCTGACGGGTCTTGAAGCCCGTATTGCGGAGCGGATCGCGCCGACTCTGGCGGATCTGGGCTATGAGCTCGTCCGCCTTTCCGTTCTCGGGCGGGATACCCCGACCATCCAGATCATGGCTGACCGTGCGAACGGTTCTCTGATCTCCGTGGATGACTGCGAGCAGATCAGTCACGCAGTGGGCGCGATCCTTGACGTTGATGATCCAATTCCAGGCGCATGGATGCTGGAAGTGTCGTCCGCCGGGATCGACCGTCCGCTGACCCGCGCCAAGGACTGGGACCGATTCGCTGGTCATCTGGCCAAGGCAGAACTTGACGTTCCGTTAAATGGCCGTCGTCGCTTCTCCGGAACGGTGATGGGCGCGCGGGATGGCAAAGGTGTTATCCGTCTGGATGACGGTACCGAGGCAGAGCTGCCGCTGACGGAAGTCCGCAAGGCTCGTCTGGTGCTGACGGATGCCCTGATCGAGGCAAGTGCTGCCCTGTCAGGCGTTTCGTCCGACGAGGAAAGTGATGGCGAAGCGCCTCGCGTTCCGAAACTGAATCCGAAGAAGCCGGGGAAGAAGAACTAATGACCCGTCTCATGCTGGCTGGAGGTCCGATCTGATGGACACATCTGTTATCCGCCCTGAACTGCTGCTGGTCGCAGACGCAGTCTCGCGCGAGAAGAACATCGACCGCGAGGAAGTGCTGGAAGCGATGGAGCAGGCCATTCAGAAGGCCGGCCGCGCAAAGTATGGTCACGAGAAGGATATTCGCGCGACCATCGACCGCAAGACGGGCGAAGTCCGCCTCAGCCGCTGGACGGAAGCCGTTGAGCAGGTAGAGAATGAGGATACCCAGATCCCCATTCATATTGCCCGCAAGTTCCAGCCGGAAATCCAGATTGGCGAGCATCTTGTCGATCCGCTTCCACCGATTGATTTCGGACGTATCGCTGCACAGACGGCCAAGCAGGTCATCGTTCAGCGCGTTCGCGAATATGAGCGCAAGCGCCAGTACAACGAATTCAAGGATCGCGTAGGCGAGATCGTCAACGGTACCGTTAAGCGGACCGAGTACGGCAACATGATGGTCGAAATCGGCAATGCCGAGGGCCTTTTGCGTCGTGACGAACTGATCCCCCGCGAGTCCTTCCGCAACTCTGACCGTGTTCGCGCCTACATCTATGATGTGCGTGACGAGCCACGCGGCCCTCAGATCTTCCTGTCCCGTACGCATCCGGCTTTCCTTGCAAAGCTGTTTGCCCAGGAAGTGCCGGAAATTTACGACGGTATCATTGAGATCAAGGCCGTTGCCCGTGATCCGGGATCCCGCGCCAAGATGGCCGTGATTTCCCGTGATGCTGCGATCGATCCAGTCGGCGCCTGCGTTGGTATGCGCGGTTCCCGCGTTCAGGCTGTTGTGGCCGAACTGCAGGGCGAGAAGATCGATATCATCCCCTGGAGCCCGCAGGCTGCTACTTTCGTAGTGAATGCTCTTGCTCCTGCTGAAGTCAGCAAGGTGGTGATGGATGAAGAAGCCGGGCGTGTTGAAGTCGTGGTGCCGGATGAGCAGCTTTCGCTCGCCATTGGTCGCCGCGGTCAGAACGTCCGTCTGGCCAGCCAGCTGACGCGCTGGGATATTGATATTCTGACGGAAGCCGAGGAATCGGAGCGCCGTCAGGAAGAATTCCGTAAGCGCACGGGTCTCTTTGTTGATTCCCTCGATGTGGATGATGTGATTGCCAGCCTGCTCGTCACGGAAGGCTTCCATTCCATCGAAGAGCTGGCCTATACGGATCCGGGCGAACTGCATGATATCGAAGGTTTCGACGAGAGCGTTGCCGAAGAGCTGATGCTGCGTGCAAACGAGTATCTGGCTGGCAAGGAACAGGAGCTGGACGACAAGCGCAAGGCGCTTGGCGTGACGGACGATGTTGTTGACCTCGGAGTCTTCACAAACCAGATGCTGGTGACGCTGGGTGAGAAGGGCGTGAAGACGCTCGATGATCTGGCTGATCTGGCAGGTGACGAACTTGTGGACATCCTTGGCGCAGATGCCATGGATGAGGACGCCGCAAATGAAGTCATTATGGCGGCCCGTGCTCACTGGTTTGAAGGTGACGAATCGGCTGAAGCCGACAAGCAGGACGGGGAGTCGACCGACGTCTGATATTTCTGATACTGATAATGGTCCCATTCGCGGTGCTCTAGGGCGCCGCAGTTCAGAGCGGCGCTGCCTTGTAAGTCGAGAGCAGGGGCCGCCTGAAAGCATGATCCGTTTCGTGGTCAGCCCGGATAACCGGGTTGTGCCGGATCTGGCAGCAAAGCTGCCCGGTCGGGGAATGTGGTTGAGTGCTAGCCGGGATGTGTTAGATAGCCCCCGCACCCGTCAGGCTTTTGCACGTGCTGCGAAAGCCCAGGTGTCTGTACCGGACTGTCTCGCGGATCTCGTTGAAGCCGGGCTGGTGCAGAGGATGTTGGACGCTGTCAGTTTGTCCCGAAGAGCGGGACAGATTGTCTGCGGGTTTCAGAAATGCCGGGAGTGGCTCACTTCCGGTAGGGCAGGGGTGGTGATCCGTTCGGAAAGTGCAAGTCCGGACGAGTTCTCCAGACTGGTGTCGGGCCGGCGTTCTCTGCCGGTGGTGACAGTTCCCGATCGAGTCCTGGCTTCGGCGTTCGGCCGGGACCGGGCGGTCTATGCGGTGATGGCGCCGGGTGCGCTGGCACAGCGCCTGATCGCCGAACATGAGAGATTTTCGGGAGTGGCAGGACGTCCACTCCCAGACCCCACAGGGGTCAGTAAGGAACAGGCGGAACTATGAGCGACGGCAACGAGCGCAACCAGGACGGAACACAGACCCCATCACAGGGCGGCGAACAGACCAAGAGCGGCCGCCTGTCCCTACGCCCCGCAGGCCGCAAGGATGTTGGTCGTACAGTGGATGCCGGCTCCGTGCGGCAGAGCTTCAGCCATGGCCGGTCCAAGGTCGTGCAGGTTGAGGTTCGCAAGCCAAAGCGTGCAGCCTCTGGTCCGGGTGGCCCGGCAGGAGGCGGTGCACGTGGCGGTCGCGGTGCCGGTGCTGGTGGTCGTGCCCTGACGGCTGCGGAACTTGCAACGCGTCAGCGCGTCCTCGAGGCGCAGCGTAAGGCTGCGGCTGAAGAGGCAGAGCGTCGCGAAGCGGAAAAGATCCAGATCATGTCCGCTGCTGAAGCAGCGCGTCGTGCCGAGGAAGAACAGCGTCTGGCTGCGGAAGCCGAGGCTGCTGAGGAGGCTGCCCGCAAGGAGCGCGATCTTCACGCTGTCCGTACAGCCGAAGAAGCCCGTATCCACGCTGAGGAAGAAGCTCAGCGGGCTGCACGTCAGGCCGAGCGGGAAGCCGAAGAAGCTGCCCGCGCCGCTCCTCTGGATCCTCGTAATCATTCGACGGGCGGCGTTCAGCTGGCTGCTCCGGTTCAGCGTCTTCGTCCGTTGGCCGAGCGTGCCATCATGCCGGAGCGTCCCATCCAGACGGCTCGTCCCGCTGCCGCTCCTGCTCAGCCGCGTGGTGGTGAGACCCTGCATCTGCGTTCCCCCGCTGCAAACGCAGGCGGTGAAGACGAGCGTCGTGCACCAGCACGGCGTGGTGGTGGCGGTGCTCCGAGTGGGCCAGCGCAGCGTCGTTCTGCACAGCCTTCTCCCCGCAAGGGCGCTGGCGGCGGTAGCGACCGGCGTAGCGGACGTATTGACGTTCGTGCAGCAATTGAAGGTGATGACGGCAAGACCCGTTCACTGGCTTCGGTCCGTCGTCAGCGTGACCGTGAGCGCCGTCAGGCCGAGCTGGAGCGTCTGCGTTCTGATCAGGTTCGCGTCGTTCGTGACGTGATCGTTCCGGAGACCATCACGGTTGCCGAGCTGGCGAACCGTATGGCATCCCGCCAGGGTGAAGTCATCAAGTCCCTCATGAAGATGGGTGTGATGGCCACTGCAACGCAGAGCATTGATGGTGATACGGCGGAACTGGTTGTCGAAGAATTCGGCCACCGCGTGAAGCGTGTCGCCGAGAGCGACGTTGAAATTGGCATCGAGGGTGTCGAGGATCGTCCGGAAGACCTGAAGCCCCGTGCTCCGGTCGTTACCGTGATGGGCCATGTCGACCATGGTAAGACGTCCCTGCTGGACGCTCTGCGGGCTGCAGATGTGGCTGGTGGCGAAGCTGGTGGCATTACGCAGCACATCGGTGCGTATCAGGTCACGGCCCCTTCTGGTAAGAAGATCACCTTCATTGATACGCCGGGCCATGAGGCATTTACCTCCATGCGTGCTCGCGGTGCATCCGTGACGGACGTGGTTGTGCTGGTAGTTGCAGCGGATGACGGCGTCATGCCGCAGACGATCGAAGCCATCAAGCATGCCAAGGCTGCGAATGCTCCGATCATTGTGGCGATCAACAAGATCGACAAGCCGGGTGCAAATCCGGATCGTGTCCGTCAGGAACTGCTCAGCCACGAAATCGTCGTGGAAGCCATGGGCGGCGATACGCAGGACATCGAAGTGTCTGCTCTCAAGCGGACCGGTCTGGACAAGCTGGAAGAAGCTATTCTTCTTCAGGCTGAAATGCTTGACCTGAAGGCCAACCCGGATCGCGTGGCTGAAGGTACGGTTATCGAGAGCCGTCTGGATCGTGGACGTGGCCCTGTTGCTTCTGTTCTGGTTCAGAAGGGCACCCTTCGCCGGGGTGACATCGTTGTCGCCGGTGCGGAATGGGGACGTGTCCGTGCGGTTCTTGATGACCGTGGACGTCAGCTCAAGGATGCTGGCCCATCTATGCCGGTGGAAATCCTCGGTGTGACGGGTGTTCCTGGTGCAGGCGAGCCGTTCGTTGTTGTTGAAAACGACGCCCGTGCCCGTGAGATCAGTGAGTTCCGTCAGCGCGTGATCAAGGACAAGCAGGCTGCAACGCAGGTTGCCGCTCGCGGAACGCTTGATCAGATGCTGGCGCGTATTCAGGCTGGTGATCAGAAGGAAGTTGCCCTTCTCATCAAGGCTGACGTGCAGGGTTCCGCTGAAGCAATTGCGACGACGGTCCAGAAGCTTGCCCACGAAGAAGTTGCAATTCGGGTTCTGAACGCCTCTGTGGGTCAAATCACGGAAAGCGACATTCAGCTGGCCAAGGCTTCCGATGCCATCATCGTGGCGTTCAACGTTCGTGCGACAACGCAGGCTCGTGAATTGGCGCAGCGTGAAGGTGTGGACATCCGCTACTACTCCATCATCTACCAGGTGGCGGATGACGTAGAGCAACTCGTGAAGGGCAAGGTTGCGCCCAAACATCGCGAGAAGTTCCTGGGCTATGCGGAAATCCGTCAGGTCTTCAACATCACGAAGACTGGCAAGGTTGCCGGTTGCTATGTCACCGAAGGCCTCGTCAAGCGTGGCTGTGGCGTGCGTCTGCTGCGTGAGAACGTGGTCATCCATCAGGGTGAACTCAGCCAGCTCAAGCGCTTCAAGGACGACGTCAAGGAAGTGGCTCGTGGTTATGAGTGCGGTCTCTCCTTCGCAGGTTACAATGATCTGCGCGAAGGCGATGTCGTCGAATGCTACGAGATGGAAGTGATCCCGGCTTGAGCTCACGTTCCAGAAATGACCTGAAGGGTCCGGCGGGCGTCTCGGCCCACGGACCAAGCACCCGTCAGCTTCGGGTGGCAGAAGAGGTTCGCCGTGCCCTGGCGGAAATCTTTGCCCGCACGGAATTCCGTGACCCTGAACTGCTGGACGTTCGTGTGACTGTGACGGAAGTTCGGATTTCTCCGGATTTTCGTCATGCAACGGCTTTTGTAACGCGTCTGGGCCGGAGTGATGTGGAAGAGGTTCTTCCCGCTCTGAAGCGGGTTGCCCCTTTCCTGCGAAACGGGCTGTCCAAGATGCTTCGGCTCAGGACTGTTCCTGAAATCCATTTCCAGCCAGATACGGCGCTGGATAATGCGATGGAACTGGATCAGCTCTTCCGGTCTCCGGAAGTTAAACGCGATCTGGAAGACTGATTTGAAAAGCTCCTTCTGATGTTTGTCAGGAGGAGTTTTTTGCATTTACCCGTCTGACTGGTCTATCAGCGCCCGATCATGGACAAAGGGTGCTGGGACAGTGGCGAGAAAACGTGGACGCGAGATTGACGGTTGGCTGATTCTCGACAAGCCACTTGGTCCCACCTCAACCGATATGGTCAACAAGTTGCGTTGGGCCTTTGACGCACAAAAAGCTGGACACGCTGGTACGCTCGACCCGCTGGCTTCGGGCATCCTGCCGATCGCTTTCGGTAAGGCGACACGGACCATTCCCTACATCATGGATGCGACAAAGCATTACCAGTTTACGCTGACGATGGGGGAAAGCCGCACGACGGATGATCTCGAGGGTGAGGTTCTGGCAACCTCCTCGTACCGGCCGACGGATGAAGAACTCCGGGCTTCCCTACCGGCGCTGACTGGCGAGGTCATGCAGGTTCCTCCTGTCTTTTCGGCTTTGCGGGTAGGGGGGCAGCGGGCCTATGATCTGGCGCGTTCCGGCCGTCCGCCTGAGCTTCCTCCACGTCCTGCACGCATCGATTCGATAACTCTGGTTTCGCGTCCGAATGCGGACACGGCCATCTTTGAAGTGCAGTCTGGCAAGGGTGTTTATATGCGCTCTTTGGCCCGCGACATCGCTCTGGCCTGTGGAACGGTCGGGCATATTTCCGTCCTCCGCAGGACGAAATGCGGACCTTTCGATCTGTCCCATGCCATCACGATAGATCAGATAGCACTGGACAAATCAGCTCAAACTGTGGACAAGGCCGATGCTCTTCCGGCTCCTCTGCTGGATGTAGCGACCGCGCTGGTCGACATCCCGGCGCTGGCCGTTACCGAAGCGGAGGGAAGGATACTGATCTGGGGGCAGTCTCTTGACCCTGCTGATCTCACGTATCCTCTGCCGGCCGTGTCACGGGAGGGAGACCAACTGTGGCGTGCGATGATCGGAGAGCACGTGATTGGCCTGTGTCAGATCCGCGATGGACGGCTCAGGGCAGTACGGATGCTGGAAAACCACGAGTTTTTTGGAGAACACGATGTCGATTACTGCAGAACGCCGCACGGCTCTGATCGCTGAGTACCGCCAGAACGAGACCGACACGGGCTCGCCGGAAGTTCAGGTTGCGATCCTGACCGAGCGCATTGTCAATCTGACCGAGCACCTGAAGACCCACAAGAAGGACTTCCACTCCCGTCGTGGTCTTCTGATGATGGTCGGTCAGCGTCGCAGCATGCTGGACTATCTGAAGCGCAAGGATCAGGCTCGTTACCAGAGCGTGATCGAGCGTCTCGGCCTGCGTCGCTGATACGTCGTCCGGGGGCTTGCCCCCGGACATCCCTGCCATCGGACCTGTCCGCAGGTGGGGTGCGCGACCGGCGTTTCAGGCCACATGGTGTCGTTGCGGGTATTCTCTCGTTACCACCGCCATGCCGTCCGAAACGCTGCTCCGTCACCTGCCGGATGTCCAGATGATGGCTCGTTCCTAATTTAGGAGAACGATATGTTCGATTATTTCCGTAAGGAAATCGAGTGGGCCGGACGCCCGCTAATTCTCGAAACCGGCAAGATTGCCCGTCAGGCTGACGGTGCTGTCATGGTCACTTATGGTGACACGGTTGTTCTGTGTACGGCTGTTGGTGCCAAGAGCGTCAAGCCGGGACAGGACTTCTTCCCGATGACGGTCAATTATCAGGAAAAGGCTTATGCGGCTGGTAAGATCCCGGGTGGGTTCTTCAAGCGCGAAGGCCGTCCGTCTGAAGCAGAAGTGCTGAATGCACGTCTGATTGACCGTCCGCTCCGTCCGCTGTTCCCGGAGAACTTCCGTAACGAAGTTCAGGTTACGGCAACGGTTCTGAGCCATGATATGGAAAACGATCCGGCGATCGTCTCCCTTATCGGTTGCTCTGCTGCCCTGACGCTTTCCGGTATCCCGTTCTTCGGTCCGGTCGGTGCTGCCCGTATCGGCCGCATTGATGGCAAGTTCGTCGTGAACCCGACGCTGTCCGAAGTTAAGGACAGCACGCTGGATCTCGTCGTTGCCGGTACGTCTGAAGGCGTGCTGATGGTTGAATCCGAAGCCAGCGAGCTTTCGGAAGAAACCATGCTGGAAGCCGTGACCTTGGGTCACACCTCTTTTCAGCCTGTGATCGAAGCCATCATCGCTTTGGCCGAACACGCAGCGAAAGCTCCGTGGGATCTTCCGTCGCTCACGAAGGAAGAAATTGCCCTTCGCAAGCGCGTCGAGAAGATCGGCAACAAGCTGATGGCCGAAGCCTACAAGGAGCGCGTCAAGCAGGCCCGCTACAAGAAGGTCGGCGAAGCCAAGGACCGTATTAACGAGATCCTGGCGGAAGAAGGTTTTGACGTCGAGCTGGCCAAGCCGATGCTCAAGGAACTGGAAGCCCAGGTCGTTCGCGGTTCCATCCTCAAGACTGGCATCCGTATCGATGGCCGCGATCTGAAGACGGTTCGTCCGATCCTTGCGGAAGTTGGCATTCTGCCGCGTGCGCATGGCTCGTCGCTCTTCACCCGTGGTGAAACGCAGGCTCTGGTCGTGGCAACGCTTGGCACGGGCCAGGACGAGCAGATCATTGATGCGCTCGAAGGCGAATACCGTTCCAACTTCCTGCTGCACTACAACTTCCCTCCGTATTCGGTCGGTGAGTGTGGTCGTATGGGTTCCCCCGGCCGTCGTGAAATCGGTCACGGCAAGCTGGCATGGCGTGCGCTGCATCCGCTGCTGCCGTCCAAGGAGCAGTTCCCGTACACGATGCGCGTGGTCTCCGAGATCACGGAGAGCAATGGTTCCTCCTCCATGGCAACCGTCTGCGGTTCGTCCCTGGCGCTGATGGACGCTGGTGTTCCGCTGCCGCGCCCGGTTGCAGGCATCGCCATGGGTCTGATCAAGGAAGACCGTGGATTTGCAGTCCTGTCCGATATTCTGGGTGATGAAGATCATCTGGGCGACATGGACTTCAAGGTTGCGGGTACGGAGCAGGGCATTACAGCCCTTCAGATGGACATCAAGATCACGTCCATCACGCCGGAAATCATGCAGATCGCTCTGGAGCAGGCTCGCGGTGGCCGTATCCACATCCTCGGCGAAATGTCCAAGGCTCTGACGGAAGGTCGTGAAGATGTGTCCGGCAATGCGCCGAAGATCACGACGATTTCTGTGCCGAAGGAAAAGATCCGTGATGTGATCGGGTCCGGCGGCAAGGTGATCCGCGAGATCGTCGAGTATTCCGGTGCCAAGGTGGACATCGGGGATGACGGCACAATCACGATCGCTGCCTCCAATGACGAGCAGGCCCAGAAGGCCATCGCCCGCATCGAAGGTATCGTCGCGGAGCCGGAAATCGGACGCATCTACGACGGTAAAGTCGTCAAGACGGCGGACTTTGGTGCGTTCGTGAACTTCCTTGGCCCGCGTGATGGTCTGGTGCACATCTCCGAGCTGACACAGGGCCGCGTTGCCAAGACGTCCGACGTCGTCCAGCAGGGCGATGCTGTAAAGGTCAAGGTCATTGGTTTCGATGATCGCGGCAAGGTCAAGCTGTCCATGCGGGTTGTCGATCAGGAAACCGGTGCCGATATTACGGAGAGTGTGGGGGCCAAGCCTGGCCGTCCGCCCCGCCGCGACGCCGAGTGAGTCCTCGGGCGGGGCTCCCAAGGCCCCGCCTTTTTTGTGTGAGTATCGGAGACATCGAGTCCCCATGAAGTTGATCGACACCCTTCGTTTTGGTGGTCAGGATGTTCTGCCTCTGGTTGAGGGAGGCAAAGGTGTTTCTGTCTCCACCGGTATTTCGGCAGGTCATTGGGCTGCTGCCGGCGGAATTGGAACCATTTCCGCCGTCAACGCTGACAGCTATGACGAACAGGGGCGTCCTGTTCCCCAGATCTATCATGGTCGCACCCGCCGCGAGCGTCAGCGCGAGCTGATCCGCTATGCGATTGATGGTGGTGTCGCGCAGGCCAAGATCGCGCACGAAATTGCGGGCGGCAAAGGTCGTCTCCACGCCAATATCCTTTGGGAAATGGGCGGGGCAGAAGAGATCATCGAGGGTATCCTTGAGGCGGTACCGGGCCTGATCAATGGTCTGACCTGTGGTGCAGGCATGCCGTATCGTCTGTCTGAGATCGCGGTCAAACACGGCATTCCGTATTATCCTATCGTCTCCTCCGGGCGTGCGTTCAACGCGCTCTGGCGTCGTGCTTACAGCAAGGCTCCGGAACTGCTTGGTGGCGTGGTTTATGAAGATCCGTGGAGGGCCGGTGGCCATAACGGTCTCTCCAACACGGAAAATCCTCTGAACCCGGAAGATCCGTTTCCGCGTGTACTCGAACTGCGTCGGGTCCTGCGTCAGTATGGTCTGGACGAGACGCCGATCATCATGGCGGGCGGTGTCTGGGCGCTGGAAGAGTGGCAGGACTGGATCGGGAACCCGGATCTTGGGCCGATCGCGTTTCAGTTCGGTACTCGGCCACTGCTCACCAAGGAAAGCCCGATCCCGGATGCGTGGAAGCGCCGTCTTCTGACGCTGAAGAAGGGCGATGTGTATCTTAACCGCTTCTCTCCGACGGGTTTCTATTCTTCCGCCGTGAACAACAGCTTCATGCAGGATCTTCGGGGGCGCTCTGAGCGACAGGTCGCTTATAGCCCGGAAGCGACAGCAGAGCTGGATGCGTCTTACGGCGTGGGCGCGCGCAAGCGCGAAGTGTTTGTCTCTTCGACAGACCGTCAGCATATCGCTGGCTGGGAAGCGCAGGGCTTCACGGAAGCGCTTCGCACACCGGATGATACGCTGGTTTTCGTCACGCCGGACAGTGCCCGTGAGATCCTTGCGGATCAGACGAACTGCATGGGCTGTCTGTCTGCCTGTAAGTTCTCCAACTGGATGCAGCGCGAGCCTTATACCAACGGACAGAAGGCTGACCCGCGCTCTTTCTGCATTCAGAAAACGCTTCAGACCATTGCCCATGCCCCGAATGATGAACATGCGGACGATGTGGTTGACCACAACCTGATGTTTGGTGGCACGAACGCCTGGCGTTTCGGAACCGATCCCTTTTACGCGAATGGATTTGTTCCTACAGTGGGCCAGCTCGTGGAGCGTATTCTAACAGGACGATAAGATGACGGTGCGTGATCCACTGCCGCGACAGGCTTCACTGAACCGCACCCGTCACCTGACTTTCCTGTCCCAGTTTTTGGCCCGTCATTCGGTGCCCCTCAGCCCCGAGCAGCTCGCTCCGGCTGAGGGTGTCCGTGCGGCCTTGGCAACCGTTGTTGCCCTTCTTCCTGCTCTTTATTTCCATCAGGCGGTTTTCGCCTGGGCTGCCTTTGCAGCGTTCTGGTGCTGCCTGATCGAGCCGGGAGGCACAGCCCGAGAGCAGTTCCGTATTCTGGGTATTTTCACAGCTGCGGGTGCGGTGCTGGGTGGGGTGGCGTCCCTGATTGCCATGTCGCCTTTCTGGGGTGTCCTACCCTGGCTGATCGTGACAGGCCTGTTCGTGGGGCTGGCGCGCGCGCTGGTCCCCAGTATGGCTTTGCTCTGTGCCTTGCTGGGATGTGTGATGCTTGCGGGGATTGGTTTCCCGGCGTCCACGCTTCAGGACGCGTTGACGATCAGCTACGCGTTTGGCGGTGGTGGTCTGTGGGCCATTCTTCTTTGCCTCATTATTTGGCCCCAGCATCCTTATGCCCCTGCACGCCGTGCGGTGGGGGGATGTTATCGTCTGCTGTCCGTCATGGCTGGGGAGCTGGCTGCGGGGCGCCTGCAGGAAACCGTTCACCGGCAGACGATCCGAACGGCCATTGAGCGCGCGAGGGGCGTTGCCCTTCAGATTGACGCGGGTCATGCGAGTTACAGCATGCGTGGACGGCTTATTGCGTCATTGGCCGGAGCGGAGCGTCTGTTTACCGCGATGCTGGCTGTCGAGCATCTTGTAGAAACGCGCGGGCTGGATTTCGAGGCACGGGGAACGCTGGCGGCGTTTTCAGCGCTCTGCCAGCATGCGAGTGAGGCCGCTCTTGCGCCTGTTCCCAATCTTGAAGCGCTGTCTCAGGAGGCTCTGACGCTCGCAGGTAATATCCGCGTCCGTTCCGGCACGATCAGCGAACTTGTCGCGACCAGTGCGCGCACTTTGGGAAATCTTGCGGAAGGACTGGCAGAAAAAGCCCGATTGCCCTTCGATGCAGAAGCTCCCCGACATGTGGCCCGTCTGACCCCCGTGATCTGGCGTCATACACTGCGGATGGTTGTCGGCCTTTTGGGAACATATCTGGCGACTGAATGGCTTGGTCTCAGCTATGGATTCTGGGCGCTCGTCGCGTTTCTTCTTGTTATCCAGCCTTCCGGCCAGACAACGCTTGTACGGGCTCTGGAGCGTGTGCTCGGAACGATTGGCGGTGGCGTTCTGGTTCTGATTGTCTCACCGTTTCTGCCGGGGCTGTCGGAAATGGCAGTGGCCTTGGCCGTATTCGTGATCGGTGCCATTGCGATGCGGGCCGTGAACTATACGCTGCTGGTTATGTTCCTGAGCGCGCATTTCATCATTGTCACAGAAATGACGATGCCCTCTCACGGCATTGCGTGGCTGCGTATTCTCGATAATACGCTGGGAAGCCTTATTGGCCTTGGCTGTGCCTTTGCGGTCTGTCCACAAGGGCTGACGCAGGACATGAATGGGCTGCTCCGGGCCGCTATTGTTGGTAATCTGCGATATCTTGCGGCTGTGCTGAACGGTGATGATACGCTTGCTACAGACAGGACCCAGCGTCAGGCGGGGGTGGACACGACCCGGGCGGAATTTGCGCGAGGTTCTCTACCAATTCTGGGTGGATTATCGAGCGTCGGGCAGGAAAGTGAACATACTCACAAGTTATTGCGGTCGTTGCGGCGCCTGAGCGGCGAGGTGACGCTTCTGCGCTTTGATATGGCAGCTGGTCTTTGTCTTCCCGACCCTGAGGCTGCGATCTTCTGGCAGGCCAAGGCTGACGCTCTTTCCGCCGGAGAGCCACTCGCAGAGATTGCGGAGGACCTCGAAAGCGGAAAGATCAGATCGGAGATTGCGGCTCTTGAGCGAGTGGATCGAACATTGCCCGCTTAATCCGAAACCCACCTGAAGCCATAGAGGCTTGGTTCCGGACGAGTGGCTTAGTGCCGCCCGCCGGGACCGCCATGGCCGCCTCCGCCGCCAGCTCCATGTCCGCCGCCGCCTCCGCCGCGACCAGGTCCGCCGCTCGGCCGACCGCCACCTGGGAACCCGCCACCAGGCCCCCCTCCAGGGCGGCCACCCATATGGCCGCCACCGCCAGGGCCGCCACGATCTATGCGACCGCCCTGCCAGCGCCCTCCTCGGCCCGGATAAGGACCGACGGCGTAGCCGGGGCCCCAGCCGCCCCAGCCACCACCACCCCAGCCGGTATTATAGTAGCTGCCGCCGTAGCCGCCTCCATATCCGCCGTAGCCGTCATATCCGACGCAGCCTGAAAGGAAGGGGACGAAGGAAAATGCACCGATCAGCGCCAGAGTGCGTGAAAGACGAATGATCATTTCGCATCTCCTGTGCCGGTGGAATCATGCCATTCCATCACGCCGAAAGCAGCTCCGGTAGGGTCTGCAAGAACAGCAATGATGGTGTCCTGCCGATCAGGATGAGGCTGAACCAGCACCTTCCCGCCGAGTTCAACAGCTTTCTGGGCTGTAGCTCCAACATTGTCGACCTGAACGAAGTTCATCCAGCGCGCATGTGCCCCATCCGGCAGGCGCGGCGGGAGAGGGTTAATGGTGGCGCGGGTAATGGACTGGGATTCCAGAAGGTAGGCGCTTCCCCGCTTTGCGTCCGGTGCTGCTTCAACCTGATAGCCGAACAGTTTTTGGTAAAAACCAGCAGCTTCGTAGGGTTTGCTGGTCAGCAGTGCATTCCAGACCCATTCTCCCTGCTGCGGTGGTGTCGTGTCATCGGGTATATCGCCTGTGGCGGAGCGCAGAGCTGCAAACAGACCGCCCTGTGGGTCTGAAATAACGCTCTCATCTCCCCGGCCTATCACGTTCTGCGGTTTGAACAGGATATGGCCACCCCAGACTTTCGCTGCACTGGCTGCGGCTTTCACGTCCTGCACGGAAATGAATGGCAGCCAGAGTGGGTCACCATGAGCGACCATATTCGGGCGTTCGACCAAGCCTGCAACGGGACGTCCATTGACGATAGCCTGTGTGTATTGGCCTTTCGAGACTGTGACGTCTTTGAACGTCCAGCCCAACAGGGAGCCGTAGAATGTTTTGGCCTTGTCGAGGTCCGGGGTGGTCAGCTGTGCATAGACGATCTTGCCGGGCAGGATTTGCTCTTTTGCAGGAGCATTGGTTGCCGGTGTTGATACGTCGGCCGCATGAAGTTGGGGGGCGACGACAAAAGAGAGGGCCGTCCCCAGAAGGAGGGCCAGGGATCGCCGGCTTTTGCGGGCATGAGTACGAAACAGCGACAACGGATGTCTCCTTGCACGACAGGAGGGTGCCTGCGAAGCAGGCATGACGTGAACATCTAACGCACGTCCCGTTGGGTTGTTCCAGATCGGCCCTTTTGAACGGCTGGATCAGATCAGGGCGAGTTCTGCCAGTTCCCGGCGCAGGTGTGGTGGGAGATCAGCGATGCCGTCGCCGTCAGCAGATTGTCCGAGATCCGGAGGAGCATCCTTCGGGTCCAGATAGCGCCAGCCTTGGAAGGGGCGCATCGTACGCGGCTGTACGGGAATGATGTCATCCGAAACAACAATAAGCGTACCTTCGGTGCCATCCGGTCGGCGGCAGGCCTCCAACCCAATGATAGGCTGACGGCAGAGGATCATGCCGTCCATGACGCGATACAGGGAGCCGCCGTCCAGAACCTCGGCGGCCCGTTTGGGCATGGTCCGGGTCGGGACGGCACCATGACCATTCACGCGCGGGTGCTTCATCCGTTCCCGGAGAACCTCAATGGTCGGGCAACCGACGGCCAGCTTGATGATGTTCAGCATGTCGGTTGCCTTTCTTCAGGTCTTAGTGGGTACCCATGGCGTTCTGTGCCTGAGCGACGAACTCATTGATGAAGCGCTTCGTGTCCACAGACTGAACGAGCTTCACCTTCTGCAGGCCCATACCCTTAGGTGCTGTTGCTTCAGGCCAGACATGGGCGTGGCCATAATCCATGCCCGGGGCAGTGTTGATGTCCATATAGGCATCGACCGACTTCGTAACCAGATCTGGCTCGACTGCGATGGCGGACGTCAGCTCATCCCACAGCGGCAGGGGAGCGTAGAACTTCTGAAGATATTCCGTAACGGGCGTCTTCTTCTCTGCGATGCGGTTCATCAGTTCATGCGTCATCATGATGTCGTTCGAGACATTGCCGACACAGGTGATGGACGCCCAGGGAGCTGTCAGTGCGATGTGCGCAGCTTCCGGATCGGCAATCATGTTGAAGTCGGACGCGAAGTCAGCATTGCCCGTGACGGACATCATGCTGGAATCCAGCAGACCTCCCATGAACACAAGCTGCTTGGCTGTCGCTGCGAAGGTCGGGTCCAGGCGGATGGCAAGTGCGAGGTTTGTCAGCGGACCTGCAGCAATGATCGTGACCTGATGGGGATGGTCGTGAACGGCCTTGATCAGAACCATGGCGGCGGGAAGCGGATCGACGGCCATGTGCGCCGTCCCATCCGGCATTTTGCCGAGAGCAGGCTGGGTCGCGGGCGTCTTGTCGATAGAGCCGAGGCCGCCCCAGGCACCCTTCCAGGGAATGGTGCCGTACTGCTTTTCACGCAGTCGCGTTGCGGCCACCGTGTTGACGAGCGGCAGCGTTGCGCCATCAGCAACGGGGATCTGGGTCTGCTTGGCGATTTCGAGGAAACGACGCAGATGGGCCGATTCAGCGTTTTCCCAGTCATCGCCGACCGTAACGGTCAGGGCCAGAAGATTGACGTTGTCGCGGTTCAGCAGCGGAATGACGGACTGGATGTCTGATCCGCCTGGGCCGAGATAGTCGTTATCCTGAATGTAGTATCCCGGAGCCGCAGGGGCAGCGGAAGCAATGCCGGTCAGGGCGCAGGCAGCAAAGAGGGCAGAGAGAATGGATCGGCGCATGGTCTCGTCCTGTTAATTAACGCCCGATCATGCCCTCAAGTGACCAATCTTGCCAGCAATGCTTCAAGACGAAGTCTGCCTTCGGCCGTTGCTTTCAGAATACCCCCCTCCCGAATGAGATAATTCTCTTCCAGACAGGCTTCCAGCATGAAGCGGTCCATGCAGTCTTCCAGCGGCCGGCCGGTGCGTTGGGCGAAACGGGCTTCATCCACACCTTCAGAAAGACGCAGCCCCATCAGAAGCGCTTCCCGGCCACGTTCTTCAGGCGAAAGGAGCGTTTCGTCCGTGCTTCCTGAGCCGGTTTTTTCAACGCGCTCGGCCCATGGTTCCGGCGCACGGTGGCGGCGGGTGGCGTACAGATCATCATTCAGGGTCAGGCGACCATGTGCTCCGGGGCCAATGCCGATGTAATCCGCATAACGCCAGTAAGTCAGATTATGGCGGCTCTCGGCGCCGGGCTTTGAATAGTTGGAGACTTCATAGGGCATGAGGCCGTGTCGGGCTGCGGTCTCACCTGTGAGGTCATAGAGGCGTGCAGCGTCGTCGGCAGCCGGCAGGGTGAGTTCGCCTCTGCGATGCAGGGCTTCGAACTTTGTGCCGGGCTCGATTGTGAGCTGATAGAGCGACAGATGATCGGCCACGAGATCGAGTGCGGTGGAGAGTTCGTTCTCCCAGTCCGCATCGCTTTGGCCCGGTCGGGCGTAAATCAGATCGAAAGAAATGCGCGGAAACAGGGAACGGGCGGTTTCAAGCGCTTGAATGGCCTGTCCGGCTGAATGTTCGCGGCCCAGCATTTTGAGCGCGTCGTCCCGTAGGCTTTGCACCCCGAGAGACACACGGTTCACGCCGGCCTCACGAAAGGCGGAGAATTTTCCGGCCTCTACACTGGTGGGGTTGGCTTCCAATGTAATTTCCAGATCGGGCTCGGCATCGAAGAGCGTGTGTGCGTCTTCGATGAGGGCCGCGACCGTTTCCGGGGCCATCAGGGAAGGTGTGCCACCGCCGAAGAAAATGGAGCGGAGGGGCCGACGGCCAAGACGGGCCGCGTCATGTGTCAGTTCCTGACGAAGTGCCGCGGCGAAGCGCTTCTGCGGAATTTCATCCCGAACATGGGAGTTGAAGTCGCAGTAGGGGCACTTCGCCAGACAGAACGGCCAGTGAATGTAGAGGGAAAGAGGTTCGGTCAAATTGCAATCCGGACGCCGAACTCCACCACGCGATCAGGCGGGATGCGGAAGAATTCCGTGGTCGAGGCAGCATTACGCAGGAGGAGCAGGAACAGCCACATCCGCCAGAGCTGCATTTTGGGAACGCGAGAGCGAACCACAAGCTCATGGGATGTAAAATAGGAAGCCTGGATGGCATCAAACGCCACACCAAGCGCTTTCAGTTCCATCAGGGCACGCGGCAGGTTTGGCATTTCCATGAAGCCATACCGGACGATCACGCGATTGATGTTCGGGGCCAGTTCCTGAACGATTGTGCGGTGTCCGCGCTCGGCTTCCGGCTGATCAAGGTTCTGCACGGTCACGAACATGACGTGCTCATGCAAAACCTTGTTGTGCTTCAGATTATGCAGCAGCGAGTTCGGCACGACGTCCGGGTTGGCCGTGAGGAAGACAGCGAGGCCCGGCACGCGGATGGTGCGGGACTGCGGCAGGCGCGCCAGAAACGAAGCCATCGGCATGGAATCTGCCTGCTGCTTGGCAGCAATCAGGCTGCGGCCGCGCTTCCATGTTGTCATGACGATGGTGCTGATGATGCCGATAGCGAGTGGGACCCACCCACCATCCGGTATCTTCAGGACGTTGGCGGAGAAGAAGACCGCATCCACCACGAAGAAGAGGCCGAACACAGCACCAACGGCGGCAGCGCTCCATTTGAAGGTGCGGCGGAACACAACCATGGCCAGAACGCAGGTGCAGAGGAAGGTTCCGGTCACGGCGATACCGTAAGCGGCCGCCAGTGCAGCAGAGGAGCGGAAGGACAGCACCAGAACCAGCGCCCCGAAGGCAAGGATCCAGTTCAGGGACGGCAGATAGATCTGCGCTTCCTCATCCGCATTCGTATGAACGATACGCGTGCGCGGCAGATAACCGAGCTGGATGAGCTGGCGGCAGAGCGAGAAGCTGCCCGAAATACCAGCTTGGGATGCAATAACGGTCGCGAAAGTCGCCAGGATCAGCAGCGGGATCTGCGCCCAGTGTGGGCCGAGATGATAGAACGGGTTGGCCAGTGTGGCCGGATCATGGATCAGCAGCGCAGCCTGACCGAAATAGTTCAGCGTCAGGGACGGCAGCACGAAAAACAGCCAAGCCTTGCGGATCGGCGCGCGGCCGAAATGCCCCATATCGGCATAAAGTGCCTCGGCACCCGTGACGGACAGAACGACCGAACCGAGTGCGATGAAGGACAGGTAGCCGTGGAGAACAATGAATTCGAGCGCGAATGTTGGGGAGAGCGCCAGCAGGATATGCGGATAAAGCATGATGCCCCGCACACCGAGAAGGGCCAGCACCGCAAACCAAACCACCATGATCGGTCCGAAAGCGCGGCCAATCTTGCCCGTGCCCATGGCCTGCGCCGTAAAGAGCGCCACAAGTACGACCATCGCGATCGGGATGATCACGTGGCTGGCTGAGGGGACCGCAATCTCGAGGCCTTCCACGGCAGAAAGAACCGAGACGGCGGGAGTAATGATGCTGTCGCCAAAAAACAGGCAGGTTCCCGCAATACCCACAAGGCCGAACAGCCACCGGAACCTCTGGGATTTGCAGACGCGCTGGGCGAGGGACATCAGGGCGATGATGCCGCCTTCGCCGTCATGATCCGCCCGCATGATGAGCAGGACGTATTTGAACGTCACGATCAGCATGAGTGCCCAGAAGGTGAGGCTGGCCAGCCCCATGACTTCCCAGGCAGCTGCAGGGTGCTTTGCGGACCCTACGATGCCAACGGAGGACTGAAGGGCGTAGAGTGGACTGGTTCCGATATCGCCATAGACCACACCCAGAACTGCCAGAAGCGCGCCAAAGCCGGCTGGTTTCTTGTGACTGCTGCTCTCGGTGCCCCCGAGTTCGGACGTATTGCCGTCCTTGCGTGCCTGATCGATGGTTTGAAGGACTTCGCCGCTATCCACTGGAACCCCGGCGCCGGGATGAGGGGGGGTAGCGTTATCGCCGTCGTGTTCTGGCATCGGTGGTTCCATTTACGGGCATCGCAGGAAACCAACACTCCCAACACCTCACACGGACGTGTCGGAGCGCGGTCTTTCCCCTCAAGACAGGATTTCTTACAGGGATGCAAGCTGTGCGTTAGGAGCCTGTCATGGGACGGGAGCCAAAAATGGCGCTTCCAACCCGGACAAGCGTGGCTCCCTCGGCAATAGCCGTCTCGAAATCAGCAGACATGCCCATGGAAATCACCGGCAGCCCGTGGCGCTTCGCCAACTCTGTCAGGAAACGGAAATGAGTTGCCGGCTCTTCGTCTTCCGGCGGAATGCACATGAGACCACGCACTTTGGCACCGAACCTTGTCATGCAGGTCTTGATGAAGGCATCGGCGTCGTCACGAGAGACGCCCGACTTCTGGGGTTCGTTGCCAGTGTTAACCTGAACGAGAAGCTCCGGTAGCCGACCAACCTTGTTCGCAGCCTTGTCCAGCGCATCCGCCAGAGCAGGACGATCCAGAGTCTCGATCACGTCCGCAATACGGCAGGCCTCGACTGTCTTGTTGGTCTGGAGGCCACCAATAATGTGAAGGCGCAGGTCCGGCCATGCGTGACGGAGATCGGGAAACTTGGAGGCTGCTTCCTGAACGCGGTTCTCCCCGAAAACGCGCTGACCGGCTTTCAGAGCGGTTTCAACGGCCTCTTTCGGATGGAATTTACTGACGGCGACGAGGCCAACATCCGAGGCTGAACGCCCCGAAATTTCGCACGCATGAATGATGCGACTGCGGATAAGGGAGAGATTTTCTGCAATCTGATCGGACATGTCGGCAGAAGACTCCATTGCGTCCGAAGCCGCAAGATGCGATTTCGGCAGCATGCGAGAGATCGACGCCTGAGAATGACACAGAATACGCCCCCCCGCGGCTCCGGCCGTCCGAAGAACCCGTCTGCTTCCCGTCAGGGAGGACGCCGTCCGAAACAGGGACAGGAACGCCGTCCTGCACCCGACCCGACGCGCGACCTTGCCTTTGATATCGTCTGCGGTGTGGTCGAGCATCGCCGGATGCTGGAAACGACGCTGGATCGCGCGGGGCCCATGGACCTGCGGGATCGTGCATCCGCGCATCGTCTGGCAGCGACGACGCTCCGCTATCTTGGCAGCATGACGGAAGTTTTGCAGCCTATGCTGCGTCGGGAACCGCCTGAGCCTGTGCGTTGTGCGCTGCTGTTAGGTGTTGCACAGCTTCTGCATCTGGAAACGCCGCCTCATGCGGCTGTCGGTACGATCGTGGACCTTCTGCGTCGTCGTGGATTGGCTCCGTTCGCCGGTCTGGCCAATGCGGTTCTTCGCCGCGTGGCCCGTGAGGGGCGGGAACTGCTGGAAGGTCTGGATGAGGCTCGGCTGGATGTGCAGCCCTGGATGTGGGGGGCGTGGGGCCAACGCGCGCGCTCCATCTCCCGTGGTCTTCATCGTGAGGCTCCGCTGGATCTGAGCATGCGCCCCGGTGCAACCATTCCGGAAGGTGGGGACGTTCTGCCGACCGGGACGGTACGTTATCCGGCCGGAACACGCATTGCCACGATGGAAGGCTTCGAGGAAGGGCAGTTCTGGGCCCAGGACGTTGCTGCCGCAATGCCCGTGAAGCTGATGGGTAATGTCTCTGGCAAGACCGTCATTGATCTGTGTGCGGCGCCGGGGGGCAAAACAGCCCAGTTGGCAACGGCAGGGGCGCAGGTTGTTGCCATCGAGAAAGAAGAGGCCCGTGCCGTAAGGCTGCGCGAGAACATTGCGCGCATGCGTGTGGAGGCGGAGACAATCGTGGCCGATGGCCTGACCTGGCGTCCCGTGGCTCCTGTCGATGCGGTTCTGCTGGATGCGCCATGCTCGGCCACCGGGACGTTCCGCCGCCATCCGGACGTCCTGTGGATCAAGCGTCCCCGTGATGTGACCGCGCTGGCTCAGGGACAGGATGCGTTCATTGATGCCGCACGTGAGATGCTCAAGCCGGGTGGGATGCTGATGTATGCCGTCTGCTCCCTTCAGGACGAGGAAGGGCCGGATCGTATTCGCGCTGCACTTGAACGCGGCGGTTGGAGGCATGAGCCCTTTACGGACGCGGAACTGGCAGAGATGTCTATTGCCCGTACTCCGGAAGGCTTTTTCCGGACACATCCGGGCCTCTGGTGGGATCGCGGCGGGATGGACGGGTTTTTCGCTGCCCGTCTCATCAAGGTCTGACGGAAAAACCCGCCTGAGCAGTCAGGCGGGTTTTTTTATGCCTGTCGAGTCCGCCGTTCAGATCCTCGGAAGATGAACGCAGACCTCAAGGCCACCTTCCGGCCTGTTGGTCATGGTGATGTCTCCACCATTGGAGCGGATGATTGTCTGGGCGGAGGTCAGTCCCAGTCCCACACCCCCCGTTTGTCTGTTGCGGGATTTGTCCAGACGGAAATAGGGATCAAAAACGCGCGGCAGGCTGTCTTCCGGAATGCCGGGCCCAGTGTCCCGGATAAAGACCAGAAAATCGCCATTCGGCTGGATTTCGAGATCAATTGTCGGCGGTGTGGCATATTTAATGGCGTTCTCGACCAAATTGGTAAAGACGCGCTTTAGAGCATAGAGACGACCAACATAGCTGGCCTTTCCGGGGCCCTGATATTCGACCGTATGGCCCTGATCGCAGTAGTCGTAAGCGATGGTCTGGAGGAGGCCCGGCAGGTCGAACATGATGCTCTCTTCACCAGACGCGTCGTCGCGGAAAAAGGACAGTGCGCCATCAATCATGGCCTGCATTTCGTCCACATCCCGGAAAAGAGCGGCCTGCTGCTGCGAGCACTGAATGAATTCACCCCGCAGGCGTATTCGGGTCAGTGGCGTGCGCAGATCATGGGAAATGGCAGCGAGCATTGTCGTGCGGTGCTCGATGAACCGTTGGATCTGGGCCTGCATGCCGTTGATCGTCTGGGCGACCAGAGAAATCTCTCGTGGTCCTTTCTCATCAATATGGGTCGTGCGGGGCTGAAGGCCGAGCTGCTTCACGCCTTTGGCAAGATGCTCGATCGGGCGAGACATCTGACGGGATGCGATCATGGAAACGGCAATAACCCAGAGCGCGAGCATCAATCCCTGAAGAGAAAGGCGCTGAACGCTGTAAAGGCCCCAAACGCGCTCCAGGGCTATGCAAAGGATCCAGCTTCCATCTCCGAAACGCACACCGACGAAATAGGCGTCCCGAAACCGGTGGTGATCATAGGGGAGGCCGGATTCCTGAGAGATAGGATTATCTTCCTGGAAGACCACGATCTTGCTGGGGTAATGGCGCAGGTAAGGTTGTAGAAAATGCCAGCTCTGCCCGACTTCAGCTTCGCGGTAGTGTCCCGTTTCAAGCAGATGAGAGACGTGGTTGTCTTTATCATACCATGCGAAATGGACTTCATTTGTATTGGCTGCCTCTATGAGGTGCGGCCTGTCAGACGGCGGAGCCACTTCAACCATCCGGATTACCGTACCGACCAGACCCAGCAGGCCGGTCTCCTGGATATCCGGTTTGGCCCACTGGCCGCCAAATGTGAAAAACAGCTGAAGCACAAGCAGGGTGACGCCCGCAGCAAGCGTAACCGTGATGGCTAGACGGCGTGTGATTGTATCTTCCAGCAGGGACGGACGTCTCATGAACGTTTTACAGTCTCGGAGAAAATATAGCCGCCATTCCTGACTGTCCGGATCAAGGTCGGGTTCTTGGGGTCATCTTCCAGCTTGTGGCGCAGGCGACTGACCTGAACGTCAATGCTGCGATCATAGGCTGCATGCATGGAGCCTCGCGCCAGATCCATGAGCTGGTCTCTGGTCAGAACCCGCTGGGGATGTTCGACGAATGAGAGAAGAAGGTCGAACTCACCTCCAGACAACATGACCAGGGAATTGTCGGCAGAACGTAGTTCCCTGCGTGCCACGTCCAGTTGCCAGCCACCAAAATGGAGCATGGGGCGTGTTGGCGTCTCTGCGGCGCTCAGGCGCTCGGAGGTCCGTCTCAGAACGGCTTTCACACGTGCCAGCAGTTCCCGCTGATCAAACGGCTTGGTCAGGTAATCGTCTGCTCCGATTTCCAGCCCGACGACACGGTCCGTGTGATCTGCCATGGCAGACAGCATGATGACGGGAGTTTGGGATAAAGATCGCAGGCGCGTGCACAAGCTGAACCCATCTTCCTTGCGAAGCATGATGTCGAGAATGATGAGATCGACAGTTTCGCGTTCGAGTAGCGAAAACATCGCGTCTCCGTCTTCGGCAATCGAGACTTGGTAATGATGTTTCTCAAGAAACCCTGTCAGAAGCGTCAGGATATCCCGGTCATCATCGACAATAAGAAGGTGCGGCATGCTGGTCATTCTCCGCCTTTAGCATGGCCCGTTTTCTGCAGAATGTCCGGGTCTGCAAACTTGTTTCAGGTCGGACACAATCCACAGTCTTGCATTGAATTTGGGCAATCCGGCAGAGAAAATTTCCTGCATCAGCTGCCGGAAGAAATGTCTGCCGTTTTTATTTGAAGTGGCGGAAACCGGTAAGAAGAGCCGGCCCGGCGGTCTTTTGAGAAGAGTTCTAGGGAGTCTTCCTACCCACATTGAAAGTCAGTGGGTCTCTCTTGAAGAGAGTTTTTTCAAATGCTTGCCGCACTCTCGAGTTGGTTTTGTGGTCCTCACTCTTCCCGGGAACCTGGTCATATCTGTCACAAAACTCTCATAAATTATTTTTATGAAAGTTTTGTGACTATTCCAAAATTTCTAATTTTAATAATTTTTTTAAGGTCTATCGTTTGAAAAAATAAGAATAAGGAAGAAAACGATGAAGATCCGGAAAGAAATTATTCTCCTGTCTTTTGTGATGGCGGCGATGTCTTTCTCTTTGGGAGCATGTTCCGCAAATAGATCTCCCGAAACATTTGCATCCAATACCCATTATTCGCAGACAGTCGAAACAATTTCCCCCGAGGGGAATACGATTCCAGACAGAGCTATGTTCTGATCTCGTCTGTATTCTGAAAAAGCTTAATGAAAACTGCCACCTCTACGAAGGTGGCTTTTTTTATGCCTACTTCGGGCGTGATCAGATTCTTTTTCGAAATAGCGGTTACTCGAAGAAAAATGTCTTGCTTCCGGTTTGGTGATATACATATGTAAAACAGTGAACCAATGAGAAGGGGCGTGACATGCTTTCGGGACAGCGCCTGGAGGGCCGGCATGGATGGTGTGTGGAATGACAGCCAGCCAATCTATCAGCAACTTCGCGACAAGGTGGTCGGCATGATGCTCGATGGTGCTGTGGGCGAGGGGGACCCTGTCCCGTCCGTGCGGCAGGTTGCGGCGGACTGTCAGATCAATCCCCTGACCGTCATGAAAGCCTATCAGCAGCTTTCCGACGAAGGGTTGCTGGAGAAACGTCGTGGACTGGGAATGTTTGTGGCATCCGGCGCGCTGGAGCGACTGGCGCAGAGCGAGCGTCAGAAATTTCTGACGGAACAATGGCCCGAGACACTCCGGACAATCCGCCGCCTTGGCCTGTCCGTAAATGATCTTCTGCAAACCGGAGACGGCGAATGACCTGCATTGAAGCGCATGGCCTGCGTAAAGTTCATCGCGGCGGAAAAGGTGTTCAGGGCATTGATCTGAGCATTCCATCAGGCCGGATTGTCGGGCTGATTGGCCCGAACGGTGCTGGTAAGACCACCACCCTGAACGCCATTCTGGGGCTTGTACCCTACGAAGGTTCCCTGAAAGTTCTGGGGCGTGATCCCTGGCGCGAGCGTGAAGCCATGATGCAGGATGTCTGCTTCATTGCAGATGTCGCGCTGCTGCCACGCTGGATGAAGGTCTGGCAGGTGCTGAAATACGTTGAGGGCGTTCATCCGCGCTTTGATCGAACGCGTGCTGAACAGTTCCTGTCCCGGACGGACATTCAGCAGAAAACCCGCGTGCGGAACCTGTCCAAAGGCATGGTGGCACAGCTGCATCTGGCCCTTGTTATGGCGATTGACGCAAGACTGCTGGTGCTTGATGAACCAACGCTTGGTCTTGATCTGCTGTATCGGCGCGAATTCTATATCACGCTTCTTAACGACTACTTCGACCATGATCGCACCATTCTCGTGACAACGCATCAGGTTGAGGAAATCGAGGATATTCTGACGGATGTGATCCTGATTGGCGACGGTCGCATCACACTTCAGGACAGCATGGAAAATCTGGCTCAGCGTTTCGTGGAATTGAAGCCACGGGCAGACGCTGTTGAGGCCGCCCGAGCCTTCAGACCGCTCAATGAGAGGCTCATTCTGGGACAATCCATCATGCTTTTTGACGGTGTTCCCCAAAGTGAGCTGGCTGCATTGGGCGAAATTCGTCAGCCAAGGCTGGCCGATCTGTTTCTGGTGCTGATGGGACAGAACCGTTTGAACAAGGGAGCCGTGGCATGAGTGAAAAGCTGGGCTGGTCACTACGCCAGTATGTCTGGAGTGTGAAGCGGGAACTCTGGGGAAATCGTTTTCTGATTTTTGGCCCGCTGGTCTTCGTATGTCTGCCGCTATTTCTTTTTTGTCTACAAATATATGGGAGTCACTTGAAAGTATTAAATGGTACAGAAGAAGAAATACCTCCAAATTTTTTGCTTAGAATTATAGCGGAACTTATTTTTGGAGTTGCCAATGTTTCTGCATTAGTGGTAGGTTGCATTTATTCATTGGGTACGTTCTATAATGAACGTAAGGACCTTACGGTACTTTTCTGGAAGTCTTTGCCTGTTTCGGATCGCTTGAGTGTCGTGGCGAAGGCCAGTGTTGTTCTTTTGATCGGCCCCGTTTTATCACTGTTTCTTAGCGTCGGGGCGATGATTATTCTCGGTCCGATAATAGCTCAGGCCTATGGTATTTCTGTGATGGATTTGGCGAGGCAAGCCAGTTGGGGGCATCTCACGGGAGACGGTGTTGTCTACATTGTATTGAATACTTTGTGGTGGTTCCCGGTTTATGCACTCCTCTTTGTTGTCTCGGCGAGTGTTAGAACAGTGCCTGTGGTGTGGGTATTCGGCAGTTTTGCAGGGCTTTATATTGTGGAAGTCATTGGTCTGCGTAGGAATCACATCACATCTCTCGTATGGGACCGCTTTTTTAATTTCCCGGGAACAGGCTTCCGAGATGCCCAAATGAAGATTGTAGCGACGCAGATGGATGGGTTTAACGTTGAACACACGCCAACTGACAAGCTCATATCTGGGCATCTGGATTTTTCGGCTCTTTTCGCAAGCCCTGCGCTGTGGTGGGGCGTCGTCCTCGGGGTAGGATGCCTTGCTCTGACTGTCTGGCTCCGGCGCCGAGGAGAGCCCATTTAATTAAAGCGAGGTAGTTGGTCCCACGCCCCCGTCTGAAACGTGGGTAAGGGGGCCCGTTTACTTGTTTTCTGTTCCGAAAATGCTTTCCAGCGTCTGGGCCATGACCGTGCTGTCGAGCGTGCGGCCCAGCCAGATTTCCACGCCGATTACCCCTTGGTTCACGAGCATTCCCAAGCCATCCAGCGTCGTGCAGCCGATGGCTTGGGACTCCTGTAGAAAGCGGGTCTGCGGCGGGTTGGGAATGACATCCGCAACAACGGTGTCTTTCGTCAGGGTGCTCATATCAATGGGAGGGGCCGCCTTTGGATCCCCCAGACCAATGGATGTGGCGTTGATGAGAATATCCGTCCCGGCTGGAACAGAGAACTTTCCGGACCAGGCCTGAGCCTGCCCGATAGCATCGGTCTTTTCACGCAGCAGCGCCGCAATGGCCTCTGCCTTGGAAGCATCACGGTTGACGATCGTGATGTGCGCCGCTCCTGCCAGTGCCAGTTCCACCGCGATCGCACGGGCCGCGCCTCCAGCGCCAAGGATCACGACCTTTTTGTCCGCGGGAGATGTCACGGTTTTCAGAGACGTCAGGAAGCCCTTGCCATCGGTATTATGGCCGATCAGCTTTCCTTCCCGAATGGCCACACAGTTGACGGCACCGATAAGCCGGGCGGATTCCGCAATGTCATCCAGATGATCGAGAACAGCGACCTTGTGGGGCAGGGAGCAGTTGAAGCCCACCCATTCCATTGCTTTGGCGCCTTTGACGGCATCAGCGAGGGCAGCCGCCTTGACGTCGCAGTTGATATATCGGGCGTCGAGGCCAGCGTGATGGTATCCCGCTTCAATCATGGCCACGGTTGGATTGTCCGCACAGGGTGTTGAAAACGACCCTGTGAGGATGCTGCGAAAGCTTTTTTCACTCATGGTCGATTGTCCTTTTCGGAAAATGTCTCCGACATAGAAAGACAACCGCAGCAGATTGTAACCGGCAGATTGGCCGAAAAGGGCTTGTTTTCGGATTTGTGATGGAAGCGTGAGATCAGGCAGCCAATGTAATGATGGCGCGCAGCCCCCCTTCAGCACGGTTTTGAAGGCACACATCGCCGCCCTGGGCCCGAAGGATAGTCCGGGCGATGGACAAGCCCAGGCCCGTACCACCGGTTTCCCGGTTGCGGCTTGTCTCGATCCTGACGAACGGTTCGAACACTCGATCCAGTGAGTCTTCAGGCAGGCCGGGGCCGTTATCCTCCACAATGATGCGCGCGTATCTGTCTTTTTCCTTCTTAGGGGAGGGCGGAATTAGCGTGACATGTGCGCCGTTGCCATATTTCAGAGCATTGAGGATCAGGTTGTTCAGCGCACGTTTCAGCGCCACAGATCGCGCCATGATCCTGACGGGAGTCGTGGGAGATTCATAGATCAGGTTGTCAGCGTGATCGGGGTGTCCCTCGGCAGCTTCATCCATGATCGTCTGAAGGAGCGCCCGCAGATCTAGAGACACCACCTGTTCATCCGAAGCGCTGTCACGACCGAAGGCCAGAGTGGCCGCCACCATCGCTTCCATTTCATCAAGATCGGCAAGCATCTTGTTGCGGAGTTCATCATCGTCGATGAATTCGGCCCGTAGTTTCAGGCGCGTGATGGGGGTCCGCAGATCGTGTCCGATGGCGGTCAGCATTAGTGTGCGATCAGACACAAAGCGCCGTATCCGCATGGACATGGTGTTGAAGGCTATGGCGGCACGGCGGATTTCGGAAGGTCCGTTTTCCGGCAGAACGGTCGAGCTGTTGACGTCACGTCCCAGTGCTTCGGCGGCATTCGCAAGAGTTGTAACGGGGGCGATCAAGCGCCGTGTAGCCCAGACGATCAGGGTTCCGCCGCAAAGAGACATCACCAGAAAGGCGATAATGAAGGTAGGTGCTTCAAACGGGTTGGGTAGCGGCATCACATAACGCACTACGACCCAGCACTGCCCATCCGGCAGAAGCAGGGATGTGGAATGTGTCCGAAGTTCCTGGCCTGTCCAGATCTCGCGTGGATAAAGAGAGGTGGGAAGAAAAGCCCATCGGCCGCCGGGAAAACTGTCCTGGAATCTAGGACGTTCTTCTCCTCCCGGCAGACGCCATCCTTCAGGTCCTTCCGGATGGGGGAATGAGTGTTCCGGAGCGGGGAAAGGCTCCATGTCTCCAGGCGGGTGGCTGTCTGGCCCTCCCTGCATCGGGCTAGGCGGCCCAAAAAGCCCACCATTCGGGGCTACTTCATTGGGGCCAGGTCGGAAACGCTCCTGAAAGGCCGGTCCACCCATTGCGAAAAAAGGGGGCGGGGTTTTGTGGCTGTGAACTTCCTGATCCGGCATGGACAGAAGCAGGACTGTCGTGCTTGACGGGATATGCAGATCGTCAATGACGTTCTGGCGGTCTTCCGGCTTTGTTTCCGCAATCGTGCGGTAGATAGAGAAGACCTGCATCTGGTAATCATGCATCTGGCTGCGCTCGGCCATGTCGAGCCGGTCGAGCGCATGAATGCCCAGTCCTGCCAGTTCCACGACACCAAGTCCGACAATTAATAGAAGACTGGTTCGGGCAACAAGGGAACTGGGCAGGAACTTCATGATCAGACGCGTTCGACTTCTGCTGCAAGAACATAGCCGCCACCACGGACGGTCTTGATAACCTGCGCGTTGCGGCCATCGTCTTCAAGTTTGCGACGCAGACGGCTGATCGCGACGTCAATCGCCCGGTCAAACGGACCGGCCTGACGGCCCCGGAGCAGTTCCAGAAGCATGTCTCTGGTGAGAACGCGGTTGGCACGGTCGAGAAGCGCCATCAGCAGGTCGTATTCACCGCCGGTGAGGGAAATTTCGGCACCGTCGGGGTTGAGCAGACGGCGGCGCACGGGATCGAGGCACCAGCCGGCAAACATGATCTTCCGGGTATCTGTAGCCTGACGCTTTTCAGACGCATCAACCGTGCGGCGCAGGACGGCACGGATACGGGCCAGAAGTTCACGCGGATTGAACGGCTTGGCGACGTAATCGTCTGCACCAAATTCCAGCCCGATGATACGATCCGTTTCATCGCTCATGGCCGTAAGCATGATAATAGGAACATTATCCTGAGACCGTAGCCAGCGCGCGACTTCAAGACCGCTCTCGCCTGGAAGCATCAGATCCAGCACAACGAGCTGGTAATGTCCGTTTGACCACGCCTTGCGCGCTTCACGGCCATCCCGGGCTGCTGTGACGCGGAAATGATTGCGTTCAAGGAACTTGGTGAGTAGTTCCCGGATTTCACGGTCGTCATCAACGACCAGAAGATGGGGCAGGTTTTCCGTACCCATAATGGTGTTACCTTCCTTGCGCTTGTGACGCGACTCTGTTCCGCCGCGTCACTGTCGTGCTCAGGCCAGCCAGGATGGAACCGGTAGGTTCTTCGCACGAAGGAACTCAGGGTTGAACAGCTTTGACTGGTACCTGGCGCCACCGTCGCACAGAATTGTAACAATCGTATGTCCGGGGCCAAGCTTCCTTGCGGTTCGGATGGCAGCAGCAACATTGATGCCCGAAGATCCCCCTACAGACAGGCCTTCTTCCGCCGTTAAAGCAAAGATTTGTTCCAGTGCCTCGGGGTCTGCAATCCGCTCGGCGTCATCTGGTGCGCAACCTTCAAGATTGGCAGTTACGCGGCCCTGACCGATGCCTTCTGTGATGGAGCCACCGCTGATGGTCAGATCGTTGGATTTCACCCAGCCATAGAGCGCGGAACCTTCGGGGTCAGCCAGCACAATTTTTGGTGCGACCTTACCAGCCGCAGCCGCCTGTTCGCGCAGACCAATCCCGATACCAGCCAGTGTGCCGCCGGTTCCGCAGGCGCAGGTAAAGGCGTCAATCTTTCCGCCTGTCTGGTTCCAGATTTCGACGGCGGTTGTTGTACGGTGGCCCTCGCGGTTAGCGGTATTGTCAAACTGGTTGGCCCAGAAGCCACCGGTTTCCTCAGCCAGTCGACGCGAGACATGGACGTAATTGCCCGGATCACGGAATGGCTTGGCCGGAACGAGGCGCAGATCAGCACCAATCATACGCAGAAAATCGAGTTTTTCACGGCTCTGCGTTTCCGGCACGACGATGATGGCCTTGCAACCCATGGCCTGCGCCACCAGCGTCAGCCCGATGCCTGTATTACCCGCCGTTCCTTCGACGACTGTCCCGCCAGGCTTGAGGGCACCGGTGCGGAATGCGTCCTGAATGATGGCGAGGGCAGCACGATCTTTCACCGATCCGCCGGGATTCATGAACTCGGCTTTGCCATAAATCTCGCAGCCGGTTTCTTCCGAGGCACGTTTCAGGCGGATCAACGGCGTGCCACCGATGGCGGCCGTCATGCCAGCAGACGGAGCCTGCCAGCCTTTTGAAACGGACTGGTGTGCGTCGGTGATGTCAGTCATACGTTTTCTCCTGTGCTGACGGAATTAGACCGCGTTTTATAAGGATGAGGAAGGCCATGAAGGTACTGACAGCAAAGCAGGCATGGGACGTGCTTGCAAATGAGGCCGGTAGCGTCCTCGTGGATGTGCGGACGCCGGTGGAATGGGCGGAGGTTGGTCTGCCCGACTCTGCGGCTTTGCCACTCCCCGTCGTGTGCCTGACCTGGCAGCCTGGTCTGGAGCAAATTTTTCTGGAAGGTTTGCTGGATGCGGTTCCGGATCAGAACAGCCGCGTGCTGTTCCTGTGTCGTTCAGGGATGCGCTCTCACAATGCAGCGCTTCTGGCAGAACATGCCGGTTATGCAGATGTGACGAATATCGTGGATGGTTTTGAGGACAAGCATGGCCCCGGCACGGGCTGGCGCGCCGGGGGACTGCCGTTCACTCACAGGCCGCTGTCAGGTTCCTGATCCGCATCGTAGTGGACTTCAAGAACCGCACACCACGGGTAGCGGCTGTCATAGCTGTGGCCTGACCCATCCGCGATCCGGCCGTTTGCATCGGTCGGAACGTGGGTAAGGGAAACGGCATCATCCACATTGCCGCCTACGATGCTCAGCTCATGTCCGAAGGGCGGGGCATTCTGGTTGACTGCGGCAACGATGCCGCAATGTGCCGGGAAGCCGTAGGATGTCGGCAGCATCGAGAACGTCACGGACTTGCTTCGTCCACGCCCAACGCAGATCAAATCGCCCATCTTCGGCGTATAGCTTCCCGGATCATGTGCGCTGACACCGCTGGACTGCCCGCTGGCTGCCGCGTTGATGTAGGTGGCGTGATTGGGAGAATACGGGAAGCGGTCATTCGCACCTGCAACACGCATCACGTAGGAAATGAAGGCGGCTGACCAGGCATAATGGCCATCATGAGCCGCGTCGAAGCGCGTGCCGTTGGCATCGGTCTTGCCAGTCCAGGCGACTTCCGTTTCGTATGGGTCCTGGCCGATCCACCAGTATTCGCCGATGCGCTGCCAGAGGCCGGGAATACGTTCCGGCTTGAGCGCAGGATCTGTTGGTTCCGGGCGATCTTCCGGATCGTCATCCGAAACCGGCGAACCGAACATCCGCCATTCCCGCAGGGCAATGGCTGCAACATCCTGACGATTGAAGGGCTCGAAATTCCGGCTGGCAAAGTCCGGAACATGAGTGTTGTAACCAAGGGTTCCGGTTGTGCCGTTCGCATACTGCGCGTTAGGCGTCTGGGCCGGATACGGGCGGACACTGTTCTGGCTGGCGCAGCCAGTCAGTGCGAACAGTGCGGCCGTAGCGGCTGTTCGCCAGAAGATATGCGAGTCTGACACAATCATCCTCATGCGGGCTCGATGAAGCATCATCTTGAACGGCAAGTGCGATGGAGCGTCAAGTGCCGGGCATCTTAAGCGACGGAAGACGCGCAGTTATTCCAGAAAATGGAAGAAGCACACCGCGCCTACAAACAGGATCGGAGGCGCGAAAAATAGAAGAAGAACAGTCGTCTCAGGTATTTTCTGGCCTGATCTGGTTTGGCCAAAAAGGACAGAAGAAGAAAATGAGAGCAACACCTGAAATGAATGGAGCGAGGCAGACAGAGGTTAAGACACGCCATGTCAGGAAAAGCCCCTGCACTACAATTTGCGTCCTCCAGGCCTCTCTCGGCTCCAGCAGCAATGCCAGCAACTATTCTGAGAAATCATGCACTCACACCAGCGTACGCGATGAGTCTCAGCCGGAAATCATGGCTCCAGCGACCCAAGGGGCCAAATAAGCACATGGCTTTGGCGGGCTATGAAAGCAGGGAGTTAAAGTAACCATTCAAATGATTTGAATGGTTACAATGTCCTGGTATCAGTTTTGTGGAAAGAGACCCTTCAGCCCTTCTTCAGAAGCGTCACACCGGCCACGCTCGGTAATCAGTCCCGTGACGAGACGTGCTGGCGTTACGTCAAAAGCCGGATTGGCCGCTGGGCTGTTTTCTGGTGCGATGCGAACACGTCCCGGATCACCGCTCTCCGTGAGGCCCGTCATAAACAGAACCTCGTTCTGGCTGCGTTCTTCGATCGGGATTTCCTTCACGCCGTCGCGCACGCGCCAGTCGATCGTCGAGGATGGGAGTGCCACCCAAAACGGGACGTTGTTGTCCTTGGCGGCCAGCGCCTTGAGATAGGTGCCGATCTTGTTGGCGACGTCCCCCTGCGCCGTCACGCGGTCCGTGCCGACGATGACCATGTCCACGTCGCCAGCCTGCATGTAATGCCCGCCAGCATTATCAGCGATGACCGTATGTGCCACGCCATGGCTGCCCAGTTCCCAGGCCGTAAGTAGGCTCCCCTGATTGCGGGGACGGGTTTCGTCCACCCAGACATGCACCGGGATTCCCTCGTCATGAGCCATGTAGATGGGGGCCAGAGCCGTGCCCCAGTCCACGGTCGCAATCCAGCCTGCGTTGCAGTGCGTCAACAGGTTCACGCGGCCCTGACGCCCCTTGCGTTCCCAGATTTCGCGGATCAGCTCGAGACCATGACGTCCAATGGCTTCATTGACCTGCACGTCTTCGTCGCAGATCGCATCGGCTTCCACATACCCGGCCTCAACGCGGCGTTCTGGCGGGAGAGTGCGAAGATGCGTCACCATACGCTCGATGGCCCAGCGGAGATTGATGGCTGTCGGGCGTGTCTCAATCAGGTCAGCCGCAGCCTTTTCCAGAGCGGTATCCGAGGCGTCATCCTGAAGAGCGAAAACGAGACCATAAGCGGCAACAGCGCCAATCAGCGGAGCTCCCCGAACCTGCATGCTGCGGATCGCATGAGCGACTGCGCCCATATCCCGAAGTTCGAGAATTTCCACTTCCCAGGGAAAACGCGTCTGATCGAAAATGCGGATGCTTCTGGCGTCGTCGGAAGGACGCCAGAGACTGCGATAAGAGGTGCCGTTGATCTTCATGGGATGCTCCTGGGAGGGCTCCGGCAGGCAGGGCACGGAACAGAAATAAGGTGTTTACCGCATGTGCGCGATACATGCGCTGAACTCAAGGGCAGAAACCCCCGGTACGTATCTTGCGTTTGGTGGTTGTCCTGTTGATATTCTTCGGATACCAGTAGTTCGCATTGTATTACATATTATGTCTGGATTCTCTTTCTAAGACGCTAGGGAAAGATAATGGCCTCTCTCATGAACGCCGGAAAAACAGTTTCCAGCTCTGCCGCTGCTCGTCCACCTGTTTCCCGGAGATCTGACCGGAGCGGGATGTCTGCACTGGAAAAATATCGCCTTCTGCGTGAGACGCGTAAAGTCGTGCGTCGTCAGCGGATTGAGGAAGAACAGAATCGCCAGAGCTCGTCCTGAGCCAAAGATTTTCGTTTATCCTGCTGACCCTGTTAATCCTTTTCCCGGTTTCGGCCTGATGGTTGATGGTGTGCGGGGAAAAGGCGTGAAGCAGTGTCATTGCGTGTACTGACGGTTTTGCCGCCGCGTGAAGCATACGCCGATGGGCACGCCGGCGCGATTGCCCTGCTCGTCAGCCGGCTGGCTCAATCGGAAGACCGTATCACCGGGAAGGCGATAACAGGGCGTCCTCTGCCCGGGGGACATTTCGTTCCCCTTGAAATTTCCAGCTGGCCACTTCCTCAACGTCTGAAGTACGGCATTGCCTGTCTGGCTGCTGCGCGGGACTTCAAGCCCGATCTCATAGAAGTTCATAATCGCCCGGATCTTGCACTGTTTCTGTCCCGCTTCGCGCCGGTGCGTCTGATCCTGCATAACGACCCGTGTTCCATGCGCGGCGCGAAAACACCCGCACAGCGGCAGCGTCTGGCGGACAGGGTGCTGGTCTGTGGGGTCTCACACTGGGTGGCGCAGCGGTTTTCGGAAGGGTGCGGGTCCGTATCTGTCGCTATTCAACCAAATTGTATGGATCTGGAGGAAGTTCCCGAAGAGCGCCTCCGGCAGCAGAACGTTCTCTTTGCCGGTCGTGTAGTCGCCGATAAAGGCGTGGATGCTTTCGTCAGTGCCTGGGGAGCGATCAGTTCCCGTTACCCCGGATGGACAGCAACCATCATGGGAGCAGACAGGTTTGGTCCAGACTCTCCTGAAACGCCCTTTCTTGCCCAGCTGCGCCCCAGAGCACATCAGGCGGGCGTATTAATGACAGGCTATCAACCACATACCTGCATTCTGGATGCAATGGCTGAGGCGGCTATTGTTGTTGTTCCCAGTCGATGGCCGGAACCTTTTGGCATGACGGCTCTGGAAGCCATGGCATGTGGAGCGGCCGTGATTGTCTCTCCTGTTGGGGCGTTGCCCGACGTGGTAGGAGACACTGCCCTTCTGGCCGCTCCCGATGAACCGGGGGCTTTGGAGGAGGCTTTATGCCGCCTGATGGATCAGGCCGCTTTACGATCCGAGCTGGCGCAGAAAGGCCGCGAAAGAGCGGCTCGGTTCGGTCTGGAGCAGGCAAGGGCGCAGCTTCTGGAGCTGCGCCAACAGGCTGTCAGGTTTAGTCGCGGTTCGGCGGCCCCATAAAGGTCGGGTCGATGGCCTCCGGCACATGATGCGCCAGAATTTCGTCTACGGCCTTCTTTTCTTCATCCGTCAGAGACCAGCCGAAAACGTCTCGTACGCCTGAGACCTGCTCCGGCTTGCGAGCGCCCCAGAGAGCAATGACCGGTCCCTGATCCAGTACCCAGCGGACAGCAAAGGCGAGAACGGACTTGTTCCGCTTGGCAGCCAGCTTCTTGAAGTCCTCGACAGCGGCCAGATAGCTCTCGAACTTCGGCTTCTGGAATTTCGGATCACCCGAACGCAGATCATCCTTCGGGAACGTCGTGTCCTTGCTCATTTTGCCGGACAGCAGACCGCGACATAGCGAACCATAGGCCAGAACAACCGCATCGTTCTTCTTCGCGTACGGCAGGATGTCCTTTTCACAGGTACGCTCGAACAGGTTCAGCGGCGGCTGGATCGTGGCGAGGGGCGCGACTTCGCGGAAAATATCCATCTGTTCGGGCGAGAAGTTGCTGACGCCCAGAGCGCGGATCTTGCCTTCCTGATGCAGCTTCTGAAGCTCGCGCGCGCTTTCGTCGATCGGGGTCTTGGCATCCGGCCAGTGAATCTGCTCAAGGTCGATCGTCTCAACGCGCAGGCGGCGCAGGGAGTCTTCCACTTCCTGTCGGATACGGGCGGGGCGGGAGTCACGAAAGACCTTCCGGTCTTCCGGCTTGTCATCCGTCCAGTTCAGGCCCAGCTTTGTGGCGACAAAGGCCTTGTGCGGCTTCTCAGCCAGTGCGCGACCCACAACTTCTTCGGAATGTCCAAAGCCGTAAACCGGAGCGGTATCAATCAGATTGATGCCATCATCAAGGGCGGCATGAATGGTGCGGACGCCGTTTCCATCGTCAGGGCCGCCCCACATCCAGCCACCGATAGCCCAGGTGCCAAGGGCAACGCGAGAAACGGGCGTATCAATGCCTGGAATGAGAATGGTGTCGGTGGACATGTCTGTCTCCATGGGAAATGGACTGTTTCAAAACAGCGCATACAGGCTGGGGAGGTTGCATGGAAAGTCGAAACCCGCCATCCAGAATATCTATGCGCCAGTCTTCCTTGACCCTTACCCGCATCGGCCAGTGGCTTGCCATTATTCTGCCGCTGACTCTCACACATCTTCGCGGGTTGGCGGAAGCGGATATGGACTGTCTGGCCGTTCTCCTGCTGGTGCATTCCGCCCGAAACAGGCAATGGTCCTGGGCGAAGGAGCCATGGGTTGTCGCCACCTTCTGCTGGTGGATCTGGCAGGTTCTCTGCACGCTCTGGGTTTCGCCGGGGCATGGCGCTCTGGGGCAATCCCTTGCGGCCATCCGCTTTCCCGTGGCCGCGGCTGCTCTGGGATGCTGGGTTCTGCGTGACAAGGTCTGGCGCCAACGAACGCTCTGGGTCACCTGTGGGTGCGGGCTCTATATTGCCCTCCAGATGCTGTTGCAGGCAACGATTGGCTACAATCTGTTCGGCATCCCGCGCTTCCATGACGGCACCCTGACCGGCCCTTACACGCACCCGCGCGCTGCCGCTCCACTCTCCCGCCTGATCCTGCCCATGCTGATGCTGGGCTGCACACTGATTGAAGGTTGGAAGACGCGCCTGTCGCGCACGCTGGGCCTGTGCGCGGCAACGGTTCTGGCTGTCACGATCATGGTTCTGGCAGGGCAGCGGATGCCTTTCGCGCTGTCCCTGTTCGGGATCGGGATCTGTGCGCTGCTCTACCGTCCCATGCGCCCAGCCGCACTCGTGGCCGCCGCCATGATGCCGCTTCTGGTCTTTGCCGCCAGCGTGGTCTCACCGGGGAGCTTTTCGCATCTCGTTGTGCTGGCCCGCCAGCAACTGACGCATTTCAGCCAGTCGCCCTACGGCGAAATTTACACCCACGCTGTTGTCATGGCGCAAGCTCATCCGCTGCTTGGACAGGGTTATGATGCCTATCGTCATCATTGTGCGGACCCATCCACCTTCCACGGCGTGCCGTGGCTTTCCATGGAGCATCCGCCGGGGGGCTGGACGGATCTCTGCGTGCAGCATCCGCACAATCATTACCTTCAGGCTCTTGTGAATGCGGGTGTTCCGGGCCTGATCCTATTCATTCTCATGGTAGCCTGCTGGCTCAAGGCCCTTTGGCCCGGACGGCAGGGATCTGCGGTTGCCATCGGTCTGTTTGCGGCGGTGGTCATTCAGGAATGGCCCATTGCTTCAGCGTCTGATTTCCTGAACCTGCCTTTGGGTGGGTGGGGCTTCCTGTTGCTGGGGCTTGGATTGGCGTTCCGCAACGGCTTTCAAGACCGCCCGCAGGGGCCTATATCGTAACTCAGATTACGGAGGCCCTTCATGTCCAGCACCAGTGACCCGGCACGCACCGGAACCGTTCCCGTTACCGTTCTGACAGGCTTTCTCGGAGCCGGAAAAACCACCCTGCTCAACCATATTCTGACTGCCGAACACGGCCGTAAATACGCTGTGGTCGTCAATGAGTTCGGCGAGCTTGGCGTGGACAATGACCTCGTGGTGGATGCCGACGAGGAAGTGTTCGAAATGAACAACGGCTGCATCTGCTGCACCGTGCGCGGCGATCTGATCCGCATTCTTGGCGGTCTGCTGCGTCGTCGTGGCCGTTTTGACGGGATCATCGTCGAAACGACCGGCCTTGCCGATCCGGCCCCGGTCGCACAGACATTCTTTGTAGATGAAAACATCCGCGAGAAGGCCCGTCTGGATGCAGTCGTAACGGTTGTAGATGCCTTCAACGTCATGCAGACGCTGGACGAAAGCCCTGAGGCTGTCAGCCAGATCGCGTTTGCGGATGTGATTGTTTTAAACAAGATCGATCTTGCGGATGAAGAGCGCCGCAAGGAGATCGTTGCCCGCATCCGTCAGATCAACGCTGTTGCCGAGATCCATGAAGCCCAGCATGGCGGCGTGAACCTGACAGATATTCTGGATCGTGGCGGTTTTGATCTTCAGCGTGCGCTTTCCACAATGCCGGACTTTCTGGAAAACGATCATCACTCCCACGAAGAGGGGATCGTCAGCATCTCCCTCTCGGTGAAGGAGGAGATTGACCAGCGTCGTTTCCAGGCCTGGATAGGTGCGCTTCTTCAGGAACAGGGTGGCGATATTCTGCGCTCCAAGGGTATTCTGAACTTCAAGGGTGAAGAGCAGCGCTTTGCCTTTCAGGCCGTGCACATGATGGCGGATGGGGATTTCATCGGTCCGTTTCGTGAAGGCGAAAGTCGGGATTCCCGTCTGGTCTTCATCGGTCGCAACCTGAACCGCCCGCAGCTGCGTCGCGGCTTTGAAAGCTGCATCGCGGAATGACACGGGAAATCATTGAAGATCGCGGCGCCGAGCGCCGTTTCGAAAGCCCGATCGTGGGTGTCACGTCGTCACGGGATGGCAAGACATTCGCAGCAGCGACTGCGGATGGCGAGCTCATTCTCATCCCGCGCGATCAGATGACCACGCTGGGATCATGGACCGTTCTACAGGTTCATGACGGTGCACTCTGTCTGTCGCAGGATTGTCTGCCGGATGCGTTTCTGACGGGTGGCGAGGATGGCAAACTGGTCCGGACATACGCTGATGGTCGGACTGAGGTTCTGCGGGAAGGGCGACGCTGGGTTGAGTGCATCGCTACATCCACTACGCATCTTGCTTTCTCGACAGGGCGTGAACTGGAAGTCCGTGCGGCTGAAGGCAAGACGACGCTCAAGACGCTGGATCATCCGTCATCCGTGACGGGCATTGTGTTCGACGCCAAGGGTAAGAGGATCGCAGCCTCGCACTACAACGGGGCGTCGGTCTGGTTCGTGCAGGCGAAGATCGACACTGTGCGCCCGTTCGAATGGAAGGGCAGCCATATCGGGATTGCCATTCATCCGGGTGGCGAAGCTCTGGTCACGTCCATGCAGGAAAACGATCTGCATGGTTGGCGTCTGGCCGACGGGCACAACATGCGCATGAGTGGCTATCCGAAGCAGGTGCGGTCCATGGCATTTACGCGCAATGGTCGCTGGCTGGCGACGGCGGGTGCGGATGCCATCGTGCTATGGCCGTTCTTTGGCGGTGGCCCGATGGGCAAGGCGCCATCCGAACTGGCGCGTCTGCCGGGCCTGTTCGTCAGTGCGGTCTGCCCAAACCCCAAGGAAGACATCATTGCCGGTGGCTATGAAGATGGTACCGTTCTGCTCGCCGAAATCGGTGGCGGAGACCAGCGTGTCCTTCCTCTCTGCTCGGGGCAGAAAAGTGCGCGTGGCAAGGTGACCGGAATCAGCTTCACACCGCAGGGCGGCGCGATCATTTTCGGTACGGAAGATGGAACAGTTGGCGTTGTGGACCTGTCTGCAAAAAGCTGACCATCTCGTTTTTTGGGCGAGGTTGTAAGAAGAGGCGTCCCGGTTGGAGGACGCCTCTTTTTTTGTTCAGGCTGTAAAGAAGTGGCTCAGGCCCATCCCGCGCAGGCCGCGACGGTAGGCAATAGAGCTGCGATCCGCCATTACATGGGCTTCAAGATTTGGATCGAGCGGCAGATTTTCCGGCTTCTGCGCTTCCACAATCTGACGATCTTCTTCAAAGACGCGCCGATTGAACTCGTAAACATCTTCCACTGATCCAGTTGTATCAAAGTTCCGGCAGATCGGCGCGAACATCCGCGTCACACGGGCAGAAACCGGGGAGGCGGCATTCATGATGACGAGCCTGCCGTCGTTCGGAAAATGGATTTCCAGCGTTGCGGTGAATGGCAGGAAAACACGGAAATGCCTCAGCCATTCGAAGTCTGCAAACTCTTCAACGCCCAGAAGTCCGTGTGGAAAGTTGGAGACATTGCTGCGGTATTCGGCCTCGAAACCCGTTTCGGTCAGCTTCGGCGAATAGGACGGAACGATCGGGTTTTCAGGGTCGGCAAATGTTTCGGTATGGACGAAGGCGAAATGTGCAACGTCAATGAAGCCTTCAACCTGCCGCCCCGCAAAGCCCTTGATGTCGATCCAGGGGCACGTGATCTGCTGGAACGCCGGATCATCCCAGTGCGGCATGGGGGGCAGGTTGGTTTCCCCGGTCGGGCGCAGACACGTCCAGATCAGACCGAAGCGTTCGACAACCGGATAGGTTCGCAGGTGCAGTTTCGGCGGAATTTTGCTGTCCGGGTGAGCTGGGACCCGCACGCAACGGCCATCCTGTCCGAAACGGAAACCGTGATAGGCACAGGCGATTGTCTTACCGTTTCCGTTGCCCATGCTCAGGGGAACACCGCGATGCGGGCAGAGATCATCCGCGATCACGATATCCCCATCCGCCCGATACACTACCAGCGGCGCATCCAGCAGCGTCACGCCCATCGGGCTGTCTCCCAGATCGCGGGACAGAGCCACCGGATACCAGGATTTGGCAAGGATCTGCCAGTCTGCGGGCTCAAATGTGCACTTCCGCGGAAGATCGACGGATGTCGGAGAAAGGCTGGCGCAGGTTGCGGTCATGACGGGATCTCCGCAGGCTGAAAAGTAGGGGCTGACAGATCATTTCATGGATGGAGCGTTCTCGGATATATCATAAAGACGGTTGATCCGTTCTGATATTTAGGGAGGGTATGTAGCGGGAGGTGTTCCGCCTCTCCGGTAGATGGCGGAGTGTTGTTCCTTTTCCGAAATTATCTCATAGTCAGGTTAGAAATGTCATGAGGTAACTTCATGTCTGGGCTGTCTCTCCCTGATCATCTGCGAACAACTGGCATGTTTCTTCAGTACCGGGTGTGGGCCGACAGGCTGACATATGAGGCACTTCTGAAGCTTCCCCGCGAGGAGATCGTGAAGCCTCGTCAGACAACGTTTGGTAATATCCTGCAGACGCTCGGGCATGTGCATGTCGTGGATGACATGTTCCGCCACCATCTTCAGGGGACGGAGCATGGTTATCGCTCACGGCAGGCCGACCAGATACTGGATCTTGAAGAGTGGTGGCATGCGACACAGGCACTGCACCAGTGGTATATGAAAACATGTGCTAGCTGGAACGTGGATGATCTGAAGGAGCAGATTTCCTTTGCGTTTATTGACGGGCAGACCGGGATAATGACCCGGGAGGAAATCATTCTCCACGTCATCAATCATGCGACCTATCACCGGGGTTTCATCGGCGACATGCTGAAGCAGATTCCGCAGAGCTGGCCAGCCAATGATCTGACGGTATTTCTGCGGAATCATTATGACAGGAGCGCATGATCAGCGATCCGTGTGACCAAGGTCCTGCTCCGGGGCGATCACGTCCCGCACGCGCTGCTTGAGCTCTTTGGGCCCCGGAAATCCGCCATCGCGTTTGCGCTCCCAGACCAGCACATCATCAACATGGATTTCGAAGCGGCCGCCTGTATCGGGAATAAGCGCCACTTCACCGAGAGCCTGTCCGAAAGTGGACAGCAACTCCTGTGCCATCCATCCGGAACGCAGGAGCCAGTTGCACTGCGTGCAGTAGCGGATCGAAACGCGCGGTGCTGTAGAGGACATGACGGTCTCCTGCTGAGCATGGGTATTTTCGGGCATCATGACACACTGGGCAGCGTCTGCCAGCCAACAGGCGCGCCATGGAACATTCACAAAGAAACACTTTCCGATCTTCCTCACGGAACATTATGAAGGCGGACTGTCTTTTCAACTCTGTGAGAGCCTCTCCCGCATGATTACTGCCGCTCGTCTGTCTGCCACGCTTCTGATGTGCACAACGCTTCTCGCGGCCTGCACGGCGTCGTCCCCTCATGTTTTGCCGGAAACGGCTATTCCGGATGCAAGGCTGGTACTTCCGTCGCCACCGGCTCCAGGCAGCGCGGCACAGGCAGATGACGATCAGGTTTTTCATGAAACACGCGCTTTGAAGGACACACCGCGCTGGGCGTTGGCTCAGCGGGATGCCGATCTGGAGGTGCCGCACCTCGTCCGGGATTTCTCTTGTGCGGTCGGATACACGCTGGATCTTTCGAAAGCGCCTCATCTGGTCAGTGTGCTGAAGCAGATGGAAAACCCGATCGTTCATCGGACGTCAGAAGCCAAGCACTACTGGCATCGGACGCGCCCGTTTGTCGGAACCAACCTCCCCATCTGTACGTCCCCCGAAGGGCTGGGTCTTCATTCGTCCTATCCGTCCGGTCACACGACGGCGGGATACGGCATGGCGCTCCTGCTGGCGCACCTGATGCCGGAGCATGCCACCATGATCCTGCAACGCGGACGTGTTTTTGGAGAAAGCCGGATCGTTTGTGGTGTGCACTGGAAGTCTGACGTTCAGTCCGGATTCCTGAACGCAATGTCTGAAATGGACACGCTGCTTGCTGCCCCGGAACTTCAGGATGATCTCGCTGCGGCCCGTGAAGAACTGCGTGCCATGAAGGGCGTGACATCTGCTCCGGATGCCGCTGAATGCGCTATCGAGGCGGATGCCGCCGCGCACTCCATCCTTTCGGAGAAATAAAAAACCGGCAGAAGGCGTACGCGCTTTTTACCGGGTACTACTAGGTCAGGATGCTTTTTCTGCATCCTTGACCTGAGCGACGGGTGGCTCAGGGGCAACTGGTTTAGGTCGGGTGGCGCGTTCATTGGCTTCCATGAAGCGGTCCGCCAGAGACGTATAGAGCGGGCGTGGGCAGACCATGCGCGAGACGCCGAACGCCAGGAAAGACGTGGCCAGAAGAGCCAGCGTGACCTGCTGGTTGTCGCACATTTCCATGACGATGATGGTCGCTGTCAGCGGAGACTGCGCCACACCACAGAAATAGGCGACCGTCCCGAGAAGCACGACAGCGCCCGGCGTCGTATGCGGCAGGAACTGTTCGATCCAGCCACCGATGGCCGCACCAATGGCCAGCGAAGGCGCAAACATGCCGCCCGGAATGCCTGAGCAGTAAGACACCAGCATCGCCAGATATTTCAGCAGAAAGAACGAAGCTGGATAATGCTCTGTTCCTGCGAAAATGGCGCGGGCCTGTGCGTAGCCGGTGCCGTAAGTTGTACCTTTGGAAATCAGGCCGATGATGGCCAGAACCAGCCCGCAGGCAGCAGCAAAAGCAATTGGCCGTTGTCCGGCAAAGCGTCCGACCGGGCCAGGAAGGCCCCGCGACGCTTTGATGACGAGAGCCGCAAAGGTGCCACCAGCCAGACCACCGAGGATGCCGCAGGTCAGCACCGCAATCCATGCCGTGCCAACCGGAATATCAACGTCTGCGTGGCCGAAATAGGTGTAGTTGCCCAGCAGGGCGATGGCCGTGACACCGGAAACTACAACAACCGTGAGTGTGCGGCCGGACGTGCGCTGCTCGAAGGAGTGGGACAGTTCTTCAATCGCGAAGACGATTCCTGCCAGAGGTGTATTGAACGCAGCAGCCATACCAGCCGCGCCCCCTGCAAGGATCATGCTGCGTTTGGCCGCGATATTGGATTGTCCGAGCAGGCGGGAAAAACCATGCATGACGGAAGCACCGACCTGAACACTCGGGCCTTCGCGGCCAATGGACGCGCCGCAGATCAGTCCCAGGCAGGTCAGCAGGATCTTGCCCACTGAAATCTTGAGCGACAGAACCCGATCCACCACCGTGTAATTGTCGATGTGGAGGGTCGCAATTGTTTGCGGAATACCTGAACCCTGAGCGCCCTTGAAGAGCGTGCGGGTCATCCACGTGATGAAGGCCAGACCGGCTGGCGCCACGAACAGCATGGCCCAGGGATGCCAGGCGATAATTCTGGACCGCAGATCCGCTGCACCATCGCCCATACGCGCAAAAAGGACAGCAATGATGCCAACAAGAACAGCGCCGATCCAGTAAATGACTGTACGGCGCCACTGCGTTGTTGTGGCCCGCGCGGAACGGCGCAGATGATGGATGCGGTCTTTACGGCGCAATGCGTGTTTGGAGGACAGATGCCCGGGGGGAATCGGTTTGGGAGCGGAGTCAGGAAGCTGGGGCGAAGTATCGGCCAATGGAAGACGTCCGGGAAGGAGTGTCGGGCAAGGGAAGATACGCCCGGTTCAGACCCGCGCGTTACAGTTCCGGTCCTGCCAGTCTTCGTCGCGCCGGGTCAAGCAGTCTGAACCGATCAAGTAGAAAATCATTGGAATAACTGGAAAACCTGCCTCAGCCGCAGGGAAAGCTGAGTGCCAGATTACTCAGTGAGGTTTCCTTACATCTGGCGGCGGATTGAAAGGGATCATCTCGATGACGTGGCGTGTGTAACGCGGCGGATGTTATCGGGAAGCCGGCCTTAAAGCCCCGCAGTCCATCACATTCCCTGCGCGTCTAGGCGAGGGACCCATAAAGCGTGACCTGAATGCGTCCGATTGGGTTTTCTGCTGGCAGGTTTTGCACAAATGTCAGTCCGGCCCGCATGGGACCAACCGTATGGGACGAGGAGGGGCCGAGCCCGATACGGAACAGGTCGAAAAGACTGATCATGGCAAAAGGCTCCGGCCGTCAGGAAAGAACCAGAACGCCTGAATGTTTGGCCTTGTCGGCAGGCTCGACGTGAATGTGAATGGAAGCACGTCCCAGTTCCTCGCGCAGCGCGGCCTCGATGCTGTCGCAGATTTCGTGGGCGTCGTGCACACTCATTTCGCTGGGCACCACGAGGTGAAACTCCACGAAATGCAGGACGCCAACCTTGCGCATCCGCAGGTCATGCGCTTCCAGCGCTCCCGTTCCGCTGCTGGAGATGATGCCTTTGACGGTCTCAACCGTGTCAGCACCCGGCGTCTCATCCATCAGGCCGGACATGGAGATGCTCATCATGGAAAAACCGGCACGCAGCACGTTCAGGGCCACCAGCGCTGAGAGAACAGCATCCAGACGATCCCACTTCACCAAGGGGATCAGGGAGACGCCAATGATCAGCGCAACGGTCGTCCAGACATCAGACTGTACGTGCTCGCCCGCAGCCAACAGTGCCTGAGAAGAGTTCTTCCGGCCAAAGCCGATCAGGACACGGGCCCAGACGAGATTGACTACACCCGCCAGCGCGTTCAGGGCCACGCCTTGGAAAGGCGCATGAACCGGTATCGGATGGATCCAGTCATGCACAGCGACGACCAGAATGCCGAGGGCTGTCAGAACAACCAGAACGCCTTCAATGACCGCAGACAGGTATTCCGCTTTGCCGTGGCCGTAGGGATGATTATCGTCAGCAGGCAATGCTGCGATGGAAAGCGCCCATAGCGTTCCGACAGCAGCAATGACGTTCAGAATCGTCTCAATGGCATCCGACAGCAGCGCGTCAGAGCCCGAGACCCAGAACGCCGCATATTTGATGACCAGAACCACCACGCTCACCCCGATGGAAGCGCGGGCAATCTTGATACGGGTCGAAGGCATGAAGGTCCTTAGCAGCAGGCCTGATGAAGATCGCAGGAGGCCGGGGTACTCTCGATCTGGAACGTGGGGTGGGAGATACCAAACTTCTCCCGCAGAATCACGCTGGCCTGTGTAATGATCTGTTCAGACGTCTGATGGGACGTTTCTTCACGCACAAGGTGAACGGTCAGTGCAGTTTCCGTCGTGCTCATGGGCCAGATATGCAGATGGTGCAGCCCTCCGACGCCCGGCACGGCCAGAAGTGCCGTTTGCACATCCTCTGGCGCAATTCCTGCCGGAACACCATCCAGAGACAGGGAAACCGAACCTTTAAGAAGAGACCATGTCGCCACGATAATGGACGCCGACACAATGAGGCTGACAATCGGATCAATGATCTGAAAGCCTGTCCATGCGATCAAAAGCCCCGCGATGACCACGGCAAAGGACATCATGGCGTCAGAGGCCATGTGCAGGAACGCGCCGCGGATATTGAGGTCGTTGGAGGCACCCTTCATGAAGAGGAGTGCCGTGACAGCATTGACCGCAATACCGACAAGCGCCACCCAGCTGACGGCCATGCCTTCAACAGGTGTGTGGACAAAAAGCCGGACGATGGATTCCCAGATGATGCCACCCGTGACCAGCAGCAGAACGGTTGCATTCACGAAGGCTGCCAGAATGGTGGAGCGGCGCAGACCGTAGGTGAAACGCGTGGTTGGCGCGCGCCGGGCCAGGCTTTCCGCCAGCCATGCCGCGCCCAGACCGAGAATGTCCGAAAGATTGTGACCCGCATCTGCCAGCAGGGACAGCGAATGCGCCCAGACGCCCCAGAGTGCTTCGGCGATGACATAAGCCGTATTCAGTACAATCCCGATAGCGAACGCCCGACCGAAGCTGGCAGGCGCATGAACGTGCTGGTGACCGAACCCGAAACCATGGCTATGCCCGTCACAGGAATCGTGATCATGATCGTGGCTGTGATCGTGCCCGTCATGGGCGTGGTCATGCCCTTGTGCGTGATCGGGGGAATGGTCTGCGTGGTCATGCGTGCAGGCGTGATGGGATTCTGAGGTCATGTCCGGACAGGTCTGTGGCTGATGGAGAGAGCATACTGCATGTCCGTTCCTCAACCCAAGCAATGATCTGGCAAAGAGCAGAGAGGCTACCGGCTGACCGCCGAAAGACACGTTTGTGTCTCTTTCAGGTCAATAAGGACCCTCAACTCCCGCTGGACACATATCCCGCCACGCCCCGTCGCCACCACAGCACCATCAGGGCCAGAAAGACGAAGCCCATGGCGGGGGACAGCAGCCCGAACCAGAGCGGCATCCCCAATGGGTCCGGATGGTTCAGCATGGCGAGGGCCGGGTAGTAGCAGACGGCGGAGAGCGGAAGGGCCCATGTCAGGAAACGCCGCAGCCATCGAGCGAACATGGTCAGCGGGTACTGTCCCGCTTCCACGCCGCCGTAAGTTAAGACGTTCACGACCTCCAGCCCCTCCACCGTGATGAAACACAGAGCAGCCTGACCAATCAGGATGCCGAGAAACATCACCGCTCCGCCCGTGACCGCCCAGGGCAGGAGCCAGACCGTATTCCACGACACATGAGGGGACAGCCAGAAACCTGCCCCCAAAACAAATGCGCCCTGAAGAAAACGACCGATCGGCCGGAGGCGCAGTTCATGTCCCAGTAGAAGAACCAGCGTTGAGCGGGGACGCAGCAGGAGCCGGTCAAACGAGCCGGTCTTGACGTATTCGCTGCCGAAAACATCAAAGCCACGGCCAAGCGTTTCAGCTACTGAAAAAGAGACGTTCACCAGCCCATACAGAACGGCGACCGCTCCAATATCCCAGCCCGCAATGCTGCCAAACCTGTGGAACAGGCTCCAGATGCCGAAGAAACTCAGCAGCGTGGTGACGAAATTGCCGACAAGCTGAAGAGCGAAGGTTCCGGGATAGCGAAGCTGTGCCTTGATCGAGGCGCCAGCCATCCGACGATAGAGCGTAAAGGCATTCATGCGCCCTGAAGCTCCATCCTCGATATGGTACGATTCATCCAGAAACGCCCGATCATGGTCAGGGCCAGCAGCCAGAAACACTGGATTCCCAGAGCTGTCACAACACCACCTGGAATGGGCATCCCCATGTAAAGCCGGATCGGAATATCCGAAATGCCCGCAAAGGGCTGGAGGAGTAACAGGTCCCGCGCCCAGTCCGGATAAAGCGGAAGCGGCAACAGCATGCCAGACAGCAGAACCGCCAGAGGCGTCCCCACGGCATAGGTGCCGAGGGGCGACAGTGTGCGAGCGGCGACGATGTTCCACCACATCACGATGCTGGCTGAAATGAAGGCCCCCAGAATAAAGGATACCAGCGCCAGAAGGGCGGCCTCAAAAGACGCAGGCGGTGCGAGGCTCCACCCGTTCAGGCCAACGAGTGCGGCCAGAGGACCTGCGACGAGAGCCAGAAGAAGGGCGCGGGGAACCGCATTACCCAAGAGACGGGCGAGGGAGGCGGAGAGCCACCAGTTCCACAGATCTACTGGCCGAAGCAAATCATAGACAATCGCCCCACTCTTTGCGGCTTCGCCAATCGCGGGGAGGCAGCCAAGCGGGAGCAACGTGAAAAACGACTGCTGAATCCAGGTGTAGGTCATGGCCTGACGCAGCGTCATCGGCGCGTTCACGTCGGGCGCATGGTGATACACGGCGGCATAGGCCATCAGCGAGATCGCCCCGAACCACATCTGCGCGACCAACCCTGCCAGAACGGCAAGGCGATACCGCAGACCAATTTTCCATTGCAGGACGAAAGACGTCACATACGGGCGGATCGTCACGAGGCATGATCCGCGTAGAAGCGGGTAATGATCTCTTCAATCGCCGGGCGGCCGATCCGTAGATCACCCAGATCCGGTAATGTGGACAGGTGCGCAACAAGGGCGGGAGCGGGAAGGCGTTGCGGATCGAACGTGATGGTCACGCTGCGTGTTCCGCGCTCGGTTTCCACGGCGCCGTCTGGAAGGAACAGCGCCGGCGGAGGTCCCGTGAAATCCGCTTCCAGAATACGCTCGGAGAGTGTTGTAGCCTGAAGCGCCTCAAACGGACTGTCTGCCAGAATACGACCATGTCCGATGACGATAACCCGGTCTGCCAGAGCTTCAATGTCATGCATGTCATGGGTTGTCAGAAGAACCGTCGTGCCGCGTTCCCGACGCAGATCCCTCACGAAAGCCCGTACCGCCAGCTTGGATGGCGCATCCAGTCCGATCGTTGGTTCATCGAGAATGACCACCTCCGGATCATGGATCAGGGCCGCTGCGATCTCAGCCCGCATCCGCTGCCCCAGCGATAACTGCCGGACGGACTGGTCCATGATGCCGTTCAGATCCAACGCCTCCGCCAGACGGTCCCGGTTCCGTCTGAACCGCTCTGGCTCCACGCTGTAAATATCGCGCAGAAGTGCCAGCCCTTCCGCAACGGACAGATCCCACCACAACTGTGTCCGCTGACCGAACACCACGCCAATGCGGGCTACATGGGCGATCCGGTTCTCCCATGGAACCAGATCCCCAACGCGTACCGTGCCGGATGTCGGGCGCAGAATACCGGACAGGATCTTGATGGCCGTGGATTTTCCCGCTCCGTTCGGGCCGATGAACCCGGCAATTTCACCAGCCGGAACAGTAAAGGAAATGCCGTCCAGCGCCGTGATTTCACGCGTCTTTCCACGCCAGCTTCCGCCATCGCGGACCTGATACGTCTTGCGGAGGTCACGGACCTCGATCGCGGCGGCAGTCTTCATGGATGAACGCGGTCCCTGACAGGCAATATCGCCAACAGTTCTGCGGCAGCTTTGCCTCTCCGGCAAGTGGGTGACAGGACTGCGTGTCGTTACCACCTATTACCCACAGTCCTTCTGCATACGGTAAGAAGGAGTCCGTCTTTTGAACCTCGATCGTCAGGATGATCTCATGGCTGGTAAACGTATTCTCATGCTCGCAGGTGATTTCGTTGAAGATTACGAAATCATGGTGCCATTCCAGATGCTGCTGATGGTTGGACACAAGGTGGATGTGGTGTCTCCGGGCAAGAAGGCTGGCGAGCAGGTGGCGACGGCCATCCACGATTTCGAAGGCCATCAGACCTACACCGAAAAGCGTGGCCACAATTTCACGCTCAACGCCACCTATGCGGGCACGAAAGCGGATGATTACGATGCGCTGGTCATTCCGGGTGGTCGTGCGCCTGAACAGCTCAGCACCGATGAGAGCGTGCTGGATCTGATCCGGGCATTCGTGACGGCTGACAAGCCGATTGCTGCCGTCTGCCATGGCCCGCAGCTTCTCGCCGCTGCGAATGTTATTTCCGGTCGCAAGGTTTCTGCCTATCCCGCCTGTCGTGCCGAAATGATTCTGGCAGGCGCAGACTATCAGGCAATCGCGATTGATGGCGCTGTGACGGACGGTAAGCTCGTGACAGCACCAGCGTGGCCGGCACATCCAGCATGGATCAGCCAGTTCCTGAAGGTTGTGGGCACGAAGATCGAAGCCTGATTTATCCGCAGGGAAAGACCCGCCATGTGTGAACTCTATGTCCGTGCCGACCCGATCTTTTACGAAAGCCGTACGCGGTCTTTGCGGATCCATGGTGTTGTCACCACGATCCGGCTGGAGAACATGTTCTGGGATGTATTGACGGAAATTGCCGCAGCCGATGGCATGACCGTCAACCAGCTCATCACGAATCTTTCGGATGAAATTCTGGAGCTTCGGGGCGAGCTTCCCAATATGGCGTCTTTCCTGCGGGTCAGTTGCCTGCGCTATCTGGACCGGGAGCGGCGACCTCAATCTGCTTCGGGGTCTGTGGCTGTTCAGCCCGTTCCGTTGCGAAAGGTGGGATAAGCCGGGGCGTCGCAGTAAAGAGGCATTGGCGGACCGGGGTGCAAAATCGTAGAGAAGGGGCATGACGACTCCTTCTTCTCCGCAGGACCCGCGCCCCACTGGTCACTCAGGCAGCTTTGGCCGTGCTGAAAAAGCCATGGAACGTGCTTTCTTCGCGACGCGCTGGATTGCAGCACCGCTTTATTTCGGCCTGACCATTGGGCTGCTGCTGGTGGCCTTCAAATTCTTCCAGCAGCTTCTGGGCCTTGTTTTGAAAGCCACAGGGCTAGACTTTGATGACGTTTTTGTAGGCGTGCTGGATCTGATTGATCTGGTCCTGCTGGCGAACCTGCTGCTGATCGTCATGTTCTCGGGATACGAGAACTTCGTCTCCCGCCTCGATATCCGTCATCATGAAGATTATCCGGCCTGGATCGGTCATGTGACGTTCGGGGATATCAAGATCAAGCTTATGGCGTCCATTGTCGCCATGTCTGCCATCCATGTTCTGGCTGATTTCATTCGTGTAGATGACACCTCCACACGCGCTCTGGAATGGAGCGTTGGAATTCATCTGGCCTTTGTTGTTTCCGGTGTTCTGATGGCGGTCATGGATCGCATCATGGAAGGTTCTCCGGATACGCATCACGCTGACCCGCAGCCAGAGACCGCCCAGAATAAAGAAAAGCACGACGCATGATCCGCCTGACAGAACTGCGCCTGCCGCTGGAGCACCCGGAAGGTGCGCTCCGGGAGGCAGTCCTGACGCGCCTGAACATTCCGTCTGACGCTCTTAAAGATTTCAGGATCGCCCGTCGCGGCTATGATGCGCGAAAGCGTGGTCATATTGTTCTCGTGTACAGCGTCGATTGTGACGTTGCGGATGAAGCGGCTGTTCTGGCGGCCCATGACGGCGATCAGCACGTTCGTCCAACACCTGACACGACCTATCATCTTCCCAGGGCGACGTTGCCAGAAGGCATGCCCCGCCCCGTTGTCGTTGGGGCTGGCCCATGCGGAATCATGGCAGCTCTGACCTTGGCACAGGCGGGTCTCAAGCCGATCATCATCGAACGCGGCAAGGATGTCCGTGCCCGGACGGTGGACACGTTTGCCCTGTGGCGCAAATCTGTTCTGACGCCCGAAAGCAACGTGCAGTTCGGTGAAGGGGGAGCAGGCACGTTCTCGGACGGCAAGCTCTACTCTGGTGTCTCCGATCCGCGAAACCTTGGGCGACGCGTTATCGAAGAGTTCGTTCGGGCCGGTGCGCCAGAAGAGATCCTATACGTTTCCAAGCCCCATATCGGTACGTTTCGTCTCGTCTCGATGGTCATGTTCATTCGTGAAGAAATCGAACGTCTGGGCGGGGAATACCGGTTCGAAACCCGTGTTGAGGGTTTCGAAATGGAAGGTGAGGGAACGGAGCGCCGCTTGCGGGGGCTTCATCTTTCAACAGGTGAAACCCTGCCAGCCGAGCGCGTCATTCTCGCCGTCGGGCATTCAGCGCGCGATACGTTCGAAATGCTGCGTCAGTCTGATGTTGCCATGGACGCCAAGCCGTTCTCGATCGGTGTGCGGATCGAGCATCCACAGTCCGTCATTGATACCGCCCGTTTCGGTTCCGATGCGGGGAATGAAATCCTTGGCGCCGCGGATTACAAGCTGGTGCATCACGCCTCCAATGGGCGTTCGGTTTATTCATTCTGCATGTGTCCGGGTGGACAGGTCGTGGCAGCAACGTCTGAAATCGGACAGGTCGTGACCAATGGCATGAGCCAGTATTCCCGCGCGGAGCGGAATGCGAACAGCGGCATTGTCGTGGAAGTCACACCGGAAAAAGACTTCCCGGATGACGTTCTGGGGGGCGTTGCATTCCAGCGGAAATGGGAAAAGGCGGCATTTGTAGTGGGAGGCAGCGATTATCGCGCTCCTGCCCAGCGGGTTGGTGACTTTCTGGCTGGTCGCCCGTCCACGACCCTGGGCGATGTTGTCCCGTCCTATCAGCCAGGCGTCACTCCGACCGATCTGACGCTGTGTCTGCCGGACTTTGTGTCTGAAGCCATTCGTGAAGCCCTGCCGCGTTTCGAGCGTAAGCTGAAGGGCTTCTCGATGGAGGATGCAGTGATGACGGGTGTTGAAACGCGCACATCATCCCCGATCCGTCTTCAGCGCGACAGGGACGGACAAAGCCCGACCCTGCGTGGTCTGTTCCCGGCTGGCGAGGGTGCGGGTTATGCTGGCGGCATCCTGTCCGCCGGGATTGATGGCATCCGCACAGCGGAATGGCTGGCAGCGTCTCTTTAAGACGCTGCTTCTTCATCACCTTCCATGGTCTCGCCCGGAAGGTTTTTCGGTTGAAGCAGGGCGATACCCGCCGTCACGGCACTTGATCCCACCACGAAAGCTTCGGCTGTCAGAGGCAGGGTAATTGGTGTCCGTCCGATGCCCGGAATGAGCCATCCGGCGATACCCTGCCCGATGGAGCCAAGAGCGTAACCCAATCCCATTCCAAAGCTGCGTGTTTCGGACGGGAAGCACTTGGCCAGATAATGCGGAACAAGTGCGAAAATCCCGGAAGCGGCAGCACCCATGATGAAAGCGGCCGTCAGCAGCATGTTCCATGATGGAGCACTCAGGAACGGCCAGATCGTCAGCACGACGATGGCGATCGCGCCCAGCATGACTTTCAGATCACCGAAGCGTTCTGCCAGCCAGCCACAAAGGATTTTCCCGCTGAAAGACCCGATGCAGTAAAGCGTAATTGGAATGAAAACATCCTGCGGCGTCAGGTGATGGGAGCCGCGGAGGATCGTGGGGTAAAACGTGTAAATGGCCGCTTTCTGGAATTCCAGAAAGCCCATGAAGGCGATGGCCTGAATCGCGCCTGCATCCAGTCGAAACCGGACCTTTGGAAGTGGCTGTGTCGGCGTTCGGGCCTGTCCTGCCGCACGCTCCGCGCGACTGCGGAGCCAGACCGGACTCTCTTTCACGCCGAGCCGGATGAAAATGGCCAGAAGTGCCGGAGCCAACCCGATGAAGAACAGCATTCGCCAGCCATAATGCGGCAGGATCAGAGCCTGCGCCCCGGCCGCTGCAAAATAACCGACCTCATAGCCGGACATCATGAGGGCAGACGCCATTGGGCGTGTCCAGGCGGGAACGCTTTCCATCAAAAGGGCTGCCGAGGCGGTCCATTCGCCGCCAAAGCCGATCCCGAACAGGAACTGTACGATGCCAAGCATCAACAATCCATGAGACAGACCCGTCATGGCGGAAAATACGCCGAACCAGACAACTCCCACCATGAACGCCAGACGACGCCCATAACGGTCTGCTAGCCAGCCCCAGCTTGTATTGCCGATGGCACGGCCAATGGACTGTGCTGTCAGAATCATGCCCAGGGCACCGATGGTGCATCCGAATTCATGGGCAATATCTGGCAGCGTGAACATCAGGGACGTCTGATCAAAGGCGTCGAGAAACCATCCCAGAAAAGAGGCAAATGTGACCTGCCAGTAGGGGAGGAGAGCCTTGAGAGAACTGCGGGAAGACGTGTTCGGGGCGGAGCGATAAGAAGCATCCGTCATCAACAATGTCCTGACAGGCAGATTGAACCTGCGCGCTTGAAGGAAGTGGCACGGAAAATCCGCAAGGATAAATCGGTAACAGATTTGTCCTGATTGGGCGAACGAAGAATGAGCCTTGAGAGTTCCGGCAGGATTCACTGGAATCACACGGTAAAGTGAGCAGAAAACGCGGGCTGTTAAGGGAAAATTAGGGGTGTGGCGTCATTTTCCTGTCTGGATAGAACAGGAGATGTCCGAATTGGATGATGTAGGACAGGAGGTCAGTTACGGGACGGCAACGCCTCGTGGCCTGGAGATGGCAGGAGAGACCAAAAAGAACCGGCTGGAAAGCAGCCGGTCTGTGGCCCCTGTTTCTCCACCCAGCGCTGGCATGTTTGCCACAACCCTGCGCAGTCGCCGTGCCCGCCAGAAAAGTGCTCTGCCGCCCTTAAGGTGGCTGCCACGCATGACGGGAAGCCGCGGCGGTATGGAGAAGCTGATTGGGGCGCAGGTTGATATGAGCCAGCTCTGGCTGGCCATTCCAAGACGCACCGTCCGTCGAAGCCGTCGGAAATCACTGGACCAGCAGCAGCGGGAGTTTGACCTTGAACTCCTTCAGGCAGCATGTGCCCAAGCCGCAACATGGCCAGACGACATGCGACTGATGGTCTCTCTGGAAGATGATCAGGCGCCGGATGTGGCTTTCAACAAGCGGCTGAATGACGTTCTGGAACAGACGGGTTTTCCTGTTTCCCGTCTGGATCTGGTTTTTCAGGAAAGCGGCATTGGCCAGACCGAACGGGAAGTCTGCTACACGCTCGCCTCGCTGCGGGACCGGGGAGTGCAGATCTTTACGAATGGCTTCGGGGCAGCAACGTCCAGTCTCACGCTTCTACGCGAACGTGCCATCAGCGGTCTGCTGGATGGGGTTCAGTTTGATGCATCTATTCTGTCAGCGTCCAGCCTCTCCTGGTCGTCGACGGGGACGGTGCCGGAATTGGACGAAGGAGCGGTGTCCTTTTTCCGGGCTGCTCTGGATGCGGTCAAGGCACTTGGTCTGCATATTCGGGCGACAGGAGTCGATACGCAGGCTCAGTTGGATTTCGTGCAGAAAGCCGGATGCGTGGAAGCCTCCGGCATGGCGTTATCGCCTGCAGAAACCACAGCACAGATTACCGAGCGTTTTGTGGGCATGGAGGGCAGGGGGCGCCGCCGCAGGCTGAGTCGAACGGCAGAAGGACTATGAAGAATGACAGCAGGCTGTACTTTGGCCTGCTGTCATGCGCGCGGATCAGATTTTACACTGGTACTGAAACAGGCGTTCAGGATCGACGCGCAGGAGATTGGCCAGCATGGGCAAAACCCCCGTCAGGGCATTCTCAATGGCCTCAAGTGACTGGCCGGTCTGATCGGCAATGTAATTGAGATGCTTCTCACCCATCAGGGTCTCAACTTCCTCTGGCGTGAGAGGGTCTGATTCAGAGTTGCGAATTTCACTCACGCGCGTTGCCAGATGACAGTCTTCACGCATCAGTCGGATGGTGACTTCAGTCAACCCTGATCTGTCCATGCTGGCATTGCTGAGCCAGTCGCCAAAACGGACGAACAGGGATGTTTCTTTCTGGCCTTTGGTTTCGGTGGTGGTTGTCATGACCTGTACTCCTCAACAAGGGAGGGACTGGCCGCATCCGGAGGGACTTGGCCCTGCATTGACAACGCATGAAGTGCGGTTTCGTAGCATGGGGCGGAACACACCTTTGCGTGATGTTTCGCCCCATTTTGATTAGTCGAGCGGGCCGCTTTCAACCAGAACAATCTCCGCATCTTCTTTCGCAGTCATAACAATGCGTTCCACGTCCGTCAGGGCTGCTCCGTCTCGTGTTGCGACGGTCTGGCCTTCGATTTCAAGGCTGCCTGTTGCCGGCACGAGGTAGGAAAAATTCTCCCGGCGTGTTTCAAACGTCACCGTTTCACCAGCTTTTAAAGTCACTCCCAGAACGCGGGCTTCAGCGCGGATCGGCAAAGCGTCGTCACCCTTGAAACCGGATGCGAGGGTTACAAAGCGTCCGTTGCGGTCGTTTTTCGGGAAAGGCCGTGTTCCCCAGCCAGGCGTGCCCCCTGTTTCATTGGGAATGATCCAGATCTGGAACAGTGTTGTGTCTTGGGTTTCCTTGTTGAATTCCGCATGGGTGATACCGCTGCCCGCGGACATGACCTGAACATCGCCAGCTTCTGTGCGCCCTTTGTTTCCCAGACTGTCCTCATGGGAAATGGCACCGGTGCGCACATAGGTGATGATTTCCATGTCCTTGTGTGGATGCGCGCCGAAACCGGTTCCGCCCTCGATCCTGTCATCGTTCCAGACACGTAGGCGTCCCCAGTGCATGCGGTGACGGTCCATGTAGCCAGCAAAAGAAAAGTGATGCCGGGCGTCCAGCCAGCCGTGATTGGCGTGCCCAAGCGAAGAAAAGGGTCTGATGTCGAGCATGGTGTGCTCCTGTTGGTTGGTTCTGACTTCCAACATGGGGCTAGGACAAGGTAAAGAAAATGGAACTGATGGAAATATAAAGTTTCCAAAAACGTCATGAAAAAGAGCTCTTATGCTTCCTGATCTCGAAGGCTGGGCCGTCTTCGCCCGCGTTGCGGAAAGCGGTTCGTTTGCTTCCGCAGCCCGGTCACTCGGGCTTTCCGCACCGACTGTGTCCAAAGTCATTGCCCGACTGGAACACCGGTTGAAAGCAACGCTCTTTCAGCGCAGCGCTCGCCATCTTTCTCTCACGTCAGCCGGTATTTCCTGCCTGGAACGCGCGCGACGCATGCTGGCAGACGGGGAATGGCTGGAAGCGGAACTGCGGGAAGGGGCAGCCAACCCTCGTGGGACAATCCGGCTTGCGGCGCCTATGGGGTTCGGTCTGGATATGCTGGGGCCGGTTCTCCCCGCATTTTTGGAGCGTTATCCGGAAATTTCCATGGATATTGATCTGGATGATCGGACTGTGGATTTGTTGGGTGGCCGCTTTGAAGCGGCAGTGCGTATTACGCCGGGCGAATTGCCTCCGGTCTCTAGTGGAGGGGCGCATCTTTTGTGCCGGTCCATGATGAGGTTGGTCTGTTCGCCAGAGTTGAAAGCGAGACTCGGGGCTCCAGAGACTCCTGACGATCTGTCAGGTAAGGCTGGACTGCTCTATGCGAATGCCGACCTTCCGGATCTGTTGAGGCTTAAGCACCAGAATGGTGAACAGGCGTCTGTGCGATTGCATGGGCGAATGACGGTCAACAGTGGTGACATGCTGCTCCCTGCGCTCAGAAACGGCACAGGACTGGCACTTTTGCCGGATTTCATGCTGCGGAAAGATCTGGAATCAGGCCGCCTGGTTGAGGCTCTGCCTGGATGGCAGGGAAACGTTCTGTCTGTCTGGTTCATGGTCGTTGGCTGCGGTGCCACCCGCCAGCAGATGCCCGCACGGCTGCGCGTTCTGCTGGCCTATCTGGAGCGGGCCCTTGGCGGAAAGATTTCACAGGATTACAGTGCCGCGCAGGAGAAAACGCGATGAATTATGATGCGATGTTCCAGTCCGCCCTGGACGGTCTGCGTGCTGATGGCAGCTACCGTTACTTTGCGGAACTCGAGCGCCGGTCCGGCAATTTTCCGAAAGCCTATCATCATGGGCTCGGTCGTGACGTCACAGTGTGGTGTTCCAACGATTATCTCGGCATGGGACAGCACCCGGAAGTTCTCAAGGCGATGCATGATGCCCTGGATGAGACGGGTGCAGGCGCCGGCGGAACGCGCAATATTTCCGGCACCAACCACTATCATGTGGAGCTAGAAAAAGAGCTGGCGTCCCTGCACGGCAAGGAAAGCGCGCTGCTGTTCAACTCGGGCTACCTGTCCAACTGGGTCACGCTGGGAACGATTGCAGGCCGTCTGCGGAACTGTGTGGTTCTGTCGGATGAACTGAACCATGCCTCCATGATTGAAGGCATCCGTCATTCCCGCGCTGAAAAGCAGATTTTCCGTCACAATGACGTTGAAGATCTGGAACGTCGCCTGAAAGAACTCCCGGCGGATGTTCCGAAGATCATCGCGTTCGAGTCCGTCTATTCCATGGATGGCGACATCGCTCCGATCGAAGCCTTCTGTGATCTGGCCGACAAGTACGGCGCCATGACCTATCTTGATGAGGTTCATGCCGTTGGCATGTATGGCGATCATGGGGCGGGCGTGGCTGAGAAGATGGGCCTGTCCCATCGTCTGACGGTTATCGAAGGGACGCTTGGCAAAGGGTATGGCGTTGTGGGCGGCTATATTGCAGCCTCCGCGCCACTTTGCGATTTCGTGCGCTCCTTCGGTTCAGGCTTCATTTTCTCCACGGCTCTGCCGCCGATGATTGCGGCGGGTGCTCTGGCGAGTGTGCGTTATCTCAAGCGCAGCAGTGCCGAGCGTGAGGGGCAGCAGCGTGCTGTTGCCTATCTGCGTGCGGCGCTGGACAAGGCTGGCATCCCGCATGTTGGCAATCCGAGCCATATCGTGCCGATTATGGTGGGCGAGGCTGAGCTTTGCCGCGATCTGTCTGATGAGCTGCTGAACCGGTTTGGTCACTACATTCAGCCCATCAACTTCCCGACTGTTCCGCGCGGAACAGAGCGTCTGCGCCTGACGCCGACGCCGCTTCACACCAATGAAGCCATTGATGAACTGGTCGAAGCCGTCTCCACGCTGTGGCGTGAGCGTCAGCTTAAGCGCTCTGTCGCTGCGTAAGCGGGCGGTTCAGCCGAAAAGGAAAAAGGCAGCCAAATCGGCTGCCTTTTTTTGTGCGTGGTGTCGGGGTCAGGCCTGAACGTAAACCCAGGCTGTCCGGCCAGAGCGCAATGTGACTTCGACCCGTTTGTAGTCTGACACTTCATAGGCATCCGCGGCCCGTAGTTCTGCTTCTGTAATGCGGAAGACTTTTCCGGGAACCTCATCCGATGGGTTCTTGCTGGGAATGACCACAGGGTGAAAACGCTTTCCACTTGCACGCAGGACGTTAGGGTCCGTGATTTCTACCATGGAGGTTATATGGCCGGTCATGGCGTCCACTTCTCCGTCCAGCAGGCGGCCGAATGAGGAAAGCTGCACCTCGTCCTGCTGAAGTGTGCCGTAGGAGAACAGGAGAACAGAGGCGGGTTCAGTCATGATGAGGTTCCAGTCATCAGGGATCAGATGCGCTTGTAGCCCTGCCAGAGTGCCGTGACGGGCTGGCCGTTTTCCTGTGGAGTCAGGGTGATGTAGAGGCCATCAAGTTGTTGCAGCGGGAGGCAGTCATCGACTTCCATGAAATTGTCCCGATGCTGATGATCGTATCCAACCAGTAGGCAGGTCTTGGCTTTGGCCTTTGCTTCCGCTTCGGAACTGGCAACCAGAAATGTGAAGGCGTGTTCTTCCTTCAGTTCATCCGGCGCATAACCGCCCATATTGATGAAATAGAGGGTTTTGTCTGAGGTAGGCTTGGTTGTGCTGAGTGTTACGGCATAGCCGTCTGCCCAGGATACTTCACCATAAGCGTCGACATGCAGGGAGTTCCGGATGCCAAACCAGCGCTCTCCAAGGGATGGATATGCGTCTTCCGGTTTTTCAGCGACGGCGAACTGAACGTCATGAACTTCGATATTCGCACCGGGGGCGTTTCCGCCCAGATAGAACACATACAGCTTCAAAAGAGTGTCTCCTTGGTTCCAAAACGTCATATCAGCTTTGTGCCGTAGAGATGAAGTCAGTCGGTCAGAGCTTTGAAAAGGATCTTTCCCATGGTGTCCGTGCTTAGAGTTGCCGCCCTTCTTGCTGTCCTTGTTCCTTTGGGAACTGCGTCTGCGCGGGATTATCAAACGCAGGACAGTTGTGACGGCTTCCCGAAAGTCTTTTTGAAGACGCGGGCCGGCCTGTGTGTGGGGCTGATGGCCAGTCATCTGGGATTTGCTCGCGGGGTGGCGACCATCGGGCATGATGTGTTCGTGCTGGATATGGGAGGCTGGCGAAAAGGCCAGGGCAGGCTGCTGCGACTAAAGCAGGATGGCCACGCCCCTGCGGAAGTCCTGCTGTCAGGACTCGATAAACCCAGTGCGCTGGTCGCCGGAGCAGATGGTGCACTCTATATGGGCGTGGCCGGACGGATCGTGCGCGTGGATCTGTCCGGGGCGAAACCCGAAATGCGGGATGTCGTTACAGGGTTGCCCGAGACGGGGAGGCATCCTCTGACGGCGCTGGCCTTTGCACCGGATGGTCAGCTTTACATCAATATCGGATCGGCCACCGATCATTGCGAGACGCCTGACGACGATGCGCCCAACGCGCAAAAAGCCTGCCCTGAAACGGCACAAAATCCGCCACGGGCCAGCATTGTGAGCGTCCATCCCGGCTCAAAGCCCATTGTCTGGAAAGATGCGAAACTGGTCGCGACGGGTCTGCGCAACAGCATGGGACTGGCAGTGCTGCCGAATGGAACGCTGGTTGCGGCTGTTAACGCACGGGACGCCATCAATAAGGCCGATCCCAATCTATCTGATACGGCATTGCCTCACGACACTTATGACGTGATCCGTCCGGGCACGAACTATGGCTGGCCTTACTGCTTTGATGACAATCTGCCCAGTCCGGAATACCCGCATTATGCCTGTGCAGGCATGGGAAAGCCTGCTTTGCTGCTTCCGGCTCATGCCGCGCCGCTTGGGTTGCTGGCTTATCAAGGAGACGCGCTTTCAGACCTGCAAGGACAACTTGTGCTGCCATATCATGGCTATCGGAAGACCGGTCATCGGATCATGACCCTGAAAATCAGCGCCGGTGGAGAGCCGATTGGTGTGCCCGAACCGCTGGTCTGGGGCTGGGAAGGGCGTACTCCGCTTTCTCCGGCGGGGGCTCCGGTCTCCGTTGCGGAAATGGCAGATGGCAGTCTTCTGGTGTCTGAAGATCACAACGGCACACTTCTGCGGATCGCGAAAAGTGATGCTCACGGGGAAACGCATTGACAGCATGACGCCAATGCGATGAGTGTTGCCCTCACCAGGGGGAGCTTCGCCACAAGAAGCTGAGAGGTCACTGAAGGACTGAGAAGTCTGCGGTGTGACGACCCTGCCGGGCGCATCCTGCGCTCGGGAAACCTGATCCGGTTAGAACCGGCGGAGGGAATGGTGATGAAACACAGCACAACCGGCGCTGCCGGTATGCCATGCTTTTGCCCCCGCTGCGAAAAAGGGGGCGACCATGGGTGATATTCCAAACAATCTGAATAAAGGTCCGGCTGTTGGTCATGTGACGACAGGTCCGATCCAGGGTTCTTGCAAGAAGTGGTCCGAAGCGCCGGGACGCCCGGACATTCTTGTGCCGTATCGCGAAATTGCCCTGCATCCTTCAGCGAATGAAGAGCCTGTGCGTGTCTATGATACGTCTGGCCCTTACACGGATACGTCCGTCAGCATCGATGTGGAAAAAGGTCTTTCGACGCCGCGTGCAGCATGGCTGGCACAGCGGGGGTTTCAGAAAGTCGACGCTCGTATCGTCAAGCCGGAAGACAACGGTTTTGCCAGCGAGGCACAGGCAGTTCCGGCCTGTCCTGCACCTCATGACGTCTATTCTGGTGAGGGTGCAAAGCACGTCACGCAGTATGAATATGCAAAGGCGGGGATCATCACGGAAGAGATGATTTACATTGCCCATCGCGAAAACGTCTGCCGTGCTGAAATGGCTGCCGGAGCCGAAGAGCGCCGTGCGGATGGCGAGGATTTCGGGGCAGATATTCCAGCGTTCATCACGCCGGAATTCGTGCGTGAGGAAGTTGCGCGTGGACGGGCCGTGATCCCTGCGAACATCAATCACCCGGAGCTTGAGCCTGTCATCATTGGCCGCAACTTCCTCGTGAAGGTGAACGCCAATATCGGCAATTCGGCTGTGACGTCGTCCGCCGCGGAAGAAGTCGAGAAGCTGGTCTGGTCCATTCGCTGGGGTGCAGACACAGTGATGGACCTTTCTACGGGCCGGAACATCCACAACATCCGTGACTGGATCATGCGCAATTCTCCGGTCCCGATCGGGACGGTGCCGCTTTATCAGGCGCTGGAGAAGGTGAATGGCGTTCCCGAGAAGCTGACCTGGGAGATTTTCCGGGACACGCTGATCGAGCAGGCCGAGCAGGGCGTGGATTATTTCACGATCCATGCCGGTGTCCGCCTTCAGCATATTCCGCTGACCGCAAAACGTACGACAGGCATTGTCTCGCGTGGTGGCTCCATCATGGCGTCCTGGTGTCTGGCGCATCATCGCGAGAGCTTTCTGTATGAGCATTTCGAAGACATCTGCGACATCATGCGCCGCTATGACATCACCTTCTCGCTGGGGGATGGTCTGCGTCCTGGGTCAATAGCCGACGCCAACGATGCAGCGCAGTTTGCCGAGCTGGAAACGCTGGGGGAATTGACGAAGATCGCCTGGGCAAAGGGCTGTCAGGTCATGATTGAAGGGCCGGGTCATGTGCCGATGCACAAGATCAAGGTCAACATGACCAAGCAGCTTCGGGAATGTGGAGAAGCGCCGTTTTATACGCTTGGCCCGCTAACAACCGATATTGCGCCGGGCTACGATCACATCACGTCCGGTATTGGCGCGGCGATGATTGGTTGGTTTGGCACGGCGATGCTCTGCTACGTTACGCCCAAAGAGCATCTGGGTCTGCCAGACCGTTCTGACGTCAAAACGGGTGTGATTACGTACCGTATTGCCGCGCACGCTGCCGATCTGGCCAAGGGGCATCCAGCCGCGCAATTGCGGGACGATGCCCTGTCACGGGCGCGGTTCGAGTTCCGGTGGGAAGACCAGTTCAATCTGGCGCTTGATCCGGACACGGCCCGGAGTTTCCATGATGAGACGTTGCCCAAGGAAGCGCACAAGACGGCACATTTCTGTTCCATGTGCGGTCCGAAATTCTGCTCCATGAAGATCAGCCATGATATCCGCCGTGAGGCGGAACGCCAGGACGGTATGGCGCAGATGAGTGAGACATTTCATGAGCACGGCGGAAAGCTTTATCTGCCGCAAAAAGAAGTAGAAACGATTTCGGAATAACAGGAACTTCGAAATGATTCGGGGGGATGGCCTTGCGTCTGCAGGTCATCCCCCTCATCATGTTCTGATGCCGTCCAAGGAAGACCTTGCCCCATTCCGGAAAACCCGCAAAGTCACGAAGCTGGCAACGAGGCTGGGTAATTCGGCAGCAAACTGTGTTTTGCATGTCATGGTCAACGACCGTGCGGGGCTGGTGCGGGAAAGTGCCGTATTTCTTGTTCAACTTGAAAAGCTCTGGAAAGTGCGGGGTTTGGACAGCGATCAGGTCTGGGCAGAATTGAGCGAAAGAATCCGCCTTGCGGATGAACTTCGTGCTAATGGCATTCGGCCCCGTAAAGGCGGCCAATACCGTTCCACCAAACTGCCCTGAGTTATGCCTTCCCTTCCAGATCTGTCTCATATTTCTCCGGACGATTTGAGTCGGCTGGACATCGGAGTGCTGATCATTATTGGTCTGTCGGCGCTCTGGGGGCTGACGCGCGGCTTTACGACAGAACTTTCAGGTCTCATTGCCTGGGCCTCAGCCGTCATTCTCACATATCGTTTCCATGCCGCTCTGGTGCCCTGGATTTCCATCTATCTGCATGAGAGCTGGCTGGCAGAAAGCGTGAGCGCGGCCGTTCTGTTTATCGTCATCCTTTTGGTCCTGACGACAGTGGCCGGGCGAGTGGGAGCAGCGGTAAGGGGCACTCTTTTTGGGGGCATAGATCGCATACTGGGCGCTATTTTCGGCATTCTCCGCGGATATGTAATGCTCATCGCACTTTATCTGCTGGCGGGGTCTTTTTTTGGTTCCTGGACGTCTTATCTGATGCAGGGAAGCGTCACCGGACCTTATATTGTGGCCGGAGCCGCACGGATGGCAGGTTATCTGCCACATTCCTTGCAACCACATCTTGCATCGCCGCTCACAAGCGGCCATGACGCGTCGTTGTGAACCCAGTCCGGAAAGGCCGAACGCCATGACCGCCTCCGATACACTTAACCGTCCTTACGAGGAATGTGGCGTTTTCGGCGTCTGGGGCGTTCCTGATGCGTCTGCCCTGACGGCACTTGGCCTCCACGCTCTTCAGCACCGTGGGCAGGAAGCTGCCGGTATCGTCAGTTTCGATAGCGAACGGTTCCACCAGCATAAAGGCCTTGGTCTTGTTGGGGATGTGTTTGGTGACAGCCGCGTCATGGCGACTCTCCCGGGAAGCGTTGCAATTGGGCACAACCGTTACGCCACGACGGGTGGAACGCATGTGCGGAATGTGCAGCCACTTTATGCGGATTACGAGTTCGGTGGTCTGGCGGTCGCCCATAACGGCAATCTCACGAACTCCGCGACGCTCAAGCAGGCGCTCGTTAAACGCGGATGTATCTTTCATTCCCTGACGGATACGGAAGTCTTCATCCACCTGATTGCCATCTCTCTGTATTCCACCGTGCTCGACCGCTTCATCGATGCCGTCAAGCAGGTGAAGGGGGCTTATTCCCTCATTACCCTGACGCCGGACGACGGTCTGATCGGCATGCGTGACCCGTTGGGTGTGCGCCCACTGGTACTGGGGCGCATTCCCGGTCATGAGGGTGGAAACGGCGGCTGGGTGCTGTCCAGTGAGACCTGTGCTCTCGATATTATCGGAGCAGATTACGTCCGGGATATTGAGCCAGGCGAAATCGTGGTCATCAACTCGGATGGTCTTCGGTCTCTGAGGCCTTTCGGGGATCAGGGTGGCCGCTTCTGTGTCTTTGAATACATCTACTTTGCCCGCCCGGATTCTGTTCTGGAAGGTCAGCCGGTTTACGAAGCCCGCAAGCGCATTGGTGCTGAGCTGGCGCGTGAGACGGCTGTTGAGGCAGATGTTGTCGTTCCGGTGCCGGACTCTGGCGTTCCGTCTGCCATTGGTTATGCCGCCGAGAGTGGTATTCCGTTTGAGCTGGGCATCATTCGAAACCACTATGTAGGCCGGACTTTCATCGAACCGACGGATCAGATCCGGAACCTCGGTGTGAAGATGAAGCACTCCGCCAATCGACCCGTTCTGGCAGGCCGTCGCGTTATTCTGGTGGATGATTCGATCGTCCGTGGCACCACGTCCCGCAAGATTGTGGATATGGTTCGCGCGGCTGGTGCGACGGAAGTGCATATGCGCATTACGTCTCCGCCGACGCGTCATGCCTGCTTCTACGGCATTGATACGCCCGAAGAGAGCAAGCTCATGGCAGCAACCCACACAATGGAAGAAATGGCTGCGGCGATTGGTGTGGACAGCCTGGCCTTCATTACTTTTGACGGGTTGTACCGTGCGTTAGGGCATGAAAGCCGGGCAGATGGGGCTGGGCGCTATTGCGATGCCTGTTTCACAGGGGACTATCCAATCACACTGGTGGACAAGGAAGGCAATCTGGTGTCCTGATCGGCCCTCTTTGCTGCTACACACAAAAAAAAGCGCCTACCCTTTGTAGGGTGGCGCTTTTTTCGTTTCTGGCTTTTTTGAGAGCCTTCACGCAGTGTTATCCTCGGCTCCCATGACAACCGCGTCTCGCCCTGTGCCTTTCGCGACGTAAAGTGCAGCATCTGCTTTTTCCCAGACATCATGCCAGGAAGTGTCAGGCGAATGCCGGACGTCTGCGCCGATGCTGAGAGTGGCGGCAAGAGTTCCATCGCCAATCTGCCTGACATCCTGTGCAAAGGCCGCTCTCAAACTGTGCGCAATATTCAGGGCCTGACAGATATTGAGGAAGGGAAGAAGGACGGCGAACTCTTCTCCACCAATTCTGAAGAAGCTGGCGTTGTGAGGAAGAACCTTCTGACTGGATCGCGCTGCGGTAATAATGACCTGATCCCCGGTCGCATGACCATGACCATCATTGATGGCTTTGAAGTGATCGATATCCAGAAGGAGCATTACGTAAGGGATTGGAGATGCTGCATTCTGCTCCATCCAGACATCCATGGCCCGCCGGTTGCCCGCATGTGTCAGCGGGTCCTGAAGTGTCAGGAGATGATGCTTCGCGGCCAGCTGTTCACGCGGAATGGCGATCATTGCGAGGGCGATGAAGATGCCTTCAATGATGACCAGAAAGTTATACAGGATAATGGCCCAGACTGTCGCTGGATTACTACCAAGAGGCTCGGGAAGGGTGTCCGTCAAAAGCGCCAGAGCCCCATAGATGCTCGTATAGGCAACGATGATTCTGCGTAAAAGCTGCTCAGCCGAAGTCTGTTTTTCATCAGAGCAAAAGAGATCCCGTGCAGCCTGAAAATGGAATCCCGTGATGATGAGCATGCGTAAAACAGAACTGGCGATGTGCCGTGTTCCCGTTGACGTGGCACTGGCGGAAACTGCTAACGATAGCAGACAAAGAACCAGGACTGCTGTCAGGCAGGTCCGGCGACCAAGCATGATGCGTACGGCCTGCCAGCCAAGACCATAGGCCAGAGTCATGAACACTGCGCCGATGCGCAGACCCCACAGGCCAGGAATGATGACAGGGTTGGTAAAGAAAAAACCGGAGACTGAGGCTGCCAGAAAAGGGCCGGAATACCAGAGTGCTTTCCTGTGCTTGCCGTGAGTAATCTCGGAAATGGTGAAATAGAGACCAAAGATGAGAAACAGAACCGTACTGTATCCGAGCAGCGTTGTAGGGTCGGCTCTCATGATACGGAGAGCGGCATCCGTTCAGGCCGCATGTTCTGTCTTCATCCTCACGGGAACGGGCGCCTCACGAGTATAATCCGTCCGGGGCCTGATCGTGGTTCCCCGATGGATGAGTATCAAGCGGTACAGACATCACTGCTTCCAGACCTGGATGGAGTGGGGTGTAGGTCAAGGTTCCTGAAAGACTGCTGACAACGGCCTTCATCATGCGTGTGCCGAAGCCGCTGCCATTCAGGTCGATGTCGTGGCGTCCTTGGTCTGAGACTGTCAGGGTCAGTCGGTCTCCGGTTTCTGACAGTGTGATGTGTAGCGGCCCTGCTGCCCCGTGATAGGCATATTTACTGGCATTGATTACCAGTTCGGTCAGTACAAGGCCTACGTTGATGGCGCGATCAGCAGACAGCGTAACGGGAACCAGGAACATGCGGAGCTGCTGTTCCCATGCTTCACCCAGGGATGAGCAAAGCTCCTTCATCAGTTCTTCAAGATAACGGCTGAGATCAACCACACCCACATGGTCGCCCCGATACAGTCTTCTGTGAACCAGACCGATAGCTGCGATCCGGTGCTGCGCCTCGGAAAGCGCCTGAGTGGTTTCCTCGTTTGTCGAAGTGCGGGCTTGTAGCTTCAGAAAGGAAGCGACCATCTGAAGGGAGTTCTGAACGCGGTGATTTACTTCACGGATCAGGAAATCCTTCTGTTGCAGAAGGCTTTCGCGCTCCTGAACCGTCGCCGTCAATGTGGCATTCAGTTCCCGAAGTTGATGGGTCTGATAATCGGCAATCAGGATCCGGCGCAGACGACGGGCAGCCTGTTTTTGCTCGGCATTCCAGCGATGAGAATGACCGCGGACAGTCTGTTGCCAGGATGCAAAGGATTTGCGGGGATGCAGGATGCCATCCTGATCAGGAATGCCCTTATGAGGATTGCCTGCCCATTCGATGACCTGCACGATTTCCACCCGGCTCCAGATCAATGTCAGCGGAGAGCGGAAGGGTAGCGTGATGGCAATGATACCAGCAGAGAGTTCTGGCCAGTTCTCTGCCGGAGGATAGTCTTTTCCCAGAGAAGAGCTACAGAAAATACCACCATTGCTACCCAGTCTGAGCCAGTCCCGGATGGCAATCAGGTCAGACGTGGCGGGTGTTAGCCCACACGCGGTTACATCCTGCGTACCGATGACCGCAAACCCATCGCAGGGGAACAGGCTCCGGAGTTCAGAGGCAAAATTGCGCAGATTGGTCTCGACCGACGCTGCAGCATCAAAGTGAGATGTTGCGAACTCAGTGGCGTTCCGGAGGCGCAGGCGTTCCTGATACGTGATCAGTTCTTCCTTGTTCCGTAACTGCCTGGACATGACGCCCGCCAACGTCCGGCAGGCCGCACGGATGTCTTCGGAAAGAATGCGGGGCGTTGCATTATGGCAGGTAATCATGCCCCACAATACGCCATCTACAACCAGTGAAATGGACGCCGAGGCAGCCACGCCCATATTGGCCATGTATTGCAGATGAACGGGCGAAATGCTCCGAAGCTGCACATCGCTCAGATCGATACCCGAGAGACCGGCTTCAGTCGGTCGGATGACGGCGGCTTCATAATGAATGGTCGGAATGACGCGGATACGGTTGCGCAGATAGAGAGCCCGGGCCTGACGGGGAATGTCGCTCGCCGGGAAATGATGGTTCATGAGAGAGGGGAAGACCTCGTTACGATGCTCCCCGACAACGCATCCAGCACCATCTTCCTGAAAACGGTACACCATCACCCGGTCAAAGCCGGTCAGTCTGCTGAAAACTTTCGCACCGTGGCGACAGACTTCCGCCACATCCGGGCATCGCTCGAAACGGTCTGCCGTCGCGTCAATCCTGCCAAAGATTTCCCATGTCAGAAGGCGCGCTTCCTGGATCGGCTCAAGCTCGACCAGGAGCTTCCCGTCTGACGAGTGCACCAGAATGCTAAAGGTCTCGCCCTGTAGTCCGGAGATCCGGGCATCGCTGAAAGAGGCGGGCGTAAAATCATGGAAGCGTTCAGCAGGCAGACCCATCAGGTCAGGCAGGGCACGGCCTAGCCACTCCGTTGCCAGACGGGTTTCAAGATCACCTGCGCCGCCGAGAACCCTCAAGGTATTGGCATCTGCAATAAGAAGAAGCCCGTAAGGCTGAATGGCGTCCGGACGATGAATTGGTTCGCGGTCGCAGGCAGTCAGCAAAGCTTCCGAAAGAGGCTGCCCCAGCTGAGAATTTTTCGAAGACGAAGTCAAAGTCTGAACAGCCCTCTCAGCGGAGATGCAACAATCGCCCCGATGGGCAGCCCACCCGTGATGATCGGCAGGAGAAGGCAAAGGACACGATCCGGCTTCCAGGCTGAGGAAACTGGAAGGAATATACCGTGAACCTTAGGGTTTTCTCCGACCGGTTGTCAATTTGACTCAGTGCTGGATTGCGTCCTGCTGCATCCACGACGCGACATCCAGAGACAGCGCGTGGCGGCTGGCCGGGCGCGTGTAAAGCATGTGACCACCCTGATACAGATGCAGGGACACGCGATCCGCGCCAACCGTCAGATGGTCCTTCATCCAGCGGGCCGTCCCGAATGGGCAGGCGAGGTCATAGTAACCGTTGGCGACAAAAATCCGCAGACCGGGATCAAGTGCCAGCAGACGGTTCAGAACCGGGATCTGGTGGATCGGAGCCGGGCCGCCATTGCTCCACTTCCAGCTGGAATTCACCTTGAAGGATAGCAGATCATAGGTCAGCGGCGTCTGGAATCCGAGGTCATTGGCGGCATAGCCGGAGAAGGCATTGCCATAAGCGCGACCGAAACCAAACAGCGTGGGATCCGGGCTTTCATCCAGCCCATCAGCGGATGGATCAGCAATGGTCTGCGTGTAGTCGTAAAGGCCATGCAGCTTGCCATCGCGGGACATGACGTCATGGGATCCGATCGCCGGAACACCGTGCTGGCGTGCTACGACATCTTCCGGAAGGCCGGTTCGGCGGGAGATTTCAGCATAGAAAGCCTTACCCTCATCACCGCTTGGCAGCTTGCCGGCAACCTTGCTCAGATAGGTTCCCATGGCCCATTCATATGCTGCATCCGCAGATTGCGGGGTAACGTTTGGGCTTTCATGCGCAGCGATCAGGCTCGGGATCATCAGCGCTGCCGAGAGCGGATTTTCGTCCGTGTCCAGCAGAGGCATCTCGATGGCTGGGGACAGCATGACGACACCGTTCAGCAAGATGCCCTGTTCCATCTGAAGCGCATTGGCGACCTGAATGGACCGGATCCCGCCATAGCTCTCGCCCACCAGATAATGCGGAGCGGCCTGACGATTGTTCTTGGCCGTCCAGAGCTGAATGGCTTTCGCGAAAGTGCTGGCGTCCTGCTTCACACCATAGAACTGATCGCCAGCTTTGGCTGTATCGAGCGGGCGGGAATAGCCGGTGCCCACTGCGTCAAAAAAGACCATATCCGTGAACGGAAGCCAGCTATCCGGATTGTCATCCAGCGTTGCATGGGTACCGTCTGTCGCATCTTTGGCAGGCATGGTCAGGGCCATCGGGCCAGCAGCCCCCAGGTTCAGATAAGCCGTCGCTGCACCCGGGCCACCGTTGAAGAAATAGGACACCGGACGCTTGGCGTCTGGTGCACCGTCTTTCGTGTACGCCACATAAAACATGCGGGCGGTCGGTTTGCCGTCCGGGCCGCGAAGCGTCAGCGTGCCAGCATGGGCAGTATAGGCAAGGCCATTCAGATGATGCTTCGTAACGGAATCGGTCGGCAGCAGCGCGGCTTCACCGGTAAAGCTGTCAGTGGACTTGGCTGTGTCTGTCTTATCCGCAGGGGCCTTCGGGGCATCGTCCGCCATGGCGGGCAGGGCAGAAACTGGCGAAAGCAGGGACAGGGCGAGCAGCAGCGCACGACGGGACATCATCTGTCTGTCATCTCCGGAAGAAGGATTACAGGATCAGACTGTCGCTACCAGTCCCGCTCGTCCCCCGCTACCGATCCTGCATGAAGTTTTCGTCATGCAGGATCAGATTAGGCGTCAGGAGCGCGCTGGCTTGATGTTGGGCGAAAGCATGAGGCGCGGATCAGCCACACGGTCATAGTCTTCCGCTGTCATAAAACCGAGTTCCAGCGCAGCTTCCTTGGGGCTGAGATCCTTCTCCATGGCATGATGGGCAACTTGAGCAGCCTTGTCATAGCCAATAGCGGGAGAAAGAGCCGTGACCAGCACAAGGGACTGATCCAGAGCCTGCTTCAGGCGCGCTTCATTGGCACGAATGCCTTCCACCAGATGCTGGCGGAAATTCTCCGAGCCGTCATGAAGAAGCGTAATGCCCTGCATGATGTTGTGAATCATCAGTGGCTTGTACACGTTCATGTCGATCATGCCGGATGCTCCACCCAGCCCAACAGCAACATCGTTGCTCATGACCTGAAGCGCCAGCATCGACAGGGCCTCCGCCTGTGTCGGGTTGATCTTGCCCGGCATGATGGAGGAGCCAGGCTCGTTTTCTGGCAGGAGCAGTTCCCCGAAGCCCGCGCGCGGGCCACAGGCGAGAAGGCGGATGTCATTGGCGATCTTGAACAGGCTGCCAGCCGTTGTCCGCAGACAGCCGGACAGATGCACCAGCGCATCGTGAGCGCCCTGCAAAGCGAACTTGTTGTCACCAGCCGTAAAACCAAGGCCGGTCAGGCGTGCGATTTCGTTGCAGGCGCAGGTGTCGAATCCGGGGTCCGTATTAACGCCGGTGCCCAGTGCCGTGCCACCCAGAGCCAGCGGGAAAAGACCGTCCCGGGCAGTCTCAAGCCGTGCAATATTGTCCGTCAGCATCCCGGCGTAGCCATGCCATTCCTGACCGAGCGTGATGGGAACAGCGTCCTGAAGATGGGTCCGGCCCACCTTGACCAGATCTTTCCATTCTTCTGCCTTGGCTGCGATGGCATCCCGCAGTTTCGTCAGGGCAGGGATCAGGCGGCGATCAACGCCGAGAGCTGCCGCAACATGCATGGCGGTCGGGAAGTTGCAGTTGGTGGACTGCGCCATGTTGACATGATCGTTCGGATGCAGCGGCATTTTGCTGCCGAGGGCGTTTCCAGTGAGCTGGCTGGCGCGGTTCGCAATGACTTCATTGACGTTCATGTTGAACTGCGTGCCGGAGCCCGTCATCCAGACATGGAGCGGGAACATGCGGTCATGCTGGCCGCTCGTAATTTCGTCGCAGACCGTATGGATCAGGGCTGCCCGCTTTTGCGAAAGCCGACCACTAGCAGCATTGGCTGTGGCGCTGGCGTGCTTCATGATCGCATAGGCTTCGATCATTTCGCGCGGCATCAGTTCGCGTCCGATGCTGAAATACTTCAGGGAGCGCTGCGTCTGTGCCCCCCAGAGAACATCATCAGCAACCTCGATCTGGCCCATGCCATCGGTTTCAATACGGCTCATGCGGTCTGGCGCTTTCCTGCAAAACGGGGGTTCATGCGTGCGCGAACCCTACCTCAAGAGAAGAAGCGGCAAAACCTGCTCAGATCGAACCCGGAATATTCAGATGCGGCTATTGTGAAAAGTCATGACCTGTACGTCTGAAACGCGCAGGGCAATCTCTTATCGACCCAGCCAGCGATCACCGCCAAAGCGGTTGTGAGAAAACAGGAAGCCCGCGCAGAGACCGACGACCGCGAAAATGATTGTCCACAATGACATGGGCATCAGCAGCCTAGAAATGGCAGCCAGAATCACCATCCCTGCAAAAGCGCAGATGCCAGATTCAATCAGGCGCGGACCGAAATGGCGCTCCGCTCCGCAGTTCGGGCACTGTTCCGCTGTCGAGCGGATTTTCTGCCGACAGACCGGACAGATCGTAACGGCGCTGGATAGCGGTTCCATCATTGGCCGTGATTCTCCTCATGTTCACCCACGGCGATCCGCGCTTCCACTGCGATACGCCACTGCGCATCAGCCGGGGCGGCCGCCAGGGCACGGCGATACAGATCAAGGCTGTTCGTAGAAATGTGCCCGTCCTTCTGGGTCTGGAGTTCCGCGAGCTGGATTGCAAGCTCTGGCGTGAAATGAATATCCAGCGCGGCCTTCCAGTCTGCAATCGCTTCTGACGTCAGGCCAGCCCGGGCTTCAATCTGGCCGAGTAGAACATGGCCGGTCTCGTAGGTCGGACTATCCTTCGGAATTGTGGCCACCTGCGCCTGGAGCTTCTGGATCATCGCCATGGCCTTTGCATCCGGCTTGACCTGACGCTCACTCAAAGGCTGGGGCGGAAGAGACGGATGTCCGTTCACGATATAAAGGCAGAACGCAGCGAGTGGGATCCCGAAACCAACAGCCAATACAGGCAGGAACCGCTTGGAGCGGGATGCTCCATCATTCAGGTCCGGGGCGGCAGATGACTCATCGGCGGCGAGCAGCCTGCGCTGGATTTCGATTCGTGCGGCGCCATATTCATCGCCACTGACAAGGCCGAGATCCCGGTCCCGGTCCAGTTCCGCAAGCTGGCCACGATAAAGGGTGAGGGCAGAATCACGCGCATCCACACGGCGGCGGAGACGGCGTAGGCCATAGAGGGCCGGCAGCAGGGCGATGCCTGCAACAATCAGGATTCCCAACCAGAACAAGACTTACTCCCGGCCCGACAGGGCATCCAGACGCGCGCGCTCTTCATCCGTGAGCGGCGCAGGCGTGACAACGCGGCGTTTCGTCGCACGCCAGGCAATAACAAGACCGGCCACCAGCGCCAGTGCCGGCATCAGCCAGAGCAGGGCGGTTGACCATGAAAACTGAGGGGCCAGCCGAATGAATTCGCCGTAGCGTTCCGACATCCAGTCCATGATCTGCTGATCGGACTTCCCGGCTGCGACCTGTTCCCGCACGACTTTCCGCAAATCACGGGCAAGCGGCGCGCTGCTGTCTTCAATGCTCTCGTTCTGGCAGACAAGACAGCGGAGATGGGCACCGATCGCTTCGGCCCGCTTTTCCTGTACAGGATTGGGAAGCATTTCCGTCGGATCATCGACGGCAAAAGCAATTCCGCCCCCAACCAGCGTTGTGGCCAGCAAGAGCGCAGAAAGACGTTTCATCACAGGCCTGCCAGTCTTGGGCGGATTTCCGCATCATAAATCTGCGGGTCCAGAGCCGCACTGCCGTGCCAGAGAATTCGTCCTCCCGGCGCGACGAGAAAACTCTCCGGAACACCTGTCACACCCCAGTCGATGGCAACGCGCCCATGCCGGTCAGCGGCTACACGGGCATAAGGCGTTCCGTCGCGCTGAACGAAAGCGCTCGCATTTTCCGGCTTGTCTTCATAGGCAATGCCCCAGATGGGCATATTCCGGGAAATGGAACGCAGGCCGGGCATTTCCTGAACACAGGGAATGCACCAGGAGGCAAAGAAATTGACCAGAACCGGGCGTGTCTCCGCCCTGAGTTCCTTGTCTGTAAAGCCATCTCCCAGGCCCGGAAGGCCGGGCATGGCGAACTGCGGAATGGGGCGTCCAACATTCGGATTTTTCACCGCGCGTGGATCAAACCCACCACTTTCCATGCCCTGAAGCATTTTCCAGAACCCGACGCCCAGAACGCCGGCACCAACAATCGGAAGGGCCGTCAGCAGGCCACGTCGTGTTGAATTCATGCGTGTCTCTCCTCAGGCCTGGGCCATGTTCCGTGCGGCGGCCCGCTTCGGGGCTCCTACCCGCAGGCGACGGTCCGAAAGCGAGAAGGCTCCGCCAATCGCCATGACCAGTCCGCCAAGCCACATCCACGGAGCCAGCGGGTTGCGGTGCAGACGTAGCACATAGGTCGCATTTGCGCCCGTTCCGTGTCTGTCACCAACCACACCATACAGATCCGTAATGAAGTTTGTATGAATGGCCACTTCCGTCGTTGTCTGGTTCTGCGTGGTGAAATCACGCTTTTCCGGATGCAGCGTCGTGATCAGTTTGCCGTTGTGGCGGATGGCAATATCGGCCTGCATGGCGCGATAATTCGGGCCTGCATAATCGTGCACATTGAGAAGCGTCCAGTCATCGCCCGCAAGACTGCGGGTCTCGCCAACATGGATTTCTACAATCGCATGCTGGGCGCCGGACATGCCGCACAGGCCCAGAACCGTGATGCCCGCCCCAATATGAGCCAGAGCAGCGCCCCAACTGGACCGTGGCAGGTTCCGGGCGCGGGCAACCATGTCGCTCATGCTGGAATGGCCCAGCCCCACGCGGCGCAGGATGTCCGTAACCGAGGCAGCTATGACCCAGATGGCGAGTGCGCCACAGGCAATTGGCAGTGCACCGGAGAATTTCCAGAAGCACAGCACCAACCCGACAGCAGCAATGATGGCCGCCACGAACAGATGCGAGAATGTACGCGCGAGTTGTGCGCGCTTCCACGGCAGAGCTGTGCCGACGCCCATGGCCAGAAGCAGCGGGATCGTCAGGGGAATAGTTGCGGCATCAAAGAACGGTTTGCCGACTGAAATGGTGCGCCCTGCCAGAAGCTGCATGAAGGGCGGGTACATCGTACCAGTCACGACAACGGCGCAAATGGAGCAGAGCAGGATGTTGTTCAGCACCAATGAGCCTTCGCGGGACACGGGCGAAAACAGTCCGCCGGATGTCAGGGACGGCGCGCGCCATGCGAACAGCGCTAGCGAACCGCCGATGACCAGTGCGAGGAGGGCCAGAATGAACACGCCCCGGGCTGGATCATTCGCAAACGCATGTACCGAGTTCAGAATACCGGAACGGACAAGAAATGTGCCGGACAGCGAGAATGAGAAGGTCGCAATCGCCAGGAGAACGGTCCAGATCTTGAGGCCTTCTCGCTTCTCCACGACGATGGCGGAGTGCACGAGTGCCGTACCCGTCAGCCATGGGATAAGAGACGCGTTTTCCACCGGGTCCCAGAACCAGTAACCGCCCCAACCCAGCACATAGTAGGACCACCAGGAGCCCAGAGCGATGCCGCAGGTGAGGAAGCACCAGGCTGCTACCGCCCACGGTCGAACCCAGCGGCCCCATGCGGCATCGACGCGTCCTTCAAGCAGGGCGGCGACGGCAAAAGCAAACGGAACGGCAAAGCCGACATAGCCGGTGTAGAGAATGGGTGGATGAAAGGCGAGGCCGGGGTCCTGAAGCAGCGGGTTCATGCCCTGACCATCCATAGGAGCCGGGAAAACACGGTCGAAGGGATTGGAGGTCAGAAGGCAAAAGAGCTGGAAGCCAGCGGAGACACCGCCAAGAATTGCGAGCACGCGGCCACGCAAGATGTCCGGCAGGTTACGGCCGAATGCTGAAACAGCGGCACCACAGACCCCGAGGATCAACGTCCAGAGCAGGACGGACCCTTCATGGTTGCCCCAGACGCCCGTGATTTTATAGAGCAGCGGTTTGGACGCAGCGGAGTTGGCTGCGACGTTCTGAACCGAGAAGTCATCGTGGACAGCACACATGATGAGGCTGAAGAACGAAATCGCCAGCGCCAGAAGCTGCGACACCGCAAGAAACGGAGCCATTGCTACAAGGCGGGCATTGCGCTTGTGGGCGCCCCAGAGGGGAACAACAAACTGGATGAGTGCGAGAACACAGGCGAGGGCCAGGGCGAAATGGCCCTGTTCTGGTCCGAACATTATGGTGTTCAGCCTCCGGCTTTCTTGGCGGTCATGGTGTCCCAGCTGGCAGCGTCAGGCGCCTTGCCGAAGCGCGGATCCCATTTGCCCGTGCGCTTCAGTTCCTCGGCCACTTCCTTGGGCATGTACGTCTCATCATGCTTGGCGAGAACTTCGCTTGCCGTGAAGCCACCATTTTTCTGAACGGTCCCGAGAGCAACAACGCTCTGCCCTTCGCGGAACAGGTCCGGAAGGATGCCCGTGTAATGCACTTCAACGGCAGCCTGGCCATCGGTGACGTTAAAGGAGTTCACCGGAGCCCCATTTTCCGTGATGCGATGCAGGGAGCCCGCCATCACCATGCCGCCAAGACGGATGGTCCGGTCCGGAGCTGGTGGGTTTGCCTTGACCTGCGAGGGGGCCATGAAGAACACGATGTTGGACGAGAACGCCCGCAGCGTCAGAGCCGCGGCAGAACTGATGCAGGCGAGGCAGGCAATGACAATCCAGAGGCGGCGTGTCTTGCGGGTCATGATGCAGAGCTTTCACGGTGGCGAAGCTGACTTTCGACAGCCGCCAGCCGGGTTTTGGCACGACGCAGGCGCAGGGCCGCTCCGATGCCGAGAACCAGCGAGCAGCCGATGGTGAGACCATAGGCTGCGGCGATATAGGGCCAGTGATTGGGAAGGTGCATCATGCTGCGGACCTGTCCGAACGGTTGAGCCGGGACCGTGCCATAAGCTGGCGGGTCCGGCTCTCGTGGATTGCGGCACTCAGCCGGGCGAAGATGACTGCGGCAACACCAAGGGTGAAGCCGATGGTCGTGATGAGAAGCGGCCAGAGCATCGTCATGGACATGGTGGGAGCACCTGTCAGCGTGATGCTGTCCGGTTGATGCAGGGTGTTCCACCACTGCACACTGAACTTGATGATGGGCAGATCAATCGCGCCAGCCAGCGCCAGAATGGCGGCGGCGCGTTGCCCACGGGCAGGCTCATCGAAGGCGCGGATCAGGGCGATATGGCCCAGATACAGGAAAAACAGCACCAGAACGGAGGTTAGGCGCGCATCCCAGACCCACCATGTTCCCCACATCGGCTGACCCCAGAGGGAGCCCGTGATGAGGCACAGGGCAGCGGCGCAAGCTCCGACCGGGCCAATCTCGATGGCGGCTAGATCGGCCAGCGGATGGCGCCACACTAATGACAACAGGCCGCAGATGGCCAGACCGAGGTAACAGGACGACGCAAGCCATGCCATGGGAACATGCACATACATGATCCGGACGGTCTCACCCTGCTGCCAGTCCGCAGGGGCGAAAAAGAGGCCCCACACGATCCCGACTGTCAGGAAGATGATTGCGCCTGTTGACAGCCACGGCTGAAGCGCACGGGCCAGACGCAGGAACTGCCCCGGATTGGCATAACGATGGAGCAGGTAGGGCGTAGGGCGCACGGGAACTCTCAAACTCCGCGAAATATTTCTACATGAAATAGTCCGAACCCCTCACAATCGGAAGAGGTGCATTGTCCCATTGTTCCTATGACTGTTATCACGTTTCACGGAAATGAGCGCGAAAGGGGAACTTTCCGCAGGAGAATGACGTGGCGTACTGGCTGATAAAATCCGAACCCGAAGCCTTTTCGTGGAGCGAACAGGTCCATAATGGGGTCGAACCCTGGACAGGTGTTCGCAACTATCAGGCCCGTAATAATCTGGCCGCCATGAAGACTGGGGATCTGGCGCTTTTCTACCATTCTGTGAGCGAAAAGCAGATCGTGGGTGTCGTTGAAGTCGTGAAAGAAGCCTACCCGGACCCGACTGCCGATGACCCGAAATGGGTCTGTGTGGATGTGAAAGCGAATGGCGCTTTCGCCAAACCCATCACGCTTGCCCAGATCAAGGCTGATCCGGAACTGGAAAACATGGCGCTTCTGAAGCAGTCACGCCTGTCCGTTGCGCCAGTCACGGAACCGGAGTTCCGCTACCTGACGAAAATCGGAGACTGGGTTGGGGCCTGATGGCCCTCACCCTGAAAGTTCTGAGTCTTAGTGAATATCTGAGGCGTCGCCGTTGACCAGAACGTTGGTCTGCCCGTTGGACGGATGCCCGGCATAGGTCAGTGGCAGGTCTTCGCTATGATAAGGTGCCGTAACGGGGGCGTTGAACTTCACGGGCATCCCAAAAATGCTGAAATGGGACGGCAGGTTGTTAGGACCGTTGGTTTTCTGCTCGGCATTGGTTCCTGGCATGCCGACAGGCAGATGCGTCCGGACTTCACCGCTGTAATTTGCGAGTCTTTCTTCCGAGTCTTCAACCGTCGTGTAGCCATGAGGCGGTGGCGGTGCGCCGCCGTCTGGCAGGGCAACCTGCTGCGCAGGTGTCAGCACTTTCTCAGGTGGATTGTTCAGCTGATGAGCCGTTGAGGGCGGGATCTGTGGCAGATCAGCCGTACTGTGGCTACGATGGGCATGATGTGGAGCGGACAGCGCCGGCGTGGCGACTGTTGCGAGGAGACTGACCGCCAGCGGGGCAGACAGGATCCAGCGAGAAAATGTTTTCATAATATGTCCTTCTCCACACCCGGCCGTGGCACCCGTCAAGCAGGGGGCTTTCGTGATGCGATATGAAACCTGCTATCGGGTAAACGGTTTCGGGTCTTACGAACAGGAGTTTTGATCGTCATGACCGTAGAGAATGGCTCGCAGCTTCCGACCAGCGAATTTGCATCACTGGCGCTGGACGGGGAGTCCCTTGCCCAGCTTCAGTCCGTGCTGGCACGCGTCGAGCAGGGGCGCGGCGTACTCGTCCGTCTGGCGGATCTGATGGGTGGTGCTGTCGGACAGGCCGCGCGACTCGGTATGAAGGGGCTTGGTCTCGCACCGGGCCTTCAGGAAAAAATCCAGAAAACGGCAGAAGTCGCCATTGAACAGGCCTTCAATGTCGCAGTCGTCGGGATCAAGAATGATGTTCCTCTCAAGCGCGATGTGTGGCGTGAAAATGCCGGACAGGCGGCTGTTGCCATTTCGGGCGCCGTCGGCGGTTTTGGTGGCGTGTTTGGTCTTGCCCCCGATGTCGGGTTCACGACCCTGACCATCATGCGTGAGATCGCCCGCATCGCTCGCGAGGAAGGCGAGGATCTGCGCGACGAAGACACGCGCCGGGCCTGCCTCGAAGTCTTTGCGCTCAAGACCTTTCCGGCCCGTCAGGAAGAAGAAGACGGTGAACTCGGATTCTTCTCGGCGCGCGCCCTGCTACGGGGTCGCCCGGTTGTGATGCTGATTTCCGAAGTGGCGTCCCATTATGGCATCGGCCTGTCGCGGAAATTTGCGCTTCAGATGGTGCCAGTCGCGGGTGCGCTGTGTGGTGCGTCACTCAATTCGGCGTTCCTTGCGCATTACCGTGCCCTTGCGCGGGCACATTTTACGATCCGTCGTCTGGAACGGACGCATGGCCGGGCCGTTCATGAAGCAGCTATGGATCTGAGGTCCGGTGCAACGTCTGAAACCTTCTCCTGATCTTTCGGGAGACTGAAAGCGGAGAAACAGGATGTCGATGAGTCTTGTCTGGCTTGGCTGGACTCTTGTTCTGGCTTTTGTACACCTGTTTCTCACCTCGGCAGCCTGTCGACGTCAGGATGGCGTGCAGTGGGCGACGGGAAACCGGGATGGCGAGGCGCCACATTATACGGGACTCGCTGCCCGCATGCGCCGCGCGCAGGCTAATCTTCAGGAAACGCTACCGATTTTCATCGGGGCTGTTCTATTGGCCCACATCGCCGGGAAAGATGGCGCTCTTGTTGCCTGGGGCGCAGGGCTCTATTTCTTCGGGCGTCTGATCTACGTCCCGGCCTATGCGTTCGGCTGGGGGCCGATCCGCAGCCTCATCTGGGGCGGATCGATGGTCGGGCTGTTTGTGGTGCTTGTCGGCCTGATCTGATCTCAGCTTTTGCTGGGGCGCATGCGCCAGAAGTCCAGCAGACCCCAGAAAACAATTCCTGCAAAACAGATCTTGGCAAGGGCCATCAGCAGGCCGTGTGCCTCAGGGATAAGCAGGCGTAGAAGCGCCAGCGGCACCAGAAAGATCATGTAAACAAATGCGATTGGCAAAGCAGTTCTCCGACGAGATTGGGGATCTGTGTATCATGCCGGGACAGAAAGAGGCCAATATTTCCCCTATGCAGGACCGAAAGCATCGACGGCATGTCTGACATCACACCGGAAAGTCTGCTGGAGGCTTATGCCGCAGGGATTTTCCCGATGGCACCCGATCGGGACAGTGACGAACTGAGCTGGTACTTTCCGGAGGAGCGCGGAATTCTTCCACTGGATAGAATGGTGGTACCGCGCAAGCTGATGCGGGCCATTCGGTCCGGAAAGGTTCAGGTAACGGCCGATCGGGCTTTTGATGACGTCATGCTCGCCTGTGCTGAGCCGGCGCCAGGCCGGGAAGAAACCTGGATCAGCCCTCGAATTTGCGCGCTCTATGGCGCCCTTCATCAGAAAGGCCATGCCCATTCCATCGAAGTCTGGGATGGCGAGGCACTCGTCGGTGGACTGTATGGTGTGACGTTGGGAGGCGCCTTTTTTGGAGAGAGCATGTTTTCTCGCCAACGGGATGTTTCCAAGATTGCGTTGGTCCATCTCGTTGCAGGATTGCGTCAGGGAGGGTATCGCCTTCTGGATACCCAGTACACCACGCCTCATCTGACGACACTGGGCGGTATCGGTATTCCTGCAGCAGCATATCTGGTGCTGTTGAATCAGGCTTTGACTGTTCGTGCCGTCTGGCCGGGCGACTTCAGTCTGCACGCCCTACGCGATGACATCGCGTACCTACGCCCACATCCAGGAGACTCCTGATGATTTCTTTTCTTCGGCGGCATCAGTCTGCTTTTCTCGCCAGTCTGTTCCTCGTGGCAGGCAGCGGCGCAGCATACGCCGATGACCATCCGAGACTGGCTCCTGCTCGCGATGTGACTGTCACATATCATCTGTCGGCCCCGGGAATGCAGGGTGCTGGAGGGGATGTGAAAGTCTATTTCTCCGGCTCGGGCGACATGTTGCGGATTGATTCGGCTGATGGGCGTGGCATCACGATTCTGGACCGTCCCAAGCAGCTTGTGACACTCGTTATGCTGGAGCGGAAACTTTACGCTCATATCCGGCCTCAGCACGGGCTGCATAACCCGTTCATGCTTGATCTCGGGATGAAATACACCAAGGCGGGTCAGGCAACGATTGCCGGAGTTTCCTGTGGTCGATGGGATATCCAGACGGCCCACGGCAAAGCCGCAGCCTGCGTGACGGACGATGGTGTTATCCTGTCCGAGAACGGTGTGGATGCAGATGGGGCGGAAGGCTCCATTCAGGCGACGACCGTAACTTACGGCGACCTGCCAACGTCCACTTTCGAGCCGCCCGCAGGCTTTCAGGAAATCACGCCACGCACGCCACCACGCCATTCGGCGACTGACGGTAACCAGTCCACGTCGGCAACGCCGGCCCCTGTTCCCGAAGGTGGTGCAGCAGGAGATTCGGCCGTGCAGGCTCCGGGGCATATTGCCGCAGAAGGCACCCCGGCGGAGAACTCGGCCCCATCCACAGGTGCCACACCTGCGTCCCCCGACGATGCAAGCCAACCCTCTGTCCCAAATGATTCCGCGGGTGACGGAACGGTTGCGACACCTGATCAGCCGCCCAGTGGCCCGTCCAACGGTGGTCAGAAGTAATGCGGCGCGGTTTTTGGAGCCTTGGCGTTCTGGCCGGTCTGATTCTTGGCGGCCACGCAGCGCACGCCACAGACACAGCCCCTTACGTGACTCCGATGCATGATGCTGACATTGACTATGTGATGGTTGGCCCGGGAGGCCAGCATCTTCACCAGCGGATGCGGTGGAGTGCAAAGTTGTGGCGTCAGCGCGTGGATCCAGAAGGAGCCGCGACGGTTATGCTGACGGATTACCGAACCCATCGCCTGATGGTGCTGGATACAACGGCGAAAAGCGCCACTGTGACCGAGGCACCGGGCGATTCGTTTTCTGCGCCGGGCACGGTTGCACCCGGCGGGTGGAAACAGGTGGGGCCTGCCACAATTGCCGGCGAGAGCTGCATGATCTGGGAGAGCCTGGATACGAACAAGCTCCCTACGGATTTCTGTTATACAACGGATGGATTGCTACTGGGTGCAACCCAGGGTGGACGCCTTGTAGTGCAGGCTGCGTCTGTCAGTCGTGCGGCTCAGGCCGATGAGCTGTTTGACCCGCCGGAGGGGTACCATCGGATCGATCCCAAGCATTGAAGAGGCTCTTCGTAGCAATCATAATTTGAAAAATGGCTGCCATGATTGTTGCCTTTTCCTGCCATTTTCGTGTGGCAGATTTTCTCTCACAGGACGGGCGGAACCGCTCTCTGGGTCTACCCCGTCTGACGTAATGAGGAGATTTGCCATGCGTCGCATCACCCGTGCAGTCCTGCTGGCTGCGCCCCTGCTGATCGGCACGGCAGTAGTTGCCCCGAATGCCGTTGTCCCCGCCGCTGAAGCTCATTGGCATGGTGGATATGGTGGTCCGGGGCGTGGATATTATGGCCCAGGACCAGGTTGGAACCGCGGTGGTCATCGTGGAAACACCGGTGCTGTCGTTGGTGGCATTCTGGGTGGTCTGGCGATTGGCGCCGTCGGTGGCGCCATGTTGAGCCATCCTTATGGACCGCCACCACCGCCGGTTGTCTATGCCCCGCCGCCCCGTGTCGTTTATGCGCCACCGCCGGTCGTTTATGCTCCGCCACCGCCGCCAGTTGTGGTTTATCCGCAATACTGAGCCATTATTGCCCTTCGTCCGCCTTGATCGGGCGGAGGGTGTCAGGCAATCATGGTGCCTATGACAGATCATGCCCTTCAGCCGGGTGACCGTGCTCCAGCGTTTTCGCTTCCTGTTTCGGGAGGTGGCACCGTCAGCAGTGAAACGCTGAAGGGCAAACCGTATCTGCTGTATTTCTACCCAAAGGCGGACACGCCTGGCTGTACGACGCAGGCCTGCTCCCTTCAGGAGAACCTGCCATCCTTCGACAGTGAAGGTCTGACGATCATTGGCGTCAGCCCCGATCCGGTCGCGAAAATTGATCGTTTCGCAGCCAAATATGCTCTCATATTTCCGCTGGCCTCCGATGAAGATCATAGTGTCGCGGAGGCTTATGGAACATGGGTTGAGAAATCCATGTATGGCCGGACTTACATGGGCATGGAGCGCAGTTCCTTTCTTGTGGATGGAGACGGTGTCGTCCGTCATATCTGGCGCAAGGTGAAACCTGCCGACCATACCGCGCTGGTGGCTGAGGCTTTCCGGGATATGACCAGCGGGGCCTGAGCGCCCTTCCGCCATTCTTTCCACAGACAGGGAGAACGCCGGACGTCCCCGGCACACACTGATGGCCCTGCCTGATCCGTACCTACCTGGTCCGTTCTGCCTGCCGCGTCACCTGAGCGTCGCGCGCTGGGTGTGCATTGCGCTGATAGCACCTGTAGCAGCCGCTGGAGCAGCAGGAACCCTGCTGCTTTGGAAACTCGCGCACGGGCCGGTCGACGTTACGCCAGTTTCCCGTCTGATTGAGCCAATTCCCGTAGTGGCAGGCAAGAGGCCCGGCCATCCTGCAGGGCGTCTGGCATGGTCGCAGCTTCGGGTGCAGTGGCAGCCAAGTTCTGGTGGAATTTCCGCCGGACTGATGCTGGAAGCACGCGGTCTGACTGTGACACGGCTGGATGGGACAATCGCCGAGCGGGCAGGTGAGGCCGATGTGGTCATGGCGCTTGCTCCGCTGCTTCACGGGATTATCGCTCCTCGTCGGATGCGCCTTCAGGACGTCTCCCTTGTTCTGCGCCGCCAGCCCAATGGCGATATTGATCTCGACCTTCCCGCCCAGAAACATGGTGGCCGGGGCGTTCCCACCCAGATGGACCGTTTGGCCGCAGTCGATCTGCGAAACGTTTCCATAACGCTGCTGGGCCTGCCTGATGGCCAGAAGCTGCTGCTCGGCCCCATGGCGGCTCATGGCGAGCGTTTGAAGGTTATGTCTGCGTCCAAGGACTATCTCTGGAATGGCTGGTGGAACAGTGCCGTGCGCGTTGGATCGTTTCAGACGGTTCTGAGTGCAAAAGGAGGCCAGACTTCAGCGCAAACCGGGCAATGGCATCTGACATCCACACCATTTCGCCCCGAGGGCCTGAGTGTTTTCAGCAAGGGGTTGGCCAACTGGGATATCCCGATCACCGTTGCCACTGACATGCAGGTGGTCCCCCACGGGATGGGAGAACTGCCATCCAGTCTGGCTCTTCACCTTGTGCTCGGGAACGGTCACGTCCGGCAGGATTCTGATGAGCCGATTGATCTGCGGGGCGGTGAAGCGCAACTGAACCTTCGGATGCGTACACCTGGCACGCAGGGGCCAGCTTCGCTTTCTGTTCCTGCTTTGAAGCTGACAGTGGCAGATGTTCACGGCGCTCTGACCCATGTTCAGGCTACAGCAGCACTGACGGTGGACGACCTGAAGCATCCCCAGGTGCTGGATGGTGATGCTACAGCTGCTCTGGACGGTTTCGATTTTTCGACGCTGGGCAACGTATGGCCTGCGGGAATTATCAAAGGTGGCAGAAAATGGATTGTCGCCAACATCACAAGCGGCCACGCGCATGATCTTGAAGTGCGTACCCATATTCATTCGAACGAAGGCCCGAAGCATGTCCGCCCGACGAGCATGGATGGGCAACTGCTTGGTGATGATCTGACGGTGCATTGGTTGCGGCCGGTTTCGCCTGCCACGGGAATCGATGCGAAGCTGGGATTTGACGGATTCGATACACTGGTCGTCCGGTTCCAGCATGGGATACAGTCGACAGATAGCGGGAAAATCGAGATTGCTGACGGGGAAGTCCGTCTGGGCAATCTGTATGAAAAAGGCCCGACCACGGGTGATATCAGAACGCATCTGAAAGGCTCTCTGCCTGCGTTCAAAGACATCCTGTCTCATCCGAGACTGCACCTTCTCTCCAAACATCCGCTGCCTTTTACTGATCCTTCCGGGGCAGTGGACGCTACAGCCCGTCTGACGTTGCCTTTAACGGCGCATGTTCAGGACAAGGACATTCACGTTCAGGCCAAAGCTTCTTTCGCAAAGGTGCATCTGGGCAACGTGCTGATGGGTCACGGCGTCGATGACGCCTCTGGCGGTCTGACGGCTACGGAAAGTGGGTTGGATCTTACGGGAGACGGGCGTCTGACGGGTATTCCCGTCCATGTCGTTGTGAATGAAAATTTCCGCAAAGGATCGCCGGAACGCATTTTACAGGACATCCAGGCGAAGGCGTTCCTTGATCCCCTGTCTGCTGTAAAAGCTCATCTGGTTCCGGCAGGTCTTTTCACCGGCCATGCCACGCTTTCCGCGCATTACGTGCAGCACGCCAGTTCCCTCGCGGATCTTGCTCTCTCCCTCGATATGGAACGGGCTGGCATTACGGTTCCGGTCTGGACCAAGCCTGTTGGTGAAGCGGCCGTTGCGACTGGCCACATCGCGTTCCGGGGTCATGACATGGTGGCGCTGGATGGCCTTCAGGCCCACGGCAAGACCCTGGCCATCGCGGGGCGGGGTGTCACACAGAATGGTAAGCTGAACGGCATCATCATTGAAGGCTTCCGGCTAGGGCGCAGTGAAGGGAGCGCCCGGATCATGCTGCCAGACCAGCCCTCTGATCCGGTTCATATCGCTCTGGATGCGGACCCACTGGATCTTGCGCCACTGTTTGATCCTGCCACGCGCAAGGCCGTTCATGACGCAGCGGACGCTGCGACGCGTGAAGCGGGTAATCCCGCGACGTCCGGAAATGCCGATCAGGGCTGGTCTATCGACGTTCATGCGCCGCATGTCTATTTCGGACCAAAAGGCATGGTCGGCGGCGTTGTTTCGCACCTGGAACTCCGGCAAGGCACCCTTGTTTCAGGCCGTTTCGCTCTGGATGTGCCCTCCCGGGTGCGGGCTGTACTTGCAGATACCGGCCAACAGCAACCATTCGTGCTGGATGTCGACAATCTTGGTGTCCTGCTTAAAGGACTGGGGCTGTACGACCGGATCGGCGGTGGTGTTGCGCATGTGGACGGAAACTTTCTACGCGGAAAAGCGGGGTCTTCAGGGCTGGGGCTCGGTTTGCCGCCGTTCCGTGGGCATCTGGAGATCGGACCATTCGAATTCCTCCAGCCGCCGTTCACTCTTACGGCGGTTTCCGACCTGTCCCCGCTTCACTGGACCCAGAGCCATATGGACCGCTTCCAGGTGAAGCATGTCTCCACAAAGATCAGTCTGGAAGGCCGGAAACTCACGTTGCGTGATGGAACAATCGGCAATCAGGCTCTGGGTGCGACAGTCGAAGGGCCAGTTGATCTCGATACGTCCGTCGTAAATCTACACGGCACCATCGTGCCGCTGTTCGGCCTCAATGCGCTTCCAGGGAAATTGCCGGGCGTCGGTCATATTCTGGCCCCCGAGAAGGGCGGTGGCCTTCTGGCTGCGACATTCGACGTCAAGGGAACCGTCGGCCAGCCCCAGATGACCGTCAATCCGCTTTCCATGCTGCTTCCGGGCGTGCTGCGGAAGATTATGGAATAAGCCTCTTCCGTCGAAGTGCGGTGGTTCCGAAATAGGGAAGGGAGTTCTATGATCGTTCCCGTATCAGGAGGCAGCCATGACGGACATGACGGATCTGTTCGGGACGACGCCCGGCCCCAGCGGCAGGGAAACGCCCCCGAGACGTGACGGGCAGCCCTCGCGTCCTGCTCAGCCGTCTCGCCCGATCGAAGCTCCCAAAGTGCCAACTCGCGCACCATCGCGAACGCAGCCACTGGCAGACCGTTTGCGACCAAAGACACTAGACGAAGTACGAGGGCAGGATCATCTTCTTGGCCCCGAAGGCACCCTGACGCGGATGCTGGCGCGTGGCACGCTCTCCAGCCTGATTCTTTGGGGAGGGCCGGGATGCGGCAAGACGACGATTGCGCGTCTGCTGGCAGGGAAGGCCAATCTTTTCTATTCCCAGATTTCCGCGGTCTTCTCAGGCGTGGCAGAGCTGCGGAAGGCCTTTGATGAGGCTGATAAAAAGCAGGAAGCAACGGGTCGCGGCACGCTGTTGTTCGTGGACGAAATCCATCGCTTCAACCGCGCCCAGCAGGATGGATTCCTCCCCTATGTCGAGCGCGGAACAGTCGTGCTTGTCGGAGCAACAACGGAGAATCCGTCGTTCGCCCTGAATGCGGCTCTTCTCTCTCGGTGTCAGGTGCTAGTGCTGAACCGGCTGGATGATGCCAGTCTGGAAGCCCTGCTCAGGCACGCGGAAGAAGTAGTTGGCCATCGCCTGCCGCTGGACCGTGAAGCGCGCGCCAGTCTGCGGGCCATGGCGGACGGAGACGGACGCTATCTGCTGAACATGGTGGAACAGCTCGTCGTGCTGGACCCGAACCCGGCGCTGACCCCGAAGGATCTGGCTGCACTGCTGTCCCGCCGGGCCGTGCTGTATGACCGGGATCGCGAAGAGCACTACAATCTCATTTCCGCGCTGCATAAATCCCTGCGTGGCAGCGACCCGGATGCCGGCCTGTACTGGTTCGCGCGAATGCTCGAAGGTGGCGAAGATCCGCGGTATATCGCTCGCCGTCTGACGCGGTTTGCAGCGGAAGACGTGGGGCAGGCGGACCCGAATGCTCTGCCAATGGCCGTTGCAGCATGGCAGACCTATGAGCGGCTTGGCTCTCCGGAAGGGGAGCTGGCTCTGGCGCAGGTAGTTGTGCACCTTGCTACCGCTCCGAAGTCCAACGCGGTGTATGCTGCTTACAAGGCCGCAAGAAAGCTGGCACGGGAAACCGGCAGCCTGATGCCGCCATCCCATATTCTCAACGCCCCGACAGCCCTGATGAAAGACATCGGGTACGGCAAGGGCTATGAATACGATCATGACTCCGAAGATGCGTTTTCGGGTCAGAACTACTTCCCGGAGGGCATGGAGCGGGTCTCGCTCTATCAGCCGACAGACCGGGGTTACGAGGGCCGTATCAGAAAACTTCTGGACATACGGGCCGCCAAAAGGGCATCCCGCGAGCCATGAAAGTTTCCAACCGCATTGTCACCGAAGACGAAGCCGATCTGCGCCTCGACCGCTGGTTCCGACGTCACTACCCCAATCTCACGCAGGGCGCGCTCCAGAAGCTGTGCCGGACAGGCCAGGTCCGCGTCGACGGGGGGCGCGTGCAGACCAATTCGCGCCTCGCGCCGGGACAGACCGTCCGCATTCCGCCGCTGCCGGACATAAGCCAGCCTGCACCACTGCCGCCGCCCGATCCGATGCTGGTGCGCGAAATCGAAAAGATGGTGATCTATCAGGACGATCACCTGCTGGTTCTGGACAAGCCATCCGGCCTTGCAACGCAGGGTGGTCCCGGCATCACCAAGCATGTGGACATGATGCTCGATGGTCTGCGCAAGGAAGATGGGGATCGTCCGCGTCTTGTGCATCGTATCGACCGTGACACGTCAGGTATCCTTCTGATCGCCCGCACGCCGGGCGTGGCCGCCAAGTTGGCAGCCGCCTTCCGGGGGCGTGATGTGGGCAAGACGTACTGGGCAATCGTTGTCGGTCGCCCGGCGCAGCCTTCCGGCATTATTGATCAACCACTCGCCAAGATTGGCGCAGGTGGAGCGGCTCTCGTGGTCGCTGCGTCACGTGGCGAAGAAGATGCTGTGTCTGCCAAGAGCGAATATGAGACGATTGATGCGGCTGGAAAGAAGTTCTCCTGGCTGGCCCTGTCTCCGCTGACGGGCCGCACGCATCAGCTTCGCGTTCACTGCGAATCCCTCGGCACGCCCATCGTTGGTGATCCGCGCTATGGCGGGAAGGCCGCCCATCCGGAAGGATTCATCGACCGGCTGCATCTCCATGCCCGCCAGCTCGATATTCCGCATCCGGCTGGTGGACGCCTGATCGTCACCGCGCCGCTGCCACCGCATATGCGTGAGACATTCCGTTCTTTGGGGTTTGTGCCGGGTGATACGCCTGCACCCAAGCGGATCAAGGGAAACAGAGGGCCTGCAAAATAATGAGGAAACTCACTGGCGCGCTCATCGGGGTCATCGTTGCCTTCGTGGGCGCCTCTATCGCTGCACATGAACTGATCGATCAGGATGCGCTGCGCCAGCGTGTGGCCGAGGCCCTGAAGAAAGAGACGGGCCTTTCCATGGCCGTTAAGGGATCATCCATCCAGATCTTGCCTTGGCCCTCGTTTGAAGCGCGGAGTCTTGTTCTGCAACGCCCCGGTCAGAAGCCGGTCTTTGAGGCCAAAACTCTTCATGCGGGCCTGTCCGTTCTGGCGCTTCTGCACCGGGAGGTCCGCTTTCAGGGTTTTGTGGTCGACGGGGCAACGTTGCTGCTGGAGCGTGATCGGGACGGCAATGCCAACTGGTCTTTCAGCCGCAATGCTCATCCTGAAAATGGCGGAGAGAATGCCCCGCTTCCGGTTCGGCAGCACATCGGGGAGCGCGTTCAGGCTCATTGGGATCTGTCGCTTGATGCTCTGCATCTGACGAACAGTACCGTTCGCTGGCAGGACGACATGAAGGGTATGAGCGGGTCGTTCCAGATCGGAACGATGGATCTCGCCGGGCTTCGCAGCCCCAGCCCGTGGATTAACCTGCAAGGCACGCATGGGTCGACGCCCTTCACGCTTCAGGGTCATGTCGGTGATCTGTCCCTGTTGCAGTCTGGCGCCAAGCCATGGACGTTCAGTCTGGGCACGACATTGGGGGCAGACGCCAAGCGGGACTGGCTGAACGTGGACGGTCAGATCCACGATGCCCGCCATCTCCGTGGCCTGTCCGTGACGGCGCAGGGAGAATGGCCAAACCTGCAGGATGCGCATCGCCTTTTCCCGCATGCCAATTTGCCGGATGTCCGTGGTCTTGGCGGTGAACTGTCGGTTCAGGGCGATGCGGGCGAACTGACGGATGCCGACTGGGCAGAGAAGGGGCAGGCGCTGCTCGTGAGTCTTGTTCCGGGCCGCGTGCATTTGCACGCGTCAGGACTGATTGTTCGGGGTGTGGCGATCAACAACCTGCATCTTGATGCCGACGCCAGCTCTGCCCCTCTGTCTGTGGGTGCGGATGTCCTCTGGCGGAATACAGGCTGGAGAATCCTGAGCAACGCCGGAACGCTGGAACAGGCAGCCCGTGCATGGCGCGATCATGGACAGACTGCGGTCCCCGTGGAGGCAGAAATTCGCTCCACGCCGCTGTCGCTTTCTTCAGCGGTTGGCAGCGATGGAGCGGTTCCGCCTGCCAATGCGCAGGATGATGCCAAAATTACCGTCTCTGGCACGGTGGGCGCCGAGAAGAGCCATTTTGTGGTGCAGGGTGGGGCAAGAACGCTTCATCTGCCCAAAACCCTTCTGCATGACGTCTCTCTTCAGGGAACACTGGACAGCAAGGGGCTGAGCGAAGCCACGCTCGATGGCTTTGCGTTCAAAAGTCATGAAGTGGACGTGGATGGAGTTTTGCATCTTCTCACGGATGAAGACGCGGTTCCCCTGCTGAACGGTCGTCTGCATGCAACGCAGTTGGATCTGGATGCGCTGCGAGGTCTGTGGCTCGCTGAGGTCAAGGCAGAGCAGGCGGCTAAACCTGTGAAGTCCGAGCCTGTACCGATGCCCGGTCCTGCCGGAACAGTGGAAAAGGCAGCAACCCAGTCCGTTCAGACGCAGGATCAGTCTGCTGTGCCTGCGGCTCCTGATGCTCCAACTGGCTCTGGGGCAGCCGTGCCAGCATGGGTCAAGCGCTTACGGGCGCAGGATCTCGATCTACACCTCACGCTGGACCGGGTTGTTTTCTACAGCCACGATTACACAAATCTCGTCACGCATCTGACGTTGTCCAACGGTCATCTGCGCCTTGAGCCGATTTCGGGGCAGGGGCAGGGCTTAACCCTGGCCGGTCAGGCTGATCTTGATGCCTCGAAACTGCCGGTCACAACGCATCTCACGTTCCAGCCGCTGGTTCTGCCGGTCGGCCTGCTTGAGGAAAGCCTGAAGTTGCCGCTCCTGCTTCAAGGGCCGGTCCAGCTTGTTGGTGAAGTGACGGGACAGGGTGACAGTCTGGAAACCATCCGGCAGTCCCTGAACGGCCATCTCGGCGTTTCAATGGTGGATGGTCAGGTGGATAGCCAGATCCTTGGTCGTATTGCCGGGCCAGGAGCGAGTTCGCTGCTGGGTAGCGGTTCGCGTCCGCTCCGTTGCCTCGGTTTGCATCTGGCGCTTTCTGATGATGTCGCCACGCTGGACACCATCGGTCTGCAATCAGGACGATTCTCGACGCAAGGGCATGGTGAGGTGCATCTCGGATCGCAAGATATGACGCTTCACCTCGTGCCAAGCCTCGATTTTGAGGGGGCGGGAGCTTCAACGCCGGTGGTTGTCACCGGAACGATCTCTGCCCCCCAGGCCAAGCAGGACAGGGACGGAAACGGGCGGTTCCAGCTTTCGATCGGAGATGGTCCGGCTGCTGATCCCTGCACGTCGGCATTAACCGCAGCTCGCGAAGGACAGGCGGGACCACCTGTTAGCGAGCAGTCGCATCATCACAACAAGGCAGGTGACATCCTGCGTGCGCTGGGAGTTCTCCATTGAGCAGTCGGAAGCGTTTCTGGAAAAATGTGACACTCGGGGAACAGGATGGGTTGTTCCGCCCGGAATTGGACGGTCGCCCGATCCGCCTGCCCAAGGGAGAGGTTCTGGCCGTTGCTTCTCGGGCTCTTGGGCAGGCGATTGTCGCGGAATGGAGTCGCATTCCGGAAGAGGAATCTTTCACGCCAGAACAGCTTCCTCTGACGCGCATTGCAGGAACCATGATCGAGCGGATCCGGCCTGATCTGATCGAAGCCCGTGAAGCTCTGCTGCGACATGGGCTGGATGATGGCCTCTGCTACCGCAAGGAAAAGCCCGACTCGACCGTAGAGCGCATCTTCGAGTGGCTGGCCAAGGAAGGCATTCAGCCATCTGTTACAGATGGTCTCATGCCGATTACTCAGTCGGGTGACTACATTACAGGGCTGGAGCGCCTCCTGACCCGCCAGAACGAAGCCGAACTAGCAGTCCTGGGAGTTCTGACGCAGAGTTTTGGAAGTCTTCTTCTGGCTCTGGCGCTGGTCTCAGGTGCAATCAGCAAAGAAGACGCCGTGTCCGTTGCCAATGCTGATGAGCGCAAACAACTTCTGGTCTGGGGGCGGGATGACGAACTGTTCCGTGTCATGACCACACGCGAGCAGGACACCACGGAGGCTCTGACGTTTCTCGGTTTTGCACGCGAGGGCTGAATTTTTCGTGTGAGGCATGATGTTGCCATATTCGGAGCGCATCTGGCGCTGTGACAGAAAGAGATGATTAGTGACTGGCTTCCAGGGGAAGTTATGGCGCAATTTCCGATCTGTCCTGTAACGTCAGAGTCGAGGAAGATATGTCGGTATCCGTCAGTCGCCCCATGCGTCACATGGGTACACGTCTTGTAGCGAAGTGCTCGATGGGGGCATGGCTTCTACTCGCAGCAACGCCGATTATTGTCGTTGTCTGCGCCATTCACGGCTGAGGCTTCCGTAGCCTCACAGTTTACTTGCCCGACGTGCCATCCTGATTGTGGTGGCATGAAAAAAGCCCACCTCCAGAAGGATGCGGGCTCTCTTTAAAACAGAAATAATTGAAGACGCTCAGGCGTCTCCGTTATCCGGTACCATGATGCTGACGGCAGCGGTCGCGGCGATGCCCTCTTCGCGGCCGGTGAAGCCCAGGCGCTCGGATGTTGTGGCCTTCACCGAAATACGGCTGACATTAACCTGAAGCAGCTCTGCCAGACGCTCCTGCATGGCCTTGGCATGCGGACCGATCTTTGGGCGCTCGCAGATCAGCGTAATGTCTGCATTCACGAGGAAGCCGCCACGGGCGCGAATGCGCTCACCGGCATGGATCAGGAAACGGGCGGAATCCATGTCCTTCCACTCGTTGTCTGTCGGCGGGAAGTGACGGCCAATATCGCCTTCAGCCAATGCACCATAAATGGCGTCACACAGCGTATGGATACCGACATCGGCGTCTGAATGGCCAGCAAGGCCTTTCGTGTGCGGAATTTCAATCCCGCAGAGGATCAGCTTGCGGCCTTCCTCAAATGCATGGACGTCGTAGCCAAGCCCGACGCGGGGCAGCAGGTTGCCGTCGATTACACCTTCAAGACGCATCAGATCCTCCGCAACTGTCAGTTTGATATTGTTGTCCGATCCCTGAACGATTGCGACCGGATGGCCACCCTGCTCCAGCAGGGCTGCATCGTCGGTGCGGGCATCGCGGTGAGTGCGATGCAACTCGAGCAGGGTCGGGAAATGGAAACCCTGAGGTGTCTGCGCTCGCCACAGGTTCTCGCGCGGGACGGTGTCGATGATGATGCCGTCCCGGACTTTTTTGATGGTATCGCTGACCGCAACGGCGGGAATCACGCCCGCATGGGTTTTCAGCGCCTCTATGACATTCTGAACCACTTCCGGTGGTACGCAGGGGCGCGCACCATCATGAACCAGCACAAGATCCGGTGGCTCCGGCAGGTTGGCGAGCGTTTCCAGCCCGTTCCGCACGCTGTCGTGACGTTCTGCACCGCCCGCAACGGGTGGCAAAACCTCCAGCCCGGCAAGGCTTTCGGCCAGCAGGGGATCGTCTCCGACTGGCAGAAGAACATCTACATGCGGAAGGAGGGCTTCGGCAGCACGGCGGATGACGGGTTTGCCCCGCAGCATCCGGAACTGCTTGCTGGAACCTTCACCCTCGGGTGAGGCGGCGGCAAATCGCCGACCACGACCGGCGGCGAGAAGAAGGGCGGCGATACGCATGGGCGCAGGAATGGGCCGCGGGGACCGCAACGTCAAGGGTTCGTGTCAGTGCAGATCAGTGAAGCAGTCCGCCATCATGGGGGCTGTCGAGGCTGAACGTGGGAATATGGACGTCAAAGCGCTGCCCTGAGACAGGCTCAAGCATGTGATACGTCCCGCGCATGAAGCCACCAGGCGTCGTGAGCATTGCGCCTGACGTGTAATCATACTGGTCTTTGGGAGAGATGATCGGTTGCTCGCCGACAACCCCGTCTCCGTGGACATGTTCAACCCGGCCAAGGCCATCCACGATTTCCCAGCTTCGGGAAATGAGCTGGAAGGTTTCTTTCCGGCCATTTTCGATGCTGATGTGATAGGCCCAGGCAAAACGATGGTCTTCGGGCTGGGACTGGTCGTCCAGCCAGAACGTACGGACCGTGACGGTCACGTCGTCCGTTATCTGGCTGAAACGCGGTGCATTATCCATGGCTTCGGCCAGAGCCGCTTCCGGATCAGCCAGGAGGTGAGGGTGGGATGACTTGTCAGGCATGACGCCATTCTAATGTCATCCCGCCTCTTTGTCAGGAAAACTTATTTGACCGAATGTGCAGCGGCTGCACCAGCTGTGACATCGGCAATCAGATCGGCTGCGTCTTCAAGGCCGACAGACAGACGAATCACGCCATCCGTGATGCCCAGACGTGCACGTTCCTCTTCGCTGACGCGCATATGGGTCGTCGTGGCGGGATGGGTGGCAAGGCTGCGCGCATCGCCGAGATTATTGGAAATGGCGATCAGGCCAAAGGCATTGAGGCACGCAAAGGCACCGGCCTTGCCGTTCTCGACTTCAAAGGCAACCAGAGAGCCACCGTTGTTCATCTGCTTCTGCGCAAGGTCATGCTGCGGATGGTCGGCACGACCCGGATAACGGACGTTCACGACGCCCGGAAGTGCTGCGAGTGCGTCGGCAACAGCCGCCGCATTGCGTGCCATGGCTTCGGTCCGAAGCTTGAGGGTTTCGAGACCCTTCAGCAGCACCCAGGCATTAAACGGAGACAGGGCGTTACCCGTGTTGCGGGTGAACGGCTGAAGCGTCTCCTTGATCCACTTGTCGTTGCCCAGAACGGCACCGCCCAGAACACGTCCCTGACCGTCGATATGTTTCGTGCAGGAATACAGTACGACATCAGCGCCCAGTTTGAGCGGAGACTGACCGATCGGGGAGGCGAAGACATTGTCCACCATCAGCAGCGCACCCGCCTTGTGGGCAAGATCCGCAATGCGCTGGATATCGAGAACATCCAGCATCGGGTTTGACGGGCTTTCGATCAGGACGGCAGCTGTTGGGCGCGAAAGCGCGCGCTCCCAGGCGTCGTAGTCATCGCCATCGACCAGTTCGGTCTCGATGCCGTAGCGCGGCAGCAGCGTCGTAACGATCCAGTAGCAGGAACCAAAGATCGCGCGGGACGCAACAACCCGCTCACCAGTTTTGACATGCGCCAGAAGAGCTGACGAGACCGCGCCCATACCTGTGGACGTGGCGATACAGGCGTCTGCACCTTCCAGAAGGGCAAGCCGTTCCTGAAGTGTGTCCACAGTCGGGTTGCCGAAGCGTGAATACTGGAAATGCTCGACATCGCCCGTAAAAGTGGCGGCAGCCTGCTCGGCACTGTCATAAACGAAGCCGGATGTCAGGAAGAGCGCTTCGGACGTTTCGCCGAACTCGGTACGGTTCGGGGCGTCGTGCAGGAGACGCGTGGCAGTACGCCAGTTTTCTGAAGACATAAGATCAGTCCCTCCAAAGGTTCTCACCGGTTGGGTGAAAAGCATGTGGCGGGCCGTGGAAGTCCTGGGGAAACCGTGGATGGAAAACCGCAGGGCCTCTTTAGCGCAATTATTTATCCTCGCCGCAAGCCGGCCGCTCAAATCACGAGGGTCAAACGGTCTTTAGGGCCGCCTGACGGGCAGGACTATGGGACGAGGAGTGGTTTTGCGTCAACACCCCTCAGCATGGATTGCAGAGGGGCGGAGGGGAGGATATAAGCGACGACATTGCGGGTGTAGTTCAATGGTAGAACGGCAGCTTCCCAAGCTGCATACGAGGGTTCGATTCCCTTCACCCGCTCCAGACTTCCCTGAAAAATTGTCAGTTCGGTCCGTTCATCTTGGGCATGGGCGGCGCGCTCAGCGTGTCCTGATACTCATTGCCATCCCAGATCCACTTGTCATTCTTGCCGACCAGCAGGTCGTGCATGCCTTTATGGCGCGTCGGGAGAACGGAAATATCACCGTTCACTGAGTCCAGAACCGTCTTCCAGCTATCGTTATGGCGCAGGTACACAGAGGTCGTGCAGCCAGCAGACCCGCAGAGACGGGCGGACTGAAGCTGAACGAACAGGGCTTCGTCATTCTTGCCAGAAGACAGGGGCGCAGAGCCGACCAGCACAACCGGATGGTCGTGATGTTTGGCAGCGTCTTCCAGGTCGTCTGAATTCAGCTTGCGGGCATCAATATCAAGCTGTGTGCCCGGGTGGGCAGACAGAATGACAGGTGCGGGGCCTGTTGCCGCAGCAGAAGAATGCTGGGTGTGATGCGTGGCCCGATGATGCGTTGTCGCGGCGCTTACCGTGGCGGCAACCGAGAGAACTGAGACTGTAAGCAGCGCCAGATGGCGAAGCCGGGTGCGGGATAGAATCTGCTGGATCGTCATGATGTGATTCTTAACACGGAATTAAGCCAGTCGATCCATGACAGATTTCCGGCTGAGGTGAATTTCGACGTTATTCGTGCCGGAGCGTAATGACCAGAACGTCCCGGTAAGCGGGTTCGTCAGGGTTTTGCGGCGTTACGGCTGTGACGCCATGATAGACGCGATGGTCATCCACAATGGCAGCGTCGAGAGGTTGGGTCAGGGTGAAAGACCCGAGAAGGTCTTTCTGGTTGTCGTGAATGGTCGTCACGCCCTGCTCGACATTGTGGCGTCCAATCATCAGAACCAGAACCCAGTCAACTCCGTCCCGATGCATCCCTTCCGGGGTTGGGCGCCCTTCGCTGTCCGGGTTGGCCTCGATGCGAAACTGATGAACCTCCGTGTGCCAGGTGTCCGGCTTTTCCTGGGAAGGTGTCAGGGCATCGGCGAATCGGCTGATGGTCCGGATCGCGGCAAGCATTGCGGGATGAGAAGCGATGTTGTCTTCAATCGCACCGAACCAGCGTTCGATCCCGCCATTCAGCAGGTTGTGGTCCCGGCTCTGATAATGGGGTTGGTGCGTTTTGCGCGTAATGAGACCATTGCTGACAGAGAACGTCGCATAGCGCCGTCGCCGGTAACGTCCACCATCAGCCATGTAGAGATCAAGGCCAAGATCGTTCCAGCTTGAGGCAAACGTGTCCCAGTCTGTCAGGCCCTCATGTTCAAGAAGCGGACGCATTGTGTCCGCTTGCAGGAACTTGAAGCCTTTTTCCTCAAGGATGGTCTCGACCCGCTGCACGGTCTGGTCGAAGGCTGAAGGCAGAGGTGTGTCGGTCATGTCTGCTCACTTGGTGATGCCATGCCCGACGCTCACATCTGTCGGGCAGTTCAGGCTCCGAGGTCTGGCTTGACAGGCGAGAGATGTTCCCGAACCGTCGTGGACGCCGTTTTTGCAAGACCTACGATACCAGCCTGATGCTGGCGGTACAGTCCTTCATGGATCAGACGGGCAAAAAGACCGGAGAGCAAGCCGCCGCCAAAGCTGCGGTTTGCATCCAGCATGCCCCAGCCGTTGTAATCACCCAGTGCCACGACCGCACCGCGATCATTATAAACGAACGGAGCAGGCGTCTGTCCGGCGATGACCTGCGGCAGAACACGCCCGACATACTGGCCCTGCTGGCGAGCAGCCTGTGCCGTAGGGGCAACAGGAGCCGCATCGATGCGCGCGCAGTCACCGATAGCGAAAATCTTGGGATCTTCGGTGGTCTGAAGAGTCTGGGTCACACCAAGCTGTCCGGCACGACCGCGCTCGAGACCGTCGAACAGGGCCGTTGCGTCAGAGGCGCGAACACCTGCTGCCCAGATGCGGAGCGTTGCGGGGATCTGTTCGCCGGACTTCAGGTTAAAACCGTTTTCGTCAGCTCCCACGACCATTGCGCTGGTGCGAACGGAAATGCCGAGCTTTTCAAGCTGTGCCGATGCAGCTTCGGACACGGCCTCAGGGAAGGCCGGAAGAATGCGGGGTCCCGTTTCGATAAGAACGGCGTCCAGGCCGTTCTTGCGAACCGAGGCGCCCAGGCCCGGGGCTTCGTCAATGGCCTTGCAGAGCTCAGCGGCAAGCTGCACGCCGGTTGCGCCACCCCCCACAATACCGACGCTCAGCTTCTGGCCGGCAGCGCGCGCCGTTTGAAGGGCCTTGCGGAATTCCGAATACAGTGTGTCGGCGTCATTGAGGCTATCGATGAAGCGGCAATATTCGAGAATTCCGGGAATTCCGAAATCGTTAGCGCGTGAACCCAGTGCTACGACGAGATAATCGTAGGGGAGGGTCGATCCGTTCTCGAGCGTGACCGTCTGGGTCGCCCGATCAACGGCTGTAGGAACGCTCTGAACAAAGCTGAAACCGAATTTCGCGGCAGTTTCCGTAAAGGGAATGCAGTTGCCGTCATGCTGCATCGTGCCGGCTGCAAATTCATGCAGGGATGGCTTCCAGTAATGGACCGGGCTGCGATCAACGAGTGTCAGGGAAATGTTGCTGCGGCGACCAAGGGCCGTCGCGGCCTCCAGACCTCCGACTCCGCCACCGAGAACAACGACACGAGTTGCAGCAGACATGGACAGTTTCCTCTTACCGGGCGCCCGCCAATTGGGCTGATGACTGTGCTAACGGCAGCGGAAGAGCTGCACAACCCCCGCTCCCGCTCTCGTGTTGACCGCTTTAGCTGCGATAGGACCCGTTGATGTCGATGTAGCCATGCGTAAGGTCGCAGGTCCACACGCGGGCCTGTCCGTCACCCAGCCCAAGATCAACGGTAATTTCGATGTCCTGACCCTTCATGTGGGCCACGACAGGGGCTTCGTCATAGTTTTCGACGACGCCACCTTCTCGCGCAATCCACGTGCCGCCCATGGCAACGGAGAGGCGGTCACGGTCGGCAGGCTCACCACTTTTGCCTACAGCCATCACGACACGGCCCCAGTTTGCGTCCTCACCTGCGATGGCCGTCTTGACCAGCGGGGAGTTGGCAATTGAAAGAGCGATACGATGCGCGGAAAAATCGGATTCAGCGCCCGTGACGTCCACGCGGATCTGCTTCGTGGCCCCTTCGCCATCACGGACGACGAGAATGGCAAGCTCCAGAAGCAGGTCATTCAGGGCTTCGGTAAATTCAATGAGAGCGGGGTCGTGCGGGCCGGTAACGGGCTCGTTGTCTGCAAGCCCTGTAGCGAACAGCACCAGCATGTCGGACGTAGATGTGTCCGAATCGACCGTGATGGAATTGAAGCTTTTGGCGCAGCCAGCAGAAAGCAGGGACTGGAGAATGTTCTGGGGAATTTTGGCGTCCGTCGCGACATAAGCCAGCATCGTGGCCATGTCAGGGGCGACCATGCCGGAGCCCTTGGCGATGCCCTGAAGGCGAACGGGTGTTCCGTTGATGGTCACGTCACGGCGGGCAGCCTTCGGAAAGGTGTCCGTCGTCATGATGGCGCGGGCAGCCTGTTCCCAGTTGTTCTCGTCCAGACCGGCCTGAGCGGCGGGAAGGGCATCAATAATGCGCTGCTGGGGAAGTTTCTCGCCAATAACGCCCGTTGAGGCGAGGAACACGTCCTGCGGCGGGCAGTCGAACATGGCGCTGACAGCATCAGCGCAGTCTTCACAGGCCTGAATGCCTGCACGTCCGGTGAAGACATTGGCGTTTCCGGCATTGACCAGAAGCGCGCGGGCATAGGGGGTTGTCTGGGCCTGACGGCACCACAGGATGGGTGCGCCAGGGCAGGCGTTACGCGTGTAAACGCCTGCGACAACCGTGCCGGGGGCAAATTCCGCCAGCATCAGGTCCGTTCGGCCCTGATAGCGGACGCCTGCGGCAACGGCGGAAAGCCGTACACCGGCAACCGTTGAAAGGTCCGGGAGGGGACGGGACAGCGGAGACACGGCGATCGGCTTTCCCATGGTCTTACTTCTTGGCTGGAGCTGCAGCCGGGGCATCAGCGATTGGCTTGCCCTGTGCGTCGAAGTGAACAACCTTCACCTGCGATTCAGCCTGCTGAACGATCTGGCGAACCTTGTCACGGATCAGTTCCTGACGGACCTGGTCGTGGATCTGGTCGAAGCTCGGGATCGGAGCAGTCCGCGTGCCCAGAACCTGGATCACGTGGTAGCCGTACTGCGTGTGAACCGGCGTCTGGGAGATCGTGTTCGGCTTCATAGCGAACGCGGCGTCAGAGAAAGCCGGCAGCATGTCACCCTTCTTGAACCAGCCAAGATCGCCACCGTTTGCACCAGCGGAGCCTTTGTCCTTGGACAGCTGGCCTGCAAGCTTCGCGAAGTCAGCGCCCTTGTTGAGCTGGGCGATGATGTCCTTGGCCTGCGCTTCCGTCTCCACGAGAATGTGGCGAGCGTGAACTTCCTGCTCAGGCTTCTGGTTGGCGTAATGCGCCTGATAATAGTCGTGCATGGCCGCATCGGTTACGAGCGGTGCGACTTTCTCTTCCAGATAGGCATTCTGCAGGGCGCTGTTGGCAGCGTTCTGCATGGCAGCCTTGACTTCCGGCTTGTTGGTCAGACCTTCCTTGCCAGCAGCGATCTGGATCGCCTTCTGATCGACGAGCTGGTTGACCAGCAGCGGGATCAGCATGGACGGCTGAAGCTGACGGGCCTGCGGCGGCAGGTTGCCAGCAGCCTGCTGGACATCACCGAGGGTAATCTTTTCGCCATTGACGGTTGCGATCACCATGTCCGGCTTCGGAGCAGGGGCTGCAGCCGGTGCCGGAGCAGCAGCCGGGGTTGCCGGAGCCGCAAAGGCGAGAGGAGCTGAAACCGACGTGCCAGCCAGAAGTGCCGCACAGGCGAGAGTGGAGCGGGAAAGCCGCATGAAAATACCTCGGACCATAAAGAAGGAGGAAAACGAATGGGCAGCACCATGACAAAGCGCGCTCAACCCTGCAAGAGCGTGCTCCCTTACCATTCCGTCACACTCCGGAAATGGGCATTTTAGTGGACCTCTCGGGTGCCTCTCCATTGACCCGTGGGCACGCGGGTCCTATCTCCACGTGACGTGAAAATCGTGATTGCCCGGTTTGGGAGGTCTTTCCGCTGGTGGAAAGAGCTTTTGATCGGGTGCTCGGCATCTCAAGGTTCAGCATGTTCGCACGCCTCGCACGCGCCCTCTTCGGTTCCGCCAATGATCGTTCGCTCAAGGCGTATCAGCGCCGTGTGCCCGAGATCAACGCTCTGGAGCCCACGGTTCAGGCGCTCAGTGACGAGCAGCTTCAGCATAAGACGGTAGAGTTCAAAGAACGCGTCGCCAAAGGCGAAACGCTGGATGCGATGCTGCCGGAAGCCTTTGCTGTCTGCCGTGAAGCGTCCCGTCGTGTGCTGGGCAAGCGTCACTTCGATGTGCAGCTGATCGGTGCGATGGTTCTGCATGACGGCCGTATTGCCGAAATGCGGACAGGCGAGGGTAAGACCCTTGTTGCCACGCTGGCCGTTTACCTGAACGCGCTGTCCGGCAAGGGCGTGCATGTCGTGACGGTGAACGACTACCTGGCCCGTCGTGATGCTGAGGAAATGTCGGTTCTTTACAGCTTCCTTGGTCTGACGACCGGCGTGATCATCCCCAATCTGGCGGATGAAGAGCGTCGTGAAGCCTATGCCGCAGATATTACCTACGGAACGAACAACGAGTTCGGCTTCGACTATCTGCGCGACAATATGAAATATTCGCTTGGCGACATGGTGCAGCGTCCGTTCAACCACGCGATCGTGGATGAAGTGGACAGCATCCTGATCGACGAAGCCCGGACGCCGCTGATCATTTCCGGCCCCGCCGACGACAGTTCAGACCTGTACCGGACGGTTGACGCGGTCGTAGCGAAGCTGGTGCTGGAACCCGAGACCTTCGACAAGGATGAGAAGCAGCGCAGCGTTACGCTGACCGAGGCCGGCTCTCACCGGATTGAAGAGCTTCTGAGTGAAGCCGGCGTTCTGCAGGAAGGCGGTCTGTACGACATCCATAACGTGGCTGTAGTTCATCACGTTCAGCAGTCCCTGCGGGCCTATACGCTGTTTACGCGAGACGTTGATTACATCGTCCGTGATGGCAAGGTGATCATCATTGATGAATTCACTGGCCGTATGATGGATGGCCGTCGTTATTCGGATGGTCTGCATCAGGCGCTGGAAGCGAAAGAGCACGTCGAAATCCAGCAGGAAAACCAGACGCTCGCATCCATCACGTTCCAGAACTACTTCCGTCTGTATCCGAAGCTGTCCGGCATGACCGGTACGGCCATGACCGAGGCTGACGAGTTTGCGGAAATCTACAACCTGACGGTTGTGGAAATTCCGACGAACCGTCAGGTGAAGCGGATTGATACGGACGATGAAGTTTATCTGACGGCTGGCGAGAAATTTAACGCCGTTGCCGATCTAATTCAGGAAGTCACTGCGAAGGGACAGCCGATCCTGGTGGGCACGACGTCCATCGAAAAGAGTGAATACCTTTCCAGCATTCTGACCGGACGCGGCATCAAACATAACGTGCTCAATGCACGGCACCATGAAAAAGAAGCCAGCATCATTGCGCAGGCTGGTGCCCCGGGTGCCATCACGATCGCCACGAACATGGCTGGTCGCGGTACGGACATTAAGCTGGGTGGCAATATTGAAATGCTGACCCATGCCTACACGGACGGAATCGAGGATGAAGCGGAACGGGCGCGCATCACCGAGGAGATCCGGGCGGCTGTCGAGGCCAATCATGGCGCCGTTCATGAATCCGGTGGTCTGTATGTCATCGGGACGGAGCGTCATGAGAGCCGTCGTGTTGATAACCAGTTGCGTGGCCGTTCGGGGCGTCAGGGCGATCCGGGTAATTCCCGTTTCTTCCTGTCACTTGAAGACGATCTGATCCGCATTTTCTCTGGCGACCGTATGGGCGCAATGATGCAGAAGATGGGCCTGAAGGAAGGGGAGGCGATTGTTCACCCCTGGCTGAACAAGGCCGTCGAGAAGGCTCAGAAGCGTGTTGAAGCCCGCAACTTCGACATGCGCAAGAACACGCTGAAATACGACGACGTCATGAATGACCAGCGCAAGGAAGTCTATTCCCAGCGCAAGGAATACATGTCGTCTGAAGATCTGTCTGGTGTGATCGCGGAGCTGCGTTTGCACACTATCGAGGATCTGGTTCACGCCCATATTCCTGAGAAGTCCTTTGCGGAAGCCTGGGATACGGCAGGACTTTCCAAGAGCCTGATAGAGACCCTGAACCTCGATCTTCCGATTGCCGAATGGGCAAAGGAAGATGGCATGGATGCAGAAGGCGTGATCGAGCGTGTGGAAGCCGAAGCCCAGAAGGCTCAGGCCGCCCGTACGGCGAACATGGGGCCGGAACTCATGCGCATGATCGAGAAGCAGGTTGTACTCACGACGTTCGATGCTGTGTGGAAAGAGCATCTGCATGGGCTGGACCAGCTTCGTCAGGGCATTGGCCTGCGTGCTTATGGTCAGCGTGATCCGCTGAACGAGTACAAGCAGGAAGCCTTCCAGATGTTCACGGCCATGCTGGATGACATGCGGATGCGCGTGACGCAGACTATGTGCCGCATTCAGGCTGTGAGTGAGCCGCCGCCTTATCCGGTCGTGGATACATCCGCGCAGCATGAGACGTTCGAGGCTCCGCCGTCCGCTCCGGCATCTCTTGAGCAGGCTTCGCAGCCGGTTATGAGCTTTGCCGCCCCGCAGCCGCAGTTTGCTGCGCAGGGTTCGGTAGAAGAGCCAGATGCAGCAACGCTTCAGCGGTGGTATGAAGAGACGCCGCGCAATGCGCTTTGCCCGTGTGGATCGGGCCAGAAGTTCAAACACTGTCATGGCAGGCTCGCCTGAGCCTCTGACACCCGTAGAGGAAGGAGCGACCGATGGCCGGTCATTCGCAATTTAAGAACATCATGCACCGCAAGGGCGCGCAGGATGCCAAGCGCGCCAAGCAGTTCGCCAAGATCCTGCGTGAAATCACGGTTGCAGCGCGGTCTGGCCTGCCTGACCCGGCATCCAACCCGCGGCTTCGTGCGGCTGTTACGGCCGCACGTGAAGCGAATATGCCAAAGGACAATGTCGAGCGCGCCATCAAGAAGGCATCCGGTGCTGCTGGCGGGGAAGACTATGTGGAAGTCCGCTACGAGGGCTACGGCCCGGCTGGCGTGGCGATCATTGTCGAAGGCCTGACCGACAACCGGAACCGTACGGCTGGCGAAGTCCGCGCTGCATTTTCCAAGCATGGCGGCTCACTGGGTGAATCGAACTCGGTGTCCTTCATGTTCCAGCGTCTGGGTGTTGTGACCTATCGGGTCGATGCCGCGTCCGAAGACGAGATGCTTGAAGCCGCCATTGAAGCTGGTGCTGACAATGCTGTGCTGACCGAGGAAGGTCACGAGATCACCTGCGAGATGGAAAATTTCTTCGCGGTTCGTGACGCCCTTGAGAGCCGATTTGGCGAGCCGCAGTCCGCGAAGCTGGACTGGCGTCCGGAAAACAGCGTTTCGCTGGATGAAGAGAAGGCCCGGACGGTTCTGAAGCTGATCGACGTTCTGGAAGACAACGACGACGTTCAGGCTGTGTACGCCAACTTTGACCTTCCGGATGACGTGGCTCAGGCGCTCGCCGCTTGATCCGTCTGATGGGCATAGACCCCGGCCTGCGTTTCATGGGCTGGGGGATTATTGATGTGGATGGCAATCGCCTGAAGCATGTGGCTTCCGGTGTGATCGCAACGGATGGCCAGGAATCGGTTCCCCTGCGGCTTTGTGAGCTGCATGGGAAGCTCCAGAATCTGATCCGTGAGTATGCTCCCGCTGAAGCTGCGGTTGAGGAAACTTACGTGAACCGCAACGGCTCCTCCACACTCAAACTCGGTTATGCGCGCGGTGTGGCGCTTCTGACGCCTGCCTATGAAGGGCTTCCCGTCGCAGAATATGGCGCCATGACGGTCAAGAAATCCGTTGTGGGGACAGGGTCTGCCACAAAGGAGCAGGTCACGATGATGGTGAAGCGCCTGCTTCCGGGTGTGGCTATTCACAAGGCGGATGCGTCCGATGCTTTGGCCGTGGCGATCTGCCACGCGCATCATCGTGCCAGCGCAGCGCACGTGGCTGTCGGAAGGCGAATGGCATGATCGGACAACTGACTGGCCTTGTCGGGCAGATTGAAGGCGAGCGCTGCATCGTAGATGTCAATGGCGTTGGTTATGTGGTGTCCGCCTCAACGCGCACGCTCGGCACGGTTCCGCACCCGCCGGAAGTGGCACGTCTGCTGATCGAGACAGTCGTCCGGGAAGATGCGATCCTGCTGTATGGGTTCGGGACCGCTGATGAACGCGAGTGGTTCCGTCTGCTGACAACGGTTCAGGGCGTGGGCGCCAAGGTTGCGCTGGCCATTTTGTCGGCCAACTCGCCGGGTGAAATTCTGCTGGCCATCAATGCCGGAGACCGTGGGTCTTTGACGCGGGCAGCTGGTGTCGGCCCGCGCCTTGCGGACCGTATTCTGAGCGAACTGCGGAACAAGGTCGCCAAGATGCCGGGTGGCGGGGCTGCTGCACCAATGCCGGGGATCGTGACCGGACCAAGCGTTGAAAATGATGCGCTGCTGGCGCTGGCTGGTCTCGGCTTCCGTCGGGCAGAAGCGTGGCCGGTGCTGAGTCGTGTTCTGGCTGAAAATGAGAATGCCAGCCTTGATCTGGCCATCCGTCTTTGCCTGAAGGAACTGGCCCGATGAGCGAATTTCGGGAAACGGACCCGGCTCGTCTGCCGGAAGATATTGCAGAGAGTGGGTTAAGGCCGGAGAGCCTTGCTGATTTTACCGGGCAGAAAGCCAGCCGGGAAAATCTTGCTATCTTCATCGAGGCTGCCAAGGCTCGTGGTGAGGCGTTGGATCACGTCTTGCTGCATGGCCCTCCGGGTCTGGGTAAGACGACCCTGGCACAGATTGTGTCCCGTGAGCTGGGTGTCGGTTTCCGGGCAACGTCCGGGCCAGTCATTCAGCGGGCAGGAGATCTGGCGGCGATCCTGACGAATCTCCAGCCACGCGATGTGTTGTTCATTGACGAAATTCACCGTCTTCAGCCTGCGATTGAGGAAATTCTCTATCCTGCGATGGAGGATTTCCAGCTCGATCTGATTATCGGGGAGGGGCCAGCGGCTCGATCTGTCCGGATTGATCTCGCGCCGTTCACGCTTGTTGCCGCGACGACGCGTGCGGGTCTGCTGGCCACGCCTTTGCGGGATCGCTTCGGCATTCCCCTGCGACTTGTTTTTTATACGCCGGATGAACTGCGGGCCATTGTGTCCCGTGGAGCGACCAAGCTCGGCGTGCATCTGAACGACGATGGCGCGGAAGAAATCGCACGCCGTTCCCGTGGGACGCCGCGTATTGCCGGGCGTCTTCTGCGTCGGGTGCGGGATTTTGCTTTGGTGGCGAAGAAGCCGATCATTGATCGCGCCACGGCGGATGCGGCGCTGTCGCGTCTTGAGGTTGATGAGCGCGGTCTGGATGCGATGGACCGGCGCTATCTGGTGCGGATTGCAGAGCATCATCATGGCGGGCCGGTGGGCGTTGAAACGCTCGCAGCCGGTCTGGCGGAAGCCCGCGATACATTGGAAGATGTCATTGAGCCTTACCTGATTCAGGAAGGCATGGTGCTTCGAACAGCACGCGGTCGCATGCTGGGTGAAGCGGGGTGGCGCCATCTGGGGCTGAACCCGCCAGCGAGCCAGGTGGATCTCCTTTCTGCGCTCGATGACGATACGACGGCCTGAAACTGGGCAAATGAGCGGAGGATCTGATGGCAACGCATAAAATCCGGTTCCGGGTTTATTACGAAGACACGGATGCCGGGGGGATTGTCTATCACGCGCGCTATCTCGGTTTTGCTGAACGTGCGCGCAGCGAGGCCATGCGGGATGCAGATGCGTCCGTCACGGAACTTCTGAATGATTTCGGTCTGGCCTTCGTCGTTCGGCAGGCCAGCATCCGGTATCGCTCCCCGTTGCGACTCGATGATGAAATGGAAATCGAGACTGCGCTGGATGCCATGACGCCAACACGGTTGAAACTTCAGCAGACAGTGCGGAATTTCTCAAAGGGTAACGAAACCGCCGTTGTCATTGATGTGGAACTGGCCTGCCTTTCTGCAGAAACAATGAAACCTGCCAAAATTCCGCCTCGCTGGTGTGATGCTGTTCGAAAACTCGAGGCTGGAGAGGTCTGACCCACTTTCCTGTTTCCTCACGAAGTGCAATGGAGAGACCTGACCCGTAAGGGACAGGATCTGGACAGGAGAGAACAGTGGATCATGAGGTAAGTTCGAGTGCGCTTGGGGCGGTCGGTGCGGCCGGTCTGTCGCCTCTGGACCTGTTCCTGCACGCGTCCATCGTCGTAAAGCTGGTCATGATCGGGCTCGTCCTGTGCAGTGCAGGCGTGTGGGCGATCATCGCGGAAAAAATCATTCTGATGCGTCGCGTGAATCGTGAAGCGACGGAATTTGAAGACCGTTTCTGGTCCGGCGGTTCGCTGGACGACCTCTACGAATCCGATGGTGCCCGCCCGACGCACCCGATGGCCGCCGTATTCGGTGCAGCCATGGGCGAATGGCGTCGTTCGGCACGTATCGTCGGGATCGACCTGGCGCGTGGTGGCGTGCGGGACCGTATCGACCGTGCCATCAATATTACCGTTTCCCGCGAAAATGATCGTCTGGGCCGTCGCCTGATCTTCCTGGCGACGATTGGTCCGGTAGCACCGTTCGTGGGTCTGTTCGGTACGGTCTGGGGTATCATGCATGCGTTCGGCTCGATTGCCGCCATGCACAACACCAACCTTTCGGTCGTGGCCCCGGGTATTTCCGAAGCGCTGTTCGCAACAGCCATTGGCCTTGTAACGGCTATTCCCGCCTACGTTGCCTATAACGTTCTCAGCAACTCCACGGACAAGTTTGCGGACCGTATGGAGGCTTTCGGAACCGAATTCGCCGCCATCCTGTCCCGTCAGTCCGAAGAGCGAGCTGACGAGACGTCCAGCGGGAAGGCCTGATCCATGGGGATGTCCGCTGGAGGAGGAGGACGCGCAGGGAGCCGTCGTCGGCGTCCGGCATCCGAGATCAACGTCACACCACTGGTGGACGTCATGCTTGTGCTGCTCATCATCTTCATGGTGACAGCACCAATGATGACCAGTGGCGTCAATGTTGATTTGCCCAAAACGGATGCCAGCCCGGTCAATGCGGATACGAAGCCCATCACGGTTTCGTTGCGCAATGACGGTTCGCTGTATCTGGGCGAAGATCCGATCACGCCGGAACAGCTTGTGGACCAGCTCAAGGTCCAGTCCCAGAATGATCCGAACCATCGGATTTTCGTTCGTGCCGATGCGCATATCGACTATGGCCGCGTGATGCAGGTCATGGGTCAGATCACGTCTGGCGGCTTTACGCATGTGGCGCTGCTTGCTCAGCAGCCTCAGAGCGGCCAGTAAAGGACTTCGCCAGTGGTGCGTCCACGTCGTTCGGACAGGCGTCGCTTTCGCAACGCGCTGCTGGGTTCGGTTGGTGTCCATGCGGCACTGATCCTGTACCTGGTGGTGCGGATCCCGTTCGAGAAACCTCCTGAGCCGCCGGAACCCCCGGCGGTGCAGATGGAGTTCGAGGAGGCTGGTCCTCCCACTCATCCTATCAAGGCTGATCATCCGGCTCCCAAGCCAGCGCCGGCTCCTGCGCCCGTGAAGAACGAGGCTCCTCCGTCCCCGACGCCTCCCTTGAAGGCGCCGACGGAAGAACCACCTCCGCCTCCACCGCCGCCGCAGCCGGTTCCGCCAGCGCCGGAGACCAAGCCTCAGCCTCTGCCGCCGACGAAGCTTCCGCCCAAGATCACGGAACCGTCGCCGGAACCTGTGCCTGCGTCCCCGCCAAAGCCGTCACCGCCGACCAAGTCGACGATGGTGGCCCCGCCAAGCCCGCAGACGCAGAAGGCTGACAAGCTGCCGGATGCGCCGAAGTTCTCACACCTGACTCAGCCGAATGCGTCCAAGAATACGCAGGCAGATAGTCATTCCCTGCTGGCCACGCTGGATAGCTTCCGGTCCGACCAGAAGCAGACGCATGCGCCCAAGGCGAAAGCCAACCCGCCACAGGGTGGTGCGCCGGATGGCGGCGGTGTTCCGAACGGGGATATTACGAAGTCCCTGTCCATGGCGGATCAGAAAGCCATCGGTGGTTCCGTGCGGCGTTGCTACACGGAAGACACGGAAGCGCGGAACTATGCGAGCTTTGTCGCGCATCTGATTGTGACGGTGGATGCAACGGGTGAGGCACGTCTTGTGAAGTATGCTCCAGATACAGCAGCGAAGATGGCGGCAGATCCGTCCTATCGTGTGCTGGCGGAGCGTGCGCGAGATGCAGTGCTGAGCCCGACCTGTGCCCATCTGCCCATTCCTTCCAACCTGCTAGGCCAGACGCATCAGCTGCGTTTTGTCTTCAGGCCGTAAACCCTAGAGGAATCATCATGACCTTCATTTCCGATTCCGAAGCTGATGCTCTGAGCGCGCTGCTATCGCGCCGTTCTGTTCTTGGTGCCACGGCTGCGGCTGGTGGCCTTCTGGCAACGCCCCTGCCTGCTTTTGCCCAGGGCTCCACTGCGGCTGGCCCGGGTGAAGCTGAAATTACCGTGGATCAGGCCCGTCAGGCGCCGATCCCCATCGTGATCCCGAGCTTCGGTGCCGGGATGGGCGAGCAGATTTCTGGCGTCATTTCCTCTGATCTGGAGAGCACGGGTCTCTTCAAGGTCATGAGCGGTGATGTGCCTCCGGGCTCCACGCCTGACTTCAGTGCCCTCAAGGCGCAGGGCGCACGTGCGGCTGTAGCCGGGCGCGCAGTCGGTTCAGGCAGTGTTCGCGTTGAGATGCGGCTGTGGAACGTTGTGGCTGGTGAGCAGCTTCAGGGCACGGCTTATACGGCGTCTCCCTCCAACTGGCGTCGTATCGCTCATATTATTGCTGATGTGATTTATGAGCGGATGCTGGGTGAGAAGGGATATTTTGATACCCGTATCGCCTACATCGCCCGTACAGGACCGCGTCGTCATCAGATTACGCGTCTGGCGCTAATGGATCAGGACGGGTTCAATTCCCGTATGCTGACCGGCGGCCAGTGGCTGACGCTGACGCCGCGCTTTAATCCGGCGCGCGATCAGGTCGCGTTCATGTCTTATGCGAACAACCGTCCGCGTGTGTATCTGTTCGATCTTGGCTCTGGCCGTCAGCAGATGCTGGGCGAGTTCGATGGCATCTCATTTGCGCCTCGTTTCTCGCCTGATGGCAGCCGCGTTGTTCTGTCTGCAACGCGTGGTGGTGGGTCAGACATTTTCGTTGTGGATCTGGCCTCCCGAAGCAAGCACCAGATCACCAGCTCTGGTGGTGCCATTGATACCAGCCCGTGCTTCAGCCCGGATGGCAGCCAGATCGTGTTCAACTCCGATCGTGGTGGTAGTCCGCAGCTTTATATCATGAGCGCATCAGGCGGCGGAGCACGCCGGATTTCGTACGGCTCGGGTCAGTACGGTTCTCCGGTGTGGTCGCCGCGTGGTGATCTGATTGCCTTTACCCGTATTGGTCACGGTGGCTTTTCGCTGGGTGTGATGAATCCTGATGGGACAGGTGAGCGGATCCTGACGCAGGGCTTTACGGTTGAATCGCCGACGTTCTGTCCAAATGGTCGTGTTCTGGCGTTCTGCCGTCAGAGCGCCTCTAGTGCGGGCGGAGCAGGGTTCTCATCTGGCATCGGTACAATCGACATCACGGGCTTCAATGAGCGCCCGATCCGGACAGCCACTGGCGCGTCCGATCCAGCCTGGTCTCCGCTGAACGGCTGAACAGGCTTCCTCCGCGCCAGAGATCACTCTGACGCGGAAAATCCTCCCACCGGCATAGGCCTTAAGGCAGAAGCTTGCTGGAGAGGGCAGACACCATGCTTAAGCAAGTCGGCTGAAACGCCTTTAGGTGGAGTCGATTGAGCCCGGATCGCTTGTCACTTGCGGCATGGTTTCATCGCATGTTCTGTAAATCAAAGACGCGACGCCAGAGGATGGGGGAATTTTGCCCCGCATTCAGCGCTGGTCTGCCGTGCATCGACTGCATGATGATTGACGGTTTCAAGAATGTTCAGCAAAACAACCGGCAGAATTCCGCCACATTCCTGTCCAAATGCTGTGACATTTATGTTGCATTCTCTAGTTTCGAATCAGAATCGTTCTTTGGTGCACAAGGTGTGTCTTAGAGGATGCTTGACCCCGGATTTAAGTCATGGGTATGGGCGCTAGTGGCCAATGTTTTTCAGAGGACACGCTGGGAGTTGCAGAGCGACTCTTGAGCGGTTCCGATGAAGGGCGTGGGGTCCGGAACAACGCGGCATTATGCCGCATTTCGGTTCCCGAAAAGGAACCGTTCTCAGGGTTGAGACACATGAAGTTCAAGGTGTTTGGTGCGCTTGGTCTGGCGCTCGTTCTCGCAGCCTGCTCCAATGGCAAAACCGATACGGGCAACAGCACCGGTGCTGGCGCAGCTACGCAGGAAGCTGGCCCGACGCCAGGCAGCGAAGCTGATCTGGTTGCCAACGTTGGCGATCGTATCTTCTACGAGCTGAATGTTTCCCAGCTCTCCGAAGAAGCTCGTGCGACGCTGGACAAGCAGGTTGCATGGCTCCAGAAGTACCCGCAGGTCAGCGTTCAGATCGCCGGTAACTGCGATGACCGTGGTACCGAAGAATACAACATTGCTCTCGGCCAGCGCCGTGCAAATGCCGCTCGCGACTATCTGGTTGCCAAGGGCGTCAGCGCTTCCCGCATCACGACGATTTCCTATGGTAAGGATCGTCCGACCGCTGATGGCGATGATGAATCCTCATGGGCTCAGAACCGTAACGCGATCACCTCGGTTCGCTGAACCCGGGTCATCCGTTTGACGGACTGACAGTTTGAACGGCCGGGGGAGCTTATCCCCCGGCCGTTTCTGTTTTATGACTGTCTCTTCTGCCGTGCTCGCCGGCGACTGCGAGAGGGCGCCCTGGCCGGGTGCTGAACTGTCTCAGGAGATCTTGCATGGCCCTGTCCCGTCCCCTTCGCGCGCTGATGCTCGGAACGGCGTTTTCTGTGCTTTGCCCTGTCCTGCCGGCTCTGGCGCAGGACGCATCGGATGGCGGGGGGATTTCCTCTCGCGAGGCGATTGCCCTTCAGGATGAAATTGCATCATTGCGGCAGCAGCTTTCGCAGATCCAGAACAGTGGACCTTTGCCTGCACCTAGTTCCTCATCCTCCCGAGGTTCGTCTGGTAGCGGCGACGGAAGCATGGTTGCCCAACTTCTGGAGCGTGTTTCGGCTCTCGAAGAGCAGAACCGTCAGATGCGTGGAGAACTGGACCAGTTAACGAACGCACAGAAGGAAACACAGGCCAATCTGTCCAAGCAGATCTCTGACATGCAGTTTGCGTCTCAGAATGGCGGCGGCGGGACACAGGCAGCGGCGCCCACAGCATCGGCGCCGCCGAGTGCAAAGGTGGCTGAAGCGGAAGCCCCGGCTGCCGGAGACGCAGCACCCAAGACGGCCCTTGAGGCGCTGAAACTTGGTAATGCCGCGCTGAAGGCCGGCAAATACGACGACGCTGAAACGAATGCGCGCTTTGCCATCAAGACGGCCAAAAGCGCGTCGGGCAAAATGGATTCCCAGTTCCTTCTGGCCCAGTCCCTCGCAGGTCAGAAGCAGTATCGTGAGTCGGCTGTGGCTTATTACGATGCCTATAACAAAGCTCCGAAGTCTCCCAAGGCTCAGGACTCTCTGCTGGGCGTTGCAGCCTCCCTTCTGGCGATGGGCGACAAGAATTCCGCCTGTCAGGCACTCGACAAGCTAAAGGACGAGTTTCCAACGCCCACGCCTCGTGTGAAGTCTGCCGCTGCGACGTTCCGTGGACGTGCAGCCTGTCACTGACCTGAACGCTCCTGTCGGGGCGGACGAGTTTTCCGCCCTGATGGAAAATGTAGGGCCATGGTTGCCTGATGTGCCTGAGGCTCCTGTCGGGCTTGCTGTTTCGGGTGGGGGTGATTCCCTGGCTTTGGCATGGCTGGCAAAACGCTGGCGGCGGCATGTTCTGGCTTTTGTGGTGGATCATGCTTTGCGGCCCGAGTCCGGTGCCGAGGCACTTCTGACGGTAGAGCGGTTGGAGGCTCTGGGACTTCAGGCACGTGTTCTGACACTGGCGCCATTTCCCAAGGGTAGACTTCAGGAACGTGCAAGGGATGCGCGTTTTGCAGCTTTGGAAGAGGCCTGTGTCGAGGCCGGATGCCTGGATCTTCTGGTGGCTCATCATCTCCATGATCAGGATGAAACGGTCTGGATGCGGCAGCATGCTGGCAGCGGCTGGCGAGGGCTGGCGGGGATGGAAGCGACATCCCTTCGCGGTCGTGTCAGGATCGTCCGGCCTTGCCTGACACTTCACCCGGAGCGGTTGCGTGCGACGTTGCGTGCGGCTGGTCTTATGTGGATTGAGGACCCTTCCAATCAGAACAGGCGCTTTGAGCGTGTCCGGTGGCGCCAGGATCTGTTTCCGACGCAGCGGGAAGAAGCCCGGGAGTGGCAGGTCGCAGCACAAAGTTATCGTCATTCTGAAGATGAGATACTGGCGGCCTTGCTCGCAGAAAATGCGGTCTGGCATTCCACAGGCTGGGTTCATCTGAAACCTGCGGGGATTTGTGAAAACACGCTTTCAGCGCTGATCCGTCTGGTCTCTGGACGTCCATATCGTCCCTCCCGTGGACAGGTGCTCGCTCTTGCGCAACAGGGGCACGGAACGCTGGCTGGTGTCATCATGCGTCCAGCAGGCCGTTTCGGTGAAGGTGTGATGCTTGTCCGTGAGGAGCGGGCGGTTCAGCGTCCTGTTGTGGCTGAGACTGGAGCTTTGTGGGACAGGCGTTGGCGTTGTGATGCGGACGGTCTTCCGACTGACTGTCTGATCGGTGCCTTGGGTGACGGGGCCTTGAAGATGGATACCAGAAGGCTTGGCTTGCCTCTGGGAGCCCTGAGAACTCTACCTGCTCTTTGGCAGAACGGTCAGATCATCGGATTGCCTGATGTTCTGAAGGAAGCCGGCGCTGTTCCTTTTCTGTGGGCAGGAGGGGTTCCTGCGACCGGAGAAAATGGTGCAACAGGGTGAAAAGCGCACCAAAATGGCCTGAAATGCGTTTTCCTTCCCCCAATGGGGTAGGAACGTGGGCTGGAGCGCCTATGTTATGAAGTCAACGCAGACTATGACGTCGGCCTGTTTGAGATGATGAAGCCACGCTGCATCGGTTGGACAGTCTGAAGGACGACAGAGAACGAGATGAACAATTTAGGCCGTAACGTTGCGATCTGGGTGGTCATCATCATGGTCGGAATGGCAGTGCTGACCGCCTTCCAGCCCGGTGGAAGCCAGCACGCTGCCCAGCAGATCGCTTATTCCGATTTTATCCATGATGTGGATGAGCACCAGGTTCGCTCGGTAGTGATTCAGGAACAGAATGTCTCTGGAACGCTGACGAACGGCACGTCTTTCGAGACCTATGCGCCGATGGATCCGGGCCTTCCGGCTCGTCTGACGAGTGCTGGCGTGGAAGTCACTGCCAAGCCGATGGATAGCGGTGAAAGCCCGATCCTGCGGTATGTCGGTGCTTACCTTCCGGTTCTGCTGCTGGTTGGCCTGTGCTTCATGGTGTTCCGCCAGATGCAGGCAGGCGGCGGCCGTGCCATGGGCTTCGGCAAGTCCAAAGCTCGTCTCCTGACGGAGAAGACCGGTCGCGTCACGTTTGATGACGTTGCAGGTATTGACGAAGCCAAGGCCGAACTTGAGGAAATCGTTGAATTCCTCAAGGATCCGCAGAAGTTTACCCGTTTGGGCGGCAAAATCCCCAAGGGGGCTCTGCTGGTCGGTCCTCCGGGTACGGGTAAGACGCTTCTGGCTCGAGCCATTGCTGGGGAGGCAAACGTCCCGTTCTTTACGATCTCTGGTTCAGACTTCGTAGAGATGTTCGTGGGTGTTGGTGCATCGCGTGTGCGCGACATGTTCGAGCAGGGCAAAAAGGCTGCGCCGTGCATCATCTTCATCGATGAAATCGACGCGGTCGGTCGCCATCGTGGCGCTGGCCTTGGCGGTGGTAACGACGAGCGCGAGCAGACACTGAACCAGATGCTGGTTGAGATGGATGGTTTTGAAAGCAACGAGGGCGTTATCCTCATTGCCGCAACGAACCGTCCGGACGTGCTTGATCCAGCTCTGTTGCGTCCAGGCCGCTTTGACCGTCAGGTTGTCGTGCCGAACCCGGATGTAGCCGGTCGTGAGAAGATCCTGCGCGTTCACATGAAAAAGGTGCCGCTGTCTTCTGATGTGGATCCAAAGGTGATCGCTCGCGGCACGCCGGGCTTCTCGGGTGCGGATCTGTCCAATCTTGTGAATGAAGCCGCACTGATGTCGGCCCGTCAGGGACGTCGGACGGTTGGTATGGCTCAGTTCGAGGAAGCCAAAGACAAGGTTATGATGGGTGCGGAACGTCGCTCCATGGTCATGACCGAAGATGAAAAGCGTTCTACGGCTTATCATGAGTCCGGGCATGCCATCTGTGCCATCTTCACCCCGGGCAGCGACCCGATTCACAAGGCAACGATTGTGCCGCGTGGTCGTGCGTTGGGCCTGGTGATGACGCTGCCGGAGAAGGATAATATCTCCTACAGCCGGAAATGGTGCCTTGCCCGTCTCGTGATCGCCATGGGTGGTCGTGTGGCTGAAGAAATCATCTTCGGTCCCGAAGAAGTCAGTGCGGGTGCGTCGGGCGACATCAAGAGTGCCACTGATCTGGCACGCCGGATGGTGACCGAATGGGGCATGAGCGATAAGCTCGGTATGATCTCCTACGGTGATAACGGTCAGGAAGTGTTCCTGGGTCATTCCGTGACGCAGAACAAGAACCTGTCCGAGCAGACGGCCCGTGAGATCGACACGGAGATCAAGGTACTCATCGACACGGCTTATCAGCAGGCGCGTGAGCTTCTTCTGACGCATATCGATGATCTGCATCGTCTGACAGCAGCGCTTCTTGAGTATGAGACGCTGACGGGTGATGACGTAGGCCGTATCATGCGCGGTGAGGCTATTGAGCGCGCTTCGGACGACGAACAGTTGCCCGATAATCGCCGTGCTTCTGTTCCAACAACACGTCCAGGCGCGTTTGATCCGGCTCCACAGGCGGGCTAATCAGACCGTTAACCGCACCATCAGGCGCGTCATTGAGGGGTTTCCCCCTCGATGCCGCGCCTTTTTCTTATCTATTGAGACATGCAGGATTTCATGACCATGGCCAGCAAGAGGGCACTGTTCGGTACGGACGGGATCAGGGGAACAGCCAATACCGCACCGATGACGGTAGAGGTTGCCCAGAAACTCGGACAGGCGGCCGGGCTGCACTTCATGCGCAATCAGAGCCGCCGACACAGTGTTGTTCTGGGCAAGGACACGCGTCTGTCGGGCTACATGATTGAGTGCGCGCTTGTAGCCGGGTTTCTATCTGCGGGCATGGATGTCATTCTTGTTGGTCCGCTGCCGACGCCAGCCATTGCCATGCTGACACGGTCACTCCGGGCCGATCTCGGGGTGATGATTTCCGCATCCCATAACCCCTTCACGGATAACGGTATCAAGCTGTTTGGGCCGGATGGGTTCAAACTTTCCGATGACGTTGAAGGAGAGATCGAGACCCTGATGGGTGAGGACTTGTCTGGGCGCCTGGCGTCTCCGGAGCAGATTGGTCGGGCTTCACGTCTGAACGATGCAGCGGGCCGTTACATTGAGAATGCCAAGGCCTCGTTCCCTCGTGGGTTGCGTCTTGATGGACTGAAGATTGTTCTCGATTGTGCGAATGGCTCGGCCTATCGCGTAGCGCCGACGGCTTTGTGGGAGCTTGGGGCGGAAGTCATTAAGATTGGATGCTCTCCAGATGGTCTGAACATCAACGACGGTGTGGGTTCAACGCATCCAGAGAAACTTTGTGCGGCCGTAAAGGAGCATAAGGCAGATTTCGGAATTGCTCTGGATGGTGATGCTGACCGCGTACTGATCGCCGATGAGAACGGTACCCTGGTCGATGGAGACCAGATCCTCGGTCTGATTGCCAAATTCTGGAAGCAGCATGATCGCCTCCGCAGCACGACTGTTGTGGCGACCGTCATGTCCAACATGGGGCTGGAGAAGGCACTTTCAGAAGTAGGGCTGGAACTCCAGCGGACCGCCGTTGGTGACCGCTATGTTGTTGAGCGGATGCGCGAGAATGGTGGCAATCTCGGTGGTGAGCAATCCGGGCATATGGTGTTGTCCGATTATGCCACGACGGGCGACGGTCTGATTGCTGCATTGCAGGTGCTGGCCGTGTCAGTTGAAACCAAAAAACCAGCTAGCGAAATCTGCAAGGTCTTTGAGCCGTTTCCGCAGCTTCTGAAAAATGTGCGCTATTCGGGTGTGAGCCCGCTGAGCAGTCCTGAACTGGCTGCTGCGAAATCCTGGGCTGAAGAGCGTCTTGCAGGTCGGGGGCGTCTGGTTTTGAGGGCTAGCGGAACGGAGCCGCTGATCCGCGTTATGGCGGAAGCTGAAGACGAGACTCTCGTTGTTGAAGTTGTGGACCATGTCTGTGACGCGATCCGCGCCATTACGGGAAACTAAGCGATGATCGGCCGGGTTTTGACCATTGCCGGAAGTGATTCAGGCGGAGGAGCTGGAATTCAGGCTGATCTCAAGACTGTAACGGCGCTTGGCGGATTTGGCATGAGCGCCATTACAGCTTTGACCGCTCAGAACACGTTGGGCGTCTTTGGTGTTGAAGCTGTGTCGCCTGCGTTTGTGCTTCAGCAGATGCAGGTTGTTCTGGATGATCTTGGAACGGACTGCTGCAAGACAGGCATGCTGGCAAATGCCGCAATCGTTCATGTCATAGCAGATGAATTGGGTCGGCGGTCAGAGCTGCCGCTTGTGCTTGATCCTGTCATGGTTTCCACAAGTGGCTCTGTTTTACTCGATCCCGAAGCAGTGGAAGCCGTGATGACACGCCTGCTTCCTCGCGCTCTGGTTGTAACGCCGAATATTCCCGAAGCTGAAGTTATGACCGGGCAGGTCATCGCCGATCTGCGTGGGATGCGATCTGCGGCGCAGGTATTGCAGGAAAAAGGTGCAGGAGCCGTTCTGCTCAAAGGGGGACATCTTCATGGAGATGAACTTGAAGACCTTCTGGTCTTTCCCGATGGGCGCGAAGTTGTTCTTCGTGGTGAAAGGATAAAGACCCGTCATACGCATGGCACGGGGTGCACTCTGGCGAGTGCGATTGCGACGGGTGTCGCGCAGGGTATGAGTCTGGAGGGTGCGGTTGTGCGTGGAAACCAGTATCTCAAACTTGCGCTGTTACATGCGCCCAAATTGGGGCGGGGACACGGGCCGGTCGATCATGGTGTGACGATCCGGCCTGAATGGCACCAATCCTGAACGCTGCTTTCAGGCGAGTGTTGTAATGGGTTGAACTGCGCGCGGGGGCTCGGCCTGAAGAGTGGAAGTAGCTTCGACGTTTTGTTCGTCACGCAGAATATATCCACGCCCCCAGACCGTTGCGATCAGATTTCCAGCTCCGGCTTTTTGCAGCTTGCGGCGAAGCTTGCAGATGAACACATCGATAATTTTCATTTCTGGCTCATCGATGCCGCCGTACAGGTGATTCAGAAAGGCGTCTTTCGTCAGGACTGAGCCCTTGCGGATAACCAGCAGTTCCAGAATGGCATATTCCTTGCCAGTCAGGTGCAGGGCTGTTCCGTCAACCGTGACGTTCTTGCCGTTCAGATCGAGTTCCAGATTTCCAACCCGCAGGCAGGGTTCGGCAAATCCGCGAGAGCGGCGCATGACTGCCTGAAGGCGAGCGATCAGTTCGCCGGGATCGTAAGGCTTCGTCATGTAGTCATCCGCGCCCATCGAGAATGCCCGGATCTTGGCTTGTGGACGGAGCAGGGCGGACAGAACGAGAATAGGCGTTGTAATGCGGGCGGAGCGGACCCGGCGGATGACGTCATATCCCTCAATGTCGTTCAGCATCAGTTCGAGAACCATCACGTCGTAATCGTAATGGCGGAGCATCTCGATGGCTTCTTCACCTGATGCCGTGTGATCCACGGTGAAAGCGGCTGTCCGCAGGATCTGGGACAGAGTGGCTGCGGCCTGAAGATCACTGTCGACAAGAAGGATACGCATGTTTTTCAACTCCCGGATTGGTGAAGTAATGGTTACTACCTAAGGTTGTGCATGTCGATAGACATAAACCAAAAAGCGTAAATTTTTCATCATTCCTTCATTAAGTGTGTTCGCTTCAGGTTTTGTTAACTCTCTCGGTTTAGCGTTCGAAAAATGATTGAAGCCGCCAAAAAACAGGAAAAAAAGGCGATTTCCGGCCGTCTCAAAGGACTGCTGGAAAAGGTGGCACCCTTGCAACCTGACGGTGCAGTGGGGACGGTCCAAGACGTAACTGGGTTGTGTGTAACAATTCGCGGGCTGGAAGGATTCGTTTCAATCGGAGATCGAATCGCAATCCGTTCTCGTTCCGGGAGCCTCATACAGTCAGAGGTTGTAGGGTTTCATGATGCACATGCTCGGGTCATGGCTTTTGGCAGTCTCGAAGGTATCGGGCCGGGTTGTGAGGCGCGTATTCCCCTGAGCCGTCAGTCTTCGGCGTCTCTTGGAGTTAATGAAAGCTGGCTGGGGCGTGTTGTCGATCCGCTTGGCGTGCCGATGGACGGGAAAGGGGCCTTGGTTCCCGCTCTGGATCAGCAACCTGTTCTCAATTCCCCTCCCAATGCTGCAACGCGCGCAAGGCTTGGAGACAGGATCGATCTGGGCGTCAGGGCCCTTGATGCGTTTACAACCTGTCGGCGCGGTCAAAGGCTAGGCCTGTTCGCAGGATCCGGTGTTGGTAAGTCGACGCTGTTGTCCATGCTGGCGCGGGGAGCAGACTGTGACGTCGCGGTGATTGCGCTTGTTGGTGAGCGAGGCCGCGAGGTTCGCGAGTTTATTGAAGACGACCTTGGCCCGGAAGGTCTTGCGCGAAGCGTTGTTGTGATTGCGACCTCCGACACGCCACCATTGATGCGGCGGGACGCTGCTGTCTCTGCCATGGCGATCGCCGAGCATTTCAGGGATCAGGGCAAATCGGTCCTTCTTCTGATGGATAGCGTAACCCGTTATTGCATGGCCTTGCGAGAAATTGGTCTGTCAGCAGGGGAGCCACCTGCAACCCGCGGGTATCCGCCTTCGGTTTTTGCGGAACTGCCAAAGCTTCTGGAGCGTGCGGGGCCTGGCTATCCGGGCAAGGGAATGATTACGGCTCTGTTTACGGTTCTGGTGGAAGGTGACGATCACAACGAGCCTGTTGCTGATGCGGTGCGTGGTATTCTGGATGGGCACATCGTTCTTGATCGAAAGATCGGAGAGCAAGGACGCTATCCGGCTATCGACGTGTTGCGGTCTCTGTCCCGGGCAGTGCCTGGGTGTAATTCCGCAGAGGAAAACAGGCTAACGCGCCAGGCGCGCGCGACCATGGCAACCTATGAGCGCATGGCCGACATGATCCGGCTGGGTGCCTACAAACCGGGGACGGAGAAAGATGTGGACGAGGCGATCCGCCTTATGCCTCAGCTTGATGCATTTCTGTCTCAGGGGAAAAACGAACGCTCGGGGTGTCTGGATGCCTTTGAGCAGCTTGCAACCATCATGGGCGCGACCGCCTGACCCTTCTCGGAGAAAAGCAATGCGGCAGATGCCACTTGAGGTTCTGCGTCGTCTGAGACGTCACGAACTTGCAGATGTGGAAAAGGCTTTTGCAGAGGCCGTGGCGCGGGAAACTGCCGCAGAAACGGTGCTTGGTCAAAAGCATCAACAATTGCTGATGGAACAGAAGCTGGCTTCTGATCCGACTGCGGATGATGAGGCCGTTGAGGCTTTCAGTCGCTGGCTGCCCGTTGGCCAACGGGCCATTTCTGAGGCTCAGGAAAAATGCCGTCAGGCAGCAATGGACAGAGACTGCATCAGGTCAGCTCTTCTGATGGCGCAGGCGGCCCTGAAGGCCGTGGAAAAGCTGGAAGAAAAACAGCGGGGTGAAATTCAGCAGCATCTTCTTCGCAAAGAGCAGGCTGCTCTGGATGAACTGGCTCTGAGGCAACGAAGCCTAAACTGATCCGTCGCCCCGAAGCATCCCCACCAGATGGTCTGCGGTTCCGATCAGAGCGCAGGCGACTGGATGCGTCTCGTCTCTCACGAACGCCAGAATCAAGGTGGGATTGCTGGGGAAAAGGTCGCTTTCCAGACTGATAACGGGTGCGGTCTTGCCTTCGTTCTGAGCCGCTTCAGCTGCGTGAGCCAAAATGCGGGTGACGGCTTTTTCAAGAGCGGGAAGCACGATGAGATGAGGGGCGGCATGGTTGTCAGCATGCGCTGTAATGAGTTCATCCCATCCTGCTTTCGTGACGAAGGCTGGAATACCGTCAGGCGGTGTTTCGCGTTCGGCACGAAGAATGGCGCCAGATTGGGCCAGGCCAAGAATATTGACGGATGGAAGCGTAGAGGGATCGAGCATCACGGACATGGCGCTGTTTTACCAGCGCTGCGTCCGGAAAAGAAGGCATACCCTTTCCAGAAGGGTATGCCGGAAGACATCAGTGTGGTGGGTTGCCCATGGCCTGCATCAGAGCGTTGACCTGATCCGGGTGGGCTTTGAACAGCGCGACGTTGGACGGGTTGGGAGTAGGCATCCCGGCAGGAACCTGCCCATTGCTGGCAGCCAGTGTCATGCCGAAAGTCGTCATGCCGATAATGAATGTTTCCGGGGTGAAGCCGTGAGAGCGAAGCACTTCCGGGAAGCCGGGCACCTGACTCGTTCGGGCAATCATGTCCTGAAGCCCAAGGCCCTGCGAATTGGGGGGCTGGATATTCCGCCCCTGAAGCTCGCTGATCGTGGAGACCGCGCGTGGCATAAAATCTGCGGGAAGCACGTATCGCATGGCCCGTTCCGCATCAGCACGGAACTGTGGGGGGATCTGTGCAGATTGCTGGCCTGACTGGCCGTCGATCTGTGTCTGGCTGGGAGCGCCTTGAGCGACAGCGGTCAAGGGAGCGATTGCCCCTGTTGCCAAGGCGAGTGCAGGGAGGAGGCCGCGTCGAAAAATCATGAAATTACCCATTCACCAGCACGCATGAGAGGCGTGCGCGTTCCATCCTTGAGGCCGTCGAGATCAATCTTGTCCGACCCAATCATCCAGTCGATATGGATCAGCGAGTCATTAACGCCGCGCTCAAGAAGCTGTTCCGGCGTCAGGCCTTCAATATCGACCATGCATTTGGTGTAAGCCTGACCAAGGGCGATATGGCTGGAAGCATTCTCGTCAAACAATGTGTTCTTGTAGAGAATTCCACTGGAGGAAATTGGAGAGGAATGCGGCACAAGCGCCACCTCGCCAATGCGTCGTGCGCCTTCATCAGTGTCCAGAATGCGGTGCAGAACGTTCTCACCCTTGCTGGCATGAGCCTCGACAATACGGCCATCTTCAAAACGGACGGAAATATCGTCAATCAGGGTGCCCTGATGGAAGAGTGGCTTTGTGCTTGAAACTGTACCATTGACGCGGGAGCGGTGCGGCGTGGTGAAGATTTCTTCCGTCGGAATATTTGGGTTGCAGACAATCCCATTGAGCGCTTCTTCCGAGCCGCCAGCCCAGGCGTGACCGTCTGCCAGGCCTACCGTTAGGTCTGTGCCGGGCCCGGAGAAGTGCAGCGCGTCAAAACGCGTATCGTTCATGTATTTTGCGCGGGCATGGAGGCGCGCATTGTGAGCCTTCCAGTCTGCGACCGGATCCGGAACATCTACGCGGGATGATTTGAAGATGCCATTCCACAGGGCGGTCAGCGCGTCATCTGCTGGCAGGTCGGGGAAAACCTGTGCCGCCCAGGCAGGGGTAGCGCAGGCAATGATGTTCCAGTTCACCGCAAACTGGGTGATGATTTCCATGGCCGGGCGATTGGCGGCGGAGTTGGCGCGGTTGGCGCGGGAAATACGCTCCGGATCCTGCCCTGCGAGAAGGGTCGGATTTGCGCCGGTGATGGCCATGCGCGCGGCCCCGTCCCGGAACGCTTGTGCAATCCCGTTGGCGAGCCATGTTGGGGCTGTATCGAAAGCATCGTCAGAGGCGTGGACGTACCGGGCTAACGTGGCTTCGTCGTCAGCGTACAGGGTGGTGACGAGGGAGGCCCCAGCCTTGTAGGCGTGTTCCGTGACGCGGCGGACCAGTGGCACAGCATCGAGCGGGGCCGTAATGAGAAGCTGCTGTCCAGGCTTGATATTCAGGCCGACGCGGACGGCAACTTCACCAAGTCGATCCAGAAGCTGTTCGTGCGAAAAGGGGGAAGGAACGGGCACGTCTTGCTCTTTCGCAATGAAAAATCTGTCTGTCATGGTGGGGGTTGAACGAGCGAAGTGCAAGAGCGCCTCTGAGGCTTGCGGTTCTTCGTGAGTGCACCCACTCTCAGAGTTCATGGGACGAAATCGAGCATTCGAAAAACGGCTGGAACCGCCTGGGGAGCATGACGATGAGAACTTCTGTGCGTTGTGTGGCCGTGCGATTCCATCGACGGTACGGTCTTCACGCCATCATCTCACGCCCAAGCTGAAGGGGGGCGCCCAAGCGGAAACAGTGCGGCTGCATCAGATTTGCCATAACGCCATTCATGCGCATTTCAGTGAAGCAGAACTGGCGGCGCGTCTGACAGATCCGGAAGCATTGCGGCAAGAAGCCGCTCTTGCGCCGTTTCTGTCATGGATACGCAGGAAGCCCGCGGATTTTCATGCACGAACGCGGCGCGCAGCATCCAAGCATGGGCCGCATCGTGGACGGATGGCCTGAGAGCCCGTAATCTTGCGGAATGCGTCCTGGATTTCATATTTTTGCTGACGACGGTCAGCCCGATCAGCGCCCTTTTGATGTCGCAGTGGTCATGCCTAGCCTACTAAGACCTACCCTGCTTCATGCGTTGCAGTCCGTGTTTGCCCAAATGGGTCATCTGCGGGTTCAGATCATGATCGGGGTGGATGTTGCCCCCCCACCGGGAGCACAGAACATGCTGGAGCAGGCCTGTCAAGGGCGCCCTGAAGGGTGGTCTGTACAAGTCCTGTGGCCGGGATATTCCACATCCGAGCGGCATGGCGGGCTCGGAAAGGCGTGGGATGGCGGCGTGTTGCGGAGTGTGCTGAGCCAGCTCTCCAATGCACCCCGGATTGCCTATCTGGACGATGACAACTGGTGGGCACCCAACCATCTTCAGTCCCTGCTTGAGGCGATTGAAGGACAGGACTGGGCATGGTCCGGGCGATGGTTTGTTCATCCCCAAACATTGAAGCCCGTCTGCGAAGACCAATGGGAATCTATCGGACTGGGCGGCGGTCTGTTTCGTGAAGCGTATGGAGGGTTCGTTGATCCGAACTGCCTGATGATTGATCGCACCCGTGTGCCGGAGGTTTTAGATCTCTGGAATCAGCCTTTGGCTGGGGATCAGACACGAATGACGGCTGACCGGAGTGTTTTCAATTTTCTCAAGTCCCGGCCGGGTCGGCCAAGCGGAAGCTATTCGGCATTTTATGTTCTGACGGAAACGGATGGCATGCATCCGATCCGGCTTCGCTGCATGGGCGAGGCGTGGGACCGGGCTGGCCAATAATCGGCACAAGCCCGGCTCCGATCGTACTTACATGGAGCGGATGGTGTTCCGGCGTGGCGCACGGCGCTGGCGCTGTTGATCCTGCGGCTGCTCCGTGCGGTTGGCAGCGCGGACCGCTTTTTCGCGGGCAGCGGCGCGGAGTTCCGTTTCCAGTTCCTTGATGCGGCGCTGGACACTCTCCTTGAGAGCAGGCGATGTGTGGGACTTCATGGACGCAAGCGTTTCCTTGAGGTCCCGAAGCTGCTTTTCCTTTTCGGCCTGATTGCGGCGGATAGGCTGGTTGTCGGACATCTGTCCGTGGAATGCGCGCATGTCTTGGTCTTTCAGCACGAAATGCCAGAAGCCTCCGCATTTGTCGGAAATGCAGAACGGCGCACGAGGGTGCCCCGGTTGGCCTCTGGGAGGTCATGATCGTGAGGGCGGATCAGTCCGCCCGGCTGTGATTCAGGATCGGTTGCTCAGAATGATGGCCCGAAGGGCGTCAATCAGGCGTGTGCAGGCCTCGTCAGTTCCGATCGTGACGCGTAGCCAGTTCTGGATACGCGGGGTTGAAAGATGCCGCACCAGGATCGAGCGCTCGCGCAGGGCGGCGGCGACCGATCCGGCCGGATGCGCCGGATGACGCATGAGAATGAAGTTGGCACAGGATGGCAGGACTTGGAAGCCGAGATTTTCGAGTTCCGGAACAAGCGTCGCACGGCTGGCGATGACCTTGGCCGTGATGTCCATCAGCCAGTCCGTATCCTGGATGGCAGCGATTGCACCTTCCTGCGCCGGGCGTGACAGGGGGTACGAGTTGAAGCTGTCCTTCACGCGGATCAGCCCTTCGATCAGTTCCGGGGAGCCGATCGCAAAGCCAACTCGCAGCCCCGCCAGGGCATAGGATTTGGAGAGTGTCTGCACGACCAGAAGGTTGTCATGACGCTTTGTCAGGGGAATGGCCGACTCGGCACCGAAATCCACATAGGCTTCGTCGATGATGACGGTCCGATCCGGGTGGCGGAGAGCCAGCGTTTCGATCTGTTCCAGTGAAAGGGCGAGACCCGTATTGGCATTGGGGTTAGCAACCACTACACCGCCGCACGGGCCGTCATAGGCGTCGATGGCGATCTCATAGTCATCATTGAGCGGGAACTGTTTGAATGGCTGTTCGAACAGGCCGCAATAGACTGGGTAGAACCCGTATGTGACGTCTGAGAAATAGAGCGGTGCGTCGTCGTGGAACAGGGCACGGAAAGCGTGAGCCAGCACTTCGTCTGAGCCGTTGCCAACGAAAACGCAGTCTGCCGGAACGTCAAAACGCTCGGCAATGCTTTCGCGCAAAGCGGCGGCTGTCGGGTCCGGATACAGGCGGAGCGTATCTGTCGCGGAGGCTCTGATGGCGTCCAGCACTTTCGGGCTAGGACCATACGGAGATTCGTTGGTGTTGAGCTTGAGCAGGTTGGTCAGTTTTGGCTGCTCGCCCGGAACGTAAGGGTCTAGCTCGTGGACGCGACGGTTCCAGAAGCGGCTCATGCGCCTGTCCCTTCGGTGAAAAGGCCCGTCAGGTTCTGGCGCTCAGCCAGATCACGAGCCGAAACACCATCCATGTCCCGGTGTTCAGGGTTGGCACCGGCGGAAAGCAGAAGTCGCGCCATATCTGCTCGACCGAACATCACTGCAAACATAAGCGGTGTCCGTCCCGAGAAATTGGCATGATCGACCTGTGATCCATGGTCGATAAGAATTTTGGCAATATCCGTCAGGCCTTTGAAAGCTACGCCGGACAGGGCTGTTGCGCCCTTGAGGTCGGTGGCTTCCGTATTGGCGCCACGTTGCAGGAGCAACCGGGCCGCGTCCATATGTCCGTTATAGGTCGAGACAATAAGGGCCGTATATCCGCGGCTGTCTGGTGTATCAATGGCCATGCCTGCATCGAGAAACTGGGTCAGCAGGTCCGTGTCACCCTCGCGGGCGGCGTCAATGAACAGGGCGGTAATCTGTTCGGGCGTGAAGTTGACGGTCTGTGCGTTCATGACGGTTTCCACCAAGGGGACAATCTGGCGCTAGGTTAGCGGCTTGAGGAAGGGGACGAAAGGGCAACGGTTTCACCGTTTTCCAGTGCCTTGAAGAGAGGTTGTCGATCCTGAAGAGCGATCTTCAGACGAGCGCCCGGTTCCAGGATTGCCTCATCCGTAAGCTGGAAAGTCCCGAAATGGATGGCCATAGCGTGAGCCGGCTTGAGGGTGTCAAAGGCCATGACGGCTTCTTCGGGATTCATGTGAACCCGTCGCATGAAATTGCGCGGCTCGTAGGCGCCAATGGGCAGAATGGCGAGATCCATCGTCTCCCAGCGTCGATGTATTGCTGCAAAGTGACCGCCCCACGCGGTGTCGCCAGCGAAGAAGACCTTTTTACCCTCAGCTTCAATCATGAAACCGCCCCACAGAGCCTTGTTCTGATCGAAAGGGGTGCGGGCACTTCCATGCAGGGCGGGGGTTGCCGTGAGGCGCGCGCCTTCGGCTTCTGTCTCGGCCCACCAGTCGAGTTCAACGATGCGCGCCAGACCGGTCTTCTCCAGATGTCTGCGATTGCCGGGTAGAGAAATGCACAGCGCGTCATTCTTTTCAGCCAACACACGCAGAGTCGGAAAATCCATATGGTCGTAATGGCAGTGCGACACCAGGATCAGGTCGATCGGTGGGAGGGCATCCAGCGGAATACCCGGCGACCTCACGCGTTTGGGACCGAAACTGCGGAAGGGGGAGCAGCGTTCTGAAAACACCGGGTCCGTGATGATGCGTAGTGGTTCACGTCCCTGCCGACCGAACTGAAGCAGGACGGTAGCATGGCCGATGAAGGTTGCGAGACATTCACCGGGCGCGGGAGCAGTCAGGGTGTGGGGTGTCTGGGGTGGCAGGGCATCAGGCCAGCGGGGACGCAGGCTGAGCTGCCATTTCAGAATATTTCGGAAACGCTGACCCCGTGTGCGCACAGGGCCAGTTTCATCCGGACGCCACGAAGGTGGGTTAAAATAGCGTGTTCCGTCGAAGTGTAGCGGGTTGTCGTCGAGCACAAGACCGTGTTTCACAATATGGTTTACCCATCAAGCATTGCGTCAGACGTGATATCGCGTCATGCCGTGGCTGCAGAAGGTGCGGGGGCATCATTCACCTTTCCCCCGCTCGTCACAAGCCGGAGACCCCATACCGATGAGTACCCTTCCTGAACTCGGTATCAATACCATCCGCACACTCTCCATGGACGCTGTCGAGCGCGCGAATTCCGGTCATCCCGGAACGGCGATGGCTCTGGCTCCGGCCATGTATGCGCTGTGGCAGCATGATCTGAACTATGATCCGGCCGATCCGCTATGGCCGGCCCGCGACCGTTTTGTTCTGTCCGTCGGGCATGCGTCCATGCTGCTGTACTCGACGCTGTTCCTCACAGGCGTCCGTGATATTCAGGACGACAAGGTTGTCGAGAGCCCGGCTCTGACGATTGAGGACCTGAAGCAGTTCCGTCAGCTGAATTCCCGCACGCCGGGCCATCCGGAATACCGCTTCACGGCAGGCGTCGAAACGACGACTGGTCCACTGGGTCAGGGCTGTGGCAATTCCGTCGGTATGGCGATTGCCGAGAAGTGGCTGGCTGAGACGTATAACCGTCCCGGCTTCAAGTTGTTCGACTATCACGTCACGGTTTTCTGTGGCGATGGCGACATGATGGAAGGTGTAGCCTCGGAGGCAGCGTCCACAGCTGGTCATCTTGGTCTTGGCAACCTGACTTGGGTTTACGATTCCAACCAGATTTCCATTGAAGGTTCGACGGACCTTGCCCTCACGGAAGACGTTGGCAAGCGTTTCGAAGCCTACAAGTGGCATGTCCAGACGCTGACGGACGGCAATGACGTTCAGGCAATCCTGAAGGCGCTTCAGGAAGCCAAGAAGGTCACGGACCGCCCGAGCATGATCGTTCTGAAGACGGTTATCGGTTATGGCGCTCCGAAGAAGGCCGGTACGGCATCCGCTCATGGCGAGCCGCTTGGCGCGGACGAGATCAAGGGCGCGAAGGCTTCTTATGGCTGGCCGGAAGGTGCGGGTGACTTCTATGTGCCGGACGGCGTGAAGGAGCACTTCGCAGAAGGTCTGGGCAAGCGCGGTGCTGCTGCCAGTGCCCAGTGGCGTGAACTGTTCTCGGCTTACAAGGAAGCGCATCCGAAGGAAGCTGCTGAACTTGAGGCCATTTTCGAGCATCGCCTGCCAGAGGGCTGGGATAAGGACATTCCGGTCTTCGAAGCTGATGCCAAGGGCGTCGCCTCCCGTGCAAGCTCTGGCCAGGTGCTGAATGCCGTTGCCAAGAACCTGCCCTGGATGATCGGTGGTTCCGCTGACCTGACGCCATCTACGAAGACGGACATCAAGGGTGGCGGATCGTTCCAGCCGCCGCAGTGGGGTGGCACCTATGGTGGCCGCAACCTGCATTTCGGTGTGCGTGAACACGCGATGGGCTCGATCTGTAATGGTATCGCGCTGTCCGGTATCCGTGCCTATGGCTCCGGCTTCCTGATCTTCTCGGATTACATGAAGGCCCCGATCCGTCTGTCGGCCATCATGGAACTGCCGGTCACCTATATCTTCACTCATGACTCCATTGGCGTCGGTGAAGATGGTCCGACCCATCAGCCAATCGAACAGCTTGCTCAACTTCGCGCGACCCCGGGCATCATGACGATCCGTCCGTCCGACGCCAACGAGGTGGCAGAAGCCTGGCGCACGCTGATCCCGATGACGCACAAGCCTGCTGTTCTGGCTCTGAGCCGCCAGAATCTGCCGACGATCGACCGCAGTAAGTATGCAGCGGCATCCGGTCTGGCGAAGGGTGCGTACGTTCTGGCCTCCTGTGACGGTAAGCCGGATGTGATTCTGATGGCGTCGGGTTCTGAAGTATCGCTGGTTGTCGAAGCTTATGAAAAGCTTAAGGCAGAAGGTGTGAAGGCTCGCGTGGTATCGTTCCCAAGTTTTGATCTTTTCGAAGAGCAGCCTCAGGAATACCGCGATTCAGTCCTGCCGCCTGACGTGATTGGCCGCGTGGCCGTTGAGCAGGCAGCAGCCTTTGGCTGGGACCGATACGTCGGTCTCGGCGGTGCGATCATCGCCATGAATACGTTTGGTGCATCGGCTCCGGCCTCTGCACTTCTGACCAAGTTCGGGTTTACGCCGGAAGCAGTCTTTGACGCCGCAAAGCGTCAGGCCGCCCGTAGCAAGTAAGGAGAGAGCCTGTGGCAGACACAATCTCTAATACCGGCCTAGATAAAGTGGGCAGTGTCCTGCGGGATCTGGAAAAGCACGGCCAGTCCCCATGGCTGGATTTCATCCAGCGCAGCTTTACGGAAAATGGCAGTCTCAAGAAGCTCGTCGAGGAAGACGGGCTTCGCGGGGTCACTTCCAATCCGGCCATTTTTGAGAAAGCCATCGGCAAGGGGACGGAATACGATCCCCAGATCCGCAAGCTTCTCGAAGGGGAAGGTCTCTCTGCTGGAGACCTTTACGAACACCTCGCGATTGATGACATCCGCGCCGCCTGCGGTGTTCTCTATCCGGTGTTCGAAAAGACGAAGGGTCTGGACGGTTACGTCAGCCTTGAAGTCTCTCCATATCTTGCATTTGACGCGCACGGTACCATCACGGAAGCCCGTCGCCTGTGGAAGGCTGTCGGTCGCAAGAACCTGATGGTCAAGATCCCGGGCACGGAAGAAGGCACGGGTGCGATCCGCGAAGCGATTGCAGACGGCATCAACATCAACGTGACGCTGCTGTTCTCCCTGGAGGCATACAAGGCTGTTCTGGAAGCTTACATTTCCGGTCTTGAAGCTCGCGCAGCCCGTGGGGAAGACATTTCCCACATTTCCAGCGTGGCGTCGTTCTTCGTCAGCCGCATCGACGCGAAGATCGATGGTGAGATCGACCGCCGCGTCGCTGCTGGCGACAAGGATGCGGAAGCGCTCAAGGCTCTGCGTGGCAAGGTTGCCATCGCAAATGCCAAGATCGCCTATCAGTATTATCTGGACGTCAAAAAGAGCCCGCGCTGGCAGGCACTCGCTGCCAAGGGTGCAAACCCGCAGCGTCTGCTCTGGGCCAGCACCGGCACGAAGGACAAGGCTTATTCTGACGTCCTGTACGTCGAAGAACTGATTGGTCCGGAGACGGTCAACACCATTCCGCCCGCAACCTTCGATGCTTTCCGTGATCATGGCAAGCTCCGTGAGAGCCTGACGGAAAACGTTGAAGAAGCCCGTCACGTTCTTGCTGAGGCGGAGCGCCTTGGTCTGGATCTGGCCGGTGTTACGGCGAAGCTGGTGAAGGATGGTTGTGCATCCTTCTCTGAATCCTTCGATACCCTTCTTGGTGCGGTCGCTGAAAAGCGGGAGTCTGTGCTGGGAAAACGGTTGCTCCACGTCACAGCTGACCTTCCCTCTGATATCCGCGACGATGTTGCGGAATCCGAGAAGGCGTGGAGCAAGGAAGGTCTGGTCCGTCGCATCTGGGCGAAGGACGCATCTGTCTGGACGAATGGGCCGGAAGCCGGTTGGCTGAACTGGTTGACCATCGTTCAGGACCGTCTGTGGCACATCGAAGAGCTGGAACTTCTGGCTCGTGATGTCCGCAGCCGTGGGTTCACTGACATTCTTCTTCTGGGTATGGGCGGTTCGAGCCTGGGTCCGGAAGTGCTGGCCGAGACGTTCGGTCAGCAGGAAGGGTGGCCGAAGCTGCATGTTCTCGACAGCACGGACCCTCAGCAGGTCCGGACATACGAGAAGGCAGTCGATCTCAAGAAGACCCTGTTTATCGTGGCTAGCAAGTCTGGCGGCACGCTGGAGCCGAACATTCTGTTCGCGCATTTCTGGACGGTCGCCGGTCAGGCTCTAGGCAAGGCTCCGGGCGATAACTTCATCGCCATCACGGATCCTGACTCCCACATGCAGAAGGTCGCCGAAGAAAACGGCTTCTGGCGGATTTTCTACGGTGATCCGAAGATTGGTGGCCGGTTCTCCGTGCTGTCTAACTTCGGTCTGGTGCCTGCCGCTGTTAGTGGGCTGGATATCCGCAAGTTCCTGACAATCACTACCCTGATGGTCGAGAGCTGTGGTCCCAGTGCACCGGCGCACGTCAATCCGGGTGTGACCCTGGGTTTGATCCTTGGTCATTCGGCCAAGTGCTTCGGCCGCGACAAGGTAACGATCCTCGCGTCCAAGGGCATTGCGTCCTTTGGTGCATGGCTTGAGCAGCTCATTGCCGAGAGTACCGGCAAGAAGGGCACGGGCCTTGTTCCGATTGATGAAGAAGAACTCGGTACGCCTGACGTCTACGGCAAGGACCGCGTTTTCGTGGATCTGCTGCTGGGTGACGAAACCCCTGACAGCCGTCTGGGCGCGCTGCGCGAAGCGGGTGCTCCGGTTGTGACGGTGCGTCTGGCAGACAGGAACGAGATCGGTCAGGCTTTCTTTGTCTTTGAATTCGCTACGGCTGTTGCTGGTGCGGTTCTGGGCATTGATCCGTTTGATCAGCCGGATGTCGAGTTCAGCAAGGTGGAAACACGCAAGCTGACCACGGCTTACGCTGAAACCGGTTCCCTGCCGGCTGAGGCACCGTTTGCTGGTGATGGAAACCTCTCATTCTACGCGGATGAGAAGAATGCTGCTGCCTTGGGTAGCGGTGATACGGTCTCCATTCTGAAGAAGCACTTCGAACGTGTTGGACCGGGCGACTATGTGGGCCTTCTGGCTTACATCGAACGCAACCGGGAGACGCGTGACTGGGCGCAGGACGTCCGTATGGATCTGCGGAACGCACTCAAGGTTGCTACGGCCGCCGAGTTCGGGCCCCGGTTCCTCCACTCGACAGGCCAGGCCTACAAGGGCGGCCCGGACAGTGGTGTTTTCCTTCAGGTCACTGCGAAAGATGCGGCTGATGTTCCGGTTCCGGGGCATGGCTTCAGCTTTGGTGTCGTCAAGGCGGCACAGGCTCGCGGTGACTTCGAGGTTCTTTCAGCCCGTGGGCGTCGTGCCCTGCGGGTGCATATTGATGGACCACTGGAAGAGGGCCTGAAGACCCTTGCGGCGGCCATTCATAAAGCGATTGCAGGAGCATAAAGCATGCGTATCGGTATCATTGGTCTGGGTCGTATGGGCGGGAATATCGCCGTCCGTCTGACCCGGCATGGACATGATGTTGTTGTGCATGACCGTACTGCTTCTGTGACGGAAGCTATTGTGAAGCGGTCGGAAGCCGGCCGCGCCACAGGAGCGGACACCGTTGAAGCTCTCGTGAAGGGTCTCGAGGGCGACACGCATCGCGTCGTCTGGGTCATGCTGCCTGCCGGTCCGATCACCGAGGCCTGTGTGAAGCAGCTCGGAACCCTTCTGGGCAAGGGTGACGTCATCATCGACGGTGGCAACAGCTACTACAAGGATGACGTCCGTCGTGCGGAAGAACTTGCTGCGAAGGGCATTTCCTACGTTGACGTTGGTACGTCCGGCGGCGTGTGGGGCCTGGAGCGCGGATACTGCATGATGTATGGCGGCCCGAAGGAAGCGGCGGATTATATTGATCCGATCCTGGCTGCTCTGGCTCCAGGCAAGGGCGATGTTCCTGTTACGCCGAACCGGGATGCCACCAATCTCGATCCCCGCGCCGAGCAGGGCTATCTGCACTGCGGTCCATCGGGGGCCGGTCACTTCGTGAAGATGGTTCATAACGGCATTGAATACGGCATGATGCAGGCCTTCGCTGAAGGCTTCGACATCATGAAGAGCAAAAACTCTCCTGTTCTGGCTGAAGGTGAACGCTTCGACCTGAACATGGCGGATATTGCCGAAGTCTGGCGTCGTGGCAGTGTCGTGTCGTCCTGGCTGCTGGATCTGACGGCAGAGGCTCTCGCCAAGTCTGGTGAACTTTCCGAGTTCTCGGGTGAAGTTGCTGACTCTGGTGAAGGTCGCTGGACGATCGAAGCCGCTATTGAAGAAAATGTGCCGGCGCCTGTCATGACGGCGGCTCTCTTTACCCGTTTCCGTTCACGGTCGGGCAATAACTTCGCCGAGAAGATCCTCTCGGCGCAGCGTTTCGGCTTCGGCGGTCACGTCGAGCAGAAATAAGCCCCTTTGACGGATGGGCAAGGGGGAGTGGGCACAGTATGCTCATTCCCCCATTCAATATGGCCGACCGACAGGGGCTTGCATGTCCATTGATCTTGATACCATTCACGCGGAACTTCCCCCATTGCCGGATACGATCCGGATGGTTGTTTCCGACATGGATGGAACGCTCCTGACACCGGAAAAGACGATCGCCCCTTCCACGCTGGCGATGGCCAAAGAACTTCAGAAGCGTGGTATTCCGCTCTGTCTGGCAAGTGCGCGGCCTCCGGCTGCAATGACAAAATACATCTCACAACTTGGGTTGAACGGTCAAAACGCTGGTTTCAACGGTGGCATTATCTTTGGGCCAGATGGAACGCCGACGGTCAGCCGTGTGCTCTCCCGCGATGTGCTTTCAGTGGTGCATGACATGCTGCATGTTCATGGGATCGAGACCTGGCTTCTGCGACAGTCGCATTGGATGGTTAGTGATGCTGCGACACCGTTTGTGGAGCATGAGCGCCGCATTACAGGCCTGACCCCGCATGAAGTGCCGGATCTGCGTCATGAATTTGATGGGATCGGCAAGGTCATGGGGGTCACCAATAACTACGATCTGCTCCAGCGTGTTGAGACGGAACTGGCAGCCATGCTTCGGGGTGAGGCAAGTGTGCGCCGTTCTTCCGAAATGTTGCTCGATATTACGCCTGCGCTCGCCAACAAGGGTGAAGCCGTGCGTGAACTGGCCCTCGCCCATGGCGTGGCGCCGCATGAAGTGGCCTGTCTGGGTGATGCCCACAACGACCTGCCGATGTTCTCCGTCGCAGGGTTGGGTATTGCCATGGGACAGGCTGAAGACGATGTGAGAGCCGCTGCCCAGGTTCGCACTGACACCAATGAGCGTGATGGCTGGGCCAAAGCCGTCGAGCGCTTCATTCTCCCAAGGGTCAAGAATACATGACAACCGATATCCGTACTGCCACGCTGGAAACACTGCCAAATTCAGATGCAGTCGCCCTTCGAATGGCGGATCTTCTGGTCGAAGGTGTTCTTGCCAAGACTGATGGCAAGTTCCGCGTGGCATTGTCGGGTGGATCAACGCCGAAGCGTCTGTTCGAACTGCTGGCCGAGCCGGAACTGGCAAAGCGTATTCCCTGGGAGCGGGTCGAGCTCTTCTATGGCGATGAGCGTCATGTCCCCGAAGGGCATGCGGATAGCAACCATACGGTTGGGCAGTCTGTTTTGATCAGCCGCGTTCCGGTTCCCCCTGAAAACGTGCACCCGATCCCGACTGGCGGGACGGTAGAGGCAGATGCGCGCGCTTATCAGAAGACGCTTGAGACGGCCTATGGTGCGACGGAGCTTGATCCGGCTCGCCCGCTGTTTGATCTCGTGATGCTGGGGCTTGGAACGGATGGCCATACCGCCTCACTGTTCCCGGGAGAACCGGTGCTTCAGGAAAAGATGGCATGGGTGGGAACGGCGGCTCCCAAGACAGCGCCTTATGAGCGTATCACGCTGACCTATCCTGCCATCCACTCCAGTGCTCTGGTCGTTTTCCTTGTGACCGGGGCCTCCAAGGTCGAGATGCTGAAGCGCCTGCGGGAAGGGGACAAGACCCTGCCATCCGCGAATGTGACCAGTGAAGGGCGCATCGTCATTCTGGCGGACCGGGCAGCGGCAGGAGAAGCAGCATGAGTTCGGATATGGAGACCCACAAGCGCACCGCAGCCCGTCGTGCTGCGGATATGGTGCAGAGCGGGATGGTCGTCGGGCTCGGAACGGGCAGTACCGCAACGTACATGATTGAGCGACTGGGCGAGCGTGTTGCGGAGGGTCTTCACATTGTGGGGATTCCAACGTCCGAAGACAGTGCCCGCAAGGCACAGAAAGCCGGTATTCCCCTGACCGATTTTGCGGCTCATCGCCGGATTGATATTGCCATTGATGGGGCGGATGAAGTCCAGCGTGGCCCGCTGAACCTCATCAAGGGGCTTGGCGGGGCACTTTTGCGCGAAAAGATCGTGGCGCAGGCTGCGAAGAAATTCGTCGTGATCGTGGATGGAAGCAAGCCTGTGGATCACCTTGGCGAGCGTGCTCCGGTTCCCGTGGAAGTGATTTCTTTTGGCTGGGAATGCACGGCAGAACGGTTGTCAGCCTGCGGTGCCAAAGGCGTCAAGCCGCGGACCGACCGTGACGGAAACCTGTTTGTCAGTGACAATGGCAATATGATTCTGGACTGCACGTTTGGCCCGATCGAGGACCCGGAAGAACTGGCGCGCCAGATAGACGCGATCGTAGGCGTGGTGGAGCACGGCATGTTCCTGAACATGGCGTCTGAAGTTCTGGTTGCGACAGAACAGGGAGTGGAACGATGGGAACCATAGGGACTGTCCAGTCTGTTGGAACCATGGGAGTCAGGCCGCGGTTTCTGGTCGTGATGGGGGTTTCCGGGACCGGAAAGACGACAATCGCCACCGGCCTTGCGACCCGTCTCGGGTGGCATTTTCAGGAAGGGGATGCTCTCCATCCCCAGAGTAATGTCGACAAGATGAGTTCCGGTCAGCCTTTGACGGACGAAGACCGCAAGCCCTGGCTGGAACTGTGCCACGACTGGTTGAGCAAGGAAGTGAAAGCCGGTCACGGTGCAGTGCTGACCTGCTCTGCGCTTAAGCGCATCTATCGTGAACAGCTTCGGCGAGATCTGCCTGTCGAATTCATTCACATTCGTGTAGCGTCGGGCACCCTGGTTGATCGCATGACCCATCGAAAGGGTCATTTCATGCCAGCCAGCCTGTTGCCGAGCCAGCTCTCTACTTTTGAGGAGCCAGGGGATGATGAGCCAGTCATTCATGTCTGTGGCGAAGATCATCCTGATGTCGTGCTGGAGAAACTGATCCAGCAATTTCGTGACGAAGAAAACCAGAAAGAACTTCATGCGGCTGTTGGTTGATGCGGATGCCTGCCCTGTAAAAGATGAGATCTACCGTGTGGCAGGCCGCTATGGCCTCCAGACGCTTGTTGTTGCCAATCGGTGGATCAATATCCCCCAGTCACCTTTGATCGAACGCGTGGTAGTACCGGAAGGCCCGGATGTTGCGGATGACTGGATTGCGGAACAGGCCGTTGCTTTCGACATCGTGATTACAAATGACGTGCCACTTGCCGTCCGGTGTCTGGACAAGAGCGCGGCAGTTCTTCGGCCAAACGGCGAAGAAATTGATGAACGGTCCGTTGGAATGGTCTCGGCCATGCGGGATCTGATGCATGATCTGCGCGAAACCGGCACAGTGAACACCTACAATCCATCTTTCGGAAAAGCCGATCGGAGCCGGTTTCTTTCCGCTCTCGATACGCTCATTGTGCGACTCCGCAGGAAAGCTGCCCTTTCCAAAGTGATCCCCAGTTGCTCATAAATGATCCACAGGGACGTCCCCGGAGATGTTCCATGAATCTGGGGATAAGAGTCCGCAGCTGAGGAAAAAGCGCCCATGAATCCGTTGCGTCTGTCCCAGTTGGAAATGTTCTGTGCAGTCGTCGAGACGGGAACGGTAGTTGCGGCGTCACGAAAGCTGAATTGTGTGGCGTCCAACGTGACAACGCGCCTGCGCGAGCTGGAACAGTTGCTGGGGCAGGAGTTGTTTGCGCGCGAAAAGAACCGCCTGCTTCTGACACCGGAAGGGCGGTTATTTCATCAACAGGCCAAAGCCGTCGTGGATCAGGCGCGTCAGTTGACGGATCTGTTTTCGGAGGGAACGCCAAAGGGTGTTTTGACGGTTGGTGCGCTGGATGTGGCGCTCAAGAAATACCTGCCGGATCGCGTTCCCCGGTTTCTGACGTCAGCGCCGGGAGTGGAAATCAGGCTTCTGATCCGGCCGACGGATACCCTTGAGCGCATGCTGGTGGACGGGGAGATCGATCTGGCCCTGACAGACGGGCCGATCGAGCATCCCATGATGGGAAGTGCTTTTGCTTTCCGGGAACGTCTGGCGATTATTCTGCCAAACGGACAGGATGTTTTACGGTCTGGCCAGGCTGTTTTCCTGTTTAATACGGACTGCCTGTATCGACGGTATTTCGAGGCCTGGCTGGAGCAGGGCGGCGTTGGTGGCGGCCTTATTCACACGATAGAGTCCTATGATGTCATTCTTGCGTGCGTAGAGGCAGGGTTGGGGATTTCCTGCATTCCCCAAAGCGTTCTTTCAACACTGAAGGGGAACCAGCTTTCCAGTGTGAACGTGCTTTACCCGGATGATCTTCGTGGAAGCGATATTTACGCTGTCTGGCGCGAACCGGGATTAGGCCCCCTTGGTCAGATGTTTGTCGACAGCCTAAAGACCGCAGTAGAATAATCACAAAAAGTGAATGGTATGCTGATTTATCATCACTTTTAATAATCAACTGCTTTTGTCAGTCTCCGCTCATCGACTGAACCGGCGACGGTCTCATGCGTCTGACACAGTACAGCGCAGGACGCGTCGCCCTGAATACAGGAGCAGTCAATGGCTACGAAATACGATCTCTTTATCAATAATGAATGGGTCGCTCCGGAAACCAACGAATGGATTTCCGTCGAGAACCCAGCAACCAAAGAAACAGTGGGGCAGGCTGCCCGGGGAGGAGAAGCAGATCTCGACAGGGCTGTTGCCGCCGCCAAGGCTGCATTTCCTGCTTGGAGCCGCAAGACAGCGACTGAGCGTGCGGACTACGTGCAAGCTCTTAAGGATCTCGTGAAACGGGACAAAGAGAAGTTGGCTGAGACCATCACGTCTGAAATGGGCAAGCCGCTCAAGGAAGCCCGTGTTGAGGTTGATTTTGCGATTGGGCTTCTAAGGTTTGCAGCGGAGAACACGTTGCGGCTTCAGGGCGAAATCATTCCAGGCAGCACGTCGGATGAGAAGATCCTGATCGACCGTGTTCCCTTGGGTGTCATTGGTGCCATCACGGCGTGGAATTTCCCGTTGGCCCTTTGTGCACGCAAGATTGGTCCTGCCATCGCCGCTGGCAACACGATCGTCGTGAAGCCTCACGAGTTGACGCCTCTCGCATCGCTCCATCTGGCGAAGCTGGTTGAAGAAGCGAAAATCCCTAAGGGTGTCGTAAATATTGTCACGGGTGATGGACCGGAAGTTGGCGTACCACTGGTTGCACATCCGGACGTGAAGCTCATTACCATGACGGGTTCTACGCCTGCGGGTAAGAAGATCATGGCAGCGGCGGCGGAAACGCTGAAGGAAGTCCGGCTCGAGCTGGGTGGCAAGGCACCTTTCCTTGTCATGGAAGATGCCGATCTGGAAAAAGCTGCCGAGGCCGCCGTGCAGTCCCGTTTTATGAATACGGGGCAGGTCTGTACCTGTAATGAGCGCACTTACATTCACGAAGCCGTCTATGACGAATTCGTTCAGAAGGTTCGTCAGAAGATCGCGGCACTGAAGGTTGGGCTCCCGACTGATCCGGAAACGGATATGGGGCCAAAGGTCAGCGAAGATGAACTGAAGAAAGTTCACGAGATTGTTGAAAAGGCCATCAAGCAGGGTGCGAAGCTGGAAACCGGTGGCAAGCGGCTGACAGGCGGTGTTTACGACAAGGGCTATTTCTATGCGCCCACACTTCTGACGGATGTCTCGCAGGATATGGACATAGTCCATAACGAGGTCTTCGGCCCGGTCATGTCTCTCATCAAGGTGAAGGACTTCGATCAGGCGCTCGCCTGGGCCAACGATTGCCGTTACGGGCTGTCGGCCTATCTCTTCACAAAGGATCTGGGCCGCATTCTGCGCATGACCCGCGAACTGGAGTTCGGTGAGGTCTATGTGAACCGTCCGGGCGGCGAAGCACCGCAGGGCTTCCACCATGGCTACAAGGAAAGTGGCCTTGGCGGTGAGGACGGACAGCATGGGCTGGAAGCCTATGTGCAGACCAAGACGGTTTATCTCAACGCCTGATTTCTCTGAGGGCAGCCCGGAAATCGGGCTGCCTTTTTTCATGAAAGGACCGGGAACATGGTTAAAGTTGCAGCACTGGCCACGGATGGCCTTGAAGAAATCGAACTGACCTCCCCCAAGGAAGCACTGGAAAAAGCTGGTGCGACTGTCACCGTGATTTCGCTGAAAGCCGGCGAATTTCAGGCCGTGAACAAGGACATCTATCCGTCGAACAAAATCCGTGCGGATCTGGCGATTGTTGAAGCAAAGGCTTCAGATTTCGATGCTCTTCTGCTTCCGGGTGGTCTGGCTTCACCGGATGCCCTGCGTATGAACAAGGATGTCGTGGCATTTGTGAAAGCGTTCGTGAAGGCCAACAAGCCGATTGCCGCGATCTGCCATGGTGCCCAAACGCTGATTGAAGTGAATGAACTGCGCGGTCGCACCGTAACGTCGTGGCCAGCCATCAAGACCGATTTTCAGAATGCTGGCGCGGATTGGGTGGACACGGAAGTCGTGACAGACGGGCCTTATGTGTTTTCCCGCTGCCCTGATGATCTCCCGGCATTCAACAAGGCCATCATCAAGCATTTCAAACTCGGCTAACGGCTTATCTTACCAGGGTTGGATGAACGAATCATGGATCGGATGATCGTCCACCCTGCGTGTTGATGTGATCTGCCAGTGATCCTTCACAAACCGGGACTTCAGGCGGCTCCCCTTGAGGGACTGCCGAAGCGCCTGCTGGATCGTAAGTGCTCCTGAAAGTGCCGGGGCTTTCAGGTTTCCAAGGGTTGCTGAATCTACCTGAATAAAGCATCCGGTTTCGCGGGTTAGATCCTGCAAACGTTCATCCAGGCGTTGAATGGGAAGAGACAAGGGAACGGTGTCTTTTGTGCAAGCTCCCGAGGCAAAGGTAGGGCAGACAAGAGCCGCAGTGAGAAGCGCCAGAACTCGATAAGACATGCTGCCTTCTTTCAAATGACCTTTTCCTAACGACGTAACGGAAAGAAAGCTGACGATGGGCAGCTTTCGTCATTCCAGACATGTTTTAATTGAAACAGGCTTTGTGTTCTGGCCAGTCGAACTGGAGCGATCCGTATTTGAGAAGGCCGTAGGTGAGGGCAGAGGGAACACTGTCTGTAGCAGTAAGAGTGAATCGGATCTGATCTGTGATGGATACAGCTCCGATAGAGAGAACGGCGGGAACTGTCGCTGTCTGGCTGGACTGGCGCCCCGAAGCGGTCTCCTGAAAGTCGCTGCTGATTTCACCGCTTGCCGGGATGTGTGACGTCCGGACATTCAGAACCGCTTCGTTATTATCGCCTGTATCGACCATGGCCATTTCAGAATGTGATCCCTGCTGAATGGGGAGAAGCCATTGGCTGGCATACCCTGCCCGCAGGGAGGCGGTGATAAGATCAGCCGTGCATTGGAAAGGTGCGTGAAGGCCATAGGTCATGCCCTGGCGCGTTATCGTGACGTGCCGAAGCTGGCTGAGCTGTTGCAGGCCAATAACGATTTCTGTGCCTTGGGAAACAGCAAAAAGCTGGTTCAGGAAAACGGTCTTGCCAAGGACGAGCGAGGGCATCAGAACGAATTCCTGAGAGGATATCTTGCCGGACCCGTCTGATACGGCGTTGGTATTACCGATGACCCGCAACTTATGCGCGCGGACGAATTTTTCTGGAACCAGTCCTGTCAGGGTAGCGGTTCCAATCAGAGCACAGGTAGTTTCACCATCCAGAATGACCTGCGTAGCGGCTGCCCTGACGCCTTGCTGGGTAAAAGTTGAGGGCATCGTGCTGAAGCTGACGGTATCGAAGAATGGCAATCGCACCGCCTGATCCGGAATGCTTGCGGCCGGGACGGTGAGTGTCATGGGCTGGGCGTTGCTGAATTCCAGGTTGGGCATATGATAATAGGCGCGGAGAGGCTTGAAATACTGCCGCTCGATCTTTTCCTGCAGGAGAGCCCATCCGCGGATATGGCCCCGCAGAAGCAGGTTCCCACTTCGGGTCTGTTCAATCATAAAATCAAGCGGATTTACCGTGCGCTCAGGGTCGGCGATTGGTCCCAGTTTGCTGGTCATGGTGTTCAGCAACAGATCACTGGTTTCATAGTCCCCATGCAGCCGGGCGATTGCACTCAGGCAAAAACCGAGCATGACTTTATGCGAGAACGTAGGCTCTTTCTGGATGAGATGCGCCAGTTCTGTTTGAATAAACTGGAGCCGGGCCTCATCCCCATGGGCGAGAGCCTCGAAAATCCCGTAATTGTCTTCCACGTGAAGTACCGGGCGGCCACCCGGTACCTCCTCAACCATGTCTGGCGTGAAGGCATCTACGGACGCGGCCTGAGCTGACGTGACCCCGAGCGCCAAGGCAGGAATGAGCGCTGAGACTGAAGCCGAGTGCCTTAACAAGGTGCGGCAGATCTGGATTTTGTAACTTAAAGACTCGAAATGAAATATAAACATACAAAAGGCATAACCTGCCTGCCTGGCAACGTCATCCGTCTGGGTGCCGGAAGGTTAGTCTCCAAATAAAAAAAGCGCTGTCCGATCTGCCCTTCTCTTTCCGGCAGATCGGACACCGCTTTTTCAGGGAGCAGAGAAATTCTGGTTCAGAAAGTCGTATCTACAAGCTGCCGACCAAGTGCCGGGTCATCCGTGAAGAACCCGTCGATCCCCATATCCAGATAGCGGCGGACTTCCGCAATCATGCCAGCCGGATTGCGTGCTGCGGGACCGGCGTCATTCCGGAGCTGGGCGGGAAGGAAATAGTTTTCCGGACGAGCCGTGTAGGAATGAACGAGCAGGCCCGCACGGTGAGCGTCATCCACGAGCGTGCTGGGATCAAGCCACGCACCTTTGGAATCGCGTGGGATCAGATCCGTGTTCGAAGGGCCAATGACGTCAGCATACCGGCGCACATTCTTGAGGCCGTCCGGCGTCATCAGATCGCCGAAGGTGGTCGTCTTGCCTGCTGCGGCGAGATCGGGCGGAACCTGCTTGCGCTCACCCATCAGAAGCATCAGCCGTGTCTGTGGATTGATCGCCAGCGCCTGCTCCCGGATACGGGCGAGGTTGGACGTCTCGAAAGACTGGATTTCGAGCGGGGCCTGACGCGTATATTCGTGAGTCGCGATGGTCTTCAGGAAGATCGCTTCTGGATCATGGCCGAGGCTGTGAAAATGGGTGGAATGCTTGAGTTCCGGGATGAGGCCAAAGGTCTTGCCGGTGGCAGCAGCCTGAGCGGCCACAACTTCAATAACTTCCTCAAACGTCGGAATTTCAAAGCGGTCGTTGTAGCGGGTGTTATGGACACGAAGGGTGGCCAGACGCTCACGGGCCCGGAGTGTTTTCAGTTCCGCAAGTGTAAAATCCGTGGTGAACCAGCCGGTCTGCTTTTGTCCGTCGATGGTGACGGTCTTTTTGCGGTCGGCAAATTCCGGATGGTCTGAAACATCCGTCGTATCGGCGATGTTGCTTTCATGGCGGACGACCAGATGGCCATCCTTCGTCATGACCAGATCGGGTTCGATGAAATCGGCGCCGTCCAGCATCGCCTTGGCATAAGCGCCAAGTGTGTGTTCAGGGCGAAGGGCCGACGCGCCGCGGTGGGCGAACACCAATGGTTTTGGCGCCAGGGAAGGAGCCGCCTTTGCAGAGCGGCTTAGGTGAAGGGCAGGGATGCCTGCAGAAAGCAGGCCCAAAGTGCGGCGGCGCGTCAGCATGGATCAATCCTTACAGTGTGGCGTTCAGTGTCAGGAAGAAGCTGCGGGGCGCAACCGGATAAGCCGTAAACTGACCGGAAGCCTGGGTCGCGTTAATGGTGGACCAGGCGCGGGTGTTAGTCAGATTGGTGATGTTACCCTGCACGCGCAGGGCCGCAATGTGCGGAATACCATGGAACGTGTAGCCCGCGTTCATGTCGAACTGCGCGTATGGTGCAGCATACAGGTCGTTCGTATAGGTCGCATAACGCTTGCCGGTTACGACGCCGATGAACTGGCCGTAGGCGTTGCCCCAGTTGGTGCTGAAGACGAACTTCTCGGACCATGCCGGCATGCCAACGACGTTCTTGCCCGCTGTATGCACGACTGTCGTGCCGGTGCTGTAGTTATCGTTGTACGTGGACTTGTTGTAGGAAAGGCCGTTGTAAAGCGAGAAATGTTCGCCGAAATGGGACGTGAAGGAGAAGTCCATACCGTCTGTCGTTACGGAACCCACGTTGGCCAGCGTCGTGGCGGAGCCTACGATGGAAGACAGTGTCTGTGTTGTGGCAATGGCCAGCAGGCGGTTCGAGAAGTGAACATGGTAGTAGGAGAGCTGGCCTTCGATGGATGTGAGCGGGCCAAGATGGATCTGACGGTGCTCACGCAGACCGGTTTCATACGTCCATGATGTTTCCGGCTTACCGTTCTTCTTGAACTCTTCAAACGCGGCCTGGCTGGTGGCGCCCCAGGGAGTGGCGTTGCCATAGCCCGCATCCTGATAGGAGCGCATGTTTTCCTGAATGGTGGCAAACCACTGTTCGTTCGGCGTGATGTTCCAGACTGCACCGAAGGAAGGCAGGAACGGACGTTCTGCAGCAATCGTACCACCCGGAGCCGTGACGGCGTAGGACGGAGACAGGGAGCCGGGCTTGGCAGCGACGGGCAGGGTGCCATTCGTGTAAACCAGCTCCGACTTGAAGCCAGCCGTCAGGGAGAAGTTCTTGGAAATCTGCCAGTTGTCCTGCAGATGGGTCACGAACGTGTTGGTGTAAAAGTTGTTCGTGTACTGGTCGATCAGGGCGTTCTGCTGGCGCTCATACGGTGTTGTGGGGTTGTTCGCATCAAGCGCGTACCAGCGACGGGCCTGCGTATTGTTGTTGCGCTCGTACCAGCCGCCGACTTCGATGGAATGCTTGCCGAGATGGTAGCGGAGCGTGGACATCAGGCCACCACGGTTGTCCCAGTATTCCGTCGTACGGGTTGCATAGCCGGAGCCGCCGAAGACCGTGCTGAGATCCTGCCCCGGGAAATAGGCTGCGAACAGCGTCGGAAGACCGGCAGCCGTAATCGGCCCTGCAACGACGCCTTCACCCAGATCATGATGATAATAGATGGAGTTGTCCCAGTGCAGGTCCGCATTGAAATCATGCGTCCATTTTGCATAGGCGAGGAAATCTTCGCGCTGGGCTGCAGAGTAATAGTTACGGTAATTCAGGCCTGCGTTCGTGTAGGCAGCTGAATTGATATAGGATTTTGCGTAGTTGTAGTTAGGGTATGTGAAGGGGCGGACGTACGTGCCGTAGCCCTGCGGCAGCGTTACGCTGTCTTCGTTCGGCTCAACCTTCTGGGACCAGTCGAAGAAAGCCGAGAAGTGGTCATGCGCGCCATTGTGCACGAACTTGGCGTTGACCTGATAGCCACCCTGATGACCGGCAAAGTCCCACGCGCGGGCATCCTGACGGGCGAACGAGACATAGGCAGAGTTGCCATTTCCGAATTCGCCTGTGTCGAGACGGGCAAAAGTGCGGAACGTGGACCAGCTGCCAAAAACCTGTTCGATCTGGGCACCACGCTTGCGCAGTGGGTCCTGCGTTGCGAATTCGAGCGTACCACCGAGGTTAGAGGTGGACGCTGTTCCAAGACCGCCTGCACCGGTGGCAATGGATGCTGATCCGATGTTTTCGCTGATGGCGGCGCGCTGCGGGGAAAGGCCGTTATAGTTACCGTAAGCCTGATCACCGAGGGGAATGCCATCCAGCGTGTAGCCAAGCTGGTTCTGGTTGAAACCATGCACGTACAGGGAAGAGTTCTGCTCGTTGTTGCCCCAGGGATCCGCATTGTTGAACACAACGCCCGGCAGGATCTGGAGTGACTTGATGGGGTTGATACCCGGCAGGATACGCTGGATCTGAACGCGACCCAGTGTCTGTTCGGAGCGGGTCCGTTTGGCCGTGATGACCAGCTGCTCAGAACCGCCCGAAACAGAAGCTGCCTTGTGAGCGGCCGTATGTTTCTTAGCGGTCTTGGACGTATCAGCACCCTGAGCAGACGGCAGAGCCATGCACACTGCTAACGGAGAACAGAAAAGAAAGAGCAACCCTTTGTTGCGCTTGGACTTTGAAGGCATGGTGGTCTTCCCGTAACGAGCCAGAATCGAAACGGGCGGAAACTAAGCGCAATACTCTGAGGTGTGTGTGAACCTAGTGTGAAGCTCGGGTGACAGTTTTATGACGCCGTTTGCCAGCCTAGGCCCACGATCGCGACGCGACGTCCGAACGGGGTCTCCTGCAACACTATGACTTCTCTTTCTTCAAGATAAGCCAGTTGGCGGCGGGCACGGCCCAGCGAATGGGTCCCGTATGCGCGCGCTAAAGCATCATCGTCCGGGCAGGTCTCCGAATCGAGGGCGGTGCGCGCCAGCAAGAGAAAGACGCCTTGCACGTCTTCCGGCAGGGACGCTGCAATGGCTTCGGCTTTCTGCCAGTCCTCGCTTTCTGCGCGCTCCCGGTCCAGACCCGCGCGGATCGTAGCCAGGATGCGCTGGAAGCGCCCGAGATCCAGAATATTCCGCGACAGACCCTGAATGCGGGCCCGGAGCTGAAAGTCCTGATACAGGGTGGCGAGCGGCTTGTAGTCCGCGCCGTCTTCAGACGCGACGCCAGCAACCATGTCCCAGATCTGGGCAGGATCAATCTCGGTAATGTCAGCCGTTGCAGCAGGTTCTTCGGCAGCCTCTCGTGTAGCGCCATACGCATCGAGCTGCGCGAGAAGATCAGGCGGCGGTGGCCGTGTTTCACGGCGCGGGCGTGGCGAGAACTCGTGGACGGGTTCCAGGATAATGTCCCGTAGGTCCTCGGCATCCATGGGTTGGAGCGGTACCAGAACCGGCCCCGTGTTGTGGCTTGCTGTTTCCACCGGTCCGATCGTCAGGAGCTTCGGGCGTCGGGACAGTGCCGGGCCGAGCGCCATGAACTGTCCGCGCGCCAGATCCCGGAAAGACTCTGCGGCACGGCGTTCCATGCCCAGAAGATCGGCAGCGCGGGCCATGTCGATATCCAGAAAGGTTCGGCCCATCAGGAAGTTCGATGCTTCGGCTGCAACGTTCTTCGCCAGCTTGGCCAGACGCTGCGTGGCGATGACGCCTGCCAGACCACGCTTACGGCCACGGCACATGAGGTTCGTCATGGCACCCAGCGAGAGGCGCCGGGCTTCGTCGGATGTGTCCCCGCCTGCGACAGGGGCGAAAAGCTGCGCTTCATCCACGACGACGAGGGCCGGATACCAGTGCGCGCGGGGGGCTTCGAACATGCCGTTGAGGAACGCCCCGGCCGCACGCAGCTGCATCTCGGCTTCCACCTGCTCCAGATTGAGGACAACCGATGCACGATGGGCTCTGACACGTTCGCCAGCAGCACGAAGGCTGGCTTCAGACTGGTCTTCAACATCGATCACCAGATGACCATAGCGCTCAGCTAAAGTGACGAAATCGCCTTCCGGATCGATCATGATCTGCTGGACGAGTGTTGCGGTCTGTTCCAGCAGGCGGCGCAGAAGATGGGATTTGCCCGAGCCGGAGTTACCCTGAACCAGCAGGCGCGTAGCCAGCAGTTCCGGCAAATCAATGCAGGTGTCTGAGCCGTCGCGGCCCTGTCCGAGAACGATGGATGTCATGGTGTCAGCGGATACCCGAAACTGACGATTCTAGCCACCCAAGGACGCCCTTTGCGGCAGCAAGACCGGTGGAAAAACATCCCTGCAGGAGATAGCCCCCAGTTGGCGCCTCCCAGTCCAGCATTTCTCCTGCGGCGAAAACGCCCGGTCTGGAGCGGATCATGAAATGCTTGTCCAGCGCATCCTGCCGTAATCCGCCCGCCGTAGAGATCGCGCGATCCAGGGTGTCCGTTCCCGTCAGGGTGATGGGAAGCGTCTTGAGGGTTTGTGTCAGTTGATGCGGTGTGGCGTCTTTGGGTGTTGCATCGCGCAGGAGTTCGCGGGCTGTGCTGTCCAGCGCGAACGCCTTTCGCAGACGGTTGGACAGGCTTTCCCTTGGGCGCTGGGCCTGCAGTCGTTTCAGGGCCGCGTCTTCAGAAAGGGTTGGGCGCAGGTCCAGCAGGATGGTCGCGCTGCCATCTCTGGCGATCGCTTCTCGCAAACGTGCGGAGAGTGCGTAGAGGGCAGACCCTTCCAGGCCACGCGCAGTGATTGTCAGGTCTCCGCGGGTTTTCTCGTTCTCGAAGGACAGGCCGACTGAATGAAGGATGTTGCCTTCGTGTCTGCGTAGAAAATCGTCTGACCAGTCGGGCGTAAATCCACAGTTGGCAGGGGCAAAGGGGGCCGTTTCCGCCGCAAGGAGGTCAGCCCATTTTCCGTCCGACCCTAACCGGGACCAACTCGCGCCACCCATGGCAAGAATAACGGCGTCTGGGCTGAAAGTGACAGGGCCTTCTGGTGTCTCAAAGCAAAGTGTCTGGCCGTCCCAGCCCGTGAAGCGATGGCGGGTCCTGATGGCGACGTCCTGTTCAGCCAGACGGGCCAGCCAGGCTCGCAGGAGCGGGGAGGCCTTCATGCTTTTGGGAAAGACGCGCCCTGAGGTGCCGCTGAAACAGGGTTGGCCAAGGTCTTCTGCCCAGTCACGAAGGGCTTCGGGTGGGAAAGCCTGTAGGGCTGGAGAAAGCCAGTTCTGAGCCGCGCCATATCGCGTTAGGAAGCGTTCCAGAGGTTCGGAATGTGTCAGATTCAGGCCACTTCGGCCCGCCATAAGCAATTTACGCCCAACGCTCGGCATCTGCTCGAAGATCTCGACACGGCATCCGTGGGCGGAAAGATATTCGGCGGCGAACAGCCCGGCAGGGCCTGCGCCGATGATGGCGACGGAAGGGGGCATGGGGAAACGGCTCATGGCTGTCTGATTGCCACGAGCCGGGTCGTTTGTCAGGCACTTGCACCTGAGCAAGGTTCTGAGGCCGCAGGTTGATCGGCCTCAGGCAGGACTGTTTCAGAAACCGGCGCTGATGGAACCGGTTGCGGCGAAGGGAGCTGCGATGGCGTAGGTCGGGGCTGTGCCTTTGACCGTATTGCCGAAAATGCCCTTCATGGTGGTTGCGTTTGTCTGCACGCTCAGCGGGAAGCCGAGATAGTGCTTGTTGGTGATGTTGCTGATGTTGAGCTTGATGTTCGGGCTCTGCAGGAAACCGACATTGTGGAAGCGATAACCGACCGTCAGGTTCATGCGGACATAGGACGGAACGGCTTCATCGTTCATGAAGGTCGAATACTGCTTGGCAACGTATTTCAGGTTGTACGCGCCGAAGAGACTGCCATCATCGTAATCAAGGTTGAATGCGACCTGATATTTAGGTGTTTCAGGTGCGAATTTACCCTTGGTGTGCAGGTAGTCTGTGGAGCTGCCGCTGCCGCCGAGCAGGTTGCTGGTCGTACGGGCATCGACATACTCGAAGGACACATATGGGCGCAGATGGTAGAAGATCGGCCGTGTACCGATTTCGGCATCCACACCATTTGTGCTCTGACCGCCAGCATTGATGTTGTTGCTGTAATAGTTCGAGCACGCATCATCCGTGCATTCGCTCTGCGAGAAGAAGCGGTTCGTAAAATTGTAATGGAAGTACGTGATGGACCCCATGATGGTCGATCCCGTGTAACGCCAGCCGGCTTCTTCCGAGATGGAAATTTCTGGGTTGAGGTTTGATGTTCCACGCGTGGCATAGCCGCTGCTGGCCTGGTTGGGCGCCTTGACGGAATAATAAGTGCCGGCATCGAAAAGGGCGTAGTTCGTCGGCATCCGGAAGTTGGTCGCACCGGAGATGAAGATCTGGTTTTCCGGGTTGATCTGATAGCGGACGGAAGCTGTCGGCAGCGGTTCGTAATAGGTCTTGTTGATATACGGACCCGTGGATGTGTTCGGCAGCATGTTGTGTGCATCACGGGTGACGATGGCGTATTTCAGGCCGCCTTCGATCGTGAGCTTGTTGTTCAGCAGCGACAGGCTGTCACCGATGAACATCGTATGAACGCGGGTCTGCGTCAGGTTGGAGCGGTACTGATAGGTCTGCCCATTATCAAAGACGTAGTTTGCGGCCTGTCCCCAAACGCTCCAGGGCGTTCCATCCGCGCCAATGCCCGTAGCAGGGCCGCTCTGGATCTGCTTGGAATATTCGAACCAGTAACCGACCATGAGGCGGTTTACGCCTGTTGTCAGCGTCAGCTTCGTGACGGCACCCGGACGATAGGTTGTGGTGATGGACGGTTCATACAGCAGGCTGCCCTTGGCAACGGTCTTGCCTTCAAGTGTGCCGCCCATGCTTGTCGCGCCGTAGCTCGTAGGAACGGTGTACGCTCCGCCGCCACTGCCGCTGCCGTACCAGAAGTACGGCGTTTCCGTCAGTGTCAGGTGGTCCGTCAACTTGAAGGTGGACGGTGCACTGACGTAGATGTTGGTGAACGGGTTCTGATGGAACTTGTAATAGTCCGCATCGCTCTTCGTGGTCTGGCCTGTCGGGTCCTTGTACACGCCGTTATAGACGGTGTTGGAAATCGTGGCCGTGGTGTTGTTCTTGAACGTGGTGCCATTCGGGCGTGTGCAGGTTGCACCAGCCGAGCAGGAGGCCACATATTTGTCCTTCACGCCCAACCCGTATTCGTCCCAGGACGCCATGTTCACGGAGCGGTTCAGGTAGTTGTAAAGGCGGTTGCCCACGATCGCGAGAGAGACGCGGTTGCCGTCGCCCCAGTCATTCACGATCTTGCCTTCCGCATGCAGCTTGCGGTTCGTCGCTTCACTGTGGACGGCATCTTCGGTTGCATAGGAACCGGAGAAATAGGCACGCAGGTTCGTGTGGCCAATCTTGCCAGTGTCGAGGCGCAGGAAGCCACGGGTATAGTCATAAGACCCGTAGGACATGTCGAATGCGCCTCCAGCCTTCATCTTCGGATCGATCATGTACATGTCGACCACACCACCCGTGGCGCTCAGATGCGGGCTGTCCAGATCCGCAGAACCCTGAGCAAGATTGACCTTCTGAAGGTTCTCTGAATCCACGATTTCCTGGGAATATGTCTGGAAGGAGCCGACGTCGTTGATCGGGAAGCCTTCGAGCGTAAAGCCCATCTGCGTCTGATCTAGGCCACGGGAGCTCATGTGGCTTCCTGTGAGGCCTGCCGGATCTGAAGACGACACGTTTGCGCCCGGAAGCAGGGAGATGAGCTGCATCGGGTCCTGACCCGGAGCCTGCTTTTCAATGAAGTCGCGAGACACGCTGGATACGGACTTTGCCGCATCCTGCTTCTGCATCAGGCCGCCGCCAACGTCACGGCGTGTAACGCCGTCGAAATACTTGCGATGCCCACTGACCGCGACATGCTCTTCATGAGCTTCATCCGTCGGTGCGGTATTGCCCATCATGGACGGTGCAGCAGCAGCTTCCTGATGGCGGGCTGGTTTGTGATCTGGTGCTGACGGAGCGGTGGCCGCCAGCGCAGGGGCGGTCCCCAGAGCAATAAGCGCGGACGTGGAAAGCAGGCGTGCAAGGCGCATCAGGAAGATGGTCTTTCTCGGATAGTGAAATAGGCGAGAGGCAAAAACCATGCTTCGTCACAATCATCAACAGTCTGACACATGAAACATTACGACATAAAAAATCGTGATATTTCCGCAACAAAATAGGGTTGGAAAGCTTGCTTTGAGTGCGGAGGGATCTGCGCGCTATAAGTGGTCACTGCTGACGTTCGGAGATTATGAAAATGCAGAACGCAATCCAGCGCCGCGTGGCTCAGGGTCAGGGGCGTGAACCAGCCGATCTGGTGATCCGGAACGTCCGCCTGTTCGATCTGGTGACGGGTGAGCTTGTTCCGACAGATATCGCACTCTGTGGAGACCGGATTGTCGGGACCTATGGTGACTATGAGGGGCGTGTCACGATTGAGGGTGAGGGGCGCATTGCTGTTCCCGGCTTTATCGACACGCATCTGCATGTTGAGTCATCGCTCGTCACGCCCTTTGAATTTGACCGTTGTGTGCTGCCTCATGGTGTGACGACAGCCATTTGCGATCCGCATGAAATGGCCAATGTGCTGGGACGTGCGGCTTTCGACTACTTTTTGGCATCCGCAGAACGAACGGTGATGGATCTGCGGGTCAATCTGTCGAGCTGTGTTCCGGCAACACCGATGGAAACATCAGGTGCAACGCTGGATGCCGCCGATCTTGTGGCTTATCGCGATCATCCGAAGGTCATCGGGCTTGCGGAATTCATGAATATTCCGGGGGTGCTGAATGGCGATCCGGGATGTCTGGACAAGCTGGCGGCTTTTGCCGGGGGCCATATTGATGGTCATGCACCGTTGATGCGCGGCAAGGCCCTGAACGGGTATCTTGCGGCAGGCATCTCCACGGATCATGAAGCAACGGCTGCTGCGGAAGCCTTGGAAAAAGTCCGGAAAGGGATGACAGTTCTGATCCGTGAAGGATCGGTCTGCAAGGATCTGGAAGCTCTGGTTCCGCTTTTGAATGTGGCGACGTCTCCGTTCTTCGCGTTCTGTACGGATGACCGGAACCCGCTCGAAATCGCGCATGAAGGGCATCTGGACTTTCTGATCCGCCGGGCGATCGAACTTGGCGTTGAGCCGCTGGCGGCCTATCGCGCTGCGTCGCTTTCTGCCGCCAACGCGTTCGGTCTGCGGGATCGTGGGCAGATTGCGCCAGGAAAGCGGGCGGATATCGTGCTGCTGGATGATCTGGAGAAATGCCTGGTCTCGGATGTGATCTCCGCTGGACGTCTGGTCAGCGACGATCTGTTCGCACAGCGTGACGTTATCCCCCCGGTCGGCCTTGGAAGCGTGAAGCTTCCCGGCACGGTGACGGGTGCAGATATGGAAATTCACGGTTCTGGTGAGGCTCGCCCTGTGATGGGGATTATTCCGGGGCAGATCATTACGGAGTATCTGCGACTCACTCTGCCGGAGGCGGATGGTCAGGTTCTGCCCGATCTGAATGCGGATGTTGCGAAAGTCTGCGTCGTTGCGCGTCACGGACACAACGACAATATCGGGCGAGGCTTCGTAAAGGGGTTTGGTCTCAGACATGGGGCACTGGCGTCTTCCGTTGGGCACGACAGCCATAATATCTGCGTTGTGGGCACCAATGACGCCGATATGGCTGTGGCCGTAAACCGTCTGGAAGAAACGGGGGGCGGTTTTGTGGCCGTCCGCGATGGGCAGGTCATTGCAGAACTGCGTCTGCCGGTGGCTGGCCTGATGAGTGATGCGTCCTTTGAGCAGGTACGGGATGACCTGATCGTTCTGCGCAAGGCCTCAAAGGAAATGGGTGTGTCTCTGGAAGAGCCGTTCCTGCAACTGGCTTTCCTGCCTTTGCCGGTCATTCCTCATCTCAAGATCACCGACCTTGGCATGATTGATGTCGGGACCATGGAACTGGTGTAACGCATAAAAAAAGCCCGCCTCCCGGACGGAAGCGGGCTTTTTTCGACAATCCTCAAGGATGTCTTCAGTGCGTGGATGCACCGGTCGCATTGGAGATGCCATGCTGTGCATCCGTAGCGGCGTTGGACGTTGCATGGCCTACGGCGCTGACGTCCTGGCCAGCGCCACGGGTCGTGTTGCAGGCGGACAGGGAAACAGCTGTTCCCGTTAGCAGAGCAGAAACGAGCATCAGGCGGGCGAACGTGGATTTGCGGTTGTTGGTCATGCTGGCATGTCCTTCTTCTGAATGTGTCAGTCCGGGACATAACTGTCTGTCTTGTCAAAAAGTTGCGTTTTTTCTTTCCCAGGGTTTTCGGGAAAACTGCTCCTGGGATGACCTAAATGGACGTTACGATAACGAACCACCGGGCATACTCTGATTTTCGGTCACGGAAATCTCACAAATCACATAAAAGTATGATGATGTAACTTTTATAATGTTATATATGGAGCGAATGAACCAGTCGTCGCATGACGAGGGTGCTGTTCTCTCCTTTCAGCGGCATATCCTGCGCGGGTGCCGGAGTTCTTTTCATGAGTGATGCAACACTTCACGCTCAGCCCGTTGCCGCACGCCCTCCCATGGTAGGGCGTATGATGCTGGCCGTTGCGCTGGCAGCCATTGCAGGGCTGATGTTCGGTCTGGATATCGGTGTGATTTCCGGTGCTTTGGGCTTTATCAAGGCCGAGTTTCAGGCATCTGACTTCGAACTATCCTGGATTGTGTCGTCCATGATGGTCGGGGCAACGGTTGGCGCTCTACTGGCAGGGCGGATGTCCTATGCGCTGGGGCGTCGCAAGTCGTTGACCTACAGTGCAGCCATGTTTGTCGTCGGGGCCATTCTGTGCGCCGTTGCTCACTCGGTAGCAATCCTGATCATCGGGCGCGCCATTCTTGGTCTGGCAATCGGTATCGCCAGTTTTGTTGCGCCGCTCTACATTTCCGAAATTGCTGATGAGAGCCGTCGCGGCAGCCTGATTTCGATGTATCAGCTGATGATCACCACGGGCATTCTTCTGGCGTTCGTGTCCAATGCCGTCCTGTCTTATAGCGGCTCATGGCGCTGGATGCTGGGCATTGTCGGTGTTCCGGGGGCACTGTTCCTGATCGGCTCTCTGTTTCTGCCGGATAGTCCACGCTGGCTTATGCTACGCGGCCGGGATGAAGAGGCCCTGAAGACGCTCAGCACGCTGCGGCATAGCCATCAGCATGCTCATGCAGAAATTCAGGGGATTCGGGATCAGCTGAATTCGCAGGCCAAGCAGCGTGGTCTGGCCATGTTTCTTGAAAACCCGAACTTCCGCCGCTCCGTCATGTTGGGGATTGGTCTGCAGGTTGTACAGCAGTTCACGGGCATCAATGTGGTCATGTACTACGCTCCGCGGATTTTTGCGGAAGTCGGGTTCGGTCAGGACGGGCAGATGTGGGGAACGGCAACTGTCGGTCTGGTGAACTGCCTTGCGACCTTCATCGCCATTGCCTTTGCTGACCGCTGGGGCCGTCGCCCGATGCTGATCGCCGGATTTGCCATTATGGCTGCCGGGCTCGGGATTCTGGCCATGCTGATGGGGATGGGCGATCATGCAAGCTCTCTGACGCATTACCTCGCAATTTCGGTTCTGCTTTGCTTCATCGCAGGCTTTGCCTTCTCCGCTGGGCCGCTGATCTGGATCCTGTGTGCGGAAGTGCAGCCTCTTCAGGGCCGTGATTTCGGGATTACCTGCTCAACCGTGACCAACTGGGGAACGAACATCATTGTCGGTGCTACGTTCCTTGGCCTGCTGAGCACGCTCGGTTCTTCGAACACGTTCTGGCTGTATGCCGGTCTCAACGCCTTGTTCATCATCGTGACGCTGCTGTTCGTACCGGAGACGAAGGGCGTTTCCCTGGAGACGATCGAAAATCGCCTCAATCATGGTTATCGTCTGCGGGATATCGGACGGTAAAGCTTTCTGGACTTCTTATGAAGAAGGCCTCTCCATTCCCGGAGAGGCCTTTTCTGTAACAGGCGTTTTTTCGGAAAGATTAGGCCGGGTTGATGGCAACGGTGGCTTCACTGGTCAGCACGCGGAAGGTGAAGCTTTCCTGAATGTAGAGCTCGACCGTCTCGGCAGTATGACCCAGATAGCCGATCGAAAAATCCTGTCCGATATCGAGTGCCAGATCACCGCCGCGCGTTGTGACAACAAACGCGCCTTCAATGGCCGGAGCCCAGATGATCTTGCCGTCAATCATGCTCTCAAGATGTCTGCGGATCGGGTATCCGTCATCATCGCCGCCGCTGACGGCCTGATAGGCCTTGGCGCCGAGCACGATCGAATACGGACCGTTGACGCCAGCCAGACGCAGTTCGTTCAGAGCATCGGCGATGACGTGGGAGTAGTCCTGAATGCTTGCCGGAAGGGCCAAGACCGTGTTGGACGTTGCTTCGCGGATACCCTTGATGCCAGCTGGGGCGTAGCCGTTGAAAATGGCCCGGTCTTCCGCGAACGCGATTTTCTGAGCCGCGTCCTTGACGGGCTGCCAGTCGGAATCTTCTGATCCTCTGTCCACGGCATCAATCTCAGCACGCGAAAGCGTGAAAGGGACGCGCAGTTCGACAACGGGAAGAACCTGACGCAGGGATGCACTGACCCCGTCGTTTGGAGCCTCGATGCTGATCATGCGACCCGTCTCAACGGCCGAGAATTTTTCGCCCTTGGGTTCGGATGTATCCACGATGCGGCGACCGGCCAGATGGCGGCGGAGGGTGCGGGAGGCCTCGTCCTCGATCTGCGCCCAGGCAGCGGTTGAAATCGGGGCGAGATGACGGTGAAGATTGTTCATTTCAGTGATCCTCTTTCAACGAACCGATACCCAGTGAGCCGGATGGTTTTGAGTCTGGAGCGACATGAGGCGGAGCAGGGGACTGTTCAGCCGAAGGAGCAGGCATGTCCGGAGCGTTATCCAGAAAGTCCGCCGTGGGAATGAAGAAGAGATTGCCAGTGACGGCACGGCTGACGTCCAGAATGCGATCGTAATTGCCAACCGGCTTTCCGATGAACATGTTACGGAGCATCTGTTCGATACGGGACGGGGATTTGGCGTACCCAATGAAATACGTGCCGTATTCACCCTTGCCGACTTCGCCGAACGGCATGTTGTCGCGCACGATCTGAAGCTGCTCGCCGTTTTCTTCAATGTTGGTCAGAACATTATGGGCGTAACTGGGTTTTTCGGCTTCACGCAGTTCGATATCCGACAGCTTCTTTCGACCAATGATGTGTTCCTGCACTTCCGTCGGAATGGCGTTCCATTTCTTCAGATCATGCAGGTATTTCTGGATGATGACGTAGCTGCCGCCCGCAAAATCCGGGTCTTCATCGCCAATCAGTGTGCAGTCGAGCGCCGCCTGACCGGATGGGTTTTCCGTTCCATCCACAAAGCCAAGCAGGTCGCGCTCATCGAAATATTTGAAGCCATGAACCTCATCGATGATTTTCCCTGCGCCTTCCAGTCTGGACGCGATCGTGGCGGCCATTTCAAAGCACAGATCCATGCGCGCGGCACGGATATGGAACAGCATGTCGCCGGGCGTGGAGGGGGCGTCATGAACGCCGCTAATGGCCTCGAACGGGTGAAGATCCTTGGGCATAGGCGTGCCGAAAAGCCGCATCCATGCGTCTGCGCCAATGCCCGTGACGCAGGAGAGGCGCCCATCAGGAATACGAAAGCCTATGCCCCGAACCAGCGAGGACATGTCTCCGAGCAGTTCGCGGATCTGCGTGCCATCGGAAAGAGTTTCATCCAGTGTCGCGACAAGGAAAACAGAGGCACTGGTCAGCGTTGCCGCGACGGGTTGAGGATTCTGCAAGGCTCTCAGATCTTCTTTACAAAGTGTTGAAGCGTTCTGAGGTCACCATAGGAGGGAAACAGATTAAGGCAAGGTTCTGACGGGGACGATCCTATGCCGGAATGACTGTTACCACTTGTCCTTCGAGCCACCGCCACCGGAATCTCCGCCGCCGGATCTGTAGCTGTTTCTGTTCCCGGAGTTATTGCTTCCTCCGGACTTGCTGCGGGCAGCAACTGAAAGGATGTTGATGAGAATGTTCAGAAGAACATCCCATGGAACATTGACGAGAAAACGGTCCAGCCAGGAAAGGGGCTCTCCGCGGCTTTGTCGGCGTTGCGCGCGGATTGTAAAGACAGTGCCAACAAGGAAAAGCAGCAGTCCACCGCCACCAAGAAGCATATCCGTGCTGGAAAAGGTGACGGCTTCGTCAGGCGCTACGGTTTCCTGCACTGTGGTATCGCTTTTGCGAAGGGTTTCACCAATGGTGTCGACCATGCCGTTCAGTGCGGCAACATAGTGTCCGGCTTTCAGGTCGGGTCGGGCCGCAACGAGAATGGTGTGTGTCTGGAGATCGGTCAGATCCCCTTCAAAGCCGTATCCGACCTCAATGCGGGACTGCGTATCCGGAATGTCCAGAACGATCAGCAGACCGTTGTCCTGTCCTTTTTGGCCGATGCCGGAAGCGTGGAATGTCTCATTGGCATACTGGTCGATATCATCCACATGGCCGGGAAGATCGATCAGGATATGCGGGTGGCTCGGAAGCGTTTCGCGGAGGGTCGTGAGTTTCTCGACCAGTTGGTCCCGTTCCGCGTCTGACAGGGCATTGTTCGGATCAGTGACAAGTTGGGTCAGAGGGGCTGCTTCTGCTGTGCCAGTCAAGGAAAGGCACAGCAGTGCGAGCGCACAGAACACAGGATGCAGAATGCGCATGAGCAGTGGACGGATCATGGTCAGCACAGTCTGCATGGTCTTCTGTCAGGTCAGTGTTTTGAAAAATCGACAACGGGCGGCGTCTGGGCAGCCGGTGAGGCTTCGTAATAGACGCGCTGGTGATAGCCCATCACGCCGGCGAGCAGGTTGCCGGGGAAGTGCATGACTGTCTGGTTGTAGGACAGAATGGCCTGCTGAAGACGCTGGCGGGCCACGGTGATGCGGTTCTGTGTGCCTTCAAGCTGCACCATCAGGCTTGAGAAGTTCTGGTTTGCCTGAAGCTGCGGAGACTGCTCGGCAACGGCGGTGATGGCCTTGATTTCCTGAGCGTTGCGCGTCTGGGCATCCAGAATTTTCTTCTGGAGGGCTTCATCACTGACCGAACGTGGGTCAATGCGGTTCAGTGGCGTTTCACCGGAGCGGGCTGCGGCATAGTCGGTCAGGGTATCATGCTCGTGTGTGGCATAGCCTTTGACCGTGTTGACCAGGTTGGGAATCAGGTCTGACTGGCGCTGTACTTCGTTCTGAAGCTGGCCCATCTGTTCCTGAACGCGCTGATCCGCACCCATGAAGCGATTGTAGTTCGACCCCATCAGGATGATGAGCCCGATGACCAGAATCGCCGGAATGAGAAGTTTTTTCATCAAGAGTCCTCTGAAATCAAAAATCGGATCATCACTCTGATGGGAGAAGAAAGTATCAGTCGTGAGGGTCTGTTCCTGTATTCTTTACAGCAGATCAGACTGAACGAAAAAACGTTTCTTTTTCCGATGTGGTGAAACCCGAAGTATTTCGTCTCGCTGCTACATTATATCAGGATGATGGGCAGGTTTTATTTGAAACGCAGGCCGTTTTTGTGGGGCCGGGAGCCTGCCACGGGGAAGGGCTTTCAAGCATCTGGTATCACGCGCGATCATGCGGCATTAAGGCGGCATGAAACTGCGCTTCGCCCCTTCGCCTACGGGCTATCTTCATGTTGGCAATGCCCGTCAGGCTGTGGCCAACTTCCTGTTTGCCCGTCGTCATGGCGGCAAGTTCCTGCTGCGTATCGACGATACGGACGTCGCACGGAGCAAGCCTGAGTATGAGGACGCCATCCGCAAGGATCTCGCATGGCTTGGGCTGGACTGGGACGAAGAGGCCCGTCAGTCCTCGCGGATGGAGCGGTATGCAGCGGCGATCGACAAGCTGAAAGCCTCTGGTCGGCTGTATCCGTGCTTTGAGACTGAGTACGAACTGAACGCCAAGCGCGAGATGCGCATCCGGGCTGGGAAGGCTCCGATCTATGATCGTGCCATGCTGAAGCTGACGCCTGACCAGCGGGCGCGTGCGGAAGCCAATGGCAAGACGCCGCACTGGCGCTTCAAACTGACGGATGGCAGCCGCAAGTGGCAGGATCTCGTCATGGACGACTGCTCCGTCAAACTGACGGCAATCTCCGATCCAGTCCTGATCCGCGCTGATGGCACGATCCTCTACACGCTGGCGTCGGTTGTTGATGATCTGGAAATGGGCATCACGCATATCGTCCGCGGCGAAGACCATGTGACGAATACGGGTGTCCAGATCGACATTGCCGAAGCTCTGGGTGCAAAGCCAGATCGCTTCACGTTCGCGCACCTGCCGTTGCTGCTGGATTCCGATGGCGGGAAGCTGTCCAAGCGTTTCGATGCGCTGGGTCTGAAGTCGCTTCGTCAGGATGGGATCGAGCCGATGTCCATCGTGTCGTATCTGGCACGCGTCGGGACATCCGATGACCCGGAAGTCATGACGATGGAAGAGGCCATTGCGGCTTACGAGATCTCCCACGTTTCCAAGTCTGCGGCGCGTTTCGATATGCGCCAGCTTCTGGCCCTGAACCGCAAGGCTCTGCACAACCTGCCGTTCTCGGTGGCGAAGGAACATCTTCCAGCCGAGGCGACGGAAGAATTCTGGAACGCGGTGCGTGGTAATGTCGATCTGACGGCTGAAATCCCGCATTGGTGGGACGTGACGCAGGGCACGATTGTTCCGCCGTCACAGCCGGAAGACCGTGAGTTCCTGAAGCAGGCGCTTGAGACACTACCAGCCGAGCCATGGGGCGAAGACACTTGGAAGGACTGGACGACAGCGTTGAAGGAAAAGTCTGGCCGTAAGGGGAAGACCCTGTTCATGCCGCTCCGTCTGGCGCTGACGGGTGAGGATAACGGGCCGGAACTGCATGTGCTGCTGGGCCTGATGGGCCATGCGCGGACGGTGTCACGTCTTCAGGACGCAATCGGCGCCTGATTCAGGATGGGAATGCCCTTTGACGGGGGGCATTCCCAATGTCGAGCCTTAGATTGGCTCGACGCTCCAGAAAGCTTCCCAGCTTTCGCCAGGCTGTAGATGCAGCAGGCCCGGCTTTTCCGAAAAATCTCCGGCGAAACCAACGGGTGTGGCGTAGCCATACCAAGGCTCGATGCACAGGAAACCGGCACCGGGTTTGGTCCAGATCCCGAGATCTTTGAACCCCTCCCAGTGCACGCGCAGGCCGCTGCCGTCCGGGCCTGTGAAATCGACAGCCTTGCTGCGGGCATTCAGCATGATGATGGCATCAGCTTCGAACAAGCTGTCCTGTAACGGAAGAATCCGGTCATGGATTGGGGACGCGACTGCCTCCGGAAGCAGTCCATCCGGACTGATGCGCCGGATATGGTCCACTTCATCGGCTTCAAATGTGAGGCGGTGAGCATCACGTCCTGCGTCTGGTTTCACAGGCCACATGAAAGCGGGATGCGCGCCCAGAGAAGCGTGCAGCGTTCTGTCTTCCGCGGGGTTCGTCAGAACATAGCCGACATGCAGGCCGGTTTCTTCCATCCGGTAGATGAGATGCAGGCGAAATGCTGCCGGGAAGAGCTGCCATGTCTCGGGTGTATCTTCCAGTTCCAGAACACAGCCGGTTTCTGTCCGTTCGAGCCAGCGGAATGTCATGTCACGGGCAAAGCCATGCTGGGTCAGGGTAACGGGCTGGCCATTCAGCGTCGTATCTTCCGGCGGCTTCCCAACGATGGGAAACAGAACGGGGGAATGGCGTTCCCAGGCAGGCCCCGCGTTCCAGAGCAGGTCCTGCCCTGAAGTGGTCCGCAGGGAGGTCAGCTCTGCGCCATGGGCGGAAACCGTTGCCGTCAGGCCATTTTTTCCGAAGCTGTGCTGGGTGTCAGACATGGTGATGGTGCCTTTCATGCGCTGTGGACGGATCAATCGGGTCGTGGTCCCCGTGTTCGGTTGTGTGGAACCGGGTGAAGTCGACCTCGACCCTGCCATCCGGGCGGTGATGGATCATGTCCGAGAAACGGTATCCGTGTTTCACATGGCCGATCTCGTAGGCATGTCGTGCGAAGAGGGTCTGGGAAGAGATTTCGTCTGTCCCATCCATCGTGATGATGATTTCTGCATTCTGGCCAATCAGGGTTTCTGCTGACAGGCCGTAAAGTGGGCTCGTTTCATCAATCATGTGTGTGGCGTTCAGGCTGATCCGGAAAATCGGCATGTGTGACTGGATCAGAGCCAATCGGTCAAAGCGGCGCACAAGTCGGCCGTGATCGTCCGGCATCAGACGCGTCAGGGTCATCTCGATATTGGCGGACAGGATCAGCGTGCGGCGACGGTTGGCGATGCGGATGGTCAGTGTCGGGATCAGATCATCGTAGGACACGACAGCAACATGGCTGAACAGGATCCGGGCCCTGGGGCGGGAAAAGCGTGCGAAGACAAGGCCGGTGGCGAGAGCATTGAGCATCATTCCAGCGAGCACTTCGAAGGACACGATGGTGTTGGTCAGGCGTCCGACGGGGGCCATTGTCCCGTATCCGACGGTTGAGATCGTCTGGACACTGAAGAACACGTCATCAAGGAAATCCCCATGCGGGACGCCGCTGACGCTGCCTGGGATCATGTAATAGAGCGCTGCAAAAGCAACGTTGATAACCAGATATAAAAGGAGGGACGCCCAGAAGAACGTCCCCCATGTCATGGTCATCAGGTGATGGTAGAGGTCTGCGAAGGAACCATCTTTCAGACCGGTGCGGATAATGTCGCCCCGGCCATTTTCTTCCAGAACATGTGCCCGGATGCGGTTGGCCGTTTCCACCACCAGCGCCTCAGGCCGTGGATGCATCCGGTGCCTGTGTCGCCAGTGGATCATGGTTTTACCGTCTCGCCTTTCTGGCGCTGACCAGCTCGCTGACCACGCCATGGAGAGTGCGAAGCTCCTGTTCGGTCACTTCGCCCCGTGTGAAGAAATGCCGCAGATTGCGGATCATGCCCGGTTTCTTCTGTTCGTTGCGCAGGAAGCCACAGTCATCAAGTTCCCGCAGCAGATGGGACATGAAGTTTTCCAGCTCGCCCTTGGTGGCCACATGCGTCTCATTGGTCATGAGATCACGCGGGGGCGTCATGTCTTCGGTCAGGTACCACTCATAGGCCATGACCAGCACGGCCTGGGCGAGGTTGAGGGACATGAACTTCGGATTGAGTGGGTAACGCACCAGCGTATCGGCGCGGGCCATGTCTTCGACGTCGAGGCCGGCACGTTCCGGCCCAAACAGGATACCGGTGCGCAGGCCGCGCGTAGAAGCGACACGGAGTTCCGCAGCAGCGCCGCGCGCCGTCATGACAGGCTTCACGACATGGCGGGGTCGGGGGCATGTCGCGAAGACGCGGTGCAGGTCGGCCACGGCGTCATCGACTGTTTCGAAGACCTGCGCGTTGTCGAGGATGCGATGGGCGCCGGAAGAGGCAGGCCAGGCGCGTTCCTGCGGCCATCCGTCCCGCGGCGCGACAATGCGCAGATGGAACAGGCCGCCATTTGCCATGGCACGGGCAGTCGTGCCGATATTTTCGGCCAGCTGCGGGCGCACGAGAATGACAACGGGGTCGAATTCACCGATCGGTTCCAGATCGGCGCCACCATCACGTCCGGTCATGGGATTATGCCTTCCGCCATGTGGTGCCGCCGGGACCGTCTTCCAGCGTGATGCCGTCTGCGGCAAGCTGGTTCCGGATTTCATCCGCGCGGGCGAAGTTGCGGGCTTTGCGGGCTGCCAGACGTTCCTCGATCAGGGCTTCGATAGCGGACGCATCAACACCTGAGCGGAACCATTCGGCCGGGGAGACCTGAAACAGACCAAGCTGCTTTCCAGCAGCCAGAAGACCGGATGCGGCTTCCTGATCGCCCTGCATGGCAGCGTCTGCCAGCGGGTGAAGAGCTGCGATGGCGAGCGGTGTGTTCAGATCGTCGCACAGGGCATCCAGCACGGTTGCTGGAACATTCGCTTCTTGTTGCGCGTCTCCACGCTCAAGGGCGCGGTAGAGGCGATCCAGAATACGACGCGCTTCTTCCAGCTTGTCCCATGTAAAATCCAGCGTCGAACGGTAATGCGCGCCCAGATACAGGAGGCGCAGCGGTTCCGCTGGGGATTTTTCCAGAACTTCCCGGATGGTGAAGAAATTGCCCAGAGACTTGGACATTTTCTCCCCGTTGGAGAGGAGCATGCCGTTATGGAGCCAGTGCGTGGCGAACTTGCTGCCCGGATAGCAGCACAGGGACTGCGCACGCTCGTTTTCATGATGCGGGAACAGCAGGTCGTCGCCGCCGCCATGAATATCGAAGCTCTCGCCCAGATACCGGTGAGACATGGCGGAGCATTCAATGTGCCAGCCAGGGCGACCACGACCATAAGGGCTGTCCCAACCAGGCTGATCTGGTGCGGAGGGCTTCCAGAGCACGAAATCGCCCGGATCACGCTTGTAGGGCGCAACTTCGACGCGGGCGCCAGCAATCATGTCATCCAGCGAGCGGCCGGAAAGTTCGCCATAAGACGGAAAGTTCCGGACGGCGAACAGGACGTGCCCTTCGGCCTCGTAGGCGTGACCGTTTTCGATCAGGCGGCCGATCATTTCCAGCATTTCGGGAATATGATGCGTGGCCCGTGGCTCGATATCAGGCGGCAGAATGCCCAGTGACGCCAAATCTTCATGAAAGGCTTCGGTCGTCCGGGCGGTCAGGGCGGAAATGTCTTCGCCGTTCTCTCTGGCGCGCGCGGTGATCTTGTCGTCCACATCCGTGACGTTGCGCGCATAGGTGACCTGCGGATACAGGACGCGCAGCAGGCGCACAAGGATATCTGCGCACATCATGGCGCGCAGATTGCCCAGATGGGCGCGGTCATAGACGGTGGGACCACAGAAATAGACCCGGACGTTCTGCGGATCGAGTGGTGTGAACTGTCGCTTTTCGCGCGCGTGGGTGTCGTGCAGACGGAGCACGTGAGGAACGGGATCGGCCATAGAGGCGATCAATGCGCCAGCAGCCGTTTTGGTGCAACAGGCTTTGTTACTCTTGTCTGCATGATCTGCCCTGCGATAGGGAGACTTATGTGTAGCACCTTTAAAGATCCTACTTCTCCCCGCGGACATGCTCTTGCCCTTCTGCGGGTCGCCCTGCCGCTAGCCCTGTCGCAGCTCTCCGAAATGTCGATGGGCGTGACGGACACCATTCTTCTGGGCGGTCTGGGCGTTGCGGAAGTGGCGGTTGGCGGTTTGGCCAATACCTTTTTCTTTACCACCATGGTGACGTGCCAGACCATTCTGGGTGGTGCAGGCGTACTTCTGTCTCATGGGCGGGGTGCGGAAGATCACGGTCGAGACTCCCATGACGGGCGCAGCGTGATGAGCGCAACGTTCCTTCTGGCGCTTCTGGTCTTTGTTCCCTGTGCTTTGCTGTTGTGGTTCGTGCAGCCGCTGTTCGCGTGGCTCGCAGAACCAAGTGATGTGGTGACGCAGGGCAGCCACTTCATTCGTATTCTGCTGCTGTCGCTGTTGCCGGATCTTGCGGTGATCGGTGTGTTGCGTGTGGCGCTTCCATCGCTTGGGGCGGAAACGCTTCTGCTGTGGATCATGCCGGCCATGGCGATCTGCAATGGCATTACGAATGCGGCGCTGATTCATGGCTGGTTCGGTCTGCCCGCCATGGGACTGTTTGGCTCAGCAACGGCCACGACGCTGACGGGCTGGGCGATCAGCTTTGCCCTGACGGGTCTGTGCCTGATGCATCCGCGTGTGCGGGCTGTCATGAAGCCGGCGGCTGTACACTGGCCGGTCATGAAGGAACTTCTGAAGCTCGGTCTGCCCATGATGATGGGGGCTGCGGCTGAAATCCTGATGTTCCAGATCACCAGTCTTCGGGCGGGGCAGTTGGGAACGCAGAGTCTGGCGGCTCATCAGGTTGCGGTGAATGTCAGTGCGCTGCTGTTCATGGTGTGTCTGGCGATCGGCCAATCCACGAACGTCCGCGTAGCGTACTGGCGCGGGGCAGGGCGGATGGATCAGAGCCGTCGTGCTGCCTGGACTGGCATCTGGATTGTGCTGGTCTGGTCCGTGCTGTCTTCGGCACTGCTGCTGGTCTGGCCGGAAAAGATCGTCAGTCTGTATTTCACCGGTCACGCCCCTGATCCGGCAACGGCTGCGCTTGTCATCACCCTGATGAAGATTGCCGGGATCTACCAGATTGTGGACGGCCTTCAGGTTGTCTTTAGCGGCGCTTTGAGAGGCTGTGGCGATACGGTCTGGCCGATGGTGATTGCCGTTTCGAACTACGGCCTGATTGGTCTGGTTTTTGGTGGGTGGTTGGCCTTCCAGGGACACTGGGGTGCGGAAGGCCTATGGATTGGCATGGCGGCAGCGCTGACGGTTAGCTCTGTCGCCTTGGGCATTCGGCTGTTCAGCGTGATGCGGAGAGCCGAGCCTGTGCCATCGTAATCAGATAGGCGAGGAAACCACCTGCGGAGAGAAGGGCCGATCCCCAGCCGATTGAGGCCAGCCCCAGCCCGGAACTGACCAGAAAAGCGCCCAGCCATGTGCCTGCGGCATTGGCGATGTTGAAGGCCGAGTTGTTCAGGGACGCGGCCAGTGTCTGGGCGTCTCCGGCAACTTCCATCAGATGGGTCTGGATAGCGGGGGAAATGCCGATCAGCGTGGCTGGGATCAGGAAAGTGATCAGCAGCATGGCGATGGGGGACGGCAGCAATAGCCAGAAGCCAAGCATGAAGACGCAACTGGCAGCGAGGGAGAACAGGATCGTCCGGTTGATGTTCCGGTCCGCCATGGCGCCGCCGAACGAATTGCCTGCGACCATGCCCAGACCCCACACGATCTGATAGAGCGCCACGGCCCAGTCTGGCAGGTGTGTGACGTCCGACAACGCTGTGGTGAGGAAGGTATAGACCTCGAAAAGGCCGCCGAAGCCGATGGCACTTGTCAGAAGGGTTAGCAGAACCTGAGGGCGCTTGAAGGCACCGAGTTCGGCGAGGGCATTGGCGTCCGGGTGAGGCTTGTCTCGCGGGGCGAAATACCAGAGAGCCAGAAAGCAGAGCAGTCCGAGGATGGAAATTGCGCCGTATGCGGCTCGCCAGCCAAGGTGATTGGCGGCGTAGGTGGACAGGGGTGATCCTACCACGGTGGAGAACATGATGCCGGACAGGACACGTCCGACGGCGCGGCCTCTTCTTGCGCGCTCAACCATGGAGGCGCCGACGAGTGCTGACACACCGAAAAATGCACCATGTGGAAGTCCGGTGATGAAGCGCATGACTTCAATGTCAAGAAGGTTCGGCATCAGGATCGTGCCGATATTTCCCACAAGGAAAAGCACAAGCATGGCTAGCAGGAGTGTGCGGCGGGGGAGTTTTGCACCAGCAACCGCAATGAGGGGTGCTCCGACCACGACACCCAGCGCATAGGCTGAAATGACGGAACTGGCACGGGAAATGGAAATGCCCAGGGAATGGGAGAATTCGGGCAGAAGGCCCATCATGGCGAATTCGCCAGTCCCGATCGTAAATGTTGCCAGCATAAGAGCAAACATGGCTGGCTCGACACCGTGGGGTGGACGCACCCGTTCGACATCGACTGGTTCGATTAATTCCATATGGAAAAGGTCCGGAATAGGGGGAAATCCGCCCACCATCCGGACCCTGAAAAGCTATCCGGACCTCTTCACGTGGAAGTGTCCGGGCAGGTCAGTTCAATTCTCCGTTGGCAGACGAATTGTCTGGCCCGGATAAATGTCATCCTTGCTTGTGACAAGCGGTTGATTTGCATCAAGAAGCTCATCGCCTGAAATATCTTCCGGCAGCTTCTCGGCGACCTCGTCCAGGTTCTGGCTGGTCTTGATTTCCAGGAACTTCGGATCGGGCGTTCCGGGGGGAACCTGAATCTCGGCTTCGACAGCGGCCACGCCTGCAACATTGCCTGCGGTGAGGATCATCTGATCACGGGCCTTTGCGGAATCGGCCTTGCCGCGCAGATAGATCGTGCGGTCATCGATCACGAGGTGCGACATATGCATCTGTGCGAGGCCGAACTTCTTGAAGGCTCGTTTGATGGCGCTTTCACCCGGCTTGGGCGGCGGCGGTGCATCAAGGGACTGGATCAGTCCTTCGAGGGAACCCTCAGCGATACGGCCGGCCTTGGGATTGAAGCGATAGATTTTCATGGGCAAACTCAAAAAGGCATGGCTCCCCAATTCGCGGGGAGTACCAGACCGTTAGCGCAAACCCCCCGGAAGAGGTTGCGCGCTTTATACGCATCTGCCGCGAGAAAATAACAGGGGTCAGACTCGGCCTTCGATTGACAGAAGAGCTCGGGACCTGTTAGGCGCGGGTCCACTGCCGGAAACGAGGACGTACCGGCCGGGCCATCATCGCGGGTTTCTGTACCCCGCAGGCTCCGGTTTCTGGGTGCGCGCCCGTCCTTTCCAATTCGGGGAAGGGCCTACCGGCGCAACAAAACGGCTCGCCATGCAGCATGGGGCGGGCCTGATGTATGAACAGGGGTTAACCCATGTCAAAGCGTCTTGAGAGCAAGTACAAGATCAATCGCCGTCTCGGCGTAAACCTTTGGGGCCGTGCAAAGTCCCCTGTGAACCGTCGTGAATACGGTCCGGGTCAGCATGGTCAGCGTCGTAAGCAGAAGCCTTCTGACTTCTCCATCCAGCTGATGGCCAAGCAGAAGCTCAAGGGCTACTACGGCAACATCAGCGAGAAGCAGTTCCGTAAGTACTACGACGAAGCCGTCCGTCGTAAGGGTGACACCTCCGAGAACCTGATCGGTCTGCTGGAGCGTCGTCTGGACGCCGTTGTGTACCGTCTGAAGTTTGCGATCACGCCGTTCGCAGCACGTCAGTTCATCAGCCATGGCCACGTTACGGTCAACGGCAAGAAGGTGAACATCCCGTCCTACCTCGTGAAGGAAGGCGACGTCATCGAAGTGCGCGAGAAGTCCAAGCACCTCGCCATCGTTCTTGACTCCGTGCAGACGGGCGAGCGCGACACGCCGGAATACGTTGAAGTCGATCATCGCCAGATGAAGGGTACGTTCCTGCGTACGCCGGTTCTCTCCGATGTGCCGTATCCGGTGCAGATGGAACCGAACCTGGTTGTCGAATTCTACTCCCGCTAATTCGGGTTTTGGGCTTTCGGGCCCGGATCAGAACGCGATCGAAAAACGCCGGATGGGTCTCCCATCCGGCGTTTTTTGTTTTGGCCATGCAGAGAACTAAAGAAGCCGCGCAGGATTGAACTGTCCTGTCTTGTGAATGTATCAATACGTTTCTGAGTGATGCCTTGTGTGTCGCGTCAAGCAGGGGCGATGGAAGATGCGTGTTGGGCTGGGTGTGGTTCTGATCTGTGCTGTAGTCTGCTGCCCGGCTGATGCACATGGGATCAATACCTTTGTGGCACCCGATACGCATTATTACCCTCCACCGCCGCCCCGCCTGCATCTTGTGCGGTGCAAGGACGGAACAGTTATTGTTTCATCCCAGAGATGCCCGATTAAGCCTCCCGTTATGGAACGAACTGCGGCCGGGAAAGCCGTAGATACCGTGACAGGTGTTGTCCGGAGTCTGACTGGCCATAATCTGGGTTTCAGATGGTAGGCAACGTGTAGAACTTCAGGAGCGGACAGATGCGTTCATGGACGCTGAAAGCTGTCTGTTGGGCGATATTGGGCTGTTCCACATCCTTTTCTGAAGCAAGAGGTATCGACACTTTTGTGCCTCTGTCTTTTGCCATGCCTCCAGTTTCAGGACTCTATGTTGTGACATCACGGCAGGTCATGCCAGATGCGTATGTAGATGCGCCTCAACCCCGAATTATGTGCCACCCGCCTTGACATAGACGGCCAGTGGTAAGGTTTTTAAGTTTCTGAGGCGTCATCTTTCCCGAGATGGTTCAGATCGGGCAGGCGTTGGTGGTGTTCCTTCGGGGCATGATCCAGTTTCCGGGAATGCAATCGGGCAGTTTGGGGAGGCTTATGCTCAGGGCCGCCCGATGAGGGGGGAACTGATTTCCCCACTGGAGAACCAGCAGGGAAGGGAATGCTTGACGGCAAAAGCGGTCTTCTGCACATTGCGCCTCCCGATGGGTAAGGCTTCCATGAGGGCTGTCCTCTGTATTTGCTAACAGGTCATGTGCCTGTCTGGACGTCGCGAAAGCTCCAGTCCCGGATTTTTTCTACGTTGCCGGAGGCATCATGTCAGAGGCGCTGAGCGCTGAAATTACCCGCGAGATCGCTCGTCGGCGTACGTTTGCAATCATTTCCCATCCAGACGCCGGTAAGACGACCCTGACGGAACGTATCCTGCGTGCGGGTGGTGCCATTCAGCTTGCGGGTAATGTGCGTGCCAAGGGTGAGCGCCGCCGGACCAAATCTGACTGGATGGGCATCGAGCGCGATCGCGGCATTTCCGTCGTGACGTCTGTCATGACGTTTGAATACGGCAATTGCGTCTTCAACCTGCTTGATACGCCGGGCCATGAAGACTTCTCTGAAGATACATACCGAACCCTGACGGCTGTGGACTGTGCCGTCATGGTGATCGACGCCGCAAAGGGTATCGAGGACCGGACGCGTAAGCTGTTCGAGATCTGCCGTCTGCGCGATATTCCGATCATCACGTTCATCAACAAGATGGACCGTGAAGCACAGGATTGCTTCGCCCTTCTGGATGAAATTTCCAATTCTCTGGCGCTGGATGTCTCGCCTGCGACATGGCCGATCGGGCGTGCTGCGACGTTTATTGGCACGTTCGATATCCGCACCCGGGAAGTGCACACCAAGGACCCGGTGGACGAAGCCGATCCGCGGATGGTGCAGCTTCGGGAAGATCTTGAACTGGTGGAAGCCGCGCTTCCCGAGTTCGATCGTGAGTCCTTCGATGCGGGGCATCTGTCTCCCGTGTTCTTCGGTTCGGCCATGAAGGAAATCGGTGTGACCGATCTTCTGGATGCGCTGGTGGCTTATGGTCCGGCACCGCGTGCACAGCCGACGGAAAACCGTGAAGTCAGAGCAGATGAAGAGCAGGTGACGGCCCTGATTTTCAAGATCCAGGCGAACATGGACCCGAACCATCGGGATCGTATGGCCTTCGCTCGTGTGTGCTCTGGACGTCTGACACGTGGGATGCGTCTCAAGCATGTGCGGACTGGCAAGCAGTTTGCTCTGCATACGCCGCAGTTCTTCTTCGCCCGTGATCGTCAGCTGGCTGAGGAAGCTTTTGGCGGAGATGTGGTCGGGATTCCGAACCATGGCACGCTGCGGATTGGCGATACGCTGAGCGAGAGCGAAGAGCTGCGCTTCACGGGCGTTCCGCACTTTGCGCCGGAAATCCTGCGTCGTGTTCGTCTCGATGATGCCATGAAGGCCAAGAAGCTGCGTCAGGCTCTGGTGGAGCTGGCGGAAGAAGGCGTCGTGCAGCTTTTCCGCCCGCAGGATGGTCTACCGCCGATCGTGGGTGTTGTGGGAACGCTTCAGCTTGACGTTCTTCAGTCCCGGCTGAAGGGTGAGTATGGCGTGTCCATCGGTTTTGAAAACACGCCGTTCACGTTGGCTCGCTGGGTCACGGGGGATCGTGAGAAGATCGAGACGTTTATGATGACGAACCGGTCGTCCATGGCGGACGATCTGGACGGAGATCCGGTCTTCCTCGCCAGTTCGTCCTTCATGATGCGCCGCACCATCGAAATGAACCCGGATCTGGCGTTCCACGACATCAAGCAGATTGGTCTGGCTTCGGTCTGATCTTTCAAGCCTCGCTCCTGTATCCGGGAGCGGGGCTTTTTTTATGCCTGCTGTCTGCGGCTTTCCTAGTGGCTTTTACCTGAGCGTCAGTAAGTTCAGCAGGCCTTCCAGGTTGTGGACGGTCGGAGCTGCCAGAATAAGCGTGCGCCCTGTCTTGAGGGCTTTGCGGCGAGCTTCCGTGCGACTTTCTGGCGTAACGCAGAGCGTATAATCCGCGACCTGAGCAAAGCCTATGGTCCGGCGAATCATCTCAAGGCCACAGAAGCCTGTCGTGTCCTGCAGAATACTGTGCAGGAAGGTATTGAGCATCTCTTCACGCTCGACGTCATCGGACAACGCCCAGACGTCCCCGCCGCCTGTTTTCAAAAGGGTGCGGAAGTCGGCCGTGAAGCTGTTCCAGAAAGCCGTGATTTCAGCTGTGATCAGGTTGCCCTTGTGTGGTGCCCCGCAGGCATGCAGGGCCAGATTTCCCAGATAGAGTCCACAGTCGAATCCGATCGGCCCCATCGTTGCGAACTCGCCGTCAATGACGCGCACATCGTCCTTGTGCTGCATGATGGAGCCTGTGTGCAGGTCTCCGTGCAGAAGCGCCTGTCGTGCAGTCAGGAAGCGCTCCTGAAGGTTGCCGACGGCACGGTGGAGGGGCTTGTCGGCCTGCAGGGCTTCCACGTCCGGAAGGAGGTCTGCTTCAGGGGCAGGGTTGCGCGAGCAGGGGCGGAACGGATCGGTCAGGATCAGATCGACCGTGATACGGGTGAGGGCCGTGTTGCCAGCGAAGTCGGCCAGTAATTTCGAACCGTGTTCAAAGGGCTGGCTGATCCAGCTTGTGGCATGCACGCTGCGGGCCACGTACTGGCCGATAACGGCGGAAAATCCCGGCTGTACCTCATCGCGGATCAGGGCGGTGCGCAGAACCTCATGTGGGGTCAGGCATTCCATGACGAGAAGGAACATCTCGTCATCGTAGAAATAGAGTTCGGGTGCGGCAGGGCGGACGGCATCCGCAGTCGCACGCATATAGCGGGCTTCGTACAGAGCGCGCTCCAAAGGCATGGGCCAATCCGGTGCGACGCGGACATGGGGGAGTGCCTGTTTGCAGCAGAGGGATCCGGCCGGCCCATCCACAAGGAAAACGGTATTCAGATTGCCATCACTGACTTCGCGGATGGTCCAGGCTGAGGGTGAGCCGCCGAGGAGGGACGCAAGGTCAGCGTGGTTTGTGAGCCAGTGCTGAAGGCTGGACGCATCAAGAGTAAAGTACGGCATCAGGAAAGTTCCAACAGGGCGGCCAGTGTGGGAACGACAGGGCCTTCGGGTGTGTGGTCAGGGCGGATCAGGTGCAATGCGCCATATTCGGCATTTCCCTGCTCGCGGCATCGCTTCTGAAGGTCGGAAAAACTCAGGGCCACGTCAATGCGCATCCCGATGTCGACGATGTGCGTCGACGGATGTTCGCAGGCGAGCAAACATGGCCCGACCTGGCATTCCGCAGGTGTCAGGCCCAGTTCTTCCTCGCATTCCGCCAGAAGCTGCGTAGGAAGATCCACGATGTTTTCCTGTGCACGGCTTTCGACATTGCCTGCCGGCGCGCCCTGCCAGTAGCCGGGCAGGTAGATGGAAGTATCCGCGCGTCGACCGATCACAACGCCATCCTGTGCAAACATCAGCCCCACGACAGCCAGAGGTTTAAGCACTGTATCTCCATAAATGCCCGGCTCCTTCATCTGCGCGAGAACGCGACGATATTCGGACCAGTGGCCGTGAATATGAGAGGGCGTAATGTCGTCCGCACAGAAGACGCGGCCGTTATAAAGCGCCGGATACGATTGCAATGCGTCGGCCCAGATGCGCGAAACGGCTGCTTCCTGTGCTTCTGTGAGTGCTGGAAGAGGGCGGTCGACCAGAACATGCACATCTGGCTGAAGGGGGATGATGGGCCAGGAAGCAGGGTGTGACATGACGGACCTTGGGTGGGGTGGAGACTGTACTGTCCTTCATGCGGCAAAAGTCCGGAGAGGCAAATACGTCTCAGCTCAGGGAAGATGCAGTCGCACGGAAACGGGGCAGTGGTCCGAAAGGCCATCCGGCATGGTGTCGTTCCGGTAAGTCATGATCCGCAGACTGTCCGGGATGAGCCAGGAGCGCGCTTCGTTGCCGAGCATGATATGGTCGATGAAGTATTCGCCGCCCCAGCACGGGCTGGCTTTCCCGGCTGTTGTGAGCAGGACGGGGGCATCATGTTCGATTTGCTGCATGAGGGGATCATGGAGCGTCAGCCGGCGGTTGAAATCCCCGAGAACGGCATAGGGTTCGCCCTCATCCTGACGTTCGGCAATCCAGTCTTCGAGGATCTGGAACTGTTGATACAGCGTCGGACAGGAATGTTTGCGTTGAGTGAGAGGCTGATCCCAGCACCCGGTTTTCAGATGCACGACCAGAATGCGAAGATGCTCGGTTCCATCAGAAACAGTAACGTCCAGTCCTGTTCTCAGATGGTGCGAGGCCTCAGGACCAGCCACATCCAGAGCGGACAGTTCTTCATTGACCGTCACATGGAGCGGTCGTTTCACGGCCAGGCCGACGCGCTGGATGACGGGCGCTTCAGAGAGAATGATCTGATAGGTCTGCGGATCGAAGACCCGTGCAGCGGGTTCCGGACCGTCCACTTCCTGAAAAGCGATGATATCGGCGTTCAGATGGGTCGCGTACTGATGCAGCCGGATGAAATCATCTGGCTTGCGGCCATGGACATCATCGGGAAGGGCAGGATCTCCCGTCTGTTTCAGGGAGAGCCAGTCCAGATTCCAGGTTGAGAGTTTGATGTCCCGGGCCTGGGCTGGAAAAGCCTCGCCGCACATCAGTGCGGCGAGGAGAATTAGGGAAAAAAACCTCAGACGGCTTCTTTCTCGGCTGCGCCCATTTCGGCGAGGACACTTTCAACGGAGCGTGTGGTGCGGGTCTTCTCATCAAGGATGAGGACTTCACCATTCGGAATGTCGTAGAACCAGCCTTGCAGTGTCAGAGCACCCTGGGACAGGGCGCGAACGACAGCCGGATGCGTGCGCAGATGAGCGAGCTGGAGCAGGACGTTGTATTCTGCAAGCTGGCGGATATCGGCTGGGCCGGCATCCTCCGCCTTCAGATCGCCCATAGCTGCACGGGCGGCTTCGGCATTGCGCAGCCAGCTGCGAACAGTGGGGAGGGCGTCCAGCTTTGGAGCGTTCAGATCCAGCAGGGCATTCATGGCGCCGCAGTTGGAGTGACCGCAGACGACGACATTCTTCACCTTGAGAGCTGCAACGGCGTATTCGATGGCGGAAGACACGCCCCCCAGCATTTCGCCATAGGCTGGAACAATGTTGCCGACGTTACGGACGATGAAAAGCTCACCCGGTTCGGTCTGCGTGACGAGGCTCGGGCTGATCCGGCTGTCGGCGCAGGTGATGAACAGTGTAGAAGGCGACTGGCTAGTGGCCAGACTTTCAAACAGCTCCGCACTCTCCGGATAGACGTCCGTCTCAAATGTACGGACACCGCTCAGCAGTTTCGCCAGAGTATCACGACCACAGGCCATGGTGTTCTCCTTTTTATAAACTAACGAGCAGTTAGAAGGCTTTGTCAGGGCGGGTAAAGCAGTAAAAGAACCGCCTCATCATTTGTTACCGCCCTGACATCTGTTGTCGTTACAGTTTATGACGCTGCCAGACGCTCGCGCAGCATTGCAAAAACTTCTTCAGCATTTGCATTCGGGCCGCCAGCCTGCGCCATATCTGGCCGTCCACCGCCACCCTTTCCGCCCATGACTTCCGAGGCCGCACGCACCAGTGTGACGGCATCCAGGCGGTCCTTCAGATCTGCTGTCACGGAAATGACAATGCTGCCACGACCATCAGCCTCAGAAATGAGGGCAACGATACCGGAACCGATCTGCTTGGAAATGCTATCCGCAAGGCCTTTGAGTTCCTTGGGGCTGACATCGCCGAGATTGCGGGCAGACAGCGTGATGCCACTGATGGTTTCGGTGGCGCTCGTTCCTTCGCCCGTAGCCAGTTTGCGTTGAAGTTCGGAAATCTGGCTGTTCAGGGACTTCCGCTCTTCCAGCAGGGCAGCGACGCGGGTAATGGCGTCAGACACCGGAACCTTCAGCAGTTCGGCTATCTGCTTGAGGCGGTTTTCCGTTTCCAGAGCCAGTTTCTCGGCTGCCGCACCGCAGACGGCTTCGATACGGCGGACGCCAGCGGACACGCCACTTTCAGAAACGATACGGAACGGGCCGATCTCACCAACGCGGCCGACATGCGTGCCCCCGCAAAGCTCGATGGAGTAAGCCGGACGGCCTTCCTCCCCTTTGCCCATGGACACAACGCGGACTTCATCGCCATATTTTTCGCCAAAGAGTGCCATCGCACCTTCTGCAACGGCCTGATCCTGCGTCATGATGCGCGTTTCAACCGGTGCGTTTTCGCGGATTCGAGCGTTCACTTCGGCTTCAACAGCCTGAAGTTCTTCGTCTGTCAGCGGACGGGGCTGGCTGATGTCGAAGCGCAGGCGTTCCGGCGCATTCAGGCTGCCCTTCTGCGTCACATGCGTGCCGATCTGGCGGCGCAGAGCTTCATGCAGAAGATGGGTTGCCGAGTGATGGCCACGAACGGCCGTGCGGCGCTCATGGTCGATCTCGGCATGAACGGCCATGCCCGGCTTCAACGTGCCTTCGACAACCTTGCCGTAATGAACAATCAGATCGCCATTACGCTTCTGGGTGTCCGTGATTTCCACGCGCACGCCGTCAGCCGTGAGGGTTCCATGATCGCCAACCTGGCCGCCGCTTTCACCATAGAACGGCGTCTGGTTCAGCAGGATGGCAATCGTGTCGTCGCCAGCAGGGGCTTCGGCGAGTTCATCATTGCCACGGAAAATACCCTGGACTTCGGCATCCGACTTTTCCGAGACATATCCAAGGAACTCGCTCGCACCATGCTTGTCGCGGGCATCGAACCAGACGGTTTCAGCAGCAGTATCGCCAGAACCGACCCAGGCAGCGCGGGCACGCTGGCGCTGTTCGGTCATGGCAGTTTCAAAGCCGGCTTCGTCAACGGTGCGCCCCTGCTCACGCAGGGCGTCCTGCGTCAGATCCAGCGGGAAACCGAAGGTGTCATAGAGCTTGAAGGCGACATCGCCGGGGAGGGCCTGCTTGTCACCGAGGCGGCTGACTTCATCGGACAGGAGGGACAGGCCGCGTTCCAGCAGGGCGGTGAAGCGTTCTTCTTCACCCTTCATGGTTTCGGTGATCAGGGCCTGATGCTGCACGAGTTCCGGATAGGGAGCGCCCATCTGCTGGATCAGGGCAGGGAGCAGACGGTAGAAGACCGGGTCCTTGGCGCCCATGATGTGCAGGTGGCGCATGGCGCGACGCATGATGCGACGTAGGACGTAGCCGCGACCTTCCTTGGAAGGCAGAACGCCATCAGCGATCAGGAACGCCGTGGAGCGTAGGTGATCCGCAACAACACGATGGCTTGACTTGAACTGACCGTCTGCGTCCTGGTTCATGATATCGGCGGAGGACTCGATCAGCGCGCGCATCGTGTCCGTGTCGTAGTTGTCGCGCTTGCCTTGCATGATGGCGGCAAAGCGTTCCAGACCCATGCCGGTATCAATCGACGGGCGCGGCAGATTGTCACGGGAACCATCCGCCTGATCGAGGAACTGCATGAACACCAGGTTCCAGATCTCGACGAAGCGGTCACCATCTTCATCCGGGCTGCCCGGAGGGCCCCCGAAAACGCTGTCGCCATGATCATAGAAGATCTCGGAGCAGGGGCCGCAGGGTCCCGTGTCGCCCATACGCCAGAAATTGTCGGACGTGCCGATGCGGATGATGCGATCATCGCTCAGGCCGGCCACTTTCTTCCAGAGATCGGCAGCGTCTTCGTCTTCAGCGTAGACCGTTGCGAGGAGCTTTTCCTTGGGAAGGCCGAAGTCGCGCGTCAGCAGGGTCCATGCGAACTCAATGGCATCGGCTTTGAAGTAATCTCCAAAACTGAAATTGCCCATCATTTCGAAGAATGTGTGGTGACGGGCCGTATAGCCGACATTGTCGAGGTCGTTATGTTTGCCGCCTGCGCGCACGACTTTCTGAGCTGTGGTCGCGCGGTTGTAGGGGCGTGTTTCCTGGCCTGTGAAAACATTCTTGAACGGCACCATGCCAGCGTTCGTAAACAGCAGCGTTGGATCGTTCTGCGGCACGAGGGAGGCCGAGGGAACAATGCGATGGCCGTTCGACCCGAAATATTCGAGGAAGGCTGAGCGGATGTCGTTTGTGCTGGTCATGAGCTGAAGCGTCAGGTTCCGAAGAAGGCGGGAAAAACTAACGCTACTCCTAGACCATTGTGAGCAGCTTGGAAATGTGCGGCTCAGGGGGCTTTCTGCGGAAAGATCTCTGAACTTTCCTGAGGCAACGGTATTTGCGGCTCAGGTTCTGGAGAAGTCAGACCTGCTGCGGGAATTTCCACGGCCATCTGGACAAGTTCCATTGGCGTTTCAGGAATCTTGGCTCTGAAAACCAGCCGTCTGGAAAGGTTGAAGTTGGCCAGCATTCCACAACCTGCGCCAATGGCAAGGGCGACGACAGGATAAGTGACCGTAAAGGGTACAAGAGCGTAAAGCAGAAAAACGGCGCCACGATTCAACAGAAAGCCAAAGGCATTGGCCAAAAGGAATCGCAGCCACTGAAGTATCAGGTGCTGGTTATCGGCTCCGGTAGAGCGAAACGTCCAGATGCGATTGAGGAGCCATGTAAACGTTGCAGCGACAAAATACGCACCAACCGTAGCTGCAATGAGGCCCACTTCTGGTCGAAGAATATCGACACTTGCCCAGTCCACGAAAAAACCGAGTGCTCCGACAATTCCAAATCGAAGGAACTGATCGACGATCTGGGGGCGGGACCGAGGATAGAAGATACGGGTGCGTCGCAAGGAGGCGTCTCCGTGGCAGGGGTAAGGTGCTCTAACGTGAAGTGGCGTGGGCTGCAAATGTTCTGAAACCAAAAAAGGCGCCCCGAAGGACGCCTTTTCCAGAAAACCCGGAGCCCGAAGGCTCCGGCGTCTTATCAAACTGAATTACTTCAGGATGATTTCGACGCGACGGTTCTGCGGCTCGCGGGTGTTCGGGCCTGTCGGAACCAGCGGCTTGCTTTCGCCATAGCCGTGGATGTCGACAGCAGCTGCCGGAACGCCGTCACGGATCAGTTCAGCCTTCACGCTCTGGGCGCGACGGAGGGACAGACCCATGTTGTAACGCTCACCACGCGGGCCCGGGTGGGCTGCGGAGTTATCGGTGTAGCCGTTGACTTCGATGCGCGTCGTCTGGACGTGCGTGGAAGCCTGAGCTGCCTGAGCAACGATCTCACGAGCGCGGCCCGTCAGGTCAGACTTATCCCAGTCGAAGAACACGAGGTACGTGCGAGCTGGGGTCGGAGCTGGCGGAACAACAACCGGAGCCGGCGGCGGCGGCGGCGGAGCCGTGTCGAACGCATAACGCAGACCCAGGATGAACTGGTGCGAGAAGCGCTGATCGAAGTTCACGTTGCCCTTGTGCAGGCCGCTGCCGTTACCGTTCCAGGAAGTGGAGCGATAAGCGCCATCAGCGAACGTCTGGCCGATGAAGCGGTATTCGGTCGTGACAGCAAGACCCGGAACGCCCGGAATGTCATAAGCTGCACCGACGATACCCTGATACGCGAAGCTGCCCTGCGTACCACCGACGCGGTTAACCGCACCGTTGGAGTAGCTCGTCGTGATCGGGTTGTAGTGCTGCCACAGGTAGCCAGCGCCAACACCAACGAACGGCGTGACAGGAACGTTCAGACCGAAGTGAGCCAGATCGATGTCGTACAGGACATTGACGAAGCCGCCGTATGCCTGGTCGGAACCGTTCGTGCTGCCCGTAGCGGCCGTCTTGTTGCGGTGGTTGATCTGGGAGTAGTTGTATACGCCCTCAACTTCAACGCGCAGACCGTTGCCGAAGCCCCAGCCGAACGCACCGAAACCCGTGAAGCCGTCCTTGTGACGGAACTGGGAACGGCTACCAGCATTGCTGGTGGAGCCATCAGCCTGCGTGGTCGGGGAGAAGCTGGCGTGCTGGTTCTGGACCAGGTTGTACCCACCGCCAATGTTGACGTACGGGCCGGTGACCGTGCTGGCCATGGCGAGCGACGGTGCGGCGACCATCGACGTCATGGCAAGGAGTGCCGTGCGGAGACGCATGTTTTCGTCCTCTTAGTGACTAACGTTTCGAGCCATTGGCAGAACTGCTTCGACCAACGGACCCAGCGCGATGCATAAGCGCATATAGATCGGGTAGTTCCCTCGGACAAAGCCGGACAGAGCCTTCCAGACCTACTCGGGGTGGAGGGAGTGACAAAAAAGTCACAATCCGTTCCGCCCAGTTTACGATCTACGCCTCGCGTCCCTGTTGCCATAGCTGAACGTTTCTGCGGACGCCATAGTGTTCGCAGGATTTATGACAATCAAATGAAGTGAAAAAACAGAAAGTTAGGCAAATCCATAATGGACTGTAACAGTCCTCATGGGCGGCAGCCTTCATTTATCAGCAAGTTACGCACGGTTTCCATCGGAACATCACGACTTGTAAACGCCTTGCCAATACCGTGCAGCAGAACAAAAGAAATCCGTCCATTCTGCATCTTCTTGTCCCGAGTCATGTGGTCGAGAAGTGTTTGTGAAGAAAACGACTCTTCGAACCAGTCAAAGCTGGTTGGCATTTCAAGGGAACGAAGATGACGATCAAGGCGCGCGAGATCTTCGGCTGGAGCGTGGCCGAGCTTTACGGACAGGGCCATGGCCAGATGAATCCCGATTGAAACCGCCTCGCCGTGAAGGATACGGCCATCGTAACCGAGTTCCGCTTCAATGGCGTGGCCAAAGGTGTGGCCAAGATTGAGCAAAGCACGCCCATTCTGTTTGGCCTGCTCTTTTTCATCAGCTGCAACGACTGCCGCTTTGAAAGCGCATGCGCGGCGAACAGCTTCGGCAAGTGCCGTCGGATCCCCGTCTAAAACGTTTCCGCCATTGTTTTCACACCATGCGAAGAGGTCCGGATCTGCGATCAGGCCGGACTTCACAATTTCGGCATAACCGGCAACCCGCTGTCTGCGCGGTAGAGTCGCGAGGGCGGAATTGTCGGCGAGCACAATCACAGGCTGATGAAACGCGCCGATCAGATTTTTTCCAGATGGCGAATTGATGCCGGTTTTGCCGCCGACGGAACTATCCACCTGAGCCAGAAGAGTCGTGGGAATCTGAATGAACGGGAGACCACGCAGGGCCGTGGCCGCTACGAAGCCTGCAAGATCGCCCACGACGCCCCCGCCCAAGGCAACGATTGTCGTGCCACGTTCGATTCCCAACGATAGCAGACGGGTCATCACTTCGCCGTAAGTGGTGAGGGACTTGCTCTCTTCACCACCGACAACGGAAATGACGTCCGTCTGAATGGCGGTTTCTTCGAAAGAGGCCAGCAGACGCGGAAGGTGGAGCGCTGAGACGGCGTCGTCGGTAATTACGACGACACGCTTCTGACGCAGAAGGGGTGCTATCCATGCGCCTGCACGGGAAATAAGGTCTGAGCCAATCAGAACCTCATAGCTGTGCTGGGCCAGCGTGACAGGGACTTTTTGAGGGTGTGTGTGCTCTGAAAGGCTTTCGCAGACACGTTGGACGCCCTGTTCCACGGTTTCATCTCCGCAATCTATGATGATGTCAGCTTCCGCATAGACGGGGTAACGAACCCCAACCAGACGGGTCATGATGTCTTCCGGGCTGCCCTGCGCCAGAAGGGGTCTGCCCCCTCGGCCATGCACGCGCCGCAGAAGGACGTGGACTGGTGCTCTCAGCCAGACCGAAACGGCATGCTTCCGAACAAGCTGGCGCGTCTGGGCGTCCATCCACGCACCACCCCCTGTCGCCAGGATGCAGGGCGGCCCCTTGATAAGGCGCTGGATGACGCGGCGCTCTCCGGCACGGAAATAGGCTTCTCCGTGGCGGGAAAAAATTTCGGGAATCGTGCAACCTGCGGCGCGCTCGATTTCTGCATCGGCATCAACGAACGGCAGGCCATAAACCTGTGCCAGGCGACGGCCGACAGTGGTTTTTCCGGCTCCCATCATGCCGACGAGAACGACTGTGCTTGTCGGTGTGGGGTGAGTGACCGCCCAATCGGCGGAAAGTGAGGGTGGCAGAGGTGACATGCTCTGCTACCTATCATAGGAGAGGGCATCACGTCCTGCCTGCACTTTGAGACCTGAACATAATGGCCCAATCTGATCGTTCGTCCTCCCGTCTTCCCATGATTGCCGGGGGAGGCCTTGTCCTTCTGGCTGTTGTGCTGGGTGGCGGTTTCCTGCGTCTGGGCATGAATGCTGTTCCGCCTGAACAGACGCAGGTTCACAAGGAAATCCCGGCGTCCACGTTTGCGACGACGAGTTCCGCTCCGGCCGCGTTGCCCGCCATGCCGCCTGTTCCAGCTGCCCCTGTTGCGGGAGCTGCTCAGCCGGTTTCTGCGCCGGTCGCCACTACGCCTGCAGGTCAGGCCCCTGTTGCTGGTACCGTTCCTGCGTCCCCTCCGGCTGCTTCAAGCGCCCCTGTGCTGACGCCATCCACGCCGCTGCCGACAATGCCAGCCCCCAAGCCGGCACCGTCTCAGGGCGCGGCGGTGGCGCCTGCACAGGCTGCGCCAGCACACTGAAGGATACGGTCTGCCGGATGACAGAGGTCACGGATCGTCACGTCGAGGCATTTCTGGAAATGCTTGCGGCGGAGCGTGGTGCGGCCTTGAAAACCCGGCAGGCCTACGCGTCTGACCTGTCTGACTTTGCCCGCCATTGTGCACCCGCGTCGTTGGCGCAGGCGACGGGTGAGCAGGTTCGGAGTTATCTGGCGTCTCTGTCGCAAGCTGGAATGGCAGCCCGGACGGCGGCCCGGCGGCTGTCATGCCTGAAGCAGTTCTATCGCTTTCTCATGCTGGAATCGATTCGGTCCGATGATCCGACCGATCGTCAGCAGGCCCCCAAAATTACGGCTTCGCTTCCTCGACCTCTGGATGAGAAGGAGATTCGTCTTCTTCTGGAGGATGGGACGAGAGGGCATGAGAACGAACGGCGGGATCTTCTGTCCCGGGCCGCTTTGGAACTTCTCTACACAACCGGGCTGCGCATTTCCGAACTTCTGTCGTTACCCGCCAACTGTGTGAAGGCAAAAGGCGCGATGCTTCTCGTGCGCGGTAAGGGGGGTAGAGAACGTCTAGTACCCTTGTCCCGTAGTGCGCGGGAGGCGGCGGACGCTCTGGTTCATTTTGATCGGGATTTGGGCAGCCCCTATCTCTTTCCGGGTCGTAATCCTGACAAGCCTCTGACACGTCAGGGGTTCGACAAGATCCTGTTGGCCTGTGCACTGAAAGCCGGGATTGATCCGGAACGCGTCAGTCCGCATGTGCTCAGACATTCCTTCGCCAGTCATCTTCTGGCGCATGGGGCCGATTTGCGGGCGCTCCAGATGCTTCTGGGGCATGCTGACATCGCTACCACCCAGATCTATACGCAGGTGATGGCGGAGCGTCTAAGGCAGCTTGTGACAGCCCATCATCCTTTGGCGAAAGTCACGCCTGTGGAACCGGCTGACTCGTAAAATCACGGGGGGCTGTTTCCGGATGCGCTGGCGTGCTATCCGGCTGGCCATGCGCCAATTCCTAGATTTCGAGAAGTCGGTCGCCGAACTCGAGACCAAGATCGACGAACTCCGCCAGATGGGCAGCCAGGAGAAGGACTCCGGCACCAGCGGCATCAACATCGATGACGAGGTTGCCCGTCTTTCAGACAAGGCGGACAAACAGCTTCGTGCGACCTATGCAAAGCTTACGCCGTTGCAGAAGGTGCAGGTTGCCCGTCACGCCCAGCGGCCAAAGGCTCTGGACTATGTTCGTCTCCTGACCACAGATTTCACGCCACTGGCCGGTGACCGCGCCTTTGGTGATGATAAAGCCATGATTGGCGGTCTGGCCCGTTTCCGTGGAGAACCCGTCGTGGTGATCGGGACGGAACGTGGTCACGATACGGAAACGCGTCTGCTGCATAATTTCGGCATGGCCCGCCCGGAAGGCTATCGGAAGGCGCAGCGTCTCGTGGAGATGGCTGGTCGTTTCGGTCTGCCGATTCTGAGCTTCATCGATACGGCCGGTGCGTGGCCGGGAATTGACGCAGAAGCTCGTGGGCAGGCTCAGGCTATCGCGAAGTCGATCGACATCTGCCTCAAGGCTCCTGTGCCCCTGATTGCCACGGTGATCGGTGAGGGTGGTTCCGGCGGTGCTATCGCCATTGGTGCCGGTGATCGCGTGCTCATGCTTGAGCATTCGATCTATTCCGTCATTTCGCCCGAAGCTGCTGCCTCCATCCTGTGGCGTGATCCGAAGCTGGCACCTGCAGCCGCAGAAGCCCTGAAGCTGACTGCGCAGGATCTGCAAAATCTGGGTCTGATCGACCGGATCGTTGCCGAGCCGATCGGGGGCGCGCAGCGCTCTCCGGATGATGCGGTTCATGCTGTTGGTAATGCCATTGCCGAGGAACTGGTGGAGCTTCAGAAGCTCACGGGGCCGGCTCTTCTTCAGAAGCGCCGGGACAAGTTCCTGGCCATGACCCGTGGGTCTCTGAACTGATACGAAAAACCGCTGCCCTCTGGAGCAGCGGTTTTTTTTGATCTTATGCCTTGTGCGGAGGATCACCGCTGATTGGCTCACGGCCATGCGCCATAATGAGATCATGCAGCAAGGTTCCGGCTTCTGAGACGGATGCCGCTTCGTAGCCCTTGGCGACGAGGGCTGTCCCGGTTGTTCCATCCGTCAGGCCATATGGATAGGAACCGAGGTCAATTCCCGGAAATTTATCCTGCAAGTGGCGGAGGTCTTCGGCGAAATCGCCTTCCTTCAGGCCTGCGGCATGCCAGCTGACGGAGGTCAGGGGCGGACCTTTCTCCAGTTGAGGGACCAGAGCTTCCACCATGGAGGCGAAAATGGACGGCACCCCGGCCATTACATGCACATTGCCGATGCTGAAGCCGGGCGCTGCGGAGATGGCGTTCTCAATGGGGGTAGAGCCTTCTGGCAGCATGGCCATGCGCTGACGGGCTGCGTTGAATTTCTCTTTTCCCATGAGAGCTTCGAGTTTCTGGAACGTCGGCTCATGGCGCAGCAGCGGAACGCCCATGGCCTTGGCAATGCATTCAGCCGTGATGTCATCATGGGTTGGGCCGATGCCACCGCAGGTGAAGATGATATCGAATCGGGACCGGCATTCGGTGACGGTCTGGATGATGTGATCCTCAATGTCCGGGATGACGCGCACTTCGAGCAGCCGGATGCCTTGGGCATTCAGTGCACGCGCCAGAACCTGTGTGTTGGCGTCCTGGGTGCGGCCGGAGAGGATTTCGTTGCCTATGACGAGCAGGCAGGCGTTTTTTTGAAGCATGAGTCTCGTCCTGATAGTCTGTGGAAAGAACGTAGCGCGTTGTGCCGCGTTGTCGAGTTGGGCCAAAAGTTTCGGCCTTGCGTAATTTCAGACAGGACACTCATGAGCACTCTGAAGCACCATCTCCCTGAATGTATTCTCGATCTGCGTGCAACGCTGGGTGAGGGCCCCGTCTGGAGTGAGGCTGAAAAGTCGCTTTATTTCGTGGATATTGTGGCAGCCAAGGTTCACCGCTTTACGCCGGAGACGGGTGCGCACAAGACGTGGGATGCCCCTGATCGCCTGGGCTTCCTGCTGCCGGTCGCAAACGGAACCTTTCTTGCCGGTTTGCGTGACGGACTTCATGGTTTTGATCCGGAAAGCGGTGACTTCGAAGCGGGTCCAGAAATTGAGCCCGAGAAGCCGGGCAATCGTCTGAATGATGGTTGCGTGGATCCATTGGGTCGCGTCTGGTTCGGTACGATGGATGATGGAGAAGAAGAGCCAACCGGTTCTATTTACCGTGTTGTTCATACAGAAGACGGTCTTGAAATCACGCATCATAACGAAGGCTACATTGTCTCGAATGGTCCGGCCGTCTCACCTTGCGGTCGTGTGCTGTATGTCTGTCACAGCCCGAAGCAGACGATTTATGCCTTTGATATCGACGAGAACGGTGATCTTTCCAACGAGCGCGTTTTCGCCACGCTGACGCATGGCTATCCGGACGGGATCGTCACGGATAGTGAAGGCAACCTCTGGTGTGGGACGTGGCTGGGTGGTCGAGTGGCCCGTTTCCGTCCGGATGGAACGGAACTTCCGGCCATTAAAATGCCTGTGAGCAATGTCACGAAGGTTGCTTTTGGTGGCGATGACCTGAAAACCGTTTTTGTTACGACGGCGCGTAAGGGTCTGGACGAGGCCACGCTGGCCAAGGAACCGCAGGCTGGCTCGCTGTTTGCCTTCCGGACGGATATTGCCGGCGTTCCGCAGAAAGAGTTTCAGCTGAACGACTGAAGCAGACAGGGCGGTATTGAAAACGGCCCTGTTCTTTCAATCTATCCCAGAAGTTCCTGTAAGAGGGGAATGAGCGGCAGATCCGGGTCTGGCATGGGATATTTCGCCAGATCTGTCGCGCTCACCCAGGCCAGCTTTTGTCCTTCACGAGGTGCGGGAACACCTCGCCATCGGCGCACAACATAGAGTGGCATCAGGAGGTGGAAAGGACCGGCGTTCTCGCTGACGAACGTGAAGGGGGCGAGGCATGAACCGGTCAGATCCACGTCCAGCTCTTCCTTCATTTCCCGGATGAGGGCCTGTTCCGGCGTTTCATCCCGTTCGACCTTTCCTCCTGGAAACTCCCACAGACCGGCCAGCCGTTTTCCTTCCGGGCGACGGGCGAGCAGGATGCGTCCCTGCGCGTCGAGAAGGGCTGCCGCCACGACCAGTAGGGTTCGCGGCTTTGGCGATTGTGCCGCATTAGGTATCGGGCCTTTTTCCTGCACAGGCGGCGGGGCGACGACGTCTTGAACGCCAGCATCCTGCTGAAGAAAGCCTGAACGGGTTAATTCATGAATGATGATGGGGCATTCAGCTCCACGGGAGACAAAGCGGCGGCTGCCACGGCCTGTTTCCTGAAAACCCAGCTTGCGCAGGACAGCAGATGAGCCGGGGTTATCGACCGCAACATCTGCCGTCAGTTTCTCAATTTTGAGAACCTGTAACGCCCATTCTACGACACGCTGCGCCGCAGCCGTCGTCATGCCCTGTCCCCAGACGGCGGGGGAAGCCCAGTATCCGAGAGAGGCAGAGCGTCTGTCATCTGACAGGACAAGGCCGACCGCTCCCAGAAGGGTTCCGTCGCGCGTTACTGCAAAGTGGTGAGCTTCACCACGTGCGCTGTCTTCCAGAGTAGATGCGATCCATTTCTCGGCAAGATCGCGGGGATAGGGAAAGGGAAGGCGGCTGAGCATGCGGACCACGCTCCAGTCGTTCACAAGGCGGTGGACGGCTGGTGCGTCTTCCGGGCGGAGGGGACGTAAAAGAAAATCCCCCGCTTTCAGTTCAGGTGTCATGTCGGGCTTGTTGAATCCTGCTCCTCAGGGACGCCGCAACGGGCCAGCAGACGGCGCAGCGTGTTGATGACGGGGAAGACTTCCTGATTGTGATCGCCCCCAAGCTCGTTCCAGGCGGCCTGTTCAAGCTCTACGATATCACGGTCTTCCTTAAAAATTCGTTCCGTGAAGGCGACAAGGAAGGGCCATGCCAGATCCAGAACAACCCGGACTTTTGGTTTGCGAACCGACAGGAGACCAAAAACGCGACAGGTTTTTTCTTCAGGATCCTGCGGAACATAGACGATCCATAGATCCATGACCGGCGGTTCGTCACCTGTTGCAATCCTCAGGGTCTGATACGGGTATTCCGTTCGGATCGTCATGACGTCGCGATGGGCGTAGCGCTCACTGGCATCCCGGCGCTCGCCAAAGATCAGGGCTTCACCCCAGGGCTGTTTTCCGCTGGTCCGGGCAAAGCTGTACCGGGCCTCGACTAGCGTTGGCTCGTCTTTGCCGCCCAGAAAGCGGGGTTTCATCTGCCCCATCTGCTTCATGTGCATGAACTGATGGTTCATATCCATCAGGTTCTCATGCATGAAACTGTAGTGGCAGCCGACTTTCTTGCCGAACCGACGCGTCTTGTAGGCCGGATCACGAACTGAGCCGAGAGACGGGAAGGGGGTAGTGTCGGCTTTTGCCGGATCTCCGGGGAAGATGAAGATCAGGCCGCCTTCTTCCCGGCAAGGATAGGTGCGGACGCCATTGGGAAGTTTGTTCTTACCCAGATAGGGGACATCGATGCATCGGCCAGAGCGGCCATAAGCCCAGCCATGGTAGCAGCACTGCACAGCTTCACCGCTGACACGGCCTAGGCTGAGGGGAACCTGACGGTGAGCACAGCGGTCTTCAAGTGCGAACACGCTGCCATCCAGGGGGCGAACAAGGGCTATGGGCTGTCCGGCATAGCGCGTGCCGATGGTTTTGCCGCGCTGGAGTTCATGGGACCACGCGACAGGGTACCAGTAATCCGGGTTGGAGCGGATGCGACGCAGGTCTGTATTGCGGGCTGGAGGCTCGTTGGGGGAGATGCTGCTGATGATGTCATCAGCATCTACGGTACTCTGCGACATTGAAATCCCGATCCTTATAAAGCCGGGCCTTTTGAAAGGCGTCTTTCTAAAACGAGCCTAACAGGCAAAGGGTCCCGACCGGAAGGGGGAAGGCCGTATCGCGGTAAATCGCGTCATTTGGGCAACATGAGGCTGGAAAAGCACAGGTTGGATGTCATTGAAACATCATCCACGGCTGCAAAGGCTTTGCCTAATAAAGATGCTTGGTTAGGACACCGCTTCCTTGATCTCGTAATTGTTCATATTCCCGGAGTATTGGCCTCAGTGCGCACCAAACCCCTGCTTCTGTCTTCTATTGCACTGTTGGCCCTTCACTCTCAGGCACATGCCGCTGACGCAACCAAGACTGTCGCTCCGAAACATCGGCATGTACCGGGTCGTCATGATGCAGGTCCCGCTGCTGCGGTTGAACCGGCTGCACCCGCAGTTCCAGCAAAGCGCGCTCGTCGCACCAATGTGGAATCCCGTTCGACCGAAAGCGTGTCCGTAACCGCGCGTCAGTTGACGGGGCGTGATGCTGAACAGGCTGTTTCCAAAGCTGTCATGCGGCAGTTCGTGCCGGGAACCAGTCCGTACCGCATGCTGGACCGGACGCCTGGTGTCAGCTTTACGTCTACAGATCCATTCGGAATCGATAGTTTCGGTGCAAATCTTTACGTCCGGGGTTTCTTCATGAACCAGATGGGCGTGACGGTTGATGGTGTCCCGCTGAACGATCAGACCTACCAGTCTGTTAGCGGTATGAGCCTCGCTTCAGCCATCATCCCGGACGATATTCAGTCCATGCGGATGTCTCAGGGGGCTGGGTCCGTGGAACTGCCATCGACCAACACGCTTGGCGGGACAATCCAGATTGGATCGTCTGATCCCAACGACACGCGCGGCGGCAAGGTCAGCCAGTCCTTCGGTAGCTACAATTCCTATCGTACTTATGTTCGTCTGGATTCCGGCAAGCTGAACAGCTCCGGCACGAAGTTCTACACGTCCTATGCCCGGACGGATGAAGGCATGTGGATGGGCAGTGGCGACCAGTTCATGCAGCAGGTTGATGCCAAGCTTGTGCAGCCGATCGGGCAGCGCAGCCGTATGTCCGCCTTCTTCAACTGGTCCAGTCTGGCTCAGTGGAACTACCCTGATACGTCCATCGGAATTCTGAAGAACCTCGGCTGGCGGACGCCGCATCTTTATCCGAACTACGGCCTTGCTTATCGCATTGCGAATGGTTCGGCTGCGCTTCCGGCAGGTTACGGCAATGTTTCCGGCATCGATGGGTCGGAAATTGCCATGTATGATGGTGGGCAGGCTGAAACCAACTACATGGGTGGCCTGCATTTCGATCTGGCGCTGACCGATCGTTTGACCTGGAACACGACGGTCTATGGCCACAGCCAGACTGGCTATTACAGCTATACGGACTCTGAAGATCCGTCCCCCAATGGTGCGCCTTTCTCCGAAGAAGTCTGGCAGAACCGCCAGGAGCGCTACGGCATTGATACCAGTCTGCGCTACAAGTGGGGGCGTCACACGATCGAGGGCGGTGTCTGGTATGAAAACAACAACCAGCAGGCTGGTCTGTTCAATTATCAGCAGCCGTTGTTGGGTGAGGGTGCGCCGCTTAAGGCTGTCGGGCCTTATGACGTTTACGGAAAGGCTTTTCTGGAAGGCTACAACTTCCAGTGGACGACCAACGTCATGCAGTTCCACCTGCAAGACAGCATCCGCCTGACCGAAGGTTTGACGCTGCATGCCGGATTTAAATCCATGGTTGCGACGACATCTGGTGGCGCAAACTACAACAACGCGGACTGGACCGGCTCAGATGAACTGCCGAATGGTTCGCTAAAGGCCTCTCAGGCCTTCCTGCCGCATATCAACCTGGACTGGCACATCAACAGCCACCATGAATTGTATGTGGACGTGGCCGAAAACATGCGCGCCTATGAGGTTTCGGCCTATGGCGTGGCGAACTCGGTTTATTCGGTTGAAGATCAGGCGACCTTCCAGGCCCAGAAAAAGTCTCTCGAGCCGTCCAAGGCGTGGGTCTATCTTGGCGGATATCGTTATACGTCCAAGTATCTTCAGGCGAATGCGACCGTCTATCACGCCAGTCTGATCCATCCGATCCTTGCGGCGGCTGTCGGGTCTCTGACCAATCCGGTGTCTCAGGTGATCGACTTCGGGCACATCTCCATGACGGGTGCCAATGGCGATATTACTTTGACGCCGGTTGAAGGTCTGAGCATCAGTAACAACCTGAGCTACAACAAGGGTACCTACGACCGCGATGTTGATACATCGGGCGGGTTCTATGCGCTGGCAGGCAAGAATATCGTCAATTACCCGGCCTGGATGTACAAGACGTCCGTCTCCTACACCTGGAAGGGGGCGACGGCGCATTTCGATGCCAACTACTATAGCCGCCGCTACTACAGCTTCATGAATGATACGTCCGTTGGTGGATACTGGCTGGCGAATGCCGGAATGCAGTATCGCTTCGGCAAGTTGAGTGTGTGGAAAGACGTTACCGCGAGCTTCAACGTCTATAATCTGTTCAACACGAAATATATCGCCATGATGGGCCAGAATGATAACCCTGCGACGGGTGATTATCAGTCCATGGAGCGAGGTGCGGTTCGTGAGTTCTTTGGAACGGTTAGCGCGTCGTTCTGAGGATCAGATAGAGTATGGAAAAAGCCGCCCGACATTCGCCGGGCGGTTTTTTTTGTGAGTTCTAGGCCGATCAGGCGCGGAGTGCGGTCTGAGCCTCATCTACGGACACGACATAAGGGCCTGAGCCAGCAATTTCCATGCTCAGGATGGCCATGCCGTCCTCGGCGCGTTCTTCAAGAGAAAGCCACGCGCTTCCTGCCGTCCAGCGGTAGCGGGACGCATCTGTAGGATACCAGCCGGCGAGCGGTGCCTCAGTCTGGTGGGATGTGATCTGTTGTGTGCCTTTGGTATTTGAGATCGTGACGTTTCCAACCGGTACGCCAAGTGTGCGGCGGTCGTCCAGGAATGGTCCAACCACATCTGAAGGGCGGCTGGCACGAGACATGATCTGAATGGCGCGAACCCCTGCTGGAAGCATGAACTCAACCTTGCCCACTTCAGTCTTCACCGGGCGGAGCGTGCATCCGTTGTCGCACACAAGATGCAGGTCTGAATCGGATGTCAGAACAGTCTGGGGGGCGTCTGTGTGAGGGGCTACATGTTCAGCCCGGGCTTCGATCTCGCGGAAGATGGGTTCGACAATGGCGCGGTCTGTCGTGAGGGGAACTGCCGCATCTGCTTCCCAGCTTTTGGCTGGACTCGTCAGGCTGACCACCGTGCCGCTCTGGCTGAACATGCCGCGGTTACCGGTGTTGAGGTATGTCTCGGTCTGTACACCGTCAGCCGTGATGATCGAGTGATCCTCGGTTTCGACATGGTAATAGTCATAAGAGGTAATCGAGCGGTCGTAGGAAATGGAACGACCGTTCACCAGCATACGTGCCGGGATGAAATGTCCGTTCAGGAAGAGGCAGTGTTCGGCAGTTACCAGAAGATCCTTAAACGGAACGCCTTCAGAAATTGCGTTTTTTAGGATCCGGACGGGATAGCCAGCTTCATCATCATTCTGCCACGGGAAAGTCTGCTTCCGGTTTGATCCGGCCCAGATGACTTTCCGGGTTGCTGCCGTACCATTCGGGAGGGTGATGGAGAGAACATCTCCAATTTTCAGATCTTCGACCGCTACCAGGCCGTGGGGCGTCTGAATGAGAGTTCCGGCCAGGAAGCATGGATCGAAGCTTCCTGAAGAGGACATCGTAGAGTCCTGATTAAGGGTGTAGCTCTTTCCGTTGCTCGTGACAGTCCACTGATTTTTTGAAGTATTTGAACTGTAGCTGTAGCTATAAGACGTTCCGATATTGCTCTTGGATGTTGTTATTATGTAATAACCACCATGCCCGTTCCCTGCAATAATCTCATTCAGGGATGTGGAGCCCCAAGAATAGTCGTAAGTATAAGAATAAGATGTCCCGTTTACCGTGAAAGAGAGGGTTTTCCCGCTCACTGTCACTGTAACATCTGTAAAAACATTAGAGACCTGACCGCTGCTGCTCAGGTCAGCGAGAGTCAGGGTATATGTTCCGTTATTTATGACCTGGCGGGGTGCCACGGCAGTCATCCTTCGAGTGTTCGTATTATGCTAACCTATAGAATAGTGACAAGAATAAAGAAACAAAGAATTGGCGGTGCTTCTAAAATAACCTCTGCCTACCGCCAATTGCGTTCGATGCTTCCGTGCAATCTGGTTTGAAACAGGCCTCAGGGGTGGCTGCCCAGCTCTGCGCTGAGATCGTCGATGAACTGGGCCGCAACGCGCCCGGAGCGGCTTCCTCGTGTGAGGGACCATTGAAGGGCTTTCCGGCGCAGGTCTTCCGGGGAGATGGGAAGTTTGCGGGCGGCGGCGTAGGTCTGGACGATATCCAGATATTCGTCCTGGCTAGCGCCATAGAGGCCAATCCAGAGGCCAAACCGGTCTGAAAGAGAGACTTTCTCTTCGATGGCTTCGGATGGATTAATGGCGCTTCCGGTTTCGTTCTCGATCATGTCACGTGGCATGAGGTGGCGGCGGTTCGAGGTTGCGTAGACAAGAACGTTATCGGGTCGTCCGCCGATGCCACCATCCAGAACGGATTTGAGGGATTTGTAGTCAGCGTCCTGGCTTTCGAAGGACAAATCGTCGCAGAACAGGATGCAGCGGCGATCGGTCGTGCGCAGGACGGCCAGAAGTTTCGGTAGGGTGGAAAGCTCGTCGCGCTGGATTTCGATCAGGGCCAGTGTCGGCTGTCCCTTGGCGCGTTGTTCGGCATTGACCGTGGCAATCGAAGCCTTCACTAGCGAGGACTTGCCCATGCCACGAGCGCCCCAGAGCATCACGTTGTTGGCCGTGAAGCCTTCCGCGAAATGACGTGTATTTGTCATGACCTGCGAAATCTGTCGTTCAATGCCGCGAAGCAGTGAAAGCGAAACGCCGCATACCTTCTCGACAGGAGCCAGCGTTCCCATCGCGGCCTGCCAGATGAATGCATCATGATGTTTCAGGATATCAGCACTCGGCGGCTTGGGGCTCATGCGTTCGAGGCTGTCCGCAATACGTTCAAGGACGCTGAACAGGGCGTGATCGGTCATGGAATTCGCTTTGTGCCAGTGATGAAGGAAGCGCCCGTCCTTGACGGGGAAACTGCGGACGATATGGTCCGCGCACGTTTCACTCAAGACTGGACCAATAATCCATGAGCAGTCTGTTCATTTCTTCCGCACAGGCCGCCGATGGCGGCGGGCTCCTTGCGAACCCGACGGTGCTTCAGTTCGCCCCGATGATCTTCATCTTCGTGGTTTTCTACTTCCTGCTGATCCGTCCGCAGCAGCAGCGTCAGCGCAAGCTCCGTGAAGAGCAGGGCGGTTTGCGTCGTGGTGACAAGATCGTGACGGCTGGCGGTATCGTTGGTGTCGTGCAGGCGACGCGTGACGGCAGCGATGAAGTTGATGTCGAAATTGCTCAGGGCGTTCGCGTAAAGATCGTTCGCAGCACGATCACGAACATCGTGTCTCGCGACAAGGCTGCAAACGACTCCTGATCGGGGTCATAGTGCGCCAAGAAAAACGCCCCGCCGGGAGACCGGTCGGGGCGTTTTCCGTTTTCAGACTGTCTGAAAGATTCAGGCAGACTTCAGTTCAGCTTCTGCAAACTCATAGTTCGCCAGCTTGTCCAGATAGTTCGTGATGTAGTCCGGACGGCGGTTGCGGAAGTCGAGGTAGTAGGCGTGTTCCCAGACATCGAGGCCGAGAAGGGCCTTGCCCTGACCTTCGGCGAGCGGGTTGGAGCCATTGGCCGTCTTCGTCACGGCAAGCTTGCCGGACTTGTCGAGAACGAGCCAGGCCCAGCCGGAACCGAACTGCGTCGTGGCAGCCTGCTTGAATGCGGTCTTGAAGGCGTCCACGGAGCCGAAGTCTTCCGTGATCTTCTTTTCGAGCGATGTCGGCAGCTTGCCGCCTGTCGGGGACAGGTTCTTCCAGAACAGGATATGGTTCCAGTGCTGGCCGGCATTGTTGAAGACCGGAGCAATGTCAGGCTTGCCATGAGAGAACGCGATGATCTCTTCAAGGGACTTGCCAGCCAGTTCCGGCTTGCTTTCGACGAAGCCGTTCAGGGCCGTGACATAGGCCTGATGATGCTTGCCGTGGTGAAGTTCCAGGGTCTCCTGGCACATGCCAGCGCCTGCGAGCGCGTTGGCGGCGTAGGGCAGTGAAGGCAGTTCGAAGGCCATGATGTTACTCCTTGGCAAAAATGAAGGGGTCAGCTCTTCAGGGATGATGAGTGACCGCTGGCACAACCGATCTCATTTATGAGGCGTGTTGGCAACGCTGTGTTCCATCGCGCCGAGCAGGGCTGAGTAATCCTCATCGGCATGACGACGGTTCGAAAGAGCCAGAGCCTGATCCGCTATCGCCATGGCGGGCATGAAAGCTCCGGCTTTTCGGCCTGCATCCATCAGCAGTCCCATATCCTTGGACATCAGCCGTGTGGGGAACTGGGATGGAAAAGACTTGTCCTGCGCCATCTTGAGCTTGCGCTTGTGATGGGGGCTGATGACTGCGACCTGCTGTAGAGCATTGAACAGGACGTCCCGATCCAGACCGGAGGAAAGACCGAAGCTGACGCCCTCTGCCACGACATTCAGGGTGGCGCCCATGATGCCGTTGATGACGAGCTTGAGGCGAGCGGCGGACCCTACTGGTCCGGCGTGAATCGTTAGCTTCCCGATGACATCCAGAATCGGTTTCGCCCGTTCCACGGTTTCTGCGTCACCACCTGCCAGCATGACCAGATCGCCCGTTTCGGCTTCGGGCGTGCTGCCTGACATTGGGGTTTCAAGAACGACAAAGCCGTTTTCTGCTCCCAGTTTGGCCAGTGCGAGAGCCTGTTCAGGAGAAACGGTGGACGTGTCCAGAACAAGTTTGCCTTCGGAAATGCCGGCGAGCATTCCGTCGTCACCGTGCAGGGACTGGTTCTCTGCTGCATCGGTGGGAACGCAAAGGATGATGACGTCTGAGGCTTCAGCAATGGCGCGCGGAGTAGGCAGCATCTCCGTCTCGTCTTTGCCTCCCGATGGTGCAAAAGCCACGACGGAATACCCAGCACGTCGCAGGTTGGCACCCATGAGGCGGGCCATGGCGCCGTAGCCGATAAAACCGATTTTCATATCGGGCATGCAAACAGGCTCCTTGACTATGCGTTGCACAAACTCACGCACTATGGCTGCCAGAGTTTCATCCAGATCGGAAATTGATCATGGCGATTTTTCGCTATCCGCGTCCGGCACCCTCGGACATCACACCCAAAGACGTCTATCTGTCACGTCGGGAAATGCTTGGGGCTGGCGCATTGAGCCTGACCGCCATGCTGGCCGGGACCGCGAGCGCTGAGGCGTTGAAAACGCATCCAGGTCCGTATTCCGGCGGCTTGACGCCGACGCCGGAAGAGTTCGTGACCGGGTATAATAATTTCTACGAGTTCGGGATGGAGAAGGATGATCCGGTCTCCCATTCCAGTGACTTCCATCCTCTACCGTGGACGCTTGAAATCAGTGGCATGGTAAAAAAGCCGCAACGGCTGGATGTCGGGGCACTGCTGAAGTCGGCTGATATTGAAGAGCGGATTTATCGGATGCGGTGTGTGGAGGCCTGGTCCATGATCATTCCATGGGATGGGATTCCACTGGCCAAACTGCTTCAGGCTGCCGAGCCGGAAAGTGGAGCAAAATACGTCGCATTTGAAAGTATCGTGCGGCCTTCGGAAATGCCGGGGCAGAGCAGCGCATTCTCTGGAATTTCATGGCCATATGTCGAGGGATTGCGACTGGATGAGGCCATGAATCCGCTGACGCTCCTGGCTGTCGGGATTTATGGCGAGAGCCTGCCGAACCAGAATGGTGCGCCGATCCGGCTGGTCGTGCCGTGGAAATATGGTTTCAAGGGTATCAAATCCATCCAGCGCATCCGGGTGATGGATAAACAGCCTCCGACAACCTGGAATCGTCTCGCGCCGAACGAATACGGCTTTTATGCCAATGTGAACCCGCAGGTCGATCATCCCCGCTGGAGTCAGGCCAGTGAGCGTGTCATCGGCTCCAAAACGCTTTTCGGCACGAAACGTCAGCCGACGCTGATGTTCAATGGATACGGAGAACAGGTGGCAGGCCTGTATCGAGGCATGAATCTGCATGACAATTTCTAGGAGCGCAGCGCCTGCGTTTGTCCGGCGTCACTGGTCTATAGTGTTATATCCGCTCGGCCTGCTGCCTGCCGTATGGCTGGTTTGGGAAGGGCAGAATGGGAATCTGGGGGCGGACCCGGTCAATGTCTTTGAGCGATCTCTCGGTCTTTGGGCGTTCCGCTTTCTTCTCGTCTGTCTGGCGTTGGCGCCTCTTCAGCGGGTTGTCAGCTTCAATCTGGTGCGCTTTCGTCGGCTGACCGGCTTGCTCGCATTTTTCTATGCCGTTCTGCATTTGGCCGCTTATGTCGTGCTGGATCTTCAGTTTGATGTCGGAATTTTCTGGCGGGATCTGACGCACCGAACGTTTATTATTCTTGGTATGGCAGCACTTACGCTGCTGCTTCCTTTGGCGCTGACGTCCAACCGGTTTTCGATGAAACGCCTGAAGAGAGGCTGGAAGCGACTGCATCGCCTTGTGTACGGTGCAGCCATTCTTGCTGGCATTCACTTTTTCCTGTCGTTCAAGACACTGAACGGAACAAGTGCGCTTTATCTGAGTCTGCTGGCCCTCGTTCTTCTGGCAAGGGCTCCGATGATCTGGATCAGTTTCAGGCGGAAGGGCGCAGGGCGGCTCTGATCTTCGGTATCAGATCCATGAGGACGTTTCTGCGCTGAGCCAGCAGCTCGCTGCTTACCGGATCGAAAGGAAGGTGACAGGCGTCTGCGAGGAGCAGGCCGTCGGGGAGGCGCGTGATGTCGCCGGGTCTGAAATCAAGGCGTGTCAGGGGAATGCCGCAGGCTCCAAGCGCTGTGATATGCGCACTGACACCCAGCACCAGAACCAGACGAAGCTGGGTCATGGTCTGAAGTTCGCGGCAGAGGGCTGCGCTACACCGTTCCAGTTCATCTGGCTGAGGAACGCCATCTGTAGGCAGCGATGCTGTCACGCCGGTGATGCGGGCCCTGATAAGAGAAGATCCACTTTCATCGGATGTGAAAACCATTCCCTGTTCCTGGAGGAGAGAAACAAGTGTCTGGGTAGCTTCCGCCGGATCGAGGCAAATCACCAGAAGTTCGGCAGACAGGGCGCCAATGCCCTGATGATCTGTCGTGGGTTCTGGCGTTGCGGGCACTGAGACGAGGGTTGGTGATCCGGAAGAAGCCTGGGGTATCATGTGTCGCTGTTCTCGTCGCTGTTGAGGTCTGCTGGATGACGAACAGGCGCCTGACGTGTCCGCTGTTCTGACTGGCGGCGTGTAAAGGACGGGGCGATATCGGCCAGTTCCACAAAGCGGTCAGCCTGTCTGCGCAGATCGTCTCCGATCATCGGCGGCGTCGAACGCATCGAGGAAATGACTGTCACGCGTACGCCACGGTTCTGGGCCGCTTCGACGGCGCGGCGCAAATCGGAATCACCGCTGATGATAACGGCATGATCCAGTCTTGAAGACTGTTCGAGCAGATCGACGGTGAGTTCGACATCCATATTCCCCTTGATACGGCGTCTTCCTGAATGATCCGTAAATTCACGGGCATTTTTCAGAATAAGATGGAAGCCGTTATAGGCGAGCCAGTCTGTAAGGGGACGAAGAGGGGAGTAGTCGTCCGTTTCAGGCATGGCCGCGTAATAGAAGGCGCGCTGAAACTGGCACTGGCTTTCAAACAGGGAGCGAAGGCTGCGAAAATCGACTTCAAACCCGAGGTTGCGTGCAGCATGGTGAAGGCTGGCGCCATCAATGAAGAGAGCGGTGCGTTCGTTCTGACGCAGAAGCATATGATATTCCTGATTTTAAAATGATCTTCCCGCGCAGGGAGCTGTGGTGGCCCTGCCATGAACAGGTCAAACGATCCCGGAGACACTTAAGTTTTCATTGTGATTATGGCAGAAAAGCGGGCACGCGTTGCATTGCCACGTTCAGCGTGCTAATGCCAGTTTCTTCTTGTATCCATTTTTTGTAGTTTTACCCGAAGGGGGCCAGTCGCATGGCGCGTGTAACCGTCGAAGATTGCATCGAAAAGGTTCCCAACCGTTTCGAGCTGGTTCTGCTGGCTGCCCAGCGTGCCCGCGCTCTGTCTCGCGGCGAAGAAATGCTGCTTGACCGTGACAATGACAAGAACCCTGTTGTTGCACTGCGCGAAATCGCTGAAGACAAGCTGAGCCTGAATGGGCTGCGTGATGGCATTATCCGCTCTCTGGCCCGTGCGCCGGAGCCGGAGCCAGTAGACGAAGAAGTCATGGACATCATCCCGACCGATCAGAACATCTTTGGTTTGCAGGATGTGTCTTCCGAAGAAGAGCATGCTCACATGGCTGAGAACATGTCTTCTGACGAAGCTGCTGCCATTGAAGCAGAGCTGGGTGGCCGGGGTCGCCGCTGATTTCTCTGCTATCCTGACAAAGAGGAGTGCGCATCATGCCTGACGCATCTCCTCCTGTTGAGCGGACCGCTGTCGCAACGGGAGATTTCAAGCCTTCCATCAGCGGGCTGCTCCGTCGGATCGAAAGTTATGATCCGACAGCCGACCTGTCCCGTGTCGAAGCTGCCTATGATCTGGCAGCAGATGCTCATAACGAGCAACGCCGGGATAATGGTGATGCTTACATCACGCATCCTATTGCCGTAGCCAATATTCTTGCAGGTTTCCGGATGGATACAACGTCCATCATCGTTGGCCTGCTGCATGATACGGTTGAAGATACGGGTGTCTCCTGTGCGTCCCTGAAAAACCGCTTTGGCGAGGACGTTGCGTCTCTTGTCGACGGCGTGACGAAGCTGACGCGGCTTGAGCTTCAGTCTGACCGGACGAAGCAGGCGGAGAATTTCCGTAAGCTTGTCCTGGCGATGTCGCGGGATATCCGGGTCCTGATCGTCAAGCTTGCCGATCGTCTGCACAACATGCGCACGCTGCATTATGTCCAGAGGCTGGATCGACGGCAGCGTATCGCCCGTGAAACCATGGATATCTATGCGCCACTGGCCGAGCGCATTGGTATGGACCGGGTCAAGACGGAGCTCCAGAACCTTTCCTTTGCCCAGCTTGAGCCGGAAGCTGACGCGACCATCCGGGCGCGCCTGAACTTCCTTCGCGGGCAGGGGGCCGATATCATCGAGCATATCCGCAAGGAACTGATTGCTCTGTGTGCGGAAGCTGGCCTCGACAAGGTAGAAGTGACCGGGCGTGAAAAATCGCCTTTTTCCATCTGGGAAAAAATGCAGCGCCGGAATGTGGCGTTCGAGCAGCTTTCGGACATCATGGCGTTCCGTCTGCTCGTTCCAACCCGTGATGCCTGCTACATGGCGCTGGGGGCGATCCACGGCGCCTACCCAATGATTGCCGGGCGTTTCAAGGATTACATCTCTACGCCTAAGGCGAACGGCTACCAGAGCCTTCATACCGGGGTAACGCTGCGGCATCCGCGCAATCAAAAGATCGAAGTTCAGATTCGAACGGCCGAAATGCATGACCTCGCCGAAAACGGTGTGGCGTCGCATTGGGCCTATAAAGAAGACGCAACTCCCAGCGAGCGTGAGGCGGCGGCGTTGTCCTCCGCTTTTGGCGCTGGTAGTCGCAAGCTGCGCTGGGTGCAGGACCTTCTGGAAATTCTGGAAGACAGTCAGGCTCCGGACGAATTCCTCGAAAATACCAAGCTTGAACTTTATCAGGACCAGGTTTTCTGCTTCACGCCGAAGGGGCAACTGATTTCCCTGCCGCGTGGCGCAACGCCTGTCGATTTTGCTTACGCGGTTCACAGTCAGGTTGGTGATACCTGCGTAGGGGCAAAGGTGAACGGGCGGCTGATGCCGCTGCGTCACGAGCTTCAGAACGGCGACCAGGTCGAGATCATGACGGCTCGCGGCGGCACGCCGTCTCCGTCCTGGGAACGGTTCGTCGTCACAGGCAAGGCGCGTGCACGTGTGCGGCGCTTTGTGGCGGCTCAGCAGCGTCAGGTCCATGTGGACAATGGGCGTGCTGCGATTGCCAAAGCGTTCCGTCAGGAAGGTGTGGACGGTTCCGAAAAGGTGCTGGATGGCATCCTGAAGGAACTGCGGCAGGCTTCCGTGGAAGATCTGTATGTCGCGGTTGGTAATGGTCAGCTTGGCCCGAAAGATGTGGTCAACACGGCTTATCCGGATCTGCGTCAGACCGGTCGCGCTCCGCGGATGGTGCCTGGGCTGTCTCCGCGTTTTGGTCAGTCGCTTTTGCTGGGCGCTGGCAATGGCTCTGCGCGACCGGCACCCGTCCAGTCCACCAATATTCTCACAGGTATTGGATCGGGCATTGCGACGAGTTTCGCCGGATGCTGTCGTCCGCTACCGGGGGATCCCATTGTCGGCATCATTGCCCAGAGCAAGGGCGTGACCATTCATCGGCGCGGATGCCAGAATCTTTCGAGTTTTGCCGATACGCCGGAACGTTTCATTGAAGTGGACTGGGACTATGAGGCTCTGGGTCGCCGCAAGGATTCAGTGCCTTATACGGCTCGTCTGTCTGTAATTGCCGCTAATGAGCCGGAGGTTCTGGCAACGCTGACCAATACGGCGGCCAAGCACAGTGGCAGTGTCGTTAACCTGAAGATCGTGAATCGCCAGCTCGATTTCATGGAGATTCTGGTGGATCTTGAGGTGCGTGATCTGAGGCATCTCTCGTCCCTGATTGCTGCCTTCCGGACGGCTGTGGGTGTCATGCAGGTCGAGCGCGCGAAGGGGTGACGGAGTGATTCTTGGCATGGGGACGGACCTGTGCATGATCTCCCGCATCGAGCGTAGCATTGACCGGTTTGGTGCCCGTTTTCTGGACCGGGTTTTCACGGATGCTGAACGCACTCATGCAGAGCGCTTATCAGGTGCTGCTCGCATGGGAAGCTACGCCAAGCGCTGGGCCGCGAAGGAGGCCTGCGTCAAGGCTTTGGGGACGGGGGTTGCTGACGGTGTGCAGCTTCAGGACATTGGTGTTTTGAATGATGGCAGGGGAGCGCCCAGACTCGTTTTGTCGGGTGGGGCTCGTCTTGCTCTGGAGCGTTTGACGCCTGAAGGATGCCGGGCGGACGTGCTTGTCAGCCTGACGGATGATCCTCCCTTTGCACTGGCGCAGGTCCTCATTCAGTCTGTTAAGGTTTGAAGCGCTCGCCATTGCGGGCAAGCTGCGTTAAGAGCGTCTCATGACTCAGGAGAAAAGCCCCGTGAAGGGTTCAGAGAAGGCTGGCGTAAAGCCAGCAGCCCGTGAAGAATCTCTGGGCGAGACCGTGCGTTGGCTCGCCCTGATGGTGCTGGCAGTTGTGGCTGTGCGTTCTCTGGTGTTCGAACCGTTCAACATTCCGTCCGGTTCCATGATTCCAACCCTGCAGATCGGGGACTTCGTTTACGTCTCGAAGTTCAGCTACGGCTATTCCCGGTTCTCATTTCCGTTTTCACCAAACCTGTTCAATGGTCGGGTCATGGGGGCGGAGCCGCATCGTGGGGATGTCGCAGTTTTCCGGTATACGCAGAATACATCCATTGATTACATCAAGCGCATTGTCGGTCTGCCGGGTGATCATATCCAGATGACGGGCGGCAAGCTCTTCCTGAACGGAATTGAGGTGCCCCGGACGTCTCTTGGTCATTATGAGGTGCTGGACGAGAACAATCGTCTCCTCAGCGGAGAGCGATATCGTGAAAGCCTGCCGGGAAGTGCGGGGCGTGCGCCTGTCGACCATGACATCCTGAAGCTGACGGACGAGGGTTTTGCCAACGATACGCCTGAGTACGTTGTGCCGCAGGGGTACTTCTTCGCGATGGGCGATGACCGTGACGATAGCGCCGACAGCCGCTTCCAGGGAGATGGCCCGGACGATCTTGGCTATGTGCCGATGCAGAACCTTGTCGGTCGTGCGCCGATGGTCCTGTTCTCAATCGATCTGCGGCATCCGGCGTGGCAGTTCTGGTACTGGCCTGTCGAGATCCGCTGGAATCGCTTTCTGCATCCTGTCACATGAAGCTGTCACAGGAAGAGGCCATGGAGGCCATGGAGCAGGCACTCGGCCATCGTTTTGCAAACCGGGATCTGCTTCTGGAGGCGTTGACGCATCGCTCGGCGGTCAGTGGGCGTGATCCTCGCAAAGGGAAGCGTGCTCAGGGGCCGAAGGGGACTGGTTCGAACGAGCGGCTTGAATTTATTGGGGATCGCGTTCTGGGCCTGCTGATGGCGGAATGGCTCTTTGAGCAGTATCCGCTGGAGCAGGAAGGGGCGCTTGGTCCCAGGCATGCGCATCTGGTGTCACGGCCTGTTCTGGCAGAGATTGCTGACGATATCAGACTGTCATCGGCGCTGAGAATTTCCCCTCATGAAGAGGCTGCGGGAATTCGGCGTCTGTCCAGTATCCGTGCGGACGCAATGGAAGCCCTTCTGGGGGCGCTCTATCTGGATGCAGGGCTGGAGCCGGCACGTCAGGTTGTTCGCAAGCAGTGGGGAAGCCGGATTGATAATCAGGCCCGTCCTCACAAGGAGCCGAAGACCCTGCTGCAGGAATACCTTTTGTCGCAAGGGTTGCCGCTCCCGAAATATGAGCTTCTCGCTGCTGAAGGGCCGTCTCATGCGCCGGTTTTTCGCGTCGCTGTTCAGGCCCGGGGTCTGACGGGGCGTGGGGAAGCGGGAAGCAAGCGCGTGGCGGAAAGTGCCGCTGCGATCGATCTTCTGAAACTTCTTGGTCAAGACGTGGCGTCGTGAGGCGCATGTGGAAAAGGATAGGAACATGACCACACGCTGCGGTTTCGTCGCCCTTGTCGGGGCGCCGAATGCTGGAAAATCAACTCTGCTGAACCGGATTGCCGGGGCGAAGCTCTCCATTGTCAGTCCCAAGGCGCAGACAACGCGCTTTCGGACGCTGGGGATCGTGGTTCATCAGGACGCCCAGATCATCCTCGTTGACCTGCCGGGTATCTTCAAGCCGCGCCGTCGCCTGGATCGGGCGATGGTGAACGCCGCTTGGACGGGTTCGCAGGATGCTGATCTCACGCTTCTGCTGATTGATGCGAAAGCGGGTCTGCGCGAAGACGTCCGGGAGATCATCGCCAAGCTGGCTGAGGGCAATAAGAAGATCTGGCTTGTTCTGAACAAGACGGATCTGGTCAGTGCAGAGGAGCTTCTGCCCCTCACGCAGGAAGTCAGCGGTCTGCTGACTGTTGAGCATGTGTTCATGCTGAGCGCGCGTTCCGGCGATGGTGTTGAAGATCTGATGAACCATCTGGCGCGTGAGTTGCCGGAGGGGCCTTATCTTTACCCGGAAGACGACCTGACGGATCTGCCTGACCGCCTGCTGGCCGCGGAACTGGTTCGGGAACAGATTTTCATGCAGACGCATGAGGAAATCCCCTATCAGGCAACAGTCGAGACTGAGAGCTTCAAAGAGCGCCCTGATGGCTCAGTGCGCATCGAGGTAACGATTTATGTGTCTCGCCCGGGCCATAAGGCCATTCTGATCGGCGAAGGTGGCCACAAGATCAAGTCCATTGGCGCTCGCGCCCGTATGGAGCTTCAGGGATTGTTGGAGCGGCCCTGCCATCTTTTCCTGAACGTGAAGGAGCGTGCAGGGTGGGATGAGGAAAAAGCCCGTTTGAGAGCAATCGGTCTGGAAGAGTAAAACGAGCGTCTGTCTGAGGGCGTAGGGCGTCTTGTGACGTCTCTCCTCTGACATCGCTTGTTCCCAGCCGTGTGCGTCTGTATGAACAGGCGCAAAGTCACCATAATCCAGCAAGAGACGGGCACGATGACCGACAAACGAGAAGAAAGCCCCTCCTACAAGCGCGTTCTGCTCAAAGTGTCCGGCGAGGCACTGATGGGCAAGGGCTCCGGTGGAGTGGACCCGGAAATGGTGGATATGGTTGCCGCCGATATTGCTGCGGTTGTGGCATCCGGCGTGCAGGTGTGCCTGGTTGTCGGTGGCGGTAACATTTTCCGCGGCCTGTCCGCCGCAGCGCGTGGCATGGATCGTGCGCAGGGTGATTATGCCGGTATGCTCGCAACCGTCATTAACGCACTGATGCTTCAGAATGGTCTGGAGCGTCAGGGGCTTGAGACGCGTGTCATGACCGCCATTCAGATGGCGGCGATTGCCGAGCCGTACATCCGTCGTCGTGCCGTTCGTCACATGGAGAAGGGGCGGGTCGTTATTTTCGCTGCAGGAACGGGCAATCCGTTCTTCACGACCGATACGGCTGCAGCCCTGCGTGCCAACGAAATGGAATGTGATGCTCTGTTCAAGGGCACGCAGGTTGACGGAATTTATTCCGATGACCCGCGTCGCAACCCGGATGCTGTGCGTTATGACCAGTTGACCTACATGGACGTTCTGGCCCGGCAGTTGAATGTCATGGATGCGGCGGCCATCAGCCTTGCCCGTGAAAATAAATTGCCGATTGTGGTCTTTAACATGCATGCTCCGGGCGCATTTGCCGCCGTCGTGCGTGGTGAAGGCCGCTTTACGCGGGTCATCGAGGCTGGCTGAAAGCCTCATTTTCAACGAACCTTTCAGGATAAACTCCTGAACCTTACGTCGATTTTGCAAAGGAACAGCTTATGCCTGCTGACCTGAAAGACCTGATAGACGATCTTACGCGCCGTATGGACGGTGCGATTGAGAGTCTTCGTCGTGATCTCTCTGGCCTCCGTTCCGGCCGTGCGAGCCCGAACCTGCTGGAGCCTGTTCGTGTCGAGGCCTACGGCTCCGAAGTGCCCTTGTCCCAGGTTGGCTCCATTGCCGTTCCTGAAGCGCGTATGCTGACGGTTTCTGTCTGGGATCGGACGGTGGTGGGCGCTGTTGAGCGTGCCATTCGTGATAGTGGTCTAGGTCTGAATCCGGCTGCTGACGGACAGACCATTCGCGTGCCGATTCCTGTGCTGACGGAAGAGCGCCGTAACGAGCTTGCCCGTGCAGCCAATCGCTACGCTGAGAATGGCAAAATCGCTATTCGTGGCGTCCGTCGTGACGGCATGGAGCAGGCAAAGGCGCTCGAAAAGAAGGGTGAAATCAGCCAGGACGATCTGAAGACCTGGTCTGATTCCATTCAGAAACTGACGGATCAGTACGTCAAGAAAGTTGATGATACGCTCGCGGATAAAGAACGCGAGATCAAGCAGGTCTGACCTTTCTCTTGACGATCGGATCCGTACCTAAACCCAGTGTGGCTGCTCCTTTACCTTCTCACGAGGAAAGGGGTGCCGTTCCTGTGCATGTCGCCATGATCATGGACGGCAATGGCCGATGGGCACGCTCGCGTAGCCTGCCGGTCGTGGCCGGGCACCGGAAAGGGGCGGAGTCCGTGCAGGGTTGTGTCAAGTCCGCCATTCGGCAGGGCGTTCGTTACCTGACGCTCTATGCTTTTTCTTCGGAAAACTGGCGACGTTCTGCGGAAGAGATCGGTGATCTGACCTCTCTTTTGCGCTTCTATCTGCGTCATAAGCTCAATGAGCTGCATGAGCAGGGCGTGCGGCTGAGAGTGATTGGCGAGCCTGAGCGCTTTGAGGGTGCTTTACGCGAGGAACTGAGGCGCGCTGAAGCCAAGACTTTCAATAACACGACGCTGACACTAACGCTGGCTCTGTCCTATGGTGGTCGTGCTGATATTGCGCAGGCTGCACGGCGGCTTGCCGATCAGGTTGCGCGAGGAGAGCTGGCACCTTCGGAAATTACTGAAGAGCGGCTGGCGAGTACCCTCCAGACCTCGGATATGCCAGACCCCGATCTGGTTATTCGGACAAGCGGTGAGTGCCGCCTTTCCAATTTTCTGCTTTGGCAGAGTGCTTACGCAGAGCTGGTCTTCATGGATGTTCTGTGGCCGGACTTCGGTGAGGCTGAATTTCTTCAGGCGCTGTCTCATTTTGCTGGCCGTCAGCGGCGTTTTGGTGGCCGACCGGCATGAGTGGCTCGTCCCGCTGGTCTGATTTGAAGCTGCGGCTGTCATCGGCTGTTATTCTGGTTGCTGTGGCCGGGATCTGCCTTTGGCAGGGTGGCATGATTTATAATGCACTCATTCTGCTGGCGATGTTCGGGCTGGTTTGGGAAGGGGAAACCCTAATCCGCCAGCCTCTGCCGACATGGCGCGGTATTCTGCTCCTTTTCTGGCCGCTTGTCTCGGGCGTTGCCGCATTGCGGGGTGAGTGGAGTGGTGCGTTCTGGATGGTCTGGCCAAGTCTTGTTTTTGGTGTGCCAGCCTGTCTTCCGGTGATCGTATCGATCCTGGGCGGACTTTCGCTGCTTTGGCTTCGCCATCTGCCTGCGGGTTTTGAGAGCGTTCTGTTCGTTTTGTGCGTTGTAATCGCCAGCGACAGCTTTGCGTATCTTTTTGGACGTGTCTTTGGCGGCCCAAAGCTTGCACCCTCCATTTCGCCTGGGAAAACACGTTCAGGCGCGATCGGGGGGCTGGTGGGGGCCTCCCTGGCTGGTGGGGCGGTAGCGTGGTTTTCTGGCTTGGGATTTGTTGGTGGCGGCCTGATCTGGGGTGCTGTGCTGGGAATTTTTTCCCAGAGTGGCGACCTGATCGAAAGCGCGGCCAAACGTCGCCTCGGCGTTAAGGATTCCGGCACCCTTATTCCAGGCCATGGCGGTTTGCTGGACCGGTTTGACGGCCTTCTGGCGGCGGCGCCGCTAGCCGCTCTTCTTTCTCTGGCAGCTTTCGGACAGGTGTTCTGGTCTGTCACTCCTGCGGATCTGGTAGGCGGGTCTGCACATCATACCATTCCTCAGGGGAGTTCTTCTCATGACTGACGGTTCTGTGGCCAAGCCTCGCCGGATCAGTGTTCTCGGCAGTACGGGCAGTATCGGTACGTCAACGGTTGATCTGCTCAAGCGTATGGCAGCGGATATTGAGGTTCGTGCTCTGGTGGGTGGCCGCAATGTTGCACTGCTGGCAGAGCAGGCTCGCGAATTGTGTGCGGAAATCGCTGTCATTCATGATGAAAGCCTGCATGAGGAATTGAAAGCCCGGTTGGCTGGCAGTGGCATTCGGACCGCTGCGGGGCGTCAGGCTGTCATTGAAGCCGGTGCCATGGAAGCTGACTGGACGATGGCAGCCATTACGGGTGCAGCAGGGCTGGAGCCTACGCTCGCCGCGGCCCGCAACGGCTACGCAATCGCCTTGGCGAACAAGGAAGCGCTTGTGTGTGCTGGCGATGTTATGCTTCGCGCTGTCGGTGAAGCTGGGGCGACGCTGCTGCCGGTGGATTCAGAGCACAATGCCATTGCACAGGCCCTTGGCGGCTGCGACATGAGCACGGTCGAGAAGATTGTCCTGACAGCATCTGGCGGCCCGTTTCGTCAGTCTTCCTTGGAAGACATGCGTGCGGCTACCCCAGAAAAGGCCCTGAAGCATCCGACATGGACAATGGGTGCCAAGATCACGATTGACTCCGCCTCGATGGCGAACAAGGGCCTTGAAGTAATTGAAGCGGCTCGTCTGTTCGGCCTGACTGAAGACCGGATTGACGTGCTGGTGCATCCGCAGTCTGTGGTTCATGGGCTGGTACAGTTCCGGGACGGCAGTCTCGTCGCTCAGATGGGCTCGGCAGACATGCGTATTCCTATTGCGCACACCTTGGCATGGCCGCAGCGCATGGAAACACCCTGTCAGAGGCTGGATCTTGCAGCATTTGGACGTCTGGATTTCGAAGCGCCGGATGAGATGCGTTTTGTTCCACTGCGGCTGGCGAGACAGGTGCTGAGGGCAGGGGGGGCGGCTCCCGCGGTCTTCTCAGCGGCTAATGAAATTGCCGTTGATGCTTTTCTGAACCGCCGGATCGGTTTTCTTGGTATTGGTGAGACGATCGATAGTGCTCTTCAGGCCATGACCGAAAATCCTGAGCTGACGACACTGGATGAAGTCCTGGAATGGGATGCCCGTGGTCGCGCGCTTGCCGAGGAGCATATTCTTCGGGAAAGCGGCCGTCTGCGGAATACAGCGAGCGAGAATGCCCTGCATGCATGATTTTCTGCGCACCATCATCGCCTATGTCCTGATTCTTGGCATTCTGGTTTTCATCCATGAACTGGGACATTACCTTGCGGCGCGCTGGCGTGGCGTGAAGGTTGAGACTTTTTCCATTGGTTTCGGGCCGGCCGTGCGACGTTGGTATGACAAGTCCGGAACGGAATGGCGCCTGAGCGCTATCCCGTTGGGCGGATACGTCAAACCTCATGGGTTTGAAGGGCCGGATGACGCGACGGATGAGCAGAAAGCGGCCTGGATTCCGGGCAGGACATTCCATGACAAACCTGTAGGCTCTCGGGCCCTGGTGATTGTCATGGGGCCTATGTTCAACTTCCTGTTCGCGATTATTGCTTTCACGCTGCTGTTTGCGACTGTTGGCAAGCCGGAGCTTCGGAATGATATTTCTCAGGTCGTCGCAGGAAGTGCTGCGGAAAAGGCGGGCGTGAAAACGGGTGATGTGATCACGCGTATCGGTCCACTTTCCATTTCTGGTCCTGAAGATGTGATGGGGACTGTTGCCTCTCACCCGAACGATACGACAACGCTTGGAATTCGTCGCAACGGAGAAGATCTGACCCTGCCGGTCACGATTGGGGCTCTAAAAAGCGGCTCGCATGCGACTGGCGTGCTCGGAGTGGGATTTGCTGCTTCTCCCGGGCATCCTGTTTCGCCAGGTAAAGCTGCCGTAATGGGTGTGCAGGAGACCTGGACGATGTCTGTGCGCACGCTGCAGGGCGTCTGGCAGATCCTTTCTGGCCAACGCAGCGCGAAAGAGCTGGGCGGAACGATCCGAATCGCACAGATGTCAGGTCAGGTCGCCAGCTATGGTATGGCGAGCATTGTGTCTTTCATGGCGCTTCTGTCCATCAATCTTGGGCTTATAAACCTGTTTCCGATCCCGGTTCTCGATGGTGGACGACTGATCTTTTATGCCATTGAAGCCATCAAGGGGCGTCCTGTTTCACGGCGTGTACAGGAAGTAAGTATGCAGGTCGGAATGGCGCTTATCGGCGCACTTTTCCTTTTTTCTACGGTGAATGACCTGACAAATATCGGCTTGTTCCACTGGATGTTTCACGCCGGCAGCTAGGCTGCGATACGCCCCGTAACTCTTCGTGAGTGAAGGGAGATCTTGCATGGTGGGGGGCTTTTCGGATACCTCCGCCAATGGCGTAGCGTGTCATGCGCCTACGAAAAATCTGTTACAAGGAAAACCGGTTTGTCAGGATCACGGTCAAGAGGTTCCCGGTCCCCGAACATGCGTCTGTTGCTTCTGGCATCGGCATGTCTTCTCCCGACCGCCCTCGGTGTGGCGGAGGCCCGTTCCGCACGTCAGCACCAGGCATCAGGTGCAGCCTCGGGTAGCAACGTGATCCAGGCCATTACGGTCTCTGGCAATACACGTATCGAAACCAGCACGGTTCTTTCTTACATGGTTGCCCAGCCGGGAGATTCCTTTAACCAGGATGATCTCGACCGGTCTCTGAAGTCGCTTTACGCGACCGGCCTGTTCAAGGACGTAACCCTTCATCGTGATGGCAATACGCTTCTGGTGAATCTGGTTGAGAACCCCATCGTCAATCGTATTGTCTTTGAGGGTAACCATGCACTGAAGGATGAGGATCTCCGCAAGGAAATCAGCCTTCGCCCGCGTGCGGTTTTCTCATCTCAGACCACGGCCGCTGATCGTCAGAAGATCCTGAACCAGTATGCTGGCAAGGCGCGGTTCGGTGCGACGGTTACGCCGCAGATCATCCAGTTGTCTCACAACCGGGTTGATGTGGTTTTCAAGATCAACGAAGCCCAGCAGACGCTGATCCACAAGATCGTGTTCGTGGGCAACCATGCGTTCAGTGAAGCCCGTCTGGCGCAGGTGATTTCTTCCAAGGAAAACACCTGGTACCGGTTCTTCTCGTCCTCGGATGAATATAACCCCGAGCGCATCAAGTATGATGCCGAACTGCTGCGCCGGTTCTACCTCCATAACGGATATGTTGATTTCCACATGGTGGACGCGACAGGTGAGCTTTCGCCTGATCACAAGTCCTTCTATGTGACGTTCACCATCCACGAGGGTGATCAGTATCATATCGGCAAGATGGACATTCGTTCCAACGTGCGCCGTGTGACGCCTGAAATGATGAGGCCAAAGATCCAGCTGTTCAAGCATCAGATCTATGATGGAACAGCGATCCAGCATAACACAACGGACATGCAGGAGTGGCTTCAGGCTCAGGGGCATCCCTTTGCCATGGTGCGTTCCGAGATCGCACGTAATCCTGAAAAGCGGATCGTGGATCTGCTGTTCGATATTACAGAAGGTCCGCATGTCTACGTCGAGCGTATCGACATCAACGGCAACACCATTACCCGCGATAACGTGATCCGCCGTAACCTGCCGATGGCAGAGGGCGACCCGTACACCCCGTTTGACAAGAAGTACTCTAAACTTGCTCTGCAGGACCTTGGATATTTCAGCACGGTGTCGGTTGACCAGACGCAGGGTTCTGCACCTGACCGGGTCAACGTTGCTGCGAATGTCGTGGAAAAGCCAACTGGCGAATTCTCGCTGGGTGGCGGTTACTCAACGGACGTTGGTGTTCTCGGTAATGCGTCAGTCAAGCAGCACAACATGCTGGGAACTGGCATTGATGCCGGTATTTCCGGAACGGTTGCGTATTATGAGAAGCAGGCGGATATCTCCATTACGGATCCGTACTTCCTGAACCGTAACCTTGTTGCTGGTGCTGATTTCTACTTTATCCAGAATAACTACCAGACGTATCAGAGCTATAAAGAATCCCAGTACGGCATGAGTCTGCGTCTCGGATATGCATACAACCGCTATCTGTCGCAGTCCTTCAGCTATACCCTTGTAGATCGTCAGGTCGGTAACTTCTACGATGCGGCGACGATTGCCGCAGACCCATCTTACATTGAATGGGTTCCTTCCGTGTATGTGCAGCAGTCTGCTGGCTGGTCGCTTCTGTCCCAGTTGAGCACGTCTCTGACCTATGATCGTCGTGACCGTCGCATGAACCCTCATGAGGGTTACATGATGAAGGTGGGTGGAGATTTTGCCGGCGTTGGCGGTAATGCAAAATACTACCGCTTCAAGGCAGACGGAGCTTACTACCTGCCGCTGGACCGGATTACCGGCAGTCATGACTGGACCATGCAGTTCAAGGGCGGCGTGGGCTACATGGGCGACTGGGATTCCAACAGCAAGCGCAACATCATTGATAACTTCTATCTGGGTGGTGAAAACCTGCGAGGCTTCCTCCAGGGTGGTGTAGGTCCGCGTTCTGGTCACATCTGTACTGGCGCCTATGTCAACGGGTCCTGCCCGACGCTTGATTATCTTCCGCGTCAGGGTCAGGAAGATCTTCTGGGTGGCCGGTTCATGTACACGGCCTCTGCGCAGTTGAACTTCCCAATGCCGATGGGTGACGATCTTGGTATTTCCGGTCGTTACTTTGTCGATGCCGGTAGCCTGTCGAGTGTGCGTGTCCAGAAGAAGTACACGGACTACTCCCGTCGTTATGAGTCCGGATATGCGTATACCCCTATTACGGGCGACACCATGATCCCGCGTGTTTCTACCGGTCTTGGTATTTCCTGGAAGAGCCCGTTCGGTCTCGTGAACATCGACGGTGCTATTCCGCTGCGTAAGGAAAAGGGCGATCGCCTTTACCCGCTGCGCTTTGGCTTCGGGCAGCAGTTCTAAGACTGCGTGCCTGATTTCAAGCCTCAAGCAATTTTATCCCCTTCTCCAGAGGTGGTCATGACCTTTCATTCCCTGATGCGTCCGGCTTCGGTCGGCGCGCTTCTGGCCGCGACGGTTCTTGCCGTTGCTCCGTCCGCTCACGCTCAGGCTGCCAACAATGGCGGCTGGTTTGTTCCGAAGGCTGCGCATCCAGATGCTCCTCCGGCTGCACGGCCAGCGCCGCGCCGGAGTGTGCCGGTTGCAGCCGAGGCTCCGACGGATGACGAACAGGGCGCGCCGAGCGCACAGCAGGCGCCTCCAGTGCTGCCGCTGCCGCCAATTCCGAACCCGCCCACAGTCGCGAAGGCCGCTCCTCCACCAGCAGCGGTTATCGGTGTGATCAACGTGCAGGCCGTCATGCAGATGTCGTCCGCCGCACAGGAGATCCAGCAGGTTCTTGGTGCGCGCCGTGACAAGCTGGCTCAGGCTGTCCAGCGCGAAGAAGGTGCATGGCGTGGCGAGCAGCAGAAGCTGCAGTCCGAAGCTCGGACCCTGACCGCTGACCAGATCCAGCTCAGAGAGCGTCATCTGCAGGAACGTCGTGCCAAGGACCAGCGCGATTTCGGCAATCAGGCCCGTATCATTCAGGAAGCCGCTCAGGTCGGGTTCCACCAGATCGAGCGTGAGCTTGAGCAGGGCAACGGCATCATTGCCGCCGTCGCGGGTTCGCATAACATGAACCTTGTTCTGCATGCAGAACAGGTTGTGCTGCATGTGGGCGAGCAGGACATCACGGAAGAAGTGGCGAACCAGCTGAACAAGACGCTGCCGCATGTCTTTATTCCGGGAGACGGTGTCGATCCTGAGCAGCTTGCCAAGTCTGGCAAGATGCCAACGACGGCTGATGAGCAACGTGCTGCCCAGGGGCCGGAACAGGCTGCTGCCCCTGCTGCTCCGGCTCAGCCTGAGTCCGTTCTGCGTCAGCATCACTGAGGTCTGAGCCTGTGGGTGACACGATGTCCACCGAGACGCGTCCGGGTGATGAGCGCTTCTTCCTTCGTGCCGGTCCTTTTGGGCTGGCACAGTTGGCAGAAGTATCGGGAAGTGAGGTGCGTCCTGCCCTTGAAGGTCAGGACGGGAGCACGCTGTTTCGCGGCGTAGCGCCATTGCATGTGGCAGGCCCGGAAGACGTCAGTTTCCTGGATAACCGGCGCTATCTGCCCCTGCTGGAAAACACAAAAGCGGGTGCCGTCATTCTCGCACCCGCCTTTGCCGATAAGTTGCCTCCCAAAACGGCTGGACTGGTTTGCAAGACGCCTTACCTTGCCTGGGCTCGGATAGCGGCGTCGTTTCATCCCGCTCCGTCTTCCAGCGGTGCTCAACATCCTTCAGCCTATGTGAGCGAGAAAGCTGACATTGGCGAGAATGTTGAGATCGGTCCGTTTGCCGTGATCGAAGATGGTGCAAAAATCGGCAGCGGCACCCTGATCGGAGCGCATGCTACGATTGGCCGGAGCGTTGAGATAGGCGAGCGTTGCCGCATTGGCAGTCATGTCAGCCTGACCCATGCACGTGTTGGTCATCGTGTGACCCTGTATCCAGGCGCGCGGATTGGTCAGGACGGCTTTGGGTTTGCTGTTGGTCCGGAAGGCTTCGAGACCGTTCCCCAGCTTGGGTTGGTTGTGATCGAAGACGATGTCGAAATTGGTGCCAATTCCACCATTGATCGTGGCTCCATGCGCGATACGGTGATTGGTGCTGGCACCCGGATCGATAATCTTGTGCAGATTGGTCACAATGCGCGACTGGGACGGTGCTGCATTGTGGTGTCTCAGGCCGGTATTTCCGGTTCTACGGAACTCGGTGATTTCGTCACGATTGCGGCCCAGGCTGGTCTGATCGGTCACATCAAGATCGGCGACAAGGCCCGGGTCGGGGCCCAGTGTGGTGTCATGTCTGACGTTGATGCCGGGGCAGATGTGATTGGTAGTCCCGCCATGCCGTTCCGGGAGTTCTTCAGGAATGTGGCCACTCTGCGAAAGCTCTCCAAAAAGAGTACCGACTGACCTGAACGGGTGATGGATGGTATCCCTTGACCAGTTTTGCTAAGGGAGGCCAATCGCACTGCTCGGAGAGCAGAAAACTGACAAAATTTCTCCCGGAAGGGTATGGTGAAGAAGATGGATCGAGTGGACGCTCCGGCTGAAAAGACGACCCCGGCAGAAGGGGCTTCGGGAACACCTCAGGTTCCCGAGAGCATCGACATTCTGCAGATCATGCAGGCGATCCCTCATCGCTATCCTTTCCTCCTGATCGACAAGATGCAGGAGATCAAGGCTGGTGAGTCGGCTGTCGGCATCAAGAATGTCACGGTCAATGAGCCCTTCTTCCAGGGGCATTTCCCTTCTCATCCGGTCATGCCGGGTGTTCTGATCATCGAAGCCATGGCTCAGACGGCTGCCACGCTTGTTGTTCTGACGCTTGGGAAGGCTTTCGAAGGTAAGCTCGTTTATTTCATGACCATCGAAGGTGCGAAGTTCCGCCGTCCGGTGGGGCCTGGCGATCAGCTTCGTATCGAGGTCGTCAAGGAGCGCTCCCGGGCGAATGTCTGGAAATTCAAGGGTATTGCCCGTGTTGACGGCGTTGCTGTCGCAGAGGCAACCTTCAGTGCCATGATCATGGGCTGAACTGATGCAGATTGCAGGAAAACGATCCGACAGCGCCGAAATCCATGCGACCGCTCTTGTTGATGAGCGGGCCCGGATTGGAGATAATGTCCGTATTGGTCCGTGGTGTGTCGTCGGACCGCATGTGACACTTGGCGACGGCGTGCACCTGCATGCTTCCGTTATCGTTGACGGGCATACGACCCTTCGTGAAGGGGTGGAAGTTTATCCCTTCGTCACGATCGGCATGGCCCCTCAGGATCTCAAATATGCTGGCGAGCCGACGCTCTGCGAAATCGGGGCTCACACGATCATTCGTGAGAACGTCACGATCCATCGTGGAACGGCTCAGGGCCATGCACTGACCAAGATCGGCGCGCGCTGCCTGATCATGGCGAACGCGCATGTGGCCCATGACTGCGTTCTGGGTGATCGGGTCATCATCGTGAACAATGTTGTCATGGGCGGTCATGTCGAGATCGCGGATGATGCCAAGGTCATGGGATCTGCTGCGCTTCACCAATTTGTTCGTGTTGGCCGTGGAGCCGTTGTTGGTGGCGTCTGTGGTGTTGAGATGGACGTTATTCCTTATGGCAGCGTTCTGGGGAACCGTGCGCGTCTGGTTGGTCTGAACTGGATTGGCCTGAAGCGTTCAGGCGTTGGGCCGGAGGAGATGCAGGCCATGCGTCGGGCTTTCCGGACCCTGTATCCCCGTCATGGCAGCACGGATGTTGTTCTGGAAGCGCGCATTGCAGAAGTTCGTCGCGAATATGGGCATCTGCAACGCATTGCTGAAATGCTTGACTTCATGGAAGCGCCAAGCCGTCGCGGCCTGACGCGCGTTGCCCGAAATGAGGGATTGTCCGAGACCGAAGGAGCCTGAGTATGCCAGGGGGAGGTTGCGTCGGTATTCTGGCCGGGGCAGGCCCCTTGCCTGCACAGGTAGCTGCGGCTGCTCTGGAAAAAGGGAAGTCCGTTTTTATTGTCGGCTTCCGGGATTTTGCGGATACGGCCCGTTTGGCGCCCTATCCGCATGAGATCATCCGTCTTGCCGCGGTAGGGGAAATCCTGGCGGCTCTTAAAAAACATGGCTGTCGTGAACTGGTCCTGATCGGTCCCGTGAGACGCCCTGCCTGGCGCGATCTTCGGCCAGATGCGGAAGGCGCGCGCATTCTTGCCCGTTTGGGGCGTGCCATTTTCCTGGGTGATGACGGTCTTTTGGGCGCGGTGGTCCGGGTTCTGGGAGAAGAGGGCTTCATTGTCCGCGGTGCGCATGAATTTCTGGATCATGCGACAGGTCGTAGCGGAACGCTTGGGCGCGTAGCTCCGGACGAGCAGGCCCAGCAGGATATTGCCCGCGGCGTTAAGGTTCTGCGCGCCATGGCCGCACTGGATATCGGGCAGGGATGTGTCGTGCAGAGCGGCCTGGTTCTGGCTGTGGAGGCTTTGGAGGGCACTGACGCGATGTTGGGGCGCTGCGGGAAGCTGATGCAGGCTGGAAGTGGCGGTGTTCTCATCAAGATGCCCAAGAGTGGTCAGGACTTAAGGGCAGACATGCCCACAATTGGTCCGGAGACACTCGAGAATGCTGCTCGGAACGGATTGCGCGGGGTAGCGTTTCAGCCTGGTGTGACCCTACTGACAGACCCGGATCGCTGCGTTTCTCTGGCTGACCGATACGGGCTGTTCCTTTATGGGCTGACGACCGAAGATCTTAAGGAAGAAAAATGAGCACATTTCTGCATACGATGGTCCGCATCCGGGACATTGATCGCAGTCTGGCGTTCTACAGCCTTCTGGGCATGAAGGAGCTGCGCCGCAAGGAAGTTCGTGAGGGGCGTTATACGCTGGTCTTCATCGGATTCGCGGATAATGAGCACGGACAGGCCGAAATCGAGCTGACCTACAACTGGGATCAGGATTCTGATTACGAAGTCGGTACCGGTTTCGGGCATTTCGCTATTGGTGTGCCTGACGTCGCGGGGCTGGTAGAGACTGTCCGGTCTGGCGGTGGAACTGTAACGCGTGAGGCCGGCCCGTTAAAGTTCGGGACGATCATCATTGCCTTCGTGCAGGACCCCGATGGCTACAAGATCGAGCTTATTGAGAAGAAGCCGACGTCTTCAGAAGACTGAGTGCCTTCTCAAGTGAGTGTATGATTGTCTCTGCATTCCGCCGTACAGAATCGTCTGTGTGGGATGACAGGATGTCGGCGCAGAGCAGGGCAGGTGAGAGTGCGTTTCGCAAATCATGGCGAAATGCACTGGATTCGTTCGATTGAGACGGTGTTAGAGTCGGTTTTTGGCTCATATCCTCAGCTTCCTGATCGTCCGGCATTGACAGGCGGAGACCCGGTGAGTACAAGCCCGGGTCTCATTCACCGGGCGTTTCGTGCGCCCGATCGACGCGGATGTCCAGAGGGGCGTCTGCATGGTTTTTAAGGATCGATGTCATGAAGCGCACGTATCAACCCTCCAAGCTGGTTCGTAAGCGTCGTCACGGTTTCCGTGCACGTACTGCTACAGTCGGTGGCCGCCGCGTGCTGGCAAACCGCCGCACGAAGGGTCGCAAGAAGCTCTCCGCCTGAGCGCGAACCATACAGCTGGCCGCCTGAAAAAGCGGCCGCAGTTTCTGCGTGTTGCCGGGAAGGGGCGTAAAGTCGCTACCCCGGGAATGGTTGTGCAGATCCTGCAGGATGATACCCAGCCTGAAAGCCGTGTCGGCTTTACCGTCACGAAAAAGGTTGGGAATTCAGTCATCCGAAATCGCACCAGACGCCGCCTCCGTGAGGTGCTGCGTCTTGTTGCACGTGAGGATGGTCTCCCAACAGGGGACTTTGTCCTGATTGGTCGAGACGGTACCCGCCGACGCGATTTTTCTCTGCTTCAGGAAGATCTCCGGAAAGCCCTCCGTAAGGGTACGGAAAAATGACAGGCTTTTTTAGCAAGCCTGTCACTGTCTTCCTGCTCGCACTGATTGATTCTTACAAACTTTTCGTCAGTCCATATCTGGGACGGAACTGCCGGTTTGAGCCGGGGTGTAGCACCTATGCTGTCATGGTGATCAAATCGCATGGCCCGTTGCGGGGCGGATGGCTGGCATGCAGGAGACTCCTGCGCTGTCATCCTTGGTCAAAAGGGGGTTGTGACCTCCCTCCTGAGCGCCATCAGCATTAAAAAACGCGGCCAGCTATTGTTTTGATCGCGGTTTTCGGCCACTTGAGGCTCAGCATTCCTCCGTAGAGACGAAAGACCGGCATCCGCCCGATGGAAATCAAGCGCATCATTGCGGCCACTATCCTCTCGGCCCTCATCCTGATCGGTTTCGACTATTTCATGCCGAAGCCCCATCAGGACAGTCATCCCGCTGTCACGCAGACTGCTGCGACACAGTCCCCATCAGCCCCGGCTCAGGCCGCACCCTCAGAGGCTGCTCCTGAACCTGCGGTAACGGCGCGACGTATCGCAATCACGAGCGAAGACGTGCAGGGTTCCCTGAACCTCAAGGGTGCGCTGCTTGATGATGCGGTGCTGACCAAGTATCGCGCCACACTGGCGAAGGACAGCCCGCTGGTCCGCCTGCTGGATAAGCCTGGCAGCGAGCATCCGAACTTCTTCGTTATTGGCTGGAGCAATGCTCCGGGTTCGAATGCCAAGGTGCCTGACCTGAATACGGTCTGGACCAGTGCAGACGAAGCTCTGTCTCCTGGTCATCCGGTGACGCTGAAGTGGGACAATGGCGAAGGGCTGATCTTCACAATCCAGCTGTCGGTCGATGAGCATTACATGTTCTCGGTCGTCCAGTCCGTGGAGAACCATTCCTCACAGCCGGTCGCTCTGGTTCCGTTTCAGCGTGTTCAGCGTGACTATCAGGCAGCAGAAGGGTTCTGGACGGCTCATGAAGGCCCGATTGCCGTCATGGATGGTCGTCTGAATGACGAAACCTACAAGAATGTCCGCAAGGGTGCCGAGCACGCAGACCATACGTTCTGGGCCAAGGGTGGGACTGGTGGCTGGGGCGGTATCAGCGACAAGTACTGGCTGACGGCGGTAGCACCAGACGCTAATGCCGCTGTCACGGCCAGCTTTGCCTATGCGCCTGGCAATCCCGGTTCGTATCGGATTGGCTTTACCTCGCAGGCTCCCCAGCAGATCATGCCGAACGGCACGATCACGCAGACGAGCCATCTTTTTGCCGGTGCGAAGGTTCCGAGCCTGCTTCAGTCTTATAGCAGCAACCTGCACATTGCGGATTTTGACAAGGCAATTGATTTCGGTTGGTTCAGCTTCCTGACGCGCCCGATCCTGTATCTGTTGCACTGGCTGTATCTGCATCTTGGTAACTTTGGTCTGGCGCTGATGGCGCTGACGTTGATCGTCAAGATCGTGCTCTTCCCGCTGGCGTCCAAGGCTGCCACGTCTTCCGCGCGGATGCGTCTGCTGGCTCCGAAGATCAAGGAGATCCGCGAGAAGAACAAAGACGACCCGATGGTGATGAACCAGAAGGTCATGGCCCTGTATCGGGAAGAGGGCGTGAACCCGGCCAGTGGGTGCCTGCCGGTTCTGATCCAGGCTCCAATTTTCTTCTGCCTGTACAAAATGCTGAACATCAGCATTGACGAGCGTCATGCACCGTTCTTCGGCTGGATCCGTGATCTGTCCGTCCCAGACCCGACGAACATCTTCAATCTGTTTGGTCTGATCCCGTTTGATCCAACGGTTTATTTCTCCTTTCTGCATATCAGTGTCTGGGGAGCCGCTTTGGGTGTTACGTTCTGGCTGCTGCAGCGTCAGACGATGGTCAGCATGGACCCGGCTCAGGCGCGCATCATGCAGTTCATGCCGCTGGTGTATGTGTTTGTGATGTCCGGGTTCCCGGCCAGTCTTCTGGTCTATTACACCTGGAACAACCTGCTGACGTTCGCTCAGCAGACCTTTATCCAGAGCCGCGCCAAGCTGCCGGTTCCAGTTGCCAAGAACGGACGCTGAGACGCCATGAAAGAAGTCGCGGGCCCTCCTACTCCAGAGCAGATTGAAGACGGACGTCTTCTTTTTGCGGGGGAGTGCGAGTTTTTCTTCGGGTCCCAGAAGATCGAGCAGCTTCCACCAGTCGGTCGGCCTGAAGTTGCATTCGCAGGACGTTCGAATGTTGGTAAATCCAGCATCATCAATGCCCTGACGGGACGAAAGGCGCTTGCACGCGCGTCTTCCGAACCTGGGCGCACCAAGCAGCTCAACTTCTTCAATCTGTCAGACCGCATTTCTCTCGTGGATATGCCGGGTTACGGTTTTGCGAAGGCTGCAAAGTCCGTCAAGGAAGATTGGCAGAACATGATGTTCGCTTATCTCCGTGGCCGGACGACGCTCGCACGCGTTATTCTGCTTCTTGATGCCCGCATCGAGCTCAAGCCGTCCGACAAGGATGTCATGGAACTTCTGGATCGGGCAGCAGTCGTTTTTCAGATCGTTCTGACCAAGTGCGATCAGGTGCGGCCCACGGCACTCAAAGCCAAGATTGCGGATGTGGAAGCTCTTGCGCTCAAGCATGCTGCTGCCTATCCACGCATCGTTTGCACCAGTAGCCAGACCGGCGAAGGTATCGAAGATCTGCGTGCGGAAATTGCCCGCTTTGCAGATCCTGCCAAGACCTCAGTGGAAGGATAAGTCCGGCCGTGAGCAAAAAGACCCACAGTGAAAAGCTGCCGGAAATTCCGCCGGCCGTGAATATGGATGATGCCCAGCAGCAGGCGGCCATCCTTGCCAGTGCCCTTCCGTATCTGCGGCGTTATGCCGGTGACACCATCGTTGTGAAGTATGGTGGCCATGCGATGGGCGAGGGAAAGCTTGCCAGCGCTTTTGGCTACGATATTGCCCTGCTCAAGCTGGTGGGGATCAACCCGATCGTCGTGCACGGCGGTGGCCCGCAGATCAGTTCCATGCTGGATCGTTTGCAGATTCGTTCCCATTTCATAGATGGCCTTCGCGTGACAGACGCCGCGATGGTGGACGTCATCGAAATGGTTCTCGCTGGCAGTGTGAACAAGCAGGTTGCAGAACTCATCAATCGTGCTGGTGCGATGGCTGTTGGTATTTCCGGCAAGGACGGGAGTCTGATCCAGGCGCGTAAGATGACCCGGAGCCGTCGCGATCCGGACAGTCAGATCGAGAGCGTGATTGATCTTGGGTTTGTCGGTCAGCCGGAAAAGATTGATCCGCGCGTGCTGTACGCCCTGCTTGGGTCAGGGTTGATCCCGGTCATTGCTCCAGTCGGTGCGGGCGAAAACGGTGAGACGTACAACATCAACGCCGACACGGCAGCTGGTGCAATCGCCGGCGCAGTTCATGCTTCACGTCTGCTGATGCTGACAGATGTTCCGGGTGTTCTGGATCGGGACGGTAAGTTGATTGAGGAACTGAGTGCTGAAGAGGCGCGCAACCTTATCAAGGATGGCACGATCTCGGGCGGTATGATCCCGAAGGTTGAAACCTGTCTGGACGCTGTTCAGAGCGGCGCGAAGGCTGCCGTTATTCTGGATGGCCGTGTGCCGCATACCTGCCTGTTGGAGCTGTTCACACGGGCTGGACCGGGAACGCTCATCAAAGCATGAACCGGATTATGGCGCTTCGTAAGAGAAGCGCCATTTTTTTTGCTCGTCCATAGCGTCGTGAAGGGCCTGTGTCGCTCTCTCAAGCAGAGTGTCAGGAGAGGTTTCCTGATCTTCTGGCTCCCTGCTGATAAGGCCGAGATACAGGGGAAGGTGCGCGGGCGGTTCGATCAGCAGGGGAATGCCGTGCGCTGTCATGCGTTCAGCGCGCTCGGCCATGGCAAAACGGTCCCCACCATCCATCCAGAGCGCAAATGTATTGCCGCTCAACCGTGCGACGGCATCTGTCGGGCGAACGGCTTTGCGGAGAAGGGCTATGCACTGGGCCAGAGCCTCTTCTCCCGCCTGAAAGCCGTTCTTCTGCGTGATGTCAGTTAGACCAGGGACGTATGCGACCATGAGGGTTGCTGGAAGGCCTTCCCGGTCCAGGCGCGGAATGCGACGTTCCATCTCATCTTTCAGGCCATCCCAGTTCAGAAGATTGGATGCGAGATCGTAGTGGGATTCCCCCAGAACCCGGCGTTGAAGAGCATCATGCTCCTGAATGGTGGCAATGAATGCCATAACGGTCTGAAGGAGTTCAATTTCCTCATGAGACCAGGACGTATTTTTCCAGAAGATCAGCCCAAGTGGAGATTGACTGCGGATAACCTCACAGATCAGGACGCCATAGTCTGAGCCGGCTGAAAACCGGATGGCGGACTGATCGGGGATGAGTGTGTTTCCTTGAAGACATTCCTGCAGACCCTGTGGAAATGCCGCGGACTGATGAAGGATGCTCTCATCCGTTGGGGGCGTGAATGAATTGAAGAGCAGGCTGTTAGCCTGAAGAATTCCCTGAAGCTCGGTCAGCGCCGCGGCGATACCCAGACGAGGCAGAATAGCTCCGCGCATGGCCTTCAGAATCTTGCGGATCACGGGCAGGGTTAAGGACTGATTTTCCCGCAGCGGGAGGAGGCTGGGATGGTTCAGTCCTGGATCAGGCATTGCCACGAAGGCTCCATGCTGGCGCGGCCCATAAAGCCGCCTTGATGATGCAGGCTGCTACCCTGCGGCGTGGATGAACTTGAAACGGGCTTGTTGTTCCAAAGAAAGGCCCGGAGCAGATCAGGAGTTTCTTTCGGGCCGTTTCTGAGACAGTACGCTCCCTGTTTTCCATAGGCGCAATAGGTTAACGGAAGCTTAATAACGTGACCCACTCCGCTGAAGGGGAAAGAGCCGTTGACAGGCACGGCCGGGGATCGCATGGTCCGGCGGTTTTCTGCTCCTTTTCCGGATGGTCCTGATGCCTCACGATACGCTTCGCACCGCCATTGACGCTCTTTGGGAGCGTCGTAACACTCTGAACGCACAGACAGAGGGGGAAGATCGCGAGGTCATCGAAACCGCGCTTAAAGGTCTTGATGCCGGTACGCTGCGTGTGGCCGAGCCGAGTGAAGATGGCTGGGTCGTGCATGAATGGCTAAAGAAGGCCGTTCTGCTGTCCTTCCGTCTGAATGACAGCCGCGTCATGGTCGGTGGTTGCGGTGGTGAGCCGGCTTTTGACAAGGTTCCGCTGAAGTTCGACGGCTGGGATCAGTTCCGTTTCGCTGAAGCCGGTTTCCGGGCGGTTCCGGGCGCCATTGTTCGTCGTTCGGCATTTATTGCTCCGAACGTTGTTCTGATGCCGAGCTTCGTCAATGTTGGTGCCCGTGTGGACAGCGGCACGATGATCGACACCTGGGCAACGGTTGGCTCCTGCGCCCAGATTGGCAAGAACTGCCATATCAGCGGTGGCGCTGGCATTGGTGGCGTTCTGGAGCCGCTCCAGGCTGCTCCGGTCATCATTGAAGACGACTGCTTTATTGGTGCACGTTCGGAAGTTGCTGAGGGCGTGATCGTGGAGAAGGGCTCTGTCCTGTCCATGGGTGTGTTTATCGGTGCATCCACAAAGATTGTGGATCGTGCGACGGGTGAGATCTTTATGGGCCGTGTTCCGGCTTATTCCGTTGTCATTCCAGGTACGCTGCCGCCGAAGGAGCCGGGTCAGCCGTCTCTCGCCTGTGCCGTGATCGTCAAGCGCGTTGACGAGCGTACGCGCTCCAAGACGTCCATCAACGAACTTCTGCGCGACTGATCTATGCCGTCCCCATCTTTTCCGACTGACCCTGTTGCCCTTGCGCAGGATCTGATCCGTTGCCAGTCCGTTACTCCAGCCGATGATGGAGCACAGGCTCTTCTGGTATCGGTTCTGGAAGGGATGGGGTTTGAGGTCACGCATCTTCCTTTTGGACCAGAAGATGCGCCGACTCCGAATTTTTACGCCCGGATCGGAACGGGGAGCCCGTCTCTCTGTTTCGCAGGGCATACGGATGTTGTACCCCCCGGCGAGGGCTGGGTGCATGATCCGTTCTCCGCCGAAATCCATGATGGCCGCCTCTATGGGCGTGGCATTGCGGACATGAAGGGCGGTGTGGCCTGCTCCGTTGCAGCTATCGCCCGCTTTCTGAAAAGCCGTCCGCTCAAGGGATCGATTTCCCTTCTCATTACGGGCGATGAAGAAGGCCCGGCGCATTTTGGTACGAAGCCTGTTATCGATTGGCTGGCCGCACGTGGAGAGGTGCCGGATTTCTGCCTTCTGGGTGAGCCGACTAATCCGTCCGCTCTTGGCGATACCATCAAGATTGGTCGCCGCGGCAGCATGAATGCTGAAATTACCATGCGTGGCGTGCAGGGGCATGTGGCCTATCCCCATCTGGCGGATAATCCCGTACATCGCCTTCTGGCGGCCCTGACTGAACTGACAGGCCGCTGCCTTGATGAAGGGACGGAATGGTTTTCTCCGTCGTCTCTGCAGGTGACGAGTGTTGATGTTGGAAATCCAGCTACGAATGTTATTCCGACCGATGCGCGTGCACGGCTGAACATACGGTTCAATGACAGCCACACGGGAGCCGCTCTGGCTGACTGGATCAGGGGCGTTGTAAGCCGTCATGCACCAGACGGCGACGTGAAGATCGCCATCAGTGGTGAAGCATTCCTGACGCAGCCAGGACCGGCAGTGAACTGTCTTGAACAGGCTGTTCAGGATGTGACGGGGCGTCGCCCGAAGCTCGATACGGGTGGCGGAACATCCGATGCCCGCTTCATTTCGCAGTATTGTGCTGTTGCAGAGTTTGGTCTGGTGGGCGCGACCATGCACAAGCGGGACGAGCATGTTGATGTTTCGACCCTTGAAGATCTGACCCGCATTTATCTGACGTTCATGGAAAGATTTGGCCTGTGACCCCAGACCGCCCGAATGGCATGCCTCCCGTCGGAGGGATGAATGTTCCGCTCGGAGTATGGCTTCTGGGGCGCGGCCGTGGCGTCGGAATTAACTGTTTCGCGCCGGGTATGCAGCCACTCATGGCAGCGCTGGCCCCGACGGTAGCGATAGCGCTGATCGGAATTTTCGGGGCGTTTTTCATGCCCGTGGAGCAGCGCGGGCTCCGATTGACGCAGGCGCTTGTTCAGCTTGTCTGCACGCTGCTTCAGCTTGTGGTGTCTGAGCGGTATGCCGCTTTTGCGGGGCGCAAGGGCCTGTGGTCGCGTTACGCGACGGCCTCGCTCTGGTGTGCGTGGCTGCCGCTGGTCATGATGATCATGGCCGAGGGTGTCATGCGGATGGTGATGCCGGGCAGTGCATCATCATCGGCAGCCGTTGCGGGAGTGGCTGCTGGTGTGCAGCTCTACAGCCTTTGGCTGACCTGGTATGTCACGCGCGTTGGCCTGATGATGACAGCGTTGCAGGCGGTCATCATGACGGTTTTGCAGACGCTGAGCGCTGTTGTTCTGTTCGGCCTGCTGTGGCTACTGCCACCGCATTACAATGCTTTGGTTGATCTGTTCGGGGGCGTTTGACGTCTTAGGCGAACGGATCTTCAGGGTAGCCGACGCCTGTCAGGCATAAGCCGTCTGGCGGAGATGTCGGCCCTGCGGCACAGCGGTTTTTCGCTTCTAGAATATCCCGCATTTTTTCTGCTGGCCACTGGCGTGATCCGACCATGACGAGCGAGCCGACCATATTCCGGACCTGATGGTGCAGGAAGGATCGGGCTTGTGTATCGACAAGGACGAGGTCACCCTCACGGTGGATTTTTAAGACATCCAGAGTGCGGACCGCGCTTTTGGCCTGACAGGCGATGGCCCGGAAGGATGTGAAATCGTGCGTTCCGAGCAGGAAGTTCGCACCTTCCTGCATGAGATCTACGTCCAGCGACCGTTTGACGTGCCAGACGTGGCTTTCCTGCAAGGCCGGACGAGCCTGACGGTTGAGGATGGTAAACCGGTAGCTCCGCCACGTCGCGGAGAAGCGGGCGCTCCAGTCCAGACTGACGGGCGCGGCCTGAAGCACAACGACAGGGTGGGGCTTGAGATAATATCCCATGCCATCGCGGATCTGACGGCCATTGATCGGTGCGTCGGCCGGGAAATCGAGATGGATTACCATGCCGGAGGCGTGGACGCCTGCATCCGTGCGCCCCGCTGTAATGCTGGAGACGGCACGGCCGCCAACCAGTTTTGAGGCTGCTGCCTCAATCAGGGTCTGGATGGAGAGGCCGTCTTTCTGGCGCTGCCAGCCGACGTAATTTGTACCGTCATATTCAATCTTCAGGGCCCAGCGTGCGATGTCGTCCTCAGCCAAGACGTGTCCCCTTCGGGACGGCTTGTCCTCGTACGAAATCGCTGGCGTTCATCATGCTGCGTCCGGGTTTCTGAATACGCTCGATGCGGAGCGCGCCGGTGCCACAGGCAATGGTCAGGGCGTGGTCAATGGCCGTACCCGCATCAGAGCCCGACTGTTCAGGCAGCGGTGTTGCGGCGCCAATCTTGAGCACCACATCATCGAGTGTCGTGAATGCCCCGGGCCATGGGGTCAGGCCACGGATCTGACGGTCGATGTCCTCGCAACTGCGAGACCAGTCGATCCGACCGTCCTCGCGCTTGAGCATGTGGGCGTAGGTCACGCCTTCTTCAGGCTGGGGCACGGCAACAGGCTGTTCCTGCAAGGCGCGAACGATCAGTCGCCCACCGATTTCTGCCAGACGGTCATGCAGCGTGCTGGCTGTGTCGGACGCACTGATGGGGGTGGCTTCTTCTAGCAGCACGGCGCCGGTATCGAGACCTTCATCCATCTGCATGATCGAGACGCCGCTTTGGCTGTCTCCTGCAACGATGGACGACTGGATTGGCGAGGCACCACGCCAGCGGGGAAGAAGGCTGGCATGGATGTTCAGGCAGCCAAGACGGGGCGCATCCAACATGACCTTGGGCAGGATCAGCCCGTAAGCCGCGACGACGGCAGCATCGGCATTGAGCGCGGCAAAGGCTTCATGCTCTGCTACGTCTTTGCGGACCCTGGCGGGCGTGCGGACTTCAATTCCGGCAGCTTCCGCCGCTTCATGGACAGGTGAGCGGCGCACGGCCTTGCCACGCCCTGCGGGGCGGGGTGGCTGCGTGTAGACTGCAACGATCTCGTGTCCTGCGGCCATGAGGGCATGCAGGGCCGGGACCGCGAAATCCGGCGTGCCCATGAAGATCAGACGCATTAGTGATTAACGCCTTCCCAGCTTCTGCTCTTTGGCGAGGCGGCGCATGATCATATTGCGCTTGAGCGTGGAAAGATGGTCCACGAATAGGACGCCATCCAGATGATCCATTTCGTGTTGGATGCAGGTCGCGAGAAGACCATCCGCGTCCCGCTCGATGATTTCGCCGGCAAGGTCCCGGTAACGGACGCGAATCGATTCGGGGCGGATCACTTCGGCATACTGGTTCGGCAGGGAGAGGCAGCCTTCTTCCCGAACGGCCATCTGCTCGGAATCCGTGACGATTTCCGGATTGATCAGAACCATTGGCTCACGGGGGGCGTCTTCCTCGGCCACATCCACGAGGGCAAAGCGCATGCCAAGGCCGACCTGCGGGGCGGCGAGGCCGATGCCGGGGGCCTTGTACATGGCGGAAAACATGCCTGGAAGCGTTTCACGCAGGAACGCCATGTCTTCCGCGCGTACTTCGCGGGCGACCTGACGCAGCACGGGGGCAGGGGCAATCAGGATCGGGGTCGGGGGCACCGCATCGATGCCGGACAGGAAATCGAATTCGCTCATGCTCTGCGATGTAGCGAGGGTGAGGCTTTTGTGCCAGTCCTGAGGGGCATTTCCCAAGGCATAACTTGCATCTTTGGGGTGCTCCACCATATCCTGTGCTGATGTCAGGTGCCTCATGGAGGGTCTGACACCCATTGTCTCGCTCGTGGAGGAGGCTCAAGCCCTATGTCCGGTCGTCTGTTTACGTCACCCATGTTCCTTGGTTTCGATCATCTTGAGCAGATGCTTGAGCGTGCGTCCAAGTCTACGTCCGACGGTTATCCGCCTTACAACATCGAACAGCTGAGCCAGACGGCCCTGCGGATCACGCTGGCTGTGGCGGGGTTCGTGATGGACGATCTTCAGATCACGCAGGAAGACAACCAGCTTGTGATCCGCGGTCGCCAGACCGATGACAGTCAGGGGCGGGTGTTCCTTCATCGTGGGATTGCTGCGCGGCAGTTTCACAAGGCGTTCGTTCTGGCGGAAGGCATCGAAATTGGTGGAGCCTGGCTTGATAATGGCCTGCTGCATATCGATCTTCTGCGCCCAGAGCCGGAAGTGCGCGTGAAGCGGATTGCCATCACGCAGGGCCGCCGGACGGCAGGAACGCCGCAGACCGTGCAGCACGAAGTGGTTCCACCCGTGGTCAAACCGCGCCGGGCACGACCGGTGCGTGATCTTGACGACGAATAAACCGTTTTTTGACAGTTTGTATGTTTCAACCTGACTGGTGCCACAGAAGCCCACAGGTTTCAGTAAGGATCAGGACTTGAACAATCCGTTCGAAAACAGTGATGGGCATGAAGAGATGCTCCCGGCCGATCTGAGACGGATCACGGGACCACAGCTTCGCACGTTGGGCATGTCCCAGCTCGCCTATGTCAGATCCGTCATGCATGACGGTGAGCTGATGGTTGCAATTCATGCTGCTGATGGCACACCCATGGCCGTGGCAGACGATGAGGAAAGCGCTATGGACGCGATCCTTGAACATGAAATGATTCCCACTCTTCTTCAGTAAGGTTCAGGCGTGCGCACCAACTCCGACATTACCCGCCATCTTGAGGAAAACCGTCTTGCCGGTGTCGTGACCCATAATGGTCTGGCCTATCTGGCCGGACAGGTCGCGGATGATGCCACGCTGGATACCGAAGGCCAGACGGCTGACATCCTGCGCCAGATCGACGCACTTCTGGCGGATCTGGGTACAGACAAAACGCGTATCCTCTCCGTTCAGATCTTCCTGACCGACATCAATGAGATCGGGAACATGAACAAGGCTTGGGATGCGTGGTTGGATACGGGTCATAAGCCCGCCCGTGCCACTGTTGAGGCCAAGCTGGCCGATCCGGACTGGCGGGTGGAAATTACGGCGATTGCGGCCCTGCGCTGAGCAGAAGCAACTCCCAACAAAAAAAGCGGTACGGCCAAACAGGTTGTACCGCTTTTTTTATTTGTTCGGGATCGTTTAGAGTCCGGTACGGGTTTTATTCAAACGTACCAGAAACGGAGATAGCTGCTACAAGGCCGGTACTAACGCTCTAGGTTGGTTGGGCCGGATGCCAATATGTTTGAAGCGCGCCTACACTATTGTGAGGGCCCCTTAAAAAGCGGTGCGCACGATCATTCGTACGGATTGTCCGGCTTTTGAGCCTGCACTTTTGGAATGACCAGGGTTCTGTTTTCCAATCAGGTGATGGCCCCGTGCAGCTTGGTCAAGGCCCCAAAAACTGAGCTTTTCAGGCTGCTCATTGAAAGAGGACGAGCAAGTGCTCGTCCTCTCTTTTGTAGATCAGAGGGTGGCATCGAACACCACGTGCTCTGCCGTTTCGTCGCCGCTTTTCATGCAGTACGCCGCGAACATTGCAATCACGACGAAGCATCCCATCGGAACAATGTATGCAAGCTGCATGTTTCCGCCGGTAGCGTCCGAAATATAGCCCTGCAGAAGCGGGAGAATGCCACCGCCACTGATGCTCATCACCAGAATGGACCCGCCATATGCGCGATCATGGCCGAGTTCATCGACGGTCAGGCCATAGATGGTTGGCCAGCAGGGGCCGAGGAGTCCACTGACGAGGATGGCTGCATAGACAGCGGTGAAGTCATGCACCATCACTGCATAACCTAGCGCAACGATGCAGAGCAGGCTGTAAACGAACAGAACACGCGCCGGGCGGGCGTGCCGCATGAAGAAGTTGGCCACCAGCTTGCCGACAAAGAACGCACAGAATGAGGCGATCAGGTACACGGAGGCCTGTCGTTCATTGATGTGCCCCAGCCGCATGGAAAGGCGAATGATGAAGCTCCAGACGCCAACCTGTGCACCGACATACAGAAACTGTGTCAGGATACCGAGGACGAAACGCTTGTTGGCGGACAGCCGTTTGAGAGCCCCGGCAGTATCCAGTTCATGACTGCGCTGCTGATCACGTCCTTTGCAGGCCGGATAACGTGTGACGCCAATGGCGATCATGACGACCAGCAGCACGCCGAGAATATAGACATATGGTTCAAGGGTGGCGTGGATCATGCCGAGCTGATGCTGCCAGGCCTGAGCGGCTGGCATGGCGGAAAGCTGCTCGCGTGACAGGTCACCATCTTTGAAAATCAGATAGGCCCCCATGCTGGAGCCAAGAATGGCGCCAATTGGCTGAAATGCACTGGCAAAGTTCAGACGGTGCGTTCCGCGTCCCGGAGGGCCGAGTAGGGTGCAATAGGTATCGGCCGCAGTTTCAATAAAGACCAATCCTGCCGCGACGACAAAAAGGGCGACAAAGAAGATCTGATATGTCGCGAAATGGGCGGCAGGGAAGAAGAGGCAGCAGCCGATCAGATACAGGAGCAGTCCAAGTTGGATCGACCATTTGTAGCTGAAGCGCTTGATGATCATGCCTGCTGGAATGCCCAGCACGAAGTAGCTGATGTAGAATGAGAACTGCACGAGAGCGGATTGAAAATCCGACAGCATGAAGGCTTTGCGAAACTGCCCGATCAGCACGTCATTGAGGCTCATTGCACAGCCCCAGAGGGAAAACAGGCAACATAGCAGCCCAAAGGCCAGAAGAGGTGTGCGGTTCAGGTAAAAGCCGTCCGGGAGTTGGACGATCGGATCAGACTTGGCCACGGATGCCTCGCAGAACTAAATTGAGCGCTAAAGATAGAAATCCGATCCCTTCAGGCTGGTACCAGCATTAGGGATATGGGGTTGGTGTTATATTGAGTGCATATATCACACATAAAGTGTTTTAAAAGTGGTATTCCCTACTTGGTTCAATGTACTGGCCTTTTAACGGGATCACATTGCATGGAGGTCCTGGGCTAGAAAGATGGGACTATCCCATCCGGGATCGTGCAGCTCATGATCCGACACCGAGGTTTAAGCCGCCATAAATAAAGGTGTGCCGGGGTAACGGCCTCTTTCTGGGGGTTCCGCCCATGCAGGGATGAGGGTAAGTCCCGACAGCCATTCACTTCCAGATCCCAGTGCCTCCGAGGACCCATGATTCGTCTCGACAACATCAGCAAGCATAACGGCCAGCGCGTCATCTTCATTGAGGCCTCGGCCGCTTTGCTGAAAGGCGAAAAAGTGGGGCTGGTGGGGCCGAACGGTGCGGGTAAGTCCACGCTGTTCCGTCTCATCACAAAGCAGGAGGAGCCTGATGAGGGCAATGTCCTGACGGATCGGGGTGTGACCATCGGCTTCTTCAGTCAGGATGTTGGTGAGATGTCCGGCCATAGTGCCGTGGCGGAAGTGATGAACGGGGCAGGGGCTGTCTCGGAAGTCGCAGCCGAGTTGGCTGAATTGGAATCTGCCATGGCGGATCCGGAGCGCATGGATGAGCTGGACAGCATCATCGAGCGCTTTGGAGAAGTACAGAGCCGGTTTGAGGATCTGGGCGGATACGCGCTGGACGGGAAGGCGCGTGAGGTTCTTCATGGTCTTGGGTTCAGCCAGGAAATGATGGATGGCGATGTGAGTCGTCTGTCTGGTGGCTGGAAAATGCGTGTGGCTCTGGGGCGTATCCTTCTGATGAAGCCTGACGTGATGCTGCTTGATGAGCCGAGCAACCATCTTGATCTGGAAAGTCTGATCTGGCTGGAGCAGTTCCTGTCCGGTTATGATGGTGCGCTGCTCATGACGTCCCATGACCGTGCCTTCATGAACCGCATCATCAACAAGGTGATCGAGATTGATGGCGGAAACCTGACAACCTATTCCGGCGACTATGAGTTCTATGAAGAACAGCGCGCCCTGAACGAGAAGCATCAGCAGGCGCAGTTCGAACGTCAGCAGGCGATGCTGGCGAAGGAAATCAACTTCATCGAGCGTTTCAAGGCCCGTGCGTCTCATGCCGCACAGGTTCAGAGCCGTGTGAAGAAGCTCGACAAGATCGACCGTGTCGAGCCGCCGAAGCGTCGTCAGGCCATGAGCTTCGAGTTCGCGCCTGCACCACGTTCAGGAGATGTGGTGGTTAACATTCAGGGCGTGGACAAGCGTTATGGCAGCCGCACGATCTATGATGGGCTGGATCTGATGATCCGCCGTCGGGAACGCTGCTGCATCATGGGTGTGAACGGTGCCGGCAAGTCCACGCTGCTGAAACTTGTGACCGGTACGACTGAGCCAGATGCAGGAACGGTCACGATCGGAAGCAACGTGAAGGTCGGTTACTTCGCTCAGCACGCCATGGACCTTCTGGATGGTGACAAGACTGTTTTTGAAACGCTGGAATATGCATTTCCGCAAGCCAATCAGGGAGCACTGCGCTCACTGGCGGGTGGCTTCGGCTTTTCAGGCGACGAAGTGGAAAAGAGCTGCCGGGTTCTGTCTGGTGGTGAGAAGGCTCGTCTGGTCATGGCTCTGATGCTGTTCGATCCGCCGAATTTTCTGGTGCTCGATGAGCCGACCAACCATCTGGACATTGCCACGAAGGAAATGCTGATTTCCGCCCTCGCGGATTACGACGGCACGATGCTGTTCGTGTCCCATGATCGTCACTTCCTGGCGGCTCTTTCCAACCGCGTGCTGGAACTGACGCCTGAGGGTATTCACCAGTATGGGGGCGGCTATTCGGAATATGTGGCGCGGACGGGTCAGGAAGCGCCGGGCCTGCATTAAGGGAAGAACTCAAACGCAGCAGGCCGGAAAAGACGCCTTCTGATCGGAGCGTGTATTGAGTTATGCGGTGCGGCTCAGGCCAACTGTTTGAACTCGCCAGCAAAACGGGCAGATGAAGAATTTGGTGCTGTTTACACCTGCATCGTGACGGCACTGGAGGAAAGGTAGAAAGTTCATTTGCGGACCGTGCAATGCGTCTGGCTGTGAATTATCGTGCTCAGGCCTGTCGAGGCGAGCGGAACCTCTACTCTGGCGGGGCTGCCGGTCTGACAGCGTACGCTGCCTGTGTTGAGACTCTGACCCGCCATTGGATCTCTGATCTTAAAGCGGCCTATTGGTGGCGGGTCGAAAAATTTGGGAGCTAGTTGTTCCCAATATATTCGATAGCTGGACGACTGTTATCGTAATGATCCGAGCGTCTTGTCATCGTGCTGGCCTTTCAGCACATGAGTCAGTTCATCAACAAGGCACAGTCTGCCATTGTTGAATTGGTAAAAGGCGATGACCTTAATTTGGCTCGTTTTTCCTGAAAGACGGATGGCGCGGGCAATATGCACTGTTGCGGCCTGATTGTCCTGGCAGACAATCTGCTGGATGTCGATTTCAAGCCTCTGAAGCGCGTTTCTTAGAGCAATGGCATGCTCCAGAAATTCGGCGAGTGTCATTTCCCGGCCATCGACAAACTGCCGGTAATCCGGCGTCATGAATTCTGTCAGCGCCGCCGGATCTGATGAGAAGTCTGTAAAAACCTCAAACATCTGACGGATAATCTGTTCTGGGCTCTGTGCTGGCATGGGATGTCCTTCGTAATTCTTGGAAGGACATATTACCGGGGCTGCTTTTGGCGTTCTTTCGGTCTCAGGCCATAATTCGACTCATATGCGCCAAATGATAGTCTCGGGAACCTGTTTAGATGAATGATCCATGGCCGTGGCTTTTCGGAAAAAGCCTGCAACAGGATATGCGACGGGAAACGGAGCGCCACTTGCACGCCGAGGGACAGATCCTGGGCATTGAAAGCGGGGTGATGGCTATCAGGGGCGTAACGGCTTACTGGCTGGTTGGTCCGGGATCGGTTCTCTGGCTGCCTCCCGGGTTTTGTCATGAGGCACGCTCTCATGGGGCTGTGGCGGGGTGGAGCCTTTATGTCCGTCCCGGATCATGTGCCGATCTGCCGCAAGAGCCCTTTCTTGCAGAATGCACCCGCCTTCTTGGGGCTCAGGCAGAGCGGTTGTCGCAAAGTGCTGAAGGGCAGACATGGTCGCCGCGTCTGGCGGGTCTGGCAGAGTGTTTCTGGGACGAATTTCTGTCTGTGCCGCGAAGGAGCGCGTCACTGCCTTTTCCCCAGTCCGCCCAACTTGTTCGGGTGACAGAAGCACTTTGTGCAAACCCGGCTGATCCTCGAGACCAGAAAGACTGGGCTGATCTGGCGGGGCTGTCTGTCCGCACATTTGTACGGCATTTCAGGGCCGAGACGCATATGCCTTTTTCAAGCTGGAAGCAGCGTCTTCGTATCCTGAATGCTCAGGAAAGGCTGGCGCGTGGTGAGCCTGTAACCTCTGTCGCTCTCAGTGTCGGTTACGAAAGTCTCGGCGCTTTTGCGGAGGTATTCAAAAAGAATACAGGATTACGCCCCAGCGATTACGGCAAATAAAGCAGTATGTGGCATCCGGCCTGACGTCATCAGAGATGCAGTCCGAAGCGCGGTCCGATCCATGTCATTGCAAAATACAGGGTAATCGTCAGGCAGCAGCCGAGGGCGAGGGAAACCCAGAAATCATATCCATGCCGTAGCAGGACCGGGATCAGCAGGAACATCGGCAGTGAGGGGATGACATACCAGAATGTCGCCTCAGCATGGGCGGCCATGTTCGCGGGGGCGGGTTTGTCGTTCCACAGCCATATCATGCCAAGAACCGAAACGAGCGGCAGTGAGGCGATGAGTGCGCCAAAGCCTGGATAACGACGGGCCAGCGTGGACGCGGTCGCAATCAGTATTCCAGAAATCAGGGCTTTTATGGCGAGATGCAGCATGGAACAGACCCTAACGGCATGGGCTGATCGTGCAATCAGCAAATAAGGTGGGGCCTGATAGAGTGAGAAGCCATCAGGACGTTTTCTTCAGGCGCCGTCTCTGGCTTGATTTCGCGATGCCCAGACCTTCCCGGTATTTCGCAACGGTGCGGCGCTGAATGGCAAAGCCCTCTTTCTGAAGCAGGGCTGTCAGGGCGTCATCCGAAAGAATGTCGTCTCCTTCTGCGGCAATGAGGGCGCGTAGACGATGTTGAATGGCGCTGGCGCTTTGAACCGAGCCGTCACTGGCCTGAAGGGCTGTTGAGAAGAACATGCGAAGTGGCACGATACCACGTGGTGTGTCCATGTATTTGCCGTTTACGACGCGGCTGACCGTGCTTTCGTGCACGTCTGTCGCGGTAGCGAGATCGCGCATGGTGAGGGGACGGAGGGCAGAAATTCCGCTTTCGAAAAAAGCGGTCTGCTGACGGATGATTTCTGCTCCGACTTTCAGAATGGTCTGGCGACGCATCTCCAGCGCCCGGATGACGGCGCTGGCTTCATTGGCATAGGTCTGGAGTTGCCGTCCTACCTCTGAGTTGCTGTCAATGTGCCGTTGAATATCCGTGTCCACGTGGCAGCGGGGCAGGGTGCGATGGTTGAATGTTAGGCGAAAACCGTCTCCGTTCCTACGGACGGTCAGGTCAGGTTGGATCGGGGTGACGGGATGGCATGGAGCGAAACCGGGACGGGGGTTGAGGGCCTGAATTTCTGCCAGCATATCGAGCAGATCATCCTGCTCGAGCTGACATTTCTGGCGCAGAAGCCGCCAGTCACGCCGGGCCAGAAGATCCAGATTGGCCAGCAGAATTTTCATGGCGGGATCGAGCCGACCGCATCGCTCCAATTGCACAGCCAGACATTCTTCCAGAGAGCGGCAAAACAGGCCGGCAGGGTCCAGCCGCATCAGAATGCGTCGGATAGACTCAAGAGCGGCTGTTTCCATGCCGAGAAGGTGTGCAATGTCGGAAACAGGCTCGGGAAGACGTCCTGCATCGTCGAGGCTGGCCAGAAGATACAGTGCTGCGGCCCGATCGCGGTGTTCAGGAAAGGTCAGATGGATCTGGCTGCTCAGATCGTCATGGAGGGAGGGGCCGGGAGCGGCGGTTTCAGGTTGTTCCGCTCCTGACGTGAAACGATCCGGATCGTCGTCATGGTAATCGGGCGCTTCGGCAGGTTCTGGAAGCACGACTGTATCGGCTGGTTCAAGAACGAGCAGGGGGTTGAGTTCCGCAATCTGCTGGAGGGACTGCGTCAGTTCCTGATGGCCGAGTTGCAGCATCGCAATCGCCTGACGCAACTGTGGCGTCATGACGAGCGACTGCGACTGGCGCTGTATCAGACCGGGACCGAGCATCCCGTCAGATTAGAGCGAGAAGTTCTCTCCAAGATAGACCCGGCGCACATCTTCGTTTGCGACGATGGCTTCCGGTGTGCCTTCCATCAGAACCTGACCACCATGCATGATGTAGGCGCGGTCAATAACTTCAAGCGTTTCGCGGACGTTATGGTCCGTAATCAGCACGCCGATGCCACGATCCTTGAGGTGGGACACAAGATCGCGAATTTCGCCCACCGCAATCGGATCAATACCGGCGAGAGGTTCATCGAGCAGAATATAGTTCGGCTGGCTGGCCAGAGCGCGGGCAATTTCCAGACGGCGACGTTCACCACCGGACAGCGCCAGCGACGGAGAGCGACGAAGATGGGTGATGCCGAACTCAGCCAGAAGGCCATTCAGCATGGTTTCGCGCTTTTCAGGATCGGATTCGATCACTTCCAGCGCCGCCATGATGTTCTGTTCGACGTTTAGTCCACGGAAAATGCTGGCTTCCTGCGGAAGATACCCCACGCCAAGTCGGGCGCGGCGATACATCGGAAGCTGCGTGATGTCTGCACCATCCAGCGTGATGGAACCCGTGTCAGGCTGAACCAGTCCCACGATCATGTAGAAGCTAGTGGTCTTGCCCGCGCCATTCGGCCCGAGCAGGCCAACGGCTTCACCGCGCTGAACCTGAAGCGAGACGTTTTTGACGACGGCACGCTTCTTATAGGTCTTGCCAATACCGCTGGCGACAAGGCCGGTCTGAAGCACGGAAGCTGTGGAAGGTGTCTCGGTCACTTTGGGGCCTGGCTGCTGTTGGCTTCGTTGGGAACGACAAGTCCCTGAATAGGAGAGTCCGATCCTGGCAGCATCGTGGCAATCCCGGTTTTCATGTTCACGATGGCCTGCGACCCGTTGTTCTGGTTCTGGCCCTGCGTCACGTGAACATGGCCGATCAGGCGGGCAATCTGCGTCGCGAAAACATAGACGCCACGGTCACCCGTTGCGGTCTGGGTCTGTGTGCGCAGGACAACGTGACCCCAGCCATAGGCACGATCCAGCTTGGACGATCCGCCACCAAGCGGATTGCCATTTGTACTGGCGGGTTGGGGCTGGCCAGCGGGTGCAGGCGAATCCGGAGCGCTGAAGGAGACCAGAACGTCTGCCTTGACCTGTTTGCCATCATTGGTTGTGACGGTTGCATCCCCGCGGCCGACGGACATGCGGGTCTTGGAATGATATTCCATAACGTCCCGCGCAGTCAGAACGTCTTGTGGCGTCGTAAGCTTCAGGTGCTTGCCCGTCATGACCATGACGGCCTGATCCATGTCGTACAGGGCATGATCGCCCCAACCCTGATCCGTCTGGTTGTAGATATGGACGTTCCCGCGTGCCTCGATGCGGTACAGCTCAAGCGAGCCGCCCATCGGGTCGGCTTCGCCGCTCTGGCCATTTGCGGGTGGCGGCGGCGGTGTTGGCTGGCCGTCGGGGGCTGTCTTTTTGCGGAGATATCCGATGAGTGTATCGGCATCGACAGTTACATCCCCACGAACGGCGCGGGCGCCCCCTGTCAGGGTAACAGTCTGGGCATTGCGATCGTAGATTTCCTCGTTTTTCCAGAACAGCTTGACGGCCTCACCATGAGACATGTCCAGCCCGTCTGCATAGGCGGCAGGAGTGGCTACGGTCGCGAGAAGAAGTCCTGCAATGGGAAGCAGTCGGCTGATGCGGCTCATCATTTCTCTGTCTTGGCTCCTTCCTGGCGGAGGCGGGCCGCCGGGGAAGGGGGGCCGTTATCGTCATTGCGGACCGTCAGACCCGGCCCTGTAAACTGCATGATACCCGCATGCTGGTCCAGGAAATAGCCCTGAGCATCCTGTGTGCCAAATGGCCCTTCGGCATGGACCCAGTCCCGAGAGGCAATCACGTCCTGTTTCAGGTCCATATCTGCGGACGGACCGTTCATGAGGGTGCCGTCATCGCGGTACAGGACGACGTTGTCATCAAGGTTCAGGGTCTGCTCGTGCTGCATATAAATGCCACGATCGGCCTTGATATGGGCCCAGGAATTCCCCGAAAGCTCAATATCCGCCACGGGGTCCACCAGATCAACGCGGTCCGGGCCTTGCTGATGCGTGGTGCGGGCCGTGATCATGTAGAGATGGTTATGGGCGTCCAGACCGCGATAGACGGCATTTTCCATGTTGCCGCTTTCGACGCGAAGCCGGGCCATTTCTTTCAGGGCCGCACGGTTCTGGTTCACGAGATGGGAAATCTCAGGCCATGCCGCAATCGAACTGAGTAGAACGAGTGCCAGGCCGGGAAGGGCCCATTTGGCGAAACCCAGCAGAGAGCGCCTGCGGGCGAGTTGCTCAGCATTTGGGGCCGTACGTACCCTGTCAAAAGCCGCGCGGCGAAGGGCATCGAGCTTCGCCAGGCTCTCGCTGCGGTTCTCGGCGAAATCATCACGCCGGGGGCGTTTGTCGTCCTGAGGCGTGCTCATGCCAGACCAGCCCGCAAAAGGTCATGCAGGTGAATGATGCCCTGTGGTCGCCCATCTTCGCCCACGACGAAAAGACTTGTGATGGGTTTGGAGCGTGCATTCATAAGAAGCAGGACGTCCTGTGCCAGAGTCGCGGGGGTGGTCGTGATCGGTGACCGGTTCATCACTTCTTCAGCTGTTGTCGCATCGAGATCACGGTGCAGCGCACGGCGAAGATCCGCATCCGTGATGAGGCCGCAGAGCACGCCTGCGTCATCTGTAACACCCATGCACCCGAATGCCTTGCGTGTCATCTCCAGAATGACGGAGCGTAGCGAGAGGCTGGTCTTCCCGAGGGGGAGGGCGTCGCCGGTATGCATCAGTTCCCGCACTGGCCGCAGTCTGGCGCCCAGACGGCCTCCGGGATGGAAGGTCTGGAAATCGCTAGCCGTAAAGCCGCGCTTTTCAAGGAGGGCAATGGCCAGCGCGTCGCCCAGAGCAAGCTGGAGAAGTGTGCTCGTCGTTGGAGCCAGCCCCATGGGGCACGCTTCCCTGGCTTTGGGAAGCACGAGAGCAATTTCTGCTGCACGGGCCAACGCAGACGTTTCGACGGAGGTTATCGCAATCACGCCGAGATGTTTGTGCGATGCATAAGACAGAATTGCGGCAAGTTCGGCTGTTTCGCCAGAATTTGACAGCGCAAGGATTAGATCGCCTGCTGCGACCATGCCCAGATCGCCATGGGAGGCTTCAGCGGGATGCACAAAAAGGGAAGGTGTGCCAGTGGAGGCCAGGGTTGCCTGGATCTTGCGGCCAATATGCCCGGATTTTCCGATGCCGGTGACGATCAGTCGGCCGGGGCAGTTCAGGATACGGTCAACGGCTTTTGAGAAAGCAGATCCAAGCGATGAATGAAAGGCTGCTTCCAGCGCCTCAAGGCCCTGACGTTCCGCTGCGAGGGTATGCAGGGCCGAGGGAAGGGGCGAGACAGCTTGGCTGGTCATGAATTCAGGGCCGGGTCGTGATTAGGCGCGGTGTGCGAAGATATCGGGATTTTCATATCCCAGAAGATCAAGACGTGCGCGGGCCGACAGGAAATCAAAGCACGACTGCGCCAGTTCACGACGGTTTTCCCGGATCAGCATGGCTTCCAGTTTCTCCCACAGGGCGTGCAGATGCAGCACATCAGACGCAGCATAGCGCTTTTGGTCTTCCGTGAGGATGTCTGCGCCCCAGTCAGAGCTCTGCTGATGCTTGCTCATCTCCACACCAAGCAGATCGCGGCACAGATAGGCTAGGCCGTGGCGATCCGTGAAAGTATAGACGAGACGCGCGGCAATCTTGGTGCAGATGACGGACGAAATGGTGATACCCAGAGCGTGCTGGAGAACGGCCACATCAAAGCGAGCGAAGTGCATCAGTTTGGTGATGGACTCATCCGACAGGAGAGCCTTGAGATTGGGGCAGTCATAACCGCGCCCCCCCATGGAAACAGGCTTGATCTGCACAAGATGCGCTTCACCGTCGCCGGCGGAAAGCTGCACAAGGCAGAGGCGATCTCTGTGGGGATTGAGACCCATGGTCTCGGTATCAATGGCGACAACAGGGCCAATATCAAAATCGTCCGGCAGGTCGCCGTCATGAAGATGGATGGCGTTCTGCTGGCTCATGATAGTGTCACCAATTTTTTTAGAAGCTCAGAGGGTGAGGCTTATGAAGCCTGACCGTCTGTGGTGCCCAGAAGAAGACTCGAACTTCCACGTCCTTTCGGACACAGGTACCTGAAACCTGCGCGTCTACCAATTCCGCCATCTGGGCTCAGAAAGCACCGGGTTTTTTCAGTTTCCTGAAGCATCCCGGGTTGGTGAAGAGGCGTTTACCTCGACTGTAGGGACGCGTCAACTGTCTGCATGAAAGAAAAGAAGAAAATGGAGAAACTTTTTTCCCGGACTTCGCCACGTAAGGTGGCGGTCCTCGGCGGCGGTGGCTTTATAGGCCGCAGCTTTGTCCGGAAGCTGGTTGCAACAGGACATATCGTTCGGGTCGGAAGCCAGAATCCAGAAGCGATTCAGGGGCTTGGCAAGGCAAGGGGGACCGGGCGTGTCGAGTTCCTGAAAGTCTCTGTCAATGATGCCGATCAACTGGATCGTCTGTTTGATGGAGCGGACGCGGCGGTTAATCTGGTCTCAGTCATGACGCCGGATGTCCGGGTGCTTCACAGGATCAATGTGGAAGGAGCCCATCTGGCTGCCGTCCGCGCACAGCGTGCAGGGGTGAAGAGTTATGTTCACATGTCTGCCATTGGAGCTTCACTGACGTCGCCAGGCGCTTATGGTCGGAGCAAGGGGGCGGCTGAGCAGGTTGTCAGGCGTGTGTTTCCGGATGCCGGATTGTTGCGTCCTTCCGTCGTGTTCGGTCCAGAGGATAGTTTCTTCAATCTGTTTGCTCTGATTGCGGCAGTCTCGCCTGTTCTGCCGGTTTTCGCTCAGCACACACGTTATCAGCCGGTTTTTGTCGAAGATGTTGCTGAAGCTTTGCTGCGTCTGCTGGAGCCTGAGCATGCAGGACGTATCCTCGAGGCTGGCGGCCCCGACATTCTGAGTATGCGGGAGATGATGGCGTTTGTTCTGGAAGCGTCTGGTCGTCACGGGTTTCTGCTACCGATCCCGGCGGTGCTCGCCCGTCTTGAAGCTTCCGTGTTGGAGAGGTTGCCGGGCCACCTGCTGACGCGTGATCAGGTGGCGATGATGTCCGTCGATAATGTGGTGCATCCGGGGCCAGACAATTTGCAGACGCTGGATATCCATCCGGTGTCCATGCGAATGGTGGTGCCGGAGTATCTGAAGGCGGGAGTTTTCAGGCTTTATCGACAGCTCAAATCCTGATCGGTCCATATCGGACCTAAATAATGTGGGATTTCTGCAATGAAAGCGGTGATCCAAACGTGGTTTTTGGTTATAGGTAAGTATCACTGACTGTTATCACTTAAAGTGACGGAATAGCTGGTACTCCACCGATTTCGTGCGTTCCACGGAACGTATGGTTTGTTTAGGAGACACGGCGCATGGCCGAACGGATGTTGCAGTTCGTCAATCACCCACAGATCCTTCCGGAGAAGCGCGATGCTGCCGAGCGTCGCGAGGACTTCGGGGAGATTTACCGTGGGTTTGCGATGAGCCGCGCCGAAGAGCAGGCCTCGCGGTGCTCTCAATGTGGCATTCCGTTCTGCTCCGTGCATTGCCCGCTCGGCAACAACATCCCGGACTGGTTAAAGCTGACGGCGGAAGACCGTCTGCAGGAAGCCTATGAGATGTCTTCGGCAACCAACACCTTTCCGGAAATCTGCGGCCGCATCTGCCCGCAGGATCGTCTGTGCGAAGGCAACTGTGTGATCCAGAAGGGGTTCGAGAGCGTCACTATCGGGGCTGTCGAGCGCTTTATTACGGAGAATGCCTTCGAGCAGGGCTGGGTGCAGCCGCGTCTGCCGGATCGTGAACTCAAAGTCAGTGTTGGCGTCGTGGGTTCCGGGCCTGCCGGTCTGGCCTGTGCGGAGCGTCTGCGGGCACGCGGCTATGAGGTTCATGTCTATGAACGTCAGGACCGTGTGGGCGGCCTGCTGACATACGGTATTCCGAGCTTCAAGCTGGAAAAACATGTCGTGGCCCGTCGTCACAAGCTGCTGGAAGAGCAGGGCATCATTTTCCATCTTTCCACACCAATCGGTGCGGGTGAGGGGGAGACGTCACTGGATGATCTGCGGACGCGCCATAACGCGGTGTTCCTTGGAACGGGCGTCTACCGTTCGCGCTCCGTAAATGTTCCGGGTGCAGACCTGAACGGCGTTGTGGATGCAATTGACTTCCTGACGGCGTCAAACCGTCGCGGATATGACGAAGACCCTGGCGAAGATGCCGCGCTTCACGCCAAGGGCCGTCGTGTTGTGGTCATTGGCGGTGGTGATACGGCCATGGACTGCGTTCGGACGTCCATCCGTCAGGGCGCTGAGAAAGTCACCTGCGTCTATCGTCGTGACCGTGCGAACATGCCGGGCTCCCGTCAGGAAGTTTATAACGCCGAGGAAGAAGGCGCGAACTTCGAGTGGCTTGCTGCACCGGAAGAGTTTCTGGGCGAAGGCACGGTTGAAGGTGTGAAGGTGCTGAAAATGCGTCTTGGTGCACCGGATGCCACGGGCCGCCGCTCTATCGAAGGCACGGGCCAGCATTCCATTATTGAAGGCGACCTTGTGATCCGCGCGCTGGGTTTCGATCCGGAAGACCTGCCGGGCCAGTGGCAGCAGCCGGAACTTGCCGTGACGCGCTGGGGCACGCTGACGGTTCCGCCGGGCGGCTTCCAGACAAGCCTACCGGGCGTGTTTGCTGGTGGCGATATTGTCCGCGGTGCGAGCCTCGTTGTCTGGGCCATCAAGGACGGCCGTGATGCGGCTGATGCAATTCACCTTTCTCTGACCGAGACCCTGGCGCTGGAGGCCGCGGAATGACACAGAACACCGATTTCATCCGCGATTATGCCGAGAACGTCGAGCGCCTGAAGGGTCTGTATGACCCTACGCAGGAGCGCGATTCCTGTGGTGTGGGCCTTGTCGCTGCTCTGGATGGCAAGCCGTCCCGCGCTGTTGTGAAAGCTGGTATCGAGGCTCTGGGGAACATCTGGCACCGTGGTGCTGTCGATGCCGATGGCAAGACGGGCGATGGTGCGGGTATCCATGTTGAAATCCCGCAGGATTTCTTTGCCGAAGCCATTCATAACAGCTCCAGCGATGACACGATCGACGGTCGCATTGCCGTTGGCATGGTGTTCCTGCCGAAGACGGATCTGGCGTCGCAGGAAGCTGGCCGTCAGATCATTGAAACCGAGGTTCTGAACTTCGGCTACGGGATCTATGGCTGGCGTCAGGTGCCGATCGACACGGCCTGCATTGGCGAAAAGGCCAACCAGACGCGCCCTGAGATCGAACAGATCATGATCCGCAATACGCTGGGTCGTTCGGAGGATGAGTTCGAGCGTGATCTGTATGTGCTGCGTCGCCGCATCGAGAAGCAGGCGACCCGCCAGCAGGTGGATCTGTATATCTGTTCGCTGTCCTGCCGATCCGTCATCTACAAGGGCATGTTCCTGGCCGAGAACCTGACGGACTTTTATCCGGATCTTCTGGACGAGCGCTTCGTTTCGCGTTTTGCGATCTACCATCAGCGTTACTCGACCAACACGTTCCCGACCTGGAAGCTGGCCCAGCCGTTCCGCAAGGTGGCGCATAACGGTGAGATCAACACGATCTCCGGCAACACCAACTGGATGCGGTCGCACGAAACGCGCCTGTCGCACGCAGCACTCGATCCTTACATGGAGGATCTGAAGCCAGTCGTGCAGGCTGCAGGTTCGGATACGGCCGCACTGGATAACGTCTTCGAGCTTATGACCTTCGGTGGCCGCAGCGCGCCGATGGCCAAGATGATGCTCATTCCGGCCTCCAGCGGTGCGAACTCCGCGATTTCTCCGGCCGCGCGGGCCATGTTCCGCTACTGCAATGCGGTCATCGAGCCGTGGGACGGCCCGGCTGCGGTCTGTGCAACGGATGGTCGCTGGGTCATCGCCGGGCTGGATCGTGCGGGTCTGCGTCCGCTGCGATATTCCATCACCAACGACAACCTGCTGATCGTGGGTTCGGAAGCGGGTATGGTCCGCGTACCGGAAGCGCGCATTCAGCGTCGTGGGCGCCTTGGTCCGGGACAGACACTGGCGCTCGACCTCAAGGAAGGTCGCCTCTATCAGCCGGATGAACTACTTGAAATGCTGGCCTCCCGTCAGGATTTCCAGTCTTGGGTCAAGCGCATCCGCAATATCGAGCCGATCGTGCGGGATGTGGTCGAGCCGGAAGGTATGGCCGCCGACGTGCTGCGTCGCCAGCAGATGGCCGTCAGCCTGACGCATGAAGAACTGGAGACCATCCTTCACCCGATGGTCGAGACGGCTGCCGAAGCCTTGGGTTCCATGGGCGATGACACGCCGCTTCAGGTTCTGTCCAAGATCTATCGTGGCCTGTCGCATTATTTCCGTCAGGGCTTCAGTCAGGTTACGAACCCGCCGATCGACTCCTTGCGTGAAACGCGGGTGATGAGCCTGATTACGCGTCTGGGCAATCTGGGGAACATTCTCGACGAGCGCCCGGAACAGTGCGATCTGCTTCAGCTTCCCAGCCCGGTTCTGACGGTTGGTGAGTTTGATGAACTGCGGAAAGTCTGCGGTGAGAACGCTGCCTCGATCGACTGTACTTTCCCGGTTGAGGATGGCGAGGAAGGTCTGCGTGCGGCGATCGCGTCCATCCGGGTTCAGGCGGAAGATCATGTCCGTGGAGGTTGCACCCATCTGTTCCTGACGGATGAGAACACAGGTCCGGATCGCGTGGCTGTGCCGATGATCCTTGCGACGGCTGCCGTGCATGTTCATCTTGTGCGTCATTCCCTGCGTACGTTCACGTCCCTGAACGTGCGGACGTCCAGTGCTATCGACGTTCACGCCATTGCCGTGACGATCGGTGTTGGTGCGACGACGGTGAATCCGGCGCTGGCCCAGCACAGTATTGCAGACCGTTTGCGTCGTGGCCTGTTTGGCCAGATGACGATGCGTGAGGCGATGGAGCGTTACCGCAAGGCGGTGGACAAGGGTCTGCTCAAGATCATGTCCAAGTTCGGGATTTCAATCATCTCGGCTTACCGCGGTGGCTACAACTTCGAAGCCATTGGTCTGTCCCGTGCGCTGGTGGCTGAGTTCTTCCCAGGCATGCCGTCGCGTATTTCCGGCATTGGTCTGCCGGGTATCGCCCGCAACATCCTGAAGGCTCATGCATCTGCGTGGGATCAGAAGGTTGAAGCGCTTCCGGTCGGTGGCCGTTACAAGCTGCGCCGTCAGGGAGAGACGCATGCGTTCTCCGGCCAGCTTGTGCACATGCTGCAAAGTGCGGTTTCGGCCAACAGCTACACGCTGTATCGCCGTTACGCCGATGCCGTGCGTCAGATGCCGCCGGTTGCCCTCCGTGACCTGCTAGACTTCAAGGCACCTCACGCACCAATCCCGGTGGACGAGGTTGAGAGCATCACGCAGATCCGTCGTCGCCTTGTCGCGCCGGGCATCTCGCTGGGTGCCCTGAGCCCGGAAGCGCATGAGACGCTGGCGATTGCGATGAACCGGATTGGAGCGAAGTCTGATTCCGGTGAAGGTGGCGAGGACGCCGAGCGTTCCAAGCCGCGCCCGAACGGGGACAATGCGTCTTCCGCGATCAAGCAGGTGGCGTCTGGCCGGTTCGGTGTGACCGCGCAGTATCTGAATGACTGCCGCGAGATTGAAATCAAGATGGCCCAAGGCGCGAAGCCGGGCGAGGGTGGGCAGCTTCCGGGCTTCAAGGTCACGGAACTGATTGGCCGCCTGCGTCATGCGACACCGGGTGTGACGCTGATTTCTCCACCGCCGCATCACGACATCTATTCGATCGAGGATCTGGCCCAGCTCATCTACGATCTGAAGCAGGTCAACCCGACGGCAACCGTCACCGTAAAGCTGGTTGCCCGGACGGGTATCGGCACGATTGCGGCGGGTGTGGCGAAGGCGAAGGCCGATGCCATCCTGATCTCCGGTCATTCCGGTGGTACGGGTGCCAGCCCGCAGTCTTCGATCCATTATGCGGGTCTGCCGTGGGAAATGGGCCTGTCCGAAGCGCATCAGGTCCTGATGCTCAACCGTCTGCGTCATCGTCTGGTGCTGCGGACGGATGGCGGCATCAAGACGGGCCGTGACGTTGTCATGGCGGCGATGCTGGGTGCGGAAGAGTTTGGGATTGGTACGGCCGCGCTGGTCGCCATGGGCTGCATCATGGTGCGTCAGTGCCACTCCAACACCTGCCCGGTTGGCGTCTGCGTTCAGGATGAGAAGCTGCGTGCGAAGTTTGAAGGCTCCCCGGAGAAGGTCATCAACCTCTTCACGTTGATTGCCGAAGACATCCGCCATATCCTTGCCGATCTGGGCGTTCGCTCTCTTGAGGAGGTCATCGGACGGACGGACATGCTGCGTCAGGTCTCTCGCGGCGCGGACTATCTGGACGATCTGGATCTGAACTCCCTGCTGGTGCAGGCCGATCCGGGTGAACATGCGCGTTACTGCACCCGTGAGGGCCGTAATGAGGTTCCGGAAACGCTGGACGCACAGATTGTGGCCGATGCGATTCCGCTGTTCGAGCGTCGGGAGAAGCTGCATCTGCATTACAACGTGCAGAACACGCATCGTGCGATCGGGACACGTATTTCCGGCATGATCACCCGTCAGTTCGGGATGCATGAACTACCGGAAGGCCAGCTTACGCTGTCGCTTCGTGGGTCGGCTGGTCAGTCCCTGGGTGCGTTCGCGGTGCAGGGTCTGAAGATGATCGTGGAAGGGGATTCCAACGATTACGTTGGCAAGGGGCTTTCGGGTGCGACGATTGTTGTCCGTCAGTCTCCGGCGTCTACATGGCGTTCGGAAGAGAATGCGATCATTGGCAACACGGTTCTGTACGGTGCCACGAGCGGCAAGCTCTTCGCAGCTGGTCAGGCTGGTGAGCGTTTCGCGGTTCGTAACTCCGGTGCGACGGCTGTTGTTGAAGGCTGTGGCTCGAACGGTTGTGAGTACATGACCGGCGGCAAGGTTGTGATCCTCGGCGAGACGGGCGACAACTTTGGCGCAGGCTTTACGGGCGGTATGGCCTATGTGCTCGATCCGAAGGACCGCTTTGAATCCCGCATCAATCCGGACACGGTGATGTGGAACCGCGTGCAGCCTGGCAGCCGCTGGGACGTGGAACTGCGCACGCTGGTTGAGCAGCATGTGGAAGAAACGGGTAGCACTTACGCCGCTGACCTGCTGCACTGCTGGGAGCATACGCTGGAGCAGTTCTGGCACATCGTTCCCCGCGAATATGCCAAGGTCATTGGCTATGTGCAGGAAGATCTGTCCAAGCTTTCAGCCTGATTGCTTCGATTGATTAAAGTCTGAAAAGCCCCGCATCAGGTTTCTGGTGTGGGGCTTTTTTCTGTAACTTAGGACTTGAGCTTTCTGGTTAGGGTGACGAGCGCGGCGATCTGACTAGAAATAAACCTGCAGGTTGGTTCGTCCGTCAGTTTCAGCGTTTCCGGATCTACTTTTCCCGCTACCATGCCAATCATCACCTCAGGCCGGTTAAGAACAAAGGCGTCCAGAAACACCATATTCTGTCGGAGGTTGTATTGCGCTCTGGCCCCTCCGATCATCCCGGGGGACGCCGTCTGGATGGCGACAGGTTTGCCGCTGAAAGGTTGAGGCGTTACGCGGGAGAGCCAGTCGATGGCGTTCTTCAGTACGCCGGGAATGGAATAATTATATTCAGGGGTCACGATGATGACGCCGTCTGCAGCCCGGATCTGCTCCGCCATGGCCAGAACGGGAGCCGGAAAGCCTGTGTCCTGAACATCTGCGTTGTAATGCGGAAAATCCCCGATTGATCCGAGCGGGGTAATGGAAACTCCTTCGGGCGCAAGTTCGGGCAAAGCGCGCGCAACTGCCGCGTTGAAGGAGGCTTTGCGGAGACTTCCGAGCAGGGTGACGAAATGCAGAGGCGTGTCGTTGGGCATGGACTGGTTTCCGTCAAAGAGTCGGGTTTTTGTTGTCATGACCCGAAGGGGAACAGATCATGACACAAAGCAGGAGTCAGGCTGCGTTTTTCAGCATCCCGTGAGGATCGAGAACGAATTTGCGTGGTGCGCCGTTGTCGAAGTCATGGTAGCCGCGTGGTGCGTCTTCCAGTGAAATCACGGTGGCGTTGACGATATGGGCGATGGGCAGGCGTCCATGCAGAATGGCCTGCATCAGTTGCCGGTTATACCTCAGAACAGGTGTTTGCCCGGTGTGGAATGACTGACTTTTGGCCCAGCCCTGACCCAGTCGGAGTGTCAGGTTGCCTTTCTGCGCCGCAGCTTCATGAGCGCCTGGATCTTCCGTCACATAAAGGCCTGGAATACCGATGGCCCCGGCTGGCCGGGTGACTTCCATGGCCTGATTGAGGATGACGGCTGGTTGTTCCTTTCCGTCATATCCTTTGGCCTCGAAACCGACGGCATCAATGAAGCTGTCGACCTCCGGTGTCCCGATGACCTGTTCGATGAGGTCTCCAAGTCTGTCATGGTTCTGGAGGTTGATGGGCTCAAACCCGACCGCCTTTGCATGAGCGAGACGTTCAGGATTGAAATCGCCGATCATGACGACGGCAGCGCCAAGAATGCGCGCCGACGCGGCTGCGGCCATACCCACTGGCCCGGCGCCCGCGATATAGACCGTTGAGCCCACACCCACCTTGGCATTGATGGCACCATGGAACCCGGTGGGGAGAATATCGGTCAGCATCGTGAGGTCTCTGATGCGCTCAAGCGCCTGAGCCTTGTCAGGGAAGCGCAGCAGATTGAAATCGGCATAAGGGACCATGACGTAACGGGCCTGTCCGCCAACCCAGCCACCCATATCCACGTACCCATAGGCGCCCCCCGCGCGGCTGGAGTTGACCGTCAGGCATACGCCCGTGTGCTGTTCCCGGCAGCATCGGCATCGCCCACAGGCGACGTTGAACGGAACGGAGACCAGATCGCCCTTGCGGACCATCTCGACATCCGAGCCGGTTTCGATGACTTCGCCGGTGATTTCATGACCGAGCACCAGCCCGGACGGCGCTGTTGTGCGGCCTCGGACCATATGCTGGTCGGAGCCACAGATATTGGTGGAGACGACCTTGAGAATGACGCCGTGGTCAATCTTCCGGCCATCGGGTGTTTCCATTCTGGGGTCATCGATCCGCTGGACTTCCACATGATTGGGGCCGAGGTAAACGACCCCTCTGTTTTCGTCAGACATGGCTTCTCTCCAGGTTCGGGCAGCGGCCATCCCTTGCGGCCGGGTTCGCCCGGCACGACGAAATGTTGTCGTACAGAGACCTCAACGTTCGCCGCGTGTTCTGGAACCGTGACATAGGGCTACAGACGCGCCTCTCGCTCGAACGTGATTGAGCGTGCCCTGTTTTGGGCCCGGGCCAATGGGATCTTTCAGGCGGACACGATCAGGCCTTTCTGGGTATCAGTCTTCGGCCCCGGAAACACCGTGGCAATTGCTTGCGGAGGCATGTGGAGATGGTCGCACAGCACACCGGCGGCTACGGCGCGCAGGTCTGTTGTCGGTGCAAGATCCCGGTTTTCAAAGAGTTGGCTGGGGCGCAGGCCAGGCCATGTGCCGCCGACCTTTCCTCCCGCAACGGCACCTCCGGCAAGGAACGTGACAGTGCCCGTGCCATGGTCCGTTCCACCTGTTCCGTTCATGCGGACGGTTCTGCCAAACTCCGTCAGGGCAAGGACGACCGTGCGTTTCCAGCTGTCTCCAAGGCTTTGACGCAAGGCTCCAATCCCGCGATCAAGCTGGGCGAGGGGGCTTCCCAGTCGTCCGAGCTGTGCGGCATGTGTGTCCCATCCTCCGATTTCTAGAGCGGCGATCCGGGGACCATGGGGTGTGGCCAGCATTTGCCCCGCGGCGGTTGAAAGCTGCATGAAGGCATCGGGTTTGCGGGGTTTACCAGTCTCAGAGGCGTTTTTCATTCCCGTCATGGTGGCGTCCGAAAAACCCCGGGCTTTCAGGCCATTCCTGAAAGCGGGGCCTGTGATGGGGTCGGACGCGTTCAGGGCAACGATCTGGTTGTAAAGATCCTCGTCCGGGTGCTGGCTTCCTGCGGGCGCGTAGCTTCCGACCTTTGCAGAACCGCGAAGCAGAAGGGGAACCGTTAGCCCCATGGCCAGCCCGTATCCATCAGGTCTGTTGGCCTTCCCCTGAAGGACGGACACAGCCCGGTTCAGCCAGCCGCTGCTCAGCCGGTTATCGGCACCGCTTTCCAGATAGTCCTGCGCTTCAAAGTGGGAGCGGCTGCGGTAATGGCCTGCCACGGCATGGATAGGCAGCATCTGACCTTCGCCATAGAGGCTATGAAGTGTCTGAAGAGAGGGATGCAGCCCGTAGAAGCCGCCCAGATCAAGAAGGCCGCCCTCCTGTCCGGGTTCAGGAAGAACAAGGTCCCGGCGATGTGTTCTGAGATCGGCATCTCCGTATGGGGTGACAGCAGACAGGCCATCCAGTGCGCCCCGAAGGATAATGACCACAAAGCGTGGATCGTCCGGACCTCCGGGTGAACCGGCAAACGCGAGAGAGGAACGCCCGAGTGTCCAGCTTGCAGCCAGACCCAGCAGGGCAGTGCGACGATGGATCATCATGGGTCAACGCCTCTGGAATTCGGGTGAAGAGAAAAGCAGAGCCAGCGCATCCTGACGGGAGCCGGCATGATGCATGGCGAGTTGGGTTTGTGGTCGGAGCGCCGGGCCGAGGGCGATATGGGCGATCTCCATCGGGTCTCCGGCCCGGACATGAGCTGCCATTCGCCACGCCCAGTCCGTGCGGGCCAGCATGTCCGCAGGCGCGCTCCAGTCTGCCGCATTATCACTCCAGCCGTTGGGTAAGGGAGCCGTCCATAACGGTTGTCCCAGTGAAGCAAAGGCTGCGTAAAGCTGATGGGCGGGGGAATGTGGATCGTCCGGCTGGCTGGGGGCGCCTCCCAAAGACAGGGCTCGCATGACGGCTGTGGCATAGTCCATGGGGGAGCGGAACTTGCTGCCAGAGCGGTTCGTATCGTGAAGGTCTGCCAAGGCGACAGAGGCTTCCCGCAGGTCTCCGTCACTGTCCCGGAGGACGGAGGTAATGTGGTTGATATCCTGCGGCGAAGGCGTGTCGGAAATGAAGTGTCCGACCATCTGGGTTGCGATATGGCGGTACGTTGCAGGATGTGTGCCCAGAAAGTGCAGGGCCTGCACGCCGCCGTCTTCACCTTCGGGGAAGGTCTGACCCATGACGGTTTTTTCGCCCGGTTCGTGAGCTTTTTCCCGGAATACGAAGCCGGGCTGTTCGGCTTTCATGTCGATGCTCCAGCCTGTCAGGATGGCTGCGAAGGACGTAACGTCTGTTTGGGTGTAGCCAGAGGCCGGCGAGACCGTGTGCAGTTCCAAACATTCACGGGCCAGATTTTCGTTAAGCCCGTGATGACTTTTTCGTCCTGCGGAGCTGGTGGGTCCGATGGACGATGCGTTGTCCAGATACATCAGCATGGCCGGGTGACGCATCACGGCGAGAAGCATGTCCGAGAAGTGTCCTGTCACATGCGGGCGAATGGCCTCACGCATATAGGCGCCAATGACCGCTCTTGTGCCGCCCTGACGCAGGCTGACCGTGAAGTGATTGAACCAGAACCACGCAAGCCGTTCGCGGAAAGGCTGGTCCGTCACAAGCAGGTTGTCGAGCTGGGTTGTGACTTCCATCTGAAAAATTGGTTTGACCAGAGGGTCGCCCTGTAGCTTGGTCTTGCGCTGTTCCCGCAGGGCAATCAGGCCATCCGAACACGGACCGACAGTCCTGAACATGGCCGCATCAGGGGCATCGAGCTGACGGGAAAGCCATTCCCGGAGAGGTATGTCAGAAGAGCCACTCTCTCGTTGGCCCCAACCAAATCTGTTTATGGCACTGACAAGTCGCATGGCATCCTCACGATGTCCGGTGGACGGGAGTGGCAGGACTTTACTGAAGGCTGCTCGCCTTATGTGGCAAAATCTGGACGCTCTTGTATGGAAGTGTCAGCGGATGCGGGTGTCGGCGTTCATATTCCATATACCCATTGGGGTATATGTCGTTTGATTACTTGATACCTATCCGGGGTTTATTTCTTTCCTGGAGGCGTTTTAAGTCTATTTACAACAGAGAGTGAGTGATCTTTTCTGCGCCTGAAGATTTGAGCAAGGTCGCAGACGCTGGTTTCAGGGCAAATCACTGGAGGTCGGAATTTGTCAGCCACGATACGTCGTTGGCTGTTGGTAATCTGCGTTCTGCTGGGACTGTTTGGGCAACTTGCACTTCAGAGTCAGGCGCTTTCTGACGAAACCCCTCGTGCCACCTTTGAGCGTTTGACCGGATTGCAGATCGGGCCGAATGATCCTGCATCCACTTCCCATGCTGCAATGATGTCGATGGGGAATGCCGGGATGCACGGGATGATGCATCACTCGGGACCGCATCACCATCATGATGCGGCCTGTCCGCTATGCCCGTTGCTGCATCTTCCCGCTGTTGTTCTTCTGGCAGCGGCCCTTTTCCTGCTCACCATGATCCGCTGGGCCCGCTGGCGATATCTGGCACAGGCGGTTCGTGCACCGCCGGTCGGGCGGGTGGCCTGTCTGCCCCCAGCAACAGGGCCGCCATTCTTCGCCTGAAATCACGTCTCTGCCGGTCGCCTGCGTCCTGAAAAGGGGATGCGCGCGAGCGGCTGTCTGTGTTTCATCGAAGGTTATGGATCATGTTTTTTCTCAATGTCCGGCGTGTGTCACGTCCGGCACTGTTGCTCTGTGGTTGCGCGCTTGTTTTCTCTCTGAATCCGGCTTTTGCGGACGATACGGATAACGCACAGACCCAGAAGTCTCCTTCCACAGAGTTTATCACGGTCAATGGTGTGCGACGCACCACAACCACGGACCCGGATGTGACAAGCCTGTTCAAGCGTAGTCTTGGATTTAGTGCCTACTCTGCCGGCGGCGTTTCGGCGCTTCCTGTGCTCAATGGTATGGCCGATGACCGGGTGGCGACATTTGTGGACGGGATGCGCATGCAGGCGGCATGCCCCAATCACATGAACCCGGCCATGTCCTATATTGATCCGGATATGGTGTCTTCCGCTGTGGCCATCGCTGGCATCACGTCGGTCAGTCAGGGCGGGGACAGCACCGGCGGCACGATTGAGGTCAATCGCAAGGACCCGATCTTTTCAAAAAGTTCGAAAATCCTCGTGACCGGGCACGCGAAAGGAGAGTATCGCAGTAATGGTGGCGGCTCTGGAGCGTCCGGGTCAGTAACAGTCGCCAACGACTGGCTTAGTCTGCGTTACACCGGCTCTTATAGTCACGCGAGCGACTATCATGCGGGCGGTGGGCAACGGGTTCTCTCAACGAACTATCTGAGCTTCAATCATGCTGTCACGTTAGGAGTTCGTAAGGAAAACCATCTGCTGGCTTTAACGGTCGGGCAGCAGGACATCCCGTATGAAGGTTTCCCGAACCAGTACATGGACATGACGAACAATCGCTCCACGTTCGTGAACGGAAAATATACGGGCGATTTCAACTGGGGAACGCTTGAGGCACGTGGCTTCTGGCAGCGTGTTGATCACGCGATGAACATGCTCTCCGACAAGGGAGGGCATACGGCCTCGACCGGGATGCCGATGAATACGGACACTCGGACAGCGGGCTATTCCATCAAGGCCACGATCCCTCTGGGGCCGAGACATACGCTCGGAATTGGCAGTTCATTCGACCACAACGGCCTGAATGACTGGTGGCCGCCATTGCTGAACAGCACGATGATGGGGCCGGACACGTTCCATAATGTGAATAACGGGCATCGCGACCGGCTGGGCCATTACATAGAATGGAAAGCCCGGTGGGCGCCTCGTTTCTCCACGGAGCTCGGATTGCGAAACGATCTGGTCCTGATGAACACCGGACCGGTCGCTCCCTATTCCTGGACCAGCATGATGAGCATGGCGGATGCTGCTGCAGCCAAGGCTTTCAATGCGGCGTCCCGTGGGCGGACGGATACCAATTTCGACGTCACGGCAACCGGACGATGGCAGGCCCTCGATAGTCTGACCATTGAAGGCGGTTACGCGCGCAAAACCCGCTCTCCCAATTTGTATGAACGCTATGCCTGGGGGCGGGGTACGATGGCCACAACGATGATCGGCTGGTTTGGGGACGGGAACGGCTATGTTGGGAACCTCAATCTGACGCCTGAAATCGCCAATACGGTCAGTACGACGGTTACGCTGCATGATCCGCATGGGCATCGCTGGGAAATCAAGGTTCAACCGTACTACACCTATACTCATCACTACATAAACGTCGTGAAGATCGGAACGCTCTCGAATGGGCTGTCCATGCTCCAGTTCGCCAATCACAATGCCCAGAGCTATGGCATCAACAGCTCGATGTTTGCGAGACTATGGAACAGTCAGACGTATGGTCAGGGTGAGATACAAGCCAATCTGAACTGGGTCCGCGGGCAGGATTTGGTGTCTCACGCGGGCCTCTATCATCAGATGCCGACGAATGGCGTGATAACGCTGCGTGAAACGTTCCAGAACTGGAGTGTGCACGTGGATGTGACGCTCGTTAAATCCAAGGAAAGCGTGGATCGACTGCGTCAGGAACCGCGCACGCCGGGTTATGCGTTGCTCGGCTTGGGTGGAAGCTATCACTGGCGGTATTTCACGTTGGATGGCAGCATCGATAACGTTCTGGATCAGAAATATTACCTGCCCTTGGGCGGGATGTCGCTCGGGGATTACCAGTCCACGGGGTATCTTGGTCCACTATTAGGGCTGGGGCGCTCTTTTAATCTGAGTCTGACGGCGTCTTTCTGACAGTCCTTTTATGACCTGGGGAACTGTTGGGTTTTCCGGGGCAGACTTGAAGCTGGTCATGCAAGCCCATTAACCTGTGGTTCATCTGTCGGCACAGTGGTGCCAACTGAACGGACAACAGAGGGGTTCATGGAAAATCACGTCAATACATTGTGGGGTCAGTTTTATGGCTGGCTCCCCACGCTTCTAAGTTATGTCGGGCAACTCGTGCTGGCGATTATTGTGCTGCTGGTGGGCTGGTCCATCATCAACATGATTACGCGTGGCATGGGCCGCATGATGGCTGCCAGCAATATCGAGCCAACCCTCCGGGGCTTTCTGCTCAGTGTTGTCGGGCTGCTGCTGAAGGCACTTCTGCTGATCAGCGTTGCATCCATGGTTGGCATTGCAACGACGTCTTTCGTCGCTGTTCTTGGTGCGGCTGGTCTGGCAGTCGGCATGGCGCTTCAGGGCAGCCTTGCCAACTTTGCGGGTGGCGTGCTGATTCTGCTGTTCCGTCCGTTCAAGGTCGGGGATTCCATTACGGCCGCGGGCAATACGGGAACGGTTGTCTCGATCGAGATGTTCCGGACAGTGCTGCAGGATTCCACGAACGACATTGTTTACGTACCAAACGGGACGCTCTCGAACAATGTGGTCATCAATAGTTCCCAGTCTGAGCGACTGCTCGCATCAGTCAGCCTGCTGATTGATTATAATGACGATATCGACAAGGCTCGCGCTCTGCTCCTGGACCTGTTTGAGAATGATGCGCTGGTTCTCAAGGCGCCGGCTCCATCCGTTTCATTTCTACCACGCCCGGCCAATATTGCCGTAACGCTGGGCTTCTGGTGCGCACCGGGCAATGTGACGCCGCTGGTTGCCAAGTATTCCGAAGCGTCCATTCAGGCGCTGAAAAAAGAAGGTTTCCGTCTGGGTGTTACCGCCCGTACTGCGGCCTGATGTTTTGTGCCGTGCCTGGGATATCGTCTGGGCACGGTAATTATTTATTCTAATACTAAAAATAAATATCATAAAATTTGGAAATAATTGCTATGGAATGGAAATTGCCAAATGAGCTGAACAATCCCGCACCACGAGATATATACAGGCTGCCAATTTTCATAAAACAATGGGTGTGGATATTTGGGGTTTTAGGATTTTTTGGTGTTTTACCAATATTAATTATCTCTGCAGTTATTTTGAATAACATTCATAAATTTGAGGTTCATGGTCTTGTCGCCATCGCTCATATTGACAAATCCTACCTTGTAAAAGAGCGACACGGATGGAATTGTATGGTAGAATACTCTTTCTTTAACAAAGAAAGAGTATTTATAGACAAAAATAAAACGTCTTATAACAATATAAATTGCTCGAGAATGTATGGTAGAAATATAAAAATTTACTATTTAAAAGATAATTACAATCGCAATGTACCTATGGATAAAAATAGAGAAAATGAAAATTCTCTTATGAATATCTCGTCCTTATTATTGGGCTTGATAATTGTTTCTAGTTGTTATGTTTTCTTGCAGTCATTTTTTCAGCTTCGTAGAGAGGCGAAGTTGATGCGGCTAGGTTGTGCGACACAAGGATGGATCACAACAAGCGCTATAAAACGACAAAACAATCAGAGATTTCTCCGTGTTTACGGAATTTATAAAGATAGAGAGGAGAATATTTATAATTTTCATAAAGATTTTTCTCTAATGTACGGAGATGACGGAAATTCTGTTCTGGAAAAGGCTAAATTAAATACGACTATTCTTTATTATCCAGGGAGACATGATTTAAATATAATGTATCCGCCAAAATACATTGGATTTTATTCCGAATGATATATTGAATTTGGGGTGAACGCAGCACCAGCTTTTTCAGTGAGAAAAAATGTATTTTAGGAAATGCATGAAAACTTTGGGCAACAGCGATTTTTGAGATTGGTGGTGGACCCGACGCAACTAGATAAATCTATTCAAAACAGTAGCTTATCACGTCAAACCATCAAATTCCCACAACGGAAAGTCCACGCGCGAATCGACGTTGTGTCAAACCTATTTTTGGGATCGCGGGCACTATCCGTAAAGCAGTAGCTATGGAAAAGTTTATTCTAGGAAATGTAAAATGAAGAACTACAAGGAAGACTTTGACGAATTCATGATTGGTGTGAATGGAAATAACCCCATAGGAATTTGGTGGTCGCTTGGTCTTAGTGATCATGATGAACTTTCGTTAAAAGAGAAGTTTAATTTATTTAAAGAATTTTTCTGTTTTGCAATAAAAGAAAACAGAATTATTGAATACGATTTGAAAAAAAATGTCGCTATTTTTTCTAAAGATGATCCTGATGTAGTTTTTGATAGAATATTTTCAGATTTCCCATGGGAAAAAGTCGACGAAAATTCTAGTGATGAAAATAAGTATTTTGATATATACATGCATACAAAGTTTGATGGATGGGCGACTTTGTGTGCAGGAACGCATCTATTTATTCCGGAATAATAAATTTTCTTATCTATTGAATATTGCAGACTTTATGGATGCGAGACATTTGGATCGCGCTTTGAATTAAGGCAGGACAGTCCTGCCTGTGTGTGCGGATCTCGGCTGCCATTTCCTTCTGGAAATCAGCCATCCAGGGATGAAGGGCAGGGCACACCACCTTGATGTGCGATTGCGCACACCCAGCCAGCACCAGGCACAATAGAACGGCCCGCATCACGCTTTCCCCTTATCCAAGGCATCCAGAAGCTCATCCACGGTCTGCGGAGCATCTGCACCGCGCTGTTCCATGGCTTGCAGCTGCGTCACCTGAGACGCTGCGTCTTTGACGTCCTGATCAGCCGTATCGGCCTTCTGCGATTTGCCTCCGGCTCGATACAGCCCGAGGGCCGACGCCACAGCCAAAAGGGCCATGACGCCGACAATCGCCAGATTGGCAGTATTCACTGAGCTGGCGCCTGAGTGACGGGACCAGCAGCGATAACGCGCTCCAGATCCGTGGCACCTTCCAGTGTCTTGGTCAGAGCAGCATCGAACGCCGTGATATCGACATGCTCAGCCAGCTTGGACATGGACGCGGCCAGAACCCCCTGAAGCACGAGGCCACCGACGCTGATGCCCTGCTGCACCGTAGGCGTGTCAGCCTTGCCCAGAGACTGGTTTACGAGACCCTGAAGAGCCGTGACAGAATTGAAAGCCATAACTGTTTCTTCCATAAAAAAAGCTGCCTCGACGGGCAGCGTTGCATCCGACGGTCTGACAGCAGGATTGCTGCCTCCTTCGGAGATCTGAGGAATGAGGATGATCGAACCTGGTCCGACGGACGGGTTCAGTCAGGTAGGCGCTTTGGGCTTGCCCTTGCTGTCCAGGATTGGCACGCCACTGTCCGTGCCTGCCTTTTTCAAAAGCGGCGCTTCAGCCCGTGTCGTCATGACGGCCGTGAGCCCGATCTTGTACATGGCCGCGGCATATTTCTGCTCGAAGGCCAGAAAGCTCAGAAGCTGATAGGGCCTGACCCAGATCGATCCGGGGTCCGGTGGGGCAAGTCTGGAACGCAGGAAGCCGCAGACATTCAGTAGCATCGACGTCAGAACAAGAAAGATGCCGCCCCAGAGCAGGACTTGAGGCGGGAGGAAGCCGAGAAGGTCAGACAGCTGCACGGCCTACTCCCATGACTGTCTGCTTGCCCAGGAACACATCCCGTTCAAAGGCGCGACGTGTGGTCAGGCCAGCCAGTTCGACCAGGTGCCCTTTCACGGTGGCCTTGTTCCAGCGTGTCAGTTCATTAGCCGCACCGACGTAACAGGCGGCATTGAGTTTGCGCAGCAGCGTAGAGCTTGCCACGGCCGGCGTTCCGACGTTGTACTGCCAGGACAGAAGAGCGGCCCGCTGGACGTCCGAAAGAGGAACCCTGACCAGGCGGGACAGAGCGACGTCCAGAGCTGTGACAGACTGTAGCAACAGGCTGGTAGCATCCGCCTCACTGATGGGTGGTGTCTTAGCCGTGACGGGCTTGCCGTCTTTCAGCCAGCGACTGCCGTAACCGATGGTCCAGTACCCGGCAGGGCAGACATAGGGCTTCGACCGGAATCCTTCGAAACCGGGCAGCCTTAAGAGCGTCGTGGCCATCACGACGGCAGTTTCATTCATGGGATTTTCCATAAAAAAAGCCGCCCGGTGGGGCGGCTTCGAAACAGTTTTGTTTGCGAGGTATTGAGTTTGCGCCTTAGTGCACGCGAGCGCCGTGGTAGTAAACAGGCTGATTTTGAAGAGCGAAAGTTACATAGCCTCCATCCAGACCATCTAGCTTAACTGTTTCGCCGAGCTTGATTGTCTGGTGGAATGGCACCTTGTATTCCTTGAAAGGAAGGGGGGCTGCCTCTTTGTCGATCGCAGCAGAGAACCATGGAGAACCACTGAAATTATTCATGGTGTAGGAGGCGCTAATGGTCGAGATGACCTCTCCTACAACCTCAAAATCGTTTGCAGTGTGCCCTGCTACATACGCATTCACTTTGTAAGAGAGAATGCCATTCTGACAGCTATGGCGATCAACATCACAGATACGAATATAGCTTGGTGGTGAGGAAATATTTTGCTGGCTAGACCCATTTTTTGAAAGTGGGATATTCTCCGTGCCGGAAGAGAATACTTGGCCTGCCTTCTGGACAAGATTGTGTTCTGAAGCATGGAACGCGACGATGCTTTGAAGGGTTATTTCAGGCTGGTGGACTGCACATGCAGAAAGCGGCATTGCCAATAGTGCAAGCAAAGAATTTCTGAAAAGATGGGTTCTCATAACTCTAAACTCCCTTGAAAGACGACAATATACGATAAAGATCGTTAATATTTACTTTCCAATCGACACCACCATGTGAACAACGCCAGATCCGAGGATCGAGGTGGCGAGTGTAATGATGGCCGTAACTACAGAGCGAGCCCCGAACAGTCGGTCCAGCTTGCTGTTGATCTGCTTGTTCGCAGTTTCCATTTTCGTCTCCAGGCTTGCGATCTGGTTTCGAAGAGATGCAATTTCAGACCTGACTTCACTACGCAGCGTGTCGTGCTTGTCATTCAGGCCGTCGGCAAATGTTTCGAGCTTCAGAGCACGGTCCTGGAGGACACGGATTTCAGCCTGAAGAGAGGCAAGAAGGTCTTCAGGTCTTTGAGCGTCAGGCATGGTTTTTCCATAAAAAAAGCCGCCCGTAGGCAGCTGTCAGAGAACGTCAGAAAAGAAGGGACAGAGATCAGGCCATGATCGGATCAGGCCGCGCCGGCAGTGCCGTGCTGGTCGTGTCCGTGCCATCCGCGATGGCAGCGATCGCCTTCACATAGGCCTTCATCGGATCCGTAAAGGCTTCACCCATCGCGGCGGCCAGGTTGACCTGGTACTGGATCCAGGCCTGTTCGGATTTTGCCTGGTCAGGCAGCGGCACAGGAACAGGCGGCGGCGTGTAATCCACCAGCTTCCCATCCTGAACGCCCTTGTCGCCCTTGTAGGCATAATCCCCGCCCAGAGCCTGCCAGTCAGCACCAGACAGCAGCAGGAGGTCATCGAGCCCCGGCAAATTCTTGTGAGAGCCGAGAGTCCAGAGATCGTACCATCCCGTCACGCCCGTAGGTTGCGCGGCCGTATGGTCGAACTGCGCGGCATAACGGCTGGCATAGACCAGAGCACCCCCTGACACCGGAATGTTCGTAGCCCCGACCGACTCTGCAAACTGATCTTCTGTCAGGACAACCAAATCAGAGACAGCGGGTAACGCTAGCACGTTGATTTGTGCCTGCGGGTTGTTTGTGGTGCCGCCCCAGACGTCCAGGACGCCCGTGACGACAGATCCGTCCGTGCTCGCATAATAGCGATCCGGATACGCGGATTTGATAGCATCTAATGCTGTGGTCATCTTATCTTGGTCCCGCTGCAATAACATCGATATCGGTGGCACCGCCGCCGTTGATCCAGAGCGTAAATCCACCCGAATCCGCAGAAGATGCATGACAGTTCATGTCGCTGCCGTTGCGATTTTGAGCGATAACCTGAGGCGTCCCGGAGAACCCGGAACTGAAGTTGATCCGTGTCAGGGACTTGGCGCCGATAACTGTCATCCGGACAATCTTTTCAGATCGGTCCATGGGCAGGTCAGAGAGCTGGGCCAGAACGTAGCTGGTCAGAGATCCGTCAGGCTTGTATCCGCTCAAATACGGCGCGGAGGCACTGTTGCTAAAGTTGACCGCGTTAATCTTCAGATCCCCGCTGGATCCGGAGGTTGTCGGCTGCGTCGTGACATAATTACCAGTGGGCTGTTTGCCGTTGATCTGGCTTTGCAGATAGGCCGTCGTGTCTGTCAGGGCCTGCGACTGCGCATAGTTGCCGATCGGCTGGGCATAACCACGGATCTTACTGTCCACGTTTGCATTGGATGGAATTGCCAGCGCGCCCCAGCTGGTCACAAGCTGGACGTAAGCCGAGGCATTGTCTTCGGTTGCGGCATTCACCAGCTGCAAATTGAGAACGGGAAAATTCCCGCCACTTACATCTCTGTTAACGAAACGGTTCTGGACATCGACCGCCGGTGCAGCCTGTTGCGATCCCCAGTCTGTGACACGCGGCACGGTGCAGGTGGTTGTCACCGTCAGCGTCTGCAGTGTTCCATTCTGCGCCGAGAGATCGCCCCGGAGCACCAGAGATCCATTGCCATCGAGCACAGGCGTGTAAAATGCCGGCACCCAGGAATAGACCCGGACTGTCCCGGTGAAATTGAGCGCCTGCGCCGTGTTCTGTGTGGTGCCGGTGATGGTCTGACGACTGAGAGTATTCGGTGTCCCGACTGTCAGGACACCCACACCCCATTCTGCCTGGGTACCGTCATCGGCAAAATAGAACACCTGCCCGCCACCCGGAGCAGCTGAGGCAAAAGAGCGTCGGTCCTGGACGGCACCATTCAGCACGAACGAGGCCGTGCCCGGATTGGTGGCCGTCTCCAGAACCAGATCAAGAAGAAGCGGAGCCGCCACGTTAAAGCCTTTCCGTCAGTGTAAGGGTCTGGGCATGCCGATCGGCCGGCCCGAACGGATTTGAAAGATCGCCCCCTGAAAGCCTCCCGAACAGGGAGGTCTGGGCCAATGCTGCCGAACTGGCAGACGGGTCCGGCACGAACAGAATGTTCTGTCCGGTGGCCGCCATATGCTGGATCTGGCGCAAGACAACAGCGTCCGCATCGCCGTAGGACTGATGCGCGATCGACAGGCCACGCTGGACATACCGCGCATCCACGAACTCGCCACCAGACAGCGTCGTGGTGCTCTGCTGTCCCACCGTCAGGCTTTCGGTGCTTTCCGTGGAATAGTTCCGCACGGGCTGCCAAAGTGGCCCGGCATAGGCCAGCGGGATTGGTCGGGTCTTTCAAAGTGATCGTCAGAATATTGCCGGACTGAACCGATGGTAAAACGTAAATGCACTGACCGCCTGAGACCTGACACGGGCCAGACCAGGTAAATACCTGCGTGCTGCCTTGCCAAAGATGGATTTCCCATGTGGCCGCCGCAGACAGATTGGTCCGGTGCAGGCTGACCGCCCGGATAGTTGCCGTGGCACTGAAGGTGAATTTCGCACTGATCGAGGCGGTAGAGGGACTACGCCAGCCGAGGCTGGCCGCCCCGTGCTGGTTCTGGAGGTTGGTGGCCGGCAATGCCGAGACCTCGGAACTGGCTGTGATCGCCGCGCCCAGGACAAGGTTTTGCCAGCCGATGCCGCAGTTCTGCATAACTCAGACCAGTATGGTGAGGGTTGTCGTGTTGCTGGAGCTGGTGACGTGTTCACTCACAACAATTCCCGGAATGGCGGATTTCGCGCCTGGCACCGGAGCCTGAAGCGACACCGGATCCCCGAGATCCACGGCCAGAGCCACGGATTGCGGCACATCCACCGCCCAGAGATGCCGGCGCTTTCCCCAGACCGCACCATGCCAGTTGGCTATGGCCTGCGCATCAGCCTGATTGGCGAGTGCCGTGGAGATCAATGCCGGATCATTCGGAACCCGCCATGCTGCTTTCACAGTGGTATCAAACCAGACAGCACCCCGGTCGCTTTCGGCAATCAGGGACTGACGATCCGCCGAGGCCTGCGGATGCAGACCGGATCCGGAGGTCTGGACCGTGAAATTATGCTGCCATCCGATGCGCCAGCGCCAGGTGGGCGGATCCAGAGAGCTGTCCAGAGCCACGGGCGAAATCGCGCTGATGACGTCCGTGGTCAGGGTCAGGACCGGATCGCCGGCATCTGCTGGATCCTGCAAACGGATCGGCCGCAAGGTACCCGTCCGGGTTGGAACCATGGACAGGCCCAGGCCAGACAGCATCGTGCTGACCGCCTGGAGACCTGTCACACTGCTGGACCCGTCCCAGAACCACCCGCCCGCATACGGCACCAGGCTGGACGTGGCAGTCCAGGCGGCATCGATGTAAGCGGCTGGCATGACCATGTCTTCAATCAGGAACTGTCGCAGCACGTCCAGGACGTTGACAGGAGCCGCGCCCGATCGGAAATGCCCCACCGCATCGACGGTGATTCCATAGACGGGTTTGGTGCCCAGCCGGATCCAGGTGCCCGCACTGCTGGACAGAACCGTATAGGTGCCCGGATCCGGAGACGTGGCGTAAATATCGGTGACAGCCCCGCCATAGGCGATGCCGGCATAGCCGCCTTCATACAGGGCTGTAATATCGGCGGGCCCGTCTGACAGCTGATAGACGTAGTTGCTGCTGTCGATCAGAACAGGCGTGACATTGCAGACCGTGCCCCGCAGGCGCGGCACATCCCGGCCGACCACATTGCTGTCTCCATCAAGTCGCCCTGTGCCCCCATAGATCGAGACGGGAACGGTCCCGTCCAGCCAGTAGGTGGCATCGAGCAGCGTGATGGACACGCTGTTCAGACCCGGCTGCCAGTTCTTTCCCAGACCCGCGAAAACGGGACGCAGAGAGGCGGACGCCGGATCCGTCCAGATCTGTCGGGTGCCATCCCAAAGCCGCACACCTTCCCGGAGCGTAACGGGAAGATGGTCATTCACACGGCTTTGCAGCAGACCGTCCAGAACGCCGTCCGGATTGGCCAGCGTCAGGATCCCGATTGAGAACGACCCGCCCAGGGCATCGGCTGACAGGGTCAGGGACCGTGACAGATCCAGCGCCTGGGTAACATAGGGCGGATAGGGGATATGCGTTTCCGTCACATAGCCCGCATCCGAGAACCGCAGGGTTTCGACTGATTCCGGATTATCCGGATATTGCGTCAGAGCCCCCCATGGAACATTGCCCCACCCTGGAACCGCTGCCGGCTGCGTGACGGCCGGCAGAACGATTTCCATATCAACCGTGCGAAACCTCATGCCGCCCTCGGCCGTGTGGCGTCGGTGACAGCCTGAAGCTGGGTTGTCTTCTGTGTTGCCGTGGCAACTTTCACCAGCTCGGCCATTTGGTCGGTCATGCCTTTCAGAAGGTCGTTGGTCTGTTGCGACAGCTTCTGGACCAGAGAGGCCGTGATCTTGTCACTGTCTGACTGCCCCAGGGCTTTCAGGATATTCGTGACCTGCGTGAAATCCGTGCTGTATCCGGTGCCAGAACCCTGCCAGGTCTTGGACGTGGACAGGAAGGTGCTGGCATCAGACTGGATCCGCGACAGGGCATCATAATCCCCGCCCATGGCTGCCTGATAATCGCTCATCAGGTTGTCATTGGCGCTCTGGTACTGCGCCTGGGCAGACAGTGGCGATGCGTCGGACGTATTCAGCCCCCGCGCATAATCCGTCAGGCTGGAAAACACCGACGTGACAGACTGCTGCGCCTGTTCCTGGTATTCCTTCAGCTGTGCCACGGACGTGCCGTTGTACTGCTGCTGGATCTGGAGGCGTTCAGCTGCCAGCGTCTTTTCCAGATCGGCCGACTGATCCACATAGGCCTGCTGGGACGCATAGGAATCGCCCAGGAAGGACTGCCAGGTATCTTTCAGGGACTGGCGCTGCTGATCGGCACTGGTGTCAAAATTCAGGAGCGCTGCCCCTTCATCATCTCCTGTCGCCGTCATGTAACGCGCCCGGACACCCGCATCAGACTGATTGAGCGTGGTCATGTTGTTTGCATAACCCTGATCGTAAAGCGTCTGATATTTGGATGTCAGGGCAGACCCATCGAGCCCGTAAGCCGAGGCCTGCGACGCCGCAGCGTCATAGGTCTGTTTCAGCGTCGCCATCTGGTCCACCCAGGACTGCTGGCCGGAAACCGTGGCAGACAGCAGGCTGGGCATCGTCGTGTTGACGAACGTGCTGATCGTGGAGATCTGCGTCTGGAGATCGGACGTGGACATCGTCTGTCCGTCCAGCGCCGTATCCAGGGCCGTCTTCAGATCCCCGGTCTGCTGCGTGAAATTCTGGATCGTGACGGTACCGTCCGAATTGAATTTCGAGACCGAGACGCCCAGCTGATCGACCGTATCCGCCATGGTCTTCAGGCTCTGGATCGCCGCCGTGTAGGTGGAAACGTCCGTGATGTCCGAGGGCATGCCCTGAGACAGCGCCTGATTGAACGTGGCGTCAGAGCTGGTCAGCGTGGAGCTTTTCAGCAGGTCCGTCAGGGAGACGGACCGGAGCGCTGCGTTCTTGTTGTTTTTATCATCCCGCACCGTGCCCAGATAGCCACCCCCAATATCAGCCCCGGTCGAGGACAAAACGCTATTGATCGACGAGATATCTGTCTTCAGCTGCTCCGTGATCGTGTCCGTCTGGGCCTGGTTCCAGGTCTGGCCCAGAGACAGCTGACCATCGATCGTCTGCACCTGGTCGATCGTGTAGGGGTTCTTCTTGTGCCCGAAGAGGCCACCAAGAAGGCCACCCAGACCACCACCCACCAGACCACCAATCAGCGTTCCGACGCCTGGTATGAAGGAGCCGGCCAGAGCGCCGAGACCAGAGCCGATACCACTACCCAGCGTCCCGTTCGTACCACCCCCGATTGAGGACAGCGCCGAGCCCAGGCCAAAGCCGCCACCGATGCCGCCTAGAAGGTTCCCCACCGTCGCCGTCCCGAACAGATTGGTTTTCAGTCCGGAGGACAGCCAGGAGGTGCCGCCAAGACTGCTGGAAACCGATGATCCGGAACTAACAGGATTCCATCCCCAGCCCCCGGAATAGGTGCTGATCGCGTTGGTTGCAGACACCCCAGAGGATGACCCGGATCCCGAAAGGATCGAGGAAATATCTCCGATGGTTGTCCGGCTTTTGCCATCGATGGCACTCAGAAGTGGATTGATCAGCGTCAGCTTGGCGATCATGGAGACCAGCTGGCTTTCCACGCCCTGCATGGCAGACTTGAACGTCACCCCGCCATTGGAGGCATTGACGAAGGCCTGCGTGAAGTCACCCGACAGCGTGTCCGCTGCTGAGGAAATATCACTGGTCAGTTCACTCAGGGCATCCTGCTGTTTCTGATAGGCGTTCGTGGCCGACTGGATTGCTGCCACGTTCGTCAGGTCAGTCTGGCTGGCCTTGGACGTGAGATCGGCACCATTCTCCAGAAGGCTGTTGCGCTCTTTCAGAACCGCCATCTGAACCGAAACGGCATCCGAGTTTTGACCCAGAGACGCCGTTTCCGCCTTGATGTAATCCAGATCGAGGGACTGACCATACGCCTTGCGGGCTGTCGTCAGATCTGCCTGCGCAGACGCTGCTTTGTCGAGAGCATCCGTTAGGACCGCCTGCTGACGTGCCTGCTCTTTTGTTCCTGAAATAGACGTGTTCTGGACCGTTTCGGATGCTTCCACGGACCGCAGATACTGGTCCAGGCTGCCCTTGCTGCCATCATAGGAAGACAAAAGCGCTTCCTGGGCAGTCGTCTTGCGGGTCATGGTATCGATCGAGGCATTGAACTCGCCCGTCAGGATCTGCTGTTCCCGTGCTTCAGCCACCAGAATGTCAGCCGTAGAGGCATGCGCCTGACCCATCTTGCGGGCAGCGTCCTCGACCTGCTGATCCACCTGGACCATGGCTTTTTGCGCAGCCGTTCCAGCCCAGGCAGCATCCGTGGCCTGTTCCTGCTGATGCGCCAGCTCCTGAAGCGGATCCCGGAGCTCGTTCAGCGCGCCCTTGTGGGTCAGCAGACGATTGGTCAGATCCTGAGTGGACGCCGCATAGTCAGCATCCGTCACCTTGCCCGCCTTGTGCAGGTCATCCAGCGCGGCTTGGGCAGATGTGAGCTGCTTGATGGCGTTGGTCTGATCCTGCACCTGGGACGCTGTATAACCGTCCGAAGTCTTCAGGGCATCGTCCACACGCCCCTGCATGCTTGCCACAGTCGTGGCACCATAGACCTGGCCACCCGTGACCTTGTCCGCATAATCCTGGACAGACTGCGGAACAGACTTTGAGCCCTTCAGGTAGGAATCAACATTTCCTTCGCCCCAGTTATAGGCCATGGCTACAAGCTGCTGATTTCCGTCATACTTGGAATAGAGCCGGATCAGGAGCCGTTCAGCGGCCGTCACGTTGCCGGTTGGGTCCGTCAGGTCATTCCCATCAGCATTGGACGGCATCACCTGCATGGCGCCAATGGCACCGGCAGACGACGTGACCACCTGACCGTTTTTGTATTGACCCGTGGCACTTTCCACGGGCTGGATCCGGTGTGCCAGGGAGAGGACGTCAGAGCTGGCCCCGATCTGAGAGCCAACACTGTCAATCAGGCCGGAAATCCCCGAAGACGATCCGCTTTGCAGTGTCGCCTGCTGCGCCTCATAAGCCACATGCGCAGGCTGGAAGCTGTCCATCCACTTCTTGGCGGACTGAAGGGACGTTCCGAGTGAGGCAAGGGCATTGATACCCTTCGTAGCGCCCGCGACAATGCCATCCCCGATGGCGTCAGCCAGGCTTTTTGCACCGGCAATCGGAGCGGCCCAGTCGTCCCGCAGGTCATGCAAAGCCTGCTGGAAAGGCGTCAGGCCCTGTTCCGAAGCTCCACGTGTTGCTGTTCCGACCTGTTGCATGAGCAGCTGCCAGGCCTGAAGGCGGTTGCCAGAGTTTTGCAGATCTTCGATCTGGCTGACCAAACTCTGATGAACCCCCAGCAAACCCTTGTCGGCAAAGTCCTGGGCCGCTTTGGCCGGATCCGCATACGCATCCGCCATGGTCTTGGCGGCTTCTGGCACGGTCTCGCCCATGACTTCGGCCAGATCCCGCGCCTCGGCTGACAAAGCCCGGAGGCTGGAGCCATCGACCGTGGGCACGGCTGCAAAGGTCGTGGTGACGGAACGGCTATCATCGAGGGAAAGGCCACTACTGGACGACAGCTGGCGTGCTGCTGCCTCGGCTGATGAGGCCATGGCGGTGTAATCATCACGGGTTGCCCGAAGATGCTGCGACAGCGTCGCCAGCTGTTCCTGTTCGGCTTCGGCCGCAGAGCCGACCTTGTAGAGGGCAGCAGCCCCCGCAGCCGCCGCAACAGCAAGACCGCCTGGACCGGACAGAAATCCGCCAACAACCTTCACGGCGCTGCCAAGGCCGCCCATGGTCTGGACGATATTCGGCACCTGATAGAAGGCGGCCTTCATGGCAGAGCCGCCAGACATCACCTGGTCGAAAAATTTATGCGCTTCATCCGCAACGATGCCGAACTGATAGCCGGACAGTTTGGCCTTATCGGTCGTGTCCTGGAGCGCATCGCCGGCACCCTTAAAGGATTGAACAGCTTTGTCATGGGCAGCCGCAGCTTTATTAACTTTCGCGGTCTGACCATCCAAAGCGCGTGAGGCTTCTTCTCTGGTGATTTCACCTTTTCGGACGCCATCTGTCAGAGTCTGCTCAACTGTCGCCAACTCTTTCTGGGTTTTCGCAAGCGCATTTGCAGATTTGGTAACAGCATCAAGAGAATTAACGTTTTCCCGAGCAGTCTTAGTCGAACGGCCAATTTTCGTATCCGTGACCTCAACCGATTCACCGACCCGGTCCAGACCGTCCGCAACCTTGTCCAGGGCATCCGCATCAGCCTGCGCAGCTGAGGCGATCTGTCCACGGTAGGAAACTTCGATCTGCTCAACTGTCGCCATGACGAAACCTCAGGTTCTTCGGGTGAGTATCAAAGCCGGATAGGTGATCGCTTTTCCGGCTGTTCGGTCTTTGGCGCGCCCATTGCGTCGTAGGATGTAAGGCGCATTGTCCAGCAATCCGGAGGGCACCGTGACAAAGGCACGGGCCGCGTTCACGGTCGGGAATTTTCGCTGAATGGATTGGCGCACAGCTTCGACAATTCCGGGCGGAACGCTCATTTTCATGGCGCCAGTGTCGATCTTGCGAGCGTAAGGCTGAGGATTAACAATCATCACTTCTTTGCCCTCCGGCACGTCAGCCACGTCGTCTGTCCAGGGCTTGCCCTCGACCACGACCACCCAGCTGTCCCGATACCGCCCGGACCGGACAGGGGAACGCTCCTTGCAAAGCTGGAGCGCAGCCTTGGCCGCCAGACCCATCACGTTGAACTTGTAGAGAATGAACCCGTCAGGCCGGACAGAGCTTTCCGGCGCACCCTGACGCCCATCCACGTTCGTGGTCCAGTGCGGAGGCGCATCACCGCGCCTTACGGCCGTGTCACGGGCATTGATAGCAACCCGTGCCAGATAGGCCGATTGGGCTGCCGGTGACAGCGCCTGATCCCGGAACAGACGGATATTCCGGGCAACACTGCGTGGAGACGCCATAGTTACTTCCTCAGAGCGTTCTGGAGATCCTGCGTGATCTGAGTGTTCCGATGCGTGAGGAACACGATGTCCAGAGCCCGCACCAGGCGGAACACAAGCGGGCGTTCATCCGCCGTGACACCGTTGGCATCACACCACCGATCCACGGCCACCCAGCCGATGGGTTGGGGACGGGAAATAATCCGGATCGCCCCCATGCCTGCACCCAGACCGTCGGTAATCCAGGGACGGTCGTGCTGGAGATCGTGCCAGGCGCGCCAGGGTACCTCATTCCAGGGATCCGGGAGAATACGGTGCTCCAGAGCCGCTTCACGGATCTCTGGAATTTCGTTCTCTCCCGTGAACTGGCCCCACTCCAGTTCCCACTGGAGTGAGGCAATCAGTTTCCCTCGGAGGCCTTGGCCTGTTCTTCACGGTCGGACCCGACACGACCAGCCGCCATGAGGGACAACGTGATAAGGGCCGGATACTCCCCGCTGGACAGCATGTCGCGGAACGCATCCACCGTCAGGTCCTGTCCGTCGTCACCTTCCAGTCCCTTGACGCCCAGCACACATTCCTGCGCCAGCGCCTTGCCCTGGCACAGATCTTCGTTGGACGGCGGCAGCGTGTCAGGCGCGTAAAAGCCCGCGCCAGCCCGAACAGAGCGGTTCAGGTCACGTGCTTCTGCCAGACGCAGCGCATACAGCGTGTCACGATAGGCAGGCGTAAAGCCGCGCGTTGTGATGAAGAACGTGTTGCCTTCAGGTCCGACTTCGATTTCTTCGCCCTGGGAGACACGGTTACGATCGCGCGAGAAGGCTGACAGCTTTGCCATGTTAATTTTTTCCGTTTGAATTGAGGGTATAAAAAAACCGCCTCGGAGGGCGGCGGATGTCACGTCAGGCTGAGTAGCCCCATTGTGTATCGAGCCACGCCAGGCGGCCGTCGTACCAGTGCGTCAGATAGGGATAGGACGCGATGGGGTTTGTCCCGTAGAGCGCCCAGTCGGCTGCCAGATCGTCAGCTCGAAAACGCGCATAGTTTTGCAGAACCGACCGGAAAGTGGTGCCGGACAATGTCCCTGACCGTCGCAAGTAGGCGTAACGGGCACGGATCTGATCCTGAAACTGATCACGCATCTGCTTGAAAACCGTTGCCCCATCACTGGCCCAGCCCGTGGTGCCTGGCGCAGCACCATTTGGCTCATTCCACTTCACACCCAGGCTTTCATCCAGATCGTAGGAATCAATTTCCCATAATCCGGACGTCTGCGTGCCTGTGTACGATTTCAGGATGACGTTATTCAGCGTGCTGTCGAAACTCCCCACCACCTCAATATGAATGATGTAGTCCAGCCAGGACGCCAGATTGAGATAGTCACGATACAGCAGCCATTTTCCCGGATCCTGAAGACAGGATGCAAACCAGTCGATCAGGCGTCCTGGCACGGATGTGTCAGGCTTGGCCGGAGACGAGAATTCCCAGACAGACGTGTTTAACTGGCCCTTGTCCGTCCAGATCGCATCCGAGCCGTGTTGCGGCTGGAGCAGATAGTGAGATGGATTCTGGTCGTCAATCAGATAGGTCTGATTGCTGTTATCCGATCGCAGCATATAGCAGCCATAAAACACTGGCTGCGGATCAGAGGGCGTCTGAAGGTAGACGTTGACCGGCCAACAGTCACACGAGCACAGAGGCGACTGGAAGAGCGTGGTCGTCGCATTCAGCCGTGCGTACCACGGCGTGAGCTGACCCGGATCCGACGGAGTGTCGCGCCGGATCTGTCGCCAGATTTCCAGACTGACCGCCTCACGGACCATGGAGCGATCAAAGGCCGTGGGATTGCCCGGAATAGACCCATAGGCCTTGAGCGTGATGGACGTGCTTTCGGCCCACGCTCCAAACTGAATGGCAACCTTGTCCTTGTTGGCGTTCTTGACCTTGATCTTGAGGTTCTTCTTGGACGCGCCTGCACTGGTCTGCCCCTGGAGGCCGACTGTGCATTTCCCGCTATCGTTGGAATACAGAACGGCATCACCGGCCAGAATGGCAAACGTGCAGTTTACCCCGTCACTGTCTGTCGGAGCTGACGGCGCGGCAATAACGAACCTGTCCGGCAATGGTAGACGCAGAAACGTTTCTGAGGCCCGCAGACCCCAGATCGCCTTGTCCACAGAGGTTGGGTTGTCCCCCATGATGCGGTTTCCTTATGCCGCAGCCGGAGAAGCGGCCTTGGCTTCCAGGGCAGCAATCCTGGCCGTCAGGTCAGACCGTTCCAGACGTTCACAGAACAGGCCCAGAGACAGCAGTTCTTCATAGCGAAGCGTCTGCTGGGTCGCCTGCGTTTTTCCGTCTGCTTCGTACACGGGCTGGACAGTCGTGGTCGTGGACCCATCTTCATTTTTCGCCGTCACGATCTGCGTCCGTGGCTCTGAACACCAGAGACCGTATTCCGCAGGATCAAGCCCCTGCGCGGTGAAGGCAGCCTGCACAACCTGAGCAATGACGCCAATGTGGCGACGATCAGATGCACCGTTTTTGAGAGTATACACAACGCCGCTGATGGCAGCCCAGGCGGCCCGAAGCTTTGCTGTGATGTCCGTATAACCACTGTCGCCCAGGGTGCCGATGATAGTCTTGTCGTTTGCGTCCGAAACAACCTGCGGCGCTGTCTGGGTTACGACGCCTGACCAGGCGTTGTTGGATGTTCCCAGGCTGGTGACGTTATTGGTCTGTGGGTGCAGCGTAGACCCTCCCACGGCCAGATTCCCGTCCATATTGCCTGTTCCACCCCAGGCAGTCAGCGTAGCCGCTGTCCCCTCATTGGAGCCGCTATAAAACTGAATGGCGGTCTGGTCGGATCCTCCGGGCTTTCCAGCATTAATATAGGTAATGGCTCCCGAAACGGAGTTGAGCAGAATGCCGCCACCGTCATCGATGCCGACGACCCCACCATTCGTGCCGACAGCGCTCTTCAGCAGATAATTCCCCAGCTTGGTATCGACGTCCGTTCCGGCTGACTTTACTGCAGCAACAGCTTCAGATGCAGATGTCTTGGCAGCAGACGCATCACTTGCGGCCTGTCGGGTCTGACCGGCAAGCGCATCCAGACGAATGCCAGCTGCTGGTGTAGCGCTGCCTGGATCCAGCACGGTCAGGGCAGAGGCGTCACCGCGCACGAAAGTATCTGCTCCAACCTTGCCAAAGGTTGTCGGGTTTCCATCAGAAAGAGACATGAGTCTTCCAGTATTAAAGGGGTGAGAGCAGCGGGCCGTTCGCCCAGGTACCAGCAAAAAACTGGCTGCCATCCGTCATGACGGTTTCATCGTCCGCGTTCAGGGAGAGGCCAGCCGGCAAGGATTTCGTCCCAGCCTGGTACTCAGCTGGCGCGACGTATCGGCTTCCATCAGCCACCAGATCGGACGGCAGGATCTGCGCATCGGACGGAACAGGACGCACAAAGCCGTCCTGGTCGATATAGACCCGGCTACCATCCAGTCCGGACACGGCCGTCAACAGGTCTGCCAGCGTGGCGACGGTGTCGCCCGTCTGAAACTGCGTTGCCCCATCCAGCGGAATGACTGTCGCCAGACGGGCTGGCGTGGTCTGTGTGGCCGGCAGAACCTTCAGCGCCGCGACCAGAGATTTGCCGTCTGTCAGGGACAACTGCCCCAGAGCATCCAGCGCTGCCAGGCCGCCCGCTTTGCCACGGAAGGAATTTACGGTGTCCGAGGACGCAGTCCCGGCCGCTTCAGCTTTGGCAGCCGCACTGGCAGCAGCCGTTTCCGCAGCCTCTACAGCATCATCCAGACCGATTGCCGCACTGATGGCCTGCGCAAGAACAAGGATTGTGACCTGATTGGCACCTGTTCCGCCGGCTTTGGTGACGATTCCCAGGAGCGCGTCCGTAGAAGACACGCTGTCCGCAAACGGGAGGCCGGAAATCGGCTGCCCTGGTTGATTGGTTGTTGCCATGTTGTCTCTCTATGCGAGCAGCAGCGTGTCTGTTGCCGATCGGAAAACCTGATTGAGCAACGGGACGCCGGCAGGGGATGTGAGGTGACTGGTCCCGTCCGGAGACAGCAGCTGCGCCACGGAAACCTGCTTCACCTGCGAGGTGCCAAGGGTAAGAACCCGACCATCCGGATCCGTCAGTGCGTTCGGAATGATGGGCGTGCCATCGGCCAGAGATGGCCAGTCCGGCACGTCGTCCGGCTCGCTGTCCAGGTTGATCTGGACAGTCACGGCTTCCGTGTGACGACGCCCCTGCAACGTGTGCAGGGTCAGGCTCACCGGCACCAGTGTGTTCGGTTGGCCACCTGCCAGACAGACAACGGCGAGGCCGTTGACCTTGCCGCACCAGAGCGCTGTCAGGTCCGAGGACGTGACAGGATCCGGAACCGTGGCAGAGACGGACAGAAGCGTGTCACCCGCATCCGCAAGCCAGCGGCCGGGATCCAGTGCAAACTCCAGGACGTCAGCCGGTGCTTTCGGTGCCCAGCTTTGCCGGATGGAGGGCAGCCGGACACCCCAGAGCGGCGGCGTACTGGACGCCAGCAGCCGCAGGGTCCGCGCCGACGCGACCGTCACGCCTGGACAATGGATGTCAGCCATGACGCAACCTCATGTCAGCTGCCAGAAGCTGGAGGCGTTGCCGGGATCCGGTCGATCTTGAAGGTTCCGCCCGCTGCCAGCGGATTACCGGAGATGTCGAACGTGGCCACGATCGTGGTGTTTTTGCTGCCGGCATTGATCTGCGGGTTTCGGAGGGCTGCGTTCAGGAACGTGAACACGTAGCTGTTCCCGGACGCGTCCTTCACCGTAATGGCGATCGGTCCCTGCGTTCCAGCGGCGTAAAGCTGGTATTCATCCCAGGTCTTGAAGAAATACTGGATCTGGCCTGTTGCCAGAATTTCGCCTGGACGGATCCCGCAGGCGTCCGCATGGCCCATGCCATAGTCAGCCCCGGAGCCATTCCGGTTCAGCGTGATCTGGACCTGACGAATACAGCCTGCGGGTGCCTTGCCCTGAATGGTCAGGCCGGAGAAGTTGCCAACCGTGTCAAAAATCCGGCCTGTCGGGGCTGCCGTATAGGCCGTGGCGGGATCCGCGTCTGCGATGGACTGCCCTTTACAGGTGAAGTCAAACGCGACGGATGAGAAGCTGCCCTGGGCAAAGGTGAGCTGTGCCTGCGTGCAGAAGGAGCCTGGACGGACCAACCATTTTCCGCCCAGCTTTTCGATGACCGTCCAGGTTTTGACGACGGCACCGTTCTGGATCGTGTTGCTGTTCCAGTCTGCCCCAAGGACGGCGGCCAGCATGTCGTCATAGGTGCCATACGACAGGGCACCAGACAGCGTGCCTGAGGTCGTGGTCTGTGTGACGACTTCCTGAGAGGCTTCGATGTCCGTATTGATTTCATCCGGACGCTGCGTTGTGTCCTGAGGACGGAAGTTTTCGCCCGTGAAACGGGTGCTCTGGAATGTCCCGGTCGCCTGGACGCCGTAAGTCTTCTCCAGACCATAGGCAACGGCCGTGTCATTAGACTGGGCACCGGCCTGATACCCTGCTGTCGAGCCCGTGAAGGCCATGGTTTCACCTCATAAAAAAAGCCACCGTGAAGGTGGCTGTGTCAGAGAAAATCAGGGGGATGGCAGAGGGAGGACGACGTCCTGGTACCGATAGGTGACGGCCAGACTGAACCGGACCCACTTTCCTGTCTGGTCATTATCGGGCGGATCGTAAGACTTCCCGTCATAATAGAGACCTTCGGGTGCGGCACCGTCCGGGACGCGGAACGCGACTGACAGGGCCTTGCGGCGTTCGAGTGCCGGCAAGGCCCCATAACCGCGTGACACGAACAGGTGCAGCCAGATCTGGCCGGTTTCTTCGTCAACGATCTCACCGACGCCCAGGCGATCGCCGTCCGCGCTGGCAACTTCGAACAGAACCCAGGGGGTCAGCTGATCCTCCGTAGTCTGCGCCATCGCATCCAGCACCGGAATGCCAAAAGGTGCCATGGCCGCAGAAGCGCGCTGGAACGCGTCCATCCAGACGACAGGAGAGGTCATGTTCCACCTGCTGCAAAGAGTTTCCAGCCGCAGATCTGATCGCCGTCATAAACAGCTGTCGCATCTGTCAGCGTGTAAATCCGATCGCCGTCCTTCAGCTGGTCCATGTTGTGCGGGCGGCCATATCCAGCAGCTTGCAGCTCATCATTCAGGATTTCCGCCACGAACGGCATGACCGAAACGCCGGCTTCCAGCGCTGCCGTAGCAGGCGGCGCGGAATAGGCGATCAGGTTCACCGCAACGGGAGCAGGAAGGCTGCCATTATTCGCACGGGACAGCGCCATCATGCGGCCTTTACGTCGGATCTGACGACGCCGGCGTTCTGTCTGATACCCCATCAGGCACACCCTGCGCTGCGGAAACGTTGCACCAGCCCAGCCGCTTCCGGTGTCAGTCCTCCTAAAGAGGGATCCGGAACAGCCCAGCTTGTGGAGCCCACGCCCTGTTCATTTTCTGATTTCAAAGTCGGATCACGGCCCTGAGCATAGTAGGAGGCGGCTGCGACGCGCCGCACGGCCAGGCAAATGGCTCCCGGAAAATTTCCAGGCTGCACGGTTCCGTCATCCAGAGTGACGGGCGGGTTATATCCCGCCTCATAGGTCACGAGATACCGGCCTGCCGGCCAGAAAGGCTGTGTGACATCAGGCCGGTAAAGTTCGCCGCAGTCGTCATCGATGACCAGATCGTTGATGGTGTCTTGCTCAAGCGCTGTTCCGTTTCGTGTGACGGCAATCACGTTGTGAACGGGATAGACGCCAAGGAGCAGAGACAGCGTGCGAGGGAAGGGACGCACAAAGATTTGGTCCTGCCAGGTCTGGGACAGTAGAGGCCGGCCGATAAATGTCAGAACAGCCTCAGTCGCATCCATAAGGTATCTCTGGAGGTCCGTATCAGACTGGGCATCTGTGATGCCCAGTCTGATACGGACCTCCAGAGAGGCCAAAGGCACCAGGGCAGGAGCTGACCCGAGGGGAATGCTTCTCATCGATCAGTCTCCTGCTTGAGGTTAGCCGCCGTTCGCCGGCGCTGCGCCTGTCTGGAGCGCCTTGATGGCCGTACCGGCACCAGGCATACCGCCGCCGAAGCGCGCATATCCGAAGAAGGCGGTCTGGAGAGCATCGGCATAGCGCTCATTCAGGCGCACGACCGACAGGCCTTTCACGTTTCGGAACTTGTAGTTCTTGAAGTTGCCGAACAGCATGGCCTTATTGCCAGCCCCAATGTCAGGCATGCTCTGATTGATGTTCAAAGGCGAGCCCGCGAACATATCCGGTGCGCCTGCAGCAATGGATGGAGACCAGAGTGGGCGGCCTTCATTGTCCTTCAGCTTGCGCAAAGCCTTGAACGTCATATCGTTCAACATGAACGAAGCGCCCTGACGATAGGCTGGATCCACACTGTGCTGCAGGTCGAGAATGTCATCATAGCCGATGGCAACGGTGGCCGTGGTAGCGCCTACTCCTGCGGCCGTGCAGACACCCTGCGGCATATTCGTGCCGGTCCCTACAGTCAGATCATCTGCCAGGGTACGGCCAAAGCGCGTGGCCAGAGCGGTACGCAGGAAGGCGTCCAGATCAAGGAAGGAATCCTGCATCAGCGTCCAGGGCACCAGGACGGCATCCGTAGCGTACAAATAGGCCAGGACGTTGGAGATTCCGAACTTCAGGTCGCTGGTGCTGATCGTAGTGTTTTCACCAATGATCTTGGCGCGAGCAGATGTGTCGTCGTTCGTTGGCCAGGGAAGGGGCGCACCGGACCCTGTCTGGATCTCGTCGAACAGATCCAGGGACGTGAAGTACCCCTTCAGAGCGACCAGGAGCTGATCGGCAAAGAGGGGAGGAACGAGATAGCCGCCAGCCTGACCGGACTGGGTGCTCTGTGCGGCCCGGAACTCAGTTCCCAGGCGTGCCTGGTTGAGGGCGAAGACACGGTCCTCTCCGGCAAGGTTGTCCATGCCACCACGTAGCCATGCGCCGAAGACACGGACTTCCTGCGTTTCACGATCGCGCTGTTCGTCTGCGCCTCGGCCTTCACCTTCGCCACGGGCCGCAATCTGCACGGCCAGTTCCGCTTCAGCAGCCTCAGCTGTCTCGATGCGATCAATTCGGGCCTTCAGTTCGTCTGCCTCGGCCATCATGGCGTCGAACTGGGCATTCTGTTCGGCGGTGACAGTTTCGCCGTTGATCAGAGCGCGGGCGTCAGAAATCAGCTTTGCACGCTTGGCGCGCAATTCCTTGGAACGCATGGGATTTCCTGTTTGGAATGAAAGGGGGGAACCGCCACGCTCTAGGGGTGGCGTTCCGTATAGGTCATGACCTGATTCCGCCTCACTTCGAGGGCGGCCAGAGCATGGTCAGAGGGCGTTTTCGGCTTCGGCCAGGCGAGCCATACGCTGGCGTGATGCGATGGCCATCTCGGCCGCCAGTGCGAGGACATCCTTGTCAGGTGTCAGATCGATCTTGGCTGAAGGCGAGATAGTGCGGTCATCATTCACGATGACGTCGGCCAGACCTGCATCCTTGGCCTCTTCGGCCGTAAACCAGGTCTCGGCATCCATCAGTGCGGAAATCTCATCGACACTCTGGCCTGTTTTGCCGGAATAGAGGGCCGCCATCTGGCCATCGATCTTAGCCATGACACCGGCCGTGGCTGTCATGTCGGCTTTGTTGCCGACGACGAGGCCCCAGGCATTGTGAATCATCATGAAGGCGTTCGGTGCGATCATGACCGTATCGCCCGCCAGAGCGATATATGAGGCAGCAGAGGCCGCCAGGCCATCAATGATGACATTGACCGTGCCATCATGCTGCTTGAGCGAGGCATAGATGGCTAGACCATCGAACACGTCACCGCCTGGGCTATTAATGCGCAGGTTGATGGGTCCGGGACCGACCTGCGCCAGCTGATTGGCAAAATCCTTTGCCGTCACACCCCAAAAGCCGATTTCGTCATAGAGAAGGATCTCGGCCGGTTGCCCGTCTGCACGGGGGCGACTGGTCAGGGTTTGGGGAAGCCCTGCCTGTGTAAAGGCCAGCAGGGCACGGTTTGAGAACCGGCCTGCCTGGGCATTGTAGCGTTTCATTCCTGTTGCCCTGGTGAAGGTTGAGGAACAGGCGAGGGGTTATCCGGCCCTTTCGCTGCCTGTGTCGTCAACGGCACGTTGGTGCTGTTGATCAGCGGCGTGTCGCCGCCCTTGACGGGTGGCCGGTTCTTCTTCCGGCGCGCCTCGTTGATGGTGCTGACACCACTGGAGATCTCGCTTTGCATGACCGTGGCTGTCTTGGCCGGATCCATGGACAGCAGGCCGTCCCGGTCAAATTCTACAAAGAGCCGCGTGCCGGAAAACAGCTTGTAGTTCAGCTCGCTTTCAATCCGTCGCAGATCTGCATCGAGCGAAAAGATCAGGTACGCCAGCGTATTTTCAGACAGGCCTGTGCCCCACGACGTGGTCTTGTCCGTCTCGTTCAGGAGATGGAGCGGGACGCCAAAGAAGCGGGAAATATCCGCCACCTGGTAACGTCTGGCTTCGATCGTCTGGAGATCCTGTGGCGAGAGCTGAAAGGGCGTGTATTTCGACCCTTCATCTGCGATGACTGTTTTACCCCAGTTGGCCACACCCGATTGAGCCTGTTCCAGCTGCCGTCGGAGCCGATTGAAAGCTGGATCAGACATTTTTCCAGGCACCTGCATAACGCCGCTTGGCATCGAGGCGTTCTGGTGAACACGGCCAGTGCGCTCTTCCATCGAACGCGCCAGGCCGACCGATCCGCGCGCAAAAGACTGGATCCGGGACAGGCCCTTGATTCCGTCAAAGCCCGGTCCGGGAATGTGCAGCATGTCTTCCTGATGCAGCACTTCGCTGTTGCCGTCGTCGTCCGTACAAACGTAGAAATTGATTCCCCGCTTGCCTGGTAGACGGACCACTTGGACCTGCCAGGGCATATAGGCGTCAAAGCCGATGACACGGCCAGCGCCATCGTAGCGGATGGCACTGTAATGATTGCCCCAGAGCAGCATGTTCACGCCCCAGAGTTCCCGCCAGGAGAAAGCTGTAAGAGCGCGCCCTGGAAAAGGTGCAGTCTGCAGCAGTGGCATCAGCCGATGGTTTGGCAGTTCTTCGCGCTGCCCATCTGCCGACAGGCGGTAAATCTTGAGTGGAAGTCCTGCGATGACACCCGCTTCCAAGGTCACGCACCGGTAGACAGCCGAACAGGCCATAGCGGTGCGTTCACTGACAGGTGGCATCCAGTCATCGCTGGTACCTGGAAGACCTAGAAATTCGCCCCAACTGCCAATCTCGGAAAAAGGCGTGCTGGGGTTCTCTATGCTGTGGGCCATTATAGCCGGTAAGACAGGCTCTTTCCGATCCGATTGAGGACGTTGAGAGCCGCCGAAAATTGAATTCAGGAATCCCATAAATCCTCACGGTCAAAAATGCTTTTGGATCCGGGCGGCTCCGGGTTTTTGGACATGCAGGCCACGGCATCGAACGTGGCCATCAGGGGATCGATCTTCTTTCCGCCCGCCAGCTGCTTGGTGATTTCGATGTTGTTGCCGCGTGCCTGGGCTTTGGCATTGCCGACGGCCCAGGCCATGATGGGGCGTCCGCCATGATGGAAAGACCCGTCAGCCAGCTTCCGCTCTAGGGTCTTGATCGGTCCGGTGAGCTTCCATCCCTGGCTCACACCAACGATTTGGCTTTCCTCGATCCCGCGACGGCGAAGCTCAAAAACGATTTCTGCAACCCCGGCTGGATCCAGTCCAATTAGGGCGAGTTTGCCCGATCGGCTGAGATCCTCTGCGATGTCGCCCAATTCAATGATGTCGTCCTGCATGGTTGTGACCAGGACGAGATCCCCTTGTTTCTCGAAGTCGAGATAGCGGGGAGCTTCTTCCTTTCGGGTTTTGAGGACATCGCAGAAGACCCAACTGCGTTGCCAATGCAGCCAGTCTTCAGTTTCGTCATCACAGCCCAGAACAACCATGGATAGGAAGTCATCCAGCCCACCGCCGTCAATGCCGACGACTAGGACACGAGAGCGTCTGACAAGCTCTTTTAGGGTCAGGTCCGGATCGCCGCACTTTTCCCAGTATTTCGCGCCGGCCCAGGCCTTTTCTCGCAGAGAGAGACCGACCTCGACATTCAGATGCTTGGCCATCCAGACCCGTAGTGGGCCTTCACCGGCTTCCTTCTGCTGGTCAAACTGACTGAGAAGGAAGTCCTCACTGACTGACAGACCGTAGTTTGGATTGGTGATGTACCAGTTGTCTGGATCTTTGTGTTTTTCACCCTCGATGAGAGAGGCAGGAAACTCATAGATGACCGGAAAGAACTTCTTGTTCTCCAGCTTTCCATCCCGGACAGACCGGGCATACTCCAGCTTGGATTTGAAGACGCCAGCTGGCTCTTCTTCCGACTGAGTGGAGAGGTAGATCACGAAGCCTTCCGGCCGTGAGGACATGCCGCCCATGGCCTCCATGATCATGTTTTCGCCTGTCGGTTTCTTCCCAAATTCCCACAGTTCGTCGATCAGGATCCCGGTGGCCTTCTTACCCACGACTGCCTGCCCATCAGCGGCCACGACCTTGAGCGTGGCACCGGTCTGCCGATGGGTGATAACGCGATTGTACTGCTGGACATGGAAGATTGCGTCCAGGTCGGGATCGTTCAGCACCATGTCCCGAGCCGGTTTAAAGGCGTTGTCCGCTGCTTCCTTGGTCGGTGCCAGGATCAGAAATTCAGCAGACCGTCGCCAGTTTAGGACGAGCTGGGTCAGCATGACGCCGGCAGCGATGGTGGACTTGGTGTTCTTCTTGCTGACCAGCAGGAAGAATTCGTTGATGTGTCGGACGCCTGTATCCGGATCGTAGGATCCAAAGAAGGATGCCGCAAAATCCTTCAGCCAAGGACGGCAGGACTCCCCAATCGTCGGCTCGCCCATCACGTCGACGAGCTTCAGGGCATTGAAAACGTCCATGCCCTGCTTGGCAGCGGCAGGGAAAAGAGGTGCGCAGGGGATCAGGCTTTCGCGGGCAACAATCCGCTGTTCCCAATCAGGGCAGGCCGTTGACCAGGTGAGGCTTGCAACGGTCGCTGTAATAGCTGCGACCTGTTTGACCGCTTTTTTTATGCCCGATCGTTTTGGCGTCGTTTTTCGTACCCGAGAGGTTGTTTTAACCGTCCCGTCGCTTGCCATTGTTCACCACCAGTTTGGGCTGTGTCATGGGAGCAAACCGACCGGAGGACGCCTTTTCAGCTTCATCCTTTTGCTGCTCTTTCTTGCCTTTTTTGGACCCAGCTTTGCCACCTAGGAGCGTGACAGTCTGCGCAATCGTCTTCAGGATATTCGCTCGCATCGAGTGACTGACGGCTTTCATCATCTCAGCCTGGCGTCGTGGACTTTTGTCGTCAGCAGTTTCATCACTGATGGTCTCGATGATTTCATCGAGGTGCTCAGTCGAATGCTCAAGCTCTTCGGTCATACGCCCAGCCAAGCAGAGCAAACGCTCTTCCAGGTCTTCGGGAATGGCTTCCGCGACGACAGGTGAGGGGCGTTTGTGCGCAACTGGACGTTGGTGCGCAGTGGTGCGCACTTTTGGGGTAGAAGTGCGCACCTTTTGCGCGCCCGTTTTCTCCCATCCTTCAGACGCGATGCGCTTGCGCAGGGTGCTTTCAGCAATCCCGAATTGCTTGGCAATCTGGCGGTTTGACAGGCTTCCCGCGCAATAAGCGTTGGCAATTTCCGCCCAGTCTGTTGGCGGTTTCTTCGACATTCTGGACCGTCCTGCGCAGGATGGTGCGCACCTCATTTCGTAATTTCAGGAAAAATTTTCACGCGTGGGACTGGCGCGGTTACGCCCCCTAGGCCGGCCTGAAGATCCGAACCACCCCCCTAAATCCGTACCATTTCGGTATGGGTTGACGTGTCGAGATGAAAAAACGGCAGTTTTTCGCCATTTTCACCAGTTTTTAGCGGTTCGCCTTGCTCTGGCCTGCGCCGTCTTGGCCGTGTGGCACGAACCACAGAGCAGCTGGACGTTCTTCAGGTCCAGCTTCGCACCGCCGTCTTTCAGCTCAACGATGTGATCACCGAAGATCCGGCAGCCCGTGCGGCCGCAACGCTCGCAGACGCGTCCACGCTGTTTGAGGATGGTGGCCATCAGGCCTCGCCATTCCTTCGACACGTAGAACGCATCCGTAGTCTTGGGAGGAACGCGGGCAATGCTGGTGTCCAGCACTGTCAGACCGTTGTTGATGCACCGCAGCAGGCTCATGCCTTGGCAATGTCCAATGGCACCTGAATGAATGCGCCATCAGGTGAGGTGCGTTCGTGGAAGCGGATGTAGCTGCGAGAGGCATTGACCTTCACCGCGTCAGTGATGGCCTGCATGGCGCGTTTCCATTCCTCATCGTCAATCGAAAGCCGGCGCAAGCCCAGGATCTTCGAGACGTTCAGCTTGCCTTCCTTGCCCACGTCAAAGGCGTCCGTGACAACAGCGCGGATGTTGGCGTTTCCGCCTTCCGTCCAGCGTGTCAGGCAGCTGTCCACCAGTTCCTTGGCGATCTGGAGTTCAGGGCCGAACGTGATGGTGTCACTGATGGCGATGGTCACGCGCTCGCAGCCGTCATAGGTCGACAGCGTCAGATTGCCCTTCGCACCACCTTTCTTGGCTCCATACTGTTCAGCCAGAAGGTCCAGAAAAGCCCGGATATCGCTGTCCGCATCCTCACGAAACTGGCGCATCAGCTCACGAATGGCGCGGGCACGCTCGAAGAGCTTCTTGACCAGTTCGTCCTGGAGAAGGTCTTCCGGCTTCACGTTTGCACGCGGGACAAGGCGTCCTGCGGAATCCTTCATGTAATCGTCGGGATTGTGGCTCATGCCTGTTCTCGCTTGCGCTTGGCCTCGACTGCGCGGGCGCGGCGTGCCTCGACAGCGGCCCAGATCTTCATTCCTGGCATCCGGGCATGGTGTGCCGTGCGTTCGTAGCGCTCGGCTGCGCGGGTCCAGAAGTCCACATGCTCGGCCCGGATCTCGGCTGGTGTCTCAGGGCGTCGTCGGTATCGGGTGCTCATAGCGCTCTCCAATAATGGCCGACGCCGCCGCTTCGTGAGGCGTCAGTCTTTCAGGTAATTGCCGCCGCCATCGCCCTCTCGGACGTGGGCGTATCGTGTGGTGGTCTTCAGGTCGGAATGTCCCAAAGTCTGCTGGACAACATGGGCGGGTGCGCCGTTGTCCAATGCGTGTGAGGCATGGGCGTGCCGGAACCAGTGCGCAGAGGCATCAGGCAATCCGGCACGCTTCGCCGCCCGCTTCACGAGGCGATGTGCCGCTCTCAAGTGAAGCGGGCTCCCATCGTGACCGGGGACGACAGGCGTATCGGGACGCCAGTCGTCTGCTCTCACAGCCACGATCTCTTTCCACAGCTTTGCGGGGACAAGCACATGGCGTGTCTTGTTTCCCTTGCCGAACACGGAGGCCACGCCTCCCTGTTGACGCCGTGTCATGTCTCGCCATTTTAGGGCGCACATCTCTGATATGCGCAGCCCCATAAAATACAGAACGCGGAGCGCGACCCGCTTTCGCGGGCAGGGCTCCTGCTCGATGATGCGCTTTACATCCTCTTCTGTGAGAATCCGCTCGCTGAGACGATCGCGCCCGCGCTCCAGGCGAAGCGCTGCGCCAACGTCCACATCCAAAAAACCAACGCGGACCCCGAAGGCCAGAGCCGATTTGACGGACGCCAACTTTCGACGGCGCGTGGCATCTGATCCTGCGAGGCCATCAAACCAGCCTTGCAGGTCATCCAGGACAACATCCGCAAGCGGCTTGCCTGCCCACTGACGGAACGCGTCCACATCCGCACGATAGGCGCGGGACGTGTTCGCGGACCGGTTATGGAGCCACATATTCACGAGGCGATCGTCATCAGAGATACGGGGCTTTTTCGCGTCCGTCGCTGGTGCCATTGGCCCAACTCTCCGACAAGTAATTGAATTATAAAGGTTTCCGATCCTGCGGAGACCCTGAAAAACCGTCAGATAACAGGTATTATCTGACGAGTTATAAACCCTTTCAGCGGGTTATCTGACATTCAATCCGCACAGGCTTGTCCGATAACTCCTGGTTATTGTGTCGCGTCAAACAGAAATTCATTGAAGTAGAAAGGAAGAAAATAAAATTTAAATTTTAGGGGATCTCGATGTGATAACGTAAAAACATCAAGTTTAGGTATTTTATAAAGAGTTCGGTTTCAATGCAAGAAGGTTTTGATCGAAGCATAAGATTATTAGGATAAAACTGGAAAGGAGGTTGATGAGCCCTTTCAAATGTATAAACTTTTTCGCATTGATTGAGAGTGATGAATATGGAACCCAATAATGAGAGTTGAGAGTTTTATTAATCTTATTAAACGTAATACACTAAACAGGAAAAATCAAAATGATGAAATTGCCCTTAATGAAGAGATAGATTTTTTAGAAAAATCAATATCTAAATTTTCATCAGAACTATCCTTCATAGAAGAAACAATAAACGAAATAGATAATTCTTATGTAAGCGATGACAAATTAATAGAAAATTATAATAAATATATAAAATCAAAAATACAGATAGAGAAAACTATAGAAGAATATAGAAAAGAACTTGATAAATTTTACTACATTAGAGATGGAGCAATAGAGCAAAAAGAAAAAATAAGAAAAATACAGTTTTTATTATTAGCGCCTATTGTTATACTTTTATTATACATGATATTTATTTTTATAAACCAAATCTTATTAGATAAAACATATACTTATAACGGGTATAATGTTTTATCTACACTTTCCATACCTATAGCTTTTTTTTCAATAGTTATATATTCAAATATATATTTGAAATATGGAACTATTTTTTTAGATGATTACTATTCAGTTAGTATGGCAATCAGAAGTAATAAATTCGACTTATTAGATAACGAGAGCTTAAAATTAAATAATGATGTAAATATATCAGATATAATCAATAATTCGGAAAAATCTAAGTTGGGAGAAGACACGTATCCGAGAAACGAAAAGGAAGAATTTTTTGGGACAGTAGAAAATGATCCTGAATTTAAGAAAGAATATCTATATAAAGCATTAAGCCAAGATAAGATTCTTGGATACGATGATATATTTTTAAATAGCCGAAATAGAATTCTTACAGAAATTGATAGGCTGTCAAATAGTGGAAATTTTAACTTGGCGATTGGAGTGGCGACAACATTTCTATCTGTACTTGCTCTCGGAGTTGTTGTTTTTATTCAAAATGCACCTGAACATATAAATCATATACAATATATATCCACTATAATAATGAGACTATCAATTGCTGTATTTATTGAAGTTTTTGCTTATTTTTTCCTAAAATTATATAAAAAAAATCTTGAGGAAATTCGTTTTTTTCAGAATGAAATATCAAACTTGGATTATAAGTGGGCAGCTTTATCAGTTTCTCTAGAGAATGATGATTTAACAAAAATATCTGTTGAAAATTTGATTTCAACAGAAAGAAATTATCTCTTGAAGCCGGGAGAAACAACGATTGAGCTTGAAAGAGAAAAAATGGAAAAAAATGAAATACTTGAAATAGTTAGGGATGTTACAAATATTATAAAAATCAGAGAAGATAGTGGAACAAAAAAGAAAAAATAATTTTTTTGCTAAAATTAAATAATCGCTTCATTTTTAATTTTATTTTTTATATTAGAAATGAAGCGGATTAATTAATGTGAGATATGAAGCTCAGTTTTCCTCATAATAATTTGCCAATTGCTCCAGTAGCAATTCAGCTGCACCAGTCATCCCCTGACGGTTCTTCCCATAGTGCTCAGCAATCTTTCCAAGCGAGAGCCCGTCAAGTACCAATAACACCAGCAGATCCGACGCATAGTGTCCCAATGTACGCCTGATTCTCTCGCACCGCGCTACTGCGGCAGAACGTGCGATAAGCATGTCGTGGATGTCGCCACCGCCGGATCCGCGGCGTTCGGGATCTGAGGCGCCCATGATGCCGGTTTCGAAGTCACGCGCCCATCGTTGGGCGGCATCGACGTGGCGTTGGGTTATCGTGCCAGAACGCAGCAAGCCGTAGAGGCCAGCTCCACGGCGTAGGACGTTGGTTGGTGGTCTGTCTTTTCCTTGCTCCAGTTCAGCCAGAGCGATGCGGTTTTTCCAGGCCCCCTGCATGGGGACGGCTTCTTCAATTGGTCGAGTTGCCTCAGCGGCAGTAGTCATTTGCATTCCACGTTCATGTGGGGTTGCGCTTCATGAATCGGCCGTCGGCATCCCGGTTCGAAGTGAGCCGAGCCAGACGGGCCTGGAGTGTGACAATCTCCAGGGCTTGATCCGCCACAGTCCGCTCCAGTGCCAGGGCAGTACGCTGCGCCTGGTCTCGTTCAGAGCGGACCGTGAGGAATTCGGAATGGGCGAAAGAGGCGAGGGCGCGCCGGAGTGCCTTCATGCGGCCTGAGCCTGCGGGCGGTACCAGTCCAGATACGCGGTACGTTCAACAGGGCAGGCGGGAAGGTCATGCTTCTTGGCCAACTCCGGCCATTCGCGCTTCACGGCTGAGTAGTCCCGCTGGAGATGAAAGGCTTCACTCCAGATCTTCTGCGCCTTGGCATAAGCCTCCAGCGCACGGTCTTCCCAGTCTTCACGAGGGGTAGGCTCTGGCACTGGGGTAGTCGAAACACCGGCTTGATGATCCGCCCAGAAGCGTTCGATAGGCTTGCGAAAGGCGCCCATTTTATAGGCTGTGTCGCCGTTCAGAGCCATTTTCTCGGTGTGCTGCTTTACAGCCTCGACCAGAACATCAGCCGGGATGCCGTCCCGAAGGAAGCGACCGCAAATGCTCTTGGCGAAACCGGCCTGACCGTCCGGGAGGCGTCCAATCTTGAGAACGCGGGCGACGGTCTGGGAGATCAGGGCTTCTGAAATCTCAAGAGCCGGTTTTCCGGTTTCGGTTTCAGCCGGTTTCGTAGAATTAGAATCAGAAGGGGATATATCTTTCTTTACTTCTAGATCTACGGGAAACCCAGAAACCGGTTTTGAAACCGAAACCCCGGAAACCAAAACCGTTTTTGAAAACTGGTTTTGGTTTTCAGTTTCGGAAACTGCCCCACCACTGATTGATGACAGCAGTCGCATTTCACGCTGCTCGACGGCTTCGCGCTCACGACGCTCCCGTGCCTGCTCGGATGTCTCGCCTTTGCGTGGGCGTCCACCTTTGGCGGCATTGGCACGAGAGGTCATCACTTTCACCGAGGCTTGCGGTGCAAACTCTCCGGCGTCCTGACGCTCCTGAAACTCGTCCAGGCGGCGTTGCTTTTCAACGCGGGCCGCAGCGCGTTCTTCGCGCCGGATTTGACGTTCCACGAGGTGAGGGCTGTAGAGCGCGCCGTCTTCATCGCGCAGGATGAAGCGTGTGAACTCGAGTTCCGGCAGTACACGTTGCAGCACATCGACATGCTCGCACGCCATCTGCGCCACTTGAGCGTCATCCAGTGCGCGGCCGCCAACGTGGAACACCACGTCACGAGCGGCTTTCAGTGCGTCCATGAGGGAGTGGAATACGCCCCGCTGTTCTGCAGGGAGCACCTTAAGGAACGCCATGGCCGGGATGTTGTCCCGATCAAACGTGGCAGGGATCTGGAGCGTCATTTGGAAGCTCCTGACTTTTCCAATCCTCGAACGATCTTTAGAGCATGGTCCACCACACGACGCAGCTTGGTTAGCTCGTGGCCCAGTTTGTGGGCTTCTTCGACCGTGACAATACCGTCCGCCAGGACGCGGATCGTCATCTTCATGGTGTCGTTGGCCTTGTCGGCCACGTCTTCCATGATTTCGGCTACGTCGCCGTGGCCAAGTTGAACCGGTGTCAGATGGTAGCCCAACTCATGTGCCATTGCTTGCAGGATGAATGGCTCCTGGGCGAACTCATCCAACACAATCGCTACGTCTACGGGGGCTGTCGTGGCGGAATTGCGGTTCTGATATTCCGAGATCCGCGCACGGCCAACGCGTGTGACGGCCGCTGCGGCATCAATGCCGCCAATCGCGCGGACGGCCAATTGCGTGGCCGTCTTGAGGGCAGGGGCGTGATTCATGGCTTCACCCTTGCGCTACGATCGGCCATCTTGCGCGCCTCATTACAAAACGGAGCGACGACACATGGCTGACGAATGGAAACTGAAGGAAGACGGAAACCTCGATATTTCGAGCGTAACGGGCTTCCGTACAGTCGTAATTCAGGACGGCGCTGTGGTGCTTCAGGTAAAAGCTGCCACATCCCCTGAACACTATCCGGCTGGTGATAAGCTCGAACAGTTCTCGCTTTCGCCGCAGACGGCTGCTGAACTAGGGCGCGATCTGCTCGATGCTGCGCAGGTGCTTCTCCAGAAGCCTGAAGGCGAGATGCACTAAAGCGAACCGACGATACTTTTTCGGACCAAGTCATCGCCTTAGAAGGCGAAAGCTTACATTTGTCCTGAGGGAGAAACGTCATGTCCGTACTCCCTGCGCTGTGGTCGAGGACTCGCGTCCCCGACCACGATCGTCCATCCTGTAGTCACCAGAACAAACAGGAGACGATTCCGTGTATAAAACAGCTGCTAAGATTGCATCTTTCAAACGTGCCAATGATGGCACTGTAAAAGTCAAAATCAGAGCGTCTTCAGAGTGGGGAGACAGGAAAGCAATTTTTGGGATTTCTTTCCAAGTGCCAAAAGAATTTTCACCTGAAGGCCTGACTCTCCTTGAATTAGAGCGGGAGGTTTTGAAAGAGCTATCCGAAGTTGTCTCCAACAGGATTAACGATCTTAACAAAGATCTATCCGCGAAACGCATGTTTAATCGATAACGATTTGTTCTCATTCTGAACCGTCTTTCGTGTCCCGATACTGAATACCAATGACGTTTGCCGACAGGACGGTTTGGAAAATTGAAGATGATCCAAATATACTCCCACGGAGAATATTTACTCGCGTGAGAAGCGTATTGAGAATTTCGAGCTGTTCCTTAGACGATTTCGAGGAAAATGCTCTGATCTCATCTTGAGTAGGTTCAGACTTCCAAAGTCTTTCTGCTGCACCGACGCTTTCCATTCGTTCCAAGGCAGCAAGAACCCAAGGCTCCAGTTCCACTTTCTTTGCGGGCTGGTTTACTTCTGGCTGCGGCGGAATCCCCACAAGATCATCCGGACAAACTGGCCTAAGAGGCCGATAGCCAGCCTTCGCATCATCAGCCAAGACAGCATCTTGCTGACGGCGGCATGAGCGGAGCTTACGCTTGAGGGTATGAAGAATGCTCATGCTGCGGCTGTTCCAAAATCATGACTCGGTTGAGGGAATATGTCTGGACGGATCACGTGGGGATCGAGATTGGCGAGCCGTGCGACCGCGATGACGTGGATTGGTGGCACCCGTCGCCACTTACAGACTGCAGAGTGAGAGCGCTTTATGACCTCACCTACCTTCTTGGGGCCACCTGCGGCCCGTATCACTTCACCAATATCCATAAAGCAATGTGAGCATGTCTCACATATTTCTGTCAAGTTTGTGCGTGAGCATGGCGCACACATCAGCTCGTCAAGACGTGCAGAATTTTCACATGGAAAACACGTCCAGAATCAGTGACAGGATCAAAAGTCTTCGCAAGAGACTTAATATGAAGCAGGCGGATTTTGTCGCCGGACTGAATATCTCAAGATCATATTTATCAAAACTTGAGACAGGAGAGGAGCAACCAGGAAGGGATTTGCTCATCAGAATGTCACATGAATTCAACGTTTCGCTTGATTGGCTCACATCCGGTTCCGGAGATGCCGTTCCAGCACGAGCCATAAATGAGCAAGAAGCACTCTTGCTTATGGCCTTTCGCTCACTACCTCCCGACGAAGCCGAAACTCATTTAAAGCTCATGCTTCAGCGTGCGAATAAGGACAGATTGGATCAGTAAGAAATTATTTCATGTGAGCTAAACTCACTTTGGTGTTGACTGAAATGTTCGCATAACTCACATTTACTCCATCGCACCGACGCGATGGAGATCGTTATGTCATTGTCTGCAAATATAGCTAACGTATCTGCTCCACGCACAAACCTGATGGAGACAGACTCTTATGACCACGGAAGTCTCGATAATCGTCACGGTGCCTCCCAAGGAAGAGGCGCCAGCAGCGGACGATCTGTACGATGCAGATCAGGTTGGCGCGTCTTTGGACAGAGATACTCTTCGTCTCTGGATCGCGACGGAAGCTCAGCGAGTTGCGAAAGATCGTATCGACGCACAGATGAAGCTGCTGGAGCGCTATATGGCTCGCGGAGCAAGTTTTGTGGGCTGGGGCCTCACAGCAACGATCGGGCTATCGGCGGTTTGGAGGCTTCACAGTCATCCGCCTTATCTGTGGATACCGGCAACTCTGACGGCGGCAGCTTCTTTTTCTGCAGCGCTGTTATTATGGCCGCGGCAGTGGCAGATCTCTGGCGATCTGCCGTCTTACCTTGGAAGTCTGCGGTTCGAGACAGAGCTGGAATTACGAGAAACCCTTGCCCAGAGAGACGAGCAAGGGATCGAGTTGAACGACACCCGTTTAGGCTGGGCTTCGGTATTCATGAAGTTCACGCTCGGATTTATGGCAGCAGCGGCTCTGAGCGTGGCGGTAATTTTTCTGTCTTAAATGGTGGCCAGCTTACCTGTGGAATAGGCTTCGGTGCTGGAGCCTGTATTGGTGGCGGAAGAGGCTTTGCCATTAGTTTCCTCATTGGCTGTTTGTCAGTGCCAATGATGGAAGGCACGGGAGAATTGGGCAACCGATTCTCCCCTCCATTTGGACTGCTGTCTGCAGGGGGAGTGGTCTAATGCGGCCGCTTCATCCTCTCCTGCGCGGTCACACCGACCAGACATTCGCGGAATATCTGTCTGACCGCCCGCTGGCAGTTCAACAGAAAGCACGGGAGCGGCGCGTGTGCCTGGTGCATGCACGCGCAAGAGCTGCTGATGCGTCGATTCCGGGCATCGCCAAGGCGTATGCTGCCACAGCTGAAGCCGTAGAGGCTGAACTTGTCGCCCTGCTGCACGCCACGAAGCCGGCAGAAGCCATCCCGTTTCCGGAGCCGCCCAAGCGCGGTCCTCAGACCATGCAAGATCTTCTGATGCGCACTGAGGCCGCAAAGGTGTCCGGTCGCCTTGCTGGATTCCTACGCTTTTGCACCGACCTTCTGCCGGGAGGGCGCGATGTCCACTGAATTTCTGGATCTGCTTTTGCCGTGTGGGCTGGTGGCTATCGTGTACGGGGCAGGGATCGTCACCGGGATGGTGATCAAGTCTGCCGATAGGTGGGTTCAGCCTCTTGATCGGAGGCCCGCGCCATGACGGCGGAAGCAAGGTCACCGGATATGTTCACGGTGTGCATGCTTGGCGTTCGCCCTCGTCCATACGCTGGCCAGCGTTACGCGGAATACCGGGATGCCGAACGTCAGGCCAAGGAAGATGTCCGCACGACATTCTGTGATCACGACATCTATCTGGGTATGCGCCTGGTCGCGACTGTCTGTGCGCCGTCCATGGCCGGAAAAATCAAGGTTGACCTGACCGAACTGGGGAGCCGTTACGCGTGAGTGGCCGTATCGTCCAGATGGCTCCCAAGGTGCTGGATATTGGGGATGCTGCGTCCTATCTGGCCATGTCGGTTGGGACGTTCAGGGCGCATGTGCTTCCGCATGTCCGGCAGATAAACCTTTCAGCGCGGCGTCGAGGCTATTTGGTGTCTGATCTGGATCGCTGGATTGATCGGCAGGTGGGTGGGGAAGGTGTGGCAGTCACTGTTTCCGCCAATCCCTGGGACGCGATGAGTTGACCACGCTGCGACTGCCTTACATTCAGCGTTTTAAGGATCGGCACGGGAAGGTTCGGTATTACTTCCGCAAGAAGGGGCAGAAGAGCGTTCCGCTGCCAGATCTGCGCGATCCGGGTTTCATTGCTGCGTACCAAGCTGCTGTTTCTGGTGCTGAGCCACGAGGGCTGGACGCTGCAAAGGTTACGCCGACGGGAAGTTTGAGGGATGTGATCGAATCCTGGTACGCCACGGCGCATTTTAAGACGCTCGAAGAGAGTACCAAGGCTGTGTACCGGCGCTTGCTGGAGCGTATGCGCGGCGCGGATTATGCTGCGAACCCGGTTTTACTGATGGAAAGCCGTCATGTCCGGATGATCATGGCCCGGCATAATGACTCGCCCACGACGGCCAATCGCATGTTGCGGCTGCTCTCAATGTTGATGGAGCACGCCATTCATATGGGGTGGGCGGAGAATAACCCGACGGCGGGCGTTCAGCGCATGAAGATCAAGAGTGATGGCATCCATTCCTGGACGGATGATGAGATCGCTCGATATGAGGCGCGCTGGCCAAGTGGCACGAGAGAGCGTCTGGCATTGGCTCTTCTGCTCTACACGGGGCAGCGCCGCAGTGATGTTGTGAAGATGGGGCCGCGCTCACTGACGGGTCATGGCATTCATGTCCGGCAGCAGAAGACAGGCACTGAGTTGGTCATTCCCATTCACGAGCAGTTGCGGGTCGAACTGGACCAGTGGCAGCCGAATGGAGCAGGGACGTTTCTGGCGACTGAGAAGGGGCGTCCGATGTCCGTGAACAACTTCTACAATCAGTTCATCGACTGGTGCCGTGAGGCAGGGCTGCCGGCTGGATGCAGTCCGCACGGTTTGCGCAAGGCCGCCGCTCGGAGGCTGGCAGAAGCTGGCTGCACAACGCACCAGATCGCAGCCATTACAGGGCACCGGAGTTTGGCGGAAGTGGCACGCTATACGCGGGCTGCCGAACAGGTGGAATTGGCACGTTCGGCGATGTCAAGGCTGAGGCCGAATGTCAAACCTGCCGAAAAACTGGCGGAAGCGAGCGATTTCTGAGATTAATGGTTCAGTAATAAGTTAAAATTTATAAATTACTTTGCTTTGATATTTTGTTGAGTGGATTTCTCTTGATCGTGACCTTTATGTACCATCGCGTTGCTTCCTGCCCCAACTAACGCGCCAGCAGTAGCTACTATCCCTTGCCCAACAACTTTTAAAAAATTATCTGCCCACTCTTTGTTGGGCGTGCAGGTTGCGAGAATTTCAGTAAATCCTGCAAGAACGCTAAGAACTATCAAAATTATGAGGGCGAGAACCGCTACACCGTTATCAGAATGCCAGGAAATAAAGGAACGGCCAAGGGGAATCATTACCGAGTTTGGATGGTTTTTATGATTTGCTTCATCATGCTCCGCCTTTTTTTCGGCAGTGAACATTGATGACTCGGATTTTGATTTTTTAGACGATTCTGGCTTCTGCGCTTCTTCTAATTCAAAATCGTCTTCCACTTTGATTAGGCTTCCGTTTTCTTTTTCACTAACGGCATGAAGTCGGCTTTAATGTAGTCGTCTGGGATCTCTACACTTCTGCCGCCCGGAGACGCATCTCGAACTCTGTCCCAAGCCCAGCCTTCTTTGTGAGAAAGGTCGGAAAGTTCACGCGCAGTCCAAGAATTATACCTTTTCCAAACAAAGTTAATTACTTTGCGGGCCGCTTCGTCAGATGGGGCAGGAACGGGCATGTATTCAAATTCGTCGGCGTCGGTGAAAGAAACTTCTTCAGCAAGTTCCTTTATCTGTCCGCCACCAAAGTTTTTAAATTCCTGATAAAGCACTTCTGACACCGGCCCATAAGGCCAAGCTTGGAAGCTTTCCTCTATCAGAGGCTCATTTCTCGCCGCCAAATGGTAGCCATGGGCAAGGAAAATGAGTTTCTGAAGCTTCATAGGGCTTACAGGAACATCATCGTCGAAGCTGCGCCGCAGAAACGCGTTCGCTACTCCCTTGACCGGGAACGGCATACCATTCTCCTTTCATTCCTGAACCCACGAGAAATTTCGTACGGCCTCTCTGAGAGAGATAACATATGTGCATAATTTTCGCGCGCAGCAATATCCTCAGCCAGCCAAAATCATAATTATGGTGACAATGCCCTCACATTTGGGAGGTTTTACGCCATAAAAAAAGCTGTTCTGCGGTGCGGCTGTTATGGTTGGATTTTCAGAAAACTAAATTGTGCTCTTTTGGAGATGTCGAGGCTAAGACCGAATGTCAAACCCGTCTTGGAAGGTGTCAAACCTGCCGAAAAACTGGCGGAAGATAGCGATTTCTGAGATTGGTGGTGGACCCGACGCGATTCGAACGCGTGACCTTTGCCTTCGGAGGGCAACGCTCTATCCAGCTGAGCTACGGGTCCGTCGGGTCTCCAATAGACGGTTCAGGATAGGCTTGCCAAGCCCCTATCGGCATTTTGTTCATTCACGGTTGAGCGGTTGCTTTCCAGAGGGCTGCGGCAATGTCGCCCCCAGAGGGCAAAGCGCGGTCTGGCGTCAGTATCCAGGACGCTACATCCTGTGCGGTAATCCGTTTGTCGCGGCTTATCAGATGGTGCGCTGTTGGAAATTCATCCAGTCGGACGGAAGCGGGGAGGCGCTTCAGAAAACGTGCGGTGTAAGGGGGTAGGACAAACTGATCCCGGCCACCAAATACCATGAGCATCGGTGTTCGGATGCGCGGGGCTGCGTCGAAAGCTGCGGCCATGAGATGAGTCAGGCCCGAAAGAGGATGAATGGTCGAACTGTGCTGGGTTAGGGGGTCGAAATACATGCGACGCAGGGCATAGATGTTGTCGCTCGCAACGCGCTCTCCGGGAACGGCTGATCCATCCAGTTTCCACTGGGGGGCGACTGTATCGAGGCCATCCAGAACGGTTTGCCACGGCTCGCCGATTTTCATGATGGCTGGAGCGAGCAGAATAGTGCCGGATAGCTTTGGCGGCGGATCGGTGGCGAGGAGTAGGGCAACGGCTCCGCCCATGCTTTCGCCCATGACATAGAGAGGCAGGTCGGGATAACGACCGTGAAGCCACGCAAGCTCTTCCCGTGTGTCCTCCACCATGCGCGCCGTGCTGCTCCAGCCGCCTGCGTCCTGCGTCGCTCCGAAGCCCCGCTGGTCAGGGGCGACGATTTCGATACCGGCAGCGCTCAGGGGCGGTGCAAAGAATTCCCAGGCGTCCCGGCTGTCTCCGAAGCCATGAAGAGCCAAAATGACTGCTTTCAATGGGTGTGCTGCGGGATAGATCCGCAGAGGGATGCGTGCGCCATCCGACATGCTGAGCGTCACGTCCGGAGCAATGAGGGCTGTTTCTTCTGCTGTTGGATGCAGGTCAGGCATGGGCCGGTGTGTGCAGGCCCCGAGAAGCAGCGTGCAGGCCGCAAAGCTAACCAAGGTGCAGGAAAGACGCCACAGGCGGTTTGAAACGGATGGGAATGAGCCTATCATCGCGGGGATTTTAGAACGTCCGCCCCTTCCGGGCGAGAAGGGAGATATTCGTGCCGTCTGAAACGCCTCATCTGGTTCTGATTGACGGGTCCGGCTTCATTTTCCGTGCTTTCCATGCCCTGCCGCCCATGACCAGCCCGGATGGCGTTCCGGTCAACGCGGTTTATGGCTTCACGAATATGCTGACGCGCCTGCTACGTGATCATGTTGGCACGCATTTGGCCGTCATTTTCGATGCCGGTCGTCAGACATTCCGCAACGAGATTTACCCGCAATACAAGGCGCACCGTGCGGAGCCGCCGGAAGACCTACGGCCTCAGTTCGGGCTGATCCGGGATGCTACGGCGGCATTCAATGTGCCTTCGATTGAGCTGGCTGGCTGGGAAGCGGATGATCTGATTGCCAGTTATGCCAAGGCTGTTGTGGCGCAGGGTGGACGCTGCACGATCATCTCGTCGGACAAGGATCTGATGCAGTTGATTTGCCCTGGCGTCGAACTGATGGACCCGATGAAGCAGAAGCCGATTCGGGAAGCGGAAGTTGAGGCCAAGTTCGGTGTGCGGCCAGATCAGGTTGTCGATGTTCAGGCCCTGATGGGGGACTCTACTGATAACGTGCCGGGTGTGCCGGGCATCGGTGCGAAGGGCGCGGCCCAGCTCATTAATGAATATGGCACGCTGGAAAAGGTTCTGGATGCTGCGGAGGGCATGAAAGCCTCCAAGCGCCGCCAGAATCTGATTGAATTTGCGGATGCCGCCCGGATGTCTCGCAAGCTGGTTCTGCTGGCCGACGATGTGCCGTTGCCGCAGCCGATTGAGGAACTGGGGTGCCGTGAGCCGGTTCAGGAAACGCTCCGGGACTGGCTCGACACGATGGGCTTCCATTCCACGATCCAGCGGATGGGCCTTGGCTTGGCGGCAAAGCCGAGGCCCACGCCTCGTCCCAAGGCAGCGCCAGCGGAGGGTGAAGCACCGACCGTGACGCTCTCTGAAGCGTCTTATGGACCATACGAGACAGTTACGGATTTCGAGACGCTGGATCGGTGGATTGCCGAGGCGCGAACGGCTGGGGCCGTCGCTGTTGATACGGAGACGGACAGTCTCAATGCGCGTCAGGCCAATATGGTCGGGCTGTCGCTGTCCGTTGCGCCGGGCAAGGCCTGTTATGTGCCGTTCCTGCATGAAGGCAAGCGGGATCTGTTGCAGGATGGGCCGGACGATCAGCCGACAGATCGGCAGCTTGATCGTGCCGCAACGTTGGAGCGTCTTGCGCCGCTGATGCGGGATGCGTCTGTTCTGAAAATCTTCCAGAACGCGAAATATGATCTGACGGTGTTCCGTAAGGCCGGTCTGTCTGAAATTGCGCCGATCGACGATACGATGCTCATTTCCTATGCCCAGTCTGCGGGTGAGCACGGGCAGGGCATGGATGAACTGTCGCAGCTCCATCTGGGTCATACGCCGATTACTTATGATTCCGTGACGGGAACGGGGCGCAAGCGCATTCCGTTTGCCGAAGTTCCGCTGGATCAGGCGACCGCGTATGCGGCGGAAGATGCTGATGTCACGCTGCGGCTGTGGCAGGTTCTGCGTCCGCAGTTACGTATTCGTCAGTCACTGGCTCTGTATGAAGAAATCGAGCGGCCTTTGATTGAAGTCCTGACGGATATGGAAGACGTCGGGATTAAGGTGGATGCCGTTGAACTGCGGCGCATGTCGGCCGATTTTGAAACGCGTATGGCGGTGATCGAGAAAGATATTCACGAACAGGTTGGGCGCAGTTTCAATGTTGGATCGCCCAAGCAGCTTGGTGAAATCCTGTTCGACGAAATGGAGCTTCCGGGCGGAAAGCGGACCAAGAGCGGTTCATGGGGTACGGATTCTTCTGTCCTTGAGGGGCTGGCGGAGCAGGGGCATGACCTGCCGCAGAAGATCCTGTCATGGCGTCAGTTGGCCAAGCTGAAATCGACTTATGCTGATGCATTGGTCGAGCAGATGGATCAGGGGACGCAGCGCGTTCACACGTCCTTCCAGATGGCCATTACGACCACCGGGCGTCTGTCTTCCAATGAGCCGAACCTTCAGAACATTCCCATCCGGACGGAAGAAGGTGCGCTGATCCGCAAGGCCTTCGTGGCGGCTCCGGGACATGTTCTGGTGTCTGCGGATTACAGCCAGATCGAACTGCGACTTCTGGCCCATGTGGCGAAGATCGAGCCTTTGCTGGAGGCGTTCCATCTTGGGCAGGACATTCATGCCCGCACGGCCTCCGAAGTGTTCGGTATTCCCATTGAAGGCATGGATCCGCTGACCCGTCGCCGGGCCAAGGCCATCAACTTCGGCATTATTTACGGGATTTCAGCGTTTGGTCTGGGGCGTCAACTTCAGATTTCGCCGGGTGAAGCACGCTCTTATATTGATGCGTATTTTGCTCGCTATCCCGGTATCCGCGCCTATATGGACCGCACCAAGGAAGAGGCGAAGGAACATGGTTACGTTCTGACGCCGTTTGGTCGCCGCTGTTATGTGCCCGGCATCAAGGACAAGAACGGCGCTCGCCGGTCTTATGCGGAACGTCAGGCCATCAACGCTCCGCTGCAGGGTGGCGCTGCCGATATTATCAAGCGCGCTATGGTGCGTCTGGCGAGAAAGCTGCCTGAGACGGGCCTGAAAGCGCAGATGCTGCTTCAGGTGCATGACGAACTGCTCTTCGAAGTTCAGGAGCAGGATGCACAGGCACTGGCGGATTTTGTCCGTCAGGAAATGGAAAGTGCCGCAAAGCTGGATGTGGCGCTTGAGGTTGAAACCGGTATTGGCCCGAGCTGGGCTGACGCACACTGAGAGACTGAACGAGCATGGAAACCCAACACGAACGCCGCAAGCGGGTCAGCAATCGCATTATCTGGGGAGTGCTGGCAGTTGCGGCGGTTCTGGGGGCGGTTGGCTTCCAGTTGGCCTCTCATGGCGGCCCGGGACTGCTGGTGCAGTCCAACGGAAATGAAGTCGGTGGCAGCTTCCGTCTTGATTCCCTTGGGGAAAGCACGGTCACGGAAGGGGACTTCCACGGGACCTGGATGCTGGTGTGGTTCTTCGACACGAACTGCCCGGAAGACCGCTGCCAGCCTGTGCTGAAGAGCATGGAGCAGGCGTATCAAGCGCTTCATGCGGAAGGCGTGCGCGTCTCGCCCCTGGCAGTTTCCCTGGATCCGTTTGATGAGAATGAAGCCCTTAGGAATTACGTTATTCCTGTTGCGCCTCATGTCATGCCGTTCACGGGAACGCCGAACATGATCAAGGCCATGACGGCCGAATATCATGCGCCGGATGAGAAAGAGGGCGATCATTACGTTCCGGCCCCGCGGATCGTCATCATGGACCCGAATGCCCGGTATGCGGGCACGATTGATGCGACGGGCGATGCTGATGCGTTGATCGCGCGCCTGCGCCAGCTTGCAAAGCGCTGAGTGACGATGCGGCTGTCTGCTTTGGTTCTTGCTTTGTCCCTGTGTCTGGCAGGAACCGCTGTTGCGCAGGAGGAGACACCGCCAGATTGGGGTGGGCAGACGCTCGGTAGCCCGCATCGCGGAGGGACGCTCCGTCTGACGGCTGATGGTCCGGGCGGTACGCTGGACCCGCAGGTCAATTACGGCACGCAGTACATGCAGGTGTTCGTCAACATGTACGACCCGCTGCTGACGTTCCGGGAGGCGCGCGGTCCTTCAGGGCTGGATGTTGTGCCCGATCTGGCAGAAGCCATGCCCACCATCAGTCCGGATGGTCTGACATGGACGCTACATCTGCGATCTGGCCTGAAATTTTCAGACGGGTCGCCTGTCCGTGTTGAGGACGTCGTTGCCTCTTTCCGTCGGATCTATCGGGTTGGCAGCCCGACGGCCGCGTCGTTTTATGGTGGGATTGTCGGGGCAAAAGAGTGCCTGGATGCGCCGGATCACTGTACGTTGCCGGGTGTCGAAGGCCATCCGGATGGCACAATTGTTTTCCATCTGACTCATCAGGATGGAGAGTTTCTCTACAAGCTGGCATTTCCCCATGCCGTCATCCTGCCTGCCGGAATTTCGTCCCATGACCTGGGAAATGCGACAGCACCGGGGACGGGACCATACCGGCTTACGCATTACGATCCCGAACACGGACTATCGCTGGAACGGAACCCTTACTTTCACGTCTGGAATCCGCAGGCGCAGACGGATGGGTTTGTTGATCGTATTGAATACAGTTTCGGCTTGTCGGACGAAGCGCAGATTACGGCGGTCGAGCAGGGACAATATGACTGGATGTTGGATGCCAAGCCGTCTGATCGGCTAGGAGAGCTGGGAGCGAAATATACATCTCAAGTGCATATAGAGCCGCTTCTTGGTCTCTATTATCTGGCGATGAATGTTCACGAAAAACCGTTCATGGATCAGCGGGTTCGGCAGGCGGTCAATCTGGCGGTGAACCGTCATGCCATGACGATCCTGTTCGGTGGGAGCGCTATTTCTGAGCCACTTTGTCAGATGGTGCCACACGGCATTCCGGGTGCAGATCTTGGGTTGTCGTGCCCGCAAAATCTTGAAGAGGCACGGCGGCTGGTTCGGGAGGCTGGCGCGGAAGGGCAGACGGTTACATTGGTTGTCCCCAATCGCGCTATCGAACTGGGCATGGGGACGTATCTGCGGAATGTGCTTCAACAAATTGGCCTGAAGGCGCAGTTACGACCGATTACGGCGGGTCTGGCAGACTCTTACGAGCAGAATACGGCCAACCATGTGCAGATCGCTCTGGCTTACTGGTTTGCCGACTATCCGTCCGCGTCGACGTTTCTGGATGATCTGTTCGGGTGTGATAACTACCATCCGAATTCCGCCATATCTCCGAACTTTACCGGCTTCTGTGACCAGCATGTTCAGAGCCTGTTTGAGCAGGCTAAGGCACAGACCGATCCAGCCAAAGCCGCGCCCATCTGGCAGGAAGCGGGGCATGAGATCATGCGGCAGATGCCGGGCGCGCCGATGATCCAGATGAAGACCATTGATTTCGTGTCGAAAAGACTGGGGAATTATTACTCCACGCTTTTGAACCATATGCTGTTTTCGCATGTCTGGGTGAAGTAAATTTCGAGAAAAAATGTCTAGAAGAGTTATTAAATATTTTTATTTGTTCTCGATATGAAACCTAAATATTTTTCAAGAGCATTGTCGATGATAGTGTAAAAGGCTTCCTCTGGTATCAATTCATAAAGGTCTTTGGGTGGAACAAAAGTATCAAGCTGTAGGAGAGGATTTTTTCCCAATCTCCAGAGGCAGATAATGGGAACAATTTTTGGAAAAATACCACCAGGAAGCCGCATGTGAACATCTACACAGAGTAAAAGAACAATTGGAATTTCTTTGGGGAATATCGGTTTTGTAGGTCTTGTGATTTCCGCCTTCGTACAATTTTCTTCTGTTAATGGAGGAATTTCCCAGATTCTGGCATCTTTATTACTTTGAATGACCATGATCGTAACAGTATCTATAGTATCATGCTGTAAAAAAAATGCTTGCGAGTTTGGTATCCAGCCTGATACCGCGTTCTTATCCCATGATATTTCAGATTTTATTGCACCAAATATTGATAAGTAGGCTGGAAGGGCCTGGAAATCATGATTGTCGTGCCATATCGCCCTATAGGCGAGACCGTAACCATTTTTCCCAGCGGCCGATGTTCCGCGGTCATAGTTCATCAATAGATTGATGAGGCTTATCAAACGATCTTCAGGGTCGCGCTCGGCACTGATCTCGTGCTTAACCTCTCTGCTGTTCTCCAAAAAGCGCGTTACGTCGCGGATAGCAGTTTCAGAACCTATGAGGAAACGCTTTCCAGTGCTTATTCGTTCTGTAAAAGTAAGGTGTGGGCGTAGATTAATTCGGAATGCGACTGGTTTTTCTTTAAGATTTCCAGAAAAAACGCCAGCAATCTCAGTCTCTGGTTTGAAGTCTACCGGCTGCTTTTCAACGAAAGCGTACAGATCAGCCATTTGGTTCAAATGGGTGGCGCATTCAGAGAGTAGACGACAGAAAATTTGAACTGTTTCTGCGTCTCCTGCGCCGCCGATAGCAAAGAACGCGTTTATGCGCATAATTTTTTGTTGGGCGGATTGAATGTCTACTAAAGGCGTTCCGAATGGGACTTCAATTCCACTTGTTGTTGAAGGTTCTTTCTGAAAGACCGCAGTGTCGCCTAACAGAATGGGGGTTGCGTTGTAAATTTCAGCAATGATCAACGTCATATTCTCATCTCCGCCCCCACCACGTCCGAAAGCCACCGCCTATCGTTTTTACAGCCCAATATCGGTGCGGAAAATCTTGTCTTCCCACTGGATAGCTGACGCGCCTTCATAAGCAAGACGACGCGCGTCTTCTGGCGTGGCAGCCTTGGCGCAGACTGTCAGAACGCGCCCACCATCAGCGACCAGCACGCCGTCGACCAGCTTTGTTCCGGCATGGAAAACCGAGACGCCCGGGACGGCTTCGGCGCGTTCGATGCCCGAAATGCGTCCGCCCTTTTTCGGAGCGTCCGGGTACCCGTTGGCAGCCAGCACCAGTGAGATGGAGGCTTCGTCGGAGAACTCGGCAGCGGCATGATCGAGATTGCCGTCTGCGAGAGCAGCAAGGATGGGGAGCAGGTCTGACTTGAGACGGATCAGGAGTGCCTGTGCCTCTGGATCACCAAAGCGGACATTGTATTCAATCAGCTTTGGGCCTTCGTTCGTCAGCATCAGGCCAGCGAAAATCACGCCCCGGAAAGGTGCGCCGCGACGCACCATTTCCGCCAGCATCGGGCGGACGCTGAGGTCCAGTGCCTTTTCCTGTACTGCACGGTCGAAGCCGGGTGGTGGGGAGATAGCGCCCATTCCCCCTGTATTCGGCCCCGTATCACCATCACCCAGACGCTTGTGGTCGCGGGCTGCGCCGATCAGAACGGCTTTGTCGTCCGAGCAGAAGGCGAACAGCGAGACTTCTTCGCCCACCAGACATTCTTCAATGACGAGCGGCATGCCAAGCTTGCGAATGGCGTCTTCCGCTTCTTCGACACTCTGGGCGACGACCACGCCCTTACCGGCCGCCAGACCGTCGGCTTTTACGACAATCGGCGCACCGCGACGGCGAACGAATTCAAGGGCTGGAGCTTCGTCTTCGAAGCGCTCCCACTTTGCTGTTGGAATACCCGCGGCATCCGCAACGTCCTTGGTGAACGCTTTGCTGCCTTCCAGAAGGGCCGCTGCCTTGGTTGGGCCCGCGCAGGGGATGCCAGCTTCGGCACAGGCATCTGCCAGGCCGACGACTAGAGGTGCCTCTGGGCCGGGAACGAGCAGGTCGATGTTCTGCTCTTTTGCAAAAGCGACAAGCCCTGCAACGTCATCGGCTTTTAGCGGAACAAGCGTTGCCAGAGAGGCCATGCCCGGGTTGCCGGGAGCGGCATAAAGCGCCGAAAGACTGGGCGAGCGCGCCAGACATGTTGCCAGGGCGTGTTCGCGCCCTCCGGAACCGACCAGCAAAACGCGCATTCCGCTCTCCCTTTTCATATGCGGGTCCCTGAGATCAGGGCTTCGTCTGACGGCGTGCGTAGCATAGACTGGCGCCATGATGGAGAGTGATGCCGCGTCCACACGCGGGAATGTGCCGCAATATTCAGTTTCCGAGATTTCCGGAGCCATCAAGCGCACGCTTGAGAGTGGATTCGGTCGCGTTCGGGTGCGTGGAGAAGTCACGGAGCTCAAGCGCTACCCGTCCGGGCATGTCTATCTGTCTCTGAAAGACGAGGGCGGAAAGATTTCCGGCGTGATCTGGCGTGGAACGGTGTCCCGTCTGGGGATGGCACCCGAGAACGGCAACGAAGTCATTGCGACGGGGAAGGTCTCGTCTTACGGCGAGCGGTCCAGCTACCAACTCATCATAGACCGCATGGAGTTTGCGGGCGAAGGTGCGTTGCTGGCGAACATTGAACGTTTGCGCCGGAAACTGCTGGAAGAGGGCCTGTTCGAAGCTGATCGGAAAAAGCCAATCCCATTCCTGCCTACGCTCGTGGGGGTTGTGACGTCCCGCGCGGGTGCGGTGCTGCACGATATTAAGACGACGATCGAGCGCCGTTTTCCGCGTGATGTCCTGCTGTGGCCCGTGGCTGTGCAGGGGGAAGGGGCAGCAGCCCAGATTGCTGCAGCGATTGAAAGAATGGCGCAGAGGCCACGGCGACCGGATGTTCTGATTGTTGCACGTGGCGGCGGGTCGCTTGAAGACCTCATGGCATTCAACGATGAGCGGGTGCTGCGTGCTGTTGCGGCATGCCCCATCCCGGTGATTTCTGCGGTCGGGCATGAAACGGATACGACGCTGATTGATCTGGTGTCCGATCGACGTGCGCCAACGCCAACAGCGGCAGCGGAAATGGCCGTTCCGCTCCGCTCCGAACTGGTGGCCGATCTGGCGCATCGTACGGCGCGCCTGGCAGGTGGTCTCACCCGGATCATGCAGGTATCTCGCGGGCGGCTTGAACAGGCCACTGCCGGACTACCCGATTTGCCCTCTCTGCTGGCAACAGCCCGGATGCGGCTGGATGATCGGGGACAGCGTCTTGATTTCGCTCTTCCGGCTTTCGTAATGCGCGTTCGCAGCCGGCTGGATGCGCCCCTGCATCAGTTGCCTTCTCCAGAACTGATCGTCAGTCGGGCGAGAGCCATTCTCGCGGCCCCGGTGCGCCAGCTTCCCTCGCCAGTTTTGATGATCGAACGTCGCAGGGCTGCGCTTCAGAGGGAGGATACAGCGCTGGTTACAGTATGGCAGAGGGCGGACCAGCAGTTTCATCGTCGTGTGGAACGACAGCGTTTGTCTCCCGAGACACTCAAGAGTACCATTCGTCTTCAGAAAGCACGGCTTGAAGGACTAGGAAGTCATCTGGAAGCCGTGTCACCCAAGGCTATTCTAAGCCGTGGCTACGTGCTGGTTCAGGATAGCAAGGGGCGTCCAGTAACCAGTGCAAAAGCTACACCCGTCAATGACCGTATTGTTCTCTCTTTCGCTGACGGCGAACGTGGGGCAAAACTGGATGCTCTGACGTCTCAGGGCGATCTCGGGCTTTAATCGTGAAGTGCCGGGCCGTTGCCCGGTTTGTAATCCGGAGTTCACATGCGTCCGTTCTGGTTGAGCCTTGTTGTCCTGCCTCTGCTGGCTGCCTGTGCCGAACAGCCTGCTGCGCCGTCTCGAACGGCTGCACAGGTTCCGGCACACAAGATCCCCCCACAGGATTTTGCACCGGGTCTCGCTGAGGAAACGCCCTCAACAGGGCAAAAGGTTCTGCTTAATGATCCCTCAGCACCGACAAACACGCCTCTGTGTGGTACGGCGCTGCATGAGGCCAATCAGGCTGGGGCGGCAGTCTATGCTCAAGGGCTGGCAAGTACAGCGTCGTCCTGTCCGCAGAACGCCTGTTTTGAGCCTTTGACGGGAACGTTTATCGCGGCGGATGGCAACAAGAGCGTGTGCCGGTAAAAGTTTTCGGCACAGATTGAGCTGTCGCATTTCCCTATCAGTCACCGTGCTTTAAGATGCGCCTCACAAAAGAGTGAGGCTTGTGATGACTGATAATCTGAAGTGCCCCAAATGCGGGTCTGAACATGTCTATCCGGATGGTACCCTCTGGGTCTGTCCGGATTGTGCGAATGAATGGAATCCTGAAGCAGAAGGCCAGGACGACGCGGGTGAGGGAAGTTCCGTCATCAAGGACGCGAACGGGAATGTTCTTGTCGATGGGGATAGCGTGACCGTTGTGAAGGATCTTAAAGTCAAAGGGTCTTCGCTTGTCGTGAAAAGCGGAACCAAGGTGAAGAACATCCGTCTGGTGAATGCGACGGACGGGCACAATATTGCCTGCAAGATCACCGGGATTGGCGCCATGAATCTCAAATCGGAATTCGTCAAGAAGTCCTGATTGCGGTTCTGATCGGACTGGTTTTTTCATTCAGCCCTCGCGGATCTTCTGCGAGGGCTGAATGCGTTCTGGCGGCTTTTGGAAAAGGTGTGTGTGTGCAGCATGGACGTTATTCTTGGTGGAACAGGGCATGTTGGGCGTGCTGTTACAGAGACCCTTCTGGCCGCAGGGCATGAGGTAACTGTTGTCAGCCGTCGTGGGGCCAGTTCCACTTTAGCCAGGAGCTTTTCGACTGTTGCTCTGGACGTAACAGATACGTCCGCCTTGCAGGCTGTGTTTCAGAAGGCACGCAGGGTGTTCGTCCTGAATCCACCCGCAGCCGTATCGGGTAATACGGACGTTGAAGAGCGCAGAACGGTTCGCTCTATCCTGGCGGCGCTTCATGGCATCTGTCTGGAGAAACTGGTGGTGCAGTCAACGTATGGTGCCCAGCCCGGTGAGCATTGCGGGGATCTGGGTGTTCTTTATGAATTGGAACAGGGTGTACTCCGTCTTGATGTACCGACCTGTATTGTGCGGGCTGCCTATTACATGAGTAACTGGGCTGGACTTCTGAAGGAGGTCAAGGTGACGGGTGTGATGAAAATGCTCCTGCCATCTGCTCAGGCCTTCCCGATGGTGGCGCCAGAAGATGTCGGGCATTTTGCAGGGCAGATGCTGCTCTCTAATGAGGGGCAAGGCGGGATTTATAATATTGAAGGGCCGAAAGCTTACACACCCACAGAGGTAGCAGACGTGTTCACTAATCTTCTGGGGCGGTCTGTTCAGGCGCAGTCCGTTCCGCAGGATGAATGGTATGCGACCTATCTTGCCAATGGCTTCTCCGCAGAGGCGGCCCGTTCTTATGCCACCATGACGGGGCTTTTTGTGCATCAGCACTATGAGTTGCCGATAGACCCCCACCGCGGTCCGACTGATCTTGAAACCTGCCTGCGACGTTTTCTTCAGGGTAGGTGACTGAGTAATAAAAAAAGCCGACCGGAGGTTATCCGGTCGGCTTTTTTTAGACGTTATGGTGAGGCTTTTCAGCGCTTCCACCATCCCACGCGACGTGTTGCGGGGGGAAGTTCGTCAATGTTGATCGGCTGAAGGACGCTGTCTTCCCCGGTCGTGTCTTCGGCCTTGGCTCTGGTTGCCTTGGTCGTACGACGCGTACGCTTGGGCTTGGCCGGCGCCTCGTCCTCGGACTGAACCGCTGTATCAACCGCCACGTTCTCAGTTTGGGCGGCAGCGGCTTTGGTCGTACGGCGGGCGCGGGTGCGCTTCGGCTTGACTGTGGCGTCCTCTGCTTCAACGGGAGCAGGAGCCTCGACCTCAGTGCCTTCTACTACAACCGGCGCTGCAACTTCCGCCTTCACAGCCTTCGTGCTGCGACGGCCGCGGCCACGCTTTGGCTTTTCCTGAACCTCCGGAGCAGGTTCGGACACAGTTTCCGTCACAACGGTGATCGGAGTTTCCTCAATGGCGATCGGGGCTGGCATTGCCGTAGAGGTGCGAAGCGGACGTGCTGCCTGCTCCATCTCTGCCTGTTCGATCACATCGAAGATGTCGAAGCTGCCACCAAACGGGTCAGCGGGCGTTGGGCCAACATAGCTGCGCTGTGGGGCTGGACGCTCTTCACGGCGGCGCTGGTTCTGCACAGGAGCCGGACGGGACTGCTGCCGGGCAGGAGCTTCTTCCTGCACAGGAGCGGGTGCGGGAGCTTCCGCAACAGCATCTTCATCCTTCTGAACGCGCTTGAAGCGTGTCCGGCGGCGTCCTGGAATAAGCCCAACTTCGCCGTTTTCGTCATCCTGTGGCTGAGAAGGCTGTTCGCTCTGGGTATCATCAGAAGCGTTGACCTGAGCCGTCTCGTTCTCGGAAGACTGATCCCGGCGACCACGACGACGACGACGACGCCGGCGGCGATTACCGTTGTTGCCTTCTTCCTCGTCCCCGTTTTCCACGTCAGCTTCTTCTGCCCGGACAGGCGCCGGAGCAGCCTCTGTAGCGATGGCCTGCGGAAGAGCCGGAGCTTCGTCTTCAATGATCTCGATCGTGCGCACCGTCTGAGGCGCTGCAGCCGGGGTCGGGATATGAGCCGGAGCGGCTGTCTGCGGGCGCAGGCGTTCGATGCGCATCTCGGATGCGGGCAGGTCTTCCTCAGTGCGGAAGATTACGCGCATGCGGTGACGCTGCTCGATGTCTGATAGCCAGTCGCGCTTGTAGTTCAGGATGTAGAGCGCAATGCTCGATCCGATATGAACTTCGATTTCCGCAGCGCGCTGACGGGTACCTTCTTCATCAATGGCACGAAGTACATGGAGAGCCGAGCTTTCGGTGCCGCGAATGAAGCCAGTTCCCTGACAGTGCGGGCAGACCGTCAGCAGGGATTCTGCAATGGAAGGACGCAGACGCTGGCGGGACATTTCGAGCAGGCCGAAATGGGAAATATGCCCAACCTGAATGCGTGCGCGATCCGTGCGCAGGGATTCCTTGAGGCGCTTCTCAACCTGAGCGTTGTGACGGCGGCTCTCCATGTCGATAAAGTCGATCACGACGAGGCCTGCCAGATCGCGCAGACGCAACTGGCGTGCGACTTCTTCAGCAGCTTCGAGGTTGGTCCTGAGAGCCGTTTCCTCAATGTTGCGCTGGGACGTGGATTTGCCGGAGTTCACGTCGATCGCGACCAGCGCTTCTGTCTGATTGATGACAAGGTAGCCACCAGACTTCAGGCGTGCTGTTGGCGAGAACATCGCATCCAGATGGCCTTCGACGTTGTAGCGCGCGAAGAGGCTCTGGCCGCGGTTCTGCCACAGCTTCACCTTGCCAGCGTTGTGCGGCATCAGCAGGCGCATGAACTCACGTGCGCTCTTCCAGGCAGCTTCACCGTCGACCATGATGTCTTCGATGTCTTTGGAGAACAGATCGCGGATGGCGCGCTTGATGAGGCTTGCTTCCTCATAAACCAGCGTCGGAGCGACGGAAGACAGCGCATGTGAGCGAATGTCGTCCCAGAGCTGAAGCAGGTATTCGCAGTCGCGGATGATTTCCGGCCCCGGACGTCCTGCACCGGCTGTCCGGACGATCATAGCCATCGACTTGGGCAGGTTCAGCTCTGCAATAATGTCGCGCAGACGGCGACGATCGGTGTCGGACGTGATCTTGCGGGAAACACCGCCGCCGCGCAGGGCGTTCGGCATCAGGACGCAGTAACGGCCGGCGAGGGAGACATAAGTGGTCAGGGCTGCACCCTTGTTGCCACGTTCTTCCTTCACAACCTGCACGAGCAGGACCTGTCTGCGGCGGATAACTTCCTGGATCTTGTAGTTGCGCAGGAATCGGGCCGTGCGACGTGAAGCTGCGCTCTCTTCGCCGGTGTCGTGTTCGCCGCCTACGGTTTCCGGGGCGCGACGATCCTGGTTTTCGGTCTCGTCCGTGTCGTCAGATACGGTTTCTTCCTCACTGTCCGGAAGTTCGGTGCGCTGTTCGGACGCAATGTCTTCTTCCTGGATGGCCAGAAGTTTCTCGCGGTCTGCAACCGGGATCTGAAAGTAATCCGGGTGAATTTCGCTGAAGGCGAGGAAGCCGTGACGGTTTCCGCCGTATTCTACGAAAGCGGCCTGAAGGCTCGGCTCAACGCGGATGACCTTGGCGAGGTAGATATTGCCCTTGAGCTGTTTCTTGGACGATGTCTCGACGTCGTAATCTTCAACGCGGTCACCGTCCATGACCACAACACGCGTTTCTTCCGCGTGTGTGGTGTCGATAAGCATACGCTTGGTCATGGAAAACTGAACTCCACGATGTTCCAGTGTGGCGCTTTGGGCCAGAGGGAACACCTGATTGTACGGGGTGGAGGGGGCGGATCAGCCGGAATGCCAGTCCGCGGGACGCATCTGGTCCCGTTCCGGCTAGGCTCCTGGCTGTGATCACGTCGCGTGACATTCGACCCCTGACAGACGTCCGGCCCACGGTCTGGTACCGGATGAAAACGCATTCCGGTCAGGTTGTGAGCCTGTGCCGGACTGAACTAATCCTGCCGGAGCAGCCCGATCAGGACATGGCACAGAAAATGTCAGGCACATGTCAAACGATGGGGCGTCACGGCTCGGACAATGGAGGCGGGAGCGTTGCGGGGAAAGGGTAAAAGCCCACATACGATCGGACCGCTCTCTTCAGGTCCTTGGCGTGCAGGATGACTTAAAGAAGAGCCGCTGGCAAGCTTGGCTTTATCAGGCTCTCCAAAAGGTGCTTTGCCTTGTTTCAGACATTGTCCTGTGTCTGTATTGTTTGGGGTCATGAAACGATCGAAAAGACGCAGGATATTCGGATGCTGACGCGACGCACGGTACTGGAAGGTCTTGCCTGTCTGTCAGCGGCAGCGCCGCTCAATGCAGTCGCCCGCACCAAGCATCTGACGCATCATTCGCCTCCTGCCCGTACACTTCATGCTCCAGCTGTTCACAGGAATGCTGCTCCCCCGAAGCCGCTTGTCATGTTGGACCCCGGCCACGGTGGCAAGGATCCCGGAGCAATTGGTGTTTCCGGTACTTATGAGAAACATATTGCGGAAGCGGCCGCGACTGAACTTCAAAGACAGCTTCTTGCGTCAGGCCAATACCGGGTCGCGATGACGCGTTCGGAGGACCGGTTCATTCCTCTGGAAGGGCGGGTCGAGCTGGCCCAGCAGCATCAGGCGCATCTCTTTATTTCCATGCATGCGGATGCACTGCATGACCGCGATGTTCGTGGTGCCAGTGTTTATACGCTCTCCAGCGGTGCGTCGGATGCCCAGACGGCGGCTCTTGCCCAGAAGGAAAACAGCGCGGACCGGTTTGGTGGACCTGCGTTTCATGGGATGTCCCCTGATGTGCAGCAGATCCTGTCCAGCCTTGTTTCGGAAGAAACGCGGCGAGGTTCCGCGCATATGGCATCAAGTGTGGTCGGGGCGTTCCGGAACCGGATTGGCTTGCTGACTCATCCGTCCCGTCATGCGGCTTTTGTTGTTTTGAAATCTGCGGAGATTCCGTCTGTTCTCGTTGAGATGGGGTTCATGTCCAACCGGCTGGATGAAGCGGCCCTGCGTCAGGCCGTTCACCGAACGCAGGTGGCGAGTGCGATGAAAACCGCCGTTGACCGATACTTTTCCGCGCAGCCTGGTTTGATGACGGGCTGACCCTGAAAGAATGCAGAGCAGAGTTTTTAGTCATGTGGGTTGCGCATAACGAAAGAATCGGACATTTTCCGTCGCCATGACATTTCTTTCGATCCTCTCGCTTCGACTTATCGGCCCCTGAACGCCATATCTTAGGCGGGCAGCGTTCCGTTGCGTTCAGGGGATGACAGACCAGAAATTTTCCTGACCAGCGAGATGATCAAGACATGACTTTCCAACATCCGTCCTTCGGTACGATTTCCGACGACCGCGTTATCATTTTTGATACGACGTTGCGTGACGGTGAACAGTCCCCCGGTTTCTCCATGAACCTCGAAGAGAAGCTCCGCATGGCCCATGCGTTGAGCGCTCTGGGTGTGGATGTGATCGAAGCCGGCTTCCCGGTTGCCTCCAAGGACGACTTCGAGAGTGTGCGCAGCATTGCTGAGCAGGTGCGTGGCTCCGTCATTTGTGGGCTGGCTCGCAGTGGTGGCAAGCGCGACATTGAATCCTGTGGTGAAGCCCTGAAGGGCGCTGAACGTTCCCGTATTCACAACTTCATTTCCACGTCTCCGCTGCACATGAAGTACAAGCTGCGGATGGAGCCGGGAACGGTTCTGGACATCATTGCCTCTGGTAACCAGAAGGCTCGGCAGTACACGGACGACGTGGAATGGTCTGCTGAGGATGGCTCCCGCACGGACCCGGACTTCCTGTGTCGTTGCGTGGAAGTCGCCATCAAGAATGGTGCGAACACCATTAATATCCCTGACACCGTAGGCTTTGCGACGCCGGAAGAAATGCGCCGCATCTTTACCATGCTGCGTGAGCGTGTTCCGGGTGCGGATCAGGTGATTTTCTCCACGCATAACCACAACGATCTGGGTCTGGGCGTTGCCAATACGCTGGCCGCTGTCGAAGGTGGCGCACGCCAGATCGAATGCACGATTAACGGTATCGGCGAGCGTGCTGGTAATGCTGCGCTGGAAGAAATCGTCATGGCGCTGCGGACGCGTCACGACCAGTACGGCAAGGTGACCGGCATCGAGACGCCGAAGCTGCTGGGCATGTCCCGGATGCTGGCGACGATTACCGGCTTCGACGTGCAGCCGAACAAGGCCATCGTTGGTCGCAACGCCTTCGCGCATGAAAGCGGTATTCATCAGGACGGTGTTCTGAAGAATGCAGCCACTTATGAGATCATGACGCCGGAGAGCGTGGGCTGGAACAAGAGCTCACTGGTGATGGGCAAGCATTCCGGCCGTGCCGCATTCCGCGACAAGCTGGCTCAGCTGGGTTACCCGCCGTTGGAAGAAGAGGCCCTGAACGCTGCTTTCGCGCGCTTCAAGGATCTGGCTGACAGCAAGAAGGTCGTGTTCGACGACGACATCTGTGCGCTGGTGGATGACGAGAGCCGTGATCATGAGCGCATTCACCTGATCTCTCTGGAGGTTGCTTCGGGCACGAAGCAGAAGTCTCAGGTCAAGCTGGAAATCAGTGTCGATGGTGCCATCCAGTATGCAGCCGTAAGCGGAAACGGGCCGGTTGATGCGGCATTCCGGGCTATTGGTGAAGCTTTCCCGCACTCTGCTGAACTAGCACTGTTCTCCGTGGCAAATGTAACGGAAGGGACGGATGCTCAGGCCCGCACCACCGTCCGTTTGCAGGAAAACGGCAAGCTTGTGGACGGCCAGGGTGCTGATGCAGACACGGTTGTGTCTGCGGTGCGTGCTTATATCCATGCTCTGAACAAACTGCTGACCAAGCGTGAGCGCACCGAGCCTGAAGCGCTCTGAATCTTCACGACCGATGAGAGATCCTTAAAGAACGAATAATTATAGTTCTTTAAGGATCTGGACAAAAATAACACGATTGATATTGTCGCCTTCTGAATTTGGAAGGGGCAGCTATGCCGCATTCGTGGCTCTATACGGCGTCGGGTCTATTTGTAGGCTTTCTGGTAGGCATGACCGGAGTGGGGGGAGGGTCCCTCATGACGCCGCTGCTGATTCTGATTTTCGGCGCAAAACCTCAGTCTGCTGTCGGAACAGATCTTCTTTACGCAGCCATTACAAAAATTGTTGGAACCGGGCTCAACCGTCATATGGGGGTTGTGAACTGGCGGATTGTCGGCTGGCAGATGGCCGGCAGTATTCCTGCCAGTCTGTTGTGCCTGCTGTTTCTGCATCATGAAGGTATGTCAGATTCTGCATCAAGACTGATCCGGATTGTTCTTGGGGTCGCGCTTCTTCTGACGGCACCGGCCATTCTTCTGAAGCCGAAGCTGAGGAAATGGGCGGAAGGGCGTGTACCCTTGAGTGAGACGTCGGAAACGGTGCTGACGGTTTTGTTGGGCGTCCTTCTGGGGACGTTGGTGACATTGTCTTCAGTCGGAGCCGGAGCCGTTGGAATGGCGGCCCTGACAATGCTCTATCCGCGCCTGAATATGCGGACTCTCGTCGCAACTGATATTGCGCACGCCGTTCCGCTCACGCTGATTGCAGGTGGTGGGCATTGGCTGGAGGGGGCCGTTGATACGGCTGTTCTGATCGCGCTGCTTTTAGGGTCAATTCCAGGAATTATTCTGGGAACGCTTTGCGCGGGTAAACTGCATGAAGATACCCAGCGCTGGGTGCTGGGTATCCTTTTGGCTGTCATTGGCTTCCGGATGATCTGAACTCCGGAAGCCCTCAGGTTTTAGTAGCCGTAGTTGCTCTGCTGAGGATAACCGTTGTTGTAGCCCTGCGGCGGATATCCGTTCTGGCAGTTCGTGTTCGGTGGGCACTGATACTGCTGCTGTTGCGGATAGGTCGGGTACTGACCATTCTGCTGCGGGTACTGCGGGTATCCCTGTTGTGGATATGCACCCTGCTGGGGATATCCGTTCTGGTATCCGCCCTGCTGGTACCCCGGACGGTTCGGAGTTGTTACGGCGCCTGTGGCGGCACCAAGAGCACCACCCGCGAGTGCGCCGATCGCCGCGCCGCGACCGCCACCTGCAAGTGCGCCAATAGCCGCGCCCGTGCCGCCGCCAAGAAGGCCGCCACCGAGGGCTCGGGAGCCCGGATCATAATTTCCCTGACAGCCGCCAAGTGAAAGAACGGTCGCGAAGGCTCCCACCAGGGCCATTCCCCTGAGAGCGGGGCGGGCGATAACGGACCTCATGTCACAAATCCTTAGATATCATGGTCAACCGGTCTTGTATCAGACTCAGTAGCCATTCCGTGAACGCTGGCTTGGCGTGGTTGCCGCGCCGACTGCAGCGCCTGTGCCGCCACCTGCCAGTGCGCCGATAGCTGCACCGCTACCGCCACCTGCAATTGCGCCCAGCGCTGCGCCTGCGCCTGCGCCGATCAGGGCGCCAGAGCCTGCACGGGCACCACTGTCGTACGGATTGCCACACCCGGCAAGAGCGGCTCCGCAAAGTGCCAGAGCAGCAAGAAGGCGTGGTGTCTTGGTGTTGGTCATGTGTCCAGTCCTGTCGTGTGTTCCGTTCTTCGTTCATCTTTAAGAAAGGAAGAACGGATAATTCCATTTAGTGGTAACGCGGGAAACGTGACTGAAGGGTGGCAGGATTGAGGCGGGAGAAAATTTTTTTCCATGTCTGACAGGTGTGTGATGAAAAGTTGTTCCTGTTTGACGACATTATACTGCACGGAACCCTTGCTGAACGGCGGCTGCACCGTTAAGTCCACCCGCGGGGAGCCCGCCCCGCATTATACTCTGTGATCTCTCCGCTCTCAGAGCCGCGCCAGGAGTTTTGGATGTTTTCTCGTCTGCTGGGTCTCATGTCTGCTGACATGGCGATCGACCTCGGCACTGCCAATACGCTTGTTTATGTCAAAGGCCGGGGCATCGTGCTCGACGAGCCGTCTGTTGTCGCCATTGCCGAAGTGCGTGGCAAAAAGCAGGTTCTGGCGGTTGGAAATGAAGCCAAGCAGATGGTGGGGCGTACGCCTGGCAACATCACGGCTATTCGGCCGCTGCGCGATGGTGTGATTGCGGACTTTGAAGTCGCTGAAGAGATGATCAAGCACTTCATTCGCAAGGTGCATAACCGCCGTGCTTTCGCGAGTCCGCAGATCATCATCTGTGTTCCGTCTGGCGCTACGGCTGTTGAACGCCGCGCCATTCAGGAAAGTGCGGAGAGTGCTGGCGCCCGTAAGGTTATGCTGATTGAGGAGCCGATGGCTGCCGCTATCGGTGCTGGTCTTCCTGTGACCGAGCCTTCTGGCAGCATGATCGTCGATATCGGTGGTGGCACCACGGAAGTGGCGGTTATTTCCCTAGGCGGTATTGTCTATGCGCGTTCTGCTCGTGTGGGCGGGGACAAGATGGATGAAGCCATCATCTCTTATATCCGCAAGACCTATAACCTTCTGGTCGGTGAAAGCTCGGCAGAGCGGATTAAGATCGAGCTTGGTGCGGCCATGATGCCGGATGATCCGTCCAACCCGGATGGTCCGATTACGGAAATCAAGGGACGTGACCTCATCAATGGTGTTCCGCGGGAAGTGATGGTCAGTCAGGCCCAGATTGCCGAAAGCCTTGCTGAACCGGTCATGCAGATCGTGGATGCGGTGACGACGGCTCTTGAGAACACGCCGCCGGAACTGGCTGCCGATATTGTGGACAAGGGTATCGTTCTCTCGGGCGGTGGGGCGCTGCTGTATCGCCTCGATGAGGTTTTACGTCTCTACACGGGTCTCCCGGTCACTGTTGCTGAAAATGCTCTTTCCTGCGTAGCGCTGGGAACAGGTCGTGCGCTGGAAGAAATGCGCCGGCTGCGCAGCGTGCTGAGCAGCATGTACTGAACCCGGATTTTTCCCGGTGTTTTCCATCCACACCCGGCAGGTGCTTGCGAGAGCGGCCCTGCCTGTCCTGATCCTGCTGGCTGTGGCGCTGGTGCTGCTCGGGCTGGTCCGGCGACCGGTAGTGGATGGGGTGCGTCTGAGGGCTACGGATATTCTTGCCCCAGCCTATCAGGCGCTTGTGTACCCGCAGATGCGTGTTCAGGAGTGGCTGGTCGATCTCCGGGGCGCGACAGATCTCGCCAAGGAAAATGCCCGTCTGCGCGATGAGAACCGTGCCCTACGGCACTGGTATGATGTGGCAGTGGCATTAGCCGCCGAAAATGGGCGTTTGAAAAACAGTCTGCACTGGATTCCGGAAAGCGCTCCACAATATGTGACGGGGCGCGTGACTCGTGATGATGGGGGACCTTACTCCCGTGCCGTTCTGCTGGATGTCGGAAGCGGTCATCAGGTGCATACGGGCGATGTTGCACTCGACTCGGCCGGTCTTCTAGGGCGTGTAACGGAGATTGGGCCGCATACCGTGCGTGTTCTGTTGATCAATGATGACGCCAGCCGTATCCCCGTCACCCTCGCGGCGTCTCGTGGGGACGCCATCATGGCTGGCGACGATACGGATACTCCGCGTCTGATTTATTACCCGCAGGATCATCATCCTATTGAGGGAGAGCGCGTCGAAACGCGTGGTCAGAGCGCCATGCCGGCCGGTCTGCCGATCGGTACTGTGCATTATCTGGCGCCTAATCGACCCGTTGTAATGCCGGACGCCGATTTGCGGCGGTTGGATATCGTTCGTGTATTTGATTACGGAGACGATGGCGGACAGGCGCCGGATGCACCAGGCCGGGTGAAGGTACGGCGTCCCACGGCCGAACCAACTCTACCTGGCGGATTGCCTTTTCCGAGACTTCCTGGGCTGCCGGAGAGTTTAGGGAAGGGAGGGCAATAAGTTATGGTTGCCGAGAACTCTACGCCCCACCTGCACTCCGCTGTTGAACCGAGGCAAACACTGCGTCGGCGTCTGGACATCTTGGCGCGGGCTGCGATGCCTTCGCTGTTTATTGTTCTGGTTGCAGTCCTGCTTTCTGCCCCATTCGGTATTCCGGGACAGCCTGAGCTGCAGTTCGGAATTGCCATGTGCACAGTCTGGTTCTGGGCGTTCAGTCGGCCCAAATCCATGCCAGCCTGGGCGGTCTTTCTCTGTGGACTGAGTGTAGAACTTTTCAGTTTCGGGCCGCCTGGCGCAGTTCTTTTGTCCCTGCTGGTCATTTATGGCGTCGCCCATCACTGGCGATACGGCTTGTCCCGTCTAGGATTTGTGTCCTGCTGGCTAATTTTCAGCTTTTTTGCGGCGCTGGCATCCTTTTTTCAGTGGGCTCTCGTCTGCGTCCATGCATTTGCGCTATTATCTCCCGCGCCGGGCCTCTTTCAGGCTGCGCTGACTATCGGTATCTATCCCAGTCTGACTGCGTTGTTTGTCTGGGGTCGCCGCACGTTTGCCAATCCCGATCAGGCCTGACGGCGCATTTTTCGCGCGTTTCGCGCAAAACGCCGCTTCTCTCCGGACTTGAACGCCAGACCTGATGTCTTCCAGAAAACGCCCTTTTCGGTCCCTGCTGCGCTCACGACGCCAGGAAGCGCCCGTGCGCTCCGGTCGGGGTGTTTTCACGCGTCGTGCGCTGGTGGTGATGGCTGTGCAGGCTGGTGTTCTCGGTGCCTTAGGGCGACGGCTCTATAATATTCAGACGCTCGAGGGCGATCATCTGCGGCAGCTTGCAGAGCGCAACCGGACCAGTAAGCGCCTTCTGGCTCCGGCTCGCGGGACAATTCATGACCGGTTCGGAACAGCGCTTGCTGATAATAAGGTGAGCTGGCGCGCGCTGCTGATGCCGGAGGAAACGACGGATATTACCGCCGTTATTGAACGGTTCTCGCAGATTGTTCCCTTGGATGAGCATGATCGTGCCAGGATCGAGCGGGACCTGAAGCACGTTCATAAATATGTCCCGGTTACGCTGCATGAGTTTCTTTCGTGGGACGATATGGCGCGGATCGAGCTGAATGCACCGTCTCTCCCAGGTGTGCTGGTCGATGTCGGTTCGACCCGGCTGTATCCTTTCCAGGAACTGACGGCTCATATTGTCGGGTATGTTGCTCCGCCAAATGAAGACGATGTTGCCAAGGATACGACGCTGTCCCTGCCGGGAATGCGCGTCGGGCGTGCGGGGATCGAACAGACGCAGGAATCTCTCCTGCGGGGTGATCCGGGCTCTGTGGAAATGGAAGTCAATGCGCTGGGCCGCGTTATTGGCGAAATTGACCGCGTGGAAGGGCAACAAGGCGAAGGCGTTCGTCTGACACTGGATGTGGGTTTACAAGCCAAGGTTCTGGAACGTCTGGGAGACCGGGTCGCGAGTTCAGTGGTCATGGATTGCCGGAATGGCGAAGTGCTGGCGATGGTCAGCACGCCGTCCTTTGATCCCTCGCTGTTTGATTCCGGTGTCAGTCATGCCCAGTGGAATGAATGGGCGAATGATCCGCGTACTCCGTTAGTAGATAAGGCTGTCTCGGGCCTCTATCCACCTGGCTCGACCTTTAAGCCTGCTGTGGCACTGGGAGCATTGAAGTCAGGCGCGCTCACGCCTCAGGACAGGTTCAACTGTCCCGGATATTTCGACATGGGCGGCGTGCGGTTTCACTGCTGGAACCGCTGGGGGCATGGCATGATCAACATGCGCGATGCCCTGAAATATTCCTGTGACGTGTATTTCTACGAGGCTGCACGCCGATGCGGCATGGACCCGATCAAGGCGGTCGGTAACTCCATGGGGTTGGGCGTAAAGCTTGATATCGAGTTGCCGCATGTTCGGGCAGGCGTGATCCCTACGCCAGAATGGCGTCAGCAGCACGGTTTTCACTGGAATGGTGGTGATACCGTTAATGCGGGCATCGGCCAAGGCTTCGTGCAGGTTACCCCCCTGGCATTGGCCACTTACGTTTCCCGCATTGCATCAGGGCGTAATGTGCAGCCCCATCTGATCCGGGCTACAAACGACCAGGTCTCAAGCCTTGCATCCTTGGATACAGTTCCCGCGCTTGAAATTCCGCAGGAGCATCTGGGTGTGGTCCGGGCCGGAATGTTTGCCGTTGTAAACGAGCCGCACGGAACTGCCCCCAAGGCCAGACTGGATCTGCCGGACGTGCAGATGGCCGGGAAAACCGGGTCGGCACAGGTTCGGCGTGTGTCGCGGGCGCTACGTGAATCCGGGCATTTCAACTCGATGAACCTGCCTTGGGAATATCGTCCGCATGCGCTGTTTATCTGTTTTGCGCCCTATGATGACCCACGATACGCGGTTTCTGTCGTTGTGGAGCATGGCAACGCAGGCGCAGACGAGGCGGCACCTCTTGCCAAGCAGATCATGACCGATACGCTTCTGCGGGATCCCTCCAATCAGTCCAGACCACCAGGACAGACGGTTGCGCAAGGGGAGCCGGAGCAGGGATGAGGGGCGGTGTCGTGAATGCATTCGGTTTTCTGAAGTCTGACAAGCGCCTGTTGCGGGCTGAGCCGGATTTCCGTCCGATGGCGCGGCTGCTTCAGGTGAACTGGCTGTACGTCCTGCTGGTCTGTCTGCTCGCTGGCGTTGGTTATATCGCGCTTTATTCGGCGGGAGGTGGTTCGGCGAAACCGTTTGCCGGGCCGCAGATGGTCCGCTTCGGCTTTGGGCTTGTGATGATGATCGCCGTTGCGCTTGTCAGCCCGCGGATCCTCCGGATGCTGTCCGTCCCGATTTATCTTCTCTCCATTGCCCTGCTCGTCCTCGTGCTGCGGATGGGACATGTGGGAAAGGGAGCCGAGCGGTGGATCAATCTGGCGGGGATGCAATTTCAGCCTTCTGAATTTGCCAAAATCGGCCTGGTTCTGATGCTGGCGACGTGGTTTCACAGGATTGGAAACGAGCGGATGGGTAATCCGCTACGTCTCGTTATCCCAGCCATCCTCACGCTGCTGCCTGTGGTTCTGGTGCTCAAGGAGCCGAATCTCGGTACGGCGACCATTATTGGCGTTATCGGGGCTACGCTGTTTTTCGCGGCTGGAATGCGGCTGTGGCAGATCGTTCTTCTGATAGCGCCCATCCCGTTTCTGGGGAAGGTCATTTACGGCCATCTGCATGACTACCAGAAGGCCCGCATCGATACTTTTTTGCATCCCGAACATGATCCGCTTGGCGCGGGTTACAACATCATCCAGTCCAAGATCGCCTTGGGCTCTGGTGGTATGTGGGGCGAAGGATATTTGCATGGCAGTCAGGGCCAGCTGAACTTCCTGCCGGAAAAGCAGACGGACTTCATTTTTACCATGATCGGTGAGGAATGGGGTTTTGCGGGCGGTATAGCCGTCATCGGGTTGCTGACGGTTCTGACGCTGGGTGCCACGCTGATTGCCATGCGGAGCCGCAATCAGTTCGGGCGACTGCTCGGGCTCGGCATCGCAATGGATTTTTTCCTGTACTGCGCCGTCAATCTGTCGATGGTGATGGGGGCCATTCCGGTAGGCGGTGTGCCGCTGCCGCTGATTTCCTATGGCGGCTCAGCCATGTTGACGATGATGTTCGGCTTTGGGCTTCTGATGTCAGCCTGGGTCCATCGCAACGAGCGGGACCCAGGCTTTGAAGACGAAGACGATTGATCCCTTACAGTTCCAGGAGAACCTTGGAAGAGCTTTTGCGGTCCAGCGAGGCGTCGAAAGCGTCTTTGTACTGAGCCAGCGGAAAGCTGTGGGTGATAAGGCCGTCCGCAATCCAGGGATTGTCCGCAAGGATTTTCAGCGCCTCTGCGAACTCTTCATCAAAGCGGAACGTCCCCCGATAGTCGATTTCCCGCGCGATAATCTGTCCCAGAGGGGCTGGCACATCGCCCGGTGGGAAAATTCCGACTTGCACGAGGATGCCGCCTTTCTGCGTGCGCGTGATGGCAGTGGGAAGGGCAGGTATGACGCCTGTTGCTTCGAAAACGATTTCGTATTCCCGATCGTGACTGTCGCGGCCGGTGTTCACTGTGGCAGTTGCCCCCAGTTTGACGGCGATATCCAGTGCAAAGTCTTGCAAATCGGTTGCCACGATCTCCGCCGCCCCGGCCACTTTAAGTCCGGCAACAATCAAGGCGCCAATTGGGCCGGCTCCCTGAACCATGATGCGTTTACCCTTAACGTCGCCGGCGCGAGCAATCGCATGGAGAGCGACGGAGAAAGGCTCGGCAAGGCTGGCGCGTTTCACATCCAGGCCTGAAGGCAGCGGATAAAGCTGGGATGTTTCGACAACCATATCCCGCCGGAAACCGCCATCCGTATGCGGAAGGAACGCTGCACTCCCAAAAAAGCGCATGTGCCGGCATAGATGTTTCGACCCACGCTCGCATTCAGGGCAGTGCCCACACGGGCGAGCCGGATGGATGGCGACAGCGTCCCCGATCCTGAAACGTGTTTCGTCCGGGCTGACAGCTTCCACAATTCCGGAAACCTCGTGGCCAAGAATCATCGGCTCCCGCAGAACGGATGCTCCCGCGCCGCCATGCAGGAAGTAATGCATGTCCGACCCGCAGATCCCACCCCAGGCTGGACGTACCAGCACCTGACCCACCTTAAGCGGCGGGACGGCAACGGTCTCTAAACGCAGATCACCCTTTTCATGAATAACCAGAGCTTCGGTCGTCTGAGGAGCAGAAAGGCCGGGCATGGCTTTGCCTCTTTCATCTGAGCACCGTGAATGATGTCACTCAGATATGGCTGATCTTGCGCGCTAAAGGCAGTCACATTTGGGCGACGCGGATAGCCTTAGCTATTCGTTCATACGTCTAGAAAACAGTTTTCGACCAAGCGCAGAGTTTCCGCGTGTTTCAGTGGTTCAATGCCACACGCCGGAAGGAAGTCCGCAATGCCATTCAGCGTGTCAGGGCAGCGTGTCGGATCATCAGGATTGCCTTCCGGCACCCAGATGATGGTCTCATAACATGCGCGGGTCAGCAGCACGCGATAGGTATTGAGGGACCAGAGGGCTTTTTCCGAGGATTTAACGGTTTGCCATGTGGTTCCGCTAAAGCGCCGGGACTGCCAGCGTTGTGGATAGCCTGCACGGATGAGGTCTCCATCCCAGCAAAGGCCGACAAAATCCAGTTCCAGTCCCTGAATGGCAAATTGAGTGGCGACGGTTTCAAGTGCATCGGAGGCTCGAACGTCCTTGTCAGGAACCCAGCGGTTCAAAAACCATTGAGCGACCGCGTTGGAGTCCATGTGAGCCAGTTCTGCACCGAGGCCCTCCGCGCGCAAGCGTTTTGCCTGAGAGCTGGCAATCAGACCGCAGCGATAGGTCAGGCGGGCTCGTTCTCGCAGGGCTTTGCGTAGCTCCGGAAGACTTCGTGTCAGGCGGAATGGAAGACTGGCGTTCTCCGCAATATTGCGGGCGAGAGAGACATTTCCCTCCAGTACGGCATTCACCCATTTGGGTGTTGCTGTGTCCCGAAGGGAGCGAACCGGCACTGTGAGGTGCAGAGAGGGCGCTTTTTGAACCGGAAGGGACGGAGGTAGGGTGGTGAGGGCAGAAGTGGAGCTGACAACATCCGGTGATGCGTGGATCTGCCATTCAGGCCGGCTCGCCAGAGCGTCTCCCCAACAGGCCAGGCCGCCTTCGCCATCATGAATTTCTTGGCCTTGTCCGATAAGGCAGATGATGGCCGCAAATCCGGCATGCCGGTGCATGATGTCGAGGAGATGCGCAGGTTCAGACTGTGTCAGACGAACAGGCCGTTGTGCACTTTTGCGAATAGCCTGATCGGCGTTCCAGGAACGCTGGGCTTCGTCGATGACCATGATCCGTTCTGGCGGGCACTCTGCGGTGCGTCCAACATAGTAATCCCGGAATTTGGTCAGGGACTGAATGGTGGATTCCATGCGCTGTTCTATGGCTGCGCGTTTCTGACCCTGTGCCACAGCGTCACGGGTCAGGGCTTCACGCAGAACATGGATGAGCGTTGGGTTGCCGGTGAGGAATGTGGCGGAGTTATCGGGCTCTGCCGTGCCGAACGCAGCCTTCAGGCCGCAAAGCGTTTTCCCGGCGCCAGGAATGCCCGAGACAAAAATGATTGTTTTCTGGTGCTGTTTTCGCGCGGTTTCAAGGAGTTCCGTGATGCGGTCTGACGTCAGGGTCAGATTGGTCGCGTCTGCTCTCGCTGTATGGATATCGGCAACGCTGTGCGTGGAATAGATGAGGCGAGCCGCTTCAACGATACTTGGGACGGGATTGTAGGGGGCCTCTTCCCAGTCCTCTGGTCGCATGGGCGCTACGGAGTGCAATGTCCGGCGCGCGAGATCCGACAAAAGTTCCGTCAGGTTTGTAGCATTGCACTTCAGAACTGGCGTGACGCCAGATCCTAACAGGAGCGGCGATGTTTGAGCGGGTTGTGCGGCTTCTGTCGCAATTAGAATGGGGATGATCGGGTGATGACGGCTGCCTGCATGAAAGTCCTGAAGGTCCAGCGCATAACCTTCGGTCTGGGCGAGAGCTGCGGCGTCGAACTGAGAAGTGCCAACCTTGAATTCAAGAACGAACGTCGCGTCCGGGGAAATGAGGACAGTGTCGATCCGGCCGCCCAGACGGGGAATGGGGAATTCGAACAGGATTTGCCAGCCTGCCGTTTGCGGCAGAGCGGTTAGCGTGGTGCGGAGAAGATCAAGTTGGGTGGCCCAGGCACGGAGTTGTTGAGGCTCGCTGGAGAAGCGCCTGCGTCCGGCTTCATGGGCGAGGCGCTCTCCAATACGATCCGGGTCCGTGTTGAGGAACGTGGCGACTGGGCCGGACCACCACGCTCCCATCAGGTTCAGCCCTCGATCTGAGCGAAATCGGCGATCAGGGCTGTGGTCGTGCGGAAGGTCGCTAGAAGCTTCAGACGGTTGGCGCGAATGTCGGCTTCCGGGGCGTTGACGGTAACAGTATCGAAAAAGCGGTCCAATGTCGGGCGCAAAGCTGCAATCGCCTGCATCGCATCGGTGAAACGCTCGTTTTTCAGGGCCGTCTCGATCGCAGGCACGGCACTGTTTAGACCATCTGCCAGGGCGCGCTCTTCATCCTGTGCGTAGAGAGACGCATCCGGTGTTCCCTTGTGAGGACCGTCCTTCTTGTCTTCGATGCGCAGAATGTTGGCGGCGCGCTTGGCTGCGGCGAGAAGGTTCTTGCCGTCTTCCGTCTGGATCATGTCAGACAGAGCCGAAGTACGGGCCAGAAGGCGCACAAGATCGCCATCCAGACCGCCTGCCAGTGTGGCAGCCAGAACGTCATGACGTTCGCCTTCGCTGCGGAGCTGAACGCGCAGACGGTCTGCCATGAAGTCCGGCAGCTTGGCGAGTTCTCCGCCGGTGCGACCATTTGCCGCCTTGGCAAAGAGGTCCGTCAGGTCGAGGCGCAGGCCGTTGTCACGAATGGTGCGGATCACGCCCAGTGCAGCCCGGCGCAGGCCGTACGGGTCTCCGGAGCCGGTTGGCGTCTCGCCAATGGCAAAGAAGCCAGCCAGCAGATCCAGACGGTCCGCAAGGGCCACGGCAGCCGAGACAGGTGCTTTTGCCGTATCGTCGGACTGGCCGCGCGGCATGTAATGCTCGGCCACAGCCTTCGAAACGGCGTCGCCTTCGCCATCATGTGCCGCGTAATAGCCGCCCATGACGCCCTGAAGTTCCGGGAACTCGCCGACCATGCCGGTTGTCAGATCGGCTTTAGACAGCAGACCTGCGCGCTTTGCCTGTTCGATCTGCTCTCCCCTCAGGCCCATGGCAGCAGCGAGAGTGCCGGCGAGGTCGGAAATCCGCTTGGCGCGCTCGCCCTGCGTTCCCAGCTTCGCATGGAACGTCACGGCATCGAGGGCTGCCACGCGGTCTGCGAGCTTTGTTTTGCGATCCAGATCCCAGAAGTGGCGGGCATCGGCGAAACGAGCACGCAGAACACGCTCGTTTCCGGCGATCGTCAGCTTGCCACCGTCCTTGAATGGCAGGTTGGCGACGAAGGCGAAGAACGGCGCGGCCTTGCCGTCTGCATTACGCAGGGCAAAGTAGCGCTGATTGATGCGCATCGAGACCTGCATGACTTCGGCGGGCAGATCCATGAAAGCATCGTCGATGCGGCCCAGCAGCGGAACTGGGTATTCGACCAGACCGGCGACTTCATCGACCAGTCCTTCGTCTTCCACAACCGTAATGCCCTGCTGTTCAGCCAGACGGTGAACACCGGTACGGATCATGTCGCGGCGCTTGTCCGCATCAACGATGACGGAGCGTGTTTCCAGCTCTTCCAGCCATTGATCTCCCGAACGGACTTCAAACGCGCCGGGCGCCAGAAAGCGATGGCCTTCGGACAGGTTGGAGGACTTGAGGCCATGGGCATCGTCGTCATCGCGGGCGAGCGAGAAGGGGACGACCTTGCCATCAAGAAGGCAGGTGATGCGACGGAGCGGGCGCACCCACGAGAAGTTCGAGCCAGCACCCCAGCGCATGGACTTGGCCCATGGGAACTTCCACAGAAGGTCGGGCACGGCTTCAGCCACGCGGCTTTCCGCGCTTACCGGATCAAGTTGCTTGTTCAGAACCCAGAAGCCGTTTTCCAGCGTCAGTTCATCAACTGTGACGCCATGCTTGCGGGTAAAGCCTTCCAGAGCCTTTTCCGGCGCGCCTTCGCGGGGGCCACGTTCGGAGACGGTACGAGCCGGGATTTCGGCATCGACGTTCAGGACGGTTGCGATACGGCGGGTACCGTAGAACGTTTGAACACCAGACGGGTTAAGGCCATCGAGCGCTTTGGTCAGAAGGGCGCCGAGTTCGCTTGCAGCCTTGGGCTGCATGCCTGCCGGGATTTCCTCGCAGAACAGTTCAAGCAACAGTTCAGCCATTGGACGTCTCCTCCTCGCCAGCAAGCCACGCTTCACAGGAGGCTTTCGCCAGCGTCCGGACGCGTCCGATATAGGATGCGCGTTCAGAGACGGAGATCACGCCGCGGGCATCCAGAAGATTGAAATAATGGGAAGCCTTCAGGCACTGATCGAACGCAGGCTGTGCGACGCCAGCTTCAGCCAAACGGATGGACTCTTTTTCCGCATTGTTGAAATGCGTGAGCAGCATCTGCGTATCGGCCAGTTCGAAGTTGTGACGGGAATAGTCACGTTCGGCACGCAGGAACACATCCCCGTATTTCAGGCCCCTGCCGTTAAAGTCCAGGTCGTAAACGTTCTCGACGCCCTGAACATACATGGCCAGCCGTTCCAGCCCGTAAGTCAGTTCGGTGGAAGGCATGACGGTCGGGATACCGCCAACCTGCTGGAAATACGTGAACTGCGTGACTTCCATGCCGTCACACCAGACTTCCCAGCCCAGTCCCCAGGCGCCGATTGTCGGGTTTTCCCAGTCGTCTTCAACGAATCGGATATCGTGCTTTTCGGGATCAATCCCGATGGCACGATAGCTCTCCAGAAGCAGGTTCTGGCTCTCTTCCGGTGTTGGCTTCAGCAGGACCTGATACTGGTAATAGTGCTGGAGGCGGTTCGGGTTCTCACCGTAACGACCGTCGGACGGGCGGCGGCAGGGCTGCACATAGGCCGCAGCCCATGGCTTCGAGCCCAGCGCGCGCAGGGTTGTATGAGGGGAGAGCGTTCCGGCTCCGACTTCTGTGTCATAGGGCTGCAGGATAGCGCAGCCCTTTTCAGACCAGAATTGATGTAGACGCAGGATCAGGTCCTGAAAGCTGAGCGGCCGGGTCGCAGACAATTCGATAGGCTCCGGTTGGCAAAATTGGCGGCTACCTTACAGCCTGAGGTCCATAACCGGAAGTGAGCGGGACGAGGAAGTAACGGATCGGTTTCGGAGTAGGGAAAATAGACGGACAGATCTTTGAAAATTCTTTCCCAGCCCTTGCGAATGATGCCTGATGGTCAGGGCGTATTTCTATGCCGGTTGCCACTTTTGGAATGCAGGCAGTTCTTCTGCCTGCGCGGCAAGCCGGATGAGGGCCGGATGCGCTTTGGCGTCAATGACCTCCGGGATTTCATTCTGGGCGAACGTCCAGGAAATCGCAGTCGTTATGTCGGCCTGCGAGAGTGTGCCCAACAGCCAATTGCCTCCCAGCACGGCGTAGCATTTTTCAAGCTCGGCGAAGGCAGTACGGGCCTGTGCGGTAACGCGTTCCACCCAGGGGGCATATTGGCCCTCTACGGGGCGAAGTTTTGTTTCATAGACAAGCTGAACCGACTTATCTGCGGCCGCGAGGGCCAGCCCCAATATGTAAAGCGCGCGTGTTCGCTCACTTTGGTCTTCGGGCATCAGGCGCTTCTTGGAGGGTAATCCATGTTCAAGATGATCGAGGATGAGTGTTGAGTCCATGAGAGCTGTCCCGTCCTGCGTCACGAAGGTGGGGGCCTTCAGCAGGGGATTGATGTCGGCAAAGGCGGCCTTATCCCGAAACACGGAAAGAGAAAGATGCTCGAACGGAATATCCATCAGTGTCAGGGAGATGGCGACGCGCCGGACGTAAGGTGAGTCCAGTTTACCGATCAGTTTCATGGGGGCTGCTCCGTGAGAAGTGGAGCCGTCATCTTCTCGCTACGGCGTGGCTGATGTAAGTGTCAGAAGCGGTCATTTCCGATCCGATCCTGCCAGAATGCTGTTGCCTGTGCCTGAGTGTCCTCTTGTCGTCATTCTCGCCTATGACGGGTTGTGTGCCTTCGAATTTGGCTGCGCCCTGGAAGTATTTGCCTTGAGCCGACCGGAAGTCGGTGCGTACTGGTATCGCTGTGTCGTAGCGGGTCTGGAAGATGGACCACTCCGCGCGGGACCGCGACTGAGCGTCATGCCAGATGGCGATCTGTCGCTTTTGGAGCAGGCGGATACGATCGTTGTTCCAGGCTGGCGTGGTGTGGATACGATTGTTCCGGAGAAACTCTTGCTTGCCTTGCAGCGGGCTCATGCGCGGGGTGCACGGCTCGTTTCGATCTGTTCGGGCGTGTTTGTCCTTGCGGCTACGGGCCTGCTTGATGGACGTCGCGCTACGACCCACTGGCACCATACAGAGCACCTGGCCCGGAAATATCCGAATATTCGCGTGCAGCCGGACGTCCTTTACACGGAAGATAATGGTCTGCTGACTTCTGCTGGAAGTGCTGCGGGGCTGGATCTCTGTTTGCATGTCGTGCGGCAGGATTTCGGGGCGAAAATTGCCAATCAGGTGGCGCGCAGGTTGGTCATCCCAGCGCATCGCGATGGTGGGCAGGCACAGTTTGTTCCCCGTCCGGTGGCAAAACGGCCTGGGTGTCGTCTGGGCACTCTGTTCGATGTGGTTCGCACCAGACTGGACGAGGACTGGCCGGTTGAACGGATGGCGCTGGAAGCGGGGATGAGTGTGCGTGGTTTGCATCGCCATTTGCGGGACGCGACAGGTATGACGCCGCTGGCGTGGTTGCTGAATGAGCGAATCGCCCTCGCCAGGGAACTGCTGGAAACGACGCGTAGTCCCATCATGGAAATCGCCCGCCTGAGTGGCTTTCGGTCAGAGGCTGGTTTTCGAAAGCAGTTTCGACGTTTGAGCGGGCTGACGGCGACTGAATATCGAAGGCGGTTTGACGCGACGGGCTAAGGATTGGAACAGGGAATGAAACCAAAGATCAGGCAGCGTGTTTGACTGCCTGATATACCTGTTGCGCCGTATCCTGAAACGGTCAGATTTTCCCGCATTGAATTTCAGCGCAGGTCTGATGGACAGCAGGTCGATCCCTTGTCGATTAAGCCTGGGTGCCTCATATGATGAGGGAACGTAACTTCTTCGTCTGGAAGGATCAGAGACGATGAACAACGAAGAACGCGAAGTCATCTCCCGCTTCATCGCCCGCGTTGGCGGAGCGCAGCAGGGGAGTGGCTTCAGCCAGCAGCAGATGCCGGCTCTGCCACCGATCGACCCGGAGGCTGACCGCTTCATTGCCGATAACTTCCAGAAATATCCGGAAGCCCGTTATCGCGTGACGCAGATGGCCGTTGTGCAGGAAGCTGCTCTGGCGCAGGCGCAGAACCGTATCCGCCAGCTGGAATTCCAGCTTCAGCAGGCGCAGCAGCAACTCCAGCAGGCTCAGCAGAGCCGTCCCTCCGGAAATGGCGGGCTGTTTGGTGGTCTGTTTGGCGGCGGCAACAACAACCGTCAGCAGACGTCTGCTCCGCCTCCGGGCTGGGGCGCGCAGGGCGGTGCCATGCCACCGCCGAACTTCCAGCCGCAGCAGCAGTATGGCTACCCGCCGGGCTATCAGCCGGGCATGTTCCAGCGTGGCGGCTCGGGCTTTCTGGGGTCCGCTCTGACGACGGCTGCCGGTGTGGCTGGTGGCATGATGGCCGCCAATGCTCTTGAAGGCCTGTTCAGCGATCATCATTCCGGTGCGGATGCCGGAGCATTTGGCGGTGGCGGCGAAACCATCATCAACAACAACTATGGCGATGCCGGTTCCGATCCGTTTGGCGGGGCCGGAACGGATGCCGGGGGCGGGTTTACGGACTCTGACTTCGGCGGCGGTGGAGACTTCGGTGGTGGCGGCGATGGCGGTGGCTTCGACGACATGTTCTGAAGAGGGCATCTTTCACGCCTGATACCGACAATACCAGAAAACCCGTCCGGCTTTGCCCGGCGGGTTTTTTGCTGTTTGCCAACCCGCATGCCCATACTGCGTTGGCTTTGTAACGAGATTTTCCACTTTTCAGGGGCTACCCGATGAGCACAAACGATTTCCGCGACCTTGTGGCCTTTAAAGACCTGGAAGAGGGCCAGATCACGTCCTTTTCCGTTGATGGAACATCCGTTGTGCTGGTGAAGGATGGGGAAGAGGTTCATGCCTTGGGAGGGAAATGCCCTCACAAGGAAGCCCCGATGGAGCAGGGCGCCTTCTGCCGAACCGATAAAGGCAGCGTCTTGGTTTGCCCTTGGCACAAGGCCGTTTTCGATGCGGTGGATGGAAGCCTTGTCGAGCCTCTCGCTCTTGAGCCGCTGCCGCGCTATCCCGTGGAAATTGTGGATGGTCGTGTGCTGGTGGGCACCGAACCCATGAAGAGGAATACTCCTGCTGCCCGACAGGAAAACGAAACTGTTCTGATCCTTGGAGCCGGCGCTGCGGGTGTAATGGCGGCGGTGACGCTCCGGCAGGAAGGATTTGCTGGCAAGATCACGATGGTCACCGAGGAAAAATATCGTCCTTATGACCGCACGGCTTTGAGCAAGACTGTTCTGCTCAGCGATCCCGAGAAAGCTCATGCTCCCTCTCTGAGAAGTGAGTCATTTTACGGCCAGAACCGGATCAGCGTGAAACATGCGACGATCCAGTCCTTCGAACCGGCAACGAAAACAGCAACACTCTCCGACGGAACTACCCTGACGGGCGATCACGTTCTCATCGCGACAGGAAGCCGTTCCCAGTCCCTTGGAATTCCTGGAGATGATTTGAAGCGAGTTTTCACCCTTCATAGGGAGAAGGATGCGGAAGACATTGCCCGCGTCATCGACCCCGATCAGGCAGTGACCATTATCGGGGCGGGTTTCATCGGTCTGGAGGTGGCCTCCTGCCTGCGTCAGCGTGGAGTAGGGGTCACGATTATCGCCGATACCGATGTTCCGATGGAAAAGCATTTCGGTCGGGAAATCGGGACGCGTCTGCGTCAGTTGCATGAAGAAAATGGCGTTGCCTTCATTTCGGATGCGAAGGTCGTGAGAATTTATGGGGACAACAAAGCTGAAGGCGTCGAGCTGGAAGATGGCATGAAGCTGCCAGCCTCCTTCGTTCTTGCAGGTGTAGGCGTATCGCCCGTGACGGAATACGTGCAGGGGCTGGAGCGGGACGATGACGGAGCAATCGTTGTCGATCCTCTGATGCGGGCTGCTCCCGGTGTTTATGCAGCCGGTGACGCGTCTGCGATCCGGCATGACGGCAAGCCCCGGCGAATCGAGCACTGGCGGCATGCACAGGTGCAGGGGCGCATCGCGGCTCTGACCATGATGGGTCATGAGACGACCCGTCTGCCGACGCCATGGTTCTGGACGCAGCAGTTCGGCAAGAAGATCGAGCTTTTGGGCTGGGGTGAGGGGTTCGACAACGTCAGCCTTGAGGGGGATATCAAGGGGTTCAGCTTCCTTGCAACATATCTCAAGGACGGAAAGCCGGTTGCGCTGGCGGGCTCGGGTCATGCGTATGACATGGCCAGAGCCGCCGTCGATTTCGAAGGTTTTGTGCAGGAAAAGGTCTGAACCGCGCACGAAGCTTGACATGAGCGGGCCGTCCCGGCTTCCTGCGCCCACTTATCCGCCAGGACGTTGAAGAGGCCCGACATGCATCCATACCGCACCCATGACTGTAGCGCCCTGCGTGAACAGGACGCCGGACAGACCGTCCGCCTGTCCGGCTGGGTGCACAGCAAGCGCGACCATGGTGGCCTGCTGTTCATCGATCTGCGTGACCATTATGGCGTAACACAGGTTGTTATCCCGGCTGGCACGGACCTGCTGGAAAAGGCAGAGCGTCTTCGCGTTGAGAGTGTCATTACCGTCACCGGCAAGGTTGTGGTCCGTCAGGGTTCCCAGCGGAACCCGAACCTGCCGACGGGTGATATCGAAGTTCTTGCCGAAGAGCTGGAAGTCCGTTCCAACGCGGCTGTTCTGCCGTTCCAGGTGGCAGGTCAGGAAAACTACCCTGAAGAGCTGCGCCTGAAGTACCGCTACATCGACCTCCGTCGCGAGAAGATGCACCAGAACATCATGTTGCGTAGCCGGGTCATCACCAGCCTGCGTCAGCGCATGATCGAGCAGGGCTTCACTGAGTTCCAGACCCCGATCCTGACGGCGTCTTCCCCGGAAGGTGCGCGTGACTTTCTTGTGCCGGCGCGTCTGCATCCGGGCAAGTTCTACGCGCTTCCGCAGGCTCCCCAGCAGTTCAAGCAGCTTGCGATGGTGGCGGGTTTCGACCGTTACTTCCAGATTGCTCCGTGCTTCCGCGATGAAGCCTCACGCGCTGACCGTAGCCCGGGCGAGTTCTATCAGCTCGACTTCGAGATGTCCTTCGTCACGCAGGAAGACGTCTTCACGGTTCTGGAGCCGGTTCTGGCTGGCGTCTTTAACGAATTCACGCCGGAAGGCTGGAAGATCACGGACGGTGCATTCCCGCGCATTCCGTATGCTGACGCCATGCGCGATTATGGCTCCGACAAGCCGGATCTGCGTAACCCGCTGATCATCAAGGACGTGACGGATGCCTTCCGGGATTCCGGTTTTGGTCTGTTCGCCAAGATTGCAGCTTCTGGCGGCCAGATCCGTGCGATCCCGGCGCCGGGTGCAGGTGATCGTCCACGTGGCTTCTTTGACAAGCTGAATACTTGGGCGCGTGAAAGCGGCGCAGGTGGTCTGGGTTACATCATTTTCGAGGCAGAAGGTGGCAAGGGCCCGATTGCCAAGAACCTTGAAGCTGATCGCGTCGAGAGCATCCGTGAGATCTGCGGCCTGAAGGCTGGCGATGCCGTGTTCTTTGCTGCTGGCAAGGGTGACGAAGTTGCCAAGTTCTCCGGCGTTGTTCGCACCAAGGTGGCAACGGAGCTGGACCTCATCGAGAAGAACGCGTTCCGCTTTTGCTGGGTTGTGGACTTCCCGATGTTCGAGCTCAACGAAGAGACGGGCAAGGTCGACTTCTCCCATAACCCGTTCTCCATGCCGCAGGGTGGTCTGGAAGCACTGAACACCCAGGACCCGCTGACGATCAATGCCTACCAGTACGACATCGTCTGCAACGGTGTTGAACTGTCCTCCGGCGCAATCCGGAACCATCTGCCGGAAGTCATGCTGCGCGCCTTCGAGATCGCGGGTTATGGCCCAGAAGTTGTGGAAGAGCGCTTTGGTGGCATGCTGAACGCTTTCCGTTACGGCGCTCCGCCGCATGGTGGTGCAGCTCCGGGTGTGGACCGTATCGTGATGCTGCTGGCTGATGAGCCAAACATCCGTGAGGTCATTCTTTTCCCGCTGAACCAGAGCGGCGAAGACCTGATGATGGAAGCGCCGGCCCCGGTTGAGCCAGCCCGTCTGAAGGAACTGCATCTGGCGCTGGATCTGCCGAAGCCAAAGCCTGCTGTCACAAAGTAAGCGTTCCCACTTTTGGAACGAACAAGCCGATGCTCCTGAAGGGGCATCGGCTTTTTTATTGGAAAAACAGATTTACGAAGCGAGGTACAGAAATGTCTTGCTTCACGGCGTGTTCAATATCAGTCATTTCCAGTCTGGTAGAACTGGAAAACTGTATTTGCATAGGCTCTGCCGATCTGTCTTCGTTCAAAACATGATTTTGAGGGTGGAAAAACTTTTGCATGGAATAACCGTTTCTTGAGGTATCTGTAGCGATCAAGAAAGGTTATCCGGTGAGTAGCACCCTTCCAGAACGAGACGGCGGAACTGTGCAGGATCGTGTGCAGCAGGGGCGCCGGAATGCTTTTCTTTTTGCCGGAGCCGCCGGGCTCGCTGGCCTGATGTTTGGTCTGGATACAGGCGTGATCGCAGGGGCGCTCAAGTTCCTTGGGGCGGACCTGAAGGCAAATGACCGCGCATTGGAATGGGTCGTGTCGTCACTGATGCTCGGAGCGGCTGCAGGCTCCCTGTTGGCCATTCCGTTGTCCCATCATCGGGGACGGCGAGGCGCAATGTTCTATGCGGGGCTTCTGTTCCTGTTGGGAACGGCCCTCTGCTCGCTCGCTACGTCCATTCCCGTCATGATTGCCGGGCGCGTCTGTCTTGGATTGGGCGTCGGGTTCGCATCCTTTTCCGCACCGCTCTATATCGCTGAAATCACCGAAAAAAGCCGCCGTGGCAAGATGATCTCCATGTATCAGCTTGTCATTACGGCGGGGATGCTGCTGGCGCTTCTGTCAGACAGTCTGCTGTCCTACGGCGGCCACTGGCGCTGGATGCTGGGTATTCTGGCGGTGCCGACAGTCGTGTTTATTCTTGCGACGATGCAGGTTCCGTACTCTCCCCGCTGGCTGGCCATGCGTGGTCGACGCAGGGAAGCACATAAAGTTCTTCAACAGGTTCGTGGATCCAAGCAGCGCGCGACAGAGGAACTGAACCGGATTGAGGAAAATCTTCGCAAGTCGGAAGGGAATGGGTTTGCGCTCCTGAAGTCTTCACCCGGGTTCCGGAAAACCTTTGCACTCGGGATCGGACTGCAGGTTTTTCAGCAGTTCGCAGGCATCAATATCCTGATGTATTACGCCCCGCATATTCTGGAGCACCTCGGTTTTTCCACGTCGGCCTCCGTCTGGTGCACGACACTTCTTGGTCTGGCCAATATGGTCTCAACGTTTGGAGCCATTCTGTTGATTGACCGCTGGGGGCGTCGTCCGCTTCTGCTGGTCAGTACGGTGGTGGCGTCTCTGAGTCTCGCCGTATTTGGCACGCTGCTCTACCTGCATGTCGGTGGGGTATTGGGGCAGATCGCCATCGTCAGCCTGCTGGTGCTGTTCATTCTTGGCTATGCTTTCGGAGAAGGGCCGATCCCCTGGACGATGTGCACCGAGATCCAGCCGATTCAGGGGCGCACATTGGCCATCGCGTGCTCGACATTTGCCAACTGGATGACCAACTGGCTCATCAGCAACGTTTTCCTCTCCGTGATGGGGGCAATCAATGATTACGGTGTGTTCTGGCTATTGGCGGGCTTCAATGCGGTGTTCTTCGTGATCGGGTATTTCTTCGTTCCAGAAACAAAAGACTGCTCGCTGGAAGATATTGAACACCGTGTCGAGGCTGGCCTGCCATTGCGGGAAATCGGTCAGCCCAGTCGCCTAGAGACGGACTCAGCCATGGTCTTGCAGGCGCGAGAGACGCTCCCTGTCTGATACGAAGGGACCTTGTACCGGAGAGGTATTGTTTCAGGAAAGAGGGGCTTATGAGCATAATGGCTTCCAGAACGTCTGGAAGATTCCGGTATGCCGCTCCCCGCTGAAATGTCCGTTCCTCGTCGTATCCGCCTGGCCGTGGAGTTTCTGGCTCTGTACGGGGGTGGGCCGCTTCTGATCCTGATGGAGCGTCGGGCTGGATTACTCTTCGGGATGATCTGGCTTGGCGCTCTTCTGGCATTTGTGTGGATGCGTCATGATCGCGCCGAACCGCATGTGCTTCCGGCCGAAATTCGGGAAATCTTCGTTAGATTTGCTGTTCTTGCGCCGCTCATAGCGCTGTTGACCTGGTTTCTCTGGCCCAACACCTTTCTCAGCCTCCCGCGACAGAAGCCGCTCTTCTGGCTGATGATCATGGGGTTGTACCCGTTGCTATCTGTCTGGCCTCAGGAAGTTCTGTACCGGGCATTTCTTTTCCGCCGATACAGTGCCGTTTTTGGGTCAACGGGTCGGACGGTTGTGGCAAGTGCCGCGGCTTTTGGGTTCGCGCATGTCATTTTCCTGAACTGGATTGCTGTTGTCATGACAGCGCTGGGTGGTCTGATCTTTGCACGGGATTATGGGCGCCATCGGTCCCTGAAGCTGGTTTGTCTGGAACACAGCCTTTACGGGTGCCTGATTTTCACAGTGGGGTTGGGACGGTTCTTCTATACCGGTGCGGCCTGGCATCACGGTTGATGAGCGTTGTTACAGAGCGCAGCAGACAATCTTTTTTCTGCCACAACTCCGCCTGATCACCGCCTTGTGAGGTCCGCAAGGTGCACGTCTACGCAGCGCCTTTTGTGAAAGGAGTGAGACGTTATGCTGAAACATCTATCGGGCTTGCTCGCCGTCTCTGCGCTTTTTGTCGGAGCCATGGCTCTGCCACCGCTGAGCGGAACCGCGTATGCCCAGTTCGTTCCCTACCAGGGGCCATATCGTCAGACGCCCCCTCCGCCACCTCGTCCCCCCGTTGAGCGCATTCCATCGCATGCACAGACCATGCAGTGGGTTCCGGGGCACTGGACATGGGTTGGAAACGGGTATCGGTGGACACCCGGCCATCTGGCTCGTGTCGTCCGCAGAGGGGCGCCACCGCCGGCGTATCGTTCACGGGGTTAAGTCAGAAAAGCCGCTCTTTCAGGGAGCGGCTTTTTTTTTGTTCAGCGGAGGGTGACGAGCACCGGAACATGGTCGGATGCTTTTTCAGCGGCCCGTTCATCCCGATCAATTGTGAAAGACACGAGGCGCTCGGTCACGCGTGGGGACAGCAGGGCATGGTCGATGCGCAGACCCGAGTTTCGCTGAAAGGCTGCGGCCTGATAATCCCAGAACGTGTAGTGGCGCCCGGTAGGCTGGACGGCGCGCAGGGCGTCTGTCAGGCCAAGCCATTGCAGGCGGTTGAACGCAGCCCGTGTTTCAGGGCGTACCAATGCGTCGGTGGGGGAAAGGGCGCCGGGCGCAAGGTCTTCGTCCGTCGGGCAGACGTTGTAATCGCCAATGAAGGCGAAGGATTTTTCACTTTCAAGAAATGTCGTTGCCCGGTTGGCGAGTGCATCGAAGAACGCCATTTTCTTGGCATAACCGTCTTCGCCGCCTGAATTTCCGTTGGGCAGATACAGATTGCCAATCGTGAGCCCATCCATGTCCGCTTCAATATAGCGGGCGGTCGGGTCTTCAAAACCGGGAAGGTGATGGGTCGTGACCTCGAACGGGCGACGGCCGATCAACGCAACACCATTATAGGCTTTCTGCCCGGTCGTGGCGACGTGCAGGCCTGCTTCATGGAAAACAGTCGGGAACTGGCTGTCCTCGCATTTGATTTCCTGAAGACAGAGCAGATCGCATTCCGGATGGCGTTCCAGCCAGTCCTGAACGAGATGGGCGCGGGCGCGGATGGAATTGATGTTCCAGCTTGCGAAGGTAAAGGACATTCTATCAGGCCAGCGAAAAGCTTGTGCCGCAGCCGCAGGCTGATGCGGCATTGGGGTTCGTAACCGTGAAATGCGCGCCCATCAGCTTGTCGACGAATTCCAGTTCGGCGCCTTCCAGAAGGTCGAGGCTGGTTTCGTCCACATAGACCGTCGCGCCATCGCGTTCGATCAGAACGTCATCATCGTTCTTCGTGCGATCCAGCTTGAACTGGTACTGAAAGCCGTTGCAGCCACCGGCCAGCACGGCAACCCGCAGAGCCAGCCCTTCAGGTTCCGGCTGGGCGGAGATGATTTCCAGGATCCGCGCAGCAGCGCTGGCAGACATGGTGAAGGTGGGTGTGTCGGACATGGCTCGTTCCTGGTTTCTGAAGCACTGCTGCAAGGCAGGACGGTTCTGGTCCTGATTATATGGCCTGACCACCCCCAAGGGCAAAGGGGTAGAGTTGCGTTGATACAGGCCTGTCGTAGAATGACACCTGTGATCCGACGAACAGCGTGCGTTCCGTGCCTGCGGCTCATCAGGGGAGTGTGTTGATGGCTGCCATCTATGCGGTTCAGGAAAAAGGGAGCCGTGGCCGGCTTTATCCCGAGGTGGAAAGCCCGGTTCGCTCTCCCTGGCAGAGAGACAGGGACCGTGTTCTGCATTCCGCCGGGTTCCGCACATTGCAGTACAAGACGCAGGTTTTCATCAATCATGAAGGCGATTTCTTTCGCACTCGTCTGACGCATTCCCTCGAAGTGGCCCAGATTGCCCGTTCGATCGCCCGTAGTCTTGATCTGAATGAGGATCTGACGGAAGCGCTGGCTCTGGCGCATGATCTGGGGCACACGCCGTTTGGCCATGCCGGGGAGGACGCTCTTGCGCTGGCCATGCAGGACTGGGGCGGCTTCGATCACAATACGCAGTCCCTTCGTCTCGTGACGTCTCTGGAGACGCGGTATCACGCTTTTGATGGCCTGAACCTGACATGGGAAACGCTGGAGGGACTGGCCAAGCATAATGGCCCGGTAAAGCGTCCGACGCCTTATCTGGCTGAGTACGACGCACGGCATCATCTGGATCTCAGCAGTTATGCTTCTGCCGAAGCGCAGGTTGCAGCCATGTCAGATGATATTGCCTATCACGGCCATGATCTGGATGACGGGCTACGGGCAGGGCTGCTGACGTTCGAAGATATTGAGGATCTGCCGCTCGTGGGCGATGCCCTTCGGGCCTCTCGCGAAATGGAACGCCGCACGGGTCGTGAAGCGATGGATCAGGCGCAGCGTGTCCGTCATGAAACCATTCGCGTGGTCATCAATGCGCTGGCCACGGATCTGACGGAGCAGACGCGCCGAAATCTTGAGGCTCTTGACCCGCAGTCAGCGGATGATATCCGTCATGCCGATCATGCGGTTGTGGCGTTCAGTCCGGGAATGCGGGAAAAGAACAAGGCGATCCGCAAATTTCTTTACGCACGTATGTACCGTCACTGGCGGGTCAACCGTATGGCGCGGAAAGCCAAGATCGCACTGGCCGAAATCTTCACGATCCTTTCGGAAGAACCGGGCCTTCTGCCAGACCCGCTCAAGGACCGCGCCAAAGCTGCGGATGACACGGAACGGCGGCGTCTGGTGGCGAATTATATCGCCGGAATGACCGATCGTTTCGCGATGGAAGAACATCGACGGTTGACGGACCTCTCCGTGCTGGGCTGATAGAGCCTCTTCAAGACGTTACAGGTTACAGGACTCGAACTGAAAATGGCCGCTGCACCCACTGCCCATACGACTGACTGCCTATTTGCCCGCACCAGAGACCAGGTGTGCGAGGCCCTGCGGTCTGTTGTCCCCGGCCTGCCGGAAGAGGTGGTGCAGCGCGTTGAAGTGACGCCGCCGCGTGATCCGTCCCACGGGCACATGGCCACGAACGCCGCCCTGCTGGCGGCCAAGCCTGCGAAGCGTAAGCCTGCCGATATTGCTGCCGAGCTGGTGCTGAAGCTCGCTGAACTGCCGGACGTCGATCATGCCGAAGCTGCAGGGCCGGGCTTCGTGAACATGACGCTCAAGCCGCATGTGCTTCAGGGCATCGCCAAGGCTGTTCTGGAAACAGGCGAGGCTTATGGCCGTTCCACAATGGGGCAGGGCACGCGCGTCAACGTGGAATACGTGTCCGCCAACCCGACTGGCCCGATGCATGTCGGTCACTGCCGTGGTGCCGTGGTGGGGGATGCGCTGGCTAATCTGCTTCAGGCAGCGGGTTTTGGCGTCACGCGTGAGTATTACATCAACGACGCCGGAACGCAGGTTGTGGCCCTCACATGGGCGACATACTGGCGTTATCTTCAGGCCATCGGCACGCAGATTGATGCCGAAACGTTCAGCCCGCTGACGCCGAACGGTCTTCAGTATCAGGGTGATTATCTGATCCCGGTGGCTGAGAGCATTGCTGCCAAGCATGGTCGCGCGCTGGCCAACGATGATGGTAGCCCGGCTGATCCGTCCGTCTGGTTCGAGATCGTCCGTCGGGAGGCGCTTGAGCAGATGATGGCGGCGATCCGTACGGATCTTGAAGCCCTCGGCATTTCTCACGAAGTTTTTGCCAGCGAAGCTGAAACGCTTGCCAGTGGTCGTGTCGATGCAGCTATTGCCAAGCTTGAGAGCAAGGGGCTGCTGTACGAGGGCGTTCTGGAGCCACCAAAGGGCAAGATGCCGGAAGACTGGGAAGCCCGCCCGCAGACGCTGTTCCGGTCCACGGACTTTGGCGACGATCAGGATCGTGCGCTTCGCAAGTCTGACGGCACAAACACCTATTTCGCCAATGACATCGGCTATCATGCCCAGAAGGCCGAGAATTCAGACGTTCTGATTGACGTGCTCGGCGCAGATCACGGCGGTTATGTGTCCCGGATGCGCGCAGCTATTTCGGCGCTGACGGATGGCAAGACCGGCTTTGAAGTCGTGATGTGCCAGATTGTTCGCGTTGTGAAGAACGGCGAGCCGGTGAAGATGTCCAAGCGTGCCGGCACGTTCGTGACGCTGCGTGATCTGCTGGACGAAGTCGGGCGTGATGCCGTGCGCTTCACGATGCTGACCCGCAAGGCCGACGCGCAGATGGAATTCGATCTGGATGCTGTCGTAGCTCAGACGCGCGATAATCCGGTCTTCTATGTTCAGTACGCCCATGCCCGTTGTCGTTCGGTGCTGCGCTCTGCCGAGACGATGTTCGGTGCCGACGCCGTGACGCCTGAGGCGCTGGCGAAGGTCGATCTTTCCGGTCTGTCTTCGGATGTAGAACTGGCTGTGCTGCACCGTATCGCGTCTTTCCCGCGTTCGGTGGAAGCTGCTGCTGCTGCGCGTGAGCCGCATCGTATCGCGACGTATTGCATTGATCTGGCGTCTGACTTCCATGCTCTGTGGAATCGTGGACGTGAGGACACGACTCTGCGATTCCTTCATGAAAATGATCGTGAGATGAGCCTGGCCAAGCTGGCTCTGGTCTCCGCAATCGCTGGAACGCTGCGGTGCGCACTGACCATTCTTGGCGTCGTTCCGGTGGAGGAAATGCGATGACCCCTGACAGCGATAATGATCGGAACGTCCGGGATCCGGGCGATTATGAATCAGGACCGACCACACCGCCACCTCGTGGCGGGCGTGAACGCCTGAGCAGCGATTATGACGAAGACGCGCCGCCGCGTCGTCGTCCTGCACCTGCTATGGGCAATACGGAACGGGCAGGAGGCGTGGCCTCATTGCTGGGCAGTGATCCGGCAACGCGCAAGCTTGTTGGTGGGGCTGTCGGTATCGGTGCAGTGCTGCTTCTGGCAGTGGGTGGCTGGTCCCTGACGGGTGGTCATCATGGTGGCATCCCCATCATCGGCCCCCCGCCGGGTCCTGTGAAGGATGTTCCGGCTGATCCTGGCGGCATGCAGATCATGGGTAGCGATAGTGGCGATACCGATCTGACGGGGAACGGCGAGGCGCATCTGGCTCCCGGTCCTGAGCAGCCAGATGCCAAGGCTCTGGCGCGCCAGTATGGTGTCCAGCCCGGCACGCCTGCGGCCCCGGCTGACAAGCCTGCCGCAGCGCCAGATGCGCAGTCTCCGGACGCCAAGCCTTCTGATGGCACGACGCCTTCTTCCCCGGATGCATCGACGGATAAGGCTCCTGCCGCGGCTCCGGGGCCCAATGCGCCGGATACGTCCAAGGCGCCCGCGGAGACTGCGGCACCTGAGGACGATGCGGAAGACGCGGAGCCAGCAAAGCCTGCTCCGGAGAAGCCGGTTCCCGCTCCGAAGCCGAAGGCTCCAGAAGCACCCGTTCACAAGGCTCCCCCGATCGTTCCGGCCAAGCCTGTGCAGAAGCCGCTTCCGCCACCGGAGCCGGTGCCTGATGTTGCTCCAGCCCAGAAAGCTGCCGCAACGCCGAAGGCCGAAACGGGTGGGGCACGTGAAGTCCAGCTTGCTGCTCTCGACAGCGAAGCCGCTGCGCGTAAGGAATGGGAGTCCCTGCGGCATCAGGCACCGGCTCTGTTCGCCGGACATTCGCCGCTGTTCGAAAAGACTGCACATGGCGACAAGACGTTTGTACGTCTGCGTATTGGTGGCTTTGAGGATCTGAAGGCGGCCCGTGCGTACTGCGTGAAGCTGCACGCGCAGTCCATCGCCTGCACTCCTGCCCAGTTCTGAGAGACTGGACTTGAGCGAGGTTCTGCATCTGACGCTGGATGGGTTCGAGGGGCCGCTTGATCTGCTTCTTGATCTCGCCCGTGCCCAGAAGGTGGACCTCGCTAAGATTTCCATCCTTCAACTCGTCGAGCAGTATCTGTCCGTGGTCGAGCAGGCCCGGGCGGAAGCGCGAGCCTTGCGTCTTGAACTCGCGGCGGACTGGCTTGTCATGGCAGCTTGGCTGGCTTGGCTGAAGTCCAAGCTTCTGCTGCCTGCGGAAAGTGGTGGGGAAGACGCGGAAGAGGCGGTCGAGCAGCTTCAGGAGCGTCTGATCGAACTTGAGCGGATGCGTGCCGCCGCCGCTTGGTTAATGGAGCGTCCTCGCCTCGGCATTGATGTGTTTCGCCGTGGGGAAGGCGAAGACCACACGGAAATTGATCGTTCTGGCCTGCGCGTTGATCTGTCTGCCCTGATTACGGCCTATCTGTCTGCCCGGCGTCGGACGAACCGTAAACGCGTCTATGCGCCCCGGACGCGTCGATATTGGAGCGTGCAGGACGCTCTGGCGCGTCTGCGCCGAATGCTGGGAACGGATGCTGTTACGGACTGGCAGACCCTGACGTCCTTACTGCCCGAACATCTGGCCGACGATCCCGAAACCGGTCCGTATGGACGCAATGCTGCACTGGCAGGAACGCTGCTGGCGGGGCTGGAAATGGCGAAGGGCGGGGCGGTGGAACTGCGTCAGCCGGAAGCTTTTGCTGAAATTGAATGGCGGGCTGTGTCGTGACGTCTGAAGAGATGCAGCGTGGCTGCCTGCTTCTGGAAGCCCTCATTTTTGCCAATCCGGAACCTGTGCGACCGTCTGTCATGGCGGAGCTTCTGAAGGCTCAGGGTTTGGATTTGGTGGTGTCGGACGTTCTGGCTGCGCTGGCCGAGCGTTATGCGACCCATGCGATCGAACTTGTCGAAGCTGCCGGGGGCTGGCAGTTCCGGACGCGCCCAGAATATGCTTCGGCGCTGACAAAAGTCGTCGAAAAGCCACGTCGACTGAGCCGAGGTGCGATGGAGACCCTCGCCATCATTGCGTATCACCAGCCCTGTACGCGGGCTGAGATCGAGGCCATTCGCGGTGTCTCTCTGGGGCAGCCCATTCTGGATGCGCTGCTGGAAGACAGCCTGATTGCTCCGAAAGGGCGCAAGGAAGTTCCTGGCCGTCCAGTTTTGTGGGGTACGACGCCAGCTTTTCTGGAAAGCTTCGGTCTGCCGGATCTGGGTTCATTACCCAAACGGGAAGATTTCCTTCTGGACAGGGCACCGACCGAAGCAGCACCAGAAGCGCCTTCCCCCGTAGGCGAGACTGACGGGACGGGCTAGGATTGTTGCATGTTTGACTTCAGTTTCTCGGAAATAGCTCTGTTTGTCGTCGTGGCGATGATTTTTATTCGCCCGAAGGACCTGCCGGTCGCCATCCGCACGCTTTCGAACGGCATCAAGGCCATGCGACGAATGGCGGGCGAGTTTCAATCCCATATCGACGATATGGTGCGTGAGGCAGATCTGTCCGAGACACGCGACCAACTCCGGGACCTGAAGAATTTCAATCTCCGGGACCGTGTGACCCGTGCCATAGATGGCGACAATTCGATCCGACGCAGCCTTGAACTGGATACAACGGGCGCATCATCCCGGCCGTCCACGCTCAATGATTTGCCGCAGGTTCCGGCGCCTCCGCCGATGCCACCGCCGTCTTTTGGTGGAGGGGAAAGCAAGCCTTACAACGCCATGATGCAGGATCAGGCGGAGGAGGGACTGAACGATGATATCGTGGATGCGCCATCCATTCTGCCGCCTGCGACGGCGCGCCGCCTGATGCACGAACGCCCCCGTTGGCGCGCCCCGGATATTCTACCGCCCGTCATGGCTATTCATCATGGCCGACGCGTCGCCATTTCAAGCACGGAGAAAGACGCGTGACGGACTCGGATGCCATCAATGACACCCCGATGCCTCTGCTTGACCATATCGTTGAGCTACGACGCCGGCTGATTTGGTCCATCGGGACGTTCGTGATCGCTTTTGCCATCTGTTATCATTTTGCGGGCGATATCTATCGCTTCCTTGCCGCCCCGCTGGGGGACATCATGCGGCAGAAGGGCGAGCAGCCGCATCTGATCTACACCGCGCTGTATGAGGCGTTCTTTACCTATATTCGTGTGGCAGTCTTCGGGGCGACGTGCCTGTCTTTCCCAATGATCGCCATTCAGGCGTGGATCTTCATCGCGCCGGGTCTGTATCGCAGTGAGAAAAAAGCGTTCGCGCCATTTCTTATCGCCACGCCCGTTATGTTCACCATTGGCGCCGCACTGGCCTATTACGTGGTTTTCCCGTTTGCCTGGAAGTTCTTCCTGTCATTCCAGACATCCGGCAATGGCGGGATGGATATCGAGCTTCAAGCCAAGGTGTCAGAATACTTGACCCTTGTGACGAAGATGATTCTGGCGTTCGGGATCTGCTTTGAACTGCCGGTGATCCTGACGCTGCTGGTCCGTGTTGGGCTGATCGGGACAGCGCAGCTCAAGAAATTCCGCCGCTATGCGGTGGTGGCGTCCTTTGCCGTGGCGGCCGTGATTGCTCCGCCTGATGCCATTACCATGCTGAGCCTCGCCATTCCGCTTGTGGCGCTGTACGAGGTATCCATTCTTGTGGCGCGGCTGGTTGAGCCGAAGCCCGTGACTGATGAAGAAGACTGACGGAGCCCTGAACCATGCATGACCTGAAAGCCCTGCGCGCCGATCCGGCCGCATTTGACGCTGCTCTTGAGCGTCGGGGCCTGTCACCCGTGGGGCAGAAAATCGTCTCGGAAGATGAAGAGCGCCGTGCCGCTCTGGCGGCGTTGCAGGAGGCTCAGGCTACCCGCAAGACCTTGGCCAAGGAGATCGGGCAGGGCAAGCGCACTGGCGCAGATACGTCCGCTCTGGAAGCGCAGGCGGTCGAACTGCGTGACCGGATTACGGGTCTGGAAGAGCGTGCAGCCATTATCGAAAAGAGCATCGACGATGTTCTGGCGTCCCTGCCGAACCAACTTGACCCGTCCGTGCCGGATGGGAAGAGCGAGGATGAGAACGTCGTCGTTCACTATCGTGGCGAGAAGCGTGAATTCACGTTCGAGCCAAAGCAGCATTTCGAGCTGGGCGAAGCTCTCGGCCTGATGGACTTCCCGACGGCGGCCAAGCTGTCCGGGACGCGCTTCGTCGTTCTGCGTGGCGCGCTGGCCCGTCTGGAGCGTGCGCTGGGTCAGTTCATGCTGGATACGCATACGACCGAGTTTGGGTATAGCGAGACCAGCGTTCCGCTGCTGGTCAATGACGATGCCATGTACGGTACGGACAAACTGCCGAAGTTTGCGGAAGATTCTTTCCGTACGGAAGATGGCCGCTGGCTGATCCCGACCGCAGAAGTTCCGCTGACGGCCTCTGTCATGGGCGATATTCTGCCTGCTGATGCGCTGCCGATCCGTTTGACGGCACTGTCTCAGTGTTTCCGCTCAGAGGCTGGGTCTGCGGGCCGTGATGTGCGCGGTATGCTGCGTCAGCATCAGTTCACGAAGTGCGAACTCGTTTCCATCGTGAAACCGGAAGACAGCGATGCCGAACATGAGCGCATGACGCAGGCTGCCGAGACCATTCTGGAGCGCCTTGGCATCACGTTCCGCCGTATTCTGCTGTGTGCGGGTGATACGGGTTTTGGTGCGGCCAAGACGTTCGATCTGGAAGCGTGGATCCCGGGGCAGAAGGCCTGGCGCGAGATTTCATCCTGCTCCAACACCCGCGCTTTTCAGGCGCGGCGCATGAAGGCTCGGTATCGCTCCGAGAATGGTCCGGCCTTCGTGAATACGCTGAATGGCTCCGGTCTGGCTGTCGGACGGACCATGATTGCCGTCATGGAAACGTACCAGAATGAGGATGGCAGCATAACCATTCCGGAAGTCTTGCGTTCCTATATGGGTGGATTAACCCGTATTGGCTAAGGACCAGTTCTGACATGATGACACGCCGTTCCGCTTTTTCTGTTCTGGCCGGGGGTGCTTTTGCTCTCACGGCTTGCGCGGATGCTTTGAAACCACTCAGTGGGACGGTCACATATCGGGAGAGAATGGCACTCCCTGCGGGGGCGGTTCTCGTCGTCAGGCTAGAGGATGTGTCTCTCGCTGATGCTCCGGCAAAGATTTTGGCGGAAAGCACTCAGAGCATTCAGGGTGCCCCGCCTCTTTCTTACATTCTGCATGTGCCAGTACTGGAAAGCCATAGGCGGTATAATCTGCATGCTGAGATCCGTGTCGGAGAGCAGCTTCTTTTCACGACTGAGGAAGCACATTCTCCAAGTGAACCTGACATCGTGGTCACAAGGGTCGCGGCGCCTGCAAATGACTTGCCTTACGGCAGTTGGACTGTTCAGTCCCTGAACGGAGAAGCAATCCCTGATACAGTTCGAGCACCTACATTGACCCTGGCGCGTGATGGCCATGTCTTTGGAAGTGGTGGATGTAACAGGTTGATAGGGCAAGCTGTCATTACGGCAAACAGTTTGCAGTTTAAGCCTTTTGCGATGACCCGGATGGCCTGCATCGGGTCGGGTATGGAAACCGAAGATGCGTTTGTGAAGGCGTTAGACAAGGTACGGGCCTGGTCCACGGATCAAAAGGGAAATCTGGTTTTTCAGTCTGAAAGCATGAAGCCAGTGGTTGTTCTTCAACCTGAAAATATTTCAGAGAAACAAAAATAAAGTAATCGGGTACTGGAAAATTTCTCTTTTTGTCTCTGCGTTAAAGTAAAATTATCCGTCAGATAATTATAAACTTTCTGCTGAAATAAAAATTATTTGCAAAATCCCGACGTTTTTACGATAGCACCCTCTCGTGCATGTTTTTTCTGGTCTTGAAAGCGTGTCTTTCAAAGTTTGAAAAGGGGCATCGAGCCTGACGTGTCCGCGAAGTCGTGGCATCGACAAGGAAAAGATAAGACCCCTGGCCTTGTCTGATATGGACGCCACGATCTTTCACAAGAAGGCCTGGAGCTGGTAACGTCCAGCTTCATTTTCTTCGGGGTATTTTCAGGCTGGGGCAGATATTGAGCGTGGGGTGGATGAAGGAATGAGTGACGTAACGGACGACACTGCGAAGGCACGGATTTCGCCGGGTCTGGAACTGGGGCGACGCATTCGGCTGTTGAGAGAAATGGCTGGCCTCAACCAGCAGCAACTGGCCAACAAGGTTGGAATTTCACGTTCTGCCGTGGCGTTTTGGGAAACAGGACGCTCAGGCCATGTTGGTAAGCATCTTGGAGCATTGGCTGAAGCATTGGGAGTAGATGCCGAAGTTCTGCTCACCGGGATGGCCTATAAGGAAATTCAGGAAACGCTGACGCCGGACGAAAGCATGTTCCTGAGCTTGTATCGTCAGCTTACTCCGCTGATCAAACTTCAGGCACAGAAATGGATTGAACGTCGGGTTCGCCAGGCGGAAGACGAAGTAGAAACCTGAAAAATCTGCGGAATTTGCTTCGCTGGAATAGAGAAAGCCCCTGCAGTTATAGCCGCAGGGGCTTTATTTTTAGCTCCGTTTCCGTGGGCCAGAAGGTTTTCCGCGCTTTTTAAAGCTTTCCTTGAAAGGAGGCTTGCCTGACTTCCCGGCAAAGGGTCGGTCAGTGCGTCCTTTCGGTTTGAAACCGCCGCGCTGCTGCTTCTGGCTTTCACGCATACGGCTCTGTGTCCGCAGAACCTGTTCGATCCAGTCATTCAGGATTGAGGTATTGATTTCAGCATTCTGCTGCGCCGGATAAGCCTCCGGAAAACGCAGGGCCAGCCAGCGCCATGCCACAAGGCGCTTGTGCCGCTTCTCGGCGCGTTCCAGCTCTTCGCGGCCAGCCTGTTCCGGGTGGGGGAGGCGGCCGGTACCTGGCGGCGGCACAGGACGGCCGGCGGCGTGATCGGCAGCCCAGGACACGAGGCGCTGGATACCATTGTCCCGTTCATCAATCGGGCACATGGCATAGGTCCAGCGCGCCGTCAGGTCGAGGCCTTCCACGCCTTCCAGAGCCGCCGCAATCTCAAGAGACTGCTCCATGTCCGCCAGACGGTAATTGGGGTCGTCTGGCCGTAAAACAGCGCGTTTGATGCGGGTCAGAACACCGTAAAGGCTGTCACTGCCAATTTCCTCGGCAACGGCTCGAACGATGTCGGAATCCGGCTGAACCAGAGGGCGCAGTTCCGTCACCGGCTCCGGCGGGGCAGCCAGCATCTGACGCACAAATGTGGGGCTTCCGGACTCTGCCAGAACACAGACCAGACCTTCTTCGTGCTTGCCGAAACGCCCGGCCCGGCCACCAATCTGTTTGACTTCCTGCGAGATAAGATCGCGTGTCTGGCGTCCGTCGAACTTCCTCAGGGCACTGAAAACGACGCGACGGATGGAAAGGTTCAGTCCCATTCCGATGGCATCGGTAGCAATCAGAATATCCGCATCGCCACTGTTGAAACGGGCGGCTTCCGCACGGCGGACTTCGGGGCTGAGAGCACCATAAACCACCGCAACCCGTCGCCCGCGCGCCATGAGTTCGGCGCGCATGTCCAGCACTTCGCGGCGTGAGAAGGCGATGACGGCGTCGCCCGTCGTGAGTTCGCTGAGGTGGAGCGTGCCGCCAGCCTTAAGAGGGCTCTTTCGTTCCAGATGGATCTCATCCACCGGGTCATCACAGAGTTCGGCAATCCGTTTGACCAGCGGGATGCAGTCCGCAGCACCAAGAATGAACACATGCCGCGCCGGAACGCCCATAATGGCGGCCGTCCACGCAGCGCCGCGATCAGGGTCGGCCAGCATCTGCGCTTCGTCGATGATGGCCACATCCACAGGTTTGTGGAACGGGCACATCTCGACGGTGGCGGCCAGATGCCGTGCGCCGGGCATTTCGATGCGCTCTTCGCCTGTAGCAAGTGAGGCAGGCACGCCGCGGTTGAGCAACGCTTCCCGGAATTCATGCGCCAGAAGGCGGAGAGGCGCGAGGGCCAGACCGCTCTCTGCGTTGGCAAGGGCGTTCAACGCCGTATAGGACTTGCCGGAGTTGGTCGGCCCGGTAACGAGCGTGATACGGCGCTTGAGAGAGCGCGCTGTCCGGAAATGAGCCGCAAACCGGTCCAACGCTGCAACGCGGGCGATGGCAGCGTTACCGACCTTGGTGCCACGTTCCAGAACTTCTGGTCGGGCCGGTGTTGTACCGCGCCATTCGGGAAGGCGCGCGCGGAGCTTCTTCAGTTCGTCCGGATCGAAGAAGAACAGTTCGATTCCGTCATCACGCGTTTCGCGCTTGGCAATCGGGAGACGATTTTCTGCAACCCAGCGCAGGGCTTCACGCCGCGAGCAATGAAGAATGCCAGGCACCTCATCAAAGCTGACAAGATTGGCTTCCCATTCTTTCAGGCGTTCGAGTTCGCGCTCCCGACGGCGCTCGGCACGGGCCTGAATGTCAGCCTGCTCACGGGCACGGCGCTCTTCGGCCAGACGCAGGTCGTCTTCAAAGCCGAGATCCACGCTTCCGAAAGCGCCTGCAATGCTGCGGGACAGTTTCTCGAGCTGGCCGCCCGATAGGATCAACCCGGCATCCGCCAGATCAGCCCGGACTTCTTCCAGAACACTGCGTGGCGAGTCTCCAAGATCCTGCCAGCGCGAAACCAGAACATCGTCCAGCGTGAGGCGCAGGGCCGCGATGTCCGCACGGGGGTCATGCGTTCGGGCCGCAGCTTCCTGTGTGTCGGCCTTCGTGACCCAGACTTCACCAGCGCGGCGGGCCACGTTCATGAGCTGGGACGCCCATGTCTTGCGCCGGACGACGCACAGGGCGTCAATCAGGGCTTCATGGGGGAGGGTCGCCTCGTTGCCCTCAAGCCGACGTGCCACCTGCCGCAGAAGGGCGGGTCGTTCACGCGGGGTAATGTCCAGCGGCGTTCCGAAGTCGGCTTCAGCCTGATTCAGGGCGCGTTCAGCGGGGGAGAGGGGGGCGTCACTCACGGAGTCGTCTGTCATGAAAAGACTTTTGCGTCATTCAGCTATCAGGTTCAACGCGGATGGGTTTTCCGAAATGTGATGATTGCGCTAAAAGGTCCGGCTCTTATCAGGTCCGAGACCTAATTATCCGCGCCACACCGGAGACAGAAACCGATATGTCCACCCCGAGTTTTGCCGCCCCGACTCCTGAAATCGACGAACCCATCACGGGCCTGACGCCGTATGAAGGGCATCCTAAACAGTACCGTCTGGCTGAGCCGAGCAAGGAATACGCCCATCTGTATCCTGCGAAGGTCCTGACCGTTCATCACTGGACGGATCGTCTTTTCAGCTTCACCACAACGCGCGATCCGGGCCTTCGGTTCGAGAACGGCCAGTTCGCGATGATTGGCATCGAGGTCGAGGGCAAGCCGCTTCTGCGTGCCTATTCCATCGCCTCTGCCAACTATGAAGATCATATGGAGTTCCTCTCCATCGCCGTGCCGGAGGGGCCACTGACGTCCCGTCTGCGTCATGTGAAGGTGGGAGACACAGTTCTGATTGGCCGCAAGCCGGTGGGGACGCTGCTGCTCGACAACCTGAAGCCGGGCCGTAACCTGTACTTCCTGTCCACCGGCACCGGCCTTGCGCCGTTCATGAGCCTCATCAAAGACCCGGACGCTTACGAGCGTTATGAGAATGTGATCCTCAGCCACACGGTCCGTATCTCGGGCGAGCTGGCTTATGAGAACCACATCCGTCATGAACTGCCGGAGCATGAGTTCCTGGGTGAGTTCGTTGCTGAGAAGCTGAAGTACTACCCGGCTGTGACGCGTGAAGATTATGCCGTTACGGATCGCATCACAAAGCTGATCGAGAGCGGCAAGATCTTCGAGGATCTGGGTATCGACAAGCTCGACCCCGAGCATGACCGTGTCATGATCTGTGGTTCGCCGGAAATGCTGGCAGATACGGAAGCACTTCTGGAGCGTATGGGCTTTGAGGAAGGCAACATGAGCCGTCAGGGTTCTTACGTTGTCGAGAAGGCGTTCGCAGAGCGCTGAGACCACAGGCACGGAAGGCCGGGATTTATGCAGGAATTCGATCTTTTCGTCATCGGAGCCGGATCGGGCGGTGTGCGCTGTGCGCGTATTGCTGCCCAGAACGGCGCGCGCGTCGCAATTGCGGAGCGTCGTCACTGGGGCGGAACTTGCGTCAATCTCGGCTGCGTGCCAAAGAAGCTGATGGTCTACGCGGCGGAATATGGCCGCGAGATCGACGATGCCCGCGCCTATGGCTGGGACGTGACGCCAGGACGGCATGACTGGCGCACGTTGATTGATGCCAAAGACCGCGAGATCGAGCGCCTGAATGGCATTTACGTCTCAATGCTGAAGAAAGCTGGCGTTGAGCTGTTTACGGGCGACGCACGCTTTGTGGATGCGAATACGGTTGAAATCGGTCCGTCTGAGCTTGCTCTGGATGCTGAGGTTCAAACCGTTCACGCAAAGAACATCGTCATTGCGACGGGTGGTGCGCCGACGCGTCTCGATATTCCCGGAGCAGAGCACGCGATTGTCTCGGATGATGCGTTTCATCTGGAGAACCGGCCCGAGCGTGTTGCCATTATTGGCAGCGGTTATATCGGGATTGAATTTGCAGGGATTTTCGCGGGTCTCGGCTCGCAGGTGGACTTCGTTTATCGTCAGGATCTGCCACTGCGTGGGTTTGACGAGGAAATGCGTCGCCATATCGCAGAGCTAGTGCCTCTGAACGGTATCACATCCCATCCGGGCAGCACGCCGGAACGGATTGAGAAGACCTTTGAAGGGTATCGACTCCACCTGAAGGGTGGAAAGGTCATCGAAACCGACTGCGTCTTCATGGCGACAGGACGGCACCCAAACCTGACATCCCTGCGGCTGGATCTGGCCGGGATTGAGGTCACGGACGGTCGCATTGTCACACGCCTTGAAGATGCAAAGACGAACGTTCCGGGCGTTTATGCCATCGGGGATGTCACCGACACTTATAACCTCACGCCAACCGCTATTGCCGAAGGTCATCTTCTGGCGGAGCGTCTGTTCGGTGAGACGGGGCGCGAGTGGTCTTTTGCCACGACACCCAAAGCCGTGTTCTTCAGCCAGCCGCTCGCTTCGGTAGGTCTGACTGAAGAAGAGGCTGCCGAACACCACACACTTGATATCTACACCTCGTCCTTCACGCCGATGCGCCAGTCGCTATCCGGCCGTAAGGGCAAGGCCTTCATGAAGCTGGTTGTGGATTCCAAGAGCCAGGTGGTGCTGGGTGCCCACATGATTGGTCCGGATTCACCGGAAATCATCCAGGGGCTGGCCATTGCCGTCACGGCAGGTCTGACCAAGCGCGATCTTGACCGCACGATCGGCCTTCACCCTACAAGTGCGGAGGAGTTCGTGACCATGCGGACGCCAACGCGCCATGTTCCTCCTTCTTCCGATAAACAGAACTGATACTCCGATGGCTCATGACGATCCTTTGCCGCCCCTGAAGATCATGAGCCATCACACAACAGGGCAGGTGCAGGCGTGAAACTAGGCTGGCTGTTTGCGCCGTCCATCACGTCCGTGATGTTCGCCCTGCGCACGACGATTGCCTCCCTGCTGGCTCTGGCCATTGCATTGTGGATGGAACTTGGTGAGCCGCAATGGGCCGCCATGACGGTCTGGATTGTCGCGCAGAATTCCCGCGGCGAAAGTATTTCCAAGGGGCGCTGGCGTCTCGTAGGAACCGTCATTGGCATGATTGCCGCCATCGCGTTGATGGGAATGTTTCCACAATATCCATGGCTCTTCCTGCCGGCGCTGGCCATCTGGGTCGGGCTGTGTGCGGGCTTTGCGACGCTGACGCATAATTTTCGTGGCTATGCACTCGTTCTCGCAGGCTATACCTGCACGATTATTGCCCTCGGTGCCGTCAAAGAGCCGGACAATGTGTTCAATATCGCCATGGCACGCGGAACTTACATTTTCCTTGGCGTGATCTGTGAGACGGTCATGGGAATGGTGTTCGTTCCCAATATCGCTGACCGAGCCCGGGAAGAACTGCGAAAGCGCCTGCAGACCATTCTGACGAAGGCCAGCGGGGCCTTACGGGATGTTCTGAACCAGAAAGCGGATGCCACGGATACGCTCTGTGCACTCATGGGATCACTTCAGGCCTCCAGCGACCAGATCGAGTTCTCCCGGATCGAAATTCGCAGTCAGGGCAATGAAGTCGAGCATGCTTATGTGACGCTCGGTCTCGTGGCGCGTGTTCTGTCGCGTGGTCTCGGTCTCAAAACGCGTATGGCGTCCGTGTCTCATATTCCGGAGGCACTTCTTCCATTTCTTCATGATATGGGTGTTGCTCTCGAAGGGCTGCCTGGGCGGCTGGAAAGTGACCGTCGGGGTATCGCCGCCCTTGTTCAGACTGAAGCTCTTCTGGCTGAGTGTCGAGGGCGGATGCAGGCTGTCCTGCCGCGGGACGATGAGGATTCCCTCAATGAGGGCATCATCCTGACAGGTGTGGAGGTCATGATTTCGGACCTCTGTGAAACCCTGCGCTCTTATCGGGCCAGTGTAGATGGCGCGCCAATTTCCGAGCGTCACCGCCTGACCCGAAATACGGACTGGCGCGCGGCTGTTCGAAACGGGGTGCGGACCATGGCTGCGCTTCTTTTTGGCGCGTATGTCTGGGAAGTGACGGCCTGGCCGCAAGGGAGTGTGTTCCTGACGTTTATTGCCGTAGTCTGTGCCCGGTTTGCGACTTTTGAAAATACCGTCCTGCTGAGTGCTGCGTTCTTCTACGGCGCAGTTTTTGCAGCACTTGCCAGCGTCATTCCCGTCTTTGTGGTGATGCCAGTCACGGCCAGTTATGTGTTTTTCTGCCTGACGGTCGGCTTCTTCATGATGCTTGGCGGTCTTGCGACGCGTAACCCGGGTACGGCCGTCATGGCGGCGTCTTACGGGACGTTTTTTCCCTTCCTGCTCGGTATGGACAATCAGGGGCGTATGGATGAGCTGTCCTGGCTCAATACCACAATTGCGCTTCTGCTGGGCCTTGGGGCTGGTGTGGTGATCTTCCGGGCAGTTTTGCCGTTTACGCCACGTCGGGCGGCGGAGGTCCTTCGCTATCAGCTCAAGCGCAGCCTGCGGCGGCTGGCATTGCCGGGTGTTATGATGGACGAATACGTCTGGATCAATGACGGTACACAGAGCATGGAGCGTGCGGTTCGCTTCGCAGGCTCGTTGGAGAGTGACCGTGCGGAAGAAATGCTGCGTGGTACATTGTCTGTCATGACGGTAGGACGAAACGTCCTGATGCTGCGCAAACTGGCCCAACATGGCAGCTTGCCCGACACGGCAGTTGTGGCGGTGGATGGCTTGATCCGCAATCTACTGCGTCGCAAGCTTCCTTTGACCCACACGGCAGCAACCATCGAGCCGACCCTTGCAGAACTCTATGCGCTGGAGCGGGAGTCTCAGGATACGTCCATCCGGCATGATCTTGTTCTGGCGATTGGGTCCCTGCTGATTGTTCAGTCCGAACTGCCAACCAGCAGGGCATTCCTCAGAGCGACGACCTGAAACAGGCCGTTCCGTTCAGGACGCGAGGAACTTTAGCAGATCCTCGTTGACCTGTTCCGCGTGGGTCAGGAACAGGCCGTGCGGGGCGCCATCATATTCCAGAAAAACCGATCCCGGGATCAGGTCTGCGGCGCGACGGCCGGCGATGTCGCCAGGAACTGCGCTGTCGGCCGTACCGTGAATGATGAGGGTTGGAATAGTAAAAGACTGGAGATCACTGCGGAAATCCGTTTTCCCCCAGGCATCCACGCAATCGATGGTCGCCATCGGGCTTGCCATGCTGGCCAGCGTGAAAGACCAGTCGAGCACGCCTTCACTGACCGGATGGTGCAGCATGGTCGTGCCATAAAAACCTGGAAGGAAGCTTTTCAGGAAAGCAAAACGGTCCTGTCGGATTTCCTGTTTGATACCATCAAAGACAGAAATATCGACCCCATCCGGGTTGTCGGCGGTCTTCAGCAGGAACGGAACGATGGAGGCTAGAAGCACAGCCTTCGAAATTCTGGCGCGGCCGTGGCGGCTAAGATAACGGGCAACTTCGCCGCCCCCCATCGAGAAGCCAACAAGGGTTGCGTCCCACAGATCGAGTTGCTCCAGAATGACAGCCAGATCATCTGCAAGAACGTCGTAGTTGTAGCAGTTGATGGGATGACCCGAGAGGCCGAAACCACGACGGTCATAGGTAATGACTCGATAGCCAGCCTCGACAAGTGCGAGAGTCTGTTTTTCCCACATGTCGCCGGTCAGCGGCCAGCCGTGGATAAGAACAACCGGGCGTCCGGCGCCCATATCCTTTACGTGGAGACTGGTTCCGTCAGTAGCAGTAATGTACGGCATGGGTGCTGCTCCTCATATGATCTGGCTGGATGATACCAGCTGCATCCTGAAGAGCAGAACCCCGCTGTGTCAGATTGGTTGCGTCTTACCAGCCGTTGCCGCGAGGGGCCGTCCAGCCATTGCCGCTTGCATCGCCAAGCTGACCGGACTGGGTGTTGTTGCTGCCCTGATAGGCCGAGCCGAACTTGGAAAGGTTGGCACCTGTCACGCTGTCACGCTCGACGCCTGCTTCATGATCCGGGTCGGGGCCATGCTCGAATTCGGTGCTCGGGGCATCCTGATACCCTGGCGGAAGAGAGCGGTGACCACGGGCACGAAAATGCTCGCCGCCATTTGCTTTCTGCTGTGTGGAAGGAGTCTGCGACTGGGTGCTGTTCTGCTGGGGGGCGGCGTCGTAAGGCTGACCGAACGTCGCGGTCTGAGCCTGAGCTACCCCGCCCAGCAGGGCGGTCGCCAGCAGCGCGTGGCAGAAAAAGCGGGAAGAGGGCAGCATGGAGTCTGGTCCTGAACCAATCATGGAAATCAACGGCCCCATCACCATATGGGAAGCAGAACCGCATACTCTCTTTTATAATCGGCCCGGTTGGGCTGCGGTTCAAGAGTTCTTTTCCCGGATTGGGGACGGGGGAAATGATATGGAGGATCTCTTTGCAGGACTGCGGTGTCGGACCGACCTTGCTGAAGGGGCGGTGCTCCTTCCTGGTTTTGCCGAATTCTGGGCTGGTCAACTGGTAGCAACTATTCAACGCCTCTCGCTCGAGGCGCCCTTTCGGGTCATGAAAACGCCAGGAGGGCGCTCCATGTCTGTTGCGACAACCAGTTGTGGAGACTGTGGCTGGTATACGGATGAGAAGGGATACCGGTATGTGCGTGCAGATCCTTTAACCGGGAAGCAATGGCCAAAAATGCCAGATATGTTTTTCGAGTTGGCCAGTGCCGCAGCGAAAGAGGCTGGATACCCGGATTTTTCTCCTTCTTCGTGCCTGATCAATCGCTATGAGCCTGGAGCAAAGATGGGACTACATCAGGACCGGGATGAGGATGATCAGGCGTCTCCCATCGTTTCGGTTTCTTTGGGTGTTCCAGCCCGGTTTGCGTTTGGGGGCCTGTTAAAGACGGATGCGGTGCAACGTCATGATCTCTTTCACGGAGATGTCGTAGTCTGGGGGGGTATTTCCCGGCTGGCTTGGCATGGAGTTTCGCCCGTGCGTGAAACATTCCATCCGCAGACAGGTGCCATGCGTTACAATCTGACTTTTCGCGCTATCAACGCGGCGCTTTTTCAGCCATAAACAGCGCCCCGCAATTTTGTTCACTTCCCGACCCCTGGAGGGCATTCAATGCACCCCTCGACCAAGACCCAGACGTCCGACAACACGATGTCATGGTCTCCTGCAAGCTGGCGTTCCCGTCCGATCGTCCAGGCTCCGTCTTATGAAGACGAAGCTGCGCTTGCCGCTGTCGAGGCGCGTCTGCATCGATATCCACCACTGGTTTTTGCGGGTGAAGCCCGGCGTCTGAAAACGCGTCTGGCCGCAGCCTCCCGTGGAGAGGCTTTTGTGCTTCAGGGCGGCGCTTGTGCGGAAAGCTTTGACGAATTCACGGCGGATATCGTCCGCGATACATTCCGCGTGCTGCTTCAGATGGCCGTGGTTCTGACATTCGCCGCCAAGGTTCCTGTCGTGAAGATTGGCCGTATGGCGGGTCAGTACGCCAAGCCACGCTCGTCCAATACGGAAACGATCGATGGTCTGACGCTGCCATGCTATCGCGGTGACATCATCAATGGTCCGGAATTCACTGCGGCGGCGCGTATTCCTGATCCGGCACGGATGGAGACGGGGTATTTCCAGTCTGCTGGTGTGATGAACCTGCTGCGCGCTTTCGCAAACGGCGGTTATGCGAACCTGCATCAGGTCCATAGCTGGAACCTTGGCTTTGTTGAGCGTTCCCCGCTGGCAGCCCGCTATCGGGATCTGGCTCATCGCATTGATGAGACGCTGTCTTTCATGCGCGCCTGTGGTTTTGACGCGGCTGCGTCCCAGATTGATGAGACAGAGTTCTATACCTCTCACGAAGCGCTTCTGCTGCCATACGAGCAGGCTCTAACCCGCATCGACAGCACCAGTGGTGACTACTACGACTGCTCGGCGCACTTCCTGTGGATCGGGGATCGCACCCGTCAGCCGGATGGCGCGCATGTGGAGTTCCTGCGCGGCGTTCAGAACCCGATCGGGATCAAGGTTGGCCCGACGACGACGGTTGAGGATCTTGAAAAGCTGCTCGAAATCCTGAACCCGAATGACGAGGCCGGTCGCATCACGCTGATCTCGCGGATGGGTAAGGACAAGGTGCGCGAGCATCTGCCGCCCCTCCTGGATGCCGTCATCAAGACGGGCCGCACGGTCACATGGCTGTGTGACCCCATGCATGGCAACACGACCACGACGTCCAGCAAGGTCAAGACGCGCTCCTTCGAGAGCATCCTTGGTGAGGTCCTTGGCTTCTTCGATGTTTTCGAGGCTGCAGGCCGTCGTCCGGGTGGTATTCACCTTGAAATGACGGGTCAGGACGTCACCGAATGCATCGGTGGTGCCCAGTGTCTGACGGAGGCCGACCTGGGTGATCGGTATGAAACATTCTGTGATCCGCGCCTAAATGCAGAACAGTCGCTTGAAATGGCGTTCCTTCTTGCTCATGAACTGACAGGACGACGAGCAGGAAAGCAGGAATGAACTCTTCCGTTTCTCAACGTGCACTAAACCAGTCCAGCGGTGTCCTTGGCCCGCTGGATCGGAAAACAATCGAATCCCGGACGGACGCCTATTTCGCGCGTACCCGACAGATTGTCGAACATTTCGGGGACTCACGGGTTACCTACGCGGTGTTCATAAGGCGGCCTGTGATTGCAGCCTGTGGCATTGCCGTCACCTGGCTTCGCAATGTCGCCAAAGAGCAGGGCTTCGATCTTCACATCCGCGAGGTGTACGACGAGGGACAGTGGGTCGGGGCAGGTGAGCCTCTGCTGTACCTGACCGGCCCCTTCAGCTGTCTTGCTCCGCTGGAAACGCTGTTGCTTCAGCGTCTCGGGGCCAGTTGTGTGGCGGCACATAATGCCTATCAGATGGCCATGGCGCTTCCTGATGTCTCGTTTCTGGCCATGGAAGCACGGCATTGTGCCGGTTTCGAAATGCAGGAACAGATGGGTTATGCCGCGGCCGTTGGGTCTCAGGCCGCCCAGAAGGAAGGTGCTCGTGGTTTCATTGGCAATGCCAATGATGCGACGGCGGGTTTCTTCGGGCAGGATCATGGGCTTGGTACCATGCCGCATGCCCTGATTGGCTATGCAGGTTCTACCCTGCGCGCTGCCGAAATGTATGTGGATGTTTATCCAAATGATCCGCTGACAATTCTGGTGGACTATTTCGGGCAGGAAGTGACAGACGCTCTGGAAGTCTGTCATCGTTTTCCTGAAAAAGCCGCCGCAGGGCAGTTAAGTGTCCGCCTTGATACGCATGGCGGTCGCTTCCTCGAAGGGTTGGACCCGCAGTCTTCCTATGCCGTGCTGGAACGCTATACGCCCGGTACGATCCGCCGTTATCGCTCGGACGCGGAACTGCGTGATCTTGTTGGGACGGGTGTTTCTGCGGCTGCCATCTGGCGGATGCGGGAAGCCTTGGACGAAGCCGGTTTTCCGAAAGTGAAAATCACGGTCTCTTCGGGCTTCAATGCTTCCAAATGCACTACGATGCGGGATGCCCATGCCCCGATTGACGTGGTTGGAAGTGGCTCCTTTATTCCGGATCGCTGGTCCGAGACCTATGCAACAGCGGACATCGTGGCCTATGACGGCACGCTTCGCGTCAAGGTTGGACGTGAATTTCTGCTGAACAAGGCACGAGCCGAACAGGGGGCCTCATGAGCGACGAACCGGAAAACACAGGAACTGAGACTGCAGGGCAGGGCCAGTCCTGGAACGTACGGATCATTGATCTGTCAGGCGCATCCGAGGATGACACCGTCGAGGTCGTGAAAGACTTCATGGATCTGATGCACGCTAATGCTTATGCCCGCGCCTATGTGCGGGACAGCATCGAGCGTTGCCGTGTTCCGGGCGCAACGAGCAAGGAAGTGCTGGAAAGCTGGTTCGCCTTCGGTGAGAACGCCGAGGTTGTGGATGCCGGTGATGACGGCTGGAAGTCCTCCACCGAACTGGAAGATTTTGCCGCCAACCCAGCGACAGACATGGAACGCGACTGGCGTGCCATTGATCCGCGCAGACTGGTAGATGACGGTGAAATTGCCGGGCCTCCTGATGTTGACGATGAAGACGACGATGATGATGATGACGAAGATACTCACGAGGTCATCCGTCACTGAATAGGATTGCCCCTCGTATGGTTGCGAGCGTACGAGGGCAATACGCCCGTTATGAAGGGCAGGTCATAAAAATATCCACATGACTGTGGCTCTGTAATTCTTGCGTTAGATTGGCAAGTCGTGTGGAGGGATATTTTTCCACAAGACATCTCTACCATTTTCGAGGCGCACGGGGTTGGCCTGTTCAACACCTTATCCAGCAAATACCTGGTGCGAAATTTCACTGATCGGCTTGAATATCGGGATGGCTCATGGTCCGATGGCGCCGTCTGTTGGTGTGCAACTGACCTATATAGTGAGTGGGGCTATCAAAGCCTCCGACAGGCTTTGCGGCCACCGCTCATTTACCTGAGCACATAAGGATCCATGGGGCGCTATCCTTCAGTAGAGATCAGCGGTCAACCATGATGAGAACGCTGGTGGCCATTTCAATGCTTTCATGCAAAGCGGCGTGCCCCGTTACCTTCCTCTGCTTCTAACGCAGATCTGGACGTTATCTTTCATATTGAATCGGTAGTTAAAACTATATTCCCAATCAAGTTTTACTCATAACATCGGAGTATCTTGTCAAATCCGAAACGCATTGCTACAGAATATTTCTGATAATTTTTACGATATAGCAGTATTCACACCTCTATTCTGGATTGGATTGAATGATGTCTTCAAAAAATCACATCAAGAATTTTGGGGCCACTGACTCCAGCGTCTCCGAAATAGAAACGCCTCAAGAAGGTATTATGAACTCGCCCCAAAATCTGTTTCCAGGGGAGGAAGCAACGGAAGGGGATACTTCCTCTATTGCTTTTCAAAATGAATCTTTTCTACCGCCAATGCCCACGGCTGTTGCTGCTTTAGCTGGTGCCGATCTGAATTGCGACCTGGATGCTCGTCAAGCTTTTCTTGAAGATGGTGGCTCCACAGTATCTACATGCTTTAGGGTTGCAAATATACTTCATACACATGCACATTTTTCTGAAGCAGCAGCATTTTACCTTCGATCTATGCAGCTCCACTCAGGGAATCCTACGGAATTTCCAAGTGTTTATACACTTTTGCAAGTTCGTTTACTTTGTCTTCTAAAAAGTGGGCAGGATATTGCAGACGAAGAATTAGAACGCCTCCGTAGCTTACATATTCCGTATGCGAACTATATCAGTGGGATCAGGTTAGCCTGGCGTCAAAATAACTTGCGCGGAGCGCTTGAAAAAATCGGTAGTGCGTATGACGAATTTCATACGGGTGAGGAAGCTGATTGGCAAATCCTGCAAATTGCAAAACGAATTGAGCCAAGTTTGTTCACCCCGGACCGTCAAGAAGAAGGGAAAAGAATTCCTTCCGCCCTTTATATGTATTGGGACAATAATCCTCCCCCTGAGATTCAAAATAACTTCGATCTGCATAGCACACTTCCAGGAATGCCATTAAAAATTTTCAATAAAGACGAAGCACAGGAATGGCTTTACGACATTTATGGCGTAGAAGCTCGCAATCTCTTTCTGCAGATGCGTCACCCTGCAGAAGCCGCCGATTTTTTGCGTCTTCATGTGACGCAGACTCTGGGAGGGTGGTGGCTGGATGCTGATTTAAGAGTGTCAGGTTCCGTAGCGTTGAAAAAGATGATCTCTGAGCCTGCTCAGAATGCTTTTTTCCTTACGGATAATGGAATGGTTCACAACGACTTTTATGGAACTGTTCCGAACAGCGAAATTGTGTCAGATGCTTTGCTGTCAGTATATCGAAACTGCTATTTATTCCCGAACCTGTATATAGCGTTCAAAACGGGGCCTGGCCCTCTGACGCGAGCGCTTAATCGTACGGCGCATAAGTCTCTGAATGGGCTTCGGCCAACCCAGACAATCGCAATTTATGACCAGCATGATTTCAAGAAAATTATTGAGGAGTTTGATACGCCCTACAAACATTCCCTGCCCAACTGGCAAAATGTTTGAAAAATACAGTTTTGTTATCACTTGAGCGAGAGTTGCAAAGATCGAAAAAATTGTCTGCTTGAGGGCGTTACGGGCTGGTTCAGCTTTTGGGCACATCAGGGTATCAGAGTAGAATTCTGATGTGCTCCGAAAGCAGGATATTGCCGCTTGTGAAGAACCGAATTCTGGTTAGTGCTTGTCTGCTGGGTCAGCCAGTCCGATATGATGGCAAGGCAAAGACCCTTCTGCATCCGCTGCTTCAGCAATGGCAGGAAGAGGGGCGGTTGGTCGTGGTCTGTCCGGAGCTTGCGGGTGGGATGCCGGTTCCACGTCCGCCAGCCGAAATTGGTGCGCGGCAGGATGGAAGGGACGTTCTCCAGGGTGAAGCGCGCGTGACCGACACGTCAGGCGCGGATGTGACGGACGAATTTGTTGCAGGTGCCCGGATTGCCCTGAACGTCGCGCAAACACAGGGGTGCCGGTTCGCGCTGCTCATGGAAGGCAGCCCGTCCTGTGGAAGTCAGATGATTTATGACGGCAGTTTCAGCGGCCAGAAACATGCCGGAGCAGGCGTGACAGCAGCGCTTTTGCGCCAGAACGGGATTCAGGTTTTCAGTCAGGACGCGATTGAAGACCTCAGAATTGCCCTTCAACGAGCCGGTTAAAGCATATCCTTGCTCTCAGCGGAGCATTTACTACGGATTTGTCATCTTCCTCCCGTTTGACCCGGCGGCAGGGACGTCTAAATTCAGGGTATGAACAGTCAGAATCTTTCCGCGGTCACTGATCCGTCCAATGCCCCGTCTGCTCCCTCCGGCGAGAGCGGGACACCGCCGCGCTGGGATCTGTCCGACCTGTATGCGTCGCTGGACGATCCGGCGATTGAACAGGATTTTGCGGCTCTGACATCGGCCGCCCGCACGTTCAGCGAAACCTGGAAGGGGAAACTGGGGCAGGCTGATGGAGCGGCTCTGGCCTCGGCTTTCGTGGAATATGAGCGGATCGAGGAAGGGCTGGGACGCATCGGCTCCTTCGCCCAGCTTGGCTTTGCCGCCCATACGACGGACCCAACCTGGGGTCGCTTCACGCAGGGCGTGCAGGAGCGCATTACGGATATTTCGGCTGACCTGTTATTTTTCTCGCTGGAACTGAACCGTCTTGAGGATGACGTTCTTGCGAAGATTTCTGCGTCACCGGACATGGCGAAGTGGCAGCCCTTTCTGCGGGATTTGCGCGTTTTCCGTCCGTATCAGCTTTCGGATGAGGTTGAGCAGGTTCTGATGGACAAGTCGGTAACAGGCCGGAATGCCTGGAACCGACTGTTTGATGAAACCATGGCCAGCCTGACCATCACACTTGATGGCGAGACGAAGCCTCTGGGGGCCGCGTTCAACACCCTGACGAGCGCTGAACGCGAAAAGCGTGCTGCGGCTGCTGAGCAGATCAGTGCTGTTCTGGCGGACAATTCCCGTCTTCTGACGATGATCACCAACACGCTCGCCAAGGACAAGGCGATCGGGGACAAGCTCCGTGGTTATCCGCGTCCATCCAGCAGTCGCAACCGTGGCAACATGGTTGAAGACGAAGTTGTCGACGCGCTGGTCAGTGCTGTTGATGAGGCTTATCCGCGTCTGTCTCATCGTTATTACGCGATGAAGGCCAAATGGCTTGGGCTGGAAAAGTTGGAACACTGGGACCGTAATGCGCCTCTGCCGGGCGTGGCTGACACAGTGATTCCTTGGGAGAACGGCAAGGAGATTGTTCTGAACGCCTACACGGGTTTCGATCCGGCGCTTGGGACATTGGTGGACCGCTTCCTGACGCACCCGTGGATTGATGCGGAAGCTGCACCGGGTAAGTCCTCAGGTGCTTTTGCCCATCCAACCGTACCGTCCGTCCATCCCTATATCCTGATGAACTATCATGGTCGCGCCCGCGATGTGATGACGCTGGCTCACGAGCTTGGGCATGGGGTGCATCAGATCCTTGCAGGGCAGAAGCAGGGCTATCTGAACTCCGCGACGCCTCTGACGCTGGCTGAAACGGCGTCTGTGTTTGGTGAGATGCTGACCTTTCAGTCTCTGCTCGATCGTGAAACCGATCCGAAGCGCCGCCGTCATCTTCTGGCGGCGAAAGTGGAGGACATGCTGAACACGGTAGTCCGCCAGATCGCGTTCTATCAGTTTGAAGTGCGCGTGCATGATGAGCGTGCCAAGGGTGAGCTGTCCGCAGAGCAGCTTGGCTCCATCTGGCGCGATGTGCAGGAACGCAGCCTCGGTCCGGCATTCCACTTTACGCCGGATTATGACGCCTATTGGTCCTACATCCCGCACTTCGTGCATTCGCCGTTCTATGTGTATGCCTATGCTTTCGGGGACTGTCTGGTGAACGCGCTGTATGGCGTCTATCAGGACCAGCCTGACGGTTTTGCGGACAAATACCGGACCATGCTCGAAGCCGGTGGAACGCTTCGCCATAAGGAATTGCTGGCGCCGTTCGGTCTTGATGCGACGGATCCGGGTTTCTGGCGTAAAGGACTGGATGTAATCTCGGGTCTGATCGATCAGCTCGAGCAGGAGGGCTGAGGGCACCATGGCGCGCGATCTCGATAATACCGGTTTGATGGGCGAACTTCGCCGGATGGCTCGGACATCTGGTGCAGTCGGCGGCATCGCTGCGCGCCTGGCTGGAAACCGTCTTGGTATCAAGACGGATAAGGGTGTCCACGCGGAAGGCCTGAAGTCTTCTCTGGGTAATCTGAAGGGACCGCTCATGAAGGCGGCCCAGCTTCTTTCCACCATTCCTGGTGCTCTGCCGGACGAATATGCGGAAGAACTGGCTCATCTTCAGGCCAATGCGCCCCCGATGGGCTGGAACTTCGTGCGTCGTCGGATGACGGCGGAACTGGGGGCCGGCTGGGAAAAGAACTTTCGCTCTTTCAGCCATGATGCTGTTGCGGCGGCGTCTCTGGGCCAGGTGCATCGGGCCCGTCTGGTTGATGGACGCGAAGTGGCCTGCAAGCTTCAGTATCCCGACATGCAGGGCGCGGTTGATTCCGATCTGCGGCAGTTCCGTGCGGCGCTGGGCGTATACAAGCGTTTCGAGACGACGATCCGTCAGGACGAGGTTTATACCGAACTGTCTGACCGTCTTCGGGAAGAATTGGATTATCGTCGGGAAGCCAGCCATCTGCGCCTGTATCGCGATATGCTGTCCGAAACCCCGACTGTGACCGTTCCTGCTCCGATTGAAGAACTGTCTACCGGCCGCTTGCTGACCATGGACTGGGTGTCGGGTCGCAGCATGAAGGCGGTGCTGGCGTCTGATGCGACGCAGGAACAGCGGGATGATATGGCGCGGGCGTTGTTCCGGGCCTGGTACACGCCAGTCTATCGCTACGGCGTCATTCACGGCGACCCGCACATGGGCAACTTCACCGTTCGCGATGATTACGGTCTGAACCTGCTCGATTTCGGTGCCGTCCGTATCTTCTCTCCTCGCTTTGTTGAGGGCGTGGTGGATCTGTTTGCGGCTCTGCGGGACAATGACGAGGATCGTGCTTTCCATGCCTACAGCAAATGGGGCTTTGAGGGCCTTTCCCGTGAAACGGCCGCTGTGCTGAACGAATGGGCTCGGTTCTTCTATCGTCCGCTCATGACCGATCGCGTTTGTGCCATGCAGGAAAGCAATGATCCGGCAGAGGCCAAACAGGTTCTGGAACGCGTCTATGAAGGGCTGAAGCGCACGGGGGGCGTAAAACTGCCTCGTGAGTTCGTTTTGATGGACCGGTCAGCCATTGGGCTTGGAAGTGCGTTCCTGCGCCTGGGTGCACGCCTGAACTGGCATCAGATGTTCCAGGAGCTGATCGAGGGCTTTGACGTCAATGTTCTGGCTGAGCGCCAGAAGGAAGCACTGGCCAAGGCCAAGGTTCCACCTGCGATTTCTTCGCTCTAAGAGAAAAAGCGCTTTCCGGAAACGGGAGCGCTTTTTTTATGGAATGAGGATGTCATTTCCCGTTTTGACCCGATCCAGCGCAATCAGGCTGCGATAGCTGGCAACGGAGTCGTTCTGGGCGAAGAGGCGCCGGGTTGTTTCTTCATAAGTGGTCATGTCCTGTGACACGATGACCAGCATGAAACTGACCCCACCTGTCACATAATAGCATTGCTGGACCTCCGGCGCGGCCCGGAAGAGGGCCTTGGCATTATCGACGGTTTGCAACCGTTCGTCTGTCAGCATGACTTCCACGATGGATGTAATGCCCATCTGAACGGCACGGGCATCCACCGTGGCGCTGTTCCGTGTGATGACGCCGGATTTCTCCATCGCGGCGATGCGCCTTTGGACCGCGGCGGCGGATAAATTGACCCTCTCTGCGATCTGTCGCTGAGGCATTTTATTGTCTTTCTGAACGATCCGCAGGATGGCTCGGTCGAACGAGTCCAAAGGCCGAAAAGAAACGCGGGAAGGCGCGGGAGCTTTCTTGTTCATGGAGTGAGTTTTTGTTGCATTTGATCCCCCAATCAAGAGCACAAAACTCGCTGCGCCGATGATATGCCTCTCGCCCCCAGGGGAAAGATCATCGTGAACGTACCGTCGCATAATCCGGATAGATCCAGTCAGGCCACTTTGGGGATCCTGTGTGGTGCAGGGGCGGGGGCATTGTGGGGGCTGGTTTTTCTGGCTCCCGAACTGGTGCGGTCATTTACGCCACTTCAGCTTTCGGTGGGGCGATACCTTGCTTACGGTCTTATCGCCGCAGTCCTGATTGCGCCTCGGTGGAGCCGGGTGTTTTGCGTCATCAGACTTCGGGACTGGAGCGCCCTGTTCTGGCTCTCCCTGTTTGGCAATACGCTCTATTATGTTCTGGTGTCTTCCGCCGTGCTTGCAGGAGGCATTGCCCTGACGTCGCTTGTTCTGGGATTTATGCCCGTTGCCGTCACCATCATTGGAAGTCGGGACAAGGGAGCGGTGCCGCTCAGGTCTTTGCTGCCGTCATTAGGATTATGTGCGGCAGGTGCGGTGTGTATCGGCTGGCAGGCGCTGACCATGCCCTCACCGTCAGGGCAATCAGTGATGGGGTTGGTTTATGCGCTGGCCGCTCTGACGTGCTGGACGACCTATGCCGTGTGGAACAGTCGATGTCTGATGCGCATGCACCATCTTTCGGCACATGACTGGACTCTGCTGACCGGGCTGGTCACGGGAGGGCAGGCCTTGGTTCTGCTGCCAGTTGCTCTTCTGGCGTCTTCTGGAAGCCATTCTCCGTCGGAATGGGGGCGTTTCGCTGGTGTCTCGGCAGGCGTTGCCGTTATTGCCTCTTTGTTTGGGAATGCTCTGTGGAACCGGATGTGCCGTCTTTTGCCGCTGACCATGACGGGCCAGATGATCCTGTTCGAGACGCTTTTTGGTGTGACTTATGGGGTGCTGTGGGAACAAAGAGCGCCCCGTTTTCTCGAAATGGCGGCATTTGCTCTGATGATCGGGAGCGTTCTGTCCTGTGCTGCCGTTCATCGCAGGCAATCCACCCACGAGACCCTTCCAGTCATGGATCTTGCGGCATGATTAATTCTGCTCTCATACTCTGACGGCAGCAGGAGGGTGGCCCGTGTGGATGATCGGGCCAGACAGTCTCAGAAGATTTCCTTGATCAGATCATTGCCGATCCCGAAGCCGGCGCCTGCTTCCACCGAGCGGACAAATCCTGAATTGAGAATGTTGGAAAAGAAGCTGTTTTCAGCGGGTTGGTCCACGGCCTGAACAGGTGGTTGTGCGACGTACGGCTGAGGCGAGACATAGGTATTCTGGCTGTTTGCCGCATTTTCAAGCGCTGCATGAAGCTGTTGAAGCAGGGTTGTGACCTGTTGCTGCTCGGCCTGAAACGAGAGCGCGACTTCCCGCAGGTCCAGTGCCCATTCCCGGGCCTGCATGTCTCCGCTCTGTGCGGCACCTTGCATTTTGGCGCCGAGCGTCTGGAGGGATTGTGCGGATTGTCGGGCCTGTTCCTGAAGCTGGTTGTATGTCTGCTCGATCGTCTGGACGTCCATGATCGGTTTCCCTTCAAAGATACGCGGTCTGAATACGCCCTCTTGACGAGTCCCTCCATCCTTTTCAGCAATAGAAAGACATAAAGATACGCCGCCGGAACGCCTTCCGTGCTGCTGCGCTCTTGTGATGTTCCCGTTTCTTTCCCATCTTGGATCTCATGGCCAAAAAACCCTCCGCACTCCGCAATGCGACCGCAATGCCCATGACGGCATTCATCCCTGAAAAGCAGCCTGCAAAGGCCAAGACGCGGAAGTTCGTGGTCAAAGCGGATTATGAACCGGCTGGCGATCAGCCCACGGCGATCTCCGAACTTGTGCAGGGCGTGGAGAACGGGGATCGCGATCAGGTTCTGCTGGGGGTGACGGGGTCTGGCAAGACGTTCAGCATGGCTAAGGTCATTGAAGCGACGCAGAAGCCGACGCTCATTCTGGCCCCGAACAAGACTCTGGCCGCGCAGCTTTATGGAGAGATGCGGCAGTTTTTCCCCGATAACGCCGTCGAATATTTCGTCTCGTACTACGACTACTACCAGCCGGAAGCCTATGTTCCGCGGTCGGACACGTATATCGAGAAAGACAGTCAGATCAACGAGCAGATCGACCGGATGCGCCATGCGGCCACGCAGGCGCTTCTGGAACGGAATGACGTTATCATCGTCGCATCCGTGTCCTGTATTTACGGTATCGGGTCCGTTGAGACGTACTCGAAAATGGTCGTCCGGCTTGAGGTCGGGGGCGAGATTGATCGCGAGAAGCTCATCAAGGCGCTGGTCGAACTCCAGTATCGTCGAAACGATGCTGGGTTTGAGCGCGGGACGTTTCGTGTGCGCGGGGAGCAGATCGACATCTTCCCGGTTCAGAATGAAGACCGTGCGTGGCGTGTCTCGCTGTTTGGTGATGAGATTGACCAGATCACCGAATTCGATCCGCTGACGGGCAACAAGACGGCGGATCTGGCGGAAATCAGCGTTTACGCAAACTCCCATTACGTCACGCCGCGCCCAACGCTGAATCAGGCCATGATCGGGATCAAGAACGAGCTTCGACAGCGGCTCGCGCAGTTCACCGAAGAAGGAAAGCTGCTGGAAGCCGAACGCTTGTCCCAGCGGACCACGTTTGATCTGGAAATGATCGAGACGACTGGCGCGTGCAAAGGCATCGAGAACTATTCCCGGTATCTGTCTGGCCGTGGTCCCGGCGATCCGCCTCCGACGCTGTTTGAATACCTGCCTGAAGATGCTTTGCTGATCGTGGATGAAAGTCACGTCACGGTTCCGCAGATCGGTGGCATGGAGCGTGGGGATAGAGCCCGGAAATCCGTTCTGTCTGACTACGGGTTCCGTCTGCCGTCCTGCATCGACAACCGGCCATTGGCCTTCGGGGAGTGGAACGCGTTCCGGCCGCAGAGCATCTTTGTGTCTGCTACGCCCGGTCCATGGGAAATGGAACAGACAGGCGGCGTCTTTGCCGAGCAGATCATTCGTCCGACAGGACTGATTGACCCGATCACGATCGTGAAGCCAGTCGAAGGACAGGTGGACGATCTGCTGCATGAAGCTCGGGAGACGATTGCAAAGGGTGGCCGAATTCTCGTTACGACGCTGACCAAGCGGATGGCCGAGGATCTGACCGATTATCTGAGCGAAGCCGGGATCAAGGTCCGGTATCTGCATTCCGATGTGGATACGCTGGAACGGATTGAGATCATCCGTGATCTGCGCCTTGGCGCCTTTGACGTTCTGGTTGGCATTAACCTGCTGCGTGAGGGGCTGGATATTCCAGAATGTGCGCTCGTCGCCATTCTGGATGCGGACAAGGAAGGCTTCCTGCGCTCACGGACGTCGCTGATCCAGACGATCGGTCGTGCTGCCCGTAACGTTGATGGTCGTGTCTTGCTTTACGCAGACAAGATGACGGACAGTCTGACCTTTGCCATTGAGGAAACGGCTCGACGCCGGACACGTCAGATGGAATGGAATAAGGCGCACGGTATTACGCCGATGACGGTTCGTTCCAAGATTGGCGATGCGCTCTCGTCCATCTTTGAGCAGGATTACGTCACTGTTGCGCCGGACGAGGCAGGGGATACCGAGCAGTTTGTCGGGAAATCGTTGCCTGTCACCATTCAGGAACTGGAAAAGCGGATGCGCGAAGCCGCTGCCAATCTGGACTTTGAACAGGCCGCTCGCCTGCGTGATGAAGTACGTCGTCTTGAAGCGATTGATATGGGGCTGGAGCCACCTCCGTTGGCGACGTCTACTGCGGGCCGTCCCGGTGGAAGCAAGAAATCGAAAGGTCCAACACCGCTTGGTCCAGGTGGTGGCGGGTACGATCCGGCCAAACGCAAACGTGGCGGTCGTCGCTGATCGGGGTATATGGGGCGACCCCGGTTGCCCATGACCAACCGCCACTATCAGGATTGCAGACTGTCATGATCGAATTGAGCCGCGGTAAGAGCCGCTTGACCATTCTTCCCGAAACGGGAGGCGCCGTTGGTGTCTGGCAACGGGACGGGAAAGACATTTTTCTGCCAGTACCGAACGAGGCTTTGGCTGCGCAGAAAGGGGAGGCCGTTGGAGCATATCCGCTGATTCCCTATTCCAACCGGATCGCGAACGGGCGTTTTTCATTCGACGGGCAGGATTACGATCTGGCTCCCAACATGGGTGATCATCCTCACACAATTCACGGAAATGCGTGGGAACAGGAATGGACGGTCGCCCACCAGGGCGCAAGCCACGCTGTCCTGACACTGGATCACGTTCCGCAGGACAATGACCGGCAATGGCCCTTCGCTTATCGCGCGGTTCTGTCCTATCTGCTGACTGACGATGTGCTCGATGTTCACATGGTCGTCGAAAACCGGGATACGGTGGAACAGCCTGTCGGGTTTGGCTTTCATCCATTTCTTGCAGCCGAAGGGCCAGCGACGCTTTCATTCGACGCAGAAAAAGTCTGGCTTACATCACCGGACGGGCTTCCTGTTGAAGCAGTCCCCTGCGAAGGCGAATGGTCTTTCCATACCCCCAAAGATGCTCATGCCCGGTTCATTGATAACTGCTTTGCAGGTTTCGAAGGAACGGTCGGGCTTAATCGCCCCGATGCAGGAGTGATGGTCACGGTAGAGGCTGACCCAATCTTCACCCATCTGGTCGTTTTTACGTCGCCTGATGGGCCATTCGTTGCTGTAGAGCCAGTGACGAACATGACAGATGCCATTAATCGAGCTGATATTCCGGGCAGAGGACTGCATATCCTCAAGCCAAAAACGCGAATTGGTGGCCGGATGCGTTTCCGTGTCAGGGGTGTCTGATGTCTGAAAAGACGCCGCTTTCGCATTACCTGTCACCCAAAGGCGCCGCTGTCATGCGGGCGGAACTCAAGGAACTGGCGCAGAAAGAGCGGCCCCGCATTGTTGAAATCGTATCCTGGGCTGCCGGGAACGGGGATCGTTCAGAGAACGCGGACTATCAGTATGGCAAGCGTCGTCTGCGCGAGATTGACCGTCGTTTGCGCTTTCTGGGGAAGCGGCTGGAAAATGCCGTCATCGTCGATCCGGCAGCCCAGGCGACACGGGATCGCGTATTCTTCGGGGCGACTGTGACCTATGTTGATGAAGATGATGCTGAGCACACTGTCACGATTCTGGGTGTGGACGAATCGGATCTGGTGCGGGGAGAAGTCAGCCTCATTTCCCCGATTGCTCGCGCCCTGATGCGTACGCGCGTTGGAGATGTGGCGAACTTGCAGACCCCCCGTGGACCCGTTGAAATCGAAATTCTGAAAATTACTTATCCTGATCCGCAGGGTTGAAGGGGGCGCTTGTGCAATCCGAACCACGTGTAGGGTGTGGCGCTGCCATTCTTGTTGGTGGAAAGCTGCTGCTGATTCGTCGAAAGAGAGAACCAGAAGCCGGATGTTGGGGGTTGCCGGGCGGAAAGGTAGATCTGTTCGAACCCGTCGCCAGGGCTGTTGAGCGCGAGGTGGCGGAAGAACTTGGTGTCACGATCCACGCGGAAACAATGCTCTGTTTAGTAGAGCAATCAGATCAGGTGGCTGGAACGCACTGGATTGCGCCAGTCTATCTGGTCACGGAATTTACCGGGACGCCCGCTCTGATGGAGCCGGAAAAGCATAGCGATTTTGGCTGGTTCCCGCTGGCGGAACTGCCGTCTCCGCTGACCACCCCAACGCTTCAGGCCGTAGCCGTTCTGCAAAAGCGCGAACCCTGACGACCCGCACGGGCACCGGCTTTGAAAAAGCCGTGGTGCCAGCTACAGATAATGTTTCAACATCCCTTCAACCGGAGTTTCCGAAATGTCCCGCTCACTCCGGGTTGCCGTACAGATGGACCCTCTCGAACAGGTCAACATCGATGGCGACTCCACTTTTGCCCTCATGCTTGAAGCGCAGGCGCGTGGACACGAGCTCTGGGTTTATCCTGTTTCCACCCTGAGCCTGACAGAAGGGCAGGGCAAAGGCGGCCGCCTTCAGGCCCGCGCCCGCCGTGTCGAAGTCCGCCGTGTTCGTGGCGATCATGCGACGTTTGGGGAAGAAGAAATTCTTCCGCTGGGCGAGACGGATGTCATCCTGATGCGTCAGGACCCTCCGTTCGATATGGGTTACATCACCGCGACGCACATGCTTGAGCATGTTCATGGGGTCGGTGAGGGGCTGTCTCTGGTGGTGAATGATCCTGTAGCTGTCCGCAATGCGCCGGAAAAGCTGCTGGTCACGCATTTTCCGCATCTGATGCCCCCGACGCTCGTGGCGTGGGACCCACGGGACATTCTGGCCTTCCGCGAGAAGCATCAGGACATCATCGTCAAGCCGCTTTATGGCAATGGTGGCGCAGGGATTTTCCGCATCAAGCCGGATGATGAGAACCTCAAGGCTCTGCTGGAAATGCACTTTGCACGCACCAACGAGCCTCTGATGATCCAGCGCTATGAACCGGCAGTCCGTAAAGGCGACAAGCGTATTATCCTCGTGGATGGGCAGCCGATCGGAGCGATCAACCGCGTTCCGGCAACGGGTGAGGCGCGTTCGAACATGCATGTCGGTGGGCGTGCCGAGCGCGTCGATCTGACGGAGCGTGACAAGGAAATCTGTGAGTCGATCGGTCCATATCTGCGCGACCACGGGCTGATTTTTACCGGGATCGACGTCATCGGAGACTGGCTGACAGAAATCAATGTCACGTCTCCAACCGGGCTTCAGGAATTGGATCGCTTCGAAGGTATCAATAGCGCTGGTCTGATCTGGGACGCCATTGAGCGGCGTTACCCCTCCTGATCATGGCAGGCAGGCGGTTGAGTGAATAAAAACTGGCCCCTGCCACGGTTCTTTTTATCTAGGTGATTCAGGATATTTGATTGGTTCAGGTGGCTCCTGGGCCTCCGGTGGTTTGTCTTTTCCATAGCGGTTTTCAAACCAAGCCTTGATATCGTTACGAAAATAAAGGCCATAGAGCGCTACCCAGATAGCAATACAGAGCAGGATAAGAAGAAAATTCAGCATCTGTTGTGTCCTGAATAGTGAAAATACGGGGGACTCAGTCATCATCCGCAACCCGTGTCTTGCCAGATGCATATCTGGAAGGGCAAGAAGGAGCCAACTGAACCACGTTTCCGGACATGCTCTCCAGTTTTGAAGGAGAGCGGACACAGAAGGTCGCATAGAATATGTCTTCAACCCTCTCCCCGCGTTCTGCACTGGATGCGGAGGCCGTCAAAGCGGCCTATCGTCGATGGGCCCGCGTTTACGATACTGTTTTTGGTGGTATCTCTGGCTATGGACGGAAGAGGGCTGTTGAAGCGGTAAATGCTCTTCCTGGCGAGCGTGTACTTGAAGTCGGTGTTGGAACGGGACTCGCCCTGCCATCCTATAATCCGGATAAACGGATTACGGGCATCGACCTGTCAGAAGACATGCTGGATCGCGCACGCCAGCGTGTTCTTCAGGACCGTCTCACGAATGTAGACGACCTTCTCGAAATGGATGCAGAAGCAACCACTTTCGAAGACGACAGCTTCGATATCGCCGTCGCCATGTTTGTTGCGTCCGTGGTTCCACACCCCGACCGCCTGCTTGCTGAACTCAAGCGCGTTGTTCGTCCGGGCGGACACATCCTGTTCGTAAACCACTTTCTTGCAACGGGCGGTCTGCGCCTGACGGTCGAACGCGGTATGGCCCGGGCATCCCGTTCCCTGGGCTGGCACCCGGACTTCGCAATCGAGTCCCTCCTGCCACCAGAAGATCTGAAACGCGCAACTCTGACGCCTGTTCCGCCTGCAGGGTTGTTTACACTCGTGACATTGCCGCAATGCGAGAGTAAAAGCGACGCCGCAGCCCTGGTCGCCTGATCGGCGTATGGCTCCGGTACTGGCCGGCGCCGAGTATTCCGACGCTCGCTGCGGTATTCCTTGGCAGGGACCGACTACGCGATCATGACTTATCAGGCCTTCGACTCTACTCCCGCTCTTTCCAACAGACGGATCGGGACATCCTTCATTCTGCTGGCACTGTTTGCCGGCCTCCTGGGTGGGTCGTTGGCTTTGCCGTTTCTTCAGACACATCCGACCGCGGGACTCGCGTTCTGCCACGGTATTCTGATGGCATTTTTCGTCATCTGTCCCGCTGCGCTTGGCGGGTTTGGCCAGTGGCTGCTTCCCGCTGAACTGGGGGCGGACAGAACAACGCTTCCTGCTTTCAGTCTGGCGGGTTTCTGCTTCCTGTCTTCTGGTGTTGTCCTGCTTCCGGTGCAGCCTATCATTGCTCTTGCGCTCTGGGCCGTTGGTGTTCTGGCGCTCGCAATTGATATCATTACGACCTTTCTGGAAGGCCGGACCCAGCGCTTCCGCACCCTGTCTCCGTTGGCCTGGTCCATGCTTGCCACGGCTTCGGGCGTGACGATTGTTGCGCCAGCGCTCGCTGCGGTCGTTACCCAGATGATGGTTAACGGAGCACCTGCCAGCGCGGCGCAAGGCCTGATAGGGATGCTCCATCTTCCTGAGACGGCATTGATGCTGACGCCTGCGCTGGGGCTGGTCTGTCATCTTCTGATGCCTCGCCAAGGTGCGAAAAGCCTGTCTGGTCGGGTTGCACCTTATGCCTTTGGCTGCATGGCGGTGCTGGGGCCACTTTGCTGGATGGATGGCCTGTTTGGCGGAATGCCAACCGTTGTTCAGAACAGTCTTGTCTCTCTGACGCAGCTTGTTCCGTCGCTTGTGCTTGTTGCTGCGCTGTGCGGGGATGTCTGGAAGCAGCGGCGCGCTCTCGACGGCACCACGCTCTGGGCCCTGGGAAGCATCGTTCTTTTTTCTGCAGGCTGGGTTGCTGAGTTTATGCCTGGACATGCCACCGATCATACGGCTGCTGCATTTGGTGGTGTGATGGCTCTCTGTGGCGGGTTCTATGCCTGGGTGATACGCCTTCTGCCAGACCACATTCCTGCGCCTCTGAGCAGGATGCATGCAGTCCTGACATTTGTTGGTGCCCTCTGCTCCCTGACGCCGGCTCTCATGCCGGTTGGAGAAGGGCTGATGGGGCTTAGCCTGCTGACATTTGGTCTTTTAGGCCTTTTCCTGATCAGGGAGACCGGGCGTGCCCGGGCCAGAGCATGAGCGAGACAACTCCTCTAGCCCCGTCGGGGCTTTTTTCCGTTCTGGGCGCTGACGGCGACTCTTCCCTCAAGGACTGGCTCGCTCTGCTGAAGCCCCGCGTCATTTCTCTGGTGGTCTTTACGGGCGCGGCTGGCATGGCCGTTGCACCGCGCTGGCCTTCCATCCCCATCGGGATCATTACCATCCTGTGCATCTGTATCGGGGCAGGTGCCGCTGGTGCGATCAACATGTGGTATGATCGAGATATTGATGCCATCATGAAGCGGACGAATGTTCGTCCTATTCCGGATGGGCGGATGCCCGCTGATAGCGCATTGATCTATGGCGTGGCCTTGTCAGTGCTATCGGTGCTGGTGCTTTGGCTCGCAACGAACGCTCTCGCCGCGGGTATTCTGGCGTTCTCGATCTTTTTCTACAGCGTCATCTACACGATGTGGCTCAAGCGAAGCACGCCTCAGAATATTGTTATTGGTGGTGCTGCTGGCGCATTCCCGCCAATGATTGGCTGGGCCGCGACGATGAATTCCATGGCTGTTCTGCCTGTTGCGATGTTCGCTATCGTGTTTCTCTGGACGCCCCCGCATTTCTGGTCCCTGTCGCTGTATGCCTGCAAAGACTACGACAAGGCCGGTATTCCCATGCTGCCAGTCGTCAAGGGTGCACGGCATACGCGCTGGCAGATCCTGCTCTACACGTTCATTCTGACGGCTGTGTCGCTGGTTCCGTCTTTCGTGCATGAGTGTGGGCTGTTCTACACCATCACGACCAGCCTGCTCGATCTTGGGTTTATTCTTTGCGCGGTCCGTGTGCTGATGGATCAGCAGGACGCTCAGGGCGTTAGTCTGACGAAAGACAAGCCAGCACGCTTCGCGTTTCGTTATTCGCTGGCGTATCTGTTTTTTCTGTTCTGTGGATTGTTGGTGGATCGGGTACTGCTGTCATGAAAACAACAACTGATCTCACCGTAAAGCGGCGTCAAAGCCGGATCGTGGGCATTGCAGGAGGGGTGATCACCCTCGCTGCAATCTTCTATGTGATTACTCTGATCCGCTTCTGAAAATCTCTCAGCCAGCCTGCTGGATGGCTGAGAGGATCCAGTTGCCGCGCCCATCGGCACGCACGAATGTCCAGAGCTCAGTGACCGTAACGGGTTCCGTTGAACTGCCATCAATGACATTGCCAAACGAGTCTGTGGTCACGTCGGTCATGGAATACTGCATGGCGACGGTGGCATAAGTCAGGTTACGTTCCCGCCAGGCTTCCGAAAGGTCGCCGCGCAGGAAACGGACGTTGGAGACGATGTTCCGTGCGCCACGGCTCGCCAGATCTGACAGTTGCTCGTTAAAATAACCCGCCATTTCCGGCGTTGTCATGGACGACAGTGCACGCATGTTCTGCGCGCTCCAGGCAGACTGGATATCGAGCAGAAGACGCTGGAAACTGGTGTAATCGTCGTTGCTCAGGGTCACCGGAGTATTGCCACTAGCTGCACTAAACGGCGCGGCAGCAGGTGAGCCTGACGTACCCTGACGACGGTTGAACAACCGGATAACGAACATGATCAGCGCGCCAATCACGAAGACCTGGAACAGGAAGCCCAGAATTGATGTGCCACCGGTCATGCCGCCAAAGAAGCCGTGTCCGCTCAAAATTCCAAACAGGCCAGCGCCGAGTAGGCCGCCTGCAAATCCTGTCATGAACGGGTGGCGGTTCGGGAAGGACGGACGGTACCCCGGCGTCATGGGCGCCATCGGGCGAGGGGCAGCGGATTGGGCGCCATAGTTGGACTGCGGCGTCATGGTCCGGTCCATCGGGCGTGTCCAACTCGGCGTAATGGAGGTCCGTGGAGGCGCGCTCCAGGTGCGGGAGCCACGGCTTCCCATGGACGATCCTCCACCCGGACGGGCATCAGCGGAACCCAGCACGCAGAGAAGCGCACAGGCGATAGAGAAAAGACGAAAATTACGCATCAAAGTCCTGCAATACTCATGCCGTCAATCCGGATGCTTGGCGCATTCACGCTGCTCCGGAAGGAAAGATCACTGGCTGGTACCATCCGGATGAACATGTCCCGAAGGTTTCCGGCAATAGTCAGTTCCGCAACAGGCTCGGCAATCTCGCCGTTGCGGATCATGAAGCCGGAAGCTCCGCGACTGTAATCTCCCGTCAACATGTTGACGGACGATCCCATCAGTTCCGTAACCAAAATCCCTTCCTTTATATCGGAACGCAATTCGACTGCGGAAAGATCACCAGGTGCCAGATGAAGATTTGTCACACTTGGGCTTGGTGGTCCGGAAACGCCACGGCTGGCCCGTCCATTGGAACGCAAGCCCAGTTGGCGGGCGCTCCGTGAATCCAGCAGCCAGGTTTGAAGAACGCCGTCTGTCACGAGGTCCAGCGCTTCAGCCGCACAGCCTTCACCATCGAACGGGCGCGAAGCAAGGCCGCGGACAAGACGCGGATTGTCCCTGACTGTCAGGCCCGCGTTAAGAATCCGCGTACCCATAGCCTCTTTCAGGAAGGACGTACCGCGCGCAATCGATGCACCGTTGATCGCGCTGACCAGATGCCCGACCAGACTGGATGAAACGCGGGGATCATAGATGACGTCGTAAGTGCCCGTCCTGGGGCGGCCTGGATTGATGCGGGCAACAGCGCGTTCACCAGCCAGTCGGCCAATCGTTTCAGGCGCGTCCAGATCTTCCAGATGGACAGTGCTGTGATACGCGTAATCGCGCTGCATGGACGCAGCTTCACCTGCAAGAACGCTGGCACTGATGGAATGTCCGGTACGGCTATAGCTGCCCATGAAGCCAGCGGACGTGCCCAAAGCGATCACAGTGCGCCCGTGCCCAACTGATGCGCCGTTAGTGTTGGTCACACCTGACACGGCCAGAGCGGCCTCCTCGGCCTCCCGGGCACGACTGAGCAAGATGTCCATATCCGGTGATGCCGTATCGGCAAGATCCAGACCCGCAGCATCGAAATGGCCGATCATGGCGTCGGGTGCCAAACCCCCGAAGCGGTCTTCCGGCACCACAAGCGCCATGGCACAGGCTTGCTCTGCCAGACGGTCAAACTCCGCATCGTCCAGCACGCTGGTGGAAACGGAGGCTGCTTTCTGGCCGCGGAAAACGCGCAGGCCGAGGGCTACGCTTTCGGAGCGCTCAATGCCTTCAGGAACGCCTTTCCGCACCATGGCAGATTCGGATTCGTTCCGGATGAAAATGGCGTCGGCATGATCGGCGCCGTGACGTTTTGCCGCAGCAAGAAGGGCTTCAACGTGACGGGTTGTACTCATGCAGCAAGCCTCGCGGTGATGTCGTCCATCGTCGGCATGTTCTTGACCGGGCCGATGGCTGTGAAGGTTGGTGTGCCGGCGAAGATTTCGCGGGCGACGCGCAGGATGTCTTCTTCCGTGACAGCGTCGATCTTGGCGACTGTCTCGGTCACAGGAACCGGGCGGCCATGGATCTGGATCTGGCGAGCGAGCTGTTCACAGCGGCTGCCGGTACTTTCCAGAGACATCAGCAGCGAAGACTTGAGCTGCGCGCGGGCACGGGAGAGTTCTTCCTCTGTCAGGCCATCCTGAAGACGCTTGAGTTCGTCGATCATGACCGGAACGAGTTCGGCTGTCTCGGCTTCACCGGTACCTGCGTACAGGCCGAACAGCCCGCTGTCGCTGAAGGGGGAGGCGAAGGAATACACGCTGTACACCAGCCCACGACGTTCCCGGATTTCCTGGAACAGACGTGAAGACATGCCGCCGCCTAGAAGGGTCGACAGGATCATGACCGCGTAATGATCGGGATGATGATAGCTGACAGACGGGAAGCCCATGACCAGATGGGCTTGATCCAGTTCGCGTGTCGTCCGCAGATCGCCACCTGTATAAGCCGCCCCACGAGGACGGGGCGTCTGATGCGTTGGCAGGTCCCGGAAGTGTTCTTTCACCAGATCGACGACCTGCTGATGATGCAGGTTTCCGGCTGCGGCGATCGTGATGTTGTGCGTGGTGTAGTGCTCACGCATGTATCCCATCAACGTCTCACGCGTCATGCCGGAGACGAGCTGTTCCGTACCGAGCGTCGGGCGGCCCATGGGCTGTTCCGGGAAGGCGCGTTCCTGGAACTGGTCAAAGATGATGTCATCCGGCGTATCATTCGCCTGACCGATTTCCTGAAGGATCACGCCACGCTCACGCTCGATTTCGGCATCCAGAAACGTGCTGTGCGTCAGGATGTCGCCGATGATGTCTACGCCAAGCGCCAGGTCTTCCTTGAGAAGCTTGACGTAATAGGCGGTGGTTTCACGGGCTGTGTAGGCGTTGATATAGCCGCCGACATTCTCGATTTCTTCGGCAATCCGGGAGGCAGAGCGGCGTTCGGTTCCCTTGAAGGCCATATGTTCAAGAAAATGGGACACGCCGTTGTTTTCGGCAGTTTCGTCACGGGTGCCAATCGAGACATATGCCCCGAACGAGACGGTCTCAACACGTTCCATGCGTTCCGTAATGATGGTCAGACCGTTGTCGAGCGTAGTGACTTCAATCGTATCGGGCATGAGTTTCCGTAAGTCATAAAAAGACAGGCTCCCTGAGATGGGGAGCCTGCGGGAAGGAACAAGGCGTTAGTGGCTTTTGAGATGAGCGCGGACCGCATCCTGAATGCCAGAGATCTGACTGCTCACCGTGTCGTAACGCTCTGGCCGTTCGAAAAGATCAGCCAGATGTGGTGGCAGGGCAGCTCTGATGCCAGTCGCTGAGAAGACCGCATCCGGGAATTTGGCGGGATGAGCCGTTGCTGCGGCGATCATAGGAATGCCGGGTTCCTGGAAGCGCTTGCCGACCGCCAGACCGATGGCCGTATGCGGATCAGCCAGGTAAAGGCTCTCATCGTAGAAGTGGCGCATGGCTTCGCTGGTCTGCTCATCATTGAGCGTCATGCCGTCGAAGACATCCTTCATGCGCGTCCAGGCATCGTGCGGAACGGCCATACGGCCAGTCTCGCGGAACTCCTTCATGATCGCGGCGCAGCGCGTCGGGTTGCGATCCAGAAGTTCGAACAGCAGGCGTTCGAAGTTGGACGAAACCTGAATATCCATTGACGGCGACAGGCTTGGCTCAACCGTGCGGACACTCATGTCGTTTTCCAGAAGGAAGCGCGTGAGAATGTCGTTGCGGTTTGATCCGATGCACAAACGGCGAATGGGGAGGCCCATCTGGCGGGCAGCCCATGCTGCAAGCACATTACCAAAATTGCCAGTCGGAACGGAGAAAGACACTTCCCGATCCGGCGCGCCGAGAGCCAGCGCTGCACGGACGTAATAGGGGATCTGTGCGGCGATACGTGCCCAGTTGATGGAATTGACGGCGGACAGGGAAACTTCGTCCCGGAACGGCTGGTCAGCGAAGAGCGCCTTGACGATATCCTGACAGGTATCGAAGTCACCTTCGACCGCAATGTTCAGAATATTGTCGTCCGGCACCGTCGTCATCTGGCGACGCTGGACTTCCGAGGTGCGGCCCTTCGGATGCAGGATAACCACTGAAAGACGTTCACGTCCGCGGCAAGCTTCAATGGCAGCCGAACCGGTATCACCGGAAGTGGCACCGACGATCGTGACCTTCTGGTTCCGTTGCGTCAGGACGTGATCGAACAGGCGGCCAAGCATCTGCATCGCCATGTCTTTGAAGGCGAGCGTCGGGCCATGGAACAGTTCGAGCGAGAAGAGGTCCTGCTCGACTTCGCACAGCGGTGCTACAGCAGCGTGATCGAAGCCTGCATAGGCGTCCCGGGCCATATCGCGCAGGGTATCGCGATCAATAGCACCTTCAGAAAACAGGGAAATGACTTCAGCCGTCAGATCTGCGTAGGACAGGGCGCGCCAGTCCCGGAATGTCTGGGCGCTGATTTTGGGCCATGTCTCCGGCATGTAGAGACCGCCGTCTCCAGCAAGGCCGGCAAGCAGAATGTCGGAAAAGTTGGGGGCGTCGGCGGTCAGGTCGCCGCGAGTAGATCGGTAGCGCATGCCGCCTTTATATCACGACCTTCTATGGCAAGGCGATGCGAAGAATGTGCGGTTTTCCATCTTCTGATGTCAGTACACTGACCTCATGATCACCTGAAACCGTCAATGCCCCGGCATTTGTGAGGCGCGCATCGCGAACAAGAATCAGGGGATTGCGCTCGCTTCCGAATTTCAGAAGCGCCCCGTCCGTAATGTCCGACATGTAGAAGGTGTTGTCGGAAGAGAGTGTGATGCCGCCCAGACTGGGTGTATCACGCCATTCCACAATTCCGTCGAGTTGCTCCACCGGTGTGAAGGCCGGGTCAGTGAGAAGGGCACTGTCAATTCTGTAAAGAGGCCCGCAGGCTGGCATGTAGAAAAGCCATTGGCCTTTGGCATCAAGGGCTAGAAACCTGACGTTTCCGCCTGTTAGCGGGTGATTGTCCGGGCCATTATTGATCCGACCGTTTCGTATCAATGGACGGCGGCCTGTTACGGATGGGTCATAGGGAAGAAAGCGTTGTGTCTTTCCGTCTTTGAGAGACACCACAACGAGTGCAGCCTGTCCTTCGTCAGTCAGGTAAGCGTAATTTCCATGAACCTGAATGGCAGTTAAATGGCTGCCTGCCGCGAGTGGCCCCTGAAGAGGCACTGTTCCGAGCAGTTTTCCCTCTGCGGATAAGTGAACAAGTGCAGCCTGCGGGGAGGTGGTGAGGCCCCAAAGGGATGTATCTTGCGCTGTGAGCGCCGAAATGAGCGGAATTTTTGCTCTCTCAGTCGCGTCCAAAGGAAAAGGATGTGTCTGATTAGTCGAATCGATAAGGACGGGATGTCCGTCCAGGTCCAGCCCGACGACAGATTTAGAATCGTGAGGCGCCAGGTCCGTAAGTTGAACATTCTGAAGCGGAACATCTGCTGTAACGGTCGCTGCCTGTGCAGCGTCTTTCCAGGGATGATCTGCTAGTGCAGGGAAAGCAAACAGGCAGGACGTTCCCAGAAGGACGGCGGAGACGGAATGCAGGAGCCAGCGTTTCATGGTTCGAGACATCGGCCTGTCTTGAAAATTTGACAAGCCTGAAAAGGGATTAATTCTCCAGCGGCAGCGCTCTGTCAGCTCTGTCAGCTCTGTCAGCTCTGTCTGCGTGTCTTGTTCGGGGGTGAGCAGAGCCAAATTTTTCTGTGACGTGAGAATATCGCTGGGTGGGCCGCGGTGCGGGGCGCGGGTTAGATAACCAGGGAGCATGTTCATGCTCAACAGGAAACAGGACAGCCGCATGCATCAAAAGAGCAGACTCGACAGTCTGACACTCAATGGACCAGCGCTGATCCGGCATCCGGGAAATGTAATGCCCTGAAGGAGTCTGCCTTACTTCAATCGGGAAGGTACGTGTAGTCATGCCCTGACGTACGGTTGCGAAAACCAGGCCGGGAACATTGCCTGTCCGTTGTTCAAGATGCATGGTCAGACGCCTCTTATGGTCTTGGTCATACGCACAATGCTGTCCAAAACCTGAATACTTCGTTAACGGCCTTTAATATTCTTATGAAATGTTTCAGTGCGTCACGGTCTGTACTGACTCTCTTTCACTTTCCGAAATGACGGAACCAGAATGACCAGTCTTGTTTCTGACCCTACCCGATATGCTTTTGACCGCTTTGCACAGGGTGATCTGATTGAAGCCGGGCGCCTTTTTCAGGATATTTTGACTTCTGATCCATCGCAGCCAGACGCCCTGCATGGCATGGCCTGTATGGCGCGCGCCAACGGCCAGAATGCGACGGCGATTGCACTGTGTGGAAAGGCACTCAAGGCAGGTGCAGGTCTTCCACCCTCTCGTCTGGCCCGTATTCACCTGACGCTTGGCCTGGCTTTGATGGCGGAGGGCCATTCTGAACCGGCGCGTGCTGCGCTTGTCGTGGCTCAAACGCTTCAGCCATCAGACCCTCGGACCTTCGCAGCTCATGCGGAGGTTCTTCTGCTTCTGGGGCGAAGGGCGGAGGCAAAAGGGGCGTTGGGACAGGCCGCAAAGCTTGCCGCATACGATGCTGAATATCTGACAAGACTGGGGCAGATCCACCTTGAGGACGGAGAGGCAGAAAAGGCGATTGCATGCTTTGAAACCGTCACGCATCGATGCCCGCAAGACGGGAGAGCATGGGCCAATCTGGGAGCTGTGCTGTTCGGAGTTGGGCAGTATGGAAGAGCCCAGGATATTTTGCTCCGTGCGTGTGACCTTGGCGCACGGACGCCCGAAACTCTGAATAATCTTGGACTGGTTCTGATGGCGCTGGGCGACTTGCCTTCGGCCCGCAACATTCTTGAAGAAGCATTGGCTCTACGGCCACAAGATGGGCGCGTTGCGAATAGTCTCGGGACCGTTCTGATGGAAATGGGTGAGGAAGCTGTTGCTGAAACGCTTTTTCGGGCCGTGATAAGCAGGGAAGTAGGGGTCGACAGGGAGCAGGCGCGTTTCAATCACGCCACCCTTCTTCTGGGTAAGGGATCTTTTGCCCCAGGGTGGAAAGAGTTTGAAAGCCGTCATGCTTTGTTGGGTTATGCGCCCCAGATACCCGTCTGGGATGGGTCGATAGGCGAAGAACCGATTGCGGTCACCGCCGAGCAGGGGCTGGGGGACAGTGTTCAGTTTCTGCGGTTTCTGGGCGAAGCAGGAAAGCGGCGCCCATTACGTCTCCGTTTTCCGACAGCCGATCTCGTTTCTTTTATGCCTCAACTGGACAAGTCTCGCATTCTGGATCGGGAAGGTCCGGTGGAAAGCGAAATCAGTCTTCTAAGTCTGCCGTTCGTGCTTGGATTGCAGTCTCCACCGGACCAAAAGCCTTATTTGGAAACAGGGCTTTCCCCAGAGACGAAAACGATTGGTGTGTGCTGGGCGGGAAATCCTTCGTACCGTTTTGATTCGAGGCGTTCCCTGAAACCTGAATGGTTGGAGCCGTTGAGAAACGTTGTGGGAGTTAGATTTGTGTCTCTCCAGCGAGGGGAATGTCCTGACTGGATTGAGGCTGCGGATCTTTCCACCCTTGAGACATTGGCTCGTGCTGTCAGTCGATGCGATTTGGTCATCAGTGTTGATACACTGGTCGCGCATATAGCCGGGGCAACGGGGCGTCCTCTCTGGCTCCTGAACCGGCGGGGAGGCGATTGGCGCTGGAAAGATGTGTCCTGGTACCGGGACGTGCGACAGTTCCGGCCGGAAGGATATTTACCCGATGCCTGGCCACCCGTGGTGGAACGGGTGGCGGCAGAACTCAGGCTGTGGGAGCAGCAGTCGGCTTCTTGACGGGTAGAGGTGTCAGGGAGGCCAGAAGCGAGTCACGGATATGGGCCAGACGGGCCGGGTCCGTGATTTTCATGCCCAGAAGATCGCGGACATAAAACACGTCTACAGCGCGCATGCCGTAAGTCGTAATGTGAGCAGAGGAAATCTGGAGTGACTGCTGGCTCAGGGTGCGTGTGATGTCATGCAGCAGGCCTGGTCTGTCGCGACCGTTGATCTCGATGACCGTGTGGCGATCTGATGCCGTATTATCCATGACTACACGGGGTGGAACGTGGATCGCACGCATTCGGCGCGATGCGCCACGATGACGGGCTTCGGAGATGCCTTTTTCCAGATCCAGTCGACCAGACAGAGCCTGCTCAACGAGATGGTTCAGGCGGCCAAGCTGATGTGGATCTTCAAAGGAGCAACCATCGGCATCCTGAACCCAGAATGTATCCAGAGCCATGCCGTCGCTGAGCGTATGAATGCGGGCATCCACGATGGAAGCTCCGGCAACAGCCAAAGCACCCGCAATCTGTGAGAACAGGCCCGGATGATCGGCGCAGAGAACGGTAAGCTCCGTCACGCCCCGGTCTGGAATGGGATACGCTTCTACCGTGACGGGAGAGCGATAGCGGTCTGAATCATGGATCATGCGGGCATGGCGCATGTGCGTATCGGTATCGAAGCCTAACCAGTAGCTTGGATAGCCAAGTGCAAGGAAATGCTCGATGCTGCTTTCTGGCAGGAGCGGGGTCAGGCCGTCACGGGCAAGCTCGCGTGCATGACTGACACGTCCATCCTGTTCCGTCGCCGCGAGGCCGCCTTCAAGAACTTCTGCAACGCGGGAGAACAATTCGCGCAGCAGTGTTGCTTTCCAGGCGTTCCAGACTTTCGGACTCACGGCACGCATGTCCGCGATGGTCAGCAGGAGAAGCAGGCGCAGACGTTCGGGGGACTGAATGGTGTCCGCGAGATCCAGAATGGTGCGTGGATCGTCGATGTCACGGGTGAAGGCTGTCTGCGAGAGCAGGAGATGATGCAGGACCAGCCAGGAGACGGTGTCTGTTTCTTCTGGATCAAGGCCAAGCTGCGGGCAGATGGTGAGGGCCAGGTCCGCTCCGAGTTCGGAATGATCGCCACCGCGGCCTTTGGCGATGTCATGCAGAAGGACGGCGACATACAGCGCACGGCGGGACCGCAGATCCTTGGCCAAGCCATAAGCGAGCGGAATTTCATCCGCCATGTGCCCGGCTTCGATCTGCCCCATCATGCGGACAGCCTCGATGATGTGCTCGTCCACAGTATAGATATGATAGCTGTCGAACTGCATTTGCCCGACCACGCGGGACCAGTCTGGTAGCAAGCGACCCAGAAGACCGGTCTCGTTCAGGATGGGTAGCCAGAACGGAACATTCTTTGTGTCGTCGGCGCTTGGTTCGCAAAGCAGATTCAGAAAGATCTGAGCCGTTTCCGGATCATCCCGCAGTTCGACGGCATGACGTTCGTTGCGGACAAGTTGCTGAATGGCGAGTGGATGCAGTTCCAGATCATGGCGCCGTGCACAGTCCAGCATGCGGAACATGTCGCGCGGATTCTTTGCAAACGTCACTGGCTCGACAGGGCACAGACGACCGGCAATGCGCTCGAACCCTTCGGGGCCGGCTAGGGTTTCCGGCTGGGTGTCGCTGGCCTGATCCTGAAGGCGCATCAGGACAATCGGCTGCAGTACGTGCGTCAGGCGCATGACGTCGCGGGCGGTCAGGAAATAGTGCCGCATGAAGCGCTCGACGCCGCGTTGGCGACCATGGGTTGCGTAGCCCATGCGGCCACCAATGACGGGTTGGACGTCAAAGGTCAGACGTTCTTCAGCGCGACCGGTGATGTAGTGAAGATGCAGGCGGACCGTCCAGAAAAAATCCCACGCGCGCCGGGCGCGGTGGGTTTCACGATTGGTCAGGAGGCCAAAGGAAATGAAGGATGGGGTCGGGACGGCTTCGGCAGGGGCTGCCGTCTGGTCGACCGTCGTAATCGCACAGCCAAGGGCGGCGCGGCCCATCCAGTTCAGGGTCTGAAGGTCTCGCAGGCCACCACGGCCTTCCTTGATGTTTGGCTCCACCATGTATGGATTGTCGCCAAAGCGGCGATGGCGCTGTTCGCGCTCTTCAATCTTGCCCTGCACGAAGCCCCAGAGCGTATCGTTCTGAAGATCAGCGCCTAAAGCGGAGCGCAGATCGCGGGCGAGGGTACGGTCACCGTACAGCGGGCGCAGATCAAGTAGGGCCGTGCGGATTGTCAGGTCTTCAGCGACATCCTTGATGCAGGCACTGATGGAGCGCGTGGCATGGCCGACTCGCAGGCCAAGATCCCACAGGGCGTAGAGAATGAATTCGATTCGGGAGGTGAGGGCGGTGGATGCGTTTTCCGGAATCAGGAAGAGAATATCAATATCGCTGAAGGGTGCGAGAAGGCCCGCCCCATACCCGCCAGTCGCACAGAGACAGAGTGGCTCGTCAGACGCGCCTTCCTGCTGGGATGACAGGTCCGCCAGCGCGCAGACGACGCTGTCCGCCTGAGCGGCGAGAGCGCGTGCTGCTGCAATTCCGGACATCTGGCGGCTTTCAAACCGCTGACGGATAGCCGCATGGCCATTGCCGAGATGACGACGGAGAATGGAGAGAACATCTTCACGGGATGTCTGCCCCTGGGCTGCAGCATTCTGGAGGGCTGTTTGCAGCGACGGGGTCATGGCTTTGCGGTCAGACAGGGTCGTATCCGTAGCGTCAGCGAAAGGGGAGGGATGACTTTCGCCCCAGAAACCCGCTTTTTTCAAGTCCTGTCTCCTGTGGCGAGGCGTTTAAGATCATATAGCGCGGCAAGTGCTTCCCGAGGAGAGAGATCATCGGGATTCAGAGTCGTGAGGGCATCGAGGGCAGCGGACTGTGGCGCAGGTGTCTCAATGGCCGGGTCTGGCGTTTCTGCAACAGCCTCGAACAGCGGCAGGGAAGAGCGTGCTTCTGCCTGTTCGCGCTCGAATGTTGCCAGTAGCCGGGAGGCGCGAGTGACGACGGATTGTGGAATGCCCGCGAGCTTGGCGACATGCAGGCCCCAGCTTTTCCGGGCTGACCCGGGGCGCACCTCATGCTGGAAGATGACTTCTCCGCGCCATTCCTTCACGGCCATGGTGTACGGTGCGAGACGGGGAAGAAACTCCGTCAATGCACCGAGTTCATGGAAATGCGTAGCGAAGATTGTGCGGGAGCCGAGTTGCGTATGCAGCGCTTCGAGCGTGGCCCACGCGATGGAAAGACCATCCAGCGTTGCGGTACCACGCCCGATTTCATCGACGACGACGAGGGATTTCGGTCCGGCCTGATTGAGGATGGCTGCGGTCTCGGTCATTTCGACCATGAAGGTCGAGCGGCCACGTGCGAGGTCGTCCGCGCCGCCGACGCGGGAAAATAGCCGATCTACAACGCCGATTCTGGCGCTTTTTGCGGGAACAGGTAGTCCCGCTTGCGCCATGATGACAGCCAGTGCTGTCTGGCGGAGGAATGTCGATTTACCAGCCATGTTCGGGCCGGTGAGAAGCATGGCGCGGTGTTCAGGCGGTAGCTTGCAGTCATTGGGAATGAAGCGTGCGTCTGCACTCCCTGATTCCGCCAGTGCGGCTTCTACAACGGGATGGCGGCAGGCAATCAGTTCAAAATCCGTGCCGTCTGTGACGTCCGGGCGGCACCATGAGCCACCTTCGGACAGAAGCGCGCAAGAGCGCAGGACGTCTGTCAATGCTAGAAATTCTGCTACCTCGTCCAGAGCGGGGGTCTGGAGAATATGCGCGCAGAGCTCGGCAAAAAGACGGCGTTCCAGTGTGGTGGCTTTATCTGCGGCTTCCAGAATGGCGCGGTCCAGAGCGGCCAGTTCTTCCGTCGAAAAACGGGCGAGGCTTGCTGTTCCCTGACGGAAAGACAATTCAGGCCGGTCCTTCAGCTTCGCACCTGCGGCGGACGGAACTTCGATGACATAGCCGAGCTGGGCGTGATGGCGGATCTTCAGATTGCCGATGCCGTATTCTTCTGACAGTCGCCCCTGAAGGGCTGCGACAATCCGTCGGCTCTCGTCCCGGAGTGTGCGGTAGCGATCCAGTTCTGAGTTAAATCCGGCGGCAATGAACCCGCCGTCTTCGATACGGGCCGGAAGATCCTCGGCGACGGCGGCTTTCAGGCGATCGAGGAGGGTGTCTGCCCTGCCATATAATCCGGCTGTCAGCGTACGGATTAGCGTTGGGGTCTGTGCGTCACAGACGGGTTGCAACAAGCCGGTGAGATCGTCTGCGGCGATCAGCGTGTCCCGAATGGCGGCAAGATCGCGGGGCTGGCCGCGCCCGGCAGACAGGCGCCCAAGCGCGCGGGCTGGATCGGGAGTGCGTTTGAGAATGTCACCCAGTGATCCCACGAGGCCCGGCACGGACTGGAGCCATAGCCAGGCATTCTGTCGGTCCGTGATCTGCTGGGCGTTAGTGAGTGGCGAGGACAGCCATTGTGAAAGCAGGCGTGAGCCGGCTGCTGTGGCCGTGCGGGAAACAACGCCAAAGAGGCTATATTTCGTTTCGCCGTCGCGGGTACGGAGAATGTCGAGGCTGGCGCGAGTAGCCGGGTCAATGCCCAGAACGCCGCTGACACCTTGTGGAATGGGGCGGGACAGGCGTGGAAGCGCACCGGCCTGACTGCGCTGAACGTAATTCAGCGCCATGGCACAGGCGATGGCCTGTTCGTCCGGGAAGTCTCCCAGCGCATCAAGCTGAGCGACGCCATAGGCGCGAGCGATCAGGGTGCGGGCACTGTCGATGGTCGGTGGGACGGCAACCGGAGCCAGGCGGCTCGCATGGTCAGCAGGAATGAGTTCTGGATCGGACAGGACTTCCGCAGCGTCCAGTCGGGCCATGAGTTCCGGCAGTGCGGCTTCTGGAACGGATGTTGTCTCAAACGCGCCAGTCGAAATGTCGATCCAGGCGGCACCGATCATGCTGGACCTGCGACTTCCGGAGCGGGCAATGGCCATCAGAAGATTGGCGCGTCCGGCTTCCAGCAGTTCGTCTTCGGTCAGTGTGCCGGGAGTGACGACGCGGACGATTGCGCGAGGCAGCGGGCCTTTCTGGCCCTTCTGCGGAGACTGCGTCTGTTCGGCGACAGCGACGCGGAAACCTCGGCGGATCAGGCGGGACAGATAGGCCGGTGCGGCCGCGACCGGCACGCCACACATCGGGATCGGTTCGCCATTATGGTTGCCACGGGCTGTTAGCGCGATATCGAGCGCCATGGCGGCCGCCTGGGCGTCACCGAAGAAAAGCTCGTAAAAATCCCCCATGCGGAAGAACAGCAGGGCATCCGGCTCCTGATGCTTCAGGTCAAACCACTGGGCCATGGATGGCGTGGCATTCGCAGCAGAAGGCAGGGGCATGAACGTGCCGATGGGTCCAGTCTCCGATGGTGAATGGGGAGGGCGGCAAACTACCCTGTCCCTGCCGGTGTGTGAACCGGCAGGATGGATCTCTTATCGTGTCCGGCGTCGGGCGATGCGCGTTTGCAACGCTGCGGCTGCGTCCCGAAGTTTCACGACCTTAAGAGCGTCGAGGGAAATGGCATAAACTATACCCCCAAAAACGATTAGTGCGCCAAGCATCCCCAGCCGCCACACTCCGTGCCAGTTTGGGAGATCAGGGGCGACGAATTTTTGGGCAGCAGCCACCCATAGGCCCATCATGAGGGCAGCGCCGACAATACGTGTAACGCGACTTTTCAGGCGAGGATCTGGTTTGAAGACGTCCCGACGACGAAGCAGAACAGCCAGAATTGCGACATTGATAATGGCTGCCAGGGTGCTGGCTAGCGGAGGGCCAACGTGCGCGAGCGGCTTGTAGAGCGCCAGATTGAGGGCGAGGTTCAGGGCGAGTGTGAAGAAGCCGATGCGGACCGGCGTGCTGGTGTCGCCCTCTGCAAAAAAGCCGGGGGAGAAGACCTTGATGAGGACGAAGGCAGGCAGCCCGAGCGCGTAGGCACGGAGCGACTGAGCGGATTTCATGGCGTCTGGGACCGTGAAATGCCCGTAGCTGAAGAGGCCAGCCATGATGGACGGCGCAAGCGCGATCAGCCCGACGGTGGCGGGCAGCGTCAGGAGCAGCGCGTAATCAAGGGCCCGGTTCAGGCTGGCGTGAAGGGAAACACGATCCTTGTTGGCGACATGACGTGTCAGGAGTGGCAGCAGTGTGGTGCCCGCTGCTGCGCCCAGAACGCCGAGGGGAAGCTGGTTGATACGATCCGCGAAGTAGAGGATCGACGGCGAACCGACTGGCAGGCGGGTGGAGATGATGGTGTCCACCATCAGGTTCATCTGGGTTACACCGGACCCTACAAGACCCGGACCCATACGGCGCAGAAGGGCGCGAATGTCCTGTGAGAAGCTCGGCCGAACCAGATGCGGCGCCATGCCTGCGCGATGAGCGGCCCAGTAGAGCGCGCCAAGCTGGACCACGCCGGAAATCGTTACACCCCACGCGCTTGTGAAGGCCACGTTGTGCCAGACATACGCACCCAGGAAGATGGCGGCGATGCCGATGATGTTGAAGCTCAGATAGGCCGCTGATGCCGCACCGAATTTTCCAAGACCGTTCAGAACGCCAGACACCAGAGCGGCCGCGCAGATCATGACCATGTAGGGGAAGGTGATCTGCGTCAGTGTCAGGGCGAGCTCGAAACGTTCGCCCTGAAAACCCGGAGCCAGAATCGAAATGATAAGTGGCATGAACAGTTCGCACAGAACTGTCAGGATCACGAGCCATGCAATGAGGGCCGAAAGTGCCTGTCCCGCGAAACGCAGAGCCGCAGTATGGCCCTCTGTTTCATATTTCGCTGTGAACATCGGAACAAAGGCGGCGTTGAACGCCCCTTCGCCGAAGAGGCGCCTGAACATGTTGGGCAGACGCAGGGAGACCAGATAGGCATCCTGTACCGGGCCTGCGCCCAGAAAAGCTGCGAGAAGCTGGTCACGAATCAGGCCCAGAACACGCGAAAGCATGGTCCAGCTGCCGACAGTCAGGAAATTGCGAAGCATTTCCCGTCTCTAGCCCATCCCGCGAGCAGGTAACATATCCTCCAGAGGGCAGGAGGAACGATTTTTATCGCAGAACGGTTTCTCGGGCGTACAGCTTTTCAGATGGACGGGTCATGCTCGGGCGAACAGCGGCCAGACCGATGCAGAGCAGGACAATTTCCAGCGTCAGCATCACACTGGCCCAGAAGATGCCGGGAAGGCCTAGAAAGCTTGAAACGTGATGGGCGACAGACGGTGTGAGCGCGCCGAGAGCGGCGACGACCAGCAGCGGCAGAATAGGGCGGAGAACAGACACCGTCATGACAAGCCTCCTGTCATATTGCTGTCATGAAGCTCGCGTTTTTTGGTGCGCAGCGTCAAGGAAAAAGACGCAACTTCCGATCCCGTTGCTGTGTTGTTTTGTATCATGATCAAAACTTCGTTCACCTCGTCTCCCTCCAGCACTGAAGAACTCATGCAAAGGCTGGAGAAGCTTCGGCGGCTGGCCTGGATTCTGAATGCTGCCGTGCGCATTCCCGGTTTGCGCCTGCGAGCCGGCGTCGACACGATTCTGGGCCTTATTCCGGGAGGAGGGCTCGCTCTCGGGACGCTTCTTTCGCTTTACATCGTATGGGAAGGCCATCGGATGGGCGTTGGACCGCGGACTGTCCGCAAGATGATGCTGAATGTCGGAATCGAAGCGATTGTTGGTGTGGTGCCATTCCTGGGAGATGTGTTTGACACCGTCTTCAAAGCTGACCTTCGGAATGTCGCCTTGATAGAGCAGGCGCTTATGCAAACGACATCCCGCGATACTGAAGACTCAGTGATCGAGAAGAACCCGGCGGATGGACTCTTCTACCCGTCCCGAGGTGGGTTTTGACAGTGGGGTAAACCAGCGATTCAGTTTGCCATTACGCCCGATCAGATATTTGTAGAAATTCCAGCGCGGACGCGAAAGGAAGCCTCCTTCCTGGCGAAGCCACTGGAAAATTGGTGTCGCGTCCGGCCCTTTGACATGCGCCTTTGCGGTCATTGGAAATGTCACGCCGTAATTCCGATAGCAGAATGTTTTAATGTCTTCTGCTGATCCCGGCTCCTGTTCACCAAAATCGTTTGAAGGCACCCCGAGGACAACAAGGCCATCCGGATAGTCTCTGCCGTAGCGGGACCATAGATGTTGCAGATCCTCGTATTGAGGCGTGAACCCGCATTTGGATGCAGTGTTTACGATGAGCAGAGGACGGCCGCGATAGGTCGAGAGGTCGATGGTTTCACCTGACAGGCCAGGCAGGTGAAAATCATAGGCACAGGACATGGGTTTCTCCCTCTCGTTTCGGATGAGTGTAATGGCATAACGCCCCGGAAGCGAGAGGAGGGCTGGACACGGCGCTGTCATGCAGACAGGTTGTGGAACCGTTCTGTCTCTGAAAGGGAGCTTCTGTTCGTGATCCTGCGCGTCCTGATCGGCATGGCCGGTCTTCTCTGTCTTGGCGCGCTTTTTTCCACGAACCGCAGGGCCATTGACTGGAAGCTGGTTGCGCGCGCGCTTGCCCTTCAGGTGGCTATTGCTGCTATCATTCTCTGGGTGCCCATAGGTGCTCATGCCCTGCATCTGGTGTCGGATGGCGTCACAAAAATCCTTTCTTATGGGGATCAGGGGAGCGCATTCCTGTTCGGCGGTCTGGTCGGACCGAAGATGGATACGGTCTTTGGGGACGGGGGCTTTATTTTTGCCCTGAAGGTCCTGCCAGAGATCGTTTATGTGGCAGCTTTACTAGGCTTGTTGCAGCACTGGGGCGTGCTTCAGTTCCTGTCCCGCATCATTGGCGGCGGCCTCGCAAAAATTCTGGGGACCACGCAGCTTGAATCGTTCTCAGCTGTTCTGACGATCTTCCTTGGGCAAAGCGAAATGCCCATAGCGCTCCAGAGCTGTCTCGCAGGGCTGTCGATGGGCGAACTGGCTACAGTCCTGTGCAGCGGGACGTCTTCTATCGCCGGGTCCGTTCTTGCAGGATATGCCTCTCTTGGCGTGCCGATGGAGAACCTTCTGGCCGCGTCTGCCATGGCCATTCCGGGTGGTCTGCTGTTTTCCCGGGTGCTGTTTTCCGGTCCGCGTCATGCCAGTACGGAAATTGCCGGAGCCGATCATGGGCATCACAGCGTGTTCGAAGCCTTGGCCGAAGGCGCGATGAATGGTGCAAAAATTGCTGTGGCAGTGGGAGCCGTACTGATCGCTTTTGTCGGTGTTATTGCCCTGACCAACGGTCTTCTGGCGATGATCGGTCTTTCTCTGGCGCAGATCCTTGGGATCGTGTTTGCGCCCTTCGCGTGGCTGATGGGCGTTCCGTGGTCCGAATGTGTGGCTGCGGGCGGCCTACTAGGTCAGAAGATCGCGTTCAATGAGTTCGTGGCTTATGTGAACCTGTCACCGATGATCCACGCGCATGCGCTGTCTCACAGAACCATTACAATTCTGTCTTTTGCGCTGTGCGGGTTTGCCAATATTTCCACGATTGGAATTTTGATCGGCGCGTTCGGGAGCGCGGAACCGCGTCGGCGCACGGATGTGGCGAAGCTGGCTGTCCGGGCGGTTGTGGCTGGAACGCTTTCCAATGCCATGAGCGCTGTTATCGCTGGACTGTTTGTGTGATCCAGCTTTTTACGGGTGTTCAGAGGACTTAGGGCTCTTTCGACTTTTTCCAGAAAAAGAACGTTATCCATAGAGAAGGTGCACCGATAGCGACGCATTCCCAGAAAAGGGAATTGCCGAACAAATTTTCTTTTGTCGCGACGAAGTCCAGCACGCTGATGCTTATTCCAAGCAGAAAGAAAACGAGTGTCGTCAGGCAAGCGTGCCATGAGGCTTTCATGTTTATCCCTGAACCTGAAAGAGATTTCTATTCCACCGTTGGCGGACGATCCAGCAGCAGGGATCGTGCTTCATCAATCGTCAGCTTCTCTGACAGTAGATGCGTCACGGTTTCGATGATGGGCACCTGAACGTTCAGGCTTTGCGCCAAATCCACGAGTGCCGGAGCTGTCAGAACGCCTTCGGCCACGGTCGTGCGGGAGGCGAGAATGTCCGCCAGAGAGCGGCCTTCACCAAGTTCGACGCCAAGGCTGTAGTTTCGTGACCCACGGCCGGTGCAGGTCAGGATCAGATCGCCAACGCCCGAGAGACCAGCCAGGGTGGATGCCCGACCGCCAAGCGCTTCGGCCAGACGGGCGATTTCCGCGACAGCCCGTGTGATGAGGGCTGCGCGACCATTCTCGCCGAGGCCTGCCCCCATGACGATGCCCGCCCCTATCGCCACAACGTTCTTTGCAGCTCCGGCAAGCTGGACGGCGGCGGTGTCCTGACTGGCATAGAGGCGGAAGGAAGAGGAATTGAGCTGGCTGGCCAGATGTTGGGCGAGCGACAGATCCGCACTGGCGAGCGTTGCGGCAGCGGGCAGGCCTTGGGCGACCTCTATGGCGAAATTTGGACCTGACAGCACGGCTATGGGCCGACCCGGCATTGTTTCGGCGAGCACATCGAGGGGGAGAAGGGATGTGCCTTGTTCCAGCCCTTTGCAGCAGGTGATGACGGGTATTCCCGGCGCTAAAGACTGTTCCAGTGCGGCAGAGACCTGCCGTGCCGTCTGAACCGGAACGACCAGAAGGACCATATCTGCCTGCGTCGGGAATTCTCCCGTGACGTGCACGGTATCGGGCAGGCGGATGCCGGGCAGGCGGGGAAGTTCCCTGACCTCTGGTGCAACTGGCGAGCGCATCCAGAGCGTGACATTGGCACCCGTGCGTGCCGCAGCACATGCGAGCGCCGTTCCCCAGGCGCCTGCTCCAATGACGGCGATATGGTGGCTTGTCATGCTCATTCTTCGGCCAGTCGTTCGATATGCACCTGCATGTCGTCCCGGTCCTCTGTGGCCAATTCGGTTTTCATAGCGTCCAGAATGGCGCGAGCCTCGTCCTCAAAACCATATGGAGCGTTCACGATCAGCATTCCACATCCATTCAGGCGGGATGGGTCGAGGGCAGGGCGCAACAGGAATTCACAGGCGATGATGTCCCGAATGCCGGCATCTGTCAGGGCGTTGTAGAAGGCTCGGACGGGAGTGCGATGCTTGATCGGGTACCAGACAGCCACGATCCCGGCCCGGAAGCGATTGCGGATGAGCGAAACAGCCTGCGCGCATTGCTGGAAATCATCCAGTTTTTCGAACGGTGGGTCGATCAGAACCAGGCCACGCTTCAGGTGCTTGGGTGGCAAAAGCGCACGCAGGGCTTCGTAGCCATCGCGATGATGGATGGAGACCTGTGGGTCATCCCGGAACAGGCGGCGTAGGGGACGAACGTCTTCCGGGTGCAGTTCGCAGGCGATAAGTTCATCCTGCGGGCGAAGGACATGGCGTGTGAAGGCTGGGGAGCCGGGATAGAGCCCGAGATCCCGAACCGCGGCCAGATAGTCCTGAAGCGCAGGGTCTTCCGACTCTTCCAGAAGGCCGATGCCCGTTTTCCACTCGCCGGTTTTCTGAGCTTCTTCGGAGGACAGGTCGTATTGTCCGCAGCCGGCATGGGTGTCCAGAACGCAGAACCCTGCCGGTTTGCGGGCAAGGGCTTTCAGAAGGACCAGAAGGATTGCGTGTTTGACGCAGTCCGCGAAGTTTCCCGCGTGGTAGGCGTGGCGGTAATTCAAGGGTTCTGTATTCCGGCTTGGGGTCAGGACAATACGGTGGCGGGGGGCTGGCGTTCCGAAAGAGGCCAGCGGGGACGTGCGGCGACATCGATTTCGTGGGGCTGTTCGCCTGCATGCAGACGTTCCAGTGCGGCCCAGCCGATCATGACGGCATTATCCGTGCAGAGGCGTAGGGGCGGCGCGATGAAAGGAATGCCGTGACGTGCGGCAACGGTTTCGAGGGCGCTGCGTAACGTGCGGTTTGCGGCGACACCACCAGCTACGACAAGGGCCGTGGAATGCGGAGCCATGGCGAGCGCGTGCTCCGCACGATCTGCCATGACGTCGGCAACGGCGCGCTGGAAGGATGCAGCAACATCAGCGGCGAACTGGCGGGGGAGGGCACCAGAGCCCTGCGGCTCGATGAGGCGGCTGACTGCTGTTTTCAGGCCGGAGAACGAGAAGTCGCATCCCTCGCGTCCCTTGAGCGGACGGGGCAGGGCGAAGGCATCATCTCGGCCTTCTGCTGCGAGTTTTTCGAGAGCCGGGCCACCGGGCCAGCCAAGGCCCAGCATCTTGGCAACTTTGTCGAAAGCCTCCCCGGCGGCATCGTCAATGGTGCCCCCAAGGCGGATATAGTGCCCGGTTTTCTCAACGGAGATACACTGGCAATGGCCGCCAGAGACCAGCATCGTCAGAAATGGAAACTGGAGTTTGGCGTCAAGTGAGGGCAGGCGTGCCGTCAGGACATGACCCTCGATGTGATTGACAGCGATGAATGGCCGCCCGAGGGCAAGAGCCAGCCCTTTTGCATAGGAACTGCCGACAATCAGCCCACCGATCAGGCCGGGACCTGTCGTTCCTGCAAAGGTATCAATGTCAGCCAGCGTTAGGGATGCCTTGGAGAGAACGGACTGGACCAGTGCGGGCAGAGCATCCAGATGCGCACGGGCTGCAATTTCGGGAACGACGCCTCCCAGAATGGCATGATCGTTCTGGGACAACACGCCTTCGGCCAGAATGGTGCCGTCATGGGCGAGAATGGCGCAGGCTGTGTCATCACAGGACGTTTCGATCGCCAGAAGCGGGCGCAATGCAGCAGGGTCGGACATGCCATGCATTATGACCGAGTCTCTCTCATCATGACAGCCCCGCGTGAATGAGCTAAAGCTGCCGTCCATGAATGCTTCCGTCCTGTCTTCCGACGCCCTCCAAAAGGTCGCGGCGGAAGCCGTCCGCCGATCTCATGCCGCCAGCCCCTCCGGTCAGCGCAAACTCCCACTCAGGGTTGGCTCGCGCGCCTCTCCGCTGGCGCTCTGGCAGACACGGACATTCCTGACTCGTCTGACACGGTTCTGCCCCGTTCTTCGTGATATGGGCGCGTTTCAGGAACATCAGATCAGCACCGAGGGTGACCGGAATCTCAGCCAGCGTCTGGCCGAAATTGGCGGCAAGGGTCTGTTCGCCAAGGAAATCCATGAGGCTCTTGCGGCCGGGCGGATAGATTTTGCGGTTCACAGCCTCAAGGATCTTGAAACCAATCTTCCACCAGGTCTGGTGCTGGCCTGTACGCTGAAGCGCGAAGATGCGCGGGATGCGATCATTCTGCGGGACCGAACGACAAAGGTTGACCCGGCAGATCCGTATGCCTCCTTGCCGGAAGGTGCCCTGATCGGATGTGCGTCCGTGCGTCGTCAGGCGCAGATGTTGAGCCGCCGACCGGATCTGCGATTTGGTCTCCTGCGTGGAAATGTTCAGACGCGTCTGGACAAGCTTCAGGCTGGCGCTTGTGATGCCACGCTTCTGGCGCTTGCTGGTCTGCGTCGTCTCGGAATGGAAGACCGCGTCGATATTGTGCTGGAGCCGGACCAGATGCTCCCTGCAGCCGGGCAGGGTATTGTGGGTGTGACGGTGCGTGAGAGCGACACCGAACTGCGTGAACTGCTCTCCGCTATCGAAGATCCGGAAGCTCGCGCGGTGTCCACAGCGGAGCGTGCGCTTCTGGCTGAGCTTGATGGTTCCTGCCGGACGCCGATTGGTGGCTATGCCCGTATCGAGAATGGCGTTCTGAAGCTGACAGGCATGATTGCCAGCGAAGATGGAACATTCCTGATTCGCCGCGAAATTTCTGGCGCGCCACTTGAAGCGGCTCGCATGGGAACGGAACTGGCTGAAGAACTGCGCCGGGATACGCCTGCCGCCATTTTCGCCGAGATGACGCGCGCCTGACCATGAGACGGCGGGCGGTTCTGGTCACGCGTCCTGAGCCTGGCCTGAGCGCAACGCTCGCTGATATTCGGCGTCTGGGGTGGGACGCAGTCTCATGCCCGATGCTGGAAATCCGAACATATGCACCTCTGCCGGTAAGTGAGTGTGCGGCCGTCGCCATTACCAGTGCGAACGCCCTAGCCGCGCTGAAAGACTGGCCTCGCGATCAGCGTATCGTGGCCGTGGGTTCAAGCACCGCCGACCGCGCTCGCGATATGGGATTTCAACGGGTCGAGGCGGCGGATGGCGATGCACTGGCACTTGCTGCTTACTGCCGTGATCATGACCTGATTGGTCCCTCGCTTCTTCTGGCTTGTGGCGAGGGCTATGGGCTGGATCTTGCGGAAGAGCTGAATGCGTCTCGGGTGAGCGTCTATGGCGCTACCAAAAATGCCATGCTCACGGATGCCGCTTGTGATGCCCTGTTGAGGCATGAGGTCGAGGCTGTTGTCTTTTATTCAGGGAAAACAGCAGACGCCTTCATGGAGGCGTTGGGCAGGCAGGATTTGGAAAGCCTGTCCGGGGTGAGGGCGCTCTGTCTGTCAGAGGCCATCGCTGCACGCCTGACCGGAAGGGACTGGCGCGCAGTAGAATGGCCCGATCCGATGGAACGGCTCGGGCCTTACTGATCAGGAGATCAGGCTTCGCCAGCTGGCTCCGGGAACTGCTGGGCGCGCTTGGCCTGCCACAGGGCAACGAAGTCGATCGGCTGCAGAACCACCGGCGGGAAACCACCGTCACGGGTGACGTCGCTGATGATGGAACGCACATACGGGAAGATCAGGCGCGGAACTTCAACCAGCAGGATCGGCTCGACGAGCTCCTGCGGAGCATTGCCCAGCGTGACGATGGCGGCATAGGTCAGTTCGGCGATGAACACCGTGCGGCCAGCCTTGCCACCTTCTTCTGCCGGCGGCTCAGCAGCTTCGGCGCGAACAGCCAGAGCAACTTCGTAAACCGGCTGCTCTTCTTCCAGGCGGTTTGCCTGAACGTCGATGTTGACGGAAATCTGCGGAGCAGCGCGGAGCGTTGCAAAAATGGAAGCGCCAGCCGGAACTTCGAAGGACAGGTCCTTCGTGTACTGCAGGTTGACGGCAAGCGGCATCTGCGGCGGAGCGCCTTCCAGGTTCTGCGTGGCGTTGTCGTTGATGGTCTCGGACATATACGGTCTCCGGATCCGCGGGGCGGATAGCGATGGAACGATTGCGATACAGTGGCGGTAGCATGATGCGACATGCACGCCAAGACGCGGTTCCTGCACGCATGAGGTTGAGATTGGGGCGCTGCCGCCCTATCTGTAAGGCAACGAAAATTTCAACGACCTGCGTGAAACATAACCTTCATGTCTTCTGACGACATTCATCTCCCCTCCGCCCTGATTGGCCATTCTGGCCACGAATTCCCTTGGGACATCGTGGTTCTGGCAGTTCTGGCGATTGCACTCGGTTTCCGCCTCTACCGCGTGCTGGGACGTCGTATCGGTATGCAAGGTGTTCGGCAGGACCGGCCCCCTGTCTTTACGAGCCCCGGACAGGCGCCGGCTCGCCAGACGCCTCCGCCCCTTCCGGTCGCCTCTGCACAGGGAAATGCCGAGCCTGCGCCTCAGATCGAGTATGATATCCCAACACCCGCCACCCGCGTGGGAACCATTCTCGGGCAGATGACGCAGCTTGATGGTGGGTTCACGCCGCAGGGCTTCCTGAAAGATGCCGAGACCATCTTCCGCCAGGTGGTTCCAGCTTTCGCGGCGGGCGATCGGGCGGCTCTGTCCGGCCTGATGACGCCAGAGACAGAAGAAGCATTCCTGACGGCCATCAACGCGCGAACGGAAGCCGGTGAAACACAGCGTAGTGACCTTCGCGGCATTGAGAGCATGGCAATTCTGGATGCGATGCTGGTGGCGGGCGAAGGCAATACGCAAACCGGGCGAATCGAAGTGCGGATCGTATCTCGCCAGGTCAACATGCTGACGGACCGTCAGGGTGAGCCGGTTCAGGGCACGGATGCTGTGACCGAGTTCCATGATCTGTGGCTGTTCGAGCGTCAGTTTGGAATGTCAGGAACGCAATGGCGTCTGGCGGCATCACGCCCGGCCTGATTATATACGCCCATCATGAGAAAACTGCTGACCTTGGCAGCACTTGCCCTCGTGGCCGGGTGCGCCACACCGAACGACACGTCGTCCTCTCTTTCCCTGACAGCGACCGGTTTTGACGCCCTTGCGGGGTGGGAACGGGAGGATTTTTCCTCTCTAATGCCTGTCTTTCGTCAGAACTGTCATCGGCTGGCACAGCTTCCGCCGGAAACGCCTCTGGGGGGCGCGGAGACGCTACCATACGGTCGGGAAGCAGGGGACTGGTCTGCGGCGTGCGCGGCGCTTGAGACGACAACAGATACCCGCACTTACCTCCAGACGTGGTTCCAGCCTTATACTGTAGATGCCAAGGCGTCCTACACAGGCTACTTCGAGCCACAGATCGAAGCGTCTTTGACGCGTGGTGGCCCGTATCAGACGCCGGTTTATGGGCGGCCGAAGGATCTAGTGCGGACCAAAGCCACCAATGGCCAGATGGTCACGGGGCGTTGGGAGAACGGTCAGTTCAAGCCCTACTATGATCGTGCGCAGATTGATGGCGGAGTGCTGAACGGGCAGGGGCTGGAAATCGCGTGGCTGAAAAGCCCCGTGGATTTGTTCTTCCTGCAAATTCAAGGATCGGGGCGGCTTATTTTGCCGGATGGTTCCCAGATCCGGATGGGCTACGATGGCAAGAACGGCCAGCCTTATGTGCCACTCGGACGTGTTCTGGTTCAGGACAATGAACTGGCATCGTCCGCCGTCAGTATGGATAGCATCAAAGCTTGGCTGGAAACGCATCCGGACCGCATGATGGCGACGATGGAACGTAATCCGAATTACGTCTTTTTCCGTCGGGATGATGGCAGTCTTGCGCAGGGTGCGACGGGGGCTTTTGGTGTGCCGCTGACGGCCGGGCGGTCGGTAGCTATTGATCGGTCCATGATTCCGTTCGCGACCCCGCTTTGGGTTGAGACGAAGCTGCCTGATGCCAAAGGCCAGCCTGCACCATGGCAGCATCTGGTTTTTGCGCAGGATATTGGGACGGACATCAAGGGGGCGGGACGAGCTGACCTGTTTACCGGTTGGGGCGCTTTTGCCCAGTACGTGGCTGGCAATCTGCATGAAGGGGGCAGGATGGTGATCCTGCTGCCGCGTCCTCCTGCGGATTCTTCCGCTCCATGATCCGAAGTCGTCGGGAAACGCTCGGCGCCCATACGATGATCCGAGGAGACTGCACGACCGTTCTGCGGCGTATGCCGTCGCAGAGCGTCGATATTGTCGTCACGTCCCCGCCGTATAATCTGGGTATCGAATACCGCACCTATCAGGATCAGTTGCCTGAAGACGCGTATCTGGACTGGATGGAAGACGTCTGTGCCAGCGTGAAGCGGATCATGAAGGATGATGGATCGTTCTTCCTGAATATCGCGGGCTCGTCGTCTCAGCCCTGGCTGCCGTTCGAATTGATGTCCCGGCTGCGTAAGCTGTTCGTGCTCCAGAACCATATCACCTGGATCAAGTCGATCTCGGTGGGCGAAATTACATATGGGCATTTCAAGCCTTTGAATTCGCCTCGCTTCGTGAACCGTAACCATGAGCATATCTTTCATCTGACCAAGAAGGGTGATGTGAAAGTGGCCCGGCTGGATGCTGGTGTTCCGTTTACGGACAAAAGCAATATTTCACGCCGGCAGCACGAAATGGACAGGCGCTGTCGAGGGGATACGTGGTTCATTCCCTATGAAACGGTTCGGAGTCGCAAAGAAAAATTCAGCCATCCGGGCACGTTTCCCATCGCGTTGCCGGAAGCCTGTATCCGCCTGCATGGCGTGAAGCCGGGCGGGGTATTGCTTGACCCGTTTATGGGCGTTGGAACCAGTCTGATTGCGGCAGAACGTAAAGGCTTGTCGGGTATCGGCGTCGAGAAAGATACGCGTTACGTCAACATTGCGCGCAAGCGTCTGCGGGCAGCGATCGGCACGCCGGAGGAAGACTGGGAGGACGAATGATCGGTCAGGCCTGTAGGTCTGACAGGATCAATCGTTTTGACTTCTTGTGTTACAATCTCCAAACCTCACATTCTCGTGACAGTGAGGAGATTTGCGGTGCGTCGCAGCACAATTACCAAAGGAATTGCCGGTCTGGTGGCACTGGGCGTCGTCGCCTGGGGCGGTACAGTCACCTATCTTGAGCATTTCGATCATGCTGGCGCGCCAAAGCTTCCTGCCAGCAGCCCCACCCGTCATGACCCTGTAGCCATGACGGCGTTTGCAGCTTTTCAGGAAGTGCGTTGTGACTACTGTCACACGCGCAACGCCGATCTTCCATTCTACTTCAAGCTGCCGCTGGCCAATCAGATCATGAACCGCGATCTGGAGCAGGGGCAGAGGCATTTCGAATTTGCGCCGATCATCGAAGCGTTCCAGCAGGGCAAGCCGCCTTCCGTGGAGCAGCTTTCGCGTATCGAAGAAGTCATCGTGCAGAACCGGATGCCACCGGCCGCCTATCTCACGATGCATCCTCATGCTCATCTGAACGAGAAGCAGCGCGCCGATATTCTGAAGTGGGTACGTGACCAGCGCGAGCGCTATTACGCCAGTACGGATGTTGCGCCGCAGTTCCGTGGTGAAGTTATCCAGCCGATCCCGGAAACAATTGCCGTGGACTGGAAGAAGGCTGAGCTGGGCCGCGCGCTGTTCTTTGACAAGCAGCTTTCCGGCAATGGTCAGCTCAATTGTGCAAGCTGCCACGGTCTGGACAAGGGCGGCGTGGACAACCAGACGACCGCAACAGGCATCAACGGCCAGACTGGCCCGATCAATGTACCGACGGTTTACAACTCCGTCTTCAATATCGGACAGTTCTGGAATGGTCGTGCCAAGGATCTGGCGGAGCAGGCTGCTGGCCCTGTCATGAACCCGCTGGAAATGGGTTCGCATGACTGGCCAGCCGTGGCGGATCGGGTGCGGGCAGAGCCAGGTTACACGGACCAGTTCACAGCGGTTTACGGATCTGATGATGTTACCAAAAACACTGTCACCGATGCGATTGCCGAGTACGAAAAGACGCTGATTACGCCGGACAGCCGCTTTGACCTGTATCTGAAGGGCAAAGCAGACGCGATTACCGCGCAGGAAAAGCGCGGCTATGAGCGCTTCAAGGCGATTGGCTGCTCAGGTTGCCATAGTGGTGTTGCCGTGGGTGGCGATGCGTACGAAATTCTTGGTCTGGAAGGGCCATATTTCGAAGACCGTCACAGCAAGCTGACGGCCGCGGATGATGGACGTTTCGCGTTCACAAACAGCGAGTCTGACCGCGAGCGCTTTAAGGTGCCGAACCTGCGAAATGTTGAGCTGACCGGTCCGTGGTTCCATGACGGATCTGCCAAGACACTGGACGCTGCTGTCCGTGCCATGGCCCGTTATGAGACGCCGGATCATGATATTACGGATCAGGATGTCTCAGACATTGTGGCGTTCCTGAAGACCCTGACGGGCAAGTATCAGGGCATTCCGCTCAAGGATGTTCCGGCTGATGCTCCATTGCGGGCAGCGCAGGCTAACTGATTGCGGAATTGAATGATGAAACGGCCTCGGAGTGATTCGGGGCCGTTTCTGATTCTGACTTAGTCTTCGTTCAGTTTATGATCTGCCGCCCGGTCAATTTCATCCCGCTCTTCCGGTGTCAGCAGTCCACGTTCCAGCTCCTGCGTGGCACGGGCTTTCGCATTACGGGCCCTGGCCTTTGTATCGACGGGATAGGCCCGTTTTTCAGGAAGGCCGAATTCACTGTCGGGAAGGTTGTCCCGTTCGTCTTTTGTGAGTTTGCTCATGCTCTTTCTCCTTGAGGCAAGGTAGTGAGATGCGGTGCGCAGGGTCGCTGTTTCTGTGGGGCGGTCTGGCTCTGAAACAGGTTGGTGTTTATCGGTATGAAATCAAATGACAGCAAACAGAAAAGACCTGTAAGGGCCATTGGTCCAGCACAGATCAGTGAGCTGAGCTGAAAATTGCTGTGATCAGTCAGCGAAAGCCTAGTTTCAGATCCAAGATGAAGTCGCGTAGTAAGCAACAGTCCATGAGATAATGGGGCTGTCCAGTAGGGTAAGGCCGGAGCATTGATTGCCCGAGATCCCGGCCCCGAGCGCTGCGCTGCAGGACATGCTCATTCCCATACCTTTTTATTATGACTGTCGTGGAGAATGATTATCGAGCAGGGCAAGGGAAGGAAAAGATTTCTTTCCCATTGTTCGATGGGCATGGAAACAGTTACACGCGTTGCAGATTTTGTGTCGACGGTGCACTCAGAATGCAACGGGTAAGGAATTTCTGTGGCGAAGCGGGTTTTGAGGGAGGAGGAGGCAGCCTTGTGGCGCATGGTCGTGCGCGACATTGAGCCTCTGCATCCGGATCGCCCGAAATCCAGACCTGCGCCTGTTGTTGTGAGTCCGACGGCGAGTACACCAGAAAAGAAAGAAAAGCTCACGGTTGTCAGTGCGCCATCAAACAGTGAGCTTTCATTCAAGGCTATGCTGTCGCGCCCGGTCATCAGACGCCCCAAACTACAGGATCTCAGGATTGGTGTCCGGTCTCCGGGCCTGGATGATACCAGTTGGAAGCGCCTCTCTCGTGGGGATCTGAAGGTTGATGCCAAGCTGGATCTGCACGGATATATCGTTCAGGACGCGTTTGAGCGCCTGATTGAGTTCATGCATCGAGCCAAATCCCGGAACTGGCGATGTGTCGAAGTCGTCACGGGGCTGGGGAGTGGTGCCACGAGCGGTCTTATCCGTCGTGAACTGCCGCTTTGGCTCCAGAGATCAGACATTCGACCCATGGTTCTGGCGGTGGTTCACCCACATTCTGCCAATCATGGGTCTGTCCGGATTTTATTACGGACGAAACGACGCTGACCCCTCAGATCGGACGTGTTTCCTGCCCGATCCGCCAACGTGGGGTGTTCATGGCAATCCAGCGCCTGAGGGCAAGAATTGCCCCGATGTCCGGCGTGGCACGGGACAGGAATGGGGCGGCGTTGTCACCGGCAGCCAGCATGAAATGGTGTTTCTCTGCCCAGTGACGGACTGTTGGATCAACGGCTGCATCCCAGCAGGCTTTCTGCCAGCTTTTCACCAGATCGGGGGGCGTTAGCATGGGAAGTGCAACGGTAAGCGCCGTGTAGGTGCTGGCTGAAACAGCCTGCCAGGCCCGGTAGAGCGCGCCTTCAGGCGGTCGATGACGGGCCTGCTGGTAGGCTTCCAGAAAATTTGGAATGCTATCGGCGCTGGTGTCCGACAAATCACCCGTGTGATAGAGCGGCACTGTGTCTGGCGGAAGCTTTGCGAGAATATCTTCAACCGGGACGCCCAACGTATAAGGAAGAAGCTGAACGGCATCGACCTGATTATTGGCCAATGCGTCGAGAGCGTCTTCCGTTCGGGCAAAGCCAGACACGGGAATAGGGCGCAGTCCCAGAAGGGTCAGCCCCAGTAGCGCATCCAGTTCTGTTCCCGTCGGGCGGGAGACGGCAAGGCGTACAGGATGATCGTGGAAAAAGCCCTTGAGACGGCTTCGAAGGGTCTTGTGCAGCTCTGCTCTGGCGATGACTACGGTTGTCGTGTGGGCCGTGAGCAGGGGCGTCCATCTGGCGAAGTCATAATGAACGCGGGGGTCTCCGGTGAGGGAGGCCAGCAATACGCTGCCGGGAGCAATCAGGGCCGTACTTCCGTCCGGGGCGCTGTTGGCATCGAAAAGGTTTGCTGCGCGTACGCCATCCTGGCCGATATCGGGCGTAATTTCGAGTGGCGCATCCAGGCCCAGTGTGCGGGAAATGACGCCCGCCGCCAGTTCTCCGAATTGTCCCTGAATGGATGTCATGGTGCCACCAAGGAGGAGGTGGGCATCAGGAATATCAGCCGCCTTCGCAGATAGTGCGGGAATGGCGCTTCCGGCACCGAGCAGGGCCAGCCCTTTCAGGCAGCCACGGCGCGTTGTGGAAGGAGACGTCACGGCCAGCGGACTTCCGGCGGCATGCTCATAAGGATCGCTTCCGTATTGCCGCCAGTTTTCAGGCCAAACAGCGTTCCGCGATCGTGGAGCAGATTGAATTCGACGTAGCGGCCACGACGGATGAGCTGGGCTTCACGGTCAGATTCGGTCCAGGGATTGAACATCCGGCGGCGAACCACGGCAGGATAGGCATCATGGAAGGCCATGCCGACGTCTTTCGTGAAGGCAAAGTCGCCTTCCAGGCTGCCGGTCGAGAACTGATCGTAGAAGATGCCGCCCAGACCGCGGGGTTCGTCGCGATGATGCAAATGGAAGTACCGGTCACACCATTCCTTGAAGCGCGGATAGTGTTCGGGATCATGCTTGTTGCAGGCTGCTTCGAACATCTTGTGGAAGTAGTCCGCGTCACTTCGGGCTTCGGCACTATCGGGGAACATTGGCGTAATGTCGCCACCGCCGCCGAACCAGCCCTTGGTCGTGATGATCATGCGCGTATTGAAATGCGCGGCACTGACATGCGGATTGCAGGGATGCGCGACGAGAGAAACGCCTGTCGCAAAGAAGCGTGGGTCTTCGGATGCGCCGGGAATATTCTTGCGAAACTCGGGGGAGAACTCGCCCCAGACTGTGGAGACGTTAACGCCCACCTTCTCGAAGACGCGGCCGCGCATGACCGACATAACGCCACCGCCGCCTTCTGGCCTGCTCCATGCGGTACGGGTGAAGCGGCCAGCTTCCTTGCGGTCTCGCAGAACCTGCGAACCTCCCTCGACAGCTTCATCTTCAAGCTGCTCGTAGGACGCGCAGATCCGGTCCCGGAGAGATTCAAACCAGGCCTTCGCCTCACGCTTCAGCGTATCATGAGGCACATCCGGGCGAACGAGTTCAGCAAAATCGGGGCTGATCTGGTCCATTTTTCTCTCCCCTACCATCCTGGGTACAAAATCGCGTTACGCGGAATGTCCTAGCAAATCGCACTTGATACGAACAGTTGGCTGGTTGCATGTCTGCTGCGGCTCTGTGGCGCGATGATGGCAGAGAGTGTCTTGCCGCTTCGTAAATATGAAACCGTTTTTTGCACCGGGCTGAACAGCAGAGGCTTGCGTCTGGCTTCTGTCTCGTGTTCCTGAACGGTCCTCAAACATGTTCATCAGGGGCGGATGGAACACCCATGTCTTCGGAAACAGAAATTCAGCCGGTTATCGGCGTTATCGGCGGCTCCGGCCTGTATGACATTGACGGCTTGGAAAACAAGGAATGGCGTCGGGTTGAGACGCCTTGGGGCGAGACGTCGGACGAACTGCTTTTCGGAACGTTCGAAGGCGTAAAATGCGTCTTCCTGCCGCGTCATGGTCGTGGGCATCCAATCCCGCCGTCACGCCTCAACTTCCGTGCAAATATTGACGCTCTGAAGCGCTCGGGCGTGACGGATATTCTCTCGCTCTCAGCGGTGGGCTCTTTGAAAGAAGAACTACCACCAGGCCGTTTCGTGCTCGTCGATCAGTTTATTGATCGCAGCTTTGCGCGCGAAAAGAGCTTCTTTGAGACGGGATGTGTGGCGCATGTCGGCATGGCTGATCCAGTATCAGGCCGTTTGCTGGATGTGCTGGAAGCGGAGTCCCGCAAGCTTGATATTCCGGTGACGCGTGGCGGAACCTATATCGTCATGGAAGGCCCGCAGTTCTCAACGCGTGCCGAGAGTGAACTCTATCGGTCATGGGGATGCTCAGTCGTTGGCATGACCAACATGCCGGAAGCGAAACTCGCCCGTGAAGCGGAGATGACCTATGCAACGGTTGCCATGGTCACGGATTATGACTGCTGGCACACCGAACATGACAGTGTCACGGTTGAGGCTGTCGTGAAGGTTATGAAGGGGAATGCGGATAATGCCCGCCGTCTCGTGAAAGCTGTGATCCCGGTTCTGGGGCAGAAGCGCCCACTGGATCTGTCTGCGGAGCGTGCGCTCGACTTTGCGATCATCACCGCACCTGAAAAGCGCGATCCGGCACTTGTTGCCAAGCTTGATGCCGTTGCAGGTCGTGTTCTGAACAAGGCCTGATGCATTTGCCGCCCGTGTAAACGGCGGGCGGCAATAGGGAAGGGCAATCAGGGCCCTTCCTGTTTCTCATCGATCTGGGCGTAACCCGGCTGGCCGGCATCGGTGCTTGGATCATCCATCAGTTCGCGCTCTTCCTTCCGGTCTGCGACAGGGAAGTGGCGCTGATCGCCCTGATCCGTGCTGCGCTCGGGGAATTCTCCAAGATTTTCCTGAAGACGCGGATCTTCGATCTGAACATCTGCCAGTTCTGGTGGCGGGAGATCCTCAACGGGGATACCTTCGGGAACGCCCTTGATGGAGATCAGGTCAGTTGCCTTTTCGATGTATGATTCCGGGCCACCGTCCGGCTTTCCATCGGCTTCCCACAGCAGTTTGGCCTCGCGACGGATAGCTGCGTCACGTTTCGGGTCGGCTTCAAGGGGATTATTGCTCATGATCAGAATTCCTGAAGGGTTGGACGCAGGACAATCTCGTTGATGTCCACGTCGTCAGGTTGGGAAATGGCAAAGGCAATGGCCCGTGCTACGGACTCTGCCGGGATGGCCATTTTGTAAAATTCTTCGACTGTTTTGCGGCTTTCGCTGTCACCGCTACCTGCTTTGAGTTCGCTCTCCACCGCGCCGGGTTCAATGGATGTGACGCGGAAAGCGTTGCCTGCTTCCTGCCGCAGGCCATCACTAATCGCGCGAACAGCGAATTTCGTTCCTGAATAGACGCTACCACCAGGCGCAAAAACCTTGATCCCCGCGACGGAGGACAGGTTGATGACGTGCCCGGAACGCTGACGCTCGAAGATGGGGAGTGCCGCAGCGATACCGTAAAGGACGCCTTTAATGTTGATGTCGATCATCCGGTCCCACTCATCGACCATCAGTCTCTTCATGGGAGCGATCGCCATCAGGCCCGCGTTGTTGATCAGTACATCAAGGCGTCCAAAGTCGCGCTCGACAGCTTCAACAACCTGAGACACTTGCAGTCGGTTTGTGACGTCAAGCGTATAGGCGCGAGCAGTCTGGCCCAGTGCTTCAAGTTCCGAGACGATTTCGTCCAGCCGCTCCCGGCGTCGGGCTGCAATAGCGACGTAGGCGCCCCGGGCGGCCAGGTAACGCGCGGTTGCCTCACCAAGGCCGCTACTGCCGCCTGTGATGAGGACGATTTTTCCTGCAATGCCTTCCATGATTGGCCTCATGCTCTCTTGAGGTGATGTTTCAGGAATGCCGTTGTACGGCTCCAGGCGAGGTCACGAGCATCTTGATTGAAGCTGGATCGTTCAGGGCAACCAAACCCGTGGCCGGCCTGATCGTAGAGGAAGACTTCGACTTCAGGGCGTGCTGCGCGGATCTTCTGGACATCGGCTGGTGGGATTGATGCATCTTCACCACCGAAGTGAAGCTGTGTCGGGCAGTGGGGCGCTGTATCGGAGTGATTGGCAATGCCGCCGCCATACCAGCCGACGGCCGCATTGAAATGATGTGTCCGTGTTGCCGCCAGCCAGGCGATGAGTCCGCCCCAGCAGAAGCCCAGAACCCCTACGGGCCGCTGATCGTCATTTTCGCGAAGCTTTTTGGCGCAGGCTGCGAGGTCCTGCTGGATCAGGTCCGGTGAAATTCCGCTGCGGAACTCCAGACCTTCCTTCAGACCTGCTTCGTTATAGGCCAGGACCGTGTGTGGCTTGACCCGATCGAAAAGAGCCGGGGCGAGGACATGAAAGCCTTGTTGCGCCAGTTCCGAGCAGACCTCCCGGATATGTCCCGTCAGGCCAAAGATTTCCTGTACGACAACGATCGAACGCGGGGACTCGGGGGAGCCAGTTTCCCATGCTTCGAATTCGTGACCATCTTCCGCCTTGAGGCGGATCATGTGGCCCGCGGTCTTCTCTTGGGAATGCTTGTGGTCCATTGATTTCTGTCCAGTCTCTGTAACGCCGGAAAGGCAGGTGCCATGAGCGACGTCATCAATCTCCGTCGGGAACGCAAACGCCGCAAGTCTGTGGAGGATGCGAAGGACGCTGAAACTAATCGTCGTCTATTCGGGCGGACGAAGGGGCAAAAAATGGCAGATTCCTTCGAGAAACAGCGTCTCAAAACCCTTCTGGATGGCAAGAAAATTTTTTCCCTGAAAGACGATGGTTCTTGACGAAAACGGTCGTTGGGACTACCTCTCTTGGCACTCTCGATACGGGAGTGCTAACTGCGCTGCAGTCATTGAGCGCGTAACCCGGCCGCGTCGCTTTTGAGAAGGGCACGGCCTAAAATGGAGCGATCCATGACGACTTTTCGTCCCCTGCATGACCGCGTTGTGGTCCGCCGCCTGACCGGTGAAGAGAAGACCGCTGGCGGCATCATCATCCCTGACACCGCCAAGGACAAGCCGACCGAAGGCGAAGTCGTTTCCGTAGGCCCAGGCGCCCGGAACGAGCAGGGCCAGATCGTGGCTCTCGACGTCAAGGCTGGTGACAAGGTGCTGTTCGGCAAGTGGTCCGGCACCGAGGTGAAGATCGACGGCGAAGAGCTGCTGATCATGAAAGAGAGCGACATCATGGGTGTGATCGGCTGAACAGCCGTCCCCGTTTCCTCTCATTAAAAGACCTCAACAGGAGATAAGAACATGGCTGCCAAGGACGTAAAGTTTGGTGCCGATGCCCGCGACCGTATGCTGCGTGGCGTTGATATTCTTGCAAATGCCGTCAAGGTAACGCTGGGCCCGAAGGGTCGTAACGTTGTTCTCGACAAGAGCTTCGGCGCACCGCGCATCACCAAGGACGGTGTCTCTGTCGCCAAGGAAATCGAACTGGCTGACAAGTTCGAGAACATGGGCGCTCAGATGGTGCGCGAAGTCGCATCCAAGACGAACGACCTCGCTGGTGACGGCACGACGACCTCCACGGTTCTCGCACAGGCTATCATTCGTGAAGGTGCCAAGGCTGTTGCCGCTGGCATGAACCCGATGGATCTGAAGCGCGGCATCGACAAGGCTGTTGGCGTTGTTGTTGAAGAGCTGAAGAAGAACAGCAAGAAGATGACCTCCCCGGAGGAAATCGCTCAGGTCGGTACGATCTCTTCCAACGGTGAGCGCGAAATCGGTGAGATGATCTCCTCTGCAATGCAGAAGGTCGGCTCCGAGGGCGTCATCACGGTTGAAGAAGCCAAGGGTCTGCACACGGAACTCGACGTCGTCGAGGGCATGCAGTTCGATCGCGGCTACATCTCCCCGTACTTCGTGACGAACCCGGAAAAGATGACGGCCGATCTCGATGCGCCGTACATCCTGATTCATGAAAAGAAGCTGTCTTCGCTTCAGCCGATGCTGCCGCTTCTTGAAAGCGTTGTTCAGTCCGGTCGTCCGCTGATGATCATCGCTGAAGACGTAGATGGCGAAGCCCTTGCCACGCTGGTTGTGAACAAGCTGCGTGGTGGTCTGAAGATCGCTGCCGTCAAGGCTCCGGGCTTCGGTGATCGCCGCAAGGCCATGCTGGAAGACATCGCGATCCTGACGGGTGGCCAGGTCATTTCCGAAGACATCGGGATCAAGCTGGAATCCGTTACCCTCGACATGCTGGGCCGCGCCAAGAAGGTTCACATCGAGAAGGAAAACACCACGATCGTTGAAGGCGCTGGTAACAGCGACGACATCAAGGGTCGTTGCAACCAGATCCGTGCGCAGGTCGAAGAGACGACGTCGGACTACGACCGTGAGAAGCTCCAGGAGCGTCTGGCCAAGCTGGCTGGTGGCGTTGCCGTCATCCGCGTCGGTGGCAGCACCGAGGTTGAGGTGAAGGAGCGCAAGGATCGCGTTGACGATGCGCTGCACGCAACCCGCGCTGCTGTTGAAGAAGGCATCGTTCCGGGTGGTGGTACGGCTCTGGCCCGCGCTTCTGTTGCTCTGAAGGGGCTGACCTTCGACAATGATGATCAGCGCATCGGTGGCGAGATCGTTCGCAAGGCTCTCCAGACACCACTGCGTCAGATCGCTGAGAACGCTGGTGAAGACGGCGCCGTGATCGCTGGCAAGGTGCTCGAGAACGACACCTACAACTTCGGTTTCGATGCTCAGAATGCTGAGTACAAGGACCTTGTTGCCGCTGGCATCATCGACCCGACGAAGGTTGTGCGTACGGCTCTGCAGGATGCCGCTTCGGTTGGTGGTCTGCTGATCACGACGGAAGCCATGGTTGCCGAGCGCCCAGAGAAGAAGGCTCCGGCCGCTCCGGGTGGAATGGGCGGCATGGGTGACATGGATTTCTGATCCGGTCGCACCTGATTTCCGGCTCGTTTCAGAGCCGGAAATTGTGTCGAAAGATTGCAAAAAAGGCCGTTCCACGCAGGTGGAGCGGCCTTTTTTTGATATGTGCAAGATGCATATGTGACCCTTATGCAACGCCTGTCACACAACTATCATGTAACGACCGTAACCACGGTAACTTGGGGTGACATGATCGTAACGATCCGTCTAAAGGACTCCACCGCCTTTAGAAGGATTTCGTTTCACTATGATCGTATCGCGTCGCAATACGTTACTTTGCGCATCGGTGCTGGGGATGGGGGCGCTCTCTAGCGTTGCTCATGCTGCAACCGAAAGCACTCACACGTCCTCACATGTGCGCCACAAGACTGTGACTCATGGTCCGGTGCGTTCTGCTGCGACGCCTGCAACAACAGCTCCGGTCTCGGTGGCTCGTCCGGTCGCAGCTCCGCAGTTTTCTGCACCTGTAGCGGTCAACCGGTCCCATGCTGTTCGTTCCATTGATTCTGGAACACAGGAAAGCGTGGTTGTTACGGGGTCTGCTCTGAGCACGTCCAATAACCAGAACGCCAACCCCGTTCAGGTTATTACGAGCAAGCAGATCGAACAGACCGGCGCCAACACGCTCGGTGACTACCTGCAGCGTCTGCCGTCTGTTGGCTCTTCGGGCACGACAAACAGCCAGACCAACGGTACGGCTGGTGTTTCTTGTATCGACCTTCGTAATCTTGGTCAGAAGCGTGTTCTCGTCCTGATCGACGGCAAGCGTGCAGCCATGGATGGCTCCGCCAGCTGTTTCGACATGAATACCATTAACGTTCACCAGGTGGCGAGCGTTGAAATCCTCAAGGATGGTGGCTCCGAGCTTTATGGTGCGGATGCTGTTTCCGGTGTCATCAACATCAAGCTCAAGCACAATCTGGATGACGCGAACCTGACGGTTCGTGGTGGCATCACTGATCGTGGAGACGGCCAGTCCGGCATGATTTCCGGCTACAAGGGCTGGAACTTCGATCATGGTAAGGGCAACGTCACGATCTCCGGCTCTTACATGACCCAGAGCGGGATCCGTCAGAACAGCCGTGACTGGGCCAATCCGGTTGTGTCTGGTCTGATTGCACCGGGTGCTTCGCCGACTTATGGATCGTCCATCCCGACGGCTGGTCGTTTCATCACTGATACCGCGGACAATGTTCCCAATGGTGATGGTACGTTCCACGATTTCAGCAAGAAAGATCGCTACAACTACGGTAACGATCAGAACCTGACGAACTCCCTGCAGGACGCCACGCTGTCGTTCGATGCACATTACGATGTGAACAGTCACTTCACGCCGTATGGCAATTTCCTGTATTCGCATCGCAACTCGAACACGCAGATGGCGCCGATTCCGGTGTCAGGTAGCATTTACCCGTCCACTTTGCCGGTAGCCATCACCATTCCGGGTAGCGCGCCGTACAATACGCTTGGCGAAGATGCCACGATGTACAAGCGTATGGGCGAATGGGGTGATCGCGTCAGCCAGACTGCGACCGACACATACACGGCAAAGATTGGCGCTTCGGGCGACATCACCCACGGCTGGAAATACGATCTGTCATACACCTATGGGTGGAACCAGGTCATGTCCCAGACCTCTGGCGTTGGTAATTATTCCAAGCTGCTTCAGAGTTATGGTCTGTCCGCTGAAGAGCCGGGCAATCCTGACAGTGCGCTGATTTACAACCCGTCGATCTGCAACGCAGCAGCTGGTTGCACACTTTCCAACCCTTTCAACAAGCTCTCTCCGCAGGCAGCTGAGTACTCGAATTACACCTCGCACGATCACTACTACTACCAGCTGCGTGATCTAAACCTGCGTATCAACAACAACCATGTTGCCCACATGCCGTGGAAGAACGGTGGCGATCTGGGTATCGCGCTCGGTATGGAGCATCGCGGTGAGCAGCTTGCCTACCATCCGGATGCCCTGGTGGAATCCGGCCAGACGCTGACGAACTCCGCTTCCTACACGGGCGGTGGATTCAATGTCACGGAAGGTTACCTCGAAGGTAAGGCGACGCTGCTGCATAATGCGTTCCTCGCCAAGGATCTGACCGTGGACGCGCAGGGCCGTTACTCGTCCTACAACACGTTCGGTAGCACCAAGAACTGGAAGGCCTCCATCAACTGGGCGCCTGTTCAGGACATCCGCTTCCGTGCGACGCTCGGCACGTCCTATCGTCAGCCGAACGTTTATGAGCTGTATGGTGGGCAGTCTCTCGGCTATGCGTCTGCGACTGACCCGTGTGACAGCGGCCAGGTTGGGACTTATGGCAGTCTGACGCCAATCGTTGCAGCAAACTGCGCAAAGCAGGGAATTAACAGCAGCAACTTCGTATCCGCGTCTTCCAGTCAGGTTCCGACCCTGTTTGGTGGCAATTCCAAGCTGAAGCCTGAAACTGGCCGTACCTACACGTTTGGTACGACGGTCACGCCGCGTTGGATTCCGGGTCTCTCGGCTTCCGTGGAATACTGGCACTACACGCTCAAGAACATGATCTCGTACCTGAGCAGCCAGTACATCATGAATCAGTGCTACACGGGTGCAACCACGTCGTACTGCAATGACATTACCCGCGTCAGCAGCACGAACCAGCTGAACTCCGTAACGGCTCTGTATGGCAACATCGGTGGCCTCAAGACGAGCGGCATCGACTTCGACCTCGATTACCGTATCCGTGTCACGGCTCATGACGTTTTCACAGTATCCAATAACTTCCAGCAGCTCGTGAGCTATCTTCAGCAGAACGAAATCGGTGGGAAGTGGTACAATTATGCAGGTCGCATGTTCTACCAAAACGGTACTGGCAACCCGCGCGTTCGCGATTATGCGACCGTAGGTTGGCAGCATGGTGCAATCGGCGTCACCTATATGATGAGCTATATGGGTGGTATGCGTTGGAACGACACGGAAACCGACGTTACCCGTTCAGCTTCGGGTCGCACCAAGACGCCTGGGATCTTCTCTCATGATGTCACGGTGACTTATCGTTGGAAAAAGTGGAACTTCGAAGCTGGTGTGAACAACCTGCTCGACAAGAAGCCTCCTTTTGTTGCTGGTGGTACAGACAACAGTGCGGCTGCCCTCTATGGCAACCTTTACATGGGACGTAACGTCTTCCTGCAGGCAGGCGTGAACTTCTGATCTTCGCGTTGTCCGAAGACACGAAAAAGGCGGTGGAAATTCCACCGCCTTTTTTTATGCTCTGATCGATCTTAGGTTTCCGAGGAAACCGGGGAAGGAGAGCTCAAAAATTCCTCAATATCCTTCAAGGTCTCGGCAAGGCTGAGGCGTCGGACTTCTACCCCCTCGGGAAAAGCCGAGAGGAGGCGGGAGGGCATGCGGCGATCCAGCATGACGAAAACGCCTCTGTCGTCTCCTCGGCGGATAAGGCGCCCGAAAGCCTGCCTCAGACGCATTCTGGTGATGCGATCGTCATAGTCGCTGGGGCGGCCCTCGGAGAGGAGGCGCCGGCGTTCCCGATGTAAAATGTCGGGGCGAGGCCAGGGCGTTTTTTCAAACACCACCATTCGGAGGGCCTCTCCCGGCACGTCCACGCCATCGCGCATCGCGTCTGTTCCCAGCAGGCAGCTATGGGTTTCAGTGCGGAACACGTCGACCAAAGTCGCATTGTCCATCGCGTCGACATGCTGCGCGTATACGGGGAAACCCTGCGCTTCCAGTGGCTCGTTAATGCGCCGATGCACTTCGCGCAGTCTGCGGATGGCTGTAAATAGTCCAAGTGCGCCACCTCCCGCAGCCTCGAACAGGGCGCGAAAAGCGTGGGCCAGAGAAGCGATTTCTACAGAGACATCCGTTACCACGTAAGCGCGTGTCTGCTTTGCGTAGTTGAACGGACTCATGAGAGACGCCCGGATCGGCGGCTTCATGAAATGTGTAGCGCCCAAGCGAAGTTCGGCGGCGTGCCAGCTTTCTTCCCCGTCCTCAGGGCCAGTTTGATCACGGAGGGTGGCGGAGGTCAGCAGGAGGCCATGAGCCGGTGTCTGGATGGTAGACGCGAACGGAATGGTCGGGTCCAGCCAGTGCCGATACAATCCGACGTCATGATCTCCCTGGGCAGCACGGGTTTTGGGGAGGCGTTCCGTGCGGATGAAGTCGATATGGACGGGTGTGACCCCATCTTCCGGAGGTGTCTGCAGCGCATCCAACATTCCAACCCATCCTGTAACGCGGCTGATGGCGCGTCGATGAAGCGTCCGGATGAAGGCTTCGATACGCTGGCGCGTTGGGGCTTCCATTTCCGGGTCGTCTTCGACCTGGGCCTCAAGGCGCTTGGTCAGAAGAAGGAGTGGATCTTGGAGGCGACGCAGTGCGCGGGAAAGATCCTCGGCAGTTTTGCGGACGGTATCATTCGTCGGATGAAGATCGCACTCCGTGGAAATATATCCATTTTCACGTTGTGGGTCCTGAGATCTGCGTGCCTTCAACTGCTGATCCAGTGCCTGAAGGAACAGCTCTGAGGGATTGTCGAGTTCTGGTTCTTCGAGCGGAAGAAGGGATGGAACCTCCTCTTCATCAGAGGGAGCGTCGGGACCACTCTTCAGACGGGTGCTCCAGCCGGGAGCTGGCAGGGCACGGGCAGCCTGCAGGACGGCATGAAGTGGGGCATCAATCGAAGGAATGCGTTCGACCAGATCATCCAGTCGCCGCAAGAGGCCTCTTGCACGCGATCGACTGCCTTCAGCGCCTAGAAGCCAGCGTCTGAGTTCAGCAGCTTCGAGGCCGGAGAGAACCGTTGCAAAGGCACTGTCGGCGGCTTCGGGAACATGATGACCTTCGTCAAACACATAGCGCGTGGGAGCAGCATCTTCATCTGGCAGACCTGGAGGGGCCAATGAGGCCCAAGCAGCCTGAGACATGACGAGGGCATGATTGGCGACGACAAGATCGGCCTGTCGCGCCCGGCGGATGCCGTGTTCTACAAAGCAGGCCTGATAATGCGGGCAGGCGGCATGGATGCACTCGCCGCGTCGATCGGCGACGCCGTAAAGCGTGCCCTGTCCGAAAAGTTCTCCGAACCAGCCGGGAAGGTCGCCGCCCATCAGGTCGCCATCCCGGCTGGCCTCAGCCCAGCGTGCCAGGAGGGCCAGAGGCAGCAATGCTGCTGCACCGTCATTTCCACGGGAGGTGGCGGTATTGAGAAGATCCTCCATGTTCAGGAGGCAAAGATAGTTTTCACGGCCTTTGCGGACGACAACCTTTTGTCGAAGTGTGGCCTCGTCGGGATAAAGGCGATGAAGTTCCTGTTCGATCTGCCGCTGAAGATGGCGCGTATAGGTGCTGACCCAGACGGCACCGTCATTCTGTTCGGCCCATAGGCTGGAAGGGGCGATGTATCCCAGCGTTTTACCAGTCCCCGTTCCGGCCTCGGCCAAAACGACGTTGGGCGACCCGAGCGTTTCCCGCGGTTCGAAGGCGGCCGTTGCGACAGAGGCAAAGTCGGCCTGTCCGGGGCGTTCTTCTGCACCTTCACCAAGAATCTGGCGCAGTCTTTCGCGTGCTGCACGGGGAGACACGGGTTGACTGCTGGGAGCGGGGCGGGGAGCTGTTTCCTCCCAACGGGGCAACCGTCTCCAGATGCGGACGGCATCAAAAGGATGCGCACTTCCCGGGTCAGAGGCAGAGCCAATCGCGTCTGCAACTTCGCCACTCCAGATCCAGCCTGCCCGTGTGAGGGGAAGCAGAAGCGCCCGAAGGCGCGCGCCTTCGGGCGTGTCCGCTTTGGCGCGCAATCTGCCGAGAAGATTTTCGCATAGAAGCGGGAGAAGATCAGCCGTTACGTTTTCGGGAGGCGTTAGCCCGAGCGCAATGGCCAGTCCTCGTGGCGTGGGGGCCACGGTTGTCGCTGGAAGAACAAACAGGAACAGGTCCAGAAGGTCGAACCAGGGAACCGGCTGTGACAGGGGTGTGAGGTCCAGCGCCCGGAGGGCCGCCGGCCCGTGCACCAGAAGGGGTGGGGGAAGCTGCGATAATTTTTCCCGTGCGTCTTCGGCTGACAGATCCAGAAGTTCTCCGTCGGGCGTCAGAAGAGACGACAGGCCCCGCCGTGCAATCAGGGCGGGGGCATCAAATGGCGACGGAAAAGAGGGGGTTGGTGGCATTCTGCTTAGTCTAGCGGGAAGGGGGGAAAGGGGCGAGAGCTTTTGGAACAGATCGTGAAAGGGCAGGTCTGGGGCGGTGTTCGTGTTTCACGCAACAGGGATTTGACATATTTCGTAATTCTTTAGGGTGCCCGGAGAAACTTCGTACACTCTCGTATTGCTTGACCCGGGATACGTGTCTGCCTACGTTTTCCAGCAATCATGCACAATTCCAGAACACAAACCTTTCCGTCCCTCGCACCTGATGCGCCGTTGCCAAAAGCATGGCCATTCGAAGAAGCGAAAAAAATCGCCGCGCATGTGGGTGAGCGCGATCCGAAAATCCCGGCCCTGCTTGAAACGGGGTACGGGCCGTCTGGACTGCCGCATATTGGCACGTTCGGCGAAGTCGCACGGACGACCTGGGTCCGTCAGGCTTTTGAGGCACTGACCGGCCGACCGACGCGCCTGTTGGCGTTCTCGGATGATATGGACGCTTTGCGCAAGGTTCCAACGAACGTCCCGCAGCAGGAGATGCTTGCGAAGTATCTTGGCCTGCCGCTGACGCGTATTCCGGACCCTTTTGGCGAGTATGAAAGCTTCGCCGCACATAACAATGCCCGTCTGCGTCAGTTTCTGGACGGCTTCGGCTTTGACTACGAATTTGCTTCCGCGACGGATTATTATACCGGCGGCACATTCGATGCTGCTCTTCGTCGTATGCTTGAAGTCCATGACGAAGTCGTCGCGACCATTATTCCGACGCTTGGTCCTGAGCGTCGTGCAACATATTCCCCGGTTCTGCCAATCCACCCTGAAACAGGGCAGGTGATGCAGGTTCCGATCATCAAGGTTGATCCGGATGCCGGCACCGTCGTCTGGAAGGATGAATCTGGAAAGACGTTCGAAACGTCAGTTCTGGGTGGGCATGCCAAGATGCAGTGGAAGGCCGACTGGGCCATGCGCTGGTATGCTCTGGGTGTCGACTATGAAATGTCTGGCAAGGATCTGATCGACAGTGTGAAGCTGTCCTCGAAGATTTGCCGCATTTTGGGCAAGCAGCCACCTGCCGGACTGACCTATGAGCTGTTTCTTGATGCTCAGGGGCAGAAGATCAGCAAGTCCAAGGGTAATGGTCTGTCTGTTGAGGAATGGCTGCGTTACGGCACGCCGGAAAGCCTTGCGCAGTACATGTTCCAGCAGCCTACGCGCGCCAAGCGTTTGTTCTTCGACGTGATCCCGCGTGCGACGGATGACTATCTGACCCTGGTTCAGAAGGCCGAGACGCAGGAACCGGTAGACCTGATGGCCAATCCGGTCTGGTTCATTCACGGTGGAACGGTGCGTCCGGAAGAGACAAGCCCTGTGTCCTACACGGCTCTTCTTAACCTAGCGAACGTCGCGAATGCGGATAATCCGGAGACTCTCTGGAAGTTCCTGCGCCGGTATGACGAGACGTTATCGCCGGAAACTCATCCGTATGTGGACAAGCTTGTTCGCTGCGCTCTGACCTATTTCCAGGAGCAGGTTTACCCCAACAAAACCTATCGTGATCCATCCGAGACTGAACGCAAGGGGCTTGAGGATCTGGCGACGGAACTGGCAAAACTTCCGGCTCATACCCCACCAGTCGAAGTGCAGGATGTGGTGTTCGAAGTCGGCAAACGCTACTTCGAAAAATCCGAGCTTCGATCCTGGTTTGGGTGCCTGTACGAAGTCCTGCTTGGACAGAGTGAGGGACCTCGTTTTGGGATTTTCGCATCGCTCTTCGGTTTGCCGGAGACAGTTGCCCTTATTCGGGGCGCACTGGCCCGCCCGGCATCCGGGACCCCTCAGGCCTGACGCCGATGTGCCCTCATAGGGAAAACGACTGGCACGATGACAGTCCTGCTCTCGATCTTGAAGACGAGGGCGGGTGCGTCAAGAATCGTTGGCAGCTTCTGCTGACGCGCGCGCCCGCCGTTGTCGGGCTCGTGCTTCTGGTGGCGGCTGTTGTGGTGATCTGGCGCGAGCTGCGCCATCTGTCGCTGCATGACATTGTCAGAAGTCTGGGAGATATTCCCTCGGGTGCTCTGCTGGCTGGGGCTGGCGCGACGTTTCTGTCCTATTTCATCCTGTCGTTCTATGACCGACTGGCCTGTCTTCATGTCCGGGCGAAGGTTTCCTTCCAACGCTCGGCATTTGCGGCGTTCTGCTCCTATGTCCTGTCCCACAATCTCGGGTGTGCAGCGATTTCGGGGGCCGCCGTCAGATTTCGGCTTTATCGTAGCTGGGGTGTTGCACCAGGCGATATTGCTCAGATCATTGCGTTCTGTTCCGCAACCTATCTGTTGGGAACGACCGCGCTTGTCGGGGGAATACTGACCCTTGAGCCTCATGCCATCCCCGTATTATCTCATCTGCCCACCTTTATTCTGAGGTTGGCGGGACTGGGGTGTTGGGGCGTTCTGGCGGCTTATGTGATTCTGTCGCGTGTGCGACGGCATGTCAAAATCTGGCGTTACACGATCGAAATCCCCCGGACAGGCATCGCCATTTCCCAGATTGCCGTCAGCGCTGCTGATATGGCTGCTACGGCCCTGATCGCATACGGCGTCCTTCCACCATTGCCTCCAGAAGCGCATTTCGGCTTTGGCACGTTTTTGGCCATCTACATCGCGTCCTACACGGCCGGTCTGGTTGCCAGTGTGCCGGGCGGTCTTGGTGTCTTTGATAGCGCCATGTTGCTGGCTTTGCGCCCCTATCTTCCGGTTCCGGAAATCATGAGCGCCATTCTTGTGTTCCGTCTCTTTTATTACATCATTCCGCTCGTGCTGGCTGGTTTGATGTTTGCCGGGCACGAACTATTTCTGCGGGGCGAACAGGCGCTCATGTCAGCCGGACAGACGCCGCGTCGTATCCGGCCGAGCCAGGTCGTGCGGGAGTCGGAAGCCGATTTCTCCGTCACGGTGGCGACGAGCGTTCAGGCTGTCGCAGGTATTCTTCTGGTTCTTTATGCGTTGGCGGCGGAACTGCCACCGCTACGGACGTCACTGGGCGCTGCTGTGTCCCAGATTGCGGATCTTTTCCTGACCGTGAGTGGTGTCGCGCTGGTTGGTCTGGCTCTGGGACTGTCGCAACGTGTGGCGCTAGCCTGGAAAGTGTCGCTGGGCGTTCTGGGAGCGTCCGTTGTCCTGCTGGTTCTGCGCCATGCGCCATGGGAGGCGCCGGTTGCCCTAGGACTGGTGATGCTGCTGATCGCGCCGTTCCGGAACTGCTATTACCGCCGTGCGCAGATCCTTGTTGCGCCTCTGACACCTGCCATGCTCGCTCCGGTGTCACTTTGGGCGCTGGGGTTGCTCGGCGTGGGGTGGGTGGCATTGCAACGTCATCTTGGGCCCATCTGGTGGCGTTCAATGATCTATGACGCTCATACAGCGATCGGACGTTGGTTTTTGGCCATTTCTGCGCTTTGTGGGCTTTTCGCTCTCTGGCTGGGGATGCGCAGGACGCGCATTCGCTTTGAGGCGTGGAACTCGGAAAACGAGCAGCGGTATCGCAGCCTTCCGCACGCGTTGCAGGAACTGGGGCGTCGTCGGCCCAGTGGCCTGTTGCATGATGAAGCGGGCCGTGCCGCCATCCCATTCCTTCGTACGGGCCAGTTTATCATTGGCCTGGGTGATCCGGCTGGTTCGGAGCGGAACTGCATTGCCGCAATCTGGCGGTTGAGGGATCTTGCCCTGCAGGAAGGGCGCAAACTTGCGTTTGTCCGTGTTGGTCAGTCTCTCATGGCAGTCTATAATGATCTTGGACTGACAGTCTGTCCGGATGGAAAGGCTGGGACCATCTGTTGTTTCTCTGAGGATTATCGCATGATCCGGGCCTTCCTGAGCGGAGAAGAACGGCAGGCTCGCAAGAAGCGGGCAGCAGGGCGGTCTGAAACTGTTTCCGGTACCACGGGTACATGAGCCTTCCGCCAAGCTTGGGAAATGCGGTCAATAGTTGGTTGATTGCCTTCCCGGCGCTATTTTCGATCATCAACCCGCTGGGTGCATCCTTGATTTTCGCCCAGGCGACCCAAGGACGCACACGCAAGGAGGTGATCGAACTGGCGCGGCTTGTTGCGCTGAACTCGCTTGCCATTCTTCTTGTTTCCATATGGTTTGGGAGCTGGATTCTCAGCTTTTTTGGTATCAGCATGAATGCCCTGCGCATTACCGGGGGCCTGGTTGTAGCCTCACGTGCATGGGTCATGTTGCAACAGCCAGAAACAAGTGAAGCGCGTAAGGAAAAGCAGGCTTTGCAGGGTGGCCGCACCGTCGCGGCCCCGGATCTGAAAGAGCGCGCGTTCTTTCCTTTGGCCATGCCATTTACGGTGGGGCCGGGCAGTATCTCAGTCGCGATTGCCCTGAGTTCATCCTGTCCGCCGCATATGCCTGCACCCGATTATTTCATGGGTGTTTCAGCAGCAGCAACGGCCATGGGCATTGTTGTGGCGATTGCCTACGCCTACGCGGAACGTATTGTTTCCATGCTGGGAGTGACGGGGGCTCGGATCGTCAGCCGTCTGGCGGCGCTGATCCTTCTCGCTATCGGCATCCAGATCCTGATTTCCGGTGTTCAGGGCTTTCTGGTTGAGACCCTTCGGCTTGCTCATCACTGAGAGCCAGAATGGACTGCACTTTTTCACGAAGGGCAGGAATGACTTCTTCCTGAAACCAGGGTGCTTTTCTTTCCCATACGCCTGTTCTCCACGACGGATGGGGCAGGGGGAAGTAATTGTCGGGTAGATAATCCCGGAAATTTCTGACCCGTTCTGTGACCGAGCCTTTTCCCAATACATGATGTTGTGAGTAACTGCCGACCAGCAGGGTGAGTTGGAGGGCTGGCATCAGCGAGAGAACCCGTTTCCGCCAGATCGGTGCACATTCGGGGCGCGGTGGACAATCTCCGCCCTTGGGCAAGCGTCCAGGATAGCAAAGACCCATTGGCAGAATGGCGACATGACGAGTGTCATAAAAGACATCCTCTGTCAGACCGAGCCATTGCCTCAGCCGGACGCCTGACGGATCCATGAAAGACGTATTCTTGAAATGGGCCTTGGTTCCTGGCGCCTGGCTGGCAATCAGCAGGCGGGACGTTGCTGACACATGGATCAGCGGTCTTGCGCCAAGAGGGAGGTGGGCTTCACAGACACGGCAGGCACGGACCTCCTGAACCAGAGCGGTCAGTCGGTCTTGCGTGGTGGGTTTGGAAATCATTCATCCTCAGGAAGAAGCGGCATATCCGGGTGCCAGGCATATTCCGCGCGGGCAACATAGACATGCTGATCATACCCGCGCAGGCTCTCAAAGAGTGTAACGTGGTGAACGGGCATTGGCTCACTTCTGAAAAGATTATGCCGCTGAACCCAGCGGGCTGCATCGGCACGTTGGGTCGTCGCAAGGTGCCCGAGAGTTACGCTGGGCTGAAAACGGCGTTTGGCAGGGGCGCATCCGGCTCTGCGCAGAACGCTTTCCACCTGTGTCTGAAGTGTTGTCAGAGCTTCGGACCGTTCGATGCCAATCATGAGGCTGTCAGCAGTCATGCCTTCCCGGAGGTCTGCACCATGGAAAGAGACATTGAATGGCTTCCAGGACAGGCGTGAAAGAGCGAGATCGATCTCTTCCATGACATAGCGGTCTGTAATTTCGCCGATAAAGCGAAGGGTCAGATGATAGTTCTCGGAGGGAACCCACTGCACGCCCGGCAGTGATCCTCTGAGGAGAGCAAGCGCTTCACGCTGGGCGGGGGAGAGGTCGAGTGCGACAAAAAGTCTCAAGAGGCTCGTTTCCCGGGCAAATGGAACACAGATATGAAGGGTCTTCTTGACCGTGCAGTGAAAAGCCCCACATTCAGGGAAAGTACGGGCGAGCTTGCAAGGTTCGTCAAGCGCCCTTTTTCAAAGGGCCTTTTACTGGAAAAGGTATCATGGCTTTCAATTCCAATTTCGGCAGGGCCGGTACACAGGCAGGGGTCGGCAGTCTTGACGCTGGTCTTCGCTCTTATATGTGCCGTGTCTTCAACTGGATGGCGATCGGCCTCGTCGTAACGGGGCTTGTTGCCTATGGCGTGGCAGAGACCTCTCTGCGCGCGCTCTTCTTTCATCTGGCAGAGACGCCCAATGGTGCGTTTGTTCTGCGCCCTACCTTTCTTGGTGGAGTAGCGATTTTCGCCCCGCTTGCTTTTGTGATGGTGCTGTCCTTCGGGATCAACCGTCTTTCACGCTCTGCGGTTCAGGCGATTTTCCTGCTGTTCAGCGCAGCAATGGGCGCAAGCATGTCTAGCCTGCTGCTGAGCTATACGGGCGTTTCTGTCGCCAGAACGTTCTTTATCAGTGCTGTGATGTTCGGTGGAATGGCGCTGTGGGGATACACCACGGGCGCGAACCTTCTTCGACTCGGTTCCTTCCTGTTTATGGGGCTGATCGGCATCATGATCGCGATGGTCGTGAACATCTTCCTGCACAGTGCACCACTGGCAATGCTTGTTTCTCTAATCGGGGTCGCTCTTTTCACAGGTCTTGCAGCCTATGACACGCAGCGCATCAAGATTAACTACCAGCAATATATGTCTTTTGCCTCACAGGACGATATTGGAAAGCTCAGCATTTACGATGCGCTGTCGATGTATCTCAATTTTGTGAACCTGTTTCAGTTTCTTATTCAGTTCACGGGCGTTCGTTCCAGTAATAGCGACTGATATTACCTATCAAGTATTGTTGATAGTTCTCAGGGGGCGACAGTCAATGTCGCCCCCTTTCTTGTTTTGGGACTAAAAAGGTCTTGAATTATTTTCGCCTTATTCGAATTGGTTTACATTAAAAAGCTGTAATATTCGTACTTAATGAAAGCTATAATTAAACCAAATGTGGCGAAAAACAGCCATTTATGGCGTCGTCGAGGATATGCACACCCCCTCACGAAATCCGTGATAAGCCTTGTCTTCCGGGCGATTCAGGCAGAAAAAACCTGAGGAACCGGGACAGTCGTGTCCCATGCTGAATGAATTTCAGGGTCGGATCTTTGATCCGGTTCCTGACGTCAGGATACGAACGAGAAAGGCAGCAGACTATGGCAGCGTTCGGCAGCTCTGATGCGACCCTTATCGTGTCAAACCGTTTCCCGGCGAATACTCCATGCCGGAACGGATGATGAAAGCAGGACCGATGAAAAAACTCTGGCGATATCTCCCAGCGTTGCCGGCGCTGATGCTATCGGGTTGCACGGTTGATCTGCTTCAGCCGCGCGGTCCGATCGCAGAAATGAACCGCGACGTTATGGTGGCAGAATTTGCCATCATGATGGCGATTGTGGTTCCGACCTGTATCGCAACGCTTTATTTTGCTTGGAAGTATCGCGCTTCCAATACCCAGGCCGAATATCTGCCGACCTGGGATCACTCAACGAAGATTGAGTATGTCATCTGGGGCATTCCTTCCCTGATCATCGTCGCTCTCGGCGCGATCAGCTGGTACAGCACCCACGCCTATGACCCGTACCGCCCGATCCAGACGGCTGACAACGTCAAGCCGCTGAATGTTCAGGTGGTCTCTCTCGACTGGAAATGGCTGTTCATCTATCCGGATCTGGGGATCGCTACGATCAACCAGCTGGATGTGCCCACGAACACGCCGCTGAACTTCCAGATCACCTCTGACACTGTCATGACGTCGTTCTTCATCCCGCGTCTGGGATCGATGATCTACTCCATGCCGGGTCAGCAGACGCAGCTGCATCTTCTTGCAACTGAGTCGGGTGACTATCTGGGTGAAGCTTCCCAGTTCAGTGGTCGCGGTTTCTCTGACATGAAGTTCCGCACCCTCGCCATGGCACCTGAAGAATTCAGCGCCTGGGTCGAGAAGGTGAAGAGCGGCAGCGAAAACCTCGATGACACGACCTATCCGAAGTACTCTGCCCCGCAGGAAGCTGCGCCGGTTCAGTATTTCGCGCATGTCCAGCCGGATCTCTTCGACGGCATCGTCGCCAAGTACAACAATGGCATGATGGTGGAGAAGACGACGGGCAAGGTCATGCATATGCAGTCCGCTTCCAGCGCTGCACCGTCCGACACTGGCATGAAGGAATAACCGACAGATGCTCGGAAAACTCTCCCTTTCAGCCATACCTTTCGATGTGCCGATCCTTGTCGGCACATTCCTGGGTGTGGCTGTCATCGGCCTTGCCGTGCTGGGTGCCGTTACTTACTTCGGTAAGTGGGGTTACCTGTGGCGTGAATGGCTGACGACAGTCGACCATAAGCGCCTTGCCGTGATGTATATCATCCTGGCAATTGTCATGCTGTTCCGCGGCTTCGCGGACGCCATCATGATGCGTACCCAGCTCGCGCTGGCCTATGCCGGTAACCCTGGTTACCTTCCGCCTCACCACTACGACCAGATCTTCTCCGCTCACGGCACGATCATGATTTTCTTCATGGCCATGGCGTTCATGACGGGGCTGCTCAACCTGGTGGTGCCTCTCCAGATCGGTGCGCGCGACGTTGCGTTCCCGTTCCTGAACTCGCTCAGCTTCTACATGACGCTGGTCGGTGCCCTTCTGATCAACATCTCGCTGTTCATCGGTGAGTTTGCTCAGTGCGGCTGGCTGGTTTACCCGCCACTGTCCGAGATGCAGTTCAGCCCGGGCGTCGGCGTTGACTACTACATCTGGGCCGTTCAGATCTCCGGTGTCGGTACGCTTCTGACGGGTGTGAACTTCTTCACGACCATCGTGAAGATGCGCGCTCCTGGCATGGGCTGGATGCAGATGCCGGTGTTCACCTGGACTGCTTTCTGCACGACCGTTCTGATCATGGCTTCGTTCCCGGTTCTGACCGTGACGCTGGCTCTGCTCAGCCTCGACCGTTACCTCGGCATGCACTTCTTCACGAACGATGCCGGCGGCAACGTCATGCTGTATCTGAGCATGATCTGGACCTGGGGCCATCCGGAAGTTTACATTCTGGTCATCCCGGCTTTCGGCGTGTTCTCTGAAGTTACCTCAACGTTCTCCCGCAAGCCGCTCTTCGGCTACAATACGATGGTTTACGCTACGTGCTCCATCATGGTGCTGTCGTTCGTCGTGTGGGTGCATCACTTCTTCACCATGGGCGCAGGCGCCAACGTCAATACCTTCTTCGGTATCATGACGATGGTTATCGCAGTCCCGACAGGCGTGAAGATCTTCAACTGGCTGTTCACCATGTATAAGGGACGTGTTGAATTCACGGCTCCGATGTACTGGACGATCGGCTTCATGATCACCTTCTCCATCGGTGGCATGACGGGCGTCATGATGGCCATGCCGGCCGCTGACTGGATCCTTCACAACTCCCTGTTCCTTATTGCCCACTTCCATAACGTCATTATCGGTGGTGTGTACTTCGGTTACATTGCAGGTATGGGCTTCTGGTTCCCGAAGGCTTTCGGCTTCAAGCTGAACGAAGCCTGGGGCAAGCGCGCGTTCTGGTGCTGGTTCGTTGGCTTCTATCTTGCCTTCGTTCCGCTCTATGTCCTCGGTCTCGAAGGCATGACGCGTCGTATGAACCACTACGACAATCCGGACTGGCGTCCGTGGCTGCTGATTGCAGAAGCTGGTGCGGTTGTTATCGCTCTGGGTATCGTCTGCCAGCTCACGCAGCTTTACGTCTCCATCCGCGATCGTAACCTGCCGGAGAACCTGGACCTGACGGGCGATCCGTGGGGTGGTCGTACGCTGGAGTGGTCCATTTCTTCTCCGCCGCCGGCTTATAACTTCGCAGTTATCCCGGACATCCATGGTCTGGACACGTTCCACACCGAGAAGCAGCTTGGCCGTCGTGCACATAACAAGCCGCTGGAGCCCATCCACATGCCGAAGAACACGGCTGCGGGCGCTCTTATCGGTGCGTTCTCGTTCATCCTTGGCTTCGGTGCCATCTGGTACATCTGGTGGATGGCTGGTCTTGGACTGATCGGTATCGTCGTCACGATGATCCTGCGCAGTGCAAACCGCGATGTCGATTACTACGTCCCTGTCAGCGAAATCGAGCACAACGAGGAAGTCTATTCCCGTCGTATCGCCGCTGCGCAGGCAGCAGAGTAAGGGGGGCATAGTTAATGGCTCACGAAGCAACCATGTCGCCTCTGGCACACGCTGACGACCACGGTCACGATCATCATCACGAGACGCCGAATGTTTTCGGTTTCTGGCTCTACCTGATGACGGACTGCATTCTGTTCGGTTCGATCTTTGCTGCGTTTGCAGTCCTCCGGAACCAGTTTGCCGGAGGGCCTTCGGGCAAGGAACTGTTCGATCTGACGAATGTAGGGATCGAGACAGCTATCCTGCTGTTCTCATCCATCACCTACGGCTTTGCCTCGCTCAATGCGCTGGCAAAGAACAAGACCATGGTTCTGGTCTGGCTGGCCATCACCTTCGTGCTGGGTCTGTCCTTCGTTGGTCTTGAAGTGAGCGAGTTCTCACACATGATCGCTGAAGGTAACGGTCCTGACCGTTCTGCTTTCCTTTCCGCGTTCTTCACGCTGGTTGGAACGCATGGTCTGCACGTAACCTGTGGTCTGATCTGGATGGCGGTTCTGATGGTCCAGATGATGGGCCCGCAGGATCTGTCCCAGCGGATGATGGACAAGCTGACTTGCCTCAGCCTGTTCTGGCACTTTCTGGACATCGTCTGGATCTGTGTTTTCTCCTTCGTCTATCTCGCAGGTGTGATGTAATGGCCCAGGCACATACAACCCACGATGGTAGCCACGGCTCCTATCAGTCCTACATCATCGGGTTCGTTCTTGCGGTCGTCCTGACTGTTGCGTCTTTCGCAGCAGTCATGACCCACGCACTTGCTCCCGGGATGGCACTTGCAGCTCTTGGTGTTCTGGCGGTCGTTCAGATCGTCGTGCATCTGGTGTTCTTCCTTCACCTGAACACCAGCAACGAGCAGAGCTGGAACCTGATGTGCTTCATCTTCGCAGCAGCATCAGTGGTCATCATTGTCGGCGGCACGCTGTTCATCATGCATGACACGGCCATCAACATGATGTCCCGCTAAGATCCCTTCCGGATCAAAGCAGAAGAAACCGGCAGGAGAAATCCTGCCGGTTTTTTTGTGCCCGGTGGGATTCTGATCGTTTGACTGCAGGATCCGAAAATACGGCTACTTCTGCTGCTCTGTTTCAGGCACATGAAGCCCAGAGGGTTTGATGCCCTTAGTCCTGTGATGACGCGGACACTTAGTTCCGGCGCATATTCACCATTTGTCGTTTCGGTACTCCACGCCGGGAGAGTGCTTCCTGAATAGCCACGCCGAACCACCGCACTATGAAATAGATGATCTTCGACACAACCCAGCCGTATCCCCATAAAAAAAGCCCGACACAGTGTGCCGGGCTTTGAGCCTTCAAATGAGGAGAAGGTTCAGTCCTTGTGAGGAGCTTCGGAGAGCATGGCAGCCTTGCCGGGCTTGTCTTTCCATTCTTCCGCATCAGCCGGCTGATCGCCCTTGCGGGTGATGTTTGGCCACTGGGCTGCGAGCCTGGAGTTGATTTCGATCCATGGAGCCGCACGGTTGTCGCTATCTGGGAAGATGGCTTCAGCCGGGCACTCAGGTTCGCACACGCCGCAGTCAATGCATTCGTCCGGGTTGATGACGAGGAAATTTTCCCCGGCATAGAAGCAGTCTACGGGGCAAACTTCCACGCAGTCCATGAACTTGCACTTGATGCAGTTTTCCGTGACCACATAGCTCATTGGTGTCTCCGATCCTCATTCGGGCCCGGCTGTGCGGCCCATTTTTCAATTGTGCGGGATGATATGCGAAGGATTGGCTTAGGAAGCAAGCTTCTTAGGCTCTTCTTTAATGATCTCGTATAGCAGGAATGCTTCTTTTGCGGGGCCACGACGTTCCCCAAGGTCCAGAATACGCCAGACACGTACGTCCTCGTTGGGGCTGGCGGGTGGAAGCGTCAGCACATCTCCCACACGAAGTTTGGCGTGAGGCTTGCTGGTTGGCTGCCGGTTTACACGAATACGCCCCTTATTGACGATCGTCGCACAGAGAGGGCGTGTTTTGGCGACCCGTGCATAATACAGCCATTGATCCAGTCGCTGATAGGCATCACTCATGGGGTAGATCGTTCTCTTAAAATAGCGAGAGCAGCAAAAGGGCTATCCTGTCGGACAGTAGTAGGCCGACTGGTGCGTTGACCCGAAGCTTTAGGCCTCCTGCGGCCCGCACGGGTACGCCGATCCGAGAGGATCATGAGTGGGGCAGGTGGCCCTGCATGAGATGGGCTGACAACAGAAGGGGGCCGGTGAGCAACTCCAAGAGCAGTCAGGATTCCCGGAAGCATGTCTGTCTTCACGCCTAGTCGGGAGGCCAAACCAAGTGGGGCAGGATGATCCTGCTTGCGGGTCAGATGCTCCAGTTCAGTGACGCAGCGTTCTGCAATATCAAGTCTGATTCCTGTCTGCCCGGCCTGAAGCCAGCCCGGCACGCCTGCCACAAGCTCCCATGGAAGCGAGACCCGACCTGGAGCCGGTATGGTGAGGGACTCGCCCAGGCGAAGCTGCGTCAGGAGTGTCATCAGTCCAAGAGGGCGAGGCCGCAGAAGCGCAGGGAAGAAAATGGCAAAGCGCCCGACTTCCACGCCAACCTTACGCAGGGATCGTTTGACTTGCGGCGGCAACGTCCTGTCAGGGGGGAGAAGGCTCGTGATTCCGCCATCTTCATGGAGACGATGAACGATACCTCTGAGCTCCGGCTGGTTCGTAACGGTCTGCTCTGCCTTGAAGAGAACGGCCATGTCCCGTTCGATCATTGTCCGAATATAACGCAGCAGCCTGTTTTCAACCTGAGCGCGCTGATTGGTATCGGCGAATTCCCCGGAAAACAGACGTACGGCCGGCTGAAGGAATGTCTTCCCGGCAATCAGTTTTCCAAGCGCCACGCACTCCCAAAAAAGGGTGCCTGTGTCACTATCCAGAGACAGTGCACTGTCAGGTGCATCCTGAAACAGGCGGACGCGGCGGGGAATTTCCTGAAGAAGGGCTTTCCGGCCCGCACGCATGATGATCTGGTGATCGGGGCCGCCTGTCGTATCGGCTTGCAAGGTAAAGCCCCGGATTTTTCCGATGCTGTGGCCTTCAACGATCACATCTCCATCCGCTGTGACGGCGGAAAGAATGTTCCGATCTGTCTCTGCATCCAGGCGGCGGAGCAGGGAAGTCGCCCGCCTGTCCACGAAGCGTGCCGTCAGACGCTCGTGAAGGGCGTCTGAGAGAAGGTCCTCCACTTCGCGGGCCCGCTGCTGCCAGGTGGCGGAATGACGGCTCCATTCCGTTCTGGCGGCGACGTAGGAGCAGACACGTACACCGGTCAGTCGGTGCATCAGGGTGTCGATGTCCCCGTCAACGCGCGCGAAGCCCTTGATGTGACCTTCCATCCAGTTGGCCGGGACAGCACCTTCTTTGAGAATATGCAGGAAAAGGCGCGCGCAGAGTCTGGTGTGACTGTCGTCCCCGAGTTTCCGGAAATCGGGGATCTGGCACACTTCCCAGAGCAGGGACGTGGCGCGACGTCCTTTTGCGACCTCCCGGATCTCTGGATCGAGGACGAGGGATTCGAGGGTTGTAACGTCTGATGCCACCCGGCCTGCGGTCAGGCCACGAAACGGCGGCGCGACTGTCAGGCTGGCAAGGAGGGCGCGCGGGTTGGTGAAATCCAGTTCGTGGTTTCGCCAGTACAGCCGCTGGATCGGATCGAAGCGATGCTGCTCCACGGCTTCGATGGTGGTAGCAGACATGGGCGGGCAGTCCGCCGTGGTGCCGAAGGTTCCGTCCTTCATGCCACGGCCAGCACGTCCGGCTATCTGCGCGATTTCCTGCGGAAACAGCGGGCGCGGGGACGTACCGTCGAACTTCGAGAGCTGGGCAAGGGCAACATGGTCCACATCCATGTTCAGCCCCATGCCGATCGCATCGGTGGCAACGAGGTAATCGACTTCCCGGTTCTGGTAGAGTTCGACCTGTGCGTTGCGGGTGCGGGGGCTCAGCTGCCCCATGATGACGGCACATCCGCCCCGGCGGCGGCGAATAACTTCCGCCAGCGCGTAAACCTCAGCCATGGAGAACGCGACGATCGCGGAGCGGGGTGGCAGGCGTGACAGTTTGGTCGGGCCGGTGCTGACCAGGCTGGACAGGCGCGTCCGGGTGTCGATCTCGATGCCGGGAACCAGCTTCTGAAGAAGTGGGCGAATGGTTTCAGCGCCAAGGAAGAGCGTTTCTACCGTGCCGCGGGCATGCAGGAGTCGGTCTGTAAAGATGTGTCCACGGTCCGGGTCGGACGCGAGCTGGATTTCATCGACGGCGACGAACTCGGCTTTCCGGTCCAGCGGCATGGCTTCCACCGTGCAGGCGAACCAGCGGGCACCGGGAGGAACGATTTTCTCCTCCCCGGTAATAAGGGCGACGGATCGCTCTCCCTTGGCTTTCACCAGCCGCTCATAGTTCTCCCGTGCCAGCAGCCGCAGCGGAAAGCCGATGATGCCGGAGGAATGAGCCATCATGCGCGTGAGGGCATAATGCGTCTTGCCGGTATTGGTTGGACCCAGCGCCGCACGGACGCTTGCCGGCATGATATGATGAGCGGGATGGTTACCGCGGTGTGCACCCTTCATGTCTGAATGGTCGGGTGCCTGCGGAACAAAAGCAAGCGTTCGGGCCTCAAGGTTCGACACTTTTCAGGAAAGAGGTTCATGAGTTTTCATATTCAACTCCCTTTCGTGTCCGTTTCTGATGCTCCGGCACCCCGCACAGTCCATCTGGTGCGCTCTCAGGATACGGAAACGGTTGATCGTCTGCTGGGAGAGCATGGCGCTTTTCTGAAGGCGCAAGGCTTTGCGTCCCGTGACGGTTCGTTCACGCTGCTGCCGGGTGAGAACGGAGCGGGTGCGGCTCTACTCTGTGTGGATGAGGGCCGACTGAATGATCCGACCGCTTTCGGTCGGCTGGGAACAGTTCTTCCTGCCGGTGACTGGCTTGCTGTCCTGCATGGGGTTGAAGACGGCGTGCAGGAGACCGCGCTCCTAGGGTTCGCAATGGGGGCGTATCGCTATCGTGTGGGGCAGGAGCAGGACGCTGCGACCCGCATGGTGGTTCCTGATACCGTTGCGACAGCAAGTGCCATTGCGAAGGCCAACTGGTTTGGTCGTGACCTCATCAACACGCCAGCCAATCTTCTCGGTCCGAGGGATCTCGCACAGTCTGCTTATCGGGCTCTGGAGGGGAGGGGCGCTGAGGTTCGGATTGTTGAAGGGGATGATCTGAAAGCGGCTTACCCTTGTCTGGCTGAGGTTGGTGAAGGGTCTGAGCGTAAGCCTGCTGTTGTCGTGGCCCGCTGGAAGGCGCGTGAGGGTGCGCCGCGTCTGTCGCTGGTCGGGAAGGGGGTCTGCTTTGATACGGGCGGGTATGACCTGAAGCCTGCGGCCGGAATGCTGCGCATGAAAAAGGATATGGGCGGCGCGGCCCTGATGCTTGCTGTCATGTGCGCGGCGATTGACCTGAAGCTCGATATTGATCTGGAGCTTCGCCTGGGTTGTGTCGAGAACAGTGTGTCCGGACATGCCATGCGCCCGGGGGATGTTTTGAAGACACGCAGCGGCAAGTTCGTGGAGATCGGGAACACGGATGCGGAAGGGCGTCTGGTGTTGTGTGATCTGATAACGGAAGCCGCTGAAAGCGCTCCGGATTACATTGTGGATGCTGCAACCCTGACCGGCGCTGCACGCGTAGCTCTCGGTCCCGACCTTCCGGCGGTGTTCAGTAACAGTGATGAATTCGCTCAATTACTGCTCGAATCGGGTCTGGATACTGCGGATGCTTTGTGGAGATTGCCACTCTGGCATGGCTACGACGCATGGCTGGATAGTAAAATAGCGGATCTCGGAAATATAACGTCAAAACCAATGGCAGGAGCGATTACGGCCGCTCTGTACCTTCAACGGTTCGTTCCGAACGGACAAAAGTGGCTACATATAGACACTTACGCTTGGAATGACGCGAATTCCCCAGGTCGTCCGGAAGGGGGAGAGACCCTCGCGCTTCGTGCGCTTCTTAAAATGATTGCAAGCCTGAACAGGTCTTCGTGAAGTGAACAACCAGAGTGCGGGACGATCCTTAACGAACCGTAATATGATTGTCTTAAAACTATGGGGTGTAAATCTGCGTCTGATAGGGCATACGGCCTTCCATGTTCGAAAGCTGCTATCCGCAGCATAAATCGTTTTGAAACCCGCATACTTGCGGATGCGTTTCAAAACACCAGATGTAGAAGACCAAGGCTTAGACCCATGCGGGGCTGAGCGGCACACATAACCCCGTCGGGTCTGCATGGCTCGACTGTTCTTTTCCCTGTTACCCGATCAGGCAACAGGGAAGGCAGACCGTAAGGAGAGAGAAATGCCTCAGGCTAACAACGACCAGATGCTTCACCTTCTGTGCGACACCGTCGTTTCCATGGTGCGCCGTGACGGTCCAGACCTGTCTGCCCGCCAGCTTGCCGTGTTCCTGACCTGCTACCTGCGTGACGGTGCTCACACCGTTCGTGGTCTGGCGTCAGAGCTGAAGGTTTCCAAGCCTGCCATCACACGCGCCCTGGACCGTCTGGGCGAACTCGATCTGGCTCGCCGCAAGGTCGATCCGCTGGACCGTCGCTCCGTGCTGGTTCAGCGCACGCTGAAGGGGTCGTCCTTCCTGCGTGAAATGCGCGCTGTTATGGCTGAAGCTTCCGGCACGCGCCCTGCACGTGCAGAACGCGCTTCTGCTTCTGTCGAGCGTATCACGCGTCGCGCTGGTTAAGTTACCAGCGATCCTGCACGCGGGCTTTGGCTCGCGTGCAGATATATCCTGTCCAGCAAAGCTGAGGCAGAAGAACAAGCAGCCCGGTTTCCCACGGTTGTTTTGCATGGCACGCTACTGCCCCCCAGACTACAAAACCCCAGTAAAAGACTGTCACCAGCGGCATCGGCATCCCGGAACGGATTGCCAGTTGATAAAGATGTCCGCGATGAGCCTGTGCCAAATGGTCTCCGGCGCGCGCGCGCCGAGCCAAGGTGAACAGAACGTCCCACACCACGCCTGACAGAAGTGCCAACGTGAGCATGGCTGAATAACGATGCGGCTGCATGGCACCCCATGCGACAATCAGGGCTCCCGACTGACTGCCCACATCTCCCATGAAAATGCGGGCTTTTGGAAAATTCCAAGGCAGAAACGCGAGCAGGCAGACGGCAAACAGGACAAACAAACAGGGCTGGATTCCGGCTGCAGCCAGAAGCAGGGACGTCAGCGCCATGGTTCCAGCGGCCAATCCGTTAATGCCGTCGATGAAGTTCAGGGCATTGGTTATGAAAACTGCTCCCAGAATAAACAGGACGCTCAGGGGGACGGCGGCGCCGTTGCCGAAAGCCACCAGAGCGGCTGCCCCAAACTGTGCAGCCAGTTTGTAACGGGCCGGGAAAGAATAGAGGTCATCCAGCCAGGAAACGACGGCCAGCAGGATGACACCGCTGATCAGCCCGAGAACCGGGCCTGTCAAAACTGGCTGATGGCTTAGGTAGAGCGTGGGTCCCAGGCACAATAGAAACGCCCCGATAATCCCGATGCCACCCCCTTTTGGAATCGGTCGGGTATGTGAGCTTCGATGAACGGGATGGTCCATCACGCCGGCACGGATCATGAGTGCGATAAGCACCATGCAGAGAAGTGCCGCCAGCAGATCGGGCAGCACGAAGCCGGAAAGAAGAGATTGTAAAGAAAAGGGCATGGACCGACTTTATGGGAACAGGTGTTTTGGCGCTATAAGGGAGGCGTGACAGTCACACCACCTTCCGGCCTCCATTTACCGGCCCAGTCTTCTTCCGTCAGCCGCACCGGTCGTACCACCGTGCAGGCGAGGCGCATTGCTCTCAATGTTGTGCTGGACGGAGTCGTTTCCGCTCTGGCTGCTCCTGTGGCCCGTTGGCTGGCAGATCCACATGGTGGATGGCTGCATCCTCTGTGGTTCCTTGCAGGCGGTGGCATTACGCTGCTGGTCAGCGGATTGCCGTTTCGTATGGCCCAGCAATACTGGCGGTTTTCCGGGCTGGCGGACCTTTTTAATATTGCCTGTGCCTCTGCGCTGAGCGCGATTTTGTTCTCAACGTTACTGCATCTGGCGGGCTATCCGCTTCCCAGTTCAACGTTCCCATTCATTCATGCGCTGGTCTTGCTGACATTCCTCGGGTCCATCCGCATGATCTGGCGGTTGAGCGCCCGTCGCCGTTTGATGGTGGCTGGTCGGGAGCGCGTTCTCCTGCTCGGCGCGGACCATGAGGCGGATCTTTTTATTCGTGCGATGGAACGTGACCAGGAGGCAGGCAGACGGGTGGTCGGGCTGTTGACGGGAGGTAGTCAGCAGGCGGGGCGGCGTATTCACGGTTGTCCTATTCTGGGAACCATCGATGAGACGCCGGAACTCCTGAATCAGATGGCTGCAGCGGGTCGGTTGCCCGATACACTGGTCATCACAACGTCAGAATTGCGCGGTGCCCCACTCTCGCGAGTGCTTGAGGTCGCGCGTCTGCATCACCTTGATGTCCAGAGAACACCGTCCCTGACCGATCTGAAGCCTGCGGAAAGTGTTGAGCTTCGTCCTGTAGCGATTGAAGATCTGCTGAATCGCCCTCAGGTTGCGTTGAATTCGCAGGGTATGAGCCGGCTGATCGCAGGGCAGGTTGTTGCGGTGACGGGAGCGGGAGGCAGTATCGGGTCGGAACTGGCTCGTCAGATCGCCTCTTTCTCTCCTCAGGCCATTCTGCTGATCGAGAATAATGAATACGCTCTGTGGCAGATCAATCTCGATTTGTCAGAGCGTTATCCCGATGTACTCCGCCATCAGATTGTTGCGGATGTTCGGGATCGACGCCGGATTGCTGAAGTTTTCAATCAGTATCGGCCAGCGCTCGTCTTCCATGCTGCAGCGCTGAAGCATGTGCCTATCGTCGAATCCAATCCGATCGAAGGCGTCCTGACCAACGTGATCGGGACGCGCATCGTGCTTGATGAGGCAGAACGGTCCGGTGCTCAGGCCATGGTCATGATTTCAACCGATAAGGCGGTCAATCCGTCCAGCCTGATGGGGGCAAGCAAGCGGTGTGCCGAGGTCTACGGGCAGGCGCTTGATATGCGCGCCCGGGCAGGAAAAGGTGGCCTGCGCTGTGTGACCGTGCGGTTCGGAAACGTTCTGGGGTCCACTGGGTCTGTTGTGCCCCTGTTTCGCAGGCAGCTTGAACAAGGTGGCCCACTGACGGTCACTCATCCGGATATGACCCGATATTTCATGACCATTCCTGAAGCCGTTGGCCTTGTTCTGCAGGCGGCAGTCCGTGGGACCCAGGAAGCGTCAGGCGAGGACACCACGGACCAGAAGCTCCGTCAGGGTGGCATTTTCGTGCTCGATATGGGGGACCCGGTTCGTATCATGGATCTGGCCTGTCAGATGATCCGTCTGGCGGGTCTGAGACCCGAGACAGATGTGGAGATCCGGATTACAGGCCTTCGCCCGGGGGAAAAACTGTTTGAAGAGCTGTTTCACGGCCGCGAAGCACCCGTTCCTACGGATGCGCCTGGCCTGCGCATGGCCTCGCCTCGCACGGTCGATTTCGATGTGGCAGCGGAAGCCATGGATGAGCTTGAAGCAGCCTGCCTGCGTGAAGATCTTCCTGCCATTATGGCCATTTTTCAACGGCTTGTTCCTGAATTTAATCATAACCGAGACGGCAAGACACCGTCTCAATCAGACCATTCCCAGCCCGACGTGGAGACGATTGCATGACTGATCCCATTGCCTTTCTGGATCTTCCGAAACAGCAGGCCCGTCTCAAGGATGCGATCGAGCGTCGGGTAAAGACGGTTTTCGAACATTGCCGCTTCGTTATGGGGCCAGAAGTCGAGGAACTGGAGCGGCGCCTCGCCGAGTTCGGTGGCGCAAAGTACGCAATTGGCGTTTCGTCCGGTACAGATGCGCTTCTGATGGTGCTGATGGGTGAGGAAGTCGGGCCGGGGGACGCGGTCTTCCTCCCTGCTTTCACCTATACGGCGACGGCGGAAGTTGTGCTTCTTCTTGGCGCAACGCCTGTTTTTGTGGATGTGGAGCCGGATACGTTCCAGATCAGCATGAGTTCTCTGGCTGATCGTCTAGCGGCTATCCGGGCTGCTGGTGAACTGGAGCCACGAGCTGTCATCGGCGTTGATCTGTTTGGTCAGCCTGCACCTTGGGATGAACTGAAGACTTTCGCTGCGCAAGAAGAGCTGACGCTAATTGCAGACTGTGCCCAGTCTTTCGGAGCCTCTTATCATGGGCGTCGCCTCGGTCATGAAGCCCGAGCAACGACGCTTTCGTTCTTTCCGTCCAAGCCGCTGGGCGGATACGGGGACGGCGGCGCGATCCTGACGGATGATGCAGAACTGGCTGCGCTCTATCGGTCACTCCGGACCCATGGCGAGGGAAAGACCCGCTATGAAGTCGAGCGGATTGGAATCAACGGTCGTCTCGATACTATTCAGGCTGCTGTCTTGATCGCCAAGCTGGAAGCCTTTGAGGATGAGCTGAAACGTCGGGACATCATTGCGCGTGAGTATGACGCCGCCATGCCAGCAGGTATTCAGGCTCCAGTTCGCGTTGCGGATAGCGAGAGTGCTTGGGCAATTTACACAGTCCTGCTTCCAGACGCTGCCGCACGGGATTCGCTTCAGGCACATTTGAAAGAGGCTGGCGTTCCTACGGCGATCTATTACCCCAAGCCACTGCATCATCAGCCTGCCTATAGCGAACATCATGATGGTGTGTCGCTGCCGGTTTCCGAGAGCCTCGGTGCACGGGTATTAGCGCTCCCTATTCATCCGGAGCTGACAGGTGATGAAGTCAGCCGCATTACTGATGCCCTGAAAAGTTGGGCAGGAGAGAACGCATGAGGCGCGAACAGAAGCTGCTCCTGGCTTTTTGTGCACTGGTTTTTATTCCCGTGGGCATCGTCTGGTTTGTCGCATGGCCACTGATCCACGCCTGGAAATTTCCGCCCGTTACGGAAGGAAAAATCGTGGCCCCCGTCAGTCGCGATCTGACATCTGGGGAAGTTAATGACGTTAATCTCTGGCTTCAGTCCCATACGACGGGATGGGGACCGAGTGGCGAGCAGCCTCCGACGAAGGGACAGGTCATCCTTCGTCTGAGCAACGCAGAAAACCACCCCGTCATCGTTTCCATCTGGAAGCACAAACACGAAGCGGACATCGTGGGTGTTCAGCTTGAGGATGACGGCCCTTACCGCATGAACGCCTTTGAAGATGCGTCCCTTACGGCGTTGCAGCCCGCAGAGCTGCAGCCTCACGGATAAAGTTGAAAACTTCAGGGCTGAAAGGCGCCTGCCGCTCGGGTGTCTGCCAGTCCTGCATTTGCTCGTACATGGTCGCCGCCTTACGCCACAGGTCCGGTCCTACAGCGTCCTGCAACGGCTTCTGCAATTCCATCCACTCTTTGACGAGTTGCTGAGCCTCCGGGCTTGAAGGCACGACGTGACGGCCGATGGCCTCTTCACAACTGGTAATCAATTTTACCCATCGGATTTGATAGAACGTCTTTTCGTCTTCACCGCCGAAATGAGCGTCCATCTGTTTCTGCCATTCATGTTGCTCGGACGGCGTGAAATACTGTTCGAAAACAGGCTGAGTATTTCCCCACTGAAGAGCCGTTTCTCCTTCCCGGAGCAGAAGGCAGAATGCTGCAAGATCCACGGCGCCGTTACAGGGGTGGCTCTCTTTCAGTAGGTTTCGGGTTGCGGTGAGCTGATGGATTGTTCTTTCGAGAGCTGTCTTTCGCATCGAGAGAAGCGCCAGTTGGGCGTCTATGATGGTTTCAGGAGCACTGGGTCTGCGCTCCATGTTTTTGATTTCTGAAAGACTGAATCCCATGCGCTTCAGAAGCAGGACATGGGCTAGCGCGCTTACGGCTGACAGATCGTAAACTCTTCTGCCGTTTTCTGCGCGGATGGGGCTGATAAGCCCCATAGCTTCAAAATATCGGAGCGTACGGGGTGTGGTGGCGCTGGCCTTGGCCAGTTCCCCAATGGTCAGGGTTTGCGGTTTCATCGGGTTCCTCCTGACGCGCCATCTGTCATGATGACGTTACGTCAGGAGCAAGGGGAAAATTTACTCTTTGCGCGCCTCGTCTTCAAAAATCTCTCCGACATCCCGCTTGGTCTGATCTTCGTCTTCCAGAGGAGCTGTGGCCTTGTCTCCCATAGCAAGGAGAGCTGCCGTAATCGGAGAAGCCAGGATCAGCCCTGGAATACCAAGAATCGAGCTGAAAACGGTCTGAGACAAGATGGCGACTGCGGGTGGCATGTGCACAGCACGGCGCTGGATCAGCGGAGCAAGGACATTGCCTTCGAAGAACTGGATAACGCTATAGAGAATGGCGACAAACAGCGCTTCCTTGGTTCCCATCGAGAGACCCAGCAACACGGCGGGAACAGCGCCCATAATGGCACCGATATACGGGATGAAATTGCAAAGCCCTGCAACCACGCCGAGAGCCAGCGCGAGGGGTACGCCAATCAGCGAAAGGCCGATACCTGACAGAATCCCGACAACAAGCATGTCGAGAGCCTGTCCGGCAGTCCACGCCCAGAGGGTGGTCCCAGCAGCCATAAGGAGCGTGCGGGCTGAGCCGCGGTGCTGGGTTGGAAAGAGGCGCAGAAAACCATCAATGTAAATGGCTGGAGACAAAGCGAAGTAGAGGCCTGCAATCAGGATCACCGCCAGGGTGCCGAGAACACCGAAGGCGCTGCTTAGAATGCCCGTAACAGAGCCTGCGAGGCCCGATCCCAGTGAGCCAAGGCTGCCGGAGGTCGCATCATTGCCGCCCACGGCAGTTGGCAGATGGTCGAGAACCAACTGGCCGAGAGTAGAGCCGGAAAGATGGGACTTGAGGTCTCCGGACTGCTGAACAAGGGCCTGCTTGAGGCGAATGAACTGGTCCCCGATAGCTGGACCGCTGCTCCAGGCCAGACCGGCTACCGCCAGAAGAATGACAACAGTCACCAATGCCACGGCAGCCTGATAAGGGATGAACGTGACGTGTCGGCGCACCATGCGGGCCAGGCCATGCAGTACGACGGCCATCAGGGCCGATGCGAAGACAACGGCCAGGACATCTTTCATGAGCCAGACGGCCAACAGAATTAATGTGACGGTGAGGGCGATGCGGAGAAGCCCCGCGATCTTGGAAAGCTCGCGGGCGCGAGGTTCCTTTTCGTCACGGTCCTTCGGGTCGGAAAACGAAATGGGCATCAGCCGGTCCATCCTGAATCTGTAGGCCAGCATCCGCTTATGGATTTAGGGATGGCGGGTCAATCGGCTGTTTTATCCCGAGGGTGAAGCTGAGGTCATCCTGCCCGACGGATCTGTGTGTCTGTATGGGAAAGAATATAGGGGCCCCCTCCGATAATCTGAAGTGCGAGAGTGCTTGGCCCTTCAGTATTGATATGCAGGGCTGCGTCACCATCAGTCCAGCCCTGACCTTCAATCTCATCTGCCATCCAGCCGGAGGTAGGCTCTGGGGGGATCAGATGGTCAGTAACCCTTCGGGTTTTGGGGCCGTCAAAAAGCATAATGTCACGGATGAGGACACCCAAGGCGCGTCTATCGTCCACATACGGCCCCACCACATCACAGGGGCGGTCTGCACGGGACATCAGCCGGAGGCTTCTGATCGCGTGCGGCAACGTAAAAATGACAAAGCCACTGCTCTGGCGGCTTGGGTAGAGACGGGTGCCATCTGGCAAAAGCAGATGCAGGGCCGGATCTGCTGTTGTGAATGCTGCAAAGCCGTCAATGCCTGCTCGCAGGGCGATTGCTTTCCATGCTGGCTCTGTCTGGAAACGGGATGTCATAAGGGGAGCTGCAGCATCTTTTTGCCAGTCTTTCTGGCTTGAGCGAAGGGCTGCAATCTGGCCAGTTTGTCGGAAAGCCTGCCTGTCGCCAGTGTCCAAATAGCTTTCGGTTAGAAGGCCATTAGCTGAGATAACGACATGCGTTTCGGTTTCAACATGGAAATATTCATATGAGCGAAATGTTTTATCCCATGTGATGGAAGCGCCATTGACCAGCATCCGTGCCGGAATGAAGCCACCGTTCAGGAAAATACAGTGTTCAGCCGTTACAAGCAGATCTGTATGCGGCATGTGGTCAGCAATAGCGCCTGCATGGATACGAATAGGCCAGCCAGCCAGATCATCTGGAAGATCCGGGCGAACGGTGCATAGACTTTTCCCCACCCACACCAGTTTTTCCGACAGGCCATCCGACGTCAGGACCAGATCGTTGATAGCAAGGGATTCCACGGCCTTTTCGCCATTTGGGGTCGCAATCAGACTTCCCGAAAGAAAACAGGCTGCAGTAAAGTTGTCCGTTACTGTGCGCTCTGTTTCTGCTTTCGAGTGTGCAGAGCTGGATCGAGCTGCCGAATGATGCCCATGCTGGTGATGGGGGGAGTGGGGACTGGCATGCTCTGAAGACGACGACGAGCGATGACGAACCTGTTCGCGGCCGCGGGAAGACTGCTTGTGAGACGGAGAGTGAGATGCATAAGAGCCGCGGGAAGTGTTCTGAGGCACGTAGGCATCCTGTCTTTACTGGGAGGCAAATCTGGGAGCGCCAGTTGCCTCATGTTTTAAGGTCCAGACAGACATCTACCGTTCAAAGGTAAACAAACTCCTTATTCACACGTCACAATCTGTGAAATTTCGTTTTCAGGCTGATGCTTCTTCAAGTTCAGCCTGAGCTTCCAGCCATAACTCTTCGGTCTGTTCCTGCGTTGTATTAAGGGCGGACAGATGTGCGTTTAGAGACGCAATTTCGCCGGGGTTTCCGGACTGATAGAGTAGGGGGTCAGCAAGCTTGGCCTCGATTTTTTCTTTTTCTTTCGTAATCTGGGTGAGTTTCGCCTCGGCATCACGAATTTTTCGCCTGAGCGGAGCCAGCGCACGCGTCAATTCCTTGCGATCTACCCTTTTCTGATTTGCAGAAGGTTGGGGAGTGTCCTGGGAAGACGAACGGGCGGCGCTTTTCGTACGTTCCGTATTTTCTGCACGGGCCTTCCGGGCGCGCTCGATCAGCCATTCCTTATACTCAGCCATATCCCCTTCGAAGGGGGTGATCGTTCCGTCTTCGACCAGCCAGAACCGGTCCGCCACGGATTCAACCAGATGGCTGTCATGGCTGATCAGGATAACGGCCCCTTCAAATTCTGAGAGGGCACGGATCAGAGCGTCTCGGGCATCTAGATCCAGATGGTTGGTCGGCTCATCGAGGATGAGCAGGTGAGGGGCGTCACGCGTCGAGAGTGCAAGAAGAAGCCGCGCCTTCTCGCCGCCTGACAGTTCAGAAACACGTGTTTCCGCTCGGTTCACGTCCAGACCAAATCGCGCCAATTGAGACCGGACGGCGACAGGGGGTGCGTCCGGCATGGCGCGCGCCATGTGGTCGATGGGTGTTTCTGACAGGACGAGTTCATCCGCCTGGTGCTGCGCGAAATACCCGATCCTGAGTTTTGAAGAGTGGTTGTAAGAACCGACCATTGGCTCAAGTCGGCCTGCTAGAAGTTTGGCAAACGTGGATTTTCCGCGCCCGTTCTGACCTAGAAGCGCGATTCGGTCTTCCATATCCAGACGCTGGTTCAGCCCTTTAAGAACCACGCGCCCATCATAACCAATGCTGACATTGTCGAGCGTAATCATGGGCGGCGGAAGGGGCTGAGGTTCGGGGAAGGAAAAGCGCGTAGGCGTATCTTCCACGACACTGTCGATCTGGGGCAGGCGTTCAAGCGCTTTCAGCCGGGCCTGGGCCTGCTTGGCCTTGGTCGCCTTGGCGCGGAAGCGATCCACAAATGACTGCATATGAGCGCGCTGGGTCGCGATGCGTTCTGCCATGCGATTCTGCTGGAGAGCCTGCTCCGTGCGGATGCGCACAAAATTGTCATAGCCACCTGGCGTCAGGCTGAGCTTCTGATGATCAAGATGCGCAATCGCATCGACGGTATTATCGAGCAGCGAGCGGTCATGGCTGACGATGATCGCTGCGCCGGGGAATTTGGCCAGCCAGGACTCGAGCCACAGGGTAGCCTCGATATCAAGATGGTTGGTTGGTTCGTCCAGCAGCAGTAGATCGGGGCTCAGGAACAGTGCTGTCGCAAGGGAAACGCGCATCCGCCAGCCGCCCGAGAAATCCGAGACAGAGCGGAGCTGAGCGTCCTGATCAAACCCAAGGCCAGACAGAATGGCGCCAGCGCGGGCGGGGGCTGTGTATGCGTCGATTGCGATCAGGCGTTCATGAACGTCTGCGATCCGTTCAGGATCTGTGGCAGTTTCTGCTTCCGCAAGGAGCTTGGCACGCTCGATGTCGCCTTCGAGAACGGTGTCGATCAGGGACGTTTCGCCAGATGGCGTTTCCTGCTTCACGCGGCCCATTGTCGCGCGGTTGGCCAGCGTAATCGTACCGCCATCAGGTGCGATATCACCCGCAATAGCGCCAAGAAGTGTTGATTTTCCGGCACCATTCTTTCCAATGAGGCCAATTTTCCGACCTGGATCGACAGTCAGCGATGCGCCGTCCAGCAGAGGGCGGCCAGCGATGCGAAGTGTCAGGTCAGTGATGGTGAGCAGGCTCACGGGCGCCTCGATCAGTCGGGAAGAGTGAAAAAACCGCGACAGACCTATCAGGAACGACGAATTTGCTCTAGTGGAACGGCGGGATTTACCCCTTTGTCCAACAGGAGAAGAAAGATGGCTCTCGAGCGCACGCTTTCCATCATCAAGCCAGACGCCACGAAGCGTAACCTGACCGGCAAGATCAATGCCGTGTTCGAAGAAGCCGGTCTGCGCATCGTTGCCCAGAAGCGCATCCAGCTGACCGAAAAGCAGGCTGGTGCTTTCTACGCTGTTCACAAGGAGCGCCCGTTCTACGGCAGCCTCGTGTCCTCCATGATTGCCGAGCCGGTTGTCGTGCAGGTTCTGCAGGCTGAGAACGCTGTTGCCAAGCATCGTGAAGTCATGGGTGCAACGAACCCGGCTGACGCTGCTGAAGGCACTGTTCGCAAGCTGTACGCAGAAAGCATCGAAGCCAACTCCGTGCACGGCTCTGACAGCCTTGAGAATGCAAAGAACGAAATCGCATTCTTCTTCGCTGAGACGGAAATCCTTCCGTAAGGAAGATAGATGTGGGAATGGAGGCATATGATCCTTCATTCCCATTTTTTGCTGACAATTCATTAAACTGTCGTGACAGAAACAGGGTCTTTATCTGTTTCTATTAGTCATTTTTATTGTTAAAAGAGATACACTATTTAATAGCAGTCTATAAGTGTGGTGTAATCTGTGCGCGAACATGTTCTAACGGCTCAGTTATATAGGAATCCCTTAGCTATTGTTTGGGGGCTTCTGGTTTCTGCTTTTCTAGTGTTCCTGATTTTTGCCACGCCTCCTATGCAGGTTCCCGATGAGCAAAATCACTTCCTTAGAGTTGCACAGCTTGCACAGGGAGGCGTGATTGGTCGTCGTCTTAACGCTTTGGATAGCGGAGGAATGCTTCCTGCGGACAGCGTGACATTTGCTCATAGTTACGACGATATCCCCTCGCACTATGATCATAAAATTCAATGGAGCCGTTTGGATACAGGATCAAATCTGACTTGGAAAAGTCAGAGAATACCAGCAGGTTTTCCCAATACCGTCATATACTCTCCAGTGTTTTACCTGCCTGCCGTGCTAGGCGTCGAGGTGGGCAAGGTTCTTCATACAAATATTTTGACGTCTTTTTACCTTGCGAGAATATCAAGTTCTATTTTTTGTCTTCTGGTTGGATTCATGGCACTTTTAGTAGCCATCAGAGGAAAACTTCTTATTGCTGTTTTCCTGTCCATGCCAATGGTCTTATCATTATTTGCGTCCTGTTCTCAGGACGGTCCTCTGATTGCTTCCTGTGCATTATGTGTCGCTCTTCTAACGCGGGTTGAAGATAGTTTTTCCGAAAGGAAATGGTTCTGGCCCGCGGTTGCGCTACTGTTGGGATGTATTCTTGCTTCAAAGCCTCCGTATATTTTAATGGCCTTTATTCCCGTGGTTCTTGCTCCCAGTTTTTCATGGCGTAGGGCTGCTGGTGCTTGCGGGATTGCAGTTGCGCTCCTGATGATCTGGTCATTTTGGGGAGTTCACACTACAAAAGTGCCATTCCAATCTGGGCAAGGTGTTGATTCAGGGCGCCAAGTTCATTTCTTGCTCAGTCATCCTATTACAGGTTTGGAAGCTCTTCTAAATACATTCCATTTCTTCGGGAGCTCTTTTAAGCAGCAATTTGTGGGAGTGTTGGGATGGCTGGATGCTCCTTTGCCATCATGGTTTTATCGTTTTGAAAAAATCATACTAATACTTACTGCATTAATTTCTTCTCTGTATTTCTCAATAAAAATTAACAAAGAATTTTTATTGAGAAAAATACTTATTTTTACACTGTGTCTGGGAACGGCGTGCGCTGTCAGTATCGCTCTGTATCTGATTTGGACGCCTGTTGGTTTGAATTATATTGAGGGTATTCAAGGGAGATATTTTATTCCACTGGCAATTTTCTCAATTCTAATGCTTCCAATTTCTTCTCTACCGCGCGCCTTGACTGAAACAAAGGTAATGGTTTTGGAAATTATTGTTCTCTGTGTCAGCTTATGGGGCGGGATGGGGGCGGTGCTTGAGACAGTTCTGGCCCGCTATTGGTAAAAACCTTATGACGGCATTTCTCTGATAGAGCTTAATTGGTTCATAATTTGTTTTTCTAATTTGTAAGGCCAGGCACGAAACAAGGTATTCTTGTTGTGTGACTGGCAAAATTATTATTGAATGAAACAACACGTCGAATATCGTAAATTTTGAGACATAAATTGTAATGAAAACTCTCGCCCTCCCTTTGTGGCTCAGGCGCCTGTCACCTCAGCAGTGGGCAATCATTTTACTCATTGTGCTGCCCCCACTGTCTCAGTTGCCCGCCCTTCTTGGCTGGACAGCTTTTGATCCGGTTCTTCGTCTGGCCAAGTTTGGCGATGAAGGGCATCAGTTTTTTCCTGGTAATCCAGGTTATGTAGATGCGAACGCAGGCGCTACAACCCAAGCGCTTGGGGCCCTTGCAGCCCGTCAATGGTTACATGGGATTGTGCCTTGGTGGAATGCCAATACCGGCTTTGGCGTTCCTCTCGCAGCAGAAATGCAGAATTCTGCAATGTTCGTGCCTTTTGTGCTTCTATTGGCTTTCCCGCACGGACTGCTGGTTCTTCGCCTGATTTTACAGATCCTGTGTGGTCTTTTCACTTTCGCATTGCTGGGTGAATTGGAAGTGCTGCCATTGGCCGCGCTTTTGGGCGGTATCCTTGCAGAATTCTGTGGGACGTTCAGCTGGTTTGCTCATGGGCCCATCATGCCAGTGCCTTTTCTTGCGCTGATGGTGTGGGGAATCCTGCGGGCTGCGGCGCCTATACCGCGCCGATATGGAGGTCGCATGGTTGGTATCGCGGTCGCCTACGCCGTTGCGGCAGGATTTCCCGAAACGGCTTATGTAAATGGACTTTTGGCGCTTGCGATAGCAGTCTGGGCCCTCTTGCGCCTGGAGAGTAAGTTGAGGCTTCGAGCTGCGTTCCACATTTGTGGCGGCGGTTTAGCAGGCCTCGCCCTATCGGCTCCAGCATGGGTGCCGTTCGGTTTGTTTCTGCGAGATGCGATCGTGGGGCAGAATGCTGATTTTGGCGATGCTCACTTTGTAACGGGAACAAGCGCTCTTCATTTATTCCCGATACTGTTCGGGCCGCCTCTTTACGGTTTCTATGCCAATGCAGGGACTTGGCACGCTGACATATGGTTCCACACGGGAGGCTATGTAGATCTAGCTCTCGTTGTGTTTGGGCTCATGGCATTTCTGCGTCCCTCTCTATGGAAAATGAAAAATTCATATTGGGGGCTTCGGGTTCTGCTTGGCGTCTGGGTTCTTGCGACCGTAGCGAAAGCTGAAGGTGTTCATGTCATTAGTCGCACTATTGATATGATCCCCCTGATCAAACAGACCATGCTTTATGTATATGCGTCGTCTGGATGGTGGTTCGCATTTTGTATACTAGCCAGTTTTGCTTTGAATGACCGTCTTCGTTATGGGCGTCTTTCCATCAAATCTGCATTGCTGACTAATTCGGCTACGATTTTGATTATGGCCCTGGTCCTGCCTTCCGCATGGCCTGAAGTCATGTCCCTGTGGCGTGTGCTGCCAGAATACCGGCCCATGGCTGTGTGTGGTCTGATGATCACCGGTGGGTTGGCGCTAATGCTTCCTTGGTTTCTGGCTGTCAGAACTCCATTCGCTCTTTATGCAGGGGGGGGATTGCTGTCATTGCATGCGCTATTGTTGAGTACATGGCCTGTGGTCGCAAGTGGAACGCAGGGGGGATCCATAAATTATGCAGCTGCAAAGTGGATGCGCGATCATCAGGGGCTTTCGCGTATTGTAAGCTTCAATGCCCTTGCACCGAATTATGGATCCTTCTTTGGTCTGCGCACCCTAAATTATACTTATCTTCCAGTTCCTACAGATTTTGCTCGAATACTTGATGCGGCGGATGACCCCGCTATCGATCCGAGTGGATTTTACACACCAGGTCTGGGAACAGCGGATAGTGGCGCGACCAATTCGTCAGGCTTTGATTTTTACCTGAAGAGCCATCCGGTTTCTGGAAAAAATTTCCTTGATTGGATGCGTAAGCATGGTGTCGCCTGGGTCATTCGACCTGCTGGTGACGAAAAAATGAGCGACGTTACCTGGACAGAACTCCAGCCTGATACCGCCAAAGCTGTCAGTATCGGGGGAGAAGGAGTTGAAGGAAATATTGACGCTCCCACTGGGAACGAGACACAAATTACATCTGTTGGCCTTGGTCTGGGCACTTTTTCAGGCCACGCAAGTGGTCAACTGCATCTGCGTCTGTGTAATGGAGATGAATGTATAGACGGTGTTCTTAATGTCGCGAGCACTCAGGACAATCAACTGGCATGGATAGCATTGTCAAAGCCGTTGAATACAAAGACTGGAGATATCCTTCATTGGCATGCTTGGACTTCTGACACGCAGTCCCCTCCAGCTCTATGGATGTGGAAACAGCAATATCGTTCAGATGAATACGCTCCCCTTATGCCGCTTCGTTTCCACTTCTCGGACCCAGATGTCACGACGCCTTACCATGATCGGTATGTGTCCATTCATCATTTGGGTGGCGCAGTTCCTTACACGGAATCCGCAGGATGCAGAATAGAGACGTTCACAGACAAGAGCTTTGAGACTTTCTGTCCTTCTGCCGGGTCAATGTTGAGGCGCGAGCTGTTTTTCCCGGGATGGAGAGTTTCCGTTAATGGAGAGATGTCAGAAATTTCCAAGGATGGAGAGGGGCTTTTCCAGGTCGTTCAGCTCCCTGTCGGGCACAGTCATGTAGAGTTCTTTTATGCGCCGCCCTATCGACGAGGCATATATCTAGTATTCTTGTTGGGATTATTAGGGTTTCTTTTCCCCTTCTTTCAAAGTCGTGGCAAAGAAATCAAATTCAATAAAATTTGATTTCTTTTAGAAATTATAAAAATCCCTGAGACTATTAAGCCTCAGGGATTTTTATTTATTTAAAGTGACGATTGTATATTGTTTTCAGATTCAGAGGGTAGGATCGACAATACGGACGGCGTAAGACAGATAAGCGAGCCGCTTCATTTCCTGACGGCCATGCTTGATGCCGTTCATGACAATGCCACAAAGCACGCAAAGTGCAGACAAAAGAACCAAACCAGTTGCAAGAACCGCAGAGGGCAGGCGGGGAACCAGCCCTGTCTGTGCGTAGTCAATGACAACCGGGGTCCCAGCCAGAAGTCCAATCAGAAAAAACAGAAGCCCTGATGAGAAAAAGAAAAGAATGGGCTTTTCTCTTTGAACGAGGGTGAGGATCGTAAAGAGAATACGAAAGCCATCCTGGTAGGTGTTTAGCTTGGATGTGGAGCCCACCGGTCGCTCGACATAAACTGTCGGTTCTTCGGAAATCGGCATATCTAGTTCAAGAGCGTGAACACTGAACTCGGTTTCGATTTCAAAACCCGAAGACATGACCGGGAAGGATTTGACGAAGCGGCGGGAAAATACACGATAGCCTGAAAGCAGGTCTGTAGTACGCCGCCCGAAGATCGACATGACCAGACCTGTCAGCATCTTGTTACCCAGAACGTGCCCCGGACGATATGCGGCAGTACGATCCGTAACCCGGACGCCGTTTACCATATCCAGGCCTTCACCGGATGCTTTTGCGACCATGCGGGGAGCTGCTGCAGCTTCGTAGGTCGCGTCCCCATCCACTAGTACGTAATAATCTGCCTCAATATCAGAGAACATGCGTCTTACGACATGACCTTTGCCCTGCATCGTTTCCGAACGGACAATTGCACCAGCCTTGCGTGCTGCTTCGACGGTATTGTCTGCTGAATTGTTGTCGTAGACGTAGATTTCCGCCTGCGGCAAAGCCGCTTTGAATTCTGATACGACCTGAGTGATTGCTACTTCTTCGTTATAACACGGGATCAGAACAGCAATTTTCAAATCACTCATGATGACGTCCTTATGGAATGAGACAGGAAAGTACTGATTGGAGAAGACAGTGCTTCTGACTGGTAATGTATCAAAGAGATACTCTGCATAAGCGAAACTGGAAAACTCAGGAAGGTCTGCCGTGTAAGGAAAGCGCGAAATACATGTGCTCTCATCACCCAGTTCTGTCATTCATGACGTCATACGACGTTAAATGAGAAAGCAGCCGTTTTCAGATTATTCCGCATACCGGTTGATGATGAAGTCTAGAAGCACGGCAGGATAGAGCACATGTTCCTGCTCCAGAACGCGAACGGCCAGACCGTCAGGCGTATCGCCAGCGTGCACAGGCACGCGGGCTTGTCCAAGAATGGGTCCTTCATCAACCCCCGCCGTTACAAGATGAACGGTGCAGCCGTGTTCTTTGGCTCCTGCCGCCAAGGCCGCCTCATGGGTGTGCAACCCAGGAAAGGCGGGTAGGAGGCTTGGGTGAATGTTCAGCATGCGCCCATTCCACGCGTTGACCAGAAACGGGGTCAAAACGCGCATGTAGCCTGCAAGGCAGACAATTTCGGCGCCTGAGGCGCGGATGGCGGCATCAACTTTGCGTTCGTGGGCCTCCCTATCCTTGCCGAATGGTTTGTGGTCGATGGCAATCGTCTGAAGGCCCGCTGCACGGGCGATTTCAAGACCCGCCGCATCTGGCCGGTTACTCAGAACCAGCGCAATACGGGCGGGGTAATCTGGCCGTTCGCAGGCTTCGATCAGTGCGCGCATGTTGCTTCCGCGACCACTGATCAGAACGGCAATCGGCGTTTTCTGCATCATGAAAAAGAGACCGGTGCTGTCAGCGCATAATGTTCGTCTGAACGAACAACCTCCCCAATCAGGAAGGCACTCTCTCCACGAGCTTCCAGTTCTGTCAGAACGCGTTCCGGCTCAGGGGTGACCAGAACCATGCCGATGCCGCAGTTGAAAACCCGAAGCATCTCGTCCGCTGCTACGTTACCAACCTGAGCCATCCAGCGGAAAACGGACGGAACGGTCCAGGACGAGCCATCAACGCGAACGCCCAGCCCTTCGGGCAGAACACGGGGCAGATTGCCAGGAAGGCCGCCACCGGTGATGTGCGCGCAGCCATGTAGCAGACCCTTGGCATGCAGATCCAGGACCGTGCGCACATAAAGCTTCGTTGGTGTCAGGAGGGCTTCTGCGAGCGTATGGCCGTCTGCAAAAGGTGCGGGCGAGTTCCAGCCTAGACCGGATCGGCGAACGATCGCGCGTACCAGCGAAAACCCGTTGGAGTGCACGCCGGAAGAGGGGAGACCGATCAGTGCGTCGCCTTCGCGGATACCGGCGGGAAGCAGGTTATCGCGTTCTGCTGCGCCTACGCTGAAGCCTGCGAGGTCGTAGTGTCCCGGTGCGTACATGCCCGGCATTTCTGCGGTTTCGCCGCCGACCAATGCACATCCGGATTCCGCACAGCCGTGTGCAATACCTTTCACAACCGTGGCCGCATCTTCAACGGACAGCTTGCCGGTTGCGAGATAGTCTAGGAAGAAAAGTGGTGTTGCGCCCTGCACAACCAGATCGTTCACGCACATCGCCACGAGGTCCACACCGACCTCATCATGCTTGCCCGCCTCAATGGCGACCATCAGCTTGGTACCGACACCGTCCGTGCAACTGACGAGGACGGGATCCGTGAAACCAGCAGCTTTCAGATCAAACAATGCGCCGAAACCACCAAGGCCGCCCATCGTTCCCGGACGGTTCGTTGCCTTGGCTGCCGGCTTGATGGCATCGACCAGAGCGTCGCCTGCGGCAATGTCCACGCCAGCCTGTGCATAGCTGGCGCCCTGAGGGGTGTCGGGCTGATCGGTCATCGTGAAAGCTTCCCGCTGGTTGACGTGACGCCGTTCTAGAGCATCCTGCGCACGGGCGGAACGCTATTTGAGAGCGGAACGACACGGAAAAAGGGCTGGCATGACAAAACCGGACGGACAGACAGGGCCCTTGGGAGGGGATATTGGCCCGCAGATGGCTTTTCCCTTACGTAGGCCCGCTGCATTTACAGCCGAGCGTTTCATTACGAGTCCGTCCAATGCGGCTGCGAGAGCGTGGCTGTCCCGCAAGGGGTGGCCAGATGGTCGGCTGTGGCTCTGGGGCCCCGCGGGCACCGGCAAAACCCACCTTTTATCTGTCTGGGCGCAGGAATATGACGCAACGGTTCTGGATGCGCGCCTGTTTTCCCGCTCATCTTCAGGGGGGCGCATTCGCGTACAAGGTAATCTCGCCATTGATAACGCCGATTCGCCAGGGGACGAGGCCACTCTGCTTCATCTTCTGAATGATGCACTGGCGCAGGGTGACCGCGTTCTGATGGTCGGGCGTCTGCCGCCTTCCCGTAGTCATTTTGCTCTTGCAGATCTCGCCAGTCGTCTGCGCGCTACCGCCACGACGGCTACGGGGGAGCCAGAAGATGATCTACGGGCAACGCTGCTTCTCTCGCTTCTGGCACATCGGCAACTTGTGGTGTCCCAATCCGTGACGGACTGGCTGTGGCGTCATCTTCCCCGGACCGGGAGTGCGCTGGTTTCTGCTGTTGAGCGTCTTGATGATGCGGCACTTGCGCGGGGCACGGCCATTACCCGGGCATTGGCGTTGGAAATGCTTCCCGATCTCCTGATGTCCGAGCATTCTGACGAGTGACACAAAAGCGACGTTTGACACGCTACTTCCGAGTCCCGATCCTGATCGGGATTTTGGTTCGAGCTTCCCGGAAGAGACCATCGTGACGACTGAAGACAAAAAACCGGCTCCGCGCCGCCGCACTTCCCGCCAGCCTCGTGAAGGCAGCATGACCCCGGCTGTCACTCGGGCGCGGCGGAGAAGGACAGTTATTCCGACGGCCAAGGATTACGCGGACATGCCGACCTCGCCAGAGCGGTTTATCAATCGTGAACTGTCCTGGCTTGATTTCAACCAGCGCGTCATTGAAGAAGCTGAAAACCCCCGAAATCCTTTGCTCGAACGGGTTCGTTTCCTGTCTATCAGTGCAAGCAATCTGGATGAGTTCTATTCCGTGCGTGTGGCTGGCCTCGTCGGGCAGGTTCGTGAAGGAATGGTGGTGCGCAGCCCCGATGGGGCAACCCCCATCCAGCAGCTTGCAGCCGTTCGCCAGAAAGCACGTTTTCTTCTTGAAGAGCAGCAGCGTGTCTGGCGTCAGCTGGAGGCTGAACTGAAAGATGCAGGGATCTCTATCCTGTCTACGGAAGGACTTGATGAGGCCGACCGGGCTCAACTTGGCACCCTGTTCCAGGAGCGTGTCTTTCCGGTTTTGACGCCGTTAGCTGTTGATCCGTCTCATCCGCTGCCCTTCATTCCCAATATGGGGCTGGCTCTGGTGATGCGGTTGAAAGATCCCGGAACAGGCAAGCACGTCATGGACGGCCTGATCCTGCTTCCCGCGCAGGTGCCACGTTTCCTTCGTCTGCCGTCAAAGGTTGGGACAAAGGGTGATGCCTCCGGCGAGATACGCTTTGTGCTTCTGGAAGATCTGGTCCAGCTCTTTGCGGATCGCTTGTTTCCGGGTCTCATGATTGGTGCCGCAGGTGTTCTGCGGATTATCCGTGACACGGATGTCGAGTTCGAGGACGAAGCAGAAGACCTCGTTCGATCCTACGAAACTGCACTGAAGCAGCGTCGTCGGGGTGTAGGTATTCACCTGGCGCTCGACCACAAGCTACCAGAGACACTGGGCCGTGAAATGGGTGAGGAACTGGGCGTCGGCGATGAAGACGTCGTTGTTCTCCCGAGTTTTGTGGGTGTCGTCGATCTCAAGCAACTGATTGTTGATGATCGTCCGGACCTCGTGTTCCCGCCGTACACACCGCGCTTTCCGGAGCGCATCCTTGATTATGACGGGGACTGCTTCGCTGCCATCCGCGCGAAGGACATTGTTGTTCACCACCCCTTCGAAAGCTTCGATGTGGTGGTGCAGTTCCTGCGTCAGGCTGCGCTGGATCCGAACGTCCTTGCCATCAAGCAGACCCTGTATCGCACCTCACGTGACAGCCCGATCGTTCAGGCCCTGATCGAGGCGGCTGAAGCAGGCAAGTCCGTCACAGCTATGGTCGAACTACGGGCGCGGTTTGACGAAGAAGCCAATATTCGTCTTTCCCGCGCGCTGGAAGCAGCAGGGGTACAGGTCGTGTTCGGCTTTGCGCATCTGAAAACGCACGCAAAGCTCAGCCTTGTGGTTCGTCGCGAAGGGGGAACGCTCCGGTCCTACGCTCACTTTGGAACTGGTAACTACCATCCGATCACAGCGCGGATTTATACGGATCTGTCTTTCTTTACGTGCGATCCGAAGCTGGCTTCCGACTCAGCCAAGCTGTTCAATTATATGACCGGCTATGCCACGCCGGAAAAAATGGATGCCCTCGCGTTTTCCCCTATCACCATCCGGCCCACGCTGGAGCAACTGATCCGGGATGAGATCACGCATGCCAAGGCAGGTCGTCCGGCTCGCATCTGGCTGAAAATGAACAGCCTCGTCGATGCAGAACTCATTGATCTGCTTTACGAGGCTTCTCAGGCTGGCGTGAAGATCGTCGGGATCATCCGTGGTATCTGCTGCCTCCGTCCCGGCGTTCCGGGGCTCTCGGAGAACATCGACATCAAATCCATTGTCGGGCGTTTCCTGGAGCATGCCCGGGTGTTTGCGTTCGGAAATGGCCATCGGATGCCGTCCCACAAAGCAAAAGTTTTCATTTCTTCGGCGGACTGGATGGTGCGGAACATGGATTGGAGGGTAGAAGCAATGGTGCCCATTACCAATCCAACCGTTCATGCCCAGATTCTCGGCCAGATCATGACGATGAACATCAAGGACACCCTTCAGAGCTGGACGCTGTTGAAAGACGGCCGCTGGCACCGGGTTGCCCCTGGCGCTCACCCATTCTCTGCGCACGAATACTTCATGAACAATCCATCCCTTTCCGGCCGGGGTTCGGCCGCTCGGGAGAAAGCTCTTCCGGAGGCCCATCGCCCACGCGAGCGGCCTGACCGGATTCTGGAAGACTGAACCACATGTCATCATCTGCACAGCGTTCCGCCATCGTCGATCTCGGGTCCAATTCAGTCAGGCTCGTGGTTTTTGAAGGCGTTGCGCGCAATCCGCTCCCCATCTTCAATGAGAAGGTTACGCTCAAGCTGGGGCGCGGTCTGGATGCAACGGGACGCCTGAATGACGAAGGCGTAACGCTGGCAATGGACGTGCTGGGACGTTTCCATACGGTGGCGCGTGCCATGGGGGCGGAACCTTTTGAGGTTCTGGCCACCGCGGCAGTACGAGACGCATCGAACGGGCCGGATTTTGTGTCGGCCATTCGTGCACGTATGCCGGGCGTTCCCATCCGTGTTTTGGAAGGGACAGAAGAGGCCGATTATGCGGCCCGTGGCGTGCTGTGCGGTTTGCCGGACGCGAACGGTCTCGTCGCGGATATTGGCGGTGGCTCTCTTGAACTGATTCACGTTGCTGACGGGCAGTATTATGAAGCCCTGACGACCAAACTTGGCGTAATCCGCCTTCAGGATCGCGCCAAGGGCAGTATCGAACGTGCCGCTGAAATTGCGTCAGAACTGCTTCAGGAGGTTAACTGGCTTCCGGGCATGACGGGTCGTCCGCTGTATCTGGTCGGTGGGGCTTTCCGTGCGCTGGCTCGTTTGCAGATTGCCCGTACACAGTATCCGCTCAATCTGGTTCATCTTTTCACGCTCTCCGAAGGGGAAGCGCGCGAGATGTCGGATTGGGTGATCGGTGCTTCCAAGCGCACCCTCGAAAAACTTCCGAATGCACCTCGCAAGCGTCTGGGGGATGCGCCTTTCGCAGCCGTTGTTCTGAAATGCCTGATGGAGCGCGTGCGTCCGTCCAAGGTTGTCTTCAGTGTCGATGGCCTGCGGGAAGGCTGGTACATGAAGCATGTGGCATCGTCCGTTGCTGGCGATGATCCGATGACGGCGTTGGCTGAAGAAATGGCCGGGCGCCTTGCCCGTAGTGTCACGCTGTCCAATGCGTTGACGGGCTGGACGGCACCTCTGTTCCGTGATGAAACGCCATGGCAGCGACGTTTGCGTCAACTGGCCTGCACCCTGTCAGATATCGGCTCTTACGATCATCCTGAGTATCGTGCAGAGCAGACCTATCAGCGTGTTATGCATTGCCACGGCGTTGGGTTCGAACATGCCGCCCGGGCATTCATCGGGCTCACCCTTGCAGTCCGTTATGAAGTGGCGATGGACGCGTCCCTGATCGAGCCGTCCCGCCAGCTTCTGTCCCGGTCGGAAATCGAGCGGGCGGTGAGGTTGGGGCTGGCTCTCCGTCTGGCCTATACGCTCTGTGCCGGAACGACTGTGCTGCTGGAGGAATGCCGTCTTCTGGTGGAAGATCAGCAGCTTGTTCTTATCCTGGGTGCACGCAGCGTGCGTGCGGCAGGCAGTGCGGTCCGTCGGCGGTTTGAAAGACTGGCGGCAGCCATGCAGTTAGAATGTCAGGTAAGGGAAGAATGAGTTTGAGGATGAAGTTTGGCGCTGGAGCCGCTCTGGGCCTGATGGCTGCTGTCACGATCGGCGGTGGTCTGGTGGCATGTGGCAAAGTGCCGGGACATGACCGCAACAAGCTCTGGGAACTGGTAGGCAGTCGTTGCGCCAAGGATGCACAGCATCATCCCTGCGCCGTTTATGATCCTCAGGACGGTTATGCGTTGCTGAAGGATCTGTATGGCCACGGTCAGTACCTGCTGATTCCAACAAAGAAGGTTCCCGGTATTGAGGATGCATCCCTTCTTCAGCCGGAAACTCCGAACTACTTCGCGGAAGCATGGGCCGAACGGCAGCGTGTTCCGACAGGGTATGGATTTCCAGTCCCGGACGAGCACCTGTCTCTCGCCATCAATTCCCGTGATGGCCGGACGCAGGACCAGCTTCATATCCATATCGATTGCCTGACGCCTTACGTCCGTACTGAGATCGACAAGTACATGATCGGCGAGGCTTGGACCCCTGTTTCGCTGTATGGACATCCATACCGCGCCCGACTGGTGCAGACGCTTGATCCATCACCGTTCCGCCTCGTGGGTGATGCGGACATGGCGGATCACACGATTGTGGTTACGCCGGGCCATCATGGTGGTTTCGTCATCCTTGATGACGTTGCTCACGCTTTGGATCGGGCTTCCGGTGAGGAAGTTCAGGACCACAAGTGCAAGATCGACGACCCGAAGCACAAGGCCATGCATATGGACGGCATGGAACCGGGCATGCACATGAACGGGATGATGTAACACTTCATCTTGTTCTGACGCTCCGGGACTGGCATGGTTCGATCATCCTCGAACCACCTGTTAATTCCGGAGATTGCCCGTGAACTGGCCTTTGCTGGCTCTGGCCGTGGGCGCATTCGCCATCGGTACGACCGAATTTACCCCGATGGGCCTTCTGCCTGTCATTGCGCAGGGCCTTCAGGTTACTGTCCCGAAGGCTGGAGGGCTGGTAACGGCCTATGCCGTGGGCGTCATGGTTGGCGCCCCTTTCATTACGCTTCTGTTGGCAAGACTACGCCGTAAATCCGCCCTGACATTGCTGATGGGGATTTACGTCGCTGGCAACCTGCTGTCCGCAGTCGCTGGAAGCTATGAACTCCTTTTTGCCTCGCGTGTGCTCACCAGCCTGGCCCATGGTGCCTTCTTTGGTCTCGGAGCGGTTGAAGCATCCGCTGTTGTTGCACCCGAGCGCCGGGCCAGCGCGGTTGCAACCATGTTCATGGGACTGACGGTCGCCAATATCATTGGCGTCCCCGCGGCAACGTGGCTTGGCATGAACTTTGGCTGGCACATGGCTTTTGGTGTGACAGCCATTCTGGGCCTGCTGACGATGGTTGCCGTGCAGTGGGCGCTTCCGGCGCGCGAGGCGGGACCTGTTCCGGATGTTGCCAGTGAACTCAAGGCACTTCTGCGTGCGAATGTTCTGCTTGCCCTGCTAACGACCGCGATCGGGGCAGGGGCCATGTTTGTGCTCTACACCTATATCGCGCCGATCCTTCAGCACATCACCCATGCCAGCCCGTTGGTCATTACGATTGCCCTGATGCTGACAGGTGTCGGCTTCTCAATCGGTAACGCGATTGGTGGCCGGAGTGCGGATCGCTCGCTCGATGGAAGCCTTCTGATGTTTTTCCCCATTCTCGGGGCTGTCATGCTGCTCTTCCCCTGGGCCGCTCAGACCGTGCCGGGTGCGCTGATTGCCACGCTCGTCTGGGGGGCGGCGACGTTTGCTCTGATGCCGGCGCTCCAGATGCGCGTCATGCAGGCCGCTCATGATGCCCCAGCCTTGGCATCCTCGGTTAATATCGGTGCTTTCAACCTTGGAAATGCGATTGGTGCCGCTTTTGGCGGGATCGCGCTCTCCATGGGCTTGGGTTATGCGGGTGTTTCCGTTATCGGAACGGCTCTGGCCCTCGTTGGGGTCGGTCTTGTTCTCTTTTCGCGAAAGGTGGCTCCGCCATGACCCGTTCCTTTCTGCTCGCCACCGGGCTTCTTTTCAGTGCGGCCCTGACGCCACTTGCCGCTTACGCCGAGCAACCTGCCAATGTCGGTGATGCCGTCATGGCGGCCAGCGCCTATCATGATAGCGGCGATTATCAGCACGATTTTGATACGGTGATGGCACAGGCCCGTCACTGGGTCTTCGAGCGTGCGCCCAAGGTGCACAAGCCTGCGATCGTCCTCGATATTGACGAAACGACCCTGTCCAACTGGGATGAAATCCGGGCGGATAATTTTGGCTATATCGCCAACGGTCCCTGCGACGCCTTGCCCAAAGGGCCATGTGGCGCCATTGCCTGGGAAAAGAGTGGCCGTGCGCCAGCTTTTGCGTCCACGCTGGCTTTGATCAATGAAGCCGAGAAGAACCATGTTGCGGTTTTCTTCATCACGGGCCGCCATGAAGACGAGCGTGAGGCGACCGCCCGCAATCTTCATCTGGCCGGGATCAAGCACTGGGACGGGCTGGATCTACGCCCCATGACCTCACATGGCTATGCCGCGCATTACAAGGCACCAGCCCGCGCGGCGATTGAAGCCAAGGGATACACCATTATTGCCAGCATCGGAGATCAGCCTTCCGATCTCGCTGATGGTCATGCGGAGAAGGGCTTTCTGCTGCCCAACCCGTTCTACCGCGTACCGTAAGACGGACTGGTTTCTGATACAAAAAAGGCGCTCAGGTGAATGACCTGAGCGCCTTTTTTGTGTCTTTAGAACGACTTCAGCAGTCGTTCCAGATAATCCAGTTCGCCCTGAGGGCGTGTGCGATCCGACGCCCGGCGACGAAGTTCGCGTTCAATGTCTCTGGCCCGATCCCGCGCATTCCGATCCGGGATGTGCGCGTCGGAATCCTTGCCGTTCTGGCCTTCACCCAGCTTCCGGCCCAGCGGATCCTGATCCTTGCGGTCTTCATCTCCATCATCGTCATCGCCTGCGTCGGGCTGGTCTCCGCCGTCGCCCTGCTGACCCGCTGCACCATGCTGCTGCTGGCCAGAACCGCCGCTTCCCATGGACGGAATGAAGCTCAGGCTTCCGCCTTTGCCCTGACCCGATCCGCCAGATTTTTGGTTCTGCCGCATCTGTTTTCCAGCTTCGGACAGGTCAGCGAGCACTTTCTGCTCCGCCGTCGCAGCAGCATCATCATGACGGTCTGCCAGAGCTTTTCGGGCGTCCTGCATGTCCGCCTTGGCCTTGTCGAACGCCGTTGCAGGTTTGCCGGTAAGATCCTTGACGCGACGGCCAAGAATATTGTCGATGCGTTCCAGAGCGCGTTGGAACGCATGGTCCGTACGGCGCTCGGGAGATTGCGCGGCGACAGTGGCCGGATCGGTTGGCGCTTCCGGTTTGGCCGGAGCCGCCTGGTCCATATTGGGCGGGGGCTGCATGCCGAGCTGACGGAGAAGATCAGCCGTGGACATTTGGCTGATATCCTCATGTCCATCCTGCTGATCCGGGGGCAGGGCGGCCTTGCGTGCGGCAGACAGGCGGGCCTGTGCGTGATCCAGAAGCGTCGTTTCCCGATGAACCAGATCATGCAGGGCGGCCCGTTGTGCCCGGGCTTCTTCCTGCGCTTTCATCTGGGCGGCAAGGGCTTTCAGATCTTCCGGCGTGGCCTGACGCATATGCTCGGCCATGTCTTCCATCTGCTGAAGCTTGCGGAGGGCTTCGTCACCATGCCCCTGGGAGGCATCGTTCTGAAGGCGCTGCATCTGGTCGGACCACGGATCAGCCGAACTGGTACCGGACTGTGGCATCATGATGCCGCTTTGCGCTGCCTTCTGGAACAGAAGCTGCATCCGTCGGTTCAGCGCATCCTTAAGGTCTTTCGTCCGGCGCTGAAGCTCTTCCTGCTCGGCAAGGGAATGGCCTTTTTCGCCCAGATCCCGCATGTGATCGAGCTGCTGCTGAACGCTCTGTTGGGCTGCACGCACGGCGGCGGCGGCATCTGCAATTTCCGGACCATCCCGCCGCAGATCATCCAGATACAGGGCCAGCGCCCAGAGTTGGCCCGGAACCTGTTCGGCTGCCTCCTGCGGTGCGTTGTGCTGAAGCGAAGCGATATCGAGGCTCAAAGGTGCCAGAACCGGGCGAACATCTGTCGTCTGGGTCAGAAGCTTCAGTTCATCTGCGGCCTGCTGTGGGCGCTCCTGACCGAGCATCAGGCGACGACGCAGAGACACAATGGCGCGGGCCAGCGGGTCTGTGAACTTGCGTGCGCCCATATGGAAGCGAATGGCATCGCTCAGGCTTTCGCGCCCTGAAACGCTGGTTGCGTGCAGACGTCCCTCAACTTCCATACCCGCGAACGGGTCGGAAGAAAGGTCCGGTCGGGCCTCGCCTTTGGCGTCCTTGGGATGACCATCCAGAGGAATAGGAACGCGAAGCACACGCCCTTTCGAAATGCCCGGTAGTCTGATTTCAGCTTCCAGAGACGCGACGCCGTAAGACTGCTTCACATGCCAGGGAAGGCTAGTCCGCCAGTCATCCTTCTGCGGAGCTGGTTTCCCGTCCCATGAAACCAGGGGAGGAAGATCAGGTTCGACAGTGACGCGCCACGAGCCCAGGGTCCGACCACGTGAGGAAAGCGTTACTGTTCCGCTCTGCTGAAGCGTTGCCTTCTCGCTCCAGCTTTTTTCATCAAGCCGGTCATGGCTGAGAGAGGTGGCTCCGTGCAGGACAGGGCGGCCATTGGCCCCTGTAATTGTCGCGTTCAGGACGGCGCCTTGCGGAACTGTTGCCGGGTTTGCCTGCTGCGTCTGGGAAAGGAAAACAGGGGCTCCGGGCGCATAGGACGGACGATCAATCCACGCCTGTACCGATGGCAGGGGAACGCTGTCATCATCCACACCTGGTACAAAACCTGAATGCAGGCGGGAAAGAGAGTGAGGCCCGCTCAAAGCTACAGCCGCGGCAAGTGCAACCGTGACGGAGGCAAGGCCCAGCTTTTCACCGGTTGTTGTTTCTGGCCTTGGAAAGCCGACCTTCAAAGGGCCAAGGGAAGCAACAACACGGTGAACGTGCTGTGCCCAGATGGCGGCCTGCTCACCATTGCCGGCATAAGCCGGACGGTCAGCAAGCGTCAGAAGCGGCTGGTAGGCTAGATGGGAATCACGCTCAATTCGGCGGTCAACCTGTGCTGCGGTAGGCTGTGGGATGGATCGTAGTCCCTTGGCGCCGAGCCAGAGTGCCGTTCCCAGAACGAGCATTTCAAAGAGAGCATGAAGCCAGTCCGGTAAGGACTGGGGAATGCGGGCCAGACTGGCCAGACCATAGAATGCCGCAAGAAGCAGAGACCAGCGCAGGGCTGGCCAGGCACGTTCCCACCACAGAACGCGCCGGGCGCGACGGCGAAGGGAAACGAGGCGGGCTGTTGCGGCAATCGGATCAGCCATGGTCGGGCAGGAGCCAGTCCGGAACGGTTTCAACGGCGATCAGGTCTTCGACGGTCTGGCGCTGGCGGATAATCTCCCAGCGACCGTTATCGACCAGAACCTGGGCGGCGAACGGCCGGGAATTATAGGTCGAGCTCATGACGGATCCGTAGGCTCCCGTATCCAGAAGGGCAACGAGATCCCCCCGCTTCAGGGATGCAGGCAGAATGCGGTCCCGAGCGAAGATATCGCTGCTTTCGCAGACAGGTCCTACCACATCCCATGGCTTGAGTGCGTCACTGAACGCGGCCGGGGCGACAGGAAGGATACCATGCCAGGAATCATAAAGCGCCGGACGGGCCAGATCGTTCATAGCGGCATCAATCACGACGAAATCTGGATTGCCAGCCTTGGTTTCGATGACGCGGGACAAAAGGATGCCTGTCGGAGCGGAGAGCCAGCGGCCCGGCTCGATGCTGAGCGCCACGTCGAGATCACCTAGCGTTTCAGCAATGACGCCAGCCAGCATTTCGGGGGGAGGGGCGACCTCATCCTTGTAGCGGATACCCAGACCACCACCGCAGTCGATGCTTTCCACCGTGTGACCGGCAGCACGGATCTCGCGCACCATATCGGCGAGGCGGCTATAGCCCTGACGGAAGGGTTCAGCCGTCAGCATCTGGCTGCCAAGATGCACCGCCAGGCCGATAAGCTGCACATGATCCAGCGATGCAGCTTCTGCATAGAGTTCGACGGCGCGGCGATGCTCGATCCCGAACTTGTCGCCAGCGCGGCCAGTGCTGATCTTGTCGTGTGTCTGTGCATCGACGTCCGGGTTCACGCGCAGGGCCGCACGGGCAACTTTGCCACAGGCACGGGCGATCTCGTTCAGGCGATGGAGCTCTTCCACGCTCTCCACATTGATCTGACGGATCTCGCGTTCCACTGCTGCACGTAGTTCCGGATCAGACTTGCCGACACCGGAAAAGACGATTCCATCGGGGGCGATGCCAGCGTGCAACGCGCGCTTCATTTCGCCGCCGCTGACAATGTCCACGCCGTAGCCGCAGTCCCGCAGGATGGTCAGGGTCGCCTGATGATCCTGGGATTTCATGGCAAAGTGGAAGTGAACCGGAAGGTTCCGCGCCTCAAAGGCCGCTTTCAGCGCATTGGCGCGACGGCGCAGCGTACCGGCCCCCGTGATCCAGCAGGGCGTACCGGCAACAGCGGCGATGACGTGCAGGGGCACGCCTTCAAAGAGCAGACCATCACGTGCATTGACCTCCAAAGGAGGGCGGCTTGTCAGAAGGTCATTGAAGGAGGGGGCGGAAGAGAGAGCGTTCATGATGGTTCTACCGTATCGTGGACGCTTGGATGTTCCAAGCCGTTCACACAGGCGCTAGGGTCGGAATTATGATGGAAGAACTGATCTCCCGGGCCCTTGATGCCCGCTCCCGTGCTTACGCGCCATACTCCCGCTTTCAGGTGGGCGCGGCTTTGCGATGTGATGGTGTCGTCTATTCCGGCTGCAATGTAGAAAACGCAGCCTATCCGTTGGGAACCTGTGCTGAAGGTGGTGCCATTTCTGCAATGGTTCTTGGTGGCGGCCAGCGTATTGAGGAAATTGTGATTGTTGGTGGCGGCGACCAGCCATGTACACCCTGTGGAGGATGCCGACAGAAACTTCGTGAGTTTGGTCAGCCAAACCTGAAAGTGCACATGATTTCTCCAAAAGGTGAGATTCTCTTGACGCGGACACTTGCTGAGTTGCTGCCTGATGCGTTCGGGCCGGACAATCTGGGATGAAACTCCGCTCCTGCCTGCTGGTTGGTGTTCTGGAGCTTTTGGGGCTGTACTGGGCGGCTGGCGCGTTTGCGCAGGTGCAGTCTGCGCTTCCGGGTCTGGGAGACGGAGCACGGCGGGAGCTGATAGACGTCAATCAGGCACCGTGGCGGATTCTGGCACGTGTGCAGACTGAGTTGGGCGGCCGTTGCACTGGGTTTGCCGTGGCTCCGACCGTTGTGATGACGGCAGCCCACTGTCTCTGGCTACCCGCAACACATCATTATATTCAGCCCAAGGACATTCATGTCCTCATGGGATACGCCCGTGGCGGTTATCGACAACATGCCCAGGTGACGCGGTTTGTCATTCCAGCGGGTTATGATCCAAAGAACGAGGCCGGAACGGCAAGTAATGATCGGGCTACGCTGCTCATGGATCATCCTGTAGCGATCGCGGCTGATCTTCTTCCGGCCGTGGAAGCCAAAGACGGAATGAGTGCCATGCTTGTGGGTTATCCGCAGGACAGAAGTGAAGTTCCGTTTGGGGATGTGGAGTGTACCGTCAACGGCGTTACGGTCAGCGGACTTGTGCATCATGACTGTGAGGCGACCAGAGGCGTCAGCGGAGCGCCTTTGCTGGTGCAGACAGCAGACGGTTCCTGGGGCATCGGCGCTGTGGCAGTCGAAGCGAATCTTGGGCCCGGTGGACTGGCTGCTCCCCTGGTTCGATAGCTTCGATAAGAAGAATTTTCATAATTCTGCAAACATCCTTCAGATCAGACGTTTGAAAGACCGGGAAACACCTTTTTGGTTTTTCCAACCAATATTGGTCCAGGAGGGCACGTTTTATGTATGTCATGTCAGGGAAAGGAACGACGTCTGTCGGGCGATCTCACGGCATGCATGCTGGAGGTGCATATCTAACCGATCGTAAGAGTATTCTTGTTGTCGAAGATCAGGCTCTGTTGCGGTTTCTCGCCGCCGATATGCTTGAAGACGCCGGTTATAATCCGATTCTTGCGGCCACTGCCGACGAAGCCATGGATATTTTGCTGAAAGGCGAAACCGTGGATCTCGTTTTTTCTGATGTGAATATGCCGGGCCGTATCAACGGGATCGATCTTGCAGAAACGGTCGTTCAGCGGTGGCCTGATATCGGTGTTATCCTGACGTCAGGAGCGTTCCTGAAAGAGCAGAGATCACTTCCGGAAAAGGCGACATTTCTTCCCAAGCCATATGAGTGGGAAGATGTCTATCGCGTTCTGAAGCAACTGGAACATTGATTTTCAGGAAAAATCTGTGTGGTGCACCCGAAAGGACTTGAACCTCTAACCCCCAGATTCGTAGTCTGGTGCTCTATCCAGTTGAGCTACGGGTGCTTACACAGTATGATCTTCTGGCAAAGCCAAAAGTAAGATGGTGCACCCGAAAGGACTTGAACCTCTAACCCCCAGATTCGTAGTCTGGTGCTCTATCCAGTTGAGCTACGGGTGCGTCTTGAGGCGGGGTTTTACAGGCGGTTTTTAGACCTGACAACCCCCCTCTGAAAATAATTTCTACTTTCTTGTCATGGTGATGTGAGCACGGCATGCGGCCGAACCAAAAGTGCCGCCAATCGCCTGTCCCACCGGATATCCGTTGAAAACGAGTGGGCTTGGATGACCGCTGGTGTCCTTACTCATGAGCTCTGCATGATAGTGGTGCGTGCCGGGCTGATAGACGCCGGTCAGAACCTGTGAGCCGTCAGCAGGCGTGAAAACAATCGTCTTGCCGCGGATTTCGAACGTTGACGTCCGTTCGGTGGGGCAGGTGCCCTGGTCGGTCACAAGAGCGCCAACCCAGCGGCCAGATGGATCCTTCCCTGGGTCAGGCGTAGCGCACGCAGCGAGAAATGCCAGTGCGGAGAAAGAAAAAAGAGCAATCGGGCGCATGTTGTGCCTGTCCTGTGATGCAGAATGGATGACGCAGACGACACAACACCTTATAGGAGAGCATCAAAAGGCACCATGAACACGGAACGCGAGGCCATCACATTGACCCAGCAGGACGCCAGCACCGTCGCGAAACTCGACGAAACGCTCCACGAAGACCGCATTCTCATTCTGGATTTCGGCAGCCAGGTAACCCAGCTTATCGCCCGCCGCGTGCGCGAAAGCGGAGTTTATTGCGAAATCTGGCCCTTCACGGCGACAGATGAAAAGATCCGCGATTTCAACCCGCGCGGGATCATTCTGTCTGGCAGCCCGGCCAGCGTTCATGATGAAAACGCCCCAGCGATTCCGGATATCGTGTTTTCCCTGAATCGTCCTGTTCTTGGCATTTGCTATGGCCAGCAGGCCATGTGCCAGAAGCTCGGCGGTAAGGTCGAAACGCACGAACACCGTGAGTTCGGCCGTGCGTATATCGAAGTTGCTGAAGACTGCTCGCTGTCCCGGGGTGTCTGGGCTCGTGGTAAGCGCGAACAGGTCTGGATGAGCCACGGTGACCGCGTAACGCAGCTTCCGCCGGGCTTCCGCGCTATTGCCTATTCCGAGGGGGCTCCGTTCGCGATCATCGCTGACGAAGGCCGTCGCCTGTATGGTGTGCAGTTCCATCCGGAAGTTGTGCATACGCCGCATGGCGCTGCGCTGATCCGCAACTTCACGCATGATGTTGCTGGTTGCAGTGGCACATGGACGATGGCTGGCTTCCGCGAACTGGAAATCGCCCGTATCCGCAAGCAGGTCGGGGACGGCCGGGTCATCTGTGGTCTGTCCGGCGGTGTTGACAGCTCCGTAGCTGCGAAGCTGATTCACGATGCCATCGGCGATCAGCTGACTTGCATCTTTGTCGATCCGGGCATTCTGCGTGCTGGTGAAGCCGATGAAGTCGTCAAGACGTTCCGTGGCCGCTTCAATATCCGTCTGGTTCACCGCGACGCATCCGACCTTTTCCTGGGCGAACTGGCAGGCGTTAAGGACCCGGAAGTCAAGCGCAAGACCATCGGCCGTCTATTCATTGAAGTTTTCGAAGAAGAAGCTGCAAAGCTTGGTGGCGCACAGTTCCTGGCACAGGGCACGCTCTATCCGGACGTGATCGAGAGCGTCAGCTTCACGGGTGGGCCGTCCGTTACCATCAAGTCCCATCACAACGTCGGCGGTCTTCCAGAGCGCATGAACATGCAGCTTGTCGAGCCGCTGCGGGAACTGTTCAAGGATGAAGTCCGCGAACTGGGCCGTGAGCTTGGAATTCCAGAGAATATCGTTGGTCGCCATCCGTTCCCTGGCCCGGGCCTGGCGATTCGTATTCCGGGAGACATCGACAAGGAAAAGCTCGATCTTCTGCGTAAGGTCGATGCGATCTATCTGGAAGAAATCCGCAATGCTGGCCTTTATGATGCCATCTGGCAGGCCTTTGCTGTGCTGCTTCCAGTCCGCACGGTTGGCGTCATGGGCGATGGTCGGACCTACGATCAGGCCTGTGCCCTTCGTGCCGTGACCAGCACGGATGGCATGACAGCCGAAGTCTATCCGTTTGACTTCGCATTCCTGAACCGCGTTGCTGGACGTATCGTCAACGAAGTCCGTGGCATCAACCGCGTGACTTACGACATCACGTCCAAGCCACCGGGAACGATCGAGTGGGAGTAAGGGCTAAGCCCTAAAAGAGAAAAGGCCTGCCTTGAAAGGGGCAGGCCTTTTTTATTTTAGTGGTCCATATGATGCTTGTGACCGGTCAGCTCGGTCGTGAGCTGGGCGCGGGCTTCACCATCCGGGAATTTCTCAGTGTGCAAGTTGATATAGCTCTTGCCTGCCAGAACGTCCTTCACCTGATCTGCGGACAGGTTCAGTGTGCCTGTCATACGGGTCTGGTAGGGGCCGTTGATCGGCGCAAGGACGCCAGCGTCTTCACCGTCTGCGGCCGGACCATGCAGATGGGCAGCGGTGACGGGCCCCGTCAGGCCATTGTCTTCAAAACGGTAGGTGAGGGTGTTCTTCGTCGTGTCCAGCATGGCGGAGGCCGATCCCTTGATGGGGGATGTAGCGCCATGTTCCGTTTTGAACGGCCCGAAGAGATGGATCGTTTCAGCAGAAGCCGGAAGGGCCGTCACCGACAGGCCAAGGGCGAGAGCTGCAGTCAGAAAATTTTTACGCATGGAACGTGATCCTTGCTGAGTGGAGACACTGAACGCGGGCTTAGGTCTCCAGTTCAGTGTTCCAGTACAGATAATCACGCCAGCTTTCGTGCAGATAGTGGGGTGGGAAGGTCCTCCCGTTTTCCTGAAGAAGTCGGCTGCTTGGCTGGTCTGGTTTCCGGTGAGGATACATGCCGATTTCTTTGGGAAGGCGGGAGCCTTTGAGAAGATTGCAGGGACTGCAGGCTGTTACCACGTTTTGCCAAGTTGTTTTGCCCCCCTTGGCGCGGGGAATGACATGATCAAAAGTCAGTTCATGCGTTGGCAATCGATCATGGCAGTACTGGCAGGAGAAGTTGTCCCTCAAGAACACATTAAAGCGAGTGAAGGCCGGTTTTCGTGCTGAGGGGATATAGTCCTTCAGGGCAATCACGCTGGGGAGGCGCATGGTCATGCTTGGGGAATGAACGACGCCGTCTTCATATTCAGACAGAACGGAGACCCGATCGAGAAAGACGGCCTTAACGGCTTCCTGCCATGACCATAGCGAGAGCGGAAAATACGACAGCGGACGAAAATCCGCATTCAGAACAAGAGCCGGAAAATGCTGACTACTGACAGGCACCACGCGCATCCCTTTTTTGAGAGGACGGCACATGCGGGAAACTTCGGCGTAGAAAACAGTAAGACAAACGCCGATAAACATGCGTCGTCGGCTTCTTTGAAACGACTATTTCAGTAAACTTCACAGACTGCAAGAAATCCCTGATGACAGCTTGATGACGCACGTGCCCGTAACCCGATTTGCCCCAAGCCCGACCGGATACCTGCATCTTGGGCATGTCGTTTCTGCCGTCCATGCGCAGAAGACCGCTGGCCCGTTAGGGCGCTTTCTGGTTCGCATCGAAGATATCGACACCACACGTTGCACACCTGAATTGACGGACGCCCTTCGGGAAGATCTGCAATGGCTTGGTCTGTGGTCGGCAAAACCCGTTCTTCAGCAATCGCAGCATATGGGCGCCTATGCGGCTGTTCTGGATCATCTCCGACAGCGCAAACTGCTCTACCCCTGTTTCTGCACACGGTCCGACATCGCTGCGGCTGCATCCGGACAACAGGCACCTGACGGGAGTACCGTCTATCCGGGAACCTGCAGGTCAGGAGCTTTCGATCACAGCCGCGCACCCGCATGGCGGCTTGATATGGAGCGCGCGCTGAACGAAATCCAAGGTGTGCCGTCCTGGTATGAAGCAGGCCATGGGCGCGTGGCAGGACGTGCCGATGAATTTGGCGATGTCGTTCTGGGGCGCAGGGATACGGGGGTATCTTATCATCTGTGTGTCACTCATGATGATGCCCTTCAGGGCGTGACCTGCGTCACGAGAGGGCAGGACCTTTACGCCGCGACCTCCATTCATCGTGTGCTTCAGACCCTGATGAAATGGCCCGAACCTGAGTACAGACACCACGCCCTTATTCTGGATAAGAGCGGAAAGAAGCTCTCCAAACGGGATGGCGCAGAGGGTGTTCGAGCGCTCCGCGCGATGGGTTGGTCGGCGGATGACGTTCTGACGCACCCGCTGGTCACCAAAGCTTTGACTGAAAGTTGACGGCTTCTCCCGCCTGAGGCTGAGCGGGTCAGCCAGAAAATTGTCACAGGCACATTTAAGAAGGTGCCTTTGCTTTTCAGAGGTGAAACTATCCCCGCTCACGCGGGGAACACTCTTCCTCACAACATACTGACAGGAAAAGGAAAATTCTGTCCTCGAAAATCTACCGATTTTTACAGCCCGTTTTCAGGTCTTAAAAAACGTACCTGAAAGTCCTTTATTCAGGCGGATAGTTGCGGGGATAGGTGATGTCTGAAGCCGGGCCCGGTGCGTGAGGAGCACCTTTCTTTCCGCAGGCGCTCAGAGTTGTGCCGAGTGCTACGAGAGTCAGGCCAACAAGCAGAAAACGTTTCATGCAGCGTCTCCAAGTTTTTCCAGCCAGGCCTGAGCCTGCTGACGCACGTTGGACGGAGCGGTTCCGCCCAGACTGGTGCGGGAAGCCAGTGAGGATTCAACCGTCAGAACATCGAAAATACCAGCGTTGATGCCCGGTTCCACGGCCTGCATGTCTTCGAGGGACAGATCTGACAAATCACATCCACGCTGCTCTGCCAGACCGACGAGGCGGCCAGTGACATGATGGGCCGTCCGGAACGGAACACGCAGTTCGCGAACCAGCCAGTCTGCCAGATCCGTCGCGGTGGAGAAGCCCATACCGGCAACTTCACGCATCCGCGTTTCATTCGGCTTCAGATCGCGGATCATTCCGTCCATGGCGGCCAGGGACAGCGTCATGGCTTCCGTCGCATCAAAGACAGGTTCCTTGTCTTCCTGCGTGTCCTTGGCATACGCCAGCGGCAAACCTTTCATGACCGTCAGCAGGCCGGTGAAGTTGCCCATAATGCGGCCGATCTTCGCACGCACCAGCTCAGCAGCATCCGGGTTACGCTTCTGCGGCATGATGGACGACCCGGTTGTGAACGCATCGGACAGCGTGATGAAGCCGAACGGGGCCGACGCCCACATGACGATTTCTTCCGCCAGACGGGACAGATGCATGGCCTGCAAAGACAAAGCTGACAGGAACTCCAGTGCGAAGTCCCGGTCAGACACGGCATCAAGGGAATTGGCCGTCGGGCGGTCGAAATCCAGTGCCGCTGCCGTCATGGCGCGGTCAATCGGGAAGGATGTTCCAGCCAGAGCAGCAGACCCCAGCGGGCACTCATTCAGGCGTGCGCGGGCATCGCGCAGACGGCCCCGGTCGCGGGACAGCATTTCGACGTAAGCCAGAAGATGGTGGCCGAACGTTACAGGCTGGGCGACCTGAAGATGCGTGAAGCCGGGCATGGGCGTGGCATGATGTTCCAGCGCGCGTTTCGCCAGTGCCCGCATGAGGGACGCTGTCTGTTCCTGAAGGCCATCAATCGCATCACGGACCCACAGGCGGAAGTCTGTCGCCACCTGGTCATTACGTGAACGCGCTGTGTGCAGGCGCTTGCCGGCCTCACCAATCCGCTCGGACAGGCGGGCCTCGATGTTCATGTGAATGTCTTCGAGGGCCGGGGAGAACTCGAAACGTCCTTCGCCGATTTCCTGCGCGATATCACCCAGACCCTGCCGGATTTCTGCCAGTTCGGTCTCCGTCAGCAGGCCAACCTTCTGAAGCATGGCGGCATGGGCGAGAGAGCCGCGGATATCCTGACGCCACAAAACTTTGTCAAAGCCAATGGAGGCGTTGATTTCGCTCATGATGGCGGCCGGTCCGGAGGCGAAACGGCCACCCCATTGCGGGTTGGCAGCCGTGCCTTCAAAGCTCGAGGCAGCATCGGTTTCTTTTTCGACAGGAACGTTTTTCATGATAACCGTAACAGGATGAAACAGAAGCAGATCGACCGGCGAACCCTTCTTTCAGGAGGCCTAAGCCTAGCTGCGGCGGCCAGCCTGTGCAATTCCGCACATGCTGAAGATCGTCCAAAACCGATTGTTCCGGTCCTGGAACCGGGGCCAGCACGTCTTACGCCGCTGGAACTCAAGCTTGAACGGCCTGAAGGTGGCGCGCGATCTCTGTCCGCATGGCGAGGGGCGCCGTTCGTCCTGCATGTGTGGGCCACATGGTGCGCGCCCTGCAAGATTGAACTGCCCCAGCTTGATGCCTTCATGAAAAAGCTGGGTGATGACAGCCCGATTGTCCCTGTCGCCATGTCCAGCCATAGCCCGGATGCGGTGGCTGCCTTTCTCAAAAACCTCAATCTGACCCATATCGATCCATGGACCGCAGACTGGCACGACTTCCGGGCGTGGCTGGGTGTGAGTGAACTCAGTTTTCCCGGAACCTATCTGATTGATTCTGAGGGCCATCTGCGAGCGTCCATTGAAGATGAAACGGACTGGGGAGCCCCGGATGCTGTCGCGCAGTTCAGAAAAGTGATTGCGGCTCTGAAAGAGTAATGGTGTTGTGGGAATAGGAACAGAAAAGAGAGTGCTTTGATGACAGTCCCGATTGGACGGCGTGGATTTATCGCGGGTGTTGGCTGTATCAGCATTGCTGCGGCTCTTTCAGGGGCAGCGTGGGCGGAGCAGCAGGAAAATCTTCGATCCGTCAAAAGCCTGAAAGCCGGTAAGGCCAAGCTTGATCCAATCGCACTTCAGTTATCTGGTCCGTCTGGAGCGAGCAAAAGCCTCGAATCCCAGCGGGGCAAACCGTTTCTACTGCATGTGTGGGCAACCTGGTGTGGCCCTTGCAAGCAGGAGCTTCCGAAGCTGGATGCGTTCATGGCTTCTCTGGGAACAGACTGCCCGATCATCCCGGTAGCCGTTGCCAGCGCGACGCCTGAAAAGGTTGCAGCCTTTCTGGACGCTGCCGGTCTGAAGCACGTTCCTGCCTGGATCATGGACAGAGCGGCCTACAAAGCATGGCTCAAGACATCCGATGTCGCCATTCCTGTCACGTATCTCATTGATGGTGCAGGCCGCCTCCGTGCTTCGGCAGAGGGCGGCGTCAACTGGTCTGCACCGGATGCTGCCCACCAGCTGCACGACATTCTTTCCGAACTCTGAATTCTTATCTTTACTGACGACACCAGGATTTGACTGATGGCTTTTTCTCTCACCCGCCGTGCCGCACTCACCGGCGCCGCTGGGCTTCTCGCAACGTCCCGCGCGTTCAGTGCCTCTGCTGAAGACAAGGGTATTCCTTTCGTCCCGAACTCTTTTGGCGTTCTCACCAAACCCCGTGTTCTGCCAGCCCTGTCTGTCAAGAACGAGCAGGGTCAGGACGCCCCGCTGTCACATTGGTTCGGCAAGCCGTTCGTGCTGCATTTCTGGGCCACCTGGTGCCCGCCCTGCATCCGTGAACTGCCGTCCGTGAATGCGACCGCCAAGGCTCTCGGTGCAGACGGGCCGCAGATCGTGACAGTGGCGGTACGGGGGAGCACTGTTCCCAAGGTTCGCGCTTTCTATGATGCCCACCAGATCGATACGCTACCTCTCCTGGTGGACCCGACATCTTCAGTCATGATGGAAACGGCAGATCAGGACGCTCTGGTGGCTTCCGTCAAACAGGTTCGGCCGGACGATCTCAAGGACCTGACGCCAAGCGTCATGTCCCTGCACGGTGTCCCCCGGTCTCTGCTGCTGAACGCCAGAGGTGAGGTTGTAGCCGAGGCAATCGGGAATATGGACTGGTCTGCGGATGCGGTCCGCCATACTCTGTCTGCCCTTGCAGGTTAACAACGCTAAAGAGCCAATGTCCTTTCCTCTGCTGGGTGCCGATGATCCGGCACCGTTTCTCCTGTTTCCCGAAACGCGACCCTCGCCATTCGTTCTGGTCAGTGACCATGCAGGCAAAGCTGTTCCCCGAGCGCTTGGGTCTCTGGGTGTGGAAGAAGCGGAATGGCAGAGGCACATTGCTTGGGACATTGGTATTCTCGGGGTCGGGCGCAGTCTGCACGGCATGCTTGGGTCTACCCTGATCGAGCAGGTCTATTCCCGTCTCGTCATCGACTGTAACCGCGCGCCCGGCCATCCGACGTCCATGCCGCATGTCAGCGACGGAACGCCTGTTCCGGGTAACAGTGCGGCTCCGCTTCACTGTCGTGCCCGACGCGAACGCGAGATCCTGCACCCTTATCATGATGCGATTGCCGAAGCTCTGCTGGAGCGGGCAGGTCGCCCGACTGCGCTCATTGCCCTCCACAGCTTCACGCCGGAAATGGCGGGCGTAAAGCGGCCATGGCAGATCGGAATCCTGCATCACAAAGATAGCCGTCTGGCGCAGGTGATGATCGAAATGCTTCGCGCGGAGGGAGACCTCTGCGTGGGCGATAACGAACCCTATGTCCTGACGGACAGCAACGAATACACCGTCCCCCGTCACGCAGAAGCGAACGGTCTGCCGTATCTGGAAATTGAACTTCGGCAGGATCTTATCGCTGACGAGGCGAGACAACGGGAATGGGCAGCGCGCCTTGCGCGGCTTCTGCCTCAGGTCTGGGAGAGACTGGCTGCATGATTGACGGACATACCAAACTTGCCGGCGTCATGGGCTGGCCGGTCGAGCACTCACGCTCCCCGCTGCTGCATAATCACTGGTGCCGGGTTCATGGTGTCAATGGCGCGTATGTCCCGTTGCCAACGCGCCCCGAGCATTTCGAAGCTGCCCTGAAAGGTCTGGCTGCTGCCGGTTTTCAGGGCGTCAATGTCACGATTCCTCATAAGGAAGCGGCCATGAGGGCCTGTGACCGTCTGACGGATACGGCCACGCGAGCCGGAGCGGTGAACACTGTTCGCTTCGAAAATGGCCAGATCATCGGAGATTGTACGGACGGAACGGGTTTCTGCGACAATCTGACGGCCCATGACGTCAAACTGTCCGGCCGCGCGCTGATCCTTGGTGCTGGCGGCGCGGCCCGTGCCGTCGCTGCGGCTCTGCTCGATCGCGGGTGTGAGGTTATCGTGGCCAACCGGACGATGGAACGTGCCGAAGCCATGGTTGAAGCCTTGAAGGGCGGGGAGGCGGTCGAATGGCACGACTGGCCAAGTCTGCTTTCGGGATGTTCCCTGCTGGTCAATGCTACGTCTCTCGGCATGAATGGCAAAGCCGATATCGACTGGAAACCGCTGCTGCGCCAAGCTGGGGCCAATCTGTGTGTGACGGACATCGTTTACACACCACGTGACACGCCGCTTCTGAAAGCTGCCCAGAAGGAAGGCCTGCGCACGGTCGATGGGCTTGGCATGCTCATCCATCAGGCACGAGCCGGTTTCCGGGCCTGGTTCGGTGTTGACCCGGAGGCAGATGAAGCAACGTTCAACCTGCTGGCTGCCAGTCTGCGCTGATCCATGAAAATCATTGGCCTCACGGGCGGGATGGCCGCAGGGAAGAGTACGGTGGCCGCCCTGTTCCGCCGGGCTGGTGTGCCTATTTTTGACGCCGATGCAACGGTGCGTGCGCTACAGGCGCCGGGCGGGAAGGCTCTCCCCGAAATTGCGCGCCTTTTTCCTGGAACCGTCACGGATGGCCAGCTTGATCGCCATGCCCTGCGTCAGGCGGTCGTTGGCGATAAACATGCGCTGAAACGGCTGGAATCCGTCATGCACCCGCTGGTTCGTGCCCAGCGGACGCGGTTTCTGCGGGAATGCCGGGCGCGCAAAGAGCCATTCTGTGTTCTGGACATTCCGCTTTTGATGGAAATTGGGGAGGACCAAAACTGCGATGTCGTGGTGGTGGTGCAGGCCCCGATGACGACGCGTCTGAGCCGCATCCGACAGCGCGGGCGCGGGCAAGTCCGCATGACCGAAGAGCAGGCGCGGTCCCTGCTGGCCAGACAGATGCCGGACCATGAACGCAGACGCCGGGCGCACATCGTGATACGAACCGGCCTTTCCCGCGGATCTGCTGCCCGGCAGGTTCGCGCTCTTCTGCACCGTCTGCGCGAGGCCTCATGAAACGCTCGATCCTGTTCGATACGGAAACCACAGGCTTTGACCCGGATCAGGGCGATCGCATCATCGAAATCGCCGCCATCGAGCTGATCGATGACCTGCCGACCACCAATTATTATCACGTCATGGTGCATCCCGAGCGGGACATTCCTGCCGAGGCCACGAAAGTGCATGGTTTTCGGATCGAGGATCTGGAAGGCGCGCCAAAATTCGCCGAAATTGCGGACGGATTTCTGGAATTTATCGGCGAGTCCCCGATGATCGCCCATAACGCGCGCTTCGACTTCAAATTCGTGAACGCCGAGCTTGAGAAGTGTGGGCGTACTGCGCTGGATTACGCCAGTCGGGCGGTCGATACCGTGGAAATGGCGCGCAAAAAGTATCCAGGCATGCCCGCCAGCCTTGATGCGCTGTGCCGGCGCTTCAATATCGACCTGTCCCAGCGTGGCACCCATAACGCTCTGCTGGACTGCAAATTGCTGGCGGAAGTGTACGTCGAACTGATGGGTGGCCGTCAGCGCGGGCTCGGTCTGGCTGGCCCGTCGCGGAACCGCAATATCGCAGGCGCGGCTGACTTTCTGGCCAATCGTGCACCACGGAAAATGGTTCCCCCCAGCGCAGAAGAACTGGCGGCCCATGAGGCTTTTGTGAACGGCCTCAAGGAGCCGGTCTGGCGCCGCGACTGATGAAAATTCTGTTCATTACGTCCAACCGGCTGGGCGATGCCGTCATTTCGACAGGTGTTCTACGTGCGTTGCAGGCGCGATATCCTTCCGCGCTCTTTACGGTTGTTTGCGGTCCTGTTGCTGCCGGATTGTTCGAGCCTGATCCCCGGTGTGAACGCGTCATCACGATGGAAAAGCGTCGGCATGATCGCCACTGGCTGGATCTCTGGCGAGAATGCGTGCGGACGCGCTGGTTCATGGTGATCGATCTGCGCGGCTCGCTGCTAAGCCTCACCTTACGAACGCGTCGCCGACTGATTGTTCGCGGGGGCCGTCGGGATGGTCGTAAGATCGAGCAGCTTGGTCAGGCACTCGGCCGCCGTCAGACCCCTATGCCCCGTGTCTGGGTATCCGATGAACAGGACGCATCGGCGCGTGTTCTTTTGCCGGATGGAAAATGGCTCGCTCTTGGGCCAACTGCAAACTGGGACGGCAAAATCTGGCCGCCGGAACGGTTTGTTGCTCTGGCTGAAGGCCTGAGAGCGCAGGGTTTGCGGCCTGTTCTGTTCTATGGACCGGGCGAAGCAGAGAAAGAACGGGCAAGACCAGTTCTGGATGCCCTCCCGGATGCGCTCGATCTTGGTGGAAACCGGGCACTCGGCGAGGTCGCGGCCTTACTCAGACGGTGCGCATTTTTCGTTGGAAATGACTCCGGTCTGATGCATCTCGCGGCGGCGGCTGGAACACCCACACTTGGCCTGTTCGGGCCGTCTCGCATGTCGGAATATGCGCCATCAGGACAAAACGCCTTTGCCATCTCAGCTCCGGGACCTGAAGGAGAGGCGGCTTTGACAGATCTCCCGGCTTCGGACGTTCTGAATGTTGCCCGGGCGATTCTGGACGGAAAAGCTGAAGCCTTCCGAACCTGACCTTGAAGCGTCGCGCTGCATGGCCGATAGAGAAGTCATGAGCGTTTCTTCCCAGCCGTCGCCTGTGGCACCGTCTTCTCCTTCGGGTCGAAAAGCCAGGGTGGCGCATGTCATGGCTGGGTCTGCGCGAGGGGGTGCGGAACTGTTTTTCGAGCGTCTCTCCATGGCCCAGACGGCGGATCAGCGCTTCGTTCGAGCCCTGATCCGGCATGATGCCGGGCGTGAAGCGCGTCTGCGTGCCGCCAATGTAGAAACGCACACCTTCCGCTTTGGCGGAATGCTAGACGTGGGCACGAAGCCGCGTCTTCAGAAGAGTTTACGTGAGTTTCAGCCGGATGTAGTCGTCGCCTGGATGAGCCGTGCGGCCCGGAAGTTGCCGTCAGGGTCGTGGCGGACGGCAGGGCGTCTTGGCGGATATTATGATTTGTCCAATTACCGGAACTGCGAGCACCTGATCGGCAATACGCGTGGGCTCGCGGATTGGATGAAAGCTCAGGGCTGGCCCGCAGACCGCGTTCATTACGTCCCAAATTTTGCGACCGATTTTTCTCCTATTCCTGCCGTCCGTCCGGAATTCCTGCCCTCAGGCGCGCCTTTCGTACTGGCTCTCGGGCGGTTGCATGAAAACAAGGCTTTTGACGTTCTGATCCGGGCCATGACGCGCCTTCCGGGCGTGCATCTCGTGATCGGTGGGGAAGGGCCGGAACGCGTCGCGCTTGAAGAACTGACCCGGAAGGAAGGGCTTTCGGATCGTGTGCACCTGCCGGGCTGGGTGGCGGATAGCGGCCCTTGGCTTAAAGCTTGTGACGTCATGGTCTGTCCGTCCCGGATCGAGCCGCTTGGAAATGTGGTGATCGAAGGTCTGTCCGCAGGCGTCCCGGTCGTAGGAAGCGCCATTCAGGGGCCGCAGGAAATTCTTGCAGGAACAGAAGACGGGCTTCTGGCTCCCGTTGAAGACGCGGACGCTTTTGCCAGTCAGATTGGAGCCATTCTGGAGGATGCAGCGCTGGCAGGACGTTTGCGGCAGAACGGTCGTGCCCGGTTCGAGCGCGAGTTTGCCGAAAGCGTTGTCATGACAAAATGGTCCGAGTTTCTGGACGGGGGATTGTCCTGATGTGCGGGATTGCCGGACTTTCCTGCCTTCCAGGCCATTCGCCGGATCAGGCGGCGCTGGAGCGCATGTCGGCCGCCATCTTCCATCGTGGGGCAGATGGGGAGGGACGTCTCGATTTCGCGGGAGCGGCTCTCAGGCATCGGCGACTGTCTATCGTTGATATTGCTGGAGGCACGCAGCCTTTCCGGGTTGGCAGTGCAGCCCTGATCGCTAATGGTGAAATCTATAACGACCCTGACATTCGCGCAGGCTTTCCGGCCAATCATTTCAAAACTGGCAGTGACTGTGAACCGCCGCTCTATCTCTGGCTGAGGGATGGCACCGGCTATACGCACGATCTTCGCGGCATGTATGCGATTGCGGCGGTGGAGAACGAGCAGGGCCAGCATGAAATGGTGCTGTCTCGTGATCCATTCGGGATCAAGCCGCTCTACATCGCGGAGTATGAAGGCGGAATAGCCTTTGCCTCTGAAGCGCAGGCGCTTCTGGCTGGAGGTTTTGGTATCCGGCGCGCACGCGGGAAAGCACGGGACGAACTGCTGCAACTCCAGTTCACGACGGGCCAGAAAACGATTTTTCCGGGCATCCGGCGACTGCTTCCGGGTGAGACCTTGCGGATTGTGGATGGTCGTATCGTGGAGTCCCGTCGCAGGCATGTTCTCAAGGAAGCCACGACGTCAGTGCCGGTCGATCTGACGGACGATCAGGCTCTCCGTCGATTGGATAGCGCCCTGCTGGATAGCGTTCACGCTCATCTGCGAGCTGATGTACCTCTTGGATTGTTCCTGTCAGGCGGGATAGACAGTTCGACGATTCTTGCGGCTGCCCATAAGCTGGGCCTTCCGCATCCCAAAACCTGGACCGCCCGTTTTGATAGCGGAAAGGCGGATGAAGCCAATGACGCTGCGGCTCTGGCGGCTTCTGTTGGAGCCGATCACCACGTCCTGACTGTTACGGAAGCGATGGTCTGGGAGCATCTCCCGGCCATCGTGGCGTGCATGGACGATCCGGCTGCGGATTACGCCATCATTCCAACGTGGTTCCTTGCGCAGGAAGCCCGCAAAGACGTCACGGTAATTCTGAGCGGGGAAGGTGGCGACGAATTATTCGCCGGATATGGCCGTTATCGCCGGGCATTGAAGCCTTGGTGGCGAGGAGGAAGAACACCCTGGCGCTCGGGAACGTTTGGCCGCAGCCTTCCGGGGCGTGGACGGCAGTGGCGGTCCGGGCTGGCGGCCATGGAGCTTTCCCAGCGCCTGACCGGATTGCCTGCTGTGCAGGCCCTCGATATTGCCGAATGGCTGCCAAACGATCTTCTGCTCAAGCTGGATCGCTGCCTGATGGCGCATTCCGCCGAAGGCCGTACGCCTTTGCTGGACCCCGTCGTGGCTAAGGCGATCTGGTCCCTGCCGGATCGTTTCAAGGTCCGTGATGGCTACGGCAAGTGGCTGTTGCGGCGCTGGCTTCAGGATGCATTGCCTCAGGCACGTCCGTTTGCCCCTAAGCAGGGTTTCACCGTTCCGGTCGGACCATGGATCGAGGGACAGTCAAAACGACTGGCTCCCCTCGTGGCGCAGCAGGCCTGCATTCAGGCCATCATGCCGGCCCATCGGGTTGAGCGCCTTTTTTCCACGGCAACACAGCGCGGACATGCCAGACAAGCCTGGACGCTGCTGTTTTATGCCTTGTGGCACCGACATCATATCGAAGGTATTTCGGCAGACGCGGATGTTTTCGAAACGCTTTCCCGCGCCCATTGAGTGCGGTTTCCATCAGACTGATTAAGGATAGACCATGCATTACGATCTGATTATCCGGGGCGGCCGCTGTGTATTTCCATGGGGTGAGGCGGAAGCTGATCTGGGCGTTCGTGATGGTCGCATCGCTTCCCTGTCCATTTCGAAAGACGATGACGCCGATCGTGTGATTGATGCGACGGGTCTGCATGTTCTGCCTGGTCTGATCGACAGTCACGTGCATCTGCGAGACCCAGGAAACGCTGCTGTCGAAACGCTGGAAACCGGAACGCGCGCTGCGGCTCTTGGTGGTGTGACGACCGTGTTCGATATGCCCAACACGTCTCCCAGCGTCACGGATAAGGCGATGCTGGACTGGAAGCGCGAGCACATCAGCAAGGTCGCTTATGTGGATGTAGGCATGTATATCGGCGCAACCCGCGACAATACGCCGGATCTTGCCATGCTGGAGCAGCAGCCGGGCGTCTGCGCAATTAAGGTCTTTGCGGGCTCTTCAACCGGCAATCTGATGATTGAAGACGATGAGGGCATCGAAGCCGTCATGCGCTCCGGTCATCGTCGTGTCTGCTTTCATTCTGAAGATGAATACCGTCTTCAGGAACGCAAGCCGATGTTTCATGAAGGTCAGCCTTACGCCACGCATAGCATCTGGCGTGATGTGGAATGCGCTTTTCTCGGCACCCGCCGGATTATGGCGATTGCCCGCAAGACGGGTCGCCCGGCCCATATTCTTCATACGTCCACGGCGGAAGAACTGGAGTATCTGGCAGGATTCCGGGATGTTTCAACCGTTGAAGTTCTGGTCAATCATCTCACGCAGGTTGGCCCGGAGTGCTATGAAAAGCTGGGTGGTCTCGCCGTCATGAACCCGCCGCTTCGGGATCAGTATCATTACGAAGCGAGCTGGAAGGCCATTCAGGATGGTCGCGTGGATGTCGTCTCGTCCGATCATGCGCCGCATCCGCTTGAGGCCAAGAAGCGTCCGTGGCCGAACTGCCCCGCTGGTCTGACGGGCGTGCAGACGATCGTGCCAGTCATGCTCGATCATGTGAATGCGGGTCGCCTGAGCCTGTCCCGCCTTGTCGACCTGATGGCTGCGGGTCCGGCACGTGTTTACGGACTTCAGACAAAGGGGCGGATGGCTGTCGGTTTCGACGCGGATTTCACGCTCGTGGACATGAAGGCGCAGCGCGAAATCACGAATGACTGGATCGCGTCTCCGGCCGGCTGGACGCCTTTTGATGGCACGCAGGTGACAGGTTGGCCGATGGCAACCATCGTGCGCGGAACGGTCGTCATGCAGGATGACGAAGTGATTGGAAACGCCACGGGACGTTTTGCCAAATTTGCGCCTTGATCGAGGCGTAGGGCGCGCGACGCTTTGACCAAGAAAGGGAGCTTTATGATTCGTCCCGTTGCCGCACTTTGTGGCCTGTCTCTTCTGTCCGTGCTTGCTGTCGGAGCAGCCACGGCTGCCGACTCCGGCTGGAGTGCGCCTAAATGTGGTGCCGAGCCAACGGCACCCACGGTCAAGGCCGGGACGGTCGCCCAGTACAACGAGAGCGTGGACCGCGTGACGGCTTACGAAAAAGATGCCCGGGCCTATAACGCCTGCGTGTCAGGACAGGCCAATCGCGAAGAAACTGCCATTAGTCAGGAAGCCAGCGCCAGGATTTCGCATATCCATACGGCGAGTGCGGCGGTGCAGTCCCGCATTGCCGGGTCATTCCAGAAGCTGTCCACGGAGCTGACTGCGGCAGGCCGTAAGCTCGGGCATCACTAAAAAACGTTACTGTCCCATACGCGTCTGATTCTGCAGGGGCGTCAGACCCGTTGGGCCTTCATAGGTCTGACGGGCTACATTGGGCATCAGGTCCGGCCTTGCCCAGCAATCCGTTCCTTCAAAGCTGGTCGTGCAGTAAGGCTGGGGAGGGGGCGGCCCTACAGGGCGGGAGCAGAAGCTCTCGTCATCATAGAGATAAGCGGTGTTGCAGTCCTTGCCGGTGAGGGCAGAGGCAATGCGGTCCGGGGCACATCCGCCGAGAGCGCAAAGCATCAGGGCCGATGGCAGCAGCAGGGCTGGTTTCTTCATGCTGGAGAAGATCGTCTGGCAGGGGTTAAGGAAGCCCTAAAACGGCAATGAATTTCTTTCGGTAACAGCTTCTCAAGCGAAGCGTTTGCCGCAAACGTGCGGCACCTGTATGGTTCCGCCAGAACTTTACAAAACCGATCCAACAGGGGACCAGGTGGCGGACGATTTCATCACAGAGGTGAACGAGGAAATTCGGCTTCAGCGCTTAAGGGCAGCTGCACGTCGATGGGGTGCTGTTGTGGCAGGTGTCGTCGTCGTAGGCGCGATCGGCGGTGGCGTCTGGGAATGGCAGACTCATGCCCGCAAAGCGGCGCAGGGTGCGGCTTCCGCCCGGTATTTCACGGCACTCGAAACGCTGGCTGATCCCAAGCATGACAAGTCTGTCACGCAGCAGGCTGAGGCAACTTTCCAGGATCTGGCCGATCACGGTCCAGCAGGTGTGCGCTCCTATGCCGCGCTGCGTCTGGCTGACCTGAAGATGCAGGATCACGACACTGCCTCTGCACTGAAAGCCTGGAACAGCGTTGCGGCCGATTCTGTGGCTGAGCCTGCTCTGAAGGACATGGCGCGTTACATGGTCCTGAATGCCCAGACCAATACGGCAGACCCAAAGACGGTGCGCCCCGGTTATGAAGGTCTTGCCCAGAATGGCGGGGCCTGGGGAGCACTGGCGCAGGAAGGTCTGGCCGGGCTGGATCTGCGATCGGGGGCAACCGCCGATCAGCAGAAAGAAGCTCAGCGCCTGCTGACGCAGATCAGTGGTAATGCCGCTGCACCTGAAGGGGTTCGTGCCCGTGCACAGGCCCTGCTTGAAACCTTTGGAGACGCTGGTTAATGCGCCGCCCTGACCGATCTTCCCCGACCGTGAACCGTCGCTCCCTCTTGCAGGTCGCCTGTTCCGGTGCTGCCTTGACCGCACTGGGTGGATGCAGCCTGTTCAATGACGATGAAAAGCCCATGCTGGCCGGTCATCGTGTTGACGTGCTTTCTACCGGTGCTGGCCTGACCGTTGATCCGGAAGATCATACGCCAATCACTCTCTCGGCCCCACAGGCCGTGACGGAATGGCTTCAGCCTGACCGCACGCCGGATCACATCTCGGTCAATGCGATTGGCAGCGGCGCAAATCTCAAATGGAGCCGTTCGATCGGTGCCGAGGTTAACCCGACGAGCTTCCTGTCCATGGTCGCCATCATGCCGAACAGCCGTGGTGCGATTCAGTCGCCGCCCGTGATCGGGAATGGCCGGATCTTCACAACAGATGCTCAGGGCGTAGTGAAGGCATGGACGTGGCCGGGTATGAAGCAACTCTGGTCCCATCAGCCAGCTCCACGCAAGTCCCGGTCTACCAATATCGGTGGCGGTGTCGCCCTGGATGGTGACACGCTTTACATCGTAGACGGTGTGGCCCAGGCGCTTGCCGTGGAGGCCGCGACTGGCAAGATTAAATGGACAGTCGATCTCGGCACCCCGGGCCGTTCTGCTCCAACTATCGCGGACGGGCTGGTCGTTTTCGGAACGATTGACGAGCGTCTGTTTGCACTGGAGGCGGCGACAGGCCGTCAGGTCTGGACGTACCAGGCAACGGGTGCGGACACGGTGGTCTTTGGTCAGGCCGCACCTGCGATTGTTGACGGTGTGGTTCTGGCAGGTTTCGGCAGCGGTGATCTTGTCGCTCTGCGTGCAACGTCTGGTGAGATGGTCTGGAGTGACAGTCTTGGCGGTGCCAATGGTATGGGCGCCATGCTGGATTTCTCGTGCATCCGTGGCGCGCCCGTTATCAAGGACGGCACGGCTTACGCCATCTCCATGTCGCGCGTTCTCGTGGCCGTGGACATGCGTTCCGGTCGCCGTCTGTGGGAGCGTGAAGTCAGCGGGCAGACGCCTCTGACAATCTGTGGCGACTGGATGTTTGTCTTGTCGACGGATCAGCAGCTCGCCTGTCTGGATCGCTTGTCTGGCCACGTGCGCTGGATTACACAGCTGCGTCGCTTCCGCCGTCAGGAAGTGCAGAAGGATGCCGTCCAGTGGGTCGGTCCTCTTCTGGTGAACGGCAAGCTGCTCTGTTTCTCTACCCTGCCTCAGGAAGGCATGGTGATTGTTGATGCCGTAACTGGCAAAATTGAATCGACCCGTAAAACCACGGCGCCATGCCAGGTTCAGCCAATCGTCTGTGACGGTCTGGTTCTGACACTGTCCCAGGATGCTGTTCTGCGGGCCTATGGCTGAATAAATGACCTCTGAGAACCTGCCCATCGTAGTTATCGCCGGGCGCCCGAATGTCGGGAAATCCACTCTTTTCAACCGGCTTGTTGGGCGCCGTCAGGCGCTTGTCTCCGATCAGCCGGGCGTAACCCGCGACCGCAAGGAGGGCGAGGCCCTCATGCGCGGTCGTCGGATCCGCATCATCGATACGGCCGGCCTTGAAGAAGCTGCCCCGGATACGCTGTTCGGCCGTATGCGGGCGTCTTCCGAATCCGCTGTGTCCATGGCGGATCTGGTTCTGTTCTGCATCGATGCACGTGCAGGCATTACGCCGACGGATGCTCATTTTGCCAACTGGCTGCGTCGTCAGAACCGGCCGGTCATGCTGATTGCGAACAAGGCAGAAGGCAAAGCCGGAACTGACGCGGCTTTGGAAGCCTATTCGCTTGGTCTTGGCACGCCGCTGGCCCTTTCGGCCGAGCATGGCGAAGGCATCAGTGATCTTATGGGTGAGATCGTGGACCGCCTGCCACATGCACCGCGTGAGGTTCGTCACCGCCGCCGGGACGAAAAGCCTGAAGAGGGCGAAGAGCAGGAAGAACGTCCAGCGGGTCCGCTGCATCTTGCGATTGTCGGCCGTCCGAATGCCGGGAAATCAACGCTTTTGAACTGCCTGCTGGGCGAGGAGCGTATGATTACCGGCCCGGAAGCCGGTCTGACTCGCGATTCCATCTCTGTTGACCTGCATGATGAGCATGGCCCGATCCGTCTCGTCGATACGGCAGGAATGCGTAAGCGTGCCCGCGTTGAGCAACACCTTGAGCGCATGTCCGTTTCTGCGTCCATTGAAGCGCTGAAGATGGCGGAAGTGGTCGTTTTGACAATTGATGCGACGCTTGGTGTTCATGAGCAGGATCTGCAGATTGCCCGCCTGATTGAGAAAGAAGGCCGTGCCTGTGTTCTGGCGCTGAACAAGTGGGATGCTGTCGAAGATCGCGTTGCGACCCGCAAAGCTATTTCCGACCGGATCGAGACGTCTCTCGCTCAGGTTCGTGGCATTCCGGTGGTAACGTTCTCCGCGCTGACGGGGGCAGGTGTTCATCGTCTGCTGCCAGCCGTGCGCAAGGCTTACGAAGTCTGGAATTCGCGCGTCACGACAGGTGAGCTGAACCGCTGGTTCGAAGAGATGCTGGATCGCCATCAGCCGCCACTGGTGGATGGTCGCCGCCTCAAGCTGCGTTACATGACGCAGGTCAAGGCGCGTCCACCAACGTTCCTCCTGTTCGGAACACGAGCAGAGATGCTGCCGGATGCCTACAAGCGTTATCTGGTGAATGGGCTGCGAGAGACGTTCCACATGCCTGGTGTACCCATCCGTATCCAGTTGCGCGGCACCAAGAATCCTTACGCGGATAAGTGATTCTCGTTTCTGTTCCGTTATGCATCGTACGCATACCGGAACAGAATGACGAAACTGGACTATAAAACTCCCTGTTTTCGTATATCTAATCCCTCTCCACAGACTGGCGATGGTTGGTGTTCGGCCTTAGAAAGGCTGCCAGCCATCAGTCAGGCCTGAGTTAAGGATGAGGAATAGGAATTATGGTCGGGATTGCTGCGGTTCGCAGTGAGGACGTTTCAGGGGAGCCTCAACGCAGCACGGCACGCGCCACGGCGCTGGGGATCATGGCAGCACTTGCCGGCCTGATGTTTGGCCTTGATACGGGCGTCGTCGCAGGCGCATTGCCCTTTATCGCTACAGATTTTCATGCCAGCGATGCTTTGCAGGGGTGGATCGTCTCCTCCATGATGGCGGGTGCCGCGTTTGGCTCCCTCATTGCCGGTCGCGTTTCCAGTAAATATGGCCGCACAGGCGCCATGCTTTTGGCAGCAATCCTTTTCCTGCTTGGAACCCTGCTCTGTGCCCTTGCGCCGTCTCCGGCGGTTCTGATTATCGGGCGTGTTTTTCTCGGGCTAGCTGTCGGCCTCGCAGCATTCGCAGCCCCTCTCTATATTTCCGAAATCACTGTCGAATCCGCTCGCGGGTCCATGATTTCCTTCTATCAGCTCATGGTCACGCTCGGCATTTTCCTGGCCTTCGTGTCGGATAGCCTTTTAGCCAACGGCCATCACTGGCGCTGGATGCTCGGGATCATGGCCGTCCCAGCGACGCTGTTTCTGGGTATCGTTCTGATTCTCCCGCACAGTCCACGCTGGCTTATGATGCAGGGGCGCAAGGACCACGCGCGTCGCGTGCTCAACAGTCTGCGTTCTGACGAAGAAGTGGCTGAAGCGGAGCTGGCCGATATTCAGGCGCGTCTGCACAAAAGCAGTGATGCCGGGTTTGGTCTGTTCCGCAGCAACCCCAATTTCCGCCGTTCTGTCTATCTGGGCATGCTTCTTCAGGTCATGCAGCAGCTGACCGGCATCAATGCTTTGCTGTACTACGCGCCGCGCGTGTTTCAGGCCGCTCATTTCGGCGTCAATGCCTCTATATGGGCTACAACGCTTGTCGGTCTGACGAACATGATTCTGACGGGCGTTGCCATTGCCTGCGTGGACAAGTGGGGGCGTCGCCCGCTTCTCATCCTGAGTTGCGTTATTGCTGGTGCCGCGCTGCTGGGCGTAGGCGTCCTGCTGGAAGTCGGTGCTTCGAGTTTTGAGGCACAGATTGCCCTGTGCGGGTTTGTCCTGCTGTTCGTTGCCGGATTCGCAATCGGTGAAGGGCCGTTGGTCTGGACCCTGTGTTCTGAAGTTCAGCCAACGCGGGGACGTGATTTTGGAATCGGCTGCTCTACTGTCACAAACTGGGGCGCAAACTGGGCAATTTCCAAGACTTTCCCGATGATCATGGTGGCAATGGGAGCAGCATCCACCTTCATTATGTTTGCTGCGTTCAATGGACTTTTCGTGCTTGTCACGCTCATGATGGTTCCGGAAACGAAAGGTGTCTCCCTTGAGACACTGGAAGCCAATCTTTTTGCCGGTAAGAAACTGAAGGATCTGGGACGTTAATCGTGATGAAAGCCGCTACGGCTGGAGAGAGTGATCTCGCCTCCGATCCACAACGACACGCTGGGCTTTACGGAGCCCAGCGTGTCAAAGCCATGTCAGCCGTTCTTCTTGGGCTGCTTCTTTCCGTTCTGGATTACGCCATTGCAAACGTGGCGCTTCCCTCCATCGCCCATGATCTGAATGCTCCGTCTTCACGGGCAATCTGGGTGGTGAATGCTTATCAGCTGGCAAATCTGTCCTGCCTGCTGCCTCTGGCCTCCTTTGGAGCGAGGGTGGGTTTTGCCCGCATGAGCCAGATCGGTATCTTCCTGTTCCTCATCACCTCCGTTGGCTGCGCCCTTTCCCAGAACCTGCTGGAATTGACGCTGGCCCGCGCGCTTCAGGGTGTCGGGGGTGCCTGCATCATGAGCGTGAATATCGCGCTTGTACGGTTCATTTATCCGCATGCAGAGCTTGGTAAGGGCATCGCCCTGAACGGCCTGTTCGTTGGTATCGGCGTGGCTCTTGGACCAACGATTGGGTCTATCGTCCTTTCCGTTGCAACGTGGCCGTGGATTTTCTGGATCAATCTGCCTTTGGCTCTTGCAGCCCTCGCCATGGCGCATTTTGCTTTGCCGCAGACGCCTCGAAGCGAAATGCAGGCTGATATTCCCGGTTCAATTCTGACCGTGGCCTCTTTCGCGCTGCTTGGCATCGGTCTCGATGGTCTGATGCATGGCGATTTTCTACCCGGATCGTTGCTGACAGGCGCTGGTCTGATCTGCTGGTGGCTTCTGCTCCGGTATCAGAAGGGGCGCCGGGAGCCGATTGTTCCCGTGGATCTTCTGGCGCGGCGTCCGTTCCTGCTGGCCTGCTTGGTGGGTTTTCTCGGCTTTGTGGCATCCAACCTTTATATTGTCGCTATGCCCTTCACCTTGGCGTCAGCCTTTCATCGTGGCGATTCCACAATCGGTCTTCTGATTGCGCCCTGGGCCGTTGGGGTGGCAGTGATGTCGTTTGTGGTCGGGAAAATGGCTGACCGCTTTCCGGCGTCCGTCCTGTCTTCTTTGGGACTGCTGCTGACAGCATTCGGTTTTCTGCTGCTCTGGCTGCTTCCTCTGGATGCAAGCAACGCCGCGATTGCATGGCGCACTCTGCTGGCCGGGTGTGGCTTCGGGCTTTTCCAGCCTCCCAACAACCGTGCTATCATGGTGTCTGCCCCAGCAGGACGGGAAGGCGGGGCCAGCGGCATGCTCTCAGTCGCGCGGCTTGGCGGTCAGACGACGGGCGCTCTGCTCGTGGCCGCTCTTTTCACGATCTTTCCCCATCCAGCCTTTATCTGCCTTGGTGGGGCGATGATCGCTGCACTGACCGGGTCCGCGATCAGTCTTGGGCGGAAATACCTCGCAGACTGAACAGCGTGGTTGTTCGCTGGTCGGTGCTTTCAAGTTCCTGGGTGGTCTGGACGTTCTGTTGAATCAGAATGTCCAGATCCAGTTTGGGCGCATAGTGCCGTCCCGGATCACAGAGCCAGACTTCGCAATATTGAGCGCACTCCAGCAGCCACGGCATAATCCGGGCGGCCATAGCCTCATTGTAACAGACATCCCCGATAACCAGCAGATCACAGTCAGGCTTTGAGCCGACGAGATCGCCTGTACGAAGCGCCACCGTAACTGCGTTGAGTGTGGCGTTCAGGGCTGTGACTTCCAGAGCCATCGGATCGATATCGTTGGCTTCTGCGACCGAAGCTCCGGCTTTTGCCGCAGCAATGGCTGCCAGACCGCACCCGCAGGCGACGTCCAGAACCCGCTTGCCGCGGACACGTTCGGGATTATCCAGAATATACCGTGCAATAAGCTGGCTGCCAGGCCATGCAAAAGCCCAGAAGGGAGGCTCGATGCCATGCGCTTCGAGAAACGCTTCGCTGGCTTGCCAGATCGGCGTGATGTCTGTTGCCAGATGCAGGGCGATTTCCGGAACAAGTCCGGCACTTTCGACTGCCGTGTTGTCGCGGATGAATGCCGCTGGGTCCTGCAGTCTGACTGACATGATGTTCAAAGTCTTCCGCAGATAAAGGCAATAGCCAGAAGGAAACCGATCGGAACGTTCTGCTTGAACTGACGCAGGCAGTTCGGCGCGTCGTATGGATCAAGGGTGCGAGCCTGCTGAAGAAGAAGCAGACCTGCCATCGCGAAGAACAACCAGAAGCCGAGATGGAGATGGGCATGAATAGCGACCAGCCCCAGAGCCAGCAGCATCAGACTATAACAGGTTGCGATGAAGGGTTTGGCACGCTTTTCCATGAGGCGGGACGTGGAGCGCACGCCGATGCGCGCGTCATCATCCATATCCTGAAAGCCGTAAATGGTATCGAAGCCGAGCTGCCAGAGAATGACGGCGCCATAGAGCAGGGCTCCGTTTCCATCGAGGCGTCCGCCAGCCGCAGCGTAGCCCATCGGTGCACCGAAGCCGAAGGTGAATCCCATGACCAACTGAGGCCACCATGTGACGCGCTTCGCGGCGGGATACAGGGCCACAAGAACCAACGCAAAAGGGGCCAAAATCCAGCAGGCCACGGGTAGGCACAGCAAAACACACAGGCCACAGAAGAGCAGGGCAGCGAGCAGCTTGAGCCCCTGCTTCAGGGAAAGCGCACCGCTGGCCAGTGGTCGGCCAGCGGTCCGGGCGACCTTGGCATCAATATCGCGGTCCCAGATGTCGTTCACCACGCATCCGGCAGATCGCATGACGAGGGAGCCGAATGCGAAGAGTGCCGTGTAAAGGACGCGGAGTCCGAGTGATGCATACGGTGCAAGGAAAAGTCCCCACACGCCCGGGAGGAAGAGCAGCCACGTTCCGACCGGGCGATCCAGCCGGGCCAGAAGCGCGTAGGACCGCCAGGGCTCAGGCAGGCGGCCGGTCCAGCCTGTCAGGCTGATATCGGTATGGGGGCGGGTTTCACTCATCAAAGCCCCTGATGCGGGGCAGAGGCGCTTCCGTCAATGGCTGTTGCGCGCTATCCGGGAAGGATGAGCCGATCTGATCCCCGTCTTTATCTTGAAGTGCCGGATGTTACTTTCTCTGAAGGGCTTGAACTTCCGCTCCCCGCCGGTCAGGCCCATTATCTGGGCAATGTCATGCGACAAGGGCCGGGAGACGCCGTTCGCGTCTTCAATGCGCGGGACGGGGAATGGGCCGCGACGATCCAGACCCTACGGAAAGACCGCGGGACAATCGTTTTCGGAACAATGGAGCGTCCTCCCCAGGCGACGGAGGGGGTAGAGCTTCTGTTTGCGCCGCTGAAACGCGATGCGACCGAGCTCGTCATCCGCATGGGAACCGAACTGGGTGTGACCTGCTTCAGGCCTGTCATTACAGAGCGGACGAATACGCATCGGCTGAATCTGGAACGTCTCGCCCTCATCGCATCTGAAGCTGCCGAGCAATGTGAGCGACTTGATATTCCTGAGATCCTTCCGCTGGAATCGTTGAAAACCGTCCTATCCACCTGGCCGGACGACAAGCCGCTTTTCGCTGCGCTGGAACGTCGTCCCGGTGAGGATGGCCCTATGAAGGCTGCGGCGCTGCTGATCGGGCCGGAGGGGGGATTTTCAGATGCTGAAGTGGCTCTGCTGCAGCGTCACTCCGCTGTGCATGCCCTTACACTGGGGCCGCTGGTTCTACGGGCTGAGACGGCTGTCTGTGCTGGGCTGGCCCGTCTGGCACTCAGACGTGGCGCCTGAGGGTGACAGGACCGTCTGAACTGCTACAAGTTCAATCAATATCGAACAACGATTTCAAACCGAGGCAAAACCGCCATGTCCAATCCCGGCACATCCAATAGCGCAGCGATCGAGAATCGGGCGCAGCTCGTCGAGGTTCTGGAGCGTGGCTCCAAGCCGCAGTCTGAGTGGAAGATTGGCACCGAGCATGAAAAGTTCGGATTTGTGCTGCCGGGACAGGATGATGGTCGTGAGCCGCTGTCACCGCCGCCCTATGAGCCAAAAGGGATTGGGGCGCTCCTGCAGAAGCTGGAAGGGCCTGACTGGGCGCCGATTCATGACGGTGAAGCGCTGATCGGACTGGCAGGCCAGAACAGTCAGAAAGGTCGGTCGATTTCTCTGGAGCCTGCCGGTCAGTTTGAGCTTTCGGGTGCGCCTGTGGTGTCCCTTCAGGAGACGCAGGCCGAAATGCAGGAGCATTTTGACCTGATCCGCGGGCCGGCTTCGGAACTCGGGATTGGTTTCCTGCCGTTCGGCTTCCAGCCGCTCTGGAGCCGGGATGCCATGCCGTGGATGCCCAAGAGCCGCTACGCCATCATGCGGAATTACATGCCGAAGGTCGGTAGCCTCGGTTTGGATATGATGACGCGAACCTGCACCGTGCAGGTCAATCTGGACTTTGGCGATGAAGCCGATATGGCCCGCAAGATGCGCGTGTCTCTCGCCCTACAGCCGTTGGCTACAGCGCTGTTTGCCAATTCGCCTTTCGTTGAGGGCAAGGCGAATGGATATTTGTCCAACCGCGCGCGAATCTGGACGGATGTTGATAATCAGCGAGCCGGTCAGCCTCCGCTGTTCTTCGCGGAAGACTTCGGTTTCGAGAAATACGTGGATTGGGCGCTGGATGTGCCCATGTATTTCGTTGCACGGGATGGCAAGAATCTGGATGTCAGTGGCTGTTCGTTCCGTCGGTGGCTGAATGGTGAGCCACAGCCGGGCCTGGAAGGTCTGACGCCCACGATCGGGGATTTCGAGGATCATCTGACGACAGTTTTCCCGGATGTACGCCTCAAGCAGTTCCTTGAAATGCGTGGTGCAGATGCAGGCCGACCTGAGATGATGGTTGCACAGTCTGCGCTCTGGGTTGGACTATTCTATGATGCAGCGACACTGGAAGCTGCTGAAAAGCTGGTTCTGGAGCAGCCCTGGGAGGTCTATCAGCAGCTTCGGGCAGACGTTCCTGTCAAGGGCATGCAGGCTGAATTTCCGGGTGGTCTGAAGACTCTGGCCAAGCGTGTTGTGGCACTCGCCGAGCAGGGCTTGCGCGCCCGTGTCCGCAACGAGGCGCAGTTCCTTGATCCTCTACACCTCATTGCGGATGGTGGCCCGACTCAGGCCGAGTACTGGCTGGCGCTCTATGAAGGCGCATGGGGTGGCAGTGTGAAGCCGCTGTTCCGCGAAGCCGCTATCTGAGGCGAGGCCGAAAGCCAACATTCCGGTTTTTGTGGGAACGCGCTATGCATCAGGAAAGGCGGGGACTTTTGCAACCCACCTCCTGATCGGCAGTTCCAGAGGAATGATGAACCGTCTTTTCTTCCGCGCGGCTTTGGCCAGCGCTTTCATGTCCGTCACAGTTCTGCCGCTTCCTGCTCTGGCGCAGGCCGTTCCGGCGCAGCTCCGCCCTGTCGATCAGGGCTGGGTCGCTCGTATTCAGGACACACTGGGGCAGATCACCGTCCTTCAGGCCCGCTTCCAGCAGATCGCTCCCGATGGCAAAACTGTCGGCGGAACGGCTACGCTGGATCGGCCGGGGCGGATGCGCTTCGATTATGATAGTCCTAGCCCTCTGCTGCTAGTGGCTAACGACGGCAAAGTTGTTTTTCAGGATCGTAGCGTCGGCCAGGTCACGGTCATTCCTCTGGACCGCACCCCGTTGGGGCTGTTGCTTCGTCCTGATCTGAAACTGTCCGGGGATGTGACCGTCACGGGATTTGAACGCAAGAGCGGTCAAATCCGTCTTCAGGTCGAGAAAAGTGACAATCCGGGTGAGGGCAATCTGACGCTTGTTTTCTCGGAAACGCCGCTGGCTCTGCTGGGGTGGGAAGTTGTGGACGCTCAAGGTCGTACGACGCGTATTGCCCTGTCTGATGTGAAGACGGGTGGAAGCGTGTCCCAGTCTCTGTTCACGCTTCCAAAATCCGAAGACTGATCAGTCAGCTCTTCATTTCTTTTGAGAGCTCCAGTGCACGGGCATAAACCGTGCGCTTGGGGAGCTTGATAATACCTGCGACCAGCGAAGCAGCATCCTTGACGGAGTGACTTTCCAGCGCTTCGCGAAGATGCGTGTCCAGATCATCCGCTCCACTGTCGTCTTCCGCTGACGGACCAATCAGAAGCGTGATTTCGCCGCGCGGAGCTGTGGTCTGGAAATGAGCCAGCACCTCTGCCAGTGTTCCACGAACCATTTCCTCGAAACGCTTCGTCAGTTCGCGGCCAACGGCGGCCTCGCGATCGGGGCCGAAGACGGTAATCAGATCTTCCAGCGTTTCGACGAGGCGATGTGGTCCCTCGTACCAGATGAGCGTCGAGCGAACGCCGGCTTGTTCCGCTGCTCGGAGTGTAGCAAAGCCGGTCTTGCGCGCCTCACTGCGGGGGGCAGGGAAGCCTAGGAACATGAACGGCAGCGGCGGCAGGCCCGAGAGGGTCAGTGCGGTGACAACGGCATTCGGTCCTGGAATGGCCGTAACATGAATACCCGCCGCAATTGCCGCCCGAACCAGTCGATATCCCGGGTCTGACACAAGCGGAGTGCCAGCGTCTGACACCACGGCGTATCGCGCACCCGCAGAAAGTTTTTCAATGAGAAACGGGGTACGATCCTGTTCGTTATGATCGTGCAGCGTTCTGGTGGGCGTGGAGATGTTGCGCGACATCAGCAATTTTGCCGTCACGCGCGTATCTTCACATAAAATCGCCTCAACGCTCTGTAAGGTTTCTATCGCGCGTTCGCTGATATCGGCCAGGTTGCCGATTGGCGTCGCAACCAATATCAGTTGTCCCCCCACTTTCGGGCCATGCTCCGATGGCGGGGCGGCCGTTAACATTTCAGCCGTATCGCTCAAGGGAGTTTCAGCGGAACATGACTTTTCGGACATCTGCATCCTCGGTGACGAACTCAAGGCCCTATTCTGGACCGATGAGCCGTCTGCGCAAGGGTGTAAGCACTGGCCTCGCCGCTGGAACCTTCCTGACGCTGACCGCATGTTCGGGGGGAGGCTCTTCCCTGATCCCGGGTGTTGGCGGCATTCCGGGCATCAGTCAGGCTCCGGGCGCGCACGAAGTCGGCCTGATTCTTCCGCTGACGGGGCGCTATGGAGCCATCGGCGGCCGTATGCGCGACGCAGCCAAGCTCGCCCTCTCTGCACAGGGTTCCCCCGCGTTGGATGTCCATGACAGCAACGCAGCGGGCGGCGCTGCACAGGCCGCTCATGATGCCTTGTCGCGCGGGGACGCGATGATCCTGGGACCACTGACTGCTACGGAAACAGCGGCTGTCGCTCCATTGGCGGTTGAGGCGGGCAAGCCCGTTCTGGCTTTCACCAGCGACTCGACGCAGGCTCGGCCGGGTGTCTGGGTCATGGGTCTCACCCCGGAGCAGCAGGTCCGCCGTATGGTGGATGCCGCTCGTGCGACAGGACGCAAGACCTTTGCGGCTTTCCTGCCCGACAATGCGCTGGGTCATGCCATGGCAGAAGGTTTGCAGCGCGCCTGCAGTGACGACGGATTGAAAGATCCGCAGATCGTTTTCCATACAATGGACGCACAGAATATCGACGATGGCATGAAGAGCCTATCGGATATCGCGAACCGCCAGCCTCCGGCACCAGCGCCTGCAGTGCCTTCCGGCCCGTCAGCCGTGGATCCGACCGCAGACGCTGCACCCGATTCGGCTGCCACGGCCAATCCAGCTCAGGCAACGCCTCCGCAGCCTGTCGCAGCAGCACCAGTTCCCCCGCCACCATTTGATGCCCTTGTTCTTGCAGATACCGGTATGGAACTCGGTCACATCATCACGGCGCTACGTGATGATCACATCGACTCCAGTCAGGTTCAGATTATGGGGCCTGCACTTTGGAAAGCGTTTGATGGCAAGCTGAGCGCGCTCCATGGCGCCTGGTATGCCGCGCCTGATGCCAAGGATCGCAACGGATATGTCGGGCAGTACAAGGCTGTTTATCATCAGGCCCCGTCTCCTGTGACAGATTTCGCCTATGATGCAGCGGCGCTTGCCGGAAACCTGATGAAGCAGGGCGGCCCTACGACGGAAGCCCTGACACGGGCTGACGGTTATATGGGGGTAGACGGGTTGTTCCGGCTGCGGTCGGATGGGCATGTGACCCGCGCTCTGGCAATTTTCCAGATCCAGCGGGGCGGCGGTGCCCGTATCATTGTTCCCGCATCGCGGGATATTGCTGCGCGTCCGAGCTAAGCCGACACTTCATTTTAAAGAGAAGAAACACGCGTCTGTGGCGATCAGCGCGTGTTTTTTTATGTTCGCCTCTAAGTATGAAATCCGGGAGGCCACCTCAGGAGCGCTTGCTCCTGAGAGTATTGTCAGGCGGCGTATGTTTCAGCCAGCGGCAGGACTGGGCGGATCGTATGAAGAGCCAGTTCGAAGCTGGCGTAGCTGCCGAGCTCGTGATTCCGCAGATGATCGATCAGAACCCAGCGCATGCCTTGCGGACGCAGCATGTAAGCCGGATCAGGATTTTCACGAACCCAGACGAGAACATGCTCAATCGGGGTCGTTCCATCAAAATTGGTGACGCCAGAGTCGACCGGAGTGATCTCTGCATCGAACAGACCCATCCGCATTCCAGCTTCGAGCCACCGGGACAGATATTCACGGTGGCGAGGAAGCACACCCTGTCTCAGGGTAATGACATTGCCCCCCATGGAAACGGGGGAAAGGTCAAGAAGGGGAGTTGCCTGCGCCATCAGGTAAGTCCTCATCAAAGCGGGGCGGAAGAGCCCGGTGATTGCGATGAGGTTAGGCTAAAATCCTAATGGGGCCTTTCACAATCTTAAATGACGCCAAAACCCCGTCTGGCGACATAAACTTTCTCCACTGTGGCAAATCTGCCATGCGAAAAACGCATAGCTCAACATGTTGTTGTCATATTCCGATACAGATCCTTGCTCCAGCGGCGATGAAGCCAGAGCCACGAACCGGGCCGTTGCTCGATCCATTCCTGAAGGCGGTCGTTGAGACGCTGGGTAAGAGCCAGAATGTCGGCCTGACGATCCTCCGTCGGCTGGAAGTCGATCGGTTCGTCTACAACAAGCACGAGTCTCGCCGGGCCATCGCGCCGTACGTGACCCGTCACGATCAGAGCGTTATGTCTCAGTGCAAACACAGCCGTGGCCGAAGCCGTCATCGCGGGGCGACCGAATAGCTGGGCCTCGATGCCATCGTTCATTTTCTGATCGCCCAGGACGCCGAGATGGCCACCTTTCGAGAGATGCCTGAGGGCTGCACGTGCTCCTTTGGAGCCTTTCGGAAACATGGGAACGTCGGCTCCCATGGCTTCCCGGCGCAGGGCATGGATGATGGAATCCACAGTGGGATTGCTCGCCGCGCGGTAGAAGGACGCGAAGGGCATGCCAAAGCGGGCCACGACAGGCGGCATCAGCTCCCAGTTCCCAATATGACCGGAAAAGAAAATGATCGGCCGTCCCGTAGCTCTGGCCTCTTCGAGGTGCTCCGCACCTTTAACCTGCCATCCTGGGCCAGAAGGCGTGTTCTGTTTCAGTTGTCCAACATGCGGAAACTCCGAAACGGTCCGCCCCAGATTTTCCCAACAGTCCCGAACGGTTTTGCGTCGCTCCTCGCGGGTCATCTGCGGCATGGCCATCTGCAGATTTCGGTCCGCTACCTTGGAAACTGGCAAAAGCGGCCCGAGCGTTCGTGCTACCGACCCGCCGAGAGTAGAGGCCACGGAAGGTGGCAGAATGCGGAGCCCGCCCAGCAGGATGCGCACGATCAGGGCTTCTGCCCGATATGAAAGAGAGGTCATGACAGGGGAAAAAGCAGATCCAGAATATGGTCCGGCGCCTTGGGATCTGCCCAGAGCAGCTCGACATTGACGACCGTGACCTGCGCCCGAAAGGCAGGAGGAAGTTTGACCGCATCCTTGGCTGTGGTCACGAGAGTTGTACCGGACTCCCGGCGCAGCGTTTCAAGGCGCTGAATATCGTTGTTCGAATAGGAATGATGGTCTGGAAAAGGCAGGGACCGTACAGGGGTTACGCCGGCATCCTGCAACATGGAAAAGAATTTTTCGGGCCGACCGATCCCGGCAAAGGCAACCACGCGACGGCCCTGAAGACTCCGGATTTCCGGCCCTGGAACAAGCCGGGCCTGCGCCTTGAACAGAAAAGGTGGAAGGGTCAGCAGGAGATTGTGACGGTCGTCACCAATCACGACCACGACCTGTGCCCGTTTCAGAGCATCCATAATCGGTTCTCGCAGCGGCCCCGCTGGCATGACCTGCGCATTCCCGAATCCCACGGACCCATCCACAACAAGAATAGAGACGTCCTTGTGCAGGCTGGGATTCTGGAAGCCATCATCCATGACGATGCAGTCTGCGCCTTGGCCAACTGCCAGACGCGCGGTTTGCCCACGGTCGGACCCGATCCATGTCGGTGCAGCCCGCGCAAGCAGCAAAGGTTCGTCGCCGACATCCCGCGCGCTGGCGCGGCCCGGATTGACTTCCAAAGGCCCCCGTTCGCGCCCGCCATGACCGCGGCTAAGAATGTGAGGATGATGTCCACGCTCTGTGAGGCGCTGGACCAGGTCGAGGGTCAGGGGTGTCTTCCCTGTCCCGCCAACCGTGATGTTGCCACAGCACAGCACGGGAACAGGGGCCTGAAACCCGCTTTTTTTCAGCCGACGGCGCGTCAGACGAGTCGCGATGGTCCCGAACGGACGCAGCAGGAACGCGGCAGGTCCTATCCGGGGAGCGGACCAGAATCGCGGAGCCTGCAGCTTCATCGTCCAAGTGTCTCCAGAATGCGAGGGCTCAGCCTTGACACCACGGAGCGCTGAAGCCCCGCCGTCGAGGCTGTGGAGTGTGGTGCGTCCATCCACTCCGCCAGAGTAGCGACATCACTGACGATGTGAAGATAATCCTGAAGCAGAATCATGGCCTCACGCCAGTTCTCCATTAACGGCCCAGTCGCGGTCGGGATCCCCAGACGTAAAGGTTCAAATGGATTATGTCCGCCGCCTTTGCCAGCCAGGGAGTTTCCGATGAAGCAACTATCGGCCAGACGATAGAACAGCCCCAGCTCTCCAAGTGTATCTGCGATCCAAACGGGTGTTGCGGCGCTCGGGTCTTGTTCTTGGGATCGACGTGGCAAACCAAACCGCTGGGCCAGTTCTTCTCCGCGGGACGGATGACGGGGAATAAGGATGGTCAGGAGATCGGGACTCTTCTGTCGCGCAATTGCTGCGGCTTCCAGAACCAGCTCTTCTTCGCCTGGGTGAGTGGAAGCTGCCACAAACACCGGGCGATTGCCTATCAGAGCTTTCAAGCGCGTCAGTTCCTGTTCGTCACACGACAGGGGAGCTGCATCCTGCTTGAGATCTCCATCTTCATAAACCGGGTTGGCGCCCAGACTGCGAAAATGCGCAGCGTCTTCTGGCCCACGAGCTGCCACCCAGCTTAGGCGTGAAAACATCCGGCGCGTCAGGGTGCCAGCCTTGGCCCAGCGTCGGGCAGAACGGTCAGACAGCCGACCATTGATCACCATTGTGGGAATGTTCTGACGACAGCAGGCCGTAATAATCCCCGGCCAGAGTTCACTTTCTACAAAGACGGCCCCATTCGGCTTCCAGCGCGTGAGGAAGCGTTTGAACCAGCGAGGCACGTCATGCGGTATGAAGCGATGCAGAACTCGCTTTCCGAATTCCGGGTGAGCGGCGATGATTTCCGCTCCCGTGACGGTCGCCGTCGTGAAAAGGATCTTCAGATCAGGCTGTCGATCCAGAAGGTCGTCCATCAAGGGGCGGGCGCAGAGTGTTTCTCCCACACTGGCGGCATGAATCCACAATAGTAAGCCGTTTGGCCTTACGCCACCGCCCAGCCCCATACGTTCGCGGAGCCGATTTGGCAGTTCACGCCCCCGATGTACGCGGATACGCAGCATGATTGTGAGGGATGGAGCCAGTAAGGTCCCGACTGCTCCCCAGACGCGATCCATCAGGGACAGATTTTGTTTCCGGACATTGTCTTCGGCTTGCCGTGAGACTGCGTTGAGCGCATTTCGCAGGGTTTCCGCATCCGGCTGGAAAAGTGGCGCTCCCGTGACCATTGATCCTCTGCCAAAAGGCAACGGGAACAGCATTCTGTCCCACGAAGGAAGACGAATGCCATTACAGGCCAGTCCCATGGGCACGACGGCGCAGTTTGCCAGACGGGAGAGCGCTACGGCGCCGGGCTGGACTTCTTCGGCTGGGCCACGCGGTCCATCGGGCGTAATGGCGACGAAGGCACCGTTCTTAAGCTCCCGAAGAGCGGTACGCATAACGGCCGCGCCGCCTTTGTCCTTGCCTTTGCTGGAGGACGATCCGTGAATGCCGATAATGCCCCAGGGACGAACGGCATCGGCAATAAGAAGGCCATCAGCATTGCGGGAGATGAGGACCCTGAGTTTCAGGCGAGGTTCGTGCGCAGTTGCCCAGAACCAGAGAGCCGGAGCCAAGGTGAGGGAGCGGTGCCAGAAAGCGACTACCGTTCCCTGATCCGGCTGTTGCAGAAGGTCCCGGGAGTCTCGTGAACCGTTCACCTGCCAGCGTGTGGAACGCAGGCTGGCACCCAGCCAGATACGGATCATGCGCGCGGGCGATATCATGGTCAGTCGGGTAGCATGGTCCGGCCTGGCTCGCAAAACTCTGTGACAGAACCTCAGGCAGCCTGATGGTGAACCTGTAGCCCAGTAAAGGTCACACGTGCTGCATCCGAGTGGCTGGGCCGATGGAAACCCTGCTCGCCAGCAACGGCTTCAAACCACAACGCATGAGTCGTTGCAGCAGAAGGCAGTGAGAAATGATTTACCGTTCCGTTGACGGAGATCACGAGCAGGCCATTGGGCGTCGTGTGTATGGAATAGCGAACGGTCTGCTGCGGATAAACGGTTCCGGCGACCACATTTTGAGTGGACGTCCCGTTGTCCACGATGGCTAAAACCCTGTCGCCTTCCACCCGTAATTCGGCGACAGCTCCGTTCTGAGAGGTGAGTCTGCCAATCGTGATGTGGCCATTTTCCGGAAAACGGTCGATGTGCAGGGATGCTTGCAGGTCAGAGGATGTCTGCTGGAAGTACCAGGCAGAATTTTCGCGGAGGAGCGTCTCAGGGGCAATTGTGCCCCGAACAGGTGGTTGAAGACCGTCAGTTTGAATAGTGACGCTGCCCGTCTGCGGATTGCGGGCAAAGAAAGAACTGCCGTAGCCGGAAGCCAGCGTCGCGGAAGGGACAAGATGCAGGCTCAGGCGACCGGCTGGTTCCTGAAGTGTGAAAGAGGAAATATCGGTTGAAAGGTCGGTGTCCATGGCTTGTGCTGGCGCAGTTGCAAAAGCGGCAAGGCAGAAGAGCGGGACGGCAAATCGGGAAAGCATGAAGCATCCTTCCGGAAGTCTGTGTGGAACGTCAGATGACGGTTCCAACGCAGAACTCCGGAAAAAGACGCATGATTCGCAGTTAGCGGCTCATGAGGACAGTGAGTTTCATGTTTTCGAGAATATGACGGGTCACACCCCCGAGAATCATCTGACGCAGGCGGGAATGGGAATAAGCGCCCATGCTGAGCATGTCCGCGCCAAAGTTCTCAGCCCCCTTGAGCAGACCGGCTCCAACGTCCCTGCTGATGGGATCGCAGGCCTGTGTTGTGGCGGAAATCCCGTGCATCCGCAGATAGCGGACAACATCATCACCCGTTGGGCCACGACGCTGATATTCCTGACAGGTCAGAACCTGCACCGCTTCTGCCGTGTGGGCCCATGGAAGGATGCAACGAAGGGCGAGGGATGCCTCGGGCGTGCCGTTCCAGGCAATGGCAATGCGGCGCCCAACGGTCTTGGGAACGATTGGCGGTGCAATGACGAGTGGGCGCCCACTGTCAAAAAGAATGGCATGCAGCGTTTCGGAGGCGCGTGGGTCCGTGGCCGAAATCAGATTTGGTACGAGCGTCATATCCGCCAGACGCGAGCGCCAGGTCAGGGCGTCATGTTCCGTTCCATCCAGTACTTCGAGGCTGGCGCTGACACCTTCGCCGAGCGTCATGCCGATTTTGGAAGCCTCAACGCGGCGGATACCGTTCTGATGCACGAAGGTATCGAAGCTGTGTCGGATGCGGATAGCGCGGCGATGGGCTTCCGTGGCCGCCGCATCAATCATTTCCGTTACCATGCCGGCAGAAATGCCTTCACCAGCCAATGTTGCGACTTCCGTCGGATCAGAGCCTACGACGACAGCGGAAAGATGCGCGTTGAAACGACGGGCAAAATCCAGGGCGACCGACATGACGGAATCCAGATCGTCGGCCCCGGTGAGGGGGAGAAGGATGTTCTTGATTTCGATAAGCATAGTGTGAGGCTCCCCACCTGCGGATAAAGGGTGTTCTATATCTTTACGGATAAAGACGCGTGACGTTCCATCCGGATCCATCACGAGTCCATAATGCACGGTCATGGAGACGGAAGGGTCGATCCTGCCAGAACTCGATGGCGTCCGGCGCAACGCGGAAACCGGTCCAGTTGTTCGGGCGCGGGATCGGACCGTCGCCATATTTTTCTTCTGCGGCTTTCAGGCGCTCTTCAAAGGTGCTCCGGTCATCCAGTGGACGGGACTGGTCAGACGCGATTGCCCCAAGGCGGGACATCGGCGAACGGCTGGCAAAATAGGCATCCGCTTCCTCGTCACTGACCTGCGTAACCGGCCCTTCAATCCTGATCTGCCGACGCAGGGACTTCCAGTGGAACAGCAGGGCGACATGTGGGTTGGCCAGCAGATCACCGCCTTTGCGGCTATCCACATTTGTATAAAAGACAAACCCCCGTTCATCCGCGCCTTTGAGCAGAAGCATCCGCACAGAGGGGCGACCGTCTGGGGTCGAAGTCGCCACGGCCATCGCATTAGGATCATTGGGTTCCGACGCTTCTGCGTCTGACATCCAGGCTGTGAACAGGGCAAAGGGATTGGCGGTCAGGTCAATGAGAGGCTGAGTGGACATGATAGTCTCCTGAAACAGCGGGGACGGTCTCGGACGGTCGAGAGAAAATCATAGCTGTTCCGCGAGATGGCAGGAACAGGTGCGGATGGCTTATGATTCCGAATTGTGTCGTCAGGGTTCTTCCATACAGGAAAGACGGGCCATTGCCTTGACCTGCCTCATGGGCCTGAAATCCACACTACGGCTGGAAACCGCCGCCAAAGAGGCATTGAGTGTCGTGTTACTCTTGTTTGCTAGCATCTCTTGTGCGACCACCACGCTAATACGCCAACGCGATTCAGGAAACCACAATGTCTGAAACAGAAGACAACATCCCGGCTCCCGTGACCGGCACCCTCATGAAGGGCAAGCGCGGTGTCATCATGGGCGTCGCGAACAAGCACTCCATCGCCTGGGCGATTGCCAGCGCCTGTGCTGCACAGGGTGCCGAACTGGCTTTCACCTATCAGGGTGAGGCTCTTGGCAAGCGCGTTCGTCCGCTGGCGGAAAGCGTTGGCTCTGATCTGGTTCTACCTTGTGACGTCAGCGATGATGCCGCAATCGATGCGACCTTCGACGAGATCGAAAAGAAGTGGGGCAAGATCGACTTCGTGCTTCACGCCATCGCCTTTGCCGACAAGCAGTACCTGCGTGGCCGTTACATCGATACGCCACGTGATGCCTTCCTGCAGGCCATGGACATCTCCTGCTATTCCTTCGTGTCCGTCGCCCGTCGTGCATCTGCCATGATGAACGCTGGCGGTTCGTTCCTGAGCATGACCTATCTCGGTGCCGAGCGCGTCATGCCGCATTACAACGTCATGGGCGTGGCCAAGGCCGCTCTTGAAGCTTCCGTGCGCTACATGGCTGCCGATCTTGGCCGTGACGATATCCGCGTAAACGGTATCTCCGCAGGTCCGATCATGACGCTGGCTGCCAATGGCATCAGTGACTTCCGCTACATCCTGCGCTGGAACCAGCTCAACGCCCCAATGGAGCGTAACGTGACCCTGAAGGACGTTGGCGGTTCGGGCATGTACCTGCTCTCCGATCTTTCCAGCGGCGTGACGGGCGAAATCCATCATGTGGATTGCGGCTACCACACGGTCGGTATGAAGAACCCGGCAGCTCCGGACATCGCAGCAGTCAGTTCCGGGGACTGACATGTCAGACAACAGCTTCGGGCAACTCTTTCGCGTCACCACCTGGGGTGAGAGCCATGGGCCAGCCATCGGCTGCGTGGTGGATGGCTGCCCACCCCGCCTGAAGCTGTCCGAAGCGGACATCCAGCCCTGGCTTGATCGCCGTCGGCCGGGACAGTCCCGCTTTACCACCCAGCGGCGGGAGCCGGATCAGGTCCGGATCCTGTCGGGGGTATTTGAAGGCCAGACGACCGGCACGCCCATCTCGCTCATGATCGAAAACACCGATCAACGGTCGAAAGATTATGGTGAGATTGCCCAGAGCTATCGCCCAGGCCATGCCGATATTGCTTACGATCTGAAATACGGCATCCGCGATTACCGTGGTGGTGGCCGCTCGTCCGCTCGTGAAACGGCTATGCGTGTCGCGGCCGGTGCCGTGGCCCGTGTGCTTCTGAAAGCTCTGGTCGGAGAAGGCGTAAAGATTCGCGCGGCTCTGACAGGGATCGGTGGCCAAACGATTGATCCGACCCGCTGGGATTGGGACGAAGTGGAGCGCAATCCTCTCTGGTGCCCGGACGCTGCAAGCGTGGGTCCTTGGGAAGAGCTGCTCGACTCCATTCGCAAGGATGGCTCATCCATCGGTGCGACTGTTGAGGTTGTTGCGGAAGGTCTGCCACCGGGGCTTGGTGCGCCAGTCTATGGGAAGCTCGATGCTGATCTCGCGGGCGCGCTTATGGGCATCAATGGTGTGAAGGGCGTTGAGATTGGCGACGGTTTCGCTGTGGCTGCCCTTCGTGGTGAGCAGAATGCTGACCCGATTGCGCCAGGACCACAGTTCGCATCGAACCATGCCGGTGGCATCCTGGGAGGCATTTCCACAGGTCAGCCAGTCGTGGCCCGCTTTGCCATCAAGCCAACCAGTTCGATCCTGACGCCCGTGCCGAGCATCAACAGTGCAGGGGATTCGGTTGAGGTTCGCACCAAAGGACGACACGATCCGTGCATCGGCATCCGTGCGGTGCCTGTGGCCGAAGCCATGATGGCCTGCGTTCTGGCAGACCACTTGCTGCGTAATCATGCGCAGTGTGGCTGGGATAACTGATCCCAGCCTTCAGGCTTTAGCTGGCGAGCTTGGCGTCCAGAGTGATCTCAGTATTGAGAACCTTGGACATTGGACAACCGATTTTCGCCTTGTTGGCTGCTTCGAGGAAATCAGCTTCAGTCGCGTTCGGAACGACGCCACGGAGTGTCAGATGAGCCTTTGTAACGGCAAACCCATCGCCCACCTTATCCAGGGAAATTGTCGACTCCGTATCGAGGGAGTCTGCTGTGAAGCCAGCGTCCCCAAGGATCAGGGATAGCGCCATTGTGAAGCAGCTCGCATGCGCCGCGCCGAGCAGTTCTTCCGGGTTCGTGCCGGGCTTGTCTTCGAATCGCGTATTGAAACCATAAGGCTGGTCCTGAAGGGCGCCACTCTGCGTCGAGATGGTGCCTTTGCCTTCCTTGATGGTTCCGCTCCAATGAGCCGAAGCTTTCTTGTTGATGGTCATGAGACGCTCTCCGCGTGTTGGGGTCGGGGTCTCCAACGTAAAGAGCCGGTCTTAGGTTGCGGTTAAAATCCTCTGCCCCTGTGGTTGTGATGTCACGGTGGGAAAGCCGCTTGGGGATGAATGGGAACTCGTGGCAGTTTTCTGCGATTGCCCCAATATATAGGGGTGTGGATCGTTTTTGCCCCTAGATATGGATGACTCCAAATTCACAGGTCTTTCCATTTTGCAAGCGAAGAGTTCGCTTGCAGTGAGCACGGCGAGTGTGGAATTGGAAGGTCATCAACTCGAAAAAAACAGACCGCCGGAGCAGAGCGCAATGACACTTCATGACGTGACGATGGACACGCCACACACGGCCGACCGACCGCATGACGTGCTACCGCCTGTTGACCATCCCGTTGGTGAGCCTGCTGTTGGGGAAGGCGACGAAACGCCGGATATGTTCGACGATGTTGTCCAGCTTCCCGGTCATCACGCCGTGCGGGTGGATCGTTCACGCGACGCCCTGCTGACGGATTTTGGCAAGGCGACGCTGGACAATCGTTACCTGCTGCCCGGCGAGCATTATCAGGACCTGTTTGCGCGCGTTGCCTCCTATTACGGTGCGGATCAGGGTCATGCCCAGCGCATCTATGACTATATTTCCCGCCATTGGTTCATGCCGGCCACGCCGATCCTGTCCAATGGTGGCACATCACGTGGTCTGCCGATTTCCTGCTTCCTGAATGAGGCGGAAGACAGCCTTGAAGGTATTGTTGGCCTCTGGAACGAGAACGTCTGGCTGGCCTCCAAGGGCGGCGGTATCGGCTCGTATTGGGGTAACCTCCGCTCAATCGGCGAAAACATCGGTCGTAACGGAAAGACTTCCGGCGTTATTCCGTTCATCCGCGTGATGGACAGCCTGACACTGGCCATTTCGCAGGGGTCTCTGCGTCGTGGATCTGCGGCCGTGTATCTGCCGGTCTGGCATCCTGAAATCGAAGAATTCACGGAAATGCGCCGCCCCACGGGTGGTGATCCGAACCGTAAGGCCCTGAACCTGCATCATGGCGTGCTGGTCACGGATGCCTTCATGCGGGCTGTTGAGGCCGATGAGGAATGGCCTCTGCTGTCCCCGAAGGATCACAGCATTATCCGTAAGGTGTCTGCCCGTGGACTCTGGATCCGTATTCTGACGGCCCGCATGGAGCAGGGTGAGCCGTATGTCATTTATTCGGATCATGTGAACCGTGCCCGCCCGGAACATCACAAGCTGGCCGGACTTGAGGTCAAAACGTCCAATCTCTGCGCCGAAATCACGCTGCCGACCGGTATCGACCATCACGGCAAGAATCGTACGGCTGTCTGCTGCCTCTCTTCCCTGAACCTGGAAACCTGGGACGAGTGGAAAGACGATCCGCAGTTCATCGAGGACGTCATGCTGTTCCTCGACAACGTCCTGCAGGACTTTATCGATCGTGCGCCGGATGACATGGCGCGCGCCAAGTATGCCGCTGCCCGTGAGCGGTCTGTCGGCCTTGGCGTGATGGGATACCATTCCTTCCTTCAGGCTCGGATGATTCCGTTCGAGAGCGTGATGGCGAAGGTCTGGAACAAAAAGATCTTCCAGCATATCCGCGCTCAGGCCGATGCAGCGTCAAAGAAGCTGGCGGAACTGCGTGGCCCATGCCCGGATGCCGAAGAATATGGCTTCATGGAGCGCTTCTCGCACAAGCTGGCGATTGCTCCGACCGCCTCCATTTCAATCATCACGGGCAATGCCAGCCCGGGTATCGAGCCGATCAGCGCTAACGTTTTTCTTCAGAAGACGCTGTCTGGTTCCTTCTCGGTTCGTAACCGTCATCTGACCAAGATCCTTGAAGAGCGCGGTCAGAACACGGACAAGGTCTGGTCTGACATCACCCTGAGCAAAGGTTCTGTCCAGCATCTGGACTTCCTGACGCAGGACGAGAAAGACGTCTTCAAGACGGCCTTCGAACTGGATCAGCGCTGGGTTGTCGAACATGCCGCGGATCGTGCGCCGTTCATTTGCCAGGCACAGTCGGTCAACCTCTTCCTGCCGGCGGATGTCCATAAGCGCGATCTACATCAGATCCACTTCCAGGCCTGGAAGAAGGGCCTGAAGTCTCTGTACTACTGCCGCTCCCTGTCGGTGCAGCGCGCTGATGCAGTCTCCACGCTGGCCGTGAAGAGCGATATTCTGGAAGACGAGAAGTACGAAGCAACGGCGCAGACTGCCCCGCGTGGCAAGATGAGCAGTGGCGATTATGAAGAGTGCCTCGCCTGCCAGTAAGGCAACTCGGTAATACCGGTTTGAAAAGCTCGGCTCCTCAATTGGGGAGCCGGGCTTTTTTTATGCCGTTAAAGCGGCCCGTCTTTCTTGGTTCGGCGGAAGCCCAACCCGAGCAGGATTAGCCCAAGTGCTACGGCGATCCACGCCAAGGGTGCTCCGGGAGGGGCGAAATGGAAGTGGATCTGGCTGGTGCCGGCGGGGAGCGGAATGCGCTCAAACAATCCATCCCACATTTCGGGGAGGACTGAGGTTCCGTTCACCTCAGCTTTCCAGCCCGGTAGCATGACTTCCCGGCGGATAAGGTGCGTAGGTTCCCGGCAGGTTGCAGACAGCATCTCGCGGTCCTTGGGAGTCAGGGTGCAGGCTGCTTCAGTTTCAAAATAGGGCGCTGGGTTTTTCAGCCGGATCAGATCACCGGTTGGTGTTTGCAGAACGGGAATCATGGTTTCGCGCACAGCATCCGTTTCGAAACGAATGCGAGGCCAGGTTATCTGATCCCTCACGGTAGACCAGATCATGACGCCTGTGGTGGCGTCTTTGAGGGTCAAAGTCATGGTCCGAGCGTCGGACGGAATAATTCCGTCCAGCTCAATGGCCGTTAGTCCATTGTCTTTTGCCTGTTTCAACGGGGTTTGACCCGTTGCACATTGAGAGTCGGAACAGATGGACAGGACAAGAAGACCATCTGAATGACCGCCGTAAGTCCCCAACTGAAGCATTGTCAGTCGGCTGGAGGGTTTATCCCACGACGAGATATCGACTTTGATTTCTGAAGCGTCGGGGGTCAGAGAAAGGCCGCCTGACTGACGATCTTTCAGAGAATAGGGCGCAATACTGGGCAGACCATGCCCCGGTGGAACCAGAAGGGCTGAGACGCCTAATGTAGTAAACAGCTCTGGCCGACGCGCCAGGAATGTTTCCAGGAAGGCATCCCCGCTTTCGGTGAACGGATAGGACCCGTTGAAGGTTACGGAATCCACCTTCGAGCCAAAATCATGCCTCAGGCGCTGAATCCAGGCCTTGGGCGTTGGAATGGCATTGTGGTTGATGGATGCGATACCAAGATAGGCGCCATAATTTGGCTCGACCGGGCCAATGGTGACGAAGCGTTGTAACCCGGTTTCTTCGCGAAGAGCCGCGATGAGATTCTGGTCGGGACGAGGGGGCTCTGGATAGACGCTCAAGAGAGGAAAGCCGAAGAGGATCAAGCTCTCACTCAGGACAAGTGCTCCAAGAGTTCTTGGATGTTTTCCGGACCAGCAAAGCCCTGAAGCGCCAGCCAAACAGAAAAGCCCGAAAATCAGTGAGCCGGTTGCGTAGCACTGTGAGGATACTGGCCCGTCGGAGAACGTGCGAAGCTGCTCCAAGGCTGGTCGATCCAACAGATATGCCACTACGCCCACGGCAATTATTGTAACAGCCGACAGCAGACCCGCCTTGCGCCGCCAGATGCCACGAAACATGTCGTCCAGCGTGAAAGCGGCCAGAAGGATCAGGCAGCTTTCCACCATGGGTTCGCACAAGCGGTAAAAAACCGTATGGCCTGCTCCCGGAATCAGATCGACAAATTGGGTGAGGACAGGAACGCCAGCCTGTTTCCCGACCACCGCGATAATGATTCCCAGCAGCAGGAATCGCAGTCTGCGCTCTTTCTTTCCGCCAATCGCGCACAAGGCCAGGAACGGAAGAACAAGCCCGCAGTAGCCTCCCAGCGCATACCAGGCGCCCAGTTCTGGGCCATAAAATATGGGGCCGTTGATATAGGGGAAAAGCAGCATGGCCCATGCCTGATGCGGCAGGGTGTCATTATTGATGCCAACATGAAATCCGACGTCGGCATGGGGCAGAAATGTCAAAAAAGCCAGAAGCTGTGGGGCTGCGATCAGGCCGGCCGTGAGCCCTCCGAGAAGAATGTGAAGAGCAAAGCGGGATTTGCCTGAGTTCGTCTGGAAAAAGCGAAGACCTGCCAGTCCCAGAGCGATCAGCCCCAGCAGGAAGGCTGTTTCCGGAAAACCGGCCAGAAGGAGATAGGCCAGCCCCAGTGCCAGCCAACTCCAGTTCCCGGTGCGAGCGCGCTCCACGCCGTACAGTGCGAGTGGGAGGAAAGCGAGGGGTTCGGAGGGGCCGTCAGACGCCCAGGCATAAGTTCCATTGAACGCGTAAAGAAGGGCGCCGATCAGAGCCGCGCGCGGATCGAGGCGGAGTTGTTTCAGGAGGGCATAGGTTGAAAGTCCGGCGATGATCTGAAGCGCACACTTCATCATCAGGAGGCCGTTGGAAAAGCCCAGAAACAGCACGAAGGGGAGGAAAAATGCGGCAGGCTGGTATTCTCCGGCCAGAGGCATGCCGACACCGCTGTAAGGGTTCCACCACGGAATGATGCCATGCACCCAGTCCCGCGCGACAAGCCGTCCGAGAGCTTCAACGAAAACGCCCGCGCAGCCGTCAATCCAGCCCGGATTGCCCGGTATGATCCCTTTTGTCGCGGCAGCGGAGTTCTGCACCATCAGGGATGTTGTCATCATCGGGTCGCTTGAGACGAACCCGAACCATTCCGGCAGATAAATGCAGATGGGCAGTAGGATGAGTGCGAGAAGGTGGGAGCGCGGCCAGAAGCGACGCGTTTGCTGGGGCATGAAGTCTCCGCCGGGAGGATTGTGCTGTTTGCATAACCTCCGTGTTTTCGTCTCACAAGAGAATGGATTGTCGACTGATGCGGTGTCGGACGTTATGATCTGTCCCAGAATGATTCTGGATGACCCGGGTTGAGCAAATTTGCACCCATAAACAGTGGTCTTCAGACTGTCTAAGGTATTGAAAAACACGGATTTCTAATGTGTCCAGCTTCTCTGAAATCGAGAGGGGCAGTCACGGGGAAAACGTGTCTTTGAGGAAAGTAAGGTCATGAGCAACCCAACCCCGACTGCTGGAGAAACTCCAGCACCCGAGCACTATGACCTGATGACCGCGAACCCGGTTTACAAACCGTTTCGCTATCCTTGGGCCTATGATGCCTGGCTAACCCAGCAGCGCGTTCACTGGCTTCCGGAAGAAGTGCCTCTGGCTGACGACGTGAAGGACTGGCACCGCACGCTGACGGAAGCTGAACAGCACCTTGTAACGCAGATTTTCCGCTTCTTCACGCAGGCCGACGTGGAAGTGAATTCCGCGTACATGAAATATTACAGCCAGGTCTTCAAACCGACTGAAGTGCTAATGATGCTGTCCTCGTTTTCGAACATCGAGACGATCCACATCGCGGCCTATTCCCATCTGCTCGACACTATCGGGATGCCTGAAACAGAATATTCGGCCTTCCTGAAGTATAAGGAGATGAAGGACAAATACGATTTCATGCAGTCGTTCAACATCGACAACAAGCGTGAAATCGCGAAGACCATGGCGGCATTCGGTGCCTTCATGGAAGGGCTTCAGCTTTTCGCGTCGTTCGCGATCCTGCTGAACTTCCCGCGCTTTAACAAGCTCAAGGGCATGGGGCAGATCGTGTCCTGGTCGGTGCGTGACGAGACGCTGCACTGCCTGTCCATGATCCGTCTGTTCCGCACGTTCATCCGGGAAAATCCGGAACTGTGGACGGAAGATTTCCGTGAAGAACTGAAGGAAATCTGCCGCACGACCGTTGAGCATGAAGACGCATTCATTGATCTGGCGTTCGAGATGGGACCGGTTGAAGGAATGTCTTCAGATGACGTCAAGCGTTACATTCGCTTCATCGCAGATCGTCGTCTGACGCAGCTTGGCCTTGATCCGGTTTACGGCGAGGAAGAAAATCCGCTGCCTTGGATCGACGACATGCTGAATGCTGTCGAGCATGCCAACTTCTTCGAAAACCGCTCCACGGAATATTCCCGTGCCTCTACGTCCGGCACCTGGGAAGAAGCGTTCGAAGGCAACGTCTTCGAATAATCTGCATGTCGGGAGAGGTTAGCTGCCGGGCAGCGCCTCTCCCAGTCGCAGAACCCGTTCGGTCGCATCGGTAAAGCGGCCATCTTCTTCATGCAGGACCAGTCCCGGCCGCAGGCGGAAAATTCCTTTGCCGCCATGAATGGCCTGGATCAGAACCAGTTTCGCTTCCCGACCCGGTTTGGGCCAGAAGGGATAGAGCTGAAGTGATCCGCACCCGTTTTCCAGAAGTGTCTGACAGGCTCTATCCGCGATTGCTGAGGATATGATGAAGGTCAGCGTACCACCCGGCAGGACCCATCGGGTCAAAGCGCGGATCCAGGCCTGTGGGTCATCGTTTTCCGCGCTGAGTGCCAGACGTCGTCTGTCATCCGGGGAAGGGGTGCCATGCACACTGTGCCAGGGAGGGTTGGCCATCACATGATGGAAGCGCCCATTAGCTGTGGGCGCTTTGGCACGCAGGGATGAGGGAATTGTCGGCAGGATGGCCTGAACGATGGAAAGACGGGTTCGCGAGTCTGGAAACGGGTTGTTCAGGAAATTGTGAGCGGCAAGTTCTGCGGTGTCGGCATCTGCCTCAAGACCAATCCCGCTGACACCCGGCACACGGGCTGCGAGACATAGCAATCCGGCTCCGGCACCGCATCCGGCTTCCAGAATGGTCTCTCCTCCTCTAGCGGGAATGGCTGCGGCCATCAGCACCGGCTCCAGCCCCGTACGATATCCCTGCCGGAACTGTGTGTAGCGGAGTCGTCCATTCAGCAATGTGCCCTCCCTTTCTTTTTCAGAAAGGGAGGAAGTGCGCTTCTGAGGAGGCTTAGAGGGCTGCAATGGGTTGACCGCCTTCCTGCTGCCGCTCATATGGTCATTCCAACCTGTCGTCCGGCGTTAATAAGGCCCGGTCGCTTTTCCGGTCAGGAAGAACGAACGGGAACACGCCATATCATATCGTGCCTGCATGGTCCTGGGCAGTCCCGGGGCGTTATGCAGGAACTGGAGTAAAGACCCTTGGATTCTGCCGCACCGGATGCCGCCGTGACCGTTGATAAAGCTGTGGTTCAGGGTGCAGGGGGCGAGAGCGCATTATCGGCACTCTCTGCTTATCTTGAAGAGGACATGCTGGCCTGCAACCGTGCGATTATCGCCCGGATGGAGAGCCCGGTTCCCCTGATCCCACAGCTTGGCGCCCATCTTGTCGCGGCTGGAGGCAAACGCCTTCGTCCGCTGCTGACGCTGGCCTCCGCACGTCTGTGCGGGTATCAGCCGGGCCCGGATCATCAGCGTCATGTCGGGCTCGCAGCCTGCGTTGAGTTCATTCACACCGCGACCCTTTTGCATGATGATGTCGTGGATGAGAGCACGTTGCGTCGCGGACTGGCCTCCGCCAATGCCGTGTTCGGCAACAAGGCGTCCGTGCTGGTAGGCGACTTCCTGTTTGCCCGCTCGTTCCAGCTTATGACGGCAGATGGCTCCCTGAAGGTCATGGCGATCCTTTCGGATGCGTCTGCGACAATTGCCGAAGGCGAAGTCCTTCAGATGGTCGTGCAAAACGACCTCACGACACCTGTTGAGCGGTATCTTGAGGTCATTCACGGCAAGACGGCCGCGCTATTCGCGGCTGCCTGCCGTGTCGGTGCTGTCGTGGCCGAGCGTCCGGATGCCGAAGAGGAAGCGCTGGAGCAGTTTGGCACCAATCTGGGTATGGCGTTCCAGCTTGTTGATGATGCTCTCGATTATGCTGCAGACCAGCAGGTTCTGGGCAAAACCGTTGGCGATGATATGCGGGAGGGTAAGATCACCCTGCCGGTGCTGGCCGCCTATGAGGCTGGCTCCCCGGAAGATCGGCTTTTCTGGGAACGCGTTATTGGAGAAGGCGAGCAGACCGAGGAAGATCTGCCTCATGCTCTGAACCTGATTGCGAAAACGGGCGCGATCAACACGACGATCGCCCGCGCGCAGGTTTACGCGGACGCAGCTGTCGAAGCTCTGTCCATTTTCCCGGATAGCGAGTTGCGTCGCCTTCTAATCGAGACCGTTCAGTTCACGGTGAACCGGGCGCGCTAAAAAGTTCTGTTCTGCGTCAGTCCCTCAAGGCTGGCGCAGAGTTTGCTCTCAGGCCGTTACTGCAAGCGGGCTGAAAAGAGACCACTCCGAAAAACCTAAACGGCTTACGGCTGCTTCCAGACGCGGTGCGTTAAATGGTGCGCTGGTCATGAAAAGCCGGGGCGGTGCTGCAGCTTTGTCTGGTGCGAGTGTTGCGAGGGTTTCAAGCACAGTCCGAACCTGCCGGGCGACGGCTGGCGCCGGGTCAAGCCAGTTCAGGTGGGCGCGCGCAAGGCGTTGAAATGCTGGCATCAGGAACGTGTAATGCGTGCAGCCAAGCCCGACTGTATCGATGGCCTCGCCGTAAGGCTGTTCGAACAGGCAGGTCAGTTCGCGTTCAACGTCTGTATCCGGAATGTCATCGCCCAGAAAGGCGCGTTCGGCCAGATCAGCCAGTCCGCGTGCACCGTGGGTAATCAGGCGGCAATCGGGCGCAAATTGCCGATGCAGTTCCAGTACATAAGGTCGCCGGGCCGTTGCTGACGTGGAAAGCAGACCGACGGTACGGGTTGTGGAAACGCGCCCAGCCCAGCGGATAGGGGGGACGCATCCGACAACGGGGATGGAGAGACGTTCCCGGAGCGCCGGCAGCGCAATAGTGCTTGCCGTATTGCAGGCAATCACCAAAACGTCTGGCCGAAAGTCGTGGCAGGCTGCTTCGAGCAGACTGACGATACGGCCGGTCAGGAGGTCATCCGGCTGCTCCCCATATGGAAACAGCGCGGTATCAGCCAGATAGTCGATCGTGAGTGCGGGGAGGATGTCGCGCAGAGCCTGAACGACACCCATCCCCCCGATGCCCGAGTCAAAAACAAGGCATCGGGACGAAAGGGCAGGAGAGCCCACGGGCGTCAGCCTTCTGCTTTGGCCTTGAGCGCCAGCGCTTCTTCGGCGCTGCCAACACCGCCATGCTTGCGGGACCAGCCACAGGGATCTTCAAGGAAGCGACGAACCTCGGCACTGTCCTTTTCGGAGAAATAATCTCCGCCTGCACACGCTTCGAGAACGTCCCACCAGGTGCACAGGGCGTGCAGGGAGATGTCCATGTCTGCCAGCGTTTTGTGGGCGCCGGGGAAGACACCGTAGAAGAACACGACGAAGGTGTGGTTCACGATGGCGCCGGCATCGCGGAGAGCGTTGGCGAATCGGATCTTGGACGCGCCATCCGTTGTCAGGTCTTCGACCAGCAGTGTGCGCATGCCGTCGGGCACATCACCTTCGATCTGCGCATTGCGGCCAAAGCCCTTTGGCTTTTTGCGAACATACGCCATCGGCGTCATCATGCGGTCTGCGATCCACGCAGCGAACGGAATACCTGCCGTCTCGCCACCGACAACCGCATCGATGCTTTCATAGCCAATGTGGCGGCCGATCTTCTCGACGGCCAGTTCCATGATCTTGGTCCGGGCGCGGGGGAAGAAGATGATTTTGCGGCAGTCGATATAGACCGGGGACTTCCAGCCTGACGTCAGGGTGTAAGGCTCTTCCGGGCGGAAGTTGACGGCCTTGATCTCCAGAAGGATGCGGGCGGTGGTCAGGGCTGCGTCCCGGTCCCACTGGGTGCGACCCGCGATCGGGCTGTCTCCGTGTTGTGTCATGCTGGTCTCCACTGACGTCGTTTTCTGTGGTTTACCGGCCACAAGACGCAAAGGGTAGTGCCAAATTCGTACGCACTTGTTGCTGTTATAGAGGAACCCAATCTATGCTTGCGTAGTCAGGTCAGGCCCCCTAAGGAGTAAGACCGTTTTTTCCTCTTCTGAAGCAGGACCAAAAGTGAGCATTGAAACCAGCCGGATCGGCCGGAAGTGCGAACGTGCAGTTGTCACGGCCTATCAGGAACTGCGTGAGGTCGGACAGCCGGATATGCAGGCTTTTGCGGCATGCACCACACTGTACCGTATCCACCATCCTGAATCTTCCATTACGGAAGCCCGTCGTCTCGTCGCTGAATGGATTGACCATCACGTCGTTCGCAAAGCCAAGGGTCAGACCCCTGGCTGCGATTGCTGATCAGACCGTAAGGTAGGGCAGGGCTTTTCAGCCCCGCTCACTCATGGGGACGAATTCCCGCGTCGCTTCCCCAACATAAAGCTGCCGCGGACGTGTAATCCGCGCTGCAGGATCCTCAATCATTTCTTTCCACTGGCTGACCCAGCCAACCGTGCGCGCAACAGCGAACAGCACGGTGAACATGCTCGTCGGAATACCGAGAGCTTTCAGAATTAGACCTGAATAGAAATCCACATTCGGATAGAGCTTCCGGCTGACGAAATAATCATCTTCCGTCGCAACGCGCTCCAGTTCCTTTGCCAGATCCAGTAGCGGATCGTGCTCCAGCCCGAGCTCGGAAATAACTTCATGGCAGGTCGCCTGAAGGATTTTCGCGCGAGGATCGAAGTTCTTGTAAACGCGATGTCCAAAGCCCATCAGGCGCACACCGGAGTTCCGATCTTTGACCTTCTCAAGGAAAGCAGGGATGCCGTCACGCGTGCCGATGGACTGAAGCATGTTCAGCGCTGCTTCGTTGGCACCGCCATGAGCCGGTCCCCAAAGGGCCGCAATGCCGGCTGAAATGCAGGCATAGGGGTTGGCGCCCGTTGAACCGACAAGTCGGACGGTTGTGGTCGAAGCGTTCTGCTCGTGATCGGCATGAAGGAGCAGAATGCGGTCCATGGCACGGGCCAGAACCGGATTGACGCGGTAATGATTGCCCGGCCGCGCAAACAGCATGTGCAGGAAGTTTTCGGAGAAGGACATCTCCTCATCTGGATAGATGAAGGGCTCTCCGATGGAATATTTATAGGCCCATGCGGCGATGGTGGGCACTTTTGCAATCAGGCGCCGCGCTGAAAGATCCCGGTCCTTGGCCTGTGAGATATCTAGCCCATCATGATAAAATGCTGAGAGGGCTCCTACCGTACCGCAAAGAATGGCCATCGGGTGCGCATCACGACGGAAGCCATTAAAGAAATTCCGGATCTGCTCGTTCAGCAGCCGATGCGTATTCATATCGGCCTGGAAAGCCTGATACTGCGGTGTCGTCGGAAGCTCACCGTACAGCAGCAGATAGGCCGTCTCGGTGAAGCTTGCATTGAGGGCGAGGTCTTCAATCGGGTAACCGCGATGCAGAAGGGTTCCTTCATCCCCGTCGATAAAGGTAATCGCACTGGTGCAGGTCGCCGTGCTGACCAGGCCCGGGTCGAATGAGAAAACCCCCAGCTTTTGGGATGCTCCTCGCAGGTCCACGACGTCCGGGCCCATTGTTCCCTTCAGAAGAGGAGCCTGCATGGAGGCAGCACCGGCTTGAAGGGTAGCGGTTTCGGGCTTCGGGTCGTGCATGTAAGGAGCGCCTGCCTGACAGAGTTGCGGGAAGATCCAAACTCTAGGGGGTAGGGGTTTTCCCTGTCCAGAGACACTGCTCGCGAGGGCGCGTATAGGCTCGAGAAAAGCTGTAAATTCCTAAAAGACCATATGAAATCATACGTTGTAGAATATTTGTTAATAATATTGTGTTTTTGAATGGGTTTCCGCTACAACCCGCGCTCTTCATCGCCCGGCGTTCTGAAAGCCTGCGGTTTCATTTTTCCTTCACACAGGATTTTCATGTCTCAGATAGTTTCTTCAGGTCAGACCGTTTCGGGCGCAACCGTTAGCGGACAGGGTAACACTCTGACTGTTGAACAGGGCGGCACCATCCAGAATGTCACAGTTGTGGCTGGTGGCGTTGTTTCTGAGAGCGGTGAAGATCATTTCCTCGTTGTCAGCAGTGGGGGAACATTTACAGTCGATTCAGCTGGCTCGTCCTATAACGCGACTGTTTTGTCCGGTGGGCTACAGACCATCACAAACGGTGGCCGCGCCTATTATGTCGCGGTCAGCAGTGGCGGCGCGCAGATTGTATCTTCTGGGGGGCAGCTGACGCACACGCAGCTGAACCCGGGAGCAACGTTGTCAGCTCTTTCAGGCTCCGTGGTCGATCATGCGGAAGTCCGAAGTGGTGCTTCATTCTATGTTGCGTCTGGAGCTGTTGCAGATACGACTGTGATTTCGTCGGGCGCTGTACTGACACTGGAAAGCGGCGGCACTCTGAGTGAAACCATCCTGTCGTCCGGTGGCCAGATTGATCTGAACGGCCTGGACTACTCACAGGGAGAGAGCGCCTCTTTCGTCAGCAGTGGTGGCGGTTACTACCTTCAGGTCACATCCGGGGCAGACGTCGTGTATTCCACCCGGATGCAGGGTGACTACAGCAGCAATGGCGTCACCCTGATAAGGGATACAGACGGTTCAACCATTGCTGAACTGGGTCCAGTTTGTTTCCTCGGAGGAAGCTTGATCAAGACACCGGCGGGTGAAGTCGTCGTTGAAAATCTGCGGGCCGGTGATGACGTTATTGTTGTGCGTGACGGTGTGGAGCAATCCGAGACCGTGAGCTGGGTTGGCAGCAAGACCGCACAGGTCCGTAACGGTCTGCATCCTGACGAAGCTGGATATGCAGTTCGTATTCGTGCCGGTGCTGTGTCGGAAAATATTCCTCACACAGATCTGCTTCTGACGTCTGAGCACTGCCTCTATCTGGATGGGGCCTTCATTCCTGTGCGTATGCTCGTAAACGGCGGCAGCATTGCTTATGCGACAGACATTGCAGTTTACGACTATTACCATGTGGAGACAGCCAATCACGACGTGGTCCTAGCCAATGGTCTCATGACCGAAAGCTATCTCGACACGGGAAATCGTAACAGCTTCGCCCAGCCAGGAGATGTTGCTGCTCTCTCAACAGCTGCAAAAAGCTGGGAGCACGATGCATCGGCACCGCTCGTGACGGACCGTGCAGTTGTGGAGCCAATCCACGCACGCTTGGCGAGGCGTTCGAAGGTTCTTGGTCTGAATGTTGCGCCAGTCCTTGAGACGACCAGTGTTCATGATCTGCATCTCGAAACCCGCTCTGGCCAGCGCATTGCTCCCATGCGGAATGTTGACGGGCGCGTCCTGTTTTCGCTTCCAGATGGGGCGGACGTTGTGCGTCTGGTGTCACGGACATCCCGCCCATGTGACGTGACGGGTCCTTACGTGGATGATCGCCGTTCGCTTGGGGTTCTGGTCGGTATGATCCGGCTTTGGGATGGACAGGCTATGCGTGAGATTACGGAAAATCAGGTCGACGGCTGGTATGATGCAGATGCATCTGGTGGCCGCTGGACGAATGGCAATGCATATCTCGACCTGGGTGCACGCTCAGCGACTGAAAAGGGTGTTCTGGAAATCGAAGTTCTTGCAGCAGGACCGTATGTGAAAGCTCAGGCTGCTGAGCGCCGCGTAAGCCTTCTCTGCGCCTGAAGGAGGAGAAGGTCACCAGTCAGGGCGTAAGAACCTGACTGGCCTGAACGGTGGAAGGCCGGATATTGATCCAGTCTTCCGTTGTCTGAAAGATGGTCAGGGTTGCTGGCTGATAGCCCCTTCTCAGGGATACAAATGCTTCGTTCTGCACGGCTAATCCCGCAAGATCATAAGCCAGCGCCCCAATAGCGGGATTATGGCCGATCAGCAGCAATGTCCGAACGTCATCTGCTGCGCCATGAATGAACCCGTACAGCGTGTCGAGATCCGCGCCATAGAGGCTGTTTTCGACCTTTGGTAAGATCGGGTTTGGCAGAGCAGAGAGAACGCCCTGGGCTGTTTCCTGCGTCCGGCGCGCAGGGCTGCACAAAACGTGCATGGGCTGAGGCAGGTTTAAATGGGCAAGCTTCTGTCCGATCCGCTTGGCTTGTTCCTGTCCTGCGGCAGTAAGCAGGCGTTCAATATCGCCTGCTCCCGAATGAAGATGAGGGCCTGCTTCCGCGTGACGCAGGACGAGAAGCAGGCGCTTGGACATCAGTGCGAACCGTTGGCTTGAGCGGCAATCGCCTCATGGTGGCGAATGACCTCGCGGATGACGAAAGCCAGAAACTTTTCAGCAAAATCCGGATCCAGATGCGCATCTCGTGCAAGCTGGCGCAGGCGTTCGATCTGTCGGGCTTCACGGTTAGGGTCCGCGGCGGGGAGGCTGGAACGTGCTTTGAGTTCACCAACAGCTTTGGTGCAACGGAACCGCTCTGCCAGCATATGAATCAGGGCGGCGTCGATATTGTCGATGCTGGCGCGCAGGCGCTCAAGTTCTGCGAGGGCGGAAGAGCTGTCAGAAGTCATTGATGTCGATCCATGCAAGGTGGCCGCCTTTTCCAGCACCAAGATCCGTAAAGACAGCCGTGCCTCCAAGTCTCCCCATCCGGCGCCAGGGGCGTCCGTCAGTTGAGCGGCGGTCATGGCCGACATAGACCGTCATTCCTTCGGGAATACGGTTGATCCAGGTCAGGCGGCGTTCAGGGTATCCATCCGGCTGCATGCGGCCGGTGGTTTCACCAAAAAGGGCGCGGGAGAGCGGGGCGGACATTTCGCCCAGACCCGGAACCGGGGCCTCGGACAGCATGGCCGTATGGAACCCGCCATGCACGAATAGTGCCCGCCCAATCCGTAGCCATGTGGGAGCAGAAGCAATCGCCTCGTAGGTGCGCTGCTGAAGCCCTTCATATTCCGGCAGGGAAAACTGCCGGAGTGTTTCTTCAAGGGGAGGATCGCGCCTGAGGCGCCGACCTTCCAGGGCGCGTCCCAGCTTGCGGTCATGATTGCCGAGAATGAACAGCCCGCGATGCGTGTCCAGAAGATCGAGCATCAGTTCCATCACGCCGGCACTGTCTGGCCCGTGATCGACCAGATCTCCCAGCTGGATGACGAACCGCTCGGTCGCGGTCGCATGCCGGAAAGCGTTCAGATCACCATGCACGTCTCCCACCACACGAATACCGTGTTCACGGATTCGCGTCATGATCGGGGCGGGGAGAGGTGGTTCGACGAAAATGGGTTCGATCTTTCAAGGCGTTTTGTCTATCAAAAGGCTTCAACGCCTTAACGTCAATTTTCGATTGAAGAAAAAAGACGTTAGCCTTCAACCAGGGCAGCGGCGTGCCCCAGATCAACCGACAAAACCCGGCTTACACCACGTTCCTGCATTGTGACACCATAGAGCCTGTCCATATGGGCCATGGTGAGCTGATGATGGGTCACGACAAGGAAGCGCGTGCCGGCTTCTTTGGTCATATCGGCCAGAAGAGAGCAGAAGCGCTCCACATTGGCATCATCCAGCGGTGCGTCTACCTCATCGAGCACGCAGATCGGCGCAGGGTTACAGCGGAACGTCGCAAAAATGAGGGAAAGTGCCGTCAGGGCCTGCTCACCGCCAGAGAGGAGGGAAAGGGTGGAAAGCTTTTTCCCTGGCGGCTGGGCAAAGATTTCCAGACCGGCTTCTAGTGGATCATCACTGCCGACCATACCCAGATGCGCGCGCCCCCCTCCGAACATCCGTGAGAACAACGACTGAAAATGCCGGTCCACTTCAGTGAAGACGGCCAGAAGCCTCTCGCGCCCTTCACGGTTGATAGTTCCAATACCGCCGCGTAGCCGATTGATGGCCGCCGTCAGTTCTTCATGCTCACGGGCGATGGTCTCGGCAGTCTGCTTTGCGTCCTGATATTCCGTCTCGGCGCGTAAATTGACGGCTCCCAGATCATCCCGCTCCCGGGTGAGGCGGGAGAGCCTACGGCGAGTGGACGTTTCAGCCTGCTCGGACAGATCAGACGGATAAACGCCCCCTTCTGGCGGGTCGCTTTCCGTCAACAGACGCTCACGCGCTGCCACGGCCTGTTCGGCGCGTTCGGTCAGCCGGGCAATGGCTTCACGAGCCGAAGACAGAGCCAGATCAGCCTCCCGACGACGCTCCTGCGCAGCCTGACCAGCCTGATCGGTGGCTTCGTCCTTTGCGCGGGCTTCATCATAGGCTGTCTGGGCCTTCTCAAGATCCAGATCCTGCTGCTTCAGGGCGGCTTCGAGGCGAACCGGAATATGGGCCGCCTTGTTCCAGGCGTTCTCCAGTGTGTTCCGGCGTTCTTCCAGTTCCGCATGGGATTGAACGGCCAGAGAAATCTGTCCCTCAAGGTCGGATAGCCGTCCTCTGAGCGCCGCGATGCTTCCGTTCAGGCGCATATCTTCCAGCGCAAGGTGAGACAGAGTCTCCCGGATCGCCTGAAGTGTCTTCCGTGTTTCTTCCAGTTCCGCAGTGCCTTTCAGCACGTTTTGTTCCAGAAGCGCCGGGTCCGGACGTTCTGCAATGGCGGCTTGCTGTGCCTGATGGTCCTTAGTTAGCTTCTCGACGAGCGCCTTAAGCTCTGCCGCACGTGGAGCAAGCGCCGTGCGCCGGGCGAGGGCTGCCGTGGCAGACTGGTCCAAAGTTTGTAGTTCGGCAGAAAGGCGGTCTGCTTTCTGGCGCAGGTCGCTCGTGGCCTTGCTCGCTGCTTCAAGTTTCTGCCGGGCATCCTGATGCCGCTGACGGGCTACGGCTTCACGGCGCTCAAGATCTGGAAGATCCGGCCGGTCTGTCGCAGTTTTTGTGGCTTCAAGTTCTGTTTGAAGAGCATCAATGTCCCGCTCCAGCCTTTTCAGGGCCTCTTCCAGTTCCTGAAGGCGTGTCTGTGCCGTCTCATGACGTAGAACAGCCTGATCCAAAGTGCGATCAGCCTGTTCGGCTTCTGTCCGGGCTGTCTGGAGATCCCGCGTCAATGCTGTGAGAGCCGTTCGAGCCCCCTCCACGACCTGACCCGCCTGTTCAGCCGTGTCCGTCAGAGCTGACGGAGAAGGATGAGCGTCATAATCCGCCGCTGCTTTCTCAGCATCTGAGCGTGCGCTTTTCGCAGCGGCCTCTGCGTCTGACAAACGACGTTCTGCTTCGTTCCATCGACCTTTTGCCAGCGCAGCCTGCTGTTCGCGTGACGAGAGCTGCGTGCGGGCCTTGCTCAGTTCAGGCTCCAGCCCCGAACGTTCCGACCGAAGACGTTGCAAGGTCTGTTCCGTTTCGACGCGAGTGCGCTGGGCTTCTTGGAATGTGCTCTGTACGGCCGGAAGCCCCTTTTCCTGCTCAGCGAGAAGGGCGCGGGCCTGTGTCAGGCGTTGCCTTTGTTCCAGACGGGTAGCACCGGCATCAGGTGCGTCTCCCGAGCGAATGAAACCGTCCCACCGCCACAGAGCGCCATTCCGGCAGACAAGCGCCTGGCCGGGCTGGAGATGCGTTTGAAGAGCGGCACCTCTACCGGGATCATCCAGCAGGAAAACAGCGTCCAGGCAGCGTTTAACAGCGTCTGGCGCCACAACCAGAGACGAGAGGGGCGGGCAGCAATCAATCCGTGGGCTGTCTAGTGCTGTGAGAGCAAGCCACCGACGGTCGGCTGCGACGGTCGCAGGTGCAAGCGAGGCATCCAGTCCATCCGCCAGTGCCGCAGCGACCGCCCGTGCCAGATCCGCAGGAATATCCAGTCTGTCTTCCAGAGGGTCTGGCTGCGCGGCGACGGCTGCGAGTGTCTGTTCCAGCCCTTCACATTCCGAACGAAGGCGCAGGATCGTGCTTTCTGTGCGGGTCAGAGCCTCACGAGTAGCGCTCTCCGCTTCGGACGCGGAAGAGAGAGCTTTTTCGGCTTCGGAAAGAGCACGCTGAAGGGCATCCAGTCTCTCTTCCAGATCTGTGACGGCTGCTCGAAGGACGGCTACGTCAGTGTCCGGTACGAGAGTTTTTGCGGCGGTATCCCGCTCTCGAAGAGCCGTTTCTGCACGCTGGGCTGCCTGATTGGCGGCGTGCTGTGCGCTTTCTTTCGCACGCAGAAGACCCTTATGGCGCTGAACGCCTTCCTCAGCCTTCGCGCGCGCTTCAAGCCACGCCGTATTGGCCTCATCCAGAGCCTGTCGCGCTGCGCGTTCCCGAGCGGAAATATCTTCCAATGCCTGCAGGGTCTTTTCCCGCTGAGCCTGAAGCTCGGCGCGTCGCTCGTCCGTCAAAAGAGCGGTGGCCGTCTGGGTATGGGCCGCCCGGTCCTGAGCCAGACGAGCAGTCGCGGCCTGAAGGCGACGCTTCAGATCTGCTTCGGTCTTTTCCAGAACCGCCAGCCGTTGCCGTCCGTCTTCGAGTGTGCGGCCCTGCAATTCCATTGCCAGACGCGCATCCTGAAGCGTGGCGAGAGCAGCAGCTTCGATCTGTCTGGCGTCCTCAGCCTCACTGATGGCGACGTCAACCTGTTGGCGCAGGCTCTCCAGAGCATCATCGTCAGGTCGGTCTTTCTCCAGCGAAGTCAGTTCTGCTTCAAGTGCCTGAAGAGCACCTGTTTCAGCATCAAGTCGCGTTGTCAGAGCATCAAGAGCGCTTTTCAGCCCATCGCGACGGATCGCTTCTGCGTCCCGCAGACGGACTGCTTCTTCCAGAGATGCTGCCTGCGTTCGCTCAAGTGCTGCGAGCTGGTTCTGCTCTTCGGTGGCTTGAGCGCGCTGTTCAGGAAGCTGGGCGTGTTCCTTTTCCTGCGCTTCCAGATCAGCAAGAGCGGCCGTCTGGGCCGCTCGATCCTGCGAGAGCCGTTCCGTGCTTCGGGCAAAATCTGCTTCGGCCTGCTGGAAGCGCGCCAGTGCTTCGGCCTCTGCTTCTCTTGCACGCGTGACATCGACCCGTGCCGTCTCGGACTGCACTTTCAGGCGCTCTAAAGCACTGCGGAGGCGGTCTGTTTCTTCTCGGGCCTGTGGCGTGGCCTTGCGGGCTTCGAACTCCGCAATGGTCGCGTGCTCGGCTTCCTGCTCGGCTTTGCGGAGGGCCTCGCGGGCTTTGGCCAGATCATCTTTGCTGCGCTGTACGGCAAGATTGGCGCGGGCATGGAGAAGCGCATGAAGCTGAACCTCGGCTTCACGTAGTTTCTCGGAAAGCTCACGATATTTCCGAGCCTGAACGGTCTGCTCTTCGAGACTGCCAAGGCGTTCTTCAATCTGAAGGCGAAGGTCTTCCGCACGGGAGAGGTTGGTTTCGGTCTGACGGAGTTTCAGTTCCGCATCATGGCGGCGAGCATGAAGGCCCGTGATGCCAGCAGCCTCTTCCAGCAGAAGGCGGCGCTCTTCCGGCTTGGCCGCGATAAGCTGGCCGACACGGTTCTGGCTGACGATGGCGGAACTACGCGCACCGGACGCCAGATCGGCAAAAAGCGTCTGCACGTCACGCGCACGCATGACGCGGCCGTTGATGCGATATTCGCTGCCGGAGCCACGCTCGGCACGACGCGTGATTTCTAGGTCTTCAGCATCCTGAAACGGAGCCGGTGCGAGACCTTTTGCTCCAGTCAGATGAAGCGTGACCTGAGCAATGTTCCGGGCAGAGCGTGCGCCTGTTCCGGCAAAGATCAGATCGTCCAGCTCGCCACCCCGAAGGGCGCGGGCAGAGGTTTCCCCCATAGCCCAGCGCAGGCCTTCAACGACATTGGATTTGCCGCAGCCGTTCGGGCCAATAATGCCCGTCAGGCCTGGAAGGATGTCAACGCGCACCTCATCGGCGAAGCTTTTGAAGCCGCCGATCGTCAGGCGGCTGATCGTCGTGGTGTGGGTTGACATCGGTATTTATGAAACGCCCTGAAAGAGATCAGGACGCCTTTGCGACCAGATCGGCAAACTTCTCGTAGGTTTCCGGATCCTGATCGTAATGCGTGTTGTTAAAGCGGAAATACGGCGTACCCTGAATGCTGTAAGTGTCCGCATCCTTCTGCACCTGATTGAACATGGCCTGCATGAACGCCGTGTCTTCGCTGATGCTCTTGAACTGGGCAGCGGAGACACCAGCAAGAGCTGACATCTGTTGAAGACGTTGCATCGGGTCGCCACCCGAAGCGAAGGCCCACTGCATCTGGCTGGAGAGCAGCGCACCAATGAAAGGTACGTAACGGTCTTCCGGCAGTGAACGGGCTACCATGGCGGCCGTCAGGCCGACGCGGTCCCCGCAGAAATCATGGAACTGATAGCGGATCTTGCCGGTATCAATCAGCTGTTCCTTGATCTTCGGGAATTCTTCCGTTCCGAAATGGGCACAATGCGTGCAGGTCAGGGAAAACCACTCCTGCACCAGCACCTTGGCGTTCGGATTGCCGATGATACGCGGTCCCATGCGCGGGTCATTGGCCGGCAGCGCCGGCGGTGCATCTGCAGCGCGGGCTGCCGTACCGGCCACGGCAAGAGCCGGGGCTGCGGAGAGAATGAAGCGGCGGGAAATCATAGGGCGGGTCATTCAGGAAGCCTTTGCAACTGCTTTGGCGAACGCATCATAGCTGGAAACGACATCCGGGGCCGGAGCGTCATTGATGCGGAAATAAGGGGTACCCTGGATCTGAAGGAAAGCACCATCGCGGTCCTGCCGGTTCACAATGGCCTCGCGTAGGGCATTATCAGCGTTGATCTTGTCGAACTCAGTCGCTGAAATGCCCGCCATGGCGGCGCGCTTCTTCAGTTCCTGCATGGGATCGATGTTCTGGGCGAAAGCCCATTGATCCTGAGTGCGAAGCAGATCATCCACGAATGGCGCGTAGCGGTCCGCAGGCAGAGAGCGCGCCACCATCGCGGCCAGAAGTGCAATCTGATCCAACGGGAAATCATGATAGCGATACCGGATCTTGCCGGTATCAATCAGGTTTGCCTTCACCTGTGGGAAGACCGTTTGTGCAAAATGCGCACAATGAGAGCAGGTGAGGGAGAACCATTCATCAACCTGCACCTTGGCATCCGGCGATCCGAGGACGCGTGCTCCCATGCGGGCATCTCCCGGAGGAAGCCCGGTGTCTTCCGCGCGGGCAGAAGACAGGGAGGTCACTGCCGCAAGGGCAGGGCCGGCAATCAGGAACGCGCGGCGGCCAAGGGTCATCGACAGGTCTCCATTACGGACAGGGTGCCTTACTCAGAACGATGAACTGGCGCAGCCGTCAAGACCCGCGCTCGTCATCCTGCTGTCCCGTATCGGGAAGGGGCTTCTTTTCCCATCCTTCCGGAACCCGCATGCGCAGGGCACGGATGTGGCGCGCATCCGCATCCAGAACGCGGAATTCCAATCCACTTTCATGCGTCAGGACTTCATCCTTGGCCGGGACATGCTCTGCCAGACGGAATACGAGGCCACCAACCGTCTCGATTTCCGCTTCCCGTTCGGCATCCGTCAGAACGGAGCCAAGCCGTTCTTCGAGGTGGCGGACAGGCAGACGGGCATCAATATCGAAAGATCCGTCCGCACGTTCGACCCACGGTGTTGTGACCGGATCATCATGCTCGTCTGAAATATCGCCCACAATTGTTTCGATCAGATCTTCGATCGTCACGAGGCCATCAATGCTGCCGTATTCGTCAATGACGAGCGCCATGTGCATCCGGCGCTGACGCATCTGTAGAAGCAGATCCAGAACCGGGATGGTTGGCGCAATCATCAGGGGCTGACGCAGGAGCGGGCGGATGTCGAACGCCTCGGGATCATCCACATAAGCCACCAGATCCTTCACATGGATCATGCCCGCAATATCGTCGAGCTGCCCGCGATAGACCGGCATTCGGGAATGGTTTTCCCGGCGCATGTGATCCAGAGCATCGTTGAAAGAGATGTTCTCCGGCATGGCGATGATGTCTGCGCGCGGGATCATGACGTCATCCGCCGTGATGTCCCGCAGGCGCAGCACGTTCATGATGAGGGCGCGTTCCTGCCGATCGAGTTCGGGCTCGTCACCCGTTTCCTCAAAAGGCTGGGCCGCCTCATGAACGAGCGTGGCAATGGATTCGCGGAGGCCCTGATCGCGACCACGGCGGCCAAACAGTCCGAACAGGCCCCGGGAATTCTTCCTACCGTCGTCTGAACGGTCAGTAATGTCTTCGCTCATGCCCGTCTTCCTGCCTGTCGCCACGGATCGCCAAAGCCAAGCTGACGCATCGTGCGGGTTTCCACGCCTTCCATGTCCCGGGCTTCGCCGGGCTGATAATGATCGTATCCTGCCAGATGCAGGGCACCATGAACCACAAGATGTGACAGATGGGCACGCATGCTGCGATGGGCAGCATGCGCTTCCTTCCGGACGGTCTCGTATCCCAGGATGATGTCTCCGCCATGGACGGGGGACACCGGCTCGAATGTCAGAACATTCGTGGGCTTGTTCTTGTTGCGGAAGCGGGCGTTAAGCCGCTTTACGATCCGGTCCGTCGAAAGAAGAATCGATGGAGCGGGAGACCGGCTGAAATCCGGGCCACCCTGACGGGCGACGGCGGTGAGCGCACGACGGATCGCGCGCTCCGTATCAGGAACCGAGGAGCGCCATCTGGCGTCCTCGATAATGATGTCAGTACCGGCGTGACGACTTGGAGGTTCCATTGTTTTCCCGGCGCGGCCGATCCCTGAAACTGTCCAGAGGGGCAGGCGCTTTCTGTTCATAGGCATCGACGATACGGGCGACCAGTGGATGGCGCACCACATCGACGGACGTAAAACGTGTAATGCCGATTCCCTTGATGCCTTCGAGGGTCTCGACGGCTTCCTTTAGCCCAGATGATACCCCGTTGGGCAGATCAATCTGGCTCAGGTCGCCTGTAACAGCCATGCGTGTGCCTTCACCCATGCGGGTCAGGAACATCTTCATCTGGGCTGGGGTCGTATTCTGGGCTTCATCGAGAATGACGAAAGAGTGGGCAAGGGTTCTGCCACGCATGAAGGCCAGTGGCGCAACTTCAATCTCGCCCGTGCCCATCCGGCGCACGACCTGGTCGCCCGGCATCATGTCATTCAGGGCATCATAGAGCGGGCGAAGATAAGGATCGATCTTTTCCCGCATGTCGCCGGGCAGGAATCCCAGACGCTCGCCCGCTTCTACTGCCGGCCGGGAGAGAATGATGCGATCAACCTGTCCGGCCAGCAGCATTGCGACGCCTTGCGCGACCGCCAGATAAGTCTTGCCTGTTCCGGCCGGACCAATCCCAAAGACCAGATCAGTGCGGGCCAGCATTTCCATATACGCCGCCTGGCCGTGAGACCGTGGTGCGATCACACCCCGCTTGGTGCGAATGGCGGGCAGGTCCGTAAAGGGGGCAGATGAAGGAGGGGCCTGCTGCGGGGAACGGGCATCGCTCCGCTGGTGGTGGTCCCGGCGTGCATTCTGTTTCTGGGAGTGCTGCTGCGGGGGCGGAGGGACGGCAGCGCGCTGACGTTCCTGATGACGCGTGGGAAGCGCCGTAAGGCGGATCACCCCGTCAACCTGCGAACTGTCGATGGTGCCACCCTGTTCAAGCTGATTGTAAAGCGCGACGATGGCGGCCTGCGCCCGGCCTACGGCGTCCGTCTCGCCCGAGATGGCGATCTTGTTGCCGCGGCACGAGAGCCGGACATCAAACCCGTCTTCAAGCCGGGCGAGATGCCGGTCGTGGTCTCCCAGAAGTCTCTGGAGAAGAATGTTGTCATTGAAGCGCAATGCGACGGTGCGATTGCCTTCGGTGCCACCAGTGGTGGCGACGGAGCGCGTCGGGGGTGTTGTCAGCAAGCGGAGGCTGTCTCCCGGATGAGGGTTCCACCAAGTGAGTTGGTCATGCGAGTTGTGATGGCAACCTTGGCGATGGTGCCAATCAAATGTTCCGGCCCTTCAAAATGAACGGGCTGGAGATACGGAGACCGACCAGAAAGCTGACCCGGCTTGCGGCCTTTCCCCGTAATGAGAATATCCTGAACCGTCCCGACCATATCGGCATTGAACGCATCCTGCTGCTCACGCAGGAGCGCCTGAAGCTCGGCGAGGCGACGGTCCTTCACATCCTCGGCCACCTGAAAAGGCTGGCCAGCGGCGGGGGTGCCGGGACGTGGGGAATATTTGAAGCTGTAAGCCATGGCGAAGCCGATATCGCGCACGAGCTGCATCGTGGCTTCGAAGTCCTCATCCGTTTCACCCGGATGACCGACGATGAAGTCGGAAGACAGGGCCAGATCCGGCCGCGCTTCCCGCAGACGACGAACGCTCTCGCGGTACTCGTCTGCGGTATGTCCACGGTTCATGGCCTTCAGGATACGGTCCGAACCACTCTGAACTGGCAGATGCAGGAATGGCATCAGGGCGCGGTTATCGCGGTGAGCGTCGATCAGGGTCTGATCCACGTCACGCGGGTGAGACGTCATGTAACGGATACGATCCAGACCTGGCAGACGGGCCAGTTCTTCGGCCAGTTCCGCCAGTGTGGCACTTCCACCCTGCCCATTATCGCCATGATAGGCGTTGACGTTCTGACCCAGGAGCGTGATTTCCTTTACGCCAGCTGCCACCATGCGCCGTGCTTCGGCCATGACGGACGCTACCGAGCGGCTGCTTTCGGCGCCGCGCGTGTAAGGCACGACACAGAAGGAGCAGAACTTGTCGCAGCCTTCCTGAATGGTCAGAAACGCCGTGAGATTTCCGGCGGACTGCGGGGCAGCCTCATTGGGAAGGAAGTCGAATTTCTGCTCGGCCGGGAAATCCGTCTCGATGACCGCACCGCCAGCGCGCGCTGCACGGGCGACCATCTCTGGCAGGCGATGATAGGTCTGCGGGCCAAGCACAAGATCAACATAGGGTGCCCGGCGCAGGATTTCCTCGCCTTCGGCCTGCGCAACACATCCGGCAACGGCAATGATGCTGCGATCCTGCCCGTTCTCCATCCGCTCATCACGGATCTTGCGAAGGCGCCCCAGTTCGGAAAAAACCTTTTCCGTCGCGCGTTCGCGGATGTGGCAGGTGTTGAGGATCACCATGTCCGCTTCTTCGGGGGTTTCAACCGGCCCGTAGCCAAGCGGACGCAGGACATCGGCCATGCGGGCGCTGTCATAGACGTTCATCTGGCAGCCCCAGGTAATGACATGCAGCCCATGACGAGTACGGTCAGTGGGGGCACGATCAGCAGGAGCAGGCGTGGAGGCAGAAGTCTCGGGGGTCACGGTCTCGATCCGGGGTTGGCAAAAACAGGCACACACATCGGGGCAGGAGACCGAGCGGTCAAGCCTGTCCGGACGCGGGAGAGGTCAAACATGGTGTCATATCGGCATGTCAGACTGGCCTGAAGCGGCATCATCATCTCCGGACGGCCGCAAAAGTGCTCCCGTCATTAACGATGAAAGTGACGCCGCGGCCCCGGGCAAGTCAAGACAAACCTTGTGAAGTGTAGAAGAATAGCGCGCTTAGTCCTGTGCGTCTGGCACAAGCCCCTGCCGAAGCAGGGCAGCGCCGTCACGCACGGCATTGAATGTCGCGTTGGCCAGTTCCTTGCGGGATTTGAAATCTTCCGGATTCAGTGGAGGATGCAGGAGAATGGTCGCCCGCATCGAGCGCCACTGGCCGAATGACCAAATATGAGGCGTCAGATCCATGTCGCCATACCATGAGAAGACGGATCTGCGGCTGCGTCCAACAGGAAGACCTTCCAGTCGGTCATAAACAATGGAGACGGGCTGGATAAGGACTGGTGGCGGCTTGGGCATTCCTGCCTGTTCGAGACGGCCGGGCTTTGCGACAGCAAAGAAGGATGACAGGAACGGCAGGACGCGGCTGCCATCTGACGATGTTCCTTCCGGGAAGAGGACGATGTCATCCCCGTCCCAGAGGCGATCCGCCATGTCATGAAGTTCCTTACCCGTATTCTGACGATTGCGACTGACAAAGATCGTGCGGCCCAGACGGGAAATGGTTCCGATCAGCGGCCAGGAGCCGACTTCACCCTTGGCGACAAAGACCGTATGCAGCACGCCGCCAACGGCGACGATGTCCAGCCAGGAACAGTGGTTGGCCACATAAACGATTGGACGTTCCCCTCGCTGAACATCCTTGGCTGAGCGAATTCCGCCAGCACTCTCTCCGACCACACGAAGTTGAAGCCCCAGAATACGGGCGATCATACCCCAGAAAATGCGGGGGAGGCGAATTTTCGCTGATCCCGGCAAGTGGATGAAGACATACTGGAAGCTCGACAACCAGAAAGCCCACATCAGAACCATGACCAGTCTGCCTGCGCAGCTCAGACGGCTGAAGGCTGATGACTGGGTTGTTGCCTGAACAGCCGGAAAATTGACACTTTCGTCAATGATCGGTCGGTTATGGCTTCGGCGGCTGGAAGGTCCAGGGACATCACGATGGGACATGGGTGCTGAGTGATAAGGATTTCGGAGAGGCTAGACAATCTTGTTTGTCTCACAGGCGTATTTACCGATGGTGACAAAGGGTGTTCCACGGTGGACTTGACGTGCAGGTTCAGGATACAGCCTGAAGGGTACGCGGCTGCTGTTTGCGGATCCGCTCCAAAGGTTCGATCCTTCCCGGTTCGATTACCCCTCAAAACGGATTTTCAGGACCTCCGGTGAAGCCAGGCAGTCGCTCGTCAGTCGTTTCTCTTTCTCTCGCTCTTGGGGCAATGGCACCATGCTGTCATGTCCATAAAGCGTGGGCAGATGCGCCCTCCAGTGGTGAGGCGGCGGAAAAAACCGTTCCGTATTCTGTTACCATCCAACCAACCAAGAATGCAGAGGTTGATGCCGCTATTCAGGCATCGTCCCAGCTTCAGACGCTGAAGACGACGCATGCTGTCGGGCCTTATGCCCTGGCAGGACGTATCCGTGCAGATTACGACCGTGTGGACACCGCATTGCAGTCACAGGGCTATTATGCGGGCACGGTTACAATTCGTATCAAGGTCGGAAGCCAGGATCTGGACGGACGGGATCCGGCTCTGCCAGACGCTCTGGAGGCGCTCCCTAAGGACGGCAAGGTCAGCATCACGGTATCAGCTACCATGGGGCCGCTGTTTCATCTTGGCAGGATCACCCTAACCACTCCGCCACCAACGGCGGCTCAACCGTCTGATGCCGTCGCAAAGGCACCCTCTCCACAGGGCAGTGCAGCTCCCACGACCAGCAAGGCGCAGACAGCGGACAAGATGGGCGTCCCCGAAACGACCGGGGGGACTGCTACTCAGGGCGAGCCTGTTGAACTGACTGCGGACGAACTGAAAGCGTTCAAGCTCAAATCCGGCCAACCAGCCGTTGCTTCGGATGTGCTTGCGGCACAGGGCAATCTGCTCACGCAGTTGCAGGAAGAAGGGTATGCCGTAGCGGACGTGTCTACGCCGCTTGCCTATCTTCAGCCTCATGACAACACGCTGGACGTGGTTTTCCGGGTCGGAAAAGGTCCGAAGGTTGTTATTGGTCCGGTCGGGATGGATGGTTTGCAGCGCGTGCACCAGTCGTTCCTCCGTCGTCGCCTGACAATTAAGGAAGGCGAGCTGTATCAGCCGTCCAAGATCGAGGCTGCCCGGCAGGATCTGGCCTCCGTAGGCGTCTTCTCTTCAGTTCAGGTTCACAATGCGCCGCCGATCGTAACGCTCGGACCGGGTAAGACGCTCGTGCCCGGCGTCTTTCAGGCCATGCCTGTTGATTTCGATTTCAAAGAAGCCAAAAGACGCACCGTCGCGGTTCAGGCCGGGTACTCGACCGATCTGGGTGGGCGCGCTGGTGTGACCTGGACGCATCATAATCTTCTGGGGAATGCCGAGCAGCTCAAGCTGACAGCTCTGCTCACAGGCCTTGGCGGTTCAGCCCAGCAGGGCTTGGGCTACGATGTCTATGCCGATTTCAGTAAGCCGGACTTCCTGCATAAGAACCAGAACCTCAGCCTGCGTGTGGAAGCGGTGCGGCAGCTTCTCTACTCCTATCATCAGACGGCCTTCATTCTTCGCGGAGGCATTGGCCGTCGTCTGGGTAAGTTCTGGTATGTGTCTGGCGGCCTGATGGGGATGCAGGAGCAGATCCAGCAGTTTGGCGATACGCGAAGTTATTTCATCGTGTCCGCACCACTCAGCGCGACCTATGACAGCACCCAGCTTTCAAACCCGATCGACCCTGCGACTCACGGCATCCGTGCCTCCCTGTCTGCGTCCCCGTCGGTGTCACTGGAAAACGCAACATCCTTCTTCACGCTGCTGTCTGCGCAGGTCTCCACATACTTTGACCTCGCCCGGATCGGTCTGACCAAACCCGGCAAGAGCGTCATTGCCGTGCGTGGCACTATTGGGTCGGTTCAGGGGGCATCCACCTACCAGATCCCACCGGATCAGCGGCTTTATGCAGGTGGACCCGCGACGGTTCGTGGCTTCCGGTATCAAGGGGTGGGGCCACAATACGGCAACACGAAATATGCCATTGGCGGCACGTCCCTGGATGCGGGAACGGTCGAATTCCGCCAGCGACTGCCAATGAATCTGGGGGTGGCTGCCTTCGTGGATGCCGGTCAGGTTGGGACCGGCTCCCGTCCGGGGCAGGGAACGCTCCGTGTCGGATATGGCGCGGGCGTTCGTTACTTCACGCCGATCGGCCCTATCCGTGTTGACGTTGCTCTCCCAATGAACCGCCCTGCTTATGGCGACAAATGGGAACTCTATATTGGTCTTGGGGAGACTTTCTGATGCGCGCCCGCAGGATCATTCTCTGGATCGTTGGTCTCGTTGTCGCCGTACCAGTCGGACTGGTTGTTCTGGCGCTCTTGGTTGTGCTCATCGGCATCAATATTGGGCCAGGGCAGCGGCTGATCGAAAGCAAAGTCGGCCCATTGACGGGTGGTATGGTGCAGATCGCCGGGCTGTCGGGTGCGCTTCCACAGCATCTGACGCTGGCTGAACTGAAGGTGAAGGACAGCAAAGGCGTCTGGCTGGAGCTGGATCATTTTGAGCTCCGCTGGTCTCCGCTCTCCCTTCTGCTCATGGATGCGCACGTCAAGGTTCTGAGTGCCAGCCGTCTGGCGCTGCTCCGCAGCCCCGTTTCGGACACGACGCAGACGACAACCGAGACACAGACGAAGTCCAGCCCATCGAAGCTCAACATCAAGGTGGATCTGGATGCCCTGAATGTCGGCCGTATCGAAATCGGACCTGACTTTACGGGCAAGCCCACGGTCTTCACACTGAACGGTCACGCGCACATCGCGTCAATCGCGCCATTCCTGAATGGCGTGACAATGCAGTCGCTTCCGAAAATGGATATTGCGCTGCAACTGAACCGTCTGGATGCACCGGGTGGCCTGACGCTGGCGGCCCAGACTCCCAAAGACCGTATTGCTTTGGCGCTCACTTATAAGGAAGGCGTCAACGGGTTCGCGACCACGCTTGGGCAACTGCCGCAACTTGATCCTGTAGACACGCATCTGAACCTGTCCGGACCGCGCACCGCTGCCGCTCTTGATTTCGGACTGAGCGCCGGGCCGATTACGGCGTCTTCGACCGGGCAGATCAACCTCTACACCAATGCTGCAACCCTGCACGTCAAGGCCAATGCGCCTGCCATGACCCTGAAACCGGGAATTGGCTGGAATGCGATTGCCCTGAACACCGATCTGCACGGGCCGCTGAAGGCCCCCGCAGGACAGGGTCTTCTGGACATTGACGCTTTGACCGCTGGTGGTGCTTCCATCGGGCATCTGCACGCGACTTTTGACGGGAACGAAACGCCCAAATCAGAAGATACGGTTGCTCATCTTCAGGCCGCTCTGACCGGGCTGCGTGTGCCCGGACCTCAGCCCACCATATTGGCGTCCGCCCCGTTGACGCTGGATGTGACGGCGCATCCGCTCGCAGCGACCATGCCGGTGGTGGCGACAGTCAGTCACCCGCTGATCCAGATGGCCGCAAACACGACGCTCAAGCCAGCAGCATCCGGTCACGTCACGCTGACATTGCCGGATCTGCACCCGCTTGCTGCCATGGGTAGCACGGACCTGAGCGGAAACGCTGCACTGGCGGCTGATTTCGCCATGCCGGTGACGGATCATGATGACCTGACGCTCCAAAGCACGGGCACGATTTCTATCACCGGAGGTCAGCCGCAGGCTTTGCATCTGATCGGCAAGGACGGTCATCTGGCCCTGCAGCTCAGCAAGTCCCCGGCCAATGTCCTGACCGTGAAGAATTTCGGGCTGGATGGTCAGGCGCTCCATGTCTTGGTGTCAGCCATTGTGGATATGGCGCATGGAAACCGGATGCAGACGAAGGCAACGGTTGCGCTGCCGGATCTGAAACAGGTCAATCCGACGCTTCTCGGCAATACGACCCTGACGGCCACGGCGGATGGACCGACCGATGATCTGGCTGTCAAAGCCGGTCTGGAAGGTGAGTTCGGGACAAAGGATGTTGCGAAGGGGCCAGTAGCACTGGATGCGGATTTCCAGCATCTGCCCTCACATCCTCAGGGCACGCTGACGGCTCACGGAACGCTGGATCACGCGCCGCTGGTGCTGGATAGCGCCGTGCAGAAAACGGATGATGGCGCATTCCATGTTGATCTGAACAAGCTGAGCTGGAACAGCCTCACCGGGCACGGCAAACTCCGCCTGCCCAATGGCGCGAAGGTGCCTCTGGGTGATCTGGATCTCAGCGTCAAAAACCTTGCGGATTTCCAGCGTCTGATCGGTCAGGCCATCAAGGGACATCTGGCTCTTTCCATTCATACGACCGAGCCACAAGGCGCACCGCCGCAGGTCAAACTCGGACTTGATGGTGCGTTGGCCATGGCTCAGGCGAGCGTGCAGTCCCTGACTCTAAAGGGTCTGATTTCCAATCCGATTGATGACCCAACTCCGGATCTGACGCTCGATCTCGCAGGCGTTCGCTCGCAGGATATCACGGGTAAGGCGCGGGCCACGGTCAAAGGGCCGCAGTCTGCGATGGCCTTGACGCTGAATGGTGCTTTCCAGAATGTCATGGGTGCACCGGCCAATGTCGATACGGCTGTTCTGCTGAACCTGCCGAAGAAAACCGTCCGCATTGATCGTCTGACGGCCATGGCGAAAGACGAATATATTCGTCTGGGTGGGCCCGCCAATGTATCCTTCGGTGATATCATGGGCGTGGATCATCTGCGCGCGACATTGGCACCGAAGGGTGTGGCGCCTGCAACGATTGATGTTGCAGGCTCGATCAAGCCACGCCTTGCGTTGACTGCGACGGTGGACCGTCTGACGCCTGCGATTGCCAAGCCTTTCGCCCCGGATCTGGCAGCAAGCGGCACCATTTCCGCGAAGGCCAATCTGGGCGGAACACTGGATGCACCGACCGGAACCGTGTCTCTGAATGCGCATGGTCTGAAAATGCAGACAGGCCCGGCAGCATCGCTGCCAGCGGCAGAAATTCTGGCAAATATCGGCCTGGCCGGGAAAACAGCAAAGGTGGATGCGACCCTTGCTGCTGGTCCGAAAGTGGCTCTGGCCGTTCGTGGAACGGCGCCTACGTCGAAGGATGGTGCGATCGCTTTGAACACGACGGGCCATGTGGATCTGTCTGTGGCCAACGGTGTTCTGGGCGCCAGCGGCATGGCGACGAAGGGTCAGATCGGGATCAATCTGAATGTCACCGGAAACGCAACCCAGCCTCGGGCAACCGGGCAGGTTGACCTGCGCAATGTCTCTTTCGATCATTATGCACAGGGCGTCCGTCTGACGGATATCAACGGTGCGATTGTGGCCTCAGGTGACACTCTGACGCTTCAGAACGTTCTGGCTCACGCAGGGCAGGGAACGATTGGTCTGACGGGAACAGTCGGTGTGTTCCGGCCGGGGCTGCCGGTGGATATCAAAGTCATTTCCAACAAGGCGCGACCGATTTCCAGTGATCTGGTAACAGCCACGATCAACACGGATCTCCATATTCACGGACAGGCCACGACCCGCGTCGATGTGGATGGAAAGATCGTTCTTCCAAGCGTGACGGTAAACATCCCCAACTCCATGCCGGCTTCTGTGGCGCAGCTTGATGTGGTTCGTCCTGGCCAGAAGGCACCAGACACGACCAGTGCCCTGATCATTGGTCTGGCGATTGATGTGATTTCGCCGGGCCAGTTTGTGGTGCAGGGACATGGTCTGGATGCAGAAATGCAGGGCAAGCTGCATGTCGGTGGTACCAGCAGTGCACCATCAGTGACCGGTGGTTTCGACATGAAGCGCGGTAACTTCAACCTTGCCGGGATCAACCTGAACTTCACGCATGGGCGCGTCGCGTTCAATGGCACAGGCGTGAATCACAAGCTCGATCCGACACTGGATTTCCGCGCGGATCGTAATGCTAAAGGAACACTGGCGAGCCTTCTGGTGACTGGCTATGCCAGTGCCCCCAAGATCGACTTCGCATCAGTGCCGACGCAGCCTCGGGATGAAGTCTTGGCCATTCTACTTTTCGGAACGGACGCCCATTCCCTTTCCACGACTCAACTTGCAGAACTTGCTGCTGCTGTAGCGCAACTTGCTGGAGGTTCGTCATTCGATCCGCTCGGGAAGGTGCGGAATGCGCTTGGGCTTGATCGTCTTGCTGTGGGGGGCGGGAGCGGCGTCGATAATGGCGGGACCAGTGTGGAAGCCGGAAAATACGTCATGAAGGGCGTGTATGTGGGTGCGAAACAGGCCACATCGGGTTCAGGTACGCAGGCACAGGTTCAGATTGATCTGACGAAGCGCCTCAAGCTTAACACGACGGTCGGAACAGGTGGGCAGGTGACAGGCTTCACCACTCCGGAAAACGATCCGGGATCGAGTGTCGGCCTGTCTTACGGGTTCGACTACTAAGCTTGGCTAGCGGGCGCGGACCGCGTCTTCAAGCAGTGACCTGACCCGGGTTACAACGTCCGACCAGTCCCGGAAACGGGTCTGGCGGACGATTTTCATTTTCGGATACCACGGGCTGTCGCCCCGACCATGAAGCCAACGCCAGCAGTTGTTGAACCTGTCCATCATGATGACAGGTTTCCCAAGCCCTCCCGCCAGATGCACCATGGACGTATCCACGGACACGACCAGATCAAGGCAGGACACCAGAGCAGCCGTATCATCCATATCCAGACATTGCGGCATGAAATCTACCAGAGGCCCCGGGAAATCCAGCCTTTGTTGGGCTGGTTCATCCTTCTGGAGAGAGTAGAAACTGATGCCCTTCAGATCAGCGAGTGGCGCAAGGGCTGAGAGAGGCATGGAGCGCTGGCGGTCTACCATCTGCGCGCCAGTGTTCTCCGGCCGTGCGCCACCTGCCCAAACCAGACCAACACGCAGGTTACAATCAGTACGAAGGCTTTTCTTCCACTGGGTGGCTTTAGCCGGCTCGGCGGTCAGGTAGGGAACCGGAGCACCCATGGCATCTGGCGTTGCAGAGAACGCACGGGGAAGACTGATGAATGGGCAATGATAATCGTATTCCGGCGTCTCGCCACCGTGTTGCACGATGGAGACACCTTCAACACGGCCACATAGTCCGGCCAGCGTGGATGTACCCCAGATATGAACGATGGCTCCTGTTCGGGCCAAAGCGGGAATATACCGAAGATACATCAGCGTATCGCCCAGACCTTCTTCCTGCGTCACGAGGACACGCTTTCCCACAAGGTTCAGGGATGGCGTGATATTGGGCAGAAGGCGGCTCTGCGGCAGGTTTGTATGCCCCGGCACTCCGAAGCGCCATTCGTGCTCTGCCCAACCCTGAGCCATACGGCCGCTTTTGAGCATGGCAATGGAATGATTGAGCCTGAGTGCAGCCTCATTTGGCCCAAGAGGAATGGTTTCCCGGTAGATGTTCGCTGCTTCTTCGAGGCGCCCGATATTGTTCAGAATGGCAGCCATGTTGCAGCCCGGGCCCCATTCCCCTGGGGAGCGCTGACGCAGATCATCCAGAATGGCGAGAGCTTCATCGAAGCGTCCCTGCTCGGTCAGATTCATGGCCAGAAGGTTGAGAGTGCCTTTGTCATTCGGGCGCCGTTTCAGACTCTCCCGCAGGCAGACCTCTGCTTCATCGAAGCGGCCCAGGTGCATGAGGATATTTCCCTGGGCATCCAAAAGGCGCGGATCATGAGGGGCTAGCTTGCGGCTTTCTGCAAACAGTAGGAGCAGATCTGCTCTGCGGCGCATGGCCACCGCTTCGTCGACAAGGGCGACGACGGCATGGCCGCCGAATGGTCGGGTAGCCTTTTCAAGCTCTACGGCTGCGTCCTGATACCGGGCAAGCCGAAAGAATGCGCGGCCCCTCGTCAGATGGACCGCATCGCTGTCTGAGAGAGGGGAGAGCAGCGCCAGAGCAGTTTCTGCGTCTCCGGCTCTAAGACTTTGATCCGCTTCGCTCAGACGATGATCAAGAGGGGAAGATAATGCGATGTCGCTGGTACTGCTCATTGTACCTGTCCTAGCCCGAAACCGGCTCTGCCATCTCCTGAAGGGCTTTCAGGATGGCGGCCAGAGAATAGGGTTTGGAAATGAAACGGTCCCTTGCGGGATCCCCGGACGTTTCGTCCCTGCGAAGATCCCCATGGCCACTGATGTAAATGACCGGAAGATCGGGCCAGCGATTGCGTGCCTGATGGCTGAGGCTCATGCCATCGCCATCAGGAAGTGCCATGTCCGCCACAAGGGCGTCCAGGCTAGGCTCTGAAGCGATGCAGGCGATCGCTTCCGCGCAGGTCCCTGCTTCCCTCACAGTTAGTCCGCTGTCCTGCAGAAACTCCACAAGACAGGTACGGATCAGAAAATCATCTTCAATGATGAGAACAGTGAGGGAAGGCGCCATAGGATTTTACGAAGACCAGTTCTTTTCGAAGTCACCATACAACGTCAGGCCACCATCCACATAGAGGGTTTGACCTGTAATGTAGGTGCTGTCTTCTGCTGCAAGAAACGTGACGGCGTCAGCAATTTCACGGCCTTCGCCCGGGCGCTTCATCGGAATGTGATCTGACACATTCTTGTACTGCACGGGATCGTTAATCCAGGACATGTTGATCGGCGTCACGATGGCGCCCGGTGCCACTGCATTCACGCGGATGCCACGGCTTGCATACTCCAGAGCCAGCGTGCGGACGATGTTGCCCACAGCGCCTTTGGAGGCAGAGTAGCCAAGATAATGAGGCTTCGGGATGATCTGGTGAACAGAGGAGTTCACGATGATCGCGCCCTGAATGCCGTTTTCAAGCCAGTACTTGATGGCTTCGCGGCACGGGAGCATCACGCCCGTCACATTGACGGCCATCACGCCTTCAAAGTCTTCGAGCTTGATGTCTTCGGACGGGGACGCAATCTGGTAGCCTGCATTGCAGACCAGAACATCCAGTCCACCCATGGCCTCGATGCTCTCGCGCATCAGGCGGCGGACGTCTTCTTCCTTGGAAATGTCACCCGTGGCGATCGGGTGTTCACCGCCAGAGACCTTCGGAAGCTTCTCGCGGACAGCAATCAGCTTGTCTTCCTTGCGGCCATTCAGTGCGACCTGAGCGCCTTCTTCTGCAAAGCGAAGGGCAGTGGCCTCACCAATACCTTGGGACGCACCCGTAACGAGTACTTTCTTGCCGGCGAAACGATTGCTGTAAGGGGCGGGCATAGGTCCTCACCTCTCCTTGAACGTCAGTGATTTAAAGATGGGGTAGGGCATCCGGGAGCGGCCTTCCGTGTCGCCAACGCGGAAATGGCCTGAAGGATGCTTTTCAAACTGTGATGTTTTCATAATGACATGAAAACATCACAGAATTCTGGAAGGCTCAGGCGGCCTTCATGGTCTTGGTCAGGCTCTCGAGAACCGTTGCGGGGTCCGTGTTTTCGAGAACGGCAACTTCTGCAACGAAGCGCTCCTGTGCCGCTTCGAAAAGCTTACGCTCAGAGAAGCTGCCATCCAGGCTGTCTACGTTGCGACGGAGGTCACGCAGCACTTCCGCAATCTGGATCAGATCACCGGAGTTGATCTTTTCCTGATAGGCGACGGCACGGCGGGCCCACATGCCCTTGCTGACATGTGGCTTGCCCTTGATGACCGTCATCGCCTTGTCCACGATGTCCCGGGTGACGATCTTGCGCAGGCCGGCCTTACGGGCCTTGGCCAGCGGGATACGCAGGGTCATCTGGTTGCCAGGGAACGAGATCTGGATCATCTCGATCATGGTATCGGCCACTTCGACCATACCGATCTTGTCCACCCGGCCTACGCCATGCGCTGCGTAAACGATGGAATCACCCTCGCTGAACGGATCTGAACCGTGCTCGGGATCGGTCTGACGGGCGGTGTTCTTGGCTGCGGCACGAGCCATTTCGTCGGTCATGCCGCCCTTCGGGGGGGTCTTGAAGGTGTTCATAACTCAGGACGATACCAGAAAAACGGTATCCTGTCCTGCACTATCCGACCTGAATTATGCCTGCACGCCGTGCCTGGGCTGGATTGGGGCTGGCGCAGGCTCTCCAATGGGTTGCAGAAGATCGCGCTCGATGGTGCGGGCCATGGTGTGCATCGGGAGTGCGTGCACGCTGGCGATAAACGGTTCCTGCAGGTCACGACCACTGCGGTCCAGCATCTGGAATAGCAGCCCGATCACACTGGACCCAAGAGGCGTGATCCAACCAAGTGTTTGGACTGCCGAAAGGGGTAGAATGATGCAGAAGAGATGCGTTGCCAGTTCAGGAATGACGGAATACTGCACTGGCAGTGGCGTATTGCGGATACGCTCAAGACCACCCTGTGCGTTGGCAATATCCGAAAGAATACGATCCACCGTGCCATGAACGGCACCATCAATGCCTTTGAGTTCCACTTCCTGCTGTACGCCAAGACCGATTTCGTAAAGCAGTGCATTCGCCGTGTTGGAGCAGGCAAAGACCTTGGTGCGGACGTCAGCCGGGAGCAGTCTTTCGACTTCCTCGCCCGTAGAATCCCCACGCAGCGCGGCGCGCAGGACATGCGGATAGGCGGCCATGTATCGTGCAAGATCTGGACGACCGCCCAGCAGGGATGCGGCTTCACGTCCGAAGGATCGGCAGTTGTTCGTGATGGCGCCCCAAAGGGTCCGTCCTTCCCACCAGCGGGCATAGGCGGCGTTGTTTCGCATGCCAAGGAAGATGGCCAGTGCGGAACCCATCAACGAGATGGGAAGAGCAGGCTGGTCCATCCATTCCTGATGGTAGATCTGAAAGAGAATGACGACCACAAGGTCCCAGAGTGCCAGGAGAACAATGGGTGGCAGGGATTCTCTGAAGAGAATAGCCAGGCCGTGTTGGCGATTGACGATCAAGCCGAAGGCTCCTTGCCTGAATGCGGTATGTCCTCTGAAACTAACCGTGAAAAGTATGACCGGCCAACACCAAAAGATTTCCGCAGTTTTGCGCAGTTTTGCCAGTCAAACCGGGACAGAAACTTTTCTCCTCGACAGGTCCGCCTGCAAAGGCCGGAGGAAAGCATAACGCGCCTCTTGCGTCCTGTTTCCCGAATGCGATACCTTGGCAGCACTGTATGCAGGGAGACAGTCAGATGGATGTCATTGCCGCGATTGCGTTTGAAGCAGGCAAGCCGCTTGAAATCGATACCGTTCAGCTTGAAGGGCCCAAAGAAGGCGAGGTTCTGGTCGAAATCAAGGCGACCGGCCTGTGTCATACCGATAAGTACACCCTGTCCGGACAGGACCCGGAAGGCCTGTTCCCCGCCATTCTGGGTCATGAAGGTGCCGGTATCGTCCGGGAAGTCGGACCGGGTGTGAAGCATCTGAAACCGGGTGACCATGTGATCCCGCTTTACACGCCGGAATGTCGGGAATGTCCGTCCTGCCTGTCCCGCAAGACGAATCTTTGTACGTCTATCCGCTCCACGCAGGGCAAGGGCGTGATGCCTGATGGAACCTCGCGCTTCTCCTACAAAGGCCAGTCGATCCATCACTACATGGGCTGTTCAACCTTCGCGAATTTTACGGTTCTGCCTGAAATTTCATTGGCCAAAATTCGCCCGGACGCTCCGTTCGACAAGGTCTGCTACATCGGCTGCGGCGTGACGACCGGCATTGGCGCGGTCATGTTTACGGCGCAGGTCGAGCCGGGTTCGACCGTGGCGGTCTTCGGTCTGGGGGGGATCGGTCTGAACGTCATTCAGGGCGCAAAGATGGTAGGCGCAACACGCATCATCGGCGTGGACGTCAATCCCGGCCGTGAAGCCATGGCACGCCAGTTTGGCATGACGGATTTCGTGAATCCAAAAGATCTCGGGCCGAATGGCGATCTGGTCGGGCATCTCATCGAAATGACCGGTGGTGGCGCAGACTACACGTTCGAATGTGTGGGCAATGTCACGCTCATGCGTCAGGCTCTGGAAAGCGCCCATCGTGGCTGGGGTGTATCCTGCGTTATTGGTGTTGCCGGAGCCGGGCAGGAAATCAGCACGCGTCCGTTTCAGCTCGTGACGGGTCGCCGGTGGATCGGTTCGGCATTTGGTGGAGCGCGGGGTCGCACGGATGTTCCAAAAATCGTGGACTGGTACATGGATGGACGGATCGACATTGATTCCCTCATCACCCACAAACTCAAGCTCTCCGAAATCAATCACGGTTTTGATCTGATGGCGCGTGGCGAGAGCATCCGTAGCGTTGTGGAGTTCTGAGCATGTCGTCTGAAAACCTAGCCATAGAAACAGTGGGGCAGCATGCCTGTTGTGGGGGCTCCCTGCGTGTTCTGAAACATCCCTCAGAGGTTCTGGGCGTTCCCGCCACGTTCTCGATCTTCCTGCCCAAGGAGGCTTTGGCTGGGCAGAAGGTTCCGGTTATTCACGTTCTGGCTGGTCTGACCGCCAATCATGAAACCTTCCTCATCAAATCCAACGCCATCCGTTTCGCGGCAGAGCATGGCATTGCTTTGGTTGCGCCGGACACATCTCCTCGCGATACAGGAACCCCGGGCGAAAATGACGCGTATGATCTCGGCTCAGGGGCAGGGTTCTATGTGGACGCCACGGCTGAACCATGGAGCAGGCACTATCGCATGGAGAGTTATATCCATCGGGAACTGCCAGCTCTGACGGAAAAGCTGTTCCCGCTTGATGGGGACCGTCGGGGCATCATGGGCCATTCCATGGGCGGCATGGGCACGCTCGTTCAGGCGCTTCGTTATCCCGAGTTCTGGAAATCCGTTTCAGCCTTTGCACCGATCTGCCATCCGAGTGTGATTCCATGGGGGCAGAAGGCGTTCGATGCCTATTTTGGTGGGGACCCGTCAAAATGGCGCGACTGCGATCCCACGTTGCTTCTCAGGAACGGCCATAAGCATCCCGCCACAATCCTTGTGGATCAGGGATTGCAGGACCAGTACCTGTCCGACCTGCGGGCTGATGCTCTTGTCGAGGCCGCAAAAGAAAGTGGGCAGTCGCTCGAAATGCGTCATCATGACGTTTACGACCATTCCTACTGGTTCATTCAGAGCTTCATTGCCGATCATCTGACCCATCACGCCAAAGGACTGAAGGCATGAAGCGCCTTGTTGTTGCTGCCCTTCTTGTTCTCGGCGGGTGCGTTTCTTCACAGGCGCCTGTCGGACCATCGCTGACACCTGTTACCCATACGGATTTCAGTCACGATACGCTGGCCCTGACCTGGCAGCCGGGGTTTTGCGCAAGTGGAGGCGGTTGTACGGCCAGTCAGCCGCATAACCATCTGATTGGCCTGCATGGTCTCTGGGCGTCAGAGCCGCACGCACTTGAAGCGCAGAACGTCCCTGTTCAGCAGTGGTGGATGAAGGGGTGTGACATCTACGATCACGATGACACACCGCCAAAGCTCCAGCCTGCAACGGAAAACGCACTGGCCAGCGTCGTTCCTCACCTGAAGCATCCGTTGCATGTACATGAATATACCAAGCATGCCCGTTGCTTCGGTTACGATGCAGATCAGTTTTTCATCACATCCATGCAGTTGCGGGATCGTTTTGCGTCATCCGCTTATGGGCAGTGGCTAGCGCAGCATAGCGGTTTTCAGGTGAAAAAAGACGATCTGCTGGAGATGTTCGTACAACTGACCGGCGTGCGGGAAGAGCGGGCACTCCAGTTCCAGTGCGAACCTGATCATGATGGGAAAGTCGTTCTGACGCAGCTCTGGTTCACACTCGATCCGCAGAAACTGTCGACCTTCCCGGCCAATGGGTCTTATCGGTCATCCCCGCAGGTTCAGGATAACTGCCCGGCAACGTTCATGATGCCGGGCTGGCCGCTTCCCGGAGCACAAGCGGCCGTGACAGATCAGCGCCCGTAAAGTTCTTCGGCGCTGATTTCGGGCTGCGCGGTATCACGCAGCCCGTCCGGGGTGACCCCATGATAGAAGCAGCTGCGACGACCCGTATGGCAGGCTACGCCCGTCTGATCCACGATCATCAGAACAGCGTCCATGTCACAGTCCAGCCGGGCTTCCAGAAGATGCTGCTGCTGGCCTGACGTTTCGCCCTTCCGCCACAGGGATTTGCGGCTGCGGGACCAATAGCAGACGCGGCCGGTAAGCAGCGTTTCCCGCAGGGCGTCTGCGTTCATCCATGCCAGCATCAGAATAACGCCCTTCGTATCCTGCGCGATGGCGGAAATCAGGCCATTCGCATCGAACTTCGTCTGGCTGACAATGTCATCGACGATGGCGGGGGCAGGCGGGGTGTAGGTCACGAACGCATCTCCAAGGGGAACCAGTCAGGCCAGACAACGGAGACCGGTTTGCCTTCAAAAGCAAGTTCTGGAGACGACCACGCTTCACGACGCAGCATGGCCAAGGCGCGCGATCCCTGACGGGAGCGCAGTTCTCCGACCTCCTTGTCGCCCATGACCAGCGTACCACCGGTTTCCGGGAAAGCCCCATCCTGAAGCTGAACCGGTAGCAGGCGACGACGTAACAGCCCACGGTAATGCGTCCGGGCCGTGAGTTCCTGGCCCATATAGCAGCCCTTTTTCCACGATACGCCGTGGAGCAGGTCCATATTGGCTTCAAGGGCCAGCGTCTTCTCGCTCTCAAAATCGACAGCTTCAGGAAGACCTTTCTCAAGTCGCCTCTTCAGCCAGTCCGCACCATGCTTTGCATCAACAGGCGCTTGCTCCACTACAGCCCGCCATCCCGCATCGTCACATCGCGGGTCATTCGCCACACAGACGGTATCCGCTGGAGCCGAACTGTCATGCCCGACAATCACCTGAAAGTCTGTGGCGGCAATTTTGACGTCAGCGCGCAGCCGAAACCGGGAGAGCTTTTTAGTCAGCATGTCCGCATGATCCGCCGGGCAATCCATCAGAATTCTGTCGGGCGTGCTGAACAGGAAAAACTCGCTCAGCCACCGCCCCTGTGGGGTCAGGAGGGCGCTCCACAAAGCAGTGTCTGGTGTCAGAAGCTGGACATCGTTCGTGATCAGTCCTTGCAGAAAGGAGACGCGATCAGCGCCGGTGAAAGCCAGAACGGAACGGTAGGGCAGCAGGTCAAGCATGGAGACGCACCGAGAATTCTTGAAGCGTGACACTCTCAGGAGGTGCCCCGAGCATCACAGGAGATTCAGTGAAACAGGACCAGTATGATACGGATTATGCTCTTTATGTATAGAGGACCGAATTGACGAAATTTTATTGCCAGAAAGTAAAAATCTTGAGGCCTCATGCGTTTGTCACCCGGCATGCGGGTTGCGATCAATCATGGAGCGGAGGATATTGGCATGTTACTGAGTGTTAGAAATAGCGTTCGAATATCCGTGATCCCGGAGTAAAAGCCCTTGTCAGCCGCCGAGATTGTTGACCCGACACGTAGTCCTGCCAGTAGCCGGCAGAAGGTCCTGCAGTTTCTTGGCCCGATTATTGGTGTGCTGCTCGTCATCGCGGCAATTATCGCAATCAGTCTTCACAATTACCGGACGACCCGTCAGGGCGCGATTTCCCTGTCCAGCGATCTGTTGCGAAGCCAGCAGAAATACGTGACGGAAGAGGTTCAGAATTATCTGTCCCCAGCCTCGGACAGCGCGACCATCGCGCAGGACATGTTCCGTGAGCCGCTGACGGACGCTTCGCCAGAAGCGTTCATGCTCTATGGGCGCTCGATGCTGGCGCACATGCCTCAGGTCGATAGCTTCTATCTGGCCAATGACCAGAAGCAGTTCTGGATGGTCACACGACACGGCAAGGACTACGAGCAGACCCACTTCCAGATCGAGAATGGTCACGGTGTCTATCGTCACACCTACGTCGATCAGAGCGGCACGCCTGTGGGGACCGGCTTCGATCCGGCGGACGGATACGATGTTACGGTCCGGCCATGGTTCCGGGGAGCCATCAAACGCATCGGGCGAGGAGAGGGGGCCCTTTACTGGACTGACCCCTACGCCTATCTCGCGGCGCGGGAATTCACCATCACCGCGTCCATGGCCTTTCAGACGAATGATGGTCATCAGGCCGTTTTCGCAACCAATATTGCCCTGAACCGGCTGACTTCCTTCCTGAGCAACCTTCAGGTCGGGCGGAGTGGCAAGGCGGTGATCGTCGACATGCATGGCCAGATCATTGCCGGGCAAACAGCGACAGATGATGGAACGCAACCGACCTTTGACCCGGCTAACATGCATCTTGATCCCAAGACGCAGCCGGTTTTCATCCGGGCACTGAATACATTCAGGGTGAAAGGGCCGGGCCCCGGCCTGGTTTCGGCGCGAGGAAAAAACTACGTCACCATCGCGACAGCGCTACCGTTTGTGCACAGGCGCTGGGTGCTGTTGCTGAACGCTCCTGAAAACGATTTCTCGGATTTTGCCATTACGGCGCGTCGGCAGAACATGTGGTTTTCAGCGCTTGTGGTCGGGCTGGCGTCGTTGCTGGCTTTGGGGCTGATCATCCAAGGGCGACGTATTGAGCGGCTTCGCAGACGTATCGAAATCGGCCGTGAACAGATGCGCGCGGAAAATGCTTCTCTTTACGAGATTGCCAGTACGCCAGATCTGTTTGAGGCCTCCCATGATGTTCCAATCCTGACGGAAGCTTTGGCGGCACGTACAAACTCCCGCCGTGCCAGCCTTTGGCGGCTCCTGCCGGATGGAGACAGGCTGCTTTGTGAAGACGCTTTTGATCCGGTTCGTGACGTCCACAGTACCGGCATCGAAATCACCAAGCGCGAAAATCCTCTGCTGTTTGAAGCCTTGATGGAAGGACATTCCCTCTCCATTGACGATGCACGACAGGATGAGCGCAGCCAGAGTTTTCAACGCATCATCATGAGAGCTGTTGAAGCCACGTCGCTGGTTTTTCATCCCGTGATGCGTGGACATCAGCCGGTTGGCGCCATCGTGCTTGAAAACCCGTCCAAAGCCGATGCGATGGAGCATATCGTGGCGATTGTCTCGTCCGTCGTAGCGCTTCGCTTTTCGCAGGCGCTGGATCAGACTGATCGTCAGGCCGATGCCCGGCCGAGCGTGACCCATCAGTTGAAAGACACCCGCTACGACGAGGGGTTTCTTCTGCCTCCAGCATCGGGCGGTGTGCAGGATGAGGCCGTTCCCAGCGGGATCTATCCGCAGGTGCCGGTCATGGTCATTTCATTTGCAGACCCTTACGCCATGGATCGCCATAGCGCCGAGCGGGCCATGAAAGTGGTGTCATCCCTCAGTGAGGACATCCAGCGCATCTCCCGTGAAACCGGGTTGTTCTCCGTGCAGGTTGTGAGCAACCGTCTGGTTCTGGTGGGTGGTTGCTCGCAGGAGCCAGACCCGAATGCTATGCTGCGTCTTGCGGATGCCGCGGTGTCTATTCGTGAGGCATGTCTGTCACTGCTGGCATCCGTTGATATCGATCCTGTCTTCCGGGTGGGCATTGACGTCGGGCCGGTTATGGCAGCCATGCTGGGGTGTGACCCTGCGGTTTTCAATCTGTGGGGCGAAGCGATCAATGTTGCCGAGCTTCTGGCTGCCAGCGCGCCAGATGCTGGGACGATCCAGGTTTCAGAGCAGGCTTATCTTCAGCTTCGGGAGCATTTCCTCTTCCGGGCACGCGGAATGTTCTATCTTCCCAATAGCGGCGTAACCCGCAGCTTCATTCTGGCTGGTCGCCGATGAAAGGCCGCCTGGAGAGGATATCCCGCATTCAGAATGCTTTGGCCTATCTGGGGCATTTCACCCGTGCCCAGATGCGCTTTACCCTGATGGTCATCGGAGCGGCATGGGGCGTTCTGCGATTGGGACTGTCCCCGACATCCTGGCGGCGGACTGTAAGGATAGAATTCTGGCATTCCCTTCAGCAGGCCACCGGCGGAGGCATGATCAGTGTTCTCGTCACGGCGGCACTGACAGGATTCGGGATCGTTGCTCAGGCCGTGTACTGGCTGGGTTTCGCCGGAATGGCACAGATGACCGGATCCATTCTCTCAACCGTTATGGTGCGTGAGATTGCGCCGGTTCTTGTGGGCGTCATCCTGCTGGGGCGGTCGGGTATGCTGATGCTGACCGAACTGGGAACACTTACCACCGGAGGGCAGATGCGGGTTCTGACAGGAATGGGGATCGACCCGTTCGTGGCCTTCCTGCTCCCCCGCAGCCTTGCCATGACCATCAGCGGATTCACGCTGGGGATCATCTTCAGTCTTACGGCTCTTCTGGTGGGATATGTCGTATGCCGGGTGGAGGGGGTCATCACCATGCCGGTCTGGGCTTTCCTGGATCAGGTGGTAAGCAGCATGCACCCGGTGGACTACTTCGCCATCCCGGCCAAATTCATTTTCAGTGGTTTTGCCGTCGGCGTCTGTTCCTGCCTCTCTGGTATGGATGCTACGAGTGAGGATGACCTTGCCTCCCTGATGCCTCGCGGATTTGCACGCGGTATCCTGTCCATCATGACGATCAATGTCGTTCTGAGCGTGTGGTTGGACTGACATGGCAGACGAGAACAAGGCTCCGGCTACCGAACTGAATATCCTTGATCCGGTTCTGGAACTGGTGGACGCCCGACCCCGCTTTGACGGCACCGGGCTGGCATCCGTGCGCTACAATCTGCGCCTGAACCCCGGCGATTGCGCCCTGATCGAATGTCGGGACATGCAGCAGGCCAGTCTGTTTGCCGATATGTGCGTCGGACTGGTGGATCTGGATGATGGGCAGGCCCGGTGTATGGGCCTCGAATGGAATGATCTGGATGAGCGGCGGGCCGCTGCCCTGCGCGGCCGTATCGGGCGAATGGTCGCCAATGGTGGCTGGATCGACCTGTACGGCACTCACATGAACATTCTCTGGCCGCAGTTATATCATACCCGTGTGCCGGAAGAGCGCCTGATGCAGCGGGCCGTGCAGCTTGGCATGCAGTTCGGTCTTCCCGGGTTACCGGTCATTTCTCCAGGGAAGCTCTCTCCACTGGACCGCTGCCGGGCAGATTGCGTGCGGGCTTTTCTGGGGGAGCCAGCGCTTCTGTTGCTTGAGAACCCCATGGGGGATGCGAATGCTCCCCTCCTTAATGCGTTTCTGTCAGCCCTGACCGATGCGCGGGATCGTGGTTGTGCGGTTGTCTGGCTTGCGCCCGATGACAGTAGCTGGCGGTCCTATGAGTCGGATGCGAGCATTCGCCTGCGTCTTTATGATGATGGACTGTTTTCGATGCGAGGGTCTTGATGTTTCGCGTACGCCGCCCTGACACTGCCCGTCCGCTCTTTCAGAACCGCTACGCGGATGAATGGGTTGGGCTGCTGGTTCTTGCAACCATTGTCCTGTTTGCGGTTGCCGTAGCGGAAGCCGGGTTTCTCAAACAGTGGCTGACCCCGGAAAAGAAGATCCACTTTGTGCTGCCTGAAACTGGCGTTGCAGGCCTGGCGATTGGCGATGACATCGAAATCATGGGTGTTCATGCCGGTGAAATCCGCCATCTGGATCTGAACAGCACGGGCCGCATGTACGCGGAAGGCTATATCGAACCCCAGTTTGTGCCCTTCATCAAGCAGGATAGTTCAGCCGTGATCCGGCATCGGTTCGTTGTCGCTGGCGCAAGCTATATCGAGCTGGGACGCGGGAGAGGCGAGGACATGGACTGGGGCTATGCCGTCCTGAACGCAACTGTGGAAGCCAATCCTGCGGACGTCATTACCCAGACTGTCACAGATGTTCGGAACAAGCTGGTCCCTGCCATGGACAGCGTTCAGGCCATCACCAAGCAGGTCAACGACATGCTGACGGATATGCGGGCAGGCAAGGGGACGGTGGGTGGCCTTTTGGTCAAGGATGACACCCTTCAGCGCGCCAATCAGGCTCTTGAGAACCTGAATGAAGTCATCGCGCGCCTTCAGCCAATCGAGAAACAGCTTGGTGGCGTCATGACCAAAGCTGACGGCACGATGGAGAATGCCCGGTCTGCATCTGCAACACTGAAAAAGAGCATGCCGCAGGTTCAGGAAACGATTGCTCATACCAATGCGGCCACGGCCCAGATTCCGGCCCTGATCTCACAGGCGGAAGCCAGCGCAAACAGTCTGCGCAAGCTGACCGATCAGCTACGAGGCCTATGGCTCCTTGGCGGAAGTGCGCAGAAAACACCGTCCCATCGTCTGCCAGCGGAGGCCGTTCGACCATGAAGCCCATGATGGTCCTGTGTCTGCTGATGGCTGGATGTTCGTCAGTCAGCAAAGGCCCCGATCCGGATCAGGCCTATGAGAATGCCATGGAAACCGGTCGGAGCGCTTTCGATCTTGGTCATCCGGACCAGTCTGAGAGCCAGTATCGCACTGCCATGGATCGTGCCCTGATCCGGGATGATGCTCCCCAGATCCATGATGCGGGGTTCAACCTCGCCACGGCGTTGCTGGAGGAAAACAAGCCTGCTGACGCTTTGACGGCTCTGGATCGTACCGAGAGAGCCCTGAAGCTTCGTCAGTATAGCCAGACCAGTGATCTGGAACTTGTCAGAAGTGCGGCCCTGTACCGGCAGCATGATCTGACAGGCTCTGAAGCCTCAGCTCTTATGGCTCTCCAGTCGGCGGATGCAGAAATCCGGAACCGGGCGGCTTATCTGGCTGGTCTGGGGGCGTCGGATCAGGGGGACACAGTACAGTTGACCCGGATGGCAGCGTTACTGGCCCCCTCGAAAGAACCTGCGGCCAAGATGGACCATCAGGATCTGGCGGCGCGTCTGGCGCTCCTGAACCATGCGCCAGCCCTGGCTCTGGATCAGGCGATGTCCCTGACGCAGAAAAGACGGGATGCGCAGGATTATGAAGGGATGCGACGTGCCCTTCTCGTGGCCGCTCAGGCCGCTGAGGCACAGGGAGACATGAGCACTGCCGCAGCCTTGCGCCAGCAGGAACTGTCGAGCCGTAGTGTACAGGAAACCGGGCATGTAGAGAAAGCGTCCATCACGGTCTCCACGGTGAGTACGCCAGCGACACCCATTCGCTAATCCCCCAAACCGTCTTCTGGCATTGTTTACGCTACCCAATTCATCCGATAGTGACGACATCGGAATGAATGGAGAATGAGATGAAGCAGGCGTCCAGACGGGTCGTTCTTGGGTCTGGAGTGGCTTTGCTAGCGCTCAGCCAAATACGTCGAAGTGTCGCGCGCCCTTATCGCTTGCCCTCGGCTGCTGCCATGGCTGCCGATCAGTTGCGCCCACAATATCACCTGATTGCGCCATACGGGTGGATGAATGACCCGTGTGGTCCGGTGTGGGTCAATGGTCGCTATCACATGTTCTATCAGTGGGGTCCGGACAAGGCCGCTTTTGGAAACATTCACTGGGGGCACGCTACAAGCACGGATCTGGTTCATTGGCATCATGAGCCGGTGGCGCTGAGCCCTGTTCCCGGTGGTCCTGACAGCCTCGGGGTATTCAGCGGCTGTGTAGTGATCGTCGGAGACCGTGCGATCGCTTTTTATACGGGTATTGAGCCATCTGTGCAGTGTACTGCGACGTCAGATCTGCAGATGGTGCACTGGGAACAGAACCCTGTCCCTGTGGTCTCCGAGCCGCCGCCGGGTCTGGAGGTCGATGGATTTCGTGATCCGCTGGTCTGGAAAGATCAGGAAGGGTGGCACATGTTGCTGGGTGCCAACGTCCGACAGTCTCCGCTCGGTCCGGGGGAGTGGTTCTGAAATATGATAGCCATGACCTGAAAGACTGGACGTATCGCGGTCTCTTTTATGGCCCGACACATATGAGCGGCGCCTATGATGACGCCATGGAATGCCCTGACTTTTTTTCGCTCGGCAATACTCAGGTTCTGATCTACTCCTTGGGAAATACCGTCTATTACGCATCCGGCTCTTACCGCGCAGGCATATTTGAGCCTCGGTTGATTCATTCTCTAGGATATGGATCGTTTTATGCCGGGCGAACGATGCTTGATGAACATGGGAAGCGCGTTCTCTGGGGTTGGATTCCCGAAAAGCCAGAGCGCAGCCATGCCGCCATGGAGGCGGGTTGGAGTGGCGTTATGTCTCTTCCAAGAATAGTCACATCCAATAGGGACGGAAGCCTTCGTCTTGAGCCCTATCCGGCTCTTTCCGCGCTGGAAGATGCGCCATTCCGCCAACTTGCTCCGTTCATCTGGTCTGCGCCTAACGGACCGAATGGCCGGATTCGTCTGACGTTCACCGGGACAGCACCGGGACGTCTGACATTTGGAGGGCAGGGAGCGTTTCTCGACGTTGATTACGACCCGTACCGCCCGGAAAGCGAACTGATAGCCAATGGCGATAGCGCACCGCTTCCTCTGGCAGCTCGCAACGCACTGGATATTTTCATTGATGGCTCAGTCGTAGAGATTTTCACGTCTGCAGGTGCCTGTCTCACAACGCGGGCCTATGGAAAGACCGACACCTCTTTTACGCTGACACTGGAGGGAACTTTCAAATACGCTTCCGTGTCGGCCCGGACAATGAAATCCATTTCTCCAGACCGGTTGACAGGCAATTCCACCTAAAGTTTCAGGCCGCTCCTCCGGCCTCCAGTTCAATGAGCGCCAGACCTTCGGCGACGGATACGAATTCCGAGCCACCATCGACGCGGTCTGCCCCAAAGCGGTCGATAAACAGTTGACGGACGGCGGGCACGAATGACGTACCGCCGGTCAGGAACACGCGATCGATCCCATTTGTTCCCAGACCGGTCCGCTCAAGCGCGTCGTCAATAGCAGTCGCCAGCTTATCCAGATCCGGACTGATCCAGCTCTCGAAGTCTGCGCGCGTGATCGTCTGTTCGATTTTAAGATCTTTGTGAGCAAAGCGCAGTACGGTGCTGTCCTGCCGGGAGAGCTCGGTCTTGGCCTGACCGATGGCCCGGTAGAGGTTCTGCCCTTCCTGATCCTCGATCAGACGCAGCAGATTGCGGAGCTTCTGCGGGTCGGATGCTGTCTTAGCGACATCTTCGATGCTGCGGAGGGTCTGAGGCGTCCGCATCAGGGACAGGCGATGCCAGCGGCCCAAGCTCGCATACCATTCGATCGGAACGGGAAGGGGTTGCCCACCCATGACGCGGTAGGTCGTATCCCGTCCGAGGGCCGGGGCAATGACATTATCGATGATGCGGAAGTCGAACTGATCTCCTGCAATGCCAACGCCGGAATGGCCAAGCGTGACAGTGCGGGGAGAGCCGTGCGGATCGAAGCGCATGACGGAAAAGTCACTGGTACCGCCACCAAAGTCTCCGACCAGAACAGTCGCGGGAGCATCGAGACGCTGCATGAACCGCCAGCCGGCGCCTTCCGGTTCAAGGACAACATTGGGTTCTGCAAAACCCGCTTCGACAAAGCTTTCCTTGAGACGCTTTACACCCAGTTCGTCATCCGCGAGCTCGCCGGCAAAACGTACCGGGCGCCCAATCGTGGCGCTGACCTGATCCGGGCTGATACCGGCTTTGTCCATAAGGGAGCGAAGAAACCGGGCAATCAGGTTCTGAAGCGTCATGGTGCTGGAAAAGACGCGGGTTTCGCGGAAGGAGCCCTGAGCGAGATAGGTCTTCATGGACATGATGAGGCGGCTTTCCGCCGGATCGTCCAGATAGGCTTCGATTGCATCGAGCCCAATGGCGTCCTGAAGTACGCGCTTTTTCCCATCCTGATCGAGCCAGAGGCAGAGCAGGGTCCGACAGGTTTCGGAAGACGGGCTGTCGATGAAGTTGAAGACGGCAGGCTGCGTCGTGCCGTGCTCATCTGCAATGACCACAACGCTGTTGGTCGTGCCGAAGTCGATGCCGACGCGAATTTTTGGCGCTGTAGAAGAATGCGTCGTCATGCTGGCTGGTCCCGTCCCGAATTCGCGAAAGGGCGAGGGTTTAGGAAAGAACGGCAGCCGCGCCAAGAGAAAAAGTAAAGGAGCGATCTGGCAGAGGCGGGAAGACCATCGGGAGTGATCAGTCTTTTGATGCGTCGTAGAGATGCTGAGCCTTCTCGATTTCTGACATATGCGTTTCGGCCCAATGTGTCAGGCTGGAGACCGCCTGGATCAAGGTCATGCCCAGTGGTTTGAGGCTGTATTCCACTGTTACCGGCACAGTTGGATAGACTGTTCGTGAAATCAGTCCATCGCGCTCAAGGTTTTTCAGAACCTGTGAGAGGACTTTCTGGGAAATCCCATGAATATCCCGTTTGAGCGCGTTGAAACGCACAACATCATTCTGAAGTCGGTCAAGGATGAGGAGAGCCCATTTGTCTCCCAGCCGATCCAGAACCAGCCGCGTGGGGCAATCCTTGGCGTAGACGTTAAAGCAAAGAGCCTGGGGGCGTGACGCAGGTTTCTCGGAGGTGACCATGTGTCTGAAAAGTGCCTTCTTGCTTCAGAATGTCTGAACGCTCTACCACGGATGAGGGAGTGGTATCAAAAAGAAACCACGTATCCAAACGCGTTTTTGCTATGTGAAGGAGCAAAACAATGTCGAAGGTCTTGGTCGTCTATCACTCAGGATATGGGCACACGAAAGTTGTTGCTGAGCATGTCGCAAAAGGCGCTCAGGCAGAACTTGTCGCCATCAGCGCAGAGGGTGACATTACCGACGCAGACTGGGCAGCACTCGATGCGGCAGATGCCATTATTTTCGGTACGCCAACCTATATGGGCAATGTGAGCTGGCAGTTTAAGAAGTTTGCTGATGCCACGTCCAAAATCTGGTTCACGCGTGGATGGCAGGACAAGGTATTTGGCGGGTTCACCAATTCGGCGAGCCCGAGTGGCGACAAGCAGGTCACACTGATTACCCTGCAGACGCTTGCGTCCCAACATGGGGGGATCTGGGTCAGCCTTGGTATGCCACCGTCGAATACTCTCGAAGCAACCGCGGAGGATCCGAACAATCTGGGTGGTTCAGTCGGTCTGCTTGCGCGCTCTCCCGCAAATGCGGGTGTTGATGGTGTTCAGAAAGGTGACCTGATCACAGCTGAACACTATGGCAAGCGCGTCGCTGATATTGCGGCCCGTCTGAAGGCCTGATCAGGTGGCCGGAGGTTGCCAATAACACGGCAACCTCCTTTTGTTTTCAGGATAAAGCAGGTTCGCAGGCGGCAATGTCTGGAACGGCAGGGCGTAGAGTGCCCATTTCCGCTTCGGACTGTACCATCGGGGTCATGCCCAGAGCGGACAGAAGCTGACGGTCCCGGTGTTCTGCGGGGTTCGGGGTCGTCAGAAGCTTTTCACCGCAGAAAATGGAATTGGCACCTGCCAGGAAGCATAGGGCATGGGCTTCATCCGTCATGTTCTCACGGCCAGCCGCAAGGCGGACATGGCTTTGCGGCATCATGATCCGGGCCGTGGCAATCATACGCACAAAGGTAATCGGATCGACGGCTTCCACGTCTCCCAGAGGTGTACCTTCCACGCGCACGAGCAGATTGATCGGCACGCTTTCCGGATGCTTCGGCAGATTGGCGAGCGTCATCAGCAGGCCAGCACGGTCAGACAGGTCTTCGCCCATACCGACAATACCGCCACAGCAGACATTGATGCCCGCATCCCGCACGTTGGACAGCGTATCGAGACGTTCCTGATAGGTGCGTGTCGAGATGATGGAGCCGTAGAACTCTTCGGACGTATCGAGATTGTGGTTGTAATAATCCAGCCCGGCATCCTTGAGACGCTGGGACTGCGTGGAATCCAGCATCCCCAGTGTAACGCAGGTCTCAAGACCAAGAGATTTTACGCCTTCGATCATCTCGCAGACAGAATCGAGGTCATGCTCCTTCGGGGAGCGCCATGCGGCGCCCATGCAGAATCGACCTGCACCTGCGGCCTTGGCGGCACGGGCTTCTTTCATGACCTTGTCGAGCGCCATCAGACGCTCGGCCTTCACGCTTTTCTCGTGGCGTGCGCTCTGCGGACAGTAGGCGCAATCTTCCGGGCAGCCACCCGTCTTGATCGAAAGAAGCGTGGAAATCTGCACTTTTGTGGGGTCGAAATAACGACGGTGCAGTTCCTGGGCGCGGAACATCAGGTCCGGGAAGGGGAGGTTGATCAGTGCTTCAACCTCAGCGCGCGTCCAGTCGTGGCGGACGTCTGGCTGTGTCATTTTCTGAGCCGTCACGGGGCTTTCTCCAACGTTGTTGCGTCACACCTACCCAAAATGGCCCCGGCGTGTCATCTCATCGTCATGATTATGAGCCGGAAAACGGACGAGGCAAAGCAATGAAACACTGGCGTATCGAGCAGATGGACTGGGATTCCTTTGATCCATCCCGCGTGGACCCGGATATCATTCCTCTGGTGAAGTCTGCTTCAGTGGTGGAAAAGAACGGTCTGGACTACGCGGAATATCTGCGTCGGGTCTTTATAGGTGATCCTGATTTCAGTGCCGCGGCGGCCAACTGGGCGGTGGAAGAAGTACAGCATGGTGATGCGCTGGGTCGCTGGGCGATGCTGGCGGACCCGAGCTGGGACTATGAAGAAGCCTTTGACCGGTACAGGGCAAGTTACAAGATTGATGCAGATGTCGATGCATCCATTCGTGGCTCCCGCACGGGCGAACTGATCGCGCGCTGTATGGTCGAGACGGGGACGTCTTCGTTCTATACAGCGCTGGCGGATGCGACGGATGAGCCGCTTCTGAAAGCCATTTGCAAGCAGATTGCGGCCGACGAATACCGCCACTTCAAGCTGTTCTATGATCACATGCACCGTTATCTGAAGCGCGAGAAGCTAAGCGTCTGGGCGCGGACCCGCATTGCTTTAAGTCGTGTGACGGAGAGTGAGGACGATGAACTCGCCTCTGCCTATCACACGACCAATGAAGGAGAGGACGTCCCTTACGATCACAAGCGCTGCATCGCGGCGTACATGTCCAAGGCGATGGGGTTCTATCAGCAGAAGCATATTGATCGTGTGACGGCCATGATCTTCAAGACCATCGGCTTTACGCCGCATTCAAAGCTTCAGAGGCTTGCGGCAAATGGTGTCTATCGGTTGATCCAGTGGCGCAAGCGGTCATTCCAGCGCCAGATTGCAGCCTGACCGGTTGGTCCTCCGCTGAAATTCACAAGACGGAAGATGCAGTTTTGTGTCATGAAGACGTGCATTTTCTGTCTTGAATACTGGAGCTTGAGAATGGACGTCCGTTCACTTCTGTCCCGCCGCCTGATCTGGGGTGCCGCAGCCCTGATGTCCGTGGCCGGACTGTCTCAGGGATTTGCCGCAAAGGCTGATCCGTACTCTCTCCCGATTGCGACCTCTGGCCCGATCAAGGCGGATGCACCTGCGGGCGCAACTGTTGCGAGTCAGCAACTGGCGCGTCAGGTGGGATATGCCCAGTTCACCGCATCTGACTGGCATGTCGGAACGGTGCGTCACATGGTCATGTTCAAATACAAGAAGGATGCGACGCCTGCACAGCGTGCCGAAGTTGCGGCCCGCTTCCTTCACCTGGCGCAGGATAGCCGTCGCCCGGATGGACGACCTGTCGTCGTAAGCCTGGAGACGGGCTTCCAGAACAGCGGTGAGGGGGTCGAGGGCGGCCTGCAGCAGGCTTTTTTTGTGACCTTCCGTTCGGAAGGGGACCGCAATTATTATGTGGGCAAGCCTGTCGTGACCGACCCGGCCTTCTTCGATCCGGCTCATGAAGCCTTCAAGGAGTTTGCAGGGCCGTATCTCGATAAGGTCATGGTCTTTGACTATGATGTGCTGGCTGTTTCGGCCCCGGCGGAAAAGGCCCGTAAGGCCTCTCGTAAAAACGGTAAGTAACAAAAAGTCTCCGTCTGTATGGACGGCTTTTTGACGACGTGATCTTTTATGCCTCATGCTACGGCAACCGCCAGAACATGAGGCATAATGTGAAGACCACAGTTTCTGTTAAACGTCGCTTGACGCAGGGCGCGAGCCTCTTTGCGCTGGCCATGGGCCTGACATCTGTCAGTGCTCAGGCTGCTGGTTACAATTCGGGCTGGGGCTTCGATGAAGCCGGCATGAACCGCAGCGTCAAACCGGGCGACAATTTCTTCGAATATGCCAACGGCACCTATCTCAAGAACCTGAAAATTCCAGGGGATATGAGCAGCTACGGGCCATTCCGCATTCTCTACGAGCTGTCCATGGAGCGTCAGAAGGCGATCCTGAGCGAAGCCCAGAAGCATGTCTCGGCAGAACCGTCGGATGACATGGGCAAGATTGGCACGTTCTATGCCAGCTTCCTGGACCAGAAGGCTGTAGACGCGCTTGGTGCCAAGCCGCTGGCGGCTGATCTGGAAAAGATCCGCAAGGTCAGTGACGCCAAGAGCCTTGCAGCAGCCTTTGGGTCATCCCTGAAGTCCATGGCGTTCTCGACGTTTCAGATTGGCGTCGAGCAGGACCAGAAGGACCCGGAACACTACATGCTGATGCTCGATCAGGGTATGAGTATCGGTGTCAGCGGCGGTCTCGGCCTGCCCGATATCAGCTACTACACAGACCCCAAGCTGGCCGACAAAAAGAAGGCTTATCAGGCGTATATTGCCCGCATGCTGACGCTTGAAGGCTGGCCGGATGCCACAAAGAATGCTCAGGCTGTGGTGGATCTGGAGACGGCTCTGGCGAAGGTCGAAGTCCCTCGTGACCAGACCCGTGATCCGCTCAAAATCTATAACCCGATGCCGGTATCCCAGCTCCAGAAGATTGCTCCGGATTTTGATTGGACGGCCTTCCTGACCACAGCAGGTCTCCCGGCCGAAGGCCTGGCAGATCGCAAGGTTGATGTGCGCGAGCCGGAAGGCATTGCGGCCATGGCCCGCGTTCTGAAAGCCGCCGATTACAGCACGCTTCAGGCCTGGCTGGCTTTCCATCTGGCGGACAACGCGGCAACCTATCTGTCGCATGACTTCTCGGACGCCTCGTTCGACTTCAACAGCAAGACGCTCTCTGGTGTTGCCCAGCAGTCCCCGCGCTGGAAGCGTGCAACCCGCGTGACGAACGGTGCCATGGGCTGGGCGATCGGCAAGATCTATGTGGCTCGTTACTTCCCACCGTCCGCGCAGGCCCAGATCACGTCTCTGGTGCAGGAAGTGAAATCTTCCTTCCATGATCGCCTTGAGCACAATACCTGGATGGATGAGCCGACCCGCAAGGCCGCGCTCAACAAGCTGGACCATTTCGCCATTCAGGTCGGTTATCCGAAGAAGTGGTGGGATTACAGCAACCTCGTCGTTCGCAAGGGCGATGTGTACGGCAATGCCGTGCGTGGTGCGGCGTTCAACTGGCAGCATGAGCTGAACAAGCTCGACAAGCCGGTGGATCGCGATGAGTGGGGCATGACGCCGCAGACGGTGAACGCTTACAACGACCCGACGATGAATGAGATCGTCTTCCCGGCTGCCATTCTTCAGCCGCCGTTCTTCGATCCGAAGGGCGATATGGCTGTGAACTATGGTGCCATCGGTGGTGTCATTGGCCACGAGATGAGCCATGGCTTTGACGATCAGGGTCGTCATTATGACGAGCATGGTCGTCTGAATGACTGGTGGAGCAAGGCGTCTTCCGATGCATTCCAGAAGCTCGCGGATCGTCTGGGTGCACAGTATGACGCGCAGGAGCCTCTGCCGGGCACCCATGTGAACGGCAAGATGACGATGGGCGAAAACATCGCGGATTCTGGTGGTCTAAATCTTGGTCTGCAGGCGTATCATGACTCCTTGCATGGCAAGCCGGAAACCAAGGTCCATGGCCTAACGGGTGATCAGCGCGTCTTCCTGGGCTGGGCGCAGGTCTGGCGTGAGAAGGATCGTCCGGATGCGCTGCGTCAGCAGATGCTTTCGAACGAACACGCACCGGCTGTCACGCGTGTGAACATCCCTACACATAATATCGATGCCTGGTATGACGCATTTGGCGTAAAAGAGGGCGACAAGCTCTATCTGGCCCCGGATCAGCGCGTAAAGATCTGGTAAGGGTCGTGACAAAACGAAGCGTGAGGCCTATTTCACGGTCTCACGTTTCAACTTTTCGACTGACGGACCTGCCTCATGACGCAAATGACGATCGGCCATCTGTACACCTCGCTTCATGCCGGGTGCGCCAGTGCGGTCGCGCGTGTTCTCGAAGCGCATGAAGTGGAAGTCGAGTTCGTGGACCTCGACCCGGAAGACATCGAAGAAGCGCTGGAGCAGGGGGAAGTCGATCTTCTGGTTTCCGCCTGGTTTCCACGAGATGAAAAATTATCCGGCCCCGGCTCCCGTGTTATCGGTGACCTGTACCAGCCACAGATTTCCTTTGCCGCACTGAAAGCGGTTGGTCCGGTCAATACCCTGACGTCCGCTGACGTCGATCGTGTCATCGTTGCGGATGACAGCCGGGAAATTCTAGAAAAAGCCCTGAAGCAGCTTCCGGCGCTGTCCTCTCTTCCGATGGAAGTGGTTGGGGAAGCCGCTTTAATCGCCCGGCTGGAAAAGGCTCAGGCCGAAGGGGAGGCGCCCCTTGTTGTCGCAACACAGCCGCATGCTGTGTTTCACACGTCTTTGCTGACGCTGGTTGAAGATCCGGGCAAGCTACTGGGTGGCGAGATGTCCGCTCGCATGATCCTGCGTGAAGACGTGGCCCGCAAAGCGGACACGGATCTGCTGGATGAGCTTTCCGAGATGATGCTCGGCAACAAGGTCATGAGTGCGCTGGACTATATGATCGGCGTGGAGGGGCAGGACCCTGATGAAGCAGCCGAAGCCTGGCAGCGTGGCCGCCTGATCCCGCGGGACGCCTGAACAAAAAAGGGCCGGAGGAATCCGGCCCTTTTTTATGGTCTCAGATCAGCGGTAAACGAGGCCGCCGTCGATCAGGATGGACTGACCGGTAATGTAATCCGAGTCCTTACCGGACAGGAATGCTACGAAGCCTGCGACGTCGTCGGCAGTTTCAACACGGCCGAGAGCAATGCCTTCGACATACTTTTTATACGTTGCGCCGATGTCTGCACCCGTAATCTCAGCCATGCGCTTGTCGATTTCGACCCACATGTCTGTCCCGACGATGCCGGGGCAATAGGAATTCACGGTAATGCCGGAAGACGCCAGTTCCTTGGCGGCGGATTGCGTCAGGGCGCGAACGGCAAACTTGGTGGAGGAGTAGATGCCGAGAAGTGGAAAGCCTTCATGTCCGGCAATAGAGCAGGCATTGATGATCTTGCCCTTCTTGCCGCTGGCCTGGAAGATCTTGGCTGAGGCCTGAATACCCCAGATGACGCCTTGCACGTTGATGCGGAAAATCTTCTCAACTTCTTCCGGTGTTACATCCAGAATGGGTTTGACCTGACAGATGCCGGCGTTGTTCACCATGATGTCGAGGCCACCGAGCTGGTCGGCAGCGTCTTTCAGGGTTGCCTGAAATGCATCCCGGTTACTGATGTCCGCCGTCAGCGCGATGGCGCGACGGCCAAGAGCTTCAACTTCTTTTGCAGCCTGTTGAACGGTTTCCTGTTTGACGTCCAGCAGGATGATGTCCGCGCCGTCGCGCGCTAAACGAAGAGCAATGGCCTTGCCGATACCCTGAGCCGCCCCGGTTACAGCGGCAATCTTACCAGAAAGAGACATGCAGAAATTTCCTCTCTCTTCACACGCCACGACATGTGGTTCGCGTGAACGATAAACTTCTTCCCCTTCCTGTCTTTGATTTTCCACAAAAAAAGACACACTTTCGAAAACATCCACAAAAATGTGTTTCATATGACAGTGATATTACATCCTGTTCATATTTAAACAATCTCTGATAATTATTTTTACCGACATGAGTATTTAATATGGAAAATGTATACTTTGTTTTATTCAAACAAGAAAATATAAAAAAATTTTATATATCTGTGAATTTTGTTTTTGAAAATCAAATCCCCGACAGGTGTCAAAAATAGAATTCTCTTATTATCAAATTTCGTCATTGTATTTATGTGTCTGTTGTTCAGAATCCTGAAATATATGACGCAAGAACTTGTGATGTAACGATTGTTCTATTGGGATGGAAGATGCGGAACTTACGCGTTCGTGTGCAAGGTGGAAATCTTCGACGTATTGCGGGTCTTTTCTTGTTTGGAAGTGTATTTGTCTCAGTTCCAGCATTAGGGCAGGTTATGGACCGGGATGTTGGTTCTGCTCCAAGTCTTCTGGTCTCGACGCCTCTGCCGAAAAATGGCTCCCGCAAGACCAGCGTGCCAGAATTTTCTCATCCGGAAGCTATTGTTTCCAATCCGCTGTCAGACTGGCTGCGCAAGAGGGGGATCAATTTCCTCGTCGATAACACCAATGAATTTGCAGGCGCTATTACCAGGCCGACGCGAGGCAGCACGCCGGGTTTTGAAAACTATAAGCAGGGTGCGAGCAATGCAGGTCAGTATGCAATGCAGCTCGATATCGATTGGGAAAAGCTTGCGGGCCTGCGTGGATTTGCCACGCACATGATTACGGTCGGGCGTTACGGCACCACTGCGAACCGTATGTTTGGTGACTGGCTCAATCATGCTTCCGAAGATTACGGCGGAGGAGGCAATGTCGTTGTGCATCTTGTTTATATGTATGGTGAAGAAACGCTTTATGGCGGTCGACTTGCCATAGCTGCCGGGCGGATGTCTGAAATCTCGGATTTTGCTGCCAGCCCATTATTCTGCAATTTTCAGAACGGAAGTTTCTGCGGCCGCCCCAAGGGCATTACCGATACCAATTTCGATGCGGGTTACCCGGCGGCAACATGGGGTTTCCGTGTACGTGGGAGGCCTGTGCGTTCTGTCTATGTGCAGACGGGTGTGTACCCAATCGAAAACGGAATTTATCAGGTCTATCAGCATCGGACCGGCTTCAAATTCAACGGCGCCAATATCATTGGCTATGCCGCACCAATTGAAACCGCCTGGGAACCTGTGTTCGGACACGGGAAACTGCCGGGCCACTACAAGTTTGGTGCCCAGGTTTTCAGCACGCCTCAGGTCGATAACTATTATGATCTGTATGGCGGCTCCTATGCCACCACTGGACTTGCACAGAAAAAACGGAGTGCATCATGGTCCACATGGGTCATGCTGGATCAGCAATTCCTGCACTATAAGGCCAAAGGATCTGGTTTAACCGGAATGGCTGGTTTGATTTACAATGATCCGCACACATCGCTGCGGCGCTATTTGGTTTATGGGGCGCTTATTAATCGTGGTCTCTTCGCTTCCCGACCATACGATACGTTGGGCTTTTCCCTGACCTATACGAAGATTGCGTCCGGTGTCAGTCGCACGGAAGCGGCTTTGATCCGGAAGGGAGGGACACTTCTCAATCACGCCACTGGAGTGCAGCGGGATGCTGTCGTGATGGAATTCAATTACGCAATTCACGTCGTACGAGGCGTCATTTTTACGCCGCTCTTTGAATATTACATTCACCCGAATGCCCAATATAACCTTCGGGATGCGGCTCTCCTTGGTTTCAAGAGCCATATTCAGTTCATGTAAAAACGACGCGGATAGGGCTTGTAGGGGTGGGGTATGCCGTAAAACAGCGTCGGCCAGTTCTCTTGTCGGTAAAGATACGTTAATTAATCATTACTGACATGGTGTAACGGTAGAAGAATGACTCATTCCGACAGGACGGATGCAGTTTTTGAGGCTTTTCACGGTCTCAGCGATGAAGAATGGCTGCATGTTCTGACGGCTTCCGTTTTCGCGCGGGAGGTTCGTGGCGTTCGGATGCCAGACTTCCCACCAGACAACATCCAGCGTGAAATTCATGGGCATCATGGAGAAGTCTCTATTCATGAAGCGCATGTTTTCTACCGGGAAATCAAAGCTTACTGTGCTTATGCCGGTCGGCCTGTTCGACCAGAGACAGCGCTGCTGGATTTTGGATGCGGATGGGGACGTACGGCGCGTCTGTTCATGAAAGACGTGCGTCCGCAGTCTCTTGTGAGTGTGGAGAACACGGATCGCTTTCTCATGGCTGCCCGTCGGGCCAATCCATTTTTGAGTTTTCTTCAGGCTGGACCGGTGCCTCCGCTCCCGATGGTGTCCGAAAGTCTGGATCTGGTGACGTCCTGGTCCACCTTTTCCCATCTGGATGAGTTTCTTGCCGGTCACTGGATGCGAGAATTTCATAGGCTTCTGAAGCCGGATGGGCTGGTTGTTCTGACAACACAGAGCCGCCGTTTTCTGGCGTTCTGCGCGGAGCAGCGTCTGCGTCGGGCGTCAGGAATGCGATTGGAACATCCCTGGCACGAGGCCTGTGCGGACAGTTTTATTGATGAGGCCCGTGCCAATTCGGATTTCGAGGCCGGCCGGTTTCTGCATGCTTCCTCGGCAAAGCCTCCCCATTTTCAGGCGCATTATGGCGAGGCCATTATCCCTCGGAATTATGTTCTGAAGGCATGGGGCGGTCTTTTCCGCATGATCGAGTATCTGGATAATCCTGTACGACTGCCTCAGGTTCTGATTGTCTTGCAGAAGATTGGGTAAGACATCATTTGTCATGAATGGGTATAATGACCAGAACATTTCGGACATTCAGTCTTGTAACCGCATTTTTCTGTCTCCCTGTTCATGTGGCGTACGCTGCTGATGAGCATGTGACCGTAGCGGGAAAACCTGCTGTTCGCGTGGCGACTTACAAGGATGTCGCCCATCTCTATGAACGCTTCGAAAAATTTCCGGCTGCAGCCCGGGAGGGACTATCACTCCATTTTACCGGTGAACTGCTGCCGGATCATGAGCTTCCGTCAAAAGCGCGCCTCGTCATCCATAGTAAGCAAGGTGATATTCCTCTGTTCTTCGGAACAGATCGGGAGATGCACTTCCCGCGTACAGCCCAGTTGGTGGCAGAAAATCCGCCAATTCTTCAGACAGTGTCGATGGGTCATAACGTCCGGACAGAACTGTCTCTCCGGGTGGAAGTGCCTCAGGGGGACAGATTTACGGGTGTTCAGGCACGGCATTGGCTCGCACAGATCAACGCTTGCATCCGGGATCTTACGGGAGTCATCCTGTCTTGGCTCATGCCTGATGCGCATCGGCTCAAAGTCGATCTGGCGCCTGGCGCGCGTTTCGAGGCTGTGACCGGCGGTCATGTCACGTTGCTGGCCAGCAACGCAGGCAAAGAGCCCATGACAGTCCTGTTGCGTCCGCAGGATTATTCGGAAGGCACGATTTTCCGCTCAACCAAGCCTTTTGCGCAGGTTCGTGTCAGAATTCCGGGGGATGCATATCTGACTTTTACGCCGGACAGATAACGCAGAATTTGACAGATCGCGCATGAAACAGCATCACCCTGAGCCTGTTTTTCATGCCAGCAGGGGGCTCCATGTCCGTTCACGCTTTTGTCTTTCCCGGTCAGGGCAGCCAGTCAGTTGGAATGGGGCAGGCCCTGCACGATGCCTTTGCCTCCTCCCGCGCCGTCTTTCAGGAAGTCGATGACGCTCTGGGGCAGAACCTGTCCAAGCTTATGTTTACTGGCGATGCTGATGAACTGACCCGGACGGAGAATACGCAGCCAGCTCTTTTCGCAGTCTCGCTGGCTACGGTTCGCGCTCTGGAGTCTGAAGGAGGTTTCGCCCTGACGGACAAGGCGGCGTTGGTAGCGGGCCACTCGCTCGGCGAATATTCTGCACTTGCGGCTGCCGGGACGCTTGGGATTGCGGAAGGTGCACGCCTCCTGCGTCTGCGCGGTCAGGCCATGCAACGCGCTGTTCCGGCAGGTGAGGGCGGAATGGCCGCTCTGCTGGGTGTTGAAGCCGAGCAAGCCCAGTCGATTTGTGACGATGCGGCTCAGGGGCAGATCCTTGAGATTGCCAATGACAATGGCGGTGGCCAGATTGTTGTTTCCGGCCATATGGATGCTGTAGATCGCGCTATCTCCCTGGCAAAAGAGCGCGGAATCAAACGCGCCGTGAAGCTTCCGGTCTCCGCGCCGTTCCATTCGTCGCTGATGGCTCCGGCCGCTCACGAAATGGAAGAGGCTCTCGCCAAGGCAACATTGAATACTCCGAAAGTGCCGGTGATTGCCAACGTCACGGCGGCCAAGGTGACCGATCCCGAGGCGATCCGTGATCTTCTCGTCAAGCAGGTGACGGGGACCGTTCGCTGGCGCGAGAGCGTTCAGGCCATCGCCGCCATGGGCGTGACGAATATGCACGAACTGGGGGCAGGCAAGGTTCTGTGTGGTCTGGCGCGTCGCATTGCACCGGACCTTGCGACGGACAATGCTGGTACCCCTGCTGAAATCGAAGCCCTGCTCAAGGCTCTGTAAGGACAACGAACCATGTTCTCTCTTTCTGGCAAGACCGCGCTTGTAACAGGCGCATCCGGTGGTATCGGTGCCGCTATCGCTCGTCAGCTTCATGCACTCGGCGCAACGGTTGTTCTCAGCGGCACGCGTGAAGCGGCTCTGAAGGAACTGGCAGACAGCCTTGGTGAGCGCGCGCATATTGCCGTTGCCAATCTGTCAGACGCGTCCGAAGCCGATGGCCTTGTTGCCAAGGCGGAGGAAGTGGCTGGTGCTCCGCTGGACATTCTGGTGAACAACGCGGGTCTGACGCGCGATACGCTTGCCATCCGTATGAAGGATAGTGACTGGTCGCAGGTCATGACGGTGGATCTGGAAAGCCCGTTCCGTCTGGCTCGCGCAGCTCTCAAGGGTATGCTGCGTCGTCGTGCTGGTCGTATCATTTCCATCGCATCCGTTGTTGGAACGACGGGGAATGCCGGTCAGGCCAACTATGCGGCTGCAAAGGCCGGCATCGTTGGTATGAGCAAGTCCCTGGCCCAGGAAGCTGGTCCGCGCGGTGTGACGGTCAATGTTGTCGCCCCTGGTTTCATTGAAACGCCGATGACAGATGTGCTGTCCGAAGGCATCCGCGAGAAGCTGGTTGGCTCCATTCCGCTGGGTCGGATGGGAAACCCGGATGACGTAGCTGCGGCAGTGGTGTATCTGGCTTCTGACGAGGCTGCATGGGTCACCGGGACGACCTTGCACGTCAACGGTGGCATGGCCATGGTCTGAGACGCTTGGCGTTTCAGGTCAAAGCGTGCTAATCGCGCGCTGCTTTGCCCGGTCTGATGAAGGCCGATGTCCGGTTCGGCCGGCGGCAACGCCTTTCCGCAAGGGGAGGTGGCCTGCGCTGGGAGCCCATGAGGGCTACCGGACTGGCAGACGGCAATACGAGTTTTTTGTAACGCCCTGAACGGGCAGAAGGAACAAACAGATGAGCGATATCGCTGACAAGGTGAAGAAGATCGTTGTCGAGCACCTCGGCGTTGAAGAAAGCAAGGTCACGCCGGAAGCGTCTTTCATTGACGATCTGGGCGCAGACAGCCTCGACACGGTCGAGCTGGTCATGGCTTTCGAAGAAGCTTTCTCCGTCGAGATCCCGGAAGATGCAGCCGAGAAGATCGCTACCGTCAAGGACGCGATTGACTACATCGAGAAGCAGAAGGCTGCCTGAGGCGCTTTCGGGACTGGCTTCAGGCTGGTCCCATCCCGCCCTATAATAAACAGGGGCGGATAAACGGAGCAGTCTCAAGGCTGCGCCGTACTGGTCGTTTACAACGTGAGACATGAGGCATCGATGAGCGGGAATGCAATCAACGGAAGACGCGTCGTCGTTACCGGTATCGGTGTTGTCAGCCCACTTGCGGTGGGTGCGGAACTGACGTGGAAGCGTCTGATCGAAGGGCAGTCCGGTATCGGGCGTATCACCCATTTTGATCCATCCGAACTCCCTGCGCAGGTCGCTGGTCAGGTTCCTGAGGGACCGACCGAAGAAGGCGGTCTCACGCTGTCTGACTGGGTGCCGGTCAAAGACCAGAAGAAAATGGATCGCTTCATCCATCTTGGTCTGGCCGCTGCCATCCAGGCTGTCGAAGACTCGGGCTGGAAGCCTGAGAACGAAGACGATCGCTGCGCCACAGGCGTGATGATCGGCTCCGGAATCGGTGGTCTGCAGACGATTTATGAAGGTTCCCTGACAGTTTCGAGCGGCAAGGCCCGTCGTCTGTCACCGTTCTTCATCCCGTCCGCGCTTATCAATCTCATTTCCGGTCACCTTTCGATCCGCTACGGGTTCAAGGGACCGAACCATGCTGTTGTCACAGCTTGCGCAACAGGCGTGCATGCGATCGGCGATGCCTCCCGTCTGATCCAGTACGGTGATGCAGACGTCATGATTGCCGGTGGTGCGGAAGCGGCCATCTGCTCGCTGGGTATTGCCGGTTTCTGCTCGGCACGTGCGCTCTCCACCGGCTCCAATGATGATCCGACCAAGGCTTCCCGCCCGTGGGACAAGGATCGTGATGGCTTCATCATGGGTGAGGGCGCCGGGGTGGTCGTGCTGGAAGAGTACGAGCATGCCAAGGCCCGTGGTGCAAAGATCTATGGCGAAATCGGCGGCTATGGCCTGTCCGGCGACGCTCATCACATCACAGCCCCGGCGGAAGGTCATGAAGGTGCCTTCCGCGCCATGAAGGCTGCTCTGAAGAACAGCGGTCTTCAGGCGTCTGACATCGACTACGTCAACGCGCACGGCACCTCCACCATGGCTGACGATCTGGAACTGGATGCAGTCGAGCGTTTCTTCGGCGACCATGCCAAGAACCTTGCCATGTCCTCCACGAAGTCTGCCATTGGCCATCTTCTGGGTGCCGCTGGTGCCGTAGAAGCCATCTTCTGCCTTCAGGCCATCCGTGACGGCATCGTTCCGCCGACGCTGAACCTCGAGAACCCGGCCCGCGAGAGCGTCATTGATCGCGTGGCTCTCAAGGCCCAGAAGCGCAAGGTCGATGTCGCCCTGTCCAACAGTTTCGGATTTGGTGGCACGAATGCCAGCATCATCCTGAAGCGTTGCGAGGGCTGAACGGGATTACTGTGGTCTATGCCTGACAGCCAGCCGGACGGCGAAGAAAACAAGACACCGCTTCTTCCCCCCAAGGCTGGCCGCAAGCTGGCAATATTCATGGCGCCGCTGTTCTGTCTTGCAGCAGCGGTGGCCGGATACGGTCATTATACCGATCCGGGACCGCTGCCTGACTCCAAGGCGTTCGTGATCCCTCATGGCAACAATGCCACGGTCACGAAGGCGCTTCAGGCGGACGGTATCCTGTCCCCCACATGGTCTTCCGGCGCATTTTTTCGCATTTCAGCGTTTCTGACCCATCGCGAAGGGCAGATTCATGCGTCTGAATTCCTGTTTCCTTCCCGTGTTTCTGTTGCGCATGTCCTTGAGATTCTGCGCCATGGTAAACCCCTCTCTCATCCCCTGACCGTTCCGGAAGGCCTGACAGCCAAGAAGATTGCGGACATCATTCGCAAGGCACCTGTGCTGACTGGTGATGTTCCCGAGATCGCCGAAGGAACAGTTCTGCCCCAGACCATCGCTTATGTGTGGGGAACTCCACGGCAGGCTATCGTGGATCGTCTGCACCGCATGATGGACAAGCAGCTGCAAGCAAGCTGGGAGAAGCGGGATGTGGAAGCTCTGGATGGCCTGATCCAGAGCCCACAGGAGCTTCTGACGCTCGCTTCCCTGATCGAGCGGGAGACGGGTGTGCCGTCAGAGCGCCCCATGGTGGCGCGGGTGTTTCTGAACCGCCTCAAACTTGGGATGCGTCTTCAGACGGACCCCAGCGTGATCTATGGCCTGAGTGACGGTCTCGGAACGCTGGATCGTCCGCTCATGCATGAGGATCTGCAAACGCCGGGTCCGTATAATACCTATCTCGAAACTGGCCTGCCACCGGGGCCAATTTGTTCCCCCGGTGTTACTTCCCTGGAGGCCGCCGCTCATCCGGCAGACAGTAAAGCTCTGTATTTTGTAGCGACGGGAGAGGGTGGTCATAATTTTGCGGAGACCCTGCAGGAGCAGGACCAGAATATTAGGGCTTATCGCGAAAAAACTGCTTCGCCCCAGTGATAAAAGAAGCCCCGTATTAAGATGCGGGGCTTCTTTGTTTTTTAGTGAACGGGTGCCAGAGACGAGCTCTGTACACCGCGCGTCTGTGTGCTGTAAGGGCGCGATGCGTCGTAGTTGCTCGGATAGGGGCTGCTGCCTACGGGATCGACATCCGTTGTGGCAGTCTGGGGCGCAGGAGCCGTAGCAGCCGTCGCGTGAGCAGTGGATGCTGTTGGCAGTTTGGCAACATTCATCATCATGCGACGCAAGGGATCAGCGGATGGGTTATTCACGCGCATCGTCACGATGACGTCTTCTGGCCCAACCGTCTGGTTGTAGTAGGCCTTGTTGGCTCCGCTATCGACAGTCAGCTTCGAGCCACCCAGAGAGAGGCCTGCATAAAGCCCCTGTGCCTTCTGGGCAGCGTAGATGTCGGTATTTCTAGCTCCGGCCGTGCTGCTTTCTGCTCCGGTTCCGATCGTTGCGAAGGACGCGGAGGCCGTTGCATCAAACTTGAACTGGCTATCCAGAAGGGCCTGGATGCCACGCTGGGACATGATGAAGAAAATCATCTCGGAACTTTGCACACCAGCCTGGATACCGAGCGAGCCTGTGCTCAGGCGATAGAATGCCGGGTCAGACCATGAGCCGCGGGCATCCCGGCTCATGAGAACACAGCGTCCCCCAGAGCCACCGAGCCCGAAGGACATGTTCAGCACCGACGGGCAAACCATGACGGCCTTGGCCTGCGCCAGAAGCTGCTGGGAACGGGAGGTCGCGGTCGTGTTCGCAAACAGGTCCTGAACTGCGATTGTCGCCTTGTCGACAACGATCTGCTGTTCGCTGGCTGTTGTGGTGGACGTACCAGAGCACGCCGCGAGCGTTGCACACCCTGTGGCGGCAAGAACGGTCGAACGCAGGAGACCGGACAGGGTCATAAAGCTTACCTTCTGCTAACGGCAACATTGAAGTCTTCCCGCACTATGCGGGAAATGCGGCCAAATCACGAATAGGGATTAGGGAGGGACTCAGATTTCCACCTGGACCGCTTCGGAAAGGGCCTTGGCGATACCGGGGGCTGCCGCAAGAATGGTGGCCCCGCCTGTCAGACCGCCGGTCTGGAGAAATGGAGAGACAGTGGCCCCGGCTTCTTCCAGAATAATGAGAGCCGCTGCGACGTCCCAGAGCTGGATCACGATTTCCAGATAGCCGTCACTGCGGCCGCAGGCGACATCCGTCAGGGCCAGAGCCCCCGAACCGCCAGAGCGAGGCATGGCCCCCAGAGCCATGATGGCGCCGATCTTTTCGCCGAACAGTTCGGTCGAGACGCGGCAGGACCATCCCATCTCAATCATCGCTTCCTGAGGGTTGCTGATTGGGGAGGCCTTGATCGGCTTGCCATTCAGAAAGGCGCCTTTGCCTTTCCGGGCGGTGAAAACCTCACCAAGCGCAGGGGCTTCGATCACACCGGCAACGGGTTCATCGCCTTTGAGAAGGCCAAGCGAAACACACCATCGATCACGGCCTCGCGCAAAGTTGGAGGTGCCATCAATGGGGTCCACAACCCAGCGGAATTGTCCTTCGCGGGTGACGCCACCTTCTTCGCCCTGGAAACCATCTTCCGGGAAGAGCTCCTGAATGCGCTTGCTGACCAAGGCTTCAACGGCACCATCCGCTTCCGTCAGATAGTCCTGCCGCCCCTTCATCGTGCCCGTCGGCCCACCGGGCGCCGGACGCATCAAGAGGGCAAGGGCGGCCGCATCCCGAACCACGCTCCGGGCGGCTTCGAGGCGCACGGCGACAGGATCAAAACTCATTAGGGTATTTCCTATTCTGTGCGGCGCGCGGCACGCAGGGAGGCAGTAAGGGCGGGATCTTCAAGAGACATCAGGCGGCTGGCCGCCGTCGTAGCAAAGAGGTGCAGAATAGTCCTGCGGCGGGCAGCAGCAAGCTTGTGCTCTGCTGGTTCCCGGATAACGGCGCATTCCGCCACAATACTGTGGAACAGACTGTCTGGAACCATGCTGAGGCTGACTGTGATGATGCCAACGTCTTCCGGCAGAACATGCAGCGGAAAACCGTCATCCACAGCAAAAAATAGCCTGTCAGACCAACTTCGATAGTCGGACCATTTCTGGTCCGCCTGGAAATCACGGATGCCGGATTTGATCTCGATACAGGTCAGGCTGTGATCCGGCAGAAGCGCCATGACGTCTGCACGGCGCCCGGCTGAGGGCAGAGCGAATTCATTGATCGCGGCCCAGCCCATGGTGCGACAAAGCCCCAGAACAGCCCGCCTAATAGCGAGTTGTCTCTCTGGAAAACCGGGTGTCATCTCGGAAAGAACCGAACTCATGGTTCCATATTGCCCCGATCTGCGCTTTACGTCTGCCCCTGTTCTTGTTTTTCCCTGTTTGTATGTTCAAGGAGAGTCGGCATGCCGTTCCTGCGCACGGACCACTGGCGTTGTGCCATTATCCACGCTCCTCTGGCAGATCTGATCCGGGCAGGAAGTCTGAACGGATTTGAAGTCACAACCCTGCCAGACATTGGAGACCACCGGTTTCTCGCAGACCCATTCGGATTATGGCGGGGCGGAAGGCTGCATGTCTTTGCTGAGGCTTATGATTACCGGAGCCCGAAAGGTGTCATCGAAGTGCTGGTCTATGACAGCACCGGACGGCTTATCGAGCGCGAGGAAGTGCTGCGTGAAGACTGGCACCTTTCGTACCCTTATGTGTTCGAGCATGAGGGGGAGACGTATCTGCTGCCAGAAGCCAGTGCGTCTGGCCGGTTGACCCTCTACCGGGCGACACAGTTTCCCCTTGGTTGGGAAAAGGTCGAGGCGTTCAATTTTCCGGAAGCTGCCATCGACGCGACGCCTTTTCACCATGCCGGGCGCTGGTGGATGTTCTGGACGCCTGCCGGTACGCGGGAAGAACGCCAGTCAACACTCTATCTCTCGGTGGCTGATGACCTTATGGGGCCGTGGACGTCTCTAGGCCTTTTCCTGAACGATCGCGCAGGGGCACGGCCGGGCGGCACACCCATCGTGGTCGATGGAGAAATCTTCCTCCCGACGCAGGACTGCCGCGGCACCTACGGTCGGGGTATTCGTCTGTTGAAAATCGAAGGACTGGAGCGCGGACTGCCGAAAGTCACGCCGGACGCGATTCTGGACGCGCCTGCCGTACTCCGTCGTCGTTTCCCGGACGGTTTTCACACGTTATCTGCGGCAGGGCAGGTGACGCTTGTAGATGTGAAGCGTGTGGGGTTTGGCCCCAGGCGAGACCTTATGAACGTGAAGCGTCGTCTCGGGCTGGGCTAAAACCCGGTAGCCGATCCAGAACCGCATTGCCCTGCCGCAGGAAGGCGTCGGGGCCAAAGCGGTCCAGCACGCGCTTGCGGGACAGGGCCCCCATGGAGTGCAGCTTTTTCGGCTGCATGATGAGCTCTGCAATGGCGCTTGCCAGAACAGGAGCATTGTTGAAGGGCACAACCAAACCTGAGTGCCCATCATCCATCGTATGGGGAATCTCGCCAGCAGGGGTGGCTATCACGGGTAATCCACAAGCCATGGCTTCATGGGCAGCAACGCACATGCCTTCCCAATGAGAGGGCTGAACGTACAGGTGCAAGGTCGGAAGAAAAGTGAATGGCTCTTCACAGTGACCCAGAAAATCAACAGGTAGCTTCTTGTCCAGAACGATCTTCTCAAGAGCGTCTCTTTCAGGACCATCGCCTGCCAGCACGACCCGATAAGGTGGCAGATCCGGATGGTCGCGCAGAAGATCCAGTGCTTCGAACAGCAGGTCGTATCCTTTGACCGCGTGGAGCCGACCAAGACTTCCGATCCGGACAACTTTTCCCTTTTTCCACGCCGGCGCTTTTGGGCTCGCAGGATCTGCCCGGAAAATGGGCCAGGTCATGACCTTGCTCCGCAGACCCAGACTCTTGCGTGAAAAGCTTTCGACTGTTGGGGAGTCTGCAACCCAGAGGGCGGCTTTCCGGCACAGAAGACGTAGCAGAATGCTGTTAGCCTTCTTCAGGCGGGCCGAGTGTTGCCAGTGAACTGCAGGGACGCCCAGCTTGTTGGCCGCACGCTGGCCCAGAAGGGTTGCGCGCGTCAGAGATGTCCAGATCAGATCGGGCTGGAAAGCATCCATTTCATCGCGAAGCCATCGCCATGCGGCCAGATGATCTTTCTTGCCGCCGGAGCGGACGTGAACCTTGATTCCCTGCTTCTCCAGCACGGGGATGGCAAGACCGTCTCGCTTTTCAAGGCTGAACACCGTGACTTCACCGCCCCGACTTTGAAGAACAGAGATGATGTCAGGGATGGGAAGTTGTGCGCCCCCACATTCCAGAGAATTGATAACGTAGGCAATTTTCATGAGGATCGCTGTGCCAGAAGCTCTTCGGCCAGGGTAAGATCGGCTGGCTTGTCGACATCCACGGCGGCCTGACCGTCCGACAAGGGTATAAGACGGACGCGTGCGCCTGTCAGGGTTTCGATACGCTGACAGAGTGCGTTGGAATCCAGCCGTCCCAGGAGGGCGCGAAGAAGGGTTCCAAAACCAAGCGTCCGCGCCATTTTCAGAGGGCGCTTGCGGTCTTTCTGCAAGCGTTTCCAGAGCTCCACGACAGCTTCGGCGCGTGGCGTTCCCATCCAGAAAAGATTGCACCCCGAAAAACTCATATCCGACAGTCGGATATAGGTACGCTTGGTGTTGGGAACATCCCGCTCGACAGTGGCTTTAAGTGCAACACCTACGGCCAGATCGCAGTCACGGGTTTTCCCGAGGAATTCAGTGATCCACTCGGGCCGTAGCAGTGCATGATCTGCCGTGGTGACAAGGCACGGGGTGCCGATGTGGGTTAGCGCCTCTGCAACACTCTCACTGGGGGAGGAGGCGGCTTTCAGGATCTCAGCCGTACCAGCAATGTCACGGATGCGGTCAGGTGCTTCAATGCTGATGGTAACAGGGCCGAGACCGGGCGTGACTGCAAGTGTTCTGAGAACACGCCCAAGCATGGGTTCTCCCCGAACGGGGAGAAGTGCCTTGTGAGACACTTTCCCCAGTTGGGCGAGGACATCCTGTTCACCATCGCGGGAACCGGCAAGAACCAGAACGGGGAGAGTCACGCCGTGCGGCTACGGTCTGATGCAGGACGGGCGCCGTCTGGTCGATCTTTCGGGGGAGATCCCGTCAGATCCATGACCCAAGGATAGCGCTTGGCTTCTTCGATGTCATAGCCGAGGTTGAAAACGTGCTGGCTGCGGGCGCGATCACGTGCTTCGCGATAAAAGCTGCCGAAAAGACGGTCCGGCACGTAGTTCGTGATGCCGTAATTGCCGTCCTCGTCATGGAAATGATGCAGAACATGCAACTGCTTGATGTGGGCGACCCATTTCCAGCGCGGCTTGTACGCCAGATGCTGGATGCAGTGAAAGAACTCATAGATGCACGTCATCACCAGAGCTGTGGAAAGTGCGCAGAAAGAGCCGCTCCAGCCGCTTATGAGATACCCGATCGGCATGGTGATGATCGCCATCGTCGGAACCGTGTTCAGGGGCGATCCGAACAGTACGTCCAGAAGATGCGGGTCCTGATGATGATCGAAATGGATGCGCTTCCACAGAGCCGCGGTCCAGTGATTCCGATACAGCCAGCGCCCGTGGAGGATGAAGCGATGGATCATGTACCAGGCCAGAGGATAAACGGCGATCACAACCGGGATGGGGATCAGTGTGCCCCATAGGCTGTGGGAGAAGTGAAGGGCTCCAAAGGCAGCGGCGGCAATCAGCGCAAAATAGAGAAGGATCGTTGGGTATGTGAGGTAGGCAATCCACAGCTGGGGCAGAGACATCTTGCCCAGATCAAAGCTGCGCCCCGTCCGCAGGGACGACATATTATGCCAGGGTTTGGACTTGCTCATTTTTCCTCCATCCGCAGGATCCAGGTCATCCCCAAGAAGGCGCCTAGCAGCGGGCCCGCACTGGTAGCCAGAGGCGCTCCAAGCGTTCCTGCATTTCCGAGTGCGGAAATCATTCCTTGCAGGATTACGAAACCCATACCGGCAGCCAGTACATAGACCGGAAGAGGATTTCGAAGTCCTGCCCGTGGAGGGATATAGATCACTGGCAGCGCCAATAGAAGCATTACTGCAATCTGAAATGGAAGAATGATGCCACTGAAGAGTGCCATGCGATATGTCGCGCGCGGCAGACTGGCTGGCGCGCCCTTGTGAAGAATAGCCCCGATCTGCGCTGGTGTAACGGCAGCGTTGTCTTCAGAGAGGGTCATGATCATCTTGGGGGTGGCCGGAATTTCGAAGCGGTTGTCACCTCCCGTTACCTTTACGAAAGCCCCATTATCTGTGAGCGTCAAATCCTGGGCGCCCGTCGGCTGCCAGACTTGCCCGTCATAAGATAGTGTTGTGGCGTGCTCCGTACCCGTCAGCAGGCCGCTGGCATCACGGTGGTAGATCGTCACGTCCCGAAGAAAAGACCCGCCGTGTGCGTACTGGCCAATCCGCACGAGTGTTGGTCCCGCACGGAACCATAGAATACGCTTTGCAGGTGTATCCGGCTTTGCGGCGTCGGGATCAGTTTTGTTCCACCACGTTGCAAGTGCATTTTCGCAGGGAGGGATGACCCAGTACTGGACCGCCGTGGCGGTAAAGCCGACAATCAGGATTGCCGGGAGAAAACGTTGGTAAAGACCTGCAGTCGAAAGGCCGGATGCACGAAGTGCAGCCATTTCCGACGAAAGCGTCATCTGCATGAGCAGGAACAGTGCTCCAATCATGAACGCCAAGGGTATGATTTCAACGCTCAGGGCCGGCAGATGCAGAAACGCAAACGTCAGAATGCCCCGAAAGCCCAGATTCCGGTTCAGGATGGGCGTCGTTTTTTCAAGAAGCGCCAGAATTTCGAGCAGAGAAACAAGAACCGCACCGCATAGCATGAAGCGGCCGAGCAGGGCGCGGTTCAGATACCGGTACAGAACGTGTCGTGGTGCGTGTGCAGTCATGAGGGGCGAACCAGCTTGCGACGTCTCCAGGATCCGCGGGAGCGGCGAAGAAGCGTGGCGGGACAGGCGATACAGAAAATGGCCAGCGGAACCCAGATGGCCAACCAGATGGGGAGGCGCCCTGTAGCGGCCAGACTATGACCGAACATCAGTGTCTGGTCGAAGCCCACCAGAATGGCGGACACGGCGATCAGGCCCCACACGGATCTGCGCCGTCTTGAACCGATAGCCAATGCCACGGCCAAAGGGGGAATGAACGGGATGGCCAGCGCGTGCGCCACACGGAAATCCATTTCCGCACGGAGCGTACGGTATTCAATCCCGGGAACGCCGTATCGCAGGTCATGAGCCAGTTCAAAAAGGGTTAGTTCCCGCTCGTCCGCTCCTCTGGAGCGGAAAGAATTTTCCTGGGTCGGTCGTTCAATGATGCGCACCACATGGGAAAAATGGGTCACTGTTGGCTTGAAATTTGCGCGATTGGGGAATGGGTCATCAACAATTTCCCCGTTCCACAGATCAAGCTGGGTACTACGCAATTTGTTGGAAATGGTGAGTTGACCCGTGCGTGCCGTGATGATGTGGGCCACGCCATTCTTGTTCACTTCCCGAATGAAAATCCGCTTCATCCGAGTGCCCGCGTGGCTCACATTGTCCGCCGTCATCACGGCCGTGCTGGATGTCGATGCAAACATGCCGGCCTGAAGATGGGGCGCCCATCCCGTATGGGCGGCGAAATAAAAGCCAGCCCGGTAATCATATCGGGCCACTGGCTGGATATATCCGTAAAGCAGGACACTCGCGGCCCCAAGCAGGAGGCCGACGAACATGAACGGACGACTGATACGCAGAAGGGAAACCCGACCGGCTTCAAGCGCATCAATCTCGTTGTTGTCGCTCATTCCGCGAATGGTGAGGAACACGGAGATGCAAAGCGCCGCCGGGACTGCAATTCCGAAGTAATGTGGAAGAAGATCTGTCAGCAACTTGATACACGTTGCCAGAGAACTCCCTGCTGATGCCAGATAATCGAACAAAGCCAGAAGCCGTTCCAGAAGCAATGCGATCAGCATTGCGACCAGAGCGATTACGAACGGCGGTATCATCTGCGTGAGAAGATACCGGTCCAGTATGGTTGCGCGCTGCTTCATGCCTGGTTTTTCCGTGGCCGCACCCAGGACGCTTTTTCCGTAATCCTACCATCGAATCTGTGGCGAGCCATCTGAATGACCCAGTCGTTGTTCTGTGAATGAATGGAGAGATGATTCCAGCAGGCCTGCCGGTGTTCCCGTTTGTCCATGAGGGACGCCGAGGCTACGCCCAGCAGGGGTATGTCCGTGCCAGGGATATGGGTCAGGGTCGCGTCATGAGAATGGCCATGCAGAACAATTTCTGCGCCGGTGCGCTCAAGCACCCGGGCAAAAGCCCGGTAGTCGTGCAGGGACTTGCGCCAAGTCACCAGACCGCGTCTGGGCGGATGATGAATCATGACAACACGGCACAGCCCAGCCTTTCCAAGTTGGTTCAATAGGGTTTCAAGCCGTGCAAGTTGTTTGCGCCCGACGCGACCATAGGCCATGAAAGGCGGTGTCGGCACGCCTGAATTCACACCGATAACTGCCACGCCATCATGAATCCGTGCATACGGATAAGACGCGGCAGACCACGTCTTCCACTGAAGCAGGCCTTTTTCGGCTGGCTGACGAATCATGCAGTCATGATTGCCAGGAATAACCATAGCGGTAGCCGGAAGTTGTTTCAGCCAGTTCGCAGCAAGCGCAAATTCATCCGGGGTGCCGAAATTCGTCAGATCACCACTGACCAGAATGGCATCCACATTATTTCTGGCGATGTCCTCTACGATGGCCGCACAGGTTGCAGCCAGATGCACATGACGGCGGTGCTTTTTCCAGGACAGAAGGCTCAGTGCACGCTTGTTGATGGCGTCCCGCCAGTGCACCGGCGGTGGCGGAAGGTGGGGATCTGACAAGTGGGCCAAGGTGACGGCATGCGTCTCCCGCGGAGTGCGTGTTTCTGCGGGGCGTGTGTGGGGCATTTGAGAAACGTGGCCTTAGTCAGTCTTTCCACCAGAAGGAGACACCCATATTCTGGTGGAACCATCATAGCCGTGCTAGACCCGCCCGCATAGCTCCGAACATAACACGAAGAACTCCCCCCATAGTGCGATTTGCTCTTATTCATAATGCCCGTAGCCGCAAGAACAGGCGTAGTGGTTCCGTTTTTGCTGTTGAGGCCAAAGCGCTTCTGGGTGAAAACTTCGTTCCATCAGATAGTCGGGAAGGTATGACGGAGCACGTGCGCCATCTTTGCAAAAGAGATGTGCGGACGATCGTGATTGATGGTGGAGACGGCACAGTCAGCACAGCGTTGACTGCCATTGCCCGTGTCTATCCTGCCGACCGGCTGCCGGATATTGCTGTCCTGGCCTCAGGGAATACCAATCTGATCGCCAATGATGTCGGGTTCGGGCTACGCGGGATGGAGGCAATCCGTCGCCTTCAGCGAGGGGCGGCGATGCGTTCCAGCATCCGGACACCAATCCGGCTGTCATGGCCGGAGACAGACCGTAGTCCCGTTCTTGGGCTTTTTGGCGGCTGCACCGGATATGCGCGGGCTGTCCGGATTGCGCATTCCCCGACTGTGGTGCGCTTTGCGCCGCATGATCTGGCTGTTGGCTTTACGCTACTCAGCACTGTTATCAGTCTCATGTTTCGAAAAAGCCGGGAAAGCTGGCTCTCTGGCGAGGCTCTGAGGGTTGAAACCTCCGGGCATGCGTATGACGGAAACAGCTTCATGTTTCTGACGACGGGATTGTCCAAGCTCTCCCGTGGGATCTGGCCTTTCTGGGATGCGGAGCCGAATGTTGAAGGACTCCGCTACCTCGATGTCGGGGCTCATCCAGAAAATCTCTCACGCGCGACGGCTGCGTTGCTGTGTGGCCGTGCGCCACGCTGGCTGCGTCGTCATCCGGATTACGTCAGCGGCCGCACCGATGACATGATTCTGACGACGAAAAGCGATTTCGTTCTGGACGGCGAGGTTTTCACGCCGTCCGAACATGAGCAGATGCGTCTTGAGCGTGGACCGGCATTCCGTTTTCTCCATGCCTGACGCTCTTGAAAAATTCCTGATCGGGGAACTGACAACTTCGGTTCATCCTGATGTCGTGGCCTTCGCGGATGCTTTGGCTTCTGCCTGCCCTCAGACCCCTCTTGGGGTCTTGTTTTATGGGTCTGTCCTGCGGACGGAAGACTTCGAAGGTATTCTCGATTTCTATATTGTAACGGAAGACGCTGGAGGCTTTACAGGAGGGCTGGTTTCACGAACCGGCAATCTTCTGTTGCCGCCTAATGTGCGTTATGCGGAATTCAAAACCGGACAGCGAACTCTGCGGGCCAAAATCGCGGTCCTGTCACGCCAGCAGTTTGAAGAGCGCACAACGCTTGGCACGCTGGACACAACCCTGTGGGCCAGATTCTGCCAGCCAGTCAGGCTCATCTGGGTGAGGGACGAAAAAGCCGCAGACACGCTTCTCGATCTGATTGCACGGTGTGTAACCACGGCGTCCTGCTGGGCAGCTTTGTTGGGAGCGCCGCGTATGACGGCGATTGAATACTGGCAGTCCCTCTTTTCACGGACCTACGCTTCTGAATTGCGAGTTGAGAAGAAGGGCCGAGGGCAAAGCCTGATCTCCGGTCAGGAGAACCGATTTGCAGCCATGTTGCCACTGGGTTGGGCGCGGGCTCACCTCCGTTATTCGGCTACGGGAAATGCGCTGGAACCCGTTCTGTCTCTCGGGGCCCGAAAGCGTGCTGCACGGCGTTGGAAGTTGGTCGCTCAGACCGGCAAGTCTCGGAATGTCGTTCGCTTGATAAAGGCGGCTTTCACCTTCGAGAACGGAGCGTCCTATCTTGCTTGGAAAATCCAGCGGCATACGGGGCTGGACCTGAATCTTTCCGAAGCGGAACAGAAACATCCGCTTCTGTTTCTGCCAGTTCTTCTGCGGCGTATGCAGCGCTTGCGCAAGCAGGCGCAGAGCTAAGACATAAAAAAGGACCTTCGAGAAGGTCCTTTTTTATGTTTGAAGATCCAGTTTTCTTCAGGCTTGGAAGTGTTCCGCTACTGCTTTGAAAACTGCTGTCGCCTTGTCAATTTCTTCTGCACTGTGAGCAGCCATGACGGAGCATCGCAGGAGCGGGCGGTTGTCAGGCGTCGCCGGTGGAAGAGACAGGTTCACATACACGCCGTTTTCCAGCAGAGCATTCCAGAAGCCAACAGCCTGCGGAATATTCTCAAGCGTAACAGCGACGACTGGAGAAACATGCTCACCGGTCTGGAGTCCGGCAGCCTTTAGGCCTGCGTGAAGACGGGCGGCATTTTCCTGCAACTTCACGCGCAGTTCCGGGCGCGCTTCCATGTCATCCAGAGCCGCAAGGGTCGCAGCGATAATTTCCGGGGGTAGGGACGCTGTGAACATGTAAGGGCGTGAGCATAGGCGCATCAGATCCACGCCGTCATGGTCCGTGACGCAGTAGCCACCAACTGTGCCAAGAGACTTGGAGAAGGTACCGACAATGAAGTCGATGCCATCTTCACAGCCCTGCATCTCTGCAACGCCGCGGCCATGTTCGCCCAGTACGCCGAAGGAATGCGCTTCGTCTGCCATCAGGTAAGCGCCGTGACGCGTCTTGATGTCCACGAACTTGTCCAGAGGGGCGACATTCCCCGTCATGGAGTAGATGCCTTCAGCGATGATCAGCTTTGCGCCAGGATGATCTTTCAGGCGTGCGAGACGCTTTTCCAGATCGACCGGATCATTGTGGCGGAAACGAATGACCTGCGCGCCGGACAGCTTGGCGCCATCATAGATGCTGGCATGACTGTCTGCATCGAGAAGCAGGACATCGTCCTTGTTCACGAGTGCAGAGATCGTGCCCAGGTTGGCTTGATATCCGGTGGAGAACACCATGCAGTGCTTGCGGCCAAAGAAGGACGCAAGACGCTTTTCAAGGCGCTGATGCAAACCGAACGTGCCGTTGGCAATCCGGGAGCCGGTTGTGCCGACGCCCATGGTGCGGGCTGTTTCAATAGCGGCTTCAGCCGCACGCGAAGACTGGCTCAGACCAAGATAGTTGTTGGTGCCGAACAGAAGCGTCTCTCGGCCTTCGATCAGCCCAACCGTCGCCGAAAGGGGGCGTTCGATCACAACCTCAAACGGGTTGCGCGGCGACACTGCGGTAAGCCCCTCGTAAGCTGTACGAAGCGCCGCGTGCTTGGCGAAGATATCGATCACGCCTGGCTGGCCTTGAGGGTGTGTAGGCATGCAGCCAGATCGTTGATGGTCCGGATGTCGGCCAGCTTGTCCAGCGGGACCGAGACATCCAGTTCGTCTTCAATTTCCATAACGAAATTCATGACTGCCAGGCTATCGAAAGCCAGATCTTCGACGATCTTGCTGTTGCCATTGATGTCCCGCGGAACTTTCGGGTTGGCGAGCAGTTTTTCGATGATCATGCCGGAGATGCCGGCGACGCTGTCAGTCATGAAATTGAACTCTCGGTCTCTGTATGCAGTTTTGGGGACGCTTTATGCGTCAAAGCACGTCAGTCCGCTACCCCTTCTGTGCAAGGGGGCGGACTGATGTTGTTCAGGCTGCTGAACTTGCAGCCTGTTCCAGGTCGAACTGACCCGAGAGCAGCATTGCCTTGGCGCGGGCACGCGTCAGCTTTCCAGAAGACGTCTGCGGAAGCGTACGAGGTGGAACCAGAACGACCCGGACATCCACGCCATGTTGACGACGGAAGAGGCTGGTGACTTCATCACGCAGGCTGTTGCGACTTTCTTCTTCGGTGGCGCGACACTGCACCAGAGCCACGATGCTCTCGCCGGTTTCCGTTTCAACTGAAAAAACAGCGACGTCGCGAGAGCGCAAAGTGCTTATTTCACTTTCGGCGGACCACTCAAGATCCTGAGGCCAGATATTGCGGCCATTGATGATGATCAGGTCCTTGGCACGGCCTGTGACCACGATCTGACCATTCAGGTGATAGCCAAGATCGCCTGTATTCAGCCAGCCATCAGCATCCAGAACAGCTTCTGTTTCTTCTGGACGACGGAAATAGCCGCACATCAGGCTGGGGCCCCGAACGAAAACGCAGCCGACATGACGATCGGGCTGGACCTTACCTGACGGGTCGCGCACCTCAATTTCATGTTCAGGCAGAGGCTCGCCGCACAGCACGAAGGTCCGAAGGGCATGAGACGGATCGTTGGAGGGCTGGGCGAGTCCATCCTTCTCGAGCGTCCGCAGGTCGATTGTATCTGTCTGGATCCCAGTGTTCAGCGGAGCGAAGCTGATGGCGAGCGTAGCTTCTGCCATGCCATAACTGGCAACAAAAGCGCGCGCATCGAACCCATTGGAGGCAAAGCGTTCAGCAAAGCCTTCAAGGATATGGTGGCGGATCATGTCACCGCCGATGCCAGCAATGCGCCAACACGAAAGATCCAGTTCGGCCTGACCGCTGCGGCGTGAGCAGAGCTCGTATCCGAACGACGGGCTGTAGGCGATCGTGCCACGGTTCCGCGAGATCAGGTCCAGCCAGACATGCGGGCGCCGGGCAAATTCACGCGTCGGCAGCAGATCGACCGTCAATTGGCATGTGAGTGGCGTCAGGAAAAACCCTACCAGTCCCATGTCATGATAAAGCGGGAGCCAGGACACACAGCGATCATCACGCGGGTCTTCTGCCGGATGAACCTTCAGGCCGTCCCGGGCAATGGCACGGGCATTGGCCATGCCGGCAGCCTGCGTCACGGAGACGCCCATCGGGAAGCGGGTGCTGCCTGATGAAAACTGCAGATAGGACAGGTCTTCAGGCCGGATGTCCGGCAAATCGACACTGGCCTCGGCATGGCGATGCAGGTCCGCAGGGGAGCCGCCGAAGATCAGGTCCAGACCGTCCACAATATCAGAAGTCCAGCTTCCGATCACATCCGGCACGACAACTGCGCGCGCGGCCGCTACCTGAATCATGCCACGAAGCGTGGACACATATCCTTCCTTGCCACCAAAGGCGACAGGAAGCGGAAGGGGGGCAGGAACCAGACCGGCATACTGACAGCCGAAGAAGATGCGGGCGAAATCGCCATCGCTTTCCGCAACAATCGCGACCCGGTCCCCAGGAGCCAGTCCAAGGCCCAGAAGGCGTCGGGCCATCGAGATCGCCTGTTCGCGCAGGACGCGGTAGGGCAGAGCTTCCAGAAGCTGTCCACGTCCGGAGTAGATGTTGAATCCACTCTCGCCCTGGGCTGCGTAATCAAGCGCTGCGGCGAAGCTCGGGAAATCTCCGTACCGTCTGACCAGACCGGAGCGGCTTGGCGTCGGAGCGGGATGGGCGATGGGGTTCTGGTTGTCCTCGGTCAAACCTAGACTAGCTCCATTAGGGTCGCCGGACATCAGGCGGCTTTCTGTAAAAAATCGACAATGGCATCCGCGGCAGCGGGGGCCGTAGGCTGTTCGCCTAGAGTTTCGAATGTCTCTAGTACATATTGGCGCTGAATCTCAAGGAAACGTGAGTGTGTCTCAAACGCCTTAACAATTTCGTCAGCTGGATGGGCGATATTATCCGTAACAGGCCCAAGCGTCCATGACTGATAATTCGGGTTGTTCTGCCAGTCTGCTTCATGAGCATTCAGAAACAGGCAGGGCCGGGGTTTTATCATGAATTCTGCAACCTGACTGCTAACGTCCCCGAGATAGAGATCTGCACCCATGGTATAGGTCATATCGATACTGCGTTGACTTCCAGGGTCAACGATAAGGTGCGGAACACTTTCATAATCACGTTTGAGGGCTTCTCCCTCATCACGATTATTGTCAAAGAGACGAAAGTGCGGCGCGAAGATCACATTGTACTGGTCTTGCCGGGCAAAGAAGTCCAGCAGGTCGCGGCCCATAGCCTTCCAGGAAGAAAATTTCTGCACAAAGTGTGGATTGTACAGAACGGTCGGACGATTGTTGCTGAAGAGTGGCTGTCTGCGGGCATGCATTCGCCGAACCAGATCAAACTTTGCATATGTTCCGCGATGGTAGAAGCCCGGGCGGATAATACCGTTCTTCAACATGCGGTCTTCGACCTTCCGGCCCGGTACAAGCAGGTAATCAAATTTCCGCAGATGCTGTGCAAAGCCGATGGCGCGATCACCTGCGCCATGACCCGTCCAGATCATGCGGGGTGTACGCACGCCCATGTTGCGAAGCTGTAGAGAGGTTGCTTCAGGGACGATAATTGCTTCGAAGCCTCGGAAATACCGGCGTGAAAAGAAAAGGCCCAGGAGTCTGTCCAGTACACGGAGGCCCTGAGCTTCGATGCGGTGGCGCAGGTTTTCCGAAATGGGAAGAAGATCAAACTGAACGCGTGATTCCGGATAGAGCGTTGCCAGTGACCGCGCCAGTTCGAGGTGGCTGCTAGTCAGGCAAGCGACATGTACGGAAATTTCAGGATGCCGTGCGGACATTTCGAGCGCAATCGGCAGAGCGTGCAGCGTCTGATGGCGCTGTGCAATCAGAGGAAAGACGACTTTCATAGTCAGTTTGCCGTCCGCAATGTAGGGGTTCGAAGGACAAGGAAAAGCTGCAGACCAATCAGGAGTGTGACGCCCAGAAGAGTCATTGGGCCAACGCCGTCCAGTCCGTAGCGACGAACAACCAGCACGAGCCCGGGAAAGAACACGAGGCAGTCCAAAAGGCGGACTGACGTTGCTGCCCCGGAGCGGTTGGTTGTGAAGAGAAGAGGCTCCAGCGGTAGGCCCCAGACCGCCACCACCTCCGCGGCGAGCAGCCACAGGATGACGGGAAGCGTCTGCACGGCTCCGCTGTTACCAATATAGAGCTGAAGAAGGGGTTTTCCAGCCAGGAGGGTTGCAATCAGCAGACAGGTGCCAATGCAGCCCGCTGCTAGTGCCACCTGTAAGGTAAGACGATACAGGCGTGTCATGGCATGATCACGCCACAGGCGGGCCATTTCCGGATAGACTGTTGTCTGGATAATGGACGCTGGTTTGGCGATGCCGGACGCAATCTGGCTGGCAATGCGGCAATAACCCGCACTGGCTGGGCCCACATAAGCGCCCACGACCAAAGTGCCGATATGGTTGAAGGTCAGAGCCAGAGCTGAATTGAGGTTGGTAGCAAGAGCGAAGCGGCGGATACCGGGATGGGTTTTAAAGAACGTTCCGCTGGAAAGATCCGGGAGAAGGCCCCACAGCTCCCTGGGAAGGCCCCGGATCAGGTTTCGTCGCATCAGTTCTCGCAAGGCCATGATGCTCAGCGTTGCCCAGGCAGCAACTTCAGCCAGAATCCAGACGGTTGCAAGCGCCATGACAGATGGGCCGGTGAAGGCAAGGGCTGCCGTACCGATCACACGAACAATCGTAGCCACCACGCCCTGAATGGAAATCAGATCATAGCGGTTGAAAACGCTGAGGAGCCCCGTTGGCGTTGCGGAGGCCATGAAGAGGATCGAGACGCAGAAGACGACGCCAATCACATGGATTTCCGGTGGCCATCCCAGGAGCGTCATGCCGGACAGGCTGATGGCAATACCGCCTGCGCACCCTAGTAGGCCTCCAATGCCGTCCAGAAGGAAGCTGAACGCAACAATACGCTGAAATCCGGAACAATCCCCGCTGGTCAGTGGGTGCAGCCCATATTTCAAGACGGTCTGCCAGGATTGAAAATCCACAAGGTCACTCATTGTCCGGGCGAACGCGTACATCATGGCTATTAACCCGAACCCGTGACTGCCAAGCAGATGGGTGGCCATCCAGATGTGAACCAGGCTGAGTGGAGCGTTAATGACGCGACCGCCCAGAAGGAGGCTCACATTTTTCATGACACGCCGGCCGCCGACCGCTTTCTGGGGCTGTAAAGACGGTGTTGCGTCCGACATCAGGGTGTGGAAACTTTCATCGCTGTCAGATCGTTGTCATGTATCGGCCTCAGAAATAGGCTTTTAGGTGAAAATCAAAACTCACATTTTATGACCGAACGTTGCACATCGGCGAAGGTCGTGTGGTTTTTATGGTAAAGTCATTGATTGGAATTGAAAAAATTCTCAAAAACTAGCTATCAGGCGTGGTGGGCTTTTGCGGATTTTGTTTGCGAAGTTGCAAACTTTGAAAACAGGGGTTGCTCTTCCAATGTGCCAAAAAGGAGTTGGCATACAAACGCATTTTTCTGAATTGAAGAACAACGTCGAAAGAAATAGCGGCCTTGAGTCGTGTGAGAGAAAATTTCTTCCCGAAAATATATCAAAATATTTCTAAACCGCTGAACAGGCTGCTGCATCGACTGTCCAAGGCGTATTGTATTCTTGCAGAGCGTGTTTCATACCACCTGCTGAGCGGGTTAAAAAACCGTTAAAATAGACGATCGGGCACTTGTCTGAAAGCAGGGAGACGCATGGCGGCATATACCATCTGGATTGATATGGAGGATATCTTCCAGTACGCGGCACACAATCGCAGACCGAGCGGTATACAGCGCCAGGTATATGAAATTCTTCAGGTCTTGCAGGGATGTATTTCTCGCCCGGAAGATGTTCGTATTGGATATGTTCGCAAGGGGGCTGATGGCGATCCTGCCTGTATTGTTTCCGCTCAAGATGTCGAAAATCTTTTTGCATCGCTGGCAGACGACGAAATAGCATCCGTTTCGGGCCTTTCGCGAAAAACCCCGTCTTCTAAACAGGCGCGCAGAAAAAACTTTTCTTTACAGTCTGTAAACGCGAAAGCGGTGGCGTTCAGGCAATTTAATTCCCTACGTCACGCTTTGATCAGGAAGTTCGAGCAGATGCCCGAGCCTGTGGGGCGACCGTTACTGCGGGCAGGAACGCTCCAGATGCGTGTCCTGCGGATGATACGGGATTTGAGAAACCAGTCGGCTGTCAGGCACTCTGCATCTGGGGAAAATGTGCCCGTTCGGATACCTCAGTCAGGCAGAGGATCTTCGGCTCCGCTGCCGCGCCCTCACGGAATGAAGCCGGATGATATTTTTCTTGTTATGGGGGCTGCATGGGCAGATGCAGCTTTTGGTGAGCGCCTTCGTGCGGTGCGCAAGAGCTATGGTATGAAACCGGTACTGCTGATTTACGATCTTATTCCGCTGACATGTCCGGAGTGGTTCCCACCTCAGGTGGTATCAACGTTTTCTGCATGGCTGGAGAACGTTATTCCGCAATGCAGTGATATCATGGTGATCAGCCATGCAACAAAGAAAGATGTTCAAGACTTTCTCGTCCAACGCAGCCTGCATCTGAATCAGGCGCCATGGGTTGTTCCCATGGGTGGGGGTTTTGGGGATATGAGCGTTGCAACCAGCGGTCCCGATGCCCCCGGACTGCCTCCTGCCAAAAGTTACGTCTTGTTTGTCTCCACGCTTGAGGCCCGTAAAAACCATATTCTGATGTTTCAGGTCTGGGCGCGGTTGCTTCGCGAGAAGGCTTATACGGATGTGCCAACACTGGTCTTCGCGGGCCGTCCGGCGTCCATGGTGGAAGACCTGATGCAGCAGATGGAAAATACGGACTATCTGGATGGAAAAGTTCGTCTGATACGCGAGCCAAGCGACGAAGAACTGCGATGCCTTTACAAAAACTGTCTCTTTACAGTGTTCCCTTCGCTCTACGAGGGCTGGGGCTTACCGGTGACGGAAAGTCTTTTGTTCGGCCGACCCTGTGTGGCGTCCAACGTGACATCCATTCCTGAGGCGGGTGGCGATTTTGCGCGTTATTTCGATCCGTATGACTTCGAGACTGTATATGACACCATTTGCCGGACAATCGAGGATCGTGAGGGTTTGAAAGCCTGGGAAGATCAGATCCGTAAGAATTTTCGGCCCACACCATGGTCCGACACTGCCAAGGCTATTCTGCAATCCTGCGAGGTGGCTCACCAGTCGTCCCAGCCGACGTTGCGGAGGGCCGGCTGATGAGCAGGATCTGGATTGATATCGACGTACTGTTTTCCCGTTCATCAGTAGAAATTTGTCCGCCGAGCGTTCTGCGCGTTGTGCTGGAGATCTGCCAGGCCCTGCAGGTGAGCGCGTCAACTCAGGTTGGTTTTGTACGCCGGAAAGGTGGCCCGCAAAACTGGGTGTGCGTGGACTGGTCGGACGTGCAGGATCTGCCTGCTGTGACCCGTTACCGGGCTGGTGCTCTTCATCTGACCGGGCGACAGGTTAGCACAACTAAGCCTTCGAAAATCTCGGAAGGTGCGTCCTTTACGCAGACCAACGGTGTAGCCGATGTTCTGAAAACACAGCTTCAGGTTCTTCGGGCCGGGTCAGGATGGTTTGGAGCGGCCGCACGATACAGCCTGCAGCGATGGCAGGATAATCGTGCCCGTCGGACAGCTTTATCAAAAACGGCTCATGTTCCAGTCAGACGGCACCGCGCATCCGTTCTCAGCGGCTCCTCACTCAGGGAGGTGGTACGTCCGGGAGATCTCTTTCTTGCTCTTGGGTCCACATGGGAGCGAGAGGACTATCCCCAGACGGTACGTTGGCTTCGGGACGTGCTGCGTGTTCGTTTCGGTCTCTTTGTTCATGATTTGCTGCCTGTTTACCGTCAGGAGTGGTTTTTAAAGAATAAGACCTCTCGGTATAAAACATGGCATCAGACAATTCTGCCATTGGTGGATCAGGTTTTTGTCGATGGGGTCGACGCCGCATCCGAGGTGACCACATATCTGGCGCAGATCAGTCGTCCGCTTTTGCAGCCAATCGTGACTGTTCCTTTGGGAACTGCACCTACCTCGACTGATGCTCATCTGCCCGTGCAGGAAAGAGGGGAAATTGGAGTTGAAGGGGAGTATGTTCTCTGTGTGGCCACGCTTGAACCCCGCAAGAACCACGAATTGCTACTGCGGGTATGGCGTCGTCTGCTTCAGGTCATGCCTGCTACAACTATTCCAAAGCTGATTTTGGTGGGGGAGGTTGGATGGCTGGTGAGTGATCTCATGCAGCAGCTTGAAAACTCGGACTGGCTGAACGGGTATGTGCAGCTCGTCAGTGCGCCATCCGATGCGCAGTTGGAACATCTCTATCGCAACTGCCTTTTCACCGTGGCTCCATCTCTTGCTGGAGGCGTCAGCCTGCCCGTCCTGGAGAGCCTCCATTATGGTAAGCCCTGTCTGGCCTCGCATGCGCTGGCAGGAAACGTGAGCGATCAGGGGTTAGTGAAACATTTTGATCCGTTGAACCTGCATGACGCATTGCGTGTTATCCGGAATGCTATTGAAGATCGCCATAATTTGAAGCAGTGGGCAAAAGAGATTGAGAACCGCTTCAAGCCCGTTTCATGGCGTCAGTCTGTGGAAACCATTCTCCGTCACACAGTTTGAAAGCGAGGTCTTTTCCAGCGTCACAGTGTTTTGCGCAGGGAAAGGCCAACCGTACGGCCTATCGGATCCATGAAAGCGGGTTGATAGCCAGCAGGTGTAACGCCCATACCATTATGCACGTGGATACGCGTGTTCGAGATATTATCCAGCGACAGCATGATGCGAAAGTTTTTCGCCCAGTTCCGGTTCTGCCAATGTGGCATATCTCCCAGTGTCACGAAGACAGAGACATCGAGTGTTGCGAGACTGCTGAAATACAGGCTCCCCGCCGAGGTGCTTCCGAGCGTCGTCGTGCCGGACTGCCATTTTCCATCCAGCCGCACGCCAAAGCCATTCCTGTAAGCGCCTGCCTGCAGTTCAACTTCGTGTTTCGGTTTTCCACCCAGCCCTCCAATGGTGCCGCCATTCAGCAGATCAATGGCAGGCAAGCCGGAGCGTAGCCTGACGGTATCATTGAGGCGCCAGACCTGCGTCAAAACAACGTAGTACCGCCCTTGAGTGCCACTACCGGCATGTCTTTTATGATCCGACGCCGCATGGTCGTCTCCAAAGGGGCGCGAAAGCGAGAAGGTAGTATTCCACTCGGTCCGTTTCTCGTTCTCGGCATTCACAGGACGCAGGTCTACTGTTTCGAGGACGCCGGTTGCGTTGCGCTGGTAGTTATCGGGAAACGCCTCCTGGAGAGCTGCCGTGGCGGTCGGGAGTGAAAGAGCGGGATGATGTGTGTTGTCATGCACATAATTGAGGTGCAGGCGCGATCCGTTCAGAAAAGGCGGGGAGAGAATGGCGCCCAAACTGAGTTCATGACGATCCGCGGAGCGCAGATTGCGGTTGCCACCGGAAATGGTTGTGACCTGCACGGACTCACCGCGTACATAATCATAGGTCGTGACGTTTGGTGTCTCGATGGTGGGAGCGACGAGAGATGAGGCTGCTGGAGCCTCTGTTTGTTGTAGAGCTGAGAAGGGAAGCTGAATCCAGCTTGTCGGGGACCACGTGACACCGCCGCCAAGAGTGCCGAGTGTCCCAAAATGGGAGACCTGACTCACTGCGCCATTTACGTTGGCATCAAGTTTTCCCATAAACGACAGGACGTGCTGCTTGCTATTGGCGATCGGAAGGTCCCCGTTGATCCGCAGGGTCCCTATATCCCGGCTGATCGAAGAACGGGACGTGACCCCGCTGATGGACGATGCTGCGTTCTGTTTGCTGAGTGTTCCAGTTGCGGCGATGCTTGTTGAAGCATCTCCCGCGGGGAGAGAAAATACCGGCCCTGACAGCAGGCCGCTGATCTGACCCTGATTGCTGGTCGTGCGACCATGATTGACCAGTCTACTGTTGAGCCATGACGATGAAATGGTGGACCATGGATCGAAAGACAGGTCTCCGGTGTCCAGAGCCGTTTGGGCCGTTGTCAGGGAGAGGCCAGTCTGGCTCTGTGTCACTGTTCGGGCGTAGTCGTAGCTGCCTTTTCCATTCCATTTCCAGCTTCCGAGATCGCCGTTGAAATTCAGACCTACATGGCCTGTCTCGGTGTGACCCGTTTGCTGGAGAGGGCGGATGTTGCTGAAACCTCGGTAAAGTAGAACATCCTGAGAGAAGGGCGAATAGGGATTTCCGGCTGGTATCGTGACTATGCCCCGCGCTGGGCCTTGAAGACTGATCTGATCCTGATGGTCAAAGCTCAGGTTGATGGAACTTGTGACGTTTTCGGTCAGATGGTCGGCGTAGACCCCGTTCAGGGAGAGCTCATGTTTGCGCGGTTGCAGGGTATAAGCAGAAGCATTTGTGCTGCTGGTCAGTGAATTTGCGGATTGCAGAATATCGGTGAGGGTAGCGGCCTGCCCATAGGGAAGTGAGGGGCTACCCGCTGTCGTAACGGTCTGACCAGCAAGGTCGTCGAGTGCGGGATCAAGGCTGCTGCCATCAGCCGTGGCAAGGTTTCCCTGAGTGGAATAAAGCGAACTGGCTGCGGGAGGAGCAACACCCCGTTGACTGTCTCGCAGCCACGCACTTGCCGTATAGCGCGCGCTGAGATTGATGCGCCGGTCGTCATGCAGTTTGGTGAAGCTGAGTGCGAGGGCACCATTTTCGCCGCCACCATCCGTCGAGGTCTCACCATATGCGCGGGCGCGAACGGCGCGAAACTGCTTGACCGTGATGATGTTTACGACGCGCTGGTCTGCTGCGTAGCCGTAGCGTAGAGCTTCTTCTTCCGTAAAGATTTCTACGCGGGATATGGCTTCGAATGGCAGGTCATTAACTTCTTGGAGACCGGAAATTCGTTTGCCGTTCAACAAGACAACCGGAGCATTTCCTGTGGCGCCCCGGCCTGAGCGTGTCTCCGGGGAGATGGTGGTGAGTAGGTCAGTAACAGTATCAACCCCGTAAGAACGGATTTCGTCTGCTCCGATCCGCATGAGCGGCTTAGGCGCGCCAATGACCGTTCCCTCAGATTTGTGACCCGTTACAACAATCCGCTCAGTCGTGGAGGGGGTTTCTGTCTGCGCGCTGCTTGCAGGGGGTGGTGTAAATGAAGCGGTGTCAGCCTGTGCCAAGGCAGTGCCGCAGGAAAGGGCGGCTCCGAGACCGTAATATGAAAGTGTCCGTATGACGAACCGAGACGACGTGGCGGCAAGATGGCCATGAGTGAGGCTATTCATTGTCGACCCGCTGATCTCCGCGAAAATAGCCTTTGGTCCTGCTGAGAGAAAAGTCAGGCCAAGCTTCGTATTCCGAAAGGCGTATTGAAACAGGCCTGTTCTGACGGATACGTTCTGTTTTGTCGAGCAACACGGCAGCAGAAAATAGTCTCCTCAGAAGGAGATTTTTTCTGCGTTCCGTAAGGTTTCCTGATCGATCACATCTCTTATGGCGCGGGTAAGCGTAGAGTGGTCCGTGTAACGGCGCCCATAGGTCAGGTTGAACTGGTGATCAAAATCCGGGGGATTAACGCCCGTATTGTGTTGCCAGATGGTCTCGATCTTGTCGAAAGCCTTGGCCATTCTGGCTTCAGGGGTAGACGCGTTTTCGTACTCATCCCAGAGCTCAAGGAATTCGGTCCTCAGATCGTCAGGCAGGGGAGCCATGACCGTCAGAAGATCTTCGCGCTCCTGTTTGGATTTATTGAGCGACGCTTCAATCGAGATTGCCGGAACATCTCCATGAATGGCTTCGCCAAGGTCATGCAGGATGCAGATTTTTAGCAGCCGCAGCAGGTCAATGCCTTCAAGATAGTCTGCAAAGGTGATGACCAGCAGACAAAGGCCCCATGTATGCTCTGCTGTGCTTTCCGGTTGGCCATCCTGCGTAAATGATCGTCGGAGCACGTCTTTTAATTTCGAGGCTTCACGAAGGAAATCGAGACGTCTTTCAATCTCGGTGATGGTCATTCAGTCAGTTCCGGTCGTTGGACAGCATGCTTCGAAGAGCCGGTCGTCAAAAAATCATGGGAGATCGACGTGCTTTCTCGCGTTACATGACCAGCGCATACAGGATGAGATAGCCGATGAGGACCAGTGTCGCCAGAATGCCCAGAAGAACCGGAAAACCAATTCCATTCTGGAGGGATTTAAAAGCTTTGACGAGGAACTGGGCCATGGCGCACTCCGGGTAACAGTGCACAGGTGACGTCTTGGGCACTTGGCCGAACTATAGGACAAATCATCTGAAAAGATAACGTCTCTTTCAGAAAAGGCCGACTGGTATAATGGCCTCCGCGGGCATAGGACGCTTATTCGGTATGAAAATTTTGCCTGAATGAGGCCATATTGCCGGAATAGCGTTCTCTGAATTCTGAAAAAAGGAAATGTGTGATGAAGCGTTTTGCGACACTGTTTCTAGGGTTTGGTCTGATGCTGCCACTGATGGCTTGTTACGGTCCTCACGGACATGACTGGCATCATCACCATGATCGTCGTGGTGGCCCGTATATGGGCGGCGGCGGTGGGTACAGCCATCGCTAAAGGCGATTTTTTCATCTGAAGAGTATGGTCTCTCTGTCCATGGGCGTGTGACCGGCTTTGCCTGTCAGGAACTGGCGTGTAGTGAGTAGGAAGGTGTTCCTTTCCGGAACTGTTTTCTGAAAGCGTATGGATACAGAGATGCCCGCATCCGGGGTTGAGACAGGCTGGTTTCCCATTTCCCTTCGTCTGGAAGGTGCACGTGTTCTGGTTGTTGGCGGCGGCGAGGTTGCCGTCAACAAGGGGCGACTTCTGCTCGATCATGGTGCAAGGATCGAGATTGTTGCTGAGGCCTTGAACGGTATTGTTCAGGAATGGGTGGATGAAGGCCTAGCGCGACATGTTGGCGGTCGGGTCGATGACGCGATGCTCAGGCAGGTCATGCCGGGCTGTCGTCTTGTCTATGCTGCGACGGATGACAGGGCCGTTAACCGGGTGGTTGCCACGCTCGCAGACAGCCTGAACATTCCCGTCTGTGCGGTTGACGACCCGGAGCCTTCAACGTTCATAACGCCTGCCCAGGTGCGGCGGGGAGTGGTTCGGGTGGCTATTTCTACGGCCGGGGGAGCGCCTGTTCTGGCTCGTCGTCTGCGGGAGCAGATTGAGAGCTGGATGCCAGAAGGTACAGGGCGGCTCGCAGCCTACATGCAGTCCCGGCGGCCGCGTGTCTCAGAAAAATATCCTGCGGTTCAGGATCGCAAAAGAATCTGGGAAGACTTTCTGGATGGCGCGGGCGCTGAAGCGGCGCTTTCCGGCGATGAGGTTCGGGCAGATCGGACCCTTGATCAACTTCTGACAGAGCAGAAAAAGGCCGGAGAAGTCTGGCTCGTGGGCGGTGGCCCCGGTGATCCGGATCTTCTTACGCTTAAGGCGCTGCATTTCATGCAGAATGCTGATGTCGTACTATATGACAATCTTCTGCCCAAGGTTCTTCTGGAGCGTGTGCGCCGGGATGCTGAACTGATCTTCGTTGGAAAACAGCGTGACCGTCATGCCATGCCGCAATCCGCGATCAATGCCGAGATGGTGCGGCATGCGAAAGCGGGCCAGCGCGTTCTACGCCTCAAAGGTGGAGATCCATTCATTTTCGGGCGTGGCGGGGAGGAAATCGAGTCTCTTGTTGAGGCAGGCGTTTCTTTTCGTGTCGTGCCGGGAATTACCGCCGCAAGCGGGTGCGCATCTTATGCCGGGATACCGCTGACCCACAGAGACTGTGCGCAGGCCTGTCTTTTCGTGACGGGACATGCGCGTGCGGATGGCGTTCTGGATCTGCCATGGGATGATATGGCTGACCGACGCCAGACAGTTGTAATCTACATGGGAATATCGACGCTGCCCGAGCTTATGGCAGGGCTCATGAAAAATGGTCTTCCGCAGGACTGGCCAGTTGCGATTGTGGAGCGTGGAACTCAGCCAGCTCAGCGTGTTCTGACAGGAACGCTGGCTACAATCGCTGAAGAGGCTGCTGCGGCCAAAGTCTCATCGCCGGCGCTGGTCATTGTTGGCGAAGTCGTCAACCATCGTGTGATTTCGCCATAAGAGCTAATTTAAACGGTGTTCCTTTGTAGAAAATGTAGGAGGTAACGCCTGATCCGGAGAAGTATTCCATGACGTCACTGACGGCTATCATCTCGGAAATCGCAGATGAAATGCGGGCCGAAACGGACCGAGGACAGGTGGCAAACTATATCCCGCCCCTGGCCTCTGTTGATCTAGGGCGGTTTGGGATGGCGATTATTGACGCGGAAGGCGCCAGCCATACTGTTGGTGATGCCGAAGAGCCATTTTCCGTTCAGAGTGTTTCCAAGGTTTTTGGCCTGACTCTTGCCCTGAATGCCGTAGATGCAGGCTTGTGGAGCCGTGTGCGCCAGGAACCGTCTGGCAGTGCTTTCAATTCCATTATCCAGCTTGAAAATGAGAATGGAATTCCCAGAAATCCGTTCATCAACGCGGGTGCTATTGTGGTCTCGGATATTCTGGTTTCGCATTATGGCTTGGAGGGTGCTCAGAATGAGCTCCTGGGTCTTCTACGTCCGTTGAGCGCTGATCCGGATACCATTCTGATTGATCGTGAGGTTGCCACTCAGGAAGAAGAAACGGGGTTCCGCAACAAGGCCCTCGCGAATTACATGCGAACCTTCGGGAATATTCACAATGCCGTCGATGAGACGCTTGCATTTTATTTTCATCAGTGCGCTCTGACCATGAGTTGCCTTCAACTCGCGGAAGTCGGAACTTACCTGATGACCGGCGGGATTAACCCCCGCACGGGAGAGCGGGTTATTTCAACCCGGAATGCACAAACGGTTCTCGCTCTCATGATGATGTGCGGTCATTATGATGGTTCAGGGTCTTTCGCCATTCGCGTGGGGCTTCCTGGAAAGTCTGGTGTTGGCGGTGGTATTCTTGCGGTTACGCCGGGAGTAGCGTCTGTGGCAGTCTGGTCACCTGGCCTGAACACGCAAGGCAATTCCCTGCTTGGAACCCGTGCGCTCGAGCGGCTTGTCCAGCACACAGGCTGGAATGTCTTTCGCGCCAGTCGATGAGAAGAAATAGCAATACATTATTAAATTAATACAATAATTATATTCCGCTATAAATTGAATATTTTCCCATATTTGGTATTCTGGAGCGAATACCTATGAAATGGCATTGCGGAGAGCTGCATATGTCCTTTCCTTTCACTAAGCGTATTCTCGTTCCTGTTTTTGTATTGCCAGGGCTGACGTGTGTTGCTGCCGGTGCGGAAGTTCCTGACTGATGCCATTCATGCGACAGGTGAGACCTGTATGTTCTCCACAGACATGCATTTCGCCATAAATGTCTTGGATTACGCCGGGCATTCGCCGCATGGCTTGGCTGAATAACGCATTTTGGCCATGCGGTGTGACTTGAATCTGGCCGTGGGCGATGCCGTGAGATACTGCGCCCAGCTTGGGGAAAGCGCTCACGGCTTTGGTCCAGGGTGACCTATAACAGCTACTTTCTCTTAGGTGTGTGGCGCTTTTCCATTTTTGAATATTGAGATGCAATCGCCACGAAAATAAAGAATCCGTCAGATAAGGGCCGGTCTTATCCAGCCAGCGTGTCATAGAGGAGTTTGAAATTCAGGATGAGGATCAACCCGGCCACGCCCCAGGAAAGAGCGGTCATAACGGGAGAGATCGTGAATTCTCCCATTTTGCGACGGTCGGATACGAACATCACAAGAGGGATGACGGCAAAGGGAAGCTGAAGCGAAAGAATGACCTGACTGGCCAGCAGGAGGGTGCCGACACCATGGCCGCCATAGATCACTGTCACGATAGCAACGGGAATGATTGCCAGACCCCGTGTCAGGAGGCGTCGGGCCCAGTGCGGAATATGTAGCCGCAGGAAGCCTTCCATAATGATTTGCCCGGCAAGGGTGCCGGTAACAGTCGAGTTGGTTCCTGCGGCAAGGAGGGCAAGGGCAAATAGTGTGGAGGCAATCCCTAAGCCAAGAATGGGAGACAGCAGCCGATAAGCATCCTCGATTTCTGCAACGTTTTGATGGCCTGTTTCATGAAATGCGGCTGCTGCTACGATCAGGATGGCGGCGTTGATGAACAGGGCTAGCATGAGGGCGATCGTGCTGTCCCAGGTTGACCAGCGAATTGCCTCGCGCCTTCCTGCAGGCGTGCGGTCATAAGCCCGGGTCTGGACGATGGAAGAATGCAGATACAGGTTATGTGGCATGACGGTCGCGCCGATGATGCCAATCGCAATGTAAAGCATTCCAGGTGTCGTAACGATCTGAGAGGTGGGAACCAGCCCTTTCAGAACACCGGCGACAGGGGGGGCCGCGGCAACAAGCTGAACACCGAAGCAAATGGCGATGATGGACAGAAGTCCGATGACAAAGGCTTCCAGATATCGGAAACCTTGTCCCATAAGAAGTAGAACGATAAATGCATCGAGGATCGAGAGGATGGCCCCTCCCAACAATGGCAGGCCAAATAGCAATTGTAAGGCCACCGCCGTCCCAATGACCTCTGCAAGGTCGCAGGCAATGATGGCCAGTTCGCAGGCCAGCCATAAGACAATATTGATTGCCGGATGAAATTGATCGCGGCATGCTTGCGCAAGATCACGACCGGTAGCAATGCCCAGGCGGGCAGAGAGTGCCTGCAGCAGGATTGCCATCAGGTTGGAAAGCATGATGATACAGAGCAGGCTATAACCGTATTGGGCCCCTCCCTGAAGATCCGTGGCCCAGTTACCAGGGTCCATATAGCCTACTGAAACCATGTACCCGGGGCCGACGAAGGCCAGAAAACGCTTCAGCCAGGACGTCTTCCCATCAGGGACATGAATGCTGGAAAAAACCTCCGGCAGGGAGGGGCGTGTCTCGTCCTCTTCACGTGAAAAACGCCATGCCGCAGTTTTGTGAGGCAGATCGCATGAGGACGTTTCAGGTGGGATGGAGTTTTCTGGCATCAGAATGCCATTCAAACGTAAATCTTTAAATTATGCAATATGCTATATTGATGAGATACTTCTCAATTTTTCAAAAGCTGGAGTTAAATGAAAGAATGTTTTATTCCCTTGTGAATAATTGATGACGAAGTTGGTTGGCAAACAGTGGAACGCAAAAAAAGCAGTCAGAAAGCTCTTTTGGACATGGAAACTCATTCAGAAGGATTCCGTGCCAACCGGGCTGCCCGACAGAAAGTGCTTGTTGAGGATTATGTCGAGTTAATTTCCGATCTTTTGTCCGAAGGGCAGGAAGCTCGTCAGGTCGATATTGCCGGACGGCTGGGCGTGTCTCAGCCAACGGTTGCCAAGATGCTTGCTCGGCTCTCAGCGGAAGGGCTTGTGACCCAAAAACCCTACAGGGGAGTGTTCTTGACGGATGCTGGGCAGGCCATGGCCAATAAAGCCCGGCATCGTCATGGAATTGTAGAGGCTTTTCTTCTTGCGCTGGGCGTCAGTGAAGAGAATGCTCGCATTGATGCTGAAGGTATAGAGCATTACGTTGGGGCAGAAACGCTTGCCACGTTCGAACGCGCTCTTAATCAGGGCTTGGCAAAATTCATGAGGATTTCGCCACCAACAGGGATTGAAAGCTAATGGCTAATCCCTAGTTCTTGACCGTTCGAGACGCTCTGCATGTCGCAGCAAACCGGCATACTGAGCATACGACAGTGATGGATGGGTCATCATTAAAGATGCAGCCCTCTGAGCGCTCCATTGCATAGCCTTTTGGTGCCGGGTTGGTCCGAAAGGCATCAACGATTTGGCTCATCCAGGCAGTGAGGCGTTCAGGAACATGTTCCTGATTATTTAACCACCATTCAATATCGTCTTGATGGCGATCGATTTGAACAGCGAGTTCGGCGGGTGTCCAGCGTGTGACACTCAGGAAATCGTTTAATGTTATGCCAGCCATTTCAGCATCTCCGGTGTGTCGAGGAAGACGGAGAACTACGGGTACGCTGGCTGATCGGTAATCGTCAATATATCGTTAATATCATTGTGGACACAAATGATACCAATTGAAACTTCCATTCCGTTTTTGGCCATATTTCCACAAAAATGGAGGTTTTCGTAGGATACCTACCGCCCGTATTGAGATGGCGGTTATTCTAGGAAGAGGGGAGTAGGAGTGCAGAAATCGGGACAGTCTGCCCAAGAAATAATTTATAACTAAAATACATAGTTAAAATAGATAACTTTTTTGTGTGGACGTGTGGGATACATAAAAAGATGCTTCGCGAAGGGTGTAGAGCGGTGAGATCGCTTTGCTCCAGATAGTGTTCGTAGCTGATTCTGGCCAGTCAGTGTTTCCGCAAATGATATGCGTGATAACGGCGATATTTTACGAATTTTCAGGTTTGGTTGCGCTGTGTCATTACCAATGAAACGTTTTAAATAGTGTTTTTTAGAATTTTAAAGCCGGAGTATCAGTCAATCATGGCTGCATTTGCGTTTGACAATGCAGCGAAACATGAACGTTCCGGGAAACTCGATTTCGAAATTTCCCGGAATCAGAAATCAACCGCAGGTTTCTATATTGATTCCATCCTGGATCAGAGACTTCCGAATGGATGGTTTGAGCTGAGAGTCCGTCAGGACAAGATCGAACTCGTTTAGGGAGGCGAGCCGATGTAGGCCGCCTTTTCGGAATTTCGTGCTATCTACAAGTAGGACCGTTTGATCCGAGATTTGCATCAGCGCCTGCTTCACTTTCACGACGTCCTGATCGTTTTGGAAAGCGGTCTCGTTATGGATGATCGATGTTGAGAGAAACATCGTATTGGCGCGCAGCGATTTGGCCGCCTGTTCACATACAAGACCGAAAAAAGCGTTGCGCGGTTGATTATAATCGCCCCCAAGGCAGATGAGTTTGAGGTTAGGGTAAGGGGAAAGGGCCTGAATAACTCCGACGGCGTTAGTAATAATTGTCAGGGGAGCGAGAGCCGGCAGAAGCGGAAGCATCGCTGCAACCGTTGTCGAGTCATCCAGTACCAGAATCTGTTCCGGTGTGATCATCGAGATGGCTCGATGGATGATCGACTCTTTTAGATCAGGTGCACGGGACTTTCGGAAATTGACAGTTTTCTGCGTTACGACGCGGTTTTTAAGAACAATGCTGCCATGAAGTTTGTCGATCAGACCCTGGGCGGCGAGGGCATGTGCATCCCGGTGGATGGTCATGCGGCTGACGCCAAACCGTTCGGACAGGGTCTCGATCGTGGCGCTTCCTGTTTCCAGAAGAACGTCAAGAATCTGTTGCTGCCTGGCGCTATTGTCCCGACGTTTGCTGAGAAGGACACCAGGAGAGGCAGTTGTCACGCCCGAACCATCAGTCATCTGTCAAAAAGATCCTTGTCCATCGGGAAGGCCGTTTCGCGGCAAAGGGACTTCTACATACCAGCGCTGACGAGATTTGTAATGTTCGGATGTGCAGTTTGATGAGGTTTTCGGTGGAAATATCACACACGCAGCTCTGTGGGATAGAAAGTGATATTTATCACATTGACGGCGATATAATAACACTTATATCACCTGATAATAACATTTTTGGTGTTATCGGCTGATCATTCCGTGAAGGCCGATGGCGAGATAACGTCCGGAGGGCCTGTGATGCGCCAGGATTTCACAATCGGGATCGACTGTGGTTCCACCACGACGAAGGCCGTTGTCTTTTCGAGAACGGGTGAGATCGTAGGGTTGGGCCGTCGGAGGGTTCCTCAACATATGAACGAGCCGCGCCACGTCGAACGCGATATGCATGAAGCATGGCGCGCAGTTATTGAGGCTGTCAGAGAGGCGCTTGAGAGCTCGGGCGTTGATCCCCGAGCCATTGCCGGCGTGGGCGTGACGGCACACGGTGATGGACTTTTTGTTCTTGACCGCTCAAGTGAGCCGCTAGGGCGTGGGATCATGTCGCTCGACAGTCGCGCAGCGGAATTGCACGAGGAATGGAAGCAGGAGGGGTGTCTTGAGAAGATTGTTCCGATTGCGGGGCAGCGGCCTTATCCCTATTCGGCCAACACGCTTCTTGCGTGGATGAAGCGTCACCAGCCTGAACGGTATGGCGCGATTGGGACGGTTTTTTTCGCCAAGGACTGGATCCGGCTGTGTTTGACTGGCGAAATTGCTACGGATCTGACGGAAGCCAGTACGTCGTTCACGGACCTGTACACGCAGGACTATAGCGACAGCATCCTTGATGTTCTTGATATCAGAGAGATCAGGAATGCGCTGCCACAGATGCGCCTTTCCTGTGATCGGGGCGGCGCGATTACGCGTGATGCTGCGGTTGCGACGGGACTTCTTGAAGGCACGCCAGTTTCGGTGGGCCTGCATGATGTGACGGCTGCGGCGGTGGGGCTCGGTTATACGCAACCGGGCGATCTCTCCATTACCGCGGGCACTTTTTCCATCAACGAGATTTTCCGGAGCGGTCCGGTCATTGGAGACGGATGGGCCTGCCGTGCCGGATATCGTCGCGGGTTGTGGAATTGCATGGCTATTTCGCCTGCGTCCTCCAGCAATCTCGAATGGCTGGCGCGCCTGCTGCTTCCAGAAGAAAAGGAAGCGGCTCAAATTCTGGCGGGAGAAGTTGACGCCAGGTTGGGTCGGTCCCGTGCGGAGCGTGCGGTTCCACTCTATCACCCCTTCCTGTTCGGGTCCCCTTACGAGGCTCCGGCCAGTGCGTCCCTTTTCGGGGTACAGTCATGGCATGACCGGGCCGATCTGTTTCAGGCCATGATCGAAGGCACGATCTTCAATCATCGGGAGCATGTCGAGACCCTTCGTCTGACGGGTGCTGTTCGTCGCCTTGGCGTGTCGGGGGGAGGGAGCGGTCAACCGTCCATTGCCCAGATGTTCGCGGACATTCTTAATATGCCGGTGGAAATTTCCACCGTTCGGGAAGCCGGTGCGCTGGGAGCGGCACTGACAGCCAGTGTGGCCGTTGGTCTCCATGACAGTCTCGAAGACGGTGTTGCGGCACAGGATATTCCCATGACTGTCTATCAGCCCGAGCCAGCCCGGACCCGGGTCTATGAGGGCATTTACCAGCGTTACGTTGCGCTCACGCAGGCCATGAAGCCGTTCTGGTCAGGCCTGTATGAAGGGGCAGCGGAAGGGCGGGCAATCGAGGCGAGTAATCAGGCGCCGGTCCCAAATTTTATTGTCGCGGCTGAAATGACGCAGGAGATCAGGCCATGAAATCCATTTCCGTTGTTTCGGACAACACTGAATTTGATGTCGTCATCATTGGCGCTGGCATCAATGGCGCAGGGTTGTTCCGCGAACTGGCGTTACAGGGCGTCAGGACGCTCATTCTGGATCGGAGCGACATCTGCACGGGCGCGTCCTGCGCACCCTCCCGTCTGATCCATGGGGGCATTAAATATCTGGAGACAGGCGAGTTCAAACTTGTGGCGCAATCCACGCTTGAGCGTAACCTGCTTCTCAGGAATGCACCGCATGTGGTGCGTCCACTGCCGACGGTCCTGCCGATCCGCACATGGTTTGGAGGCATTGTTCCGTCTTTCCGCCGCTTCCTGAATCTGGGGGGCAAGATGACGGATCGGGGCGCGCTTGTTCTGGAAGCGGGGCTACAGATCTACGATTTCCTGGGGCGTCGTGCCCGGGTCATGCCACGGCATTCTTTGTTCCTGAACCGTCGTACGCGCCGCGAATGGCCGCATATGGCGAAAGATGTTGTGGCGACGGCTCAGTACTATGATGCTGCCATCACGCAGCCTGAGCGGCTTGGCTATGAGTGTGTGCAGGACGGGCTTGAAACGGCTCCGAATTGTGAAGCCCTGACCTACACTGCGCCTGTTTCGCTGCAGAATGGTCATCTTGTACTGCGTGATGTGCTGACGGGTGAAACGCGTACCGTGAAGGCCCGTGTCATCGTCAATGCCGGCGGCGCATGGATTGATCAGATCAATGCAGTTCTTGGTCTCCCAACGAAGTATATTGGAGGCACCAAAGGCTCCCATTTGCTTCTGAAGCACGATGACCTGATTCGGGAACTGAAGGGGCGGATGGTCTATTTCGGCACGCCGGACGGGCGTATCTGCCTAGCCTATCCGTTCTTCGGTAATGTACTTGTGGGGTCTACGGACCTACGGATTGAAGACCCGGACAAAGCCGTCTGCACGGATGAAGAGCAGGACTACATGCTCCGTATGCTGGCGGATCTGTTCCCCGGTTTTCATATTGCCAAGGAACAGGTCGTCTACCGATACAGCGGTGTGCGACCTTTGCCGGCCACGAATGCGGCAGATCCGGGGGCTATCAGCCGAGATCACATCACCCACGAAGACAACCTTGCAGGAACGCCTCTGCTCTCTCTCGTCGGAGGGAAGTGGACGACATTCCGAGGGCTGGGTGAAGAAGTAGCAGATCGTATTCTGACGTTGCTAGATTATCCCAGAAGTACGTCCACGAAAGAACTGGCCATTGGCGGAGGGCGTAGTTTTCCATCTGTGGAGCAGCACACGGCCTATCTGGACAGGTTGGCCATCTCCTGCGGAATACCGCGCCCCCGGGCTGCTGATCTACTGGATCGATATGGAACGCTTGCGCGGAAAATTGCCGCGTTCTGTCAGGAAGAGGCGGACGCGCCGCTGCGCACGCTGCCTTCATACACGCGTCGTGAGTTGGCGTTTATTGCCAGAAATGAGCTGGTGCGCCGACTGTCGGATGTTCTGTACCGGCGCACACCTATTGCATTGAGCGGACGTATGACACCGGACGTGGTGCAGGACGTCGCTCGTGTCGTTGGGGAAGAACTGGGCTGGAGCGAGCAGGATATTGTTCGTGAAGCTCAGGCTGCCTGGAAGGAAGGGCGTGAGCGCCACAACCTTCGGGGTGAATTCCCTCTCTCGTCTGAACCCCACGAAATTCTGAAGGCTTGAGCCATGAACCGTTACGAAGAAAAAATTGCACGCATGGTGGCCGGCAAGGACACGCGCTACGACTTTATTCTGGCAGACGCCAAGGACTCAGATATGGCCGCGGGTATCAGCGCCATGGGGCGCCGTCGCAATCCTCGGCCGGGCCAGTCTGCGTTTCGGACCAGACCGGAATATCTGTCTGAAATCCAGTCCATTATCCGTCAGGATATTGTGGACATCATGCTGACGTCTGCTTCCATTCTGGAAGACCTGCTGGAGCGGGACGCATTTGATGGAACGAAGGTGCAGACGGCTATTCGTGCAAACGATACGACCGATCTCTGGCGCGGGCGGGGCAGCGATTATCGGTCCCAGAAGTCAGTCCCATTTCGCTCAGCCTCCCTTGAACGTGCCCAGACGGGTCTTGGTCTGTATTCCATGACGTTCAATGGTGATGTCGAGCAGGATACGTTGGCTCTGGAAGAATTCGCCCGCTTCCGTGAAGAAGCCCAGATCCATCGGTTCTCGTATTTCCTGGAAGTTTTCAATCCTAATGAAAGTCGGATCGCGTCCAAGGATTATGGACTGTTCCTCAATGATATGATCACCCGTTGTCTTGCCGGACTACGAAAAGAGGAAAAGCCTGTTTTCCTGAAGGTTCCGTTCAATGGAGGGGAGGCGCTCAGTGAGCTCTGCCATTATGATCCGGCTGTTATTGTCGGGATCATGGGTGGCGGCAGTGGAACAACGCGCGATTGTCTTGAGCTGGTGCATCAGGCTCAGGGCAGCGGCGCGCGTGCTGCCCTGTTTGGTCGTAAGATCGTGGATGCTGATGATCCGCTGCTTCTGATTGAAGCCATGCGCCGTGTGACGGATGGTGATCTGTCACCGAATGAGGCAACGCATTTCTATCATGACGGGCTGAGCCGGAAAGGCATTACGATGCTGCGTCCGGCCGAATCTGATAGTCTGGTGACGGAAAGCGTGCTGCTGGAACAGGCCGCCTGATCTTATAAAGATCCTTACATTCCAAGCTCTTCGCGTCTGTATGAGCATTCTCCGCGTTGATCAGGCGCGGAGAGTTGACTGGAAAATATCATTCATTTCGGAACTTCCTGTGTTTGGGATGTTAGGATTTAGCGTTAAAGCTGTCCTATGTTGAGCGATAAAGAATCGGCAATCGCTCTCTTTTGTGTGGAGATGAATGGTGACTCGCAAGACAGTCTGGATCGGCACGAACTGGAAAATGAACAAAGGGCCGGCTGAGGCTCTTGCGGCAGCCGAGGCCCTGAAGGGTTATCAACCGCCAGAGGGCGTGAAGCCGTTCATCATCGTGCCTTTTACGTCTCTTCAGGCTGTCGCGGATGTTCTGAAAGTTTCAGACGTTCGGGTGGGTGCGCAGAACATGCACTGGGAGGAGAGCGGCTCCTGGACCGGGGAAATTTCACCAGCAATGGTCAAGGAATGTGGAGCCGACATCGTGCTGATTGGTCATTCCGAACGTCGGCAGCATTTTGCTGAGACGGACTGGACTGTAAGTCGCAAGATGGCTGCGGCGTTGCGGCATGGTCTGCAGCCGCTTCTTTGCATCGGGGAAAGCCTTGATGAGTATGATTATGGCGTAACGGCGGAAACGCTGGCGCGACAGCTCAAGATCGCTTTGCATGATGTGGCAGTGAAAGATCTGCCCAATATTCTCGTCGCATACGAACCCGTCTGGGCTATTGGGGCAGGGGGGCGTGCTGCCGATACGGACTGTGTCGCGCGTGTTCATACCGGTCTGCGGCAGGTTCTGAATGAAATCGCCGGTCCGGAGATCGGGGCGCGTGTGCCGTTGCTCTACGGCGGCAGTGTCACCCAGGACAATGCGCGCAGCTATGTCGAGCAGCCAAATGTAGACGGCGTGTTCGTGGGGCGTGCTGGCTGGAATGTCCCTGACTTCGAAAAGCTGATCGACCGTGTCATCGAGGAAAGGGCGCCAGCATGATCCCTGATCTTCTTCCTGGCAGTCGCGGTCTTTCAACGCGCCGACAGGCCGTGCTGGATTACGTGACGGAGCAGGGCTGCGTGCTGATTCAGGACCTGCTTTCGCATTTTGTCATGACGCGGGCGGCCATGAACCGCGACCTGCATGCACTTGCCACGCAGGGGCTTATTCGCAAGGTTGGCGAAAGTGTTACGACACTCTCCAATGCCGTTGCCGCTAGCAGTATTACGCACAGGGCTCGGCAGGCCGTTCAGGAAAAGCTTGGAATTACCGCGATTGCTGCGGGCTTGATCGAAGAGGGCGATACCATCGCCCTTGATGATTCCACGACGTCCCGGTTTTTGTCTGAGCGCCTGAGTTCGATCGGGCAACTCACGGTCGTGACCAACAGTCTTGGGATCAGCACCAAGGTGGGGCGCTCAAGGAATATTAATCTGATTGCGCTGGGTGGGCATTATAATCCGACCTTCGATGCCTTCTTGGGGGTATTGTGCGAGCGGAGTGTCACGTCTTTGCGGATCAACACTCTGTTCATGTCGACCTCGGCCATTCACGGACTTTCTGCTTATCATCAGGATGAAGATCTCATTAAGGCGAAGAGTGCGCTGATGAACATGGCAGATCGACGTGTTCTGATGGTGGATAGTCGTAAATTTGGTATCAGCGCGCTTAATCATCTCGCCAATCTCACGGATTTCGATACCGTAATAACTGATTCCGGGCTGTCTGATGAGGTTGGTGATCGCTTGGTGAGGGCCGGGATCAATCTTCGAATTGCCGATATGCAGGTTCTGGAAACTCCTATGGCGGTTATGGCCTGATATTTCCAGGCTGGTTTCTCGAAACTGTCTTTGGGTCTGGCTTTTTCGTGATTTTCAAACAGTAAAAAACATAAAACTGAACGATCTTTAGCTCGTTTTTTATTCAGTGGATACATCTGAAAAAGCGAGCCAAAGGATAACCTTCATGATCAATCCGTGCGGCAACGGGCTTATTGCAGTCGACAAGAAGGCTGCTCAGGTTCTTTTTCTCGATCCTGATACACTGGAGACGCTAGATCACATTGGGGGAATGCCGGTTTTGCCGCACGAACTGGCAATTGATCATGAACGCGGGCTGGCATTCATACCTGCCTTCGGAGATGGGGCACATGGAAACAACCCCAATCCAAACCATTTCGTTTCAGTAATTGACCTTAATGCCAGAACGCGCGTTGCAGATATTGATCTGACACCACTGGAAGCTCCGCACACTTTGCGCTTTGGTCCGGACGGACTTTTGTATGTCTGCTGTGAAAACAGTTCCGCGCTTGCGGTAATTGATCCGGAAACCAAACGCGTGACGGCAGTTCTGCCGACGCATTCCAGCAATTCCCACAGACTGACCATTCTTCCCCAGCGCAAGCTGATCGTCACGGAGAATGAGGAAGATGCAACGCTGTCTGTCATTCGTATTGGTGACGATACCGTCAGGCGCACGATTATTCTTCCTGCACCTGTCGCGGGGATAGAGCATTTACCGGACGAAAAATTCGTCGTGGTGACAAATGCTTTCAAGCCATCCCTTTTTCTGATGGATGTGGATGCTGGAGAGTTGCGGCAGGAAATCGCACTCAAACACCATAGGAAAGCCGCGCAGATTGTTCGGCTTAGTCCAGACGAGCAGTGGCTTCTCGTTATTGGCGATTTCGAGCCTGTTGTGACCCTGATTAGCCTGCCACAGTGGGACCAGTATCCTGTTGCAGTCGGGAACAAGCCGATGGATGCAGCCTTCAGGCCGGATGGAACGACTGTGATCGTTGCGAATGAAGATGATGGGACAGTGACAGAGATCGATCTTGCGACCCGGAAATCTATCAGGACGGTTAATGTCGGATCCGGGTGTGAGACGCTGGGGTTTTTCTGAATGGCCCACAAGTTATACGGGCCATTCAGAAAAGAATAGGTCGTTTAGAAATTGATAAGCGTCGTGACTTTGAAGCTCCGACCTGGTTGTGAGTAGTAGGATTTTGGAACGCTGATGCTGTCTGGAATATCCAGTGCGTTATAATAACGCTTATTGAACATATTATACATTCCGGCCTGAACGCGCAGGTTCGGGAAGAACTTGGGCGAGTACCAACCTGTCAGGTCGAAGATCGCGTAACCTGGTGTCTTGTTGGCATTGGACGCCATATTTTCGACCTTGTTTCGCGCAGCGGCAAACGTCGTCGAGAAGTTCGCACCCCAATGTTCCCGGTTATAGGCAACACCCACAATCCCGCGGAAGGGCGCTACGGAATTCAGGTGAACGTGTTCATCTGTGTCACGCCCGTCGGAATAGGCGAGGGAGGTCCAGACCTGCCAGTAATTGGCGAATGTCCAGTTTGCTCTGGCCTCCACACCATAGATACGGACGTGCTGACGATTAACATATTCAAAGACACCAAATGGATAATAGCCGCTAATTCCTGCTGCCGCAGCCGTCGTGGTGATGGTGTCGATAAAATTGTGATAGTAATTGTCGAAGAATGAAATCGTGGCACCGCGCTTGGTATCTCCGTATCGGGCGCCGACTTCCCAGCCTCGACTGGTTTCAGGTTTGAGGTTCTGATTTCCAATCGAGACATAACTTCCTGTGCCACCATATGTTAGGTACATTTCGGTAGCAGAAGGTGCGCGGAAAGCCTCGGAGTACTGACCATAGAGTGTAAGGTTTTTCAGGACGCGGGCTTCGACCAGGACCTTTGGTGAAAAATGGGAGCCACTGGCACCGTTGGGTGTGCCGCTGTAAGCCGCATTGTTGACATAGGTCGGTGTGTATTGCGGGCTGCGCTTGTAGTAATCGAAGCGGAAGCCTGGAGTGATATGGAGCCACTCCATTTTCCCCACTCCAATCCGATCCTGCACGATCGCGCCCAAGTCTGTACCATGAACATCTGGCATATCTGATTGGTTAACGTGGAGGAAGCTGCAGGCATAAACGGTCGCTGTACAGTTATCTATGCCACCAGCGTACTGGCTCGTATCAGTAATATAAGCTTCTCCCCCCAGGGTGATGACGTGATGAAGTGGACCGGTAAATACATTGGAGGTGATTGAACCTGTTGTACCATACGACTGGACGGCAAGATTGCTGTTACGGTCATATTCGCCGATCGGAGCTGTAAGACGATTGGCGGCGGTATCGGTAATCATGTTGACCTTCTGCCAGTAGGCAATGAGATGGGCCTCACTGATGAATGCAGAAGGGCGCTCCGCCTTGTAGTCGTAGCTGCCGGAAACGCGGGACCGCTTGCTTTCTTCCAACGTGTGATAACGACTGTAGGTGGAACTGATGCTGCTCAATGTATTTTCGTTGTAATTGCGATCAAAGACTTCCCCTGTCAGCCCAAAGCGATGGCCGCCTTCGACATATTGGTGAATTTTTCCAAGAAAATTGCCCTGTGTGTAAGAGGCAGGATCCTTGTCAGAACGCGTTGTGCCTACACCGCCGGTACCTCCCATGTTTCCAGTCTGGCTTCCTGTTTGATAGCCGCCCTGAACAAGGATCATTGTGTTATGGTAACGTCCTGCGAGAGCCTGATTGAGATATCCGCTTTCGCTAGACCCGTCGTAGGTCAGCTTTGTCAGGCCGCCGAAAACCTTATTTCCCGTCAGGATATCTTCCGGGTCCAGGGTTTTGAGGGAGACAACACCTCCGAGAGCGCCTGTTCCGAAAAAGCCGGAATTTGCGTTTTTGACAATGTCGATCGAACCAAGCGAATTAAAATCGTAGGATGATACACCGCCATCTACACCCCGGGCACCGTCATTAGCCCAGATCGTCCGTATACCGTCGATCGTGGTCAGAATGCGGTTCTGATCCAATCCACGCATGTTAATGCTGAGATTGTTGTTGTTGTAATTTATCCCGGCATCTACGCGCCGTGCATAGTCTGAAATGCTGTCGATCATGCGCGACTGAAGTGTTTTCAATGTCACCGTTGTCGTCATGACACGAGGCTTTCCGACAGCGCTATAGTCGGCGTCGGGATCAACTTTCATGGAATTGATAACATCTGCCGAAGCCTGTCCGTGCACGTGGAGCGGACGGAGCTTTACTGTAGGGGTAGGGCTTGCTGCTGGTGCTGCTGGCGTTTCTTTAGGCGCTGCTGTTGTCTGAGCCTGTGCAGCAGGGAAGACTAAAAGTCCCCAGGCCAGGGCAGATGTAGCCAGCATTGCCTGACGTCGGTGACGTGTCAGAGCCGATATATGTCGAATCATTTTCAGCCTCTAGATGAGAATTGTTCGCATTCAATCCTCCAGAGTTTTTGGTGCGTCAACCTAATTGATACTGATTCTCATTTTCATTGAGATGGAAAAGCAAATCTGCCACATAGGAAGTGAACCGACTCTTCAAATCTGAAGAGAGGGTCTTGGTTTTTGAAAAATTATGTCTGTGGGAAACGAAAGGAAAACGCCAGTAATGTGCGCTTTTTTTGCTGAAAACACGCTGTCATTCGCATTGCGCGAAAAGACAAAATCCATTCATGACCGGACTGATCATCGGATCATGTCCATGGGGCTTTTCTCAAGTCTGAACGGTTACAGAATGTTCTTGCTGTCACAATATATTTTTCACCGTGACATAGTGAAAATTTACGAAGGCGAAACATTAATTCGACTTCTCCCTGATTTAAAATCGCGCAACCGGTTCGCATGCATAGAAGCCGATATGCATGATCTTGATCTGCCTCAGCCGCCTGCCAGTAGCGGGGATGTGATTCCATTTAATCCCTCGGTTGCTGTTGGTTGGCTGTATGTTGCTGAAGGATCAAAGCTCGGCGCCAATATCCTGTCTCGCATGTCCTTGGCGCTGGGTTTGACAGAGAGTTTTGGTGCCCGGCATCTCGCGCCAGCTCCAGAGGGGCGGGGGCAGTCCTGGAAAGTGTTCAAGGCTGCGATTGATGGAGCGGAGTTGGACCGGACCATGTGCGTAAGCGCTGCGGAAGAGGCTTTTGCCCGTTTCTCCACATGTCTGGACCTTGCCCAGAAGCTGCTTGGAGAAGATGGAGCAGAAGAGGCAGCGAGAAGTCGGGTTGCGTTATAAATGAGAATGAATATCATTTTCATGGATTGCATATGAAACAGTGTTCGTTTTTGAAAAAGGAAAGAGCAGGCGTGATGAGTAATCGTGGCCTTGATCGTCGTGGTTTTGTCACTCTGCTCTTTGCCGGGACACTCGTGCCGATCGCGGGGCATGCAGAAGGTCGCCTGATAACGGACTGTCGTGGACGTTCCGTTTCAGTAGGAAGTGCTTCCCGTATTGCCTGCATCGGCGGCACCATTACGGAAACACTTTACCAACTTGGAGTATCGGAACGAATTGTCGCGGTTGATACAACATCGACCTGGCCGAAAGAGGCACTCAAAGAGAAGAAATCTCTGGGGTATATGCGAGCCATTTCCTCCGAAGGTGTCCTGTCCGTTCGGCCGGATCTTATTCTGGCCATGAATGCGTCGGGCCCGGCTGATGCGATGGATCAACTTGTTGCTTCCGGTATCCCGGTTGTGTTCGTAGATTCTACTTCGTCGCCGGACGCTATTCTGAAGCGCACAAGATTTCTGGCCAAAGCGGTAGGGCGTGAGCAGGCCGGAGAAGAGATGTGCCGGGATATCCAGGCACATTTCGATGCGCTGGAACAGTGGCGAGCAAGCCATTCTGGTACTCCCAGAGTTCTGTTCGTCATGCGGATGACCAATAACCGACCGCTTGTTGCTGGTCAGGGAACGGCGGCTGACGCTGTGATCCGTCTCGCGGGTGGCATTAACGTCGGAGACAATCTGCAAGGCTACAAGCTGCTCAACACTGAATCTCTCGTAACGCTGCGGCCGGATATCATTCTGACCATGAGCCAGGGCGGAGCAGAAATCCGTCAGGCTTTGCTAAGTGATCCCGGCTTCAGCATGACGCCCGCAGGTCAGAAGAAAGCGATCGTGGAAATGGAAGGCGAGCGACTTCTGGGGTTTGGGCCACGCACGCCTGAAGCTGCACTCGATCTGGCGCATATGATGGTTAATGCAGGAAAGCCGGTATGATTGACGTGCGGAGGCACGTGAATCTGTGGCTTCTGGCTCTTGTTCCGGTTCTGGCGCTCGTGATGCTAGGTGCTCTGGAAGTCGGGGCGAGCGGTATCGGGATTGGTTCGTTGCTGCATGGTTCCGAGGATGCGGGCAGATCCTTATCCTGGATGGTAATGGCCCATATCCGCGCACCGCGTGTTGTTCTCTCCGCAATGGCGGGCGCAGCTCTCGGAACGGCGGGAACGGTCATGCAGGGTCTGTTCCGCAACCCATTGGCTGATCCCGGTCTGATTGGTGTGTCTTCAGGCGCTGCACTCGCTGCCGCCTGTGTGATCGTTCTGGGCGTCGATATGGCGCAGCCAGGCCTGCTCAATGGTTGGGCAGTTCCCATTGCCGGAATGGCGGGAAGCTTTCTGGTCACGATCCTGCTGTATGTGTTTGCAACCCGGGCAGGTATTACCTCCGTAACGACAGTTCTGCTGGCTGGTGTTGCTTTCGGGGCTTTTTCGGGTGCTTTGACAGGCATCCTTATTTTCCGGGCCAATGATACGGCGTTACGGGACCTGACATTCTGGACGCTCGGGAGTTTTTCTGGTGCGAACTGGGAGCGTATCGGGCTTCTCACGCCTTTCCTGCTCGTCTCAGGGATTATCGCCACCCGCATTGCCGCACCTTTGAATGCGATGCTGTTGGGGGAGGCTGATGCTGCGCTGATGGGTTATCCCGTTGAACGTACCAAGCGGCTGGCCATGCTGGCGGTCGCCGCATCCGTTGGACCAGTTGTCGCATTTGTGGGGGCTATTGGTTTTATCGGCGTTGTCGTGCCCCATCTGGTGCGACTGGTGACGGGGCCAGATCATCGCTTTGTTCTCCCGGGAAGCGCTTTGCTGGGAGCGATCCTTCTGACTGCGGCGGATACGGTGTCCCGCGTTATCGCGGCGCCCGCAGAACTGCCGGTTGGCATTGTAACCGCAGCTCTGGGGACACCGGTTTTTGTCTGGCTTCTTAGCCGTATTCATGGAGCGGATATTCCGTCATGACGCTTGAAATCCAGAATGTTTCCACGTCGGTGAATGGACGAAGTCTTGTCCGGAATCTCGACCTGTCACTGGCTGCCGGAGAGACTGTTGCCGTCATTGGGCCGAATGGAGCGGGCAAAAGCACCTTACTGAAACTGGCCTGCGGGTTAATGCATCTGCAGCAGGGTTCTGTCAGTTTCGAAGGAAAGAGCATCAGCCACCTCTCAAACAGCGAACTAGCAAAGCGTCGGGCATTGTTGCCGCAGGAATGTCCAATGCGGGCAAGGTTTACGGCTCTGGAGCTTGTTCTGATGGGAACGGCCATTTCAGGCCAGTCCCGACCGGCTTCGGAGAGGGCTGCGGCCGCGCAGACTGCGCTGGAGCATGTGGGGCTTTCTGCATTCGCTGCCCGTGATGTCATGACCTTGTCAGGAGGGGAGCGGCAGCGTGTTCATCTGGCTCGCGTACTGGCCCAGCTTGAGATTGCGGCGCAGGATAACGCACCGGGATTTCTACTGCTGGATGAACCGTTGTCAGCGCAGGATATGGCGCGGCAGAGGCTAGTTCTTCAGATTGCTGGAACACATGCGCGGCGAGGGGGCGGTGTTCTTCTTGTCCTGCATGATCTGAACTGGGCTGCTGCCTGTGCTGATCGGGTTGTAGTCATGAACAACGGTGAGATACAGGCCCAGGGTACGCCTCAGGAGGTCCTGACCTCCCAACTGCTGAATGACGTTTTTGGAATTCCGGACGGCTGTATACATCATCATGACAGTTCCGGCCGACCCTATGTTGTCCCCCATGATCTCGTCATGTCGGGCAGAACATCAAACAAGGAGACATCATGTATATTGCAATGAACCGCTTCAAGGTGCGCCCTGACAGCGAAGAGGCTTTCCGCCAGCGCTGGCTGGAACGCGAAGTTCTTCTCAAGACGGTACCGGGTTTTGTCAGCTTCCAGTTCCTGCAAGGGCCAAACCGGGAGGATCATATTCTCTATGCCTCCCATACCGTCTGGGAGTCCTATGACGCTTTTGTCGGATGGACACAGTCGGAGCAGTTCCGCGCTGCTCATGCTGGTGCGGGGCAGGGCAAGGTTCTGACAGTAGGGCCGCCAGTGTTCGAGGGGTTTCAGGTTCTGCAGAATATTGAAATCTGACATGCGATCGCCGAACAGAAACGAAAGTTCGTGATTGCGCGTTTTTGTTCGGGTTGTCACACTGACCTGAAAATCATGTCAGGTCAGTCCCTATGAGCAATCTTTCCGTCCGGATTAATCCTCGCCAGGAGCAGATCATTCGCCTGGTTCGGAGCCAGGGATATGTCTCCAATGAGGACTTGGCCCAACAGTTTGATGTGGCAGTCCAGACGATCCGGAGAGATATCGGCTTCCTGGCGGAGCAGGGGCTTCTGACTTGGCATCATGGGGGCGCCACACCGAACTCCACTATTGAAAACATCGCCTATAACGAACGGCAGATCCTGAACCTCAAGGCCAAAGACGCGATCGGGCGATGCGCGGCCGGCCTCATTCCAGATCGTTCGTCCCTCTTTATCAATATTGGCACCACAACCGAGGCTTTTGCTCGTTCGCTTGGTGGCCATCGTGATTTGCGGGTGGTGACCAATAACCTGCATGTGGCTTCCCTGATTTCTGGGCGGCCTGATTTTCGAACGGTGATCTGTGGGGGAGAGCTACGTCCGAAGGATGGCGCAATCCTGGGCGCTGCGGCAATCGAGACGCTGGATTCCTTTCGAACCGAATATGGTGTGATCGGGATCAGCGGAATTGCGGAAGACGGAACGCTGCTGGATTTCGACCTATCTGAAATTCAGTGCGCGCGAACAATCCTCCGTAATTCCCAGCGGGTTCTATTACTTGCCGATCATACGAAATTCAGCCGCTTACCTATGGGACGTGTGGGTGGCCTTGCGGATATTGATGATCTGATCACGGACCGGCCTGTTTCAGAAGAGTTCAAAGCCCTCCTGGACGCCGCGAACGTCACACTCCATATCGCCCAAACATCACAGTAGAGCGCGAAAAAAAGAACACTAATCTGTTATAAAACGAATAAGGCTCTTTACTTTATCGTTCAATATGCGCGAAAACGAACATCAGATGCTCGTTTTGGAGCGTGGTGACAGGAGAGTGTTATGTCATCGATTCGTGAAGTTTCACCCTTGAACCGGGAAAGCGCGCCTTATGACGTGCTTGTCGTCGGTGGGGGCATTAACGGCTGTGGTATCGCGCGTGACGCTGCAGGCCGTGGCGCTAGCGTTCTGCTTGTCGAGCAGGACGATCTGGCAAGCCATACCTCTTCTGCGAGCACAAAGCTGATCCATGGCGGGCTTCGGTATCTTGAATACTACGAGTTCCGCCTGGTTCGTGAGGCCCTGATCGAGCGTGAGCGACTGTTGAAGATCGCACCGCATATTATCTGGCCCATGCGCTTTGTTCTGCCGCATTCCAAGATACTTCGCCCCGCCTGGCTGCTTCGGACCGGGCTGTTCCTGTACGATCACCTGTGTACGACCATGACGCTGCCGAAGACTCGCGCCGTCAATCTGCGTACCGATGTGACGGGTCGTCCGCTCAAGAGCGAATATGTGCGTGGCTTCGAATATTCTGATGGCTGGGTGCAGGATAGTCGGCTTGTCGTACTGAATGCCATGGATGCTGAGCGTCTGGGGGCTTCGATCAACACACGCACACAGCTGATTCATGCGGAGCGTGGCTCACAGCTTTGGACGGCTACTCTTCTTGACCGCGCAAGTGGCGAGACACGGACTGTTCAGGCGAAGACAATCATCAACGCTGCCGGTCCTTGGGTCGCAGAACTGCTTCAGGATCGTGTTGGCGTTGCCAGCAAGAACAAGGTGCGGCTGGTCAAGGGCAGTCACATCGTTGTGCCGCGATTGTTCGAGAGCAAGCAGGCATACATCCTTCAGAATCCCGACAAGCGCATCGTGTTTGCCATCCCGTATGAGCAGGACTTCACGCTGATCGGCACGACGGACGTTCCCTGGGAGCAGGACCCAGGCAAGGTGGAGATTTCGAAGGACGAGATCCAGTATCTCTGCGAGAGCGTGAACCGCTATTTCCAGAAATCAGTCAGCCCGGATGATGTGGTCTGGACGTATGCTGGCGTTCGTCCTCTGTATGATGACAATTCGGGCAATGCGTCTGCTGTCACCCGTGACTATGTGCTGGATGTTGACGCCTCTGGCGCGCCGATCCTCTCTGTTTTCGGCGGCAAGATCACGACGTTCCGCAAGCTGGCAGAGCATGCGCTTGAAAAACTTGTGACGTATCTTCCTGCATTTGGAGGTCCATCCTGGACGGCGGACACACCGCTGCCGGGTGGTGATTTCGCGCCAGCCGATTTCGATCGTCAGGTTGCGAAGCTTCAAGCTTATGCCCCTCATCTGACGCCGAAAACAGCATGGCGTCTGGTCCGGAATTACGGCTTGCGGGCGTTCGATATCGCGACGGCTGCTGAAACCGAAATGGGCCAATGGTTCGGTACGACGCTGAGTGCCCGTGAAGTCGATTATCTGATCGACAACGAATGGGCGCGCTCGGCTGAGGACATCCTGTGGCGCCGGTCCAAGCTTGGTCTGTTCATGACGGATGCGGAGAAGGCGTCCCTCCAGACCTATATCGAGGAACGCGTCGAGACGGGTCGTCCGGCGGGTTCCGAAACAACACAGACATGGCGGCAGGACGTCGCCTGATCTTCTTCTCTTCAATTCTCATGTCGGATATCCGGTCATGTCAGAGAATAAACGCTACCTTGGTGAACTCCTTGCTGAGTTCTTTGCTGTCGCCATCATCATCCTCTTCGGAGATGGCGTGGCGGCCATGTATTCGCTTTACGATCCCAGCCCGTACAAGACGGCGTATTGGGGCGTCTGTATCGTCTGGGGACTGGCCGTCACGGTTGCGATTTACGCGACCGGTGCGGTCAGTGGGACGCACGCCAACCCAGCCGTGACGCTTTCACTCGCACTCTTCCGTGGGTTTTCATGGAAGAAGGTCGTGCCCTATATGGGAGCTCAGGTACTGGGTGGCCTGGCGGGTGCGGCATTGGTGTATTCGCTCTATGTGCCGGTTATTGACCACTACAATGCCGCTCATGGCCTGACGCGTGCGCTTGATGGCGGCTCTGCTGGCGTGTTCTTCACACACCCGGGCGATTTCATCAGCGTCGCTCATGCGTTCTGGGATGAAGCTGTTCTGACCGGTATTCTGGTGTTCGGTATTTTCGCCGTAACCTGCCAGTACAACACGCAGGCACCGCAGGCGAATTCCGGGGCGCTGATTATTGGTCTTCTGGTAGCCATCATCGGTGCATCTGCCGGTTATCTTGAGGCCTGGGCCATTAACCCGGCTCGTGACTTCGGCCCACGTCTGTTCTGCTTCTTTGCAGGGTGGGGACAGGCTGCCATTCCGGCACCGTCAAACTACTGGTGGGTTCCGATTGCAGCACCCATGGTTGGTGGCCCAATCGGCGCCGCTATCTATCAGTACGGTCTGCGTCCCTTCATGCCGCGGGTGTCTGTCGTGACGACGTCGTCCGTATCTGAAGCGCTAAACATGTCTGAACCCGTTCTTGTTGTCTCGAACCCTTCCATGCCTGCTTCAACAGGCCCCGTCATCGACAAGGTCTCCTGATCTGTCCGTTTCCGGAGTAAGTACCATGACACAGAAAGACTGCATCCTGGCGATCGATCAGGGCACCACGTCAACCCGCAGCATTGTTTTTGATCGCAATGCAAAGGCTCTGTCGATTTCTCGCAGCGAATTCCCCCAGCATTACCCTGAACTGGGCTGGGTGGAGCACGACGTCGAAGATATCTGGGAAGATGTTCTTGAAACGGCAAAGGAAGCTGTTTCAACGGCGGGTGGTATCGGTCGTATCGCTGCGATCGGGATCACGAACCAGCGCGAGACGGTAGTGATCTGGGATCGCAAGACGGGCAAGCCTATTCATAACGCTCTTGTCTGGCAGGATCGTCGGACGGCCAATGAGTGCAACCGGCTGCGGGAGCAGGGGGCAGAAGAGATCATTCGGGACAAGACCGGCCTCCTGCTGGACCCCTACTTCTCAGCCAGCAAGATTGCCTGGACGCTTGATCATGTTCCCGGTGCGCGCCAGCGTGCGGAAGCTGGAGAGCTTGCCGCCGGCACGATTGACAGTTTTCTCCTGTGGCGTCTGACAGGTGGCAAGAAACATGCCACAGACATCACGAATGCCTGCCGCACGTCCCTGTTCAACATTCATACCCTCCAGTGGGACGATGAACTGTTGAGCCTGTTCAACGTGCCTCGTGCGCTTCTTCCAGAAGTGCAGGACAACAGTGGCGAGTTTGGTCGGACGGACCCGGAACTGTTCGGGGAATCTGTTGTCATCGGTGGGATGGCTGGCGACCAGCATGCGGCGCTCATTGGGCAGGCCTGTTTTGAAGAAGGCATGGCCAAGGCCACCTATGGTACGGGCTGCTTTATGCTGCTCAATACCGGGGAAAAGCCGATCCAGTCCAACAACCGTCTTCTGACGACGATTGGTTATCGCATTGGTAACAAGACGACTTATGCGCTTGAAGGCTCCATCTTTGTGGCTGGTGCTGGCATCAAGTGGCTGCGCGATGGGTTGCAACTCATCACCCATGCGTCCCAGACCGACGACATGGCAATGCGTATTCCTGACAGCCATGGCGTGTACATGGTGCCGGCGTTCGTTGGCCTTGGCGCACCTCATTGGGACCCGGAAGCTCGTGGCATGATCTGCGGCCTTACGCTGGGTTCAACGCAGGCGCATATTGCCCGTGCGATGCTGGAATCCGTCGCTTACCAGACGTATGACTTGGTTCACGCCATGCGTCAGGATGGAGCCATGCGCGCCAAGACCCTGCGTATTGACGGCGGTATGGCTGCGAATGACTGGTTCGCCCAGTTCCTGGCCAGCATGCTGAAGGCTGACGTCGAGCGCCCTGTGAATGTCGAGACCACCGCGATCGGTGCCGCCTTCCTGGCCGGGCTGCACGTGGGGCTGTGGAAAGATCTTGATGAAGTCGCTGCCACCTGGGAGCAGGAACGTCTGTTCTCTCCGAAGATGGACCCTGCACAGCGTCGCATCATGATTGATGGGTGGCAAAATGCTGTTCAGCGCACCCTGACGCCACATGCAGCGAGTGCCGTTTCCGCGCGTTCGCCAGCACCAAAGGTTAGTACAGTTCAGGCAGCCTGATCGCTCTCCAGGTCTGTCTGATATGGCCGGTTAGTTCGTCGGGGGACGATAACCGGCCTTTTTTATTGGGGCTGCGTCTGAGACATCAGTTTTCGATCTGCAAGGTTTGGGCTGTGTCCCGGCGAAGTGCACGGCAGAGGTCCGGATCGGTCTTCAGATCCACTCCATAAGCCGGGAAGATTTCTTTAAGACGGGGCAGCCACCCAGCCGTAGTCACGTTCTGCGGGAAGCATTTCTCAACGACCTGCAAAGCTACCGACGCAGCAATGGACGCACCCGGTGAGGCGCCAAGAACAGCCACAAGAGACTGGTCGGAACTGCGGACCAGCTCTGTCCCAAAGCGCAGGACACCGTGCAGTCCGTTATCCGGCTTGATGATCTGAACGCGTTGCCCTGCGACGATTTTCGTCCACTGACTCTCGCTTGCACGTGGGTAGAAGTTGAGAAGGGAGCGGAAGCGTTTGTGATCGCTCTGTGTGACTTCCCGAACCAGATAATTCATCAGAGACAGATTATCTTTGGCGGCTGTGACTGCAGGAATGATGTTTCCACCATTCAGGGACCGGAAATAATCCATCCATGAACCGCTCTTGAGAAACTTCGTGGAAAATCCGGCATAGGGCCCAAAGAGCAAGCAGGATTTGCCATCAATCACGCGGGTATCAAGGTGAGGGACGGACATGGGAGGCGATCCGACCGGGGCTTTTCCGTAAACCTTTGCATGGTGGCGTTGGGTGATGGCTGGATCAGTACACTGCAGCCACAGACCGCTGACCGGGAAGCCCGCGTATCGGTACGCTTCCGGGATACCGGATTTTTGAAGCAGGGGCAGGGCCGCCCCGCCCGCTCCAACAAAAACAAACCGCGTCAGAACGGAGCGCCTTGCACCCGTCTGCGTGTTGACCCCCGTCACACGCCACCGACCATCCGTTGTTTTGACGAGATCCGTAACACGGTGGCGATAGAAGCTATGGAAACCTGTTTCTTTTTCGAGGCTGGAAAACAGGCTGCGCGTTAGTGAACCGAAATCGACATCCGTTCCACTACGGATCCGCGTGGCTGCTACCGGGACGGACGGATCGCGCCCTTCCATGGCCAATGGAGCCCAGTCGGCAATCACAGCCGGGTCTTCGCTGTATTCCATTCCGTCAAAGCAGTGATGGCTGGCCATAGCGTCATATCTGGCCTTCAGGAACGCAACATCTTCCTTGCCCCAGACCAGACTGACATGCGGGCAGGCATGGATGAAGGAGCCAGCATCTGCGAGACGCCCGCTGCGAACCCAGTGAGACCAGAGCTGCCGGGAAATATCGAATTCCGTATTGACCGCCAGAGCCTTGGAGATGTCCACGCTGCCATCCGGGCGCTGCGGCGTATAATTCAGCTCACAGTTCCCCGCATGGCCTGTCCCGGCATTGTTCCAGGCTTTAGAGCTTTCCTGTCCGCAATGCTCCAGTGTTTCGAACATTGTGATGGACAGTTCGGGAGACAGTTCTTTCAGCAGTGCGGCGAACGTCGCACTCATGACACCGCCCCCGATCAGGACGACATCAGGGAACGTAGCGGAAGCTGAAGGCATTGGAGGCAGGGTCCGTAAAAGCAGAACAAAAGGAGGAGGCTCTTATCCTCTATAAACGGGTCCGTTGGGAAGCAATTTGCCCGGATTGAGGATGTGATGGGGGTCCATTGTGTTCTTCAGTGCCCGCATGACGCTAAGTGCGCCTTCTCCATGTTCGGTCGCCAAAAATTCCAGTTTCCCCATGCCGACCCCGTGCTCTCCGCTGCAGGAGCCATCAAGAGCTAAAGCACGGCCGACGATCTTCCGGTCCAGATCGAGCGCACGCTCATATCCTTCCGGCGTATGTTCCGTGATGATGAGGGTGTGAAAATTGCCGTCTCCGACATGGCCGAGAAGCGGAGCTTTCAGACCGGACGCTGCAATATCCTTCGAGACACCTTCAATCAATTCGCCAAGGCGGGAGATGGGGACGATGCAGTCCGTTGAAATCACGCGTGCTGTCGGGTCCAGCGCCTTGGCTGCCCAGAAGGCGTCATGCCGGGCTTTCCAGAGGCGTGCACGATCTTCCGCACTTTCGGCCCATGCAAACCCCAGGCCGTTGTTGGCGAGCGCAAGTTCCTCAGTAGCGCTGACCTGTTCCTGCACGGCCGCAGGCGCCCCGGCAAACTCGAAGAACAGCGTGGTGAGGGGAAGGAAGCCTTCGAGCTTCGAAAAGCGAATGGAGGCTTCCATCTGCACGCTGTCCATCAGTTCAACACGATTGATAGGGATGCCGCATTGGATGATTTCCATAGCCGTCTGGATGGCGTCATGCAGGTTTTCAAACTGGCAGACGGCGGCAGAGAGCGTGTCGGGGCGACCGTGCAGGCGAAGCTGGACTTCGGTAATGATACCCAGTGTGCCCTCTGAGCCGACGAAAAGCGATGTCAGGTCATAGCCCGTTGAGGATTTGCGGACGCGGCCCCCTGTGCGGATGATTTCGCCCGTTGCCAGTACAACGGTCAGACCGAGTACATTCTCTTTCATCGTTCCATAGCGCACGGCTGCCGTACCGGAGGCTCGGGTTGCGCACATGCCGCCAACCGTGGCCTCGCCGCCGGGGTCAACCGGGAAGAACAGACCGGTATCCCGGATCTGGGTATTGAGAGACTGCCGCGTAAGGCCGGCCTGAACGCGGCAATCCAGATCCTCGGCGTTCAATTCCACGATGGCCGTCATGCGGGACAGGTCGAGGCTGATGGCGTGCTCTGGTGGTGTGACATGCCCTTCAACGGATGTTCCTGCTCCAAAGGCAACGACAGGAACACGGGCGACGTGACATTCCTTCAAAACGGCCGAAACGTCCTCGGTGTTTTCCGCAAATATGACAGCAGCAGGAAGGCGCGCAGCATCCATGGCCTCACCGTGGCTGTGTTCCTCCAGAACGGAAGACGCTGTGCTGATCTGGTTTTCCAGCCGGGGGTGAAGGCGGGACAGAACAGTCTGAAGGCGTTCTTCGGCAGAGGGGGAGAGAACCGTCATGGAATATCCAGAATGAAAAATGAGTAATTTTGTAAAATTATTATAAATTCAATACCTGGAAAGACAAACTCTCTCTACCAGCTCCGCAGTAGAGCAAAAAAAACGCCCCATGGCGGGGCGTTTTGAAGGAGGAGGGAACTACCCGTTTCTGCGACGGTCCAGAAACAGGAGCAGCAGATAAGGCAGGAAAAAATAAAGCGCCATCACGACCATTAGTGGCTTGAGAAGCCAACCCATATCGGCGTGAAGAACGGACCGGCTGAACATGTTGGCGAGCCCCAGAAGACACGTCACGCAGAAAAGCCCGAAGAAGTTTGCGAAGAAACCACGCTCACCGTTGATTTGCCGAAGCTGGGTCAAAAGCCCGTCGATTTGCTGGGATGCCATGAGCGTGGGTCTCCGTTGGATCAGACTGTGAAGTATTTGGCGCGCGGATTCAGAATGACCAGAGCGGATGTCGATTGCTCCGGGTGAAGCTGGAACCCGTCAGACAGGGAAATACCGATCCGTTCCGCATCCAGAAGACGCAGGATGGGTTCCTGATCTTCAAGGCGCGGGCAGGCGGGATAACCGAAGGAATATCGTGATCCACGATAGGACTGGGAAAGCATTTTCTCCATGTCGCGGTCGTCTTCTGCAGCAAAGCCGAGTTCGGCACGGATGCGCTTGTGTGTGTACTCGGCCATGGCTTCCGCCATTTCGACCGAGAGGCCATGCAGGTACAGATAGTCCTGATAACGGTTGGCCTCGAACCATTCACGAGCCAGGTCAGACGCTTTCTGCCCAACCGTCACGACCTGAAGGCCGACGACATCGCGCTGTTCGTCGTTGATGTCCCGCACGAAGTCGGCAATGCACTCGCCGTCATCCTTGGGCTGGCGAGGCAGGGTGAAGCGGGCAGCTTCTGTTTTTCCGTCTTCTTCAAACAGGATGAGATCGTTCCCATCGCCAGCGGCTTTCCAGTAGCCGTAGATGGCCTGCGGGCGGAGAATGTTCTGCTCCGAATTCAGAGCCAGCATGCGCTTCAGGACGGGACGAAGTTCCGTCTTCGCGTAGTCCATGAATTCTTCAAGGGTACGGCCCTGTTTCCGGAAGCCCCACTGGAACTGATAAAGCGAGCGCTCATTCAGGAATGGCAGAACGGCGTTGGGCGTAGCTTCCACCAGACGCGCGCCCCAGAACGGCGGCTCAAGCGGGGGAAGCTCGCCCGCAACACGGTTCCGGCGTTCGCGGGCCGCAGCCGGGTCCACGACGCCGAAACCACGCGTCTCTGCCGTCTCGGGTGCACGGGCATTCTTGCGGCTGGCCTTGCCGGCACGGCGCGTCTGGATGGCGCTCAGATAACCGTCAAATTCCTTCTGGGAGATCTTGTCCATGAGGGAGAGGCCATCGAATGCGTCTCTGGCATAAGCCACGCGACCGGGCTCCTTGCCACCATAGGACAGCGCGCATTCTTCCTCGACGTAATTTCGCGTCAGGGCGGCGCCCCCCAGGATGACGGGAACATCAAAGCCCTGACGTCTCATCTCTTCCAGGTTTTCACGCATGATGACCGTGGATTTGACCAGCAGCCCGGACATGCCAATGGCATCGGCCTTGTGCTCCTTAACCGCCGTGATCATGTCTGCCAGCGGAACCTTGATGCCAAGATTAATGACCTGATACCCGTTATTGGTCAGGATGATATCGACAAGGTTTTTACCGATGTCGTGAACGTCGCCCTTCACGGTCGCCAGAACCATCGTACCACGATGCTGACCCTCGACACGTTCCATATGCGGTTCGAGCCACGCAACGGCGGTTTTCATGGTCTCGGCAGATTGCAGCACGAACGGAAGCTGCATTTTGCCCGAACCAAACAGCTCACCAACAACCTTCATGCCATCCAGAAGCACGTTGTTGATGATGTCCAGCGCGGGCATTTCCTGCATTGCGGCTTCGAGGTCTTCCTCAATGCCCTTTCGGTCACCATCGACAATGCGGTCCTTGAGGCGCTCGACCGGGGTTTCGGCGCGACGCTTCTTGACGGCATCGGCGGCCTTACGTCCTGCGAACAGTTCAAGGAGCTTCTGGAGTGGGTCGTAATCCTCGGTCCGGCGATCAAAAATCAGGTCCTCGGCGACCTTGACCTCCTCAGGTGCAATCAGATGCAGCGGACGGATTTTGGAGACATGGACAATAGCGCCTGTCATGCCTGCCTTGACGGCATGGTCAAGGAAGACAGAATTCAGGACAGCACGCGCGGCCGGGTTCAGACCGAAGGAAATGTTAGAAAGACCAAGGATGATCTGGATGTCCGGGAATTTGTCCCGGATCATGCGGATACCTTCAAGCGTCCACTGGCCCAGCTTCCGATCGTCTTCCACACCGGTGGCGATCGTGAAGGTGAGGGGGTCGATCATCAGGTCAGACTGCGGCAGCCCATACTGATTGCAGGCGAAATCGACGAGGCGTTCAGCGATGCGCAGCTTGTCCTGCGGCTCCTTCGCCATACCAACTTCGTCAATCGTCAGGGCGATCATGGCAGCGCCGAACTTTCGCGCCAGCTTCATGCGGTCGTGCGCGTGATCTTCCCCATCTTCGAAATTGATGGAGTTGATGATCGGCTTGCCACCATGCAGCTTCAGAGCGGCTTCGATAACGGGAGTTTCCGTTGAGTCGATCACGAGTGGCGCATTCACAGAGGACGTGAACCGGGTAATGATTTCGCTCATTTCCGCGGTTTCGTTGCGTCCTACGAAGGCTGTGCAGATGTCGAGCGCGTTGGAACCCTCGGCAGCCTGTTCACGGCCTACGGCAACGCAGCCATCCCAGTCACCGCTCTCTTGCAGTTCGCGCCATTTCTTTGAACCGTTGGCATTGCAGCGCTCACCAATCGAGAAATAACTGTTTTCCTGCCGCAGAGGGGTCTGGGTGTAGAGGCTGGAAACGGACGGCATCCAGATCGTGCTACGCTTGACGGGCGCAGGACGATATTTGTCGCCACCTACACGACGCAGCATGCCCTCCAGGGCCTGAATATGTGGTGTAGATGTTCCACAGCAGCCGCCAATCAGGTTCAGCCCGTCTTCGCGAACAAAACGCTCCATCCAGACAGCCATTTCAGCCGGGCTGAGCGGGTAGACCGTCTTGCCATCAACCAGTTCCGGCAGTCCGGCATTGGGCTGCATGGAGATCAAGCCCGGCCAGTTTTCGGACAGCCAGCGCACATGCTCGGCCATTTCCTGCGGACCGGTTGCACAGTTCAGGCCGAGGGACGGAACATCAAGCGCGTTAACGGTCGTCGCAGCGGCGGCAATATCTGGCCCCACGAGAAGGGTGCCGGTCGTCTCAACCGTCACCTGGACGAAAATCGGTGCGTCCGATCCAAGCTCGATCCGGGCGATCTTTGCGGCGTTCACCGCAGCCTTGATCTGGAGCGTGTCCTGACAGGTCTCAATCAGGAAGCCGTCTACGCCACCGTCAATCAGGCCACGGCATTGCTCAAGCAGACCCGCTTCAAGCGTGTCGTAGTCGATGTTCCCTAGTGTTGGAAGTTTCGTGCCCGGCCCGATGGACCCCATGACGTAACGGTGGCGGTCGTCCGAGAACGTGTCTGCGGCTTCCCTTGCCAGAGTGGCGGCGACGCGGTTGATTTCACGGGCGCGATCCTGAAGACCGAACTCGGCCAGCGTGACGATGGAGCCGCCGAACGTATTGGTCTCCACCATGTCCGCGCCAGCTTCGAAATAGCCGCGATGAATTTCACGAACCAGTTCCGGGCGGGACAGGTTCAGGATTTCCGTACAGTTTTCCTGCCCCCAGTAGTCTTTTTCAACTTCCAGATCGAGCATCTGCACACGCGATCCCATACCACCATCACAGAGCAGAACCTGGTCTGACAGGGCATCAAGAAGATGGGGACGTGAGGACATTGAGGCGCTCTTCAAGAAGGAAACGGAACAGGACAGACCATGACGCGGGCATAGTCTGCGTCGGAGGTTCGTCTGTATAACGGTTCCCGGAAGCTGCTGGCAAACCGGATCTCTCTTGTCCTTCTTTTGGACCTCCTGTCATAATGAGGAACGCCTCCCCGCGGGGACACATATTTGCTACGGCATTGTAATGACAAATTCAGTTGGTCGCTTTCTTCTCCTTTTTGTAGCTGTCGCCATTCTGTCGTGGGCCAGTGCCTACCCGGTTGTGCGAATTGCTCTTCATGATTTTGCGCCTATTCCTCTGGCTGCCCTGCGTTATGCGATTGCGGCGGTTATCGCGGGAGGATGGCTTATCTGGAAGCGACCGGCACGTTTGCGTCTCTCTGACGTGCCACAGGTTCTGGCCTGTGGTGTGGTCGGTATCACGCTGTACAACATCTTCTTTAACTGCGGAGAAATGACAGTTTCGGCTGGTGCGGCGAGCCTTCTCATCAGTGCGGCCCCCCTTATGGCTGGTCTGATGGCCATGGCATTTCTTGGGGAGCGGATGTCTCTCTGGGGCTGGGCCGGGTCTGTTCTCAGTTTTGCAGGTGTGGTCCTGATCGCAGAAGGGCAGTCAGGCGGGTTGTCTTTCGGCTCCGGCGCGACACTGGTCTTCGGGGCTGCCGTCTGTGGGGCGCTCTACACCAATCTGCAGAAGGGTCTCATTCACCGATATGGTGCGCTGACAACGATTGCTTATGTGCTGATCAGTGGAGCCCTGTTTCTCAGCCCGTGGCTTCCGGCTGGAATCAGCAGTTTCGTCCATGGGTCTTTTGCAAGTCAGGTCTCCGTACTGGAGCTGGGTATTTTCCCAGCGGCTATCGGGTACGCAGCGTGGGCCTTCGTCATTGGCCATCTGGGGGCGACACGCGGAGCTGCGCTGCTTTATCTCCTGCCACCCGTGACAATGCTTCTGGCCTATATTTTGACGAATGAAATCCCGACGGTGCGAACGCTGTTGGGTGGGGCAATCGTTATGGCGGGTGTGGTTCTGACCAACACCTGGGGAAGGCGCCCTGTAGTCGCCAAAGCTGGTCGGACGGCGGGATAACGGGATGCAGCTTTCGGTTTGTGTTGTGACGGATCTGTCAGACTGGCCGCTGACGCGTCGGTCTGACGCCGTGCTGGTCGCGGATCAGGTGGAAGAGGGCTGGGCGAGGCAGATTTCGCTTCCCCCACCGTCTCCGTTTCGCAAAATCCATGGGGCCGGTTGCTCCTGTTGTTCCCGGGAAGGCCTGTCCGTCACAATGGCACAGCTCTTTCAGGACCGCGTTCTGGGTGTTGGTTATCCCTTCAGTACCGTTGTGCTTCTCGTGAAGGTGGACGAACGCCCAGAGGTACTTGGCATGCTGGAGCAGGATGTCCTCGTTCGTGCCCGATACCGCCTTCAGGACTAAGTAAAGACCCGTTCCCATGGTGGAACAGGGGCATAGTGTTCTGCCAGAAAGTCGATCATGGCCCTGACTTTCAGAGGAACATGCGTGGTTGGAACATAGACGGCATGCAGGTCAGGCCCATCCAGAACTGGCATGTCGAGAGTGATGGGGCGTAATAATCCGGCACGAAGTTCGTCCGCCACGATAAAGGTCGGCTGATATAGGATGCCTTGGCCCGCAAGGGCTGCCGTTCTCAGAATGTCCCCGTTATTTGCTCTTAAAGTGCTCTGGATGGGGATGGTGCGCTCTCCCTTCCGGCCAAAGCTCCAGTGCGTCGAGCCCACGGCATCGCTCAATGTATATCCCAGGCAGGCATGCTGCTGAAGGTCACTGACTGTTTTCGGGGTGCCATGCTGTTTCAGATAGGAGGGAGCAGCGCAGAGTGTGAAAGTAATGTGAGCAAGCCGGCGGGCCTTGAGGCTGCTGGGAGGGAGATGGCCAATGCGTAAGGTCAGATCCCAGCCCTCCGTAATGGGATCAACCCGACGGTCATCCACACCAAGTTCAACCGTCACAAGCGGATATCTTCGGCTGAAGTCCGGCAACAGTGGTGCGACATAGCGGATTGCAAAAGAAACTGGCGTGTTTAGCCGCAGCAGACCTCGCGGCTCCAGAGCTTCGGCGGATACTTCCTGTTCCATGTCTTCCAGGCTGGAAAGCAGGTTCTGGCAACGGTCCAGATAAAGGCGCCCTGGCTCCGTTAAGGAAAGGCGCCGGGTGCTGCGGTGGAACAGCGAGATGCCAAGATGGTCTTCAAGAGCTGACACATGCTTGGTAACCATCGTCTGCGAGAGTCCGAAAGAGCGGGCAGCCGCTGCGAAACTCCCTTGTCCGACGACCCGGACAAAAACCTGCATACTGGTAATACGATCCAGCATTTCATACCCCGGGTGTTAGATGACTTTCCTGAAGTCAGGATTATCGTTGCACCAGTTTGATGACAACCTGCCCCTTAAGAGATGAAGGGAGGCAGCTTCTCATGACAGACATTTCAGCGACGAAAGTCGACGTGGAGCGGCAGCCCGTTCTTTTCATACCCCATGGTGGTGGCCCATGCTTTTTCATGGATTGGCCTCACGTCTGGGATCGTATGGGAGAGCACCTGCGTGGTATTGGAAAGACCTTGCCTCGTCGCCCATCGGCGATTGTCGTCATGTCCGCACATTGGGAAACTGATCGCCCAACCGTTACGTCAGGCAAAGCACCTCCACTAATCTACGACTATTATGGGTTCCCGGAGCATACCTACGCGCTCCAGTATCCCGCTCCTGGATCACCAGTTCTGGCAAACCAAGTTCGGCGTCTTCTGGAGCGCGCTGGTATTGCCGGTGATGAAGATGATCAGCGCGGGTTTGACCACGGGGTGTTCATACCCTTTATGCTTGCTTTCCCTGAAGCTGACATCCCCGTGGTGGAATTGTCTCTGCCCCATCATGCTTCAGCAGAAGATGTCATGAAAATCGGCCGAGCACTTGAGCCTTTGCGGGATGAGAATGTCCTGCTGGTTGGGGCGGGCATGTCCTATCATAATCTGCGACGCTTTCTACGACCTGATGCTGAAGCCGACAGGCAGTCCATACAGTTTGATGGCTGGCTGACTAAAGCGGTCGAGGCTGCGCCATCTCAGCGTGCGTTGTTGCTCGCTTCATGGGAAGACGCGCCCTGCGCAAGGGTGTGTCATCCAGAAGCAGAGCATCTGATGCCATTGATGTTTGTCGCTGGAGCCGCAGGAATTGATCCGGGTTCTCGCGACTACAGTGATACCGTCATGGGAAAGGCGTTGTCCGGCTTCCGTTTCGGCTGACACCATTTTCTTTTTTAACGTCCAGAAAGGGCTTTGTTATGAAGATACTTCTCTCCGGGGCCATGGCCGCTCTTTCGCTTACTCTGGCTGCTTCCAGCGCCCTGGCGGCTGCCCCGGCAGATGTCAAATCTGGCACCTATAAGGTTGAAGCCGGTCATACACAGGTCGATTTTTCCGTCCTGCATTTCGGCTTCACATACTATTCGGGCCAGTTTTCAAACGTCAGTGGTAGCCTGAAGCTTGATGCTGCTCATCCTTCGGCTTCGAAGCTGTCGGTGACCATCCCCGTTTCCAGTGTTTCGACGTCCAGCACAGTCCTGACGGACGAACTGAAGAACAATGAATGGTTCAATGCCGCCAAGTACCCTGATGCGACGTTTGTCTCGACACAGGTTTCTCCGGCCGGTGCAGAAGACGCGGTTGTGAGTGGCAATCTCACGCTTCATGGTGTCACCAGGCCTGTTGTGCTGCATGTGCACTTCGTTGGCGCAGGTGTGAACCCGATGGATAAGGCCTACACAGTCGGTTTCCAGGCCACGGGAACAATCCATCGCAGCGACTTCGGAGTGAAGAAGTATGTGCCTTATGTCAGCGATGACGTGAACCTGACGATTGCCGGTGCATTCGAAAAGCAGCCGTAAGCGTTCAGGTGAGGGAAGGCGTGAGGCTGCGGCCTTTCGTCTTTCACTCTGCTGAGTAAACGCAACTCGGTACACGTTCCGCAGATGAGGAGAACACCATGAAGCTGTATTACAAGCCGGGCGCCTGTTCACTGGCCACCCATATCATTCTGAATGAGATCGGGAAGCCTTACAGTCTTGAGAAGGTGGATACATCCACCAAAAAAACTGAAACCGGCGCAGATTACCTGCTCATCAATCCACGCGGTGCAGTTCCGGCAATCGAGATTGAGCCCGGTGTCGTTCTGACGCAGAATTCGGCTATCCTTCAATATGTCGGGGACCATGCCGATATTGCTGCGTTCAAACCCGTTTATGGTTCCATGGAACGCGCCCGCCTACAGGAAGCGCTCGGCTTTTGTGGAGACCTGCATAGCGCGTTTGGCGGATTGTTTGCGCCGGGCCTGACGGAGGAGGCCGAGAAATCTGTTCATGAGCAGATCCATCGCCGGATGAGCCAGTTTGAACAGATGCTCTCTGATGATCATGCTTATTGGTTAGGCGATGATTTCACACAAGCCGATGCCTATGCGGCTGTCATCATGACATGGGCTGTATTCAAGAAGGTGGATATTTCCCATCATCGCAAAGCGTGGGCACTGAGAGAAAAGGTCATGGCACGCCCGTCTGCGAAGCGTGCGTTTCAGGAAGAAGGGCTCGCCTGAGACGCAAAAATGGTCAAGCCGGATTTTTGTTAATCCGGCTTTTCAGGCAGGGTAGGGAAGACCTATCGAACGCTGTCAATATGGTATCCGTTGGCCATGCGGTAGGTAATCAAAAAGTGCTTTCTTGTCTTGTGACTCTCGTACCATTCGGCTGAGAAATAATTGCTTAAGGGGTGGCCGTGGAGATTATAAGTCACTTTGTATGAGACAGGGTCATCACTGTCCCCGGTGATCTTCTCAACACTGATAACCGTAGCAATCGCGACATGCGTGATTGAATCATCACCCGAAACTTTCTCCCAACCCAGCCAGCCAAATATGCTTAAGGCCACAACCAGGACGAGCGCCGCGCATAGGCCTAGCCAGTCCTTGGAGTTAGGTGAGAGCGGCATAGAGGCACCTTCCTGAAAACATCAGATGCACATATCCAGATCACTCTTCTTACGCATCTAAAATATTCTTTTATGGGAGAACGGTGTTGGGCCAGAGCGCCGAAACTGTCGAGCTTTGAACTGTGGAAAATAATGTCGTTCAGGAATAAGAAAAGGCCCGGGTCAATATTCACCCGAGCCTGTCTGTACCTCAGTAAGGACCAGGACCAGGGGGTGGCGGGGGAACCGGCTGATATCCCGGAGCCACTGGCTGTGGGCTGGCAATCACGCCCCCTACAACACCCGCAATAATACCGGTTGTGACAGCTGTTAACAGATATTGGTTTCCGTATTGCATCCAGTAGTACCCACGGGGAGGCTGCCAGAGACCCGGATGACCGCGCCAGTTGTTGACAATCCATCCATTATTCCGCGGTCCTGTGTAACGTTCGCCCTTACGCCACACCCGGTTACGATCAAACGAATTTGGACCTCCATTGTGACCGCCCCGGTTTTGGAAGCCACCTGGTCCACCCGGGCCGCCGGGACCTCCATGTGGGTCAGCGGACGCTGAGTTAATCGTGATTGCCAGCATGCAGCTCATCAAAGTGCCAGCGATAATTTTTTTACGCATAAATTGCCTTTCTCAACATGGTCCGGCGCAGCAGAGCCGTTTATCCGAACATGTTCTTGAGAGAGATATGAAGGGCGCAGCGTGGCAGTAATATGGCGTATCTCACGAGGGACAATCTCGGATTGTAACAGAATTCCGGTCAAACTGTGCCAGATTGGAAACACCTGGCCTGGAAAACTGCAATTTCATATGGAAAATAGGTTCATATAAATTGTGGCACTCAGTGCCAAAATGTAGAAGGTCCAGAGAATCTAAAAGACAGCATACAGGATAATGGAATGAAAATCTCGCGGCTTGCGATGTGTCTTCTGGCTGGCTCTGTCATGAGCAGCTTCTCGGTACACGCTGCGGAGACCCAGGCGGATGTCCCGAAACATCCGTCATCTTCAAAAAAAGCCGTAAGTGCGCCGAAAGCCGAGCAGATTACTGTTCATCGTCGGAGTGGAAGTGGAACGGTTGCAGACTACCGGACGAAGGAGGCTTCGCTCGGCCCACTCGGAACACGTTCCATTCTGGATACGCCAATGTCCGTGATGGTGGTGCCGCATGATGTTCTGGTCAATCAGCAGGTCAGAAACATCAATGATCTTGTTGCTTTTGTTCCGTCTGCCCAGCTTGAAATGCGCGGAGATCCGAATACCAGTCGGCCGCAGTCCCGTGGGTTTGAAGGGGACGTGATTTCCAACTCCCGGATGGATGGCCTCAACATGGTCATCACCACGCCTTATGCAGCCGAGCAGTTTGATAGTCTGCAGGTGCTTAACGGGCTGTCTGGTGCTGTGTATGGGCCGCAAAACCCTGCTGGCACGTTTGATTTCACCCTGAAGCGGCCGACGGATCGCAAAACGGAGCGTTTTGTTGTCGGCGTGGATTCAAACGGTGCTCCGATGGAGAGCGTCGATGTTTCCGGGCGTGTAGGGCACAACAAGTGGTTTGGATACCGCCTAAATCTGCTGAATCAGAACGGGGAAGGATACGTCGCGGACTCTCACATGCGCCGTGATCTGGTGAGCGGGGATTTCGATATTCATCTTTCGCCCAAAACCGTTATTCAAATTGATGCCAGCCAGTACACCTACGCGCAGCGTGGTTATCCGGGCGGCTTTTCTTACAGCACGGCTATTCAGCTTCCGAACGCCCCTGACCTGAGCCAGAAGGGCTACGGCCAGAAGCAGGCTGGCTACAATATGGAAACTGACACCGCCCTGATGAAGATCATTCATCATTTCAATGATGACTGGAGCCTGAAGCTCGGTGGTATGTGGGAAAATGCGGGTAGAAATGTCTTTAGTGTCGGTAATCAACTGCTGAATTCCTCCGGGCGCTATAATCAGACGATTTCGGCAGCTACGACGGCCAATGACTTTGTCTCCGGCAGCAACATGGCCTACCTGAATGGTGTGTTCCATACTGGCCCGCTGAAGCATCAGATTGAGATCGGAACAAATGGCTACGTTATGGGGAACTACAACCCGACGTCGTCCACAGGGAATATTACGCTGGGGCAAGCCACGATCGGCAACCCGCAGACCGTTTCCAGCGCCCAGCCTTATTATTCCGGGCGCTATAAGTCTGCGGACACCATGACCCAGTCCCTTCTGGCGGGGGATACGATTTCCCTTGGCAAGCACTGGTCCATCATGGGGACACTGGCCTGGAGCTGGCTGAGTACCAACAACTATTCCACAGCGGCCGTCAAAACATCAACGTATAGTCGTTCCGCGGCCTTTAGCCCGATGACGAGCCTGATTTATAAGCCCACATCTAATCAGACGGCCTATTTCACATGGGGTCGCTCCCTGCAGGCCGGGACCACGGCTCCAACAGGGTCTGTGAACGTCAATGAAGTGACGGCCCCGCTACGGTCGGAAGAATATGAAGTTGGTTACAAGATCCTTGTTGCCAAACGACTCCAGCTGAATGTCGCAGGCTTCCGCATGTCCCGTCCGTTCGGTTTCACGGACCCTGTCACTTATGTGTATGCCAATTATGGCATCCAGCGGAACTATGGTGTTGAGTTTCAGGCTTCCGGAAATATCACCGAAAACCTGAGCGTTCTCGGCGGCATGACGTGGCTTGATGCGCAGCTTCTCAATACTGGTGTGGCCAAGACGGCTTACAAGCAGGTCGTCGGTGTTCCACCCCTTATGGCGAATGTTCTGCTGGACTATCGCCTGCCGTTCCTGAAGGGTGGTGCGGTGAATGCAAATGTTCATTACATGGGGCGTCGTGCGGCGAATGTTTATAACACGACGTTTGCACCGTCTTATGTGACGCTTGATCTGGGGGCTCGTTACGCAACGCATGTCTATCAGCAGCCGCTGGTCTTCCGCTTCGGAGTCGATAACGTAACGAACCAGAGCTACTGGGCATCCGTCTATCCCTCCAGCATCAATGGCGGCGGGACGGCTACCAACTCCGCAGTGGCAGGCCTGCCGAGAACCTACCACTTCTCCATCGAACTGGATCTCTAAGCCATATGAGCCCTTTCAGCCAAGGCTGAGAGGGCTGTCTTCCATCCACAGAAGGGGATGAAAGGTAAAGGCGCGGCGCAGCAGATCTTCCAGATCGGCTTTGCCTTCCGTTTTCATCCATTCATCAACGGCCGTCCGATATGTTGCAATGGCCGTACGGGCAATTAGCCGCGCGGCAAGAGACGGCATATCGGTAGGGGGGAGGCGCGCCATCAGAGCTTTAGCCAGCGCTTCTTCCCATTCCTCATATTTCTGCAAACTGACGCTGCGTAATGCTGGTTCAAGTTCCAGAAGCTGAACAAGGGCATAAGCGTATTCTCTGTTTGCCGTAATACGGTGCACCACGGGCAAAAGTGCCAGCAGCACCATGTCCTGAAGAGAAGCGTCCGGGCTGGCTGAGGCGATCGCGTTCTTGAGTGCCTCGGTCATTTCACTGGTCCAGGCGAGGATGATGTCGCCTTTTCCCGAAAAATAGCGGAACAGAGTCCGACGGGAGACATTCGCGGCTTCAGCAATCTGCTCGACAGACGTTTCCTCGTATCCCTGCGTTGAGAATAGCCGCAAGGCTTCCCAGGCCAGAGCTGTAGCCGTCCGATCCTTCTTGCTTTGACGTCGGGTGAGATCTTTCTTCTCGTCCTGTTGACCATCCATCATGGCGTGGCAACAGCCTGAATGGATTGACGAGCGGCAGCCAAAGCGGTGTGGAGTTCCTCAAACAGGTTTTCGGCGCCAATCGCGCCTACAAGCCGATGACGGTTCATGTCTGCTTTCAGCTCTGGACTGACACGCCCGAAAAACATCCTGACTCCTCGTTGGTTGAGATTTTTGAGGAGGGCACGCAGATCCTCCGCAGCCGAATAATCAATATCCGTGATCGGGCTGCACTCTACCACAATACAGCGCACGGGATGAGGGGCCTCATTCAGGAGCGTTAGAACGTCCCGGCTGAACCGGGCCGAGTTCGCATAAAACAGGTCTGCACAAAAGCGAAAAATGATGAGACCGGGTTGAGTTTCGAGACCACCATGGGCTGGAACTGACTCAAGGGCTCCCGTTGCTCCGAAAGGCTGAAGAACCGCTGTATGAGGCGCGTAGCTGTGGCGCACGTGGCGGAAAAGTGAGAGGGCAATGGCCATGAGAATGCCTTGCTCAACCCCGGCGCCCAGAACAACGACGGCAGTTGTTAGGGCGAGCCAGAATTCTCCGGGGCTTTCACGGCGGATAGCCAGCAGCGCACGGACTTCAACCATGCCGATTGCTACAGTGAAAACAATGGCAGCCAGAACGCATTGGGGTAGGTACTGCAAGGGGGCGCTGAAAAAGAGCAGAACAAGCAGGGTAATGGCTGCGAAAGTCAGTTGCGCAACCTGACTGCGGGCGCCGGACCGAACGGCCATGGCTGTCTGCGTGGGGCTGCCGTTAACTGTGAACGTTCCACTGAATGCCGCCGCTGCATTGGCAATCCACAAACCTTCCAGGTCCCTGTTTTCGTCAAGCGTTTCGTTGAAATGTGTCGCGAAAGACCGGGAGGTTGCCGCACTCTGCGTGATGATCACGAAAACGCAGGATGCAGCGACCGGAAGAAGAGAGACAAACTCATTCCAGCCAATGATCGGCAACTGGAGATGAGGAAGGCCTCCACTGATAGGCCCGAGTGTAGAGATGCCAAAATGTGAAAGTCCGGCATATTTGCTAAGAACTATGCTTCCGGTGACCACGCATAATGCAGCGGGAAAGCGCGGACGAAAGCGGTTAAGAAGCAGTATGACACCGATTGTGACTGCTGCAATACAGGCTGAAGCGCCATTGGCGTGATGCAGGTTGGCCAAGGTCTGCGCAAGCTGGCGAATGGGATTATGGGCATTAGTCTGAACGCCGAGCAGTTCATGAAGCATGGCGATCATGATCTGGAGCCCCACACCCGTCATGAAGCCAATCAGAACCGTGCGGGACAGGAAATCTGCCAGAAAGCCAAGCCGGAACAGGCGCGCGACAAGAAGGAGCGCTGCTACCATCAGTGCTGTAGCGCTAACGAGCGTTATGTAATGAGCGCTGCCGAGCGGGGCCAGGGCATTGAGTGAGCCTGAGAGGATGGCCGCCGTGGCAGAATCTGCTGCGACGACGAGGTGTTTGGACGATCCGAAAAGAGCAAAACCCGCCAACGGAAGCAGGACGGTATAGAGACCCGTCACTGCTGGCATGGCTGCTATTCGGGCGTAACCCAGCACCTGCGGAACGTTAGTAAAGGCAAGAGACAACCCGGCGAGAATGTCACTCCGCCACGTGGCGGGAAGAACGTTGCGCCAAGACTGCCTCATAGTGTTTGCCTTTCGGACGCTCTGCCGGATCCTGAACTAAAATCCGACAGTGTGCATCGGTCAGCCCTGAACAATGCGGATCAGAATGTCCACAATTTCCGGGTCTGCGAGCGTCGAAAGATCGCCCAGGCCATCTGTCTCTCCACACGCAATCTTGCGCATCAGACGGCGTACGTTTTTCCCGGAACGGGTCTTTGGAAGATCCGGTACGATGTAGACTTTTTCCGGTACTGCGTAGCGTCCGACTTTGGCTGTGATGGCGCGGACCGCAAGCATTTCCAGTTCGGGGTGAGACGGATCGCGGGCAACGGCGTAGACGATGATCCCCTGACCCTTCAGGTCATGCGGGATACCGATGGCTGCGCTTTCGACAATGGCATGCTCAGCGGCTAGCGCATCCTCGATTTCGGCGGATCCGATGCGATGGCCGGAGACATTAATGACGTCATCAACGCGTCCGGTGATCCAGTAATAACCGTCTTCATCCCGTCGCGCGCCGTCACCCGTGAAGTAGTGGCCGGGATAGGGGCGGAGGTAAGTGGTCTGAAAGAGCGTATCGTCGTTCCAGATGGTCAGTGCGCGACCCGGCCAGGAACCATCCAGACAGAGAACGCCTTCTGTCGCACCATCCAGAACCTGCCCCTTGTCATCCAGAAGCACAGGATGAACGCCCGGTAGGGGAAGGGTTGCGGACGCAGGCTTTTCCTTTACGGCACCTGGCACAGGGGAAATCATGATGCCGCCGCTCTCGGTCTGCCACCATGTGTCGACAAATGCACATCGGCCACCGCCAATCACGTCATCAAACCAGGACCAGGCTTCCTGACTGATTGGCTCGCCGACAGTTCCCAGAACACGCAGGGACGTCAGGTCATACTGACGTGGAAGGTCATTGCCTTCCCGCATCAGGGCGCGGATGGCCGTCGGTGAGGTATAGAATGTCGTAACCTTGTGGGACTGGATGACTTCCCACCAGCGGCCCGGAGCCGGGTGGGACGGCATGCCCTCGAATAAAAGAACGGTTCCACCGTTCGAAAGTGGTCCGTACACGACGTAGCTGTGGCCGGTGATCCAGCCGATATCAGCCGTGCACCAGAAGACATCGCCCGGCTGATGGTCAAAGACCAGTTCATGCGTGTAGGAGGCCCATGTCAGGTAGCCACCCGTTCCGTGTACAATGCCTTTGGGCTTACCGGTGCTGCCGGACGTATAAAGCAGAAAAAGCGGGTCCGTAGAGGCCATGGTTTCGGCAGGGCAGGACGGCTCGGCTTTTTTCAGAAGCGGATTCAGCAGTTCATCGCGACCCTCCTGCATCGGAACTGACTCGTCCGTCACACTGACAACCAGAACATTCCGGACAGACAAGGTCTCAGGCCGTAGGCTCAGCGCAGCGTCCATGGTCGTCTTGAAGGGAATGCGTTTCGCGCCACGACGACCGACATTTGCGGTGATCACCAGTGTTGCACCACTATCGGCCAGTCGATCCGCAATGGCTTCTGGAGAAAACCCGCCAAACAGCACGACGTGAATGGCACCCAGTCGGGCGCAGGCCAGCATTCCAATCACCCCCTCAATGACCGTGGGAAGGTGAATGGCAACCCGGTCACCGCGAGAAACACCATGGTCGCGGAGGACATTGGCCATCTGGCAGACACGCGCATGCAGATCGCGGTAAGTGAGGCGAACAACGTGGTCGGCTTCTTCCGCCTGCCAGATCAGTGCAGTCTGGTCGCCTCTGGTTTCAAGATGGCGGTCCAGGCAATTCACGCTGGCATTCAGGGTGCCATCTGCGAACCAACCGTTTCCGGTATCCTGTGCGGAGGAAGGACGAATATCCCATTCCAGTCGTGTGCTCTGGTTCTGCCAGTAGGCTTCCGGATCCTGACGTGCGGCGTCTGTGAGGGCGCGGTAATCAGACGGAGAGAGGCGAAATGCACCAGAGCGGAAAGGAGTGGACATAAAGGAAACGTGCTCACAGACCAGAAGCTAAAAAACGGGAGCAAATCTGTATCGTAAACTGGAGCACAAATCCAAAAGCAAAAAACCGGAATGGCTTACAATGTTGTAATCTCGAAGAAGTGCTTTTGTCGCTCGTGATCGCTCTGAAGGCTTACGGATTTCCGGCGAGACGTTGCGCCGTCAGATAGGATACGGCTTCCTGCCAGTCATTCACCCGCGGAGACCATTCCACAGTCTGGTTATGAAGAGCGGAAAACAGAACACCCTGACCCTGAAAATTACGGAAATGTCGAACATTGTCGTCAATGAGGTAATCAGCAGCCAGAATACTTTTGTGACCGCAAAAGACGATATTCAAAGGGGAGACAAAAGGGAAATTCTGTTTCAGCCAGTGAAACTTGGGCGCACAGGATGCGGGATATTCCATTGCAGCGGTCGTAATAAAAATATCGAAATTCTGGCTGAGTTCTTTCAGGGCCTCCTGCGCCCCAGGCATGACCTCTAGGTCTGCAAAAAAATCTCCGGCATGCAGGAGTTTTTCCATGCTCTTGGCATGTTCCGGATCCGCTAGGTTTTCTAGCTTCCGGCCTCTCAGTTCGTCATCGGTCCAGATGTATCCATGAGTGTCTCGATACCAAAGACGCTGTGCTGCAAGTGCATCTGCAATTACTTCGTCCATGTCGATTGCAACACGTAAACGATTACTCTGCATGGTTTTCAGACTCCTGAACGGGATCGGAGAAAAAAGTCTCTCCCGTTCAGGATATAAGAGCAATCTATCAATAGCCCGCTTTTAATGCGCCGGTCTGTAGGAGAATATTTTTTGCAGATTAGCGCAGGCGCCGACCTTCCTGAAGGCCGTAGAAAATGAAATGCAGGAAAAGATCGCCATCATATTCCAGAAGGTCAGGATTTGCTGCACGATAGTCATTGGGATCAAAAAAGCGGTTTGGCTGCCGCCCTTCCCGATAGCCAGTTTCGCGATAATGTGTTGCGGCATCAAGTCCGGCCGCAGTGACATCCGGATATTGGCGCTCATACCATGCTCTGTCAAAAGCGCAGACCATGTCAGCCAAGAAGGGACTTACAACTGACTTTGGAGTTTCTGTAATTGTCTCTACGACCGCAATTTCAGGTTCTGGTGCTGTCTCTACAACCGACGTGGTTTTTTTTGCACGAGGCGCGGTAGCAGGTTTCTTTGATGCGGGGCGACCTGTTGTCTGGCGGCGAGTAGAAGACATAACGATGAGACCTTTTGAGCTATATCTGTTTCGAGCAGGGCACACGGAAGGTCCGTCCAGACCTTAGTGCAGAACGCCTTGAATGGGTGAACGATAGCTTAACAAGATAGTTATTAAAATGAAAATTGTACTATTTTAATAGAAAAGAGCATTGATCCAGATTCATTCATACCGGGCGCATGTTGCAATATGTAAAGGGATTCTGGAATCTGTTAGTTGAGGAAAGTATATATTTAAAAAACTCATAGAAAAATTATAATAAACTCGTTAATTTAATGTAATTATAAATTTGTATCTTACATGACTGACCTGTTTGCTCATGATCAGTCATGTAATTTCTGAATAAATATTGTAGTATACGATAATGTCTTACTTCATCTTCATTGTCGCTGGTGGTATGATGCAGGAAAAGCTGGCTGCGTCGTTCATATTACTATGCCCGTCGTAATACGCTATCTTCGGCCAAGCACAAACTGGACGTGTACGAATAATTTTACCGTTGGATACGTAGGCCGCAATAATAGTTTCGGGAGATTGGTGGCGAGAAATCCAATCATCAATGACACCAAGTTTGCTGAAGGTGTCGCACCCTGACCCCCCGTAGCAGTGCCCCATGCCGGGAATAGTAATGAGTCGCGCAGAATTCTGCCCGGAGGCCCCAGAATTCTTGATAACGGACTGGTAATAGCTGGCGAGTTGTTCAGGATTATGACCGTCGTTCCAGCCGATATACATCAACAGCTTTCCACCGTGTCTGAAAAAAGGCGTTAGGTTGTCGTCAACATGTAACAAGGGGCCCAGCTTACGTGTAGCGGTTGCAATGTCTTTGTCCCAGTTCAGTGCGGTCCAGTCCCATTCCGGATTTTGGAAAGCTGCATATTTGAAGAGATCCAAAGCTACAGGAAAAGCTTTTCCATCTGCTGAAAACCCTTCCTCGCTGCCTTTTGCGGGACCTGGGAAGATTACGTTACCGCTATTAGGGTCAATAGGGCCACGATAGATCTGTTCGGCGGATTTTACTTCATTTGCTGTTAAACAGTCAGATGTCTCTTGTCCTTTGCATAACAGTTGACTTGGCTTGAAACCGCAACGCTCAGGATCGTCTAGAAAACCCTGTTTTTTCCCGACAGGCGATGCACACGCAGCCATAACGGCACGGTTGAGTAACTGGAATTTTTCACGGCCCACGCGGAGGGCAGGATCGTGATAACTCATCCAGCCGGCCCAAAGCTGTTCAGCATTAAAGCTGACGATCGGATTGGGAGGCGCACCTGCGACAATGCCGTCATAGTCTTCAGGATAGCGTTTGGCTTCGATCAATCCTTCGAGGCCGCCAAGGGAACATCCGATCCAATAGGCATGGGAGGCTGCTTTTCCATAAAAGCGGCGTATGAGATTTTTGGCTGTGACCGTCATCAAATGGTCGGCGCGGTAGGCATAGTCGATCAGTTTTTCCGGATGGCCAAGTGCGAAACGGCCTCCCTGACCCTCTGGTGTTGAACTGTCATGACCGGTGTCAGTGCTAGCAACCGCGTAGCCTTCTTTCACGCCTGTCGTCATGCCCTCATACATGAGCGAACCTGCCCAGCCGAAATTTCCCACACCAAGAAATTTTCCGTTCCATCCTGTGAGAGGAAGCCAGATTTCTGTGCGGATCTGAGAGTCCGTAGAGGGATGCAAGGTCACCGCAACGCGGCAAAACGATGGGTTCGTGTCTTGTGCCGGATGTCCGGCAAGGTTCATTCCCGGCGTACTCATGATCCGGGTCAGGGAGGTCTGCGGACTATGCCAGGCTCCGGCGGCTATAGTTTCGATTTTTGTAAAAGTGGCATCCGGAAGAGCTGTGTGTGCCAGATCTGCGCACGTTGTAGCATGCGCAGCGGGCGACAGAAGAACCAGTGCTGACGTCGCCAGGAGAGATGCTGTGACCAGCCGGACCATGACTGAACAGGGGTGTTTTACTGAAGGGATGGGAACAAATTGTACAAACGGCATGACGTTCCTCGTTTTATCAAGGTCTTAAGGTCACGCTTTGTTAGTGTCAGAATCTTCGGGCGCGCGTGACCGTGCTCCTTTCCTGTGAACGCTTCCAAGCAGAAAAGGTAAAGCCTTGATCTCCCCCGATGCCCTATGCAGTGTTTCAGTGCTGGCTCTGGACCAGACGTGTTTTCCAGGGAACGCGGATTAAGAACGAGGGCTGGATGAATACCAGATTTTGGATGGTTGGAGGGCTGTTTCTTGCAGCCTTTCCAGCCTCGGGGAAGAGTGTTCCACCGCATATTTCGGCTACTGCTTCGGAAGAGACCATGTCTGTAAAACAGACCCATGAGGCAATGATGGCCGCTCGGGCTTTCCTTGCAACATTCGATTCTAAAAGTGTTGGAAAGGTTCAGTTTCCTTTCATTACACAAAAGTCGGGTGAACTCGCTCGCTTTCGGAGAAGTGCGCCGGATCAGCCCGCACGTCCTGTGATGGATTCACAACCTGTCGAGCCGGTAAAACGAGGTCCAGGTATGGGGCCTCCAGGTGGATTTATCGGCGAACGCTACGGTGTGGCTGTGTGGTCCAATTATCCAGTGAGCGATGTGCTGCGTCCCGGCCTGCAAATGGGGCAACTAACAACGTCTCAACAGTCGGCGGTCCTCCATCTTCTGCAAATTCTTCTGAGCGTCAAAGGCTACGAGAAAGTGCAGGACATCATGGGATCGGATCAGACCCTCGCAGAAAGTGGTACGTCTTTTGCTTCCGGGAAAGCCGTTTATACTATTGCGATCTTTGGGCAGCCTTCTGAAACAAAGCCATGGATGGTGCAGTTTGGTGGCCATCATCTTGGGCTGAATATCGTCATTGACGGCGCTCATGGCGTTATGACTCCTACGCTGACGGGTGCACAGCCGGCGATTTACAAGCGCGATGGCAAAACGGTTCGTGTGCTGTCGGGAGAAAATGACAAGGCATTTGCGCTTCTGAATTCGCTGGATACCGCACAGCGTCATCAGGCCCTTCTTTCCTACAAGGTAGATGATCTCGTTCAGGGGCCGGGGCACGATGGAGAGACGATCATCCCGGAAGGCATCAAAGGATCAGCCTTGAACGCTGACCAGAAAGCGGCTCTGATGGACCTCATTACGGAATGGGCTGGGATTATCAATGACGCTTATGCGGCGCCCCGTTTGAAGGAAATCCGCAATGATCTCGATGAGACATGGTTTGCATGGAGTGGCCCGACCACATGCGAGCCGGGTCATAACGGCTCTTCCTATTACCGTATTCAGGGTCCCCGTCTGCTGATCGAGTTTTCTCCTCAGGGCGTCGGTGGCGATCCTACGCTGCATGTTCATACGGTTTACCGTGACCCGACGAACAGTTACGGCAGCCGTTTTACGGCTCAATGAACATGACAAGGATCGCTTCTTTTGCTGCGATTGTCTTGTTGGCTGTCCCTGCGTCTGCTTTCGCGCATCGTCTGGACGAGTATTTGCAGGCAACAACCTTGAACATTACGCACAGCGATATTTCACTCCATTTGCGGCTCACACCCGGGGTGGATGTCGCGGAGGGCGTTATCGGTCAGATTGATCGGAACGGGGATGGAAACCTGTCTCTTGCTGAGCAGGTTGGATATGTTTCGCGTGTTACCCGGGGGCTGTCGCTTTCCATCAATGGGCGACCAAGTCAGCTCATTGCGGGGGAGGCGTATTTTCCATCAGTCGCAGCTATGAAAGCTGGTACGGGAACCATTGATATTCATCTGAGGGCTGTCACGGAATTTCAAAAAGGGAAGTATCGGCTGATTTACCGTAATCGGGGCTCCGGCCTGGATACGGTCTGGCTTGTGAACTGCCTGTTCCCACAGGATACAGCGATCCATGTTCTTCAGCAGGGGCGTTCTGAAGATCAATCCTCTTATACGCTGGATTTTTCTGTCAGCGCGCTGTGATCCTTGATCAAATCACCAGCGACGGATGTACGGCATACTGACGGACATCGGCTGGAAGTGTTAAGGGGAGGGCTTCCTTTCACTGAGACGAAGCCATGCCAGACAATACTCCTTTGATCCTGTCTTTCGGAAGCATCAATATTGACGTCACGGCTCGAGCCGCTCGTTTGCCGCGACCTGGAGAGACAGTTCATGGGGAAAGCTATGCTGTCATGCTTGGCGGAAAAGGAAGCAACCAGGCTGCTGCGGCCGGCCGTCTTGCAGCAGGTTCTAATGTTCAGGTCGCTCTTGCTGGGCGGATAGGTCGGGATGGCTTTGGTGTGCAGGCGCGTCAGGAGCTTGAGCGTTTTGGTGTGGACCTTTCTCCTCTGCGTGAGGATGCTGCCAACCCAACGGGAATTGCTCTGATTGGAATTGATGGGAGTGGCGAAAACTGCATAACCGTCGTGGGTGGCGCAAATATGGCTGTTGATGAGACAGACGTACTGCATGCTGAACAATGGTTGAGCCGTGCAAAAGTCTTGCTGCTTCAGTTGGAAATCCCTCAGCCTGCCGTGCTTGCCGCAGCACGCCGGGCTCGGAACGCGGGGGCGATTGTTGTCCTTGATCCTGCTCCTGCGCCGGAAAATGGACTTCTGGAAGAGCTCTGGCAGGAAATAGATGTTCTGACGCCTAATGAGAGTGAGACATTCCAGCTGACGGGCATTCGTGCCGAAACTGTTGAGGACGCCGCGCGTGCCGCGGACATTCTTCTGGCAAAAGGGGCGAAAGCCGCTCTTGTGAAAATGGGAAGCCGGGGCGTATTCTGGCACGACGGTACGCGAAGCGGATATAGCGCGCCATTTCAGGTACGGCCCGTTGATACGGTTGCAGCAGGAGACTGCTTCAATGCCGGGTTGGCTTTTGCCCTGGCGCAGGGACATACGCTCGAACAAGCCGTTCGTATCGCATCAGCGTGTGGCGCACTGGCGACAACGCATCACGGCGCGGCAGATGCGGCGCCCGAGTGGAGTGCTGTCAGTGCTCTGATGTCTGCTCAACCCGAGGAATAAAGGGCGCAGGCGCGCAGGGAAAAAGAATATCTCTGCGCATTCGTCTCAAAAAGTTGGAGTTGATGCTCCGATTGCTGCAGAAAGTTGCTCCACCAGATCACGCGTCAGAGCAACGTTCCCGGCATCCGTAGCAATGGGGCCATGTGCCGTGAAACTTGCGCGATGATGCGTCACAGGTTTCTGCTCGTCCGATGGTACGAAAGACCAGTCTGCATCCAGCGTGCCTAGGCCGTTCGCTGCAATATCCAGCCGGGTGATGTTGATGTTCAGCCTCGTACTGGGTGTTGAGGCAGAAGTATGAGACGTCACAAAAACAGTTGGCCAGATCTGCGATAGTTTTGCTGTCACCAGATCTGTCATTCCGCGAGACAGGCGACTGGCCCACCGCCCATTTGTGCTGCGATCCAACAGATCCCCGTGTCTGACAAGCATATCCTGGCTATCCAGATAATCAGGAAGCAGGATGGGATCGACCTCCAGAACAGATGTGGTGGCACTGAGCGGGGTCGTTGCTGTTGCTACGGCTGGTGCGCCCAATGTGTAGAACTTGATGGGTGCAGAGGAACATCCGCTCAGCAGAAGTCCTGCAACGGCCAGAGAAGGGAAAGACAGTTTCATTGGTGGCGTCCCGTCAGCAGAAGTTGCGGATTACGTTCGACATCATTGGCAAATCCGCGAAGGGCTGATGCTGCAGATGCGAGATCCCGTAAGCTTGCATCCAGGTTGGCTCTGTCTGCGGAACGGGGAGAGGTCATGCTCTGGATGTTGCCCAAGCTCTGGTTGGCCTTCTGGATTGTGGCGTTGCTGTTTTCCAGAAGTGTATGGAGTTCTTTGCCCCGCGCGCTCAACTGTTCTGAACCGGTATCGGCCAGTCTGTTGAGACTCTTGAGGGTTTGTTCCAGCTCTGGCTGAAGGTGCGTAATCAGATCGCGGCTGGCATCCACCATATCGCGACTATGGTCGGACGTGGAGCGAACGCTTTCAATCAGTGCCGGCAGATCGCGATCCAGCCTGTCGGAAAGTTCTCGCACTGCCGCGAGAGACGCGTTGGCATTATCTCCCAGTTCCTTGAGAGGAAGGTTTTGCAAGGTCTGAGACATCGCCTGGATGGAAGACTGCTTGGTCGGTATCTCGGTGACCGTTGCGATCGCCGGGTGCAGAACGGCTGGAGTTTCCGGAGCAAAGTCCAGATCGATTTCGGATGAGCCTGTGACGAAACTTTTGAGGTTCATCTCTCCCCGTAATCCTTGAGAGACCAGATCCTTGATTGTTGGCAGGTGATGCGCAGCATTGCTGGTCAAGGTGATATTGTCCGGACGCATGGTCACATACACCGGAATGTAAGCGTCCTTTGTCTCTGGATTATATTCAATGACGACCTTGTCGACAGCACCGACCTGCACGCCGCGGAACGTGACGGGTGCCCCGACTGAAAGCCCCGATGATGCGCCGTGAAAAATCAGGACAGCCTTTTCCATTCGGGTGAACGGATGGAAGTTGCCGAAAAGCACAAATGCTCCAACGGCCAGCCCGATACCGCCTACGACAAAGGCACCGACAAGAGCTTGCCTGTTCATCAATTGCGTCCTTCTTCGTCACGTTCCCGATGCATGAATGCATGGACCTGAGGTTCATCACAGTGATCGCGCAGGTCCCGTGGAGAGCCGTGAGCGATGGGTATTTTGGTTTTGGCATCCAAAAAGATGCCATCATCAGCGATATGGAAAAGACTTGAGAGTTCATGGCTGACGATAACAATCGTCGCACCCAGTCCATCCCGGAGATTGAGGATCAGGTCATCCAGACGGGCCGATGTAATAGGGTCCAGACCGGCAGAGGGTTCGTCAAAAAACAGTACGTCCGGGTCAAGCGCAATGGCACGTGCCAGACCCGCGCGTTTGCGCATGCCGCCACTGATTTCGGACGGCTGAAGGTCTATGGCCTGTAGCATGCCCACAAAACCAAGCTTCAGTTCAACCAGTCTGCGGATGACGTCGGGTTTCAGGTCTGTAAACATCTGGAGGGGAAGGGCGACGTTCTCCCCAATTGTCATGGAACTCCAGAGTGCGCCGCTTTGAAAGAGAACGCCGAACCGATGATTAAGCTCGGTTCTTTCTGCTTCTGATCCGTCCCAGTATCTGTCGCCATCGACCAGGTATTCACCAGCAGTCGGGCGTAGCAAGCCAATCATGCTTTTCAGCAGGGTACTCTTGCCGCAACCGGATCCGCCCATGACAGCAAAGATGCTACCCTTTTTGACGTCCAGAGTGATGTTCTTCTGAATCACTTTGGGGCCAAAGGCGAGCGTTACGTCTTTCATGGAAAGAACGGTTGGTCTGGTGTCGCTCATGGATCAGATCCCCACCACGTCAGCAATAACGGCAAAGATGGCATCAATGGCGATGACACCGACAATCCCAACGACTACGGCGCGCGTTGCGGCAATTCCGACGTCAGCGGCGGATCGTCCGGCCTTCAGGCCAATGCGGCAACTGGTGAGACCAATGAAAGCACCAAATACGATGCTTTTAATAAAGGCAAAGATGAACTGACCGATCCCGAATGAAGTCACGGTCTGATGAAAATATCCGGCAGCCGTAATATCAAGCATTGAAATAGCCACGACGAAGCCACCAAGCATCCCGACCAGGCAACCATAGAGGTACAGAAACGGCATGGTGATGACGAGTGACAGGACGGCGGGTAAAATCAGGTACGTTGAAGTTGGGATGCCGAAAACGTTCAAGGCATCAATTTCTTCATTGCCCTGCATGGTCGAGATGCGTGCCGCGTAGGAACCGCCAGTTCTGCCAGCCATGATGATCGCTGTCATGACGGCTGCCATTTCGCGCACCATCGCGATGCCGACGAGGCTCGCAACATAGATGCCAGCAGCAAATTTCTGGAGTTCGACGGCGCCCACAAATGCGAGAATGGCGCCGACAAGGAAATTGACGATCCCAACGATCAGCAGGGCGTAGGGACCAGCATTCGTTGTATCTGTCAGCAGATCGACAAATCGCATGCGGCTGCGACCGGTCAAGGCAAGGAAACCGCCCTTAACCGTCATCGCGCCCAGACCTGCAACGGTTCCGATTTCTGTCAGGCCATCAAGCGTGTGCGTCCCGATTGTTTCCAGAAATGGAAGCCGTTTTTTACGGGGGGCTGGCTTGTCGGCCGGAACATCAGGCAGCAAATCAAGGAGTTGCCGCATCGGTGCTGGAAGACTTTGCGTATCCAGAGTGATGTGCCTGTCATGGCCTACACGTTTGACGTCCCATAGAAAGGCGATGAGCCCCGTGTCCCAACGGGTCGTTGCCCGCGTATCAAATGCAAGAGTGCTTCCGGCAGGGGCGCTATCAAGGCCGTTTCCCGGAAACGACGGAATATTGCCGGTACGGGCCATCCACGAGCCTTGCAGGGTCAAAACCGGACCGCTCTCCCCAGACGACAAATGCCAGTCTGGAGCGGCTGCGTCTTTTGTTGGGAGATCCGGCTGTTGCAAGTGTGCCTCGTCGTTTCAGTCAGCTTGTTCTTCCTCTTGTGTAGGACCAGATTTCCTCGGTGAAAAGAGGGAACTGAACCGTTCGGTCATTTTTGGCTTCGGGTAAAAGGGGCCTATCCATTATTGGGAATAATCAGTTTTCCTTGTGAGGGCTGCCCAAGGATGAGAGAACGAAGTCAGCTTTCATTTTCATCTGAGATATTCTCTATGCGCTCGTGGATCTTACCTGTTTCGTTTGCCTGTGCTGCTGTAGTCATGAGTGTCCCGCAGGCTCGTGCATGGGGCCCTTATGGACACGCTATTGTTGCTGACATTGCTCAGGATCGCTTAACCCCGGAAGCCGCCCAGGCGGTGCAGGCTCTTCTCGCACAGGAAGGACATCAAACGTTGGATCAGGTCGCGTCATGGCCTGATACGATAGGCCATGTTCCAAAGAAGAAGGGCGGCCTCCCGGAAACATTGGCGTGGCACTACGTGGATACGGACGTTGCCAATCCCGCTTACGAGCGTGAGCGAGATTGTGCGGATGGAAATTGCGTCGTCGAGAAGCTGCCGGAACTGGAGAAGGAACTGGCGGATCGTTCAGCCACGCCACAGCAAAGGCTGGATGCACTCAAATGGGTCGTTCATCTTGTCGGCGATCTTCACCAGCCTTTGCACGCCGCTGAGCGAGACCATGACAAGGGAGGAAACGCCGTTCGGCTTTCTTATTACGGAGAGACGGAAAACGGCCACATGAACCTTCATGCCTTGTGGGATGAGGGGGTGCTGGACCGTCAGGCCTCATTGGTTGTCGGGCCACATTATACGATTGATTTTGCCAAGGCCCGCACAGAGGCTAACCAGCTTGCTTCAACCATCACGGCAGATGAAACGGCTTACTGGGTGGCTGACCTCTCCAGCGGTGATGTTCACCATGCGGTCGTCGACTGGGCGGATGAAAGCCATGCTCTGGCGCGTTCCATTTCCTATGGCGCACTGCCCCAGGTCAAAGGAGCAGACATTCGAGACGCTTATACGGCTATTGCGTGGCCGGTTATTCAACTGCGTTTGCAACAGGCAGGTGTCCGTCTCGCCGCCGTTCTGAATGTGGCGCTTGGTCAGAAACAATAAGCTGGCACGTTTTCAAATGTCCTGTGCCCAGATTCTGTCGACTAAAGACCATTTCCGGTAGAGGGAGACGCAATTCGAAGCTGGTGCTTACAGAGACCGGTGGAAGCCTGGCGAGTTAGGGGGAAAGGGGCAATTATTGGCTGCCTGCTGATGCATGAACAGGATCTCGATGGCACCGGACTGTGTCAGCCATTGACGAAACAGACGGATCGTCTCTGCAGTCAGCAGGCGATCCGTCAGGCCACGCCAAGAAAACCCATAAACGGCAGGGATCATTGATGAGATATTCCATAGTCCGGGTAAACGCTTTGAATTGCTCACCAAGACGGCCCAGGTGAGCAACACGTTCTTCAGAATTCTATGAAGAACTATTCAATCATTCCTTGGGCTTCTCTTTCAATCTTTTCTCCATGCCCAATGACAAAATCTGTCACATGGTGGGATTGTCCACATCCAAGCCGGTAGCACGGCTGATATCTGGATGGCTCAAGATAGTCCAAGGGTTTTTGGCTTCCCGGCTTTCGCAACAGACGACCCTACGTCGGCCTTCTGTCGTAATGCAGAAGAGCAGATCCAACGGACTCAGACCGCGTTTGCTGGCATAGGCTGGGAGGTTCCGCACCTACTTGAGGCGATGGCGAAAGCTGATGAACTGTAATTTGATCCCGTTAGACAGATGCGCATGCCACGCTGGTCGAAAGGGCATGTGGCGCTCGTAGGGGATGGCTGCGTTTGCCCCGTCTTTTCGGTCAGGACACGGCTCGAGCTGGCGCTGGTTAGTGCTTGTGTACTCGCTGGCGAACTTGCTACCCGTGCGCGCCCGGAAGATGCGTTCGTAGCTTATGAAAGAATAACGCGACCTTTTGTCAAAGCAAACCAGGCACTGGCGACTGATGGAAGCGGGGCTCTCTTTCTTCCCAAGACGCAAACACATATCCAGAAGCGCGATCATATTCGCGCAGAAATTGCCAGAAATGGAACGTCCGGGATATTCGACGATACCAACGCGAGGGTGCACAATGCCCTCCCTTTGCCGGACTGCACATCAGTGTGGCAAGAATATAAGTATTGATGGTGAAGGTTAGAGTAGACAAAGAGACTCTATACGGCACCCTAATGGAAATATATTTTTCCGCAGGAGCCAAAAGCTTTCTGCCCCAGAAACTATTCCGCGTATTGCGGCTATGGACATGCAGAATTACGTGAAATTTACGAGCACCGTCACGACGTGAAAAGCGAAATGACCATGATTGATGCGAGGGTGGGGAACCAAACATTGTGACGCAAGTAGTTACTCTGGAAAGGGTGGTCTCCTCACAGGACATAGTGCCCAGATGCCACCTTTAGACGCTCGCAGCATTTTTCTTGGCACTGCCGTGTGAGAGGCGAAAAATTTTATGGAGGTTGAGATGGTCATGGCCGCGTCGCCATCGCCGAACGTCGAAGACGTCATCACGCAGGGAAATCCTACGGACAACGAACTGCTCGCGTTCTACCGCTCGGAAATCCGCTTTGAAAGCGAAGTTGTCAACGGTCGTCTGCAAGCGTTGCTGGGGTCACAGTCCTTCCTTGTGATTGCCTACGCCACGGCAATGACAGGGTCGACTACTCGGTGGGGAGACAGGATGGTGCTTCTTGTCCCACCGCTTTTTTCCCTCCTGGGCTTCATGCTTGCACTCATGGCATTACCCGGTATCCGCGCGGGCTACGCGGCGATCGGTAAATGGGAAGAAAAGCAGCGGGCCCTTCACCATCGTTACCCTCATTTGATTGAATTTACCTTGGCAGCGAGCGACGACGAAACGCGGGACATGATGCGCCGTGGACAGCGGGGCGCACTTTTCGCTCATCAGGCGCCCTTCGTCTTTCTTATCGCATGGACCGTGTTCTGTCTCATTCCTTTCTATTTGTACTGGGGCTAAGAGGAGCGTCTCGCAGCTGGTGAATTAGCGGGAAGAACACAAGGTCTGCTCTTCATCAATGAAACGAGAGAGCAGATATCTATTAACATGGTTCTTTAGGCTCTATTGGTCAGGTCCCTTGAGTGCAGTTTCTGCATATTGCCATCCCCCACCCAGAGCACGATAAAGCGCCACCAGTGTCGTCTCCGTACGCGTCTGACTGATAGAAAGGGCAGATTGACTGGCAAGTAAGGCAGCTTGTGTCGCCACCACGTTCAGATAATCCGTTGCACCCTGTTGATACCTCTCGCGGGCAGCTTTGAAGGCAGCCTGGTTTTGTAAGGCGGCCTGTTCTGTAAGCTCGTGAGTTGATTGCGCCTTTGTATAAGCCGTCAGAGCATCGTCCACCTCACGCCAGGCGTTTAGAACAGTACGTCGCCAGGTCAGAATAGCCTCACGTTGCGCGGCTTTGCGGAATTGAAGGGTAGAAATCAGCCTGCCGCCTTCGAAAACCGGAACATTGAGAGTCGGACCGACGCTGAACTGCTTCGCAGGGAGTGAGAAAAAATCAGCAGCGGAAAAGGATTCCGTTCCCATGTTTCCGGCTAAAGTGATGTCTGGATAAAAGGCCGCTGTAGCGACCCCCACTTCGGCGGTGGCGGCATGCAGGCGCGCTTCGGCCTCAAGGACGTCCGGACGCCGACGTGTCAGATCTGCGGGTAAACCAACAGGCACCCGGGCAGGCAATGGCGGTTGGATGGAAGTAGACCTGAGTTCGGTTTCAAGAGCTCGTGGCGGTTCCGCAAGGAGCAGGCCAATAGCATTGATGAGCGCTGCTTCGGAGTTTTCAAGACCGGGCAGATCTGCGCTCATACTGGCAAGCTGTGCAGACGCCTGCGAGACGTCCAGATTTGTGGCGACGCCATTCTTAAAACGGTCCTGCACCAGTCTCAGATTGGTACGGGCTAGGCTGATGTTCGATTTCAAAATAGCCTGTTGCTGCTGAACACCCCGCAGTTGCATGTAGTCGGTTGCCAGATCGCTGACGGCTGCAAGGGCAGTGGCACGGCGCGCAGCCAGCGTTGCTGTCTGATTGGCGCGCTGAGCTTCGACACTGCGACGTATGGTGCCGAACAGGTCCAGATCCCAGCTGGTACTGAGGACGTTTTCGTACAAATTGAAGTTCATGCTTGAACCGGGCCGCGGTTCGGCAAGAGAGAAGATGCCCTGTGAGCTGAGTTGCCGATAGGCGTAGGAGCCGGACCAGTTGGCCTGCGGCAGACCTGCGGAGGCCGCGACCTTCATCTGGGAGCGTGCCTCGTTAATGCGTTCCAGGCCAATTTGCAGGTTAAGATTCTGCCTTCCGAGACGGGCGACAAGGCTGCTCAGTTCAGGGTCGTTAAAGCTGTTCCACCACTGTGTGTCGATGGCACCGGCGTAAGTCTGACTGTTGCTGTGGGGCTCCGGGCCCCAGACGCCGGGAGTATCAATGGCGGGACGATGAAAGTCAGGGCCCATGGTACAGGCCGAAAGTACGAGACTTCCTGCAACAAATGCGAGAACACGAAGGTGCTTCATGGTGCGGTGGCCGCGGTGGAAGTTTGGGAAGGCGCCGTGACGGTTATGGGGCTCTGGAGTTGTTCTGCAGCGACATTATCAAGGTTGGTATCGACGGTTGTTTCCACAGAAAAGCCAAGGCGTAGCAGGTGCGCAAGTGGCTGGTTGGGAGCGAGAATGATCTTGACCGGCAGGCGCTGCACGATCTTGGTGAAATTGCCGGTTGCATTTTCTGGTGCGATGGGGGCGAAGACGGCGCCCGATGCGGGGGGAATGCTATCCACGATCCCATTCAGGGTTATGTCATAGGCGTCCACATGGATTTTGACAGGCTGGCCGGGCCGCATATGGCGCAGGGCGAGTTCGCGGTAATTGGCGCGGATCCAGATCTGATCAAGAGGAACGAGCGCCATGAGGGCCGCCCCCGGAGCAACGTAGTTTCCGGTCTGGACGCTGCGTTCGCCGATCATGCCGTCTTCCAGGGCCCGGACCTTGGTATAAGACAGGTTCAGTTCGGCCTGATGGACATGGGCCCGGTCCATTTCGACAGTTGCTTCCGCAGATTTATGCCGAGCCTGAAGAATGGGAAGCTGGGCCCGGGCAGCGGCGATGCGCGCTTCGAGAGATTGGAGCGTGGCCTCCATTTCACGCAGGCTTGCTGTGGACTGCTGGTGTTCCTGAGTGGAGCCCGCCCCCGTGCGTGCAAGATTGGTGTAGCGCTGGTCATTCTGACGGGCAAAAACCAGTTGGGCACGTATCCGAGCAGCTTCCCCGACATTTTCGTCAATGATTGATGGCTGACGCGTTACACTGGCAGCAGCATCCTGCACCAAGGCCTCATCCCGGGCGAGGGTTGCACGGTTCTGGTCCAGTGTCGTCTGATAATCATGGGGGTCGAGCTCGACAAGAACCTGGCCGGCATGGACCGGCTGATTGTCGGTCACGTCCACGGCGATGACCTGTCCTGCGATACGAGGGGCGACAACAGTATAATGGGCCGTGACATAAGCGTCGTCAGTCCAGACATGCCGGTTGGGGACGAAAATGATAGCCAGCACGACGGCAATAAAGATGAGAATGATCCCGCCCCCACTGATGAACAGCCAACGGGTGATGTTGCGGTGCTTCTGCTCCTTCTTTTCGTCTTCCTGAGGGGGGGGGGAAGATGTGTCGTTCTGATCCGCCATCCTGCGGCAATTCCTTTCTTTCCCGGCACATGGCTGGAAGATTTTGAAGTTATTTCGATTGAAACACGATACGTGGGGGATAGGTTCGAACTGGGAGCACGCAGACCCACACCATCAGGAAAACCACAAGGCTACCGAGCACAATCCAGTCGTCGCTGAAAGTCAGTGTGGCCGTCTGGCGCGTCATTTGGGCGTGCAGGGCAGCCATGCTGCCCGGATTGATGGGCTCACCGGAGGGTGTAAGAGGAGCTGGGCGTTGCAGGACGGGATTCGTGCCCTGCACCAGACTATAACGGACCTGTCCGAGGCGGTCCGCAATCCGGTCTGAATGTAGTGAACCGCGTTCGCGGTGCATGAGCTGGAGCAGCCAGATCCCCACGGCTTCTGCGACGGCGCGGGGTGTATTGACCATGGCGGAAGCAAAAGGACCTTCGGAAGGATCCAGCGTATTGGTGGACATCATCAATAAAGGCATGACGATCATGGCGTCCCCGATGCCCTGGAGCGCCTGCCATAAGTAGAACTGGTCGCGGTTCCAGTTGGATGTGAGAAAGAAATCACCGATGCAAGCAGTCAGAATGCAGGTCATACCGATAAAGCTGACGACACGGGAGTCCACCCAGGTCTTGTTCAGCAGGACCGCCATCAGGGGAAGCATCACGAGCTGTATGGCGGCAATTTCAAGAGTAACGGGGTAAATCTGTTCCGGACGATAACCTGCTGCAGATTTCAGAAATGACGCTGGCAGCGAGGAAGAGGATAATGAGATGACTACGAAAGTCAGCAGGGTGCTGGCTCCGTAGGCAAAATTGCGTCGCCCCAAAAGCTGAAATTTAAAAAGGGGAAGGGGATGGAACCATTCGTTCAGAACGAACAGGGGAATGCAGACAAGGCTTATAAGACCCAGAACGCAGATGAACGGGCTGTTGAACCAGTCCATCCAGTCTCCCATCTGAAGCATGATCGAGAACGAGCCCATTCCAAAGACGATTAGCAGGAAGCCTTTCCAGTCGAACTTCCAGAACCGTTCGTGTTTCGGAGGATCGACCGGCATTCCATACCACAGCAGCAGGAAAGACAATGTGCACAGCGGGATCGACTGCCAGAAGACAAACCGCCAGTTCACCAGGTCCGTCCACAGGCCGGCAAATGCCATGCTGAGGTTGGGAAAAAAGGTGGCAGTCAGGGCATAGGCGGCCAGACCGTAAAGCCTGATGGGTGGAGGCAAAACTCGCAGGGCAATCGTCATGAGAAGCGGAACGGTAAAACCTCCTGCCAGCCCCTGAAAAACCCGCAGAATGTAGAGTAGGGACAGGATGGAAGTGAATGGAATAAGGCTGGATGCGAGAACGGCGAGAGTCACCACAAAAAATGAAAACCGACGCAAGGTGAGCGTGACGGCAAGCCATGGAGAAACTGACATACCGATGATTTCGGCTGTCACATACAGGGTCGAGAACCAGCGTTGAGAGTCCATGCTGAGGCCTAGCGCCCCGGCGACGTCCGGAAGAGCCTGAGCGGAGACCTGCTCGTTCATTTCTGTAGCGAAAGAGAGAGCTATGATGCCCGCAAGCCCGAATAGAGAGCGTTGCTGGCTTGTCATGCAAGGCGCACGAAAAGAGAAAAAAGTATCATGTAAAAATTATGCCGGTGCGATCGATAGATCTTCAACTCTATTTGTAAGTCTTGCGAATAAGTAAAAATTTATATTTTTTAAAACGATCTCATCCTGTAGGGACAGCGTTAAGCTCAGTGGTCTAACGCTAAGGCCTTGCCCGCTTGATCTGATCAATAATCGCCTATCATTCTTGGTCGGGAGCTGTGGGCATCTCAGTCCGTTGGTTTCAAAACGGCAGGAACGGGCAGCAGAAACATCCATCATTGGAAATTGCTTTGTTCGGCGCGCTTTTTTTCAAATGTTAAGACCGTAAGCTTGTATGTCAGCACGCTTCATAGGAATTCCTGCTCGTAAACGGGTGAAGTCCTTGTCCTCACTTAGTGTCAGATAATGTCTGAGGGCGAACTGGACTTTTACGTAAATAAAATTTCTTTCCCTGTTTTTTCGTAACATATTCTTGACCGGCTCGTTGTGTCTTGAAGCGGCGAATTTTCAGACTGTGCCGTTTCTTGTAATACTTTGACTGGAAATAATGTGGCGGAAAACAGAGCGCAGCCCCGACATCGAAAGGACGACCTTTCACTAGATGGGCTGAGTTTTCTACTCGCAGACGTGCAGGACAATCTGGGAAATTTCCTGACGGCTTTTCTGACCCTGCAACATTGGCCATCGAACCGGATCGGGGTTGCAATTGCAGCTGGCGGTCTAGGGGCTGTTCTGGCCAGATTTGTCGGAGGGTGGACACTCGATATTGTTGCGCGCCGGCGCCTGATGCTGGCACTTTGCTGTGTGGTGACATGTGCGTCTGTCGGTGTAATGGCATGGCTCCCTCTGTTTTATCCCATCCTTCTGGCTCATTTTATTGCAGGCGGAGCAGGGGCACTCTTCACACCTATTCTTGCGGCAATCAGCCAGCATACTGCTGGAGCTAAAGGCTATATTGCTCGTATGGGCCGTAATGAATCTTTCAACCATCTGGGGAATGCGTCGTCTGGTTTGCTGATGAGCATTCTGGGCAAGATGATGGGCCCCGTGGCCCCTCTCTGGGGGGTAGGAGGACTTGCGGCCGTCAGCCTTCTTCTGGTTGGTGGCTTTTCAAGTCAGGTTGATGAGCCACCAGAACATTCTGGAAAATCCGTATCGGCTCATGAGACCCTCCGTGCGGTCTTTACCTTGTTATCTGAACCGAGATTGACTGTTTTTCTGGCGACCTACCTGCTGTTCAATATGGCAAATGGCGCCGTGGTACCGCTCATGATCGAGCGTTATGCTTTTCTTCATCTGGGTAACCCCGCCACTGTCCCAGCTACCTGCATCGTGGTTGCCCAGATTACCATGGTACCTGTCGCGTATCTGGTAGGTAAGAAAGCACCGCATTGGCCTCGCAAACCTCTTTTTGTCCTGGCTCTGGCCCTTCAGCCGGTGCGAGACAGTCTTGTTGTGCTAAGCGCGGGCTGGCCAGCGCTCATTGTCATACAGATTCTGGACGGATTGTCTTCTGGCATTATTCTTGTGCTGTTTTACGCCATTTTGGCAGATATCGCTGTAAAGAGCGGGCGTCGTAATTTGCTGATTGGATTAGGATTAGCACTTGGAACAGTCGGTGCACTTCTCTCTAATCTTGCGAGCGGAATGCTGACATCCTCTTATGGGTTTAGTATGACCTTCGTCGCCTTGGGCGTTGCAGGCGTTATCGTGGCGGGTCTGTTTGCATTGGGCATGCCGGAAACTCACTCAATCTCTTCGGATTAAGTGTGACTGCTGAATATCCTATGGAGTTTATTTCGCTCAAAAGAGTGAATGGATTGCGGCGCACTGAACGGGATCTATCAACCCACACTAAACGTTCCTTCATGGCAGTGCGTGAAGGAATGCTGAGGGATGGCGATTGCAGAGCAGGATGCTTGTGAACAAGGGCTTGCTGTTTTTGAAGCAAAGTTGCAGCGATTGTTTGAGGAATGGAAGGCCAAGCCGCTTTCGGCTCCTGAAAACGAGTTTCCTGTTGCTCTCCTGAAGGAGCTGCAAGAAAAAGGCGTGTTTTCGGCTCTTTTTTCGATCGAGGAAGGCGGCCTTGGGATGTGTAGATCCGCAGAAGGAGGCCAGTATCTCTTCACCCTGCTGAGGCGCGTCGGGTATCTGAGCCTGTCTTTGGGACGATGTCTGGAAGGGCATGTGAATGTGGTGCGTCTCGTGGAATTGTATGGCACCACAGCTCAGCGCCATGTCCTAAGGTCTCGCCTGAAACAGGCTGGTTTGGCTGGAATTTGGGTTACAGATGGAAATCCTCTGGTCACCCTAAAGAGGGAAGGTTCGAGTTACAGGCTTTCAGGAATTAAAGGGTTTGCCAGTGCCGTCAAACAGGTCAGTCTGGCGTTGATAACAGCGACGCCCAATCAGGGTGCCCCGGTCATGGTTCTTGTCCCGACAACCGATGCGAATCGTCAACGACCTGGCCCAGGGACACTCACCGGAATGCACGCCAGCGGAACAGGAGCCTATGATTTTACGGGCCTTCGGATCGCGCCTGAAGACATTCTTGGATCAGCAGGTGATTATCTCCGACAGCCCGAGTTTTCTGCGGGCGCGTGGCGAGGATCGGCTGTGGCCCTGGGAGGAATAGATCATCTGGTGGACCTGCTCAGACAGGAGCTTCTGGCTCGAGGACGAGCTGACAATCCACATCAGCTGGCCAGGATAGGAGAAGCACTTATTCTTCGGAAGACCGCAGCGATGTGGGTTAAAGAAGCTGTTAAAGCGGCTTATTCCGTTCATATGGCATCAGAAGATGTGATCTCGATCATCAATCTGGCCCGATTGGCAGTCGAACGGGCAGCTTTGGAATTGATTACACTCGTCCAAAGGAGCCTTGGTCTGTCGGCCTTCATAAAAGGTAAAGCGGTAGAACAGGTTATGAGGGATCTGGCCACTTATTTAAGGCAACCTGCACCTGACGAAGCTTTAACTGAGGCAGCTTCGTGGTTTGTTCATAATGACTGGCCGGAAGTAGTCTCATGAATATTCAGGAAGCTCTAGAAAAATTTGCCCGCTTCCCTGTGGCATCCTTTGATGCCATCGCTCCAGGGACATCTTTCGTGCTGGCACCCCATCCTGATGATGAAAGTCTAGGTTGTGGAGGTTTTATAGCTTCGGCAGTAGAGCAAGGGCGTCCACCTCTCGTTGTGATCGTTTCGGACGGATCCGCATCTCATCCAGGTTCCGATGCATGGCCCCCGCAGCGGCTGGCGCGCCAAAGGCAGGAAGAAAGTGTCCATGCTGCATCGCTTCTGGGTCTTGGGGCAGACAGACTGATATTTATGAACCTTGAAGATACGAAAGTTCCGACACGGGGAACGCGCTTCAATTCTACGGTCCATAATCTGCTTGAGCTTCTGTCTCGTTACAAGTGTGAAACCCTCCTAATGCCGTGGAGGCACGATCCACATTGTGACCATGAAGCAGTTTGGTTCATGGGGCAGGCGTTAAAAACCCTGAAGCCTGGCCTTAAGGCGCTGCAATATCCAGTTTGGGGCCTGACGCTTCCCCTTGAAGCACAGGTTCGAGAAAATACTCTTACAGGGGTGCGATTGAATGTTCAGCCGTATCTGGAAAAAAAACGACGGGCCATTCAGGCGCACCGAAGCCAAAGAGGACTGGTTGTACAAGATGATCCTAGCGGATTTGTACTACCAGAGCACTTACTGGAGAAAATGCTGCAACCCTATGAAATATTTATCACATCATGAGTAACGAAACATGGAAAGCAGATATTTTCGAAAGCCTATTTCAGCGGCATCCTGACCCATGGGGTTTTGAGAGCAGCCCTTACGAAGAAAAGAAGCTCAGGCATGTTCTGCAATGTCTGCCCTCCTTTCCTATTTCTTTCGCTGTTGAACTTGGATGTGCCATTGGCGTCGGTACGTTAGCGCTTGCACGGCGCTGCGAGCGTGTGTTGGGAGTGGACGCTTCGAAAACTGCGCTCGACATGGCAATGCGGCGTTGTAAGGAGCAAAAGCAGGTCAGGTTCCTCAAAGCTTTTTTGCCTGCAGAATATCCGGTTTCTGAGGCGGCGGACTGTGATTTTATTCTGATCTCTGAAGTTTTATATTTCCTGAATTCAGCAGATATCCAGAAACTTGCTGTTCTGGTTACCCAGAGTTTGGTGACGAATGGGAGCATTCTGATCGTGAACTGGACAGGGCTGACTGATACACCTTGTACGGGCGATGAGGCGGCCGAGTGCTTTATCCGTGCCTGTCATGAACAGTCCTGGCGGCCTGATCTGACTGAACGAGGTGAGGGATACCGGATTGATCGGCTGTCTTTTGCAAGGGGTCACCAGAAACAGGATGCGCCAGCCGTATGAGGTAATTCAGCACTCGCTGAGCTCGTCTGTGATGCGCTGGCAAATCAATACGACGTATGCGGACGGTAGAGCCTTCTGTGAGAGAGAATGCCGGTCTTGCCTTGGCATGGAACCATTCTCTGCGAACATGCAGCAGTCGCCTTGAAACAGGTTCGAAAATTTCATCAATATATTCATCCTGCGCAATCAATCGTCTTGCCAGAGTCTCAGCCATACCTCCCTGTGCGCGCCCTGCCAGTCGAGCTGAAACATAAACCAGCACTTCAGGAGCATGCCGAACAGGAACCCCCTGTCTGCGTAGTGCCAGATAAAACTGGCGGTCTTCTCCTGAGGGAATACACGGGATTCCGCCGACTTTGCGCCACGCCTGATGGGTTACCGCAATACTGGCACCAGAATGCTCTAGGTGACGTGGCCATGGATCATGTGGCTCGGGATGCAGCAGGAGGGAGATTTGTTCGAGAAGGGCGCCATAGGCTTGTTCTGCCTTTTCATCTTCATGCAGATGAAAAGGAATTTTTCGGGCTTCCGAGGGAAGAAGCAAAGCTCTACCGAATACAGCTTCAACCGGATAATCCGCAAAAGCATCCAGTGTACGAGCTATCCAGTCTTCAGCAGCTTCACTATCGGCATCTGTGGTCAGTAAAAGAGTATCAGGCGAAGCTCCTTCTGCTGCAGATGCCATAGCATCACGTCGCGCGATACCTGCGCCGGCTACGGCCCGAGAATAGGTTACCTTAATTATCTGCAGTTCGAATGGGAGCATATTAATGAGAGATGTTGCCCGCGCACCTGTCTGATCGATAGTGTTGTTAATCCATAGGATGACTTTGTCTGGAAGAGTGCTTTGACGTGCCAGCGCCAGAAGACAAGGAATAATATGTTCTTCCTCATTACATACGGGAATAGCAATTATTATTTTCCTTCTCTTCCAAAGAGGATTGTAGAGTTCAATTGCCACTTAAAGCCATCCATCTTTTGCGCTTGCAGCACTACAGCTCCTAATTGGTTGGATTCTCAGGTGCATCTGGAAGCGCAGGGGACTCACCAGGCTCGGGAGAAGGAGCGCGTTTGTCTGGAGGATATTTTTTGCCTGGTTCTTCGCTCGGTTCTTCTTCCGGCGGTTCATCAGTAATGGGGCTTTTATCTGGATATGGATCAAAAGGCTCATACTCGTCGGGGGAGCCAGGAGCTTTCGTGGGGTTTCTTGGATGAGCAGTATTTTGAAAAGACATGATAAGCCTCCATCAGTAAGTCTATTCAAACGATGAGTAGACCCAGAGTTCACATCACTTTTAAAAGACGGATATGGCCTTGTAAGTTTAGATTTTGCAGTCAGAAATTAACGTCGGATAATAGAGAAAAGCTTGAGGCTCGGATAACAAGAGCCTGCTAAATTGGTTTAAATGGAATAAATTTTGATCCCCTTACGGGTATATTATACGTGCAACATCGATGCAGCGCATCCCTGCGGCATGGGCTGCCTCTAGACCAGATTGGGTATCTTCAAAAACAAAACAAAGATCTGGAGCTGTATTGAGACGTTGAGCTGCTTTCAAAAATAGATCGGGTGCAGGTTTGGGCCTGGCGACATCATCGATCGTTACGATTTCGTCAAATAGATCAAATAGATCCGTAGCTTTCAGACATGTCTCAACAATTAGACGGGCCCCCCCAGAAGCTACCGCCAGTTGTCGTTTTCCTTTGTTTGCGCGTGCTATCTGCGCGATCGTCTCGATTTCCTTTAAATCGGAAATATTATTGAAAAATTCTTGCCGCATTGCTTCGATAGCCTTAACGCGATCAGGAATTTTAACTTTGAAGTCGCTTTCAAATGCGTCCATCAGAACGTGATCAGACATACCTGCGCGATCCATGAACCATTCCCGGGGCATCTGCCTGCCTGTGTCTTGAAACCCCTTAAACCATGCGCGCGCATAAATAGGAGGTGTGTCCAGCAAAGTGCCGTCACAATCAAAAATCAGTGCTGCCATGTCCGAGAAATCAATCATGCCTTGTGCTCCGTTGGGCTGGGTTGGAAACCTGACACAGTTGGATTTCTGACGTCGATCCTACTATTCTGACATTCAAGTGACCTCATTCCACGCACAGTAAAATGAACAGCGTGAAGACGTGCAGCAATACTCGCTCATGATGAAGTTTTTTGCTTCAGGATAAGGGTCTCAAGAAGAGTGATATGCGCCAGATGGGTAAGGCCTTGGGGCATATTGCCTAGCCATGAGCCATCGCTTGGATCCGCCATTTCGGTCCAGACGCCGACACCTCCTTGAAGGGCGAGCGTAAGTTCTTCTAAAGCCATTTGCGCCTTACTGACGTCTCCCAAGAGAGCCCATGCTTCAGCTATCCAGAAGGAGCAGGCCAGGAAGCATCCTTCCTCGTTTGCGACATTGCTGTATCGATAATGATAAGGGCCTGTTTTTAGCTCTCGGTCGAGAGCGATCAGTGTCTGACGGAGACGTTCCTCATTTGTGAACCGAAAACGTGCAGCGAGAGCCATTGCTGCATCAAGCTTTCCGGAGCCCGGATACATAACATATGACTGTTTTTCGTCTGACCAGCACTGCTCATCAATCCAGGATGCGATCCGGTCCCGTTCTCGCATCCACCGATCACGACAGGTGGTAGGTAACTGTCCTTTGTCTGCAAGCTCGACCGCTCGAGCCAGTGCCTGCCAGCAACTGATTTTTGAGAAAGTATAGTGCTGCTCGTCCTCAAGTTCCCAGATACCGGCATCTTTCTGACGCCAGTTATCTGCACATTCGTCTGCAATATGTGATAAAAGTTCTGCACTGGAACTATCAAGGATATTATCGGCTTCGACGAAACGCCAAGCTGTTCCGAAGATATCTCCATAAATGCCATGTTGGTGCTGATTGCTTGCAAGGTTACCTGTTACCACGGGTCGTGAATTTTTATAGCCTGGCCAGTTAGTCTCCTTCACGGACGAAACTTTTTGCCCACTCAAGGTGTAACAGACGAGAGGTCCATGCTCCTGAAGGCGTTTCAGGAGCCACGCAAATGCAGCTTGTGCTTCGGCTTGAGCATTAACAGCCAGAAACGCTTTGATTGTGTAACCTGCATCTCTAATCCATGCGAAACGATAATCGTAATTCTTATGGCTGCCGATTTTTTCCGGCAAAGACGTTGTTGCAGCAGCAGCAATTGCCCCGGATGGAGAAAACAGAAGAAGCTTCAGGGCGAGAGCACTACGAACAAAGCCATTCCGATACGGACCTTGATAGGTAATTGCACTGGCCCAGAACCGCCATGCCTGATCAGAAATGTCGATCCTCGCATCAATGTCTTCAATAGGGGGAACAACCAGTGGCTCATCTTGTCCGACGACAAGGGCAAGAACTTGCCGATCTCCTGCATTTACTACGAAATGGCCTGTAATACCTGCATCATCCTGTTCGCAGCAAACCTCCGAGCTATGCAGGAAAAATCCTAAAATATCTCTGACATGAAAAACCGTGTATCGACCAATCTGAGACTTGTAAGGGCTTGCCGTATCAGCACGTCGGCTGAAGACGATTTTGAAGGCAAAACGAACGCTGCCTGTTACACCCTCTATACGCCTTGCTAGTTCTGCCCATGGTAATCGACCGGCAGGACTGCTGTTAAGAGATTCTGTTAGGGTCGCTTCACCGTCACACGTTTGGAAAGCTGTTTTCAGAACGTTGCTTTCCGGGAGGTAGTGTTGTTCTGTCCGAAATTCACCTTCCGGTTGAACGATAAAATACCCTCCATTTACCGCGTCGATGAGGCGATCGAAGAGAGGAGGGGAGTCCATATTGGGCACGCACCACCAGTCGATCGACCCGTCCGCTCCCGATAAAGCGACTGAGCGGCCGTCCCCTAGGGCCCCATATTTTTCTAGCGAAAGATATCCCTCATTTCTGGTTGGGCATATTGGCCCGGTCCCTGTCTCTGGGCAGCCATCAAGCCGCATGTCGCTTCCCTTCCATCCATATCTCTGGCGTTGAGCTAAATAAGAATTTTCTATAGGCTTTAGCGTGAAAGATGATACTGAGTTTCAAAATGAGAAATTTTCTCTTTTTTTGACAAACCAGTTTTTTAGGATGTCTTTATTTGGATTTCTGCCTTTTCTGAATGGTCTTTAGATATTCTCTGAGAGAACTATTAGAGTATACAAATTTTCGTATATTTCGTGCACAGATATGTGGTCACACTAATTTTGCCAATGGAGTTCGGTTTCAGAATGTATTTCTCAACTGACACTATGGAAAGAGATACTGGCCCGAAGCAGCTTTATCGCTTATCTCTACTTCTCTTTATAAGTTATCTCGCTGTTGCCATGTCCATGCCGACAACATCAGTTTTTGTTAGCAAGACCCTGCATTATAGTAATTTTTATTCCGGGTTGTGTGTCGGCATTGCTTTCTTTTCGACGATCCTGACCCGAGGTGTGGCGGGGAAACTTGCTGATCAGCAGGGCGGCCGCACAGCAGTACTTCTGGGACTCATGTTATATTCCTTAGCAGGGATAATAGCTTCGATTTCTTCGTGGATAAGCAATTACGACGCTCTCTCTGCCATAGTATTGATTGTAGGCCGTTTGTTACTTGGCTTGGGCGAGAGCTTTACGATTGTAGGGGTACTTGCCTGGGGGTTCTCAGTAATGGGGAATGAAAGGGCAGGTCGTGTCCTTGCCGTCGTAGGTATGGCGCTTTATGGCGCGTTTGCGGTTGGCAGTCCGCTGGGTATGATGATTATGCATCATTTTGGCTACGCAAGTGTGTGCGTTGCCGGATTTTTTTTGCCGCTTATGGGGCTTTTCATTGCCTTGCCTATGGCACCCCCACCGATCCATCGTGGTGGTCGGGCCCCTGTGAGGGAAATCATAGGGCGGATATGGGATCTCGGTATCATTGTTTTCGCGCAGGGAGTTGGCTTTGCGGTGGTTGGTGCGTTCATGCCACTTCTATTCCTGCAGAGACATTGGGAAAATGCAGGGTGGGGACTAAGTGCATTTGGAGTAGCTTTTGTTTTGGTGCGTATTTTTTGTGGTCATTTGCCTGACCGGTTTGGTGGCATACGCATAGCCATTGTTTCGTTGTTCATTGAGATGGTAGGGCAGGTCCTCATTTGGCTGGCTCCAGAGCCTGCGTTAGCACTGACTGGTGCTTTCCTCACGGGAGCAGGGTGCTCAATGGTATTCCCTTCTATGGGGGTGGAGGTCGTAGGGCGCGTGGCGCCTCATCTTCGCGCCACCGCGATGGGGGGCTTTGCGGCCTTTCAGGATTTAGCTTATGGCGCGACTGGGCCGATAGCTGGAATTGTGGCGGATTATGCAGGCTTTTCATCTGTATATTTCATTGGAGCTATAAGCGCAGCAATTGCATTCATTCTATGCTGTAGACTTAAGACGCATTGATTATGGAGGTAATTTTTCTGAACCAGGCCTTTTAAAGAAAACTGAAGATAAAAATCCATACAGGTACGGCAGAGGGACCGCTGGTTCGCTTTCTGTTCTTTCCAAAAGCCATCACAGGCTTCGGCTCAATGATCATCGACAATCAGAGCAAAAGTTATCTGCCTGAACCAGAATGGCCTGTGCCGTCGTAATGCATACTGAGACTATGGACTGCATAAGACGACCTTTATCTGATGGAAATGTCGGAGCGCCCCGAGAATTTTCTTGCAGATGATAGACAGCTTTGGGGATGGGAAGATGAGTTTCGGCCATCATGATTGATGCAATGGAGTTCTTTTCTGAAAATGAGGTGCCTATACAGGGTATGTTCTACCAATCCGGAAGGCACCAAGCTGTTGCCGGCGCGGCGTATCGTACTCTGCTACGATATGACAGCCGTGCCATGCCCAAGTTTCTTTCATTTCGCCCTTCGCAAAGCTCCGGACCAAATCTCTGTTAAGGCTCCCTAGGATCAGACCAGAGTCTCTCAATATGCAACCGTAGCAAACAATGTGAAGCGTTAAAGAGCATTCGAAGGAAACAGTTTTCTATTCTGATTGTTGAGTTGAATGACGTGTCGTGCGTCATGAAACACAACCTTTCAGGAGCGCTTGCTCGTGCCAAATCACATTCTTCCCCAATCCCAAAATCATCAGCCCGGTCTTGAAGAGCCAATGCAGCCTCACGCGGAGCATATTCGTGCCAGTTATCGAGGAAGCGGCAAGCTCGCTGGGAAGAAAGCCCTGATCAGTGGCGGGGACAGCGGCATTGGGCGTGCTGCAGCATTGCATTTTGCCCGCGAGGGAGCGGACGTGGCGATCCTCTATCTGGAGGAACACGACGATGCGAATGAGACAATCCGCCTCATCGAAAAAGAAGGCCGTAAAGGCCTCGCTATTGCAGGCGATGTTTCTTCCAGCCAAGTCTGCAACGATGCTGTTGCACAGGTCGTGACGCAGTTCGAAGGTCTGGATATTCTGGTGAATAATGCAGGTGTTCAGATGGTTCAGGAAGACATAGAAGCGATATCCGACGAGGAATGGCAGCGTCACATGGATATCAACATCAATGGATATTTCTATTTAGTGAGAGCTGCTCTCCCACATCTTGGAAAGGGAAGCGCAATTATTAATACATCTTCCATAAATGCTTTTGCAGGAAATAAGGATCTCTTAGCCTATTCAACAACCAAGGCAGCGGAAATGGGTTTTACCCGTTCTTTGGCTTTGCAATTGGTTTCCAGAGGTATTCGTGTGAATGCTGTTGCTCCTGGACCAGTTTGGACACCCCTTCAGCCTGCAAGCTGGGGCATTGTTGACCCACAGACCGTTGCTGAGCTGGGAAAAGATACGCCTATGGGTCGGTGTGGAGATCCTTCGGAACTTGGGCCCGCATATGTTTATCTTGCCAGTGAAGATGCGTCCTTTGTGACCGGGCAGACACTGCATGTGAATGGTGGGAAGATTATTAACGGCTGATGTGGCTTCCTACCCTCTCCCTAAATTACGCCTTCTCTGGATCGAAGAAACCAGAGAGGGCGGCGGCATCAGTCTCCGGGTACAATGGGCAGATTATAATGACGTCGACCGGTTGCATGGAAAATTGCGTTAGCAATCGCTGCAGCCGTTCCGCACATGCCAATCTCGCCGACACCTTTGATACCTAGTGGACTGACTTCGGTATCTTCCTCGTTGACGAAGAGTACATCCATGTCCGGAATATCTGCATGCGCCGGGATATGATATTCAGAAAAATTGTGGTTCATGAAGCGGCCAACACGTTCATCCATCAAGGATTCTTCATGTAGGGCCATTCCTGTCGCCATCACCATTGCACCTCGCACCTGGCTGGCTGCCGTTTTAGGGTTCATGATACGTCCAGCTGCAACGGCATTAACTAGCCGTGTCACACGGACGATGCCAAGCTCCTCATCCACACGGACTTCGCAGAATACTGCGCTGTGGGTGAAGCGGGCCTTCCTCATCTGGCTGATGGTCCCACGAAGACCCGGCTTTGCCGTTTCTTCGACTTCAAGCTCCGTCTGACCTGTCAAGGACAGAGCGTCTCGAAGAGACATTTCAAAAGCTTCATCGCCATCAGTGTTTTTTAGAAAACCATCCTGTAAAACTACGGTGTTATGTCGAAGGCCTTCTGTTAGCCACGCAGAAATATTACTGTTTTTGCCAAGCGTTTTGAAAAGCTTTTCCCGCAAGCTCTGACAGGCAAGCCACACTGCGGCTCCGGCTGAGGCGGCTGTCCATGAACCGCCTTCTGTTGGGCACTGTGGGAGTGTTGAGTCTCCCAATTCTATATCAATCTGGTCAAGTGGTATGTTGAAGGCTTCCGATGCTGTCTGGGCCAGGATTGTATATGTTCCGGTTCCGATATCAGATGCGGCGGTTGCAATATGGAGGCGCCCATCGGCAGTCAATCTGGCTCGCGCTGATGTGGGGGAGAACATGGCGTCCCAGATGCCGGTTGCCATACCCCAGCCAATCAGTTCCTTGCCGTCACGCATCTTTCCGGGCGTCATTGGACGATTTTGCCAGCCAAAACGCTCTGCTCCTTGGAGCATCGCCTCGCGCAGAGCTTTGCTGGTCAGGGGCATATCGTGCATGGCGTCGATATCGGAATAGTTGTGCAGCCGAAAGGTCAGTGGGTCCATGCTGCAGGCATAAGCCATTTCGTCTATAGCCATCTCAAAGAGATTGACGCCTGTCGCCGCTCCGGGAGCCCTCATATCGCTGGAAGTGTACGTATCCCGAGGGACGACTTTGTAATCAGCCGTTGCGTTGGGGCATTTGTAATTGATCAGCCCCCAGACAACGAGATTCTCCATATTATGCTCAAAACGTGAAGTGTCTGTGACACCCTCAACGATCATGGATTGCAGAGTTCCATCCGGCGTGGCGCCGAGCGCAATGTCCATGATGGCCTCCGGGCGGAAGACATGCGTGAACATTTGCTGTCGCGTCAGGGAGACACGTACCGAGCGTTTCAGCATTTTCGCAGCAAGGGCTGCCAGAAACACATTGTGCTGTGCCCTAAGGCCAGATCCGAAAGCGCCACCAACATAAGGATTGCGAACGCGTACCTGATCCTTGGAAAGCGAGAGGGCGCTTGTCAGATAGGCCTGTACGGCCTGAGGTCCCTGTGTCTTGTCCCAGACGGTGAACTTGCCATCATCTTCCACAATGACCGTCGTGGCATGCATCTCCATGGGATTGTGGTGTTCAGGAGCCAGATGATAGTGGCCTTCAACCTTTATGGGACTTAAAGCGTAGGCCTCAGCAGCCTTACCGCGGGACTTGGGAGGCACATAATTGCTGCGTGGTTTCTCGGGCATGTATTTTTGATGAAGGGCCACCTCAAAATCTGCATTATGAGGCCAGCGTTCATAATCGACTTCCATAAGCATCGCGGCCTCGCGAGCTGCTTCGAAGGTTTCCGCAAAGACAACAGCGACTGGCTGGCCATTGAAACGGATTTCCCCGTCATGGAGTGGTCTGTAAGGAGAGCCAGGAACACCTAGACCATCGACATAGGACTTCTCGAAAAGAGCCGTATGGGGCCGATTGAGATGCGTCATGATCTCCACAACGCCCGGTACCGCGCGGGCAGCTTCCTCACGGATTGTCTCAATACGCCCGCGCGCTATGGGGCTATTCACAATGACGCCGTATAGCATGCCGGAAGGATGCGGTTCAGCAGCATATCTGGCTTGTCCGGTGACCTTGGCAAAACCATCAATGCGAGAGACGGACTGCCCAATAGTCGTGGAGATAACGGTCATGTCCGGTTTCCTTCAGGAAATACTTTTATACGTCTGGGATTGAGGCGTACCGTCAGCGGCCTGAGACAGTGCCCGCATAATCACTCGTGGAGCGAGCCTGAGTTTGGCGGCATTATCACGATCTGTGACAGCGCCACGCAAAAGGCATTCAGCAGTATCGCGAAAAAGGGAGAGAGAAGGGGTCTTACCTTCAAGAAGTGCTTCCGCTTCTGGAACGCACCAAGGCTTTGTTCCCACACCTCCGAGAGCGATGTGCGCCTTCTGGATTACATCGCTTTCCATTTGCAGCCCGACTGCAACGGACACAATAGCAAAGGCAAAAGACAGTCGATCACGGATTTTGAGGTAGGTGTAATGAGGGCCGAACGAGAGGGCAGGGAGATCAATAGAGGTCACGATTTCTCCGGGAAGGAGAATATTGTCCTGCCAGGGTTGGTCGCCGGGAAGGCGGTGATAATCCCGGAAAGCCACACTGCGTTCGCCCTGAGAACCAGCGAGGGTCACTGTCGCATTCAGGGCCGCGAGGGCCACGCACATGTCGGAAGGGAAGGTCGCGATACAGGCTTCGCTGGTCCCAAGAATGGCCATGATCCTGTTGCGGCCACCTTTTGCGGAACATCCGGTTCCGGGAGAACGCTTGTTACAGGCCATATCCGGATCATAAAAATAATGGCATCGCGTACGCTGGTTCAGGTTGCCGCCATTTGTCGCTCTGTTCCGGATCTGCGGACTTGCTCCTGCGAGAATGGCAGATGCCAGAAGAGGGTAGCGTTCGGTGACCAAGGGGTGGGCTGCCGTGTCCGCATTTGTAACAAGGGCACCAAGACGCAGTCTGCCGTCCGGCAGTTCCTCAACCTTGTTCAGCGGCAGGCTGTTGAGATCGATTACATGGTTAGGACGCTCAACATCCGATTTCATGAGATCAACGAGATTAGTGCCACCAGCAAGATAGCGTGCATGCTCAAAGTCATCCCAGGCATCTGAAAGCGCGGTGGGACGGGAATAGGAGAACTGTCTCATGCAGCTTCTCCCGTACGGTTTTTCTGCTGCTGCGCGATGACTTGCTCAATGGCATCAATAATGCCGTTGTAAGCTCCACATCGGCAGAGATTACCGCTCATGAATTCGCGGATCTCCTCGCGGGACTGCGTATGTCCTTCTTCCAAAAGGGCAATCGCTGACATGATCTGGCCCGGTGTGCAGTAGCCGCATTGAAAGGCGTCTCGATCAATAAATGCCTGCTGCATGGGGTGCAGATGACCTTCCGAGCCAAGCCCTTCAATCGTTATGACTTTGGCATCAGGAATGGAAACAGCAAAGATAAGGCAGCTTTTCACCCGCTTTCCATCGACTAACACAGTGCAGGCACCGCATTGCCCATGATCGCAGCCTTTTTTTGTACCCGTCAGATCCAGACGCTCCCGAAGGAGATCCAGTAACGTCACGCAAGGGGGAAGGTCAGCGACGTAGCTTTTCCCGTTTATTTCAAGACGACAGGGTCTGGCGACAGACAGATCAGTCATTGGAAATCGCTCCGTTCAGCGTCAGATTTTTCAGCTGCTCAGAGCGTTAAGACTATGTATGCCAGCAAGTTTCCTATTAACTTCTCTAATCAAGACGAAAAAAGGAATATCGCTATATCGTGTTGATAGAAGAGTGGATCTACTTCCGGCGACGGTGTGGCCTGAGGATGCTCATGACGGAGAGAGCCGTCATGACTTTAAGACTTGGAGCTGGACGTTTCATCAAGACGTTTATGTTTGTAGGCTGCAACCTGGTTGCGGGTTAAAATAAAGCTCAGAAGGTGCCCCTGATTTTGGGAGTAGGCCTGTGCCTTATCGGCTAAAACTCCGCGAATGAGGCCTCTGTTTGCCTTGTGGCTTGCGAAGAAGCCCGAACTAGGGTGGTGACCCTATTTTGCCTGTCATGCCTCCCTGCGGCAGCAAACCCACACCCCAGAGGAAGAGCCATGGAGAAAAAACAGGGACAAGTTTTCGCATGATTGGAAAAACGTCTTGCTGTTGGATCAGATGCTTTGGATTTCTCCCGATCGTGGGTGATTTCTGTGTCGCGATTAGGAGTTTTGTTATTGCGATCAAAGATATTGGAAGAATTCTGAATATGCAGTCTCGCAATCGTCTTACGACCATGATTTGGCTGTAGCATACGACGGACGCGGGGGTGGTGAGGCACCTGAACGAGATCTTTTTCGGTCGAAAAATATTTCTAAAGTACCATTTTCTCCAATAAGAAATTTCGTGGAATGTCACGGCTTAGCAGGAAAATACTTCCTGTTTTGTCCCTCAGTAATAAGGTCCACGTCGGTTTTTCGAGACGGGCAATGATAAAAGTCTTGTTGGCGATGTCGGTCGACTTCGGAAAATGCTGGTGTTTCGCCTGAACGAGCAGGGCTCCCTCTACGATATGACACTGGAGAATTATCACAGTGTCTAAAATGCATGCCTCACTGACCGTTCATTTTGGTGGCTGGCTCAGGGCGGAAATACTGAGCCCTATAATATCAAGGTGAACACCGTTGCAGAGCGTTTTGGCGTCCCTCCTCAGAAGGTCAGTAATCGACTGAATGGCGGTTCAGCCTGTCTGCTGACATAGGCATGCGGTTTGGAAAAGCCTTTGGAGTGCGTGCCGACACCCTGATGCGTATGCAGATTGATTTCGAACCGACCTAGGCACAGGAATGTAAAGCCGACCTGAACGTGCAGCATTTCAATCTTGTCGTACGCCCTCTGACTGAGCAGCAGACGATTTGAGAGCCGATGAAAAAAGTTAGCCGTGCCGAGGACATTTCCCGCCGTTTATTCAACGGCATAGTCGGAACACTCATCGTTCAGGATCTGCGCAAGAGTAAGCCATAATCGATTTACGGTTTGATAACGCCCGACAAGCAAACTCATGGCGACAGAAATGGTCGGGCCCCCGAAAGAGATTGTAGGCTGCTCTCGAACCCTACCCAGCCCGTAGATGAAAGCGTGTGATTTCGGCTGGCACGCCTAGGCGGAGTGCGAAGCCGGGCCATAGACCGGTTCCGTTGCTGACATAAAGCGTCATGCCGCCCACCTGGTAGCGTCCGGAGACAAAGCCGTTATTGCCCCGGGCCACGAGACGATCGAGACCGCGGATCATCCCGCCATGCGTATGACCCGAGAGCTGAAGTGCCACGCCCCGAGCCGCTGCGGCCCGGGCATCGCCGGGCTGATGATCGAGCAGCACAACCGGCGCATGGGCAGGACAGCCCGACAGTGCGGCGTCAAGATCCGGGCCCACCTGACCGTGCCCACGTGCCGAGCGATCCGTCACGCCTGCGATAACAAGATGGGCCGTGTCGCGCGTGATGATTCTGTGCTGGTTTTCCAGCACATCGAAACCCAGTGCCGACAGATGGCGTATCCAGTCCGTGTAATCGAAGAAATATTCATGGTTGCCTGGAGCAGCCAATACGCCATCGGGCGCGCTCAGCTCGGAGAGCGGTGCGATGTCGGCACGGCGCATGTCCACCGACCCGTCGATAAAATCCCCAGTCACGACGATCAGATCGGCATCAGCCGCATTGGCGCGACCTACAACACGGGCAGCCCATCCCGCAGAGAAAAGCCGCGTGATATGCAGATCACTCAGCTGGAGCAGTCGGTATCCATCAAACAGCGGGGATAATCCGCGTATGGTGACGGTCACGTCCGTGACCTGTGGCACCCGGAGCGCATTGATGACGCCGATGGCCGCGAGCAGCCCGGCCAGTCCACCTACCGTGATGCGGACTTCGGTGCCTATATGAACCGGCTGCCAAGTAATCAGCGCAACCACCAGCGCGAAGAGATCGAGTGCAAGCTGAAACAGCATAAGAAACAGGATCGTTCCGACCGCCCAGTTGAACAGGATAATAAGCGGCTTCGGGAACTCTGGCGCGAACATCGAGCCCGAAGAGAGCCTGCTCCAGAACTGGAATTGCGACGCCACGATGACGAAGACGGCCACCGGAAGTTTCACGGCAACCGGAAGAGGCAGTGGCCATAACCAGTTTAGGATCACGATCGATAGAAGCAGGCCGAATACGATAATGCGCACGAGTATGGACATCCTCATCGATAGGGGGAGCCGACGGCTTGCGATGACCGTCGGCGTTTCGGACACGGGCGTGACCCTGTGCTGACCCGAAGTGTTGTTCGCGCAAACGCGTCAGGCGAAGCTTTCGCCTACCATTTCCTCGCTTTTTGTCCATAAGGCTTCGGCATGTGCCGGATCGAGAGCGTAGGCGCGTACCCCAGCATTGACCAGACTGATCGGCTGGTCGTTCGGCACGACATCGCTGACGTGGCAATCCTCGCAATAGTGGGCACCCACTGCATCGGCCTCAGCCACGACGCCGGCCCACACCGAGGTTGCAGTACCCTGCGGGATGCTTTTGAACTGGAACAGCTCATGGCCCTCGGCGGCGGCCTGTTCGTTGATCTGGCTTACCATGGCGTCGATCTCGCCAGGCGCCATGTGCCGTACCAGCTCCGTCATGATCGCACCGGGGTGAACTGCCGTTGCCCGCACGCCCCGTGAGCGATGCCGGGCATCAAAGGCGACGGCAAAGAGAATGTTGGCGGTCTTGGAGCGTCCATAGGCCACGAACGGCACGTAAGGCGTATGGTCGAAATTCGGGTCGCCCAGATCAACGTCGGCGAAGCGATGTCCGGCCGAGGACACATTGACCACCCGTGCACCATCGCGCAGCAGTCCGGCGATCCGGTTGATCAGGACGAAATGTCCCAGATGATTGGTGCCGAACTGCGTCTCGAACCCGTCTTTCGTATGTCCGAACGGCGTCGCCATGACGCCCGCATTGGCGATCACCAGGTCAAAGGGCGTGGCCTCCGTGTTCAGACGGTCGGCGCAGGCGCGTACGCTCGCCAGATCCGCAAGGTCCAGTGCGGTAAGTTCGAACGCACCACCTCCCTGCGCTGCAGCCGCGCGGACCTGATCGGTTGCAGGCTCTGCTTTTGCAAGATCGCGCACCGCGCCCACGACATGCGCGCCATGAGCCGCCAGCGCGCGGGCTGTTTCCACACCCAATCCGGCGGAAACACCGGTCACGAGAACGCGCTTGCCCTTCAGGGACACGCCGGAGAGAACATCATCGGTCGTTGAAGTTGCGCCAAAAATCTGAGTCATGGGTAGAACTCCTTGAAATGGTGCATCCGTTCTTTGCCGAAATGGCGTTGGATATCTTATGTGGAGCATGGCTCCGTTTGTATACGGAGCATAACTCCGTTTAACAAGGAGGAGAGGTGACCGACGTGAAAAGGCCTTGTCGCCGACCGCGCAGCAACGGCCAGTGCAATCGGAAGCCTCTTCTGGCCCTGGCCAAAACCGTTTTTTACGATGGGTGAAGTGGATACTCCCTTCGATGAAGTCGCACGGCGTGCGGGTGTGGGTATTGGCACGCTTTACCGTCACTTTCTCAGTCGCGACGCTCTTATTGAGGCTGTCTATCGCGCAGAACTGGATCGTCTCGCTGAAGCGGCTCCGATACTGGCCACACAACATCCGCCGGTGGAGGCGCTTCGCGCATGGATGCGACTATTCGTGGATTAGATCTCCGCCAAGCAGGTCGTCGCTCCCGCGCTCAACAGATTGGTCGGGGGAACTGGGGCGCTCTATGCGCATTCCGGCGATGTTCTCAAAGCCGCGGTCAACAGCCTTGTCTCCTCTGCCATCGCCGCCGGTGAGTTGCGCGCCGACATCGAGCCTCTGGGTCTGCTACGAAAGGCAGATTAGCCTCAGGCTTCTTAATAAGAACATGACGATTGCAGCGAGGCAGAGAGCGGAGAAGAAGACGGCTGGGCATCTGTCGTAGCGTGTTGCGACCCGCTGCCAGTCCTTGAGATGTCCGAACACGATCTCGATCCGGGTGCGTCGTTTAGATTTTTCTTGTCGTATCTGATGGATTTGCTGCAGGATTTCCAGCCATGAAAATGCAAGGTTTTCCCCGAAGCATCCCGGAACCAGCGGACATCATACCCGCGATCGGCCCGCATCCACGGGGAGACAGGGAGACTGTCGCGAAGGGCTGCCGCACACGTGTAATCGCTCGCAGGCGCTGCCGTCATGAAGAAGCTGAGCGGCCGTCCGTTTTTGTCCGTAACCGCCTGAAGTTTCGTATCCAAGCCACCTTCTGTGCGCCGCAATCAGGAGGCCCGGATCCCCTTTTTTAACCGCAGGCTCGAAGTTGTGCGGTGGACCTTGAGAGAGGTCGCCTCAATCATAATGATCTGAGGTGGCGCCTTTTGCGCTGAAAGACCGTCCATCATCCACACGCAGATCGCCATGGCGTCCCAGCGTTTCCAGCGGTTGTACAGGATCTTGTAAGGACCGTGCTCCTAGGGCGCATCATGTGACAAAGATGATGTCGCTCAGCGCGGGGTGGTCATCAACGCGCGGCCTGCCGTGACTGTTCGAGGAAAAGGGTGCAGGCGATCCATCTGTTCGTCCGTCAGCCAATACAGGTCGCTCATCTTCAGTCGCCTTACAGAGCCTGAATTCTTATGACAGCATTCGACGGTTCTGAGATCCTTTCAAATCACTTCAACGATGTCGAGCCTTATGAAATTTTCCGTTTCCAGGGGCGGCGAGGAGACTTCCGTCATCCATCGCGAGAGTGCCGCGCAGAAAGACTTTTACTGGCCAACCTCGAACTGTGCGGCCCTCATACGGGGTATAATCGATGTTGCTTTTGAAGAGGTCATTGGTGATTGTTACTACCCGTTCTGGATCCCACAAAATGAGATCAGCATCAGAACCTGGGGCAATTGTACCTTTTTCGGGGTAAAGGCCGTAACGTTTTGCTGGTGTGGTAGCAGTCAAGCGCACGAAATCAGTCAGGGCTAATTTGCCACTATTGATAGCAGCGTCATAAAAGACAGGCATACGTGTTCCTAGTCCTGGCATGCCATTGGGGATAAGGGAAAAATCTGCGTCCCGGCCATGGCGACCTTTCCCGACAGTGCCATCAAAGGTGTAACCGCAATGATCCGATGAGATGATGCTGATGACCCCGTTGCGGAGATACTGCCACATACCGTCCTGCTGAGCCTGTGTACGAAGAGGCGGGCTGCAGATGTATTTTGTGCCTTCGAACCCGTCGTATTTCAGAGCTTCTTCCGTCAGGGTCAGATAATGCGGGCAGGTTTCAGCCGTGACTTTTACGCCGCGTGACTGAGCGCGACTGATTTCCTCGGCAACTTCAGGGCAGGAAACGTGAAAGATCTGGATTTCCTGATCTACGAGTTCACTCATGGTCATGGCGCGATAGGTGGCTTCGCGTTCGACGCTTGCTGGTCGAGAGGTTGCATGACCATGAGGTTCAATCCGGCCTTCTTCCAGATGACGCAGGATCAGGTGACGGATCGCGTCATAGTTCTCGCAGTGAACCGAAACGATGATGTTGCTTTGGTGGGCGGCCTCCAGAACCTGAAGGAACTGCCCGTCCGAAAGGTGAAAATCGTCATAGGTCATGAAGACCTTCAAACCGGCTGCACCGCGCTCGGCCACGACAGGGATTTCCTCCCTGAGCGTTTTGTCATCAGTGCGGGTGATGATCTGGTGGATGGCGAAATCTATACGGGAATTGGCCCCGCGAGCACGATAGTCTTCAAACTGCTCGACCAGTCCCTTTTCCGGGATGTGGGACGCAAAACATACAACGGTCGTGGTGCCACCAAGGAGGGCCGTGCCGGTCGCTGAGACAAAGTCGTCTTCATGGATCGTGCCGTCGGCCTCGACCTGCTCGATGTGGCAGTGACCGTCGATGCCGCCAGGCATGACAAGCAGACCGCTGGCATCAACTGTTTCATGGCCAGCAAGATTAAAACCGATTTCGACAATCTTCGAACCGTTGATCCCGATATCGGCAATATACGTGTCAGTGGCGGTAACGATCTTGCCGTTCCGGATCACAAGGTCAAAAGTCGTCATGACGGTTTTTCCTGTTTGTAATGAGGCGCATTAGCCGCCTCTGAGAATATCCATGCAGTCGGCTGCGACATTCCGCAGATGTGTGACCATTGCTGCGCGTGCGGCGTCGCGATCGCCTGCAAGCAGCGCGTCGACAATAGCCAGATGCTCAGTTGTGGAAGACGGAACGCGCCCCAATGGGTAGGTTACTTCACACAGACGAGTGAGGGTGCGGAGTTCATCAATGGTGCGTAGAAGGACACTATTGCCTGAAACTCTGGGGAACATCCTGTGCAGACGGTCATCTAGTTGCCACTGAGCGGCTGTCTGGTCCGGGGTTTTGCCGAGTTCTACGATATCACTACGCAACTCCTCGAGTGCACACCGGTCAAGCCTGTCGAAAGAGAGGCTGATGGCTTCGCTTTCGAGAATTTCACGGATGTGGATGGCTTGAAAAAATTCAGTGGCAGAAACGTTTCGAACCGCAAAAGAGCGCGATCCCTGTTTGACAAGAAGATCCTCGGCGGCGAGGCGCATCAGCGCTTCGCGCACAGGGGTACGCGAGATCTCGAGATGATCCGCAAGCCGCCCTTCCACAACGGACATTCCGCTGGGCAGTTTTTTCTCAAGGATCATGCGTTTGATTTGCGTGTAAGCCAGTTCCGCAAGATTTTGCTCACGTTCGGCTACCATGTAATCGCTCATTAGGGTCCTTCCACTGTCATGGCAGTTTCCAATGCGGCTGACAGTTCCTGCCATTCTTCAGGAGCGATGATATCAGAAGCCTTGCGGGTTCGGCAGGAGGGCCATTTACCTTGCATAACCAGACAGGCTTTCAGCCGCAGGGTTGCGCGGCCTCCGGGCTGGCATCCGTAGATCAGATTGGCAAGGGGTTGAATGGCCTCGTGGATCTTGCGTGCTAGAGGAAGATCATTTTCTTCAACGGCACGGAACAGCCGGCTCATGGCAGTGGGAAGGATCGCTGCGAGGCTGACAAGGCTGCCTGTTGTGCCGATGGCAAAGCATGCAAGGAGATGCTCGTCACCTGAGGCCATGACGTCCACATGGGGTGCAACGCGTGCGGCCAGCCTGCGGTGACGGTCATAGGCGTTGGCCTCCCAGCTTCCTTCTTTGACGGCAACAACCTTCGGCAGGCGAAGAAGTGCTTCAAGGATGGGGATGGAGTAGGCCATGCCTCCACTTCCAATCGATGACTGGTAAAGCATGATGGGTACATCGACTGCATTACAGATGGCAGTGTGATGAGCAATAATGGCCTCTGCGTCCTGTGAGACCGCCCAGGAGAACGGCGGAAATACCAAGAGGGCATCTGCGCCAGCGGCTACGGCATCACGGGCGTGGTCACAGGCTTCATTCAGGTCTTCCGAAAGGACGCCTGAAACGATGATGCGGTTCGCGCCAATGGTCTCCGCAGCCAGTTCCACCACCCGGCGTTTTTCTGCGCGTGTCAGAAGATGATTTTCGCCAGCATGTCCGTTGCACAGAATGCCTACGGTGCCCGCACGGCCCGTACAATCTGTGAGATGCTCGCAGAAAAGAGTCTCGTCCAGCGTTCCGTCGGCCAGAAAGGGCACCAGTGTAGCAGCGTAAACGCCCTGGAAAGGTGCGGGAGAAGCGGGAATCATGGCTGGGATCCGGTGGCTGGAGAGGAGGAGAAACGATATGGGTCAAAAGCAGTCAGGTCAGGATCTGCGCCGAGAATGCGCTCCGCCAGCAGGCGGCCCATATAAGGACCGCTGGTGAAGCCAGAATGGACGCAGCCCACAACGAACGCGTTATCATCATGTGTGAGGGGGCCAATCAGCGGCATGGCGTCCGGTGTTTCGGATTCCAGGCCAAGCCAGACCCGGAGGATCTGCGCAGTGTTCAGCTGTGGAACGACATGCTGGGCAAGACGAACATTCCCCTGAAGGTTTTCGGGAATGACGCGAGTGCCACCGTCACGAATATTACCTTCACCCTGCCAGCCGCCCCCGATGAGCACGCTGCCGTTGGCAAACTGCTTGAGAGAGAGCAGTCCATTGGCAATGCTGAGGACACTATTCATAACGGGAGAAAGCGTTTCCGTAACAACGAGTTGGTTGATAAGACAGCGGATCGGAATGTCATGGCCGAACCAGCCGAGCATCTTTTCCAGCCACGCCCCCGTGCTCAGGACGACACGATGTGCGTGGACAGCTTGGTTCCGATTGGCCAGTCGAATTTCATAACCCTGACCACCTGATGAAGCGATGGTTTCAACGGCAGCGTTTTCGATGAGCGTGACGCCTGCCTGTTTCAGCGCACGGGCATAAGCTCCTCCCACACGATAGGTCGGGATATGACCATCCAGCGCGCAATAGGCAGCAGCACGCAAACCGGGATTGATACCAGGCTCGATGCTAATGGCGCGTTCGGGAGAAACGATTTCTATCGGAGCCCCCATCTCCTGCCGGACACGGGCGCGTTGACGCAGGAGATCTTCTTCGGCTTCGGTAAACGCCATCGACAGGCCAGGCGTTGCAAGGGCGCCAACATCTTCACCGAGCCATTCGGCGCTGTTAAGCCACATTTCCCGCCCACGAATGGCATGGGGAATGAGCTGCGCACGGGTCATATGCAAGGTCAATGTCCCGGCGTTGACTCCCGAAGCGGCACGGAACATGTCCTGCCTGTCAATCATGGCAACGTTCAGGCCGGCACGCGCCAGGAACAGGGCGGTCGTAGCTCCCATGACGCCTGCGCCAACAATGACGGCGTCATACACGGCTGGTTTTTCATGCAGCGCGACGGTCATAGGGGAGCAGCCTTTGGCAAGGGAATGTCGGAATAATCGAAGGTGCCGGTCACGGAGGTCAGGGGGAGGGGGAAGAACGGCATGCGCGCAGTGAAACTCCCTGCGTCCTCAGGCGTGTTTTTGCATGTGCCAGTAACGAGATTTCGTGCACTGTCTTCACACATTCGCCCCTGACACGGCCCCATCCCGCAGCGTGTCCAAGCCTTGAGCTGGTTCAGGTCCTTGGCGCCGGAATGGATGGCCGATCGCAGGGTTGCTGCGGTTACGCGTTCGCATCGGCAGACAATGGTGTCGTCATGCACGCTTGCGGCAAGTTCTCGGCCAGCGTTCATCAACGGAAGCATCCGGCGAGAGACGGCATCAAGGCGGCGAAGCTGTCGACGTGGAGTTCTGGTCAGACTTTCATATGTGGCTGACGAAATCAGACCGCGATCCTGAGCCAGGGCATGGGCCGTGACAAGTCCGCGCAGACGGGCGACAGCCATGCCGCGGATTCCTGCGGCGTCGCCTGTAACGTACAGATCGGGACGGCTTGTACGTCCGGCAACATCCGTGACGGGTTCAAGATACCCCCCAAGCGCGTCGTGATGGTGCTGAACGCCAGCTGATCGCGTAATCAGCGTCGAGGGTTTGAGGCCATAGCCGCAGGCCGCGGTCTCGGCGGCATAGAGATGGCGGCGCTGGGGATGATCCATTTCACTCACTGTCAAAAGCAGGCCGCTTTCGGTTTCCTGTGCAGACGACAGAAAGGATCGGTGATGAATTGGAATTCCGGCTTTGCGTAATTGCCCCATCCAAGAGAGTGCCTGGGCCATGCGAGAGGGATCGAGTGCGAGCATGGCGCCCAGACGAAACCAGTCGGTGCGACTGCCTGCATCTACGATAGCGGCAACCTTGCCACCGAGCTCCAGAACCTGATGGGCTACAGAAAACAGCAGTGGCCCCGAGCCAGCGACCACGACTGTCTGACCCGGCAGCGTTCCACCATTGCGCATCAGGATGCTGGCCCCTGCAAGGCCTGTGATGCGAGGGGTCGTCCATCCCGGAAAGGGAAAAAAACGTTCTGTCGCACCGTTGGCGACCACAACTGTCGAAGGTGGAAGCTGGCTCATGCCGTCAGAACCGATAAGGTCCAGCGTCAGGCTGGGTGACAGACCCCAGACCCTTGTTCCAAGGCGCACTGTAACGTCAGAAGCTGCCAGCTTTCCACGAAGAGTATCACCACCGCTGAATTCGTGATTCGGTGGTACGGTTTGGCGGGCATAAGGTGAGGGAGCTCTGAAGATCTGCCCCCCCGCCTCGGATTGTTCGTCGATAAGCGTGACGGGCAGTCCGTGTCGGGAAAGCGCAATGGCCGCTGTACTGCCAGCGATGCCTCCACCGATGACGGTGACGGGGGAGAAATCAGGACTGGGCATAGGGCGTGATCGTCATGTTCGAGAAAACAGGAGCCTTGCAGGCGTAAGCAACTGTGCCGTTGATCCGGATACGACATTCCTGACAGCTTCCCATGAAGCAGAAAGCACCACGGGAACTGTTGTCGATTCCTGACCGCCCGAGCTCAAGAATGCCTGCGCGGCGAAGGGCTGCGGCCACAGGTTCTCCTTCAAAACCTTCAATCGTTTGAGTCAGGTAAGTGAAGGTCACAGGAGAGGGTCCATTGCTCATTCGGATCGGTCCGGAGAAGAAATTTCTTCCAAAGGGTTTTCTATCGTATACATAACGTATATTCGAATTAGATCAGTGATCTGGTAACCGCAACCCTAAAGTCGCAGAGCATCGGAGAAACCTTTTTGAAAGCGATCCGGACCAGTCTGTTTTTAGGGTTCTGCGCTGCCTGCAGTGTTCTTCTGCCCGACAATGCTGATGCAAGAGGGAGTGCAGTTATTCGCGAAAGCGGACATATCAATATCGGTGTGGAACCGGGGCTTCCGCCGCTGGGGGAGTACGATGCCCGCAACGAACTCGCTGGTTACGACATAGATATCGGGCGGGCTATTGCGGCCGGGCTGGGTGTTGAACCGCGTTTTGTCACGCTGTCATCGAGTGGCCGCATCCCTTACCTGCTGGCGGGCAAAGTTGATATCGTGCTTGGCGGCCTGACGCGAACGCCTGAGAGGGCTGAGGTCATCGCATTTTCGCACCCTCTCTATTCCGAGCAATTTGCGATCATTTCCCCGTTTGAACGAAAAATTATGTCTTTCGGAGATCTGACTTCCGGCGCACATCAGCTTGTGGAAGTGCGGGGTTCGACGGCTGTGGCCTATCTGCGCGAACACGCTCCAAAGGCATCAATGCTGCTGTTGGACAGTTATGTCGATGCAATCCGTGCTCTCGCGCAAGGGCGGGGAGACGCAATGGTCGACGTGATCGAATATGTCGGTCATTACCTGCCTACCCAGCCCCAGGTGCAGTGGAGAGTCATTCGGGGGTTCGCTCCGCCGGTAGGAGATGACTGCATAGGTCTTTCTCCTCAGGATGTGACACTGCGTTCAGATGTCGATCGTCTGCTGGAGAAGATGGAAGCAAATGGGCGGCTTGAGGCCATCCATCGTAAATGGTTCGATCCTGGCACAGATCAGAGGGCGCCATGAACCGATTGGATTTTCATCCCGTCCTGGTGCGCTTGCCTTATTTGCTGGGGGGTGTCTGGATCACAATCCTGATCGCGGCGCTGGCCTTTGGGCTGGGGCTGTCTCTCGCAGTATTGCTCGTCGTAGTTCGTTTCGAAAATAGAGGTGTCTGGCGGCGGATGAGCCGTGGATACAGCACGGCGCTGACCAATACGCCTCAGCTTTCCCAGATCTTTGCCGTTTTCTATTGCCTGCCTTTGATGGGCGTAATGGTTTCGCCTTTCCTGTCCGTTGTTATAGGGATGACGCTGAATGCTGCGGCTTATCTGGCGGATATCCTGGGGGCCGGCATGTCGAGGGTTCCGTCCGTTTATCATGAGGTTGCGCTTACGCTTGGGCTGAACCGGCGGCAGACTTACCTCCGGGTTATCCTGCCGCATGTGGGCCGCACAATGTTCCCGGCGTTAGCCAATCATTTTCAGATCATGATCCTGGGTAGTGCGATGGCATCAATCTTCGGGGTCGAAGATCTTACGGGCCGCGCCTACGACATTGGATCAACCACCTTCCGAATTCTTGAGGTCATGCTTGTAACAGGAGCGCTCTATGCGGTGCTCTCCTTTGCTCTGGCTGGGATCTTCATGCTGTGCCGCCGTGGATTGGAGCGCATGGTATGATTGCGTTCTCACATTATGACACCAGCCTTTTGCTTCAGGCCTTGCTGCGGACGATCATCCTGTCTGTCGGTGGGGGTCTGATGGGCGTTGCCGGTGCTGTGATTCTGACGGCGCTCCGTCTTTCGGGCGGCAAGGTGTTACTGCCGCTACGACTATTGGCCGTTGCGTATGTCCAGATCATTCGCCGTATCCCGTTCATCGTAACCCTTTATATCGTATTTTTCTGCACTGGTATGGCCGGTGTGGATGTATCGGCAACAGTTGTGGCGATTGGTTCGATCGGGCTCATTGCGGCAGCGTATCTGAGCGAAATACTGCACGGTGGGATCCTTACAGTCCCGGTTGAGCAGGTTGAAGCTGCACTGACCCTGGACCTGCCGCTCTGGGCGCGGTGGCGGTATGTCATCGTGCCTCAGGCAATGTCGGCCGTCCTGCCGCCGGCAATTGGATATCTGGTGCTGTTCATCAAGGACACCGCGCTGGCGTCTCAGATCGGTGTTGTGGAGCTCAGTCAGGCCGGGGTGATCCTTTCCGGGCGAGGGCTTCCTTCAGCGCAGGTCTTCTGTGCCGTGCTGCTGCTCTATTTCACGATTTCCTATCCGCTGACCTGTCTAAGCCGTCTTCTGGAGAAGCGCATTGCCGTACATTGATGTTCGGGACGTCTGCGTCCGACATGGAAAGACTGAGACGCTTCGCGACGTCGGGTTTACGGCGGAACGCGGAGAGATCGTCAGTTTCATCGGACCTTCGGGATCGGGAAAGACCACGCTGTTGCGAACGCTGATCGGCCTACAGTCCGTAGAGTGCGGACGTATGACCGTGGACGGACGCATGGTAAACATGTCGGAGCCCGGTTCCGCAAAAGTCCTCCGCGCGCAGGCTGCGATCGTATTTCAGCAGTTTGGCCTGTTCGGTCATATGTCGGTGTTGCGAAATCTCACCCTTGCGCCCACCGTCGTGGCAAAGCGGACGCATCGTGAGGCTGAGCATGAGGCTCACGAGCTTTTGGAAAAGCTCGGTCTGGCGGACAAGGCGAATGTCCTTCCTGACGATCTGTCTGGTGGGCAGAAACAGCGTGTTGCCATTGCTCGGGCTCTTATGCTTCGGCCTGCACTTCTGCTTCTGGATGAGCCGACTTCTGCGCTGGATCCGCGGAAGGTTCAGGAGGTCAGCAGTCTCCTGCGTGATCTTGCACGTGACGGCATGACGATCATTCAGGTGTCTCATGCGATGGGTGTCGTCGCCTCCCTGTCGGACAGGATTGTTCTTCTGGAGGCGGGTCATGTCCGGGCGCTCGGACATGGTCGGGGGCAGGCCTCGCAGACCCCTGATATTGCGGCATTCATGAACACTCACAGCGATGACCCGGAAAGCGGAGCATCCGCCGGTGGCTCGCCTCAGGGCTTCCGGGAGCCGCAGTTCTGATGTCTCCCTCAATAAAGGAAAAATCGATGAAGTTCCGCGGAACCTATACCGTGATGATCACGCCCTATGATAGCGAGGGACGTGTTGATGTTCCAGGTCTGCGACGGTTCACTGACTGGCAGATTGCCCAGGGAATTGCCGGTCTTATCCCTTTGGGTTCGACTGGAGAATTTCTGTCACTGACTGATGACGAGCGGACGCTTGTGGCTCAGACGGTGATCGATCAGGCCGCTGGTCGCGTTCCGGTATTCATCGGCACTGGAGCAGAAAATACCTATGACGTGATCCGTTACAGCCAGGAGGCCGAGCGGCTGGGTGCGGACGGTGTCATGATCATTCCCCCGTTCTATTCCACCCCGACCGATGATGAACTGTTCGTTCATTATCGGCGTATTTCGGATGCGATCGGGCTGCCGATCATGCTCTACAACAATCCGGCGACGGCAAATGTGGATCTGAAACCGGAACTGGTGGCGCGGCTCTCGCATATCGACAACTGCTGTCTGATCAAGGAATCCACGATGGATGTGACCCGTGTGCGGGATATCATCCGACTGTGTGGTGATCGTCTGTCGGTTTTCGGTGGCATCATGGGCTTTGAGAGCTTCCTGGAAGGGGCGATCGGCTGGGTAGCCGTGGCATCCAATGTCGCCCCGAAAGTCATGAGCGATATCTTTAATCTCTGCGACGGATATCGTGACATTGGTAAGGCCAGGGAGATGTATTTCCGCCATGTGCCGCTGATCCAGTTCGTTGGGGGACAGGGTTATGTGGCGGGAACAAAGGCTCTCCTGAAGCACATGGGACTGGATGTTGGCGGCCCACGTGCCCCGCGCTTGCCTCTGCCAGAGGTAGATGATGCACGTGCGCTTCAGATCGTGCGGGATCTGGACCTCCGGTTTGAAGAAAGTGTCTGAGAGCAGGTTATCCCGGCGGCTATGGAATACAGGGCAGCTTTGCGCTGCCCTGTATTCCATGACGTTGTCGATGACAGCTCATGCAGCATCATGCCCTGCGACCAAGGGTCTGATTTCCCAGGGACAGGTGGTCATGGCAACCAATCCGACGTTGCCGCCCCTGCAATACGTGACGGTCGACGGCAGGATCACCGGAATGCGGATGCAGTTGGGTGACGAACTGGCCCGTAGGCTTTGTCTCCGGCCCGTTGTGCTGTCCACGTCTTTTGCACAATTGACGCTGGGCCTGCTGGAGAAACGCTGGGACATCATCAACACGGGCATGTTTTATACACCTCAGCGAGCAAAGCTGATGCACATGATCCCCTACGAAATTCAGGCGATCAGTGTTTCGCTCAATGAAGATGCAGCACTGCATCTCAGCCGGATCGAAGATCTCTCGGGAATGTCGGTCGGGGTGGAAATGGGCGGCATTGAAGAGCGTCATGCCCGTGAGGCTGATGACGCTTTGCGGGCGGCCGGGCGACCAGGCCTTGAAATCAAGACGTTTCAGAACGTCGGCATTGCATTTGCAGGTCTGCGAGCAAGACAGGTCACCGCAGTTCTCTCCATTGATGCTGTAGCGAGGCGCAACGCGGAGCAGGGAGGTGTAAGGCCCGTTCTGACGGGGCTGTATCCAACGCCCGTTGCGCTGGCGCTACGTGATCCGGATCTGGCGCGCCAAGTGGCTGCGGTACTGGAAGATATGCGGAAAGACGGAACACTGGAGCATCTCATGGCGCCTTACGGTGTCATGCCATTTCCGGGGCATATTACAGTCTCCGGAATGCCCGATCCTGCCAAAGCACGCTGACTTAACAACACGCTAAAACGGGGCATCCATATGCAAATCTGGAGCTGGCACGGCTTTTTTACTTATCTTGGAAGCCCGTATATCTTTCGTGGTGCATTGCTCACGCTGGGTATGACAGCCGTATCAATGGTGCTGGGCTTTTTCCTGGGATTGCTGATCGCGGTCATGAAGCGTTCACCGCAGCCCTGGTTTTCATGGCCCGCGCGATTTTACGTGTGGTTTTTCCGGGGCACGCCGCTTCTGGTACAGCTTGTGGTAATTTATGCTGGCTTGCCGAAGCTGGATATTCGCCTGAGCGTGATGGCGTGTTCAATTATCGGGCTGACACTCAACGAAGCGGCCTATCTGGCGGAGATCATCCGCGCGGGCCTTAATGCCGTTCCTGCAGGGCAGATAGCTGCGGCGCGTGCTCTTGGGATGAGCGAGCGACAGATCGCCTGGCGCATTGCTTTTCCGCAGGCGTTTCGCCTTATCATTCCGCCGCTTGGAAACTCTGTAAATGGTCTCCTCAAGACCACGAGTGTGACGTCCGTCATTTCCATGGAAGAACTGATGCAACGGAGCCAAATTCTGGTTCAGGATCAGTTCATGGTGTTGGAACTGTTCTCGGTAGCGGCACTGTATTACCTGCTGATGACGACAGCCTGGGATTTTTTCCAACGGCGGATCGAACATTTTGCAGAGCGTCCTTATCGTCGTCAGCAGCGCGTGATCCCTGAAGCGGTTATGGAACTGCCGATCAGTTCGCAGGATGCCCGCTGATGTCGGAGCAGCAGAGTTTCACGTTCGAGGGCGATACGGTTTCCGCGAAGCGTGGGCAGACCCTGACGGCGGCCTTGCTTGCGGCAGGAAAGCTTGTCCATCGAACTGCACCTGATGGCTCGGAGCGGGGGCCTTTCTGTGGGATCGGCGCGTGTCAGGAGTGTCTTTTGGATGTGGACGGTCAAATGTCGGTCCGGGGCTGCATGACGCCTGTTCGCGACGGAATGACTGTCCGACGTAACGCGCGTGTTCCGGATGCTGCAACAGCGCGTGTGCTGGCTGATGAACATTCTGATGCCGGAGAGGTCCCTTTAGCTGAACATTCCTGTGATGTTCTGGTGATTGGAGCAGGGCCAGCCGGCTTGGCTGCAACCATGGAACTGGCGAGGGGTGGACTGGATGTTCTGCTGCTTGATGAGCGCCACCTCCTGGGTGGGCAGTATTTCAAGCAGAATGCCATTCATCCCCGCGCGCAGGATGCTCAGGGACAGCGGGGCTCGGCACTTATTGAGGCCGTTCGTCAGAGTGGCGCACGGGTATGGCCTGACACGCTTGTGTGGAGTGCATATCGCGAAGACGGGAAGCTCATCATTGGGGGGCTGAGGGGCGGTGAAGCCTTCTATGTTCGGCCGAAGCAGATTGTCATTGCAACGGGTGGGCAGGAAACACCCAGACCACGCCCAGGATGGACTCTTCCGGGTGTCCTGACGACGGGGGCAGCGCAGACGCTGCTCCGGGCTTATGAAACATTGCCTTCTGGTCCAATCGTGATTGCAGGAAATGGGCCGCTCAATCTTCAGCTCGCTGCGGAGTTGGTGAAGAAAGGTGCGAACGTTGCGGCTGTCGTGGAGGGCGCTCCTGAGCCTATGCAACGGCCGATACTGGCGGGGCGTCTGTCTGTGGCGTCGCCCCGATTGGCCATAGCTGGGATGCAGCATCTGCTGACTTTACGCCGGGCGGGGGTTCCTCTCCTCTGGGGGAGTGTGGTGACGCGTATTGAAGGTGATGAGCGGGTAGAGCGGGCCTGTGTACGCCATGAAAACGGCCAGGAAAATTGGTTAAATGTAGAGACGGTCTGTCTCGGGGATGGGTTCGTGCCAGCGGGAGAATTACCGAGGCTTCTTGGTTGTCGCCAGCAGGTCCGAGACTGGCCTGTTGTTCACCCGGAAACGGGCCGAACACCCGATGGTAGGACTGATCAGCCGGATGTCTCAATCATTGGAGAAGCAGGACGTTTTGGAGGGGCGTTTCTCGCGCAGGCTCAAGGAAAGCTTTGTGCGGTCAGACTTCTCGCGGGTGCAGGGCGCGACAATTCTCCGGGATTGAAGCATAGCCGTCGTCTTTATTCCCGGCACGAGCAGTTTCAGTCCTTACTCTGGAAGCTCTACAAGCCCGCAGTCATGCTCCCGGCGCCTGATGACCAGACCATTCTCTGCCGCTGCGAGTGCGTGACGGCAGCAACAGTCCGTGCGCGAATATCAGAAGATAACATCCAGGACATCGCCTCTCTCAAGCGAGCGACACGAGCGGGAATGGGGCGCTGTCAGGGACGCTTCTGTCAGTCATCCCTGACGACAATGCTGCCGGCGCCTACAAATGAGCACGATTTCACGGCGCCACAAATTCCCTTGCGTCCAGTGCCAGTAGCCGCACTCGCGCGCCAGAAACCTGAATGGCGTGGGCACCGGCGTGTGGCCATCTCTTCGGCTTTGGGTATCCATTCAAAGATGCCAGATACTCCCTGCGACGCTGTGGATGTTGTGGTAGTCGGGGCCGGGATCGTCGGGCTTTTCGCCGCCTTGTTTCTGGTTGAAGCTGGAAAGTCAGTTGTGGTTCTGGAACGGGGACGTGCCGGTGCACTGGCGTCAGGTGGAAATGCGGGAAGTCTCCATGCCCAGTTAATGGCATTTGATTCGAGTGCCGATAATGACGGGCCTTCCATGCCCGCACGAACGCTGGCCTTGCAGCGGGAGTCTATCCGGATGTGGGAAGAGCTCCGAACCCAGCTCGGCAGGGACTTGGAAATCAAGGTCTGCGGGGGACTTGTGGTTGCGGAAACAGACGCTGACATGGCGCGACTACGCAGCAAAGTAGCTATCGAACAGTCTCTGGGTGTGGATGCGCGGATCGTGGATGCAGACGAACTGCAACGGATCGAACCCAACCTTCGAAACGGATTTCTTGGCGGCGCATATTGTTCCGAGGAGGGGAAGATCAATCCGATGGTCGCGACACAGGCTGTCTTGGCCCGGGCGCGTCAGGCAGGGGTGCGCATCGAAGAACTAACACCACTTTCCACAATCGAACGTATGGGGGAGCGGTTCAAAGTTCAGGCAGGTAAGCGGACGTGGTCGGCAGGCGCGATCGTGAATGCCGCGGGAGCCTACGCTGGAGAAGTTGCAGGGCTTGTCGGACGGCAGCTACCCGTATTCGGAGCACCGTTGCAGATGATCGTTACAGAACCTGTTGCCCCCCTGGTGAACTCACTTCTCGCGCATGCAAGTCGTCATCTTACGCTCAAACAGGCTGCAAATGGCTCCCTGCTGATCGGAGGCGGATGGAGTGCAGGTCTGGATCCTGTGCACGGTCATCCACGCCCCTTGAGGGAAAACCTGGAAGGTAACCTGTGGGTTGCCCAGCGCCTGATACCCGCACTGGGCGCGGTGAATGTTGTCCGTAGCTGGGCAGCCATGAATATTGATGTGGATGGTGCGCCAATTTTAGGTGAAAGCCCTGATGTTCCGGGTTTTTTTACGGCGGTGACAGCCAATGGTGTGACGCTTGCACCCGCAATGGGCCGGCACATTGCGGACATGCTTATGGGACGCTGCGAGCGGCCTGATCTGAAGATTTTTTCCCCAAACCGCTTTTATGGAGAGCCATCATGATCACACTTGAGAATGTGACGAAGTCTTATGGCTCTTTTCAGGTCCTCAGAGGCTGTTCGGCAAAAATAGAAAAAGGAGAGGTGGTTGTCGTCTGTGGCCCTTCAGGGTCGGGGAAGTCCACACTTATCAAATGTATCAATGCGCTCGAGACATTTGAGAGCGGCCAAATTTATGTGGATGGAACCGCTGTGCGGTCTGCGGGCACAGATCATTCGATGTTGCGGGCAAAAGCCGGGATGGTGTTTCAGAGTTTCGAACTGTTTTCCCATCTGACCATTCTACAGAACATCATGCTTGCCCCGCGTATCGTTCAGAAACGGGAGACGACCGAAATCCAGGCTCTGGCGGAAACGCTCCTACGTCGGGTGGGGCTGGAACGACACGCGAACAAGTATCCCATTGCGCTTTCTGGGGGCCAGCAGCAGCGTGCCGCTATTGCGCGTGCTCTGGCGATGCGGCCGGATGTGATGCTGTTCGATGAACCAACTTCCGCCTTGGATCCAGAGATGGTTCAGGAAGTGCTTCAGGTCATGACGGAACTCGCCCGTGAAGGAATGACCATGATGTGTGTGACGCACGAAATGGGATTCGCACGACAGGTCGCGACGCGGATCCTGTTCGTGGATGCGGGGGAGATCGTGGATGATTGCCGCGCGGCTGATTTTTTTGCGGGACGCTGCTCAGAGCGGGCGCAGGTTTTCCTTCGATACGAAGCATCCTGATAGCAATCACAAAAAAAATTCAGATAGCCGTAACATTCCACTTCAAGATCGAATTCATTCGGTATACAAAAGGAATATGAACTGAGGGCATATTGAATGCTCAATGGGGGCGGTATGTCGGAAAACGATTCCTGTTACGAAAAGACGGCCACCGACTGTCTTGGCAGCGTCATCGATCGTGACTTTGACCATGCGCAGGTGCCCTTCCTGCAAAAGCTTGTAAGTGTGCCGTCCGATAATCCCCCTGGAGACTGCGCCCCACATGCCGTTTTTTCAGCTGGGTTACTGGAAGAGCTGGGCTTTAAAGTTGAGCGACATACCGTTCCGCAGGATTTCGTAGAGCGGCACGGTATGAAGAGCGCTACCAACCTGATCATTCGGGAACGCTTTGGAGATGGATCAGGGCCGGTGGTCGCGCTTAACGCGCATGGGGATGTGGTGCCACCCGGGGAAGGTTGGATCCATGATCCTTACGCGGGAGTGATTGAAGAGGGCCGGCTCTATGGACGTGGCGCCGCAGTTTCAAAATCAGATTTCGCGACATATGCCTTTGCTCTCCGTGCTTTGAAAGAAGCCTGTGCCAATGTTTCGGGCACAATTGAACTTCATCTGACGTATGACGAGGAGATCGGCGGTCATGTGGGACCTGGCTGGCTTTTGGCAGAAGGATTGAGCAGGCCAGACTATGTGGTGAGCGCTGGTTTTACGTATGACGTGATGATCGCGCATAACGGCAGCCTTCAGCTGGACGTCGCTTTTACGGGGCGCGCCGCCCATTCTGCGTGGCCTGAAACCGGTGCCGATGCGATCGAAGCGGCCTGCCGCGTCATGTCTGCGCTGTACGCATATCGAGATAAGCTCTCCGGGCATCATAGTTCTATTGAGGGTATTGATGCTCCCACGCTGGTGATCGGAACGATCGAAGGCGGTGTTGCGGCAAATGTGGTGCCAGCGCAGGCGAGATTTCGTTTGGAACGCCGCATATTGCCTGATGAGCAGGCGGATGACGTGGAAGCAGAATTGCGTCGCGTAATCATGCGGGCCGCCAGTGAAGTTGCTGGTGTGGAGTGCATTGTGTCGCAACATCTTCTGGCGTTGCCGCTGGTTCCAAGCGAGGGGCAGGCTCCATTGATCCACGCATTGCAGGATGCTGCAGAGGCTGTGTTCGGAGAGCGCATCAGTAAAAAGGGAATGCCGCTTTTCACGGATGCGCGGATCTACAGCAATGCAGGTTGTCCTACCGTTCTGTATGGCGCTGGTCCACGTTGTCTGCAGGATGCGAATGGGCACAGAGCCAATGAACATGTGGTCCTGGAAGATCTGCGGCGCGCGACAAAGGTGGTTGCGGGCGCTCTTATGCGGCTTTTGAGTCCCACCGCTGCGTGACTTCCCAGACTTTTTAAATACCCGGTGTGATATGGGGCTTTGCAGCCTCTGTTCCATCGCCTCTGAAAAAAAAACGACTGATATCCCTGCGCGGGCAGGGCAATGGAGCCGATCATGAATATCAGGAAACTTGCGCTTTATTCCACCTTCCTCTCTGTCAGTTTCAGTACCGGCTCAGTTATGGCCGCTACGACAAAGGCGCCGGCAGATCAGCTGAAGACGCCCGTGCACAAATCGCAGGCAAAGGCAGCAGGCCGGGCTGCAGTTCAGAAAGATGCAATGCGCAGTCGGCAGGTGAAGTCCGTCTCGGGTGGAGAAGAGGGGCTGATTGTCACGGGGACGCACGCCACAAATCGCCATGCCCGTCAAAGCACAAACCCGATTACTGTTCTCTCAAGTGCAACGCTACGCCGCTCAGGTCAGATGAACCTGGCCGACGCGCTGGCAAAGACTTATCCGTCTATCAATATGAGCACGATGGGAAATGATGCAGGCGCCCTGACATCCTTCATCCGGATGCGGGGTCTGAACCCAAATCAGGTCCTGGTTCTTCTGGATGGCAAGCGTCGTCATACCACAGCAAACATCAACGCTGATGCCGGTCCGAATTTCGGTGCTACGCCAGTCGATCTGAACATGATCCCGGCGAACATGATCGATCATATCGAAGTCTTGGAAGACGGTGCGGCCGCAATGTATGGTTCTGACGCCATTGCAGGCGTTGTGAACATTATTACCAAGAAGCAGGATCACGGTCTGAGCATGAGCGCCCAGACTGGTGCAAATGCTTATAATGGCGATGGTTGGCAGTATCAGCTCAACGCCGACGGCGGTTTGAAGCTCGGTCGGGATGGCTATATGCACATTTCCGGTCAAGTGTATCATACTGACCATTTTGTGACGAACACGGTGGACAACCGACTGGCAGGTTATGTGCCTGCGGGTGCTGCAAATGAGCTGTACACGGGGTCAGTCAAGGTTCCCAAAAATTCCAACAAAATCATGAGCACACCTGAGGAAACACGTGAAAACCTTGGGATCGATTTTGGCAAAAAACTGACTGACAATGTCGATTTCTATGGCCAGGTCACATATGCGCATCGTCACGCAGAAGCCTATGAAAACTACCGTGTTCCGTCGGGTAGTAGCGCCAGTAATCCGGAACTGTTTCCATCTGGTTATTCCCCCCTCGAGACGATCGATGAAAACGACTATGCGGCGACCCTCGGTCTGAAAGGACGTCACTTCTTTGGGTTTGACTGGGATCTGAGTAGCACCTGGGGTGAGGATCTCGACAAGATCTCCAACCAGAACACGACCAACCCGAACATGTACGCTGCAACGGGCTACAGCCCAACCACGGTGCGGACATCCAATTTCCGCCTTGCGCAGTGGACCAACAACCTCGATTTTCGTCGCAACTTCAAGATCGCGAATGTTGTGCCGATGACGCTTGCCTTTGGCGGTGAACACCGGCTTGAGCAGTATACCATTCTCGCAGGCGAGCCGGCGTCTTACGAATATGGCGGAACATCAGCTCTTGCCGGTCTGACACCGCAGGATGCGGGCAAGTGGGATCGTGACGTCTGGGCCGCATATCTGGATGGTGATTTCCACCCGCTCAAGAACTGGGATCTGGATTTCGCAGGTCGTTTTGAACACTATACGGATGTCGGCAATACCGAGAACGGCAAGATCTCGACCCGCTATGACATCACACGCCGCATTGGTCTACGTGCGACGATCAGCAACGGGTTCCGTGCACCGACAATGGCGGAACAGCACTATAGTGCGATTAACGTCGGCCCAACGTCGGTGCTGGGACTGCTTCCGGTTTCTTCTTCCGAAGCACGGGCCACAGGCGCTTCTCCTCTGAAGCCGGAACGTTCCACAAGTGCGACGGGCGGTATCGTGCTGGAACCCATTGACGGGTTCCACATCGAAACAGACGTCTACCAGATCAACATCCGGGATCGTGTCGTGCAAGGTGGTAATGTGACGGGTGCTCCCGCCATCGCCGCTCTTGAAGGAATGGGAGTTTCCTTGCCAGCCCTCACACAGCTTTCTGAAAACTCTGTTCAGACCTATTACTTTACCAATGGTGCTAGCACACGCACCCAAGGCCTTGATATCAAAGCGGATTACATGTTCCGCATGCATCGGTACGGTAATCTCACGCTTTCCATGGCGTTGGATCTGAATCGCACGCGTCTGACACATAATGGCATGTCTTCAACAGGCTCACCGTTACTAAACGCGCAAAATATCGCCTATCTCACCACAGCTTATCCGCGTAGCAAAATTATCCTGAACGCATTGTGGACAGTTGGGAAGTGGGACATCAATGTTCGTCAGACGCGCTATGGTGAGACAACTGACATGATGACGTATCAGGACTGGACACCGACTGCTGCGATCTGCCCAATTGATGGTAAGCAGCTTTCGCAATCCAGCAGTTGCTTTGCGCAGTTCAAGAACTCACCGCGTTGGCTGACGGATCTTGAGATCGGTTACCGGGTAAATTCGCGTTGGCATGTCGCGGTAGGTGCAAATAATGTGTTTAATATTCGTCCACGTAAGCTGCCTGGCGAACTGAATCAGTTGGGTGGAAATCCGTATGACACCTTCTCTTCACAGGTGCCGATGACGGGCGGATACTACTACGGGCGTGTCAACTTCACGCTCTGAAGACACATTATTAGGTTGATAATGATAAATTTCGTTAGGCTCAGGACTCATAGCCAGAACATGACGGTTGCGGCGAGGCAGATGGCTGAGAAGAAGACGGTCGGGCATCTGTCGTAACGGGTTGCGACCCGCCGCCAGTCCTTGAGCCTTCCAAACATGATTTGATGCGGTTGCGGCGTTTACATTTTCGCCTGTCGTATCTGACCGGTTTTCCGCGAGATTTCCGTCCTGGAATGCAGGGCTTTATCCCTTTCTTTTCCAGGGCGTCTCTGAACCAGTCGGCATCATACCCGCGATCTCCCGGCATCCATTGTGCTGCAGGAAGACTGTCCAGCAGGGCATCGGCGCCGGTATAATCGCTGATCTGCCCCGCAGTCATGAAAAAGCTCAGCGGTCGTCCGCTTTGATCAGTGATCGCATGCGGCTTCGTGTTCATGCCACCTTTGGTTCGGCCGATCAGGCGACCTGGATCCCCTTTTTTAGCCGCAGGCTCGAAGCCGTGCGGTGTGCCTTGAGATACGCCGCATCAATCATGTTGGTCTGGGGCTTTGCCTTTCCGGCAACCAGCCCGTCCGTCATTTGTGCGAAGATCCCCATGGCGCCCCAGCGCTTCCAACGGTTGTAGAGCGTCTTATGGGAACCATATTCCCGGGGCGCATCACGCCAGCGCAGGCCATTCCGATTGATAAAAATGATGCCGCTCAACACCCGGCAATCATCAACGCGGGCTCTACCATGGCTCTTTGGGAAAAAGGGCCGCAGACGCTCCATTTGTTCGTCCGTCAGCCAAAACAGATCGCTCATCTTCAGTCTCCCCACAGACCCTGAATCAGATTGCCGCACTCAAATCAATGGATCCTGAACCTAGAGCGATGCTTGAAAGCATTCTGAATTTCAAAATGAAATCTGATCTGATTTTTCTTCAAATTCTCATCACTTGCGGGCGAATTTCCGATTTTGATTAAATCGAAAAATCTCCAGACTCCATTTCGAATCCAAAGTTCTCGTCAAAGCTACGGCGAATCGGTTTTTGTGATTAAGAAATATTCTGGTCCTCTAGGTGGATACATTGATTTTCGGATTTTTATTGGAAAAAGAAAAATGTCTGATTATTTCTAGACTTTTCAAACTCCAAATATTTTTTTGGCCTGTTTTTTTGTTCGTGTGTAAAAAAAACGTTAAAATCTCATGCCAAGCTTTATCGGAAAAAGCTTGAGTTCATGCCTGAAGGGTGTTTGTTTTTTCCTCTCATTGCCGCTGCCCCCATACGGATGACGGGTAATTGCAGTGAAACAGTTCACTTGGCCAGAGCGTGAACGCTTTCACATTACGCTCCATGGCTGATGATTGAGGATGCACACGCAATGGCGACTTATATAGTTTCTTCTGGGCAAGTGGTTTCGAATGCTCTCGTGTATGGAGACGTAGAAGTTGTCTCATCCGGCGGGGCCACCCAGGATCAAAGCAACAGTGGGCAACGTTATGTTGGCTTCGGTGGCATTGTCCGCAATGGTGTCGTTGGTAGCGCAGGACAGGATTATATCTCTAGCGGTGGCTCTTCCTATCAGGGGGTGATTCAAAGCGGGGGTATCAGGCACGTCTACGTCGGGGGAACAGCCGATAACCCCTTTATTGCTAATGGTGGCACCGTCGACGCTCAGAGTGGTTCGACAGTGCTGGCAGCATATGCATTCAGCAGTGGTGTACTGAGTGCAACATCTGGGGCTGTGATCAGCGGTGCCACGATCTCCACCGGTGGGTCCATAATCGCGGATGCCGCAACTATCCTGACCGGTACAATCACGAACGCAGCGACTATTTCTGGCGGCACGCTCTCCGGTGCAGGCACTACAGAAGTTGTATCTTCCGGTGCAACTCTCGCGAACCAGACGATTGGAAGCGGTGCTTCTGCAACTCTTCTTGCAAATACAAGTGCAGGGAAAAATCTTGTCATAAGCGGCGGCACGCTCGACCTGTACACTAACAATACGACAAGCACGACAATCGTTGGTACAGGCGGTAATTTTATTCTTGAGTCTGGCGTAACCTTTACTGCAACCAACGGAAATTATGCCACCAGCGGAAATACGATTACCGTTAATTCAGGTGCTGTTCTGTCCGCTTCGCGTATTTCTTCCGGTGGCACGATAAACGTTCAGGGCGGTGTTGTATCCAGCACGGTAGTCGATGGCGGAACGCTGAATGTTTATACAGTAACTGGCGGAACCAACAATACAACCTTCACGTCGAATGGTGGTGTTGTTAATCTGGAATCCGGATTTAAAGATACTAGAACCTGGACTGTTTCCAATAACGTTACCTTCAATGTTCTAAGTGGTGCCGCGATCTCCACGCCCACAATTCAGAATGGTGGCACCGTAGCTGTTGTTTCTGGCGGTACGATCGCTGGGCAGGCTGTTGTCTCTTCTGGTGGCACACTCGTCGTTAACGGTACTGTCGGTAGCAATAGCATTTTGCTATCTGGCGACGGTGCGCATCTGGTTATCAGCGGCACGACAATGCCAACGAACACCATTTCGGGTTGGTCTCCTGCAGATACGATCGACTTGGCGTCCATTCCGGCAGCGAGTGTCACCAGCGTCACCACAACAACCACCGGCATCACGTTCTACACCGCGGGCGGGACCTACTCGCTCAACGTGCCTGGGGCCAGCAGCTATGGCTATACGCTGTCGTCTGACAGCAATGGCGGTCTGATCTATTCCACCTGTTTTGCAGAAGGCACCTCGATCACGACACCAGACGGCGAAGCAACCGTCGAGACCCTCGTGCCGGGTACATTGGTCATGACACCCAAAGGTGCCATGCCCGTCAAATGGCTAGGCCATCGTTCCATCACCGTCTCCAGCCAGCCTGTGCCGGAAGAAAACTGGCTCGTCCGCATCCGAGAGGGCGCTCTGGCCGATGGTGTACCGTCCCGTGATCTCTTGGTGACGCAGGAACACTGCATGGTCTTCGAGGGCAAGCTTGTTCCGGCCCGTATGCTGGTCAACGGTACCTCGATCCTGATTGATCGCACGATCAACAGCTATACTTACTATCATGTAGAACTGGAGAGCCACGAAGCAGTCTGGGCGGAAAATGCACTGACCGAGAGCTATCTGGACACGGGTAACCGCAGCCAGTTCGACAATCACACCGTGACCGCACTCTTTGGCGGATCAAAAGCTGGCGGTTCGAAAACGCTTCCACTTGAGACCTCGCGTGCATTTATCGAGCCGATCCATGCAAAGATTGCAGCACGCGCGGCAAGTGCTGTGACGCAGCCTGAACTGACCACGGATCCGGATCTGCATCTGGTCACGAACTTTGGTCAGGTTATCCGGCCGCTACGTCAGACGAACGATCGGGTCATGTTCATGATCCCCACGAATGTTGTGACTGTCCGTGTGGTTTCACGGACCAGCCGTCCGAGTGACACGATCGGACCGTTCGTGGACGATCGCCGTGATCTCGGTGTTCTTGTCGGGGACGTTTCGCTCTTTGCGGCCCGGCAGACGGTGAGCCTGACAGCGCATCTTTCTGTGGCTGATCTGTCAGGCTGGCATGCTCTGGAATCCTCCGCATATCGCTGGACAGAGGGCAATGCAGCTCTGCCTCTGCAGAGTGGTGGCACATTGACCAGAGAGCCGAGCGTTCTTTCCATTCAGATCGTGTCCAGTGGACCCTATCTGATGGACGCTCCTGTCTCCCAGGCTGATCTGCGTCACGTCGGATAACGGGCTCTGAATGATGATGGGGAAGCGCTAGCTTCCCCATCACGTCTGAAATCCATAGAGACGCACAAATTCCTCCCTTGCCCTGCGCTCATGCCGTTACCAATTGGGCAGGTAAGTGCTTTGCGAAAAGGCTCAGGCCTCGTAGCCAGAACATGACGGTTGCACTGAGACAGATGGCCACCGTCTCATTCTCGGCCATCTTTCATAGTGAGTGGCGATACGCCTCTGGTCCTTGAGCTTTCCAAACATGATCCCGATGCGGTTGCAGTGTTTATAATGCCGCTTGTCGTGTTTGACGGGACGCGCGCGGGATTTTCGCTCGGGAATACATGGCCTGATCCCTCTCACCTGAAGAGCATTACGGAACCAGCCGGCATCATAGTCCCTGTCTGTCTACAACCAGTGGGCCTTTGGCAAACTGTCGGGAAGGGCCGCTGCCCCAACCTGCCGTCATGAAGAAACTCGGAGGTCTGCCATTGCGGGCGGACATGGCATGAAGCTTCGTCTTCATGCCACCTGTGGTGCGAGCAATCACGCGACCCGGATCCTTTTTTACCCCTAGCCTCCACGCCCTGCGATGGGCCTTCAGGTAAGTCGCATCACCTCATAACGGTCTGGCGCTCTGCTTTCCCGAAGACCAAGCTGTCCATTATACATACGAGGTTTCCCATCGCTCTACGGGAAAAATGGCTCAAGACGCGCCATCTGCTTGTCCTTCAGCCAAGACAGGTCACCCATCTCCAGTCTCCTCGCAGAGCTTGAATCAAATTCCACCTAAAAATCAAATGGGGCCTGAGGCTAAAGCGCCATTCTCGTCAGTGAGGAATTCCAGCACATTTCACGGCATGATGAAAAACTACTCCATGTCCGATAAAAGAAAAACTGGACATGGAATTTACGGAGTAAGACTGTCGTGTCCTGAGCGATCGTAAGCTTTAAGCTCTTATGCCTGTTTGAAACTCACCATTGCTATCTGAGGCGCTCCCTGCCGCTGAATGAAAAGGCAGTACCGCAGTCATTATCATCAAGATGTCAACTATAGGGGAGGGGAGCGGAAAGTCGGTTATGATGAAGGGATGACCGAAAGCAGCCATTCGCAGTGTTAAAGCTACCGACTAGATCCAGTCCCCTGCAGCTTATAGCCTCGGAAGTGGAGCGAAAATGACCGTTCCAAGAAATCGCGTCAGAAGGTCTTACGGTCCTCCGATGCCTATGGAAAAGCGGATAAAATACAAAATTTCTGAAATGGCTGGCAAGGTCGCTCTGCCGCTGCAGCGCATTAAATACTACAGCGGAATAGACATTTTGTGCATCGCTGCTCAGACCGGCCTTGATGCCCTTCGGTCGAAGATTGGGGGTCTGCAAAAACAGCTCACGCTGCTTCCACCGAATGTTCGAAAGAACTTTTTATATGACGAAGGGTGTGAGGATTGGTCAGAACAAGACGATGTCGAGTGTGACATCGATATGGCCAAGGATGCGCTCAACGAACTACGCAAAGCGTTCTGCGTCGCAGCTTATCACCACTGGGAGAGGTCCGTTTCTGAATGGTACCACGCCTATTCACAGGCTCCCCCTAACCAAGATAGACCATCAGTGAAGTTCCCCAGAGGCCACGAAGAACTAGAGAATTTTTGTCAAAGTTGTTTGAATATTAGTACGCACAAATCTCTCAAGAGTGTGACTAGCCTCGTAAACCTTCTCAAGCATAATAACAAAAATCGTTGGCAAGACGTTCACCGCGAATGGCCAACGATCGTACCCGGCGGGCGCCCAGGAAATGGCGCAGACTGGTCGGGCACGGTCAGACTGACCGACGAGGACCTGCTCCGCGTCTTCGAAGTGGTGAGACTTTCCGGGCCAAAACGACCAAATTTATCGCAATCCGCTCCCTACGAGCCTCTGCCTTTCACTCCGAAACCGGACCCTACAGCAGGGTGAGGATCGGCCGAGTTGCTTCGGGATTGTTGGAGACCAATCCTCGCAAGCCATGAGCCACGTCGTCTTCGGGGAAAGCGTAGGGCTACGCTCTAGCGTCCGACATGTAGGCGTAACCGCACTGACCGCTTTTGCCTCTGATAGCGGACAATCCGAAGTCATACAGAACTCAGGATATCTTTGGTTACGTTCTGGATCAGAACTCTGAGACGGCCGAGAAGAAAGTTCCGCGCCTCTGGCCGTACTGGGCCTGATAGATGCCGACGCCGCTGCCGTCTCGGAGCTGGTAGCGTTTGTCGAATAGATTTACGACATCAACGCGGATCTTGATGTCGTGTCCGAATGGCACCTTCGTGAAGCTGTGCTGGTAACCGGCATTGAACACGTCGTATTGCGGTTCCTTCTTAAGGTTCGCAAAGCCGCTGCGAAGGCCGTAGCCATAGACGAAATCAATATAGGCCATATCGTATTTCGTAGCCCATGAAGCACCGGCCGTCGCTGTGAATTCACCTTGATGGTCGAGCTGGATGGCATGTTTTTTGATGTAGGCCAGTTCAGCCGGATCGAACTGGTATTGTGCGGAGTTGATGTCGCGGGCCGATGTTTTGACGTAAGAAAAATTGCCGAAAAGCGACCACGGTCCATGCCGCCAGGAACTGCCGAATTCGGCGCCATAGACGAGTCCGCGCCTGTAGCTGAAGGGCGCGAGGATCACCGCACGACCGAACTGCCCCAGATCAGTGAGATTGTGGGCCCATTTCGCGTAGGCGTCGAGCGTGATCTGGAACTCAGGCGTGATGCGCTGAAGGATGCCGCCATCCACGTAGTGTGATTTTTCAACTTTGGTCGCATCATTGACTGTGTTCGCAGCGGCATTGGTCGTGCCTGCGAATTTGGCCAGCGTGGAGGGGTAAACATACTGTGGAGAGGGCGGAGCGAAATAACGGGAATAGCCCAGATGGAGGGTCGTGTTGCGTGTCGGCTTCCAGACCATGTTCGCGCGTGGGCTCAACTGGCCTTCATTGTCGAAAGACGACGCGAAACGGTCGTAGCGGACACCGTAATTGAATGTCAGGTTCCCGGTGATCTTGTATTCATCTTGGATATAGGCACCCGCTTCGACCGACCAGTTCCCCGTATTGTCGATCAGTCGCGCCGGGACGTTTGAGCTCTGATTGCCGGCCTCATCGACGGGGAATGCCAGCGTGTTGGTGTCCAGCCGCTCGGACGTGTACTGGCCAAGGAGCCCCGCGCGTAATGTGTGATAGCGCGCGATCTCGTAAGATAGGTCGAACTGCATGCCGCCGGTTGTGAAGTCGTTGACTTCATGTTCGGATACGCCCTGATAGATCAGGTCCCGGTCACGATCGGGCGTGTAATCAATTCGCCCGTAACGGAAATAGGGCGAAGCCTGGAAGTTCATCTTGTCCGTCGTACGCTGATAGGACAGTACCGCGTAGTAGTTCTGTTCCGTCTGGCTGTCGTTCAGGTTAGCCCAGTTCATGGACGGATCATGGGGATTTACGCCGGCAGTGTCATAGATGGTCGTGTAATCCGGGCTGTTCGCATCGAATGTCTTGAACGAGTTAGGGATCTCGAAATCCGCATATGAGGCACTGGTCAGCAGCGTGACGCGGCTTTTGTCGTCGATGTGCCAGGAAAGATAGGAGAAAGCCTTTTCCTGCTTGGTCACGTCGTGAACAGCACGGAAGGTATTGCTGGGGTTCTCGATGCCGATATTGTTGCGGGTGAAGGACAGGGTGGTGAAATAGTCCAGTTTTCCATGCTGCCCACCAAACTGGAGCGAGGGCACGAATGTGTTGTAACTCCCGCCATAAAGCGAGACCTGATTGTGTTTGAGATTCTCACCCGTCTTGGTGGTGACATCCACCACGCCAGCCGTGCGGAAGCCGAACTGGGCCGGCAGGGTGCCGGTCAGCAGGTCCACGGACTGGATGATCCGGGTGTCGATCTCCTGCCCGAAACCATTTAGCCCTTCGGGTAGAAGCACTCCGTTAACGCGATAGGTCAGTCCGCCATGTTCGCCGCGGACATGGACCTCGCCGTAGCTGTCTAGAACGACACCGGGAACGCGCAGAAGTATCTGGCTGAAGGCAGCGTTCTGGCCTCCGGGTGTAGCCGTGATCTGTTGCTGGCCGATGTTGTAATCCACCGCGCCGAGCCCGGGGAAAATATGGGCGCGTTCCCGGTTGAGGTGGCCGACGACACTGATCTGTTCGGAATGGGATGTTTTTTGCCTGGGAACCGCAGCATTAATGGAGGCAGTTTTTTTCATAATGCGGGTGCTACTCCTAGAAAAATGCCCAGGAGAATAGCTGATACCGGACGATTTTTCGGATGCCGTTCCATCGATATTGAGTGCTGCAGAACAAGCCACGCCTGTACCGAGAAAAAATAGTCCTACAGCGACTCCCTTGCGGGCAAGAGGGCATTTTATGATTAATAGAAACTTCATTATGTTATAGCAATTGCTATAATTACGACGGTGAATGAATGGAATGCTTCGTTTTGGAAGAGGCATGATGAACAGTCTGCAAAGATGTTTGGAGGAACTATGGACCCTCGGTAGGACGAGAGCTTTAGAACAATCCTACTCGAATATGCAATATGCTATACAAATAAGCATATAAAAAACCTATTAGGAAATTCGTATCTATTTTATGCCTTTTTCCCTGAAAAGGAGATATTCCGTTTTCCCAAAAGCGGCCGTGACACCTAGACATGGTTGCAGGTCTGCGTGAGTTGAGATGCTTCTTGCAGAAGGCAGCAGAGACGATCGGACTGTCTTTCCGGGAGACGCCTTTATCCATGGACGCGCATCTTGCAGTACACGCCTCGAAAAGGCCCTTAGGGGTCTTTCTTTCGTGCGTCATACCTTATGTCCGATAAAAGAGGAAAAACGGACATAGATTTTACGGCAGAAAACCGATGGTTCTGGATATAGTGTGAAGTTTATGGGCCGCTATTCTGGCGTTTCTTTGGGCGGCAGCCTGCGACAGATCTGCTTTTCACCCTATGGTAGCGGGAAGAGGGGAGGGTACAGAACCCGTTACATCTTTGGTGGAAGACATCTGCCCTTGCTGATTGTTTTTGCCAAAAAAGAAAATCTGATCCGGTCTGAACAGTCCGCCCTGATAGACTTAAGCAAGACTCTGATCGCGAAATACGGGGAACCCATTATGGGCGCTTATGACTGCATTCTGCCGGGTCTCAATGAGGCTCTTGCTATTCGAAAGCCCAGGCCGAAAACAGCGTGACCCACCAGGTGCGTGTTCCGGCTATGGACGGGGCGGCCATCAGAACCCGAACCGGCTCTCTCAGGCACAGTTCGCCAGGAGCATCGGGGTCGCCAAGGGGACCGTCTGAACTGGGAACATGGGCGTCGCCAGCCAACTGGACCAGCTCAGGTCTTGCTGGCGATGTTAGATAAGCGTTCGTCGTTGGTAACTGCTCTCTATCGTTCTCTGAGAGAAGTCAGACCAGTTACCAACGAAACTCAGGAACGCATGCGACAGGGTAAAATCCTGCTGTCTGCTAAAACAAGTAACAGTGTCCGGTAAGACCGGGATGGTTTCCAGACCGATGAGAGGACCGAGCTGGGTAAGCAACCCGGTCGGCATGCAGGGACTTGTCGAACCTGTTCCTATATAACAGTGACGTTATCAGCTGCTCCAATGCGAACAACGGATAACGCTGCAAAAATTGCCCCTGTGGAAATGAGGGTCCTTGTCAGCGAGAACGTCGGCTTTCACGTTACCAAATGTTGTTTCTGGCTTGTGTTTGATACCGTCGTAGAAAGCCTGAATAATGTCTTCCTTGAAATGCGGTGTACGAGGAAATGTCTTGATGACCGTATCTCGTTCAATACCCGTATATTCGTCGTAGGTAAGACCGAGAACATCCATTTCCACACCTGCAGTCACGAGTGCAACAATCGGATGCATATGTTTGGGAATGCCGGGCGTGGTGTGAAGCGCAATCGCCGTCCAGACCAAGTCAATATCCTGGGGGGCAATCCCCCGACCGGAAAGAAACGCTTTCGCCGCGTTGGCTCCGTCCACTTCGAAACGCTCATGGGGACTGCTGTAAGGAGACATCAGCCCGAGATCATGAAACATGGCTCCTGCGTAAAGGAGCTCACGATCAAAATTCAGTCCTCTGTGTGCACCGGCCAGGGCGCCGAACATATAAACGCGGCTGGAATGGTTGAACAGAAGCTCTGTTTCGGTGTCGCGCACGAGTTCCGCGATCTCTTTCGCCAATTTGCTGTCGGGTATCTCGATGGTGGGCATTGGTTTCCCTTTCCCTGTATGTCTGCCCAAATCATATCTTTTGGATACAATGTCTCATATTGTCGTTTGACGACGAAACAGGACATTTTACATCATGGCAGGACACGGAAAGAATATGCGCAAAATTGGCATTCTGGCGCTCCCCGGTGCACAGATGCTGGATATTTCAGGCCCGTTGGATGTGTTCGCAGAGGCTAATAGCCAGATCGGCTATAAAGCGTATGCTCTTTTTGTCGTGGGTATCTCTGACCGGCCGATTGAATCGTCATCTGGAATGCGGTTTCTACCGGACTGTACCGTAGATGACGCTTTCGGGCGGTTCGATACCCTCCTGATTGCCGGTGCGCCGGGCCTGAAAAACACTCATTATGAGCCGAAAATTGTCGACTGGATCCGCCGTGTCGCACCAGATTGCCGTCGCTATGGCTCCATCTGCACGGGCGCGTTGCTCTTAGGGGCCTCAGGTCTTCTTGATGGTCGGCGCGTGACGACCCACTGGGCCGTAGTCGATCAACTTGCTCGGGCATGTCCCGCCGCAGACATCGAGGCCGATGCGCTACACGTGCGAGATGGACCGCTCCGCACAGCCGCCGGCGTGACCGCTGGCCTCGATCTTGCACTCTCTCTGGTCGAGGAAGACTGCGGTCTTGCGCTTGCAAAAGACGTCGCATCCCAGTTGGTCATGTTTTTCCGACGGCCGGGAGGCCAGTTGCAATTCAGCAGACGGGGTGAAGTCAGACCTGCCGGACGCTCAATCATCCAGGATATCCAAAGATGGCTCATTGCTCATCCCGACGAAGACGCCAGTACGGCGGCTCTGGCGAACCGAGCGGGGCTCAGCGCCCGTCATTTCACACGGATTTTCAATCAGGAATTTGGCATAACTCCGGCTCAATGGGTCGAGCAGATCCGCATTGATCTTGCGCGTGCCAGACTGGAGGCCGGGGATTATCCCAAGCAGGTCGCTGTCGCTTTTGGCTTCAGGGACATTGACACATTCCGTCGTGCTTTTCAGCGGCAAACGGGTGTCACGCCCGCAGTTTACCGAAGGCGGTTTGGGGGAATGGATGAACAAACAGAGACATAGAAATGGCAAACGATTATTTGAAGCTGAGGCTTGGATCAGTCTTGTCGCTTCCCGCTCAACCTCGGGAAAAGCGGCAAAGCCGCTTCATCCTGCGTGGGCATAGCCGCGGCTGAATCAAGAGTTACTTTTATACCTCAGGTATTGTGCCCCAGGCATTGACGGGGAGAGAGGAGATGAATTTTCTCGTGTAACGACATGGGTGATAAGTGTTGCTCATTCTGCGACGTAGCACGGATAACAGAGCTTTTGACGCTTGCTCAGAGCAGCATCCAATTCAAATACTGCCAGCGGATGGTCAGCATCAGTCGTCGCCAGCAACTCTCCGGTTGGAGAATATACAAAGCCCCCTCCACCAAAGACAGGACCGGTGACTGAGCCCACTCTGTTTGAGCTAACGACATATGCGCCGCTCGTAATTGCCGCAAATTTCCCCGCCAAATGCCAAAGATCTCTGGAAACGCCTGTCGCCCTGGGTATCGCAATAAGCGGTGCGCCATGACGGCCATAGGCCCGGGCGTGTTCGTTGAGCATAAGTTCTGTGCAAAGCAGAACTCCAACGTCGATATCACCAATACGGGTAGTTTCAAATTCGCCCGACGCAGCGCCAAACCACGCGGTTTCATACCAGCCTGGCTCAGAGGGAAAATATTGCTTGTGATGCACGGCCTTTGCGCATCCCGCTTCTATCACAATCGCTTCGTTGGAAAGTTTATTCCCTGCCCATACCGGGCGTGATGAAATTACTGCTTTGGCTGACAGGGTCGATAACGCAACAAGGCCTGCCTCGTGGATCGCAATAGTTTGCGCTGCCACTTCCGTGTCGAAGGCGGGCGCAGAAGCAACCCACGGCCCAAAGGGCATTTCATTCGTGATCAGAATGTCCGGCCTGGAGGCATCCACACCCTGTATGATCGCCTTCCAGGCGGTGCTATCTGGCTCCAGCTCGTCTGGCCACTCAACAACTGCAATGCGCATAGCTCAAATCCTCCAACGGCTTTCTCTTCGAACGAGAGGTCTACAATCGTTAGAAATTTCCCTGCTCAGTAGCGCGCTCAGGCGCAGGAAAAAACTCTCAGCTTCCCTGCGTCTGAGCCACTGATCAGCAAAGCCGGGTGTCAGGCGTGACCGTTATGCCCAGCAACAGGAGAGCAAGGGCCCGTCAGGAGAACTTTTCTCCGACCATTTCTTCGCTTTTTGCCCACAGCGCTTCGGCGTGTGCAGGGTCGAGGGCGTAGGAACGAACGCCCTGACTGACGAGGCTGATTGGCTGGTCATCGGGCACGACCGGACTTACTTGGCAATCCTCACAGTAATGTCCTCCAACCGCATCGGCCTCCGCCACCACACCAGCCCAAACCGAAGTAGCCGCTCCCTGAGGAATGGTTTTGAACTGAAACGGTGGTTTCCCCTCTGCCGCAGCCTGTTCATTCACCTGCGCCACCATCGCCTCAATTGCACCGGCCGGCATGTGACGCGCCAGTTCGGTCAGAATGCCACCGGGATGAACGGCCGTGGCGCGTACCCCGCGCGCGCGATGGCGGGCATCAAAGGCAACGGCGAAGAGGATATTGGCTGTCTTGGAGCGCCCGTAGCCGATGAACGGCTCGTAATGGGTATGCTCGAAGTTCGGATCTTTCAGATCAACATCTGCAAAACGATGGCCAGACGACGCCAGACTGACCAGTCGCGCACCGGCGTGCATCAGTCCCGCGATGCGATTAACGAGCACGAAGTGTCCGAGATGATTGGTTCCGAACTGTGTCTCGAACCCATCCTTCGTATGCCCGAAAGGCGTTGCCATAACGCCCGCATTGACAATCACGAGATCGAACGGCAGACCGACTGCATTCAACTGATCGGCGCATGCGCGGACACTGCTCAGATCGGCAAGGTCCAGGGTGACCAGTTCAAATGTTCCGCCTGCGCGTTCAGCGTCCATACGGACCTGCGCCGTGGCACTCTCTGCTTTTGTGAGATTACGGGCGGCTCCCACCACCTGGGCGCCATGGGCAGCAAGCGCGCGGGCTGTTTCTATGCCCAGACCGGCAGAGACGCCCGTAACGAGAACGCGCTTGCCTTTCAGGGACACGCCGGAGAGGACGTCTTCAGTTGTCGAATGTGCGCCAAAAATCTGCGTCATCGGTTAAACTCCTTGGAATGGTGCATCAGTTTCTTGCTGAAACAGCACTCGAACTTATATATGGAGCATTGCTCCGCTTAGTATATACGGAGCAATGCTCCGTTTAACAAGAGGGAACCTTGTGATCGACGAAAAAAAGCCTCGCCGCCGACCGCGGAGTGACGGGCAACGCAACAGGGAGCACCTGTTGGGCGTCGCCAAGACGGCGTTTACGGCGGGTGAACTCGATATCCCCCTGGACGAGATTGCGCGTCGTGCGGGCGTGGGGATTGGAACGCTTTATCGGCATTTTCCCAATCGTGATGCTCTCATTGAGGCCGTCTATCGCGCGGAACTGGATCGCTTGGCCGATGCTGCGCCGGCTCTGGCCGCACAGTATCCACCAGTAGAAGCGCTTCGAGCATGGATGCTGTTGTTCGTGGATTACATTGCCGCCAAACATGTGATTGCGCCCGCCCTCAATGGTCTGGTTGAGGGCACGAGCGCGCTTTACGCTCAGTCCGGGATGATTCTTCAGAATGCGATCGACAGGCTTGTAGAATCTGCCGTTGCCAGTGGCGACTTTAAGGCGGAGATTGAGCCACTCGATCTACTGCGGGCTTTGGCGGGGGTCTCGAACTTCTCGGCCGGACCTGGCTGGGAGACCAGCGCAAAGCGTCTTGTCGACATTCTGATCGCCGGATCGCGGGTGTAATTCCTGCAGTATCTGCCTTCAACGACTCAGGAGCGCCCCGGCCAACAAGATCCCAAAGGCGATAACATTCACCCTTGGTTCCCAATAGCTCATGAAGGCGAACGTGACCGCGAGCCAGCCTGCAGCTGCGGCGAACGATACTGTTGTGAATACTCGCTGATGGCTGAGTTCTGGCGCCTGCCAGACCAGCCAGAGGCAGAGGAGACCAAAGACAATCTGGCCCAGTGCAAACGACGTGTTGAGGCCATAATAGAGGGTTGTCTCCGGTCCTGGCACATGTTTACGGCGCATATATTGCGAAACCACGTCTATAAGAAAATGCAGTGTGCCGCTGAAGGTCAGCCAGATGTAGGCCGCAAGCAGGAAAGTCCTGTGCATGGTGCTTACCCGAACTGCACGTGGGTCAGTTTTTCGGAAATATCCCACAGACGAGCCGCAGCCTGCCGGTCGCGTGCGGCAGGGGGAATTCTGGCAGTGGTGGGATATCCACGCGTCTCGCTCAGTCTGTCGGGGCCATAATAGCCGCCTCCCTTTGCCCCGGAGGACGTCGCGGCGAAGAGGGTCGGCAGCGCACCTTGAGCGGCGGGCTGGAAAAGGAACCACAATATCCGGCGTGCGAGGCCAAACACGCTCGAAGCGCCTGCACCGTTCGGAAGAAGATCGGTACGCGAAATACCGGGATGGGCGGCGATGCTTGTTATCCCCCAGTTTCCTGCGTCGCTGCGACGCTGAAGTTCCAGCGCGAACATCAGACAGGCCAGCTTGGACTGACTGTAGACCGGCATGGGTTTGTAGCCGTGTGCGGCCTGAAGATCATCGAATGCGATCTGACCGTCACGCGCTGCGATGCTGGAGAGTGTGACAACCCGCGGATCATGACCTTTGCGAAGCAGGGGCAGCAAATGCGCGGTCAGAGCAAAATGCCCAAGATAGTTGGTCCCGAACTGTAGTTCGAAACCATCCGAGGTCACTTTACGGGCGGGGGGCGTCATTACCCCGGCATTATTAATCAGAACGTCGAGACGGCCGTGCTGGCCGCGCAGGCGCTCACCAAACGCAGCAATCGATGCCAGATCAGCCAGATCAAGAGCTTCAAAGCTGATGGCGGCCTCAGGTGCTTCCCTTTTTATCCGGGCGACCGCTTCCGCACCTTTGCGAGGGTTTCGGCCGGCGAGAATGACTGTCGCTCCAGCTTTCCCGAGTGCCAATGCGTCTTCAAACCCGAGGCCACCTGTCCCTGTTACGACAAATGAACGGCCGCGAATGTCCGGAATGTTTGATGTCGTCCATTTGCTCATGTTGGGCTCCTGTCCACGTAAGGAAGTCTCTTCGGGGAGAGAGGCTGATATTTCGAGCACTCGCCATTAACTCCAGCCGACGCCCGATACTTAGGCGTGCAGGGTAGAGAGACGAATGCCCAAACTCTCAAATTTCTTGCCCGATCCTGCAATGCTCTGGCTCAGACGGTTCGCTGCGTGTAGACGGGAAGTGTTGGAATTTCGGCTGGAGCAGGAAATGTCTTCATCTCTCGCCAGGGCTGTAACCTGCTATCTGGACGGGCAGGGACATGGCACAGACGGGCTTTTCACGACGGCTTTTGACAGCATGAATATCATCAGGTTGAGCGAAAAGACGCCACCGAATGGCATGGTATACAAACCGTCGCTCTGTATCACTCTTCAGGGCGCGAAGGAGGTAGAATTTGGCGATGCCATCTTCGAATATGGTTCCATGGCGTTTCTTCTGGTCAGCATCGAAATACCCGCTCTTGGCCGCGTGACGGAAGCAAGTCAGGAATGCCCATACATTGGCATTACGATAGATCTGGATGCCGGTATCCTGCGTGAGGTCATGGCTGAACTTACCCAGCCCCCTTTACCGTCGAATGATCAGGGTATCGGGGTATTCGTCGCCGACCTGTCCGAGGATCTGTCCGACTGCATCCGGCGGCTCATACGACTGCTCGATAATCCGGCCGCGCCCCCGATCCTCTGGCCGGCGATCATGCGTGAAATCTGCTTCTGGCTGTTAACAGGGCCTCATGCGGGCGAAGTCTGTAAACTCGTCCTGCCCGACAGCCACATGCAACGGGTTGCGGAAGCCGTTCACCTGCTGCGGGCCAACTTTGCGAAGCCGGTAAGGATTGAACGTCTTGCCGCAGTCGCACGCATGAGTCTCTCGTCCTTCCATCAGCATTTCAAAATGCTGACCTCCATGACGCCGCTCCAGTATCAAAAGCAGTTGCGCCTGCTTGAGGCACGTCGTCTGATGGTGTCAGAAGGCTTCAACGTTTCGCATGCAGCGTTTGAAGTCGGTTACGAAAGCGCGTCGCAATTCAGTCGGGACTATGTTCGCAGCTTTGGGACTGCGCCCAAGCGCGACGTGATGGAACTGACGTCCTTGAGTACCGATCCATGCTAGGGTTCCACTCAGCCATGTGTGTGTCAGATTGATTCACTGGCTGCTTCAGCGTGGCATTACGTTGGAGCGGATACTGCATGAGGTGATCTGACAGACCAGAAATGGGCAACGACTGACAGCACAGTGATCCGCGCCCATTCGTAGGCCACCGGAGCAAAAGGGCGAACCTTCTCAGGTTTTGGTCGATCACGCGGCAGCTTTATGAGCAAGATCCATGCCCGATGTAACGATCAGGACTTTCCTCGTGGCTTATCGGCGGTTAGGCCTCGGACGACAGTGCAGGCGGGGCCTGACGGAGCTGCCATTCCTCCCGCCGAACTCTGCTGATAAGTTAGCTCCCGATAACGTCGCTTTCGGTTTTTGGGTGCATTGTAGAGCGGATCGAAACCAACCGTTTTGAAATCCGAATCAGCGATCGGTAATTTCGCCGGGGCAAAGCTTCAGTTTGTCGATAAGCCAGCGGCTGGCGGGTCCAGGCGGCTCGGACGTGGGATAGACGACCGTCATGGGCATGTCGGCTCCTCCTGGAGAAATGTCCTCGATGCGGAGTTCGACCAGCCGGCCGCTTTCGAGATCGGCGCGGACAGTGTGGAATGGCATCCCGCCCCAGCCGAGGCCACCAAGAAGAAAATGATGCTTGGCGTAGAGATCCGCGAGCCGCCATGTCAGCGGAGACAGGACGCCGCGTTCTCTTCCCGCGGAAAGCTCGGTCCGGTCTGTCAGCACAAGCTGGACGTGGCGTGCAAGTTCTTCTCTGGGAATAACGCCGTCGATCCGCGCCAGTGGATGGTCATGGGACGCGACCATCATGAAACGGATGTCTCCCAGCGCTTCACTCGACATGGAACTGGGAAGACCGGGAAGAGGGCCTGCAATACCGACATTGGCCCGTCCATCGAGGAGAGGTTGAAAGACGCCACCAAGGGCCTCCACGTACAGCCGCAGGGGCGTATGCGGAAATCTCTCACGGAAACCGGTCGCCACAGCTGTAATCCGGTCCATTGGGAAGAAGACGTCCACTACAACCGATAACTCGGGCTCCAGCCCCAAGGACATACCTCTGGCCCGAGCCTTCATGAAGTCCACATTGCCGACTACGCCGCGCGCATCAGCCAGCAGCACTCTGCCGGCGATCGTCAATTGCGGGTAGCGGCCCGTCCGGTCGAACAGCACCACTCCCATCTGCGCCTCCAGGGTGGCGATCATTTCGCTGACCGCCGATTGCGACCGGTGCAGCAGCCGGGCCGCCGCCGAAAAACTGCCTTCATCACTGGCGGCAATGAATGTGCGCAGCTGATCCAATGATACGCCGTCCAGCATAGAGCCTCTCAATGTATCGTTTTAAACGATAGTATATATCGGAATATAGAGACTTTCTAGATAGGTCTCTGCGTGAGACATCATGATCCATGCTCAGGGCAATCAAAAATCTCTTCTCAGGGCGCAACAGAGAGTCCCTGTCACTTTCCTCTACGGAGACGACCACGATGAAGATCCTGCATATCGATTCCAGTATTCTTGGAGATTACTCGGTTAGCCGGCAGCTTTCAGCGGACACCGTTGCGCGTCTGAAGGCTGTGCATCCGGACGCAACTGTCACCTATCGGGATCTTGCTGCAAATCCCGTGCCATACCTGACAGGCGCGCATATGGCGTCGTTCCAGGGGGCACCGGTCACGGATGCAGCACTCGCTGATGATCTTGCGATCGGCAATGGGTATATCGATGACCTTCTGGCAGCTGACATCATCGTCATTGGTGCACCGATGTATAATTTCTCCGTCTCTGTCCAGCTCAAATCCTGGATTGATCGCGTAGTCGTCGCTGGCAAGACATTCCAGTACGGTGCGACAGGCCCGGAAGGTTTGCTTCCAAAAGGCAAAAAGGCATTCCTGATCTCGACGCGCGGTGGGGTCTATACCGGGGGCAGCCCGGCTGCCGCCCTGGATCATCAGGAAAAATATCTCGGTTCCATCCTGGCGTTCATTGGCCTGACAGATGTCACCTGGATCCGCGCCGAAGGACTGGCGCTGGGGGAGGATGCCAAAGACGCTGCCATCGTACAGGCCCAAGGCGAAATCGTCGATCTTCCGCTCTGACAACCTTCTTATCCCATAGGAATGCTCATCCATGATCAAACGTCATTTTGCTAAGTCTGCCCTTATGGCAGCTATCGTTTTCGGTACAGTTTCACAGGCTTCAGCACAGCAGGTGGCCAGCACCGATCCGGCGGCAGTGAAGGCCGGAACCTACAAGATCGAGCCCTATCATACGCAGGTCGGCTTTACTCTCTCGCATCTGGGCTTCAGCAATTTCTCCGGTTTTTTCACGGGAGCATCCGGTTCGCTCACGATTGATCCGGCCCATCTTTCAGCGACCAATCTCGATGTTACGGTTCCGGTGCAATCGGTCGACACCACGGTACCGAAGCTGGATGGCGAACTGAGAAGTGCGCAGTGGTTCGACGCAGATCGGTTTCCCAGCGCAACGTTCAAGTCTACCCGGATTGTCCGGACCGGCGCCAACACTGCGAATATCACCGGAGACCTGACCCTGCATGGTATAACACGACCGATCACGCTCAAAACCCGTCTGGTCGGGAGCGGGACCAACCCGCTCGACAAGATGTTTACCGTTGGCTTTGAAGCGACCGGGACGATTGCTCGCAGCCAGTTTGGCGTCAAACAGTATGTGCCGCTCGTGGGGGATACTGTGACGCTGACAATCGCTGGCGCGTTCGAGCTTCAGCAGTAAACCCATGCCAGCGTCATGGTCTGTTGAACGATATACGCGTCTGGCGATCATCCTTCACTGGATCATGGCGCTTAATATCGCAGCCCTGGTTATCATCGGCCTTCTGATGGTTCATGGCGGTCTCACGCCAGATACAATGTTCTGGCTTTATCAGCTTCACAAGTCGATCGGGATCACGGTTCTTCTGGCAGCAGTGGTGCGGTTGGTGTGGCGTTTGAGCCATCGTCCGCCTCCGCTACCACCGACAATGCAACCAGGTGAAAAGACGGCGGCTCATGCTGGCCACATCATCCTCTATGCCGCGCTATTTATCATCCCGCTAACAGGTTGGGCGCTGGTGTCGAGTTCCGTATTCGGTATCCCAACCGTCCTGTACGGATTGGTGCCGTGGCCGGACCTGCCGGTTTTTTCGACCCTGACCGACAAGGCTCCCGTCGAAGCCGTGCTGAAAACCATCCATGCCTACGGCGCCTATGCGCTTATTGCGCTGGTAGCCCTTCACATCCTTGCCGCTCTGCGCCACCAGTTTCTTCTCAGGGACGATATCATGGCGCGGATGCTGCTCCATTGGGGAAAATCACGACTATGAAACATTTTCCGTCCTGGCCGACTGTGGCCTTCATGACTGGCCTGGTTTCCATGGGGACACAGGCAGAGGCTGCGGACTGGAAGATTGACACCGCAAAAAGCACCCTTGGCTTTTCTGGCATCCAGACGGGCAAAAAGTTTGAGGGGCATTTCTCGCGTTATAATGCCTCCATTTCCCTCGACCCCAATCACCTTGAAGCAGCGCATATCACGGTCGATGTCGACCTCGGCAGTGCGGAAACCGGTGACCGGCAACGGGATACGGCGCTGCCGGGTCGTGACTGGTTTGATATTGCCCAGTTTCCACATGCCTTCTTCTCCAGCGCGGAGATTCACAGGACAGGCGAAAATACCTATGAGGCCGTTGGAAATCTGACCCTGCGCGGCGCTTCCAAACCAGTAACGCTCCTGTTTACGCTCAATGTAGAGGGCGCTAAAGCACACGCTGAAGGGCATACGAAATTATTCCGCTCTGCCTTTGGTATTGGTCAGGGGCCATGGGCGACCGGTCAATGGGTCGCACTGGACGTTGACGTCACCTTCGATGTCACCGCCAACAGTGTCTTATAAAAATCACGCTATTCATGTTGGCCGACTGGCTCAGAACGGAAATACTGGAGCCTTATAGTATCAAGGCAAACACCGTGGCAGAACATTTTGGTGTTTCCCGGCTCAACCGATCAGTGCTCTTCGGAACGGACGCTCCAACCTGTCTGCCGACATGGCCATTCGGTCTGAGATTGGAATACGCGCCGATACCCTGATGTGCATGCAGAGGGCTTTCGAGTTGGCTCAGGCACCAGCCCATGAAGCCCATCTGAACGTCCAGCATTTTAAGGTCCAACGAATTAAAGTCTGCTTAGAGGGGGAGGGGACAGCGGCAGGTCCGCTTTTGGGTTATCCAAGTATAGAATCGGACATATATTTGGCTCACTTCACGCACAGATAATCCTCAGTTTTCTGAGGGAATATTGAGGTCCTCAGTACTGGAATTCCAGGTTATATCCGCGACAGTGTGTGCACGGTTCGGTCAGTGGTCACATTGCCCGTGTTAAGGGTCGTATTCGGCTCCAGCAGAACAACATGGCACTCGTTGCCTAAAGCCTCGGGACAATGCTCGACGCCATGCGGAACAATGATGAATTCACCGGCCTCGATGTCAATGTCGCGATCCCGGAAATGCATGCGCAATGTTCCGGAAACAACCAGGAACAGTTCGTCCTCATGCTCGTGATGGTGCCAGTCGAACATTCCCTTGAATTTTGCCAGCTTGATCTGGGATGTGTTGATGTCACCCGCCACACGGGGGCTCCAGTAATCGGAAAATGCCGTGAAAGCCTGAGTCAGGTTTATTTTTTCCATTGGTTTCCTCCGTCAGAATTGTCGAATGATAGTCTGGACGTAGCCGATCTGTTGCGCCAGATCGGGTGATGCAGGAAAAGCGCCGTCGAGCAGAGCTGTGCCGACCGTAAACCCCGAAGCACCCGCAGAGGTGGTAGCGCGAATACGCTCCGCCCGATCGAGCGAGCCCGCCACGATGACAGGCTTATTCGGCACCGCGGCGCAGACCTGCCGGATTAGCTTCGGTACATCTCCTGCGAACCGATAGGCCAGCAAATCCAGTCCATGGACACCAGGCCGGCCCGCGAGATCGACCGCACTGCGTACGATTTCGGTTTTGGTTCCTTCGAGAATGCTCGGATGCCCGCTGATCCGGCCGGGAAAGGGATAATAGCGGATTTTTGTGCCTTCCAGCAGCTTCAGCGCATCACCGACATGTGTGCCACCCAGCAGATAATCGACACCAAGAGCGATCCCGGCCTGTATTGAGCGAAGTTCGCTGTCGCGATCGAGAGAGACAACTTCCAGATAGGTTTTTGCTCCGGCCTCACGGATAGTGCTGGCCAGCGTCTGGAGCACCGTAAAAGGCAGACCAATATCCTTGAACCCGATATGCCGGACACCTGCCTCACGGGCAGTTTCGACCAGATCGACTGCGTTCTCCACCGTACGATCATGGCGGGTCAGCATGAAGATGAACTCGGGTCGGGTCATACTGAGGCTCCATTGGTGAGGCGAAGGGCGTAATCGAATGCCGTTTCCAGGCTGGATGGATCGGCGATACCCCGTCCTGCAATATCGAAGGCTGTGCCGTGGTCGGGGCTTGTCCGCGTGAAGGGCAAACCGAGGGTGATATTCACACCCTGCGCCAAACCCATGTATTTGACGGGAATCAGTCCTTGGTCATGATACTGCGCGACGACGACATCGAACCGTCCCTCGCGCGCTTGCATGAACACCGTGTCACCGGGCCATGGGCCTGATGCGTCAATGCCTTCACGACGTGCCTGGGCGACGGCGGGACCGATGATATGGGTCTCTTCGTCACCAAACAGGCCACCCTCTCCGGCATGGGGGTTGAGGCCCGCTACGGCGACACGTGGGCGTTCGATACCCAGTGCGCGTGCTCCCGTGTGAGCCAGCCGGATTGCTGCCGTCTGGGCGGGGAAATCAGCGCGCTGGATCGCGTCCCTGAGAGAACAGTGGATCGTCACCAGCACGACGCGGATGTCCTCGTTCGCCAGCATCATCGCAACACGCGAGCCGCCAGCCTGCTCGGCAAGAATTTCCGTATGGCCGGGATAGTGCAGTCCGGCAGCGGCGAGCGCCTCCTTATGGATCGGTGCGGTAATAATCGCTCGGATTGCTCCTGCCTTCGCCAAACGAGTTGCGGCCAAGACTGCCGCGTAAGCGGCGCGGCCACTTTCGGCACTGATCTGACCCATAGGGGGCAATTCTACGCATTCCGACGAGGCCAGCACATTCAGCACTCCGTCCTCGAACCGGGCTTCGGCTGGTGTTGCGATCCGCCGCACCGACGCCGATGAGTCGAGTGCTGTCAACGCCTGATGCATCACCAGCGGATCGCCGACGACAATCCAGCGCTTTTGTGCCGGTTGCCGCAAGAACATCCGTGCCACGATCTCGGGGCCGATCCCGGCGGGATCTCCCATCGTGACCGCCATCGGCAAAATTTTGTGAAAGTTTTTTTCCATCATTCCAGTGAGAATAACGAAATGGTTTATTAGGAAAACCGATATGAACTGACCTATTCTGGTGATAAAAACTGACGAATGAAGCGTTCTGACATTCCCTCATTGGACGATCTGCGTGCCTTTGCAGCGGTTGTGCGCCTGGGTTCGGTACGGGCGGCAGCAACAGAGCTAGCTCTGACTCATGGGGCTGTCAGCCGTCGGGTGTCCAAGCTGGCTGATGATCTGAAACTCCAGCTTTTGGAGCCGGACGGGCGGGGGGTGCGACCGACCCGGGACGGCGCGCGTCTGGCTGAAGCGACAACCGATGCACTGAAGGGGATTGCGGCGGCGCTGACCGAGATCCGGTCGTCATCTGATGCCCAGCCGATCGTGCTGTCATGCGAGCGGTCACTGGCAATGCGCTGGCTGATCCCGCGCCTGTCCGACTTCCAGGACCGTCATCCCGGGATCGATGTGCATCTTTCGACCGGTGGGGGCGCGCTGGATTTCGCACGTGACCGCGTTACGCTGGCAATCCGGCGTCTTGATTTCCCACTTGCTCCCGACTGGGCTGTCACCATAATCGCGCAGGAGACGGTCGGGCCGGTCATGCGCCCTGACATGGCACAGCGGTTCGCTGACGGGGACTATCTGGCACTCGGGTCGCGCACCCGGCCCGAGGCATGGAAAAACTGGCTGGCGTTCCGGCCCGACATGCCCACACCGCGCGACGTCCGTCTGTACGACCATCATTTCATGATGCTGGAAGCCGCCGCCAATGGTCTGGGGGTTGCTCTGTCGCCCCGTATCATCGCTATGGACGATATCGCGACCGGCCGGCTTGTGGCACCGGCCAGGTTCGACGCGGATGGAACATCTTATGGGCTGATCTGGCCAAGTGGCATGGAAATAACAGACAGCGTCAGCATCCTGGAAAAATGGATCATCAAACAGGTTCCATAACCCTCGATGGAGAGGGCTTTTCCGCGGCTGTGCAGTGCGATGTCGCAGTTATGAGTGGAGGTTTGGGGGAAAGAAGAAAGTCTGGCTCGGGTTAATCGGAAGACGTGTAACGAAATACCTCGCCTTGGTCAGAATAGACGCCTGTTACAATTCACTCTCGAAGCTATCGTCTATTTTCGCCATCTTTAAAGACAGGGCCTGACGCCGCGCTTTAGCGTCAGGGTCCAAAAATTATCACACTCAAAACTATAGAGAAAGCACGCCTTTAACGCATGTCACGACATCACCTCCGATCCACATTTCGCCACCGGATTGCGTGACATAGACCTTGCCCGCACGTCCCAGAACCGTGCCTTGGCGTGCTATGTAGGATGAAGACGCAAGGCCACTGCCTATCAGCCACTGGGTAATCCCGGCATTCAGACTTCCGGTGACAGGATCCTCAAAACCGGCGGCAGAAAATGCTCGCACTTCAAAGTCCACATCATCCTCTTCCGCTGCGGGGGCAACGACCCCAACGCGAATTCCCGCGATCGCCTGGAAATCAGGTTTCAGTGACAGGACAGTCTGACGGTCCTTGAGAAGAAGTGACAACCAGCCAGGGCCATTATCCACCCATTCAGCAGAAACAATGTCTTTCTCGGAAAGGTTTAATCCCTTCCTGATCTGTGTCAGCAGTTCCGGCTCAAGCGGTCCTTTGCGGCGAAGTGTCGGAGCAGCAAAAGCCAGCCTTCCATTGTCACGCCGGATCCTTACCAAGCCTGCTCCACATTCCTGCATGATGTCTCTCCCCGCGGGAAAATTCCGGGAAGATAACCAGACATGACAGCTTCCGAGCGTAGGATGGCCCGCAAAAGGAAGTTCGCTGTAAGGGGTAAATATTCTTAGCCGATAATCTGCATCGGGGTGTTCAGGCTTCAGAAGAAATGTTGTTTCGCTCAGATTGGTCCAGTTGGCGAACGCAGCCATTTTCGCTGCAGACAAAGCGTCCGCTTTTTCCACTACAGCCAAAGGGTTCCCTCGCAAGGGTACAGACGAGAATACATCAACCTGCTGGAAGTCCAGACTGGTTACTTCCGTCTGAGAAGAAATGTTTTCCGTCATCAATTGATTAATCCTCAGATTGTTTCTGTATGGTAATGTAAAATCTGGATTAAATCCGAAACCATGAAGGTGACGCCGCACTTTTGACGGCGGTCATCATGGCGACATCTCGCAGCGCTCTTTTTCCAAAGTATGAAGATTTTGTGCCAGTCCCTGTAGAGACATCTTCAGGCCGAAATGGAAACCTTCATCAGGGTCGCTCTGAAGGATCTGATGCCACGCCAAGGCTGCAACCGGATAGCGTAACAGAAGAGACTGGAGATCCGGACTCTGGTTATGATCGGGGCGTTTTTCGGCAAATGCCTGCTCTTCGATCGTAAAGCCGATGACAAAGTAGAGCGTGGAAAAAGTCCCCCAGGTGGCTGTGCGATCATCTGCACCGGCTTCCTTAAGGCTGGAGATCATCTGGGAACTGATGCGGGCCACGTTATCGGAAAGCGGATAAGTTCTTGCCAGAAAGCGGGCCCCGTCACGGTGAGCCAGCAATGCCTGCCTGACTTCGCAGGAAATTCTGAAGAACATTTCCTGCCATTTTTCCGCAACGACCGTGGTCGTTGCTACCTGTTCGAGAAGTGTGTCAGCCACCGCTTCGAACAACGCGTCCTTATTCGCAAAATGCCAGTAGAGTGAGGGAACCTGTACGTCCAGCATGTCTGCCAGCTTGCGCATTGTCAGACCTTCCATTCCCAGCATGTCCAGCAACTGCAGTGCTGAACTGATGACCTGCTCCCTTACAATTTTCGCACTCACGGCGTCCTCGTCTCCTCCTTGTCCTTACAACCTAATACCGTTAGGCTGCGAATCTAACAATGTTAGTTTCGAGGGGTGCAGACCATGAAAACTTCGTATGATGTATTGGTTTGCGGTGCGGGCCCCGTGGGATTGTGGCTGGCCTGCGAGCTGAAACTTGCCCAAATCGATGTCGCAGTCCTCGACCGACGGCCGACCCGGACGGCGGAATCACGCGCACTGGCGATCCATGGGCGGACATTGGAAATGTTCGGTCTACGCGGTTGTGTGGAAGACTTTCTTGCAGCCGGACAGAAAATACCCCTGATGGAATACGGAGCCCTGGACACGCGGCTTGAATTTTCCTCTTTTGAAAGCCGCTTTCCTTTCACTCTGTTTCTCCGTCAGACCAAAACGGAAGAATTTCTGGAAAAGCGCGCCTTGGCACTTGGTGTACCTTTGCTCCGTGAAACGGAAGTCACTCAGGTCAAAGAGGATGGGGCCGAGGTGCAGGTGACCACTTCCCAAGGGCAGTTCTCTGCCGCGTGGCTGGTTGGTGCCGACGGTGCACGCAGCCTGGTTCGGCATCAGGCGGCCATCAACTTTGACGGCTTTGATGGGCGTATCACCGCGATGCTGGGAGATGTGGTTCTGGCGAAGCCGCCAGAGGGAGGCGGCGTGCTGTCGATGGTGACGTCTCGCGGCGCCCTCATGATGTCTCCCCTGGGCGACGGTGCGCATCATCGGGTCATCGCCATTGATGCGGAGCGGTCGTCGGTGCCAAAGGAGACACCGCTCACCGTTGCAGAACTGGCGTCTGCTGCATTGAAAATCTCCGGCAAAGATTATGGAATGGGCCAAGCGTCCTGGCTGTCCCGCTTTACGGATGCCACGCGTCTTGCGTCTGCTTACAGAAAAGGGCGTATTCTGCTGGCGGGAGACGCTGCGCATATTCACGCCCCGATGGGCGGCCAGGGACTGAACGTCGGTCTACAGGACGCGATGAATCTCGGCTGGAAGCTGGCCATGGTCGTTAAAAAACAGGCTCCTGAAAGCCTGCTTAATACCTATCATTCCGAGCGTAGACCGGTCGGTCAGATGTTGTTTGACAACACGTTGGCGCAGGTTGCCCTGGCAACCAACTTTACGCCGCCAAATCTGTCATTACGAAATACAATGAATGACATCCTGTCTTTCCCTGACGTAAACCGCCGCCTTGCTTCAGAAATTTCGGGATTTGGTATCGCCTACGGATACGACAGCGTTGTACCCGAAACTCTACCAATGCATCTGGCTTCCGGTAAACGCGTTCCGGATGTCGACCTGATCGTCGAGAACCAGTCAGCGACACTCTATGGGTGCTTGGAAAAGGGTGAATGGGTGCATCTGGCACTTTCTTCCAAAGAACAGGATGTTTCAGAATTTCCTGACTGGCTGGATCCACATATCGTCAAACACATCACGGCGGATTGCGTTAATGACAGTCCCAGTTTGGCTGGTATTTCATCTGTATTGATCCGCCCGGATGGTTACGCCCATAGCGTGACAATGATCTGAACATAATACATCCCGGTTCTTAGAACCAGATAGTCCATGCAACCTAAAACATTCCGCATAGACTAACATTATTCTTACTAGAGGCCAGTGTACGAATGACAGATAAACCCAATGTCTCGGCATACTCTGAATTTGCAGATCACGGCGTTTCCCGTTTTTTCCGCAATCAGACCTTTCATTTCCAGACTCTTCGCGCTCTGAACGACATCGTCGCCAATGGAGCGGATCTCAGCGAAGTGCTGACAGCCATAAGCTCCATCCCGGACGGTGATACAAACGCCTGGTTTGATGCCTTTTCCGAACTCGCCATCCGCACCGAAAAGCGTATCCCCACCTGTCTGGATCCGCTCAGCAATGGCTATGCCTGGCTCCGGTCCCACAATTACTGGCGTACTGCAGAATTCCTTCTACCTTCCGACGATCTGCGACGCAAAACTGCCTGGGCGCGGCAAATCGCCGCTTTCGATAATGGTCTAAAACTGGCCGGTATCGCTTATGAACGTTTCACCATTCCTTATGAAACCGGTCACCTCCGTGGCATCCTTTATCCGGGTCCTGATGGGTGGCAGGAAAAGCCGCTTATCGTACTGGTTGGCGGCTACGATTCCACGCTGGAAGAACTGTATTTCGTTCTGGCCAAAGCGGCCTATGACCGCGGTTATGGTGTCCTCACCTATGAAGGCCCGGGTCAGGGGGGCGTTCTGCGCGAATACGGTCTCACTTTCACACCGGAATGGGAAAAACCTACTGCGGCCATTCTGGATTACTTTGAAGCCGCCTGGTTCCGTCCGGAGAAAACTGTTCTCATTGGCATGAGTATGGGGGGTTACCTTGCTCCTCGGGCAGCTGCCTTCGATCTACGCATCTCCGGCGTCGTTGCTTATGATGTCCTGTTCGATATGGGCAGTATCGCTGAACGCTACACTGCCCTCGCACAAAAGCCTGAGGCCGCAAAAAATCCGGATCTGGTCTGGGCTGTTGATAACGCCTGCTGGACTCTTGGAGTCACTACGCTGCCAGAAGCCGCCAAGGCTATGACGTCCTATACCCTCAGAGACGTGTCTCAAAAAATCACCTCCGACGTTCTGATCTTCGTCGGTGAAAACGACCACTTTGTTCCTGCCTCTCAGGCTGATGATTTCGCAAAAGCCTGCACCGGCGCACGATCCGTCGAAACGGTTACCTTTGACACTCTCTCGGGAGGGGCGGAACATTGCCAGCTCGGGGCCCAAACTCTCTGGCACGCCACGTTTTTCAGCTGGATGATCAGTAAGTTCAGCTGAGGTACCCAATAATGTCACGTGAAGACAGGATTAAAAGTCTGCCGCTACGGAAGCCAACAGGATGTTAGCGGAAAGCCTCCTCAACCAGCTGATCGATCGTAAGAGGCGCGTTGCTGTGCCGGATCAGCGGCGCAAGTAATCCGTCTATCGCAAGCACGGCCAGTCCATGAACCTTCGCCCAGAGAGAGGCCATGGCTGCTTCCGGGGAGATACCGGACTGGTCGGATGCCGGAAGAGCCGCCAGTCTGGCAAAAGCCCGGGCTGAGGCTGTCGCAAGGGCCGGATGATCCGGATCGATGGCATCACTACGAAACATCAGTGTGAAAAGTCCCGGATTGGCGATCGCAAAACGAACGTAAGCCAGCCCGACATCCCGAGGCTCTCTGGCGTGCTCGGGTGACATGGCTTCAGAAAGCTCATCGAAACCCTGTGCGGCCAAGGCACTCAGCAGGCCGGTCAGGTTGCCGAAATGCGGGGCTGCGGCCGTCGCAGAGACGCCGGCATTCCGGGTGATCGCCCTGAGCTTCAGGGACGCAATGCCGTCCTTTTCCAGCATAAGCCGGGCCGTGTTCACCAAGGCCTTTTGCAGATCTCCATGATGATAGCTGCTTTTCGTGGGCGTCTTCATCCTGATCCTCCAGACGTAAATTTACACTGTAAAAATAACTTGACGAGCACTTTCTTCATCCGTCATTCTTTACGATGTAAAGACCGGAGAAAATGATGGTGACCAATAGAGCGCCGATCGAGCAGGAAATCGATGCCTGCGGACTTTCCGTACAGGGAAAATTGCCGGCTGGTCTGCGAGGGACGCTATATCGGAATGGCCCCAATCCTCGTCCGGGAACGCCGGAAGGTCACTGGTTCGTGGGAGATGGCATGATCCATGCCCTCTCGTTCGTGGACGGGCGATGTTCCTACCGCAACCGTTGGGTCCTGCCGCAGACAGAACACGCTCTTGGGAAAGCCAATACGCACGCCATTTTCCATGCGGGGTCACTGATGGCTCTGGAAGAAGCACACCCACCGGTGGCCCTGGCGCCGTCGACGCTGACACGTTCTGGCGCGTCTTACCCGTCTGGTCCTTTCACGGCACATCCGAAGCATGACCCTTTAACGGGGGAGCTCATCTTTTTTGGCTACGCTGCCGATGGGGCTGGATCACGTGCCATCCGTTGTGGAGCTTTGGACAGGTCTGGTTACCTGAGCTGGGAAACACGCTTTGAGGCGCCATTCAGCAGCATGATCCATGATGCAGCCGTGACGCCTCGACACATTGCCCTGCCGGTCTTTCCACTGGTCAGGGAGTCTGTCGAAACATTCAGCTTTGCGTGGCGTCCTGATCTGGGCAGTTATCTGGCTGTGCTGGAACGTGGAGGGGCTGGTGACACCGTGCGGTGGTATGAGGCACCGACCGTCTATGCCTTTCATATTGCCAATGCATGGGAGGACCAGGAGCGCCTCTATTTCGACCTGTTCGTGTATGACACGCCTCCACTGTTTCCCGGTCCGGACGGGCAGCCGCCCTCGCAGAGACGGGGTCGCCCCTGCAGATGGAGCGTGGCGCTCACCAATCACGCGCCGGTCCGCGTCGAGCCCTTGTATGATATGTGTGGCGAATTCGGACGGATCGATGATCGCCTCGCCGGAAGCCGGTATGACCAGATCTACTGCACAAGCCGCGTTTATTCACAGCAGTCGGGCTTTCAGGCTATCGCACGGCTCGATCTGAGGCAGGGAACAGTCGATCAGTTCGATTTCGGAAGGCAGGCTTCGGTCTCGGAACCGGTCTTCGTACCGCGCCACCCCTGTGCCAGATCGGATGACGGCTGGCTTTTGAGCGTGATCTGGCGACCCGATTTTTCTTCGTCGCGCCTGGCCGTTTTTGATGCCGCCCATGTCGCCGATGGTCCGGTTGCTTCCGTAATCCTGCCGCAGCGTGTGCCTGACGGCTTTCACGGTAGTTTCGTGCCGGATGTTCTTCTGGCCGGGGAGCTGTCGCGATGAGCCGGGCTGCTACTTTAAAGGCTCTTCTACTCGAAGCCGGCGGATTGCTGCTGTTCTGGGGCTGTGATGCGCTCGGCTATGAGCATTATGCCTCGATAGCAGTGCTGGCTTTTGTTCTGGCTGACGGACTACGTCGCTGGCAGGGTGCTCTGGGCTTTCCGCGGGTCTGGTATCTGTTCAACGGGCTGGCTCTGGCACTGGCCGCGCTGGACATCGTGACAAGACGAGTGGCTTGGCCTCCATTTGAGAGTGTTGCCGCCAACCTGCTGATTGCGGGCATGTTTGTCATCGGCGCACTTTGGCGCAAACCGTTGGTGCAGGACATTGCCGAACAGCGGCAGGGTAAACCCTTCCCGACAGACCGGCATGATCTGCAGACGTTTTTTCGGGCGTATACATGGGTCTGGGCCGCTTATTTTGCGGTACGGGCTTTTGTCTGGTTGTGGATGGCGCAGCAACTGCCTGTGGCAAGAGCCCATGCGCTGCAGGGTATACTCGGGCCGGTCACCCTCTTTCTCATGATCGCACTGAGTTTCCAGGGGCAGAAGTTGTTCCGCGGTTTGAACCGGCTGGGACTGTTCCGGGAATGAATTAGGCAATTATGCAAATATGGTCATCGAAAAGGGAGCGCGAGAAGAATATCGATGATGGTCGCGGCACATCGTCCTGTCGGATCTCGATCGGGATCATAAATCGTCAGGGTCATTCCCAGGCATCGCGCGCTGGATACAAGGGGAGAGAGGATCTGGACCAAGTGTTGAGGTGACAGGCCAGGAGAGCCCGGGCAATCCACTGCGGGCATGATCGCCTGATCCATGACATCGACATCGAAATGGATCCAGAAGCTTTGCTCAGGTGCTCGAAGAAGCACATCATGGATCCGCTGAGATAGACCTGACGGACCGATCTTCTGGGCTTCAAAAATATCAACCTGTTCAATCGCCGTGTCTGCGATATCGGACCACGCAAAGTCGGGATCGTGACTCTCACGCTCACCAATCTGGATGACATTCACATCCGAAACCAGCGGACCTGACACGTTGGGCCAAACAGTCAAAAGCGGTTCACCCCGCCCGGTTGCGAGCGCCAGATCCATACCGGCCGCACCGCTAAGAGCTACTGCGGGATCGTAATTCCCCGGGTGTCTGAAGTCGCTGTGTCCGTCGATATGGACCAGTGAAACAGGTCCAACCTGTCGGGCACCTACCAGTGCTCCAAGCAACAGGGAGCAGTCTCCCCCAATGACAAGCGCAAACTCACCTGAAGTGCAAATATCCCTGGTCGTTTCTCCAAGGGTGAGGGCATATGCACGAATGGCATGCCCGTTCCGAATACGCGTTCCCTCCTGAGCCTCAGGATGATAATCCGGTCTCGGAAGGCTATGGAGGTGGCTATAGTTTACGGCTTCCCCAAGACCAGCATCCATTAGGGCTTCGGGAGCGCGCCATGTTCCGGGCACATGCTCGTCATGGAGGGGACTCAGTCCAAGGTTTGACGGGGCGAGAACAAGCTGCATGAAATGTTCTTACGGCTTCGCAATGTGGCTGAACGAAGAGCGGTTTTTCAGAGAACCTGCACGTTTTTCGAGGGCGTGTTCAGGTAATGCTGTAATCGGCTCTCAAGTGAGCCGACGTGGATTTCGAGCCTATGTCCATCCGGATCCAGAAAATAGACCGAGTGTCCCTCGCTCCTGTTCTCTTTCCAGATCACGCTGTTGCTCATCAGTGTTTCGCTCATGTTTGCGAAAGCATCCTCGGAAACGCTGAGGGCTATATGCGTATAGTCTGCATGCGGTGTCTGTCTCACATGACCATCGCGAGACAGGCATAACCAGAGGCTACCAGCTTCAAGGTATGCGCCTTTTGCCCAGATCGCGCGCACTCTGAAGCCCAGAATATCTCGATAAAACGTCAAGGATCGCTGGACATCCGCCACGGCCAGAGTGATGTGGTTCAGCCCCAGAACAGTCATGCCCGCCCTCATCAAATTATCGCACTGAAGTATGATCCGCTTTCGAGACAACGACAATCCGTTATGAAACGGATACGAAGGTTACTATATGGCGAACAACCGATGCGTATTTAGATAATGTTCACTTATGAGATCAAAAAAACAGCTTAACGTCCCACATGACGGCGAAACAGGTCTGTTTTCACCTCGTTTTAAAGGGGAAACATCCTTTCGAATGCTTTCTGGCCCGTTTTTGTGAACCGGATAACTCGGCTGCCGGGGGCTTGAAGCGCCCACCCCTGTTGAATGATGAAGTCCATGAGACTTCGGCCCAGTGGACCTCCAAGGTGATACCGGCGTTCACTCCAGTCCAGACAGTTCCGGCAATGCGGGGGATGCTTCTTCGATAAACCTGCCAGGTCCACTCCCAGTGAAACAAGAAAGCCTTCTCCCTGTTGCGTGAGGCTTAACGCGTCTCCATCGAGCACCAGAAACGCCCGAGCCAGAAGACTGTCGTACATCCGCACACCGGCTTCGCCTGCCAGATGTCGGTAGCAGATACGCGCCGCTCGGAGGGCGGGATCTCGAGGCCCTGGACGCGTTCTCAAATGCCCCTGAGACGCTGCAAATCCCATGATGACTTCCAGCAGGTTCGCAACGTGCGGACCGGCCAACTGGAAATAACGATGTCGCCCCTGACTGCACCCGACGATCAGACCACCATCCATCAGCTTTCGGACGTGACCTGAGACTGTAGGCGCTGAAATACCTGCTTCAGAGGCCAGTTCAGTCGCGGTCAGGGCCTTGCCAGACATGAGGGCTGTCAGAATGTTAGCACGTGCAGGATCACCAATCAGAGCAGCAATTCGCGCGATGTCTGGGCCGTCTTTCATGCTTTGATCTGCACCGAAACATCCGGACATCGCAAGCTCCTAAGATCATCCCGAAACAACCGGGAGACCCAGTATGATCGCTGTTCTGTTCGAAGCATGGCCCACGCGGCAAGGAAAAAAGCAGTATGCATCGTTAGCTGCACATCTGAAGTCCGAACTTGAGACCGTGGAGGGGTTTGTCTCAGTCGAGCGCTTCCAGAGTCTGACTGACCCGGACAAGCTGCTGTCATTATCGTTTTTCCGGGACGAAAACGCCGTTGCAGCCTGGAGACGTCTGTCAGCGCATCGCATGGCACAGGCGGCAGGGCGGGACGGCGTATTTTCGGATTATCGTTTGCGGGTTGCGCAGGTTGTCCGGAATTATGGGCTGAGCGACCGGGAGGAAGCACCGTCCGATAGCAGGGCAGTCCATGCAGCCGTGGAGAATGATCATGTTTGATGTGGAAATTCTTCTTGAAGACTGTCCTGGCTCTTTGGGGCGGATGGGGACTGCCCTCGGCCAGGCAGGAATCAGCGTTGAAGGGGGCGGGGCGTGGGTGACCGAAGGCAGAGGCGTGGCGCACTTCCTCTTTGAAGACGGGGCAGCGGCCAGCAAGGCTCTGGGCAACGCAGGAATAGCGGTCGGGCGTGTCCGGGAGGTTGTTCTTCTGCGTCTCAAACAGGCTGTTCCGGGGCAGCTTGGAATTCTGACCGGGCGCATGGCTGACGCAGGCGTTAATATCGAAACGCTTTATAGCGATCATGACCACCAGCTTGTTCTGGTTACGGACAGGCCTGAAGAAGCGCAACGGGTAGCCAACCTCTGGGCGTGTTCCTGAGAAAGGCTTTCAGCAGCCTGCACGAAAATTTCGACCTAAGGGGTGCGCATCGCCGAAGTATTCTCGAAAGATAAAGAAAAGGGGATGCCAGCGGCTAGTGTCGATGTGATGCGTCCCGCCGACGACGATATCGCGATGAGCATGAACGCGCTTTACCGTCAGATCGACGAGGACAAATCCCCGGGACTCATCACCATGAAGCGCCGAAAGGCGGCACTCCAGTTGCAGAGGACATTCGGCGATGCGTGGAGCCCCGACCGCCTCGGAAGGCACGGGTGTAAAGCCTCCCAAAGCAAACTTGTCTGTATGGTGGACATACCCCATTGCAGCCTTGTCCGCGGGCACGGGCGAACTTCCCGTCGTTCGAGCAATCGCTTCGACTTTAGGCCACAGATCAGCCGATGGAAGATTGATTGTACACTCTTCTCTTTCACGAATATTGGCGAGCGCGCATCCGGTTGTACCCAGCCCCAGCACAATGGTCTGTCCCAAAGCCCAGAGTGAAGAAACGGGCGAAATATTCGCGTTACCCTGGCTGTCTGCTGTGCCAACGAGTGCCACAGGCGTACCGAAATAGAGGACGGAGGGAGAAATGGTGAGCGTGTCAGGAAGCGACATGTGAATATCCTGAAAAATAAATGGATAGCCGTCCCGTCTTACATCAGCTTAAGGAGCTGACGTTTTGCTCTGCGCCGAAATGTCGAGCAAGCCGTCGAGTATAGTGCGGACAATATTTATGTCCGCTTTGTCGGAAAAAAATAGATGGGTTGAATGCCCGGATTCAGGACGGTAGCCGTCTTTCAGAAGCTTGATCTTGTAAAACCCTGATAGTTCACGATGAAGCTCGTTTTCTGGAAAGCGAGGGTTTCAGATCAGCTTTTCCAACTTCTTCTATCATCAGGTCCATGACCGGCCACAGCTGGAAACCTTTGATAAGCCGTTCGCTGAAAGAGCGCATCAGACGTCTCGAGCTGCATCACGGGACACCAACATGGCCAAAAAAGCACCACGCCCTCGTGGCCTGAGGTCAGAATAATAATCAGTGGAGTATCGCGCCATTCTCGAACAGATAGCGCTTAAAGCGGTCTCCATAATCGATCCCCACAGCCTGTGCGACACTCGGCCGAATTTTCAAAGCCTGACGCCATCCTGACATCTTCGGCAGACCTTCAAACAAAGGGGCACCCACAGCGTCAGGCAGAACGTCGAAATAGCGAAAAATCGGTGCGAATACCGCATCTACAAGTCCAAATGTAGCACCGCCGAAATAGGGACCAAATCCCTGGAGTTGTTCCAGTCGGCTCAAATGACCCCGAAATGCAGCACCTTTGCTCTGCGCCGTTGGCACGTCTTTGGCATTCAGGAATTGCCATGCATCCGCCAGTACCCCGCTTCCATACTCGATCCAGGCTCGATGTTGCGATCTCGTAATGGGATCGGCAGGAAGCAGGAGCGGGGAGGACTGCGTTTCATCCAGATATTCACAGATCGCCACACTTTCGAAAAGCACGACATCTGGTCCGTCTGGCCGCGCCACCTTGAGCAGGGGAACCTTGCCCGTTGGAGAAATTGCAAGAAACCAGTCAGGTTTGGCCTTCAGGTCGACGTCAATCCGCTCGAAAGGCACACCCTTTTCAAGAAGCACAATCGCTGCGCGTTGAACAAAAGGGCAAAGTGCGTGGCTGATAAGGGTAAGCTTATGATCAGGCATGGAAGGCCCTCCGGGTTACGATTGGGTGGATGACGGTCTTGAGAGGGTGGATGGGCGGGTATGGGCGGGAACATTAGAGAAGACTCACTTCTCTCCCATCCTGACTGATGATGTCGGCGCAGTCAGTGGTGTATCTGGCCGCACCTCTGAAAAATATAATCAGTTACGCAAAGGCGTCAGAACTATTCATCAGAGTTCCTGTGCTGTCGGTCGAATGAAGATTTCATTCACATCGACATCAGCGGGTTGTTCAATGGCGTAACCAATAGCCCTTGCGATGGCATCTGCGTCGATCGCAGTCGAGTAAATGGCTTTCATTGCCTCGGCGACCTGTGGGCTTGTGGTATGGTCTGGGAGTTCGGTTGTGACTGCTCCAGGCGAAATAATCGTACTGCGGATTGTGCCGCCCACCTCCTGACGAAAGCCTTCCGAAATCGCCCGCACGGCAAATTTCGTGCCGCAATAGACGGCAGCGCCCTTACCGACCCGGTGTCCGGCCACTGACGAAACATTGATGACATGACCGCTGCCCTGACGCTGCATGACCGGCAGCGTCGCGGCAATGCCATAGAGCACGCCTTTGATGTTGACGTCGATCATACGATCCCATTCGTCCACCTTTGTCTCTGCAAGTGGAGCAATCAACATGACGCCCGCATTGTTAATCAGGACATCAATGCGACCGAAGCGATTAACGGTGGTCTCGATAAAGGTCGTCATATCCTCCCGGCTAGTCACATCGAGTTTGACTGCCAGCGCTTCTCCGCCAGAGGCCTTGATCTCGGACACAATTTTTTCCAGGCGCTCGACGCGACGTGCGCCCAGAACGACGATGGCGCCCGATCTGGCTAGGTGGCGTGCTGTGGCTTCGCCGATACCGCTGCTGGCACCAGTGATCGCGATAACTTTGTTCGTCATGATGGTTTCCTGATTTGTCAGTATTCGCTCTTGGCGGGCATGTTTCTGGCGCAGATGAAATGATGCGCCGGTCAATACGGTATTGAATGCTATCGAACTGGGTCGTAATCGGCGGAAAGCGCGATGTCTCTTTGTGCTTCCAGCGCCCCCAGTCGTTTACTAAGCCCGGCATGGACGAGCTTGTAGGCATCGCTGCCAAGCGTCAGTCTTTTCGGCGCGGGGCTTGTCCGAAGGGACGCCATCATCGCCAGGGCGACCTTATCCGGGTCAAGGGCCGGATGATAATCGCCAGCGGCTCGCGCCTTCCGAAATTCGCCAACTTTCGTGTCTGTGTAGACGTCCATGCGCACGGCGTTATCCATACTGCCATACGCAAAATTGGTGCGCGCTCCTGCAGGCTCGACCAATGTGACCTCGATGCCGAAGGATTCAACTTCCTGAATGACCGATTCAAAAAAGCCTTCAATTGCCCATTTCGTCGTGTGATAGAGACTTAATGCCGGAAGGCTGATCTGGCCGCCCATTGAAGAGAGTTGCATGCTCCGGCCTCCGCCCTGGGCCCTAAGGTGAGGGAGTGCCGCACGTGTTACCTGTATCGAGCCAATGATGTTGGTGTCGATCTGCCGACGGATCTGATCGTCCGTAAGTTCCTCGGCGGCACCGAACAGCGCGTAACCGGCGTTGTTCACGATGACATCAATATGGCCAAGATCAGCAAACGCTTTGTCAACGCAGTGTCTGACGGCAGCCGTATCAGTTACATCCAGAGCTTCGATCCATAAAAGGTCGCCGAACGTTTTTTTGAGTTCGTTAAGTGCTTCCGGGCGACGAAGGGTGGCAGCTACACGATCGCCCCGTTCCAACAGCTTCTCGGTGAGAATTCTGCCGAAACCTGATGAGGTACCGGTGATAAACCATGTTTTTGTCATGACGGTTCCTAGGTGCTGGAGCGTCTTTCCGCCGACAGACCGCTGGGTGAATACGACGGAAAGTGTATTTGTTCTTGCACCTAGTTAAGGTTGTTGGGCACTCACGACTATCGGTTCAAATTGGCACGGCTTAATGAAAAAAGAGCAGCAATCGGAAAGGCCCCCTAGCGAGGGCCTGGTCAGTCCCCGATGCTCAGCTGGGATTCTGTCTCGCGTAGGACGTCTACGAAAGCCCGAAGTCCGGGAGGAACAAGACGATGCCCGGGATAGTAAAGAACCAGGCCGGGAAATTTTGGACACCAGGAATCCAGCAGCCCCGTGAGCCGACCGGTTTCGATAAAGGGCAGGGCGGTCCGCTCCGGTACAAAAGCTATTCCCAGTCCAAGAAGTGCGGCTTCTGCCATGAGATCAACGCGGTCGAGCGTTAGGTGACCGTTAACATCGACAGATATTTCCTGACCGTTCTTTTCGAATTCCCAGTGGAAGAGCTTGCCGCTCGGTAGCCGGAACCGGACGCAGTTATGTCCGGCAAGATCGTCCGGCGTTTGCGGTGTTCCATGCATAGCAAGATAGGAAGGAGACGCGACTGGAATAAGCCGGGCTGGACCACCAAAGCGAATGGCAATCATATCCTGCGGAACTGACTCCCCAAGCCTAATTCCCGCATCAAAACCTTGCGAGACAATATCTACGAACTTCCCTTCGGCGGCCAGATCCAGATGCATCTTGGGATACCGATTGAGAAAAGTCGGAATGACCGAGCGCAGAAGCACAAGCGCGGCAATTTCCGAGGCGTTGATGCGCAAGATGCCGCTCGGTTGCCCGCTAAATTCGTCGACCTCGGCCAAGGCGATGTCGAGATCACGTAATATGGGTTGCAGACGGGCAAGCAGCATTTCGCCCGCGGCGGTCGGCGAGACACTGCGTGTGGTTCGATTGAGCAGCCGAGCCCCCATTCTGTGCTCCAGGGTGCGCATCATATGGCTGAGCGTGGAGGCAGAGAGCCCCAGGGCATCCGCCGCCTTTCGGAAGCTGCGCTGGGTGGCGATCGCAATAAATGCGGAAAGCTCGTTGAGCCCGGGACGGTCATTCATGGTCAATTTTCAGTAGAGCATCCCGGATCGGACGACTAGTGCCAACCTGGGATCTGCGTCAGATTTCGCGGAACCAACCATTCGTGCGCAATCGGAATTCGTGACCGGATACGAAACAACGCAGTTACCTTATTATGGAAGCAACCAGCAGATGAATACGAAACATCCAAGCCGACGAGCAGTGTTATCGGCAGCGGCCGTCTCAGTCGGAATGATAGGTTCGGTGGTTCACGCTAAACCAAACGTTTCCACTAACCAGAGCAATAAAGATATTGTCCGCAATGCTCTTGAGGCATGGAGCCGGGGAACGAATGCGCCCTTTATCGCCCTCATCTCTGAGGATATTCGATGGACGATCGTCGGCCATTCGCTGATTGCCGGAACGACGAACGGTAAAGCCGAGCTCAACGAGAAGACAAACCTGCCTTTTGTTGCACGGTTCAACAGATCATCGACCAAGTTCAGGCCTGTGCGCATCCATGGGATTTATGAGGACGGGATATGGTGATCGTACATTTCGACGGTCACGGCATCGCTAATGACGGTAAACCTTACGACAACAGCTACGCATGGTTTTTGACAATGCGCGGTGGTCGCGTCATCGCAGGAACTGCTTTTTTTGATAGAATCGCGTTCAACGATCTCTGGACCCGGGTTCGGCCGTAACCGGCTTTCTTCTCCGTCGTTGAAGCAAATTGGCTTGGAAAGTTTTGTTCCGGTCCCCGTCGCGGCCCAGGCCTCATCGTTGAACGTTGTACGTTCAAGCTTTTCTTGGTTGTTTCGGTCGCTATCCGGCTCAGGCACCACACGTGGGGGGCTCGTCATCAACGGCTGCACGGACAACTTCTATCGTGATGGTCGTCGTGTGCATGGCTTTGGCAACAAATCTTATGGCCGTATGATGGCGGGTAGTCAGGACGGGTATGCGATTGGAATCTAGCCTACGGCAGCAACCGGCGACGAAACAATTGCAACCTCCGAGCAGACGCAAGGGTGTTTTCCTGTTCCCAAATTACTGGGCGGCCAGGAACAGATCAGTAGCTGTCTGGATTTTAGGTTCTCAGGCGGTCCGCTTTGCGGAAGATATATCTATAATCGGTGTATCGGAAATGCGGTATAAGCAGGCCTACCGTTTTCGCCCTTATCTCGCACAACGGGGGCATCTGAACGATCTCCGGAAAGCCGCCACAAGAGTATTGTTCCTATGTCGTAATCAGAATATCGATACAAGCTTATTTTGATATTACTCGAGACAGGATATCGGACTTGATTGGCATTGGAAAAGCAACGCAGCAAATGGCTCTTCCATATATCTATGGGATGATAGTCTTTCTTTCTGTGATCGTCGCTCACGCAGTCGATTTTTTCCTGCATGAATTCGCTCATTCATTCACGGCATGGGCACTCGGTTGGAAAGATAATCCTCTTGCTCTGAATTATGGAAAGCCGACCATAGATAATATTCTCATGCAGCAGCAGATCGACGAAAACGTTCGTTACGCACCAATCTTCGCCGCACACAGTGGACTACAGGGAGCATTAATCGCTGCTGCAGGCCCTCTAATTGCTAACGGTGGCGGCAGTATAATCTGTGGCCATGTTTTGCGCGCTATAGGCAAGCAACCTCTACAGACAGTCTGGAGTCTCACATGCATGTGGCTATTCACCTGGCTGGCGGCGTTTAATGTCTTCAATGTCTGGAGTTACGCTCCCCTTCGCGCAATGAGTTCGCATGGTGATATGGCGCTCATTGCTGAAGGACTGGGCGTTCCGAATTGGCTTATTTTCCCCATTGTAACTGGCTTTGCGGTCTGGCTGGCACATTGGTACGTCCGGAATATCCTCCCTAACGTTTGTAAGTATTTTTCTGACTTCCGTTTCGGAGCAGCCCTCGGAGGCACTGTCCTTGGAACAACAATCCCATTCTTCTCGATCGTTGGAATTACGGGAAATTATGGTCTCCCATCAGCTCTCATGTGTGTCGCCAGCCTATTTTTCTTTACACCCGCCATGCTGGCTATGTTTTACGTATCCACAGGGCGACCCTGAAAGGCGAATATAGGTCCATATGATCTAGATCCAAGTTTGGAGGCGCGTGTCAGCTGGCTGCTAAGCGAACAGGCAAAGTCAGCCCCAGCTCGGCTAAAAAAACACTGTGCCGCTTATGTCCGCTGTGCAGAAAGCTGTTCATAGGTATGTATGTCCGACATAACGGCGAGAGTTGCCGGTCGGACTTATCGCCTCGGGGCCAAGTGTCTTCGACGAAAAACGAAATCTTTCGTTCTTAAACAGTCCGGCAACCGGACCATTCAACCTGGTCACGAAATCGACTGGGCGGACTGCCGAGGGTCTTGCGGAATGCAAACGCAAACGCGGATGCCGTGGAATAACCAAGTGCGTGTGCGACCTCTCCAACTGGCAGGCCTGATGCCAGCATGCCAACGGCGGCCTGCATCTGCACCTGCCGACGATAATGACTGAAGCTCATGCCGGTTTCGACTTCAAACAACCTGGCCAGCGTCCGACTGCTGGCCCCAGCCACAGCCTGCCATTCGGACAGTGAGCGGCCATCCGCCGGAGAGGCCATCAGCGCATCCGTGACACGCCGCAGTCGTGTATCCGAAGGACGTGGTACACCCAGCGGTTCGGAATGTGCCGATGCGATCTGGTCCAGCAGCACCGTCACCATGCGCGACGCCGGTGAAGGAACGGGATAATCTGATGGGCATCTGGCAACCGCATCAATCAGTTCCCGCACCAACGTTGTAAGGGCAATGATGCGACAGGCTGGCAGAAAATCACGGCACATCTCCGGCGCAATCAGCACGGCACGCAGCCTGCTTTCCTTGGGGCTGTGAACAGCATGCACAATACCCGGTGGCAGCAGGAGTGCCCGGCCGGGGGGCACCAGACACTGGTTATCTTCGGTCGTGACGCGGATCACGCCATGTGTGGTTGCGAGAAGTTGCCCGAGATCAGCGTGACAATGAGGTTCGACATCCGCAGGTTCCACATGATGCTCCGCATGCACGCGCACTGGACGTAGCTCTGTGGGAGGCGTGGGATCAGCAAGACTGCTGGCCTGCAGGGATCGGAGTTGCTTCATCTGGCATATTTTCGACAGTTTATGGCATCCTGTCGAGCGCTGGATAAAAAATCAGCCTGTATAGCAGAGGGCATGACACGTTCCGCCAAAACGCTTCTGCCCTGGCTGATGATCTTCGGTGCCGGTATCTGCCTGCGTACCGGAATTGCGTCCCTCTCTCCCATCCTCGACCGGATCGAACGAACTCTTGCCATCTCCAACGCAGAACTGGGCTTGCTGACCACACTTCCTGTCCTGTGCATGGGCGGCCTCTCTCCGCTCGGGCATATGCTGGAACGGCGACTTGGCCTGAAACGCTCCATGATAATGGCATTGGCGCTTCTGACGATCGTCCTGCTCCTTCGCTTTGATGGTGGCAGCTATGGGCTGCTGCTTTTCACGGCCGTCGGCGTTGGCGTAGGCGACGCGATCATCCGGCCATTGCTGTCGGGTTTCATCAAGGGTGAGTTTGCCTCCCGCGCGCCTGCGGCCATGAGCGTCTATGCCGCCAGTATGGGCGTGGGATCGGCCCTGGCCGCTTTCGGAACGCCCCGCATCAGTGACGCCACCGGGAACTGGCCGCTGGGTCTGGCTTTCTGGGCGCTTCCCGCGGCACTCGCCGGGTTCTGCTGGATACTATGGCGCGAGGATATCCCCGCGCCTGCGCGCTCCGCGTCACAGCCCTCTCTCACGATCAGCCGGAGCGGCATTCTTGGACTGACGCTGTTCTTCGGTCTTCAGGCTGGGATCAATTACGTCGCAATAGCGTGGCTGCCGTCCCTGTATGGTGCCCTGGGCTATTCTGACCATACTGCAGGGCTTCTTGTCGCCATCATGATGCTGTTCCAGACGAGCATCAGTTTTTGCATGCATGTCATCATGCGCGCTCTGAAACTTACAACCATCAAGGCAGCCCTAATTTTTTCCGGCCTCGCCATTCTGGGTACGCTCAGCCTGCTGCTCGCAAAGCCGCTGCCATGGCTGGCACCTTTGATGATCGGAATTGCGACGGGAGGCCTGTTCCCGATAGCGCTCCTCCAGCCTCTGGATTTCGCACACGGCAGATCAGAGGCGACACGGCTGGCCGGGCTAACCCAGACGGGCGGCTATCTGCTTGGCGGTATCCTACCGTGGGTTACAGGTCTGTTGATTGATCAGATCGGCGTTGCCCTAGCACTCTTGACATTGCTGACTGGCAGCGCTGGCCTGCTTACCGTGGTTACGGTGCTGATCCAGCGCACTTATCGGAAATGACATAGCCCGCCACGACTGTCTGCTTTCCGGTCCATTCTGGAATGATCTGAATGTCCTGGGTGCCGGCGGAAGCGGTCAGTCCGTTTTTGCCTTCATGCTGATCATCAAGGAAAGCATTACCAGTTCCGAAAAGCGAACATCGTGTGGTAGCTCAATCAATCGGGGCAGCACATCCCATCCAGCAATACGTCCAGTGCGGCCGGAACCGGCGCTGGCCCGACCTTCTCTTCAAGCAGTTGATGACTGATCGCCAGCATGGCCAGACCATGCACCTGCGCCCAACTGGCCGCCGCCAGCGCGTTGACGGCAACCGGCCGGAAGCTTCCGTCACATTGTCCTCTTTCCAGAAGACCCACAAGAATCCCGAAAGTGCTCATGGCCGTGGCGTGCAACTGCGGATCAATCGTCTTGTCGGCATCGGAACTGAACATCAGCCGATAAAGACCGGGGTTCTGACAGGCAAACGCGATACAGGCCTGCGCTGCGGCCACGAATTGCGCACGCGTGGAAGGCCTGGCTGGGGACATGGCCTCTGTCATGGTCTCTCCAAGCCTGACGAAGCCGATCGAGGCCAGTTCCCGCAACAGCATCTCGCGATCACGGAAATGCTTGTAGGGAGCCGCGTGACTGACCCCCGTACGCCGCGCCACTTCCCGCAGGGTGAAGGCCCAGTTCTGGTTTGCGGCCAGCATGGCAAGTGCCGTGTCGATCAGGGCACGGCGCAGATCACCGTGGTGGTAAGGGCGGTCGTTGGTTTCACTCATTTGTGAGGCTCATGTTTACAGAAGAAACTTTTATTGACACCAGATCGTCGTGCTCCATATTGTGCCCACACAAGTTTCTCCTGTAAACATGGAGGACGTGATGTCCGATGTTACGCCTGCTGACCTGCACCGTATTCTCGACCGCCAGCGTGCCGCGTTTCTGCGTGATGGACCACCCGACCTGAAACAGCGCCGGACCGATCTGCGGCGCCTGAAAGCCGAAATCCTGAAGCGGCGCGGTGACATCGTGCACGCCCTGAAAATGGATTTCGGACAGCGATCCGAGCGTGAAAGCGCCATCGTGGAACTCATCCCACTGGTGCAGTCGATCAATTATATGATTACGCATCTGGGGCGCTGGATGAAGCCGGAACGTCGCCACGTCTCGGCCTATTTCCAGTGCGGTCGTGCCTGGGTGGTCCGGCAGCCGGTAGGTATTGTAGGCATTATCGCGCCATGGAACTATCCGGTCTCGCTGGCCCTTGTGCCGCTGGCAACCGCAATCGCCGCTGGTAACCGAGCCATGCTCAAGCCCTCGGAATTCACTCCAGCCACATCGAAGGTGATTGGCGAGATCGTGCGGGCCGCCTTTCCGCCGGAGCATATTTCTGTTGTCACGGGAAACGGTGAAGTGGGCGCTGCATTTTCTTCTCTGCCCGTTGATCATATCCTGTTCACCGGCAGCACTGCGGTCGGAAAGAAGGTTGCGGAAGCGGCGGCGCGTAACCTGACCCCCGTCACGCTTGAATTAGGGGGCAAGTCCCCCGTGGTGATTGAGCCCGGTTTTTCCATGGGGCGGGTGGTGGACCGGGTAGCATTCGGCAAGCTGACCAATGCCGGGCAAACCTGCATCGCGCCCGATTATATGCTGGTCCATGAAGACGACAGGGATGCGTTCGCCACGGCTTATCAGAAGGCCGTGAAAAAGCTGCATCCGGGCGGGTATGCGGGATCTCCTGATTATACGGCCATTCTCAACCAGCATCACTATGAGCGGCTGAGCGGTTTGATCCGTGATGCTGAGGAGCATGGCGCCAAGATTATCCGGATGGGGAGCGATTCAGCCGCCAGCCATGTCCTTGCGCCGGTTCTCATACTGAACGTCAAACCTGAAATGGCGGTCATGCAGGAAGAAATTTTCGGGCCTGTCCTGCCTGTGCTGACCTACAGGAACCTTGATGAAGCAATTGCCTTCATCAATGCGCGTCCCCGGCCTCTGGCCCTGTATTATTTTGGCGACAACCGTATTGAACGCGACAGGCTTTTGAAGCGCACAGTTTCGGGAAACGTCACGATCAACGGCACATTGATGCATTATGTGCAGGACGATCTGCCGTTTGGTGGCGTGGGGGACAGTGGCATCGGAGCGTATCATGGAAAGGAAGGCTTCATCGCGCTCACGCATGCCCGTGGTGTGTACCGGCAGGGCCGTTTCAATGCAGCAATGCTGCTTCAGCCACCATTCGGCAAACTCACCGATGCCATTACAAATCTGATACTGCGATGACAACGCACATTCTGCTTATCGGGGGCACCAGCCTCATCGGGCGTCTCGTTGGTGCGGAGCTTGGCATGCGGCCTGATACCGCCGTCACTAGCATTCCCGCCACTAACTGACTGGTCTCGCATTGTAGGGTGGCGGAGACGATCGGACGGTGTTTCCTGGAGGTGACTTTTTCCGTGGACGAGGGCCTCCGGTATTCTATGCGATGGTAAGCTTTAAACTCTTGTGCTTCTCTGAATCCCACCATTGCTCTCTGAGGGGCTTTCTCCCGCTCAACGAAAAGCCAGCACGGCAGTCATTGTGGATCAAAATATCAGCTATTATTAAGCCTCAGACGCATGCGAGCGAATGAAATCGACGAATGCGCGGAGCGGCGGAGGCAACTGGCGACGGCCGGAATAGTAAAGCATAGGCCCAGAAAAAGGGGTGGCCCAGTCTTCAAGCACCACGTCCAGCGCACCGTTACGGATGTGCGGAGCCAGCCAGTCTTCGAACAGACAGGCGATGCCAAGACCCGCTATGGCAGCCTCTACCAGAAGATCGCAGGCCGATCCGGGTTGAACCAATAAGGGCCCTGGTGGATCGAGGCGAATAACCTCACCGTCTTTCTCGAACTCCCACATGGCTGACGCTCCACCGGAGAAGCGAAGGCGCAGACAGGCGTGTTCCAGCAGCTCACCTGGATGCTGGGGACGTCCTTTCATAGACAGATAGGATGGTGCGGCCACAGTCAGAAGGCGCTGAGTTCGCGGCCCGATGGGGACTGCGATCATGTCCTGTTCCAGACGCTCTTCATAACGGATACCTGCATCCGCGCCAGAGGCGAGGATATCAACAAAACTGTCCTCGACCGTGACTTCCATGCGGATTTGCGGGTAAGCGATTAGGAAAGGCGACAGAATGCCCGGAAGTACGGTCCTGGCGACATTGGCCGGCACATTGAGACGGATCGTCCCCGCAGGCTGATCGGTTTGCGTATGAACCGTATCGAGTGCGGCGCTGATCTCGGCAAGCGCAGGCGAGAGCCGTTCGAACAGCCGGGCACCCGTTTCGGTGAGCGAAATGCTACGCGTGCTGCGATGAAGCAGGCGGGTACCAAGACGGGTTTCCAGTCGCCGTAAAGCGTCGCTAAGTCCCGATGCTGACGAACCTGAAACGCGCGCAGCCTCGCGAAAACCTCCCGCACGCGCAACGGCGACGAACGCCGAAAGATCATCAAGCTCGAGTGACATTGTGCGATTTTCCGTACAGCCCGTTCAGGTTTGACCAGCTTATCGATCATTTGAACGTAGTCCATGTTTGGTATGCACCCCTTATCAAGGAGATACCAATGAGCAGTCGCGTCAATGCCGGAACCTTTATACTCGGCGACCGCGTTGTGAACCGTATGGGCTACGGAGCGATGCAGCTTGCTGGCCCTGGTGTTTTCGGGCCGCCGCGGGACCGTAAAGCTGCTGTTGCTGTGTTACGAGCTGCTGTCGAAGCTGGCGTTAATCATATCGATACCAGCGATTTCTATGGCCCACATATCACCAACCAGATCATTCGCGAGGCGCTGCACCCTTATGGTGATGACCTTGTGATCGTGACCAAGGTCGGCGCGCTACGTGGTGAGGATGCATCATGGAAGCCAGCCCAGAGCGCTGAGGACCTGACCAGAGCCGTGCATGATAATCTGCGTAATCTGGGACTGGAACGGCTTGATGTGGTCAATCTGCGACTGATGGGAGACATTCATGCTCCCAAAGAAGGGTCGTTGGCAGAACCGTTTTCAGCACTGGCTGTTTTGAGAGAGCAGGGCCTCATCCGCCATCTTGGCCTCAGCAATGCAACCGCTGCGCAGGTAGCCGAAGCACAGACGATTGCGCCAGTTGTCTGTGTGCAAAACCATTACAACCTCGTCCATCGAAAAGATGATGAACTGATCGGCGTGCTGGCCGCACAGGACATCGCGTATGTTCCATTTTTCCCGTTGGGTGGGTTCAGCCCGATACAGTCCGATGCCCTGTCCAAGATCGCGGCCGATTTCGGAAGTACTCCGTTGCAAGTGGCACTGGCCTGGTTGCTGGCCCGGTCATCCAACGTGCTTCTTATCCCGGGAACTTCAAATCCCCTTCATCTGGCCGAAAATCTCGCGGCGGCAACGCTGGAACTGTCCGCTGATGTTCAGGCGCGCCTTGACGCTATTGCTACCCCTTAACCTTCGAACCAGAACTATTTGAGACGTGATACTGCAGGCTTGCCACTTGCAGTATCACGTACCTAAAGGCAGCGGTGCGAGAAGAATAGAATATCCGTTCTTTAGCAACGAGAAAAAAGTAGATACCTCTTTCCGGAAAATTGCCTATATCCTGTCTTGTATATCACATTAAAATAGAGATTTCCTAAATTCCTCTTTTATATATTGGTCGAAATTTTCCTAAATATCTTTCCATACTGTCTGCTATGGATCTTTTTCCGGGAGGTATTCCATTTATTCACAAGGATAAATATAAGAGTGACTATAATACAATGACGTTTCTATTGATTGCAGAATATCCTCTTGCCCGCAAGAGAGGCGCTATAGGGCTATTTTTCGCGGCACAGGCGTGGCTTGTTCTGCAACATTCAATATCGATAGAACGACATTCGAAAAATCGTCCGGTATCAGCCGCTCCCCAGACACTTTTTTGAAGGTGGACACGAGAAGGGTGGCGGCCAGCTAGACGATCCGGCGAAACTCGCCGCGGCAGTGCTTCAGCTTGTTGCGTCAGACGCCCCCACCGCAACTTTTCTGGGGCAAAGATGCTCTCCGACTGGTTCGTGAACGTATCTCAAAAGATATTGCGGATTGGGCAGAACTGATCCGTCCACGGACTGTTGGGAGCTCCAGGAAGTGGTAGTCGCTGTCAAAAAAACGAATTTCGCGAATTCATGTCGGCCCCGAAGGTGAAAGCTGTCCACGCGTTTGGTGTTGCGTTGTACATCAGTGCTTTGGCGGAACAATTGCCAGTTGCTTCCGAACGCTCGGACGCTCTTGCATCCTCTCGAACCAGGTTGAAAGTGCCACACATTCCTGCGGGATCGGCAATTCTACGATTGCTGCAAATATAAAACCCCCGATGACTGCAATGTCCGCCATCGAGAAAGCTTCACCGGCTATGAAGGGCTGTTTCCTCAGCACAGCGTCGAAGTAATGCATTCCGCGCAGAGCCTTGTCACGCTGACGAAGTCCCCATTCTTGATTCTGGTAGAGTTCCACATCGGGACCAAGACCAGGTGTGGCATGATGAAAATAGACACTGATGGCGTCCAGCATCTCGATCTCGGCGCGTTTGGTCATCATCTGGATCACGCCTTTCTCAAGCGGCGTTCGACCAGTCAACATGGGGTCGCCGGCTAGCGCATCAAGATAGACCGTGATCGCCGTACATTCGGCGAGAACCACTCCATTGTCCAGTTCAAGAACTGGCAATGTTCCGGAGTAATTTTTGGCGAGGAAACCGGACCTCTTGTGTTCGCCCTTCCACAAGTTGATCGGCACGAATTCGACGTCGGACTGGAGATTCTTCTCTGCCAGCGCAATCCGAACACGAGCGGGATAGGGCCCTGTCGGCCAGTCGTAAATTTTCATTGGAGCAGCCTTATTTACATCGAAAGCGAAAATGTCAGGCGTTCACGTATTTAGCTGCCTGCCACATGATCTGGGGCTTTAACTGTCCACGTATAATTCTCTACTGCGTTGACTGAAACGCCTTTCGGCCTTCTGCAGTCCAACACTGCGAAGTCTTCATTGGAGAGTGTGATGTCGGCCGCGGCGACGTTTGCTCCAGATGAGCGACCTTGTAGGACCCCGGGATTGGCAGCATCACCTTGTTGCGTTTTAGGACCCAGACGAGGGCGATCTGGGTCGGATGCACGCCGTATTTCTTCGTCATAGGAATCAGCCGTGTCGATGAAGTTGACGCCGAGTTCCCGGAGGCGTCTCAGTATTCGGATGGCCTCGTTATGATCGGCAGGCGGCCCCCACATCCCCGGACCGGGAATGCGCATGGCGCCAAAACCAAGCCGGTTGATGTCGAGATCGCCGCCGATCCTGAATGTGCCGGATCGGGAGGCGTTGGAAGCTGGGTGGAGCATGGTCCTCGGTCCTTTTTGTCAGCAGGCTGTCAGGGATAAACCAGTCCGTCAGGCAGTGAAGCCGCCATCGATGTTATATGCAGCGCCAGTGATGATGCCGGCTTCTGGCCCGGCAAGATACGCCACCAGTCCCGCAATTTCTTCACCCTTGGCATGGCGTTTGATCGCCATGAAGCCGTGCATCACGTCCTTCAGTGGCCCTCCGGCAGGGTTCATGTCGGTATCAGTAGGCCCGGGCTGGATAACATTGACGGTGATGCCGCGCGCGCCAAAGTCACGTGCCAACCCCTTGGTCATACCCTTCAATGCGGATTTGCTGGCACTGTAGGCAGCAAGCCCGGCCATCGGCATACGGTCGGCATTGGCGGAGCCGATAAAAATGATACGGCCCCCGTCGGGCATGGTCCGGGCAGCAGCAACAGCCGCGTGGTAAGGCGCATGGATGTTGATGCGGAAAAGTCGGTCGATATCATCCGGTGGCATGTTCAGGGGATCGCCCGCGCCAAGAATGCCCGAATTGACGACCAGCACATCGAGAGGGCCGAGTGACGCGATCAGCGCGATGAGAGCATCACGGTCAGCACTATCGACGCGCAGGGCTTCGCTTCCGGTTTCGGCAGCCAGCACCTGAGCTTCGTCAGGGGAAGACAGATACGAGAACACGACTTTTGCACCATCCGAGGCGAAGCGGCGCACGATTGCAGCGCCAATCCCGCGACTTCCGCCAAGCACGAGGACGGATTTGCCATAAAAACTGGTCATGGCGATGGTGCATCTGAGGCCAGTATCTCAGCCAGTCTATCGAAGGCTGGCTGATAGATCTGTGTCGGCATCCGGGCCTCCATGCTGGCGGCCTGCTCGACAGGCGCCTCGAACTGCCCCCGCCACTGGATGAACGTGTGATCGCTCTTCGTTATGGGAAGAAGGCTGATCGTAGAGCGATAGTTCCGGATCGGCAGGGCTGATTCAACGATCGAGAACGTGACCGCATGATCCACATCGGACAGCGCCAGAAGCTGTTCACGGATGAGGCCGACATCGCCCATCTCAACACGGCGGATTGCCCCGACACGGTCACCGGACTCATCACCTTCAATCACGCAGCTGTGTACGCCCGGCAACCAGCGTCCAAGGGCGCCGAAATCACGGACCAACTGCCAGACGGAGGGAACCGATGCAGGAATGACGCTGCTGGCCATAACATGGATCATGGGGCCACTCCTGGCTGTGAGTATCTGAATGTCATAGCGACTGACCTCCCGTCACCTCGATGCGCTGACCATTCACCCAGCGCATGTCGTCAGACAGAAGTGCACGGATTGCGGCACCAATGTCGTCGGGTTGTCCGACCCGCCCCAAGGGGGTGATCTCTGCAAGGCTTTTGTTGATCGTGGCATCGTCACGGACCAGACCACCGCCGAAATCCGAAGCGATCGCCCCAGGGGCGACGGCGTTGACGGTAATCCCCCGTTCGCCCAGCTCTTTCGCCATATAGAGCGAGATGACTTCTGTTGCCGCTTTCATGGCCGAATAAGGCCCATGATCCGTCAGGTAGAAACGCGTCGCGGCGGAGGTAATGTTCAGAATGCGACCGCCATTCCGGATCAGGGGCAGGAGAGCCACCGTCAGCAAGTAGGGGCCCTTGAAGTGGATGTTATACTGGTTGTCGAGTTGTTCCGATGTCGCAGCATCGAAGCGAGTGTGAATGATATTGCCCGCGTTCTGGACCACATAACTCAGCGTCTGCTGTCCGAATTCATGGGCAAGAAGTGCTTTGACCTGCTGGGCAAAATCCGCGAACGACTCATGGTCCGCGATATTCAGCCGCAGCATACGCAGTTTTGCGCTTTCGCCGACGAGGGCGGCTTCGGCAGCTTTCGCCTCGTCTTCGTTGGAGTGATAGGTCCCGATCACGTTGATGCCCGAGGCAATCAGATGCTTCGCGATACTGTATCCGATGCCGCGATTGGCGCCCGTGACGAATGCAATGTCCTGTTTGCTCATAACCGGATTCCTTGGCCGAGACACGGCGATATGTTCCGGAATTTACTTCCGTACCGATCAGTCCATAATGCGCGTTCAAAGCAGGGTCAAGGAATTATGGATCGACCAGTACCGAAGATGCAGCTTTAAGACCCGAGTTGTGCCGGGATCGTTATCATCTGTCTGACTGTTTTCCTGCCTCCGGTGTCACCGCATTGGCATCCCACAACGTCAGAAGAGAGGTAATTGCCGCATCCAGATGCGTTGACGTCATCCCATCCCTGGCTTCGCACGTCATGCCATGGAAAAACGTCGCGAGAATACCGGGCAACGCCTCTGTTGCTGCGCAATCCTGCAACACGCCGTGGGCAATCGCCCGTTCCACGCAGGCCTTGATGCCAGCCCGCGTCCGCTGTCGCTCCTCCGCAAGAAGAACCTGAACAGGTTCGTTCTCGGGCGAGCAGTTGCTGGCACCCGATACGACCAGACAGCCAAAGGGATGCGTCCGGGCAGCCTGCATGCGCGCCGACCCACGCAACGTCTGCTCAATTGCATCGCGCGGCGCCAGATTTTCGTCCCATAAGGGTGCCATGACCTGCCCGTAGGTCGCCAGATAATGCTGCACGACTTCGCGGAACAGGGTTTCTTTCGAGCCAAACGCAGCATAGAAACTTGCGGGCGAAATGTTGCCCATGCACGACTTGAGCTGCGTCAGGGAAGTTGGTTCGTAGCCTTGTGCCCAGAAGAGTGCCGTGGCGGCGTCAATTGCCTTGTCCCTGTCAAACTCACGAGGACGCCCTGTCCGCGCCATGCTGCTGCTCCTTCTGAAAGACTTTCATATTAAGTGATCCAGAAGTGATTGCCAAGATTTTGTAGTCCTTATATACATACCAATCGATCCATATATGAGAGCCGTATGACCCTCAATACGACACCACCCGGGCAGAGCGCCGATGACGGGCTGCCTATCGCTGGTCTGCTCGCACTGGCCATGACCGGGTTCATCTGCATCATGACCGAAACGCTCCCCGCCGGTCTGCTGTCCCAGATCGGGGCCAGCCTGCATGTTTCTCCTGCGCTGGCAGGACAGATGGTCACCGCTTATGCCCTGGGCTCCCTGAGCGCCGCGATCCCCCTGACATTGGCCACGCAGCGCTGGCGACGGAGGCGGGTTCTCCTGCTGGCGATCATCGGCTTTGTGATCTTCAATTCAATCACAGCGTTTTCGACGCATTACGGAATGATCCTTGTTGCCCGCTACGGCGCGGGTGCGGCAGCAGGTCTCGCCTGGGCATTGCTGGCGGGCTATGCGCGCAGGATGGTGACACGTTCTCAGCAGGGGCGGGCTCTGGCCATTGCCATGGTGGGCACGCCGATTGCTCTCTCGATAGGCGTGCCCGTCGGAACATGGCTGGGCGCTGTCGTGGGCTGGAGACTGGCCTTCGGGATCATGTCAGGGTTGACCCTCCTGCTGATCGTCTGGGTTCTGGCCTGCATACCGGATTTTCCGGGTGTCGCGCAACACGAGCGTCTGCCGTTCGGGCGTGTTCTTCGAACCCGGGGTGTACGGTCTGTTCTGGGCGTCGTGGTGACATGGATGCTCGCACATAATGTTCTCTACACCTATATCGTGCCGTTCATCACACCGGCTGGGCTGGCAGGGCGGGCGGATCGCATCCTGCTGCTTTTTGGTCTCGCTGCTCTTGCTGGAATTTTGCTGACCAGTCGTATGGTCGATCACGCCCTGCGTCTGTCCGTTCTGACCAGTCTCGCGATATTCGCTGCTGTTGCAGGTCTTTTTGCAATCGGGTCTACGTCGCCTGCGGTGATCATGATCGGCGTCACAATATGGGGTCTGACATTTGGAGGGGCTGCGACTTTGCTCCAGACGGCACTTGCCGATGCAGCCGGGGAGGGCGCGGATGTCGCGTTGTCGATGAATGTCGTCGTCTGGAATAGCGCGATAGCCGGTGGGGGACTTCTGGGCGGTATGTTGCTTGAAACGTGGGGCGCTATGTCGTTCCCATGGGCTGTGCTGGGCCTCGCGGTTTCCGGGTTCCTGATCGCATGGCATGCCCAATCTCACGGATTCAGATCTGGTCACAGGCTTGGGCAAGGGGCAGGTGAGAACTAAGAATTCGTTTTAGACGAACTGCGGATTTACCGAAGTGTTTTTACTTATCGCCTGAAGAGTTGTTCAGATCCTGTCTGATATTGAATTATGTTCATCCATGAATGTCCATTATTATCGGGATAGGCACTTTATATCCAAAATGAAGCGGATGCCGCCTGTCCGGTGCTTATCTGGAATAAAATGCGTAACGCCGACTGAGCGGAACGGCGGCCTCCAGTCCTCCCGATGTATAGGCTATTTGTTCAGCAGAGGCGTTGATCCTGCTCTATTGGCCCAAACCATGTCCCAGTGTCGGCTTCTTCTGGAACGCGGCTGAAGCAGATTGCCTCCTTGAATTCCTTCCGGTTTGAGGAAAAGAGCGTTCACAAATGAACATGTCGGACTAGTCCTTGTCCGCTGGCGCCCCATATCGAAAACAGTGCTCAAAAACCGGGAGACGACGACATGAAGATCGGCATTATAGGCGCAGGCCAGATTGGTGGCACATTGGCGCGCAGGTTTGTGGCCTGTGGTCATGAGGTGAAGATCGCCAACTCACGCGGCCCACAGACCCTGACCGAACTGGCGAGGGAAAGCGGCGCGAAACCCGTTACCGTCGCGGATGCAGTCAGGGATGTGAACCTGATCGTCGTCACCATCCCCGAGAAGAACATTCCTGCCCTTGGCTACAGGCCGTTCGAACATGTTCCGGCTGACGTGGTTGTCGTTGATACCGGGAACTATTACCCCCGCGAGCGGGATGGCCGCATCGCCGCCATCGAAGCGGGGAAGGTGGAAAGCGTCTGGGTCTCGGAGCAGATCAGCCGTCCGGTCATCAAGGTCTTCAACAACATCTATGCGAAGCACCTGCTGGAAAATGGAACCCCCGTGGGCACGGCGAACCGGATCGCGCTGCCAGTCGCGGGGGACGATGTTGCTGCGAAGAAAACCGTCATGGGACTGGTCGACGACATTGGATTTGATCCCGTTGATGCCGGGCCGCTGGCGGAATCTTGGCGCCAGCAGCCAGGAACACCGGTCTATGGCGCGGACCTGGACGCGGCGGGCGTAGCGAAAGCGCTGGCTTCGGCCAGTCCCGAGCGCACTGCGGGATGGACGGCGACTGATCAAAGTCCTGGTAGCTTCGAAGCTCCAGTCTGATACGGCTGCACGCCGGAGGCTTCATTGGCCCGGATGAAGTCTCGGGCGGATAATATCCATCAGTCAGTCGACTAAGACACGTACCTGCGGAGAAAGCTGTCGATTGCTTGGATATGGCACGGAGAGCGGTGAGGGCGTCGATGGAAGATCTGCCCGAACCTCAATCAGCCTGCCCCTTCTCGAGATCATTGATAAAGCGGTAACGTGGCGCCTGCACGAGGCGGAAGCCTTTCTGCGCAGCGGCGGCACTGGTTTCAACGCTACTGACCGAGAGCCGTGTCGGCAGTGTCACCTCGATCACCTCGTTTCCGCGCGTGAACTCCAGAGGCAGGGGGTAGCCAGTGCGCGACGACACGAAGCCGATCATCTGATGGTCCTCAAGTGCCTCGGATGTTGTGGGCATTTCATGCCGTCCCAGCATGTCGCTGTCGGCGAGCGCACCAGCCCGCACGACGCAATCCAGACGGATTTCTCGGGGGTCGTTATCCGGGACAATCCGGGGATGTTGCCCGGCACCTCGCGGAAGCGATCGTGCTCGGGTGCCCGAGATTGCCAGACGATATCGGCCCGATGATCGCCTCGCTGCTGTCCGAGGGCAATCGCGGGGTCAATTCGTAACGGATCGAAGTTTCCGGCGGTCAGGTCATCTGAGCGCGAACTGATTTGTCTCGGGTTTTGTCGAGACGTTCTATCTGATCCAGGCAGCTCGCCCGTGGTTTCGGTCAGGATCAGTCATGCGGCAGAAAACCCTTGATTCTTTCCGCGTCCTCCGGTGTCGCGGGGTTGTAGACAACCAGCGTCAGATCCGGCCGGCCATCGACCGAGAATATCGAATGTTCGAAGGCGAAGGAGCCGAGGACCGGATGGTCAATGTGCTTGACGATGTCGACGGGTGTCTCGGTGACGCTGTTCTCATGCCACATCGTATGAAATTCGGGGCTGAGCCGGCAGAGTTCCGTCACCAGGGGAGTGACCTCATCCGCCGCGCCGGCGCGCGCTGTTTCGATCCGAAAAGCACTCACCACGTAGCGTGCCATGCTTTCCCAGTCGGGCTGCATGGCACGGGAGCGCGGGTCGAGGAAGATGATCCGCAGGATGTTGCGTTCCGCCGGCGGCAGGGCGCCGTAATCCCCCAGCATAATGGTCGCCGCCCGGTTCCAGGCCGGCACATCCCAGGTTGCGGTCCGGATCACCGCCGGGCTGGGGTCCAACGCGTCGAGCACACGTTGCAGACGAGGCGTGACGGTGCCGCTCTTGCGATACCGCGCATCGGGTGGGCGCCCGAGGGCGAGTAGAAACAGATGCTCGCGCTCGACGTCGGTCAGCATGAGGGCGCGGGCGATCCTATCCAGCACGTCGGCTGACGGGGCACCACCACGCCCCTGTTCCAGCCAGGTGTACCAGGTCGGACTGATGTTGGCCCGCTGCGCGACCTCCTCGCGGCGCAGGCCTGGCGTACGGCGGCGTTCCGAGGGAAGGCCGAAGGCAGCCGGATCAAGCTTCGCGCGGCGATCTTTCAGCCAGGTACCGAGCCGCTTTTCAACGTGCTGGTGCTCGCTCATCCTGTTAATCTTTATAATACGATAAGGTCACTACTTTACCAGAATAGGGCATGGACCGAGATTTGTCTTCATCTGAAAACGGGAGACTTAGCTCATGCGTATATTCGTCACCGGCGCGACCGGGTTCATCGGTATGCCGACCGTCAGGGAGCTGATTGCCGCCGGCCACGAGGTGCTTGGCCTCGCCCGTTCGGATGAGGGGGCTCAATCGCTTGCCGCCATAGGCGCTGAGGTGCAGCGAGGAACGCTTGAGGACCTCGACAGCCTGCAAAAGGGTGCGGCGGCTTCGGATGCCGTGATTCACCTGGCGTTTATTCATGACTGGTCGAACTTCCTGGCAAGCTGCGAAACAGATCGTCGCGCCATCGAGGCAATCGGGTCCGCGCTTGCCGGCTCCAACAAGCCGTTTCTTGCCACGGGAGGACTGGCGGGACTGGCGCCACCTGGCCAGGTGGCGACCGAAAAGGATGTTATTCCGTCGGACTTCCCATTCCCGCGCGTGTCCGAGCAGACGACGCTGGCGCTGATCTCGCAGGATATCCGCGCTTCAGTGGTGCGTCTGCCGCAGGTCCATGACCGAGCCAAGCAGGGGCTCATCACGCCGCTGATCGAGACGTTCCGTCGGAACGGCACCTGCGCCTATGTGGGCGATGGGAGCAATCTTTGGCCTGCGGCGCATGTGCTCGATGTTGCCCGTCTTTACAGACTGGCTATTGAAAAGGGGGCGACAGGCACCGCCTGGCATGCGGTGGCCGAAGAGGGGGTGGCGATGCGCGATATCGTCGAGACGCTCGGCCGTCGCCTGGACCTGCCGGTCCGATCAATCCTGCCGGATGAGGCACCGACTTTCTTCGGGCGCTTCGCGATGTTCGCAGGTTTCGACATGCGGGCCTCCAGCGAACTGACGCGGCAGGTATTGGGATGGGAGCCGACAGGTCCGGGACTGATTGCCGATCTTGTGCAGCTTGAAATCGCTGACTGATGCGTGCGGAGAAGGACAACGGTTTATGACCGAAACGGGAATGGTGCTGATAACAGGCGGTTCGGGTTACTTTCTTTCGATGAGATCTGGCGTGTCCTTTTTAAATCCGCTTACCGTTTCCAGGATCCGGGCGAGCGCGGCCGGGTCGGATGTACCCTGGTCATCACGACGCGGCGTATAAGGAGCTTCCAATCGCTTCGCTTCATCGTCAGTGAGGGCGATTGAGAGCGCTGCGATAGCATCGTCGATGTGCTTGGGTTTGAGCGCTCCGACGATGGATGCGGCGACGACGGGCTGGCGGCGCAGCCAGGCAAGCGAGATTTCCGCCGGGCTGACGCTGCGTTCGGTTGCGATGGCGTTCACCGCATCGATGATCTGATGGTCGGCGGCAGCGGTGGCCTCATTCTGCTCAGCGCCTGCGGGCTCGGTCTCACTTCGCCTGGTGGTCGTTCCCCACGGACGCGCCAGGCGGCCGCGTGCCAGTGGGCTGTAAACGATGGTCTGTACACCCTCATCGGCGCAAAGCGGTAGCATCTCACGCTCTTCCTCGCGGGCGAGAAGGTTGTAATTGTCCTGCATTGAGATGAATCGCGTCCAGCCGTTCGTCTTTTGAAGATGCAGCGCCTTGGCAAATTCCCATGCCATCATCGAAGACGCGCCGAGATAACGCACCTTGCCGGCTTTTACGAGGTCGTGGAGCGCTTCCAGTGTCTCCTCCCAGGGGGTGGTCTGATCGCGGCGGTGAATCTGGTAGAGGTCAATATAATCCGTGCCGAGCCGTCGCAGGCTGTGGTCCACCTCGGTCATGATCATCTTGCGCGACAGGCCGAACGCATTGGGACCGTTGTGCATGGGCGCGCACAGTTTGGTGGCGATCACTACGCTGTCCCGGTTGACGAAATCCCTGAGCGCCTTGCCAACGATCTCCTCACTGTTTCCGTTCGAGTAGAGATTCGCGGTGTCGAAGAAGTTGATGCCAGCTTCGAGCGCATGGCGGATCAGCGAGCGGCTGGCTTCTTCGTCAAGCGACCAGCGAGGATGACCCACCGCGGGGTCTCCGAAGCCCATGCAACCGACGCAGATGGGCGATACTTCAAGGCCGGAGTGACCGAGCTTCACATATTGCATGGGCCGTCCTTGCAGAGTAATTAAATGGACAATTCTCCGCTTATTTATTAGCGGAGAGCTCTCCGTTTGGTCAAGGGGTATGATGGCTGATCCTGACGTAAGATTGCGCGCCGACGCGCAGGCAAACCGCGACCGCATTCTTGACATCGCGCGCGATGCATTCGCCGCAGATCCGGGGGTGTCTCTCAATGCCATAGCAAAAGCGGCCGGGGTGGGCGCCGGTACGCTCTACCGCCACTTTCCAAGCCGGGAGGCGTTGTTGGTGGGTGTATACCGGAAGGAAATCGACGAGTTGGTGAGTCTGGCCCCAGACCTGCTCGCCAACCACCCGCCGCTGCAAGCCTTGCGACTGTGGTGCGATCGCTTTGTCCAGTTCGGCGAGGTGAAGCACGGCGTTGCCGATACGCTGAGTTCGGCAATCTCCGAAAAGGATTTGCGGGAAACCTATTGGCCCCTGGTCGGCGCGGTCCACCAATTAATAGAAGCATGCGAAAAACGGGGCGAAATACAGTCGGGCGTCCATCCTGAGGATGTCTTGACGCTACTGGCGTTGCTACTACGAATTTCACCCACCTCGGACGGGAAGGCGCAGATAAGGCGAATTCTCGCACTTCTCTTTCGCGGCCTCGGTGCTGAAGCGTAACTGATTCCACACCACCAGCTTGCCACATGCTGCGTGAAAACCAGTGCTGCAGACGGGGCAGATTTGCCGTCTCCTGGCCGATGGGGGCAGGACCCTGCGTTCACCATCAGGCACGCCGACGCATCGCTACCGGCAATGTCCGCTTTCCGCGCCCGATTAGAACGTATCGAATGGCCGGAATGAAGCGGACGTGCTGCTTACGCGTCATATGCGACCTTCATCATGGGTCGGGCGCGGAAGAGAAGCAGACATGTTCTCTTAGGCTAGCCATCAACCCATCTCCATGCTGGTATTGTAGGCCGCTTACGAGGCTATGAGTGCCCGGAGCTGCGCATGCAGCCAAGGGTACAGTTCCTCGCCTTTCGTGTTGAGCCTTGCTTTCAGGTCGCGCGTCGTATCGTCGGCCAGAATTTCGAGCGCCCCTGCGGCAATGCCGTCATAGGCCTGTGTCACGACGCTCGTCGCACTGCTTTTCGGAATATTCCGGTTCTTCGTCATCGGCGTGTCGATCATGCCGACCAGAAGGCCTGTCACCTGCGTCTTCTGTCCCTCCAGCGCCATACGCAACCCGTTGGTTGCCGACCACAGCGCCGCTTTCGAGGCCGCATAGGCCGTCGGTATGCTGATCCACGCCGCGGATGACAGGATATTGAGCATCGTTCCTCCGCCATTGGCGCCGAGGACCGGTGCAAAGGCATTGGCAACGTTCAACGTGCCGAAGAAGTTCGTATCGAAGATGCGCCGTGTCTCCTCCTCGGGCTGAAGCAGGATATCGGCTTCCGGTGCGATGGCTGCGTTGTTGATGAGCAGGTCACAGTCAGGTGCGCTGGCGACAGCACGTGCGATGTCATCGGCCTTCGTGATGTCAAGCGGCAGCGGCACGATGCGAGCGTTATCCCAGGCCTTGGGCTGCCGGGCCGCCGCATAGACGCGGCTTGCCCCTCGTTGAATGGCCTGCCTGACAAATTCTTCCCCGAGACCACCATTAGCGCCGGTCACGAGCACGACCCGGTCCTCCAGCGTGCGGTGGGTCTTGTCGATCGGCTGCGTCATCCTGTAGTTCTCCATCAAGTGGGGACAATCCCCGAAACACTATCCGGGGACTCCCCCCGATTCGTCAAGCGAGGATATCGATGACCGCCGAGCAGGACACAAGCCTGGCCATGCCGCGTCCCATGCGCGCCGATGCGCGGCGCAACCGGGACGCGATCCTTGCGGCCGCACGCGCCACATTTGAGGAGGAAGGCGTTCTCGCTTCCCTTGACGGCATCGCCCTGCGTGCGGGCGTGGGCAATGCGACGCTGTATCGAAACTTTCCGACGCGGGACGATCTGCTCGCCGCCGTGGCGTCGGTCAGCATCGAAGCTGCGCTGGCCGAAGCCGATGCGCTGTCCGGCTCGCTCGCCCCGAAGGAAGCACTGCTGGAATGGCTGATACGGCTCGCCTGGAGACTGCGCATCTGGCACGACCTGCCAACGTGTGTTGCTTCCGCCCAGGCAGATCCGCAATCGTCCATGGCGACGGCGTGCGCCGCGCTGGTCGACAGGACGGCGGTCTTTCTCCGGCAGGTAACCCTTTCTGGAGATGCCGCGGGCACTGTGACCGCGGCGGACGTGTTTGAACTCGTCCTGGCGTTGTCCTGGGCGGTCGACCGGTTCGGGGACGATGAACCGGCCGCACGCAGACGTGTCTCGATGGGAACTGTCGGAATTTTCGGGGCAATCGTCCTTGATGATGCCCGCACTGGTGCGCCAACAGACCATCATGCACGTTGAGGCAGCCCCTAATCCGGCTCATTCCGATAAAACGCGCAAGGTTCGTTCGGCCACTTCCACCAGCGTACCGGACATAATGGGTTCAAAGCCCTTCAGCCAGGCTCGAGCGATTGCGGACACGCCCATTTCAGCCGCCGAAAAAGTCAAGGTAATCCCGAGCCATTGAGCGAACGACCGCTATAGGCTGATAGAAGCAACTGCTTGCGTGCTCAGGCTATGGCCGTCCGGCCTCGCTCAGCCACTGTACCGCATCTTCGCCCGCAGCAATTTTGAGCGGTGCGCTCGGATCGGTGGCTGCCCGCCAGATCGCCGCTGCCACATCGGAAGCATGGGTCACCGGACCGCTCTCGTCGCGAAAGCTTGCGATCATGCCTTCGATCATCGGCTTGTAGTCAGCGTTGTCCAGTCCCCGCAAATGCGGCATGGCATTGCTGCCAAAGCTTGTCTCGGGCGAGCGTCCCGGCAGGACGATATGCACACGCACGCCGAACGGCTTCATTTCGACTGCGAGGCTCTCGGTAAGTGCGTTCACGGCCGCTTTGCTCGCCCTGTAGACACCAACCAGCGGTAGAGGCTTGAGGGTTACGGTCGACGTAACGTTGATAATGGTACCGCTACGGCTTTGGCGGAACCTGGGAAGGATCGCCTGTATCGTCGCCAGCGTGCCGAGCGTGTTGGTTTCAAACAACAGGCGCGCTGTATCCGGTTCAATCAGTTCGATCGGCACGGCTGCGCCAATTCCTGCATTGTTGACCAGCACATCGATCGCACCGGCTTGCTCGAACGCTTTGCTGATGCTGTCCGGATCGGTGACGTCGAGCGGCAAGACGGTGAGATTGGCTGACGCGGGCAGGATATCGGCCTTGGGCTGGCGCATCGTCGCGACGACGTGCCAGCCCTTCTCGAGAAACAGCTTTGCAGTCTCGAGACCGAAGCCCGAGGAACAGCCTGTGATAAGAACAGTCGGCATGGTCATGCTCCGAAGGTGTTTGTGGTCATCCAGATATGGCTATAAATCGACAGACCATCTATGCTTCTTCGTCTCGAATTCATTGGCGATAGTCCTGTTATGACCGTTGATCCGCTCACTGAGATCGTGACCCTGCTCCAGCCTTCGGCCAGTTACTCCAAGCTTGTCGAGTACACCGGGCGATGGCGCATCCACCGCAACATCGAGGGCAAACCCGTCTTTTTCGCAGTCCTGGAGGGCGAGTGCCGAGTGGTGTCGTCCGGTCGGCCACCAATCATCGTGCGAAAGGGAGATTTCGTACTGTCCCCGTCGACCAGCGATCACATCGTCGAAAGCATCGACGCGCCCTCGCATGGTATCGCAATGATGCCGACAGAGGTCGGCGAGGGGCGTTTTCGGGTCGGACCGCCGGACGGAGCCGTAAACCTCCGGATGCAGATCGGACTCTGCAGTTTCGCCTCACCGGACGCCGCGTTGCTCGTCTCCCTGCTGCCAGCGATGATCGTCGCCACCGGCAAGCCGCGGCTCGCACTTCTACTTCAACTGGTGGCGGATGAGACGCGCCATTCCCGCCCAGGACGGGAGGTGGTCCTGGAGCGCCTGCTGGAGGTGCTGCTCATCGAGGTATTACGGTGCGGGGCCGACGTCACCTCCATACCGAGTCTCTCCCGGGGGTTGGCGGATGATCGTCTCGTCGCTGCTTTGCGGGCCATGCATGCGCGGCCGGCGCACGGCTGGACCATTGCAGGCCTCGCCGCCGAAGCCGGAATGTCGCGCTCGGCGTTTTTCGCGCGCTTCACGCGTGTCGTCGGGCATCCGCCGATGGAATACCTGCTGGCATGGCGCATGGCTCTTGCCAGACGCCTGCTGCGCACCCGCGAGTTCGCGATCGAGCATATCGCCACGCAAGTCGGCTATGGCTCGGGAAGCACATTCAGTACGGCCTTTGCCCGCCATGTCGGAATGTCCCCAATGCGATACGCCAGGGCCATGAGCACCAGGTAGCAGCGAGCGAACATCGAGATGCGTTGCCGTCGTCTGGACCTGAGAAGATTCAGAATCCTGCCGCGCGCTCAAAGCGCAGAACGCCGGCCTGCCGCTCCGGGTGGCTGATGTCGTTCGGATGATTGATCCCGTCCATCACCGGAACATCGGGAAAATCGAAAGGGCTAGTCCCGTCCAGACAGGCCATATTTACGCGTTCCCGATATCGGCTTTTCACATTCTCTGCTCACAAGCGGATAGACAGTTTACTCTCAAATTGGTCGTTTGCTCGGGTGAGAAGCAACTGATCTTGCAGACGCAAAGGCGGGTAGCTCGTGTCACGGTTCAGCGAGTGTCTTTCTGTCATTTCGGCTGGGTCTCGAATTCTCGCGATCCAGGGTATCGGATAAACGTCGTAGGAACGGCTTCTGCGAAGATTCTTACACCCGCGACGAGCTGAAGTAGACGACGGACGCCATGATCGTCAGGTACTCTGACGGAGCGACAGGGCTGCTGCGAGACCATGCAAAAGTGCCATTCTGGTCCAGGAGAAATTCCCACAAATTTCCCGGCCTGATGGAAAAAGCCCTATGTCCGATAATGCTGGTAGCTTTACGGACATAGGGTTCTCATCCAAGAGAAAAAAGATTCTTGCATTTGAGTGTGTCAAACTTCTGGAAAGCGGGTCATTTGTGGTCGGATGAGGAGAGAGCATGGAAGATTTTCTCACGAAATCTGAGAAATAATGTTGGTAAACTGAAATAAAGAAATTTAATTTTGTCAAAATGGTTTGAATCCGGAATAATGACGCCTGATTTTTAGGGATTAATTAAATAAACTATACTTCAAATTCTTATATTTTACTTGCAAGACGATCCTGCGTCTTTGCCCTGAAATCGTAAGCATCATGACCTTCATGGAACTGGCTTGAGAGTTCTCCGTATGTCCGGTTGACTATACGGCCACACTGAACGGCTGGTCGTTGCAGAAGTCGGTTTGCCCATGCCCTGTGCTGTGGATAGTCCTGAACGTTTAGGAACGTGGCCGCGTCATTATAGAGTCAGCCTTCTACGCCACGGGAAAAGGGCCATGTTGGCAATCGTATACTCTTCACCAGCTATGAAAGGGCTTTTGGCGAAGTGTCATGCAGCCCAATGGTGAGGCAAAGCCTAAAGCGTATCGGGTGTCCTCAATGCAACGGCGGCAACCCTCCCACAGATGCTACTTCCTGTAAGCAGAGGGACGACGTGGCAATTTTTATGGCCTGCCGGGAGATGAGGACATTGCTGAAACGATCCTGTTCGCGCTGAAAACACCTTTTCGAATGGAGGTTCCAGAATTGTTTGTCCTCCCGACTGAATAAGCTGGTGAAGAGAGCATGATTTGCAAGTCCAGGTCCCAAAACCGAGGCCCTGACGCCGAAAAAATGCTTAAGTCGGAAATGCCTGCTGAAGCTCCGTTACGAATACTCGAAGCTTGGGTGCCATGACCGGGCCCGCGTTATAAAGCAGATGCATGGGTCTGTCCGGAACTGTCCACTGAGGCAAAAGCCGGACAAGGCTCTTGCTCCTTATTTCTGGCAGCAGGGCCTGCTCATATCCCAGCAGGATCCCATCACCAGCAAGAGCCGCAGAACGCAGGACACTTGAATCATTACTGATAGTCTTGCCCGAGATGGTGACAGCTCGCGTCACGCTCCCTCGTGAAAAGTGCCACGTCGTTACAGGACCTCCGGCATTTTCGTACACGAGACACTGATGCGCGGTCAGATCTTCCGGCATATCTGGAATTCCATGTTTTTCCAGATAAGTCTGAGTGGCGCAGATGACGCGTCGATAGGGCGTCAGAGGACGACTGATGGCTGTGAGGTCCGTGTCCAGTTTGCCAATCCGGATGACGGCTTCATGTCCATCCATGGTGGGATGGACCAGTTGGTCTGTCAGCGACAACTGGACCTGGACTTCTGGATATCTTTTCTGAAAGTCGTGAAGGAACGGAAGAAATACCGTTCGTCCGAAGGTAACGGGTACACTGACAGATAACGTTCCGCGCGGTGTACCAAGCGTATTGGCCGCCAGACTGTCCGCCCGATCGGCGCCCTTCAGCACAAGGCGACACTGCTCGCAGTAAAGTCGCCCCGTTTCTGTCAGGCTCTGACGACGTGTGGTCCGATGTAGCAGGCGTGCGCCAAGATGATGCTCCAGAGCTTCTATATGTTTGGCTACCATCTGCGGCGACAGGGTCAGACGCTGAGCGACCGCTGCAAAAGAGCCCAATTCCACAACCTTGATGAAAATCTTCATGCTGGTTAGACGGTCAAGCATTCATCATCCTCAGTTGTGACTGATGTCTCGTATAGACCATTTATCCTCGAAATAAGAGGAATATGCTGAACTCTCCGATTGATCGGCTAGCGCCTTCTCTGACAGAGAGCTTTGAAATGCTGTTTTTCTTTTTCGCATGGACCAGTCGGACGGCTCGGGGTGAGAGAAACATGGTGCGTCGCACGGGCTGTATCTCACGCGTCTGATCCAAGGAGACAATCTCTTGGCCTCCGGTCTTTTGAAGAACAACCACTGTAATCAGGCTTTCTGACCATGAAGGGTGACAGTTTTCAACGGATCGAAGCGATGATTGCTTGTAATTCTTTTACGTCCGAAGGCTTGATTTGTGATTTGCGGATTAGAGAACGGTCTCCGCTTTTCGATTGTCTGTCAGGCCGTATAGCTGGGGCCCCTTACCAGAACTGAAATCTCTTGTCCCCTTCACGATGATAGTGCCTGTTTCTTGCATAATCAAAACGAAAGAAAGCCCGATATTTATGAACGCTCATCAATGGTATACTGTAGGTGATGCCCGTATCCTAAAAATTCAGGATCTGACGCTGTCAGCACTCTCCCCGGAACAACTGCTTCCAGACTGGGATGGCGGGCGTGCTCTTCAGGCTTATCCCCGACTGTCTGAAACGCTGGATGCTTCCGGAACGAAGATCCCGTTGAGCATTCATAGCTGGCTAATTGAGGATCGCGGCCGGAAAATTCTTGTCGATACGGGCGCCGGGAATAACAAGGCACGTCCTGCTGCACCGTATTTTGACCATTTGCGGACTGTATGGCTTGAAAATCTGAGGCGCGCTGGTGTCCGACCGGAAGAAATCGATTTTGTTCTTCTGACCCATCTGCATGTCGATCATGTCGGGTGGAATACACGTCAGCAAGATGGGATCTGGGTTCCGACGTTTCCAAATGCTCGGTATCTCTTTTCCAAAGCCGAATACGATTTTTTCAGTGATCCCGCTCATGATACCACTCGCAATAAAACCAGTTTCATGACCCGCGAAGATAGCGTTGATCCCATTATTGCGGCAGGTCTTGCAGACCAGATTGACGTGGATGGGACGGAAATTCTCGAAGGATTTTCCTTTTACTCCACTCCTGGGCATACTCCACATCACGCATCTATTGTCCTGAGGTCCGGTACGGACTGCGCCCTCTTTACGGGGGACGTCATGCATCACCCTGTTCAGGTGAACGTTCCGGAATGGAATACCGTTTTTGACGCCGACCCATTGGCAGCCATTATGTCGCGCAAATGGGCCTTGAATTATGCCATTGAGCATAACGCGACAGTATTCACAGCGCATTTTCCGATGACATCTGCTGGTAGAATAATGTCAGGCCACCAGAAAATAGACTGGTCTTTCCGCTAGCCAGAACACAACGCTTGTACAAGGCAGATGGCCGAGAAGAAGATATTCGGTCATCTATCATAGCGTGTGTATTTCTTCTTCTCCGTCAGCCGGTCATATTCAGTTTCCTTACAGAGCCTGAATCAAAACCCATCTCAAAAAACAGTGGGTCCTGAGCGTAACTGGGAGCTGAATAGCCGCCAGGGGTCTCACTTTAAATCTGCCAGGTCGAAGGCAGGGCGGCAAGAAAGTCCATAACGATTTGCGTGCGTACAGGCGTATGGCGCTTCTCCAGACGTACGGCAGAAAGAGGCTCTTCAGCGATCCGCCAGTTCTTTAATATCTCGACGACATGCCCACTACGAAGATCAGCTAGACCTAGCCATGCAGGTGCCCATCCGATGCCGAACCCGGCCCGAACCATGCTCCAGGCCGCCTCACCATCGTCGAAGACATGCTTTGGTTGTGGAACATAACGTATGGCTTTTCCGTCCGCCGGTGACACAAAGCGCCAGTTTTGGATTTGGCCTGTCCCCTTATTCCTGAAGCCGATCTGTTTGTGTCCTGCCAGATCCGCTGGTGTTTCTGGCACGCCGTGAAGCTGAAGATATTCGGGAGTGGCACACGCTATCCAGGGGAACGAGTATAGCTTGCGGGAGATGTGGCCGGGTAGGCCGACGAGACTACCGGAACGGATAGCGAGATCAATGCCACGTGTAGCGAGGTCCGCCATTTCGTCACCGAGTTGGAGCTCGATATTGATTTCTGGATGTGCCTGCAAGAACGCAGGTAGTTCAGGCATGATACAGGCTCGCGCAAATGCTGTTGGAGCGGTGAGCCGGACACGTCCGCCGGCACTTTGGTTTCCCAATTCGGCAAGCGACGTTTCAATTTGTTCCAGACTGTCTAGCAAGTGACGACCCTGGCTAAGCAGTCGATCACCTTCGTCAGTAAGCGAGAGAGCATGTGTCGTGCGGTGCAGCAGACGAACACCATGCGTTTGTTCAAACCGGGCAAGAGCCTTTGACATAGCTGAGGTTGTGACGCCTGCCCGTCGAGCGGCCTCCGCGAATGAGCCCGCTTCGACGATGCGAACGAACCACAAAAGCTGAAGAAGGCCCGGAGACAGTGACGGTGTGGACATACAGTCAACACTGACATGAACGCTGTTTAGCTTCAAGAACACCCTGATTGGTCACATATTAGTTCTTACTTAGGATGGAGAGAAAGATGAAATACTTAGTCTTACTGACACCGGTCGCTGGGAAAACCCCCGATCAGTTCGCAGCCCACATGGTCGCCGAGATCAAACATGTGTGGGAGAGCTACACGGCTGGGGAACTGCGCGAATTCTACTTCTCGCCTGACCCTCAGGCGGTCACGCTAATTTACGAGATGGCCGATCGTGCTGCCGTCGAGCGCGAAGTGACGAGCCTGCCACTGATAAAAGCGGGACTCCTCGATGCGCAGATCGTCCAACTTGGATCCTTCCCGCAACTCAGCGTCCTTTTCGACAAGGCTCTGATTGCCCCCTAACTGCGGACATGGAAGTGAAGTTCTGTTCCTTATCGGAGTCAGATATGCAATTTGATACAAAGGTCGCCCTCCTTGTTCTCGACGATCTGGCGGTTTGGCAGAAGCTCAACGTCACAGCGTTTCTGGCAACCGGGATCGCGGGAGTGGCACCGGAGGCCATGGGCGAGCCTTACGAAGATGCGGCAGGCCGCACCTTCGCTCGCCTTCTCGGCCAGCCCATGATGGTTTTCGCAGCCACCCGCGCTGATCTTCAGCGTGCTCACCGCCAGGCAATTGCTCGAGGCTTGACCACCGCTGTCTATGTAAAGGCGATGTTCTCGACTGGGCATGATGCGGCCAACCGCGCCGCATACCTGGCAGAGGACCCCGACGCACCGGAGTTGGTTGGGCTGGCGTTGCGTGGTCCAAAGAAGGACGTGGACAAGACCGTCAAGGGTGCGAAACTCCACCCCTGATCCCAGGCCCCTCGCACACCCATAACGCAGATCGAAGTTCGAGCCCCATATTTGAGAAGCCAAGTTCCCAAGCGCTTGCCCCGTGATCTGCCTGATCCAGTACTTCGACCATATGCACCGGTCAAGGCGTGATAGTCTTCTCGGATCAGATATCGCGGATCGAACCATGTTGTCCTTTGGCGCATGGACTGCCGCTGTGAATGGTCTTGTATTGGGGTCTTCAAAAGTCATGCAATCCCGGCAAGGGCGGGAAACCCCCATTCCCGTAAAGCCAAGTTTTACGCAATCTATATCGTTACCCCTTAATGATCCGATCAACTCGCTGCTTTGTGCAGAACGCGACACTTACCAATGCTCACGGCTAGAAATGCTGCTGCAACTCCAGCGGTGCCTGTCAGGACAAGCATGTCCTGGTAGCTTCCCTGCGCCTGTCGCAGCATACCCGCGAGAAATGCAGCACAGGCGGCTCCAATTTGATGCCCGAAGACGATCCAGCCGAACACGATCGGGGCAGAGCGCTCCCCAAACACCATGTTGGACAGACGCAGGGTTGGCGGAACTGTTGCGATCCAGTCGAGGCCGTAGAAAATCCCGAAGATCGTCAGACTTTCAGGTGAGAAATCGATGAATGACAGTGCAATCAGAGACAGCCCTCGTAACCCATAATAGGAAAAAAGCAGCCAGCGGGCATCCAATCGATCCGTCAGCCAGCCGGACAGCGTGGTGCCAACAAGATCTAACAGGCCCATCATGGCGAGATATCCCGCTGCCGGAACTTCTCCGATGCCGTGATCGGCACAGATGGCAATGAAATACGTGCCAATCAGCCCATTCGTGGTGAAGCCACACACAAAGAAAGTGGCGAACAGAAACCAGAAGTCACGTTTCGGGGCGGCCGCCAATAGTGCTGCTATGGCCGATCGTAACGGGTTCTGATCCGTATATTGGAGCGACGTATGATCGTGCTCTGCCCCATGTGGTACCAGCCCACGATCCCCCGGATGCTCGGGAAGGAAAAGAGCCACAAAGGGGACCAGTATCAATGTGACTGCGGCCACTGCCATGACAGGTGCCTGCCACCCGAAACGATGGACAAGTGCAGCAAGTCCGGGCAGGAACAACAGTGAGCCGGTTGCGGTGCTGGCGGCCAGCACGCCCATAATCGTGCCGCGTCGAGTCACGAACCAGCGGTTCACAACCGTGGCTCCGAGTACCATCGCCACCGCGCCCGTACCGAAACCTGTCAGCACACCCCAGGTCAGAAAGAACTGCCAGGGCAGCGTCATGCCCAGTGACAGGAGTGCCGAAAAGCCGACCAGAAGAAGCGCACCAATCAGAATGCGGCGGATGCCGAACGTCTGCATGAGGGCTGCGGAGAAAGGCCCAACGAGCCCGTACAGGAATATCCCCACGGCAGTCGAGACGGAAATGCTGCTGCGGCTCCACCCCAACGCATCCTGCAACGGCATCATCAATACCCCGGGTATAGCCTGGACACCGGCAGACACCAGCAACGAGAGAAACGTGAGTCCGACCACCAGCACAAAGACGTGGGGGCGCTGTGTTTTCTTGTTTTGGGGTATGGAATTTTCATATTACTGCCTGGTAGACTCTATTATCCCGACCTGCTGATTGGTGGCCTGATCCTGTTGATGGAAAGCACCTACTGCCGACAGGTCTTCCTCTTCCGGACCCTGTGACACAACCTGGGAAACTGGCACGACTGCTGCTCAGTTCTGCATGCCACAGTGGATTGGAAAATTTAGTCAGCAGCCATCCGTGTGCCGTCCGGCCTCTTCAACCTTTAGAAACCGTGAAACCGGTTGATCTCCCGCGCGATCCATTCCGGTTTCTCATCGGGTACCCAGTGACCGCACTCCGGAATGACGCCACCCTGCACATCATCGGCCACCAGATTCATCGAGCGAAGCGGAATCTCGCCCATGCAATGTGATCCGCCATAGGCAAGGACTGGAATCGTTAGCTTCGTTCTCGCCAGTTCGCGACTTTGCACTGCGGTTTCCGGAAAGGCGCGATAGTAATTGAAACCGGCGCGCATTCCACCGAGGCCGCTGTAACAGCGGACATATTCGTCGATATCGGCTTCCGTGATCGAACGCGGGTCGAACGAGTAGCGCTTGAAAAAGAAACTAAGATACTCGCGCTCACGCCCGGCCAGCAGAAATTCCGGCAGGTCAGCCTCCTGATGGAAGCCGAAATGCCAATATTCCTTCGATGCATCATCGTCGCTTTCTATGCCAAGGATCTTGCTTTCAAGAAACACCAGACTCTTGACCTCGGCAGGATGGCGCGCGGCGTAGGCATAGGCCACCCGTGCGCCGTTATCGTGCGCAACGAGGCGGATGGTTGTAAATCCAAGCTGCCGGACGAGCTCGTGTAATTCATCGGCGACGGTGTTGCTGTCGTAACCACTGGCAGGGCGCGAGGAATCACCGGCGCCGCGCATATCGACCGCGATCACTTCATGGCCAGCCTCGACGAGGTGGGGAATGACGCGATGCCACTCGTACCACGTCTGGGGCCAACCATGGACGAGCAGTACCGGCTCGCCTTGACCTGCGCGAACATAATGGAGGCGCATGTCGCCGATCTGGGCCATGGCGTGTGTCAGGGAAGGGTGGGGCATGTCGTGTTTCCTGTCTGTCAGGCGTAGGGTGCGAGAAAGGCCTGAAGTGCTGCCAACAGGGCCTCAGGCTGTTCCTCGGCCGGGTAATGGCCGCTGTCGGGAATAATGACGGATTGCACGTCGTCGGCGACAGATCGGAGTGCCTGTTCGACCATATCGCCGCACGCCAGGGCGCCGGAGAAGGCGAGCACCGGCAGTGCGATCCTGCGCGCCATGCGCCGACGATATTGCGGGATCGAAGCATCAATTGCCCGATAATAATCGAAGCTTGCGCGGAGGGCTTTGGGGTCGCGACGCAGTTGCTCGATGTAGAAGTCACGCGCAGCGGCGGGGAGCGCCTCCGGCGAACCCGCCTTGGTGGCGAACTGGTAGCCAAAATAGATTGCTTCACGGCCCTGAACCAGAGCCTCGTTAACGCCAAGCGCACGGTTGAAGTTAAAGTGCCACAGGAAGTCGCTGGTGCGGCGGTCGTCGCTAATCAGTGGGGGCGATGCGGAGACACCAGGGATAATCGCCTCTCCCAGTGCGATGCGGGCAATCCGCTCCGGCCGGTCTGCGGCCATCGCGTAGCCAGTCCACATGCCGATGTCGTGACCGACCATGGCGAAGCGTTGGTGGCCGAGCGCATCCATGAGCGCAAATATGTCGGCTGAAAGAGTATCGGCATCATAGCCATCGTCCGGCTTGTCGGAAAGGCCGACGCCCCGCGGGTCGACGGCAATAACTGTGAAGCGCTCGGCCAGCGGCAGCATGAGCGCGCGCCATGCAAACCAGTTCTGCGGCCAACCGCCGAGTAACAGTAACGCAGGTCCTTGGCCGCCGATCACGGCATGCAAACGCACGGCGCCGATATCGACCAGAGAGCTCTTGAAAGTGTCGGTAAAGCCATGCGGTAAAAGGGGAACGCCTGTTACCGAACCAAAGCCAGAGACAGGTTCACGGATCGAAAACCCGGTAGGTTGCATGCGCATCATCCTTTATGTGATGCGCAGCACATATATTGCTCAGCGCTTATCGGCAACGATTCTGTGACAGTCAGCACATAATTCTAACGGGGCAGCAGGCGATCCACGAACAGCTCGGCCGCAGCGAGGAGCGTTGGCTGTGAGGTGCCGTCTACGGTTTCAATCGATATCCCATTGAGGAACGTCATGACGCAGGCCGCCAGCGCTTTCTCATCGGCTTCGGGTGCCAGTTCACCCTTCTGTTTCGCCTTTAACAAACGCTCTGCGAGCAGGACGCGGATGCGTTCCCGCTGGTCTCGCAGGAAGGTGCGAACGGGATCACTGATAGGCCCGAGATGGCGCGCGCCGAGCACGATCAGACAACCGCGCGGTTCATCATGACGGGTAAAGGTCTGGATCGCATTGGCCAGCATGGATCGTAGCGCATTGCGTACGTCATCGTCAGCTGTCAGCGCCTGCATGGTCGAACTGCCATCGGAGGCGACGTACTGTTCAACTGCTTCGCGGAAGAGGTCTTCCTTGCTCCCGAAGGCAGCGTAAATGCTGGGCGAGTTGATTTGCATGGCGGCGACAAGCTGAGACATCGACGTACCATCAAAACCATGCTGCCAGAACACGTTCATGGCGCTTTGCAGTGCTTTGTCCCGATCAAAGGTACGCGGTCTGCCACGTCGTGCTGCAGGCGTTTTCGTCATCCTGGTCCCCAATATGTGCTGCGTGATACATATAGGTGAGGCGTCTGAAGAAGAACAGAACTGCGCTTTCTAAAACCCGATTGGGCGGATTTACCAATCTGGACCATTTTTCAAATGTGATCGTTTTCGTAATGCTTCAAGTGCAGGATTTTCGCTTCAAGCCTAGGCCGGCTCCCCCAGATGTTCCCGCATCCACGCAGCCTCTTCGCTGGGACTGCGACGGAAATGGCGCTTGAAGTCCCGACTGAACTGGGCGGGGCTGGCATAGCCGACTTCGGCGGCAATCGCAGCAATCGCTCCCTTACGCCGTGCGATCATCAGCCTGGCTTCGTGCAATCGTAAAGCCTTGATGTACTGGATCGGGGTGTTGCCAGTCAGGGCCTTGAAGCCGACGTGATAGGAAGGAACACTCATCCCGACCGTCGAAGCAAGCTCGGATACCGACAGGCCTTCATTATAGCGTTCGCGGATCAGCGACAGGCTTTGTACGATCCTGTCTGTACTGTCATTGCGACGCAACGCTGCCATAAGCGATCCCCCCTGAGGGCCGATCAGGATGTGATAATGCAACTCGCGTAGCATTCCAGGACCAAGAATAGCGAGTGCCTGCGGATGATGAAGAGCACGAAGCAGGCGCAGGAGCACATCAGCAATGGCGGGTACCATCTGACTCGAGACCAGGCTTCTTGCCTGCGTCTTCTCCTCATGACTGAACTGGCCTTCCAGTGTGGTTACGATTTCAGCGGCGAGGGGCAAGTCGAAGTCGAAGTAGATGGCGAGTAGAGGTCGTTCAGAACTAGCCTGCGAGGCCATCCGAAAAGGCACCGGGACCGAAACGGCGAGATAATGGTCGGCGTCATAGCGGTAAACCTCGCCATTGAGAAACCCCTGCTTGGTCCCTTGCAAGACGAAGACCGCACCGGGGCGATAAAGGACCGGTACATCTTCAAGGATGGTCTCGGAGCGCAGGATGCGGAGCCCTGGCATGGGCGTAGCGTTGTAGCCAGGTCGCGGTGCGAGCTCGGCGGCCAGCTCGAGGAGTGGAGAGGGTGTGGATCGAGAAACCATAGGATTGAGCAAGAGAATCAGAGGAATTGTGATAGAGACTGCATCAATATGATATTATTAATCAAGAATGACTACAATCAAGCAGAGTAAGGCCATGTCAGGGCAGATTTTTTTCATTACCGGAGCCAATTCAGGGTTTGGTTTTGCCATCGCGCAGGCCGCCCTTGAAGCAGGCCATCGGGTGATTGGTACAGTCCGGTCGGAAACCGCACGAGCGTCCTTACTGGAGCGACTGCCAGATGTTCGCGCAGTCCTGTGTGACGTCACAGACTTCGACCGGATTCCCACCATCGTCGAACAGGCAGAGCAAGACCACGGCCCGGTCGATGTGCTCATCAACAATGCCGGTTATGGACATGAAGGTATTCTAGAGGAATCTCCTCTCGAGGAAATGCGCCACCAGTTCGACGTCAATGTCTTCGGAGCTGTTGCGGTTGCAAAAGCCTTCCTGCCGCGTTTTCGCGAGCGCCGCAGCGGGTTTATCGTGAACGTGACCTCAATGGGTGGTCTGATCACCATGCCCGGCATAGCGTATTATTGTGGTAGCAAATTCGCTTTACAGGGGATTTCGGAAGTTATGCGCGCGGAAATGGCACCCTTTGGAGTTCATGTCACGGCGCTGTGCCCTGGATCGTTCCGCACAGACTGGGCCGGGCGTTCGATGGTCAGGACCGAGCGCTCAATTACAGACTATGATGCTCTGTTCAATCCGATCCGGGCTGCACGACACGAGAAGGACGGTAAGCAGTTGGGTGATCCGGCGAAACTTGCCGCCGCAGTCCTTCAACTTGTTGCGTCGGACGCCCCCCCACCGCAACTCCTCATGGGTAGCGATGCTCTGCGTCTGGTTCGTGACCGTCTCTCTCGCATGGAAAGCGAAATCGCAGATTGGGAAGAATTGACCCGGTCGACGGACGGCTGCTTCTTCTGAGGATCGGTAGCGGTTGTCAGGAAGCTGATTTTCCCGACCCCTATGCCCGTAAGGAGGCGTAAGCGGACTTGCTGCTTACGCCTTCATATCAGACAATCTGAAGCACAGACGAATGGTCTCAAAGCGGACGACTTTGCTCACCCTCGCCTGAATGGCCTTATTTACCCAGGTGTATCTCGAAGCCCGGTCAGATCGGGATGGTCCTGACTGCGTTTGTTTTCTGAAGGTTTGATGAAGCGCGTCGCGAGCAGCAGCGCGCCATGAAATGCTGCGAGCAGTCCGAATACCTCGGCGAAAGCCGTTGACGTCAAGCGCGGCTCGCCGACTGCTACCAGTCTCCATCCGAGGAAGGTGGCGCACGCTGTAGTCAGTGTTGGGCCTCCAATCCTTTGCATGATGTTCAGTGCGGTCGTCGCCATCGGGATATCTGTGCGTGCGATCGACGCGTATCCTGCGCTCATCGCCGGAATGCCGACGGCGCCATGAACAGGCCTGTCCGCTCGGGAGAGGCACCGCAGGCGTGGATGAGCCAGTCTGGTAACAGCAGCTGACCAGCGAATGACACCCCGTTCGTCAGAAACATGATGACCGCCGACACCGAAAACGCAGGCACACGCAACAGGCGCAGATCGATCAGCGCGTCGTCCCCCTTGCGTCGCGCGGATCGGACATACAGGACGGCAAGGATAAAGGCCGCGGGCCCGACCGGGACATTGAGAAGAAAGATCCAGCGCCATGACGCGACGGAGACGATGGCTCCTGCGACGACCGGCCCAAGAAGTGGTGCGAGCAGAACCGGTGCCGTCATCGCGCTCGCGACCCTCGGCATCTGCCGCCCCGCCACACGGGCAACCGTCATCTGCGTCATCGGCGCGAGCAAGCCCCCGCCATGCCTTAGCAGACGGAACGCGATCATCGACGGCGCCGACCAGGCCAGCGCGCATAGGCCTGATGTCAGCGTGAAGGCATCGAAGCACCATAAATAGACCGTTCGCCCCCCGATGCGGCTCACGAGCCATCCGTTTAGCGGCAGCGTCAGGGCGAGCGCCAGCAGATAGCCGCTGACCACCCACTGAATGCTTGAAAACGGTGCGCGCAGGGTGGCGACGAGATCGGGGAGCGACACATTGACGATCGTGGCGTCCAGTTGCGTCATGAAAGACCCGATCGCCGCGACGCTCACGATTTTTCATGTGCCCGGAGGCAGCTTATCCGCGCCCTGCGATGGTAGCGGCATTTGAAGTTTCATGGGCGGCCTTACTAAAAGCCCTAATACGCAATGCCGGACACCATGAGCTCACGCATCCAGTGCGATCGCGTCGCTCGTCGTCACGCGGCCAAGGCGGGGGAAGATTTCCTCTGAGGCAAAACGCTGCATCTCTTCCGTGAAGGTGGACATGATATCTTCGGCGAGCACGACGTTGTACCCGTGCTCATGCGCCGCTCGAGCGGTAGATTCCACCCCCAGATTTGTCGCGATCCCGCCGAGCACGATCGTGGTGATCCCACGTCGCCGCAACTGGAGGTCGAGATCCGTACCGTAAAATGCCCCCCATTGCCGTTTCGTGACACGCAGATCGTCCGGTTCGGCAAGTCCGTCGACCAGTTCCGCCCAATCTGGCGCGAAGCCTCCCTGCGGGGAGAAGGAGCGGTCGACAACCGTATGCGCAGCGTCCGCAAAATCTGGCGCGAACGCGACGTTCACGAGAATGACGGGAGCACCGGAGGCCCGGAAACGCGCTGCAAGTTCTTTCGATCGTTCGACGACTGCTTCGCCCGATATTGGGGCCAAAGGCAGCCCCGTGATACCCTTCTGGAGATCGATCAGGACGAGGGCTGTTTTGGTTGCTTGAAGCGAAGTCATGATATGACCTTTCTCTGGGGATCATTGAACCGCCACTCCGCACCGCTGTCCGGTACATGCGGAGACGTTAAAAGTTGAGTGGATACTCAAGTAGGAGTATTATTTGAGTATGAGCTCAAATACGTCAAGAGCAAAACGAGCAACGCTTCAACCGCTGCGAGCAGCCGGACGTCAGCGTGTCGAAGAACTGCTGGCAGCCGCTTCGGATCTGATGGCAGAGCGCGGCTATGAGGCGACGACCATGGCGGAAATTGCAGCAAGAGCCGGAGCGAAGATCGGCTCGCTTTATCGCTTTTTTCCGAACAAGGAGGCGGTGGCGGACGCGCTAGTGCAGCGGCATGTCACCATTCTGGAGGAAGAATACGCAGCTCTCGCCCAACGGGCGGCCACGCTTTCTCCAGAAGCATTGGGGGATGTGTTGATCGAGTTGCTCATCGCGTTGCATCCAGGTGTGAAATCTCTGTCTGCGTTAATGGAGGCACGGACAGATAGCATGGAGATTCGCGAGCGTGCACGCGGGCATGCCATAGCCGGAATCGCGGCTGCGCTGCGTGTCTGCGCGCCGGGATTGGATGAGATGCTGGCGAAAGATATCGCGGCCGTCGTTCTGAACACCATGAAAGCCTTGCGCAGTATGCTCGCGAAGGAGGCCCCCACCACACCTGGTGCTCCCGACGAGTTACGGCGGATGAACCGTCTTTATCTTTCGGACCGGCTGGAACCCTTCCGAAACATTGGAGCCAGTGCAATGGATACGAAGTCGTAATTTCACCGTTGATGAGCTATTCGACCCCCGATGTGAGAAGTCTGGCGCCTTCGCGAAAGGCAAGATGCTGTGGCAGCAATCGCCTCATTACGGCGGTTCTGCGCCCAACTACTGCACCTCTTAAGCGGTCGCTAGGAAAGCACCCGAAAGCAGCGCCGATGCATCCCGGTGCATCCGACGCGCTGCCACTGTCACAGTTTGGAACCGCCGTCGGCCCGGATGACGTCCCCTGTGATCCAACGGGCATCATCACCAGCAAGGAACACGGTCACCCCGGCAATGTCCTCCGGTGTCGCCACACGCTTGATCGCCTGGATACCCAGAGTGAATTCCCGGCCCTCCTGCGTTTCGACGAAGCTTGATGACATGTCGTTGGCGACGACACCCGGCGCGACCGCGTTGACGCGAATGTCCCGCGCGCCCAGTTCCGCTGCCAGATGGGTCACCAAGGTCGAGATTGCTCCCTTCGAGGCGGCATAGGCCGACAGTTCGCCGACGGTTGTGCGGACCGCCAGCGATGAGGTGAGAATGATGCTGCTTCCGGCGTTCATGACAGGAGATAACTGCTGCACCAGAAAGAAAGGTGCTCTGACGTTAACAGAAAACATGTCGTCAAAGTCTTCGACTGTCGTGTCTTCGAGGCGGGCTGGCCGCGCAATTCCAGCATTGGCAACGAGAATATCGAGTTTTCCGGAACAAATCTGACGAGTGCGCTCGGATAAGTCGAAAGTGCCTTGAATGTCACGCAAATCAGCCAGAATGGCATGGGCCTTGCCGCCGTTTCCTGCAATTTCCGCAACTACGGCCTGTGCCGCCTGCTCGCTTGAACTGTAATGGACCAGCACCTCGGCGCCGGCGCAAGCGAGAGCAAGTGCTATCGCGCGACCCATGCCACGAGACGCGCCCGTGACCAAGGCTTTCTTGCCATGAAGTTGAGCCATGGTGTTCTTCCTTGTGTTATTACTTACTCTGAGATCGTGCCGGACATAACGTAGAAGCTGCCGTCCATCATCGTGTAAAAGGAGCGGGTGGTCTTCGCTTCGAAGTTGTCGCAATGGACAACGGTGGATTTGTCCTCTTCCTGCCAGGAGAGCAGATACGATCCTCCCTCCAGAGCCGTCCACTGGAAAGGCACTGTCATTTTGGCGCCTGTTTGCGGACCCTCAAGGAATTCGGCCGTAACGGTTGTGCCGTCACCGGCATAGGTGTTCCGAAAGACGAGGCCTTTGCCATAATTCACAACGAAGGAGCGTCCGGAGTAGGGAAATAGGTTAGTCTGGTTCATGCCATTCCTGGGAAAATGCTGGTGAATGTTGTTGAGGCGCATTACTCGACGACGCCACGTGCAACAGGATAGGCATTGTTCCAGAACCGAAAAACAGGCTCGAGTTCCGTTCAGATCGGACGTTTACGTCCGCAATTGTCCGATTTATGCTCTAAAAATGGATAATCTCTCTGGCATTTCTGCGTTCGTCTCTGCAGCGGAGACCCTGAGTTTCGTGGAGGCTGGCCGTCTGCTTGGTGTTTCCGCATCGGCAATCGGGAAAACAATTGCCCGTCTTGAAGGGCGATTGGAGGTACGCCTATTCCACCGCAACACCCGCAGCATGAAACTAACGGCGGAAGGGGCGCTCTTCCTTCAACGGTGTCATCGCATTCTGGGAGAACTGGATGCTGCCGAGCAGGAGCTAAGTGATATACGGGCTGCGCCAAAAGGAAAGTTACGCGTGAGCCTTCCGGCGATCGGCACGTTGCTGTTACCAACGCTCTCGGAATTCATTCGGCGTTACCCCGACGTTGAACTCGACATCGATTTTTCGGATCGAAAAGTGGATCTGATCGACGAAGGCTTCGATGCAGCAGTCCGCATCGGCGATACAGATGACACGCGATTGCTCAGCCGCAGGCTCGGTGTCTTTCATCGCAACCTCGTCGCATCCCCCAGTTATTTAAACAAGACAGGACGACCCAAGAACACGACAGAGCTACTGCACCATACGTGCCTGCTCTACCGGTTTCCCACGACTGGAAAGATCGAATCATGGCCGGTGTCGGGGTGGGAGAGTATTCTGGGCAGCGGGCAGCTATCGACGGTCAGTTGTAACTCGATCGAGACGCTTATGTATTTTGCTCTTCAAGGACAAGGAGTTGCTTGCCTGCCCGATTTTGAGGTGAGATCGGCCCTCTCTGAGAACAGGCTGGAACGAGTGTTGGCCACAGAGACTTCCATGCCGCGTGCCATGACGATTTTATGGCCGACCAGCAAACAACTCGCGCCTAAGCTGCGCGCCTTTATTGATCTCCTGACATCATGGCTTTCATTGAAGCCGTAGCGGCTTCGCTCATGACGTGCGCCGTGAATCTGATCGTACAACCTGACGCTTTATCCCGTAACCGCAACTAACCCCTGTCAATTCCGGAACCGATTAGCGGACTGAGCAGAGTCCCTCCTTATCCACCTACCTGCTTCGTTCATGTGGAACAGACAGACGGCCCTCGTCTTCATGTCGGACGTAAAGCTCATGAAATGGGCATCGGGAAAGCGGACGCAATGAGAAACATTATAACAAGATTGCACGGCGTCTTTGACTTGTCTGGAAGTCTGTCTTGTTCAACAAAGAGAAATGACTGAAGCCTCTAGCACGTCTACTACCCATCTTCGACGTTTCCTAGGTTCACCCGCAAACGGTGCGTTCGTTCTCCTGCTCGCGTCTTTTTCTGGTCTTATCTTGGCAAATTCGCCGTGGGCGTTGGGTTATACAGCCCTGAAAACGACACCCATGACGCTTTCTTTTTTGAGAGCGCGAGGACCAGAGCACATCGACGCCTGGGTTTCTGACGGACTCATGACCCTGTTTTTTCTGGTAGTCATTCTTGAAATCAAGAAGGATATCGTTTCGGGGCACCTGTCATCACTACGCCGCATCGCCTTGTCGCTTATCGGAGCATTGGGCGGAATGATCGTTCCCGCCCTGACGTATCTTTTGGTGACATACGGGCATCCGGAAGTGGCGCGCGGCTGGGCAGTGCCTGTAGCGACGGATGCTGCGTTCACATTGCCACTCATCCTTACTCTCGGAAGGCATGTCTCATCGGGAGCTAGAGCATGGCTGATGGCGCTTGCCATTTTCGACGATGTGCTGGGGATCATGGTAATTGCGCTGTTTTACGGAAGCGCTCTGTATTGGCCCGCGCTTACGATGGCCGCGATTATCATAGCAGCGTTGATCTTAGCGAACAGAGCTGGGATCAGAACCCTTTGGAGCTACGGTATTGGTGGCGTTCTGCTGTGGGGAACGCTTCAAGAGTCCGGTTTGCACCCAACGCTGGCCGGGGTCATCACCGGTCTATGTCTGCCTGTAACCACGTTGGAAAAGAATGCCAAACAGGCTGCGCCTCTCGATCGTGTATCATCCGCATTGACGCCTTTCGTCACTTGGATCGTTTTGCCACTTTTCGGCTTTATGAACGTGGGTGTTTCGATGGCGGGGATCCAACCATGCATGATGCTGGACGCTGTTCCGCTCGGTATCATGTTGGGGCTGGTTATTGGCAAACCTGTTGGCGTCTTTGGCGCGACATTACTTTCGACCCACCTGAAGATCGCGACGCTTCCGGCTGAAACACCAACGGGAATGTTGTTTGGTCTTTCGCTGCTGTGCGGCATCGGATTCACAATCAGCCTGTTTGTAGCGAACCGGGCATTTTTCGGATCCGATCTGGCTGTGCCAGCCAAGATGGGCATCTTCGCTGGTTCTATTTTGTCTGCTCTGCTGGGATGGCTTTGGTTGCGTTTTTCGTACCAGCGTGTCCGGGAATAGAAAAGTACAACTCAGAGCCGACATTCCGTCAGCCGCAACACAGAGAAATGGTTCCAAGCCTGCGTGAGTTGAAATGCCTCTCGCAGAGAGAGCCAGAGACGATCGGACAGTCTTTCCCGGAGGCGCCTTTATCCTTGGACGAACGACCTCGGTAAGCACATCGGAAAAGCTTTTTCAGGTCTTTTTTGTGCCTCCCTATATCCGATAATGCGAATAGTTTTACGGACATAGGTCGGCGCTCAAGAGAAGCGATCTTGGTATTTAGGTCCGAAGAAATTTTGGAGAGCAGATCAACTGCGGCCGGGTGAGGAGAGGGCAGGCATGGAAAATTTTGGCCTCACAGAATTTGAGAACTCATGATGCCGAACTGAAATCCCAACATTTAATCGTTACAAAATCAGTTGCGAGGCGACTGCTGGCCGCCTGCTTAATAGACCTTAGAAACCGGGCAGTTTTTTGGAGGGAGAAACGGAATGTCTGCTATCGACCGAAGAACGCAAAAGCGGACCTCGCCTTTCTCTTATCAGGACGATGCGATGCGCTGCAACTGGAGCGGGTTCATATAATCCCGGATCAACGTCACCTTGCCGGCACGTCGGGTGATGAACCAGACATAGCTGATGTCTCGGGGAGCGCCATCCGAGATCCTGTGATGGTGGCCTGTGGCTTCCACGATCAGTTCATCGCTCACTTCACGCACGTGCACATCGCTGAGCGAGCCGAAGCGAATGAACGTCGGGAGACGCTGCATGTATGCAGCGATAGCATCCCGTCCCGTCAAACGGGTCGGAGAGCCGTCCGGAGCAAATGGAAACTCATGCACGGCATCTGCATCATAAATCGACATCCAGCCGTCGATATCGCCACGTTCAAGTGCTTCAAATGCTGTTTCGAGCCAGTTAGGAAGGACAGATGTTGGTGACATGCAGTGCTCTCCGGCATAAATTAAAGACTATGAGTTCAGAGGCTTCACCTATAACGGACCGAGAGTCCGAAATGCAACATAAACATCGGGGGCGGCCGCCAGTCGCCCTTCAAGGCATGCTGGAAGCCGCAGATATGCTGTTCGCTCAAAGTAAACTGCCGGGCTCGGTGACGATGGACGCTATCGCCGCAGCCGCATCTGTCGGGAAAGGAACCTTATTTCGAGCATTTGGTAACCGGGACGGCCTTCTGGACGCGCTGTGGGCCACAAAGCTCGCCATTCTTAAAGAAAGAGTGACGACCGGTGTCCCACCATTTGACGAAAGCGCTACCCCCCTGGACCGCCTTATTGCATTTCTCGATTCCATCTTGATGTTTAAGATTGCGAACAGGCACCTGATCCATGCCCGAGAAGCCACCGGGGGATTACTGCAATCTCCGCATTATCGATGGATGCATGCGAAGACGAAAAACTTCATTATGGAGGCATCAAATCAGGTTGATGAAGATTATGCGATCTATAGTGCCCACGTCTTACTGTCTGCGCTGCATATTGATCTTATCGATGAAATGCTGGCTCAAGGTCTCTCTGTTGACACAATTCGGCGACTTCAGGCTGCCCGAGGAAAAGGCGTCATCCGTATTGTGTAAGAAGCTGCCACTGGCGGCCTGTTTTGGAACTCTCTAGGAAAATCGACAGCTAAACCGGGAGGACAGGCTATCAGCTTGGAAGGATAGAGATCCGTAAGCTGACGTCCTACGGCCGACGAAAGGTTTTTTCACTTCCGCCTGAAGTGCCAGGACTGCCCAAGCTTCCGACAGCCCTCACACGCTTTCTCAGGCGACGGGTTTTACAGGAGGGTTTACCCTGGCGTCCAGGCCCCCGGTAATGAGGTCCTTGATCCGGGGATCGTCAAGCACGGTGTAGGGGTAGCTGCGCGGGGTCGCGCTCACTTCGTCAAGGCGCGCTACCTGCTCGGATGACAGCGCCAACTTGGTGGCGGCCAGATTGCTTTCGAGTTGGGCAAGTGTGCGAGGGCCGATAATCGGAAACGAGCCCTTGGCGGCTACCCAGGCAATGGCGACTTCTCCTGGCGTCACGTCCATCTCTGCCGCGACCTGAAACAGACGGTCAATAATGGCCGTGCGTTGTGGCGTATTTTCAGGCTGGAAGCCGGCGCCGGCCCAGGCCTCGTTGCGCCGCTCTGTAGCATCTTCTGCCCGATATTTCCCGGTCAGGACACCGCCACCAAGCGGCGAGAAGGCCACCACACCGAGGCCAAGCGCCCGGGCGGCAGGAATCAATTCATCCTCGGTTGCGCGCTGCACGAGGCTGTGTTCGACTTGGATACCCGCAATTGGAACAGCGCCGCGAATCTCCGCGATCGTTGCAGCTCTTGCCACGCGCCATGCTGGGAAATTTGACAGTCCAGCATAGAGGATCTTGCCGGCACGTGCGAGGTCATCGAACCCCCGCACAATTTCTTCAAGCGGCGTAACACCATCCGAAACATGCGCCCAGTAGATGTCGATGCGGTCGGTCTTGAGCCGCTTCAGGCTCGCATCGACGGATGACACCATGGCCTGACGACTATTGCCAGTTTCAAGGATGCCGGACGTCGCATTGGTCTTTACTGAGTACTTTGTGGACAGAACGAATTCGTTGCGTCGTCCCGCAAGCAGGTTTCCCAGAAATTCCTCGGACTGTCCTTCCTGATAACCGTTGGCAGTATCGATGAAATTCCCGCCCGCCTCAGCATAAGTGTCCAGAATGCGGCGCGCTTCGTCCGGGTCCGCACCATGTCCACCCCAGGCGCGGCCAAAATTCGCGGTCCCGAGCAGAAGCTCAGAAACCCTCAGGCCGGTGTGTTCGCCCAAAAGTCTGTATCGCATATTAACTGACATTCTCATGTCCTTCCGCGAGCAATTACGCTACAAGTGGTTCACTGGCCCAGATAAACGGACCACTGAACCACTTGTCAAGCGGAACCCATGCGAGCTGACGCCCGAAAAAATTACGACCGCCTTCTCTTGAGCGCACGTGAGGCCATCGCAGAAGATGGTGTAAACGTCTCCATGCGTGACATTGCCCGTCGAGCGGGGGTCGGCTTCGCCACACTGTTGCGTCATTTCCCGACCCGGGAAACCTTGTTTGAGGCTCTGCTGCGAGCAGCTCTCGATGAACTTACCGGGACAGCAGAGAGGCTCGAGAAATCCGCTTCGCCTTCGAACGCCCTACTCTCGTGGCTCAGCGATGCCGTGAGATTTATGGGAGCCTACAATGGTGTCGTCAGCATGATGTCCATTGCCCTGGAAGACGAGAATTCCGCCCTCCATATCTCCTGCACCAACCTGCGGTCGGCAGGCGCTCGGCTCCTTGCTCGTGCTCAAGCCGAAGGAACGGCGCGCAAGGATATCGATGGGACGGATTTATTTGGGCTGATTGGTGCTCTTGGGTGGCTGGGAGAGCAGCCTTCATTTGCGGCACGCAACAGCCGATTTTTCGATGTCATCACAACGGCTATCATGACCCCGAAAGCCCGCGGGTAAATCAAACAGATTACGTGATGAGGTTAGGACAGCCGCTCGACGTCCCTGCGTAGGGTTTCATCGATTTTGGTCGGGGAAACAACAACCTTGCCACCCCACTGGACGAATCAAGGCGGTGATAAGCTTGTGAAGGCGCATCATAGCCCATCCAACGCTCTTCTAGCTTTTCCGCTGAACCTTTGTTTCAGGAACTGCTGTGCAAGGATCGCAGCTATCGACCGGGCCAAGCGGTTTTCTCAGCTGTTATCCAGTGCCTTGCGCCTTCGGCTCGTGCCGAGCAGCACGAGCGGCATAGCTGCCAGGTTGATAGCAGCTACCGCCAACCAGATCGCACCGGGCCATTGTCGATGCACCGTGAAGTAGAACGCCGTGAAGCCAAGTGGCGCGATGATCGATGCAAGGCTCACCGTCGAGGCGAGCAGGCCCTGCAACTGCCCTTGGCGGTCATTGTCCACGGCCCGGGTGGCGAGAGCCTGAAGGGCTGGCGTGCCGATGCTGCCCAACGCGAACACAGGCATGATCAGGAATACCATCCACCCGCGGGAGGCGAGCGCCAAGCCGGCCAAAGCGACACAGGAACAGGCGAGACCGGTCAATATCGCTTTGCGCTCGCCCAGTCGCTTCGTTGCCCGTCCAGGCAGCACGGCTTGAACCAGTGTCTGCCAAACGCCGAACGCGCCCAACGACAGGCCAATCCAGAAGCCATTCCAGCGGAAAGCGTCATAGCCCCACAGAGCCCAGCAGACGCCGTAAGCCTCGCCCGCGCCGCTCAGTGCAAAGTAGACGAGCACCAAAGGCAGAAGCCTCGGCATCGAAAACAGCCAGCGCAGGGGAGCTAAAGGGTTCAAGGCCCTCGGATCGAAGGGGGCCGTCGAGCGGGGGTGTGACTCAGGCAGGGTGACGAATGCGAGCAGCAGGTTGGCGGCATTGAGTATGGCCGCTGCGATGAAAGGCAGGCGAACCCAGTATTCGCCGAGTACTCCGCCCAGGACCGGGCCGACGATGAAACCGGCGCCGAACATTGCGCTCATCATGCCGAACCGGCGAGGGCGTAACTCTTCTGGCGTAATGTCCGTGAGGTAGGCCGTAGCGACCGATACGTTGGCGCTCGTTAGCCCCGCTACGGCCCTCCCGAGCAGCAGCATCCAGAACTCGAAGGCAAACCCCATTATGACGTAGTTGGCTGCCGTCCCGGCCAACGAGACGAGCAGGATTGGTCGCCGTCCCAACCGGTCGCTCAACGCGCCCAGAACAGGCGCGAAGACGAATTGCATCGCTGCGTAAAGGGATGCGAGCCACCCGACGCAGGCAGCGACATCGCCCGTGTGCGTCACATCCTGAATAAGCCGAGGCAGGATCGGAAAGACGACCCCGATCCCCGCAGCGTCAAGCGCGACCGTGGCATAGATGACGGTGAGCGAGTGTCGCGTTGCGCGCTGATCAGTCGACACGAACGACCAGCTTGCCCGTGACGCTTCCGAATTGGCTTGTTTCCTGTGCCTGCCTGACCTGGTCGAGAGAGAAAGTCTTTTCGATGTGCAGCGTGAATGCGCCGCTTTCGCAGAGTTGCGCCATTGTGGTGAACAGGCGCGCAGGATCGACGGGCGGCCCGTGCGAAAACTTCGCGCCATATTCCTCGGCCGAGAAGTCGGCGACCGAGAGGACATGAGAAGCGTCGCCAACGATGGTAATCAGCTCCGGGACGATCCCTGAGCCGGCAACGTCGATGGCGGCGTCTATCCCAAACGGTGCTAGCGCGCGAACACGCTCGGCAAGACCTTCGCCATAGGTGGTGGGGATCGCGCCGAGGCTGGCAAGATACTCCTGCTTGCCCGCGCTCGCCGTGCCGATCACGGTGATGCCGCGCAGTCCCGCGAGCTGAAGTATGGCCGTGCCGACACCACCCGCGGCGCCACTCACCAGCAGGGTTTGATTCTCTTGGATGCCGACCTGATCGAGCGCGCGCGTCGCGGTGTCGGAGATGACGGGGAGACCCGCCGCAACTTCGAAGGAGATCACGTCCGGTTTCCGCGCCCAATGCGTCAGGATCGCCTGTTCAGCCATCATGGCATTGCCGAAACCAAACACGGCATCGCCGATCGCTACGTCCGTGACGCCTGGACCGACTTCGGTCACAACTCCTGACCCTTCCACGCCGAGGCCAGCAGGGAAGTGGACCTTCTCGAACGCACGATATTGCCCTTCGCGCCGCTTCCAGTCCGACGGGTTCACGCCGGCGGCATGGACCTTGATCCGGATTTCGCCTGGTCCGGGGCGAGGCATATCGACCTTGACCAGGCGTAGTACGTCCGGGCCACCATATTCATTGAACTCGACTGCCTTCATCTTCACGCTCCATCTGCCGCAGCATTCCAGACTGCGGATGAGGCCATTAGCCGAAGGCTGCTGGCGAGAGTTTTGGAGACGCTGGCCGGATCATCAGATGATCGACGTGTGCTTGGCTGCCTTATACACGCCGCGTGGCGCTGGCAGCCGCTTTTCGCGACGACTGATATCTAGCAGCGTCGGGCGGATGCAGCAATGTCCGGTACAGGTCTGTAGGGCGTCAGGAACCAGCTTGTCAGATTGCGGTTTATGCGTGCGATGAGCGAAAGGCGGCGGTCTGGACTACGCCGCTTTTCCGTGACCGCTGCTGTTCCTGAGTTGATAGCGTTTGTCGAACAGATTGATGACATCCACGCGCACTTTGATGTCGTGTCCGAGCTTGCGTCTAAAACATGCCCCTGACAGACGATGGTTGCACGCAAGCTCACACGCAGCTCATCTTCAGATGACCATATAAAAAAGTAATACTCAAAATATGTATTTCTTATTTGAAAGAATGGGATCTTTGTTGCCTCATCACAACGGAAGCAGGTTGATGAACTTGGCTTTTCGAAGAATCTGCCGGTTTGCAGAGCTATCGAGGGCAGGTGGTTTCTTCCATATCGGAAGCGATGTGGAGAAATGGTTCTGAGCTGAAAAGAGGGAGGGCGGCCATGATACGTGATGATCATTTTGAAGTGCCGGACTCCCTGCAGGGCGGTTCAGGTCTGAATGATATGACAGTGAAGGGAGTGACTTCGCTGTCTGCGGGGTCTGGGGCTGAATGGGCCGCCAAAAGCCGGTCCCTCCGGAAAATTATTTTCCTGGGCAGGATTGCAGGTGCCTTTTTTGTATCGAAAGAATGGAAAAAAGCTTGGCCGCTTTTGCTGTTCTGCCTGACCATCCAGTTCGGTGCCGTGTATGTTTTTTCTTTAGAGACTGGCATCAACAAGAAGCTGTTTGACGCACTTCAGTACAAGAACATCGCCGTCATCCCCCGGTATGCCATCGAATTCGTGGCAGTCGGATCGTTTGTCTACAGCCTGACCTATTTGGGGGTTTACCTCGAAAACGTTCTGGAGATGCTCTGGCGCAACAGGATTTCGGGACTGATTGCCGAGGAGTGGCTGAGTAACGACAGGTTCTATTTTATCGAGCGGGCCGAGCGCGTTGAGAATGCTGACCAGCGTATTGCTGAGGACGTCCGGCTCGTTATCAGCGGCGTGTCCGGCATCTTCATGGGGAGCCTTCGGTCCCTTTACACTATCGTGGTTTTTACAGCCCTGCTGATCCACCGATCTGTGCCTGTGACGTTTCACCTTTTCGGGCATGAAATCACGACGCGCTACGATATCCTGCTTGCCGCTTATGTGTCTTCCATCCTCGCAACCGGGATTATTTTCCGGATTGGCCGCAAGCTGACGCGCCTGAACATGCGTCAGCAGCATTATGAAGCTGACCTGCGCTTCACGCTCGTATCGATCAGGAAGCACGCGGAGCAGATCGCTTTCATGGTCCGTGGCAGGATCGAGCATCTGCGTATCGTCACGGCTCTTTCGAGCCTGATGCACAATTATTTTGCCCAGCAGCGCATGGGAGTGATCGTTTCATTTTCCACGCAGATCGTCACCCATATCCAGCGCGTTTTGCCACTGGCCCTGACCATTCCGCGCTATCTGGCTGGCCGAATGACGTATGGTGATATCACGCAGACGCAATCCGTGTTCGGGACTTTGAGTTCTTCACTGACCTGGCTGATGCAGATGTATCCGATGTATTCCGAGACGAATGCCTCGTTTGACCGACTTTTTGTTCTGTTTGATGCCATCCGGATGCCTGAGGAACCAGGCATTATCCTAAGCCGAACGTCAAATTCCGGAATTTCTGTCGCCAATCTCGATATTCGTCTTCCCGGCAAAAGCAAGCCGCTTGTGGCTATCGGTGCGTGGTCGATCGCCCCTGGAGAAAAATGGGTTATCACAGGGGCCTCTGGCAGCGGAAAGAGCACCCTTCTGCGGGCACTGGCGGGTCTGTGGCGGATCGGTGAGGGCGCGATCACCCTTCCGCAGGACGCACGGATCACGTTTCTGCCGCAACTGCCTTATCTGCCGCACGGGACCCTACTGGAACTGATGCTCCAGACGCAGCCGCCGTCCGAAGAGGCGCGCGAACTCTGCGCTGATCTTCTGTGCCAGTTCCGTCTGCCCTGGCTGGTTGCCCAGCTGGATATTGGTGGAGACTGGAACCAGAGACTGTCTCCCGGTGAGCAGCAGCGCTTTGCGCTGGCACGGGCTTTCGTATCTCCCCCTGACGTTCTCATTCTCGATGAGGCCACATCCGGGCTGGACCAGAACACGGCCGATACCATTTACGCCAATCTTCTGGCGCGTCCCGACCTGACTCTCATCAGCGTGGCACACACAGCCGATATCGTGACGCTGCATGACAAACGTCTGCATATCGCCAACGGGACAGCCACTATTTCTGAAATTTCGGAGACATCGCCGGTGTCTCTCCTCTCTTCAAACAGGAAGTTCTGACATGCTTCATCGCAGCGAGATCGTCCGTCTCCGGCAGGACTTTGAACAGATCGCAGACCAGGCCTTCACCTTCGGGAAGACGGCGGGTGCCGATGATGTGCAGATTTCCCTGCAGGAAACCGAAAACTGGACCGTGGGCGCGCGCAACGGGCAGCCGCTTCAGCGGAACAATTCCATTCGCCGCAATGCGCTGATCAGCGTGATGTGCAAGGGCATCCGGGCTTCCGCCGCCACTACGGATTTTTCACCCGATGCCGTCAGGCGCGCTCTGGACGCTGCGATCGATATCGCCCGATACGGGGAACGTGACGATCTTGCCGCGTTTTCCGAGGCCTCCGAATACTGCACCGATATCCGCGATCTGGACCTCTGTCATCCGTGGGACATCCGCTATCCGGACGCGCTGGCACTGGCGCTTGAGGCGGAAGAGCGCGCGCTGGCTGTCGATCCCTGCATCCAGCAGACTGAAGGCGCGTCTCTGTGGAGCTCGACCGGGTTGTCCTTTCTGGCATCGAGCAAGGGTTTCATGGGCGCCATTCCCTGGACCCAGCACGGGATTTCCTGCTCTCCCATCGCCATGCGCGATGGCGCGCGTCAGGTCGAAAGTTGGTCCAGCAATGAGCGGAGCGCGGAGCAGCTTAAAACGGCAGCGGATGTCGGCCGCATCGCGGGTGAACGTGCACTCGGCGCAATCGGCGGCCAGCAGATCCCGACCGGCACATATCGCGTCCTGATCGATGCGCCTACGGTTACGGGGCTGCTCGGTGAGTTCATGCGCGCCGTTTCCGGTCCACTGCTGCGTCAGGGAAATTCATTCCTTGCCAACACGCTCGGCGAGGCGGTTTTCCCCGAACATATCAGCATTTCCGAAGATCCTTTCCGTCCGAGAGGGCGCTCCAGCTCGCCTTATGATGCGGACGGGATCGCCGGAACGGTCCGTAACGTGGTGGATCGGGGGGTGCTGCGTGGATATTTCCTGGATCTCTATTCGGCCCGCTCGCTGAAGATGGCGCCAACGGGAAATGGCGGACAGACCTACAACATGGAGATCGTCAGTGCGCTGACAGCCCCGTCTGATACCCTGGCAGAGATGCTCAAGAAGCTCGGGACGGGCCTTCTGATCACGCATATGGCCGGTTCGTCAGACCTGACCACAGGAACATTTTCCCGGGCGGTACGGGGGGCCTGGGTGAAGGACGGAAAGATCGTGCAGCCGGTTGCCGGGGTCACGGTCGCCTCGAACCTGCGGGAGATGTTCTCGGGGCTCGTCGCGGTCGGTGCGGATACGGTCGAGCGTGGGCCTTTCCGCACGGGATCGTGGCTTCTGGCTGATATGTCCGTCGGGGGGAGCGTCTGAGATGTCGGGTCTTTCAGAAAACAGCACGAAGATTAGTCGTATTGCAGCCGCGCGTTCCGCCATCGTGGAACGATATGGGCTGGATGAGGCCTTTCTGCGGAAGGTCTCTGAAAACGCATTGGGGAAATGGGGAGACTTTGCGGATCTCTATCTCCAGTCCCGTGCGTCCGAAAACTGGCGGATCGAGAACGGCAGGATCAAGGCCGGGACCTTCGGGATCGATCTCGGATACGGCATGCGAGCGATGCGGGATGCGGAGGTCTCTTTCGCCTCGTCCCAGCGGATTGACCGCGCCGCCATGGAGACGATGGCGCGCCGGCTGACAGAAGGATATGGCGAGGCCAACCCGGTCGCGTCGGTTGGCCTCGTGCAGCGGACCAGTTCCGAACGGGCGGATCTGTATGGGATTGCGGACCCGCTGCTGTCCTGGAATGCGGATCGCAAGATCGCGCTGCTGCGGTCGATCGACGAACTTGCCCGTTCGCTGGATCCGAGGGTCGTGTCGGTCAATGCCAGCGTGCAGGCCTCGCATGAGACGGTCTGGGTCACGCGGCATGACGGGTTTTCGAGCGGCGATATCCGTCCGCTCGTCAAGCTGGCTGTCGCCGTGACGGTTCTGGCCGATGGCCGTCGTGAAATGTCCAGCTCCGGATTTGGCGGACGTGCTGGATACGAGGTGCTGACCCCCGATGCGGTGGAAACCCTTGTCCGGAAGGTTGTGTCGTCTGCACTGACTAAGCTGGAAGGCCGCCCCGCACCCGCAGGTCCGATGACGGTCGTCATCGGCGCAGGCTGGAACGGCGTTCTTCTGCACGAGGCGGTGGGTCACGGGCTTGAGGGCGACTTCAACCAGCGCGGCAGTTCGGCCTTCTCCGGGCGCATCGGAGAGCAGATTGCGGCTCCCGGCGTCACGATCCTTGACGATGGCACGGTTCCCGGCGGCCGGGGTTCCCTCAACATCGACGATGAGGGTGTCGGGAGCCATCGGACGGTTCTGGTTGAGGACGGGATTCTGCGAGGCTACATGCACGATCTGCTGAGTGCACGGCAGATGGGATGTGCCCCGACCGGTAATGGTCGCCGCCAGTCCTATGCGTCTCTGCCCCTGCCGCGCATGACGAATACCTACATGGAAGCCGGAACCATGGAGCCTGCGGAAATCATCGCATCCGTCGAACATGGAATTTATGTCGACAACCTCTCCGGCGGTCAGGTGGACGTGACAAGCGGCCGCTTCGTGTTTGAGGCGTCCGAGGCGTTCCTGATCGAAAGCGGAAAACTCACCGCGCCTGTCGCCGGCGCCACGATCCTCGGGAACGGTCCGGACACGCTGCGACAGATCAGCATGATCGGCAATGACCGGATGCTCGATGGTGGCGTCGGTGTGTGCTCCAAATCCGGGCAGACCCTGCCTGTAGGGGTAGGGCAGCCAACATTGCGCGTGGACGATCTGATCGTGGGCGGGAAGGGATCATGACACCTTTTGCGCACTGAGATCGTCCCGAAAAATCCAGATCCTGAAAAGAGAAAAACCATGAGCACCATCATCGCCGTTTCAGAAGACAGCTTTGACGATATCGTCCTGAACTCCGAACTTCCCGTTGTCGTGGACTTCTGGGCACCCTGGTGCTCGCCCTGCAAGCAGCTGATGCCCATTCTGGATGATACTGCCGAGACCTATGCGGGCGAAGTGGTGGTTGCGAAGGTCAACGCCGACGAGAACCCGGCTATCATCGGAAAATACCATGTTCGTGGCCTGCCGACCGTCATTCTTTTTTCTGATGGCGAGGAACGTGAGCGTTTCTCTGGTCTGCAGACCAAGAGCCGTATTTCCGCTTTCATCGACCGTAATCTCGGGGGCTGAGCATCATGCAGTCTTTTCAGGACAATCCTGCCCTCAAGCGCTCTCTGCTGCAGAAAACCCAGGCCTTCCAGGCATCCGATGGCTGGACCACTCGTCCAGTCTACTGGGATGGAAAAGGGGGCAGTCTGGTCGGCGGTCTGCTGGGCAGTGAAGATCTCGATCAATGGACCCGCGAGTTTGCGCTGCCGAAATGGACGGCCCTGCTGCTGGACATGGTTGCCGTAATGCCGCCTTCCGCAGAAGAGGCGAAAGCGGCTCAGATTTCGCTGCTGGAAGCTCTGCCTGTGGGTGTCGATCTGGATCAGTACGGCAACCTTGTTCTCTCCCGCTTTCTGAAGGAGACGGAAAAAGATTTGTCGTTTCTTCCCACGAATCATCCTCTACGGGCATCTCTGGCAGGCGTCATGGCGCTGCATGAAGCTGAAATGTCGGGAAAATCGCTAAAACCTTCCGAATGGCGCGAGGCACGATCCGAGGCTATTACCGCAACGGATCAGGCCGCCCCAGATAGTCCTGAAGCAAAATTTGGAGCCGTTATCGAAGCGGCAGCCTGGGATCCCCGGACATCACGCTCTGTCGTCGCGGATACGTTCCGATCGTGGATCAATGCGCGGCGGGATGCCACTGTTCAGCAAAAAGTGGGGGAGCAGGGTCTCAGCACGTTTGAAGAAACCAAGCATCTTCTCGACAGAATTCACGAAGAAGAGCGGAAGAAAAGAAAAGATCCGAAAGAGTTTATTCATGTTTTCGGAATTCTCGAAGAACGCTACCCCAAAGAATATAGAGACATGAGGGATTTTCATCGGATCCAGCATGAAGAAGCGGTCAGACAGAGGCAGGCAGGATTTCATATTATTATTTCCACACTCGAGAGTGCAGAAGTTAAGTTCCGATGTATATGCTGAAGAACATGGTTTCTTCGGATATTTACTCCGGTTCTTGTAATAAATAATCCGTATTGCATGGAAAAGACCCATGCATTCTGGAATAATATTGGAAGTGAAAATGAATACATTGTTTCGAACACGGAACATATCGCTGTATTTCACTGCGGGGCTGGTGGGCGTCTACATTCCGGCTTATGCAGCGGAGACACAAACTCTGCAGGGTGGAATCAGGCAGGTTTCTGATACGGTCGTCGTTCTTCCACGCCAGCCTCTGAAAAAGACAGTTTCAGAAATTTCCCTTCGAATGCACGTTCCGGTCACCATCGGACCGGAGGTGCCTGATACGGTATATGCGTCCCCGGTTAAATCCAGGATCGCGGCTGAGGCGCTCCAGCAGGCACTCGTCGGAACAGACTACACGATCTATACGGACAAAGCAGGCGCGGTTTATATCCGGCCGGCCAATCGTGAAAACATGAACGTCAGGGCCAAGCGCAATGAAGCTGAGAGCCAGTATAATGTAGATTCATCTGCATCTTCGACGCGAACCGGTGGCTCGGTCCGGGATCTTCCCCAGTCCTCGCGAACGATTACCAGTGCGTTGATGGCAGACCAGCAGATCCAGACAGTCGCGGATGCCATGCGAAACGCAAGCGGCATGACGGTTAACAAAAGCAACCTCCAGGGGGCAAATGGTTATACGGTTCGTGGCTGGACAGCGACCGGCATGACGAACGGCATGCTTGATCCGACCGGGCCCATGCAGCCAGTTGCGAATGTCGAGCGTGTCGAAGTTCTCAAAGGTCCGGCGGCTTTGCTTTCAGGCGGCAACAATATGGGCGGATCGGTTAACATCGTGACGAAAAAGCCTACATCCGATCCGCTTCTGAACATTGAGGGTATGTATGGCTCCTACGATGATCGCAAGATCACGGTGGATGGCTCCGACGCGCTGAACCACGACAAGACGATAAGCGCTCGGATCGTCGGTGACTTCGCAGATCAGGATCGTACCTGGGCGGGATACAAGGGACGCAAGGAATACTCGATTGCACCGTCGATCCGCTTCAAGAACCGGAGTGTCGATATCACGGTCGGTGTAGAAAATTCAAAGGTCCGCCAGCCCCAGACGGGATATGCCGTCATTCAGGCTCCTGGCGATGATCCGCAGATCGTAACTTACGGTCATGCCTTCGGGCCTGACAATCAGGGCATCGACATGTGGAACACGCGGTGGTTCTACGAAGCGACCTGGAATATCAACCGCTGGCTGACATTTGTCAGCCGAAGTCATCTATCCAATACAACAACACTGGTTGATATGTATGGTACGGCTGCCTATGAAGGTAACAACAACTACCTGATTATGCAGACCATCGACAAACAGGTATCGTCGCAGCAGGCTACGGATGATTATCTGCGTGCCAAGTTCAAAACATTCAATGTAAAGCACACAATATCAACGGGAATGAATTATTCTCAGTATATGGTATCGGACTATGGTGCAGATGCAACTGACAATAATGTATTTACCGTTGGTCCACTCAACTCCAGTACGCACCTTGCCGCCTTCCAGCCCGCTAACACATTCGAATATCGTCTCGGAACACGGCAGTTGGGATTTTACGGTCAGGATCTGATCGAGTATGGGCGCTTCCATTTCTTCGGGGCCATCCGTCATACCAGTTACCGCTCTTGGGGAAACAACTCGGCTCCTGTTACGATTGGTAAGATAACTCCGATTGCTGGTGTCGTTATTGATCTGACAAAGCAGGTTTCCATTTATGGAAGCTGGGTGAAGGGGTTTACTCCTAATTATAGCATCGGAACAGACAACAAGCTTCTGCCCTCCCAGACGACCACGAATTTCGAAGCTGGCGCCAAGGCGCAGTTTTTCAAGAAGAAACTTGATCTCATTGCATCGGTCTATCGATTGGACCAGAGCAACTATTCCGTGCTGGCAGCAGGATATACGAACAGATACACAGTTCTGCCGGGTATGCGTACGCAGGGTGTTGATATCGATCTAAGTGGAACGATCCTGCCGGGATGGCAGATTTCTGGTAGCTTCACTTACGCAGGCTTCAAATTCCTCAGCAATGCTCTTCAAAAATACATTGTTCCGGCACAGCCAAAGATTAAATACAGCCTTTATACAAGCTATGTGATCCAGAATGGCATGTTCAAACGTGCGGGAATGGCCTTTGGAGTATATGGAAACAGCAGCAGTTCGGCGTCGTCTTATTATCCGAAATATACGCTGGGTTCACAGCACGAAATTGATCTGAACTTCTTCTACACTTACAGGAAAATGAAACTCAACTTCGGAATTACTAATCTTGAAAACCGCAATATCTATGGGGTGAGCAGTACGTCGACGTATATTTCTGTCAATGGGCCCCGCATGTTTCGAGGCACAATGTCGTACTCTTTCTTCTAAAGAGGTAGGATCTGACTGGTTGAAATGCCTTGCGGTCTACTCTTTGTCTTGGAGGCCGCAAGATCATTGTGTCATGAAAAGACTTCGTCAAAGCACACCGGGCTATCCTGCTTTTCGTATGAGGTCTGACGAGGAACCAAAGCTGTTGCTACGGCTAGTTGGATGATAGCGAAGGGAAAAAGATAGTTGGTGAAATATTTCTGAAGGGATTGTCTACAAAACTCCCCTGTTGTCTCGGAATGTTCAGAAGGCGAAGAGCTTTCCATTTCTCCCGGGAGCATATTTTTCAATCTTCGCGAACGTCTATCACCAAGAACCAGACGGTATGTTCATACAGCCGTGATATCATTGGTCAAACTGAGACGTTACCTGGTCTGCGGTTTCCTATAAGAAAGTGGACTCTGGAATGACAAAACCCGATATGAATCATATGCATCTCAGGCGTTTAAACCTGAATCTGCTTTATACTCTTGATGCAATATTGAATTCGGATTCCCTTACCGATGCAGGACGCCTGATCAGGCTTAGCCAGCCTGCGATGAGTGTTGCATTCAAGAAGCTTAAGGACCAGTTCGATGACGAACTGATCATTTATCTGTCAGGTAATCGGGTTCTGACGCCTCTGGCTGAAAAATTGAAGCCGCGTGTTAAGAGGATCCTTGTGGAATTGAATGAGACATTCAATCTGCAAATCGATTTCGATCCGAAAACCAGTAGAAAAACATTTCGACTGGCAGCTTCGGAGAGCCTGGCTACGATGCTTTTAGGGCGTGTCGTACCCCGGATGCTCATGGAGGCCGAAAATATCAATGTTGTCGTCTCATCTTTGAACAATACGACACAGGCCGAATTGTTTGAAAAAGGGGCAGATATGGTGATTACCCCCCAATCAAGCCTTGATCCAAATTTCCCGTCTCTGGAACTTATGACGGATCGACTGTCCTGCATGGTATGGGAACATCATCCTCTTATCAAATCCAGTATCACTCTTGAAGAATATCTAGCGGCTCGTCATGTAGCAGTCTCCGAGACGTTAGATTTGTCCTCTCGTGCAGGGGGAATACTCTCCCAGAGGCGGATCGTTGCCACAACAAGCCGGTATGGAACACTTCCTGAACTCATAATTGGGACGGACCTTGTGGCAACAGGAAGCAGTTGGGTGCTTCAGTATTATGCCTCAATGCTGCCGGTGAAAGTTGTTACCTTGCCATTTCCCACAGAACAGACTGCCGTTTTCGCGCAATGGCCCGATCATCGCACTTCGGATCCTGCACATCACTGGTTGATGGCCCATGTGAGCGGATTCACAGAGACACATCGCAAAGCACACGCGATTGCACGAGGAAAAAATAATTCTTATGATTTATGTATTTGTTCCAATAATAGTATTACACTTGATTAAATATAAAAAATAATGGAACATTAATAAAAATCATAATATACCTCGGGCTAATTTTTGAGGATACACTTTACGCTATAATTTTTGCTTTCCGATCCGTGAAGCAGGAAATAGAACGACCCATTCGGCCTTCATGTCAGTCGTACTGTGCGACAGGTGAAAATCCGGATAGCTGAACCGAAATCCACTTGGCGTTTCATACCCTCCTTATGCGCGCACGGTAATGTTCCAGAACCGGCATAACGCCCTCGGACGAGAATGCGCCGTTCAGCCCTTGGGCTGCTCCTTCGGCCGCCTTGGCCGCGCGCCTGGACATCGTCCGTTCATACCGGGTGACGGACGTCCAGCCACCGTCTGAAGTTAGTGCCCCAGCAAGGTCGACCGCATCAGCAAGTGCCAGATTCACGCCTTCACCTGAAAATGGGGACATCAGATGCGCCGCATCGCCCAACAGCGTAAGACCAACCCGGCTCTTCCATTGATGCCCGATGGGCAACGCATAAAGTGGCCGAACACCAATCACATCGCCAGTCTCCACTACCTCTCTCAACATAGGTGCCCACCCTGCGAAGGCGTCTTGCAGGACCTGTTGTAGCTGCTCGGGAGACGACGCCCGCCATTCTTTTGCCGTGGCCTCGGCCAGACGGACGCCCGCATAGCCTCGAATATGTCCAAGCCCGTTCCGCTGCGTGATCAAGGCACGGTTGTCACCCACCGCGAACATTTTCCCGCTACCAGTCAGCCTGTTTATTGCCGGATGTCTTGCTACGTCGAAGCCCAACTCAACCAAAGTGACTCCTTCATAGGCTGGTTTGGCGTCGCTGAGCAGTGGCCGGACTTGCGACCAAGCGCCGTCGGCCCCCACCACGACATCGAACTGTTCGGTCCAGCCCTCGCCAACCAGTACGAAACCGTCAGCACTGGGAATGATCCCCGCAACACGACACCCCCAACGAACCGTGCCGGGCAGAAGCGCTTCCAGGAGAATGTTGCGTAACGCAGTTCGATCGATTTCAGGCCGGTCGTCCGTGGGATCGTCACGATCGAACAACAAGGTACCATCGGCATCGTAGAGCCGGTCACCTTGATCCTCCGGACGAGAAGCCGCGGCGAACGCAATTTCCAGACCCGCTTGCCGCATTGCGTACTGGCCGGTTTGGCTGTGGAGGTCGAGAGAGCCACCTTGCGGGCGCTCGTCAACGTGAGTATCCCGCTCGAACACCACGGGAGATCGGCCGTAACGTTGCAACAGCCGGGCAAGCATCAAGCCTCCGGGCCCACCTCCGATGATCGCGATCCGATTCATTGCCATGTCAGCGCCTCTTGTTTATATAGGTTCCTATATATCAACGTAGGGGCCTATGCAATGAACGATAACGAATGGGATCCCTTGAGCCATCCTGGCCACTATTTCAGCCGGATCGCCCGAGGCCTGAGCCGCGTCGGGGATGCACGACTACGTGATCTGGGATTGGCCACGGCGCAACTGCCCATCCTGACCGCGCTCAAAGATGGCGCGCAGCTCTCACAAAAGCAGTTGGCGCATTGGGCGAAGGTTGAGCAGCCAACCATGGCGCAGATGCTGTCCCGCATGGAACGCGACGGTCTGATCCAACGCACACCAGACCCCAATGACGGGCGATCAAGCCTGATTTCGTTGACGAAGATGGCCCTCGAACGACTGCCAGCCGGCCGCGCCGTATTGCGTCAAGGTAATGCCGACATGACAAAGGGCCTGACCTCGGAGGAGATCGATACGCTTATAATGCTACTTAGACAGGTCCTTGCCAATATCGAGGTCATGGAACAATAAGCTTTGTCAGATTTCGCCCTCATCTTGGGCACAGTTGCCAAGCCTCGTTACTCGAATAACGACCACTTAATTGCGATGTTTGTGTGCGATGCTCTTCAGATCGAACCGCATCGCACACCGAGAACCCTTTGGAAATCCTTGGTCATGCTCCCTATCGAGGACGGATAGCAGACGCTGATCCAAATCTTTATTCAAAAGGATTACGAAACCCATTTTGGAGTAGAATGGCGCATTCCATGGAACTTCTTGAAAAGTGGTCAAGGTTATGCACGTCAGTTTTTCGCGCAGAGCCCATTGTGTGAGGTGCTGAAGTAATGCTTTCCCGATACCACATCTCTGCCAGGGTGAAGCAACTGACATCTCGAGGATATGAACGTCATTGCGGTCCACGAAAGCTGTCAAAAAACCGACAGGCGTATCCACTGTATTTACAGCGACCCAGCATGTCCCTGTCCGTATAGATCTTCGATGCGTGTCCGCTGACATCGTATCTGACGCCGCAATCCAATTCAGCGCTGGCACAAATCTGAAAGATTGCGCTGCAGAAATCTCAATGGTTTGCAACTGCTCTACCTCCTTCAGGCGGGCATCGCGGATCTGGAAGGATTGCTTCTGGACACGTGAATTCATACTCTAAGACCCTGCATAAGCGTGTTTACGCATCTAGACTGATCATATCGGACGACGAGTCTTTCGCATTATTCGCACCAAATCACCGCAATAAAATTTTGAGAACGGGTAATCTGTTCGTTTCTATGGCCAGTTTCTTTCCAGAAGCCACCTTTGCCGTAGACGAGTATCTGTGGAACACGCCTAGAAACGACGCTTGCGCTCCTTTTCCGAAGAGCGACGGCAGACCATGCGTTGATGACCGCCACGTGTTAAGTGGCATCTTTTTTGTTAATTGGAACGGCCTGCGCTGGCAGGATGCGCCCCGGGACTATGGGCGGCACAAGACGCTATACAACTGTTGGAAGCGTTGGAGTGCCATGGGAGTCTTCGCGCGGATGATGGATGGGCTGTCTGCTGGGAAGGCAGAGCCTCAGACCATCATGATTGATGTGGCCTATCTCAAGGCAGACCGTACGGCTTCGAGCCTGGGGCTAAAAAAGGGGGTATGAACACGAAGCTGCATGCCGTCACGGATCAGAACGGACGTCCGCTGAGCTTCTTCATGACGGCGGGGCAGATCAGTGATTACACCCGTGCCGCTGCCCTTCTGGGCAGTCTTTCTGCAGCACAATGGATGCTGGGAGCCCGGGGATATGACGCTGACTGATTCAGGGATGTCTTGGAGGAGAAAGGGATCAAACCCTGCATTCCGGGACGGAAATTCCGCGGGAAACCTGTCAAATACGACAAGCGGAAATACAAACGTCGCTGAAGCGCGACACTCAATTTGGAACTAACGGACAGACAAGTTGGAACCCTTTTTCATAGGTCTCACCCTGTCCGTTAGACCGTCTTTAAACGGGTTTTAAACCCCGATTAAACGGCAGATAAAAACTCCTGGTTCGCCTCAATCAACGTCCCCCAGTCCTGAACCTTCGCCGGTGGCAACAACTGCCTCCAGAGCAGCCCATGCGCTTCCGTCAGGCGAGACCGTACCCAACGCCACGTCGCTTTCTGCTCCATCCCCCACGTCAGGATCGTGACCAGATCATCGTCGGCCGTCCCATCCCAGGACCAGATCAGCCCGCAGTGATACCCCCAGGACGCAGGCGTCTGGTCTCCAGCCGTCTGCGTGTCCCACACTCCAGCCGCCTGATCGGCCTTAGCCAGAGCGAACCCTGCATAAGAGCAGTCCATGCCCGCAATCACATTGCGAACCGCGTTCAGATCCTCGAAATCGGCTGTCCCAAACACCGGGAAGAGCGTCTGTGATGCTAGAGAAAACCCCTGACGCGATGCATGGGTCAGAACAGACAGCTCATCGCCGCCCAGATCCGTTGCCTCATCACCCGGCACATACCCCGTGGACGCAGAATAGAACGCAACAGCGTCGGCCTCACGGACAGAAACCTGAAACCCGTTTAGCGCTGCTGTGGCCCGGATCGAATTACCCACCCCCACAGCGGAGCAGTTCCCCAGCCTGTCGTTGCCCAGCAGCAGCGGAGCCGGATTGATTCCCGTTCGCGGCAGACGTTCCGGAGCCCGCTTCGCCATCACGCGCTTACTGGTCTGTGACAGCAGCGGCATTCTCGGGTCCAGCCGTGCCGGTGCCCCACCCAGACAACGCTGACCCTTCATGGCCGTGCTCCCACGAACGGAGCTGCCGACTTGAACGGACAGACCGCTTCCGTCCAGTCCTCAATCAGACCGTCCACACGCTCCCGCAGCGCATTCCGGTCTGCCAGAATATCCCCGCGTTCCTGATCCAGCTGCGCTTGAACCGCCTGACTGCCACCGCCTTTATCCCCGTCGCCTGACAGAAGGTCATGCTCCCAGGCCAACCGACGCGACATCTCAACATCTGGGAGGAGCGACAGTGCCGTCACTGTCACGGGAGCCAGAACCGTCTGCGCCCGCGTCTTCGCAAGATCCGCTTCCGCACCCAGTGACGGCGCGGACGTAATGGACGCCAGCGTGATCTTGCCCGAAGCCGTCACACTGCCAGTCAGCGTGACGTTCATATCCCCGGAGAGCACCGTCACAACCGGATCTGGACGCATCGCCAGACACTGCGCAGCCTGCACATCCTGATCAAACGCCGCCCCCTGCGTGGTTGTCCAAGACGTGACACGCGCCGCCGGAATTGCGCCCGCATGCGCCATGTCTTCCTGAATACCGGACAGAGCCGCCGGAATAGTCGTGGTCGTGAGGGCCGCTCCCTGACATCCCCCCAACAGCAGCAAAGCCGCCACCAGAACGCCCCTCATCGGCGGAGCCTCACCAGACGCGCCGCACGAACACCCTCATAACTGACCTGATACCGCGTCATGGCCGGGCGCGTGAGAGCCAAGCGCTGCGCCTTCGTCAGGGTGACAGACGAAATGGCAGCCTTGAAAGCCGCCGCAATGGTGCTGATCGCACTGGCCGCCGTCGTGATCTCACTCACCAGTGAAGCGCCGAGTTGCGCAGCATAATCGCTTGCTACAGACGACAGCAGGGTTGCGAGCTGCTGGATATCCGCCAGCAGCGACGTCACCACATCAGGAACGCTGCCCGTGCTCAGTGTCAGAGACAGCGACGTGCCAGCGTAGGTCTCGAAATTACTCAGTCCGGTCTGAACCGTCGTCAGAAGAGACGTGATGGCTGCGGCCTGTGTGGCTCCGATCAGGGAGGAAAGCTGTGCGATTCCTACAACCGTCTTTCCAGCCGACAGAACTGCGGTGCCGTAGGACACCAGCTCGTCAACGTCGATGGTCAGCGTCTTGGCGCCATCGGCGGACGTGCTGGTCGAACACCCCGGCAACGATGCAAGGGACAGCCCCACAGCGGCCCCGGAAAACACACGCCCCAGGAACCGGCGACGGCTGCGGTTAAGCGTTTCGGACTGGACAACAACACGATCAATCATGGGAAGCTCCTGCTTTTTCAGTTTTCGAATTTAATGGAGCGGTGCCCGCATCCGGTGCCGCCAGCGCGGGAGCATCTGCCAGTTCGCTCTGCGGTGGCACGACTGCGACAGGAAACGGCGGTAGCGGTGGAAACTCGGTTAATGAGTGACCCGCAACGGCCTCCAGAGCGTGGACCTGCAAACGCGCCCCGATTGCCTGCTCGTAAACAGTCTGAAGGGTTTCGGCAGACGCGATTGCATGCGCTCGCGCCGCCGCTTCCAGCAGGACAACGCGCTCATACGACGCTGACAGAACAGATTCTCTTTTCTGGGCGGTATCCAGCAACCTCAGCGCCTGATCGCCAGCGGTCAGCCTGTTCGACTGGGAGCGCAGGCGATACTGCCCCACTGCACCGGCCCACCCACCGACAGCCCCAAACGCCCACTGAATAGGGTCGCCCCATTCGTGCCAGAACGCCGCGAGAAAACTCATTGCGCCACCAGCGCGGCGTTCGTGCTGTCTCGCCAGCCAGAGACTGAAGCGTGCCACCAGACAGGCACGCCCACCACACCGTTCACTTTGCAGTCCGAACACCAGACCTGCGCGCCGTCATCGTCGGCAGTCGGCAGGCTGTTCAGCGTGAACGATCCCGCCACGAACGCTCCACCGTAGTTTCCAGTGTACGGACTGATTTTCGCATTGGCGTAACTGGTGCTGTGAAAATAGCTGCACAGAGACGGCGTGGCGCTGTCGCACATATTGACGCTCTTGCCAGCGGCCAGGTTGATATCTCCTGATACGGTGATCGCGCTGTCGAACACAGCCGTGCCTACCGTTTCCAGAGAGGCCAATTTAGCCGCACCACCGGTCGTCAATGCGCCGTCCACGTAGAACGTCCCGGCCAGACCGTTTTTGTTGGCCACGACCTGGTGCAGCACGGGTCCGGTCGTAGATGTCGCATCTACCAGATACTGGTAACCGCCCATCACGCCGTCGCTGTCGTTCAGACCTAAGGATTTACCGGCGGCAACGCTGACATTTCCGTCCGCCAGCAGCGCGCCCTTCAGGTGGAGGCCTGGTGCCCCTTGAGCGCCAGAGTATGAAGCACTGGTCCCAGCCTGGGAATTGAACGCGATATTCATCTGGTAGGTGCTGTCAGAATACGCGTACGCCGCATTGGACCCGTTGGGATCAACCGTGTAGAGCGCGGCTCCGTTGCCAGTCAGGATATCGCCGCCCGACACAATTTTTCCATGTGAGTCCACGTAGGCGCAGGCATTATAGCCGCACAGGCCAATCCCGTTTTTGTATGCCTGCGGGTTCAGCTCAATTCGCTCTTGGATGGTCCCCAGCTGCCCGCGACCGGCCCCAACAGACACGCCATAGCTGATGGTCTCGTTTGCGTAATCCGTTGTACTGCCGGGGTCTGTGGCGAACCGCTGAGCCCACCACATCGGGCGAATATACGTGAAATTACTGAAGGTCTGGCCGCCTGTATTGGTGGACGACGCCAGGCTGGCGATGACGGCAGTCGTCGGACCACCAGAAACGTCCCGAGACGGTCCCTCCAGCGGCCCAACGTATAGTGGATCAGATTGGACAGCCGTTGCGTACCAGTTCGGTGCCATCACCAGGAGGTTACTATTTCCCCCTGCGAGGGCGAGGTTATAGCTTCCATCTGCTGGCTGATCGCCACCGTAGGAAATCGTGAGGCCGTGAAGCGTTCGACCACGCACACCCGACGCGGTGGAACCGCCCCACAGGTCGATCTCATTCGCTTCACACTGCCGGGTGAGTGTGTCCACCTCTGTCGTCAGACACGCGACAGTCTGGTTCATATTGAATTTTTTGTACGCACCCCCGATGAAAACGCTCGGTGTCCGATAAGTCCATGTGGGGCTGGCGCTGTCTGCGTCGATCAGGTCGCCGCTATTCTGACCGGGAGCAGTCGTCACCGTCGCGGCGCTGGCCTCGGTGCGCCAACCAGCTGCACGACCGTCTGGATCACTGACGATATTCAGGACCGTGTAGTCAGTCCCCTGGGTCCACGAGGCCACATATCCGTAATAGACGTTAGGCGTAAACGTGGCAGTCGTCAGCGTTTGGCCGTTCCAGTTCGTCCAGTAGCTGCCACCGGCAGCGTTTCCCCCAGGCGCGTCATAATTGGCATACACGCGCATCCATTGCTTCAGCAGACGGATCTGAGCGGTGCTCAGGGCAGGCGTGATCGTGACAGTTGATCCCGTCAGCGCGACAGTTCGCGGGGTACTGTCGTCACGCGTGACCTGCGAACCGGCCTCAATCCTGAACGGGGTGATCTGGCTGCCAACGTACAATGAGCAGCCGTCGTCGTTGCCACAACCGTTGCGGCCCGTCCCCTGGTCGCCAATCGTGTCGTAAATAGCCGCGATCGCGCCGCCAGAATCGCTCATTGACCACGGTGAACCCGTCACTTTGAGATAACCGTCGTCGTGGTCCGTGTGGCCACCAACTAGCGTCGTATTTGGATAGAGGAACGGATCTCCGTTATTCCAGCCTGACGAAAACGACGGCCGCGCCGTATAGCCGTTCCCCGCAGGAATAAAGCCGCCGCCGATATAGGACTGCCCCCACGCAGATCCCGTCGTATTCACAGGGGCTGTCACAGCACCGTTAGCGTCCAGGCCCGCCAACCCAATAATCCCGCTGGCCGTTGGTGCGTTGACACCCGCTTTCAACAGGAAGTTGGCATTCAGCGTCGTCAATAAATCGAACGTATTTTTCAGCGCGGCATTGGCCGTTGTCTGCGTTGTAGAAATCGTGTCTGACGCCGCTTTTTCAGCAGCCAGAGCGCGATTGGTCTCTGTCGCAAGCCCTGTGGCGTTCTGCCCGAGCTGCGACAGAACCACAGAAATCGGCTGTCCGCCTAGCATCGTCGCAGGATCGAGATTGATGAATTTCGCAATCCCGTCCTGGCCGATCTGATAGGTCGGATTGAGCCGACTGGAAGCAATTCCACCACCAGGCGTGAAAATCGGCGCTGCGCTTCCGAAAGCCGGGATCGTCAGAGCTGCCAGCAAAACCAAACAACGACGCATGCTCATGCCTCCTGGATCGGCCCGGTGCCGTTTTGGTAGAGTTCGCCCGATCCCGTGACGGGATCGTATCCGGTGGCCGTATCAGGCAGAGCCGTGGGCACCGTGAGATTTCCGGCCTCCGACACGCCCAGACGTGGCTTTCCACCGAGCAGCAGCGCTCCGTTTTTATCCAGAACTGCCAGTGACGCGCCGCCCAGAGACTGGGCGATACCTTCTGCCAGCCCCGTGACCGGAACCTGGGTTCCGTCAGAATAGGAAAACACAAGCTCGCCCGTGGTGGCGTTAAAGCCGATGGCCGTAACCTGAGCGGTCGCATCTGGCGTCCCGCCCGGACTGACCGTCACCGCAGCCACGCCTGCTGAATTGTTCACATCCACACTCATGATGCGCTCCCGGCACGCGTCACCGGCGTGCTGACCTGAATTGCAAATTGTTCGGAAAACTGGATCACACCGTCCGGCCGGAGGAACCTCAGATCACAGAACAGCCGACCGCACGGCCAGCTGATCGGACCTGATGCCCAGAGATTGACGATCCCGACGTGCCCGACTGGCGGGCGTCCCGACAGGTCTGCCACCAGCACACCCAGCGCGTCCCGGACCTGCGCAGTAATCGCAAAACCGGACAGATCAATCGGCGCGCCCGAACGATCAGCAATCCGACAGGAAATCTGGAACGTCTGGCCATTTCTGACCTGAAGCGCTGTCACTCGGACGCCTCATAAACAGAGCCGATCCGATAAGTGCCGTCAGGATCAGCGACGGCAGCCAGACCATCTCCTGGCTCCCACGCCTGCACGCCGTCCCACAGAACCCGGTTGACGACTGTGCCAGCTGGCGACCCGTCAACAGCAACGGTGCGATAAACTGCATATCCAATCACGGACGACATCAGCCCAACTCCCAAATCAGTATCCGACCCATTCCGCCAACCCCACCGGTCATGCTGCCAGCGCCTACAGTGCCCGTACCGCCTGCGCCCGCACCGAACCCGCTCGTCGGTCCGAGTGCTCCGTCAGATGCACTCGTGGTCGCATTGCCACTTCCGACGCCCATCTTGCTGTCTGGTCCGATTGGTGGAACCGGAACGCTCGCTGTAGTCCCGTCCGAATTGGGGATTAGGAATCCCGACGACCCGTTTGCCCCCTGCAACGCGTGGATCATCTGCATTCCGGTCGTCGGTGTGTATGTGACGGTTCCGCCAATACCCTGCCCAGTCCAGGCAGCTTTCCCGGCCGCAATGGAACCTGTCGTCGTGCCAGCACGGCCCCCGTTACACTGCACCAGACTACCAAACGAGGTGGTCCCACCATCGCTGCCGTCCGCCCCCCGATAACCCAGCCCCGGAGCGCCGATAGTCAGCTGCATGTTCGCAACTGGCAGGAGTGCCAGATTAATCAGGAGTTGCGCCCAGCTCCCGGCACCGCTCGCAGACCCGCAGGCCGCAGGGTTGGAACTGTTGCTGCCCCCCAGTGCACCGCCGCCGCCGCCGCCAGGGCCCTGCATCTGGACCAGCAGGGATTTGGCATCTGATCCTGGCGTGTACGTGCGGGAACTCGTGACATCCACAACCCGCAACAGCCGTCCCTTGGCGATCGCTTGCCAAAGCTGGGTTTCGTCGTTGGAAGATCCCGTCAGCCCCGATTGCTCGATGCAATGCATGACCTCATTGATGGTCGGGTTGAACACCGTTTCGTCCAGATCCGTGCCGTCCCGCTGCCCTGGAATGAGATTGGCAAACTGGCGACGGCCCTGAGCGTCCACAACATTGCCAGGCGCACTGATATAATCCACTCAGACCCACTCCCCATTGACGCGAAACAGCACGATCGTGTCGGCGGGTGCCGCCAGTTCGATCTGGGTTCTCAGGCCCGCGTTGTCCTCGGCCAGATCACAGAACCAGTAAAAACGGAGCGTGTGCTGGCTGCACGTGGCCGCACCGCACTTCGCCACACCGCAGATCGCGGGCTCCGGTTCCGTGACCGTGACGGCAATCCCGTAAGACGTTCCCATGCCCTCGATATCGACAATCCGAGCGCCGCCGGTTGCCGTCCACCGGGCCTGCAACAGAGCCCGCAGCTCGTCATCCGTGAGCGATCCCACATCCCGCCCGGATGGATCAGGCCCCAGTAGGTCCTGGTAGTCCTGCAACAGCAGAACTGACGTGCCCGGACAGAACTCGTTCTGAAGCGCCGCAACATCGCCTTCCAGGATGGCGCGGGCACTGGCAAACGCCTGCATCAATGCCGCGACGTTCGGGCCGGACAGCGCAGATCCCGGAGGAAGCAGGGAGCGCAGTTCGCTCGCAATCGTGTCAGCGGACCGTCCTACGATCATGATGCCGCTGCCCAGGTAATTGTTCCCAGAACAGCCCTTTGCGGGGCCACCAACTGAATATCTGCGGCCGGTGAGACCAGGACGTTCGATCCCGGTGCCGCTGCGTAAATTTTCGCCTGAAGCGCCTCAACCGAGATCAGAGGCGCAACACCGAGCCCCAGATAATACGGTGACAGGGCGTTGGTGACGGCCGCGCGGTTCGCCGCGGTGTCAGAGGCCAGCTTGATCGTCAGATCCTGCGGAACAACTACGGTCGCAACGGCCGTGAAATTCGCCCGGACCGGAGCAGATGCCGCGATCACACTCTGCATCTGCGCAACCTGTGCAGCCGTCGGAGCGACACCCAGAACCAGCTCGAAGATCACCCCGACGGTCCCGATACCGACCCAGCCTTTCACAACGTCCACCAGAACAGCGCCGCCGCCCGTGGCCCATTTCGTGTAATCTGCAACCGTTCCCGAACCCGGTGGCGTCCGGACGGACGCGATAATACGCGCACGCCAGCTCTCAACGCCCTCAATCGCCGCACCACCTGCAAAGCCGTTCGCATCCACGGCAACAGACGAGACGCCCGCAATCGGTGACAGCAATGTCAGGCCAGTGCCGCCCAGCAGGTTCCCGGCCGTTCCCGTTGTGGTGCAGGTCGCGTCCACTGTCGCGGTTGCACCGGCTGCAATCGTTAGCGCCTCATTGGTCGCCCATTGAACCGACCCATCAGACGTCAGCAATGTCCCGGCCGGGATCGTGACGGACGCGCTGGCCGTAAACACAACCATCCCGACCGCAGCCGTCGCCGGATTGCGCGGCGTCCGCCACATCAGGGCATGATCGGGCAATTTCCCGTTTTCGGTCGCCGTCGTGACAATGACTTCCAGCAGGCAATCCCGAATGAACAGATAGATTTCGTAGTCAGACAGCCCATGCAGAACAGCCAGAACCTGCTCGAACGTGGCCGGTGCTGTCGCATCCAGTGTGACGATCGTGCCATCCTGTGCCTGGAACTGCTGCCCGGCCAGCGCCGTGATAAACCGCTGCGCCAGCGTCTGCGGTGTCGGGATCTGCGCACTCACAGCGTCTGCACCTGTGCGGAAACACCATAATCCTGCGCACTGACAGTGACGTTCAACCGCCCGCGCTGTGTGCCCCAGGCCGCAGACGTATCAATCTCGATCCCATGATAATCCGCTATCGGCTCGACCGCCTCCGCGGCCGCGTTCTCGACGTCCTGCCGCGTTGTTTCGTCCTGCTTCCCGCGCTCATACAGCCAGAACCGGTTCCCCAGACGCTGCCCGTCCGGCAGCAACACATCTCCCGGCCAGCCACGACGTGAAAAAACGCCGCCCTCGGTTCCGGCCGGAGCCGTCAGAAGTTCTGGAATAACGTCGTCTGTATCGGCGCGACGGTCTGACCCCATCGCGATCAGCAGGGAAGACACGGGCGTGCGGTCAACCGCAATCCGCCCGCGCCCGTTGCCGGTCGGCACGATCATCAGATCACATGCGCCCGTAAGCGCATTGATCCCAATCTGCATTGTGCAAAACGTCGTCGTCGGCATAGGCGCGACTATTCGCCAGAGCCGGGAACGCGATAACGGTCCGGGATCATACCCCCGGATTTACTGCGCTTCAGAAACTGTAAAACAGACGTGTCCATGCCGGGGCATCGTGCCCGCCGGATCTGTCCCCGTTCAGGGAAGCGATTGCACCCCGTTACTGCGGTTTGCCCGTAGTCCCTGAACCCGTCTGAACCCCGGAATGCGTATGTGTGGACAGGGAAATCCCGGCACCCTTCACATCGCCCTGAGCCACGATCGTCTCCGTGACCGTCAGCTTCCCGGTAATCGCGACCCCGTCTGGCGTCACGTCCAGAACCGTCTGCCCACCGATTGAAACCAGCAGTTCCTGATGCGCGTCAACCCTGACGATCTTGCCGTCCTGAAGATAGATTTTCTGACCAACAGAATCATACTGGCAGCTTTCGCCAGCCGTCAGGCCACCCATCCGGGCCGCAGCCGGATTGGCAGGTGGCAGCGCAATCACATCAGACGGATCAGAGCCCACCTGGATCAGGTGCGTGATCGCCCCATCCAACGGCACGGACGACGCGAACCCGAACGGCTGCCAGACCGGCACCTGGCTCCGCACCTGCCCATAATGCGCCTGCAACGTCAGCAGCTGCTCCGGCCCGGTATCGTCCAGATCCTCGACAACTGCCCGGACGTGCTGCCCCCTCAGTGCGTGGTGCAACTCTGTCAGCGGATCGCTCACGATTTCCCCCAGGTCGTTCCCGTAGTCGTTTTTCTGCGTCCGGATGTCGGCGGTGTATCTGCCTCGCCACTCAGGTCGTACGCGTCAGGCGGAACAACGGAGATCCGTGCTTCTTCGCCATGCCCCGTGTTCGCCCATGTCACAGCGCCGATCAGCATGTCGCCATTGAGGCCATTGTACCAATCCTGAACAGGAACCAGCATGTTCGGCCGCCACAGCGCACCGGTGGCATCGAGCACGCCTGGCACCGTATAAACAAACGCCTCGGAATGAGCGCGGGCCGTGCGATACCGCCAGTCTGCCTGATCCTGAAGCGACCACGGGTCCGCCGCCTGGCGCGCGGGCGTACGCTTGCGTTTCGGTGCCCGCGTGCCGGTCTGATAGGCCGCATTCCCGGCCGGTGCCGTTGTCCCTTGTCCCTGCGCCACGCTGTCGAGTGTCGGATTGGCGCTGTTCTGCGTCGCAGCGGACGCGCCACTCTGGGTTTTCGCCATGTGGACAATCGGCCGGAAGCGTTTGACGCCCGGATCAACGCAATGCCCGATCCGGCATGACGCCCCCAGCTCTTTCGCGCGGTGCCCGTTCGTCAGCGTCGTCTGCCCTGGAACTGAACCCACGTTCAACGCCGATTTAGAGCCCCTTAAAACGCTGTTAAACTGTCCCTTGACGTAGACATCCGAATGCCGTTCCGAGATCTGTGCCTCCATATGGCTGACATTCCCGCCCGGATAGACCAGCTTGTCCTGAACCCGTGTCGTTCCGGCTTTTGTCAGCAGCAGCTTGCCCAGACCGTCAGACGTGACCAGCACGCCACGCTGCCGCGACAGACGCTCAACCGCCCCCAGAACAGTGTCAGTCTGCTCCAGTGCCACCAGCGTAAAGGGGGCGCCGGTTTCAACCTGACGGGAGACCGTCACGCCATAGGGGCTGGTCAGATGCCCGATGACCGTCTCCAGAGCAATCTGACGATACTCGGCCGGTCCAACCGGATTGGCTGTGCAGTCCACCAGATCCCCGGTCTTGTCACGTCCGGAAACTGTGACTGACAGATCTCGGTCAGATCCGGAAGAGTTCAGCCCTTTGACAAACCCTTTCAACACGACAACGCTGTGGATCTCGATTTCCACTGCGTCGTGCATTTTGACGGTTGGCTGATAGCTGCTGTCTTCCGGGACTTTTTCCGCCAGGGTAAATCGAAACACGCCCGCCAGATCTGCCAGATCAATGCCCGCCTCGCAGGTTGTCCAGTTATGAATGGCCTTGCCATTAACCCGCACAATCCAGTTCCGGGCATGCGCCGTGACGGTCTCGCTCATTGCTCCAGAACCTCCACGGTGCCAGGACCAACAGCGCCCGGATGCGAAATTCCGTTACGTGTCACCAGATCGTCCAGAACCGTCTGCACCTGCGAAACGTCGTCACCGGCAATGGCATAGGCCAGCGTCCAGGCAGACATCTGCGCCGGAACGGTGACCGCCACCACACTCGGCAAACGGCCCACCTGGGCGGAACAGTCAGCAATCAGCGCAATTCTGGCCGCCCGTACCGCCGTCCACAAACCACTCAGCGAAACACCACACCCGGCAGAAGCAGCGCTTTCCAGATCTGCAATCAGACCATCCAGCCCCGCCAGATAAATATCACGAGCGGCAATCGCATCCGCGCCACTGACAAAATCCAGACCGCCCCAACATGCCAAAATCTGCGACACCGTGATTGCGCGGACAGCAACCGCCACCCCCTGCACCTGTCCTGGCACACCTGAAACAGCGGCAAGCGTGGTGGCAGACGTCGCAATCTGATCGGCCCCAGACAACAACAGCGCCCCGATCGCCGCAGCAGTCACTGTGTCTGATGTATCCCCGACAACTGCCTGCGCCGGTGCCACCACACTCTCATCCGGATCTGTCACCGCGTTGGCCAGAGCAACAGGAACACCCGCAAACGCGCCCACAACCGCATTGGCGTAATCGGTCGAACTGTTATCCGCAGGTGCCGAAACACCCGCAGACAGCGTGGCAAGGGGCGTCGTCACCGCTGCCTGGATCGGCTGCGGCGCACTGGCCGTCAGACCGTCCCAGATCCCACTCGCCTCGGAGATCAAAGAATTGACGCCGCCTGCCAGGGCCAGTGGAATAGCCAATGGGGCCAGCACACCCTGAACCGCCAGTGTGGCCTCATCCACCAGATCGTCAGCCTTTTCCAAAAGACTGTTCAGCGTGTCCGTAATCTTCGAGAGGAGACCACCCGTGGTGGATTTTGCAGGTTCCCTGATGACCGAGACCGAAAACCGCGCCAGCCGGATCTGACTGGACGAAAACGAGATCTCGCCCGGCTCCACGATCCGCACCCGCAGACGGCCCCACCACGGGTGAACCAGCGTTTGCGGCCCTTTCTTCAGGAGAACCTTGCGCATCCGCGTCGCACGGATGACGTAATCGTCCCCCGAAAGGAACCCCGTCAGGTGCAGCGGCGCATCCAGTGCCCCGAAGTCCTGGAAGAGCTGATCCTCGACCGGCCGTTCCGGAAACAGAAACCGCTGAACCCGACGTCCAGCAGCTTCCCGGCTGTCCAGGCAGTCAAAAACCACACCACCAAGCGCAGCCGATCCGAGAAGACTGGACAGGGCATTCCCAACCAGAGAACCCACACCGGGGATCTGAGACAGTACGGACGCAGAAGACCCCAGACCGAACGTCGAAAGAGAACCACTCATCTCAGGGCCTGTTCATCATACGGCCGCCCGAAGGCAGCACGGTGGTTTTGACGTGTGGATGGGGCGAAGCGTGGACAGCCAGTCCAGGCGCATGCGTCACATGCACTTCCAGTGGCTGATGCGCAGGCAGACCATGCCAACCCGGCCCCGTCGTCGGGACTGTTAGGGGACCGCGAATGGTCGGAGATCCCGGCATCTTCGGGTCCATATGCGTGAAAGCCCCGGAGATCGAGCCACTGACCCGATCTCCCCAACCCGCAACCCAGTGCTCAAATGACGTGAACCCGGCCTTGATATGATCCCAGTTATGGTAGAGCGCATATCCGAGAAGGGCAGCCGCCCCGACGACGATTCCGATCTCAGCCGTAGCCGCGATCCCGGCAATCCCGATCCCTTCGAGCGCAACAGTAATGATGCCAGCACCCGCCTTGATCGGACCTGCTACAGCGCCAAGAGCCCCAAGACCTGCGACGGCTGCCAGCGACCCACCCGCAAGTCCAAGAATGCCCGTGGTCAGGCCAGGCAGATGCTTGTCAGAGCCCTCCATCGCCTCGGTCAGCCCGTGGAAGCCGACCGTCACGCCATGCAGGATAGGCGCAAAACCAATCCCCATACGTCGCTCCAGCTGCTCCCAGCTCTCATCAAATGACGTCGTCTGAATTTTCAGCGTTTTGATACCGGTCTCGAAATCCCGATCAATCACACTCTGGTTTGCCCCAGACGTCCGACGATGGATCTCTTCATACTGATCCATGTGCATCAGGATCGCCTGGACGAACCCACGGTCCTGCTCATTGTTGAACAGCGTTCCCAAGGCTCTCCGATCCTGTCCTCGATGCGTGATCCGGTCCACCACCCGGAGCACTGCCAGCATCGGATCTTCACCATGCCGCCGCGCATGGTCTTCCAGCCCAAACAGATCCACCCCGTAGTGTTGAAACCGCTTGGCCGTGTGTGGACTGGTGATGGCCTGAATAAACGCACGTGCGTCTGTGGTCGCTTCCCCTTCGGTACCCGTGGATTTCCGCACGACAGCAAGCGCTGCCCCCAAATCGTCCACGCCTGATCGACCGTGCACGCCCAGAGCACCGGCAGCAGCGGCCACCTGAGGCAGCAAAGGGGCCAGCTTTTCAAACGGAAGGTCAGCCGATTTCCCGGCCAGTGCGACAGAAGCCAGTGCACCACCCAACTGCTGGTCACTGATCCCCATGTTTTCCTGAAGGGCGAATGTCGATTTCGCAACCGCGTCTGGAGCCGCGTTATAGGCCGTGGCAATATGAGCCACCACTGGCATCACAGCATTCAGGCGCGCCTGGCTATATCCCTCACGCGAGAAGAAGCCTGCGCCTTCTGCCAGATCCTCGCCCCGCTGCCCCGTTTCCCGAGCAAGACGATCCATCTGCGTTGCGAAGGCGGCCGCAAACGCGTCATTCGCCGCACCGTGCAGATCCAGACCAATCCCGATATGCCTGATGGTATTGTCGTATTCCGCAGCGGCTTTGACTGGCTCGACCAATCCGAACCCGGCCGCAGCCGCGCCAAACGCCTGCCCAACACCGCGTTCCACCGATTCGTGAAAATGCCCGGCCGCGTCCATAACGCGCCGCCCATAACGAGACCGGCCTTCCGGTTCTTCCTCTTCTTCAGAAGACCGGCGTCGCCCTCCGCCAATCTGCGGAACCTGCTCGACAGCCCGTGTCGTACGTTCAGCTGCGGCCGTCACGGCCTCCAGCCCCGTCACTGCCTCAGAGGTGCCAATACGGGTCCGCGCCAGACTTTCCTCCAGAACGGTAGCCCCCATGGCCGTCCGTTCCAGCGCCGATCCGGCCTCAGTCGCAGTCGCGGCCGTGACCCCGAGCCCTTCGCCCAGAATATCAGCCGAACCCGTTGCCCGGCTCATCGCTTCAGAGAGAACGTCCGTCTGCTCCGCACAACGCGGAACGGGCTCCCAGACGCTGTCAAACGCGCTGTTCTGCCCCAGACGATCCAGGCTGGACGTCAAACGCCCAACCATTTGTTCGATCCGCTCGACCGGCCCTGACAGCTTGTCGAGCAGTGTCAGTTCGAACTGTGCTGTCAAAGTGCCGGACATTATTCCCCGCTCGTCTCTCTGCGGACCTGGTCCGCATATTCAGAACAGGACCCGGCCCAGAACCGCAGTTCCCCAGACGTCAACGCCCGGAGATCCTGCCGTCCAAAATTCAGGTTATGAGCAACCGCCGCTAGGAGGACGTTCCAACCTTCGGGCCATCGTCCGTAAAAACGTTGATCACGCCTGTGGCACGGATGTAGTCGCGGGCAGACAGCTTGCGCAGCACCTTCTCACCGGCCGGTCCTGAATGACCGGTGGATGCACCCAGCAGGAACAACGTGCGAGATCCCGCCTTCGGCAGATTGGAGCTGTCGATGATGTCTCCGGCATCCAGCTCACGGAACACCAGTTCGGACACCGTAACCGTGTTTTCGCCCTCGGAAGTCGATCCCTTCAAACTAACCACACGCGTCAGCGGCATCAGAACAGTGCCGTCATCCTGCCAGGTGCAGCCATTCGGCAATTTCGGCAGAACAGGATCAGCCGCTACGGAAAGGGCAGTTTTGACAGCCAGCTTGCTCATGTCAGTTCCTGATAGGTGTTGAAGGTCCAGTTGATCTGGGCCTGTCCGTTGTCCTGGGCGTCCGGAAACGTCTTCACGTACGCATCCGAAATCGTCCAGGTCTGGCCAGTATCGGCCTGAAGCTGAAGCTCCCCTTCACCGAGGGAAGGATCAAACTCGGTCAGAGACACATCCGGCGTGATCAGGACCGTCGCCTGAACCATGCCCGGATTGTACTGCTGACTGCGCAGGGTCCGCCGTCCGGCATTGACGTCATTGTTCTGCTGTCCGGGCAGCCGAAAACGGATGCCTTTCTGGACGTCATAGGTTTTCCCACGCCAGACGAGCGCGATTGTTCCAATAGTCTGCGTCACGGCGTTACACCTGCATCTGGAGTTGGTTTGCCAGCACGATCAGGCTGCCCATGGGCTTGATCGGTAGCGTCGAATTGACCCGGTTCCGGTCGCTCGTGTCTCGCTTGAAAACAGCTGTCGGACCGAGCGTCGCCACGTCATCAATCCAACCCTGCAACTCGTAGAGTTTGCACTGCGCCACCCACGATGCCTGAAGCGTTCGGCACGTCACGACGCCAGGCGTATTCGCCAGCGGAGAACTGTCGTCAGCCAGTTTGGCGTTGTAGTAATTCGCCGTGACGTACGTGTTCCACTCATAGCGGACGCGTGCTCCGATCGCTGGGATCATCACATCCCATACGCCTGAGGCCAGTCCGGTCGTGGGATCAGTCTGGCGTGTGGTGACAACACGTTCGAAATTGACTGTTCCGTCACGATTGAGCGTGAGCGTCGTGCAGCCTGCTGTCAGAAGCACGTTGCGCTGCGTCGAGCTGAATTGCGATGACGCGGGCGGCCCTAGCCCTGACAGTCCGTTCAGAGCGATACCCCGCAACTGTCGGGACGGATCGCTGTTCAGAGACTGGCTACCCTGTGCCGCACAGACTGCGGCCAGTACCCAGGGGGACCAATACGGACCCTGCGCACCGATCAGGACAAGCTCTTCCGCCGTGGAGAACTGAGCTGCCAGTGCCTGGATCTGGGCCTGCGTGCCCGTGTAGGCCGCCCAGACACGCGCGTCTTTTGCAACCATCGCGTTGTTGCGACGGCGCGCCTCAAGAACAGCCGCAGAAATATTGGCAGCATCATGTCCCGTCAGAACAATGTCCGAATACCAGGTCTCACCCAGTGCCTGGAGCGCTGGCGTAATATCCGGAAGCCCGGCACCGTTCTGCATCGGACTGGTCGCGATCGTCAGGCCGGGCACCTGATCTGCCGTTCTCGTCGTCGTGCGGATTTCACAGTTGCCGCCGCTGGCGTCGCCTGTTTCTCCGGCCGTCAGCGTGACGACTGCACCTGACACCGTCGCCGTCAGTCCGCACGCAATTTTCAGGACAGTCCCGTTAGCACCGGAGGCCTGCGTATTCAGAGACGCCAGCAGTGCAGCGGCGGCGGCCGTAGCCGACGCACCGGACGCCACAGCAAAAGTGAAGCGGTTCCCGCCAATCATGACTGCGCCGGTTCCAGCAGAGGTTGCCGTCCCGGAGAAGGTGATAGAGCCGACGGCCGCAACGCCTCCGGTCGCAGGAGCAACACCCACCGCGTCCAGAACAATATCCGAACGCTCTGTGCTGAATGCGTTGATCGCCTGTGTCAGAACAGTGCCAACACCAAACAGACCCGCCGCAGTGCCGGATGTGACGTTACGATAGACCGTATTGACCGAAGCGGAACCGCCGCTCACCTGCCCAACGATCACGACCCGCAACGGCATTCCAGCCAATGTATCCTGGGACGGCACATCCTTTATTTCGGTGTAGGAGCCGGGAACGGCCCATTCACCAGGGATCTGCACAAAATCAACCATTGCTCTTGCCCCCTTCAGGCGTAGCCGGAGCGGCCGGTGCCCCCAGACTGACAGGCTTGTCGCTCTGATCGGCCTGCTCCACGTCACCGTCCCGCAGCGCACGCGCCCAGTACGGATCAGCCGGATTGATCAGAAATTTCTCAGGAACCGCCTGTCCGGCCGGAGACAGCACAAGCCGCCCCGCCGCAGGACGAACCAGAACTGTCGTCACGGTGTTTCTCCCGTGCTGTCCACGTACGTCTGGGACAGCGTTTTGAGTGTATCGAGCTGCGCCAGGTACTCTGGCGTATCAAAGGAAAGGCCGGGGATCGTGACCTGCAACTGGACGGACGCCACATTGTCCTCCAGCCATTCCTGCTCGCCGGTTGTCGTCAGCTGACGAACCTCGCAGGTGCCAAGTCCTTTGACCTTCATGCCATGCAGCCCCAGAGCCGCCACGGCACTCAAGCCAAGAATGCCCGGCAGTGTCCCGTCTCCGAAATATGCCTCCAGACCAGGCTGCTGACGGGTCAAAAGCACCAGATAGAATTGCGCATCCCCTCGGAAATTGGCCCCGACCCGCTGCGCTGGCGGGCACCCCATAAAGCCCAGTCCCACCATCGGCATGCGCCGTGTCAGTTCTTTCCAGTCCGCAAGCGTCGCCCGTGGTGGAATAACCGCGTGCTCGTAAACCGCCGGATCAAACAGCTCTTCAAGGCGCTTTCGGATCGTCCCAAAAGCGACCGCAAGCGAACCCCCGGCAATCAGCATGTCTGGATACTGGTTGTCAGAAAATACCCGGTTCACCACAGACGCCCTCCAGACTGCATAGCCTGCCGTCTACTGATCCGGGACCAGGACTTGCTTTCATTGGCAGGTGTCTGTCCGTCCAACGTCACTGTCCCGCGCGAAATATGCGTGAGCCATTCCACAGCATCCTTGCGGTCCAGACGCATCTGTTCCGTTGGCTGGGAGGCTCCCGTCTGGGCCAGCGCATAGCGTGCGATCCGGCAGCAGGCATCCGCAATGCTATTCGGCGGCGTTGCAAGCGGTGTTGCAAAACGCCGGTTCAGATAGCTGTCGATCAATGATGACGCATTCGTCAGTGCCAAGGTCACCTTGGCCTGATCAATACCGTTTTTCGGCATCCCTTCAGGCGTGGTGTTCGCGATCAGCTCGCGTTCACCAAACCGGTCGATCATGTCACTGACGGATGCGTACGGCATCAAAGGACCTCGATCACTTCCAGAAGAGGCTCTTTCGTCAGGGCATCCATCTCATCAGTGGAAAAATGCCCATCGGCATAGACCGCGACGGGAGGATGAACGACACCAGCACGGCGCAGCCCTGGCTGACGTGAGACAATGATGATCTGTCCCGAAACAGGCTCCAGATCGGACGTCCGCATGGACAGGAACTCTACACGCGGCGTTGGGGGCAGCAGTTCTTGTTCCGGCAGATCCTCCGGCCTCGGTGGCAGCACTTCATCAGGCAGATCAGTCGACTTCGCAGCCGGTGTGCTCTTTTTCGCAGTCATGCGTCTTTCCCCTTACAGATGCGAACAGACAACCGGCTTGGCGGTGCCCTTCCAGGGGTTGGACCCGCTGACCCACGTCTTGCCATCCGGAGCCAGAACAGGAACCTGGTCGGACGTCATCAGTCCGTTGGCCTGCCCCTCAAGGGCAGAAGGCACCATGAGAATGTTCGGCTTGATGCCATATGGAGTGCCATCGACACGACGTTGGCCCGCCATGGCCGCACGGGCTGCCCCGTAGGTGTCGCTGTTCAGCGGACGGGTAGAAGCGTAAGCCAGCTGCCACAGTCCAAAGCCAGCGTTGCAGCGGCCGTCCGTTCCCCACAGGAACTGCTTGTTGCGGAACACATTGTCATCATCCAGCGCCGTCTTGGACGTGATGCTGAAGTCACGACGATTCTGGAAAATCATCGGCTGCAACGGCTGGTTCGTATCAAACAGGAACCACATTGGTCCTGCCGTCTCAGTGCCCTGCGGGGTGCTGATATTGGCGTAACTGATCGTGTCGCCGTTCGCATCGGACGTCTCGTGATCCGTGTCGAAGAAGTTCTGGCCATCCCAGCACTTCGTCGTCGTGCCCTTCTTCAGAAGGCCGAAAACGAGTAGATCCGGAAAGTCACCGGCATTCTTTCCCAGCTGCTGCACGCCGATATTGAAGATGCCGAACTGGTCATCGTCGATATCGTCGCGATCAATGCCGATCGTGCCTTCAAACGTCTTGTTCTCGATGGAAAATCCACCAGTCTTCATGCTGTGGATGACGCGATCGCCCAGCCACTCCCGAAGACCCGGAATTTCATCCAGCTTAGGGTAGAAGTTCGCACGCGAGGTGGACGGGATAACCATCGAAATCGTCTTGAACATCGACGGCGCGGTCTGGAGAAACTGGTTGAACTGGGTGCGAACACCCACGTCCAGAGTCCGCATGAAAGGACCAGAAATTTCTGCCATGGATCAGATCTCCGTGTAAGGCGTGCCGTCAGCGTCGATGCCTGCAAAGACACCAACCTGGAGACGGGCCGTGCCGCCCTCCGGCGTTTGTGTGAGGGATACGGTCTCATCATCGACCGCATAGACAGGCTTGCCCTTGTCCGCCCAGGTCGGAGCCGTGTCGGAGAACGGCAGGTCATAACAGCCGGTCAGACAGTCCACCGCCGTATCGCCACCAACGCCCGGACCTGTGCCTGGGAAATTCGCCGTGTTGATCTGCGCGTGTCGCGCCAGACCCAGAATGGCCACCAGCGCGGACGGCGTCCCCGTGGAACCGGCCGGAACCAGCGTGCCGTCTGCGCAGACGGCCGTGATGGAATTGCGATAGAGCGCAAATCCTGTAGCAACCTTGCCGGAGAACTGCGGGGAGCGTGGCCCCATCTTCTGACGAAGCGTGCGATCAGCGGTCAGCATCAGACATCACCCCGCATTTTCTTCATGTCCTCGACCTTGATGCCAAGGAGCCCAGCCACCTTGGTGTCGTCGTCGCTGGCGGATGTCTTGCGCTGCGTATGGCGTTCGACTGAGGTTCCGAGCTTGGGCAGGCCAGAAATGATCTTCTCGGCAGAAGCCGGGTTCTGCATATGCAGGGTGATCAGCTCGGCCTTCATGTCCTCGGTGATGACAGCGCCGCCATCGGCCGCAGTCTTCAGAGCCGCTTCAGCCGCTGTGCGAGACGCCTGTTCCTGAAGTGTCTTCACCTGTGCCTCAAGGGCCGTCACCTGCTGCGCATGCGTCTGCACCGCAGATGTCTTGGCCTTCAGACCCGTCACAATCGCCTCTACGGTCTGCTCACCGCTCAGGCCAGCAAGTCCGACGACCTGTGTATGAAGCTGAAGGGCCTGACCGGCACGGGACAAAGCCGCTTCCAGATCTGCCTGCGGAGTATTTTCGGGGAGGCCAAGCCTCCGCGCGATGTCGGAGGGGTTCATCCCGGTCTCCTGTGTGTGAAGTTCAGTGAGCGTCAGGTTCGGCAGGTTGGTCAGGCTGGCGCGAACCAGACGCGTGACCGCTTTACCAGACGCATCAACGGCAAAAGCAGGTGAAACCCCCCGATAGGCTTTGTCCTGCATCAGGGCATTGCCACGACGGTTCCAGTCCACACGTCCCCAGATCCCGTCCTGGCGAGCCTGAAGCTCGACGATCCAGCCCACGGCCGGAGCGCTGCCGCCTTTTACGGCCGCCAGATCCGTTGCGTGGTTTTCATCCAGGACAAGCCGCTTTTGTCCCTGCATGGTGTGCAGGATCAGTTTCTCGGCATCCGGTACCGTATAAGGGCCACGACCATCCGTGCCCCGGAAGTCACCGGCAGGAAGCAGGTGTATCCATTGCGGAACATCGTTGCCCTCGGGCAGGGTCATGTGGAGATGAAGGTTTCTCATGAACCAGCACACTGCCGGTTCGTGTCAGCGCTGCTAACGGTCCGGGTTCATACCCCCGAAATTCCGTCCTGCATATTTCGCGCGACAGGCCCATGAAAGCCCTTTTGCCCCTCCGGTTCTACCGGAAAGACCTGAAACGCGCTCTAGACCCGTCTTAAACTGTTTTAAACGTGTTCAAAAACTCAATCAGCACCCACGGTTCGTCAGCGCGGCCTCATTGCCCGCCGAAGGAACCCTTCAAGCTCTGTGAGAACATCCTCGCGGTCCTCAGAGGTGAATGCGAGGTATGGCCGCGCCGGAACCGTCACGCTGCCCCTGTGAAACAGGCTGCCACCCATTTCGAACGAAAGCTGCTTGGCATTTTTGGGTTTGATCACCGCGCCAAACTGATGAACGGCGGCATAGACCTTGTTTGATCCCCACCGCAGAACCGGTCCGGACGCCTGAGCAGTCAAAGAACCGTACAGCCCTGCATTGAAATTTGGCCCGCGCAGAATGCCCGGTCCTTCTTTCGTCAAAGCATACTGCGGGTTCAGAGGTTTGAACGGCTGCCCCTGCGGATCGACTTCCTGTTCAATGCGATGCCGGGTGCTGGTCAGAACGATATGCCCCACAGCTTTCAGAACATTCTCAGGGTTCCGGCCGATGCCCGCAATGCGTTCCAGTGTGTCCCGCATGGGCTGGAATGATCCCGTCAGACTGATGCTCGCCATGCTTGCAATCCTTTTACCCGCAGGAGTACAGTCCAAACCGCGACGCACGGTGACACGGTGATAAATCTACCGGCCGTAGCACTGCCCCGTTCAGGAGCAGGAGCGCCATGTGGGTTTTTGTAGGCCCACCCGTGCGTCGCATCACTGTTCAAAATCCGGAAGGTCAGCCCCTCTGCCGAACAGAGGGGAGTGCTTCCGAAGCCAACGCCGCACATCCTTGGCGCTGATCCGTTGGAACGACTGAAGATAGTTCTTCGTCCCATCTCCTGTGCGCTTCACAACGATATTAAACAGCTTGTCCTTATGGGACGTCACCATCCGGACATGCAGCGGCGTATTCCCTGGCAACACTACGCCAGGCGCACCGATCATGCCGGGAAGGTCCACATAATGGGGCTCGACCTCACCATGCTTGATATTCTTGCTCAGCGTATCGTCTGACAGGATCACGTCAGCTGTCTCAGACCCCAGAACATGCTGCACTTCCGCAGGCATGGTCCCGGCCGTGACTTCACCATGTGCCCCTGGCTTCAGCAGCGCTTCCACATCCTTGACCTGCTGCGCCTCCCGATCAGCTGGAACAGTCACGTGATGCGACGGTGGCGCGGTGGGTCTCGGCTCCAGTTTCGGCTGAACGGCCGTGCGGGCCTTCTGATTGTCCAGCCACGCCTTGCCCGGATTATACGCGAATGAGGGATCAATCCCTTTGGGGACCATCTCCGTTCGCCCGGTTGCCGGGTTCTTCCAGGGGCGCAGATCCAGCGGCGGTGCTTCAGAAATCGTCCAGCCATTCCGCTTCAGCTGCGAGCGCGTGACCGGCTCAACCGTGCAATGACAGTGCCAGCCATTCGGCGGGAAATGCGTATCCCACCACGGGTCGTCGTTCGCCAGAACCAGTCCGTCCCAGGCAACATGCTCCGGCCGGGGATGCGGGCAGGTATGATGCCGGTAGCGCCATGCCGGGAAAATATCCCGTGCTTCCTCGGTCGCCAGCTGGGCATACTGACCGGCCGCATAGGCTGTCGTCAGATTGGTGTTGTAGATGATCTTGGCCCGCCAGGCCGGATCACTACCATGCTGCCAGCCGTTCTTCGCAACAATCCTGTCGAAGTCCTGCTGGAAGTCATGCAGCGTCGTGCCATCGGTCAAAGCACGGTTTACAGCCGTCTTAAGATCCGTCAGCAACGCCTGAGAAGCCGCACCGGCAACGGAAAATCCGACCGAATGCGCTTTGTCCATCACCTCGCCAAAGCGCTCGGTCGGCACCAGAGCCTTCTGACGAAAGAACGAAATAGCCTCACTCGGCGCCAGCGCAGCTCCATCCAGAAGAGCGTGGTCGAAACCGTCAGCCACGACGCTGCATCTGCTGAAGCATCTGTGCCTGTCCGGCGAGTTGTGCGATTGCCATGCCGGTGCTGACGGCTTCAGCAAACTCTTCGTCCGGCAACTTCAGTCCGGCCAGGCGGCCTTTCATCTCCTCCAGGCTCCCGGACGTTTCCACCACTTCGCGGGCGGCATCCGTCATCTTCGACAGACCAGCCATCGCATCACGTCCCAGGCGCTGCGTCATCAACTCGATCAGCTGCGGCCCCTCGGACTGAACATGCAGATCCACGAGCCTCCCGATCTGCGTATGCAACGCGACGCGTTCCGGGTCCTGGGCAGGCTGAACCTGGACATTCTGATCCTCATCCCGTGGCTGCTTGACCGACGGCGGCGTCACCGTGCCCGGCTGGTCGCGTGGTGGCTCGATCGTCCCCGGCTTGGCCTGAGGCGCAATAACGGGCTGCGGCTGGGCAGCAAGCCCCACAACCTCGTCGCCTTCTTCAGGCGGGTTAAGGGCTAACCGGTCATAAAGATCCTGCGCCCGAACCTTCCAGCCTTGCGGCCCGGCATACTGAATAAACTTGATCAGTTCATCCAGCGTCGGTTCATCCGGGCGGCCGATCGCAAGGATTGGATATTTTTCCTGTGGGCCAAAGGTGAAATCCACCATGACCTGGATAATCTGCTCATTGACCGTATGAGCCAGAAGCATCGCATCAGCCCGCTCAATATCCTCCTGGACAAGCCGATGCGTCTTGCTGGAGGCGTGCGCGCCCTGATGGCTGTCTGCCGTTCCGGTCTGACCCAGCACCGCCTTGGAAATCTGTTCGTCAAACCAGCGGATACGGCTCAGATGCAGTTCATGGGAGCCCGCGCCACCCTTCGGTTCAACAAACTCAACCTCCATTCCTTTTGGAATGATAGCCGCGCAGGACCCTGCAATATCCGTGACGGCCTGCCACAGAACGTCCCGGTCTTCTTCTGTGCTTTCCGGCCCATACGTGCCAATCCGCATGGGAAGGCCATAGTTCTGAACAAAGATGCTCCAGTCCCGAAGCGTGAACATCTTGAACATCACAGCCCAAGCCACAGCACGCGTCAGGCCGCTCTGGATTGTCAGTCCCGACCAGCTGGGATGTCGATGAATGACCATCTTTCGTGCGGGAAGTTCTGCCAGACCGGCCATGGGATAGCCGTCCTCGATCCCCGAAGCGCTCTGGCCCTCCATACTGCGAAGGTTGACGGTTTCCCCGTCTTGATAAGAGATCTCGAACCAGCGCTGCGGGCGAAACTGGAAACCGCACGGCCGGTTGTTCCCCGGTTCCAGCTTCCAGTCGATCTCCAGAACACTGAAGCCCTTTCCGATGGCATCCAGCATATCGAACAGGGAACGCCGAAGCACTCCGGTCTCAACCCAGTCCCGAACCCAGTCCGCAATCTTCTTGCCACGCTTGCTGTCATCAGCTGGCGTGACCGTAATCGGCAACTGGGAAACGGACCGCTTCCGGGTCCCGAGAACGCCCAGATAATGCAGATCCCGCCGCTCGATTTCTGCCGCGATTTCCTGCCAGGCCTGACTATCTCCCTGATCGGCCGCCCGCATCAGACTACCAAGAGAGGCAGGATTCATTCCCGCCATTGGTGTGCTGACAGCCGCTGGTCTCAATCCAACCATAGTGGGCGGAGCAACGGGCCTCTTTAGAAGATCCTGCGGGATCGGACGCCCTTCAGCATCAAGCAGAGCCATCAGTTAAGCCTCCCACGAATGCCGTAATTATCGAGGCCAGTGTGCCGCCTGGACCGCTCTTCCGCTATTTCCTGCTGCACCGGCCAAGTACCCGCTCTGCGCTCATCATCCGCCGCACTCGCATAAGGAGAGGGCGCTGCCCGATAGCCATATTCTTCCGGATCGGCCCTGCTGGCCGCATAAGCCATGGCGAGCGCAATCGCAGCATCACCGTGCCGCTTGCCGGTGCCACCTTCGCTCCGCTGATCTGGTACACGCGCGACACCTCGAACCAGCTTCAGGGCGCGAATGTCATCATGAATTTCCTGGTCTGCTGGAAGCGTAAGTGTTGCATCTTCAAACGCCGCTTTCATGGGCGGCATCTCATCACGGTACCAGCCCTCAGAAAGCATGACCGCTTCAACGCGGGAGCCGTACCGTTGCACCGTCACTTCAGCCAGATATTGGCCGTTACCACGTCCGTCCATCTTACCCGCCCGAAAACGGGGCAGACGGTCCAGAACATAATGCAGGATCTGCTTCTGCTGCTCGAAGGGCGTGTTGCGCAATTCAACAACCAGCACTGTCGCCCGGTCTGTATTGGGCCGCATCTGAAGAACCCAGATCACAGTCAGATCGCCTGAACGACCGAAGTCCTCGCCAAAAACATGCGATGCTTTTGGGTCCAGCCCGTCCAGAACAGGCGCAAGTTCTTCTTCACAGAATGAGCGGGCTTCAAGCTCACGAAGGCGATCTGCCATCAGCGTAAATGCCGCGTCACAGGCCCATCGCTTGACTGGAACGGCCTTGTCGCTCCGGGCGTCAATGAGCGCCAGGGGAATATATGCCCCGGTAGACGGGTTCGGGATACAGAACAGCTCTTCGTCCGCATTATCCTGATAAAACGCCAGCATTTCGGTTCGCCAGGCATCCTGTCCGGCCTGCGTCCATTCAATGCCCTGAGCCTCACAGATCTTGTGATACACGCCGTCCCGCAATGCATCATCCAGCGTGATCCGGATCAGATGATACGGCACTTTTTTGGCGCGGATCTTCTGCACAAGGACATTGAACGGGTTCTGATCCCCGTCATGGGTACTGATGATCAGAACCTTCCCGCCCCAGATCAGCAGCGCCATGGCGGCCTTCAGTAGCTCGTCCAGATCATCATGGAACGCGGCCTCATCCAGAATAACCAGTCCCTGCATTCCTCGAAGCGCTCGCGCACGGGAAGGAAGTGCGAGGATCTTGTGCCCCGATGCCAGATCCAGCCGGAAAACCTTGGTGTCCTTCTCAGGGTGCTCTGGATCTCGCCAGAAGGATTCCTGCACAGTCGCCACGACGTCTTGCATCGTCGCGGCATGTTCGGCGCAGTAATCAATAAATTCCCGCGCCATTTCGAGATTATAGCCCATATAAAAGACGTCCATGCCGCCTTCGCCACGTGCCGTCGCCGCCGTGATGTCAGCAATGAAGGACGCGGCCCAGGACAAGCCCGTACGGCGGCTTTTCTCCACCACGACCACCTTGTGGTCCCGAACGGCCTGCATAGTCTCGGATTGGTAACGCAGGAAAACTGGCTGGCTCATTTGACGCCGAACGCTCCTGCCATAAGAGCCGCTGCCGTCTCGGCAGACAGACCCTGCTTCTTTGCGATGACACCAATATTTTCCTTGGCTTCCGCCTGAAGCATCTCGCGAACCTGTCGCTCAACCTCGGCCCGATATTCCGCATCCGTCTTACTGGCCTTGGACAAGCTCTCCAGAGCCTTAGCCACAAGGGAAATCCCCATAGGATCGCGCTTGGCAAATGCCTGTCCGCCCTTGGACAGTTCGGACGGGTCTCCCTCCTGAGCCTTCATAAACAGGTCAAGAATGGCCGTGTGCATCAGCTCAATATTCAGCTGCGCATTCCGTCCGATTTCCGCTGCTCCCAACCGTCCGACCAGAGCCGTCGCGACATCGCGCGAACGACGCATTTGCACGCCCAGCCGGTCAAGGTTCTGAATATGACGTCCTAGTGCCGAACGGCTGATTTCGACACCGTCCAGTTCAGCCAATGCCGCCAGAATTTCATCAATGGTTGAGCCACCATCACGCAACTGGCCAATCCGCTCCCGGATCTCATCCGGCATACGATCAATCGAAGACGGCCGCGCCATGATTTACAGTGGCTTCCGAGAGGCGACACCGGGAACGGCTCGCTCGTTATCACGTGCCTGCAAGCCCTCGACTGTCAGTGTGGCAACCCAGAGTGGCCGTCCAGGCGCCAGCGGATAGCGTTCCAGCGTGACACAGCCTTCACGTTCCAGATGCTCCAGATCTTCCTGAATGTCTTGCGCCTGCGCAGGATGGCCCATGGCCCGGATGCACTTCAGAACAATGTCTGCGTTCAGACGACGGTCTGCCATCTGCGCAATCGCGTCCAAAACATACCAGCGACGGTTTTCAACCAAGACCTGACGAACAGCGTTCACAGCCGCTCTCCCCGAGATAAATGAGTGGTAGGCGGGCAACTGAGGTTATCGGCCGTCACGCCCAGAAAGGCACCCGCCAAAAAAGCCACAGCGATGATTGCCACCTCGAATAAAACGCTTTTCATGGCTTTCTCAGATGCCCTTCAACAATCAGGTGCAGGAGCTTGTTTGACTGCTCCTGGTCATTGGAAATTTTCTGGAGCATTTGCGCCGTGTGCCGGTCACGCTCTTCATTCGCAGCGTGCTCTCGCTCAAGAATGGCATGCCCTTGCTCCAGGCTGGCGTGCCCTCGTTCCAGGCTAATGATGCGCCGCTCGATTGTCAGATGCCGCAACAGCGCAACCACCGCCCAGACGGTGAGGACCAGCCCAAAAATCAGGGCAATGATCATCACCGGCCAAGGCAACACCACGCTCGCGGCCACATGGGCCGCGTCGCCCATCAGCTTGCGGCAGGCTCGACAGACGCACCCTCGGTCTGCGCACCAGAAGCTGCGTCGTCAGACGTCGCATCCGTAAGCTGATCCAGGGGAACCAGCGTCGTCGCCAGATCGTAAATCGCCGATTTCAGGTGGCTCTGCACAGCGTCGAGAGACGGCACGGAGACACCGGCTGCGACGGCCAGAGTGGCAAACTCGGAAATCGCGGTCTGAACCAGAGGGTTTTCGCTTTCAAAGGTTTTGAAAGACGTCACCAGATGGTCAATGCCACCATTCGTGGCCGTCACGGCCGAACGGACAGCCTGATTGGCAATCTTCTGGTACCGCGCCCCTTTGCCGGAAATCGCGCTGGCAATGACCGGAGTAATCAGCGCACCAATGGACGCAAGAGACGTGAGATTGAGCTTAACGGCCATGTCGGCCTCCCTGGGTGCGCCGCGTTCTCGCGCAGGTACGTTGACCGGCCGGTGCGCGCCCGCAGCACGGCCAGAACCGTTAGGCGAGCGCGGGCATTGCCGTCAGAAGAGCAACAGCAGCCTCAACACGCTGATCCAGCCGCCCGAGCCACCCTCGACCGAACTGGGCAAAACCCTTGAATGAGCGATAAGCCGCTTCCTGCTGGCTGGCACACGCATAAATCAGTACCCGCAGCCGCGCGTCCTGGGCTTTGACGGCCTTCAGTGTGCCCGGACCGATAATGCCATCAGACGTCACACCCAGATCATCCTGAAGACGACGCCGATATCGGTCTGACAATGACAGGAGAATGTCCTGAACGGGCGCGCGCAGAACTGCGGCAAGCGTCAGTTCGCCAATATCGCCGTCAATCTGCTCAGGCTGCATACACAGCACGCGCTGCAACTGCTTGGCAGCCCGCGCCACGCCGCAGTTAAACGCAAAGTCAAACAGCAGCAGATCCACACCAGCCGGAAGCTGATCGCCATTGATCGCCCGCCAGTAAAGACACCGCGAAATAGCGTTGAACTGATCCTGTGTGATGGACTGCATGACAGTCTTCGTGACCATCGACGCGTCGCCCAGCCACCGCACCATGACAGGCGCAGAAATCCCGCGCATCGTGCCAACGAGGTTGCCTTGGCCTACAGCGCCAAAGGTCCAGTTCCCCGCATCAGAGTGCAGACACTGGTAAAGCCCCTCGCGCGAGGCGGTAAATTGTGCGGCGATATCGAAATTGAAATCCATGCCCCGACATTAGGCGGGGAGGCTTTATCTATTCAGGGTCCGAGAGCTTACCCCCAGACCTGTCAGAACAAGGAAATCTGGCGATCATCCTGCCACGAACGGCGGTTCTGGCAAAGCTGCGTCCCGGATCTGTTTAACAGATCGTAAGTGCCGCCTCGCGTCAGACCAAGGCGGGCGGCAATATCAGAAACCGGCAGTCCCCGGTCAGCGTATTTCCGAGCCCGCCACGCCCGACAACTTGGGACAACGTATTTATCGCCGCCCCAGGCACGACACAATGCCCGCGCAATACCCTCACCATAAACGGCAGCAAGCCGCGATCCTTCGGATTTCTTAGGCACAGAAATACGCTGTCCCTGCGTTCCTTCAATGAACGCAAGCACCACGTCTTCATCCACCTCGTCGAGCAGACAAGCCAAACTTTCCGGCACCGGGACCATAACCAATATTTCTCTGTTTTCTGCGCTTTCCGTAAAGAACTGTACCACGTCAAAAATAATCGTGCAGACAAAAAAAGAGCCCCGGTGAAGGGGCTCTCCTTTTAATAAATTTATCGCTTTTCTCGCTTAAAAAGTCTTTCAAAGACGAGGTCTTTCACTTCTTGATCCGTCATATCTTTCGGCACGAATAACGTCTCTCCGAACAGGACCAGATCAGTGCGCCGATAAACTTCCCGAGGATAATAGGGTTCATCGTTGGTTTCAGGGCAGATCGCGCTATTCGCATTAAGGAGCGCCGTCACCATACCATGGCGTGCACCGCCGAAAAAGCGAGCGTTAGTCATACTCATGTTGAAGGTTTTCCCTTTAAGCTCAGAACTTTTAGCGTCGAGCGGTACCATAGTTCCTCTGTAAAAGTTCTTCCTCGATCCTGCGGGATCAGAAATATCCTCTAAAATTCGCGGATCTAGTTTTGGAGTCAGTCGATCTGGATATAGTTCCAGAGAAAGTTTCTCCCGCAAAATGCACTGTGCTCGCAAGAATTGTTCGAGCGCCTCGAAGCGTGTCTGTTCATCAGCCAAAATCATCATGCCTCCAATAATGCAGACAAAAAAGAGCCCCGGTGAAGGGGCTCTTTCTGATCATCATTCCAGGTCGTTCATTATGCCAAGTATTCCTCGGGCGTGCCGCCTGCATTCGGTTGCAGAGATATCCTCTGCATCCGCCAAAGCACACAGCCGCACCTGAAGATATCCAATCTCCAAATGTAGCTGTTCGCGGTTTTTCTCTATCCCGCCATTCAATGCCCCAGAGACCTTCTGACGAAGACTGATCAGGCTCCTTTCCAGATTTATCAGTCTGGCACGCTGTTCGGACGATAAATCTGGCATTCCCTTATTCTTTTCCAATTTTTCTGACGTGCGTGATCTGAAGGATTTCCGGAGCCGTGATTTTGGAAATTTTCTTTTTCTGGACATCTGCAATCTCCATACGCGAAGCGAACGGTTCCTCTCCGGGATTTTCTTCAATGTAATACGGGCCGCGAAAATCTTTTTGCTCAACCCTTACTGCTTTTTGCGCGATCGAAATTAGCTTCATCGCATCAGTCATGGACATGGCGTAGTTGCGATAACCTATTTCAATAATAGCCATCTTAGTCATGACTTTTGCCCTTCCACTCTCTCTCCCCACGCCTTCAGCGCCTCAATCACAACACCAGCCTGCGCGCCTGACAGGAAATTCGGATCGTCCACACCAACCATCCGCTTCACAAAAGCCCGAAGGCTCTCCCGAGATCCGCCCGATCGCAGGCAAGGAGCCAGCTCCTTCCACAATGCAAACACCTTCCGAACCTCCGGCCGGGACGACGTAGGCTTGCCTTTGGGAGGCGAGGGCCGAAATCCGTCCCGCTTGAACCCCGCAAGAACCTTGTCCATCTCCGCGATGGTCATGTCCTTCGCAGACCGCTTTCCTGTCTCGCGTTCCAGCCGATCCCGATAGGCATCCTCATCCAGGCACAACTGCTTCCGGGCAATGGATAACCGGGCATAACGCCCCTTGCGATTATCAGCCATCGACCTTTCCCTCGCGTGTGAGGGCAGCGATCAACACAGCACGAACGCTTTCAAGTCGCTCGGTAGTCGTCAGACTGTCTTTGCGAGAGGCATATTCAGCTTTGTTGAGCGCCGCTCGAAGAGTGTGATTCTCTTCCCGAAGCTGCGCCTCCACAGTCTTTTGGCTCCGCAGATACGCTTGCGCTTCAGTCTTTCCGATTTTCACGGTGATCTTTTTCAGCACGCGTCCTCTCACGACATCACCTCATCAACCGTCGTCTCAGTAATCGTCGCCTCGGAAACGAACGGCCCGATCGGGCCATATCCTTCAATGAACTGATCGGCTCCATAGTGACGCGTGACCTCGTCCATCACGCCGCGTGCAACCATCTGTCCGATATGCTCGGCATGTTCCCGCATCTCGAAAAACGGAAAAAAACCGGCCCGATACTCTTCCATGAACTGCTCGGTAAACGCGTCTTTCTTGAGCGTCACGGAAACCGTCTGCACAACCTCAATCTGAAATTTATGGTCAGACATGATCGGCCTCCGCGCCACCAAGGGCAGCAGCGCACATGCGCCCCCAGATCAAAGCCACAACCGGACTGACAACCAGCCAGCCGATCCCGACAAGAGTGAGAATATTCATCGCTTCCCCCTCACGGCGTGCCGTCAGGCTGGCACAAAAGCTGCACGCCACCTGACGACTTGAGTTCGTTTTGAGCGAATGCCGTGCACGCCTGCTGGCTCTCAAACGACAGCCGGCCACCCGACAAAAGAACCTGCGTCACAGGCCGGAATTGAGGGTGAAGCGCCACAAGGCTCTGTCCGGCGGGCGCGGGCAAGAACGTGCTTCCCTGGACCAGGCGAGGAAATGGAAGCATCTGCGGGCCAGCAAGAACAGCAATAAGGAAATAATGGAGCATGGTCGGCTCTTTCAGAGAGAAGAGAAATTGAGATCGACGTTTTTCCAGCCTTCTTTGCTGGTTTCACGCATGTAAAACCGCAGGTAAGTCCGGCTCCCGATCACTTCCACAGCGTCAGAGAGGGCTTTGCGGGCGTCCGGCCACAACGGGTGATCAAAGTCCTGCCGCTTCAGAGCCAGAATGCGTTCGGTCGAGATCCGGCCGCTGGTCGGATGCCGGGAAAAGGCACTGTTCACCACCTTCCGCAGGTCCGCTGATACGGTCCCCATCATGTCGTCCAGGATCTGGTTCAGAAGCGCCTGGGCAGCCACAATTGCCTGATTGACCGACTTCTGATCAGCAACCGTGATCGTCACCTTCCGCGTGTGGTCATGGTTCTCAAACGTGTTGCCCCCACGCGAACCACCGAGCCGCAGCCCGTAGTCCTGAAGGATCAGATCCAGCAGCGCATCAATGTCGGCATAACGCTGTTCTTTCCACGCCCGGATGCGCTCCTGTTCGGCAACCGCAAGCGCAATCATTTCCTCTGCGAGATCACTGGCCAGTAGCTCCCGAGGCTTCAAACGGTCTGCACGGCGCTCAACCCCGCACCAAGAACGAAGAATACGGCCCTCAGCAAGGGACTTTTCTTTGTTGATCATGACAGCCCTCAATTCACATCTGATTCTGGAATGCCGATCCCGTGCACGGCTTGCCCGATCATCACGGCAACAACCGCAGAGAGGGCCACGCCCCACATCCGGGTTTCGTTCTCAGGAGACAGCACACCATCACCCTGATGGGAGACCCGCTTCAGCATCTCCCGACAAAGCTGAACCTCCCCGGAGATCGAAACGGGACCAGCTTTCGCCAGGTGAGTTTCCAGATCCGCCCTGAAAGCACGCACAGTGCTGTCAATCAGCAGAGGCGTCAGCATCACCGTCGCTCTCATGCTCTGGCTCCACGCATGGAACGAACAGTATCGACCGTGAAATCCGCGCCCTGAGCGAAATCAATGCCGATAATGCTGGGCGAATATTGCGCGCCCACCATCATCCGGATCTGCGCTTCCAGCGCTGCACATCGCTGTTCCAGGCGAAGCGCCTGGAGAGCGCTTTCCTCCAGATCACGGGCAAATTCCTCACCCTGCGTCCGGGTGATCGCAACAAAGCCCAAGCCCCGCATGGCTTCGGCTTCGCGCCGCAGTTTTGTCGAAAGAGGGTCGTAAATCCGTGCAGCTTCCGTGACAGCTGCACCGTCCAGATCCTGTGCAAGCTCGTCGTAAACCTCACGAACCAGCCGATCATGCGGCATGCGCGCCAGAAACCGCAGCGCAATGCGGCACATCACCGCATCCATAACCGCGTCCGGTCCCACTCGGCTCATGCCGTCCAGGCACTGCTCAACCGTCAGGCCATCCGCACAACGGGTGAAAAGATTGACCAAGGCAGACTGAACCAGCGGCAGCCGGTTCATATCGAAATTCATCGTCTGGGAAGCCGCTTCCCGAAGCATGACAACAGCGTTCATGACACGTCCTTCAGGGCAAGCACGTCGCCCACAGTCAGATTTTCAGGGTAGTAGGCGACAGCATCCACAATGATGCTTTGCCCCTTCGAAGGTTTTGGGATCGGGTTCAGAGCGCGAACCTGCTTGCACCAGCCTACTGTCCGCAGCTCACTCAAGCCTCGGAAATAGGCCGTCATAGCCCGCTGCGCGTAGTCCGCAGTCGTGCCATGCTTCTCTGCCAGTTCCACACCAAGCTGCCGGATGGACTTTACGCCGCACATGGCATGTCCTCCTCAACCGGAGCCATGATCGGAAACAGCCCACGCGATGCCAGAAGCGCGCCTGTCGGGTGAGACAGGATCTGCCGTTCACTCAGAACCAGCCGCAGGATGCCGTCGCGGCGTTCCATCAGCTGCGCCAGAACCTGATCCATCACCCCGCGGTGTGCCCAATGGATCAATCGGCTCCGCAGGCGGCGGTACTGAACGCCATACTCTGCCGGAACATCGCTCCAGCGAAGCCCATGACGCAGAACATGCACGATCGCACTCAGAACGACCCGATCATCCAGACGCGGCTTGCCGTGCGAGAGAGGGAAGCACGGTGCAACGCGCTCCATCTGTTCCTCCGTCAGCCACGTCACCTGGTCCGGCATGCGCCCCGCCGCAACAATCCCCGGCTCGACACGATAACCGGCACAGATCGCGCGCCCCGCTGCCGTCAGTGTCGCGAACCCGTCAGCACCTACGACAGTCGCCCCACAAGCAGCCAGAAATGCCCACGGTCCCGGTTCAGCCAGAACCGTCACCACACCGTCCACCAGGCGCCACCGAAATTCCCGTGACCCACGCTCATGCCTCACGCGCCCATGTTCCCGCAGGAGCCAGAGGATCGCCTTCTGGCTCGGCGTTTTACCCGCGCGCTCCAGGCGCGGGGCTGCTGTCACCACATTCACGAGAACGCCTCCTCAAGAGCGGACAGCACTTCAAACACGCGCTTGTCCCCATCCACCGAGAGCAGGAAATCGCGGATGACGATGCGGGATTCCGGCGCGATGCTGGCCGTCACGGTCCGCTGGTCCGTGATCTGAAGAAACGCCTCGTGAATATCCTCGTCCGACTTCGCCTTGACGGTCTCGTCCTGCGACGCCTTGTTCGGTTTGCGTGCCATGGCGCTCACTCCCTCCCTGCGTAGGAGGGGAGTTCACCGTTCGTCAGCTGTTTCCATGCGGCCTGCACATCCTGCTCGCCAATCTGGGTCCGTTCGTCAGAAGCCGCCAACATCCAGGCATAGCGAAGTGTCTTGTTCATTGAACGAAGACCACCCGGCTGCCCCGCAATCCACCTGCACAGGTCGAACAGCTTGGAATCCGCAATGTTCCAGGCATCGAAAATAGCTCGCGTGTCCTTCACCTGCGGCTGCTTGCGGTTTTTGCGCATGCCAATGCGGGAGAAGATCTGTGCGTGAGACGTGTCGCGGCTCATGCCTTCAATGCGACCCTTCAGAGGCTCGTTCCCCATGAACACCAGACCGATCCGGGCGCGGTCATTAATCGTCCGCAGAAGATCAATGGCTTCCGTCTGAAGGTGCTGCGCTTCATCCACGATAATCAGCCCATGCGTCCCCTGAACCCTCCGGATCAGGGCTGCCATCATGCGCGGCCCACGCTTCTCCGCCGCGTCCACAATCTCCGTCAGTTCCCGCAGAACTGCGGTCGGTGAGCGCATGGAACTGTCTGCCGTCATCAGCCAGACGTTCGGCGTTTCTTTCCGGTATGCCTCGGCAGACATCGTCTTACCGACACCAGCGTTTCCGGTGATCAGGCCAATGTCTGGCCCGCTCTGTGCGTACTCGAACACCATGCGAAACGTCAGAGCACTTGGCGTCTCAATAAAGGCCGGATCGCGTGGCATGAGATTGCGAACCTGTGTCCGCGTCCGCAGGCTCTCCAGATACTTCTCTGCCTTTTCATCCTGGAGATCATTGCGGCCCGGATACTTGCCGTGCAGCCAGAGCCCCAGCGTGCCCTTCGGAATACCACTGACCTGCGCCGCCTGGTTCAGTGTCAGCCCTTCTGCATCCATATGCGCCTTGAAGCGGACAGCCGCCTCCGAAGGGATAAAGCTCTCCTGTTCGCCGCCCACAGGGGCGTCGTTAATAACCGTCTCACTCATGATTTATTGACCTCTAAGTCGTGTTTTACTTGCTCAACCGGATCGCAACTTCCGGTCCGATCTATCCCCGAATAAAGCTCAGGATCTTTGCAGCCTCGATCGCGTCCTGATCTTCGTCTTCGTCTTCAAATCGCATCGGCTCCGGTGCCAGTGCGGCGTTCCCATGAAAGCGTGTGGCGGGCTGGAAGGGCGTGACGATCTTCGCGTCTAGCGGCTCTGGATCATCCTCCAGCATTGGTGCGGAAAGGGCAGCCAGCTCCTTGAGAGACAGCGTCTTCGTTGCCTCCAGCTGCTCCTTCGCCGCCTTGACGAACTTGCGCCGTGCACGGCCATGCTCTTGCGCCGCCATCTTGTCCGAGAAGCCCACCGCCGCGATGCATGGCGCGGAAACAACGAAAGTCCCGTCCGCCCGATACACATGCAGCGGTTCCTGCAACGCCTGCGGATCAAACCGCACCACACAGGGCTGCCCACGCAACGCCATCAGTTCCTCCGCCCAGAAGCGGTTTCCTTCCAGCGTGATTTCACCCGAGATGCGGTTAGGCTTGATTGCCTCCGCCGCCATCAGCCACAGACGGCGCTGCTCCGCTGTCGCCTTAACGATCGGGCTGGCCTCATAAGACGCCTTGAACGCCTCCATGAAAGACAGCTTCCCGCCACACACCGCAGACCGACGGCCCGTGCGGGCATTATGCTCCCGGATTTCCGCCGCAATGGTCTCCACAAACACCTCAATCGGCACGGCCTTGGACGCATAGTTCTCAGGCTTGGCCATCGGGTTGTTACCCGTCCAGGCACCAGCAAACTTCGGATGCTTGGCCGCACCCTGCGCCAGATCGCGCCAGGCGCGTTCGATCGGCTTGGACTGGCCGGAATAGGGCGTGGTCCAATGCACCTCGACGCCTAGCTGCGTCATGATACCCACCGGTTCGTCTTCCTTCACCTTGAAGCGGAACCGGTTCGGGATACCGCCCGTCATCCATTTTGAGGCAAAGTTTCGGCCGTTATCGAGGTAACACATCTTCGGAATGCCATAGGTCTCGACCATGTCGCCAAATGCCAGACGCACCGTCTCCGCATTTTCGGACTTGTCGATCCGCCAGGACAAAATCATGCCCGAAAACAGATCTTGAAAACCAACCATGACCGGACGTCCGATCGTGCCGTCTTCCCACTTCACGAATACGTCCCAACGATGACCGTCCGCATTCACCGCCTGGAGGGCATGGAACACATCGCGGCGACGCTGCTGCGCCGGATAAAGCCGCTTCAGCGCGTCCACGCCTTCGCGGGCCAGCACCACCAGTTCGGGCGGGAAAGCCTGCAACCGACGCAGCAGCGTCTTGGCAGACGGCACCTTCCAGCCATGCTCCACCGCAGCGGCCTTCACGCGACGATAACAGTCCGTGAAATTTGGCTGTTCCACCCGAAGCCAGTCAGATTTCAGCATCTCCCAGGCTTCCGGCGTGCATTCCGCCGCATTGCCACCACCACCCCAGTGCGGAGCCAGCGCAGGTAGCCAGTCACACCGGTTGAGACCCCGCAGGTCGCGATACCAGTTGTTGATCGTGGTTTTCCCGACGCCCGTTTCATGCGCCACCATCATCACGGCATGGGTCTTGCGCGTGCCACTGGCCACCAGCGTCTCAACAGCGTTGATCACTTCAAGCGCCTTCTGTGCCTTGCGCCGCAACGCTTCCGGCATGCCCTCATACCGCCGCCACAGATCCTCCCGCTCGCGTTTCTCAACGAACGTCTCAGCCTGTGCTGGCGCGTTTGCCACGGCGAGTTTAACGCGTGCGGATAGCGGCAAGGCATACGGCGTAAACTCAAACCCGCCGCCACGCCCCTGACGTCTCCGCCACGTCTGTCCTTCAAGCTCAGGCGCAAGCCAGTTCTCGCTCTCCGCCCGGATCTGCACGCCACGTGCCGTTCCAGGCATCCCCGGCAAAGCCATCGCTGCAAGCTGGGAAGCGGAATACCAGATGTGAGACGTGCCACTCATCACCAGCGTCCTCCCCGGACTGCACCACGGATTTCCCTTTCTTTCCGGGCCAGATCGCGCCTATGTTCCTGAACCGCCGCAAGTTCGATCATCGGTAGGTAACGGCGGTCGATGACACTCCACCCGTGATCGGCCGCCACAAACTCCACCAGCCTCCGATCCCCCGTCGCCGTCACCAGCGCGTCAAACCGCGACACCGAAATCTCGTGCGTATCCCGTGCAACGGACGCATAAGCGTTCAGAATATTGAGGCTGATCTTCCGCCCCATATGCTGGCTCATGCGCTCGGCAATCTCCGCCCGAGAATACCCGCAGCTATCCAAAGACACCGAAATCGCCCGAGACAACCGGCTGGAATAAGAGTTTCCCCGGATCATCTGCGGATCGAAAGACAACACCGTTTCAGGTGGTGCCCAGGCCAGCAGATCAAGCTGTTCGCCACTCCTGATCATGCCGCAGCCCTCCGCAGCTCGGCATCAGCCTGGAACAGCTCCAGACAGGCGGACTGGGGCGCATCAATTTCCCACAGCAGATCCATCACCAGAACAATGTTCGGGGTCATGGTTCCGTCCTCGATCCGGCACAGGCTCGTTTCTGCCAGCCCGACACGCTCGCACAATACCCGGCGGGACAGCCTTGCGTTCGTCCGTTCACGCCGGATGATAGCGCCCAACTTGAAGCGGAAAGCCTGATTCCGGTTCTCGGTCGCCGGATCTTTCAAACGATGGTTCATCACGCGGCCTCCTTCTCAGAAAACCCCGGAAGACGAGGCGCAAAGTCTTCCACAATCGTGCGCTTCTCAAACTCGGAAGCCTTCAGCCACGCCGCATTGCACGCCACAGACGGCATCTGCGAAGACGCATATTCAACGATCTGCTGCTGCTCTTCCGGATCGCACTTGCGCCAGAAGGACAGGAACTTTTCCAGCTTCTCCGGTGCAGGTGGCTTCGGACGGTTCTCAATCTGCCGAACAATCTCGCCCACATTGCGAACGTCAGGATGCTGAACCGTAAAGAACGCAACCTTGCGCTGCTGATCAGGCGTCAGCTTGCCCAGAGCCATCAGCTGCGCACCAGACGCCGCCAGCCATGTCCCGGAGATCGTTTTGCGCACATCATCGACAATCAGACCATGCAACTGCACGGCTGTTTCAATGGTTCGGCGGGACAAACCCAGCTTCTCGGCAGTCGCTTCCGAGAACGCAGGGATCAAACCGCAAAGCTCTGCGTTTTGATCGGACTTGCGGTCGCCGCCCTGTTTCGTCTCTGGATGTAGCTCTTCATAAACGGCCTTACGCCGTGCAAGAAAGGTTGCGCGATCCAGTGGCGTCAGCTCACGGCGGATCAGGTTTTCGTCGATTTCAAGAAGCTGTGCTTCTGTCTCCGTCGCCTTAACGACAGATGCAATCGCAACCTCTTTCCCGGCTTTCTCCAGCGCCGCGTAGCGATGACCACCAGCAATCAGCGCATACTTCTCACTGCGCCCGATCTTGCGAACCCAGACCGGTGTGTCCTGTCCACGTTCCGCAATGGAAGCGGCCAGAAACTCAACCCATGACGGGTCTACCGTCCGCAGACGATTACCAACCTCGATCTGGTTTAGCGGGATCTCAATGACGTTCATGCCGCCACTCCGTTTCTACGAAGATCAGCCACAGAATCCTCGATAGAAATTCGAGTGGCACGAACGGAGACGGGCGTGCCGTCATACAGAAACCACTCAGGCCAGACATCATGCGGCAACATGTTCAGATCTTTCGCAACTTCCCGCTGGATCGGCAGGGAATAGCCCTGCTGGCGGATTGCGTTCGAAACGGCATGAACAGTCTTCCCGATTTTCTTTGCGTAGGCACTGAGGCTGCCGTACTTCATACGGAAATGCGCCACGATCTCCTCGGGGTGCATTCCTTTTGGCTTTCGTGCCATGATAACTCTCCTCGACCGGGGCGGTGCCAGCCGCCCCTTTTCTTGACCCCCATCCACGGGAACTTTCGCGGTCCCGTTTGCTCGATAGGATTGACGGTGAGAATAGTCTTTTTCGGATTTGCAGCAACCGGAAAAAACGATTTCGCAGATCATAAAATCGTCTTTTCTGTTGATAAGTCGAATTTCAATAGGCTTTTCAATGACTTCAACTAATCAAAAAATCGGAAAAGAAGATTTCGCAGATAGCGAAAACAACTCCGAAGAGGTTTTTCGCTATCGACGTTTGAAAAGCTGTGTTGAAGCCGCTGGTGGCAACGCTCACGTGGCAGCCTTATCCGGTATCGCGGCATCTACTCTCAGCGCATACATGAATGGGGGAGAGTGGAAGGTTGGCGTCGCTCGCAAAATCGCGGATGCGTGCGGTACCTCTCTTCAATGGCTATTATTTGGAGACGAAGGCAAGCAAGGCACTTCCTCCGATAGAACGCCCCCAGTGCTTTCAGAGAAAACAAACGATAAAACGAAAATAATATCTGGATATGACGTTGAGTTATCTGCGGGCTTCGGATTTACGCCAAATACAAATATCGAAGTAGTTTCATTTTCAATAAGCGCGGATATCCTCCCAGACGAGCTTCTACAACCATACAGAAAGCTAATTGCCGTTCGGGCAAGGGGCGACAGTATGGAGCCTTATATATGTTCGGGGGATATTATCGTTCTAGACCTTAATGATAGGTCTATATTTACTGGCGGTGTTTACGGCTTACGCGTGGGGGATCAGCTCCTGGTCAAACGGCTTTCCGTCCGCGCGAACGGTAATCTGATCGTAGCCAGCGACAATGCCCGCTACCCGACGGACGAAATTAGCGCCACCGAAATTCGCCAAATGACAGAAGACGGCGGCTCTCCAATGGCAATCATTGGCAGAGTTGTCTGGAGAATGGGAATGGGACTGTCGTGATAAAGAGAATTTTTATTGCAATCACAGTTCCTTTATTCCTCGTTCTAGGTTTGCTCACGATATTCGGTAGCAATACACCCACTGATGCAAAAAGTAGTCCCGTACCAGAGGTAGAAGAAAACAAATTTCACCTGCCCGATACGACACAAATTTTGCCTAAAAACCTTTCAGGTGAGGCAGTTGAATACCTGTCTCCATGCCTCAATACGGGAGATTACTCCGTTAAAGACTGTATGGATTTTCAGGATCAGTTCGTCAGAGAATATATCAACGCGCATTCCGGAGACTATTTGGCAATCTCGAATGTCTCGACCATGTTTTCTGAACCGTTGGCGGGCGCTGTACGCGTCAACAACATTCAGAGCTGCGCCTGGAGGCTTGTTCTGATGCGCTTGGGATCTCCTTATCTCAGTGATCTGGACAAAGACATCACTAAGAACAGGTGCGAAGCTGTAGGCGGGGTAAGGGACCAGACTGCGGTCGCCCGAGCAAATGAGATCCTAAAGATCGTTCGATCCCATCGCATTCACCCAATAGCCGTTCCGCAGGTGCAATACGACCCGAAGCGAGATCGGGACGAACAGACGGCTGACGAGTAAGTGGGTTTTAAGATTGTCTAAAACACTTCTTAAAACGAGGCTAAATCTGGAAGCCTAAATTTCACAGCAGGTTCCAAATTGATTGTCTCTTCCGCCCGAAAGGCAGTCGTGGAGGCAAGCCCGCCTCACAGGGCGGCGAAAGGGACGAACGGCACATCACACCAAGAAACCCGCCGTTTTATATCCCGTGAGATCCCGCAACGTCCCGGTACATCCCACTTCCTAGTTCTCCCATACTGTCTGTCCCCCTTCAGTCGCAACCGCATCGAGATCATGTTCGGAAGGCTCAAGCACTAGCAGCGGGTCGCCACCCGCACGACAGATGCCCGGCTGTCTTCTTCTCGGCCATCTGCCTCGCTGCAACCGTTTGGTCTGACTATGACTCCTGAGGCTAATCTCTGGCGGCCATCAAAGGCGATAAGATCAACATCAGTGATTCAGGCACTATACAGTCTGCTTCTTCCTTCTTGATATAGAGGAGGTCTGACCTAATGTAGGTGAGATATATTTTTCGTTATCATCGTACTGAAAATAAATATATTTAATTATATGACATAGAAAGTATATCACAATAATACCAAGTAATAACTTTAATATACAATAATCGATACTTCTTAAATATTATAGTTGATGTTTAGGTTGTTTCTATATTAACGCATCGAAAATATATATACAAGATACTGGTTTCAAAACCGAAAAAACCCATCTTAATTTATTCTATAGAAACCAAGAATTAAATACCCAAGAGGTTTGAGTATATTGTATCAGTCCGACTGACCTCATCCCTTTACGTCTAGGCGAACAGTGGTATGGCGAGAGTTCAGGGAGAGCATCAGTCTCGCCAATAGTGCCAGCAGGTGGGGCCACCACCCTAAAATCAGCGACACAGCACAGGCAGAAAGCGATAGCAGACTGCCCCAAAGCAGAAATCCGAAGCCGCCTCCTTCGCGCCAGATAGCCATGATCAGAACACCGACCAGCAGCAGTCCTGCCAGCAGGCGAGCCTTAAGCGCCGCACCCGGCAATAACTGCGGCGTCTTTGTAGCTCGGCGGTGCGGAAATTGCGTTAACGCCAACAGTGCAAAAGCGACAAATAATATTAGTCCAAAAGCCGTGTAGATCATGACAGTTACCATTACAGGCGTTCTCCAAACGGGACGTTCAGGGGAGTGGGTACCCGTGTCCTACGAGACAGGCGTATCGTCGTCAGTAACGCCAGCGCAGCCCCGACTAGCAGCACGACATCCATTCCTGCTACCGGCCAGAGATAGCGATGGAAGAGCGTTCGCAGTGGATGGTCCCCCGTTGTGATCCAGTTCAGCAAGGCGGCGAGGGCCGCCAGAACCCCGATTGTGGCGCTTTGTTCGATCCACATTCGGTGAGGCCGGATCCAGCCATGCAGGAATGTTGCCAGCCAAGCAAAATAGAACGCCCCAATTTCAAGAGTGGCACGGTCTTGCCCAAATAAATTCGCATTCGGAAACAGCAGGCGATTGGCGACGAAGAAGACCAGTGTCGCAATGATGATCCCCGTCACTGATCCTGAAGCCAGCCCTTCGACTACCCGGAAGCCGAAAGTGCTTTCCTGTGTCTTTCGACGTGTTTCAAGCCAGAACAGAAATCCTGTTCCAATCAGAACACAACTGCCCAGCCCCAGAATGAAATAGAGCCAGCGCAAGGCCCAATGATGAAACTGAATGAGATGCACACCACTTAGAAAGCGTTCAGCGCGAATGATCGGATGCGGCGCTGGAGATCGAGAGAAATTTTTCCCTGTCGGACCTTCGAACGAGATGACATCCCTGTCAACGATGACCTGTCTGTCGCTTTCGCGGAAAAACGCCATCCGGCTTGTTGTCGTGCCGGGATTAATCACGAGTATCGTATGAGGTTCCGCTCCGCCCCATACATTCCGAACGTAAGAGGCGGCCTTATCCAGCGAAGCAACGGAGGCACCAGCCTTGCCGGGCTTTACCGGGAGGAATGTCAGGCCGTTGACCTCGAAGAAGTAACCACGCGGGTTCGGATAAACAGCTTTCACGCTTCCGGGGAAATAGGTCGTGCTCAGAATGACGAGCCCGGAAAATGTGAGGATGATATGAAAGGGCAGGCCAAGCACACCAGCCATGTTGTGCAAGTCCAATAACATTCGGCGTGGCTTTTTGGTGGGCCTGAAGGTGAAAAACTCCGCAAACAGTTTGCGGTGGATGATAACGCCCGTGACACACAGGGCCAGCATGGCCATGGACGCTAATCCGACTAGCCATTCCCCAAGATTCATTAACCCGATTTCAAGTGTATAATGAAACGGGAAAATAAAACCTGTCGCTCCAAGCGTCCCGCTATTCGGCAGTTCTTTGCCTGTTACCGGATCGAACTCACGCGTGATGAATTTCTGGCGCGTTCGGTAATGGACATGAACGACGGCCTGACGGTCATCGGGCATGATCACGTTCCAGAAGGCGGCTTTCGCAGCGATCGCGTCGTTCAGTGAGGGTCTGAACGTTTCAAGTGGTAAAGGGCTAGTCGCGGCAGGAAGGCGCGTGGCCGGCTCCATCCAGGAATCGATCTCGCTATCGAACACGGAAAGCGTGCCCATCCAGAAGACCGCAAACAGAATGCTTCCCAGTACGACCCCCGCCCAGGTGTGCAGCCAGCCCATGGAACGTCTGAAATCCTGCTCCATGTCAGTGTCCGTGACCGATGACAAAAATCATGCAGTTCTCAGAGGCAATCACGAGAACAAATATTGCGAGAACCTGCCACGGCCTTCGGGAAGAGAAGACCCAAAGGATCAGACATAAATAGAGAATGAATCCCAGCATTGTTCCCAATGCTACGGCGTTCACACGCGACATACCCGAAGCAAACAGCACGATGCAGAACGCCGCGAGAGTTGAAGAGGTGACAAAATAGGCGCCTCCGGTTGCCAGAAGAACTCTCGCGACAACGCCTGATCTGGACCGGCTCATCAGAAATCAGCAGCGATCGAGAAACGAGCCGTTCGCGGTGCGCTCAATGACAGGTAGCTGGCTCCACTGGAGTTCCAGTATCGGGCGTTGGTTACATTATCCACGTTCAGGAAAAATGTGATTTTTCCTTTTTTCGTAGCCGGATTTTTCATGACATAACGTGCGCCCAGGTCGAGCCTGACCCAACTGGGAATACGTCTCCGATAGGATGTAGAATTTTCAATGTATTCCGACCCCGTGTACATGATGTCGGACGTTACAGAGACACCTTTTATAAACGGTACATCGTAATCCAGCCCCATGTTGAAATTGACTGGAGAGGTATTCAGCGCGCGCTGGCCGTTATAAGTGCCGCCCTGCGTATTTGTAAGGGTAGGGTCCAGAAGCATCACACCGCCCGTAGCGTGCAGACCATGCAGGACTTCGCCGGCAATATTCAGTTCGAGACCGCGATTACGCTGGTTCCCGTTTACTGTCAGTATATTGGTCGCCGTGTTGGAAACGGTGTTTGGTTGGGATATCTGGAAAACATCGAATGTGGCTATGAATTTCCTGAAATCCGCCTTTACGCCGACTTCATATTGCGTCGACTTGTATGGAGCGAGGATTTCACCTGCATTGGCATAAGTCGTGCCAACCGTCGTTCCCTGCTGTAGGCCTTGAATCCAGTTTCCATAGATCGAGACATTCTTCAGCGGTTTGAACACTGCAAGCACAGCCGGACTTATGGCTGTCTTGTCATAGAGTCCAGAAGCTGCCCCTGTTGTGGTGCTGTAGCTCGCACTTTGTACGCGTTGAGCGCGCAGCCCGGCCGTGACCTGAATACGATTATGCAATGCAGAAATCGTGTCGACAAAAGCCAGACTGGACAGGGTCGATGTTCCAGTCTTCGGCGAACTATAGGGAACAGAGACACTGCGACTCAGAAGATAATAATTCTTTCCGCTGTAAATATTCAAAGCATACGCGGGAATATCAGTGTTCGAACCAAAAATCCGACCCATCGTAAGATCAAGACGATTGGCTGAGAACGCCAGATCATGCTTGAGGGGACCGGTATCGACTTTTCCGCGAACGCCCAAATCGGCAGTCAGATAACGACCGTTCTGTACAATCCCAACCGGGCTGGAGCCAGATCCCGCTCCCTGGGCATTGCTGACGACCACATACTGGGAATATGCGCCTCTGTATTTGTAATCATGAACACCAACACTGCCATAGGCCGTAAAGTTACGGAAAAGATCTACTTCCCCTCGGAATACTCCGAAAATGTCTTCCCCATTGAAGTAACTCCACGGCAGCTTGTAGTTTCTTTTAACCTTCGAGGCATCGGGGACCGGCACGCCTGCAGCCAGCGAGTAGTACGGAAGAACCCCATCGATGTTACGAACCTGGTAGCCAAAGTCAGTCGACAGCCGGACATGGTGTAGTCGAAGATCAACGCCCGCTCCAACCAGCGCCGTTTTCATTCCGCTATAGGGGACTGCTGTCGAGCCTGAGCGGATCATACCGTTTACACGGATACCGAGCTGCTTTTCCTTGCCATAGCGCCGTCCGATATCAGCATGCCCCCCAAACTGCGAGTTGGAGGTGTAATCCGCTTCGATCTTCGTGATCGGCGTATCATGGGCCCGCTTGGGCACGACGTTGACGACACCCCCAATCGCACCTCCAGGGGACATGCCGTTCAGCAAGGCAGCGGGACCGCGCAGCACTTCAACCCGTTCGGCAAGTTCCGAGGTGATGCCGCTGAATGGCATCATCCCGTACATTCCACCGTAGGAAATATCCACATTATCCAGTGTAAAGCCACGGATCTGCAGGCGCTCTACGCCAGCCGTTCCTTCGGAGAATATTCCTCTGACCGAAGGATCGTCCTTCAGGGCATCCCGGATTGTCCGGATCTGTCTCTCCTCGATGAACGCCTCAGTATAGCTTGTCATATTGAACGGCGTGTCCATCACATCCCGGTTGCCAAGCAGCCCGAGCTGTCCGCCACGCGCGATCTCTCCGCCGGGAAGCGTCGGTGGCAGATTGCCGATCATTGCTGTGGCGGGGACTGCAATGCGATAACGCCCTCCAACCCGTACGGGGCCAAGCATAATGGTGGAGGAGGCTTTCAAGATGGAAATGCGCTGACCTGAACGCGAAAACGTATAACCACTTCCGGCCAGAATACGACTGAGGGCCTCATCTGGTGTCATGGTCCCAGACACGGCGTTCCCTCTTAGCCCATCGACCTTGTTCATGTCGTAAAACACCTGCAGCCCGGCTTTTCGGCTCAGGGTAAGCAGAGATGCGTTGAGATCACCTGCAGGAATGTTGACCGAGATCATCGGTTGGGCTGCGGCACTGGGGTCGAGTTGTCCCTGCGCATGTGCGGGCATTTCAGATATCAGCAGGCCCGTAACAGCCAGGGCCGTTCCCGACATCAACCAATAAAGGCCCGTTGTGCAGTTTCTGCACCGTCCTGCCAGACGGTACGCCTTCTGAAAACTCATTCTCTTCCCATTTCCCGAAGCCTTATGGACGCAACCGCGAATGAATTGCATTTTCTTCAGGGAGTAGGACGACTGAGCCAGCGGGAATCAGTAAGGCTTTTTCGGTTTTTCCAGTTTTTTTCGATTATCTGTTTGTTTACAGCCCTTTATCGTTGCAAAAACTCTCTACGCTTCTGCCTGAAGCAGCCATCAATAGATGATTGTTACCAGCATACCCGCAGAAATTGTTTTTACATGCAGTTCCTGACTGATCGTTGTCAGGGCACCCTCAATATCCTCACAGGCAAAGACGCCGCTTACTCTTCGACTGGCCAGACTTCGCTTCGCCAAAACGATCCGGCCGTGGCGGTATCGATTCAGGCGAGCGATCACGTCCGAAAGTGGCTCATTATCGAAAACAAGCTGGCCAGTCCGCCATGCGGTCAGCGTTGTGGTAGACACTGCATGCGGGTCACTCAGGCCCGATCGGCCGAAATGGACGCTCTGTCCTTCCGAAACGACAACGGACCGTAAAATACCGTCATGATCCTGTCTTGCGACACGGACAGTATGTTCAGTGACGGTTGTATCCGCGTCCGAACCGTCACGTGCCACCATGAACTGGGTGCCCAGTGCAGTCGCCGTGCCACCAGCCGCATCGACAACAAAAGGCCTGTGTTCCGTCCCACTCACAGGAGCAACGGTAAAATAGGCCTGCCCTCCAACCACGATGACGCGTCGTTCGTTTGCCGTATAGCGCAAGGTGAGGGCAGCATGGGTATCCAGCTCGGCAAGACTGCCATCATTAAGCTCGACAGTGCGAATTTCTCCTGTGCTCGTTGTGTAATCGGCAAACCAGCGGGCGGGTTCAAGCCAGCTCACACCAACCCCGAGCACGAGTACGAATATACCTGCCGCCGCGGCATGTGTTGCTGTTTGCCGCTGCCGGGTCTTCTTCTTTCGACCGCCCACATCAAGATCCGACCACAGACTGGATGCCCGGCAGAATGCCGCCTCATGAAGAGGCGATACAGATCGCCATATTTCGAAAGACTGCTGCTCTTCCAGCGTTAGTTCGCCACCGCCGCGGCGAATGACCCACTCCGCAGCTTCCGTATCAATCCTGTCCAGCTGGTCGTCCGTAGTATCCGTCATGAGATCAGCCTTCTGATCGTGCTGGACCCGCTACAGATAAGACGTCTGGAGATCACAAGACCAGTAAAGAAAAACATGAAAATCAGCGAGGCAGGCGCGACAGAAGATGCCGAAGCGCTATTGCAAGATGCTTTTGCACGGTACTTTCCGAGACGGCCAGCTGTTTCGCTACCGTGCGGTAATTCAGTCCAGTCACGCGATTGAGCACGAATATACGTTGAGTTACTTGCGGTAGTTCATCCAGAAGCGCTGCAATCTGGCGAATTTTTTGCCTCGCCGCCACTACGTCTTCCGCATGAGGCCTGTCGTCGATCGTGCAGGCTAGATCTTCGATAAGGACATTGGATGTCTTGCGTCGACGGACAGATCTGACATGGTCGATTACCAGATTACGAAGTGTACTATACAGGAACGCGCGACATGAATCCGCCGGAAGGGCGTCTCCATGCTCCATGAAGCGAATGAAGGTTTCCTGTACGAAGTCAGCGGCAAGATCACGGTCATTCAGTTGCCGCCCGACATAGTCAGCCAACTCCCGTCTATGGCCCGAAAACAGGCGGCTTATTCGTGTTCTGTCCACTTTCTGTAGTGATCCAACCCCGTGTGATGATCAGCCATCTAGCACAACTAAGAATCATTCGCAAACAAACGTCCTACCAGGAAGGCTCAAAATTGTTATCGGGTGATGATGCTTTTATGTGGCTTCTTTTTATAGAAACAGGATCGCTAAATTTCAGAGAAAGGTCCTAAATTCAGGCACTGCGAGGGGACTGAAAATAAGGAACTTGTACCGGGTAATAGAAAAATAGAGGGAGGGTCTGCGAAAAATCCGCTTTTCACGCGAGAGTACCGAAAAGAGGGAAGGGGACAGAATCTTTTGACGCCTTTGGTGCAAGATAGAGGTCTCTGTTTCTGCTGACTGTTTGTTCCTAAAACCGAAAAAGACGCTGACTGCGAAATATGAAGAATCATCATGAGTGTTTATGACAGTATTCTACAAGGGCCTGAATAAGGCTCTCGCATACTCGGAAGTTCAGGCAGACAAACAGCTATACCCCCTTAGGGACGTGCTCTGTCTGTGTACGTGGCAGTCATCAGAACCCGGACTGGATTGTCTCAGGTACAGTTTGCCAGGAGCATCGGGGTTGCCAAAGGGCCCCTTTTGAACTGAAAACATGGGCCTAGTCATCGAACCGGACCGGCTTAGGTCTTGCTAGCAATGCCGGATAAACGCCCATCGTTAGTTAGTGAACTACTCTTTGCCGCTCGCTGACAAAACAGAGGTCTGATATCACCCCAGTAATTGCCTATCAAAATGCCTGTTTAGAAGAGTTTACCTTCGTGATCCGAGCGGAAACACACTTACGGCCCACACTTAAGCAGCCTCCTTAGTTCACTGACTTTGGAGCAATAACGGCGCGTGTGATCCGCATGACTGGCGGGGATCGGCCGATTACTCAGCTGATCATACCGGGCATTATTGTTATTTTCTTTGATATGCTTCTTCGGGGCGAACCCGAGTTAGGGTCGTCACTTCGACGAAATATCCGCCCTTGGCCTGAAAGTAGAAAGACCACGCGTCATGTGCGTCGCGAGAGGCCTGCGCCTCCCAGTCGTCCTCGCTCAACCTCTAATATTAAAGCATCAACGGCGTCGCGAGACTTCTGGATGAAACGGATGTGTAGAATGTCGAGTTGCTTGGGATAATTGAAGCCTTCGAGCTTGTTGTCAAAATGGTTGACGATCAGCACCAACCCATCGCTGTCCTGCATGACGGCCATCTTGGTTCCACGCACAACGAGAGTGTGCAAACCGAAATACTGCTCGAACATTGCCCAACCAGTCTCAGTATCGTGGCTGTAAAGGTTGATGTGGTTCCGATTCATGACTGTGCCTTTCCGTCGTTGGTATGACGGACACGAGCCGGTCGCAACATGGCCAAAGACGACCGACCACGGACGAGGCCAATCCTCGTCGTGTCAGGCCATGGCCAAGAGCAGGTTTATTCGCTCAAGCGTGACTGCCTCCGGAGAGACCACAGGTTATCACCATACCTGCATCGCTGTCTTTTTAGGTAAAGACGACTTTGCTAACGGCGGGAGCAGCCGCTCCGCCATCGTCTTCATGTCTGTCATTACTGATTATCCGCAAAGCGGACATAGGCAATAGGGTCCGAGGACGGAAGCAATCTGAACGAAATGCTTTACACCCCAAACGATCAGGGGGAGAATCGCCGGCTGGCCAAGTTCGGTAAGACCCTTTAAGTGCAGAAGCATGATGCGAGACTCTTGGCAGAGTAGATGGGGGTTGGTCTTTTGGCCGTTGGCTCTGCTCGCCATCATCATTCGTATCAGCGTTGGGAGTCTGCCTTTACCTCAGGTATTTCTCGACGATCCGGTCAAACAGCTCGCCAGCTTGTCGACCCTTTGCGACAGCCAGGACCCACATCCCCATAGTCCCGACCACCAGCACGCAGCGGATGTCGGTGATGGTATTTTCCTGATCAACGATCTGTTGACGATCCTGGTAATTGGATGCGCCGCTACTGTTTTTCTCGTACTCTCTACGGCAGGTCGGCGTTTTTTCTGGTGTTTTCCGCCAGTGCGAGGCCCTCCCTTATTGCGGCTATCGGGCATTTGTGCTCAAGGACCTCCCCACCTGATCTGACAATGATTTAGTGCCTTATCGCCCATGCGATGAAAGGTTTTCTGCGTTTTTCAGATCAGAACGAACAGATGAATACTTCTTTTGAATCAAGCCGTTCCCTCGGCTTGCTTGTGCTTGCCTGCGTTTCTCTGGGGGCCTTTCCGGCTCACGCGCAACGCCTTCATACACGTCCTCGCAAGACAGCAACGATCAGATCTGCGTTGCACAAGAGACAAGCAACTGAAAACATCGTCGTGCGAGGTGCGGCGTGGGGTTCGGCACTCCTTCGCCCAGTCGGTGAAACGACCTACAGCGCAGAGCGCACAAATTTCGCCAACAGGGTCGCACAGACCGTGAGCGATATGGTTGCAACCATTCCCGGAGTGACCGTTCTGCAAGGTAATGGCCCACGCGATAGCGTCGTTTCCGTCCGTGGGTCGGGCGCACGTCAGTCCTATGGACTGAAGAACCTTCAGGTCATGGAAGACGGATTTCCCATGACGCAACCCGATGGCACGGCTAGAGCGGACATAATCGATCCGCATGCCTATGAAGGCATGGACGTTTTTCAGGGACCGGCTTCCACGATATACGGTAATTATGCAATCAACGGTGCGATCAATTTCCGTACACGAAATGGAGCTGATATTCACGGTCTGGAACTGGGTTCAGATTTTGGAAGTTTCAGCCTGTTCAATAACTACGTCACCATCGGTACAGGCAATAAAAGCTATGACTTCATGCTGTTTGGCAGTGATGTGCGTGGCAAAGGCTTTATCGCGAACAGTCAGTACAACACGTCCACCGAAAATATGCGTCTGCGGGTCAATCTGACCTCCTCAGATCGCCTCATCCTAAAATTCGTTAATAACGTCACCGATACGTCGCTACCACTGCGTCTCTCTCTTAACCAGTTCCACAGCAATCCCTACCAGACCGGCTGCGCCAACGCCGCATCGGCGGCTGCCGGATGCGCCTCGGTAAACCTCCTGGTAAACGGTGCGTATGGACCGACCCAGACGATGAGCCCGCAGCAGGCAGGGCTAGGTCGCTTTGACCGACGTACCATTGTTGGCCTTCGATGGGAACATGACTTCGATCCAGGAACAACCTGGCATACCCAGTTTACTTACGATCAACGTCATACTGACCAGCCAACCTCGACGACGGCTTTTGTCGGTCCGTTTAATTCCTACAATGTGCAAACGGATCTGACGAACCGTGGCCATATTGGAACAATGCCCCTGACCAGCTTTGTCGGTGCCAGTTTTGATTACATGGATTATGGCTATCAGGTCTATAATCTGACTTCGCAAGGCGGTGCGACGCGCGGTGCCCTGAATTCCACGTCTTACGGTCATCAATGGAATATTGGACTTCACTTCCAGGAAGACTGGCAGTTTTCTGAGGTCTGGCATGCCATTATCGGACTTGGGGGCACGCAGTCCGATGTTGGAGCCGTTCAGACGCTCTATAACAGGTCTGTAAGCGCAACCTCTCTTCAAAACATCACAGCCAATCGGCGCTTCTTCAATCTCGCACCGGAGGCATCGCTGGTTTATGCGCCGACCAAAGACTGGACCCTCCATACCCGTGTCGGAACGGCCTATGCTACTCCCGGCTATTCCAGTTTTTTCGTGACCCCTCAGGGAATCTACGGAAACAACACGCAGCTCAAGAGTGAAACAAGTCTCGGCTTCGATCTGGGTGCCGAATGGCACCCTTCGCCCAGCATCAATGTTCAGGCCACCGGGTTCTATGAATTCTATAGAAACGAACTCGTAAGCCAGTCGGCCGGTGTCAATACGCCTGCAGGAAGCTATACCTTCAATGCCCCGGCTTCTGAGCATCGTGGCATTGAACTTGGTGCAACGTGGCAGCCATTACAGGCATCTCTGCCGGGTGCACGACTGAAGCTGTCTTATACCTACGACAACCAGATCTATACGAAATACACCGAGACCTTGTCCAACAGCACGATGGCGCGGAACTTCTCACGGAGGGGCAACCTGATCCCAGGTGTTATGCCGCATTTCCTAGATGCGCGCGTGCTCTATGATCAGCCAGACGGATGGCTCCAAGGACTGGGGGGCTTTGCAGAAGTGACATGGCGGAGCGCCTTTTACCTCGACAACGCCAATATTCTGAAAGCCCCCTCATACGCATTGTTGAACCTGGAAATCCATTACGATCCACCTCCGCGTATGGGCTGGGCTCACCGCCTGCACAGCTATTTCGAAGTGCAGAATGTGACCAATCAGGTCTATGCTGCCGGTGCGACCGACATCAGTGATACGCTCCTCTCGACAGGACAGCAGGCTGGGCGGAGTGTTCTGGCCGATAAAACCGGATCCATCTACGCTGGATCGCCCCGAGCATTTTTCGGTGGCGTTCGGATCAAGTTCTGAAAGTGTTTACGATGATGAAGTCTTTCAGAACGCCTCTGTGGCCGGACTATCACACCGTATGGCGATGGCATTTTTTTGCAGGGCTCTTCTGCCTGCCCTTTATAATACTTCTGTGCCTCACGGGGTCCATTTACCTGTTCAAGCCGCAAATCGATCATTGGATCGACTGGCGTTATGATCACCTTGCGCGTGGTGCGACACAGTCCACTCCAACGCAGGAAGTCAGAGCCGCCCTGAGCGCTGTACCTGATAGTCATTTCCTAGCCTATGAACTCCCAGAGACGCGGTCCAGTGCTGTTCGGGTGATCGTTGATCACCAGGACACGGCCATTCGCGTGTTTGTCAACCCGACATCGTGCAGGGTTCTCAAACAGGTCCCTGAAGAAGAACGTTTTGAACGCATCATCTTCAAACTGCACGGGCAGCTCTTATTGGGGAACACTGGCTCCATCATCATGGAAATGGTGGCGTCCTGGACAATCGTGCTGATTGCTACGGGCCTGTATCTTTGGTGGCCACGCCGCGCGCAGAGCTTGGGAGGTGTTTTTTATCCTCGGATTACTCGAAAAGGTCGGCTTCGATGGCGGGATCTCCATGCCGTAACAGGGATATGGATATCCTTGTTTCTCCTGCTTTTTCTGGTCTCCGGCTTACCGTGGTCTTTCGTTTGGGGACACGCTTTGTCGCGTGTGGAGACACAAATCAGCCGAATGACCACGATCCCCGACTGGGAAATTGGAGCCGTTTCTGCGCGTAATCTTCTTGCTGGACGCCAGCTTTCTCCGCAAAAGGCGGACATAATGCCAGGGATGGATATGGGATCCATGACTATGTCGGGCCACCCCCTCCCAGACGGATTGAACCGTGTGGTGATGATTGCATCTCAACTGGACTTCCCCGCGCCTGTTCTCATAACGCCACCAGAACCGAACGAGACCGCGTGGCATATTCGTTCAGATACTCAGAACCGTCCAGAACGCGTTAGTGCGCTTGTAGAAGCGTCCGGGACGGTACGCTCAGTCCAACGCTTTGAAGAGAAGGCGCTGATTGATCGTATTATCGGATATGGAGTTGCAGCCCATGAAGGGCAGCTCTTTGGAAGAACCAATCAGCTTTTGAACTTTCTTGTGGCGTCGGGGCTGCTCACAATGAGCACGGCGGCGATCGTCCTATGGCTCAGGCGTAGACCGCCTGGACAGCTGGGAGCTCCGCCTGCGCTGTCTGATAAACAGATTGGTGTGAGCATGTGGGCTGTTCTAATCATATTGGGATTACTCCTGCCAGAACTCGGGGCCTCTCTTCTGCTGCTTGGTATTGCTACCATGCTCTCAAGACGATTTCACCGTGCGTCGTAACTAACTGGCAGGAACGAGACGCCTCAGTCGTGTGGCGATTTCCTGTGGGCTGGTGTCAACTGGAAGGACAGACACCAGTCGGTTATCACCATCCATTAAATACAGAACAGAACTGTGATCCATAAGGTAGTCTGAGGACATATGCCCCGCTGGAACGTCGCGACGTCGCGACATTACGTGAAAGCTCTCGATTACCGCATGAATCTGCGCTGTCGTTCCCGTTAGCCCGACAATGTCAGGAGAGAAATGGTTGACGTAATCGGCTACGACCTTTGGAGTATCACGCGATGGATCGACCGTGATGAAAAGTGGGACAATTCGGTGTGAATCTTTCCCCATGAGGTCGAGAGCCTGTGTAACAGTCGCAAGGGTTAACGGACATACATCAATGCAATGCGTGTATCCAAAATAAATCAGTGTATAGCGCCCCTGAAACTGGCGCTCGGTGATAGTATGGCCCTGCGTATCAATAAGCGTATAAGGGCCGCCTAAGGCATGTGAAGCTCGATTCAGCAAAATGCTACGCATTCCGATTGCCCCGAGCAACAGAACCGCGATGATCATAACCGGAGCAAGTACTTTCCTTGCCTCATTGAGACGATCAGGCTTTTTCGGCAAAGATTGTTTGGCCTTTTTACGCTCCCCATTTCGGTTGGGCATTTTATTCTCCCTAATCGAACCATCATAGCACAGGGTTCATGTCACGCGCATAGCTGGTGATTGGACACCGGGATGGATAATCACGGCACTTAATTATAAAGGTTAATTGTGCGAATGTCTGACTTTGGGCATTCTAAACCGATAACAGATCTTCCAGACTCTTCTTTTTCGTAATGAACCTTATTCATTTTCGATAACGCAAAGCGTCCAGAACAAGACTGAACGCTGGAGAGGGCTGGCGCCTGCTTGGGTAATACAGATAATAGCCGTCAAATGGCTCGCACCATTCTTTCAGAACTCGTACCAGCCTTCCGGAAGAAAGGTGATCTCCGACATGATCCTCGAGCATGAAAGCAATACCGTGTCCGGCAAGTGCGGCTTTCACAATCAGATTGATATCGTTAAACACAAGCTGTCCTTGCGTTTTAACCCGGATCTCTTTGCCATCGCGCTCAAACTCCCAAGCATATAATCCGCCGGAAGTTGGCAAGCGTAGATTGATGCAGTTATGTTGCGCAAGATCGTACGGCGTTTCCGGAATGGCCTTTCCGCTCAGATATGATGGTGCGACCACAGCGGCCATCCGTAGGCGTGGGCTGATTGGCACCGCAATCATGTCCTGCTCCAGTTTTTCTCCAAGCCTTATTCCCGCGTCATATCGCTCAGCCACGATATCGACGAGGCCTCCTTCGATATTGATTTCCACGTTGATGTCAGGATTTTCGGCTGTGAGACGATCAATCACTGGCCAGAGCACTGTATACGCCGCGTGAGAACTCGTTGTGATTCGAACCGTGCCAGCGGCGCGGTCTCGCAACTCGGTCAATGCGGCAAGCTTCTGATCAATATCCTCAAGGGCGGGGCGAAGTGTTTCTATAAGGCGTTCCCCAGCCAGTGTAAGTGCGACACTCCTGGTTGTGCGCGTAAGGAGCCGTAGGCCCAGTCTGGCTTCAAGCCGCCGAAGAGAATGGCTGAGCGCAGATTGTGAAATACCAAGCTTGCCTGCGGCCTTGGTGAAGCTGCCTTCATCAGCAACTGCCATGAACATGGCCAGACTTCCAAGCTCTTCACGCCGCATTGTGCTTAACCCTTTTATGAGTTTAATGACTAAACGTCATAGACCCAAGAAATTTACCCTGTCTAATTGATTGATAAGCCCGAGTGTACAGTTCTGCCAAACAGAGCCTTGGCAGAGCTGCCCAGGAATCAACACGTGGGGTCAAGAAGCATGCAGAAACGTCTATTAGGCCGGAGCGGCCTTGAAGTATCAGCGCTTGGGTTCGGCTGCATGGGTCTAAGCTATGGCTATGGCCCTGCTACCGACCGCAATGATGCTATTACCCTGATCCGTGCTGCTTATGAGCGTGGGGTTACTTTTTTCGATACTGCTGAAGCTTACGGACCAGGCATTAATGAGGAAGTCGTTGGGGAGGCGCTTGAGCCGGTTCGTGACCAGGTTGTGATTGCCACCAAGTTTGGTTTCGTAAACGGCGTGCCAGCACACGGGCTGGATAGTCGGCCGGAGCGTATTCGACAGGTCGCGGATGAAGCCCTGAAGCGCCTGCGGACTGACAGGATTGATCTCTTCTACCAGCATCGCGTCGATCCGAACGTGCCGGTCGAAGATGTTGCCGGAACGGTGAAAGATCTTATCAAAGCGGGCAAGGTCAAGCATTTTGGCATGTCCGAAGCGGGTACGGATTCAATCCGTCGTGCGCATGCTGTACAGCCGATTGCAGCGCTCCAGAGTGAATATTCGATGTTCTGGCGCGAGCCCGAAGCAGAAATCCTGCCGCTCCTTGAGGAACTGGGGATCGGTTTCGTCCCGTTCGCGCCTCTTGGAAAAGGATTCCTGACCGGAAAACTCGACCCGAAAATCGTGTTTCCCAAGGATGATTTCCGCAGCACCGTTCCCCGTTTCCAGGCTGAGGCACTGGCCGCGAACCAGGCTCTTGTTGATCTTGTCAAAGCCATCGCATCTGAAAAATCCTGCACGCCTGCGCAGATCGCCTTGGCGTGGCTTTTGGCTCAGAAGCCCTGGATTGTTCCCATCCCCGGTACAACCAAACTTCACCGCCTCGAAGAAAATCTGGGAGGGGCTGATGTCATTCTGACGCAGGATGATCTGGCCCGCATTGAACGGTCCCTCAATGACATCCCGCTTCAAGGGGCTCGTTATCCTGCTTCATATCAGAACCTGATCAATCGCTGAGCCAGGGCCACGGAGAGAATAGTCATGACAAACACCACTCCTGCCGTGATGCTGAACAATGGGATCCAGATGCCCTCTCTTGGCTTCGGCGTATTTCAGGTTCCTGAGCCTGCCGAGTGTGAACGCAGTGTTCGGGACGCCATTGATGTCGGTTATCGGCTTCTCGATACAGCAACGTCCTATGGCAACGAGGAAGCAGTCGGTCATGCGATCCGCAACCATGGGATCGACCGAAACGAACTTTTCGTCACCACAAAACTCTGGATTGAAGATGCAAGCTATGAGGGAGCCAAGGCTGCCTTCGACCGCTCATTGAACAAACTTCAGACGGACTATCTCGATCTCTGGCTGATCCACCAGCCTTACGGTGACGTCTATGGGGCATGGCGCGCAATGGAAGAACTGTATCGTGCGGGACGCATCCGGGCGATCGGCGTCAGTAACTTCTATCCTGACCGACTGGTGGATTTCGTCCTGCATAACGAGATCACGCCAGCGATCAATCAGATTGAGCTCCATCCTTTTCATCAACAGGACGATGCGTTGGAAATCCTGAAGCAATATGATGTTCAGGCGGAAGCCTGGGGACCGTTTGCAGAGGGGCGAAACGGGCTGTTCTCTAATGATGTGCTTCAGTCAATTGCGCAGAAACATGGCAAAACCATCGCTCAGGTCGTGCTCCGTTGGTTGAACCAGCGTGGAATTGTCGCAATCCCCAAGTCAGTCCGCAAAGAGCGTATGGCCGAAAACTTCTCTATTTTCGACTTTACGTTGGACGATGCTGATGTTGAGGCAATTGCCACGCTTGATCAGAAAGCCAGCAGTTTCTTCGATCACCGCGATCCTGAGAAAGTCCGATGGCTGGGTACAAGAAATTTAGGGTGAGAAATATCTTCTCGGGATTTTCCGTTTGAATTGAGATTGTTACGGGTCTTATGGAAAGAGATCGGATATCTTTTTAATCCATGCGAGCTGAAAGGAATGTCTGAATATCGGCAATTTCGTCCATAACCAGACATCCTGCTTGCCCCCCAAACTTTTTCAGAGCCCGCCTGCGGCACGCAGACAGCGCACTGGTTTCACTCCCTCAAGGAGATGACTGTACCGGTCGCGAAGCCACCATAAAATGCCATTCTCTTCAGTGAGAAATTCTCACAAATTCCGTGAGCTGATAGAAAACTGGCTTATGTCCGATAATAAGGGAAAAATGGACATGGATTTTAGGGCAAAAAACCACTGTATTTTGATATGCGACGCGAGTTGGAGGGATCGAAGAACCATTGATTGATGTTCTGACCCTCAACTGCCTTTCGCCATTAGATCGCGAGCACGGTCAGCCAGAGTGTGCAGGCTGCTCATGGAAGTGTCTGCCACCATACTAACCCCCAGTCCGTCCTGTGCCCAGAGATAGCCCGGCAGATGACGCATCGGACGCATTGGGGCCGTAACGTCCACACCATACATTGGCCTTACGAACAGGGAGATCCGGGTACCACTGTCATCCTTATAGAAAAAGACGCAGGCCGGCCCATGATCCGTTGGTACAAGTTGTCCTCCCTCCAGATGATAGCCTGCCGCCGACAGATCAGGTGGTCGTACCGGACGGCCCAGTGTTCTTCCGCCCCACGCTGCCAGTTGTGCAACATTGCCTTCCGTAATCGCGCTCCTTTTGCTAGCATCACGTACGATCATTGCTTCCTGTTCAACGGCGGCAAGTCCGACCGGCACGCGATGATCCCGAAGAAACCACCCGCTACCAAATCCTATCGACAATGCAAGAGCGATGGAGGCCGCCATCCGAGGCGTGTTGGAACCCATTGCACTCCGTTGCCGCAGGTTCGAAATATTAAAGCGCGCGGGCACCGGCTGCTTAAGGTCCGGGCCCAGTCCTGAGCGGAGTACATCACGCTCGTGCCGCCATGCCATGACACGTCGCAATGTCTCGGGATGACTTTCGAACCATGTCTCGACTGTTCGTAACCGCTCGGGAGATAGAAATCCATCAACCCAGGCCTGCAGGTCATCTTCGGTCACAGGGCGATCAGGCTGTGTCATTTGACCCTCCGGAGCTTTGGGCGCTCCTCACGTTCAACAAGAGTGTGCAGCGCTGCACGCGCACGGGAAAGGCGTGACATTACGGTCCCGATCGGCAGATCCAGAATTTCTGCGACCACGCCGTATTGAAGCCCTTCAACACCGACCAGCATCATGATCTGCCGATGATCATCCGACAGATGTTCAAACGCATGCACGACGTCCTGCCATTCCAGATGAGGGATCTGTGCGGCCTCCTGTAACGCCTCAGGGCGCATTGTTTCTGCCCACGACACGAAGCGCCGTAAACGACGCCAGTGATTGACATTAAGACGATGCGCGATCGTGAAGAGCCAGGGGCGCAGGTCAGGTTGACCGCGAACTTGATGCAGCCGGGTGAGGGCACGTTCCAGACAGTCCTGTACAAGATCGTCCGCCTGAGGCGGGTCGCGGGTCAGGACACGAGCGTATCGTCTCAACGCCGGAATGGCGGCCTGCAACCTGAGATGTGCGTCATCACTCAACTCCGTCTTGCCTTTCACAGGATCACTCTCACAGACAAAGACGTTCTGGGAGGTCATTTATTCCGTACAAAACAGCGGATTACTGAAATATTTCCCAATAACATGTTTCCCCGGGAATAAATCCGGCCTGCCTGGCGTCTTTGCGGGAGATAACCGCATCGGATTGAAAACCATGCTTCAAAAACCTACACGTCCTGCAATGCTGGCTCTGCGCTGGCTCGGCGTTGGTGCCGGACCTACCGCACTTGCGCTGGCCTTCCTATGGGCTGGAGGCTGTTTTTCTCCCGCCCGCGTGACGCAGAACCGCTTGATGGGTGAGTTGCATAACGCCGGAAGCTATGGACATGGCTTCCGGCGAGCTCATGCCAAGGGGGTGTGTGTCAGTGGATGGTTTGATGCGAGCGGCGACGCCGCGCATCTGTCACAAGCCGCAGTTTTTCATGAGCAGCATGTGCCGGTCATTGGGCGGTTCGCCCTTGCCGTAGGACAGCCTTATATGCCGGATAGCGGCACTACTGTGCGAAGTATGGCGCTCCGCTTTATGCCGCCCGACGCACAAGAATGGCGGACAGGTATGAATGATCCGCCAGTTTTGCCACTCCGTGATGCGCGCGACGTCTCTGATTTTTTTGCATCGCAGCAGATTGATCCGGCAACTGGAAAGCCTAGCCCCGCACGCACGAAAGCGTTCGGTCTGACCCATCCCTGGCTCAAGTCTGCGGCTGAGAAGAATGCCCATCGCTTTATTTCATCAGGCTTTGCAGACGATACATTTCACAGTCTTGATAGCTTTGTGCTCGTCGCTGCCGACGGCACGAAAACAGCTGTGCGTTGGACCATGATACCGATGCAACCTGTTAAGCCGGGTGACGGAAAAACAGGAGATCATGACTATCTGTTCCGCACGCTGATTGGTGACATTCATGAACGTCCCTTGCAGTGGCATCTGGTGATGACCTTGGCGGATGCGCATGACGTTATCAACGATCCCAGCCAGATCTGGGCACTGAATGACCAGACGATCGATGCTGGAACCCTGACTCTGAATTCCATTGAAAGCGAGGACGGTGGTCCCTGTACAGGTATTACCTTTGACCCTCTCGTTTTGCCGCCAGGCATTCAGCCGTCGGATGATCCAATCCTTCAGGTCCGCTCAGCCGCTTACATGCGCTCATTTTCACTCCGTTCTGGCGAAAAACGTAGTCCAAGCGCTGTGACGCCCAACCTCATTCAAACCTATGAAAGCAAAAAATCATGACCCGCATGGCATCTTTCCCGCTTCTGTCGCGCGTATTGCACTGGTTCATGGCCGTCATGATTTTGGCTATGCTGTTTATTGGTCTGTTCATGGCGTCTTCAGTCGGGCCAAATTATCACCGACTGGTAACACTGCATCGCCCTCTGGGCATTGCGATCCTTGTGCTGGCAATCCTCCGTCTGGGAAATCGCCTGCGATCATCCATTCCGCCCATCCCAAATGATTTGCCTCGCCTTTTAAGACGTGCCGCTACAGCTTCGCATATTTTGCTGTACGGGCTGATGATTGCTCTGCCGCTTGTAGGCTGGGGGATGCTTTCAGCAGGCGGCTTTCCCATCCCGCTATGGGGGCAGTCCGTTCTTCTCCCTCCAATTCTGCCGCACAATCCGGTGCTTTGGTCCTGGCTTCGTTTTGCTCACTCAATTCTGGCGTTTGTACTCTTTGGGCTGGTTCTGGCTCACATCGGAGCGGCGTTGTTCCATGGACTGATCCGTCGCGATGGCGTGCTGCGAACCATGGTCTAGAGTTGTGGCCGTTTTGCCGGGGAGGAGGAATGTCCGTTTCGTACGTTCGATCCGTTAAAAGCGGACATCGGCCATTTTAGGATAGAAGTAAGGTCACTCGGAATAGTATCTACCATGGAGACATACGCAGGAGAGATCCAATCCTTGGAACCGTTCGGAAATGGGGAAACCGTGCTGCCATCCGTCTGCCATCCAATATTCTTGAAGCTGCTCAGCTGCAGGTGGATCAGGCCGTTGATGTCAGCGAAGAAGATGTGCGTATTATCATTCAGCCTGTTCGGCCTGCGACACTTTCTCTGGAAGCCTTAACTGCTGCCATCACAGATGATAAGCGTCATGGGGAAGTGAATTTTGGGCCTGAGGCAGGCGGAGAGGTCTGATAAATGTCAGCCTCCTGGGTGCCAGATTGCGGAGACATTGTCTGGCTAGAACGCGATCAGCAGTCAGGACGCAAACAGGCCGCACATTGTCCTGCTGTGGTGCTCTCCCCAGCCAGCTACAATAAAAAATCCGGTATGATTGTTTGTTGTCCCACAACGACAAAAATCAAAGGGTATCCTTTTGAATTGCCTTTGGCGGGCGAGGCTACGAGCGTCGTTCTCTCTGATCAGGTGCGTAGTCTTGACTGGCGTGCCCACCGAGCGAAGCATAAAGGGCGGGTCTCGGAAAAGAAACTTGAAGCGGTGCGCGAACGGGCTCGGCTCCTTGTGGGGTAATGATCATAGCTTTTGTCTCTGGTCAGACTAAGCCACAAAATCTTTTCAGATTAATGCAAGGGCCGTACAGAGCTAGCCTAAATGAAATAAAACCCACTTAAGCCCAGGCTCAGGACCCATGGATTTGGGCAGGGGAATCTGTTTCAGGTTCTGTGAGCAGACTGAAGATGAGCGCCTGTTTCTTTGTTATGAGGATCGCAATTGTATCAATCTTCTGCTCAACAAACTGAAAAGTTTAGATATATTGCTATCCGGCTAGGACAAAACAATCGCTTCGCGCATTTCTTAACCGAGTAGCTGTAAAATTTTCCTACATCTTATCAACAAAACCTAGGCTCTATAAACGTGGCAGGCTAGCCAGTTCTGAAGTTGCAAGAACGGTGCAATTTCTGCCCCGTTCTTTTGCGTAGTAAAGGGCACGGTCAGCATCCTCGATAAGATGAGTATAATCCGGGTGTCCGTCAAAATGGGCGACGCCGATGGAGACTGTCACAGATAAAGCGTTCCCAGTTGGTTGTGTTGAAACTTTAGCAATATTCCCGCGAATATTTTCAGCAATTCGGAACGCACGTTGCTGGTCGGTCTCTACCAGGACGACAAGGAATTCTTCTCCTCCGTAACGGAAGACGAAATCACTGGTCCGGCAAGAGGCGATTAATTTTTCAGCGACTTCCCGAAGAACAGCGTCCCCCCCGGTATGCCCGTAACGATCATTGATGGTTTTGAAGTGGTCGATGTCGATCATCAGAATGCTCAATGGAACTTGTCTTCTAATGGCTTGAGCAACTTCTCTTGCCATGATCGTGGGTAGGAAACGTCTGTTCAGAGTGCAGGTGAGTGGATCGCGACCGCTTTCAAATGCTTCGCTCTTCTTGAATAGGTCATCCATTAAAAACCGGATTTCTTCGATTTGGGCCTGTAACTCATGAATGCGTGTAGCTGCAGGGGGAGTTTCGGTGGCGAGAGAGGGAATTAGAACGCGATCAATTTTACGGATGGCAGCCTTGATATGTTCGATCCCACTAGTATTAGGAAAAAGTAGGCTACCCTTGTGATTGAGCCATAAGCCAAAACCTGAAGCTTCAAGCAAGGGGAGGGGAGGGGGCGCATTGCAGCAGATGGCCAATAGGATTTTGTGGCCCCAGTCGAGAAGGGCCGCCCGTTGGACTTCTCTTTCAAGGGTAACGTCCTGTCCTAGCGTAACCAGGCGATACGCTTCATCAGTTTCAATTTCCTTCTGAAGGTCCCGGACGAATTCCCTACTCATCGTTTCTATAGCGAGATCCATCATATTTTCGACATAGTTGATCGCCTTGGGCAAGTCTGTCGGGGAACTTAGATTTTCGAAAAGTGATTGTCTCAGAGTACTTTTAAGAAGGCGTGCTCCATGCATGACAACGTGGAGAGGAACCCGGATCCTCGCGTGGACAAAGCCGATCTTACGTTGAGTAGCAACGAGTGCCGATAGATCTGGCGCAGTTGAAGAAAAAAGAGACCGACACCATTTCAACAGCGCTGCATGCAGGTGATCATTGACAATCTGGCTTGAGAGGAAGGGAGTTGCCTCCGGGTGATTTAATAGGGTGGAGTAAAAGAATTCGACTCCTTCAGGAGCACACTTTTCTACGATATCGGCGACAAGCGAGCGGATTGCTGGATCTACAGCATCTATGATGAACTGCCATTCCATCTCATCGGTAGAGAGGGAAGAGGTAGTTACGGGCAGTGTATCGACCGTCATCAGAGACTCCTGGAACGAAAAACGGCTCACGAGAAAATGGGTGCGTACGATACACAGCTTGGTAAAGGCGCTCTCATATATCTCGCTGATGAATACCGTAGAAAGCTTTTCACACCGTTAACAGAGTGCTCCTGATCTGACCATCGAGCGCTAGGGCAGGTGGGGCAAAGAA
>NZ_BEWN01000002.1 GCF_002723955.1 Gluconobacter frateurii
TCAATTTTTATGAAATTCCCGGTACCAAGCGGCAAATTTCATAACGCCCTCTTCAAGGGAAACTCGCGGCGCCCATCCGCAAAGCCCCTTCACATCATCAAGACAGGCCCACGTCTTCTCCATATCAGCGACAGGCCGCTTCTGAAGTTCAATCCGCGCAGCCTTACCGAGATATTTTTCCAGAAGACCAATCAGAGTGGTCACACGCTCAGGTCGATCTCCCCCCAGATTGAGAAGCCTCGCCTCGCCTCTCGCGGGCGGCATATCCATGACATCCAGAATGCCTGCGGTGATATCATCTATATATGTGAAATCCCGCGACAGGTTAGCACCCTCGTAAAGAGTTACAGGCTTTCCCGTGCAGATCGCATCGGCAAAACCATAATAAGCCATATCGGGGCGCCCCCATGGCCCATAAACAGTGAAGAACCTCAACCCTGTCTGAGGAATTCCATAAAGATACGCATAAGTGGACGCCGTAAGCTCACCCGCCCTCTTGGTAACGGCATACAAAGAGCCAGGCTCGTCTACCCGATCACCTTCCCTGAAAGGCAATGACCGGTTTCTGCCATAGACAGACGACGAAGACGCATAAACGAAGTGCTTCAGGTCTTTCAGGTCTCTACAGGCTTCCAACAGGACGACCTGCCCCATGACGTTGGTCTGCACGTAGGAGTAAGGATCCACCAGCGAATACCGAACACCTGCCTGCGCGGCCAGATGGATAACAACCTCAATATCCGGATGAGCCGCCACAACAGACTTCATCCCATCCCTGTCAGACACATCCATCTGCAGAAACGAAAATCTGGCCTGCCCCTGCAATTGCTGCAGACGCGCATCTTTCAAAGAACGGTCGTAATAGCTGTTGAGCGTATCAACACCGACAACGTCCATCCCGCGAGCAAGCAATGCGTCCGCAACATGAAACCCGATAAAGCCAGCCGCTCCAGTAACAAGAACCTTCACAACCGTCTCAGTGCTTCAGAGCCGGACTGCTGACCGCATCACCCACCCGAATACCAAGTTCTTCCGTGACACCACCAGCAAGCTCAAGCGTATTGGCAACAGAACCGTTGCTGCTAAGAATTGCCTCACTCAAGGGCACAGCCTTTTCAGCAATCGCATGAATATGGTTGGTGGAATCAATAAACACGATGTCCAAAGACACCAGAGTATTCCTCATCCACATATCCGACACCTGCGGGCTCGGCCAAAGAAAGAGCATGCCTTTGTCTTTCGGCAACTCCTTGCGAAACATCTCGCCGATTTCCTGCTGCCGATATGTTTTCGCAAGCTCCACCGTGAATTGATGCTTGACCCCATCATGCGTGGTGATCGTCAGAGGGGCTGTCGGCAGAACCGGTTGTGCCTGACGGATCGGCTCCTCCGCCGCATAAGCGGAACCAGATAGACCACCAACAGCAAAACATGCAGCCGCCAACACGGAACACACAGAAAGTCGCATGAAAAACCCCTTTGAAAATTTATAGACCAGCAACAAGAAACGGATTGGAGCGACGCTCTTCGCCAATCGTGGTCGGCATTCCGTGCCCACACAGCACTACGGTATCATCCGGCAAACTCAGCAGTTGCTGGCGAATACCAGCAATCAGGGCTTCAGAATCACCGTATGCAAAATCAGTGCGACCTACTGTCCGACGAAACAGCGTATCCCCGACGATTGCTCTACCATTGGCATGGTCAATAAAAACCACATGACCAGGCGTATGACCCGGAAGATGCCGCACCTCAATATCGTGCCCCAGAAGCCGCAGCGTCTCTCCATCTTCAAGAAACCGGTCTGGCACGACACTGACCATGCCATTCAAACCAAAATGAGCCGCCTGCTTCTCAATAGTACTCAGAAGAAACGCATCCCGACGATCAGGCCCCAGAACTGGAACAGACTGCCCCTGTGCTTCAGTCAAACGCGCTCGAAGCTCATCAGCGCCACCCGCATGATCAAGATGCCCATGGGTCAGCAGGATCGCATCAACTGTCAGACCATTGAGCTCCTGAAGCAGGTGATCCACGTCCCCGCCCGGATCCACAACGATGGCGTGGTTCCGTTCATCCCAGAGGATCGTGCAGTTCTGCCGGATCGGCGTCACAGCTACTCTTTTGACATTCAAAGGGACCACGGTTCTGTCTCCCGACCGGCCGGTTCATCCATCGTTCCCGGCGATACCGCGTCCTTCCCCCTACCACAAGGGACCGGCGGGGTGATTGACCCGCCCTCAAAGGCACATCACTCTGCACCTTTCTTCCCTCAGGATCAGGAACACACCATGAGCCGCATCATCCGCACAGAACCCAACGCCATCCTGTCCAAGGCTGTGGAATATCACGGCTTCATCTTTACGCAGGGTGTCGTCGCCAAAGATCTGTCTCAGGACATCAACGGACAGACAAAGGACGTGCTGGCCCAGCTGGACGCCATCCTCGAAGAGCACGGCACGGACAACACCCGCATTCTTCAGGCACAGATCTGGCTGAAGGACATTGCCGACCGCGATGCTCTCAACACGCACTGGTCCGCATGGCTTCAGGAAGGTCTGGCTCCTGCACGTGCCTGCGTTCAGGCGGTCATGGCTGACCCGCGCATCCTCGTGGAAATCATGCTGACGACGACCAAATAAGCCAATCTTGGTCAATAAGGCATAATTAAGGCAGAATGCGACGCGAGAAAGATTTTCAATGGAAATGAAAATTTAACCCTCAGCAATGCATTCTGCCCTTGTCAGGGTTGCATGAAGATTGTTAGCTCCCTGTCACCCGAACGACACAAGCCAATTCAGGATCAAAAAGATCGTGACGCATAAAAGTTGCCGGAAAACTTTTTTCTCCGCCCTGGCGCTCTCAGCTGTCATGTTCTTTTCGAGTCATGCACAGGCCAAACACCTCCGTGGATCACACGGCGGTCACAGTGTCTTCCGCTCTCACCGGGCATCCCATTCCAATCACCACCACACATTCTCCACGGCACACGTCATTCAGTGCGTAGCCTACGCAAAAGAAGCTTCTGACGTTGTCCTTCACGGCAATGCCCGTGACTGGTGGTATAATGCTGCTGGCCGCTACGCCCGAGGCAACGCCCCTGAAGCAGGATCAGTCCTGAATTTCCGAGGTATCCGCCGCATGCCACTGGGTCATGTGGCCGTTGTTCGTTCGGTAGAAAATAGCCGCACCATCTACATCGACCAGTCTCACTGGGCCTCCAACGGCATCGCACACAATGTGCGCGTTGTAGACGTCTCGCCCAACAATGACTGGAGCGCAGTCCGCGTTGCACTGAATGACCGCAGCGGACGATTCGGCAGCATCTACCCCACCTATGGCTTTATCTACGGCCGTCCGGATGACGGACGCCCTGCTCCGCAGGTGATGGTAGCTCGCGAAAGCCGCCCCACGACCTTCCGTCATCGCGCCGTTTTCCACGGATCGAACGCTCTGGGTCACCCGATGAGCAACACGGAAGTTGCTGAGGCCCCGGACGACGCGTTCACTTCAGACGCTCCCAACCGCTCAATCCGCTAAGATTGAGTTCACAAAAAAAGCGGGGTAGATCCCCGCTTTTTTTGTGTTCAGACAAGTGGTCGAACTTCAATCAGGTCGCGTATCCTTATGATACGGATGATTGGAGTTAATCGCCTGAGCCCTGAAAATCTGCTCTGCAATCATGACCCGTACAAGCATGTGAGGCCACGTCATGGCCCCCAGAGAAATGACGGCATCCGCTCTCTGAATAACAGAACCATCTAGCCCTTCCGCTCCTCCTATGAGGAAATGAAGAGGCCGGCCTGTTTCCTGCCATCGCGAAAGAAGAGTAGCGAACTGCAAGCTACCATGCGTTTTGCCACCCTCATCCAAGGCAACGACGAATGCGTTCTCAGGACAAGCCCCCAGAAGCATACCGGCATCTCGCCGTTTCTGCTCCTGAACCGAGCCTTTGGAAGCCTGTAGCTCCGTAACAGTCAAAGCAGGACGAATCCGAGCCGCGTAACGGTCAAACAGCTCCCGTTCCGGCCCAGACTTTAGACGCCCGATAGCAACGAGCTTCATTCAGCCCTGCTCTTCGCCCTTGCCTACCGCCACTTCGGATTCGCTCGAATCAAGATCAGCGCTCCACATCTTCTCAAGACCGTAGAGTTCACGACTTTCCGGCTTGAAGAGATGGACAACGATGTCGCCAGCATCAAGCAGTACCCAGTCACTGCCATTAGCCCCTTCAACGAGAACGCGGTTAAAGCCTTCTTCACCCAGCTTCTTCTCGATGTGATGAGCCATGGCCGCAATCTGACGGTCCGCCAAACCTGTCGCAACAACCATGCGGTCAGCAAAGTTGGCGCGTCCCACCAGATCCACCACCACAATGTCTTCTGCCTTGTCTTCCTCAAGGCTCGCCGTGATGATGGAGAGCATTTTCGTCAGAACGTCCGGCTGCACAGGCTCGCGCTTGACTGCTGTCTTCTTCGGACCAGCAGCAGCAGCCTTCTTGCGAGGCGTTCCCGGCACCTTGGCAGCCTCGGCCAGTGCCGCATCAGGGGTGCTGGTTTTCCGACGCGTGGTCTTGGCCTTCGGGTCGGTTGAGGTCGTCTTGGTGATGGTTTTTACTCCTGATCCGCGTCCAGACAGGTTTGCCCAGACTCACGCAACGCTGTAGCCGATATATCGTTCTGCGGCGCAGAAAGGAACGTCCAAGCGCTTCCTTTTCTCCGCCCCAGTATGGGGGCCTCTCTCGATGGCCGCCGATTCCGACGCAAAACCGAGGCTGCCGCCCCATGTAATGCCGGGGTTACACTTCCTGGCCGGGGCAGAATCGCGATCGGAATCATCCGGGCCAGAGCACGCCAGTTCTTCCATCGGGAAAACTGGGCAAGCCCATCAGCACCCATGAGCCAGACAAACTGCACATTCGGAAAACGCTGCTTCAACAACGCCACAGTCTTTACCGTATAACGCTGTTTCAGACGAGCTTCGATATCCGTCGCACAGATGCGCCGTCCGTCAGCAAATCTCTGCGCCGAGGCGAGTCGCGCCCTGAACGTCCCCATACCCTTGCGAGGCTTCAGCGGATTTCCCGGTGACACCATAAGCCAGACCTGGTCCAGCCGAAGAGCGCGCAAGGCACGCTGCGCCACCTGAAGATGCCCGATATGCGCCGGATTGAAAGACCCTCCCAGAAGGCCAATCCGCATCCGGCGCCCGTCCCCAAATGTCGGGATCACGGTCAGCCGCGCACCTGTCCATTGCCACGGACTTCGTAGCGATAGCAGGTCAACTGCTCGAGACCGACCGGCCCACGGGCATGCATCCGCCCTGTAGCGATACCGATCTCCGCCCCGAATCCAAACTCACCACCATCACAGAATTGCGTAGATGCATTCCACAACACCACAGCACTGTCTGTCCCATTCAGAAACACGGCAGCAGCTTCGGGATCTTCGGCAATGATGGCTTCCGTATGTGCACTGCCATGACGTGTAATGTGCTCAAGAGCCTCTTCAACGCCATCCACAACCGCAATGGACAGAATCGAATCCAGCCATTCGGTATCGAAATCCGCCGCACTGGCCGCCGGTAAAGACGCAACAATCGCCCGAGCAGCGTCATCTGCCCGGAACGTACAACCTTTGGCAGCCAAATCGTCTACAATCAGCGGCAGCAGTGACGGAGCAATAGCCCGATCAATCAGCAGCGTCTCCGTCGCCCCACAGATCCCCGTCCGCCGCATCTTGGCATCCAGCAGAACCCGACGCGCCATCTCCGGATCAGCACTGGCATGAACATATGTATGATTCAGCCCATCCGCATGCGCCAGAACAGGCACACGCGCCTCACGCTGAACGCGCTCAACCAAGGACTTCCCACCACGCGGAATAATGAGATCAACCCCATCAGCCGCCTGAAGAAGAGCCCCAACCAGCGCACGATCAGCAGAAGGCAGAATCTGCACACAAGCCGGATCAAGACCCGCCTGCTCCAACCCAGAAACCATCGCAGCATGAATGGCACGCGCCGAATGCAGGCTTTCGCCCCCCCCGCGCAGAATGACGGCATTGCCCGACTTAATGCAAAGCGCCGCAGCATCAGCGCCAACATTCGGCCGGCTTTCGTAAATCATGCCAATAACACCAAGCGGCACCGCAACCCGGCGGAACAGCAACCCGTTTGGTCGCTCCCACTCCGCCAGAATACGTCCAAGTGGGTCTGGCAGCCTGGCAACGTCTTCCAGACCCTTCGCCATAGCCTCGATCCGTTCGGGCGTCAGCGTCAGACGATCCCGGAACGCTGCCGTCCGGTCAGCAGACAGTGTGGCCAGATCCTGCTGGTTGGCCGCAACAATCGCTTCAGAATTTTCACGAAGTGCCGTAGCAGCAGCCACAAGCGCCAGGTTCCGCGTGGCCTCATCAGTCCGCGCCAAGCCACGGCTCGCCTGACGGGCCTTGTCCGTCAGGCTTTTCAGGATAGCCGAAGCGTCAGACATTGAATCGGAACAGGAGAATATCTCCGTCCTGCACAACATATTCCTTGCCCTCAATCCGCAACTTCCCGGCCTCCTTGGCTCCTGCTTCACCATTGCAGGCCACATAGTCGTCAAAAGCAACCGTTTCGCAGGCAATGAAGCCACGTTCGAAGTCATTGTGAATAACGGCAGCAGCCTGAGGCGCTTTCGTTCCTGCCGTAATCGTCCAGGCACGCGCTTCTTTCGGACCAACCGTGAAGTATGTTCGCAGACCCAGCAAGCGGTAACCAGCCGCAATCACACGATCCAGGCCGCTGTCGCTCAGACCAAGCCCTTCCAGGAACTCCGTACGATCTTCCTGCGGCAACTGACTGACCTCAGCCTCGATCGCCGCAGACACGATCACAACCCCAGCGCCCTCTTCCTCAGCGCGCTTGCGAACCGCCTCCGAGTGCGCGTTTCCAGTGGCCGCAGAAGCCTCCTCAACGTTACAAACATACAGAACCGGCTTCGTCGTCAGAAGCTGAAGACGCGCAGCCTCCTCCTCCTGGCCCTTTGGCACCGCCGTACGTGCAGGCTTACCATCACGCAGCGCAGCAATCAGCGGCTCCATCAGCTCAAGCTGGGCCTGTGCTTCGCGGTCATTCCCACGGGCACGCTTCTGAAGATTGATCTGGCGCTTCTCAAGGCTTTCCAGATCCGCAAGCATCAGTTCAGTCTCGATGATGTCCGCATCCCGAACCGGATCCACCCCACCTTCGACATGCGTGATATCATCGTCCTCGAAACAACGCAGAACATGGATGATCGCATCCGTCTCACGGATATTCGCCAGAAACTGGTTCCCCAGCCCCTCGCCCTTGGACGCACCACGCACCAGACCCGCAATATCAACAAATTCAAGGCTGGTCGGGATCTCTTTCTGGGACTTGCCGATCTTCACCAGAATATCCAGCCGCGGATCCGGCACGGCAACACGGCCCGTATTCGGTTCAATGGTGCAGAATGGGTAGTTCGCTGCCTGCGCTGCGGCTGTTTCCGTCAGGGCATTGAACAACGTGGACTTGCCAACATTGGGCAGACCAACGATGCCGCAATTGAAACCCATTGTGCTCTCCATCTTTCAGGCCGCCAGATCGGTCAGCCCAGTCTCAGAATTCAGTTGCCCTGTGTTCGCAGAATCCGCGCCCACGGACAACACCTGCCGCCCCCAAAACAGGCGGCAGAGTACGATTCCCGCCTGAGATCTCTCTCCGGTAACGATACCCGCACATTATAACAGTGAAAAAATCTGACCATAAGAGACGTGAAGTCTCCAGGAACTCAGGCCGTAAGCAGCGCCACTTTTGTCATGAACGCTTCATTTTCGCCCTTGGCCAGAATAGGCGCAGCATCCGCAACCGCCTCAAGCCACCGCTCCAGCTCCGGTTCTTCCGCCTTGGCGAAATTTCCCAGAACATGCCCGTGTACCCGGTCCTTGTGCCCCGGATGGCCAATGCCCATCCGCACACGCCAGTAATCCGGCCCGGGAAGACAGCGATCCATTGAGCGCAGGCCATTATGCCCTGCCGCACCGCCGCCGCGCTTGATGCGCAGCTTGCCGAAAGCAAGATCGAGTTCATCATGGAAAACGGTGATGTCGGCCTGCGCGATCTTGAAGAACTGCGCGGCCTGCTGAACGCTGTCGCCCGACAGGTTCATGTAGGTCATCGGCTTGAGGAGCAGGATTTTCTGCCCCCCAAGAACACCCTCGGAAGTCTCCCCCCGAAAGCGCTTGCGCCACGGGGAAAACCCGTGACGCCTGGCGATTTCATCAACCGCCATAAAGCCGATGTTATGTCGATGACGGCTCATCCCCGGCTCGGGGTTGCCGAGACCGGTCCAGAGCCTCATGACTTACTTCTTCTTTGCGCCCGGCTTTGCAGCGGCTTCAGCAGCGGCAGCAGCCTTGGCAGCAGCTTCAGCTTCCATTTCTGCATCGATGGTCGGCGGAGCAACGGAAGCGATCACGATATCCGTAGCCTGACCACCCGTCAGAGCAACGCCTTCGGTGCCCTTCAGGTCAGCCCAGCGAACGCTGTCATGAATATCCAGAGCGCTCAGGTCAGCCGTGAAGTGCTCAGGAATGTTGGCTGGGTCAGCAGCAACGTCAACATAGTGACGGACAACGTTCAGAACGCCACCGCGCTTGATGCCCGGAGCCTTTTCTTCGCCCGTGAAGACGATGGAGACTTCAACGTGAACCTTCGTGCCAGCGGAAACGCGCTGGAAGTCCACATGGATCGGAGCATCCGTCACCGGGTGTAGCTGCACGTCACGGATCAGAGCTGCAACCGGCTCTGCGCCTTCTGCTGCCAGGTTGTACACGCGGGAGGACCAGCCACCACGGTGCAGTTCCTTCATGATCACGCGCGGATCAAGAGCAATGATGGAAGGCTCCTGCTTGCCACCATAGATTACTGCCGGAACCAGCCCGGCACGTCTCGTTGCGCGCGCTGCCCCCTTACCAGCCTTCGCGCGCGTCGAGACAGCAAGTGTCGTCAAATTAGCCACTGTTACGCTCCTGCGTATTGAATTTTGTCACCACACAGACCTCCAGGGGTGCCTGTGCGAGCGGCGAAATAGCGGAAAACTGCGCCACACACAACCTTTTTCCCGGATTCCATCGTCCTCCAACCAGCCCCACCATGACTGGACCCTCCCCCAAACCGCCGGATAGTCTGTCGCACGTCCCATAGCTGACCCCGTCACAGAGAATCCATGAGCATTGCCCAGCGCCTCGAACGCCTGCCCTTCACCCCCTTCCACCGCCGGCTTCTGATCCTTGGTGGCTGCGGATACATGTTCGACGGTCTGGACTCCGCCATCGTTGCTTTCACCCTCCCGGTTCTGAAAACGGAATGGCACCTGTCTGGCCCGGCCCTGGGCGTTCTGGGAAGCGCCACTTATCTGGGATATGGCCTCGGCTCCCTACTGGCCGGCTGGTGGGCTGACAGATCGGGCCGCCGCTCCGTCATGATGAGCGCCCTCGCGCTCTATGCCATCGGGTCCCTTCTTTCGGCAGTCTCCGGCACATTCAGCGGCTTCTTCAGTGCCCGTCTTCTCGCTGGACTGGGCGCCGGCGCAGAAGCCACGATCATCGCCCCCTATCTGAGCGAATTCGTCTCATCCCGTTATCGCGGCGCCTTCACGGCCAGCCTGACCGGCTTCTATTCTTTCGGTTACGTTGCCGCCGCCATTCTAGGCTTCATGATCGTCCCTTCATCACCAGATGGCTGGCGATGGGCCCTCGTTGCCACAGCACTACCCGTCCTGATGCTCCTCTGGTGGCGACGCACTCTCCCCGAATCTCCAAGATGGCTCGACCAGCAGGGACGAACCCCTGAAGCCTGCCGAATTGTCGGAACTATCGAACAAAGCGCCGGACTGGCCGCAGGTCTTTCGATAACTCCCGACACAGCCCAAAAAACACACCGCCCCCTGAGCGACCTTTTCGCCCCCGATCTCAGACGCTCCACATTCATGAGCTGGGCCATGTGGCTGAGCATCACCTTCTGCTTCTATGCATTCTTTACCTGGATCCCGACGCTCATGATCGAGCGTGGCATGACCGTGACCCGCAGCTTTGCCTACGCCATCTCGATTTACGCAGCACAACTTCCCGGATACCTGGCCTCGGCTTTCTGCACCGAGCGTCTTGGTCGACGCGCCACGGTCGCTACCTTCATGATCGGTGGCGGGATCAGTGCCATCGGCATGGCCGCAAGCCAGACACCCACACAGGTCCTGCTTTTCGGAATCATGCTGTCCATGTTCATGAATGGAACCTACGGCGGCATCTACGCCTACACCCCCGAACTCTTCCCGACATCCCTGCGGGGAAGAGGTATGGGACTGGCTTCCGCAATCGCCCGTCTGGGCGCCATCTCTTCCCCCGTCCTGATTGGCTGGATTTACCCGAAAGCCGGTTTCCCCGGTGTCTTCGGCCTCACAACCGGTGTTCTTCTGACAGGAGCCTGCATCACCCTGCTCTTCGGACCCAAAACAGAAAAATGCCCGCTCGATCAGGAGCAGGCGTTCCACTGAAATCCAAAATATCCGGCCCGATCAGAGCATCGGCATCCCGCCATTAACAGGCAACAGAGCACCCGTCGTGTAACTGTTCAGCGGATCAGCAAAATATACATAAGCTCCAGCCAGTTCTGCTGGCTGACCCGGTCGGCCCAGCGGAACATCAGACCCAATACTCTTCTGCGCTTCTTCCGGCATTCCCGTCGCAATGAACGGCGTCCAGATCGGGCCAGGCATAACGCCGTTCACCCGAATGCCGCGAGATGCAAGCTGCTGCGCCATACTCACCGTAAAGTTCGCAATGGCCGCTTTCGTCATGGAATATGGCACAAGAATCTGAGGCGGCGTCTTCAGATTAACCGAGGACGTGTTGATAATGGACGCCCCCGGCTTCAGATGAGGCAAAGCAGCCTTCGTCAAATAGAAAAGAGCATGCGTGTTTGTATCAAAATGACGCCGCCACTCGTCGTCGCTGATATCCTCCAGATGCTCCGCCCAGTTCTGAAACGCAGCATTGTTCACGAGAATATCGAGACGACCGAACTCTTCCAGAACCCTGCCAACAAGCAGTTTGCAATGCGTCGCCTCACGGATATCTCCCGGCAACAGAAGGCAACGACGTCCCTCTGCTTCGATCTGCCCTGCAATATCCTTTGCATCCTGACTTTCGGTTTCGAGATAGGAAATCGCAACCTCCGCCCCCTCCCGGGCAAAAGCCAGTGCTACAGCACGTCCAATTCCGGAATCGCCACCTGTAATCAGAGCCACCTGCCCCGTTAGCTTCCCGGAGCCCTGATAGGTCTTTTCTCCATAATCAGGCTGTGGCGTCATTTTTGATGACAGACCCGGAAAAGGCTGGCTTTGCCCCTCAAAAGGAGGCTGAGGATAACGATTGCGAGGATCGACAGGCATTCAAGCCTCCTGAACTGCATGAAAGATGCAAGTAAGGAGCCCTAACGACACACTCTTTCATTCAGTTCAGAACATTTCAGCAAATTATTTTCCGGAACATTTACCGGGGACTCAGACTTCTAGAGTGAAGGATTTCCCAAACCGGAAATCGACTTACCGAATTCGAAACGACGTGCCCGGCATTATTCAGTCCGGACATTCGCGACGACAGCAGATCGGACCGAACCATGAGCGACACGGCAGATAAACGCACCACCGTGACCATCGGTGACCAGACCTTCGAGCGCGGCCCCCAGGGTGCAACCCATCAGACCGCAGGTGGCGACATCCCAACCTTGACCACCCAGCAGGGTGTTCCCGTCGCGGATGACCAGAATTCCCTGAAAGCTGGCCCGCGCGGCGGAACGCTTCTGGAAGACTTCCATTTCCGGGAGAAGATCTTCCACTTCGATCACGAACGCATTCCAGAACGCGTTGTTCATGCCCGCGGCTACGGCGCTCATGGCTTCTTCGAACTCACAGACTCCCTGTCTGACTACACAACCGCAAGCGTCCTCGGTAAAACCGGAACCCGCGTCCCGGCATTCGTCCGCTTCTCAACCGTCGCAGGTGGCAAGGGCTCATTCGATCTCGCGCGCGACGTCCGTGGTTTCGCCGTGAAGCTCTACACCGAAGAGGGCAACTGGGATCTTGTGGGCAACAACATGCCCGTGTTCTTCATCCAGGACGCCATCAAGTTCCCGGACATGGTACATGCCGTAAAGGAAGAGCCCGATCGCGGCTTCCCGCAGGCGCAGTCTGCCCATGACAACTTTTGGGACTTCGCATCCCTCTCGCCCGAAACCGTCCACATGCTCCTCTGGATCATGTCAGACCGGGCCATCCCCCGCTCCTTCCGCTTCATGGAAGGCTTCGGCGTCCACAGCTTCCGGCTCATAAACGCCGAAGGAAAATCCACCTACGTAAAGTTCCACTGGAAGCCGAAGCAAGGCCTTCAGTCAGTTGTCTGGAACGAGGCCGTCAAGATCAACGGCGCCGACCCTGACTTCCACCGTCGCGACCTCTGGCAAGCCATCGAATCCGGCGACTACCCGGAATGGGAACTGGGCGTACAGCTCTTTGATGACGCCTTCGCCGACAAATTCGACTTTGACATTCTGGATGCGACCAAACTTATCCCCGAAGAACTGGTCCCTGTCCGCCGGATCGGCCGCCTTGTGCTGGACCGCGTGGTGGACAATTTCTTCGCCGAAACCGAACAGGTCGCCTTCTGCACCCAGAACGTCGTTCCCGGTATCGGCTTCACCAACGATCCGCTCCTGCAAGGCCGGAACTTCTCGTATCTGGATACGCAGACAAAGCGTCTCGGGGGCCCGAACTTCACGCATATCCCCATTAACGCGCCCAAATGCCCGTTCCACAACTTCCAGCAGGACGGCCACGCTGCCATGCACAACCCGAAGGGCCGCGTGAATTACGAGCCCAATTCCTGGGGTGCAGGTCCGCGTGAAAACCCCAAAACCGGCTACCGGCACTTCCCGGATGACAACGGTCGCACGACCCGCGAACGCGGTGAACTCTTCGCCGATCACTACAGCCAGGCACGCCAGTTCTACATCAGCCAGACAAAGCCCGAACAAACGCACATCAAAAACGCGTTCGTGTTCGAACTCAGCAAGGTTGAGACGCCAAACATCCGTTCCCGCGTCGTCGCTCATCTTCTAAATGTGGATGAAACGCTGGCCAAGGGAGTAGCTGAAGGTCTGGGCCTGAAAGACCTGCCTGCCCCGGCTCCGGCTGCCCGTACACCCATCACCGACCTGGCCGCCTCAACAGCGCTCAGCATCCTCAAGAACGGGCCAGCCTCTTTCGCAGGCCGTAAACTGGGCGTGGTGATTACAGACGGTACGGATGCAGCCCTGCTGGACGCTCTCCAGAAAGCTGCAAAGGCGGAAGGCACATTGATTGAACTGGTCGCCCCCGTGGTCGGAGGCGTGACGTTGACAGACGGCACAACCGTCCCGGCAGGCCAGAAAATCGTCGGTGCGCCGTCCGTACTTTACGACGCCGTCGTGCTGCTCTCTTCTGCTGAGGGAACAAAGCTTCTGAGCAAGGAAGCAACAGCCCGTGACTTCGTGGCAGATGCTTTCGCCCACGCCAAATTCATCGCCTACGGCCCGGACACTGCCCCGCTTCTGGCAAAAGGCGGCATCACGCCCGACGACATGGACGATGGTGTGATCGCCATCAAGAACGATGGCGATTTCAAACCCTTCATCACAACCTGCCGGAAGCTCCGCTTCTGGGATCGTGAAGCCAAAACACACAGCGTCTGACACACAGAAAAAGCCGGGGATCACACCCCGGCTTTTTTTAATGCTGAACAGAGGCCGCAACCCGTCGATCAGCTTCCTGCCGAACATGCGCAAAATCCTGTTTCAGCGGCTTGCCATGCTCCACCATCAACACGCCCCCCACATAGACCTGCTCCAGATTTTCATGAGCCGCAGCAAAAACTAGCGTGGCATACGGGTCAAACACATACCCAAGATTAGTCGGATCAATCACAAGAAAATCCGCAAATTTCCCAACTTCCAGACTCCCAAGACGATCCCCGACCTCCAGCACATCCGCACTCCCTCGCGTGTGCAGGCGCACCACATCATACGGGCTCATGATTGCAGCGCTCTGGTACTTGTCCCGAATGGCATAAAGCCCGGTCCGCATGTTCTCAAACGGGTCTGCCAGATCCGCACTGGCTTCCCCGTCCTCTCCCATACCAACCCGCAAACCGGCTTTCAGATAAGCTGGAATATCCGCCGTCCCTGATGCCAGACGACCATTTGAAAGCGGATTCCAGACCATAGACGCCCCAGCCTTTACAGACCGGGCAAGGATCTCAGGCGTTGTATGAATGAAATGTCCGAAAATCAGATGCGGCCCGAGGATGCCTTCATCCTCAAACCAGTGGAACCGGGCCTGCTGGGCTGAAACGTTTTCAGGCGGCTCCAGATAATGACTCTGGTTGGGCAGATGATACTCCCGCATCAATGCCCCTTCGATCTTCGCAACCTCTCCGGTGTCGTGAAATCCCGTCCCACCATTGATCATCACGGACAGGAACGTGGACCCCACATGCTGCCCGGCGGACCACGCCAGAAAATCGCCCACATGCTGCCGGGCTGTGGCGAGTGAGATATCGGACTGACCAGGCAATGGCTCCAGACCATGCACGAACCGAATTCCAGAAGCCGTCTCTGCCTGGAACTGCAACCGGTCCGTCGCCTCGACAACAGCAGGGTTCGCCCCACCGTAATTGAAATTGTAAGCCGCCGTCACACCATGCGCGAGATGGTCGAGCGCCCCATCCAACGTGAACCAGTAAATATCCTCGGGCCGAGCAACGCTCGCCTTTCCGGAATAGAGAGCTTCAATCCAGCCCATTAGCGTCTGATCCGCCGCCAGTCCCCGATAAGCAGCCTGCCAGAGATGACTATGTGCAGAAATGAAGCCCGCCATCACCCAATGCCCATGCAGATCCACATCCTGGTCGGCTTTCAGCCCGTTGGGTGGAGCACCCGCCCCGATATGATCGATCACGCCATCCGAACGGACAGAGAAATACCCTTTGAAAGGCGCCTTCTGCCCATCGGCCATCGAAAAAATCAGGGCATTACGAACAAGAAGATGCGACGGCGCAGCATAAGCCGCACCACACACACACACCGCCATCGCGGCAGAACACAGAATCTGGACAGGACGAAGCATTTTCATCCCGGAACGATAACACTCACCGCTCCGCGAACAAGCTTACAATGCCGCAGAAATATTATGATGAAAGACGGGGTCGAATGGCCGAAATCTGATGCCCAATATGGCCCCCGCCTGCCAGCGTCCGGCGCCGATGGCTGAAGAACCGCTGATCTGTCAGTGTATCAACGCCAAGCACTTCGATCTTCTGAACCCCAGCGGCCCGCAGGCGCGCAGCGCAGTAACCAGGCAGATCAAACATGAAATGCCCGGCACGCTCTGCCAAACGGAAGAACGCCTCAGCGTCCCGATCCTGCGCCAGAACTGCCTCTCGCATATCCGGACCCACTTCGTAACTTTCCGGCCCAATACACGGCCCGACAGCAGCCCGGATTTCAGAAGCCCCAAGAGCTTCCATCTCCGCCACAACGGATTCCAGAATTCCGCCAGCAGCCCCGCGCCACCCTGCATGAGCAGCCCCGACAACACGGCCATCGCCCGACGCCAGAAGCACAGGCCCACAGTCCGCCGTAATGACGCTGACACCCACATCAGGGCGGTCTGTCACCAACGCATCGCCATTCTGCCCAGCACCCATGACCCAGAGAGGCGTCTCGACAGTTACAGGAACTGTAATGTCACTGTGAGTCTGCTTCAGACCCAGCAACATATCAGGCTCAACCTGAAGCTGCCGAGCCACGCGCGCCCGGTTCTCCCGCACATTAGCCAGATCATCAGGGGACGACAGAGAACAGTTCAAACTGTCATAAGGCTTGGGAGAAACGCCGCCCAGACGGGTAAAAAACCCATGCGGCACGCCGAGCAGATCACTCCCCAGAACAGCCTCAGACATGTGCCGTCTCCTGCCGAGGGCGACGAAAGGCGTAGGTCATCAGTCCAATCCCGGCCAGCGCCATGGGAATGCACAGGATCTGCCCCATCGTCACGCCGCCCGCCAGAAAGCCAATATTCGCATCCGGCTCGCGGAAGAACTCACAGAAACTCCGTGCACAGGCATACCCGAACAGGAACAACCCTGACAGGAATCCGAAATGCCCCCGCAGTCGGGGCCGCGATGCCGCAAACAACATCACGCACAGCAGCAGAACACCTTCCGTCAGCGCCTCATAAAGCTCGGAAGGATGCCGCGCGACCGGCCCACCCGTCGGAAACACCATCGCCCAAGGCAGATCCGGAGACGCCGGGCGCCCCCACAATTCCCCATTCACGAAATTCGCACACCGGCCCAGCGCCAGCCCGATCGGAACAACTGGCACAATACGGTCAGCAAAAGCCAGAAAGCTCAGACGGTTCTTCCAGGAGAAGAACGCCAGAGCCAGAATGACGCCCAAGGCCCCACCATGAAACGACATCCCGCCGTCCCATGTTTTGATAATGTCCACCGGATGCGCGAGATAATCCAAAGGCCGGTAGAACAGCACGTACCCAAGACGACCACCCAGCAAAACACCCAGAATGGCGTAGAACAGGAAATCATCGACCTGCTCACTCGTCGCTACTTCTGGCGCAAGACGATTCAACCGCCGCGCAATAGGCAGAGCAATGATGAAAGACACCATATAAGCCAGCGCATACCACCGCACAGGCAAAGGCCCGACATGGAACGCAACAGGGTCAAACCCCGGGAACATCAGTGGCTGGCTCAAAGGTTTGGCTCCGATCGGGAAAGATAATCCCGGACATATTGCCGGATACCATCTTCAAGAGTTGTAAACGGCAGATCATAGCCCGCAGCCCGCAGTCGGCTCATATCCGCACAAGTATAGGACTGGTACTGCCCCCGCAGCTTCTCAGGCATCTCGACGAACTCGACATCCCGAGCCCGATGCGCCGCGTCACAGACCGCATAAGCCAGATCCAGATAGCTCCGCGCCACGCCGGTTCCACAGTTGAACAGCCCACTGACATCCGGATGGTCGAACAGCCACAACATGACATTCACCACATCACCAACCCAGATGAAATCGCGCTTCTGCTGACCATCCGGCAGGCCGGGAATATCGGATTTGAACAGCTTAGCGGCTGCCCCACGCTGAAGATCATCATACTTGACCTTCACGACCGAAATCATGGACCCCTTGTGGTATTCATTCGGTCCGTAAACATTGAAAAACTTGAGCCCAGCCCACTGCTTCGGAGCCGGATGCCCCGCTGCAAGCTCCCGCTTCACCCACAGATCAAACGCCTGCTTGGACCAGCCATAAAGGTTGAGTGGCTTCAGAGGATCAATCGCCTCCAGACCATCCCGGAACATCTCAGGCTTGTCCGCCGCACCATACGTAGCCGCCGAAGAAGCGTAAATCATCCGGACATCATTCTGCGCACACCAGCGCCAGAGAAACTGCGACAACGCCACATTGGTCGACCACACCAGATCCCCATCCCGCGCCGTCGTGGCGCTGATGGCTCCCATATGGAACACCGCCTCAATCTTTGGCGCTTTTTCAAGGAAACCCGGAAGCGCCTCAGGCGTGATGATCTGATCGGGCGCATGCGAGGCCAGGTTCCGCCACTTCACCCCCTCATGCAGCCGGTCCACGATAACCGTCCGCAGCCCGCGCTGACGCAGGGCGGCATGAAGGCACGATCCAATGAATCCGGCTCCGCCGGTGACGATAATCATCCTTCCTGTATAGTCTGCCCCCGAAAACGATCCAAGCGACGCGCCACACACGACACGCCGCCTCTCTGCAGGAGTTTCTCCCATGTCTGACAGACCCCGCTTCTTCGACGACCTCGCAGGCCTCGCCGGCAATGCGTTTTCCGCTGTTACCGGTGCCCGCGAAGAACTGCACTCCATCATCCGCACCCGCGTCGATGAAATTCTGACCTCTCTCGAACTGGTCCGCCGGGACGAGTTCGACGCGGTGCAGGAAATGGCCACCCGCGCCCGCATGGCACAGGACGAAGCAGAAGCCCGCCTTGCCGCCATCGAATCGCGCCTGACCGCCCTTGAAGAACTGGCAACAGAAGAAAAAGGCGGCCCGCAGGGCTGATCCAGCCCATTCGACTGCGCCAGCACTGCAACACATCTTCGTACGAACTCACTGAAGATGCTCGTAATACTTGCGCAGTCTCAAAAGGCCCCATAACGTGATGAGTGCTGGAGGCAGGCACCCTGCCCCCAGACGCAGACATCTGGAGCGCCGCACCGGCGCACGGCCGGTGCCAGGCTCCACGGCCTTGGGAGATCCGACATGCCTGCCCTGAGCACCTCACTCACCACCGAAACCGAATCCCACCCGCTCGACATCATGGAACAGGTCATGGGCCTGTATGAATGGGAGTTCGAACGCCTCGGCCAGTCCGAAATGGCAGCCCAGGCCCCAGGCCAGTGGTGTGATTATTCTCTCTACTTCACATGGTCGGACGAACTCTCCGCGCTGCATCTGAACTGCACGCTGGACCTCCGCTCTCCCGCCACACGCCGCGCCGATGTCCACGAACTGGTTTCATTGGCAAATAACCGCCTCTGGGTCGGCCATTTCACGATCGATACCGAAACCGGAACCCCAGCCTTCCGCCATACGCTCCTCATGCGCGGCGTCGCCACACTTCCTGGTGAAAGCATGGAAGACCTGATCGACATCGCCATGTCCGAATGTGAAAGATTCTATCCCGCCTTCCAGTTTGCTCTCTGGGGTGGAAAATCCCCTCAGGATGCACTGGATGCCGCAATGCTAGACTGTGTTGGAGACGCCTGACCTTGCCTTCTACGCCCTCAATCCTTCTGGCTGGCTGTGGCAAATTGGGAGGCGCGCTACTCGACGGGTGGCTCGCCTCCCCCACACCTCCAAAAATTGTCGTCCTTGACCGTCACCGAACGGGCTCGGACGACACCCTGACAATCGCCAACACCCCCGCCGAAATCCCGGCATCCTTCACACCCGACATCATTGTTCTCGCCGTCAAGCCAGCAGGCGCGGACAAAACCATCGAAGACATCGGCAAAGCTCTCGGAAGCCGGTTCCAGAAATCAGCCCTTCTCTCCGTCATGGCCGGTCGTACCTGCGAAGCGCTCGCTTCAGCAGCAGCCCAAGCCGGAGCAGAAATCCCAGTCCTCCGCGCCATGCCCAATACCCCCTCGGCTATCGGCGCCGGGATCAGCGGCTTCTACGCTCCACCCAACGCCACAACCGAACAGGCCACACTCTGCCATGAGCTCCTCTTCGCCGTGGGCGACGTGGTCCGAGTGGAAAAAGAAGAAGACCTCCTCGCCGTAACAGCCGTCTCCGGATCTGGACCAGCCTACGTCTTCCTCCTCGCAGAACTGCTGGAAAAAGCCGGGCAAGCCCACGGCCTCTCCAAGGAAACAGCACGCCGTCTGGCACGCGGCACCATCTACGGCGCAGGCCGCATGCTCGACGACCTGCCCGATGACGCAGAAGACCTCCGAAAGGCCGTCACCAGCCCCAACGGAACAACCGCCGCAGCCCTGAGCGTCCTCATGGCACCCGACGCCTGGCCTGCAAATATTGCAAAAGCCATTGACGCCGCGACAAAACGGGCCGACGAACTCGCCGGATAACCGTTTCTTTCTGGTGGGAACTTGCCGCCCCAGGCAAACGCTCCCACCATAAGAAACATGTTTTTGACAGGAGACCGGCAATGGAAGAACGGCAGGACCCATTTGACACCGATGAGCTGACACCAGACAGCACACCGGAACTGGACAGGGAAGCCTTCGACATCGCCCTCCTGCAATCCGCGTTAAGCCTGGCAGGAACGGACGGTTGGCACCGGTTCTCGCTCGTGGATGCCGCACGTGACGCAGGCCTGCCGGTCGATGCCGTGCGCTCCCGCTACCCCGTCAAACCCCTGCTCCTCCTCCGCCTCGGCCGACTGGCAGACGAAAGCGCGCTCCGGGACGACGGTAACGGCGGCACCCTGCGCGAATACCTCTTCGACCTGATGATGCGACGCTTCGATATTTTCGAAGAATACCGCGAAGGCGTCCGCGCCGTCCTGCACGCCCTCCCTTACGATCCTCCCCTCGCTGCTCTTCTGGCGGGCGCCACCATGGACTCCATGCGCTGGCTGGCAGACGCCGCAGGCATGGACTGCTCTGGACTGGGTGGCCTCTGGCGCGTTAACGCCCTGACCGCAGTATGGGGCCACGCCCTGCGCGCCTGGGAAAAAGACGAGAGCCAGGATCTCGGCAGCACCATGGCTGCCCTCGACGGCGCCCTGAACCGCGCCGAACGGCTCGGCGTCCTCAAAGCTTCCGCACGTCGTAAAATGGACGACGCCATGCGCAACACCGGCCTGCCCGATCACGAACTGGAACTTGAATCCTGATATTGGGCTTTACGAGACATGCTGGTTCGGATTAAAAGCCGTTCCAGCGCGTTTCTGAAACGCGTCTGCTGGGGCGTAGCCAAGCGGTAAGGCAGCGGATTTTGATTCCGCCATGCGGAGGTTCGAATCCTCCCGCCCCAGCCAAACTCCGATATAAATCATTGATATCAAACGGATTTTATTCGGGTAAAAAATTGAGTTTTGGGACTTTTCTCCATTTTCGTCCCCAAAACTGGCTCCAATGCTCAAACGAAAAAATGGCTGTTACCACTTCCGCAGAGTAGTCCCTTCACATATTCGTGATGTTTTGGGGCAGACTGAAATCTGGCTCTCTCTAGGCACGCACAGGAAGAGAGACGCCACGTCCCGTGCGGGCATGATATATGGACAGGTCGAGAACCTGTTCTGTTTCCTGTCGGGTGGTGGTGCCTTGCCTGAAAAGTTTGACCTTAAGAATTACCTTCTGGAGATGGTGAAGCTCCACCCGTCGGATTTCAAAGAGGATTGGCTGGCAGGAGCTAGTGCCGGAATTGACGTAAAGAAAAAATATCTCTCGGGAGCCTCTGACAGATTCCTTCAGCAGTTCGTGCAGGACGTGGATGGCCGAAACGCTCACCTTCTGAACGAAATCCAGCGTCTGGGTGCAGAACTGGAAGCTGCCAAAGCAGCAGGCAATCATGAGCGGGAAGGTCAACTGTTAGCCCTGCTGGGTCAGGCCATCTCCAAGATACCCGATATGAGCCAGCAGGCTCCCGCTGCTCCTGTCATGCACCACCAGATTCCGTCAAGAATCTCCTCGGTCCCCTTCAGAGACATTGCCAACAGGTATCTGGAAATTAAGAGGGCAAGCGTCTCCATAGAGACCTATAACCACTTTGTAGCCGCGTGCAGTCTGTTTGGCAGATTCACTGACACCACCCGTGAGCTGCATACTTTTACCCGTAAAGACTCATCAGCTTTCATCAACGTCTTGAGACAGATGCCCAAATACTGGGGGAAATCTCCCAAAGAAGAAACGATGACTCTGGGAGAAATTGTCGCATACCACCGGACGCGAAATCCTGGATACGTGACTTTATCAACAGACACGATGAGCCGACACATCAACAAGATGGCCGAAATCTGGAGTTATGCCATCTCGATTGGAGAACTGGACGACAAGAAGGAATACGATATCTGGTCGAAGCATATGGTAACGGCCATTAACGAACAGACCGTGGACAGAAGGCCGTTCAAGGAAACAGAGCTGGCAGCTCTCATGGAAACCCTGTGGAAGCCACGGATTAATATCAACACAGTCAGACAGATTATATCCGTTGCGACCTATACAGGCATGAGGCTGGAAGAAATTTGCAGACTTCGCCCATGCGATATTCATGAAGTTGAGGGTGTTCTCTGTTTCGATATCCGGATTCATCGAGATGCGGATGGGAAGGAAATCTGGAACCCAAAATCAGAGGCCGGTGAACGTCTCATTCCCGTTCATTCCTATATCAAGAACTCTACCGGATTGATTGAACGCGCCAAAAACTGCGAGAAATCCAAAAGAGACCGGATATTTTTCGACCTTCCTTATGCTGCCTCCACTAATAAATATGGAGCGGCTTTCTCTCAAAGGTTTAGCAAGTTCAAGAAAGATGCGGGTCTGCCTCGTGAGACAACATTTCACAGTTTCCGACATCTGTTCCGAACCATGCTTGGTCACCGAAGCGATGGACTGAACTAGCCGGTAGAGTGGATTGACCAGATTCTGGGCCATGAAACAGCCGGAATGGGAAGCCATTACAATGCAGGGACAACACCATCGAACCTAATGAAAGTCGTTCGAACAGTGAAGTTCGAAAGCTGGGACCCCATGGAAATAAAAAACCGATAACGCTGCACTGAAACAAAACTGCATAACTGTCTGCTATACTTCCCTCTCGTGACTGGAAAACATCCCGGAGACCAGTCAGGAGAAGGAAGTACGACATGTTTCTACGACAGAACCATTATAGACCATTCTGCCCTTCTCTACGATTACACGGGGGAAGATGCAGGATGATGTGCAGTATGCCGAGATAGACCACTGGATAAGAACCACCAGACCCGATGTCTGGCGCAGGCTGTTACCCCTGCATGGGATTTACAAGAACGAAATTACCCGCAAGGTCGCAGAAAACTGCGCGTTCCTTGCCTGTTTCGAAGAGACCGAACAGGTCGCCATGGAAGTCGTGGACTGGGTTGAAACCCTGTCACCAGACCTCGTTTCCAGCTTTGACCTTCTTTCCCAGTCATACAGTGAACTGAAGCAGACCCAGCGAATCACAGGGCAGGTTCTCACACGCAAAGCCAACAGGTTACGCCGCAATCTCCGTAGAATGCTGGAACTCTCCCCTGAGCACGACAGGGTTCAGAAGGCCTTTGATGACGAGAAGCTGGCAGCCAGCAAGTCCTTCATCGTGGTTCCAGACAGACAGAATCCGAATACTGGCCTGTCAGCGCATACGCTGCGTCAGTGGCAGCTTAGAAAACACTATGCCGTCACTTTGGCGATAGCCGACAGCCTGCATGATTTTGCTACCGGATTTCTGGGCTATCAGGGGCTGTTCCTGACCCTCACGTTACCCGGAGAGTATCACGCCTGTTCCTATGAAGAGGCCAAGGCAGAAATCTCCAGACGCTGGAAAACCGTCAGACGCAAGGCACGGGAGAAAGATGTCCTCCTGCTGGGCATGACAGCGCTCGAACTCCAGGACGACGAAACACCTCACTATCATATCCAGCTCTATATCGACCCGACACAGAGAGCATGGCTTGAGGAGCAGATACTTCAGGCCTTCCCAAACGAGATTGAACGACAGTCGGAAGCCATCAAGGACATCCGCGATGTGCTGTCCGTCTCCCTCTATCTCACCAAGGACTACGGCAAGCCTGAGACCAGTCTGACCTTCATCGGTCTGACACGCGACATCCGAGCCCGTTACACGAGTATCTACGCAGGCAAGCGATACGGAACCCTGTCAGATGCCAGGATTGCCACAGCTCACAGACTGATAAAGCGGAAAGCCTTTGGCGGAACAGCACTGCTTCTGATGCGGGGATTTTCCGATGAGAGAGTAAACCGAATATCAGCACGCCATCCCGATTTCCATTATGTCCGCACAGGAATGCCAAGGGTTCTGACTGCTCTGGTGCATGTCATGCATTTCAGGACAGTGAAGGATTTCAATACATCCCCTGTCAGCCAGACCTCCATGGTCAGACATCAGGTTTCAGCAGGGAAAACAGGGGTTCATTCTGATTTTGTTCCAACTTGTTTAAATGATTACCAAGAAGGTGTCCCCCATATTGGCCTCCCTTACGAACGGCTATGTTCCAGGAGTCAGCCCCCACCTACAGAGGCATAGGACATTGAAATCTGACTGGAAACACAGTGCAGAATGGACAGAAACGGGCAAGGGCGGGGTCGAACGCAAGTGTCGGTAGGTCGCGGTTCAAGGCCATACCTCCTGTCGCCACGTTTCTCCATTTCAGGAAACGCCTGCTCCTGAATTGCAGGATTTGCCAATCTACGCCTTGTGTCTCTGGACATCGTTATGCACCGGGAAAGCCCTGTGGGAGCGCGTTACTGGACAAAAGCAGACCAATTGGCGCGCACGCTCTGTCAGACATAAATATTTTCCACGCAAAAAAGAGCCTAACGGCGCAGAATTACTGTTTTTATGGAGAGAGGCTCACATTCCGTGAGGCCTCTCATTTACCAGAAAACCTTATAAGTGAAGGTGGCGGCCAAATGAGCACATCAGCTCATAACCTCGCTGACACCTCTAGTCATCGAGTTCCCGCTTTTCATCGAGATGGCTCGTCACACACTCAAAAGAACGAATGAGTTTTCTAATCTTTTGCTCTCTTTTACCCAAAGCCTGAGCCTTATCTTTTTTACCACACATCTCAAAAAGGAGACGTGCTTCTTTAAAGCGAGAGGCTTCCGCTTCCAGAGCTTTCATTTCGCGGCATAGTTCGGTGGTTGTGGTAGCAAGATTACTCACGACTGACCTCCCTGTCCTTCATAGGACCAGGACAGAGGCTTCTTGCCCTTCATCTCTGCCAGAAGAGAAAAACCGAGGTCGAAATGGGCATGGAAGGCAATGGATGCCCCTGCATTGAACTCATCCGGAGCAAACCGGATAAACCACTGCACATACTGGGTTTCACAATCCCAGCTATGTCCGTGATATCGTTCCCAATCCCGGAAAACCAGTAATCCCAACGCAACAAAGAGCGCGTTTCCGAAGCCTTTTCGCTCCGCCTTAATATCTTCCTGCTCCCATCCCAAAGCACTGACTTCACTCGCTGGAATGCGTGAATCCAGAAAGAAGTTCAGCATATGGTCAGGCTTCACATCTCTCAAATATGCAGATTTTCTAAGAGTTTCAGCCTACGCATTCGCACGTTTTGCTGTTGTGAACTCTTGTCCCTTCAGGTCTGTCCTGATGAGGGAAACAATACGCTCGACCTCTGCCACTGACAGGGGAGCATTGCCTATATGGCTTGATGTTCCAAGGGATTTAACTCTCTCGACTGCGTTCATTTCCGCAAGTTCGAACTGTTTCATTATATTATATACGTATGACATCTTCCTTTATCTTTCGCCTCCGTTTGTGGGGCAAGGAGACGTATAGCCCATACAGACCTCGATGTCAAGTATTTATTTGGTCATTTCGAAAAATAAATGCTTTTTGATGAACCTATATATACAAATACTTCTGCATCACTCCGAAATCACTCCCGAATACAGAAGACCATACACTCTCCCCTGCATCTCTCAGAGCTATAATGACTCACGCGCGCGAGGGGCATCATGAAAACGGAGACATTACATATCCGGGTGAAACCGGAAGAACGGGAGAGACTGAAAACCACAGCAGGAGCACGCAGACTGTCTGTCTGGTGCAGGAAAGTCCTGCTGAACGAACTGGCAGGGGGGGCTGCGATTGCCGAAGAGCTTCTAGCCTTGCGTCGTGAGCTGTCTGCCATCGGGAACAACCTGAACCAGATAGCCAGACGACTGAACACAGGAGAGCAGGTCGATATCGCTGCCCTCCCTGCTGACATCGACACCCTGAAAGCCCGCATCAACAGGGTTCTGAGGCGGGTACGATGATACTCAAGAGCAACCCCATCAGAACCTCCTCGGGGTCAGGAGCCATTTTCCATCATCTTGTGGAGAAGACAGACGAGAACGAGCACATCCTGTTGTGGAAAGGCAGACGTCAGGATGTCGATGACTGTATCGCGGATGCCGCCGCCTTTCATCGAGTGAACGCAGTCCAGCACTTCCAGGTCTCTTCGAAAGAGAAACTGACCGACGAACAGTTTGCCGACTGCATCACCATGCTCGCCAGAGAGTTCGGATTTCAGGCCTCGGATGTGTGTCTTGCCGTCATTCACACCAAGACCCGCCACGATGGCAAGGCAGACAATCGCCACTGCCAGTTTCTGGTTCGCACCACGCATGCCGAGACCGGCAAGGTTCTGGATGTCTCGCATCGCTATGAACGTCAGGAGAAGGTTGCCCGTCTGTTCGAACTGAAACACGGTCTGGAACTGACCAGGGGACGCCATAACGTGGCGGTGTATCACGCTGTTCCCGAGGAATACCGTGACCGTCTGAAGGGGCTGTGCGAAGGACCGCTTCCGAACTCCTGCCTGTCAGACCCGCAATCGAAACTGTCCCAGAGACAGGGCGCCAGTCCGTTCGACATCAAATACGAGGTCCGGGAGCTGTTCTCCCGTAGCCAGAGCTGGCAGGCATTTGAACAGACCCTCACAGACCGTGGCTGGTCTCTGGAAGCGGGACAGAAGAAACCGGATGTTCTCATTCTGAAGGACGAAAACGGGGTCTTTGTGGGCTCGCTCTCCCGTCTGCTGGGCCTGAAGAAAGCTGAGCTTCAGCAACTCAGAACAGACCCGGAGGCCATGAAGAAAAAGGGAGTAGCCAGCCCTGGCCCTCGTGACACACGAGACCCAACTGGCAAGGGGGAAGCCCCCGTTGACCCCCATAGCGAGAGAGCTGAGGATTCCGATGAGACTTCGGAGGAAAAGGAAAAGGCTGGCTCCTCTTCCGGGTCTGCACTCCCCTCCCCTTCTCCGAACTCTCTGTCTCCAAAGCCTCACTGGCTGGGACCCATTGCTCCGCTTCTGCACTCGTCCCGCTCTGCCATCACAGAGGGCATGTCACACGCGGAAATCCAGTCGGTCATCGACTTCAATGCTCAGGAAGCGGAAAGAGACAACCAGCTCCGTGAATTACTGCACGACCAGAAACGCTTTGCGGCCCTGCTGACCGAAATCCTTACCAGCTTTCAAAGCCAGTGGCAGAACCTGCCGTCCGAGCCATACCCCGACCCGAAAAGCCGGGAGGCTTCTGTTCTTCGCAAAACGCAGGAACAGAGACTGGAACCAGCCCGTCAGGCATGGAAACAGGCCAAAGAAAAAGCGAGTGTCTGGAATCTCTGGAACGGAGCTGACATCCAAAGAGCCAGAGCCGCGTTCGAGGCTCTGCTGCATCGCTATGGCTATGACCGCCACGAAGTCGGAAAACTCGACCTGCTGGACGATGACAATTTTGCCTATGCCGTGAACTGGATGGCGGAACGTGTGGCGTCAGGTCGGGAGCGTCAGCACAGGGCATGGCAGAAAACCCCCGAGGTTCGCCGTTACCTGACAGCGAAAGCCGGGATGGAGAGACTTGTGGCTCATCTGAAAGCCACAAAAGATGTGGAACTGCTGCTCCTGGCGAGAACCAGCCCGGAGGAGGCTCTGAGACGTCTGGCAGCACTGAAGGAGAACGAGAGACACGCCCGGCCAGTCAGGGACACTCAATCTCCTGACCAGCCCCGGCAAAAGCGTTCTCCCGTTCAGACCTTCTCGCTTTAAAGCGCTGCCTTGACCGTACTACCGGAGAGCTTGGCATCGACCGAGCCATTCATCTGTTTGAACAGTTCAGCATACATGACCTCTTCAGCCCGTAAATCTTCCAGTGTCAGACGGAGGCTGGAGACATTGGAGAGGTTTTCACCGACCGGAATGACCGTCACCGAGAGATAGGCCATCTCATGGGGTGTCGTGTAGGTCAGCGGTTCATTCGCTTCCGCAGTCGTCCCGGTCTGGGTCGTCACGACCTTTCCATCCGGTCCGGCATAGGCTGTCCCGGACGGTGTGCCATAGCGGGTCATGGGCTGAAGATGCAGACCGTATTTGGACGCGATATCCGCCTGAAGGTCAGCGTAATGCGGGGAGGCTTCCATCGGAAAGGACGCAGACCGTTCAATCTTCGTGACCACCGCCCCCATGACAGGAATGGACAGGCGCACAGTCAGGCTGTCCTGTCCCTTCTGACAGGTCAGGGTGCTGGGGAAATACTGCGTGTTGACCCCGACCCCTTTGTAGGTGGTGGACAGATAGGTGTTCGTCACCTGAGGAGCTTTGCCACAGTAGGATGTCATGGTGCTGGTGGCATCAGCCTGTGTCATCCCCAGTTTGAGGCCAAGAATGCTGTCCTGCCCGAACACGTTGTCGAGGGGTTGATAGGTCACGCTCTGCCTGAGATGCACTCCGCCATTGTCGGGAGGCGTCTGCGGCTGGGAAGGTTGCACGGACAATCCCAGAAGATGGGCACAGGCCGGTGTGATGAGTCCCTGATTATGAGCCAGCAGACACTGGGTCAGGCTCTGGGCATGACCGGAGAGCGGAACAGCACTGGCAGCCAGCACGAAAGCGAAAGCCGGAAGGAAAGACCTGCTCATGATTACTGCCTCAGTCCGCTACCGCCACCAACATGGCTGGTGATGAAGCTGTGATGGAGAACGATATCCCGGTGGAGCGTGACCTTGAGAACATGCGTATTGGAGGTCGTTCTCGTTCCCAGAAAACCGAGGCCCACCGCCTGCTGGGCAACGGACAGCCCATCTGCCTGGTCGGAACTGTATTCGTAGGTCCAGACCTCATTACCGTTCTCGTTGGCGATTTCGGACGGCTCACCATAGAGCTGCCGGAGCTGGGACGAGGTTGTGACACCATCACGAATGGAGCGGTCGATATCCGCTGCCGTCACACTCTTCAGGGAGGCATTGCCCGCTGAGGAGCAGGCACTCAGACAGCCCAGCATCACAGCCAGAGCCGCTGTTTTCATCATCTTCAAGATGGTTTTCCTTTTTGATGGAAAGGCAGAGCCGGGAAGCACCAGACGAGGCTCATTTTCACAGGCTCTCAAGAAAGCGGGGATTGCCGTTGAGGGTGTCGCTGAGGGTCTTGATGGCCTGTCGCTTGTTCTGAAACAGACGCCACAGAACGCGCAGAAACCCGATGACCACGAACAGAGCGCCAAACAGGATGACAGCGACCATGACCCAAGTCGTCACGAGCCAAAGCGGATTGGTACCCTGACGGGTGTAATGACCAGCCAGATTCTGGACGATGTCTGCCCCCTTCAGAATCAGGGCAAGGACAAGCAGAACCATCAGGGCGCGGACCGTCATTCTGCCCACGGAGGCAAACAGAACCGACCACGGCAGGGTATTGTGGATAAGGGAAGACTGACCGAGAGACAGGTTGCGGATATAGAGGATGCGTCCGGTTTTCTTGCCCTGAACATTGCCCCAGACCAGACAGACCTGCTGGCCCTCTCCCACATGACACGGCACATCCACCTGAAACTGGCGACCGTCAGACGCGCGAACCCAGAACTTCTGGTAGTGGCGGGTGGAGAAGGTTTTCTCGGCAGGAATATCCACAAACAGCGTATCTCCGACCTTCATGCTGCTAGCGGGGGGCCGGTACGTAATGTCTTCAGACCACTGGCGGACGCTGTGAACCGTTCCCCGGATTCCGTGAAGCCAGAAGGGTTTTCCGCAGAGTTCGATATCCATGCCGTGCCCGAAACCTTCCGAAAAACAGGGGAAAAACATGACCTCCCCCGTTATCGTGAGAGCGGCATCCAGCCCCCTGTGCGTGCTGAATTGCTCTGCAACATATCCCGTAAACACCTGATTTTGTTATGATTCAGGGAGGAGACCGGAAGGGCCTGAAAGGGTCCCACAAAGGTGTCCCGGAACAACAGGACAGGGATTATGGGAAAATATGGCTATGCACGCGTAAGTACGTCACGACAGCAGACGGACAATCAGGTCACGGACCTTCTGCGAGAGGGCGTGCCGGAAACGCAGATTGTGACGGAAACAGTGTCAGGGGCGACCGCGTGGAAATCGCGTCCAGCCCTGAAGAAACTGGTCAGACGGCTTCAGGCTGGCGACACGCTGACGGTGGTAAAGCTCGACCGTCTGGGCCGTAACGCCCTCGATGTCCTGACCCTCATCGACGTGCTGAAAAAGCGGGGGATTTCTGTCAGGATTCTCAATCTGGGGATTGATACCGCAGGCGCTGGCGGCAAGCTGTTCCTGCTGCTTCTGGCGGGATTTGCGGAGTTTGAACGCAACATCATCCGCGAGCGTGTGCTGTCAGGTCTGGAGACGGCCAAGGCAAAAGGCATCCGCCTCGGGAGAAAGCCGACGCTGACAGACGAGGACATCGCTCAGGCGCGTCGTCTCAAATCTCAGGGCCTGTCTGCCAGAGAAGTCGCGAAACTCCTGCACGTCTCCAAGATGACGGCCTGGCGGGCCATGAACTCCTGAAATCCGTCCCGCAATTCCCGTACCAAAATTGCAGAACCGGACTCTCAGCCATGCAAAATCACCCTATTCCCAAATCAGGTGTTTCTGGGACGATTTTCTGACAAATACATTGAGGCTACTATTCTTCTAACCCTAAATTAGTAAAATTCTCTTTTCATAATAAGAAAAAATATCTAATTAATTTACTTTATTAAATATTTTTATCCAAAAAAAATACATAAATTTTGAGAAGAAAAAAATTGCTTGGTAAAGATATTTTTTATAGACTTAAGGGGGTTTCAGTCACGCGTAACCTTCCTAACGATCTGCAAATCAAAAAGGTTATGAGTGACTGGAATCTAGGAAAATTACAATTATGCCGTCCTGAAGATAGCCTCTCATAAACATATTTTTAAGGTTTCCAATGACATGGAAACCTAATCTCCTGTTATAAAAAGTTAAGATCCAATCAGTTCTTTTTTTGTTCTACACTTCCTTGTAAGAACTTTGCCTGATAAACTCTGACAGTGTAGCCTAATCTGAGGCGCCAAATCGTAAATTGGGGCATTATAATACGTCATGCGTGGAACGGTAATTGACCTTTTCTGTGGAGCAGGAGGCCTTAGCGAAGGTTTCAGGCAAGCGGGCTTTAAAGTGCTCGCCGGACAGGACATAGATGTCAATGCTGGGAAAACATTTGCTCTGACACACCCTGATGCTATCTTTATTGGAGGGCCCATTCAAGAGGTGAGCCCTGAATCCTTGCTGTTCCGCACTGGCTTAAGGCCCGGACAACTTGATGTCCTCATTGGAGGGCCTCCATGCCAAGGTTATTCTGTCTACAACCATCAGCGCGGCCTACATGATCCACGCGCCAGTCTCTTCAAAGAATATCTTCGTATTGTTTCGGGGTTAAAGCCAAAGTGGCTCGTTATGGAAAACGTCTCTGGGATAACAAGCGTAGCTAAAGGTGCAATTGTAGAAGAAATCTATCGTGAAATGGAAAAACTTGGATATCGAGTGGATATGCAAGTCCTTAAGGCGGAAGAATATGGTGTCCCTCAAGCACGACGGCGTATGATATTCATTGCCACAAATACCACTCACCCTATTAAATTTCCAAAACCCACTCATGGGATAGGATTATTGCCATACGTAACGGTTTGGGATGCAATTTCAGACTTGCCTATTTTGGAAAATGGTGAGACTGCTGATGGTCATAGTTATCGCTCGAAACCAGAGAATAGTTTTCAAAAAACACTAAGAGAAGACGCTTGCAGAGTAGAAAATCACTCCGCGCCTCGTCTCTCCTCTATTAATATTCAACGGATGGAGCACATACCGGAAGGCGGTTCCTGGCGAGATATTCCGTTTGAATTACTTCCAGCTGGAATGAAAAAGGCCAAAAGAAGCGACCATACAAAACGCTATGGACGTCCAAAAAAAGAGGATTTGTCCTGCACAATTTTAACAAAGTGCGACATTCATTGGGGAGCTTATATTCACCCCGAACAAAATAGAAGCTTTACTGTTCGTGAGGCTGCTAGATTACAATCTTTCCCTGATAAATTTATCTTTCAAGGGAATAGGACAGAACAATTTATTCAAGTAGGTAATGCAGTCCCCCCTCTCTTAGGAAGAGCTATAGCAAAAAAAATACCTACACTAAAGAATCAAGCCTTTCTCAGAAAAATAGATACTGAAAACTGCTACAATCTTCCGTTATTTGCCTAAAATAATATCCATCATTCTATTTTATTTAAGGTAGAAAAGTTTTTTAAATTTCTCTACCTTAAGCGCCTTACGTTATAATTTTTTGAATTTCGTTGCGAAGCGGAAAATAATTAACTACATGCTAATATATTTTTTATTTTATTATCTAGTACGCTTGAAGATGGCAGGTTAGGACCTGCAATAAATCGCTCCGAAAATTCTGCCAATGTGAACCGAAGAGAGCGACAAGGAATAAGCTTTCGAGGCCGACCAAATGGTTGGGGCGGCCCTAAATCATAAGTATGAACGGTTATAGTTTCCTTATTAACTGATTGAGTTTGCGGAATATCAGCTCCAATAATATTTTCAAATCTCTTATAAACTGCGTCTGGCACAACAAAATATAGGCCGTTTTTAACAAGGTTTGACTTGGAGTATATAAGGCTTTTCCTTATTATTTGCGGAATAAGTCTTTTATGAACATTTGCCCAATTTAATCCATGCTGTGCAGCAGGAATATCATTACTCTTACTCTTCGCTGCATACCAAGCGTCTCTATAGTTTCCTGTTATGTCAATACTCTGAACCTCTATACCAACATAATTTAATAATACCCCATCTTTTATGTATGCCAGAACCCAATCCATACTCATATTCGTAATTTTAACTTCTTTTCCAGAGTTATGCCCTAGGGCTACTACGCATTCAGAAGGTAATGTTCCATCGATAGTATGCTTAATGTATTGATCAAACAAGAAAAATTCTTTTCCACCAAAAGCATCTTCACTAACTCTCTGTATTGCAAGATAATCCTGTTCATATAATCGATTTGGGCATATGATAACATTTTCTATAGAATTGGTAACCGAGCACGTACCATAACATATGGATCTAGTATGATCATATTTTGTACATGATTTTTTAGTAAATGGACAAGCGCTTAATTTCCAGAATTGTCGGGCTATAGAAGTATGGTCCAGTGGGTCGAATCCGAAAACTTCCAATAAAGCTTTTGTAGATTTCTTTCTGCTCACGAATTAAGATTCCTCTTATCATTCCTAATAAATATTTTTCTATTTCCAAGTAAAAATATTACTAATACATTCAGTTTTTCCTATCAGATACCTACAGAGGCATAGCTATTCATAAGGTGTTAAATGCATACGGCTGATCAGCATGGAAGAATTTTCCTGATTAGGATCATATTTATCCCGAATTGTCGAGCACATATCAAAAGGATAAAGAATTTTCTTTCAATCTTAGAAATGCAAGTCGATAGTTTTATCAGCGTTTTTTAATCAAAGTAATGATTTCGGCACGAAAGAAAATGACTGATTATCTCATTTTAAATTATTAAATATGCTACAATACCGCAATAGATTGATATTTATGGCGGTACTTTAGAGCCGCAGAAAACAGCCAGAAAATAACCGCCATAAATCTCAATCTATGGCAGTATTATAATATAAATTTTTTAATATATCAGATAGTGTCCAACCCAATCCACATATTTCCATTTGTGTTGGATGCCAATATTGAGAATCTATTAGATGTATTGCTTTGATTTATAGTTTTTTGAGAAGCTCTTTTGGCTGCGTCATACACTGTATTAAGAGTGGAATCCGTCGTTGCGGAGTATTGGGCCGTTGGCAATTTATAGGTTTTCCCATCATCCCCATGAATGGTGTTGGAAAAACCTTCGCTTGACATCGCGTGATGCAAGTTTGTGTAGTCAGAGCCAAACGCATTATGAAGTTCAATTCGAACAATGAATGTAGTCATTTTATATTCTCCTCAATATCCCAATTGGGGTTTGAATCAAAAAAAACAACTAATATTTTCTAATATTATGGTGCTTCCGTCCCAAAAACACCTACTTTAGGGACATCCTCTGATGCCCTACGGATTATCCCCGTACCACATCAAAATCTAACGCAGAGAAATGAGTACTGACCCCGAAAGCCAGTACTCACCTCTTTCACGAACACCACTTCCCTACAAATTCTGCTTCAATCCCGGACTGGCCTTGAACCGAACCGTCCTCCCGGAAGGAACAGCAACCGGCTCACCAGTCCGCGGGTTCGTCGCCTGTCGGGCCTTCGTCTCACACACAGTGAACGTGCCAAAAGACGGAATAGTGAAGCCGCCTTCGCGCTTCAACTCGTCAATAATCGCTTCTATAAGATCGTTCGCGGCCCGTTGCGCGGCGACCCCTGTGCAGTCAATAGAATCCTGAAGAACTGCGGCGAGAAATGCTTTACTCATGGATGCATGATTCTCCTCTGATTCGATTTTCTCTCAGGCTGCATCCCAAAACACCCAGAAGCTTTTGCTTTCTTTAGTACAACATTCCTCAGTATTTCTTACAACGGTACCAAGGAACAATGATATAATCGCAGCAGGTGCTCCAGCGTTCCCATCAGTAGGAATTCCATGTCGCGTTCTGTCTGTCTTTTTGCCTATCACGATCCTACGGGAACCCTGGCTCCACATACCCGCCACCTTCTTAACCAGATCCAAGAATGTGGTTTTGAGATCCATATCGCCGTCACCAGCCTGTCACCACAGGATCAGCATGGACTGGAAACCCTGAAGCTCAGCTTCGCGTCCGGCCCCATGCCCATAAAGGCAGAACTCTATCCACGGGAAAATGCCGGGCTTGATTTCGGCTCCTGGCAAGAACTCATCAAAAGACATTGTGACGCTGGCGCTGACGAGATCCTGTTCGCCAATGACAGCGTTTTCGGCCCGATGACGCCGTTACTGCCTATCGTGACCCGTATGCGTGCAGAACGACACCCAATCTGGGGGATGGTCCGCTCCGAAGCCATCAACCGTCATCTCCAGTCGTGGTTTCTGGTCATGACGCGTCAGGCATTCGAACATCCCGCCATCCAGCGCGTCTTCAACCAGCCCTTCTGCGACATGAGCAAGCCGGAAATCGTCCTCCACGGCGAACTGGGCCTCGGTCTGGCCATGCAGGCCGCAGAAATGGACATGGCCGCCTCCTGGAGCGGCACACGCGGCATAGCGCGCCTTCTCGCCATAAACCCCATGCACACGGATTGGCGGGCTGTCCTGCGTTCAGGAAAAGCCCCCTTCATCAAAACAGAATTATTGAGAGACAATCCCAGCGGAATCCCATCCGTACATCTCTGGCGTCAGGAAATCCCGGATCCCACCTTTTTCAACCCAGACTGGATCGCTCAGTATCTGGCCAACCACCCGCCCCGCGCGCAGTACAAAAAGGCAAGTTTTCGCGCCCGGTTAGTACAGGCGATTGCCAGCGAGGACCGGCTACACGCATTGCCGGCCCTGCTGCTCGGTCGATAATCAGTTCTTGTTTTTACGCTTGGCGACCATCTCAAGGAAGCCAAGCAATTGTTCTGTCTGAGCTTCATAAGTCGCCAGACAATCCTTGAAGGGGTTCACATACCCATCAAACTTGCCCGGCTGATCCAGAATAGCCTCAATAGCAGCCGCCAGCGTTTCCGCACGGCCATCAATAGGCAGATGAGTGCCATTCACACCATCCACGACGTCTTCTGACTGACCACCAGGCGCTGTCGTCACAACCCAGACATCCCGCGACAGCGCTTCACGCACCGTCAGCCCGTAGCTTTCTTTCCATTGTGACGGGAACAGCAACACATCAATCTGGTCATAGAAATCATCCAGCCCGTTCTGACTAAATGCCGGCACGATTTCCAGATGCCCTTTGACAGACCAGTCCCGCGCGTGAATGGAACTGAAACCAAGGTTGAGCTTGTTATCAACCAGCACCAGTTCCCAGTCTGAACGATCAAGGGATTCCATGCATTTCTTGAGCTGCGGATAGCCCTTCACAGCTTCCGTACCACCCACAAATCCAAATCGTACCGGCGAGCCCGGAATACGCGGAGTGCGAGGACGTTCAGGCCACCGGAAACCATTCCGGTTCACCACAATACGCTCAGGCTCAACTCCATTCGCCAGATAAAGCTGACGATGGGCCTCGGAAGGACTGATCAACAGCGCCGCTTCCGAGAGAGCCTGATGCATCAGGAACCACCTGTCCGTCAGATGGCGGGCATGCGGCACACACATCTGACAAACCTGTTGATCTATCGTGGTCTGGAAGCAGTAACGCCCGTCGCCGCGAACCATGAACTGCCGGTCACACAGCCACCACGCATCATGAAGCGTCAGAACATAAGGAACACCGCGCTCCTGACAGACCCGCAACATGGCTGTTCCTAGCCCCTGCGCAGCGTGAACATGCACAACATCCGGCTGATAGGCATCTAACCAGTCTGCAAACTGCTCCGCCATATGCGGATTATCCATTGAGCCGATAACGTCGTTACCGTCCGGAATCATCGCCGCCAGAACATCAGTTCCATTGGCAACATAACGGATATTACCAGACAGCCTGCCATCCAGATGCGGCCGAGAGGTCAGCATCCCAACCTCGACGCCGCTTTTCCGCAAACGGAGAGCCAGTTCTTCCACAACGATTGTCGCGCCACCAAAGGATCGTGGTGCGTAATAAACATTCGTCATGAGAACACGGAGTGCCTTGCGCTCCGGCTCCACCGGCAAACCGAAAAGAGCCTTGCCCTGCGTAAACGCCATCGATTCAGGCGCATAACGCTCAGTGACATCCTGCCAGGCCTGACCCGCAAGCCGATCACGAAGAGCCTTGTCCCGTGCGAGCGTCAGGAAGCAGTTCTTCCATTCGTCGCGTGTGACCGCCAGCAATCCGTTCTCTTCATGGCGCATAACCGCGAGAAAGGCATCCCGAGGGGAACAGATGGCAGCAACCTTGACCACCGCCGCTTCCAGGAACTTAATATTGCTTTTGCAATCGTTGAAGAGCGTAGGCTCCAGCGGTGCAATTGCGATGTCCGTCTGCGCCAGCGCCGCAAGATAATCGCGATAAGACAGTTCCGTCAGACGCTCGACGCGGTCACCAAACCGGTCAAATTCTTTCGAAAGCTTGAGCTGACCAATAACGCGCAGGCACAGACGGGGCTCTTCATCCAGAGCCGCAATAAGCCCCGCTTCAGCCTGCCGGAAATCCTCATCATGCGTGTTGGTGCCCGACCCGTAAGACACCCAGACACGATCATCCGCCACTTCCCCACGAGAAGGCAACGATGCCGCAATCTCCAGTGTCTCACGATCAAGGGCGTTCTCAACCACATCGACATGCGTCAGCCCGGCATCTCGCATCGCCTGAGCCAAAGCCCGTGTGGAAGCAATACCTTGCCCGCATGCCAACATGCAGCGCTTGAACAGAACAACACCCGACATGAGCAAGTCCTGCTCAGACCGCGGAAGACTACTGATATTTCCATTTTGCAGATATTCTTCCGCATCAAAAATCAGATCGTCGACTTCCCAACGCGGCTCAAGACGCAGACGATGCGCTTCCTTGACGAGCTTCATGACATCGTCAAAGCCCGGAACCCGGTAGAAAATAACCTGCGTGCAAATCTGCAAGGCTGACATGGCAACATTGATGTCACGCCAGTCTACAACCTGCACCTTCCACCCAAGACGCTCAAGAAGATCGCGCTTCTGCCAGACGCGATATTTCGCACACTGACGGAGAGACACCTCGGCAATAATAAGAATGCGGGGTGCCAGAGTAACTGCGGTTTTATCAAGAATATCGCTGTAAACAGACAACGGGGAGACAGGCTTCGAAGACGCTGCCGGAACAATTACCTTACCTGGCACCGCAGGAGATGGTTGCCCCCGCTGTGGAGAAAACTTGGTTTTCTTATTCCCCCGAGCCCGAACGGGAAAGCGCTTTTCAACCGCCCGGCCGATCGCTTTGACGCCACCTTCTTCCCAAAGGGTAGAAAGCCTTTCCGGCAACTCCTTGAGCGGACGCCCAGATGGCAAGCGTCCCAGGCTAAGAGAGCGAACTGCCCTAAGGGGCATGGTTACGCGCCAGGACAGAGAACGATGAATCAGGGAAATCTGATGCCGCAAATGAGCGCTCTCGCCCTGTAAGCCATCAGCACGCATACCGTTCAGCCGGGCAGAGCTACGATAGCTTTCCAGCAGAACCTTCTGAGAGTCCTCTTCGACTTCAGCAGGAAGAAGCGCTACATCTTTAATCGGCACGGTCATCAGACAAAAAGCTCAAAGTCCGGAAATTGTTAAGTACAAATAAAAAGAGCTGGGCTCTTTCGAACCCAGCTCTTTTTATAGATGTTAGCGAACTAACAAACTAGATCAGCTCAGAGCAAAGTCCGAAGCCTTCAGATCCGTCACACCAACAAAGGTGATCTTGGAGCCGTCGCTCAGAGCAATGGTCGTGTTGCCACCAGCCACAGTTGCTGCGTTCAGAACGTTCTGCAGACCATTGTTGTTCTGCAGGCCGTACTGATACAGAGCCATGAGGTTGCCAGCTGCGCTGCCAAAGTCGGTAACCGTGTAGTCACCACCGGCAGTGCCGTTGTTCAGAGCAAACAGGTTGGAACTGCCCGAGCCACCCGTGAAGGTTGCGTTACCCGTGCCGCCAACCAGCGTGTCTGCACCCGTACCACCAACAACGGTCGTGTTACCGCCGTTGGAAGCGAAGGCCTGAAGAACACCGTGGGAAGAAGCGGCAGAGATCGTTTCATCACCGCCCGTACCCACGAACAGGCTGTAACCTGACGTGCCGTCGAACTGAGCATTCAGGCCAGACGCACCGAACATCGTTGCGTTGCCAGCCGTAATGGTCGTGTTGCCCGTACCATTCAGGAAGGACAGCGAACCGTCGACGCTGATGGTGTTACCCGTACCACGGATCTGCTGAAGATCGCCTGCAGCAGAAATGGTATCGTTAAGACCACCGGAAACCGTAGCGCTTGCACCAGTCGTGAAGTACGTGCTGGAGCTACCACCCGTGATAAAGCTGTTGTTACCAACAGTCACGCTGTTGGAGCCAGTCGTGTCGTAAACCGTTGCATTTGCATGCAGGTTAACAACCGAGCTGCCGCCAAGAAGGGTAACGGTGTCGGTGCCGTTGGAACCGTCAATCGTGTCCTGACCTTCAGAGCGAACAACGTTCGTACCACTGCCGAGATAGATCAGGTTGTTACCCGTTCCACCGTCAATGGTCGTGTTGCCATTCGTTCCGAGGATCGTGTCGTTTCCGGAACCCGTAGCAATGTTCCAGCTACCCGTCTTGCCCGTTCCGAGGAACACGTTGTTACCAACGCCACCCACGAACGAACCGTTCTGGTTGCCAGCAATAACAGTTGCACCATCCCATGCGCCCGTCAGCAGGCTGACAGACGATGCTGTGTCCTTGCTCAGATCAATGGAAACGGAACCACTGAGCGTGTCTTGGGCAGCATAGCTGCCAGCGGCGATGTACTGTACGTCACCGTTAATGCTGTAGCTGCCACTCTGGGTGATAACACCCTGAGAAACACCTGCAGAAAATGAGCTGTTGCTTCCTGGAACCAGATCATAACTCGTCAGACCGCTCACACCTGAGACAGCAGACGAATATTGACTGGCCAGAGCCTGGGCCTGTGCACCATCGACCGTGACCGCAAGGGTCTGGCCGGAGGCGCCAACCACGGTAGTGATTGCCATTACCATGCACTCCTAAACAAAGGTTGCCTCGCACTGGCGGCCCTCAGACCACCCAAATGATCGAGCGACGAGTCTTGCATATATCAAAGCCTATTCCCAAAAAGCAATCAGGATTCCGCTTTGGCATCCGTAAGAATGTCCCGCGTTCATTTAGATAACATACAGACCCGCAGACAGTGCTTGTATCTCGTTCCGTCGCCGAAGCCACAGAATGAGCTGGGGCTGGAATGCCCCTGAGCACAAGATTGCATTTTAGCAAAGGTTGCAACGACTACGTGAAATTTACGGCGCACATTCATTATAAAAAACTCAATACTTTGCAAAAAAACAGAGTATTATGGAGCACGTTAAATATTTTGTTTCACAGTATCCCTCGTGCAATTCTTTTCGAATCCTTAAGCTGTATCCCGTGACTGATCATTCGCCCTGCATTTCCCCCGCTCGCCAAGACCAAGCTCTGGCCGAACTGGCCCTTTTCCTTTCAACTCACTCGAAAGGAACAGAAAAAAATGCTCCAACGCTCGCTTGTGAAGAGCAAGCCATACGCGTTCTGTGTTGGTTGGCGTCACTGCTTAAAAAAAACAAACAGTCAAACAGGCCTCTTATCCTACTGTCTCCCCGCTTGGACCAACAGATAGGAATACAGCTGGAAGATATTCAAAAAAATTTCATTCCAGACTTGAGAAACATATTTTCTACTGGCACGGAAACTGATGGAATTTTACTGGTCTGCCAAAGTTCTCAAGACATCCCATCAAGTCAAATTCCCGTTACAACGCTTGTCATCGGGCAGAACCGGAATACTTCGGGCGACTTCATATCCCTTTCAGACTGCCTGAACATTCGAAGCTCCGCGCTCGACACGGCATTATCGTTCCTGAGTGAAACATCCGAAGAAGCACTGAATTTTCGTCAGAAAATACGTCAAATTCTAGCACATGACCTGGAAGGACGCCGCGCCAAAAGCGCCCTGATCACAACGACCAAAGCCCTTCATACTGCAGAGACCTCCACACACGCTCTCCGGATCGAAACACGACTTCTTACAGAAAATATTTCTGAACAAAGATCTGCCCTTCAATCCCTGTCCAAGAAAAATCACCATTTTCAATCTGAAAATATTCTTATTTGTGAAAAATTAGCCAACAGTCAGAAGCAACTTGAAAAGGCTGAATTTCAACTTGAGCTCGCTTCTCTCAAACAGGCGCAGATTGAGCGGTCGTATGCAGCAGCCCAGCAAGACGCTGCTACCTTCAATACCAAGCTGGCTTCAAGCCAAGCAGCACTGGAAGCACTCAAAGAATTTCTCCATCACCCAGCACCGGTTTGGCGCAGGCTGACAAGAGCGCTGCGCACGCCTTTCATTCCTTATGTGCCAACACTTCCCGAAACATTCACGCTCAGGGACCTTCCTGCCTACCCTACGGAGGCAATCCCAGCCGTCACGCCAGACCCTGCAGAAATAATTTCCGTGGACCCTGCCTCTTCTCCTGAAGAAGACAACCCAGCCTTCCCCGGAATACGCCGCATTCTGTTTATCGCCGGGGAAACAAGTATCCCGGGCACGACCTATCGCTGTTACCGCAACGCAGAAGCCAGTCGCCACGCCGGATTCGACGCACGCGTTCAGGACTGCGCTGCCGTCAGTTATGACGATATCTGTTGGGCAGATGTCATGGTATTATGGCGCGTAGAGTATAGTGGCCATGTCAGTACCATGCTTGATCTGGCGCATCAGGAAGGCGTCAAGACCATCTTTGACGCCGACGATATTGTTTTTGTTCCCCGATACGCCCGGATAGACCTGATTGACGGTATCCGTTCAATCGGTACAACCGAAGAAAGAACCGAGCACTTCTTTACTGACATCCGCCGGACCTTGCTGCGCTGCGATCAAGGATTTGCAACAACCCCCGAACTGGCTCACGCCATGCACGAACTGCAGCCCGTCGTGCATTTACTTCCCAACACCTATGACAGGCTTACCCATCGCCGTTCTCGCCTGCACCCCCGCATGCGTGAGGAACTGCACCTTTCTGCTGCCGGAGATCAACTGATCCGGATCGGATACGCAACAGGCACCAGAACCCACCAACGTGACTTCGCCGTCGCCTCTCCCTCCCTCGCGCATGTTTTGAAAATGCGGCCGGATGTGCGGTTGGTTCTGTTCCGGGATCCGGAGGGACAATCCAGCCTCCTGGCATTAGAGGAATTTCCAGAATTCCAGGAACTGGCACATCAGATCGAATGGCGTGATACTGTTCCCTTATCAGACCTCCCAAATGAATTTGGACGGCTCGATATTTCCATTGCTCCCCTGGAGGTTGGGAACGTCTTCTGTGAGGCAAAAAGCGAAATTAAATTCCTGGAAGCCTCTCTCGCAGAAAGTGCATCCATCGTTTCTCCAACCGGCCCGTTCAAGCGGCTCGTTCGTCACGCAGAAACCGGCTTTTTGGCCAGCACACCCGACGAATGGACCGCCGCTCTCCTGACTCTGATTGATAACCCTGACTTACGACGACGCATGGCGCGAGCCGCATATCATGATGTGCTTTGGCCATTCAGCCCAGAAGCCCAGACACGACGCATAAAGCTCGCTTTTTCTTCTCTACAGGATGACGAAGAAGCCGCCGAAACAAGCGAGCTTCTTCTCGCGCGCGAACGTCAGGAACGTCGCCTTCTTCCCGTAATTCCCGAAAGTGAAACACTTTTCCATCATGATGCATTTGGTGAGGCGGACGTCACCGTTGTTATCACGTCCTATAACTACTCAGATTATATCCTGGATGCTCTCAATTCTGTTTCCGCGCAGAGCCTCTCTCAACTTGATCTGATTGTTGTCGATGACGGCTCAACAGATGGCTCTGTGGACCTGGTACGTCTTTGGATGGAGCGCAACACAACTCGCTTCAACCGACTGATCCTGAAGCGCTCTGTTCACAACGCCGGCCTGGGAGGCGCAAGAAACATCGGAATGGATGCTGCAGAAACAGACTGTGTCATGCAGCTTGATGCAGACAACCTCCTGCGCCCCGATGCCTGTGAAACACTTCATGCCTCCATGACATTCGGGATTGCCTACGCCTATCCCATCATTCAGTGCTTCAATGAAAACGGCCCTATTCCGCTTGCCCCTCAGGAAACCTTAGGCAGCACCCATTCATTCGCCGTTTTGGGAGACCTTCCTTTCCATCCGCTGGCCCTTGTCTCAGGAAACCGCGTGGATGCCATGGCCATGGTAGCGAAATGGGCTTGGGCCGCTGCAGGCGGATACTATGTTTCACGTGAAGCAATGGGATGGGAAGACTTCGACCTGTGGTGCACCTTGGCCGAACTCGGCCTGCCGGGGCGTCAGGTTCCAGCAATTCTGGCTGATTACCGACAACACGGCCATTCCATGACCAACATGTCCACGGAACGGGCCGCTCACAAAGCGCGCGTCGTCGAATATGTGAAAGCGCGTCACCCCTGGATCAATCTGACAGCCGAAGCCCCAGTGCAACGTCTGTAAACGCTTATCCACGAAAACAATAAAAAAACCCCGGACAGATAATCTGCCCGGGGTTTTTCCATAATTGAGAAGCCAGAGAAAACTCTAGCCGCACAACCTCAGAACGGAGCGTCGATATCAACGACGTCAATCAGCTTATGATTGACGAATTCCTTGATGCCCAGACCGATCAGTTCACGCCCATAGCCAGAACGGGCCACGCCACCGAACGGCAGATCAGCCTTCACCATCGTCGGATGGTTCACATAGACCATGCCCGTGTAGATCTTCTCGGCAACCTTCACGCCGCGAGCCGTATCCTTCGTGAAGACGGAGCCACCCAGACCAAATGGGGAGTCATTGGCAACACGGATCGCCTCAGCCTCATCCTTCACACGATAAAGCTGCGTGACCGGACCGAAGAATTCCCAGTGACGGGCTTCGTTATCACCATGCAGGTTCGTCATCAGAAGCGGCTGGAAGAATGCACCCTTCTCTGGAACCGGTGCACCGATCACTTCAACAACAGCGCCATGCTTCTTGGCTTCTTCAACCTGAGCCTTCAGATCGTCAGCAGCCTTCTGCGAAGACAGCGGAGCCAGCGTCGTGGACGGATCCATCGGATCGCCGGCCTTCAGCTTGGCAACCTCAGCCTTGTAGATCTCAAGGAACTGGTCGTAGATCGAATCCACAACGATCAGACGCTTGGACGACACGCAAACCTGACCAGCATTCCAGTGACGACCAAATGCCGCCCACTTCGCAGCCTTCTCAACGTCAGCATCTTCCAGAACCACAAAAGCATCGGCACCACCGAGTTCCATGGTGGCCTTCTTAAGGGCCTGACCTGCCGTGCTGGCAACAATGGCACCAGCCCCTTCGGAACCCGTCAGAGCAACACCACAAACGCGTGGGTCGTTCAGGATGACCGCCGTATGATGACGAGCCGCATAAAGGTTCTTGAACGCACCCTTCGGCAAGCCGGCTTCGATCATCAGGTCGTCGAAGATCGCCGCACACTGCGGGACGTTCGAAGCATGCTTCAGCAGAACCGTGTTACCAGCAGAAAGCTGCGGCGCAATGATGCGGGCGATCTGATAATATGGGAAGTTCCACGGCTCAATCGCAAAGACGATACCCTGCGGCTGATGGATCAGGATGGCTTCGCCTTCCTTCGGATCAGCAACCGGAAGCTTCTCCGGTTTCAGAAGCTCTTCAGCATTCTTGGCATAATATTCGAAGATTTCAGCGGAGAGGATCGTCTCCAGCTTGGCCTCTTCATAGAGCTTGCCCATTTCAAGGGTCAGAAGCTTGGCATACTTGTCGATATCGCGACGCAGGATGGCACCAGCAGCGCTCATGACCTTGGCGCGCTCCGCGAAAGACACATCACGCCAGCTTTTGAAGGCCTCATACGCGTCGGTAATCGCCTGCTGAACTTCCTGATCGGTTGCTTCCGGGAAAGTCTTCAGCGTCTCACCCGTATAAGGGTTGGTCGTAGCGTAAGCCATGACGGACAAATCTCCGTTAGATAAAATGGTACTTCAACATATTGGCATGAAAGCCACGGTACGGAACCCCCAACCCCCGAAAAGTTTGAAAGTTCACATAGCCGTGTTCTGTTTCAGCTCTTTTAGCCAGGATCGTGCGTTACCATCCGATGGAGCCCGCCAGTCCCCCCGCGGCGAAAGCGAGCCACCAGCAACGATTTTCGGGCCGTTCGGCATGGCTGAACGCTTGAACTGACTGGTGCCATAAAACCGACGGATAAACACTTCCAGCCAGTGACAGATCTCCTTCAGATCATAGGAAATCCGCCGATCTTCAGGGTAATGCGCAGGCCAGGAGCCAATTGTAACATCACCCCACGCCTTTTCGGCCAGAAAGGCGATACGTGACGGACGGAAACCGTATCTCAGAACATAAAAGAGCGTAAAATCCTGAAGGGCATACGGGCCAATCATCTGCTCCGTGCTCTGAATGCCCTGCCCCGTATCGGGCACCAGTTCCGGCGAGATTTCGGCACTGACGATCTTCTCCAGAACCTCAGCCGTGCCACTCCCCAACGCCCCTTCCCGCGCCAGCCACCGGATAACATGCTGAATCAGCGTCTTCGGCATCCCGGCATTGACGTTGTAGTGGGACATCTGATCCCCCACACCGTAGGTACACCAGCCCAGCGCCAACTCAGACAGATCTCCCGTACCAATCACAATCCCATTCCGATGGTTGGCCAACCTGAACAGAAAATCGGTTCGTAATCCTGCCTGAACATTCTCAAAGGTAATATCATGAACGGGTTTACCCTCTGCATACGGATGGCCAATACCCGCGAGCATGGTCTCCGCAGCCGGTCGGATGTCCAGCTCATGGGCCTCTACGCCCAGCGCATCCATCAAAGCATGAGCCAGCCCACGACTTTCACTGCCTGTTGCAAAACCGGGCATCGTATACGCCAGCACATGGGTTCGAGGCCAACCCAGCTCATCGGCGGCCCTGGCAGCGACCAGAAGGGCCAGCGTACTATCCAAACCACCCGAAACACCGATAACAGCCCGTTGCGCGCCACTGGCTTTCAGACGCTGACGCAGCGCACTGACCTGAATGGTCCAGGCCTCATAACAATCACGGGCCAGCGTCTTCGTATCAGAAGGCACAAACGGAAAACGAGGAACGTCCCGCTTCAGTCCAAGATCCTCAACCGGCGCTCCCAGTTCGAAACCAATTGTGCGGATGCTCTCACATCCCACCCCGAACTGCCCGGTCCGCAAACGCTCCTGCCGCAACAGATCCAGATCAACATCAGCAACAACCAACCGCTCGCCCTGAGGAAAACGGTCTGACTGCGCCATAAGGCGCCCATTCTCATGGATGGAGACCTGCCCGTCCCAAGCAAGATCCGTCGTGGATTCCCCTTCGCCAGCAGCCGCATAAGCATAAGCCGTCAACGTCCGCATGGACTGCGCCTGACACAGGAGCGATCGATCATCCGTCCGCCCGATCGTCACCGGAGACGCAGATGGATTCAGAATGATGCTCGCACCCGCCTGCGCCAGCCGACCACTCGGCGGATTGGCCACCCACAGATCCTCACAGATCTCAACACCCAGTGTCAGCCCAGCCTGATCTTCTGCTGCAAACAGAAGATCAGCCCCGAACGGCACTTCCGTCCCATCAATCCGGATATTGCCCGTCGTCCCCAACCCGGATGTAAACTGGCGCGGTTCATAGAACTCCCGATACCGGGGCAAATAGGATTTTGGAACCACACCAAGAATACGCCCACGATGCAACACAACTGCACAGTTATAGAGCAAATCCCCCCGACACAGCGGAACCCCAACAACAGCCACGCTCATAAGAGATACCGTCTGCTCCGCCAGCCAGATCAGGGCGGCCTGCGCCTCCTCCAGCACCACATCCTGAAAGCGGAGATCATCAAGCGTGTACCCGGTCAGTCCAAGTTCCGGAAAAACAACAGCAGCGACCCGTTGCTGGTCACAGGCCTTCAGAACGCCCAGAATCCGCTCGGCATTGACCCGTGCTTCGGCCAGAGAAACAGGCAGCGTACAGGCCGCAATCCGCGCAAAGCCCTGATGATAGAGAGAGCGGAATCTGGTCATGATGATCCTCTCGGAACAGAAAAACCCGATCGCCGGGTTTCGTATTTTATTGCCTGTATCACGAAAGAGCCGTTGCGAAATTGAACCGGAGCGGTCCTGTGCCGTTCTGCGTTCCTCATCCCCGTTCTTCCAGATGGCAGAACATCATGACACAGGAGACACTACCCATGGACCTGCTTCGCTGGACGATTGTCTTCCTCATCCTTGCCCTGTGTGCAGCCGTTCTCGGCTTTGGGGGGATTTCGGCAGATTTCGCCTATATCGGCAAGATCCTGTTCTTCATCTTCCTCGTCCTACTGATCATCAGCCTGATCTTCGGCCGTGGACGGACAAGACTCTAAGGAGCTCAGTCTCGGGACCGAAGCAGTCGCACGGTCCCGAGACTACCCAACAGAAAAACACCGATCGCATACAGCCCACCCAGTTCCGTCATGGAAACAGGAAGCCCGAACAGATAATCGGGTGAGTCACAGGGCTTGTTTGGACGAGCTGGCATACTGGCCATCCAGTCCTTGAAACTTCCCCCATGAAAAACCGGCGCACGGCATTCGGGAGCCGGGCTTGGCCAAAACTTGTGCTCTACTCCGGCATGTAGAACTGCCAGACCGATACTGACAGCTACACACACTAACCCGGCCAAAACCGGGTAGCGCGCATAACGTCGCGGCACTGCTAACGTCAGAACCCCAATCGCAATCAAAACGCGCCAAGGGCGGCGTTCCCAAAGACAAAGCTCACAGGGCGCAAGCAAAAGCTTGTGCTCTGCGAACCATGCGGTCCCCAGAGCAGCCAGACCAGCCAGAACAAACAACCCTCCCAAAATCCTGGTCATATCGGGCTGTTTTGTTCCAGTCAGCGTCATGGTCGGGAAGCCTCCAGGCTATCAAGAAACTGTTTGGCCCAGCTTCCCGCCGTATTGCGGGACACTTCGCCATAGAGTGCGGACCATGCCTTATGACGGGTCTCCACGTCCATGGTCAGTGCCGCATGAAGCGCATCCGCCATCCCTTCAGCATCCAGCGGATTCACCTGCAACGCCTCCGGCATCTCAGGCGCAGCCCCCGCAAAACGTGACAGCACAAGAACCCCGGGGTCCTTGGAATCCTGCGCCGCCACAAATTCCTTGGCGACCAGATTCATGCCATCACGCAGCGGCGTGATGTACCCGACATCCGAAACCCGATAGAGCCCCGCCAGAACATTCCGGGAAATTGGCCACGTCGTATAGCGGATCGGTACCCAGTCCGGTGTCCCGTACGCGCCATTAATTGTTCCGACGAGACCGTCCAGCTCTTCCTTGAGCAGCCGATAACTTTCGACCCCCGTGCGTGAGACCGGCGTAATCTGAAGGAACGTGACCTTCCCCCGATACTCCGGATAGTTCTTCAGAAGCATCTCATAGCCGCGCATCCGCTCCGGCAGCCCCTTGGAATAATCCAGACGGTCCACGCCAATGATCAGACGCTTGCCAACCAGACTGTCGACAATCTGCTCGACGTCCTCCGCGGCGGCACTCTCGATAGCCTGCTGCCTGAACCGGATCGGATCAATACCAATCGGCACAGCTTCCACATCCGCTTCCAAACCGTAGGCATCAAAGCAACCCCGAAGATTCTGAGCGTCCTCGGGTGTCTGAACACCAATCCGGTCACATCCGGCCAATCCTTCAAGCAACCGCTTCAGCTGTGGGAGAAGACGCGCCACGCTCCATGGCGGGAACGGAATATGCAGGAAAAAACCAATCCGCCCTGTCACTCCACGATCTCTCAGCATCCGCCCTAGCGGAAAGAGATGATAATCGTGAATCCAGATCGTATCGTCCTCTTTCAACAGAGGGACGAGACGGTCAGCGAATACGGCATTAGCCTCGTAATACGCCTCACAGTCCTCACGCGTATAGCGGATGAGCTGCGTCCGATAATGACAGAGCGGCCAGAGAACTCCGTTTGAGAAGTTCAGATAAAACCGGTCATACTGCCGCGGCGTCATGTCGAATGTGGCGTAAGTCACATTCCCTACACGCTCCTCCGTGACAGGATGCTCAAGCGCATCCTCGCGCTGCTCTCCGGACCAGCCAAACCACAGGCTGTCACGTGTCTGAACGGCATCATACAGCCCGACGGTCAGACCACCAGCAGGCTGTGTCCGCTCTCCGGGCGCTGGTGTACGATTGGAAACAACAATCAGGCGCCCCATCCATGTCCCTCCGACAAATCATGCAGCCATCGGCGGAATGTGGCTGCATCAGGAAAATCATCAGGAATGAGCCAGCCATCTCCCCCCATCTGGCGGGCAGCCCTCACTCCATCCATGTCAGTAACGTCATCACCAACAAAGAGTGGCAGCCGACCCCGAAAAGGATTTTCAGCCATCAGTTCGCGGACCGCTCCGCCCTTATCCACCCCCAGCGGGCGCAACTCGATGGCCATATGCGCATCCTGAAGCCGAAAACCATTCGGCTCAGCCACCCAATCCCCAACCAGAGACCGAAAAGCCGGTTCCGCGTCCTGATTCTGCCGATAATGCAGGACCATACCCGCTCTTTTGCGCTCAACACTGGCACCTGGATACCGCGCCACAATCTCTTCCGCACCGCTCAGCCAATCAGCGGGAACAGCAGGCAGAACCCGATGATCAACGTCGTGCACCGGTGACTTGCGCACGGCTACACCGTGCTCACCGGCAACAGCGTGCGGAACTCCCGGAAGAAAATGATCGATCTGGGCAATTGGGCGCCCTGTCACAATCGCCAAAGCCCCACCCAGAAGATCCTTAAGCCGAAGCAGATCCTCTTTCAGACCGGAGGGAACCGTGACGCTCTCCGGCGTCGGAGCAATATCGACAAGCGTTCCGTCAAAATCCAGCAGCAAGGCTGCTCTGGAGGGCGGAAAAGGAACCTGGATCATGAGTCAGTTATCTCTTTCCAGTGTCAGGATTATCCCTGCTCCGCCCGTCTCCCTTTACTCGAGACCGGGATCAGCCTCAGGAGGGGGCAACGGTTGCCCGGAAGGCGGAGCCTGCGGCGCAGACGGCACAAGAGACTGTGCCCCGCCGCTCGGAGGTGCGAGAGGAATGGGAGCATGAGTATCCGGAGCCAATGGCACCGGACCACCCTCAGACGAGGGCGCGGAATGAGACTGATCGTCCCCTCCCTCTTCCTCTGGTGCATTTGTGTCATTCAGTTGCGGCGTTTTTGTGGCTGGGAGCGGACCAGCATCCGGCGCAACCTTGTCCCCGGCACAAGACACAACACGCACATCATACAGGGGGCTGCCATAAGTCGCGACAGAGGGCTCATTCTGCAGCATCCACCCATCGAACGGCGCGCGCGCCGAATCTCTCGTATCACGAAGATGGAGAAGAGCACCTGCATCCGCAGGCAAGGACTCAGGCCGGCTGACACAGGCTTCAACAGCCACGGAAAGCGTACCGTAATTCGCCGTGCCCCCAACCGGAACAGTCAACGTCTCAATATGCGCATCCAGACGATCCAGCACGCGAATGATCGCCTGGGTACGCCCCTGCCAGAGATTGGCGGGATACATTGCGGGAGGCGCAACTCCGACTGCCGCCTGCGCAAAAGAAGGCGCACTTAGAGCCAGAAGAACCACGCCAAGGGAAAAAGAACGCTTAGCCATAATCACTCTTTTCCTTTGGCCGTCGGATCCGTCAGATCTGCCAGCATCGCTGCAAAGGAACGACGCATGGCCTCCGGCGAAACCCCCATCAGAATCCCATCCTCAAACGCATCCTGAAGAGCCTGCCGCAATTCGGCATCGTTTTCCCTCAGAACACGCACCTTCTCAACACAGGCCACCGGCTGCCCTTGGTGATCCAGCCAAGGGAAATTACCCGATGTCACGGCTCGTCCGACAGGCTGCCAGCAGGCTTTTGAGTTTGGGCACCCTGGGTCTTCTGGGCCTTCTGAAGCGTATCTGTCACGGAGAAGATGAACTTGCTCAGAAGCTGCTCCAGACTGATGGACCCCTGCGTCTCTGTCAGAGCACCACCAGCCTTGACCGTCGCATCCGCTCCACCAGGAGACAGAGCAATATATTTGCCCCCCAGCAGGCTGTCAGACGTGACGATCGCAGCAGAATCCGTCGGCAGTTTCACGTCCGGAGACAATGTAAACGTCACCTTCGCCTGAAAGGTCTTCGGATCGACGACTTCCGACGTCACATGCCCGACCGTAATACCGGCAAGACGCACATCCGAGCCCACATTCAGACCATCAATCTGGCTGAAAGACGCATGGACCTGATAGCCACCATCATTGCTCTGATGATGCCCCAGCATGGCCAGAACAAGCATTCCGGCCAGAAAAACCAGCACCAGCAGTCCGGCAAGCAGTTCCAGCCGGTCCTGACGAGCGGCGGGACGCGCTGTTCCCATGGCTGCGCTCATGACGTCACCTTCGAAAAAATCATTTTCCTGCACTAGCGGACTCCGTGGCGTCCGTCCAACCCTCCCTTGAGAAACAGAGATTATCCCCCTCTGAAAATGTTATCCCCCATATCCCCATGTTCCCACCCATTAACGGGACAAAAAGACCTGTTTTCCGGCTTCCGGGCGCCGGATACGAAGCGTAGATTCGCAGCATGACAGCCCGTCTTCATTGGACCGGCGTTCGGATGAGAACGCTTCGGGTCACGACCGATCCGGACGACAGCGCCACGCGCTCCGTCACCCTTCCGGCTGCCTGGGAGGATGATGCCGCCCAGGCTCTGGCCCAGATCACACAGAACGGTGGCCCCCTTCGCCTCTCGACGGAAGCTGCACACTGGGTCGACATGATCGATGCGTGTCCGCCACTTCCAGGTACGCCAGCCAACACCCCGGCACCGGGGCGAAGCCTGTCATGTCTGCTGCTCATGAGGCAGCTCGCTCCCAATATCGCGCTTTGGGAATGCCATCCGGACGAAACACCTGGCTTTATTATTCGCCTGTCCGGCTTTGTTCAGGATGACGGCTTCGCACCAGAGCACTTTGTCGCCTGCCTGAAGCTGGCCTGTGATTCTCTGCGTCGTCTGCATGCTGCAACCCGCATTGAGCGCACCGGCGAACTTCCACTGTTCGACCTGCCCGTTGACCCCTCGGATGAACCCGCCGGTCTCATTCTGCTTACGGATCTGGATGCCTGCCTTGCATCCATGGGTCTGGACTATGACAGCGACGAAGGACGCAATGCCGCCAAGGCCATTGCAGCGCTCGCAACAAGCATAGCCCGCGCAGGCACAGATCTGTCGCTGCCCCCAATTCCTGCATGCCCCGCACTTCCCGACCTTCGCGGTCTGGCCGCTCAGGCATGCGCTTCTCTGGAAGGGCGACGTCTCTCTCCCATTGAAACAGGCTTTTCTGCGCCCGGGCCCATAGATGCCCTCCTTGGTGTAGAATCCTGCGGACTGGCTCCTGTTTTTTCCCCATTACGGGAAGATGGGCACCTTCGCCCCTCGACGCTTGCCCGCCTCGCCCATCGCGGCCTGACCCCCGAATCTGCTCTCGCCATGGCGCTTGCAGGTGAAACGCCTTTGCCGCCTACGCGCCCCGAGGCACACACCGCAATGCACCGTGCGCTGGAACGCTCCGTTGACTTCCTGCCGGAACTTCCAGAACCAGAGCTAGCGAATCTCAGGGCAAAGCTAGAGCGTGGCGTCCGTCGTCCCCTTCCTATGCGGCAGACCGGCTTCACGCAGAGAACGGCCGTCGGTGGACACAACCTGTTCATGCGCACAAGTGAATTTGAAGACGGCACACTGGGCGAAATCAGCATCATTCCAACGCGCGAAAGTCCGATGGCGCGTGGCCTGATGGATTGCCTGGGGCAGGCCGTCAGCATTGGGCTGCAGTTTGGCGCGCCACTGGAAGTTTTTGTGGAGCGATTCGCCTACACCCGCTTCGGCCCCGCCGGAACGGTCGAGGGCGATCCAGGCACCGCATATGCGTCGTCGATGCTGGATTACGCGTTCCGCACGCTGTCCGAAGCCTATCTCGGGCAGCACATGCCAGACGCTCCCCAGATCGAACCCAGCTCGGAAGATCCATCTCCCATGCTGCCGTTCGATCACTCTTCTGGCGACACCCCACGCGGTCGGCGCCTCAGACTGGTCAGTTGATGAAGAAATGGCGTCTACAGACCTCCGTGTGGCTGGAATACATTGACAGCCCGCGGACTCGTCGGTAGCTAGCGCCTGCGCTGAGAAGGAATCCGGACATTTCGCCCGGATAAGAAGGATGCGCACAGGGTAAGGGATCAGACAGCGTGGGAAACGCCCCTTCCAATGAGGATGGCAACTTCGATGAGCGCCTTAACCGCGCAAGGAAGAAGCTTAACCCCCATTCGGAAGAGTTTTCTACAAAGTCCACCGAAGAAGACAGCAGTTCCATTGCTTCTTTCGGTGTTGCGATCCGGGTCGGAACAGAGCTCGTAGCTGGTCTGGCGGTGGGTGTGGCGTTAGGTTACGCTCTTGACCGCTGGCTGGGTTACAGGGTCTTGTTCCTGCTGATTTTTGCCCTGTTGGGTTTTGGTGCCGGCATGATGAATGTCTGGCGGGTGTTGAATGGGCCGGGCATGGTACCCGAGCCAAAAGATGACGGGAGAAGCCAGCGTGGCAGCCGGATCGACGATTGACGCGCTCGGACAGTTCGAGCTCCATCCGGTTCTCGGATCTCTGGGCGAAGCTCTGCGGTTCTCACAGTCTCCACTGTTCATGCTGATCGCCGTTGTGCTGGTGCTCGCATTCCTCTTCATCGGAATGCGCCCGGCCTCCGTCGTTCCAGGCCGTCTCCAGGCTGCAGCCGAAATCGGCTACGACTTCATTCACGACCTTGCCATCGGCACGATGGGCGAAGAAGGCACCGCTTTCTTCCCGTTCGTGTTCGCTCTGTTCTTCTTCATTCTCGCCGGTAACTATCTCGGCCTCCTTCCCTTCTCCTTCACCTACACGAGCCACATTGCAGTCACCCTTGCACTGGCCGTCACGGTGTTCCTGATCTCGATCCTGGCCTCCCTGCGTTTCCAGGGTCTGGGCTTCTTCAAGCACTTCATGCCAGCTGGCGCCCCTGTATGGCTGTCGCCGCTGCTCGTGCCGATCGAGATCCTGTCTTTCCTTTCTCGCCCCGTCAGCCTGTCGATCCGTCTGTTCGCCAATATGGTGGCCGGTCACGTTCTGCTCGAGGTGTTTGCCGGCTTCACGATCATGCTCGCCGGTCTGGGCTTCTTCGGTCATATCCTGGCCGTTGCCCCGATCGCGATCAACATCGCACTGACGGCTCTGGAATTGCTGGTGGGTGTGCTTCAGGCATACGTCTTCGCCATCCTCACCTGCATCTATCTGCGCGAGGCCGTCGCTCACTGAGCGCGGTTTTGCACAACCCCTGTATCGACCCTAAAGGAACCTGACCATGGACGTTCAAGCCGCTCGTGACATCGGCGCCGGTATTGCAGTAATCGCCCTCGCAGGCGTCGGCATCGGCCTCGGCAACATCTTCTCGACGCTCGTGAGCTCCATCGCTCGCAACCCGGCTTCCCGCCCGCACGTTTTCGGCCTCGGCATGCTCGGCTTCGCGCTGACAGAAGCTGTTGCTCTGTTCGCGCTGCTGATCGCCTTCCTGATCCTGTTCGCCTGAGGTCGAACATGCACCGCACGCCACGTCTTTTCCTGTTCGCCGCTCCGCTGGCGGCTGTGCCGGGCCGAGCTGTGGCTGCGGGCATGCCCCAGCTGAACGTCCATGATCCGCTGCTGATCGGACAGGTCGTCTGGGGAGCCGTCATCTTTGCCGGCTTCTACATTGTCCTCAGCCGCTCCGCTCTGCCGCGGATCGAGCGCGTGCTGTCCAACCGACGCACCCGCATCCAAAATGACCTCGATATTGCCCGCCGTGCGAAAGCAGAGTCCGACCGCGCAAGCGCCGAACTTCTGAGCACCCGCCATGAAGCGGCCGCACAGGCCCGGGCCAATGTGGAGCGCATCCAGAACGAGGCTCGCCTCAGCGCCGAAACGCACGCACGGGAAACCGCAAAGCGTCTTGAAGCTGATATTGCGAATGCCGAAGCACGGATCGCCCAGTCCCGCGAACAGGCACTGTCCAGCCTGCCCGCCATCGCTACCGGTACCGCCCAGAACCTCGTTTCCCGTCTGATCGGGGAGCAGGACGAGCAGACTATCGCCAGCGCCGTCAAACGCGTCAGCGCTTAAGGAGACGACGATGTTCCAAGAACCCCGTTTCTGGACCGCCCTGGCTTTCGTCCTGTTCTTTGTGATCTTCGGTCGCAAGCTCTGGGCCGTCATCACGAGCCATCTTGATGCCCGCGCAGAAGGCGTCCGTCGCGATCTCGACGAAGCAGCACGCCTTCGTCGTGAAGCCGAGCAGATGCTGGAAGATGCAACCCGCGAACGCGAAAAGACGCTTGCTGAAACGCAGGCCATGATCGCCCGCTCCGAGACGGAAGCTGCTGCTCTTGCAGAACGCGCCCGTCACGAAGCGGAAGCTGCTGCTGCTCGTTACGAGAAAATGGCTCACGATCGCATTGAAGCAGCTGAACGTGCTGCCATCCGCGAAGTTCAGGAACGTGCAACGGCAATCGCTATTTCCGCAGCACGTGACGTTGTGGCTTCCCGCCTTTCCGAAAGCCCGGACGTTGCTGCCCAGTTGATTGAGCAGAGCATTCAGAACCTTCCGGAAGCTCTGCGCCGTTCCGCGGCCTGAGCCTATGACAGCCCTCCGTCCATCGCAGACGTCCGTGACTCTTTCCATTGTCATGGCGGTATTAAACGAGGCGGAGAATATACTCCCGGTGTGTCAGGAACTCGCAGGAGTTCTTGACCGCCTTCCAGAAAATACTGAAGTTGTCGTCGTTGACGATGGTAGCGCAGACGCCACCGTCCAGAAGCTTCTCGAAGCACGGCAGCAGTATCTTCCCAATCTCAGAATCATCAGCCACCCGCGTCGCCTTGGAAAATCCGCAGCCCTGAGAACAGGTGCAACCGCGGCCCATGGAGAATGGATGGCAACCATCGACGGTGATGGGCAAGACGATCCGTCTTCCATCATCCGGATGCTGGAACTGGCCCGTACAGCCAACTCCCATCCTCCGCTGGTCGTGGGCGTTCGGCGCAAGCGAAATGACAGGCTGTCACGTCGTATCGCCACAAAGCTTGCTAACGGCCTGCGCCGCAGACTTCTGAACGATGGCTGTCCGGATACCGGGGCCCCCCTCAAGCTTTTCTCCCGCGAGATGTTCCTGCGTATTCCGCAGTTCGAGGGTGTCCATCGCTTCCTGCCAGCACTGCTGGGACATTACGGCGCACCGCTGATCTGCCATGAAGTCCAACATCGTGCGCGCCTGCACGGTTCTTCCAAATACACCAACTTCAATCGGGCTCTTGTTGGCATCCGCGATCTGCTGGGTGTCATGTGGCTACAGAACCGTACTCACCTGCCTGATCATCTGACCGAACACTGATCCATCCAAGATCGGGGATGGTCTTTAGGTCTGTCTCCGTCCACCATTCCGTGATGGACCGGAACGGAGCCTCACCATGAAACTGACATTCCGGCACTATGCCCTTCTCGGGCTGGTAACATTTCTGCTCGCCCTGTCAGGACGCATGACCCTACCTCCGCTCGATCGGGATGAGCCGAGATATATGGAAGCATCCGAGCAGATGCTGACGTCCGGCAATTTCGTAGATGTTCGTTTTCAGGACAAACCCCGCTACCTACAGCCCGCAGGCATCTACTGGCTGGAAGCCTCTTCCGCACAAGTCGCCAAGGAGTTTTTCGGACCGAGCGTTCTCAGAAAGACCTGGCCCTACCGTATTCCCAGTCTTCTGGCAGCCACCCTCATTGTTCCGCTGACAGCCTGGATGGGAACAGTCCTCTTTGGAGCAACAACCGGCCTGCTGGCTGCCGGCCTGCTGATGGTCTCAACGCTCTTCGTCGCCGAAAGCCATATGGCAACGATCGACACGGTCCTGCTGCTGGATGTCCTGTGCTTTGAAGCGATGCTTCTGCGTGCCTTCCTTGATCGCCAGAAAAATATCCCTACCCCGGTTCTGGTCGCATGCGGTTACTGGTTAGCCCTTGGAGCAGGTCTCATGCTCAAAGGGCCTGTCGTCCTCATTCCCGGCTTCGGCACGCCACTCGCGCTCTGGGCCGTGGAACGAGACAAGGCATGGTGGTCCCGTCTCCGTCCCAGCTGGGGCTGGCTTCTCATGGTTGCCGTGGTTGTGCCCTGGTGCATCGCAATTGAAGTCGTTAGCCACGGCGACTTTTTCTCACGCGCCATCGGCCGGAATTTCTTAGGCAAAGTCGCACACGGCCAGGAAGCACATGGTCTTCCTCCTGGGTTCCACCTGTTGGTTTTCGCACTGGCCTTCTGGCCAGGATCCCTGTTTGCAGCTCTGGCACTCCCTGCCATCTGGAAGAACAGAAAACTTCCACAGGTCCGCTTCCTACTAAGCTGGATCCTTCCCCACTGGATCGTGTTCGAGCTCATCGCAACTAAGCTGCCGCACTACGTCCTCCCCACCTATCCAGCCATAGCCATCCTGACAGCAGCCTCCCTCACTGTCTGGACCACTCCCACCCTATCCCGGTGGAGCAAAGCCGCTCTCGGGTTCTATGGGGTACTCTGGGCTATCATCGGAGTAGCGTTCTGCTTCGCTGGTACGGTCCTGCTGTACAAGATGGAACACGTATTTTCCTTACGCGAAGGCTTGGCTCTCTGCGGTACACTCCCCTTAATGGGAGCAGCAATTTTTCTGCTGCTGCGTCAGCATCGGCAACAGGCGGCCTTCTGCGCAATGGGTGCGGCAGTCATCGCACAGGCAGGTCTTTTCCTGGCTGTCATACCCAACCTTCAAACAATCCGTCTGGCACCTCGCGTTGCCGCTCTTTTCGAAGAGGTCAAACCCTGCGATCAGAGCGTGCTGGTCTCCACGTCTTATTCTGAACCAAGTCTGGTTTTTCTGGCAGGTGAACAGACCCAGTTGCTTGGTCCCGAAGCGGCTGCGCTGTATCTGCAAAAGAGCCCCCGATGCACACTCGCGCTCGTGGACCGTAAAGACGAAAAAGTTTTCCAGAATGCGCTAGCAAAAAGTGGGATGAGCGTCGTCGAATACGGGCGGATCAAAGGCCTAAACTATTCAAACGGTCATCATCTCGATCTGGGCCTTTTCGCCCCGGATTAAGATCCTTCACTGAACCACGTGGAACATGCTCTTCTTGGAATTTCAGATACCCGAGAAGAGTTTGTACAATCCACGTCTTTATAGAAATTGTGGTCAGCGAATAAAGGCGATTTAACGCCAGTCATCTCAGAAAACGTAATCAGTAAAGAATCATAAAAACCTACCCGCATAATGCGGGTAGGCACCTGATATATCAGGCAATTTTCAAGACACTATCCACAGACTCTGAACTGCGGACAACATAAGGACCTGCCGCCTCAATTTTGAGAGCAAGAAGACCAATGCTGCCCGGCATGCGTTCACCAAGAGGAAGAAACGCATTTCCATTCGTCCAGCGCATTGGAGCATGCTCCCTGTCGTGCCAACCACTCAGAGTGTCGTCAGAGAGATGAGTTGAAATATTTTTCGTCACCCCACTGTCGAAGAACGAAATGTCACTGACCAACACACCAAGCATGCGCCGATCATCAACAAACGGGCCAATCGCATCGGAAGGGCGACTACTGTTCGAAACAACCTGAACAGAATTCACTCCGTCCGGAATCATGAACATGGTGCGTCCATCAACTGTCCGCAGTGCCTCAATCCGGTGACCATTATTGGACACCAGGTGCAGATCACTCTCGACAACCGTGGTAATAGCAGGCGTCTGAATTTCAAACTGAAGTACCTGCGCACGTTGCTCAATCAGACGATATGCGGGTTCGACGAGTTCCCGAGACACTGCCAGAGGAGCCGCTGCGTCCGTTTCCCAGGACTTGGCCTGCTGACCAAAGACAAAGACATTCCCTTCCTGACGGAACGCACGGCGATTTCCAGTATCCAGATAACTTTCCGTCAAGGCACCGTTGGCCACGATGACTGAATGATCTTCGGTCTCGATATGGAAATAGTCATAAGATGTGAAGGATTTGTCGAAAAAGATCGAACGGCCGTTTACAAGCATGCGAGCGGGGATGAATTTTCCATCCAGGAACAGGCAATGCTCTGAGGTGACAAGCAGATCCTTGAAAGGCACGCCCAGTGCAATTGCATCTTTGACAATCCGCACAGGATAGCCTGCTTCATCATCCGCTTTTTCAGGGCGGATCACGCAGTGAGCCTTCCCGGCCCAGGAAACTTTGCTGCTGCTCGTTACGCCATCACGATAAGACGTGATGATATCTCCTGGAACGAGATCCTGAACAACTGTGTCGCCGTTCGGCCCGGCTACCAGCGTATCAGCCAGGAAGCAGACCTCATAAACAAGGTCACCACTACTGTCTGACGACAGGGTATAACCAACATTTTTAACGCCGATAATATTCAGGGAAACGGCTGAACCGTCCTTCAGGGTGAACGTAACATGATCCGTATCCGGATAACTTACGGCAACCACGTCCGCAGCCTTGACGCTCTCAAGCGTGATACCATCTGACGTCCCGGCAGTTGTATTCGCGGAAAAGCCCGAGATCACTGTGGTCGGGCTGCCCGAACCCGTAATAGTCAGACCGACATTGCTGTCGCCCTGCAGATTAACAGTGCCGCCAGCCGTGGTCGGAATGATAATCTTTGCACCGTTGGTCGTCGTGACAGTGCCTGAAAGAGTAGCTCCAGCAGCAGCACTCAGAGTTGCGCCACTTGAAACCGTCGTGGTGCCAATTGTTCCACCAGACGCAGCGTAGACAGTTCCGCCACTGCTAACAGTGGTACCAGTGGCCAAACCACCCGATCCGACATCTACAACGCCACCATTGAGAACAGTCGTGTTAGACGCTACTCCGGCGACCCCAAGCCCGCCACCACTGCTCATCACCAAACCGCTTGCGGTGGCACCAGACCACACTGCCACGGTATTTCCCGAACCAATGGTGCTGTTAGAAAGAGATGCACCAGATTTAAGCTCAATTGTTACGCCCGTGCCGAGTTTCTGATAGCCGCCATCGCTAACACCACTCTCGAAAATCAGAGTGCCGCTAACAACACCGCCCGCAACAAAGTTCGGAGTGACATAGGTATCAATTGTGCCACCATTAAGCGTCAGAGCTGAAGTAGTAGCTCCCGCCGAGAAAGTCGCAGATCCCCCAGCATTAACCGTTGCAGTCGACACCGTTCCGCCAGAAGAAACAGTCAGGCCGCCTCCACTGGAAATGATAGCGTTACTGACCACTCCTCCCTTGCTGACATTAATGGTGCCGTGGTTCGCAGCATCTGGGTTGGAGAGCGCTCCGCCGGAAAGAACGTTGATTGTAGTTCCCGAAAGAGCTGTCAGAGAGCCTTGATGCTGATTGTCATAAGTCGTTCCGACATTGAAAGTCGCACCCGCAGCTAACGTAATATAGCTACCAGAACCACCTGCTAGAACCGTAAGCGTTCCGCCGGATGAAATAGTGTCAGCAAAAGCAATTCCACCACTCTGTACAATTAGCGTTCCTCCGTTAATAACCGTTGCACTCGCATACGTGCCCCCGGAAGAAACATTAACGGACGAAAAACTGGACCCATAGAAACTTCCAGGGTCAGTTCCACTCTGAATGTAACCATCTACATACAAAACGCCATTTGATACATGACTCATAACTAATTCTCCACGTTTATTAAAAGTATTACCTGAGGTAAAAATAAAAATTATCAGGTAAACTATTTAAAAATTCTTCGTATTCACTTGGGATTCCAATTTTCATGGACTTTTTTCGTTTTTGCAAAATTCGATATTCTTCCAAATGGAAAAACACCCAATCTCTAAATAAAAAACGTCTCCATCCAAGCTAGTTTGAAGAATCTCGTCACGTAGATAGAGGCACATTTCCGATGGATACGAGAAGGGATGAATTTTTTAACGATAGAAAAAAAGTTGACAAACTTTTCTCTCACTTAACCCATATGCAGCAAAAAAATTTTATAAATACATTAAAATCAATAAGTTATGGTATTTTTTCTTTCATTAACAAATGCAAATATCAATCAATAATTGATATTTGCATGTTAAACAAATTGTATCATGGGGGTTTTTTGAGATTTTTTTGTCTTTAAGACAGCTGTCTCGCTTACCATCCATATGATCACGCAAAATTCCGTCGATGATCCCCGCAATATTTTTATTAAACAGGTATTGATTGCTATATGAAAAGAAAATCAAATATAAAGATGCGACACTTAGATGTCGTAAAAAATTTATATAAAATACAAAATTTAAAAAATGCCTCTGATGTTATGTCTATAACACCTGCAGCAATATCAAAAAGCTGTATCGAATTTGAAAAAATTATTGGGAAAACGCTCTTTTCAAGAACTCGGAAGGGCTTCATTCCCAATGATATCGCAAAAAGAGTAGTTGAATCGAGCATTCTCATTGAAAAAGAAATCGATCGTATGATTGTAGATATTGACAATATCTACAATGACCAAAAATACATAAGCATATCATTTCAATCGAACTCTATTATATCCGCTATGATGAATTGCGTTCTAAATTTGAAAAGAAAAAAAGGAATTAATTTCTCTATTAATTATGGGTCAAGAGACCAGATTTTTTCCAATTTACTAAAAGGAAAAACAGACATAATATTCGCCAGCACTTACAGTGAAATAATAGATGACAGATTAGATTATAAATACATAGTGAAAGACGAGTGCGTAATTTTTGATAGAACAAATATATATACCGTAGATTATATAATAAAAAATTGGAAAACTTTGCAGTCTAAAATATGGATTTTACCTGTGAGAGGCACAGCAATGAGGGATAAATTTGAATCAATCTTAGAATATAATGGATTAAAATCTCCCAAAAACCTCATCGAGATAAATTCAACTATAGGAGCAACAACTTTTATAGATAACGATGACACTATTGGAATGTCTCCTTTATCCTTTTTGAAAAAAATCAAATATGGATCCGGTGCAAAAGAAGTATCTGATGGAAGTCAGAAAATAATTCTTGATGTCGGGATTTTCTGGAGAAAAAATTCAAGAGAAATCGTTTCAAATACAGTTAACGATCTTACGAAAGAAATTATCGAAAATATTTGATATGAATTAGTTAATTCAGAAGATAAAATTACTACCAACCCAAAAAACGACTCTTAATGACATCCCCATCACACAGGAAATACAAAACAAAATTTTCTTTCTTTGTTTACCACGTGGGAACAGCGAAAAGCCTAACATTCCCAGAATACCATGGTGGAGCTGAGGGGAATCGAACCCCTGACCTCCTCATTGCGAACGAGGCGCTCTCCCAACTGAGCTACAGCCCCATGGCACTTCTGATAGTTCTTGCAGGGAGCCTTTCTGTCAAGCATTGCGGGAGAGAGTTGTCGTCTCCCTGAGAGACAGATACAAAACCCTCTTCTGCCCGGCTTCTGTCGGGTCTTTCGCGATTTCCGACGAGGTTTTCAGCATGCTTGCCCTGCACGCCATTATCCTGATGATCATTCAGGCATTCGTCTGGGCCCTTCTGGCTTACTGTATCCTGTCCATGCTTCTGGGCTTTGGCGTTCTGGATATCCGTAACCGGTTTTTCTACTCACTGTTCAACACACTGGCCCGGGTGGTCGAACCTCTGCTGACCCCCATCAGGAACATCCTGCCCAGTACGGGCGGCATGGATTTCGCCCCCATGATCCTGCTGCTCCTGATCCAGTTCCTCGTCTACCCGCTTGTGAACCGCGTCTTCGCAACGCTGATCTACCACCCAGCCTTCTGAAGCCTACCTCACCGCACGCCATACTTCTTCCATCGCATCCGCCAGAACGTCGTGCGGCTCGCTCCACTGCCCATCGTGGGCAGGTGGCTGCATCCAGACCCGCCATCCCTGACCGGCTTCCCGCTCAATCCGAAGCGACCAGTCCTCCGGCAAGCGGCTGAGAACACGCTCAAGACGCACTTGGCTGGTCAGTGGCTTGGCATAATTATGCCCCATAACAGTAGCCCTCCTTCAATCAGACATTCCGCAACTAGAAGACCATATTGACGGCAACTTCCGGCATAATGGCTCTAGACGCATTATGCCCAGTAAATGGGACGATGACCCCACCAATGAAACCCATGTCCGGGCTCCAGTTATATTCCATCGCGGGCCCAAGATTATAAGAACCTGACCAGGATGACTGAGTATGCACCGCCTGCATGGCTTTGCGATATTTTCCCACCAGTTCAGTCGACCCGGCCCAGGTGCCATAAAGATCCAGAGACATCACCCAGCGTTTTGTCAGCCCATACTCAAAAGACGCACCTTCGTTACCAAACGCTCCGGGATGGGCAGTTCCTGAAAAGCCGGTCGATGTTCCATAACTGGTGGTATCGCGCAAATGCGCCGTTGTCACAGCCTGTCGCCCTACAGCCCAGACACGTAACCGCGCAGCATGTCCCATCACCCTGTAAACGGACTGGCTTTGAAAACCGAAGCGCAAAAACCAGGCCCCCTGCCCAACACCATCCTGAGACTGTGACAGGCCTGTATAATCACCTGTGGGCGCAATAAACCCCAGATAAGCCGTCACTGATGGCCGATACTGCGCAGGACGCGCCGTCAGAATATTGTAGTGAAGTTCGATCGGAAAATCGTTGAATTTCACACCAGTGCTGCTCTGACCGTTTCCCCATCCATAGGAAAATGTCGGCAACGAATAGATCGAAAGTCGATCTGTCAGACCGTATTTGATCAGTGTGTACTGGGACACAGACTTTTGAGCTGTGACAGGCCGGACTTCCCCCAATGCATCAAACCGGCCTGAGGGAACAGCCCCCTGAAAATAAGGTTCAACAGCGAGTACGCCCGCTTTTGTTTCCGCGGGAGAAGGCGAAAACAAAGACCCCGTATACCATTGCTCAGGAACAGTCTGAGACGCAGCAAAAGCCTTGGAAACCTGAACGCCATTTAGACAACATGGAACCCACAGGAAGAATAAGTACGCACGAATGTTGATTTTGAAGCACCATTATGTTGGTCGATGAAACAAACATCGCCACCATACGCAACTTTTGCAGCGCCTCAACTCTCACCCAGTCATTCGTGCCTACATATTTGCGAAATCCGGAAATTCCGAAACGTCAGGCTGTGCCGCCAACCGTCAAACCAGACAGCTTCAAAGTCGGCTGACCAACCCCGACCGGAACACCCTGTCCGGCCTTTCCACAGGTCCCGATTCCCGGATCAAGCGCCACATCAGATCCAATCATGGAAATCTGGTTCATCGCATCCGCACCGTTGCCAATCAAAGTGGCTCCCTTCACGGGCCGCGTCACCTTTCCGTCCTCAATCAGATAAGCTTCCGACGCCGCAAAAACGAACTTGCCCGACGTGATATCAACCTGTCCGCCACCAAAATTGACCGCATACAAACCGCGCTTCGTTGAGCGGATCATCTCTTCCGTGGTCGCGCTCCCTTCCAGCATGACGGTATTCGTCATCCGGGGCATCGGCGCATGGGCGTAAGATTCCCGCCGACCATTCCCGGTCGGAGAAACCCCCATCAGACGAGCGTTCAACCGATCCTGCAGATACCCGGTCAGAATACCGTCCTCAATCAGAACCGTGCGACCCGTCGGGGTGCCCTCATCATCAATACTCAGCGAACCACGGCGCTCTGGCAACGTGCCATCATCAATAACCGTCACGCCCGGCGAAGCCACCCGCTTGCCAACCATTCCTGTAAACGACGATGTCCCCTTGCGGTTGAAATCCCCTTCCAACCCATGACCTACAGCTTCATGAAGCAGAATGCCCGGCCAGCCCGGACCAAGAACCACGTCCATTTCACCAGCTGGCGCAGGTGCTGCATCCAGATTCAGAAGCGCCTGCCTCAGGGCCTCATCCACGGCCGCTTTCCATGTTCCGGCATCCAGAAGCCGCGACAGCTCGTATCGGCCGCCCTGCCCATGTCCACCACTTTCGCGACGGCCGTCCTTTTCAACAACGACAGAGACGTTCAGACGCACCAATGGTCGCAGATCAGCAACCCGGCCACCAGCATCCGCCCGGCGCATGATCTGCACCGCCTGCCATTCTGAACTCAGACTGGCGCTCACCTGCACAACGCGCGAATCCAGCGCACGCGCATACGTATCAATCTCGCCCAGAACCGCCGCCCGTGCTGCAAAATCCGTACCTTCCAAAGGTCTGGAATCAGCATAGAGCCGCTGGTTTGTGGAGCGCGGCCCCGGCGCCATAATGCCACTACGCCCTTGCCGGACCGCCCCAACCGTGCTCACCGCCCGCGCAAGAGCCTCCTCACTCATTTCGTCCGAATGGGCGAAAGCCGTCTCAGTTCCCAGAACAGCGCGCAGCCCAAACCCGGAAGACGTCGTGAAGCTGGCGGACCGGATCGTTCCATCATCGAGGGAGATCCCTTCATTCTCCCGGTATTCTAGGAAAAGCTCTCCGTCATCCACGCCCTCCAGACCCTGCGCCACCAGAGCCTCCGCGCCATCCCGGGTCAGTCGAGATCCCGGGCGGTCGAAAAACAGGGCATCGGTCGTGGCAAGAGCCCCCAGCGCTTCCGCGGCAATGGACATGATCTTGATCTCCTGGCTGAGAGGGCGAAACGAGGTTCAGAGATGGTGCGTGAGACGCTGAATAGAAGGGGACAGGCTCAGGACAGAGCCTTTTCCAGTCGGCGAAGCGCTTCCTCAAGAATTTCAGGCTTCTTGCAGAACGCAAAGCGGATCAAATTTTGCGGGGCCGCAGAACCATCAGGATCGTAGAACGCAGAAACTGGAATAGTCGCAACACCAGCATGCTCAACCAGCCACTTTGCAAACTCCACATCCGTCCGCCCCTGCGCATGTCGCGTAATGTCCGCCACGATGAAGTAACTTCCATCAGCCGGAAGGGTCTCAAACCCTAAACGATGCAAACCATCCCGCAAAAGGTCCCGGCGCAGTTCCAGGTCGTCTGAAAGGCCCTGATAGTAACTGTCATCCTTATTCAGGCCATGAGCCACCGCCCGCTGAAGATTGGGCGCCGTGGCAAAAACCATCACCTGATGCGCCTTGGCAATCACAGATGCCAGCGCAGCCGGCGCAGTCACATAGCCGACCTTCCACCCTGTCAGAGAGAAGCTCTTTCCCGCACTGCCAATCCTCATGCACCGCTCCCGCATGCCCGGCAGCGTCATCAACGGAATATGTTTCACGTGGAACGTCAGATGCTCATAGACCTCATCGCAGACCACATAAGCATCATGTTCCCGCACCAAGTCTGCAATCAGGTCCAGCTCTGCCCGCGAAAATACCTTCCCTGCCGGATTCATCGGTGAATTCAGAATCATCGCTTTGGTCTTCGGACCAAAAGCAGCTCTGAGTTCTTCTTCCGGGAGCTTCCAGTGCGGTGGCTGCAAACGCACGCATTTTGGAACAGCCCCGATCAGCTTCAGCATGGGAAGATAGGTGTCATAAAGCGGCTCAATCAGAACCACTTCATCACCAGCTTCCACAACCGCCATCAGACAGGCCGCAAGCGCTTCAGTTGCACCAGACGTCACGACGACTTCCGTCGCAGGATCGATCTCCAGCCCATAGAAACGCTGGTTGGAAGCCGCAACCGCGTCACGCAGTTCTGGCAGTCCGGTCAGCGGGGCATACTGGTTCCGGTTATCCTTCAAAGCCTCGGCTGCCACCGCAATGATATCCGCAGGTCCCTCAGTATCCGGAAACCCCTGCCCCAGATTAATCGCATCATGCTTGACCGCGAGCTGGGACATGACCGTGAACACAGTTGTGGGAAGCGACGAAAGATAACGATTGGGCGTTTTCATGAACCAGCACTTTGGCAGAAGCAGAAAGGAATTTTTACCATTGCAGGAGGAGCGACGCCTGAAAAGCCACCCCTCCCTCAGTACGTTGCCTTGAGGGCTCTCCCGTAATCACACAGGCAGACGCGTCTTCACCTGAGAAATCCTGAATTTTCCCGATCGGACAACACACGCCAAGGAACATTCTCTCCATACCTTATATGAGAGAAAGCCATACCTGAGTAGTTGAAACCCCGTTTCCGGACATTTCCTTTCCTCAAAAGATGATAAAATGAAGCGCTGTGTCGTACTCGACAGATGGGAAATTGTCCCGTAATCGTTTTGAAGCCGTTCACACGATGCAAGGCGACAGATCGATGGCCAGAAAAGCCCCTACTTCCTCCACCGCCAAACCGAAAGCTGCAGCTCCGCGCCGCGCTTCCGCCAAGGCAGCAACACCAAAGACCAAAGCCGTAGCTGGCAAGCCACCGGCACCAAATCCCGCGGCCGTAGCCCGCGTGTTCGAAATGATCCAGGAGCACGCGGCTGAATTCGTCGATCTGCGCTTCACCGATCCCAAGGGCAAATGGCACCACACGACCCAGACGGTCTCCACCATTGAAGATGATACCTTCGTTGAAGGTTTCATGTTCGACGGTTCGTCCATCCAGGGTTGGAAGGCCATTAACGAGTCCGACATGGTCCTGCTGCCGGACCCGGAAACGGCCGTCATGGACCCGTTCTCCGCAAAGCCACAGCTCATCCTGTTCTGTGACATCGTCGACCCAAAGACCGGTGGTTTCTACAACCGTGACCCGCGCTCGACAGCAAAGCTCGCAGAAGCCTACCTGAAGGAAGCTGGTTTCGGCGACACGGCATTCTTCGGTCCGGAAGCAGAGTTCTTCATCTTCGACAACGTGCAGTTCGGCACGGGTCCGAATTTCGGCACGTACCAGCTCGACAGCATCGAAGGCCCAGGCTCTTCGCTGAAGGCTTACCCGGAAGGCAACATGGGCCATCGCCCTGTCGTCAAGGGTGGCTACTTCCCTGTCCCGCCGGTGGACAGCGAGAACGACCTGCGCGCTGAAATGCTCTCCACGATGGGCGAAATGGGCCTGCCGATCGAGAAGCACCATCACGAAGTTGCACAGTCCCAGCATGAGCTCGGCACGAAGTTCGCAACGCTCGTGAAGTCCGCTGACTTTATGCAGATCTACAAGTACTGCGTGCACAACGTCGCCCACTCCTACGGCAAGACGGCCACCTTCATGCCGAAGCCAATCGCTGGCGACAATGGTTCGGGCATGCATGTTCACCAGTCTATCTGGAAGGACGGCAAGCCGACCTTCGCTGGTGACAAGTACGCGGACCTGTCTGACGACGCGCTGTACTACATCGGTGGCATCATCAAGCACGCGAAGGCCCTGAACGCCTTCACGAACCCATCCACTAACTCCTACAAGCGTCTGATCCCGGGCTTCGAAGCGCCTGTGCTGCTCGCATATTCCGCAGCCAACCGCTCCGCTTCGTGCCGTATCCCGCATGCGACGAACCCGAAGGCAAAGCGCGTTGAAGTCCGCTTCCCGGACCCGACGGCAAACCCGTACCTTGCCTTCGCTGCCATGCTGATGGCTGGCCTGGACGGCATCCGCAACAAGATCCACCCTGGCGACGCCATGGACAAGGATCTGTACGAACTGCCGAAGGAAGAACTGGCTCAGATCCCGACGGTCTGCGGTTCGCTTCGTGAAGCCCTCGAAGCCCTCAAGGAAGATCACGCGTTCCTTCTCGAAGGCGGCGTCTTCACCAAGGACCAGATCGAGAGCTACATCGACATCAAGTGGGCAGAAGTCTACAAGTTCGAACACACGCCGCACCCGGCAGAGTTCGAGATGTACTATTCGGTCTGATCCGAACAGACATCTGTCAAACAGAAAGCCCGGCCATCGCGCCGGGCTTTTTTGTGCGCAGTTTCCCTGCTACGGCATCCCATATGATGCACCCCGCCTTCGAGGCTTTCTCAACCTCCATCCTGCCGGTTCTGGATATCGCCGGCACCGCTGTGTTCGCCGTCTCAGGAGCACTGGCGGCCGCGCGTGAACGCCTGACGATCCTCACATTCATGTTCTTCGCCGCCATAACAGGCGTCGGAGGCGGAACCGTGCGTGATCTGCTGATCGGCGCCCCGGTCGCATGGATGCACAACTCCACGGGCATCACCGTCTGCATGGTCTGTGCCCTGCTCGTCTGGTTCACCCCTGGACGCCTCTGGTCAGAACGCGCCGTGGACTGGTTCGATGGAATGGGAATTGCTGCTTACGGCGTGTACGGTTCCGCCAAAGCCATCGCTTACGGCATCCCCCTCGTTCCGGCAGCCCTTATGGGCATTGTCAGCGCCTGCATGGGTGGCATCTTCCGGGACGTTCTGGCAGGCGTTCCATCCATTATTATCCGCCCTGAACTCTACGTGACAGCCGTGGCACTCTCATCCTGCAGCTATGTGCTTCTGACCGCAGCAGGCCTCAGCACAACACTCGCAGCCGCAATCGCCATTACTGCCGGTTTTGCCTTGCGCGCCCTCGCCCTCATCAAAGGGCTTGGACTTCCTCACTACCGGAAATAACCTTCACCCCAGACGGGAAAGACGATCACCATGCGCTTCGTAACCTGCCTGCAAAAGCTCCTGATAGCGCTTCCGTTCTTTCTCGCTCCGGCATGTAGCAGGGCAGTGGACTTTGACATCGTAGTTCTTGGCGCAGAGGGTGGCCTGGAAGACGGAAACCTGAGCGCCTATTTCATCCGCCCAACCACGTCAGACAAAGGTGTCCTCTGCGATGCAGGAACCATACTGCACGGCCTGAAGAAAGCCACCAAAGCCGGCGCTTTTGATAAACGCGCCCTGACATCAAAGACCTTGTCCCCGGAAGGCGAAATCCTTCACGACAGGATCACCGCCTACCTCGTCAGTCATGCCCATCTGGATCATATCGCTGGCCTCGTGGCTGTCTCGCCAGATGACGCCCCCAAACCCATTCTGGCGCTTCCTTCCGTCAACGCAGTTCTGGCCGAGCACGTCTTCAACTGGCAGATCTGGCCCAATATGGGCGATCGCGGCCCCACACCCCGCCTCGGCCTGTATCATTACCAGGACCTTGAACCCGGAAAAGCCGTTTCCCTGCCGCAGACCCCGCTTCAGGTTCAGGCTTATCCCCTCAACCATGGCGGCGTGGAATCAACCGCTTTCCTGCTGACCAGCGGATCAGACGCGCTGCTCTATCTAGGCGATACAGGCCCAGATACCCCCCAGCACTCGGACAATCTTCATCACCTCTGGCAGGCAATCGCACCACTGGTTCAGCAGAAACGCCTGCATGCCATCCTGATGGAATGCTCCTATGACAACAGCCAGCCCACCAGCCGCCTCTACGGCCATCTGACACCACACTGGGTCCAGGAAGAACTGGAGGATTTGCAAACGATCGCGGGAACCAGCCTGCAAGGCCTTCCCGTCATCATCACGCACGTCAAACCAACGCTTAAACATCAGGATGACCCAGTGGGCCATATTTTCGGAGAATTGAACGCCACAAACACGACGGGCGTCCATTTCATCATGGCACGTCAGAGCCTGCACCTCAGGCTCTGATGGCCAGGCAGCTTCAATCAGCCAACAACGTCAAAACCAACATCTTCAACGGTGTCCTTCAGTGCGGAAGGCGAAACCTTTGCCTCGTCATACTGAATGACAGCCTGAGCCGGCTCCAGCGTGACTTCCGCTGCCGACACACCCGGCACAGCCTCAAGCGCCTTCTGAAGCTTGCCTGAGCACCCCGTGCAGGACATGCCCTCAACCTTGAACGTCACAGATGCAGTCATGGGTGTCTCTCCTTTATCCCTGTTCCGTCGCTCCAACAGCGGCACCCCAGAAGAGACACATTCCCATTGGAATTGAAACTGCGGAATTGAAACTGCTTTCAGACCCCATCGCTGATTTCATCCAGAGGCTCCACGCGCATCAGCTGCACCGTAGCATCCAGTCGATCCAGAAGCCCCGCCAGAGCCCGGAAATGCGGCGTTTCAAGATGCTGCTCGAAAGCCTCCGTAGATGCCCAGCGTTCCTCCGCCGTAAACCGCCCTGCCGTCTCCATGTCCCGACTGATCACATAACGCTGGCAGCCTGCTTCCTTGCGGGACGCCACCGTACAGCGCACCAGTTCCAGCTCCAGGTCGCGCGCCCTGTCAGCAGAAACAGTCAGGATAGCGACAACACAGGCAGAATGGCTCATCATAAAATCCTTCAGGAAACGGAAAGCGGCACCGCCATGAAACATTCGATCCATGACCCTACCAAAACCCGTTTCTAAAAGATCGGTTTTCAGAAGTCTCGCCCATGTTTCACATGAAACATCCTTTCCCAGTCGCCGGAACCAGCACTCATGAGCCTTGAAAGCGTCAAAGCAGATCTCGCCACTCGCGCCCCAGATCTCTCCGTCATCGTGACAAGCAGCTCCACAGCGACCGTCGAAGAGGCCGCCGCCACACATGGCGTCGAACCGGACCAGATCGCCAAAACCCTCGGCGTCAAGGTCGGATCAGGCCCGAACGCCAGAACCGTTCTCGTCGTGATGGCAGGCACAAAACGCCTGGACAACCGCCTGACGAAAGAAGCGCTCGGCGGTCGTCCCCGCTTCCTCAACGGTGAAGAGGTTCTGGCCCTGACAAGCCACCCACCGGGCGGCGTCTGCCCGTTCGGGCTCCCCGAGCCTCTCCCTGTGTACTGCGATGACTCCCTGCGCGCTTTCGAACAGATCATCCCCGCTGGCGGAGCTACCAATGCTTCCGTGGTCCTCACGCCGCAACGCCTGGCAGAACTGACGTCCGCCACATGGGTCAGAGTCAGTATCTGATTCTAGCCTTCATCCAACAAAAAAGGCGCCCCTCTAGGGCGCCTTTTGCATCAAAACCAGACCAGCTTACGCGTCTGCATAGGTGGAAATATCCGGGCAAGAGCAGACCAGATTCCGATCGCCCCAGGCATTATCCAGACGCCCTACCGGAGACCAGTACTTGGACGTGGAAACACCCCCAGGGAAACATCCGGTCTCACGGCTGTAAGACCGATCCCACGCACCTGCCAGATCCGCCGTCGTATGCGGCGCAAAACGCAGCGGGCTGCTTTCGATGGCAACCGCACCCGCCTCCACTTCGGAAATCTCCTTCCGAATGGCGATCATCGCATCGCAGAACCGATCCAGTTCAACCTTCCCCTCAGACTCTGTTGGCTCGATCATGAACGTCCCCCCTACGGGGAAACTGACCGTCGGCGCATGGAACCCATGGTCAATCAGACGCTTGGCAATATCGTCCACCGTCACACCAACCGCATCCTTGATCGGCCGCAGATCAACAATGCACTCATGCGCCGTAAAGCCATTGCTGCCCCGATACAGCACCGGGTAATGCGCTTCCAGACGCGTCGCGATGTAGTTCGCATTCAGAATGGCCACTTCCGTTGCACGGCGCAGTCCCTCATCGCCCATCATCATGATGTACGCTGCAGAAATCGGCAGAATGGACGCTGAACCATATGGCGCAGCAGAGACAGCAATCCCGTTCTCACCCGGCAGATACGGCGCCAGATGGCTGCCCACACCAATCGGCCCCATACCCGGCCCACCACCGCCATGCGGAATGCAGAACGTCTTGTGCAGATTGAAATGCGAAACATCAGCCCCGTACAGGCCCGGTCGTGCCAGACCAACCTGCGCATTCAGGTTCGCACCGTCCAGATAAACCTGCCCACCAGCCGCATGAACAAGATCACAGATCTCGACAATCCGTTCCTCAAACACACCATGCGTGGACGGATAGGTAATCATGATGGCCGCCACACGCCCGTCATGCTGCGCGATCTTCGCCTTCAGATCCTCAACATCAACGTTGCCATTGCTGTCACAGGCCACAACAACAACACGCATCCCCACCATGTGGGCAGACGCCGGGTTTGTCCCATGCGCGGAAGCCGGGATCAGGCAAACATCCCGATCCATATCTCCACGCGCCTGATGATACCCACGGATCGCCAGAAGGCCCGCAAACTCACCCTGCGCGCCAGAATTTGGCTGAAGCGACACAGCATCGTAGCCAGAAATCGCACACAGCGTCCGCTCCAGATACGCAAACAGTTCCGCATACCCAGCCTGCTGATCCTTCGGCGCAAACGGATGAATCCGCCCGAACTCCGGCCAGGTAATGGGAATCATTTCCGCCGTCGCATTGAGCTTCATCGTGCAGGAGCCCAGCGGAATCATCGTCCGATCCAGCGCCAGATCCTTGTCAGACAGAGACCGCATATACCGCAGCAGATCCGTCTCCGAACGATGAACATGGAACACCGGATGCGTCAGCAAAGCCGCCTGACGGGACAGCACCTGAGGCAGACCTTCTTCAACAGAAAGCTCGCGCTCCAGAACTGCAACACGCGCCTCATCTGCCCCAAAACACTGCCACAGCGCCCGGATGGTCTCTGGCGTCGTCGTCTCATCACAGGACAGACCAATCCGTCCTTCGCCCGCATCACGCAGATTGATCCCGGCATCCAGAGCCTTAGCAAGGATGCCTTGCGCGTCGGAACCAGCCTGAACTGTCAACGTGTCGAAGAACGTTTCCGTCTCTACCGTCACACCCAGAGCCTTCAGCCCTGCAGCCAGAATAGCCGCCAGACGATGCGTGCGACCCGCAATCGCCTTAAGCCCCTCCGGCCCATGATACACCGCATACATGGACGCAATGATGGCCAGCAGAACCTGCGCCGTGCAGATGTTGGACGTCGCCTTCTCACGGCGGATATGCTGCTCACGGGTCTGCAACGCCAGTCGATACGCCGGGCGCCCGGCACTATCACGCGAAACACCGACCAGACGACCCGGCATATGCCGCTTGTAAGCATCCTTCGTCGCTATGAACCCGGCATGCGGGCCACCACCGCCCATCGGCACGCCATAACGCTGCATGGACCCGATGGCGATGTCCGCGCCCAGAGCCCCCGGACTTTCCAGCATCACAAGAGCCAGCGGATCACAGGTCACAGCAACAATACCGCCCTGCGCATGAACAGCCTCAATCACACCACGCGGGTCACGCACAGCCCCGGACGACCCCGGATAGGACAGCAGCGCACCAAACACGGACGCCGCATCCAGATCCGTCGCCGGATCACCCACCACAATCTCCCAGCCCAGCGGCTCGGCCCGCGTCTTCAGAACAGCCAGCGTCTGCGGATGCGTATCAGCATCTACGAAGAACCGGTCGGACTTGGACTTGCAGACACGCTTGGCCAACGCCATCGCCTCCGCACAAGCCGTGCCCTCATCCAGCAGGGACGCATTGGCGATATCGAGCCCCGTCAGATCCGCCACAAGCGTCTGGAAGTTCAGCAGCGCCTCAAGGCGTCCCTGGCTGATTTCCGGCTGATACGGCGTGTACGCCGTGTACCAGGCCGGGTTTTCCAGAATATTGCGCTGAATGACGGGCGGCAGAACCGTGTCATAATATCCCTGCCCGATCATGGACGTCAGAACACGGTTCCGGGACGCAATCTCCCGCAAACGCGCCAGAGCCTGCTGTTCCGTCAGCGCCGCGCCAATCCCGTGATCGCCACGATCAAGAATGGCTTTCGGAACCGTCCGGTCAATCAGATCTTCAAGGCTGGACGCCCCGATCGTCTGCAACATCTCCGCAATTTCAGAGGAGCGTGGGCCAATATGGCGGGAGCTGAAGTCTTCGGTCTGTTCAGGCCACAGGATCGTCACGGTATCGTTCTCTGGAAGTCTTGATGGGCAGGGAAAGAAAAATGGGCCCGGCAAAAGCCAGACCCATCACAGAATGTCAGAGGCTCTTGTACTGCTCTGCCGTCAGAAGAGACGTCACGTCATTCGGGTTGGAAACCTTCATCTTGAAGATCCAGCCCTCACCTTCCGGGTCATTACCAACCAGCGTCGGTTCATCAGACAGCTTCGTGTTGAAGCCAGACAACACACCCGCGACCGGAGCATAGATGTCAGACGCCGCCTTGACGGACTCCACAACCGCAGCAGCATCGCCAGCCGCCACGTCCGTGCCTTCATCCTTGGCTTCCACGAACACCAGTTCGCCCAGCTCTTCAGAAGCATGAGCCGTGATGCCCACAATTGCTTCTTCCCCGTCCAGACGGATCCATTCATGCGATTTGGTATAGTAAGTCGTCATCGCTGCTTTTCCTTGGCTTAACGCTTGAAACCGGGCGCCACAAACGGCATCGCCCGAACATGAACCGGAACGAATTTTCCACGCAGTTCGGCAAACAGCACCGTGTCATTGTCTGCATAGTCTGTTGCGACATATCCCATCGCCACAGGCGCCTGGACCGTCGGGCCAAACGCCCCTGACGTCACCAGACCGATCTCTTTCTGGCCTTCCGCATCCGCAAAAAGCTTCGCCCCCGCACGAACAGGCGCACGCCCCTCCGCCATCAGGCCAACACGCTTGCGGCTGACACCCTCACGGACCTGACGCAGAACGATCTCTGCACCCGGATACCCGCCTTCCCGGGAACCACCCTCGCGCCGGGCTTTCTGAATAGCCCAGGCCAAAGAGGCTTCAATCGGCGTGGTCGTCGTGTCGATGTCATTGCCATACAGGCAAAGCCCCGCTTCCAGACGAAGCGAATCCCGGGCTCCAAGCCCGATGGGAAGAACCTGTGGCTGAGCCAGCAACGCCCGCGCAACAGTCTCTGCATCCGCGGCTGCGCAGCCAATTTCGTAACCATCTTCCCCGGTGTAACCCGAACGCGACAGCGTCACCGAAACACCAGCAAGCTCCGTCTCAATCACATCCATGAACCGCATCTCTGCCGCTGCCGGACAAAGAGGTGCGATAGCCTCCTGAGCCTGCGGCCCCTGCAACGCCATCAACGCGAGATCAAACTGCCGCGTCACAACACAACGGTCGGAAAGAGCGGCTTCAATCAACGCCGCATCCTGCTCCTTGCAGGACGCATTCACCACGACGAACAGATCATCACCCATATTGGCGACCATCAGATCATCCAGAATGCCTGCAGCGTCATTCGTCAGAAATCCGTAACGCTGCCGCCCCTTCGCCAGCCCCGCATAGTCAGCCGGAATCAGGCTTTCGAGTGCGAGCGCAGCGTCCCGGACATCACCATTTCTGGCAGCAATCCGGATTTGCCCCATATGGGAGACGTCAAAAAGCCCAGCCTTGCTACGCGTGTGCAGATGCTCGGCCATCAGCCCGACCGGATACTGAAGCGGCATCTCATAACCCGCGAATGGCACCATTTTGGCGCCAAGTTCCAGATTGAGAGCATGAAGAGGAGTACGCTGGAGAGAGTCGGTCATGGGGTAGGTCCGGCCCGGTCAGAACGTGAAGGTGCAGACGCGCCCGGAGTTTCCGGATAACGCCGCCCCTTCTGTCCTTTCGCCTGAGATCGCTATCCCGTCGGCGGGTACGTCAGGCGCACCTCTCTCCAGAATTTACCGACCAACTCGGTCCTTTGGCCTGAGAGTTTCCGGGGCGGTTGCTCCTTCGGCGCCAGCCCTGAAGGCCGGTCTCTCCCGTATTGGTCGGGTCCGATCCTGCCAGTTTCCCGAATTCTTCGCAATCGTTACGATCTGTTCTGCGTTACGATTCCTGGACATTTTTAGACTTTGAAAGGAGCCATAATGGCTAGCGAACTCACCATCATCGCAGAATTCTCCATCAAGCCGGAGAACCGCTCTCTTTTTCTGGAAAACTGCGCCTATGACAGCGAACGCTCCAACGCAGACGAACCCGGCTGCCTCGCCTTCGACGTCATTACATCCAACGAAGACCCCAACACCATCGTACTGGTCGAACGCTACACGGATCAGGCAGCATTCGACGCGCATCTCAAGACACCCCATTTCGCAAAATTCGCTGAAACAACAAAAACCCTGGGCGCAGTCGAAAAAAGCGTCCGATTCTTCACAAGAACGGCCCCGTAACATGCGCACCCTGAAAAACAGCGCCCTCGGATGCACCCTTCTCCTGGTTGCAGCCTGCGCATCATCCAGCCCGACCAAACCGGCGCACGCCGGGATTGGCCTGCCCAATCCCGCCAGCGTAAGCTGCATCAAACAGGGCGGAACGCTTGAAATCGTGACTGGGCCAGCCGGTCAAAGCGGAATGTGCCACCTCCCTTCCGGACAGACCTGCGAAGAGTGGGCGCTCTACCGTGATCACCGCTGCCAGAGCACAGTGCAGCCCACGAAACCATAATCGCTGCCAACCGTTTTCCTTCCCTCCAATGACGGCGGGAAAACGGCTTTCCTTCTTTTCATTGATTCCTTCAGACTAAATACATAACATGTTATGTATTCTATCCACACTATCCACCTAAGGCAGTTTTCCCATGCGGAATCAGGCTCCGTGTCTCTCCATTGGCTTCCTCGCCACCACAACAGGGCGCCTTTTTACGCGCCTGATGGAACAGAAGCTGAAACCCGCTGGAATGCGCGCAGGCCAGATCCCGGTCTTTCTCGCTTTAGGAAAAGGAGAAGTTCTCAATCAGAAATATCTGGCCGAGTTCGCAGGGATCGAACAGCCTGGCATGGCCACCCTGCTGGCACGCATGGAGCGTGATGGCCTCATCGAGCGTGAACCCGACCCCAATGACAAACGCATCAGCCTGATCCGCCTGACACCAGACGGACTGACCAAAAGCCAGAAAATCATTCCGATTATGGAAGAAGCAAGTGAGGAAGCGTTTAAAGGCTTCACCCCACTTGAGAGAGACATTCTCATAACGCTTTTGGAACGGATGAGCAGCAGTCTCGAACGCTGTATTTAAATTCCCCTTACCTTAAAGAAAGTGAGGGGAAGAACACCTTACTTGTCCGTCTTCGGAAGGTGCTCGGCAATATACGGCGGCAGATTAAAAGACCCGACGTGGATTTCCGGCGTCCAGTAACGCGTCGTTCCAAGAATATTGGCTGCCTCTGCACGCGCACGGATCTGCTCCAGCGTCTGCGTGTTCGGTGACTGGCCCTTGGACGCCATACCCAGCGTCATGAAGCCGCCAACATAGGTCGGAACAGCCGCAACATAAGCCGAGACATGCGGGAAGAATTTCGCACGACGGAGGCTCGTCTCATACAGTTCATCAGCCTGCATAAACGGCACACCGCACTGGTTCACGATCAGACCTTCATCCGACAGGATACGTGCACAGTTGCTGTAGAATTCATCTGTAAACAGGACTTCACCCACGCCAATCGGGTCCGTGCTATCAACGATGATGACGTCAAAAGATCCGTCAGCAGCCTTGGCAACATAATCAATGCCATCGCCAACAATCACTTCCGCCCGCGGATCATTCCAGGCATCCCCTGCAATGTTCGGCAGATGCTGTTTGGAAAGCTCGATCACCGCACCGTCGATTTCCACCATGACGGCTTTTTCAACAGTCTTGTGCTCAAGAACCCGACGCAGAACGCCACCGTCCCCAGCACCAATGATCAGAACGCGCTTGGCACATGGATGCGCCAGGACCGGCACATGCGTCAGCATTTCCTGATAAACGAACTCATCGCGTTCCGTGATCTGGATGACACCATCCAGAACCAGCACACGACCATGGCTGGAGCTCTCAAAGACCACCACATCCTGGAAGTCAGATTTAACGCGTGCAAGCTCACGCGTGACCAGAAAACGCTGTCCCCAGTCCGGGTACAGGGTCTCATTGATCCATGTTTCAGCCATGGTCTTCAATTTCCTTGTCGGGATTTCAATGCAGAACAGGACCGGCCTCACAGGACCGGTCCCTGCCTGAGGATCAGGACGCGCTTGCGTTCCTGTCCTGGACGCGTCCACGGCGCACGGCATCAACTTCGATGCGGCCAGCCTGGAACAGACGCTGCATAACCGGAATCGACAGATTCGGGTCACATGCGCCACACATAAAGACGTCAACCGCAGCGTAATTCCGCTCTGGCCACGTGTGGATCGAGATGTGGCTCTCAGCAAGCACGATCACACCAGACACGCCACCATTCGGCGTGAAGTGATGGAAATGGCTGTGCAGGATCGTCGCACCAGCGGCAATCGCTGACTCGCACAGCGTCTCATCAATGCGTGCCGGATCATCAAGATTCCGGGCATCCCAGAAATCGATCAGCAGGTGATTGCCGGCATAGCGTTCGCCATCCCGTTCAATAAAGTAGTCCTTGCGCTCCTCTTCAACAGAGTGAGCATCGCTGTTCTGGATATCTCTCGGGAGTTCCGATACCATCCCCAGTTGAGCAAGTGCGTTCATCACGTACCCCCAAACCAGTAGACAGCCTGTTGGGCGAAATCGCCCCCTTGGGCCAAGAAGCGCGGTGTTAGAGCCCCCTCCCTGCGGATGCAAGGGTTTTCTGCCCTGATTCGTTAATATGTCATATTCCGGGAAGAAACAGGTTCTCGTTCGCGCTTCCAGACAATGCTCCCACAAAGTCTCTGACGCACCTCACAACTGGGATAGTAGCATAAAAAACCCGACAGATACCCCTGAAAACAGGTTTCGTCTTGGGATGCGCCAACACATCAGCGCCTTTGAGGCCAACAGTTCACAGAACAGTCGATTTTCCACCAGAAAAAACGATTCGTACTGTCCCGCGGCATAATGTTCACCGAAAAATACTCAGGCTTCACCCTCTCTGCCGCCCCCAAAAGGCACAAAAAAACACGCGTCCCAAAGCCGGAAATACTCCAGCCCCGAAACGCGTGTTTTTCCTGCCCTCAGCAGAAAACCGCTGAGGAGCCCCGATCCTTAAAGATCAGTTCTTGGCCTTGTCGACCAGCTTGCCCTTGGCAATCCACGGCATCATCGCACGCAGCTTCTCACCGGTCTTCTCGATCTGGTGAGCGTCATTGCGAGCGCGGATAGCCTTGAAGCCAACACCGCCGGACTGGTTCTCGAGGATGAAGTTACGAACAAACGTACCATCCTGAATGTCCGTCAGAACGCGCTTCATCTCAGCCTTCGTTTCCGGCGTGATGATGCGCGGACCCGTCACGTACTCACCATACTCCGCAGTGTTGGAGATGGAGTAGTTCATGTTGGAAATGCCACCCTCGTAGATCAGATCCACGATCAGCTTCATTTCGTGCAGGCACTCGAAGTAAGCCATTTCCGGGGCATAGCCACCTTCAACCAGCGTCTCGAAACCAGCGCGGATCAGGTCAACGACACCGCCACACAGAACAGCCTGCTCACCGAACAGATCGGTTTCGACTTCTTCCTTGAAAGTCGTCTCAATGATACCTGCACGGCCGCCACCGTTTGCGGAAGCGTAGGACAAAGCGATGTCCAGAGCCTTGCCAGAAGCATTCTGAGCCACAGCAACGAGAGACGGAACGCCACCGCCACGCTGGTATTCGGAACGAACCGTATGGCCCGGGCCCTTCGGTGCGATCAGGAACACGTCCAGATCCGGACGGGCTTCAATGATACGGAAGTGGATGGACAGGCCGTGCGCGAAGGCAAGAGCTGCACCCTGCTTCAGGTTCTTCTCAAGGCTTTCCTTGTACAGGGCGCCCTGGCCTTCATCCGGCGTCAGAACCATGACCACATCGGCCCACGCAGCAGCGTCTTCCGGGGACATGACCTTGAAACCAGCCTCTTCTGCCTTCTTGACGGCAGAGGACGTCGGACGCAGGCCGATGACAATGTCCGTCAGGCCGCTGTCACGCAGGTTGTTGGCATGAGCGTGACCCTGGCTGCCGTAGCCAATGATCGCGACTTTCTTGCTCTTGATCAGATTCAGATCGGCATCGCGATCGTAATACACCCGCATCAGACATGTTCCTCGTTAACGTGAAAGACAGAAGGGCCACGACCAATGGCCGCAATCCCCGTGCGCGAAACCTCAGCCAGGCCAAGGGGGCGCATCAACTCGATAAAAGCGTCGATCTTGGAGGGAGACCCCGTCAGCTCGAACACAAAACTGGTGGCCGTCGTATCAACCGGGCGGGCCCGGAAGGAATCCGCAATCCGCAGACCTTCCGTGCGGCTCTCACCGCGGGACACAACCTTCACCAGAGCCAGCTCACGGCCCACATACGGGCCTTCTTCCGTCAGATCACAGACGGCATGAACAGGAATCAGACGCTTCAGCTGCGCCTTGATCTGCTCAATAACCTGCGGCGTCCCCGACGTCAGAACCGTAATGCGTGACAGGCTATGCTCGGCATCCACCAGCGCCACCGTCAGGCTCTCAATATTGTAGCCACGGCCGGAAAACAGGCCCACCACACGGGCCAGCGCGCCACTCTCGTTCTCAATCAGAACCGAGATGACCGAATTCTGGATTGTCTCCGTCATCAGACCAACATCATCCCTTCTTCGGTCAGACCTGCGGCCGCGGAATCCTGATCCGGGCCAAGCAGCATCTGGTTATGGGCCGCCCCCGACGGAATCATCGGGTAGCAGTTTTCATTTTCCGCCACGCAGATATCCGCGATGACAGGGCCGTCATGCTCCAGCATGCGGCGGATGACATCATCCAGTTCACCCACGCAGGTCGCGCGCATCCCGGTCGCCTGGAACGCTTCCGCCAGCTTTACGAAGTCTGGCAACGCCTCGCTGTAAGACTGGGAATAGCGTGAACCATGCAGCAGTTCCTGCCACTGGCGCACCATGCCCATATACTGGTTGTTCAGGATGAAGATCTTCACCGGCAGACGATACTGCGCGATCGTCCCCAGTTCCTGAATGTTCATCAGGGTCGAGGCTTCACCCGCAATATCAATCACCAGCGCATCCGGATGCGCAACCTGCGCGCCCACAGCAGCCGGCAGACCATAGCCCATGGTGCCCAGACCACCCGACGTCAGCCAGCGGTTCGGCTTGGCAAACTGGAAGTGCTGGGCCGCCCACATCTGATGCTGCCCCACCTCAGTGGACACAAACGTGTCACGCCCCGTCTCCATCGCCATTTCATACAAACGACGAATGGCATGCTGCGGACGGATAACGGCAGACGGCGTCATATCCTGCGTGAAGCCAAAGCCATCCACGCTGCGCCAGGACGCAATCTGGTTCCACCACGTGCTCAGATCAGGTGCCGGCGTATCGTCCCATGCATCCAGCAGCGCCTGCAGCGTATCGCGAACATCCCCTTCCAGACGCACATCCACACGAATGATCTTGCCAATCTGGCTCGGATCAATATCCGCATGAACCTTGAACGAGTTCGGCGAAAACGCATCCACACGCCCCGTCACGCGGTCATCGAAACGCGCACCCAGAGCGATCAGCAGATCACAGCCATGCGTGGCCATGTTCGCTTCAACAGACCCGTGCATGCCCAGCATACCCAGGAACTGCGGATCAGGAGACGGAAACGCCCCCAGTCCCATCAGCGTAGACGTAACCGGGAAACCTGTCTTGCGCGCCAGACGACGCAGCAGCTCGGAGGCTTCCGGACCGGAATTGATGATGCCACCGCCCGTGTAGAACAGCGGACGCTTGGCTGTCTTCATGGCCTCGACCGTGCGGGCAATCGCCTCGGCATCCGGCCCACCCTGACGGCGGAAACGCTTCAGCCGCGACAGCGCCGGCGCCGTCAGCGGAGCCTGGCCAACCGTGATGTCCTTGGGCAGATCAACCAGCACAGGCCCCGGACGACCGGAACGCGCCACTTCGAAAGCTTCACGCACCGTTTGGGCTAGAGCACCCGGCGTCCGTACCAGATAGTTGTGCTTCGTGGCCGGGCGGGTAATGCCCGTCGTGTCCGCTTCCTGGAACGCATCATTGCCGATCAGCTTCGTCGGCACCTGACCGGTCAGACAGACCAGCGGGATCGAATCCATCAGCGCATCGACAAGGCCGGTCACGGCATTGGTCGCACCCGGGCCGGACGTCACCAGAACAACGCCAACTTTGCCCGTCGAACGCGCATAGGCCTCAGCCGCATGAACGGCAGCCTGCTCATGACGGACAAGAATGTGGCGGATACGGTCCTGCTTGAAAAGCGCATCGTAGATTGGAAGGACAGCGCCCCCCGGATAGCCAAAGACTACCTCTACGCCCTGTTCATCGAGAACGCGCAGAAGCACCTCCGCGCCATTCAGCGCTTCGTTGCCTGTTGTTGCGTCTCTTTCAGCAGCAGCCGTCACCGTATCCTCCTAAGGGGTATGAGGCGCGGGATTTAGGACAGGTTGGGGTGTGTCGTCAACTCGTCCAGATATAAAATTCTCTATTTTTTCGTATTCAGTTTTCGATTCTTGCGCGAAAGGGGCATATCTACGAAACGAAATCATCGCATCTACCTCCAGACCCAGCGGATGATGCCGAAACCAGGTCGCCTGACGGCGGGTATATCGCCCAATGGCCAAAACAGCCGCCTGCTGGGCAGCTTCAAGCGTCATCTCACCCTGCAGAACAGCCGCAAGTTCTGGAACCCCATGCGCACGCATGGCAGGCAGAACAGAATCCAATCCCCTCGCCACAAGACGACGCACTTCTTCCAGAGCGCCAGCCTCAAGCATCTGCTCGAAGCGCATATTCAGCGATTGCCGCAACACATCCCGCGGCGGATCCAGAAGAACAGATACAAACCGGCATGGCGCAGGCGGCAATCCCGGTTGGGCCCGCCACCACACCAGCCCGCGCCCCGTCCCGCGCCAGACCTCCCAGGCCCTCGAAATCCGCTGTGTGTCATTCGGCCGAAGTGTCTCAGCGGTTTTCGGGTCCACCTCGGCAAGCCGGGCGTGCAATGCCGCCGGGCCAATCTCTTCCGCCAGCGCCCGCGCTTCCTGCCGCGCCTCGTCGCCGGGATCGGGCACTTCCACCAGCCCATCCGTCAACGCCCGAAGATACATCCCCGTACCGCCACAAAGGATCGGCAAACGTCCTTCCGCCCACGCAGCCTCCATTTCCGCAAGAGCCTGAGACCGCCACCAGGCCACACTGCCCGGCGTTGCCGCATCCAGCACACCGTAAAGCCGGTGCGGAGCAGCCGCTTCGTCAGCCGCATCCGGCCGGGCCGTGAGGATGTGCAGATCACGATAAACCTGCATGGAATCAGCGTTGATCACCGTCCCCCGGAGAGTCCGGGCAAGGTCCAGAGCCAGAGCCGACTTGCCGGAGCACGTCGGGCCAGCCACAATGAGTGCTGTCTTCGGGGCGTTCATCCCCCTGTTCCTGCCACACGCGCTGGACCGTTACGAGAGCTTATGTCCCTTCCTTCCGTTCTGACCCTCATTGCTGACCGCAAGGCCGGCTCCCTCAAACCAGAAGCCATCGACGTCGCCCGGTCGCTGGTCAAAGGCAAGGCCCCCATCGTCCTGTCGGACGGGGAAGCTGTCGATATTCCATGCCCCACACCCGGCCCGGGCTCGCCAAGCGCCGCAACAATCCGCGCTACCCTTGCCCCTTACCAGACGGACGCCCTGCTGCTGAAAACCCGGGGCCGCCGCAAGGCCGTTCTGGTTGCAGACATGGACAGCACCATCGTCACAGGGGAAACGCTGGATGAAATGGCAGCCCTGCTCGGCATCGGGCAACAGGTCGCGGCCATTACCCGCGCCTCCATGAATGGGGAGATCGACTTCGAAACCTCCATCGAACAGCGCGTCGCCCTGCTCGCCGGCCATCCGGCATCTGTTCTTGAAGAAGTCTGGAAAACCGTCACCCTGACGGAAGGCGCCAGAGAACTCGTCTGCACCATGCGCAAGCACAATGCACGCACGGCACTCGTCTCAGGCGGATTTACGTGGTTCACCCAGAAGGTGGCTGAACTCTGCGGCTTTGACGAGAACTACGGCAACAGCCTTGAAATCGTGGATGGGAAAATGACCGGGCGTCTCGATGCCCCGGTTCTGGGCCCAGACGCCAAACTGAGCCATCTTGAAGACCTGACTGCCGAACGCGGCGTTCAACTCAAGGCCGCGCTAACAACAGGCGACGGTGCAAACGACATCCCGATGCTGGCCAATGCGGGCCTAGGCCTCGCCTTCCACGCCAAGCCAAACGTGAAAAAGATCATCGGCACGCAGATCAATTTCGCCAATCTGCGTGCCCACCTGTTTGCTCAGGGCTACAAGGCAGCCGATTTCGTCACCGACTGAACCTTTAACGCTGCCCGTCAGGCACCCGCCTTAATACCCCCAGGTATAAGGCGGGACGCCTCCATTATAGCCACCATAGCCATTATAACCCGGGGCACCGTAGTATCCCTGCGGCACAGCATATCCACCAGCAGGGGCACATCCCTGAGGATAATAGCACCCGCTGCTCGCAGTTCCGATCGCCATACCCGCCGCCACGCCGAGTGCTGCTGCGCCAAGGCCCCAACCGCCCCAGCCCCAGCCGCCGCCCCAACCGGGCACACCCCAGCCATAACCGTACCAGCCGGGACCACCCCAGCCGTTCCAGCCACCCCAGCCGGGGCTACCCCAACCAATGAAGCGTGGGCCACCCCAGCCACCGCCCCAGTTGCCATACCCTGGACGAAAACCCCAACCAGGGCCGCCGCCATAGCCGCCACGATACCCACCGTAACCGCCGGGTCCGCCTCGAAAGCCGCCACCGCCGCCGCCCGGGCCACCACGAAAACCACCACCACCGAATCCACCACCAGGCCCACCACGGAAGCCACCGCCACCGCCGCCAGGTCCACCGCCATGGCCTCCACCGCCACCCGGTCCGCCACCATGCTGGGCAAGAGCCGTAAGCGGCGAGGCTCCGACCAAGGCAGCCATCAACAGCGCTCCGGCGGACTTCTTCGTGATGTTCATGGCCTGTCTCCTTGGAAAGAGCCGTGTTCGGTTTTTAATATCGGTAACAGCGTGTTCTCTGAAAAGGGCCGTTTCAGGGCATGAAACAAGTCGTTTCACGTGAAACATTTCCGTCACCGACGGCGACCGCGTCGCGCACCAATATGCCCCCCCAGACGTTGCAACGCGTCCCGAAGTTCATCGTCTTCAATTTCCGGAACATCAATCTGAACAGGTCTGGGCCAAGCTGGGCGAGGCCGTTCAAATGCCGTCATATCCTGCACGATTTTCAGACGGAGAATCAGATATTCTCCTCGCAGGCCACAGGCCGTATTGATTCGTTCAATAATCTGAGGCGCCAGATGCTGAAGCTCCATGGCGACAGGTCCTGAACAGGCCAATGTCAGTGTTCCTGCCGACATACGGCGCGGCTCTGTCACCTTTGACAGTCGTGGGCCGATAAAATCTTCCCAGTCCATGGAAAGCCGCACCAGAAGCGGCGACTTCTTCCTGAAAGCCGGCTTGGTAATTCCCGGAACCAGCGCCCCAATCTGCCTGGCACCCCCTCGCTTGGGGGTCCATGCCGGTTTCTGCCCCTGCTGAGGGTCAATTCCACCCGCCCGACCACGAAGGTTCTTGTCCGGACCTTGATCCTTCTTCATATCCCTCTCCGTGACTCCTAACGCTTCCGACCTGCTTCGCTGGTACGATACTCATCGCCGCACCCTCCCATGGCGCAGCCTCCCCGGCCATCGCCCGGATCCGTACGCCGTCTGGCTAAGCGAGATCATGCTGCAACAGACAACCGTGAAAGCTGTCATAGCGTATTACGAACGCTTTCTCACGCATTACCCCACCGTGCAGGATCTTGCCGCCGCCCCGCAAGAGGACGTCCTGCACCTTTGGGCTGGTCTCGGCTATTACGCCCGCGCCAGAAATCTGCATGCCTGCGCAAAACGTGTCGCAGACCTCGGTCAGTTCCCCGATACCGTGGAAGAACTTCTAAAACTCCCGGGAATCGGCGCCTACACAGCCCGCGCTATCGCCTCGATCGCATTCGGTGTTCCTGTCGTGCCGGTCGATGGCAATGTCGAGCGCGTCACGTCCCGTCTGTTCGCCATCGAAGACTCCCTGCCTGCATCACGCCCCCTCCTGGCCCGACAGGCTGCGCTACTCAATCATCCGAAAGCAGCACAGAAACGCCCCTCAGACTTCGCCCAGGCCCTGTTCGATCTCGGTGCAACGATCTGTACGCCCCGCAACCCGTCCTGCCTCACCTGCCCCTGGCGAGCGGCCTGTCAGGGTCACGCCAAGGGAATTGCCTCTACCCTTCCTCGCAAAGCCCCTAAACAGGCCCGACCCACCCGTTATGGCGCCCATTTCGTCCTTCAGGATGAAACAGGTCACATCCTGATGAGAAAACGGCCTGAAAAAGGGCTGCTCGGCGGCATGGATGAATTCCCCGGCACGGCATGGCAAAGCACTCCATGGACCGAGAAGGAAGCGATCGCATCCGCTCCATTCCTCGGCCCCTGGAAAGCATGCGGAGAGGTCACGCATGTCTTTACCCATTTCACACTTCGGCTCATGATTTACACCGCGACCCTTCCTGCAGGTCATAATGCGGGGATCGATCCGTCCTTCGGCACGTTCAGATCCACGGAGCGCGCCGCCCTGCCAGGCGTCATGAAGAAATGTCTGGCCCTTGCAGTTGCTGATTTGGAGACACGATGAGCGAAACCCCTTCCCTGACCCGCGTGTGGTTCATGGACTGGCACGGCCGGGTTCTCAGCCATGATCCGATCCGGGACGATTTCTCACCCGCCCCCTTCCAGCCCGGTATTTATCCAGGCCTGTCCGCACTGGTTGCTTTCCCACTGACATTTCCTTGCGAGGTGACGCTGGAAAAGAGAGTCTCCATGCCACGCCTGCTGCCCGAACTCGAAATGCAGGAAACTCCTCAGGGATTTGTCTGTCTCGTCACCAAAAAATACAACACCTACCTGATCAGTGCCCCCGGTCGTGGAGGAATTCTGACCAATTCAACCAATTTGGGCGAATGGGAACAGCTCCTGATCATGCAACAGGACTTCATGCGGGGCCTGTCAACCCTGATGGTTCCGGACAAAGCCACACTGATTGACACTCAAAACGACCAACCACTCTCGCCGCTTCAGTTGAATTCCGGCTTTGTGGGAGAAGTAAATGGCAAACGCCTATCCCTCAAAAGAAACCTGCAAGCTATTGAACACCTCGGCCGAATTCCCGCAGGCCAGACAGCTGACCTCACATTCCATGAAGAAAACGAAAAGTCCCCCATGACTGTCCGCATTCAACGCCCTGGCTGACAAGATACGACGCAGATGTCACGATTTGCGTGAGATAATTCAAAAACCGAACCCCTATCGCCTGAGACTGCGTTGTTTTCCCTGAAATCTCTGAGGGAAAGCAGTCGCAATGTCTCACGATACCCCACCCGGCGTTACCAATCTCACCCCCTCCATTCTGGATACGGGAACCGTCAAAAACGGTCAGATCAGCTTTGGAAACTGGCGTGGGGACGCCGATGTCCCGGAAAACCAGCCCCCGCAGGCTCTCCCCCCTTCAGAACGGGTAGGTTTCGCCGTCATGGGCCTCGGCCGACTAACACTCGGGGAAATCCTGCCCGCTTTCTCAAGCTGCCACCTCGCAAAACCTGTCGCCCTGATCTCAGGCCGCCTGAAAAAAGCGCGCTTGACAGCCCAAGGCTATGGCATTGGGGAAGACGCCCTTTTCACCTACGACGACATCCAGCGCCTCGCCGACCGACCAGATATTCAGGCCGTGTACGTCGTCACGCCCAACGCCCTGCACGCAGAACAGGTCGAAACACTCGCAGCAGCCGGCAAGCACATCCTATGTGAAAAACCCATGGCCAAATCCAGCGCAGAGGCCCAGCGCATGATCGCCGCCTGCCAGAAGGCCGGCGTAAAACTCATGATCGCCTATCGCTGCCATTACGAGCCCTTCAATCAGGCCGTCCGCCACCTTGTCCAGAGCGGAGAACTAGGCCGCCCAAAACTCGTGGAAGCCATAAACACACAGGTCCAAGGCAGTGCAGACCAATGGCGTCTCAAACTGGAACTCGCCGGTGGAGGCGCATTGCCGGACATCGGATTATATTGCCTGAACGGCACCCGCGCCGTCCTGGGAGAAGAGCCGGAAAGCCTTTTCGCCCAGATGATCAGCCCGCCCAACGATCCACGCTACAAGGACCTGGACGAAACCTTCTCGTTCATGCTCCGCTTCCCATCAGGCGTAATTGCCAACTGTGCGACCAGCTACGGCGCCTATGAAACCAAGGACCTCCGCATTCAGCTCGAAAAGGGCTGGATCACCTTGGAGAACGCCTTTTCATATACCGGACATCGCCTGCGGATCGGTCAACGACAGGGAAACCATAAGACAGTCAACGAATGGCGCCTTCCAGCCGAAAACCAGTTTGCTCTGGAAATCGACCATTTCGCACACTGCATCCTGAACGATCTGACCCCCCGTACCCCTGGCGAAGAAGGACTGCGTGACCAGAAACTTATGGAAGCCCTCTATGACTCCGCAAGAACAGGCAGAATGATCCACCTGGCGACAGAGTGATGAAAATCCTGTTCTTCCTGCTTGCGATCGTGGCTGGACTTGGCAACCCTCTCCAGTCAGCCGCCAATGCCGGACTGAACAAGTCCCTCGGCCCGGGACTGACAGTTCTGACCGTCTATGGTGTGGCGCTGGCGGCCCTGATATGCGCCCTGCCATTCCTCGGGATTGGCCAGTCTTCCGACCCTTTCATGGAGCGTATCTCACACGTTCCATGGTGGGCCTGGGCTGGTGGTCTCTTCAATTTCGCCTTTGTCCTCGCCGGCTCTCTGGCCGCACGGGAAATCGGTTCAGCAATGTTCACTGTAACGGTCGCCAGTTGCGCCGTTGTCCTCTCTGTCATCCTGGATCATTTCGGACTGCTCGGACTGGAACCACACGCAGCCTCAGTCCCCCGACTCATCGGTGCAGCCATGGCAATCGGAGGGATCTGTTTGGTCAGCCTGTTCTAAGTAAGCTGACCCAGACACCCCCGCCTCACGTCTCCTGCGTCGTCGGCGCAGAAGAAGACGGCCCCCTCATGATCCGCGTAACAGCCTGCCGCACACCAGCTTCCCATTCAGGATCTGCCTGCCGGAACAGAGCAAACTGCCGCTCCATGATCTCTGCCGGAACGCCCGTCATGGCCCCCGCGATATTATCGAAGAACCGCTCCCGCTGACCGGAATCAAACATACGGAACAACGCCCGGGGCTGTGCAAAATCATCGCCATCATGGCGGTGCTCATAGTACCCCGCATCCCCATTGATCCGCAGAGGCGGCTCCATGGCAGCCGTATCTTCAACCGGCCCACCAAACGAATTCGGCTCATAATATCCGCCGTCCCCCGGGTCAGGAGCATCAAATCGCATGGGACCATCCATGTGATAGTTTTTCACGGCAATCTGCGGACGATTAACAGGCAGCGATTCATAATGCGTGCCCACCCGGTAACGATGCGCATCCGCATAGGCGAACAGACGTCCCTGCAAGAGCCTGTCAGGGGAGAAGCCAATGCCCGGCACGATATTGGATGGTGAAAAAGACGCCTGCTCAATCTCTGCAAAATAATTCACGGCATTCCGGTTCAGTTCCATAACGCCCACCTCCTGCAAAGGATAATCCGCATGAGGCCAAACCTTCGTCACATCGAACGGATTGAAGCTAACACGCTCCGCCTTAGCCTCTTCCATCACCTGAATGAACACCGTCCATTTCGGAAAATCGCCACCCTCAATGGCCTCGTAAAGATCAGCCTGCGCACTTTCACGATCCTGCCCGATGACAGCGTTCGCTTCATCATTCGTCCAGAAACGGTGCCCCTGCTGGGTTTTGAAGTGGAACTTCACCCAGAAACGCTCACCCTGCGCATTCCAGAGCGAAAACGTGTGACTGCCATACCCATTCATGAACCTGTAGCCCTGCGGCAACCCACGATCGGAAAACAGGATCGCTACCTGATGCAGACTTTCCGGACTCAGAGACCAGAAATCCCACATCGCTGTCGCTGACCGGCGGTTCGTACGCGGATGCCTCTTCTGGGTATGAATGAAGTCAGGGAATTTCATCGGATCACGGACAAAGAAAACGGGCGTGTTGTTCCCAACCAGATCCCAGTTTCCCTCATCGGTATAGAATTTCAGGGCAAAACCCCGAACATCCCGCTCGGCATCCGCCGCACCGCGCTCACCCGCGACAGTGGAAAAACGCGCCAGCATGTCCGTCGTCTTGCCGATCTCAGAAAAAATGGACGCCCTGCTGAAACGGGAAATATCGTGCGTGACCATGAACGTTCCGAACGCGCCCGAACCCTTGGCGTGCACAGTCCGCTCAGGAATACGCTCCCGGTTCTGATGCGCCAGCTTTTCAAGCAGCTGATAATTTTCCAGCAGCAACGGCCCACGCGGACCAGCCGTCTTGCTATCCTGATTACTGACCCAAGGGGCGCCTGCGGTGGTGCGAATGATGGTCCGGTCGGCCATAGCCTGATCTCCTGTCTTAACAAGCAGAACCAGTTAGCCGACGCATATATAAAAGGTTAAACCGATTTATTTTCTATCTCTATTCGGTTTTTCCTTTTAACCTGCTTTCAAGTTTCCGTAAGTGTTTGATCCATTTCCTGCACAGCCATTTGTTTTCCCCTACGCTCCCCCAAGATCACAGGCCTCATGGCCGCCCATGAAACCCCAAGGCCTCACAGCGGTTAGGAAACTGATATGTTGAAAATTCTTGGCTCCCTCTCCCTTCCTGCCACCCTGCTGTCCGCAGTCGTTGGCCTCTCCGGCTGTGTTGCCGACAACACCAGCCCCCAGGGAAAGCAGCTCGTCTCCGCTGGCTTCGTCAGACACCCCGCCAACTCCGCCTCCCGCCGGGCAGAGCTGCAACTCATGCCGCAACACGTCTTCCTGACACGCACCACACCGGAAGGCCTGCGCTACATTTACGCAGATCGTGACCTGTGTGACTGTGCATTTGTCGGTACACCGGAAGCCTTTGAAAAATACGCCGCCCAACAGCCCCATGGCGTGTCCACAACGCAGGCTCCAAGCTCAGACATGCGTTCGACCACAGATCCCAACACAACATCGTCCGCTCTTGGGCAAACGCCAGCAACCTCCAGCGGACCAGCCAAAACGCACCCATGATCGGTCTCCCGATCCCCTGGCATCCGGATGCGATGGCTTCTGCCATCCTTCCCTCTGGCACGGGTAGTCTTAGTCTTCTGCATGCACGAAAACAGGATTACTCGTGGGAAACTTCAAAATCCTCTGCGTTCCCAACGAAAATACGGGTCTGATAATAAGACGGCCCTGTCAGATTTCCCGCACTGTCTTTCGAGACAACCCGCCCCCTTCTGGCAAGGCCGCTCACCTGGATTTCGCGATTGAGGAAATATTGCTGAACCGTCTGGTTCTTACCCTGCAAAATGTCTCTCACCGTATCGCCGCGAACCATCACTATAAGGATGTGGGGAGCCCGATAATTCGGATCTGACATCAGGAACAACGTGTCATTATACCACCCCACACGCCTTACGGTTATTCTGAACTTACCCACCACCCCCGAAGGGTCGTTATTCAGCGCCGTAAAGACTGTCTCAGGCGTATAAGCTCCAGACCCGCAGGCCGTCAGGGCAAATGTCAGAAAAGAAAGAGCGAAAAGTGTCTGAAATGCACGCATGAGTATTCAGGCCTTGAAACGGATTACAGCCCCGGGAAGCCTCTCGGGACTATATTTTCCGTCAAAATGGCCATGGATTACCTTGCCCGACAACCGTGGAACGTCCGCCGGCCGCGATAAAATCCCTCAGAGAAGCCGCGCCAGCTTCATGAACAGAAACGTCACGGCCATGAACACGAAGCACACAAACCCCGCTTCGATTGTTCCCCACGCCCCTTGCGCCAGGAACATGCCGCCTGTGTTCATGCCAAAGAATCCCGTTACGAACGTCGCCGGGAGCATCAACGTCGTTCCCACGGAAACGATATACAGTCGACGGTTGGTTTCTTCCGCCTGATTGGACCCCAACTCGTCCTGCAGGGAGCGCGCCCGATCCTGCAACGCGATCAGATCGTCCAGAGCGGCATGAACCTGCCGCTCCGCCCGGTCGCGCAGTTCGTCTTCCGCCCATTCGGGAAGATCCAGATCTTCGTCCTTCAGAACGCGGTCGATTGGCGTAACAACACGTCGGAGTTCGGTCGCCCGACGACGCACCTTACCAACGATACCACCCAGATGACCCAGATCAGACCGATGCTCAATCAGCAGAAGAACATCCTCCGCCCGATCAAGATCATCATCCAGCTGACCCAGTTGCCGACGCACGGTTCCGGTAAATTCACGCAGTGCCCTATCGACAATCCCTGCTGGCGTCGGCGGAATGTGATCCGCCCGAAGAGACCGATAAGCAGCCCCCAGAACAGGAATAGGGTTCCGCCGCGTCGTGATCAGAAGATCAGGCCGCATGGCAAACCGCCACGCACAGATTTCCCGGTCGTCCTCCGCAAGCGCATCATCAAAGGCTGGAAGCGCACCCCAGATCAGATCATCAACTGCTTCCAGAGCAATGCCATATTCGGTTTCTGCCAGCATGGCCCGCACGTCTTCCGGCAGATCCGGCAGATGGGCGACAAAGGATCGGGCAGAACTGTGAACCGTATCGAAATGAAGCCAGAACCACCCCTCAGCCGACAGTCTGCGACCCGGAGTCAGCAGCTCTTCGACTTCATCCGCCCCGAGAGACCGCAGGTCCTGACCCGGTACGGCCTGCACAGCCCAGACCAGACCATTGGCAAACGCAGGTTTTCCCGTTTCCTGAAAAGCCGGATCAAGCACCGTGAAAGGAAAGTTGTATGTGGGGTTCTCTGACACGGCATCCTCCTGTTCTTCAGGGGGTATTCTGGACCTGCGCCGGTTTCGAACAACGCGACAGAAGGCGATCTGCCGTTCTCTGACATGCCCGGGCAACAGACGCAATATGCTGCATCGGGGCAACTGTTACGCTGGCCGGGAGTTATCAGATTATTCCCGGAAGAGCCAGCTCTTCCCTTTGAAGAGGAAAGATTAAGACATGACCCTTCGCCTGAAAGCCTCCCTGCTTGCAGCCGCAGTTCTGGTGGCCTCCCCCGTCGTCTCGTCCGCCGCTTTCGCACAAGCCATCAGCAGCCCGAGCAACGATCAGCCTCAAACATCCACGACCGCGACGCAGAAAGCCCAGAATTCCACCATTGATCAGCCGGCCAACCACCTGCCAACAAACCCCCGCACCATTACGGAACAGCCTGACCAGCCAGCTCCGCAGGCCCCTCACGCAATGTCAGACACCACGAAGCAGGGCAAGACAGAGTACAAGCGCCATCTGAAGCGGACGCAACAGCCTCACCTGACGGTCAAGACCAAGACCGATACCGCACAGCCGAACTGACACAGACCAGATGCGACGGAGCCACACTTTGCGTGGCTCCGCCAAGCCTCTATACCTGCTGCCATCCAAGACGGGCAGTAAGGGCCAATCATGACCACGCAGGACTACAAGGTACACGACATTTCCCTCGCAGACTGGGGCCGCAAGGAAATCTCCATCGCTGAAGGCGAAATGCCCGGCCTGATGGCACTCCGCGAAGAATACAAGGACACCCAGCCGCTCAAGGGTGCCCGTATCGCTGGCTGCCTCCACATGACCATCCAGACCGCCGTGCTGATCGAGACGCTGACGGCTCTTGGCGCAACGGTCCGCTGGTCGTCCTGCAACATCTTCTCCACGCAGGATCACGCAGCAGCAGCCATCGCTGCGGCTGGTATTCCCGTCTTCGCCTGGAAGGGCCTGACGGAAGAAGAATTCAACTGGTGCATCGAGCAGACCATCACGGGTCCGGACGGCTGGACGCCGAACATGATCCTTGATGACGGCGGCGACCTCACGGTCATGATGCACGACCAGTTCCCGGAACTCCTGAAGGACGTCCGCGGCCTGTCCGAAGAAACGACGACGGGTGTCCATCGTCTCTGGCAGATGGCCAAGGCTGGCACGCTGAAGGTTCCGGCCATCAACGTGAACGACAGCGTCACGAAGTCCAAGTTCGACAACCTGTATGGCTGCCGTGAGAGCCTGGTGGACGCCATCCGCCGTGGCACAGACGTCATGATGGCCGGTAAGGTTGCCGTGGTTGCCGGTTATGGCGACGTGGGCAAGGGTTCCGCCGCATCCCTGCGCAACGCAGGCTGCCGCGTTCTCGTGACCGAAGTCGACCCGATCTGCGCCCTGCAGGCCGCCATGGAAGGCTATGAAGTCGTCACCATGGAAAACGCAGCTCCGCGCGGCGACATTTTCGTCACCTGCACGGGCAATGTGGACATCATCACGATCGACCACATGCGCGAAATGAAAGACCGTGCGATCGTCTGCAACATCGGTCACTTCGACAGCGAAATCCAGGTTGAAGCCCTGCGCAACTATCGCTGGAACAACATCAAGCCGCAGGTTGACGAAGTCGAGCTGGCCGAAGGCCGCCGCATCATCCTGCTTTCCGAAGGCCGCCTCGTGAACCTTGGCAACGCCACGGGTCACCCGTCCTTCGTGATGTCCGCTTCCTTCACCAACCAGACGCTGGCCCAGATCGAACTCTGGACCGCCAAGCCGGGCCAGTACGAGGTGAAGGTTTACACCCTGCCAAAGGCTCTGGACGAAAAGGTCGCTGCCCTGCATCTCGCAAAGGTCGGCGCCGAACTCTCCAAGATGTCCACGAAGCAGGCTGACTACATTGGCGTTCCGGTTGCCGGTCCGTTCAAGCACGAAGAATATCGTTACTGAGCGGAACAGGTGACACGGGGTAGGCGTTGTCTACCCCGACACCATTTTTCAAACCGTCAGGAGTATTTCCTATGGGTCTTTTCAGCACGATCATGTCCAAGATTTTCGGGCATGCAGAAGCAGCCACGCCAACGTCCGGCACGGCTGATGCACAGGCTTCCGCTGGCGCTCCGGCTGCTGCGGCACCTGCCACCCCAGCCGCACCAGTGGACGTGGATGCCGTTCTTTCCGATCTGGCATCCAAGGCTGGCCAGCCGCTGAACTACAAGACCTCGATTGTGGATCTTCTGAAGCTGCTCGGTCTCGACAGCTCCCTGGAAGCGCGCAAGCAGCTTGCAGGCGAACTGCATTACACGGGCAGCACGGACGACTCAGCAACGATGAACGTCTGGCTCATCAAGCAGGTCTATGCCGAGCTGGCCAAGAACGGTGGCAAGGTTCCTGAAGGCTGGGCTCACTAAGCCTTTCTTCAGTACAGCTACGAAAAAGCCCGGATGTTTTTCATCCGGGCTTTTTTTGTTTTCCCAAGATATTCCTGACGCTAGGGAGCAAGAAACGTCTGCGCAGGAGACAGCGTAATGACGGATTTCCCGATATCCGGCGCCCTCGCCTTGCGTAGCTCTTCCAAAGACTGATGAAAAACCTTGAGTCTGACCTCTCGTGTGCCGTCAGAGTGACGCCAACGCTCGAATGCCAGCACGGTATTGGGTGCCGTAGAATCCGGTTGATCCGCAAAGGACCAGCCAACACCAAACAGCGCCATCATGGCAGCCAGATTGGTGTCGTGCCCTGCCAGAACCAGTACCTTCGTTGAAGGCAGGATGCCCGGAATCGCATATACAAGCTTATCCGAAAGAAATGCGCGAATACTCTCCGCCATTATGCCATTCCGCGCTCGCGCATATTCTGGAAGACGGCGCAGAAGGTGATTTTCTGCTTCATGCGCTGGCATGACTGTCTCAAGAACATGTGGGACGTCCTTCTCGGCAATCCCGAAATCCGTTAGCGACATTCCCTCAGCATATGTCAGCAACAGACTTTCTGCCGCCATTCCGCCCGTTACAAATCCGCCCTTGAGACGAGGCATTCCCTTTTTCCACTCAAGGGTCGTAGAAGTGGTCAAGCATTGAGACGACACAGGTTTCTCTATGCACCCCTTCGGAGCCAGAAGTCCCTGAAGAGCCTTCAAGGCTGCATCAGAATCAGGCTCAGGCAACGTGGTCTTGGCTGTTTCAAATTCACGTTCAAGCGCAGCAGAATCAACTGACCCCGCCTGACTTCCAAGTGCATTAAAAACCAGATCAATGGCTGTAGATGCCCAACCCGCCTGCAAAGAACATCCGGGCGCAATTTCCTTTGCCCAGACTTCGCCTGTCTGTCTCGTTCTGTGATCGGCCGTATCCGCCCAGACAACAGTTTCCTGTTTCACCGTCTGACAGGACTGCGAAGACTGGAACAGGGCCGTCTGGCTGTAGTTCTCCCGAACTGCCTGCACCATTGCTCCCAAAGCTTCAGCACCATGATCCGTCATCTCTCCTGGGGCGACAGACCACACCGGCCACGCATGCCCGGTACGGCGCTGCATTTCCTGCGGTGAGACGGTAGGACTGCGGATGCCATGCCGCCCTAGAAAAACGACCTTTTCCAGAACATCTCCCTGCGTCTGAGAGGCACATCCTCCCAGAGCGAAGAGAACAACGAGCGAGCAAATCCGGCGGATCATGGCATCGTTGCGGTCATGTTGAAGAAGACGCTCCGGCCTGCGATGCGCCAGAACAGCGGCGCATCTCCGTAAGACTGGGTGCCAGCATAATCACTGATCGAGCGATTATTAAAGAGATTTGCAATCTTGATGCTCGGCGTCACGTCTCTGAAAAATGAACCGATATGATGAATGCGCCAGCCCATGGCAAGATCAGCAGTGACCGTGCTGCCAATTTTATACTGATTTTTGAAAACCGTATCGCCCGCATCATCCGTCGTGCTGTCCAGCCCCCAATGATTGCCCGTATATTTACCCATGAGGGAAAAATATGGTCCGTGATCGCTTTCATAGAGCAGACCGAAGGAGGCTAGTGCATTGGGCGTCTGCGCTACGCGCACGTGGCTGTGCTTGTATTTCGCGTCATTCACACTGTAATTTCCATACAGGGAAAAACCGTAGCCGATGACATACTGGCCTTCGAGCTCAATCCCTCGATAAACTGCGCCACCACTGTTCACATATGTCGATGTCGTACCGATATTGGGAACCTGGATCTGCGCGGCGGCAATATAGTTTGAGAAATTAATGTAATATCCGTCCAGAGACAGCATCCAGTTGCGTCCATGATACACCGACCCGACCTGATAATTCATGGTCGTTTCAGGCTTCACGTTGCCAACAGAACTCACCTGAAAAACAGACAGTGGCGGAGCAAGGAAGCCACGAGCAACCTGCGCATACGCACTCCAGTTTTTCATAATACGTTGGTTTATCGCAATGGATGGCTGCCATGAGCCATAGTTTTGCGTATCTTTCAGTGGAAGCTTTGTCCCCTTGTTAATTCCTGCATCATAGTCTCTTTTGAAAATGGAATATTTTACACCCGGCTTAATTGTTGCGCCTGCCCACGGGTGAATATCCAGCTCTAAATAAGGCTGAATTGTCGTGTTCAGATCCGAGATATCATAACTGAATGCAGAACCAGTTTTCCCAGGAACGGGAGCAGAATTCTGACTTAGATCGATAGCATAGGTATAACGACGGTCTTTCTGAACATCTGCCCAGACACCCAGCAACACGTCACCATACGTTGTATGGCCCTTTAACCGCAGGGTGTCGCCATATGTCCTGTAACGAGCGTCAGCATATTTTCCGGGAATGTCATTCGCATAAGTCGCAACCTTTTTCCCAGCGGCATTGTAAAATGTTACGCCGTTCGCCGCAGCACTTCTCTGGCTTGCATCTGTGCTTTCTGAATAATCGTGCTCAAAGCCACTCGTATAAATCTGATTTTCAAGCGTCAGCCAGGATAATAGCTTTGTTTTAAGCGAGATATAATCAAAGTCAGACGTGTAAACGCTTGGCTGATATCCATAATAACATTGCTTGGATGGATCGTTGCAAAGCCCGTAATTTTTTCCGTATGTTTTATAGTCTGCCAGCGTCGCACCCTGGGTCGTGTACTGCCATTCCTTGTTATATGTCGTCTCAATGGTCAGTGTTGTTTCCGGGGCAAGATCAACAACATCCTTGAACATCAGGTTGCTGCGGCGCTCTGAAGAGTTGGTCAGATAACCATTGGTTTCTTCATGCTGCATATCAATAAAGGCACGACCCATTCTGGTTTTGCCTGTATCAAATTCAATACCGCCAGCACGCGTATTAAAACTACCATAAGTGCCGTAGAGCGTTGTTCCCATTCGGGCAGCAGGATTTTTAGACGTAAATCCCATAGTGCCGCCAAATGTCGCATTTCCCATCGTTGACGCTGTGCCCGGACCACGGTCAATCTGCGCTTCACCAAGGAAGTGGGAAATAAATAGCGCAGACGTCGTGTGCCCCAGATCTGTGGCATCTCCAAAAGGGATGCCGTCAAACGTCATATTATACTGACCATCCTGGAAACCACGGAGACTCATGGCCTCAGCTTTGCCCATCCCTGGGCCGTTGGGATTCTGGGAATACACGCTGGGCTGGAACTGAATAATATCGTCGACGCTTGCAAGCGGAATAATATTATTCGTCAAAAACCCTGACTGAATTTTTGATGTCGGTTGCGCAATGTCTAACGGAACCGTTGCGGGAGCGATACGTGATGCGTGACCGAGAACAGTCAGTTTTTCAACTTTCGGTGTTTCTTTGACAGTCTTCTTTTTATCGTCCGGATGAGCAACATCCGCAGCGTATGTCACTGACCCAAAAAGAATCGCTCCTGTTACAAGCCCTGTAGACAGTGCGAGACTTTTTCGAACGTTTTTCATGGAAATCGCGTGCTCCCGTGGAAGAGAAGACGCTCATTACTCATGCTTTCCGGTACTGAAAACCTGTATTACCGCTTCGTCATGGAAGCTTCATACAGGTTACTCAAAAATGTCATACTTATTGTGTAATATTTCTTGGTCCCAACATCAGGGGAGCGGTCTTTTATCCGCAATCGGGTCGATTTTCGGCTCGGTTAAAGGGCCGGAATCGACAACAATGACAAGGTCTCCAGCGAGAGGAGTCTGTTCCCGATCTTTTGGCAACAGAGCTGAAAACCTTGGATCATAACTTGCAGCCTGCTCGTAAAGAGCATCGATCAACCCATAATGATCCATGAAATGGTTCATTGTCGCTGGAATGCGAATGCACCCTTCGGAAGCAGGATGTCCGAGGCGCCATTCAAGAAACTGCGGGTCTGTTGCATGAATTTCCAGTCTGATCTGCCCGGTTTCATGCTTGGGCAGCCAACCTTTCATGGCCGTTTGCCACCCCATATCCCAGACGCGGGAGCCTTTGGCACCGATACCGCGAATTCCATATTTATTTTTGGTACCTTCTGCACGGTAGCCTAGGCGATCGGCTGTATTCTGAAAAACTCCGACAGGGGTAATATAATAGTATTTACGGCCGGTGGTTCCGGTGGAGACAGGTGTTCCTCCGATGGAAACCCATGGTTCGTCTGGAAGCGCCAGAACAAAGTCCAGATGCTGTACTTTTTCATTACGGTCCACAACCATGATGAGTTGCGGACGCGAAATTGGCAAACCTGTCTTTGACAGCTCGTCCTTGGCCAGGGAAACAAATGCCTCACGGCGCTCTGGTTTGTATGTTGAAAAACCCTTTACGGTTTTCACCATCATTTTTTCCAGGCGCGCTGCTTCCTTATGAGCTTCTGCATTGGTGACAACGGGAAGCGGTGGAATATTTACCGGCGGGATTTCCGGCACCGTATCAGTCGGTGGATTAATGGCCGCCGGAGGAACAGACGCATCATCAATGACGCCCGTTGCTGCCACTGCCTGCGGGCTTCCCTTGGAAGCCGTATCCGTCTGCGCGCAGGCTGTGAGAGGAAGAACGCCTCCTCCCAGAGCCGTCACCATCATCAAAAGCCGGAAAGAAGAAGACAGTCTGAAAGCAGGCGACATAACTGAAGTGACCCTCGGTTCAACGTGAAGAAATGAACGCGGGGGAACGACAGATCGTCCAGCGTTCAGCGGAAGACGCGACGCCTTAACGTTACGTCTTCCGAAAAAGATCAAAGATCGAGAAGAAGTCGTCGCGGATCTTCAACCAACTGTTTTACGCGAACAAGGAAGCTTACAGCTTCCCGCCCATCTACAATGCGATGATCATAAGACAATGCCACATACATCATGGGGCGAACAACAATCTGCCCATCACGCACAACCGGACGATCCTGGATGGCGTGCATACCCAAAATGCCCGACTGCGGAGTGTTCAGGATCGGCGTTGAAAGAAGTGATCCGAAAATACCGCCATTCGTGATCGAGAAGCTGCCGTGTGACAGTTCGTCCAGTTTGAGAGACCCCACACGAGCACGCTTGCCGTAATCCGCAATGCGGCGCTCCAGTTCGGCAAAGCTCATCTGATCGGCATCGTGAAGGACAGGAACAACCAGTCCCCGTTCGGTACCGACAGCGATCCCGAGGTTAACGAAATCCCGATAAACGATTTCATCCCCTTCGATCTGGGCATTCAGGGCAGGATAATCGCGAAGCGCCCCGACAACGGCTCTGGCAAAAAAGGACATGAAACCCAACCGGGCACCATCATGCTTTTTTTCAAACTCATCCCGATATTCAGCGCGCAGAGCCTTGGCAGCCGACATATCGATTTCATTGAACGTCGTCAGGATTGCGGCAGTGTTCTGTGCCGCTTTCAGATTCCGTGCAATCGTCTGTCGCAGTCGCGACATTGGAACCCGACGCTCTCTCGGATCATCAATCCCCGATGCCGCGGAAACCTGAGGCTCAGCAAATGTCGGCTTGGGAGCAGGTTTTGGTTCGGGTGGTGACTCAACAACAGGGGCGACAGGTTCAGGACGCACCGCCTCTACCGGCGGAGCAACAGGTGCTACAGCCGCAACCGGAGCTTCAGCCGTTTCGTCGATCTCACCCAGAAGACCACCAATCTCCACTTCTGTTCCCAGTGGGATGCAGTTCTCCAGACGCCCGGCGGAAGGTGCCGTAACTTCAACGCTGACCTTGTCCGTCTCAAGTTCGACGATCGTCTCGTCATGCTGAACGTAATCACCCGCCTGCTTCAGCCAGCGCGCGACAGTCGCGGTCGTCAGGCTTTCTCCCAGCGCCGGCACCCGGATCTCGACCGCCATCGTCTCTCCTCACTTGCACAAACATCCCGATCAGGGGATGGATCTCTTCTAACTCTCATTCCGCCGGATGCCCGACAGGGTAACTGAAGCAGGATAGTGCATCTTGATCCTGAACGGGAGACAGGAACTATCCCTATGCCGGGACTTTGAAAAATGAAGCAAAGGACGCCGACATGACCTACCCGTCTGATACCCCCCCGTTTTTAGCCTCAGATCACCTTTCCCGCCGCACACATGATATCCTGACCGCACGCCTCGAAGAGGACGCCTCAGCCGTTCCACGGACCCTTTCCACAACGGCTTTCACGGTTCTGGAACGCCTCGTGTCCGTTCTTCTGCCTCAGGAGGACATTCTGGGCCAACAGACTCTCAATCTTGCTTTACGGGTCGATATGGCACTGAGCGGCCCGCGTGACGGCTGGCGTTTCGCAGAGCTTCCTCCCGACATTCAGGCTTGGGAACAGGCCCTGCTCACCCTGAGTGATCTGTCGATTTCACAATTTGATCGTCCTTTTTCTCAACTTGAGGACAATGCCGTCGAAATTTTTCTGGACGGCATGGGAGAGGGAAAGGTGGGTCTGGATGCACCGCGCCGTCTGACACCGCCGCAGATGCAGAAATGGGCCCTCGATCTGCGGGCAGACGTTATTGAGTGTTTTCTAGCTGATCCCCGCGTTCAGGACAGACTTGGAATGTCTGCCAACCTGAACGGGGGAGATGAAAGATTTCAGGGCTTTGAAACCGTTCAGGCTAATGAGCGTGAAGACTTCGAGCCCGTCACAAAAATCTCCTCCGCAGCATAAGGCGAACCTGAAGAATGAAGACTTATGCCGAGACGGATATTCTGGACGTCATTGTTATTGGAAGTGGTGCAGGCGGAGCGCCTCTGGCCGCACGTCTCGCCCAGGCCGGCAAAAGCGTTCTTGTGCTGGAAGCCGGTCCGAAATTTACGCCCGCGCACTATACATCTGACGAAATCGAAGCACGCGAAATCTACTGGCTTAACGAACGTCTCTCTGGTGGCCGCAATCCTCAGCCCTTCGGCGGCAACAATAGCGGAACCGGTGTCGGCGGATCACTCCTGCACTACGGTGCCTTCCTCCCCCGCCCTGACGCGCGCGATTTTCAGCTTCACACCGAGACCGGTCGCAGCGTGGACTGGCCTTTCCGGTATGAAGAACTGCTTCCCTACATTGAGGAAGTAGAAGCTTTCATCGGAGTCTCTGGACCAGCCCAGTATCCATGGGACTCCTCGCGGCAGTACGCCTATGCGCCGCCGCCAGCCAATCCCGCAGCCATAAAAATGCGGGAAGCCTGTGATGCGGTCGGCCTTCGCCATGCTGACGGCCCGACCGCATTGATTACACGCTCCTTCAATCAGCCTCATTTTGGCGAACGAAAGGGCTGTGTCAGTTGCGGGGCCTGCCATCAGGGATGCCGGAACGGGGCCAAGTCAGGCACTGATAACACGTGGCTTCCATTAGCTGTTGCCTATGGCGCCGAAATCCGGCCGGGGTGTTTTGTTCATACCATTGAGACGGATCAGGCAGGTCGCGTCACAGGCGTGGTCTACAAGCAGAACGGTCAGGATATCCGTCAACGGTGTGAGAAACTGGTTCTGTCCGCCGGCGCTGTCGAAACTGCCCGTCTTCTTTTGCATAATGGGCTCGCCAACAGCTCAGGGCAGGTTGGGGAAAATTACATGACCCATATCTCAACCCAGATCTGGGGCGAGATTGACCAGGAAGTCCGTCCCAACCGTGGCTACCCCTCCCTGACGATCACCGAAGACATGATGCGTCCGAAAGATGCGGATTTTGCTGGCGGTTATCTGATCCAGTCCCTTGGCATGATGCCCCTTACCTGGGCCTCGAACATCGCACGCGGTTCCACACGTCGTGGGGCAGATTTGGTCCGGACTCTTGCGGGATATAATCGCAGCATTGGCATGGGAATTCACGGAGACTGTATGCCCAGCCCCGAGAACCGCGTTGTGTTGTCGGACGAAAAAGACAGCTTCGGCATCCCGAAGCCCCTCATTACCCACAGCTACGGTCCTAACGAACTCGCCATGCATGCGCATGCTTCCCGCCTGTTGACCCGGATGTGGCAAGCCATTGGCGCCCGGGACCTTCGCATTCTGGATCGGGCTGCCCATATGATGGGCACGGCGCGCATGGGGAAAGATTCCGGCTCCGCTGTTGTCACCCCTTACGGGCAGAGCTTTGACATCGACAATCTGTGGATCAGCGATCACTCCACATTCCCAAGCGCCACCGCTGCCAATCCGGCTCTCACAATCATGGCCCTCTCCCTACGCACTGCGGATGCCATGCTGACCCATTGATCTATATCAAAGTCACGTCACCAAGCGCGTGAGGCTTGACACTCCTTTGCGCGCTCCGGTAATTCAGCTGTGACTTCCTGGTGGTTATCAGCCGCCCGGTCTCCTTTCCTAACCGGATGACGTTTGCTTCCGATGCCACGCCCTGAAAGGCGCCTGACGTCCGGAGCCTCTGTTCTGATCATTCTGTATCAGGCAGGCACATCCTTCCCCCATAAGGTTTGCCCCAAGGGCACATAAGGCGCGTTTTTCATGCATCTCGCCGAACTCAAGAAAAAATCTCCGGCCGATCTGCTGGCTTATGCAGAGGAACTGGAGATCGAGAACGTCTCGTCCATGCGCAAGCAGGACATCATGTTTGCTATCCTCAAAACCCTCGCCGAGCGCGATCAGGCCATCTATGGCGAGGGAACGCTGGAAATCCTGCCGGACGGTTTCGGCTTCCTGCGTAGCCCGGAAGCCAATTATCTTCCCGGCCCGGACGACATCTACATTTCCCCGACGCAGGTCCGCCGTTTCGGTCTGCGCCCCGGTGATACGGTTGAAGGCCAGATCCGCGCCCCGCGCGATGGCGAGCGTTATTTCGCGCTCCTCAAGGTCAACACCATCAACTTCGAAGACCCGGACGTTGTCCGGACGCGTATCAACTTCGATAACCTGACGCCGCTCTACCCTGAGCGTCGCCTGAAGATGGAAGTTGAACAGTCCGAACCTGCTGTTTCCGACACCTCTCCCCGCAGCAAGGGCAAGAAAGACCAGCGCGACTATACGCCGCGCGTCATCGATCTTGTCACGCCGATCGGCATGGGCCAGCGCGCCCTGATCGTCGCTCCGCCGCGTACGGGTAAAACCGTGATGCTCCAGAGCATCGCAGCCTCTATTTCCGCAAACCATCCGGAAGTCTTCCTGATCGTTCTTCTGATCGACGAACGCCCGGAAGAAGTGACGGACATGGCCCGTTCGGTGCGCGGTGAAGTCGTTTCCTCCACCTTCGATGAACCGGCAACACGCCATGTGCAGGTGACGGAAATGGTTCTCGAAAAGGCGAAGCGCCTCGTCGAACACAAGCGTGACGTCGTGATCCTTCTGGATTCCATCACCCGTCTGGCTCGTGCCTACAACACCGTTGTGCCGTCATCCGGCAAGGTGCTGACCGGCGGTGTGGACGCTAACGCCCTGCAGCGTCCAAAGCGCTTCTTCGGTGCAGCCCGTAACATCGAAGAAGGTGGCTCGCTCACCATCATCGCCACCGCGCTGATCGATACCGGTTCGCGTATGGACGAAGTGATTTTCGAAGAGTTCAAGGGCACCGGTAACGCCGAACTCATCCTGGATCGCAAGCTGGCTGACAAGCGTACCTTCCCTGCTATCGACATCACCAAGTCGGGCACGCGTAAGGAAGAACTTCTTGTTGACCGCGCCGAGCTGTCCAAGATGTGGGTTCTGCGTCGTATCCTCGCGCCGATGGGCACGATGGATGCCATGGACTTCCTGCTGGACAAACTGAAGTACAGCAAATCCAACCACGACTTCTTTGAAGCCATGAATAATTAATCGTATTCTGGTTCATGCAATAAAAAAGGGGAGCTTCCGCTCCCCTTTTTTATTGCCGTTTTCAGTCACCTTTTTCGAGATCAAGAAGGATTTTCTTGTCTTCAACACCATTCAACCCGGAATAGCTACCTAGCCCGGTTGCCCCTACGACACGATGACAAGGGATGAGAACCGGAATTGGATTGGCCCCCATAGCCCCACCGATAGACCGTGCCGAGCCACCGGCCTGAGCAGCGATCTCAGCGTAGGTCCGGGTTTCTCCATAGGGGATTTCCAGAATGGCTTTCCAGATTTTCTGGCGGTAAGGCGTTCCATAAGGCAAGAACGGAAGCTCGCTGAAATCGACCCTTTCCCCGTCAAAATACTTCTCGAGCAGGTCTCGGACTTTTATCAACAGGGGCGTCTCTTCCTGATCGCGCCCCCATCCCCAATCGAGAGCAACAATATGCCCGTCATCTTCACTGATGGTCAGGGCTCCGAGGGGGGAATGACAGGAAAGCTGTGGCATACAGAGACGCTGCCCCATCCGTCGGAAAGCGTCAATCATGCTTCCCTAAAAGAGTCCCCCAGAAAAAAGCGTATGCGTGTCACGCATATGCCGGGAGGCCGGTATTCTCAAATAACATATGGGATCATTTTTGTATGATTTCCTGAAATATTACGCAATTTGTTGAGAAACTGCCATTTTCTGTGTCAAAACTGCGACAGAGAATAAAGCTGTTTGATTGTTAGTTATTAAGAACAATTCTCATCTAGTTAAGTCAGCGATTTTACGAGCATAATGCTCACGGAAACGTCAGAGGCTCAGTTTTCTACAAACAATAAAATAAGGAGTAGTAAGTTCTCGTGATGCTGGTTTTCCAGACGACTTGAGAAACTGAGGGCACCTTGGACCCAAGAGGCGCTTATCAGGACTTGATTAGTCTGAATACCAGTAACAGGAACAGTCTTTGCAAAAAGGACAGTCGGATCATGGTTTCTGGTCTACTGACGCCGATCAACATTACGAAGAAGCGCCTTCTGGGCTGCGCTGCCGCTCTGGCATTCTGCGCCGCCTCTCCTGTCGCCCTAGCCGAGGACACAGGGACCGCCATTACAAATGCCGACCAACATCCCGGTGACTGGATGAGCTATGGCCGGACCTATTCAGAGCAGCGCTACAGCCCGCTGGACCAGATCACCAAGGAAAATGCCGGCAATCTGAAGCTGGCATGGCACTATGATCTGGATACCAATCGTGGGCAGGAAGGCACACCGCTGATCGTTGATGGCGTCATGTACGCCACCACCAACTGGAGCAAGATGAAAGCTCTGGATGCGGCAACGGGCAAACTGCTGTGGTCCTATGACCCAAAGGTTCCGGGCAACATTGCTGACCGTGGCTGCTGCGACACGGTCAGCCGTGGCGCCGCCTACTGGAACGGCAAGGTCTATTTCGGCACGTTTGACGGTCGTCTGATCGCCCTGGATGCCAAAACCGGCAAGCTGGTCTGGAGCGTCTACACCATCCCGAAGGAAGCTCAGCTGGGCCACCAGCGCTCCTATACCGTGGATGGCGCCCCCCGTATTGCCAAGGGCAAGGTCCTGATCGGCAACGGTGGTGCAGAGTTCGGTGCTCGTGGCTTCGTGTCCGCCTTTGATGCTGAGACCGGCAAGCTGGACTGGCGCTTCTTTACGGTGCCGAACCCCGACAACAAGCCCGATGGAGCCGCTTCGGACGACATTCTGATGTCCAAGGCTTATCCGACCTGGGGCAAGAACGGTGCCTGGAAACAGCAGGGCGGCGGTGGAACCGTCTGGGATTCTCTCGTTTATGACCCTGTAACGGACCTCGTCTATCTGGCAGTCGGTAACGGTTCGCCATGGAACTACAAGTTCCGCTCTGAAGGAAAGGGTAACAACCTCTTCCTCGGCAGCATCGTGGCTATCAACCCTGATACCGGCAAATACGTCTGGCATTTCCAGGAAACGCCAATGGACCAGTGGGATTATACCTCAGTCCAGCAGATCATGGCGCTCGACATGCCGATCAATGGCGAAATGCGCCATGTGCTCGTTCATGCACCAAAGAACGGCTTCTTCTACATCATTGATGCCAAGAGCGGTAAGTTCATCACCGGCAAGCCCTATACCTACGAAAACTGGGCCACTGGTCTGGATCCGGTAACGGGCCGTCCAAACTATGTGCCTGATGCACTTTGGACTCTGACGGGTAAGCCATGGGTCGGTATTCCGGGTGAACTGGGTGGGCATAACTTTGCCGCCATGGCCTACAGCCCGAAGACGAAGCTGGTTTACATCCCCGCTCAGCAGATTCCACTCATGTATGACGGCCAGAAAGGCGGCTTCAAGGCATATCACGATGCCTGGAACCTTGGTCTCGACATGAACAAGATCGGCCTTTTCGACGACAACGATCCCGCGCATGTCGCCGCAAAGAAGGACTTCCTGAAAGTTCTCAAAGGTTGGACAGTTGCCTGGGATCCGGAAAAGATGGAACCCGTCTTTACGATCAACCATAAGGGCCCGTGGAACGGCGGTATTCTGGCCACAGCTGGCAACGTAATCTTCCAGGGCCTCGCAAACGGCGAATTCCATGCCTACGATGCCACGAACGGGAATGACCTCTATTCCTTCCCGGCTCAGAGCGCCATCATCGCCCCTCCGGTGACATACATGGCCCACGGCAAGCAGTATGTTGCTGTGGAAGTGGGTTGGGGCGGTATCTATCCATTCCTGTATGGCGGGGTAGCCCGCACCTCCGGATGGACAGTCAATCATTCCCGCGTGATTGCCTTCTCGCTTGACGGCAAGGACAGCCTACCACCGAAGAACGAGCTGGGCTTCACGCCTGTCAAACCGGTTCCGACCTATGACGAAGCCCGTCAGAAGAACGGATACTTCCTGTATCAGACCTTCTGCTCAGCCTGCCATGGCGACAATGCGATCTCGGGTGGTGTGCTGCCTGATCTCCGCTGGTCTGGTGCCCCACGTGGCAAGGAAAGCTTCTACAAGCTTGTCGGTCGCGGTGCTTTGACGGCCTACGGCATGGACCGTTTCGACACTTCCATGACGCCTGACCAGATCGAGGACATCCGCAACTTCATCGTGAAGCGTGCCAACGAGTCCTACGATGATGAAGTGAAGGCTCGTCAGAATTCAACAGGCGTTCCGGGCGATCAGTTCCTCAATGTCCCGCAGTCCACGGCCGATATTCCGACCGCGGATCACCCCTGAGGCAGCGGTACGTATCAAGGAGCACGTGACATGCTGAACGCATTAACTCGGGACAGACTGGTATCTGAGATGAAACAGGGATGGAAACTCGCGGCCGCAATTGGCCTAATGGCAGTGTCTTTTGGCGCTGCCCATGCCCAGGACGCTGACGACGCTCTGATCAAGCGCGGAGCTTACGTGGCCCGTCTGTCTGACTGCGTAGCCTGCCATACAGCGCTACATGGTCAGCCTTTTGCTGGCGGTCTGGAGATCAAGAGCCCGATCGGCACGATCTACTCCACCAACATCACGCCAGACCCGAAATACGGGATTGGCAGCTACACGCTTGAAGATTTCACGAAGGCGATCCGCAAGGGTATCCGTAAGGACGGCGCGACGGTTTATCCGGCCATGCCGTATCCTGAGTTTGCCCGTCTGTCTGATGACGACATCAAGGCCATGTACGCCTTCTTCATGCATGGCGTGAAGCCAGTCGCCCTTCAGAACAAGCAGCCGGACATCTCCTGGCCGATGAACATGCGCTGGCCGCTGGCCATCTGGCGCGCCATGTTTGTTCCAACCGTTACACCTGGTCTCGACAAGAGCATTTCCGATCCGGAAGTGGCCCGTGGTGAATACCTCGTGAACGGCCCAGGCCATTGTGGCGAATGTCATACGCCTCGTGGCATGGCCATGCAGGTCAAGGGTTATACGGCCAAGGACGGCAATGCTTACCTCTCCGGTGGGGCACCAATCGACAACTGGATTGCTCCAAGCCTGCGCAGCAACAGTGACACAGGTCTGGGTCGCTGGTCGGAAGATGACATTGCCGAATTCCTGAAGAGCGGCCGTATCGACCATTCTGCCGTCTTCGGTGGTATGGCTGACGTGGTGGCCTACAGCACACAGCATTGGAGCGACGACGACCTGCACGCAACAGCCAAGTACCTGAAGAGCATGCCGGTCGTTCCGGAAGGCAAGAACTTTGGTCAGGATGACGGCAAGGCCACAGCCCTGCTCGAGGCTGGCGGCAAGGGCGACGCGGGTGCAGAAGTTTACCTGCACAACTGCGCCATCTGCCATATGAACGATGGTACCGGTGTCAACCGTATGTTCCCGCCTCTGGCTGGCAACCCTGTTGTCATTACCGACAATGCAACTTCGATGGCCAACATCGTGACCTTTGGCGGCATTCTGCCTCCAACGAACACGGCCCCATCTGCTGTTGCCATGCCGGGCTTCCGCGATCACCTGTCTGACCAGCAGATCGCAGATGCCGTCAACTTCATGCGTAAGAGCTGGGGCAACCAGGCTCCGGGCACACTGTCTGCAGCAGACATCCGCAAGCTCCGCACAACGGGCGCTCCGGTTTCCACAGCAGGCTGGAACGTCTCTTCCAAGGGTTGGATGGCGTACATGCCGCAGCCTTATGGCGAAGGTTGGACCTTCTCCCCGCAGACCCATACAGGTGTGGACGAAGCTCAATAAGCTTCTCTTAACCGTATCAGTCTGAACAGAAACGGGCGGCTCGGTAACGGGTCGCCCGTTTTCTTTTATGCACAGGCCAATTTCACATCACAGCATCCTGCATTACATAAGGGGCATGAGCCCCTTTTCTTCTTCAACGTCCCAGGTCATTTTTGCTGTGGCTACAGGTGCCGGCCGCGCGGCTATTGCCATTATGCGCGCCAGCGGACCAGGAAGCGCGAATGTTCTCCAAAGCCTCTGTGGCTCCCTGCCAGAACCTCGACGCGCCAGTCTGCGCAATCTTCGCCATCAGGGCGAGGTGCTTGATCATGCCGTAGTTCTCTGGCTGCCCGGTCCAAAGTCCTATACGGGGGAAGACGGGTTTGAACTCCACCTTCACGCCGGACCAGCCGTTATTGCGCGCGTTGCGGATGCGCTGACTGATCTGGGCGCACGTCCTGCGGAACCGGGAGAGTTTACAAAACGCGCCGTGCAGAAAGGTCGTCTGGATCTTCTACAAGCTGAAGCCATTGCCGATCTGGTCGATTCCGAGACGGAAAGCCAGCGCAAACAGGCGCTTCAACAGGCAGACGGCGCACTCAGCCGGCTATATGATGGTTGGGCACAACGGCTGCGGCTTGTGCTTGCCCACCAGGAAGCGCTGATTGATTTCCCGGATGAAGACCTTCCGCCCGAAGTTGAAGAGACTCTTCTGGCTGAAATGTCTGCCTTGCATCGCGAAATGTCCGCTCACTTGCAGGACAATCGCGGCGAGCTGATGCGACAGGGTCTGACAGTCGTCATCGCGGGATCTCCGAATGTCGGAAAATCAAGCCTTCTCAATGCCTTATCTGGTTATGATGCAGCAATCGTCACGCATCGCGCAGGAACAACGCGAGACGCCATTGCCGTTGACTGGGTTTTGAATGGTGTCCGCCTTCGCCTGATCGACACAGCCGGCCTTCGTGAGACAGAGGATGAAATCGAGGCCGAAGGCATTCGCCGGGCCTTGTTTCACGTGAAACAGGCAGACGTCATCCTGCATCTGATTGGGCCAGACGAAACTGCGGACGCCCTGTCTGACAATGAAATTGCGGTTCGTACGAAAATCGACATCGCATCTGCCCCGCCGAACATGCTAGGCATCAGCACCCAGACAGGTGACGGGTTGTCGGCACTTCGGTCCGTACTGACTGAACGTGTATCGGCGCTGACCGCTAGTGCCGGTGCACCGCCTCTGACCCGGGCACGCCATCGTGCAGGTATTCAGGAAGCCGTCACTCATCTGGACCGCGCCCAGACTGCCACATGGCCTGAACTGCGCGGCGAGGAGCTTCGCTTGTCCATGCAGGCTCTGGGGCGTCTGACAGGACGTGTTGATGTTGAATCCCTGCTCGATGCAATCTTCGGGCAGTTCTGTATCGGGAAGTAGGTTTTGAGCGATTTCGATGTCATCGTGATCGGCGGCGGTCATGCCGGGTGCGAAGCAGCCGCAGCATCTGCGCGCTTTGGAGCCAGAACGCTCCTGCTGACACACAAGCTCGAAACCATCGGGGCCATGTCCTGCAATCCTGCCATTGGTGGAATCGGCAAAGGGCATCTTGTGCGAGAGATCGACGCACTGGATGGACTGATGGGCAAGGCTGCCGATCGGGCAGGCATCCATTTCAAGCTGCTCAATCGCTCCAAAGGACCAGCCGTTCACGGTCCCCGAGCACAGGCTGACCGCTCTCTTTACAAAACGGCTATTCAGACCCTTCTGGCAGAAACGCCTAACCTCACGATCATGGCTGGAGCGGTTGGGGATCTGATTGAAGAAAACGGACAAATCTGCGGTGTCGTCTGCGAAGATGGTCGTTCTTTCCGTTGCGGTGCCGTAGTCCTCACGACAGGTACCTTCCTGCGCGGCGTGATTCATGTCGGGCATGAGCAGCAACTTGCCGGGCGCATCGGCGAAGCCCCAGCAACGAAACTGGGCGAACGTCTGGAGGCCCTCAACCTACGAATGGGGCGCCTCAAGACCGGTACACCACCCCGCATTGCCAAAGACAGCATCGACTGGGACAACCTGCCAGAAGACCGCGGTGATGATATTCCGGAGCCTTTCAGCCCGCTGACGGATCGCATCACGAACGATCAGGTTTCTTGCCGCATCAGCCAGACGACGCCAGAAACACATCGTATCATCAACGAGAACCTGCATCGTTCCGCCATGTATGGCGGAGCAATCGCAGGGCGTGGCCCACGCTATTGCCCCTCAATTGAAGACAAGGTGGTCCGTTTCGCAGAGCGGTCGTCCCATCAGGTTTTTCTGGAGCCGGAAGCACTTCCCGGAAATCCCGGCGGGGACCTTGTCTATCCGAACGGAATCAGCACCAGCCTTCCGGCTGATGTTCAGGCACTCATGATCGCCTCCATGCCTGGCCTGGAAAAGGCCCGGATCGTGACGGCAGGATATGCTGTAGAATACGACTACGTTGATCCCCGTGAACTTCTACCATCGCTTCAGTTGCGCAGCCTGCCGGGCCTCTATCTGGCGGGTCAGATCAACGGCACAACAGGTTATGAAGAAGCAGGCGCGCAGGGTCTCCTTGCGGGCCTGAATGCCGCCCGCGCGACGGCTGGAAACGATCCGCTCATTCTGGATCGGAGCGATGCTTATCTGGGCGTCATGATCGACGATCTGACGCTGCACGGCATCAGCGAACCTTATCGCATGTTCACGTCGCGCGCCGAGTATCGTCTGATACTACGCGCCGATAACGCAGACCTGCGCCTGACACCCAAGGGCATGATGGCCGGGTGCGTGTTGGCCGAGCGTGCCAGTGCTTTTACAGACATGAAGACCCAGATTGATGCGGCCATGGCTCAGGCTGCTTCGACGACATTCCTGCCCCAGACACTCAGAGAAGTCGGATTTGAGGTCTCCTTGGACGGGCGGCGGCGGAGCGTTCTGGACGTGCTGGCCAGCAATGGCGATCATTCAAAGGTGCTGGATCTGGCGCCCTGGTTCGCAGAGTTACCGCTTCGCATCCGCCGTCATGTGGAAACGGAAGCACGCTATGGCGGCTATCTGCACAGGCAGGACCGTGAGATCAAACAGCTTGCCTCTGAAAGTGCCATCGCACTGCCGGACAATCTGAACTACAACGCCATTGGCGGCCTGAGCAGCGAAATGCGCGAGCGTTTTACTCAGGCCCGTCCGACCAGCTTTGCCGCAGCGCAGCGTGTGCGAGGCGTAACACCCGCCGCGCTGGTCGCCCTGCTGGCCCATGTAAGGACCCTGTCATGACCACCGTTTCACGTGAAACGCAGGCCAGACTGGAGCGCTTCGCAGACCTGCTCGTGCAGTGGAATGCGAAGATCAATCTGGTCAGCCCGAAAGATCTGGGTCAACTCTGGCCCCGCCATATTCAAGACAGCCTGCAACTCGCGGATCTGATCCCTGAGGGTGCCACCATTACGGACCTCGGTTCAGGCGGCGGCTTTCCGGGTCTCATTCTGGCAATCGCAACAGGCAACCCGGTTACACTCATTGAGTCAGACCAACGAAAATGCGCCTTCCTGCGAGAAGCCGGGCGCATCTGCGAAGCCAATGTCACCATCCTTCCCAAGCGGATTGAAGCGGCAACCCCACCAGAAGCCGACATCATTACCGCCCGCGCACTGGCCCCGCTGGTCAAACTGCTGGGATGGGCGCGCCCTCTGCTGAAAGAAAACGGATTTTGTCTGTTTCTCAAGGGCATAAAGGCGCAGGATGAGTTGACCGAGGCAAGCCGCGACTGGCACATGACATCCACCATTCTTCCCAGCCGCACCGACCCCGGCGGAGCCATCATCAAGGTCAGTGATTTCAAGCGTGTCGTCTAATTCCGTATCCCCCACCACCCGCATCATTGCCGTCACCAACCAGAAGGGCGGTGTTGGCAAAACCACGACCACAATCAACCTGGCTGCCGCGCTGGCACGGAAACAGCGCGTTCTGCTCGTTGATCTGGACCCTCAGGGTAATGCCTCGACCGGGTTGGGCATCGAGTATGATCAGCGGAATGTTGGTACCTATGCTGCCCTGATGCAGGAAGCAGAGCCACACGCCCTTGCTCAGCCAACCGAATTCGAGAATCTTTCGATCATCACCGCCAATAACGAACTGGCCGGCGCCGAACTGGAGATGATCGGGGATGAACGTCGGGAATATCGTTTGCGTGATGCTCTACGTGCCCTCGAAGGCGACTACGACACCATCCTGATCGATTGCCCGCCGAGCCTTGGTCTTCTGACCCTGAACGCACTGGTCGCGGCCGACAGTGTTCTGGTTCCTCTTCAGTGTGAATTCTTCGCACTTGAAGGGATCAGCCAGCTTGTTCGCACCATTGACCGTGTGCGGCGTGCCTTCAATGCAGATCTGCATCTCGAAGGCATTGTGCTGACGATGTATGATCGACGAAACAACCTTTCAGAACTCGTCGCACAGGATGCACGGGGTTTCTTCGGCGAACAGGTTCTCGAAACGCTGATCCCGAGAAATATCCGTATTTCCGAAGCCCAGAGCCATGGCAGCCCTGTGCTGAATTATGATGCACGTTCCACAGGCGCAGTCGCCTATGTGGCACTGGCGGACGAACTTCTGAAGCGAACAGAGAACAGGACAAAGGCGTAAGCTGCGATGGCCAAAAAGGACACTTCCCCGCGCCTCGGTCGTGGACTTGCAGCCCTTTTGGGCGATCAGGCCCCCCAGCTTGCCCGCACAACGCGCGCGAATGCTCCGGTGCAGCAGCATACTTCCCTACCCGTCGATGTGCTGGAGCCAAGCCCCTTTCAGCCGCGTCAGGACATGAACCCTGAACGACTGGAAGAACTGGCCAACTCCATTCGCTCCCGAGGTATCCTTCAGCCCTTGCTGGTCCGGCCTGACCCTGCCAACCCGGAACGCTATCAGATCATCGCCGGTGAGCGCCGGTGGCGTGCGTCTCAGCTTGCGGGCCTGCACAGTGTGCCTGTCCATGTACGCCAGCTCGATGATACGGATGCCATGGCTGCGGCACTGGTCGAAAACCTTCAGCGCGCAGACCTGAACCCGATCGAAGAAGCCGAGGGACTACAGCGTCTCATCAACGATTATACGCTGACACAGGAAGAACTGGCGGGCGCTGTGGGCAAATCCCGCCCGCACATCACCAATACCATGCGTTTGCTAAACCTTCCGGCTGAGGTGCGTGCTCACGTCCGCCAGGGCGAGTTAACGGCTGGTCACGCACGCGCCCTTCTGGGTCACCCTGACCCAGTGGCCGCTGCCAAAATTGTTCTGGAAAAGGGCCTGAACGTCCGTCAGACGGAAGCTCTTGCTGCAGAAAAATCAGAAAAGAAGCCAGCATCCAAAAGTCGTCGCGACGCAGAAATCGTTCAGATTGAAGAAGATCTTGCTCTTCGTCTGGGGCTGAAAGTCCGGATTTCCTACGACGGAAAAAAAGGCGGCTCCCTCAAGATTGATTATCGCTCTCTTGAACAGTTCGAAAGCCTCATGCGCCTTCTAAACCACTCGTAAGAAACTGTTTTTAGGAGGTTTTTCAGATTTATTCGTTTTTTTCTGCGAATCCCTCTTGCATAGCAGCCACCCTTCCCTCTATAACGCGCCTCACCGGAAACGGAGCGACGGGCACATAGCTCAGTTGGTAGAGCAGCTGACTCTTAATCAGCGGGTCCAAGGTTCGAGCCCTTGTGTGCCCACCAAGCTCCGTTTCCGGTCTTATCCTTGAAAAATCAGATGCCTGTCTTTCTTCAAAGAAGAGAGACTTCTTTTATTCGCTGATACAACCGTGGTCTGCGGACTCAATCCGGACTCCCCTCTGGATTCTCCACAAACAGGAGAATCCTATCTCTCTAATTTCAGACTCTGTATTTCCTGCTGAAAATCTCAGCCTCGAAAATCCGGAAGTTCGTTCACAGCAACCACGCGCCAGAGCCCATTAATCCGTTCAATAATAGAAATGGAGAGGTTTTGGATCGTAAACCTGAGCGCAATATCCGGGTGAATAGCCAGGGCGTGGGAGAGTGCTGCACGAATAGCGCCCCCATGGCTGACCATCACCATATCCTGACCAGGATGCGTGTTAGCAAGGTCTTCCAAACCGTGAGAGACGCGCGCACAGACATCCAGCATGCTCTCACCGCCCGGCGGAAGCTCGCTTGCGGACAGCGACCAGAACGGGTTTGGCGGCAGGCTCAAAAGCGACAGAAACTGGTCATGCGGTGTTCCATGCCAGTCCCCGATCGACTGTTCGATAAACCGCGCATCCAGCGTCACATCAGGGCACTGAAATTCTCCCGCACAACGAATCTGCGCAGCCGTGTCCCACGCTCTTTGCAGGGGAGAACTATACCAGACAGCATCTGCGGGAAGACGACGCGCCAGAGCAGCATAACCACCCTGCTGAGAGGCCATGGCTTCCTTGCAGAGAGGAACATCCATGGCCCCATACATTGTCTTGCGCGCACTGGCCTCCACGACAGCATGTCGCACGAGCCAGAAGCGCGTAATGCCCCGAGGAAGCTCAGGAGTGTCGAGGAAGTGTCCGTGCGGGACTGCGTGATCTGTCTGTGTCATGAGAAAGGCGCGTAACGAGGAACAGGATTGACGTCCAGCAGAACGTTCCAATGTTTCAGGATCAGTTCCAGTTTAGCCAGTACCCTGCGGGCATCCGCACATTCCCGCTGTAACCTCTGTGGTTCGTCCAGCCCCGCATGAGAGGGCTCCCCTGAAACCAGTCGCGCACCAGCGCATAAGCGCAAAGCACCAGCCGGGCCGTCCAGAAGCGGGTGTGGAACCGGAACGGGCTGTCCCAGAACACAGAGCAGAGCTGGCTCCCCTTCCCTCACCCATGGTGAGAGATCTGCATTCAGCCAGCGGTGCAACTTCCGGGCATTTTCCAGCTCAAGCGGATGTTCGGGCGCGAGGGGATCATTGACCAAAAAAGACAGGATTGTCGGAACTGCGTCCCAGCGGCCATCATCCACAGGTTGTCCCATAGGAAGCATGGTCAGCGAAGGACATCGTTCCACCATCTCGATAGCCTGGGTCATGAAATAATCCAGCCGATGACGGATCGTGTCATCCGGTAAAACAAACAGGGCGTCCATCTCTGCAAGCGCAGCATGCCATCGCAGAGCGAGACCAATATTATGCCCAGTATTCAATGCGTTTTTATCTGATCCTTCCGGCCATTCATCCCGATTTGCATAGTCTTTAAGACCAATTGGAAGAGACAATGATGGAAGGCGATTTCGCAGCGTTTCCGGCAAAAGGATTGCTCCACAGAACGGTGGCCCTGTGAAAAATTTAGAGCCCGTCACCATGACCATCAGACCACTCTGTACCCACTCGAAAACACGTGCTGGGCTAAGGCGAGCCTGGCAGGCATCCACCACAACACTAAAATGCTCTCCAAGCTCGCTTCGCAGGATTTCAATGGTTTCCATGTCCGGAGCAGCCAAGCCAGTTTTGGACTGGTCCAGACGGTGCATTAAAACATGCCGACCGGCTTTTACTTCACGCCGCGCGAGTTCAAGGCATTCGGCATTAATGTCTTCGATTGCCCGGGAAGATCCATCCGGATGCCTGATAGTCACACCGATGAGACGGGTATCGGCGGAGAACCCCTCAATCAGTTCCCCTTTTCCCACTAAGGTCGCGCACGCGCTGTCAGTGGCGAAATGACGACCACAGGCAGCCAGTGGCACACCACTTCCGGTCTCGTCCGGGGCAAGCAAAATGGAACTGACAGGACGCTCGGTGCCTGCGGCTACGAGAGCCAGGACTGCCAGTTCACAGTCGGTCCCGGAGGCAGACAGCAATACCGCGTCTTCGGGCAGATCATAGTGTCGCCCAATGCCAGACCGCGCATTCTTGACCATTGTTTCCTGAACAAGATCCGGGTCCTGCTGTGAAAGAAGGGCGTTCATCATCGCACATCGTGCCGCCTCTGCCCCTCCAAACCCACGTTCTGACAGAGAAGAAGCAGTTGAAGAACCAAAAGTGACAGCCCAGGGACGGGGACGGTGCGAACAGGAATAACGGTTCAGCCCTGTTTCCGGATCAACGGCCAGTCTGGAGTCCCCGCCGCTGCTCATTAATGTTTCTGCAGGTGCCATGACAGGCCACAGACGCACAAGAATAGGCTGCAACCTCTGTGCATCTTCCGCCGTAAACACGGGTGCCTTTGGAAACAGCAGCTTCAAGCTCTCCCAGATATGCAGCAATGTCTGGCTATCCGGCACATCCCCTGCACAGACGGCAAGTTCGGTCGGAAGCGGGCAGGCCGCATTCGTGTCGAGACCATGAAACAGTGCGGCAACACGCGCGGCAGCAAAACTGGCGAGACGAGCGTCTGCGCCACCATGGAGCAGCCTGAAAAGTTCAACAGCCTGCCGCAGAAATGTTGGGGCGAGTGCTGGATTGCGAAGACAGGGTTCCCCCAGCTTCAGGCATACCTGCCCAACAGGAGAGGCAGGATGTTCAGGCAGGTTTTCTCCGAGCTGAAATGGCTGCTTCAGGGAAATATCCAGCTCTGGCATGAGACCCGCCGCAACGACCCGAAGGTCTGGACGTTCCAGCACATCAACGAGCGAGCGGGTTAATGTATCAGCCAGCATACCTTTGTTCTCCTGCGTGCCTAACAGGAGTGTCTGGGTAGCTCATTCAGCGATGTGGGGCGAGACCTTATGGATGTAGAAATAGTTTCATTAGTATTACCGACAGCCATGTTTGCGCCTCTTGTACAACACTGTAAGATACTTTCCTGTGGCGGGGCTGAAGCTCCTACCGTGATGTTAAGGAGTTGAAATGCGGATATTGTTGACAGGCGGTTGCGGCTTCATTGGTTCGGCCGTGGTGCGTCATATTATCAGAAACACCGAACACAGTGTGCTGAACGTAGACTGCATGACCTATGCAGCCTCAGAAGATACCGTAGCCGAGGTCGCTTCCGATCCGCGTTATTCTCACGCACGGGCAAACATTGTGAACGGCGTAGAAATGCAGCGCCTGTTCGAGGAATATCGCCCGGATGCCGTCATGCATCTGGCTGCTGAGAGCCATGTGGACCGCTCGATCGACGGACCCGGCGTCTTTATCCAGACCAATGTCGTGGGAACCTATTCCCTTCTGGAAGCTGCGCGCAAATACTGGAACGGCCTCGGAAACGAAGAGAAAGCCGCATTCCGGTTCCACCACATTTCCACGGACGAAGTCTTTGGCCATCTTGAGCCGAATGATCCGCCGTTCACCGAAACAACGCCTTACGATCCGCGCAGCCCGTATTCAGCCTCCAAGGCATCGTCCGATCATCTGGTCCGGGCCTGGTATCACACTTACGGTCTGCCAACATTCGTTACCAACACCACTAACAACTATGGTGTCTGGCATTTCCCTGAAAAGCTGATTCCCCTTGTCACCATCAACGCCATCGAAGGGCGTGAACTGCCTGTTTACGGCAAGGGCGAAAATATCCGCGACTGGCTCTTCGTCGAAGACCATGCCGAAGCTCTGGTCCGCGCTGTGGAAATTGGAAAGCCGGGCGAGACCTATGCTATCGGTGCCCGTCAGCCGCGCACCAACCTTGAAGTCGTCAAGAAAATCTGTGCCGTTCTGGATGAACTTCTGCCAGACCCGGAAGGCCCGCGTGAGCGTCTGATCCGTTACGTGACGGACCGCCCCGGCCATGATTTCCGTTATGAAATCGACCCGTCCCATGCTGAAAAAGAGCTGGACTGGAAAGCCAAGAACGACTTCGAAACCGGCATCCGCAAGACGGTTCAGTGGTATCTCGACAACCGTGACTGGTGGGAAGGAATCCGCTCCAAGCGTTATACGGGACAGCGACTGGGAACACGCGCATGAGCACGATCGACACGAAGCCCATGAAGGGCATTATCCTGGCTGGCGGTTCGGGCACGCGCCTGTATCCCATGACGCTCGCTTCCTCCAAGCAGCTCCTGCCGGTCTACGACAAGCCAATGATCTACTACCCCCTTTCCACGCTGATGCTGGCGGGAATCCGGGACATCATGATCATCACCACGCCGCATGACATGCCTCAGTTCCAGCGCCTTCTGGGCGATGGTTCCCAGTTTGGCGTAACATTCGAGTATCGCATTCAGCCTTCCCCGGATGGTCTGGCTCAGGCATTTCTGATTGCGGAAGACTGGCTTGACGAATCCCCCTGTGCGCTTGCCCTGGGTGACAATCTGATCTTCGCCGATCATCTGGGTGTGCTGCTACGTGCGGCTGCAAACCGTCCGGAAGGTGCAACTGTCTTCGCATATCAGGTCCGCGACCCAGAGCGCTATGGTGTGGTCTCATTCGACCAGAGTGGCAAAGCGCTTGAAGTCGTCGAAAAGCCGGAAAATCCTGAATCAAACTGGGCCATCACGGGCCTGTACTTCTATGATCACCGTGTTGTGGATTTCGCCAAGAAGGTAAAGCCCAGCGCCCGTGGCGAACTGGAGATCACAGACCTCAACCGCATGTATCTTGAAGAAGGCACGCTTCAGGTTGATCGTCTGAGCCGCGGCTGCGCGTGGCTTGATGCTGGTATGCCTGACAGCCTGATGCAGGCTGGCAGCTTCGTTCAGACCATCCAGTCCCGTCAGGGCATGCTGGTAGGTTCTCCGGCTGAAGTCGCTTTCCGCAACAAGTTCATTACCGCCGATCAGCTTCGCGACCATGCCAAGAAAATGGGCAAGACAGAACTGGGTCGTCTTCTGCTTGAACTGGCAGATCACGGCGCCTGATCTTCCCTGCGCTGCCTGACCAGGTCAGGCAGCGTTTTTTCTGCTGAGGCACAGTCTGCCTTTATTTCCAGATCTCATTTTCTGAAGGAAACCGTCATGAAGGTCGAACGGCTAGCCATTCCGGAAGTCATTCTCGTTACGCCTCCTCGTTTCAGCGATAATCGCGGCTTCTTTTCCGAAACCTATAATTTTGATCGTATGACGGAGGCCGGCATCAACCTGCCTTTCGTTCAGGACAATCAGAGCCTCTCTGTTGAAAAAGGCGTCGTCCGCGGGCTGCATTGCCAGTTGGCCCCCTACGAACAAGGCAAACTCGTTCGCGTAACGCGTGGTGCCATCTGGGATGTGGCCGTAGATGCCCGCACGGGCTCACCAACCTATGGCAAGTGGGTTGCTGCTGAGCTCTCTGCTGAAAACTGGTCCCAGTTATGGGTTCCGCCCGGCTTCCTGCATGGTTTTGTGACGCTCGAAGAGAACACCGAAGTCCAGTACAAATGCACGTCTCTTTACAGCAAGGTCTCCGAACGTGCAGTCATCTGGAACTCTCCGGAACTGAACATTGACTGGCCCATTTCCGAAGAAGAAGCCGTTCTGTCCGACAAGGACAAAATCGCGCCGCACTTCTCGGAAGCCAAAGGCTGGTTCCAGTACGAAAAGTGAGTAAAGCCATGTCCAGCACAGGTTCCATCCTCGTCACGGGCGGCAATGGCCAGCTTGCGACATCCCTCGCCACTCTCGGCGGTGACCGCATCATTCGTGTGGGTCGACCGGAGTTCGATTTCGACAAGCCTGAAACGATCGCAGCCGCGATTGAAAAATATCACCCGGCTGCTGTGGTGAATGCCGCTGCCTGGACGGCTGTCGATCTGGCTGAAACCGAGAAAGACGGTGCAGAACGCGCCAATAACTCGGGTCCGAAGGCGCTTGCTGAAGCCTGTGCCAAGGCAGGCATTCCGTTTGTGCATGTTTCGACGGACTATGTCTTTTCCGGTGACAAGGGCACGCCCTACACCGAAGAAGACCCGACCAGCCCTGAGACGGTCTATGGCAGCACCAAGGCTGACGGTGAACAGGCCGTTCTGGCAGCCAACCCAAAGAGCATCGTTCTCAGAACGTCCTGGGTCTATTCGGCGCACGGCAAGAACTTCATCAAGACCATGATCAACGCTGGGGCAAAGAACCCGGCTCTCAAGGTCGTTGGAGATCAGAGCGGCAACCCGACCAGTTCCGACGATCTGGCGGAAGCCATCCTCGCCATTCTGGCTCTGGTGGAAAAAGACGGGTGGAAGCCAGAATACGCTGGCATCTACCACGCCAGCGGAACCGGCGAGACGACCTGGCACGGCCTGGCAGTCGCTGCCCTTGAAGAAGCCGAAAAACATGGGCAGGCCATGCCCACGGTTACGGCAATCCGTACAGAAGACTGGCCTACGCCAGCCAAGCGTCCGCAGGATTCCCGGCTGGACTGTTCAAAACTTCATCGCATTTTTGGCGTTAAATTGCCTGAATGGCGTGAGAGTGTAGCCCGTACGGTGCATCGTCTCTTTACGGCTTCGTAAGTTTTACAGGCCATTCTGATAAGGAATGGTCTGTATTCCGCGTTTTGTTTCTGTTCGTTTTCATAAGGATGTCATGTCTTCTCCTCAATCCGGCACCCGCCGCTGGAACCCGCAGATGATCCGGGGAGGAGCAAGTCAAGGTGCGGACAGAACAACGCGCGTTGCTATTCTGTTATCGCTTTACAATGGCGAAACTTACCTGAACGCACAGCTCGACAGCATTTTAGCCCAGTCTCACACAGACTGGGTTCTTTACTGGCGCGATGACGGGTCAACAGATGCTTCACGCGTCATTATGCTCTCCTTTGCTGCACACCGTGGGCATGGACGCTGCGTCGAGATCACGTCCCTTCCCGGCTCGAACGGTGTCGGAGCATCGTACCTGCATCTGCTGGATTCCATTCCAGAAACGCCGTTCGTTGCGTTCGCTGATCAGGACGACGTCTGGCACCCCAAAAAACTGGAATGGGCTGTAGAGTGGCTTCGGACTCAACCTGCCCAGATCCCGGCAATTTATTGCGCCCGTCAGTATCTGACGGATAGCACGCTGAACGTCTTCAGCAAGTCCGAACGGTTACATCGACAGCCGTGTTTTGCAGCGGCTCTGACCCAGAATATTGCAACAGGCCATACAGCTGTCATTAACGCAGCCGCCTGCCATTTGATGCAGGGAACCACTCCGCCCGCCAACACCTTGCATGACTGGTGGGCGTATTTGCTGACTATGGCAGCCGGCGGAGAAATTTTCTTTGATGATCGCTGCGTGAGTTATTACCGGCAGCACTCCTGCAATACGGTCGGTGCGAAGCATTCCAGAATCCAGCGCGGCCTTGGCGCCTTAAAACGCGGGCCTGGCGCTTTCATGACGATCTTCGAATCAAACGTGCAACGTCTTCTGAGCTATCCAGACATGCTGACGCCGGAATCCAAAGCGCTTCTTGAAGATCTGTCTCAGGCCCGGACGTTTAAAGAACGTTTCAGGCTCCTCTGGAAACGGCCAGAGCTTCAGAGACAGACCTTTGGTGAAACTACCGTTTTTCGCCTCTGGTATCTGCTGGCCACGCGTTGCCACTAATGGCCTAAGCCTAACTCCCGCTTCATTGCCTCCATGAAGGTCTTGTCCTGCTCCGGGTCAAACGGTCTGGCAGCAGCATAATCATAGGCTATACTGGCAGCCTTGGTGCGTTTGTCGTCCTCCTCGCTCGCGTAGCGCGGCACGATATGGGTGTGAAGCGAGGGCGCAAGATTACACCATGTCTCATAATTGATACGAGATGCCCCGGTCACCGCCAGAAGGGCATCCCCAACCGCAGCCATATCCAGAAGGTACTGGGCCCTCGCCTCTCCGTGCAAATCATTGAGGGAGGAAACGATGGGATCTGCGAGAAGCTGGCAATACCCCGGAAGAGGCTGGGTCTCCCCAAGCACAAGCCAGCCAGATTTCATACGTCCAATGACAAACGGGTTATTGCCGCTTCGTGCAGCAATAACCCGTTGAGCGATAACGTTCATATCCGGTCCTCCTCAAGAAAGGAGGAACCGTATCATGCTGCAGACCGAGCGTCCTCTTCATCCTCTTCCGGGACAATGCGCTTGTTCTCCCGCGTCGGACGGAAACGATTTTCCAGCAGCGCGTCTTCAATGTCTTCAAGGGAAGCACCGGAAGTCTCCGGAACAAAGAAGAACACAAAGATCACGGAGGCCAGGTTGACCAGGGCGTAGAACCACATCGTCCATGTCAGGCCAATGCCCTCGGCCATTGTCAGCGCCGTACTGGTCACAAGCAGATCTGCTCCCCATAGCGTCGCTGCGTGCAGGGATGTTGCCTGCCCACGCATGGAAAGCGGGAACATTTCCGCACCCAGAAGCCAACCGCAGACCTGAATACCACCAGAGTTGAACATCATGAACAGCAGCAGAAAGGCCACGATCAGATAAGATCCAATGCTCCCTGGAGCCGGATGGCTCATGAACATGATGCCCAGACCAACCAGAGACAGGGCAGCACCCGGCCCCATGATCAGCATGAGACGACGACGGCCGATCCGGTCCACGAACAGGCAGCCCAGAAAGGTCATGATGCAATAAACGATCGCCACACCCAGCGACGCCCATAGTGCCGAAGATGCACCAAATCCGGCATCGTTCAGGAACGTCGGCGCATAATAGATCATCATCTCCAGGCCGCCGCACTGGGTAAAGAATGCGACACCAAGCGCTGCAACCAGTGCGGGACGAACCCAGGGCTGGAAGAGGCCACGCCAGCCACGGTTCTTCGGATCGATATCCGTTGCGTTCTCGCGGATCGCTTCCACTTCTTTGCGGACTGCCCGCTTGGTCGTCCGAATACGGCTGAGATGAAGAATGGCGTTCTTCATGCCTTCATTTTCAGCCGACCAGCGAGGGCTTTTCGGCATGAAGAACATGGACACGAAAACGATGGCTGCGGGAATGGCGGCAATCCCCACCATCGGGCGCCAACCCCAGTTCGTCCGCTGCGTCAGGCCAATGATATTAGCAATCAGAATACCCAGACCAATGGCAACATTGAACATTGTCACCAGGCTGCCACGGCGTTCCTGAGGTGCCAGTTCCGAAATATACATCGGAACCACCTGTGTAGATCCACCGACGGCAAGTCCAAGCACGAAACGGGCCGCAATCAGATTCCAGACATCTGGGGAAAATGCACAAGCCGTTGCACCGAGAACAAACACACCACTGACAATGCAGGTTGTTGTGCGTCGACCAAATTTCTCGGAGAGGGCGCCTGCCACGAAAGCACCAAACACTGCGCCCAGAAGAATAGCGGAGGCGACGCTTTCCTTCATGGTGGAGTTCAGATGGAAGTCATCACCAATAAGAGGAAGCGTTCCCGAAATGATGCCTGTATCATAACCGTAAAGCCCACCGCAGATTGCGGCGACCATAGCGGCCAGCATCAGGATCAGTTTCGCATTCGGCGAGACCTCGATTTTGGAGAGGTCTATCTGTTCACGAACAGGTCGAGATGTTTTCGTATCATTTGACATAGCGATATTAACATAGAGCAATCTGTCAGGTTTTTCGCGCCCGTTCTATTTTTTCATAAAAAACCGCGTTTTCCCTATAGTCTGGCGATACGGTGTGAAGTTGGTTATGAACAGAGAACCTATGGAGGCCCACAATGTCGACTGAAACTCCGGATACAACCCGCGATGCACCCGTCATTACCGGCAGGGCTCTGATTATCCTTCATCTCTGCCTGATCGCCTTTATCGGGCTGGTTCACCTTCGTCTGGTGACAATGACAGGCAATTAACGCCTGACCATGCACGCCATTCCATAACAGGCGGCGGCTCCAAGCCCGATCCAGAATGGCACGGGCACGTCTGTCACCCAGGACAGAGCAAGACCTCCCCAGGACAGAAACAGGGCCAGAGACACCGCAGTGGCGAGCCCTGCAACGGGCCTCAAACCTAACCGGAGAGCCGTTGCCGCCGGGCCGATCATGAGGCTGAAGGCCAGAAGCGCGCCCGAGACTTCTGCACAGGCGGAACAAGCCAAGGCCGCTATCGCCATAAATCCGAGTGACGTAAGACGCACCGGAACTCCACGCGCCTGCGCCACGTCCGGCATCAGGCTTGCGAACAAAAGCGGTCGCCCCAGAAAAGCCAGCCCAGCCAGACAGAGCACTGTGACGGTGCTCAGTGCGAGGAGTGTTGGCGTATCAATACCCAGCACATCTCCAAACAGAAGCGTTGTCGCCATGCTTGAGGCGCCATTCGCTTCGTGCAGGAACCATGTTCCCAGACCGAGACTGGCAGCAAGAACGAGGCCAATCATGCTGTCACGTTGGGGTGAAAGAGCCCCTGCCCCCTTTGTTTCATTGCCCATCGCCAAGCCAGCCAAAAGACTGAAAGCGATCATCCCATAAAGGGGAGAAACACCGAGCCAGACCGCCCCTGCAGCACCACTAAAGCCAATATGAGACAGAGCATGGGCAGCAAAGGCCTGACGCCGCAGGATCAGAAACCACCCCACCGTTCCCGCCAGCACAGAAACGATGGTGCATCCCAGAAAAGCATGTCGCATGAATTCGAATTCAAACATGCAGACTGCCATTCTTCAGCTTCAGAATACGCGACATCTTCCCGCCCAGAGCCTCTGTCTCGTGAGAGGTCAGGAGGATGGAAATTCCAAGGTCCCGCGTCAGAGTATCCAGCAAAGACACAATCTGATGCTGTGCTTCATGGTCCAGAGCCGCCAGAGGTTCGTCCAGAAGTAGCATCTTCGGATTGTCTGTCAGAGCCTGCGCAAGACAGACGCGCTGACGTTCCCCTCCAGACAGAAGGCCAAGAGGCCGGCGGGCAAAAGATAGCGCGCCCGTCAGAGCCAGCAGTCGTTCAGCATCCTCTCGCCGGGCACGAGACGGCAGAGGTATTCCCCAGCGTGCACCTTTCATCGCTGCCATGACATGACTGATCGCCGGAATCATCAAAGCCGTGTCACTGAGGCCCTGAGGCATGTAGCCGATCTGTCTGCAGGCAAGTTCAGGCGGCTGGCCCTTGAGAAGAAGAACACCACTCTGGAGGCGCACAAGGCCAAGGCAAGCCTTCAGAAAAGTCGATTTTCCGGAACCGTTCCGGCCTGCCAAAAGCGTCACGCCGGTCATGGGGACTGTCAGGGTGACGTTATCCAGAATGGTCTTGGCGCCTGCGCAGAGTGTGACCTGGTCAAGGGAAAGGTTATCTGGATGCGCCATCAAGGGCCTTCTGAACGGACTCGATAATTGAAGACACCCACTCCTGCCACGATAGTCCCGGGGGCAGCGTTTCCCCAACCATGACGAGCGGCATACCACTGCTCCGGGCCTTGTCCACCATCCGGTCAATCTGGGGCGATCTCACAGCCGGATTTACAATCAGCAGTTTGACGGTCTTCTCATCCAGCGCCGTCTCAAGCACCGCAACATCCCTCGGAGAAGGCTCCGTGTGGTGCATGACAGCCAGGGCAAATCCTGCATCCACAATATGCAAACCCATATGCTGGATCAGGTCAGCCCCAACCGGCTCCATCGCTGCGATAGCCGTTCCATCATAAGTCTGTCGCAGCTTGCCGCTGCGCGCTTCCAGACCGTCAATCTGTTCCAGGAAAGCCTTCAGACGTTGCTGGACCGCCTCATGATCCAGTCCCTGCTTGACGAAAACACGCGCCATGGCCGTCGCAACCTTGCGAACGGCAACAGGATCAAGAAACAGATGAGGATTGTCTCCCACTGTCCAACCAGCTTCCTGCGCTGCAATGATACGGGGCGCAGAAGCCGATACGAAAGGCAGCGCCCAGTCATCATAAGTCGCGCCATTGAGCACAACCAGCGCCGCACGCGCTGTCTGGCGTGCCATCGAGGGGGTCGGGGTCAGTTCATGAGGGTCGATGCCGGGCGTTGAGATCAGGGCCTGCGTGGTGATTTCAGGTCCACCAATCTGGGCAGCGATGTTGCACCAGACAGATTCAACACAAACCACAGGCATCGGGGCGGCAGAAGCGACAGGTGCAGTCAGCAGCGAACCGACCAGACACAGGGTTCGGAAACGATGCATGAGTTTCCCCGGCGGCGTAAGAAGGACGGACGTTATAAGATAACATTTTCCTTCTGGCTATCCTCGGGAAGGTTGTCTGAGATAAAGTTCGGTGGCTGCCGCAATAACCTTGCGCTGATAGGCCATATTCAGAGGAAGCGTTCGGGAATGATAATCGCCGATCGCCCGCAGCAGATTGCCGTGCTCGTTGTCCAGCGCCGTGCGTAAGATCATGGCAGCAGCCGCAACATTGAAGCAGGGTTCCAGAGCAAGCCGGGTCGCGACCTGCGCTGGAGTTTGATGGGTCATGGACGCAATCGGCAGGACCCATCGCGAATTGATCTGCATGAGACCAATATCAACAGATCCATCCGTATTCTGGCTAACCTTTCCCATCACACCCCCTTCAACCCGCTGAATAGCCGGCAGGACACGGGGAGGAAGGCGGTAATGCATAGCGGATGCCAGCATGCAGGCCAGAAAAGCAGCAGCCATGAAATCCAGTTCTCTCTCTTGCAGGAGCCCCGACCCTAGCATCCCCTTACCCAAGGTGCCATCCTGAAGGGAGACGTCAAAGAACGAGACCTTCTGGAATGAGTGACCTGGACACTTCCGCAACACTGACACTGGATGCGCTGGGCATCTCCTACCAACGCCGCATCTACGAGTATGATCCGTCAGCCGGCAAGCTGGGCGTGGCCGCAGCAGCCGCTCTCGGCCTGGCACCCGATCATGTTCTGAAAACCCTGATGGTGCAGATAGACGGGCGCCCCGCCTGCGTTGTTCTCCCCGCGGACCGGGAACTGGACTTCGTACGGGTGGCGACGGCTTTCGGAGGACGAAAAGCCAAGATGCTGTCCCGACCGGATGCGGAGCAACGAACAGGTTACAAGATCGGAGGGGTCAGCCCGTTCGGTCAGCGCAGCGCTGTGCCCACCGCATTTGAGCAAAGCGGGATGGATGGACCGCCGGTTGTCATTAATGGGGGCGACCGTGGCCTGCTTCTTGAGCTTGCCCCCCAGGATGCTTTGCTGGCCACAAATGGCATGATTGCTGATCTGGTGCGCCCGATAGGCTCATAATTTCGGACAGACCTTCATCCTGTTGAAGGTCTGTCCAAACTCGACTGTCTTTCAGTAGGTGTTTTCCGGACTCACTGTGTGAAACCCGTAGGTTTTGTATTCAGTCCGAACGGTATTATTTTCTACATGGACGATCATGTAGCCCTCTGGCGTGCCGAGATGTAATCCATGCCACCAGTTTCCGCTGACAGCACCACCTGTAATGAACTGAATACCGTTATGTTCGACCTGCTCAAGAACATGGGTATGCCCTTGAAAAACAGCCAACACATTATGCCCTGCAAGCAGAGCCAGAATTTCGCGCGTATTAACGGTGCTGAGAGCCTGATGTTTAAAAAGTGACGGGCTCTCATCAGCGTAGGTATAAAACGCTGTCACCATGGGAATATGTGTGGAGATAATGATGGGCGCTCCGGCCGGCACCGTCTGAAGATAAGACTTCAGCCAGTTGACCTGACGTGCATCAAAACGCCCTTCGTAGTCACGATCCGGCGTGATGGTTACAGAGTCCAGAACGATGAAGTGAACGCCTTTATGCTCAAAAGCATAATAGGTTTCACCAAACGCTTTCCGGAAAAAATTCTTACCAAATTCAGCATTCTGCGTTGAAGCACCACTTTTGGTATACACGCCGAAACAGTCATGGTTACCGACTGTATGGTAAACCTTCTTGCCAAGTTCCTGCTCGGTCATGTCATACAGATCAAGGAGCTTATGAGCGCGAGGAAGCGAGACTTCCATTGCATCATAAATATGGTCTCCTCCCTGCAAAACGAAATCCGCCTTTTCCCGTGATGCCGCACGAAATGCCATCTTGCAGCCCTTCATGGCATCCAGTTCAGGCTGAAGGTGAGTGTCCGTTATGAACAGGAACGAAAACGGTTCCTGTGTGGTCGCAGACAGAGTTTGTGCTGAAACACCCTTGATCAAAGTAGAGGACAGAAGCGCGCCACCTGCGCCCAGAATACCGCGACGTGAAAGTGATGACATGAGACTTTCCTTTCGGAAATGATGTGCAGAAAACAGATCAGAAGAAGTGTTTGCTCAGGGTGAAAAACACCTGCCGTGGCGCACCCGTCTGGAGAGTCTGGTAAGTCCCACCCGGGTCACTATTCTTGAAACCTGTGGTTCCAATGCTTGAGATATATCCCTTGTCGAACAGGTTCACGACGTTGACCTGAGCTTCCAGCCCTTTGAGAATTCCCGGACGATTAAAACGATATCCGGCGGACAGATTAAACAGAACACGTCCCGGAAGCGGAGAGTCATTCAGATAAGTGTAAAAACGACGGCTCATATACTGCCCACCAAACTGACCCCAGATCGTCCCGTCATCATAAGCCAGCTTGAAATTTCCAATATTGCGCGGTGCGGCAACAACCTGCTTGCCTGCAATCCGCAAAATGGATCCGTCTGAATTCACGATATTATCGTTGTAATGCGCATCGTTATAGGACCACGCACCGTAGAGAGACCAGTTCCGGAAAAAGCGCCAGGTCGCTGCAGCTTCAACACCACGGGACGTTACACTTCCGACATTTTCCAGAACGTTCTGATTCCCAACAATTACCGAACTCAGGGATGACGCAAGAAGCCTGTTTTCAAAATCAACGTAATACCCCGTCAGAGAAGCCTGCACGCTGTCATTATGAAAGCGATAACCAAGCTCTTCCGTATTGGTTGTTTCCGGTTTCAGCTTGTTATGAATATAGGCAAAGCCTGCCTGCGTTGTCGAAAACGGGCCGGTTGAAGCAGATGCCGTAAAGGCCGACATATTCCGCGAAAAATCAGCGAAAACTTCATGATGCTTGTTGAAACGATACAGAACACCAACCTGAGGAAGGAACCCGTTGGAGGCTGAAATCGAGGCGTTGATGGGATTGGAACTTTGCGCTGTCGCTACAGAACTATTCGAGACCAGCGACTTGAAGCCAGCATTAATGCGCAGTTTCGGCGTAATTGACCAGCTGTCTTCCAAGTGAAACTGATAAACATGCGTGCGGAATGTGTACTGCCATTGCACCGCAAATGGGTTCTCGTAGAAGCGCTGGAAATTTGAAGGCGTTACACCTTCCTGAAGTGGATAAAGTTTTGCGGCCTGACTGAAAAGATTGTTTTCAAACCAGAATCCAGCTTCGATCTTGTGATGCCACCGCTGATACGCAAGGCTGGTCAGCACGCCTTCGCGCTGCATACGATATTCCGTTGTTGAAACGGATAGAGGTGATCCACCCAGATTGGCAGGTGTTGGGTCATACGGATCAGACCATGTTCCCGGCCCGCGATCGTAATGACCGTAAACTGTGGTAGATCCGGTCAGATGCGGAATCAGGTGATAATCGAACTTTTCATAACCCACCATATCCTGCCGCACGCCACCACCGCGGTAATAAGTGTCGTCCGGAGATGTGTACGGAGAAGGTAGCGTTTCCCCCGCCTGATAAGCACGGGCGATCTGTTCCGCAAGCTTGTAATTGTTGCTGATATCGTCGTGATTATAGCCGAATTTCTTGATCAGACTGGTTGAGAGATCCAGATAATCATCTTCTCGCCGGTCATCAAAATCGAGATACGTTGTGGCTTTTACAGCGTCGCCCAAAGGCTGGATATATTTGAAATTAAGCTGCTGCTGCTTCTGCTGTCCCCACCCTTTCCACTTATCCGCATACTGATAATCGTAACTGGCATAGAACTTGCCGCCACCTGGTAGAATTCCGCTGTTAAGGCGAACAAAGCCACGCCACGTATTTGAGCTTCCAACTGTTCCGGAAACATCCAGTCCATAATGATCTGTTGGATCAATAGATGAAAACTGGATTGTGCCACCGAGATTGCTGGTTGAGGCCGTTCCAAGCCCACCTGTTCCCTGAGCAAGGGTTACAGGCCCATTGTTTTCTGTCTCCAGTGCACGCCCAATGGCCAGACCATTATTGTTACGGTACTGCATATTTCCAAGTGGAATCCCGTCCAGTGTGTAGCCAAGCTGGTCGGTGAAAAACCCGCGAATGGTAATCTGCTGTGCCCATTCATAAGCACCAAGGGGATCTGACGACTGAAAGTTCACGCCGGGAAGTTCTGACAGTGTGGCCAAAGGGGATGTGCCTGGAGCCGCCTTATGAAGTTCAGTGCGGGAGAGAGTCTGAACCTGTCTGGACTGCCCTGCCCCCAGAACAACCATGGCCTCTTCCCTTACGGGACTGGCTTTTTCAACCGCAGGACGTGGCACTTTTCTGGGAAAAGAACCGCCAGATTTAACAGTGATCGCGCCGCTACTGGCATCGCGGGATACAATCAATCCACTATTCTGCGTCAGGCGCTGTAGGGCCTCATCAAACGTATATTTTCCGTTCAGTGCAGGCGCTGTTCGAGAGCCCATTGCAGTTTCTGAGAAGAGAATATCCTGATGACTAATCCGGGAAAGTTCAGCCAGAGAGGCTGCAAGTGACTGTGAACCAAGGTGGAGATCCAGCGCAGGAAGAGTGGCTGAAAAAGATTGTTCCGGAAGGCTTGCGAAAAAAGTCGCGGCCAGCATGGCATGCCGGAAGGATGTTCTGAGGCGAAACATGAGCGGGTCTCCGAAGCATAAAGCCGCAATAGGTGTCTGCTTCGTTGACGAATGGGATGCGCGTGCCCTCAGTGGAAAATGATCGTTGTCATTAAAGCTTAACGATCTCGATGGTCTGACCAAATGTCGCGCGAACAGGCAGGAAATTTTCCAGCAGGCGCGCAAAGGTCTCGTTCTGCCCGAAATGATAGAAACCGGAGATGCGCAGGTTCGCAGCGGATGCTGAAATCTCCAGTTTGCGCCGTGCATACCGGTTCATTTCATCGGCGGCTTCACTTAAGGGCGTATTCCGGAAGGACAGTCGGCCGCTCCGCCAGGCTAAAATATCATCCAGGGACGGACGATCAATGAGCAGACGATTATCTGGCAAAATCGTCGCCCGCTCTCCTTCCACGAGAGCCTGGACTCCGCCCATGGCGGGATGTGCGAGAGCTGCTCTCCCTTTCAGCACTGTTATTGAACTTTTCAGCGAAGATTTAGAAAAATTAAAATTTCCGGACGATAACGAAATCTTCCACTGATCTATCTCTACTGTGTTTCGATTTCCCATAAGACGGGAAGTGATTTCAGCCTGCCCGTATAATAGATCCAGGATGTTGTTCTGTTCTCTGGCAGCGACAGAACTGTCACTATCAAGCAAAATAGTCAGTGCGCGTGAAATCGTGAATTTCTTCTGCTGACCTGTCCCGGTCACGCGTATTGTCGCCTCTGCCGGGTTCGGGAGAACCGCAAGGGAACCAACGGCCAGAGCAACGGCACCAGTAATAATTTTTCGGCGGCTTAAATTAGAGGGAATAACGTCAGATGCTGATTGCCCTGAAGACACCCTTGAAGCTCCAGAGGCCTGCCATATCGTAGAAACAAGGTCATAGGCCTGAGCCTGGGCAGAGCTTTTATGATACCAGATCTTAAAATTCTGACGTTCCTGATCCGAGCAGTCTGGAGCATGAAGACGTGCGAACCACTCGGCTGCCGTATCGTGAAGGGAGGACATAAACCTTAATCCAGAAGTCTTTTGGTCAGGAAAGCCAGAGCCTTGCTGATATGTTTTTCTACATTGCTAACTGAGCAACCGAAGCGTTTTGCAATCTGGGCATAAGAAAGATCTTCAACCCGGTGAAGCAGAAATATTTCCCGGGTTCGGACATCAAGATCTCTTATGGCTTCTTCCAGTATGTCCAGACGCTGACGCGACATAACCGTTTCAACAGGCGTGGGACCATTACACGGAAATTCTTTTATATCCTCGTCTTCAATGAAAGACAGCGGGCCATTCCGCTCTCGGCGGCCTGTATCATGGGCCGTATTCTGAGCCGTTCTGACAAGATAAGCCTCCACATTCCGGATATTGGACGGTTTGAGCTCCAGCAGCTTGAGAAAAGCGGACTGAAGCAGATCCTCCGAATCCCTGCGCCCTGTCCGTCGCTGAATCCTTATTGAAAGGAGCGACCAGCATGACTGGGATTTAACCCATTCAGTCATCGTGTTTCACGAAGAGAAAAATCGAAGGAGCAGTCCCTGAATATGAAAAACACAGGTATCTCTTCCGTTTGTGGATCAATAGCCTGCCTGCTAATGCAACAGAGTGTATTTTTGAACGGAATTCGTTCTGTTTCTTAAAACCTTCACAGATCGCCATATCATCGATGAACACCAAATCGTTCTATCGTGATGAGGATCTGCTTTCGTGAAATAGAGTGCAGACCTATGCATTGTTTTTTGAATAAGGCTGGAAGCCTGAAAGTTTGTACCCGAAACACTTGCCCTAAAATGTTAGGACAAAACGATCCGAATGACCATCTGCGCTATTGAAGCGAATGGCTGCGGTATCTTGCACTGAACGTGCAGTTAATTATTTCAGGAAAAAATTAAGGAAACTGGTGGAGCCAATCGGGATCGAACCGACGACCTCTTGAATGCCATTCAAGCGCTCTCCCAACTGAGCTATGGCCCCACTGTTTCATCTACGGCTTCGTTGGGGCGAAGCCGGATGTGGGCGGTATATAAGGATGTTTTTCTGCTGACAAGCCAAAAAAGCACTTTTTAGGTCAGAAGTGCATTCTCTACTCTCAAGGCCTCCAGAAGAGGAAGGCGTTGTAACCCGAGAACAGCATCATGATCGCCGCAAATGCTCGAGAACAGCTGAACTCCAGGTCCTTCCAGCCGATAAGCTCCTACACATCCAAGAAGTGTCTCTCCTTCGCGCTCGAGATAGGCCTCCAGAAACATATCCGAAAACAGTCGCATGGTCAGTTCCGGGACAGCCAGATTACCCCAGATCTTTCGGGTCCCACGATAAAGCACCACCGCCGTCTGAAGACGGTGCGTGCGCCCCCTAAGTCTTTTGAGATGGTTTCGGGCCTCTTCCAGAGTCTTTGGCTTTGCAAAGGCCTCCCCATCGAGATCAAGGATTTGGTCTGCCGCGATAATCAGATCCGTTTCTTTTCCCGATGCCGCCGACCTGACTGCTTTGGCTTCTGCCAGTGTCAACGCAGTCTCACCCAATGATTTTCCCTCTGCCTCACACGTCTGTCTCAGACTTTCCTCATCTATATCGACAGGACGAAGTTGAATCGTCAGACCGCTTTCCTCCAGAAGTACTCGCCGGGCAAACGATCCGCTCGCGAGAATCAATGAAGTACTCAGTGTGGTCATAAGATGCGACTCCAAACTATCGACGGCATGTGTCTGTGCGAGTACTGCGTATGACCCGGTGAAAAGATTGTGTCAGTACTGGGGTACATGGGGACAGTACTCGGAGTCCCCGAATGAGGTACCGAGTACCGTGGATTGTTGGGTACACCCTTCGAAACTGGGGGTTGTACACAGGGGGTCTGTGAGTAAAACGGGATAGAATCCTGAGCCCCTTGCATCGCTGCGGTTTTCGGAGTTGTACACAGTGTGAGTAAGACGGGGTACATTTTTAGAAAGCCGGGTACCCCAGTATCCACAGGGATCATCCTATCCTCCAGGATTTCTTTCTTTTTTCTTTCATGGTTAGTGAGCGGCATGAATTCGGAAAACGCACCCCTCTCCCCGTCCCCCAAACCGCTGCTCAGAGCGCTCAAAGGTGAAGCTGTCTGGCCACCGCCAGTCTGGCTTATGCGACAGGCTGGCCGGTATCTTCCCGAATTCCGAGCCATGCGGGACAAAGCTGATTTTCTCACCCGCTGCATGACACCCGACATGGCGGAAGAACTGACGATTCAGCCCATTCGCCGCTACGGAATGGATGGGGCCATCCTGTTTTCCGACATTCTGATTCTGCCTTGGGCGATGGGCCAATCTCTTGAATTCATTGAAGGTCGAGGACCAGTTCTCGGAGCGATTCGGTCTGCGGCGGACCTGGACCGGCTGGACCCGAGACGCGTACTGGACGCCACTGCTCCCGTTCGGGAGACCTTGTCCCGACTGAGTAAATCCCTTCCCGATGTCACGACTTTGCTAGGTTTTGCTGGCAGCCCTTTCACGGTGGCGTGCTACATGGTCGAGGGCGGTGGATCGCGCGATTTCGCGACGACCCGGCGGATGATGCAGACCGAACCTGCTCTTTTTGATCGGCTGATTGAAACTCTTACAGTCAGTACCGCAGACATGCTCTGTGGGCAGATCGAGGCAGGCGCAGAAGCCGTAATGCTGTTTGATTCCTGGGCGGGAATTCTGCCTCCGTCGGCTTTTAGGCGCTATGTTATCGAACCAACCCGACAGATCGTGCGTCATATCCGGGAGAAGCATCCCGGGACGCCAATTATCGGCTTCCCGCGTTTGGGAGGAATCATGGTTCGGGAATATGCAGAAAAGACAGGCGTGAATACGCTGGCTCTGGATACGGTGGCAGATCCCGCCCAGATTGCAGAGCTGGTACCAGACATCACTCTGCAGGGTAATTTGGATCCAATGGTGCTTTTTTCCGGCGGAGACACCATGGTACGTGAAGCACAGGCCATCCGGGATGCTCTGAAGGGTCGACCTCATGTATTCAATCTGGGACACGGAGTCATGCAGCACACGCCTCCTGAAAATGTTGGAGCTCTGGTGGAAGCCGTGAGGGCCGTATGACGACAGCGCTGGATGCAGATGGTCAGTTGAAACTGGTCATTTTTGATTGTGATGGTGTGCTGGTGGACAGCGAGCGGGCGTCCTGCCGGGCGACCGCTGAGTTCGCCCGTTCCCTCGGATTGGATCTCTCAGACGAAGACGCGCACGATCGTTTTGCAGGTAAGGCATTGCCACAGGTTGTTGAAGAACTGGAGGGCGAACTGGGGCGCTCACTTCCAGAAAATACGGCACTCGAAATGCGGGATAATCTTGTACGCCTTATGAAAAAAATGGCAGAACCTGTAGAGGGGGCGCCGGAAATGCTACATGGAATCCGGGCTTTGGGAATGCCGTTTCGTGTTGGTTCCAACTCGTCTGTGACAGAGATGGATGCTAAATTTGAACGTACAGGAATGACACATTTTTTCCCGGAAAACCGCGTTCATTCAGCTAATGATATGAACGAGCCCAAACCTTCTCCGGAAGTCTATCTGTACGCCGCGAAGACAGAAGGTGTTCTGCCAGAAAACTGTGTCGTGATTGAGGATAGTGATACAGGCGCAGAGGCTGCTCGCCGGGCTGGAATGAGCTGTGTGTTACTTCGTTCGGAAAATCTTCCTAACCCCTCATTCTGGCCTGCTCCCGGTTTTGTGAGGATCAACCACCTGTCTCAGTTGGTGCCAGTGCTCCAGCAGGCGCTGGAGAGGCAGAAACAGGCATGATGGATTTTGTTGCCACCCATCTGACCTGGTTTCTGTCGCTGCATATCATGGCGTTTACCGCGTGGATGGCCGGAACGTTCTATTTGCCTCGTCTGTATGTGTACCATACGCAGACAATTCCCGGTACAGCCGAAAGCGAACGTTTCAAGATCATGGAGCGTAAACTTCTTCGGCAAATCATGACGCCCGCCATGATTGTCACCGTCCTTGCCGGAGGCTTGATGGCATCCGTACCGGGATTAGTAGACTGGAACAGTGCCTGGTGGTGGATAAAACTGCTGTGCGTAGTAGGTCTTATGGGATTTCATGGTGCGTGCAGTAAGTGGAGAAAATTATTCCTTGAAGATAAAAATAATCATTCAGAAAAATTCTACAGAATATCTAATGAAGTCCCAACAATTTTAATGATTATTATCGTTATAATGATTGTTGTCAGGCCTTGATTTCGAAATTTTATATTATACTCTGGAAAACTAGAAGTTTTACTTTTTGTGGCCCGGTTTGGGTTAATGCGGGCTGAGTGATATGGTTTTTCTCGCTTAGGTGTTACCATAAGCGAACTTATACCGTGTTGGTCATTTTGAAGTGGATCTAGGCAAATGACGGCTTTTCCAACCGTAGCAATAGTGCTCTTTGTGAAAAATGAGTTTTCTGACATTGCTGGATGGATTGCCTGGCATAGAGCCCTTGGTGTCAAAACCTTTTTCATCTTTGACGATCATTCATCGGATGGGACATGGGCGATTATCCAGTCCGCGGCTGCAGTTTGCGATATCAGAGCAATGCGGACCGATCCTTTGGCAGAGCCGGATTTCTATCTGAGGCAGCGAAACAGCTTCATGGCCGCTGCCGAAATGGCAAAGGGTCAGTATGACTGGATTGGTTTTCTCGACGGCGATGAATATGTCTATCTAAAACATCAGGATAGTCTCCCGGAGTTCTTCTCAAAATTCGAACACGCTGACGCCGTAGCGCTGTCATGGCGGATTTATGGAAGCTCCGGCCGTGTAGTTCGCCCAAAGGTAACTACAGTCGAAGCGTTTACCCAGCATTCGACCCCTGAACTGGGGGACAATCGTCTCATCAAGAGCTTTGTCCGTCCAGAGAAACTGGGTAACACTTATCACAATCCACACTGGTATGACATCCCGGTAGACCGGTATGTCCGACCTGATGGGCGGCCGGTCAACGGGCAGGATGCAAATCAGGAAATTGACTGGAATGATGCATTTGTCATGCATTATATTTGCCGGAGCATGGAGCACTACATCCAGCGTATTAAAAGGCGCCTGAATGCAGATCTGAGTGACTCTGTCGTGTACTGGCAGCACTTTGACCAAAATGCTGTGGGAGATCTAGAACCCCTGCGTTTGATGCCAAAGGTTCATCGTTTACTTCATGATATTTACAGAGTTATGATTGACCGTGCGATCATGACCTTAAGAAATACGTGGGATAAAATTGATGTAAGCAAATTCGGAACTGCGAATTTGGAAAAAAAACCAGATGTTTATCAGTTGAGATCATACTTTGGGACAACTCTTTATTTTCTTCGTCAGGAAAATAGAGTTGTTCATTCAACCCCGGAAAATGCTCAACGTTATGATATGCTTTCTGTGTATGGAGCAATTCACGAAAAAACCCCTCATGTAATTACCTTTTTCTATATCGAAGATGGTGAAATAGGTAATCGTCGCTCTCTCCCGCTGCAGTATGATAACCGCTTGTCTTCAGAATTAGTGTATAATTTGCGAGCGTTCGACGGTAATCGGTTTGCTGCCTATAACCCGACGACCAATTTACACATTGTCTTTATTCCCAACCCGGATGCCGGACAACCGCAAGGTGTCGAGCAAGTTGCAGCAGAGCGTCGCGAAGCGGGAGAATGGGAGATGTTTTCTCTAGAGAAAGTGGATGATATTTACTACCCAGAGAATCTAGCACCGCTTCCTTTTATCCCGGGAAATAATACTACGATTGATGAAATTCTGATGTGGCTTGTTGATGCTCCTGTAGCGCCGAGAGCAGAAGAATTTCTTAGAGTTCTGGCGTCCATCCCAGCGTCCGTGCGTGAACAAGTTGTTCAGCGTGTTCCAGGCCTTCTCTGGACATTTGTCTGAATGAACAGGAAAGGTATGACATCATTCTCAAATTTTACGAGTAATGATGAAGTACCTTTCGAATTATCTTTTCTGAAAAGTAAGTCTTTTTACTTCAGAAAATATTATGAAGGTTACACTTGGAATGCGTTATCTTGTTACCGGCGGCGCAGGATTTGTCGGTAGTCATGTAGTGCTTGCTCTTCTGGATCAGGGGCATGAAGTTTGTGTTTTGGATAACCTCAGCACTGGGCATCGTGCCGCTGTTCCTGAAGGCGTTACCTTCCATCATGTAGATCTAATCGACTATCAAGCTACGAAAAATGTTGTCAGTCAGGGAAGGTGGGATGCAGTTCTGCACTTTGCAGCTATCTCTCTGGTTGGCGATAGCATGCAGGCACCTTTTCATTATCTGAGGCAGAATTATCTGACAGGTCTGAACATCGTGCAGGCCTGTTCTGAAGCGGGTGTCAGAAAATTTGGCTTTTCTTCTACTGCGGCCTTGTTTGGTGGCCCAGAACGCCCTGATCCAATAGGGGAAACGGCAGAAATCCAGCCTGGATCGCCGTATGGAGAGAGCAAATTTCTCATTGAGCGAATATTGCAGTGGGCAGATTCAGCCTACGGCCTAAAAAGTGCCTGTCTGCGGTATTTCAACGCTGCCGGCTCAGATGTTGCGGGCCGAGCCGGAGAAGATCATCGCCCTGAAACGCATCTTGTTCCTTTGGCAATTGATGCCGCTCTTGGGCGACGGCCTGCTCTTAAAATATTCGGAACAGATTATCCCACCCGAGATGGATCCTGCATCAGAGATTATGTTCATGTAGCAGATGTTGCAGAGGCCCATATTTGTGCGCTTGAACAGATCGAAACGCGAAGTGTGGCCTATAACATCGGGAATGGTCGCGGATACTCTAATTTTGAAATCATTCAAAGTGTCGAGCGTGTCAGCGGGTGCAAAGTGCCTTGGAAGGCTGCTCCACGTAGACAAGGTGACCCCGCAGTCCTCATTGCAGACTCAACAACCATTCAGCGTGAAACTGGATGGGCCCCCAAATTCGAAAAGTTGGATCAGATCGTTGAAAGCGCTTTTCGCTGGCGTAAAGCGCATCCCAATGGCTATGGGGACTGAAAGCCGGAGTATGGTCTCAAAGGAGACCATACCTTACGCCCGTCATTTCTTCCGATACTGACCAGAGACGCGCGGCCAGTTGGTGATCTTGGGCCAGTTCAGGCAAGACCGCTTCACCTGGGATGCCGGTGCGCTCTCCTTTCCCCTGTGGCCCATAATACGCTCCATCCCGTGCTTCGGGGGATGCCAGGGCGTAGAGAAGGGGCCATGCACCCTCTTCTACGGGCTGTCCCAACGCATGAAAGACAGGCCCAGCGAAGCTTCGGGCAATCCGGCGTCCCCAACGACCGACTGGATTACCTGCTGTATCGAGCGCACCATTATTGGCGACGATATTGCTGGCAGCCCATCCAGGGTGAGCAGCCCGGGAGTGAATCGGCCAGGGCGCTTTGTGGGCCCGACGGTTAAGCTCAAGTGCGAAGAGCAAATTGGACAGTTTGCTTTGTCTGTAACGAGCCATAGGATTGTAGCGGTGGCGGGCGTTCAAATCCCCGAATGGCAGTTCTCCTTTCAGGGCCGCCAAGGATGCCACTGTCATGACGGTAGCATTGCCTGCCGCAAGGAGAGGCAACAACCGACCTGTCAGAGCGAAATGACCCAGATGGTTGGTGCCGAATTGGAGTTCGAAGCCATCTTTTGTGGTTAGCCGGGAGGCTGGCCCCATGATGCCAGCGTTGTTGGCAAGCATGTGGATTGGTTGCCCCTTTTCCCGCAGAGCTGTTGCAAATTTAGCGACTGAAGCAAGAGATGCGAGGTCCAGAACCTCAAAGCGTCCCTGCACGCTCGGCACGCGCTCATACAGACGGTTAAGGGCCGCGCGACCTTTTTCAAGGTTGCGACCGCTCAGAATAATGAATGCTCCCTGCTGTGCCAGCCCGCACGCTACTTCGAACCCGAGCCCACCTGTTGAGCCGGTAATGAGTGCGGTCCGTCCATCCAGGCGCTCTAGAGTATCGAGAGACCAGGCGGCGTGAGGAGAGCGGGTCATCAGTGTTTTCCTTTGTCGTTCGCCCCTGAGATGGAGCGCTTTTCGTCTTCTTCAGCCTGCTTCATGGCTTCGTCAGTCAGGCGTTTTTCGTTCTTCTTGAGAAAAAGAAAGGCCCCAACCAAACAGCAGATCCCGACGGCCGCGAGGGCGATTCCGGCTGGCCCTGTAATTTTTTCAATCTGCTTTCCCAACTCGTAAGTGACGAAGGCATAACCGCCGGCCCAGAACAGACCACCCAAGGCATTGAAGAAAAGAAACGAATGCCACGGCATTCGGTTTGCTCCAGCCAGCAGGGCTACAAAAACGCGGAGGATGGCGACAAAGCGCCCAAGGAAAACAACGATTCCGCCATGCTTGCGAAAGAGATATCGCCCCAGCATGAGGCGTTCTTCAGTCAGGCCAACTTTCTTGCCGTGCTTTTTCAGGATGCTGTAGCCAAAATGGTGACCCAGCAGATATCCGAAATTATCCCCCATGATGGCACCGGTGACGGCTGCCAGCGCGATCCACTCGATATGAAGGCGGTGCGTGCTACCGGCATAGAGGGATGCTGCAATGATGATGCTCTCTGCGGGAAGCGGCAAACCCATGCTTTCCAGCATGACCGTCACGCCGATGACGCCATAGCCATATTGCTGAAGCAGATGATCGAGAAGTTGCGTGAGGTGAAACAGTGTCGTGATCCCGTAGAGAATATGGCGGAAGACAAAGCCGCCGGTTACGATACTAGGACATCAGACACAGGATGAAAAATGACTGAGCTTTGCCACTCCCCTGTCGCTGGAAACTGGCCTTCCTGGGTTGGGCCAGATCTTGTGGCGGGACGGACCCTTTCCTTCGCTGAACTGAAAACTGCAGGCGATTGGATCTTCTGGGTGGAGACCCGCCCGGAGGAACAGGGGCGCGCCGTCATTGTGGGGCGGAGACCTGACGGCACGTTGATGGATCTGACGCCTGCTGACCGAACTGTTGGAACCCGCGTTCATGAGTATGGCGGCGGCGCGTGGGACGTTCGTATGAACGGGGAGGATCCGGAGGTGATCTTCAGTGACCGGAAAACAGGCGATCTCTGGGTCAGTAACGGAGAGAGCAGTTCGCGTGTGCTGGATGGGCAGCGTGTGCCGGAGCAGCGCTATGCGGATTTGACGTGGGATCCTGCAGGAGACGGTGTCTTTTGTGTCCGAGAAACCCATGCAGGCGGAGTGCCTGTTGCTACACTCGTTTATGTTGATCCAAAGGGTAAGGAGACGGTGCTTGCAGAAGGAGCAGATTTTTATGCCGCCCCTCGCCCCTCTCCCGATGGCGCTTTTCTGGCGTGGTTTTCATGGCAGAATCCAGAAATGCCCTGGACCGCGACGACACTGAGTGTAGCGCCACTGGATCGAGACACCCTGCAGTTAGGGCCAGCGACGGATCTGACTGGAGATGAGAAATGCAGCATCATCGAGCCGAGATGGGCTCAGGACGGAACACTTTATGCAACATCTGATCTTCCCGGAAGCTGGTCGCCTATCCAGTTCACTCGTGATGAGAGGGGGTGGACGGGCTGTTTCCTGCCTTTTGTGAATGCAGAAATTGGTCTTCCTCATTGGGTCTTTGGTCAGAGAACCCTTTTGCCTCTCTCAAATGGAGAGCTTCTTGCTCTGGGCATCCGGCAGGGTCTGAACTGTGTTCTGCATTTCGCGAATGGTCAGTGGCAGGATGTTCCGATGGGTGCTCCTGTCAATGTCCCCGAAAGACTGACAAATGGGAATTTTGCCTGGATTGATACGCCGGAAGATGCCCCTTCAGCTCTTGCAATAGGAGATATGCACGGACGCTACGAGCGTTTTCGGTCAAGTGTCACTTTTCCTGAAAGTGTCCAAGAGGACGATCTTTCCAAACCTGAGCCACTCTCATTCCGGACTGCAGATGGCGCGGAAGCGCATGCGCTTTTTTATAGGCCGGCAAGTGGTTCGTCTTGTCTTGCAAAGGGGGAAAAACCACCCTTGGTGGTTATGGCACATGGCGGTCCTACTGGACGGGCCAATCCGGCTTTTGCATTTAAAGTTCAGTGGTGGACATCGCGCGGTTTCGCCGTACTGGATGTCAATTACCGAGGTTCAACAGGATTTGGGCGTCAATACCGCGAGGCCTTGGATCTGCAATGGGGCGTTGTAGATGTAGAGGACTGCCTGGCTGGCGTGCGTGCCCTTATCGAGCGTAATCTGGTTGATCCAAGCAGATGCGTCATTCGGGGCAGTAGTGCCGGAGGTCTGACAGTTCTGGCGGCATTGGCTCACTCAAATCTATTTGCTGCGGGGACCTCCCTTTATGGCGTGACAGACCTGCGGGCGCTTGCTGAAGAGACGCATAAGTTTGAGGCACGTTATCTGGATGGCTTGATCGGACCCTACCCGGAGGATGAAGCGGTGTACCTTGAACGTTCTCCTATAACCCACGCTGAAAAGATCAATGTTCCGGTCCTGTTCCTACACGGGGGGGCGGATAAGGTTGTGCCCTTGTCACAGGCTGAAGCGATGAGCACAAAACTCGAACATTCAGAGTTACATGTTTATCCAGAAGAGGGTCATGGGTTCCGTGATCGTGAGGTTGTAGAGGATGCCCTGGTAAGGGAGCTAGGGTTTTACCAGAGAGTCTTTGGTAAAACTCCAAGTTAAAAGATACCGTTGTTTTCTTAATATGATATCTTTTTACAATTTTATCAGATGAGGTATTCTTTGGAATGAATTTCTGAAGATACCTTATCTGGAGTGGTAATGATCATATTCGAGGGCGATGAACTTGTTGTTCATTATCATCAGGGTAATACAGATTATGTTCTAGTAACATTTGAGGGTGCTCACGAAACCAAGAATGCGACAAAAACATTTTTTGGTGCCCCTGTTGTTCGGAAACTGGGTATCACGTGCGTTGGCGTTACAGCTAAAGTTGATCATTGGTATATTTCTCCTGATACGTTGGAGGTTCAGAAGCATATTCTGAATATTACGGAAAAATTTTCTAATACCGTGATAATTGGCATTTCGATGGGTGCGTATGCAGCGCTCTCGTGGTCAAAAATTCTAAACGCTGACACGGTTTTTTCCATGGCACCAAAGTGGTCTTTGGATCCAGAAGAATGCCCTGTGCACGAATATTATTTAACACATAATTTCCGTGAAAACATGAAAGGAATGGGTATACGAAAAGACCAGGTTCAGGGGAGATTATTTGTCGCGTATGATCCTTTGGATGAAGGAGACTGGGAACAGTCACAGCTTCTTTCGGAGAAAATACCGGAAATTAATATTGTAAATACTTACTATTCAGGTCATGTCGTTGCTCATTCTCTTTCTGGAAGTAATCTATTCGGGGAAATAATTGCTGCTCTGGCACATGGCAGCAATCAGGATGTCTATGCTGCGATTGCAAAATCAAGACGATTTAATGAAAATAACTTGAATGCACGATTAACTCGCGCTTCCGACAGACATGCCGGCCTTGTGGCGAAGACGTTAATGTCTTGCAGTGTAATGCGCTTACAACGAAAGCAGAAAATTTTTCAAAACGAAGCTTTGATGGGGCACGTCCTTTATAATCTCCTCATCTCCAACCGCGCTGAAGAAGCTACAAAACTTTATGAAACCGCCACAGAAATTGCGGTATTTGGAGATATTGAAAAAGACAAAAAGACGTCTGTGTCTGAAGAACGGTTCTTGGTGCTTTCTCAGCATGGATATGTTTTATGTTACAACGCCAGAGAAAAAACATTCTGCGGAAGGAACGTTATTATAACGGACCGAGAGGGATTGGATGTATATGCGGTAAGGATAAATGCTGACTTGGTTTTGGCAGTAAATATTAACATGGTGGAAACATATTTTTCATTCCGAGAAGGAAAAATAAAATTCACGCGTGCTCTGGATGATGATCATCTCATTCGAATTATGCCTGCTCGGCAGGATGATGAGGCGTATAGATATTATGCCGTGCGCACAGAAGCAGGCTATATGTGTAGCCATCCAGACCATCGCATTACACTAAATGCCCTTAATCTTTCGGACTGGGAGTGCTTTACGCTCCTCCCCTCTATAGCACGCTCGGTTCCAGAAAAATTTCAGGACATTCCGGATGTGTCGACACCTTCTCAGGAAAAAGAAAACCTTTCTGAAAGTTCTTTTTCACCAGATCAAAATTCTCCATCCTTCTGGCAAAGGTGGCGGCACAGGTTGAAGTGATTATTTTGCCAAGCTGAGGCGACTGCCCAAATATGGTAACAACAGGCTTCTCCCTTCCAAACATCTTAATCAGGTTGCTACATGAAACACCGTGAACTTGGACGCACTGGCATTAAAGTCAGTGAAATCTGCCTTGGTACGATGACTTTTGGGCAGCAGAACACTGAAGCCGAAGGTCATGCCCAGCTCGATATGGCTCTTGAGAACGGTATTAATTTCATCGATACCGCCGAGCTCTATTCTATTCCACCACGTGCTGAAACCTATGGCGCAACTGAAACTATCGTTGGAAGCTGGCTGAAAGCCCGCGGAGGGCGAGACAAACTTGTCATCGCAAGCAAGGTCGTGGGCCGCAGTTCCTCACCCTGGTTTCGGCCTGGTGGGGAAGAGGCTCGGCTGACCCCTGCTCAGATCCGCTATGCCATTGAGGGGTCACTTCGCCGGCTGGGAACAGATTATCTGGATCTCTACCAGCTTCATTGGCCAGACCGGAAAGTGGGTTTGTTTGGAGAGGGCGGAACGACATTCCGGGATCTTCCAGACGCAGATGAAGTTCCTGTTGAGGATACGCTGGGTGCTCTGGCAGATCTCGTAACGGAGGGAAAAATCCGACATGTCGGCCTTTCCAATGAGACGGCCTGGGGCGTTTCACAATTCCTGGCGGCTTCAAAGACCGGTCTTCCGCGTGTCGCGTCCATTCAGAATGCCTACAACCTGATCAATCGTACTTTTGAGATCGGGCTTGCAGAAATGTGCCTTCGGGAAAGCGTGGGACTTCTGGCATATTCCCCTCTTGCCCAAGGGTATTTGACAGGGAAATATCTGAAGGGCGCACGTCCGGCTGGCGCACGCACAACGCTGTTCAATCGTGGGCAGCGTTATGAAAAGCCCGGCGTTGATGTCGCCATCGAGGCCTATCATGCCCTTGCACATGCAGAGGGGCTGGATCCTGTCCAGTTGGCCGTTGCTTTTGTGACCTCACGCCCGTTCGTAACATCCAATATTATTGGTGCGACGAGCACCGACCAGTTGAAGACCATTCTTGGGTCGGTTGATCTCGATATAACGCCAGAACTTGAGGCGAAGATTAACGCGATCCATCAGGTGCATTCCAATCCGGCACCCTGATTATTGACAGGTGTGGGGGCTGGTTTGGCGTCCACATCTTCAAGTAGTCGAAGGGGTATGTCCCAGTCGTCCAATGACGCGGAATGCTGTCAGAACAGCCAGTGTTCCGAAAATCACGACGCCGAGGGACTGCCCAACCAGAATACCGATCGGGCCATAGCCTGACCCCAGCCACACAAACGGAATTGTGCCGAGGGTCGCTCGCCCCCAGTTGAATCCTGTTGAGTAAAACGGATGACCAAGATTGTTGAAAGCTGTATTTGCGACAAATAGCAGCCCGACGAACATGTAGCTCAGTACCAGCCAGCAGCAGAACAGTCGAACGACATCTGCGCCAATGCCCTGTACGTTGAACATGTGAAGGATGATGTTGTGCCCGGCGGCAAGGATGAACCAGGTCGTTCCGACGCACAGGGCCGTCAGTTTGAGGGCTGCCATCAAAGCCTCTCGAACCCGGTCAAACTGTCTTGCGCCAAGGTTCTGCGCCATGATCGGCCCCACAGACCCTGTCAGCGCAAAGACGAGGGCAAAAGCCACTGGAACAATCCTGTCGATTGTGGCTTGGCCAGAAACAGCATTGAGACCGAACTGCGCCATCGCATGGGTGACGAACAGTGCCCCCGTCGGGGTGGCAAGATTGGTGGCAATTGCGGGAACGGCAATCCCGCCGATCTTCCTCAGGGCTGGGGCAAAAGCATCGCGCTTTGGCCATTCAAGCATGGCGTGCCCCCGAAGGTTCAGGAAACCACTGGCCGTGATAGCGCACCGAGACAGGATGGTGCTGATCGCTGCCCCTTCCAGCCCAAGGTGCAGGACAAAGATCATCAGCGGATCGAGAATGGCAGAAACCAGCGCGCCGGTGAGAGTAATGCGCATCGAGCGCTTCGCATCCCCCACGGCCCTAAGAAGCGCGGAAAGTGCCATTCCCAGACAGACAAGCGGCAAGGCAGGAGAAACGACATGAAGGAACGTAGCGGCGTTCTGAAGAGCGGCACCCTGTGCGCCAAGAAGCTGAAGAAGGGGCGTTGCAAAAACTGCCGTCAGAATTCCGAGCACTGCCGCGATGGCGACCATGACCGCAATAAAGGCGGAGGCCAGTCGTCGGGCTTCGGCATGCTGTCGGGCACCAATCAGTCGCCCAATGCAGGCACCAAGCCCAATGGTCATGCCAATTGAAACCGAGATCTGCACGTAACTCAGGGATGTCGCGAATGCGATTGCCGCTGTAAGGGCGGGATCGTGCAGATGCGAGATATAGAAATAATTGAGAAGATCGACCGCAAAAACGGCCATCAGCCCGATAGCCCCTGTGCCTGCCATGGTGATGACGTGGCGCATGATGCTGCCCTGCACGAATCTTGCAGGCTTTACGGGAGAATCGTCAGGGATTCTGGGCTTCGAAGGGTCATCTGATGGCACTGGCATGTCGCCTTATATTGCCTTGTTCCTAGTCAAAGGGCCAGTGGTCCCCTGCTCTTTGTTTAGGGCTGTTTTTAAAGGCGGACCCGCAAAGGAAAGGGCGCTGCCCGTAAGCGAAAAATCAGTCTCGTAAGGGTTTCATTAACGCTTCCTGTGGAACTGTCGGGCCAGACACTACTCGGGCATGTGGCCCGAAGCCCAGTTCTGTCGGAGTCCGCCATGTCGATCATCAATTCTCTCAACACGGCTGTCAGTGGCCTTAACGCCCAGTCTCATGCGTTCAGCGATCTTTCCAACAACATCGCAAACAGCCAGACGAACGGGTACAAAGCCACCACGACAAGCTTTGCGGATTATGTGACGAGCAATGATCTGGCGACTGATGGTCAGGCACTGAGCGACAGTGTCGCTGCGACGACCCGTCAACATACGGACACGCAGGGCATGGTTGTGTCCTCAACCAACACGCTGTCTCTGGCGATCTCTGGAAATGGGTTTTTCAATGTCGTGCAGCCTACTGGCAGCACAGGGTCAAGTACGGCTCCAACATTTAACAGCCAGCAGTACTATACCCGGAACGGCGATTTTTCGGAAAACAACCAAGGGTATCTGGTCAATACGTCCGGATATTATCTTGAAGGCTATCAGGTTGGCTCGGAGGGAGCACTGAGCAGCACACTGGCACCCATCCAGATTCCGGATTCGGTTGCGTTCCAGCCTACGAAAAGCACAACGATGTCGCTCTCTGCTGCCATCGGCAGCACAACGGGAACCGGTCAGAGCAACACATCAACGGCAACTGCTTATGACAGTCAGGGAAATGCACAGACAGTCAGTCTGAACTGGACGCAATCCAGCACAGACCCGCTGACATGGACGGTGAGTAACTCTGCTGATGCCAGCAACTCTGCCACTGTCACATTCAACAGCGATGGATCTTTGGCGTCCGTAAACGGAGCTGCCCAGTCAACCGGGTCTGCTGCGACGTTCTCTTATACGGGATCGCCACAGGACATGACGGTCAGCCTCGGAACGATTGGCAGCACATCAGGGGTCAGTCTCGCGACAGACGGTAGCAGTTACAGCACTAATCCGACCATGACGACGGATAGTGTAACGAGCGGGACATTTACCGGTCTTTCCATGCAGACAGACGGTTCGGTCATGGCGACGTTCGATAATGGCCTGTCTCAGCTTCTGGCCAAGATTCCGCTGACGACATTCGCCGACCCGAACGGTCTCTCTGCTCAGAACGGGCAGGCTTACACCGCAACGGCATCCTCAGGAGCACCAGTCGTCAACGCAGTGAATACGAATGGAGCAGGCACACTCAGCACCAGCTCTGTCGAAAGTTCAACGACGGACCTGACGAGTGATCTGACCAAGCTGATCGTGGCCCAGCAGGCCTATGGTGCCAACACGAAGATCGTGACCACGGCAAACCAGCTTCTTCAGACCACTCTGGCGATGATCCAGTAAGGCTAGGTAAAGGGAATTCCGCATCATGGGACTGACTGACTCTCTTTCGATTGCCGTTTCTGGCCTTCAGGCCGTTCAGTATGGAATGTCTACGGCGTCCCAGAATGTCGCCAACGCATCTACAGGCGGATATATCAAAGAAGTCGCCAATGTTCAGTCTGTTGTAAATGACGGAACAGGCGGTGGTGTCCGCCGGGCCACTACCACCCTGGCATCGAATACGAATATTCAGGCAGCTCTCTATTCACAGAATGCGGACGTCGCAGAATACACAACGACCAGTAATTCCCTTTCAGCCATCACGGCTCTTCAAGGTTCTACTTCCGCGGATTCAGGCAGTAGCGGCACCCTTTCAGACCAGCTGGGTAATCTTCAGTCAGCCCTGACATCCCTGACGGCAACGTCGTCCAGCTCGACAGCCCAAAGCACTGTTCTTGCTGCGGCTAGCACCTTTGCCCAGTCGCTCAATTCCCTCGCGGAAGCGACGCAGACACAGCGTCAGAATGCGCAGGACGGCGTTGTTTCGTCTGTGTCAGATATCAACACCAATCTGACGACGATTGGAAATCTTTCAACGAAGATCATGACGTTGAAAAGTCAGGGACTTGATACAGCCGATCTGGAAAATCAGCGGTTTACAGCGTTATCTTCGCTATCCAGTGATTTAAGTGTGTCCTGGAAAGTGTCAGCCAATGGCGACATGTCCATCACGACATCAGACGGGCTGACACTGCCGACGCATAATACGACAGCGGGAGCGACAGACGCCGTTTCCAGCACATGGCCCCTGACGACAGCATCAGCGCAGATTTCGACCAGTATGAGCTATCCTGGAACGTCAGACGTCAATTCCATTCCAGCAATTACTCTAAACGGGAAAGACATTACCGGGCACCTGACGGGTGGAACGCTAGGCGCGAATATCACTCTTCGTGATACAACTCTTCCAACAATGCAGGCCCAGCTTGACTCCTTGGCCTATACAGCAGCCAGCCGTTTTAGTGCACAGGGTATGACACTGTTCACGAGCTCGGATGGAAGTGTCCCAGGTGCGTCTCAAACTGAGATTACTCCGTCGGGAAGCGTTGGTTTTGCACAGGACATCCAGGTTTCGCAGGCCTATGAGGATGATCCATCACTTCTTGTCTCGGGAGAGACGGCCGGAACAAGCGTCATTCAGAACGTTCTGTCTTATGCATTTGGTACGACGCAGTCAGACGGAAGTAGCCAGACAGCAGCGCCGACTACTGGGCTTGGTATGACGGGCCAGTTGTCTACGGGCTATAGTGGCTCGCAAAGCCTCATCGCGCTTGCGACGTCTATGACCGCAAATCAGGCCGCAACGGCCAACACGGCCAGTAGTAATCTGTCTCTTGCCCAGACGACACAGAGTAGTCTGTCTTCAAGCCTCTCCGGGACATCAAGTGTTTCGGTAGATACCGAGATGGCAAATATCGTCACCTTGCAGAATGCTTACTCAGCAAACGCGAAAGTCATTTCGTCGGTGCAGACTATGTTTACGGCCCTTCTGAATGCGGTTGGGAGCTGAAAATGACAGGAACGGTTACGTCTTTCGGATATAGTGGTGTCTCTCTCCAGCAGACGCTGAATCTGACATCCCTGTCGCAGAAGAACAGTAGTCTGCAGACGCAAGCTTCCACTGGTGTGATATCGGATAGCTACGCAGGTCTCGGAACCGCACGTACACAGGCGCTGGCTCTTCAGCCTGCCATCACGCAGGTTACCGCATGGAGCAGTAATATCACGACTGCACAAAACAGATTAACCACGACCCAATCTGTTTTGAGCCAGATTTCGACGATTGCCAGTAATCTGAATGAAACATTATCCACCCTTGCGGGGAGCGTTTCCTCAAGCACGATAGGCACAGCCGCCCAACAGGCCAAAACAGCTCTTACGTCTTTAGGCAATCTGTTGAATACACAGCAGGGAGATAGTTATATCTTCTCTGGCTTGCAGTCTTCCAAAGCACCGGTGAATGGTGATCCAGGAAACTCTGATCTGGCATCATCGATTTCCGAGGCGGTGAACCAGATGGGAACAGACGGAGCATCCTCTGTTCTTTCATCTACCCTTACGCTGGCAGGCAACAGCTCCGATAATCAGCCATTTTCAGCATCGCTTTCCACAGACCCAACAACAGCGGCTGCACAGAATTTGCAGATCGTAACTGGAAAGAACGAGACTGCGACGGCAGGCATTGTGGCTACCCAAGGGACCGCATCTTCTGATAGTTCCACGGGCTCTCCCATTCGGGATTTGATGCGCAACCTGATGGTTGTGGCGTCTCTTGGGTCAGCTGATCCTGGAGACGCAGACTATACGCAGCTTATCCAGGGCCTTCAGGATACGAATACAGCTGCGATAGATGGTCTGTCTGACATGAGCGGAGTGCTTGGCGTGCAGCAGAACAGCCTGACCAGTCAGAGCGCGATGTTGGAGCAGATGAAGTCCGCTCTAACGACTCAGTTAGGGACAACGAAAGATGCTGATCTTGCGCAGGTATCGGTTCAGCTCAACGATACCAGTAACCAGTTGCAGGCATCTTACTCCATCATTGCAGACATGAAGGGTATGACCCTTGCAAGTTATCTTTAAGAAGCGTTGAAAAAGTCGGCCTGACGTCGCATATCCAAGTTACTTTCCTGAAAGGAGATTTGTAACCATGAATGCAACCCAGGGTCAGGCCGAAAAGCATGAATTCAGTGCCGAAGTTGGGCGTCTGCTCGACCTCGTTGTTCATGCTCTCTATTCGGATCGTGAGATATTCCTTCGCGAGCTCGTCGCAAATGCTGCAGATGCGACCGACAAGCGGCGCTTTGAAGCACTGACGGATGCATCTCTTGCTTTGCCGGAAAATGCGGGTATCCGCATCGCGCCGGAGAAAGACAAGAAAGAGCTGATCATTTCTGATGATGGCGTTGGTATGACGCACGATGAACTGGCTCAGAACCTTGGTACGATTGCACGGTCCGGGACACGTGCTTTTGGCGAAAAGCTGAGTTCTGCAAAAGCAGAAGACCGGCCAAGTCTGATCGGGCAGTTCGGCGTAGGATTTTATGCTGCATTCATGGTTGCTGACAGTGTGGATGTCACATCCCGGAAGGCTGGTTCTGATGAGGCCTGGACGTGGTCTTCGGACGGAAAGGGGTCTTTTACTCTGATGCCTTCAACCCGTTCTACACCGGGGACAGATATCGTCCTTCATATGAAGGACGATGCGGATGAGTTTCTGGATAGCTGGCGTCTGCGATCGATTATCCGTAAATGGGCGGACCATATCTCCTGGCCAATTACTCTGCGTGAAGCCAAGGAAGACGGAACGACGGAAGATAAGGCTGCCAATGAAGGCACCGCTCTATGGCGTAAGCAGAAGTCTGAAATAACGCCTGAGCAGTATACGGAATTCTATCGTCATATTGCTCGTGCATTTGATGAGCCGTATGCGACCATGCATTGGCATGCGGAAGGCACGACGGAATTTACGGCCCTTCTGTTTCTGCCAAGTGCGCGACCATTTGATTTCATGGAGCAGTCCCGGGAAAGCCGGATCCACCTCCATGTTCGTCGCATGTTTATTACGGACGAGGCCGATCTTCTCCCTAACTGGATGCGCTTTGTCCAGGGTGTCGTAGACACGGAAGACCTGCCGCTGAATGTCTCTCGTGAGATGCTTCAGGCAACGCCTGTTCTGGCCCGTATTCGTAAAGCTGTTACCAAGCGTGTTCTGACGGAAATCAAGAATCGCGCCAAAGAAGCAGACGATGGCTTCAATGCGTTCTGGGAGAATTTCGGCGCGGTTATCAAGGAAGGCCTCTGGGAAGATAGCGAGCACCGTCAGGAAATTGCAGGTTTTGCCCGTTTCCACACAACCCATAGTGATGATCTGACTACGCTTGATGATTATATCTCGCGCATGAAGGACGGCCAGGAGGTGATTTACTTCCTGACAGGAGATAATCTTGATGCGTTGAAGGCATCTGCCCAGCTTGAAGGTTTCCGGGCGCGGGGACTTGAGGTTCTTCTTCTGTCGGATCCAGTGGATGGATTCTGGCCGGAGCGTCTCCATTCGTACAACGACAAGATACTGCGGTCTGTCGTGTATTCACACGGTGATCTGGAAAAATTCCCGACAGATACTGATGAGACAGTCGAACCGGCCGATCTGGAAAAGCTGGTACCAGCCCTGAAGGATGCGCTGGGCGACGCCGTCAAAGATGTGCGTGGGACTGTGCGCCTGACCGATAGTGCTGTTGTCATCACGTCGGAGGGAGGGCCGGATCTGGCCATGCAGCGTCTGATGCGTCGGTCCGGCCAGGCTCTTCCAGAAGCGCCGCCTATCCTGGAAATCAATCCGCGGCATCCTCTGATCAAGGCGCTCTCCGAGCGTGTTTCCAAGGGCGAGAGCATCAAGGATCTTGCCCGTGTGTTGCTGGATCTTGCGCGTGTTCAGGAAGGTGAGCCTCTTCCTGATCCAACCGGCTTTGCACGCCTTCTGGCGGGGCTCCTTGCAGGTTCGGCAAGCGCCTGACAGCCTTGTGTGGCTGTATCGAGAGACTGAATAGGAGCGGGGGAGTAATCCTCCGCTCTTTTCTTTTGTAAGGCCCTGTGAGACTGCTGGGCTTAACCATTCCATGCTTTGGAGAGACAGGCCTTGATTGATGATTTTCGCTTTGGGCGCATTACGGTCATTGGGGATCTCCTCCTGGATCAGTATGTCTCGGGTAATGTCAGTCGAATTTCTCCAGAGGCACCTGTCCCGGTTTTGCTGAATGACGGAATTAGACGTGTGCCGGGCGGGGCTGCGAATGTGGCAGTCAACGCGGCTGCGTTGGGGGTCGAAGTACGGCTGGTTGGACTGGTGGGCCATGACCAGGCTGCCGAGCAACTTAAAGAGGCTTTGTGTGAATGGCCGTTGGTCAATCAGGAAGGAATTGTTTCGTCACCTGATTGGACAACGATTACAAAAACGCGGGTTGTTAGTGGTCTTCAGCAGATTGTTCGCATCGACGTGGAAAAAATCGTTCCTCTGAATGAAGATGTCCGCCAGCGCCTGATTCAGGCTGCTGAAAAAGCCACTGAAGATACGGACGTCGTTGTTTGCTCGGACTATGCGAAAGGCGTTCTGGATGATGCGGTTCTGAAGGCTGTTATTGCGGTGGGGCGAGCGAAGGGGATTCCGGTTCTTGTTGATCCCAAGCGGCGCACGTTAGAAGCGTATGCTGGCGCTACTCTGGTGACACCTAACAGACTTGAAGCAGAACAGGCCACGGGTCTTTCGGCACGGACAGACGAAGAAGTTCTGAATGTTGCAAAGACATTATCGAGCCAGTTTGGCGGAGATGTTCTGATTACCCGTTCAGAGGATGGCATGACGCTGTGGCGGCGTAATGGCACGTATAATCATGTGGCTGCACGGAAATCAGAGGTCTTCGACGTGTCGGGAGCGGGCGACACAGTTGTTGCGACCGTTGCGTCTGTTCTTTCCGCCGGACAGGATCTTGAAACAGCCGTGGTCATAGCAACAGCGGCGGCCTCCATTTCGGTCGGAAAGCTCGGGACAGCCACTGTGTCGAAGGAAGAACTTTCCCGAGAACTGGGGGAAGAGATTCCGGAAAACGGAGCGCTTGTTGCCCTAGAGGATGCTGCGCGTATTGCTGAAAACTGGCGCCGTCATGGTGCGCGTGTGGTCTTTACAAACGGATGCTTTGATCTCGTCCATCCCGGCCATATTTCTCTTTTACAGGCTGCTGCGCGGGAAGGGGACAAACTGATTGTTGCCTTGAATACGGATCGTTCGGTTTCTGCTCTGAAAGGGCCAAGTCGACCCATTCAGAAAGAGGATGCACGGGCCACAGTGATTGGAGCGTTGCGAGCGGTGGATCTTGTTATCCTGTTTGATGAAGAGACGCCTTTGGAGGCCATTCGTGCAATTAAACCAGATGTTCTGGTCAAGGGTTCAGACTACACCGAAGACCAGGTCGTAGGCGGTGATTTCGTAAAATCGTGTGGAGGGCGTGTTGCACTGGTTGATCTTGTTGGAGGCCAATCAACGACACGTCTGGTTCAGGGCATCCACAAGAAGAGTTATGATTGACGACGCGTGACTTTAACCGATCAGTCTTTTTGGTCGAACGTCTCTGGGAGAGACACCAAATTTCTGGCGAAAACGCCGTGAGAAATGTGCGGCGTTTCTGAAGCCGTGCTTGAGCGCAATCTCGGCAATATTCAGTGAGATTAGTTCTGAAGACTGAAGATCCTTGTAGATGCGTTCAAGGCGTCGGTTCAGAATCCATCCGGCGACGGCACCCGGCTCTCCGTCGAATAAAAGATACAGTGCTCGGGCTGAAATGCCGTAGGCCGCGGCAATGACCTGGGGAGTGAGATCAGGTTCATGCAAACGCGTTTCGATATAGGTGCGGATATGCTTCTGCCGGTATCGCCGACGACCAGCCGCTGAGAGATCTAAATCCAAGGCGTCTAAGAGGGTGGTCAGGAGCAGATCCGTCAGATGTTTGAGAAGACGTGCTTGAGTCTGAGAAGAGGAGGGAGACAGCGCATCCTGCACAATCAGGTCACAGGTCACAAACAGAAAGCGCCCAGGACCAGATCGAGTTGAGAATGCGACAGGAGGTAAGCCAGACAAGACTGGAAGCTGAGCAAGAAGAGCCTCTTTCCGGACAGAGAGCACTAGCGTATCGCTTTGCGGATGCTCACGTAGTGAAAACAGGGTGCCCCCATCCTCAGGAGGGAGGGCAAGTTGCGCAGCATTTAGATAGAGAATTCCGCCATCCTGCTGAGTGAGAAGGAAAATTATTCTTTCTCCTGCAAAGCATCTCGCAAATACCTCCGGATTCTGAAACCAGGAAGATGACCTCCGCTGTACAACGGGCTCGAAGCCGCGTGAAGGCACGGGAAGAGTAGCAAGCGGAATAACGCGAGCGGGCTGCTCTGATGAACGCCCATCTTTGGACATGGCAAAAACTCTAAGGAAGCTCCCGGTGTAACAGGGGAGATCCTCTATAAATGAACTCGTACGCCAGATAAATGCAGGCCGGCGGCCCTTGTTGTTTCACGATAAGGCATCTGAGGCCTTTCTCGCTGAAAAGAAACAAGAATCTCAACATTAAAATATTTTTGAATAATAGACAAAATTTCTTGAATATATGGTTAAATTAATCCGTCAAAATTCAAAATTTTTTTTATTTTAATCATAATCTTAATTAAAGAATTATTACCTAAATAAGGTATACCTAAAATATCACCTCATATTCGATAGATATTCTGTAAGAATGTTGGGAAGATTTTTTTGAATAAGGCCTATTGAAGTATTTTCTTCGGTACGCAGGCGGTCAAGTGTCGAGAGGTCGCTTGTGAAGCCCAGACGGTTAGCCAGGAGAATGAGAATATCCAAAGAGGCGATCTGGTAGGAGCGATAACTGATATCTGTAAGAATGCTTTTGAGAAGACTGTTCTCTTCTCCACTGTGAAGCAGGCTGGAAACTGTGTTCAGAATTGAAGACACTGTTTCATGAGCTGCTGGAGCAGGGTGACCATGGCGGCCAAGCAGCATTCTGATTTCATCCGCATGGGCGCGCCGCATGGTGAGATCCTGCTTCATCTGGACGCTAAGGTTTTCATAGCGCGCGCAGCCGGGAAGCTCGGAAAGCACAGTTTCAATGGTCTTGGTTTCAATTGCCAGATGGTCCAGCAGTCGCTCAAGATAGACATCTAGTGCGGTTTGCTCTGCGGACTTAGTTCTGCTGGCCATGGGAGTCCTCTAACGTCGTGACGACGGGGTTTCGCCCTATATCCGTGCAGGAGAAGGGATCTGTCAACGGTGGGTGGCGAGTTGTGGGTGCCTTATAAAAAATCCCCATGCCAGAGAACTGACATGGGGATCGAGACTGGCTGTTTTCTATAGGGTTAGAAGCCAGCGCTGACGCTTGCGATTGCTGCGAACGGAGCAGCAATGGCGTAAGTCGGCGTAGAACCACTGACCTTTTTGCCGTAGATACCGGTCTGTTCTGTTGCGTTGGTCTGGATGCCCTTCACGAAACCCAGATAGGCTCTGTCCGTCAGGTTGGAGAAGTTGATGCGGACGTTAGGCGCCTGAAGGAAGCCAAGGTTACCGAAGCGGTAGCCAATGTTCGCGTTCATCAGGACGTAACCCGGAATGGACTGGTCGTTCATGAACGTGGAGTACTGGCGCGACACATACTTCAGGTTATACCCCCCAAAGAGGTGACCGTCGTCGTAGTCAAGGTTGAAGCCGACCTGAAACTTCGGTGTTTCTGGAGCGAACTTGCCCTTGGTACGAAGATAGTCAATTCCAGTGCCGCTTCCTGCCTGCAGATTGCTGCCAAGGCGGGCATCAACATATTCAAATGACACATATGGGCGGAAATAACGGAAAATCGGACGGGTACCGAATTCTGCATCGACACCGTTTGTCGTCTGACCGCCGGCATTGATATTGGTAGAGCCATAGATCGTGCAAAGATCATTCAAGCACTGGCTGGAAGACATCAGGCGGTTTGTGAAGTCGTAATGGAAGTAGGTGATCGACCCCATGAAGGTCTTGCCGGTGTAACGGTAACCTACTTCTTCAGAAATCGAAATTTCCGGCTTTTGGTTCAGGTTCGCCTGTGTTGAATAGTAGCCATTTCTGTAAGTTCCTGCGTCATACAGTGCGTAGTTGGTCGGCATACGGAAGTTGGTCGCGCCAGAGACAAAGATCTGGTTTTCCGGGTTGATCTGGTATCGGATCGCAACCGTTGGCAGAGGCTCTTTGTATGTCTGGCTAATATTACGTCCCGTCAGTGTATCCGGCAGCATATTGGTGCCGCTACGAAGAACGATAGCGTATTTGAAGCCGGCGTCGATTGTCAGCTTGTTGTTCAGCAGGGACAGAGTGTCACCAATGAACATGGTATGGACGCGCGTCTGGGTCAGTGTGTTGCGGTACTGGTAGGTTTGGCCGTTTGCCAAGACGACATTTGCTGCGCTGCCCCAGAGATCCCACGGATTTCCGTCGGCACCCACGCCTGTGTACGGGCCCTGCTGAGCCTGCTTGGCGTATTCGAACCAGTAACCAACCATCAGACGGTTGTTTCCGGTTGTCAGTGTCAACTTAGTGACGGCACCCGGACGATAGGTCTTGGTGATGGAAGGGTTATACAGGACGCGCGACTTGCTGGTCTGGCCGTTCAGGCTGCCTGTCATGGTCTGTGCGCCATAAGACAGTTTCGTCATGTCCGTGACGTATGCACCACCACCGCTGCCATCGCCGTACCAGAAATACGGTGTTTCCGTCATGGTCAGGTGGTCTGTCAGCTTGAAGGTCGACGGAGCGCTGGCATAGATATTGGTGAACGGGTTCTGGTGCAGCTTGTAGTAGGATGTGCCCCCATCAGAAGCGCTGGGGTTATAAGTGGAATTCCAGACCGTGTTGGAAATGTTCTGACCGGCAGCATTCTTGCCGGGCGCAACATAACGATCCTTCACGCCTCGGCCATAGGCGTCCCAGGACGCTTCGCTCACATTAGGTGTCAGATAGTTGTAGAGACGGTTGCCAACGATCGCGAGAGAGACGCGGTTGCCGTCGCCCCAGTCGTTCACGATCTTGGTTTCTGCGTGCAGCTTGCGGTTAGTCGCATCGCTGTTATTCACGCCTTCCGTGGCATAGGAGCCAGAGAAATAGGCGCGCAGATTGGTGTTGCCAATCTTGCCTGTGTCGAGGCGCAGAAAGCCACGGGTGTAATCGTAGGAACCATAGCTGACGCCGAGGCGGCCGCCTGCTTTCATCTGAGGATCGATCATGTACATGTCGACCACACCGCCCGTTGAACTGATATGCGGGCTGTCGAGGTCAGCTGACCCCTGGGCCACGCGAACCGTCCGCAGGTTTTCTGAGTCCACGATTTCCTGGGAGTAGACCGCGAAGTTTCCGATGTCGTTGATCGGGAAGCCTTCAAGCGTGAAGCCGATCTGGGACTGATCCAGACCACGCATGCTCATGGAGCTGCCTGTCAGACCGGCTGGGTCACCGGACGACACGTTTGCACCCGGAAGCAGCGAAATCAGCTGCATCGGATCAGCGCCCGGAACCTGCTTCTCGATGAAGTCGCGGGATACGGCCGAGACAGACTTGGCGCTGTCCTGCTTCTCCATCAGGCCACCACCGACAGCACGACGGGTTACACCGTCGAACGCATGGTGACCGCTCACGGCAACATGCTCTTCATGCACGTCTGTTGGAGCCGTGTTGCCCATCATGGATGGAGCAGCAATTTCCGTCTTCGGCTTGGCTTTATGATGTTTCGTATCAGAAACATCTGAAGCGGGAGCTGCAAGCGCTGGCATCGTACCGAATGCGATCAGCGCAGAGGTCGAGAGGAGGCGTGTAAGGCGCATCGTCTGTTGGGTCTTTCTCGGCCAGACAAGTTGGTTCGGCAGAGGAAAACCATGGTTTACAAACGGTATCAATTAGATGATGCAAGTCACATTACGACACATCGGGTATATGGTAATTTCGCCACAAACCCGGCTGAGAACGGCCATTTATAGGGCGATACGCGTACGTTTTGTGACAGTTCAGAGAAATACCGGAATATTTCGATTTTTTGCTTGTCAGGGGCGTAACGCCTCGTCCTGCTCATACAGTCTGCGGATTCTGCGGATCTGTTCGGCTGTGACGTCCTGAGGATGTGGATTCTGGTTCAGGTGCGGGATGGTTTGTCCGGCCATGGCAGGAACCAGATCAGGCAGCTGTGAGATTTTCTCCATCGGGAAAAGAGTATCAACAGCGAGGGTTCCGTCCTTCCGACACACATACCAGGATTGGGGACGAAAGACGTGATCTACAGCATATGGAGATGACTGGCTTTCCACATGCGAAATGGCATCATCGAGTGTGTGGAACGATTTGTAGAGGTCGTTGACGGATGGGTGAATTTTAACGGTTGATGTGCCGCCCTTTCTGGCGAAGGCCCAGGCGGAAACAAAGCGTTCCACCGGGTCGCGCCAGATGGCGAAGCTTGGCAAGTCTCGACAGAGATCTGGCGTGACGTGTTGGTAATACCGGAGTGTCTGATGCATCATGGAACATCCATAAAGCTGATTGCAGACAGACGTGCCGCCGTTTTTGGGAACATGAATAAAGAGTGCTCCGGCTTTCCGAATGCGCTCGATACGGTTCAGGCGTTTTTTTCCGAGCGGAAGGTGGAGCCGGAGTTCTGCGGCGCGTTCGTGAATGTCATTGAACTGTTTGACACGAAAGAGCTGGCAGAGAAGAGACTGGGGAAAGCCATCCGGTGCAGACCGAGAGCCTTTCTTTTCTGAGACAGGCATCTCGATCAGCGAGGAATTTGATAGCATTCTGTGAAGGCCCCAGTTCTGAAACTGGGGGGACACTGAGGGACGCGTCCAAGGCAGTCAAAGACCGCCTCGTGACGAAAAGAAACGTTTTTGACAATCCTGTTATAAAGTTACCAATTTTCCAAAAACAGAATATCAGGAATGAGAAGAGGCATTCTCTTCTATTGCAGGGCGTCGTGCATAATGTCTTGCGAGCAGCGTACAGGTAAAAAGTTGAATCTGATGATAAATCATGAGGGGAAGCACGATAATTCCCACAGATCCTGCCGGGAAAATGACACTGGCCATTGGCACGCCAGAGGCCAGAGACTTTTTTGAACCACAGAACTGCAAGGTAATGCTGCTCTCAACAGACTGTTTCATACCCTTGCCCGTGGCGTGTGAAAGAAACAGAACAAGCGCGAGCAGAAAGCTGTCCAGAAGAGCAACTTCAAGCAGATGGGCCAGCGAAACACGGTGCCAGATTCCTTCAACCACGGCAGAGCTGAAGGCCGTGTAAACGACGACAACAATAGAGCCGCGATCGGTGAAGGAGATCAGGAATTTGTGCCGCCGAACGATCGGCCCAACCCATGTCTGCAGGATCTGACCCAAAAGAAAAGGAAGCAGCAGCTCCTTGGCAACATCCAGAACACTCTCCAGCGGTGAGTGTCCGGCACCGACATGCCCGAGAACGAGACCAGTCAGGAGAGGGGTCAGTGCGATACCGGCAATGTTCGAAACAGTGGCTGCACAGATCGCCGCCGGGACATTGCCGCGCGCGATGGATGTGAGTGCAATAGAGGATTGGACTGTGGAAGGCAGGCAGCAGAGAAAGAGAATACCGGACCAAAGATCCTCTCCAAAAAGAGCATCCGGAAAAATGCTTTTGAACAGCAGGTGCAGCCCGATGCCCAGAACGGGAAACAGCGCAAAGGTGCAGAGAAGCACTGTCCCCTGAAGTCGCCAGTCTCGCACGCTCTCAATAATCGCATGACGCTGGAGCTTGGCACCCTGAAAGAAGAACATCAGGGTGATCAGGACGGTCACGACCTGCTGGAGAAGATGCTGCATCTGCCCGCGGCAGGGCAGAACAGAGGCTAGGATGATCGCGCAGATCAGAGCCATGAGGAAAGGGTCAAAGCGCTTCATGGAACACATATGTCTGTATTCGCAATGAACATGCAATCTGCCCTCGTGTATTGAAGGTGGACATTTTCGTGAGAGGGTTCCGCATGTGCTGCGGTCCTGTATGCTGCCAGATATGACGGATCAGAACGACAGGCCTTCACTGGGCCGACGCAGTGCTCTGGCTTCAATTCTGGCAGCTGGGGCCTCAGTGGGGGCTGCCCGCGTCGCTCGTGCGGCCGAGGAGACGCCCGTGTCAGCAATGACGTCTCATCACGATGAGCCAAGCAATTCGCATCAGGAGCCGGGAAATCATCCTGGCGTGGCGAGCCAGCCCGTCGTCAGGACGCAGAGCGACTATCTGTATCGGCCCACCATTCATTTCTCGCCACCAACCGGGTTCATGAATGACCCGAACGGTTTGATTTTCGATGGCCAGACCTATCATCTCTATTACCAGTATGACCCCTTCGCACCGTATGCGGGTCAGGTGCACTGGGGCCATGCGACGAGTACGGATCTTTATAGCTGGCAGGATCAGCCGATCGCAATTGATCAGACTGCCGCAGGGGAAGCCTACTCGGGCTGTGTTGTGCTGGATCGGGACAATGTGTCCGGTCTCTTTCCTGCCCAGAAGGCTGGTGGGCCGTCAGAAACGCATGCGCAAGGCCCTGTTACCGCAACCCAGGCTGCTATTGACGCCTTGAAACCCAGTTTGGGCAAGACGTCGTCCGACGTTCCGCTGTCTCCAGAAAATATGGACGCGTTGGGGCCGAGTAACAGTGCACCTTTCGGGCATGTCTTCGATCCGCCGACAACCAATGACCTGCCGCCGGTCACGCCGCCTACGCCCACGTTGCCGCCGATGGCTGGTGGTCTTGTAGCACTCTACACGCGCGCAACGCCTCAGAAGCAGACGCAGTATCTGGCCTGGAGCCCGGACGGCGGAAAACGCTTCATTGATTACGAGCATAACCCCGTTCTCGATATCGGCCTGAACTCTTTCCGGGACCCGAAGGTGTTCTGGCATGAGCCGAGTGGCAAATGGGTGATGGTCGTCGTGAAGTCGCGGGCCCATAAAGTCGCGTTTTATGGGTCGATCGACCTGAAGCACTGGATGCATCTTAGCGATTTTGGGCCTGCCGGCCTGTTCGGTGTGGATTACGAATGCCCTAACCTGATTGAACTGCCAGTAGAAGAGGAAGGGAAGTCCACCCGCTGGGTGCTGTTCGTGTCGGTCAACCCGGGCGCCCCACAGGGGGGAAGTGTCACCCAGTATTTTGTGGGAGACTTTGACGGCGAGCGCTTCATTCCAGAAAATACTGTCATTGGCCTGACCGATTTCGCCAAGGACAGCTATGCGATGCAGGTCTACGAGAACCTGCCTGCCAGCGAGGCTCTATATTTTGCCTGGTTCGGAAACTGGCAATATTGTGAAGAAGTCCCGAACCGGAGCTGGCGCGGTCTCATGACCGTTCCTCGCACGCTCTCCCTGCGCCGGGATGACATGAACTGGCTTCGCCTTGTACAGCGCCCCAAAGGACTGGAGCAGCTTCGGGGTGAGCCGATCCCGTTCAAGGTAGGGCGTATCGGAGCGCAGAGCGGCGTTCAGGTGTCCATTCCAACCGGGCAGGCGATCGAACTGTCCCTGACCGTCACGGTGGATGAACGGAAAAACCCGCAGCCTGATGGCAACAAGGGGCGCGCCGGGCGCTTTCTGATTGTTTTTTCAAACGGGCAGGGAGAGTCCCTTTCAATAGGGTTTGATGCCTTTTCGGCGCAGCTCTGGCTGGACCGTGGCGATCTTCATGGCTTTTCGCAGCCCTTTTTCACCGAGCGGTTTTCTACACCTCTGACTGCAAACAGCCGACGGTTTTCCATGAAGATTGTTCTGGATGCCTGTGCGCTGGAAATCTTCGTTAATGATGGTTTGTCTGTTGGGACGGCGCTTGTGTTCCCATCAAGTCCGCTGGATACGTTGAGCCTTCAGGCGACCAATGCGGGCGCAACGGTAGAAAATCTCAGCCTGTACCCGCTCCGCAAGACCATGGATCGTCCTACGGCGATGTGAAGGGCGGTGATTGCGTCCTGAACGTAGAGGGAAAAAGATCAGTGCATTTCACGCATACATTTGATGCTCATTCCTTTCTGGATACGTTCGGGAGCTATCTCGCAGCCTTCGTTTTTGGAGCAATGATTGGCGCGGAGCGGCAGTTCCGACAGCGCACCGCAGGTCTGCGGACGAACGCTCTTGTGGCGATCGGAGCCGCGGCGTTCGTTGATCTGGCAGAGCGGATTGGCGGGGATGTGTCCGCCATCCGCGTGATTGCCTATGTCGTGTCCGGGGTCGGGTTTCTGGGGGCAGGGGTCATCATGAAGGATGGCCAGAATGTCCGCGGTCTGAATACGGCAGCCACGCTTTGGTGCTCGGCAGCGATCGGAGCCTGCACGGGCTGCGACATGATAGCAGAGGCAGCGTTGCTGACTGTCTTCATTCTTGGCGCGAATACGGTTTTGCGTGTGCTGGTCAAATGGATTGATGGCCGCCTGCCGCCGCAGATTGAACCTGTGGACCGGGAATAAATCAGAGAACGGAATATCCTTGATGCCGAATTGGCTGAATGATCCGCAGCGTGCCGTCTATGACCGGGAGAGCGGCCTGTGGTGCCTGTATTTTCTCTATAATTCCCAGTTCTCGCCCAATCCGGCAGCCTCAAAGAACGGTACCGAATGGTTCCTCATGACCTCGCCGGATCTGGTGATCTGGACGGCGCAGCATGTAGCCATTCCGAAATACACAACGGAAAATGGTGATCCCTGGACCGGCTCTGTCGTCATTGATGAGGGGAATACGGCCGGGTTTGGAAAAGGTGCATGGATCGCCCTGATGACCATGCCTGCGGCCCCGCATCATATGCAGACAACGGCCTTATGGTATTCGACAGACCGAGGGCACCGTTACAGTTTTCATAGCATTGTCATGCAGAACCCTTATGCGGCCCGGCACGATCTGAAAGACAAGGCGTTCAGGGATCCCTGCGTCTTCTGGCACGCACCGTCCCACAAGTGGGTGATGGTATTGGCCGAGCCGGAGAAATTCGGATTCTACGCCTCCTCTGACCTGAAAGTCTGGGAATACACAGGCTCTACGCCTCCCATTCCTGATTATGGTGTTCTGGAATGTCCTAACCTGTTTGAACTCAATATTCAGGATGCGGGTGGAAAGACGACTGGCAGTCGCTGGGTTCTGATGTTCGGGGGTAATGGCTTCAAAGGCGGTATGACGACCGGCACGCTGTATGCCGTTGGAACGTTCGATGGAAAAGCCTTTGTTCCTGACAGACAGGGCTATTCCTGGCTGGATAGCGGCCCGGATTTCTATGCCGCGACGGCATGGGAAGATCCGTTGTCCCCAGATCGGAAGAGCCATCGTTATGCGATGGGGTGGATGAACAACTGGGGCTATGCCAAGGATCTGCCAAAACACGGCTATTACGGAAATCTGACGACTGTCCGAACCCTGACCCTACGGAATGAGGGGGGCTACTCCCGGCTGGTAAGCCATCCTGTTTCAGGACAGGAACGCCAGTATGCGCGTGTTCTCAACGGGCCAGACCAGCAGTTGAAAGATGGGGCCTCTTATCATCTGCCACTTCAGCCTTCTGAGAACGTCTATCGGCTGGATTTCACGCTCCATCGCGTTGGCGAGCATTGGCCTTACGACATTTTCCTGAGCCTGATGGAACATGGATCGCACCATGCTCAACTGTTCCTGTCCGGGGCAGGGAATAGCGCCACGGTGCGCCGTTCCGCGCTGGGCTATACGCCGAAGGAGGGGGCGGATCTCTGGCGTGCGGAACGCTGGGGACGCGTGGATTATGGAGACAGACTACAGATCACCGTAATCGTGGAGCCGTTTGGCATTGAGGTATTTCTTGGAGACGGCCGTCTGGCCTTCACGATGCTGGCTTTTCCCGCTGCGCAGGAAACAGGTCTTGGCCTGAGAGTAGGCACAGGGGAAATCCGCGTGACGGATTTCGTGATGCGAACCAGACGGTAAGACGTCTGAAGAGGCGTTTCGTCGAATTTTAGGGGATAAATGGTGCCCAAGACCGGGATCGAACCAGTGACACTGCGATTTTCAGTCGCATGCTCTACCAACTGAGCTACTTGGGCACCGGGCTTAAGGTGAAACACCCGCTGCGGAAACGGGGTGTAGCTCATGATTCGTTCGGGATCAACCCTTCGATTCAGGATTATCGTCCAGCTCTTCTTCATTGTCCTGTCTGAAGGAAGGAACGCGGTAGTTGCCGTTGAACCAGCGGCCCAGATCCACGTCCGCGCAGTGGCGCGAACAGAATGGCCGGAAGGCGGCTTCCGTGGGGCGGTGACAGATGGGGCAGGTTGCACTCATGACAGGCTCCAGCTTTCAGGCGCCGCGTTCGGGTTCAGGGCCAGCTCTAAGGGCGCGGCGCGGCGGGATATGAAATCGTTCAGGGCATCCGGGTCACTTTCCAGCGCCCGGATGAGGGGGATGGATGCTGTCAGCACGCGGCCTTTCCGCTCTTCCCGCAAAATGGTGCGTAACGCTGCCAGCGCCCTGCCATGTGGGGAGGACAGCAGTTCATGCAAGGGCGGACGTTTGCGTGGACGGGTGACTTCCAACAGGCCCGACGGTGTTGCGCCCAGAGCCTGCGGCTTGAGCGGGTCCAGCGCCATGGCGTCTCGCAGGAAGCTGACCAGCGCAGGTCTTTTGCGCGTTTTGACGCCTGCGGGGTCGATAAGCAGCGTGCCGGAGAGATTTCTGAGCTGAATCTGCTGGCTCAGTGCAGGGAAGCTGGCGACATTCCCTTTGAAATCCGGGTTGGCGTTACTATCGAGATCAATCGCAATCAGCGCTGGTGTGGGGAAAAAGCTGGCGGTCAACAGGCCCAGGTCAGCCGTTTCAGAACCCAGTTCCTCGAACTCGCTTTCCAGGGTGCTGTCAAAGGCCTGGTGGCATCGTTGGAGTCTTGGGTGCAGTCGCGCAGATAGTCGCGCTGCGATGCCGGGGTCATCAATGTGGAGCGGCGCATCAGGATACCGGTCCGCCAGCTCTTCCAGAGGGGTAGGGCCTCGGGCGATGAGCCGTGGCGTATTGTCGCTGTCTTGAGGAGGCGCTTCTGCCTTGCGAAAACGCAGGCCTTTCCCGTTTTGCGCAGAGCGGCTGACACGGACCGAGACAGATTGTCCCTGCACCAGCGTATCGCGGCAGGAAAGAAAGCCGCTTTCCCCGTCATGGAGCGTGACGAAGGCCCCGCCCAGCGCCGACGCTACAGTCTGAACGCGTGCGATATGCCAGTCGTCGAGGCCATCGGGACGCCCCGGGCGCCAGAGGCCGACATCGAGAAGTGTATCCTGATCCGTGACAGCAATCCGTACCTCGCCCGGGGAACAGGCGGCGCGGATTTCAATCACGTGATCCACCCACCCTGACGACGGGGCTGCCCGCGGAGAAGCTGTGCCGTCTCAAACAGCGGAAGCCCGACCACGGCGGAGTAGCTTCCGCCAATCTGCCGGATATGCGCAGCAGCGGCACCCTGAATGGCGTAACCGCCAGCTTTGCCTTGCCAGTCACCATTAGCGATCAGGGCATCAATCTGAGTGTCTGTCAGGCGATGGAACGTAACGGACGTTTCCACCAGACGCTCGTTGGCCACGCCGTCCACCCAACCCGCGGTCGGGCGAAGGGCAACAGCCGTCAGAACCTTGTGGTTCCGGCCAGACAGGAGGCGGAGACAGGCGCGGGCTGTCTTTTCGTCTTCCGCCTTGGGAAGAATCCGCCGTCCTACAGCCACAACGGTATCAGCCCCGATGATGAGAGCAGCATCCTGACGCTGCGATGCTGCATGGTCTGCCTTCGCGCGGGCCAGACGCTGCGCCAGCGCACGGGGCAGTTCACCTGGGCGGGGTTCTTCATCCACGTCCGTGCTGACGACGTCATCTGGCACGATGCCGATCTGGCCCAGAAGGGCGAGACGGCGGGGAGAGGCCGAGGCCAGGACAAGCGCCGGGCGCTTCAGACTGTCAGAGTCCGACAGCGAAGGCTGGAAGGGGGCCATGCGCCGCAGTCTCTTACTTGAAGCGGAAGGTGATCCGGCCCTTGGAGAGATCGTATGGCGTCATTTCAACGTTCACGCGGTCACCCGCCAGAACACGAATACGGTTCTTGCGCATCTTGCCGCTCGTATGAGCGAGAATGGTGTGCTCATTGTCGAGCGTGACGCGGAACATGGCGTTCGGCAGCAGTTCCATGACGGTGCCGGTGAACTCGATGAGGTCTTCTTTTGACATGAGAATCCTTGGTACAGAGACGAGGTAGAGGTCTGCGCAGGGCAGCGGCTTCGATGGAAGCCTGAAAATCCAGTTCCGCTATGTGCGGACTGTCGGGCCAAACGTCAAGCTTGACGCGGATTTTCTGGTATTTTTGGCTGAAAAGATCCTGTCACTCTTCTCTGATATGTTGTTTGTCGCTGTTTCTCAGGCGGGTGGTCTCTTGTGAAGAAAGCTAGAGCAGGACAATCATCTGCAGAGCGGCTCCATCTCGCAAAGGAAAGCATGAAAACGTTTCGTGACAAGGTAATCAAGGCGCCTTCACTGGTTTGGGCTGTTATGGTCGCTCTTGTTCTGGGGGGCGCAGAAGGCATTCATCTGGTTTCATTGGATAGTCTCAGCCGCTTTCCCGTGTTTCAGGACGGAATACAGGCTGTTGCCGGGCAGCGTTACTTCCTTAGCGATGCCTGGCGCTGGCCGTTGCTGGATACCCGATTTCTTTTTGCTCCCAATGGGGCCAGTGTTGCCATGACAGACAGCACCCCGTTGCTGCTTTTGTTGTTCAAACCTTTTGTATCTCTGCTTCCTGCGGGCTTTGTACCTTATAGGCTCTGGTTGGTATTCTGTTTTATTATGCAGCCCATATCAGCTGTTCTGGCCCTTGCCTCCGCCGGAGAGCGTCGTTTTCCAGCTTTGATTTCCGGGGCGCTTCTTGCCCTTTGCATGCCATTTTTCCTGGGTCGCATCATTCACCTCAGCCTGATGGGGCAGTTCCTGCTTCTGTTGGCTTTTGCGCTTTATTTCTCGCTCGTACGGATCAGGACGTGGGCTTTAATTCTGACGCCACCTTTTCTTGTGGTCTGTCTGCTGATCCATCCTATCCTGATGCTGCTTTCTTTTGGGATCATTGCGTCCGCTTCTTTGACGCTTCTGTGTGGGCGGCAGAAGGAATGGCGCGGTATTGCCTGTTCATGTGCAGCAGGTGTGGCAATGGTCCTGACTGTCAGTGGAGCGCTGGGATATTTCCGTTATGCACAGGGTGCTGGGGGATATGGGTTGTTTTCCATGAACCTGCTGTCACCGATCTGGCCGATGCACTCGGATCTGTTGGGCCATTTTCCTGAGCTGCATTACGGTGTGCAGACGCAGTCCTTTGAAGGGTATGCCTACTTGGGAACCGGGCTTCTGGTTCTTCTGGCTTGCGATATGGTGTTTTGCAGACGCGCACTGCTGAATGCTGCACGACGCCATGCCGGGATGTCTATCTTTCTGGGCCTTCTGATACTCTACGCAGCCTCCAATACAGGATATGCGGGAGCCTACAGGCTTTGGCATATCTCCCTGTCGCCCCCTTTCTCGGATGTTTTACGAGCAAGTGGGCGGTGTTTCTGGCCAGTCGGTTATGGCTTGTTGATTGCGGGAATCCGTTCATCCCGTTCTCTCTCATGGCCCGTAGGAAACGGAATGTTGATCCTATGTGCCCTGTTGCAGTTTCTGGATACGCGATCTCTGCGAGGGCAGGCGCATGATCTCTGGAAAGCGGATTTCCCCCGCACATCTGATACACAGGCACTGATTGGGCTGATTGCATCAGCGCGCCAGGTAGCCCTTTATCCCGTGGCGGGTTGTGGGCTGGATCTTTATGGCCCGGATACTGATCGGATCATGACAGTCTTTCGTCTATCCGCTGAGCAGAGCAGGCCTATCAACACATTTTACTTGTCCCGCTCACCCAAAGAGTTCTCGTGTGACCACGAAATGCCACCGATTGAGCAGAAGCCAGGAACTCTTGAGATTTATGTGGGTGAGTCACAGCCTTTGGCGGGGCGTCATTGCCGTGATGTGAACCAATTGAAGGTTTGCCCGTCTGAGTAAGACAGGCAAACAGGTCAGCGTTTGATCTGGTCCAGGCGCAAGGAAAGGCTCAGAGCATGTGCATCCAGACCTTCTGCTTGTGCAAGAGCAACGCCGGCTGGGCCAATTTTTTCCAGGCCGGCTTCATCAGCTTCAATAGTTGTCGTGCGCTTGATAAAGTCGAAGACTGACAGGCCAGATGCGAAGCGCGCTGTGCGGCTGGTTGGCAGGACATGGTTGGGACCGCCGACATAGTCGCCGACAGCTTCCGGGCAATAACGGCCCATAAAGATAGCACCAGCGTGGCGGATGCGGGCACTGAAAGCGCGCGGTTCATCCAGTAGAACTTCCAGATGTTCCGGAGCCAGTTGGTTCACGATCCGTGCGGCTTCTTCAAGATCCTTGACGACGATGACTGCACCGTGGTCAGCCCAGCTTTTCGCGGCGATGGCTGTGCGAGGAAGGGTCTGAAGTTCGGTCAGAACGGCCTGACTAACGGCTTCTGCAAAGGTCGCATCCGTAGTGATGAGGATGGCCTGGGCTTGTTCATCATGTTCAGCCTGCGCCAGAAGATCGATGGCGGCAAGGCGTGGATCGTTGTTGCCATCGGCGACTACGACGACCTCTGACGGCCCGGCGATACTGTCGATCCCGACATGCCCGAACACCTGACGCTTGGCTTCGGCCACGAAGGCATTGCCGGGCCCGACAATACGATCAACCGGCGCAATACGCTCCGTGCCATACGCCATGGCCCCCACAGCCTGCGCGCCACCAATCCGGTAGATTTCCTCCACACCGCAGAGGCGTGCCGCAGCCAGAACCAGTGGGTTCAGCACCCCATCAGGGGACGGAACGCACATGGCTACCCGCTTCACACCTGCAACACGTGCGGGCAGAGCATTCATCAGAACGGAAGACGGATAAGCCGCTTTCCCGCCGGGAACGTACAGACCGACTGCATCCAGAGCCGTCCAGCGCATACCCAGACGGATGCCCTCTTCGTCAGTGAAATCCAGATCCTTGGGCATCTGGGCAGCATGGAAGGCTTCAATGCGGCGGGCAGCCGTTTTAAGCGCATCCATCAGTTCTGACGGTACGCGATCTGCTTCGCGGGCAATTTCTTCAGCGCTGATTCGCAGCTTGTCTGCCGGGAGCGTCAGGCGATCGAAGCGGGCCGTATAGTCACACAGCGCCTCGTCCCCACGGGTACGGACATCTGCCAGAATGGCGCGGACCGGCTCGGCAACGCTCCGTTCCTCACTGCTGCGATCAGCCATCAGGTTGGCGAAATCGTTTTCAAAACCGGGATTGAGGGTATTGAGACGTTTCATTTCGCTGCTGCTTCCTCGCTCAGGGCGGCCCGGAACCGTTCGATCAGAAGGCCGATCTCTTCTGGGCGTGTCTTGAGGGCCACACGGTTGACGATCAGACGGCTTGTGACGTTCGCAATGGTCTCCGTCTCCATCAGACCATTGGCGCGGAGGGTGGAACCGGTATCCACGAGATCCACGATGACGCTGGCCAAATCGAGTGTCGGCGCAAGTTCCATGGCACCGTTCAGATGCACAATTTCGGCATTGATGGCGCGGGAGGCGAAGTGACGGCGGGCAATGGTTGGATATTTCGTGGCGACACGCAGGCGGGACTGCGATGCGGCCGGATCTTCGGTCACATTTTTGGGGCGTGCGACGGAGATACGGCAGCCGCCGATACCGAGATCCAGCGGCGCATAGATGTCCGGATAATCGAATTCCATGAGAACATCAGCCCCGCAGACGCCAATGTGCGCGCCGCCATAAGCCACGAAAGTCGCAACGTCAAAAGAGCGGACGCGGACGACATCCAGATTAGGGTAGGACGTTCCGAACCGCAGACGGCGGCTGCTTTCTTCAAGGCAATCCGCATCCGGCTCGATGCCGGTTCGTTTCAGAACAGGGGCCAACGCCTTGAGAATCCGCCCTTTTGGAAGGGCGAGGATCATCGGAGAGCCGCTTCGGTCAGAAGTGTCCGTTCCGGTCTGAGGCGCTGTCATGAGGCGTCTGTCCTTGCTGTCCGCAGCCAATGAAATGAGAACAGCAGCGCATATCACGAAGCGGCGGTCTTCCAAAATTTCTTGACGGAAAGATTGCGATGATGACTATCTTGTATGTATGTCTGCAAACATAGAAACATTATTGTTTCCCACGCCGCTTCTGCTCACTGGAGGTCTTCCCCTGCGTGTTCAGATGCGGGAGCGTATTCTGACGGCCATCGGTTCCGGGCTGCTCCAGCCTGGAGACCGGTTGCCTACAATGCGGGCACTCTCTGTCCATCTTCAGATCGATCTCAATACAGTTCAGCGTGCTTACGCAGAACTGGAGCGACTTGGAGCCATCGAGACGTTTCGGGCGCGTGGCAGCTTTGTCAGCAACCATCCACCACACCCTGATCCGGGTTTGAAGCAGCGCGAGGTCATGGATCTCGCAGCTTCGACGATTGCCCGAAGCCATGCTCTGGGGCTTGAGCCAGACCGTGTTCTTCAGGCGATGAAAACACTTCTGGAGTCTTCGTCCTCTATCGCGCCAGTGTCGGGCGCCGGAAAGGTACAGTCATGATTCAGTATCCAACATTTCCGCCGTCCTCATCCCGTTGAGGCAACGGGCTACCCTTCAATGGGCTCGCGGCGGCACTGGCCATCCTGTGTTGTCTTGTAGGGCTGGCACTTCAGGTCTTCATGCGCCAGATCGGCTTTCTCGTTGCGGGCATAGTCATCGGGGCATTTATTCTTCTGTCTCTGAAGATGTGTAATTCCTGGCAGAGGGCACTGGTTTTGCGGGCAGGCAAGATCCAGGGACTTCGTGGGCCAGGGCTGTTCCTGATTATTCCTTTTGTCGATCAGGTCAGTGAAGTGGTCGACCAGCGTATCCGAACGGTGCCTGTCCACACGCGGCAGACCCTGACGCGCGATACGACACCTGTTGATGTGGATGCGGTGGTGTTCTGGATGGTGCATGATCCGTTGCGGGCCATTACAGAACTGGATGACTACGAAGGCTCAGTCTCCATGGTGGCGCTGACGACCTTGCGTGAAGTGGTCAGCAGTTCGGATCTGGCCGTTCTATTGGAAGACCGCAGACGCATTGATGATGAATTGCGTGATCTGATCGAGGTCAAGACCCGGGAATGGGGCGTTACGGTCCAAGCCGTGGAAATCCGCGATGTCCAGTTGCCTGATAATTTGCAGGACGCCATGAGCCGACAGGCACAAGCCGAACGTGAACGTGCTGCTCGGGTGACCCTGGCAAGTGCGGAGCGGCAGGTGGCCGTAGAATTGGCCGCCGCAGCCAAAACGTATGAAGCATCGCCAATCGCGCTCCAGATCCTTCAGATCAATCGCGTCTTCGAAATGAACAAGAACCGCGGTACGACCATCCTGATGCCGACGACGATGGCGGATGCGATGGGCAATGCCACGGCTTTCGCTGCGGCTGTTCAGGCCGCTACCCAAACGGGCTCCGATACTCTAGCGGAGTAAAGATCAGCCCGGAAGCACATGACGTTTGAGGGGAAGCTTCAACCGCTCCACAAACGTTGTGATCATGATGTCTGTGGTTATATGAGCAAGTAATAAACAAAAGCTGGTGAGGATATCCTCACCAGCTTTTGTTTGAGTTCAGAACGTTGCGTTGATACGGCCGTAATAGTAGCCGCCGTTAATGGGAACCTGTGCCGAGTTGGAGTCATAAACAGCGGCGCCGTAGGAGCTTAGTTCCTCGGGCAGTTTGCGTGGGCGGATGTTGAAAACGTTGTTTCCGCCAACAGCCACATGCCAGTGCTCATTGAAGCGATAGCCAACTTCAAGATCTGTCAGCCAACGTGGCGTATTCTTGAACTGGGCAAAGCAGGTGTTGGAGTAACGCAGGGCTGCTCCGCCTGCGGCCGCGCAGGTAGCGGATGTGGGTGTCCAGTCCTGGTACGTCATCATGGAGGTTGTTTCTCCATAACGTGTCTGCCGGACGTTCAGGTCCCATTTTCCGATTGTATAATACGCGTTGAGGATGATCTTGCTGCGCGGATAGCCAGTCGTCAGGTAGCTGATGGTCTGGGCATTCAGAAGAGAATTTCCGTTTGTATCGGTCGCGACATGATGCATCCGGGTGCGGTTCAGATCCAATGCCATGCTGAGCGCAAGATTGCCATAGCGATGCAGATGGAATGTGTAATCCGCCTTGATATCCAAACCCTGGGTTCGCGTACTTGCTACGTTTGCGAAATAATATGCAGAAACGTTTTCAACATCAAACGAATTGACTGGCAGGGCGTACCCCATTGCCTGAATGGCATCGACCGCCGCCTGACCCTTGGTGGTTCCACCCTGAGAAATGCGGTTACGGAGATTGATCTGGTAGACGTCAGCTTCCACGTGGAACCCTTTTACGGGTTCAACAACAACGCCGCCGCTGGAACTGACCGAATATTCCGGCTTGAGTGGGCTGGCACCAAGAATGCTTGCGGCGCTGGAGCTGACAGGAAGCAGACCGCTGGCGCTGGTCGGACCGACACTCATGGTGCTGTAATGCTGTTCAGCGAGTGTTGGTGCGCGGAAGCCGGTGCTGATCGTCCCGCGGAATGCCAGCCAGGGAGTGGCATCATAACGTGTCGAGACCTTGCCATTCTGCGCATTGCCAACATCAGTATAATGTTCAAAACGACCGGCGAAATCGAGGTCCCAATGCTTCAGGGGGTGGAAGTCGCCATCAATATAGGCGGCCCAGATGTTTCGGCTCCATGACCCAGCGTTTTGTGGACGCAGGCCAGCATAGCCCTGCGTGCCACCCACTTCATAGGATGCTGGCTCACCTGCAACGATGTCATACATTTCCAGACGATGTTCGCCACCAAAAGCAAGAACCATCGGGACAGTATTGAAAATGTTGATCTTGCGTCGGAAATCCAGATTGTTGGTCCATTGGGCGTTTCGGTAGTTCAGGGCTCGAACTGTTGTGGGAGACCAGCCGCAGCCAATGGAGGAGTAATTGGCTACGTTGCCATTGTTGCAGGTGGATCCCAACAAGCCGGTATTGGCGGTATTCTTGTTGGAAATCTTGTCCTGATCCGCGCCATAAACCGTACTCAGATCCCAGTCGAAGCCATAGAAATCATGGCCCTTGAGACCGAGCTCGCCAGCGTAATCGTCTTCATCAATGACTTCGAGTGGCGAGAAACCGGAGGGATAAAGTGTCGGTGCAATGCTCGGGACACGATAATTCTGAATGGCTTCGGCATGACGGTGGGCGTAGGTAACCTGGCCGTAGAAATCGATTTTCTCCGTGACGGGTTTACCGAAATCAATGCCCAGATTTTCACGCGTCTCTTCGGGCGTGCTCATGATTTTATTGGAATCTTTGGGGACATTCCGGGCATTGGCTACAATCCCATTGTAATAGCCATTGGTGTTAGCGCCCGCGGGCCAGTAACCAAGAAGACGATGATCTTTTGCTCCCGCAACGAAATGATCCGTGTGATAGACCTGTCCGCTGATGTGCATGAAGCCGTCGTGGCCGAGTTTGAAACCGCCATCTGCGTTGAGCTGGTACTGCCAGCCGTCACCGTTATAGGCATTGGCACCAGTCTGGGCAGACATGTTCAGGCCGTGATCCTGCTTTTTGGTGATAATGTTCACCACGCCCGCAATCGCATCAGACCCATACATGGCCGCTGCACCATCTTCGAGAACTTCGATATGGTCGATCATGTTGGCCGGGATCATGTTCAGATCCACGGGGGTCGAACCAAACTGGGGGCCAGCGTTCTGTACGATATTGGCCGTGACATGCCGGCGCTTGCCATCAATCAGGATCAGTACCTGGTTCGGGTTCAGGCCGCGCATCCGGATGGAAGACGTAAGGGCAGCCGTATCACTGCCTTTTGCTGAAACGTTGATGGAGGCATAGGTCCGGGTCAGGGCATCGGCCAAATTCATCTGCCCGGAACGGCGAAGAGTTGCAGCCGTGACGACGGTGACCGGGCTCGTACTTTCGCGTGCATGCTTGTTGCTGGCATGGGTGCCAGTAACAATCATGGTTTCGTTCCCACCAGCTGGGGCGGCACGATGACGAACAACCTGCTGTTTTGTGGTGGCAGGTGTCTTGCCAATGTGGCTGGATGTTCGGTGAGGGGCCGCGTGAACAGTTGCTCCCGTAACGGTTGGATCTGTCGCAGCAAGAGCCTGTGTTTCTACGGAAGACGCCAGTAGGGATGTTGTTGCAAGAAAAAAGAGACGTCTTGATGACATACTGGCGACTCCCGGAATTACGATCTGATGCAGCACGATGCTGCCCCAATCACTCATAACGAAACCGTTACGGTTCGCTATAGTAATTGTATGTTCGAAATGTTTTGTCATTCCGAAACGTCAGGTCATAAAAAAGGCTGCCATCAGATGGTGGCAGCCCTACAAGGAGTTTGTGTGAAGATTAAGTCGATCAACGAGGAGGATTAAATCCCGCAACGACATTCACAAGGTTCCGCTGGCGACGGGTTGTCAGGCGTGCCGCCGTCAGAACAGATCGTGCCTGCGAGATGGCGGTATCAAGATCAGAGTTGATGATCGTATGATCGAACTCTGCCCAATGAGAAATTTCATTGAGTGCGGCATTCATGCGCTTTTCAATTTCAGTCGGGTCGTCAGAGGCACGCTTATGGAGCCGACGTTCCAGTTCTTCCAGCGAAGGGGGCAGCACGAACAGGCTCACAACATCGTCCGGAAGGGCCGCTCTCAACTGACGATGTCCCTGCCAGTCAATGTCGAAGACCATGTCATGACCGGCATCCAAGGCAGCCTCGACGGGAGATCGCGGTGTTCCGTACCCGCGACCAAACACTTCTGCCCATTCCAGAAGTTCCCCTGCCTCCGCCATCGTGCGGAAGGCGTCGATATCGCGGAAATGGTAGTGAATACCCTCTACTTCTCCAGGACGCGGACTACGCGTTGTCACAGAGACGGAGTGTCGGAGAGAGGGCTCCGAAGCACGCAGGGCATTGGCGATCGTAGACTTGCCCGCACCGGAGGGGGCTGAGATCACCAGACAGACGCCACGTCGGGACTGTTGGGTCATGGAGGTCTCCTTGAGATGGTTCCTGTGCCGGACAATGCCGCAGCCTCTACCCCGAAAACCACCTGTCTGACCAGATGTTCCTCAAATCAACCCTCTCAGGGTTCAGACTGAAGCTGTGCCGTGATGGCGCTGCTGAGAGATCGTCTGCGTGACCCGCCCAGAATGTGCCCGAGCGGGGCCAGGACTTCGATGTGGTCACAGACGATCTTGAAGACGGCGAGCATGGGGACGGAGAGAAATGCGCCGGAAATACCCCACATCCAGTCCCAGAACAGCAGTGACCCCATGACGAAAACGGGATTGAGCGTGAAGCGGCGGGCCAGAAGCATTGGCGTAATGGTCTCGCCTTCCAGCACATGGATCAGCAGGTAGATGGAAGGGGGGACGAGTGCGTAAAGCAGGGAGGGAAAGGTGAAGAGGCCTACGACAAAATACACCACCACGCCGGTAAGGGGGCCAATGATCGGGATATAGTTGAGTAGAAACGCCAGGACACCCCAGAGTAGCGGGTTAGGCATACCTGTCGCCCAGCACTGGACCATGTTGGCCAGACCGACCAGAAAGTTCATCATGGTGATGGTAGCCAGATAAAGCGACACGTTCCGCTCAATCTGGGTTGTGATCTGAACCAGCCGGCGTTTCTTCCGAAAAGTCGGCATGATTTCTACAATGCGCCGAAGAAGTGTGTCTCCCTCTGTCATGAGGAAAAACAGCATTAGCAGCATAGAGAAAAATCCTCCAGCAACTTCCCTTGTTCCGGCGAGTACAGAGGTGCCCAGTTTGCTTAACGCTGTCTCTCCACCAATAGGCGCGGCTACGGCATGAGAGCCTGATGGCCGGTACCCGCCAAACATTCCGGACAGCCGTTGATAGTCTCGCTGCATCATCTCGATAGGGCCACGCAGAACGGCCAGTTTGCTCTGAAGTGCCGGAAGGGTCTGGGGGGCACGGGAGATCCAGCCCGCTGCGGGCACAGAAATTGTCGTGGCAATACCCCCCACCACGCCAAACATCGCGACGATCAGAAGCAGGGCGGCCAGATGTTTGGGCAGGCGCAGTGTCTGTCGAAGGAAACGCATCGGGGCAATCATCATCAGATTGACCACCAGGGCGAAGACGAAAGGCAGAAGAATGGGGGCTGTGAAATACAGCGAATAGAAGATGGCCAGAATCGTCAGAATCAGAACGCAGATATCCCGGACGTTCAGATGTTGACGCAATATGTTACGATCCAGCGTGGGATCGGGCAGGTCCTCGTCTTCTTTTGCAAGCTCAGAGATTGGGCAGGAAGCGTCCTCATCCGGCGGAAGGGAGCCTTTCTGGGCGGGAGTTGCGGAAGGCTCAGTCGAAAGGCCGGACATGTTTGGTGCCTGAATCGGAGGAGATGATGTCAGGTGAGAAGTCCTGACAAAGGACACAGTTGCGTGTTCTGCCTAAAAACCCTCTTGAACTCCAGTGGGAACAGGTCACTAAATAATGATCAGAGCTGGTAGGGGTCTGCCCTGCTGGCGAACCTGGAGCTAGGAGAACAGCCATGGCTTGGAACACGCCGAAAGTTACCGAAATTCCGCTGGGCGCAGAAATCAACTCGTACGTCTGCGGCGAGAAGAAGTAATCATCTTTTCCCTTCTCGGGAAAAATGGCGGCCGCCTCCCACAGGGGCGGCCGTTTTTCTGTTGACGCCTACCAGACGGTTTTCTGAAAAATGATTGATGTCATCGTGCTCGGCTCCGCGGCCGGCGGTGGATTCCCTCAATGGAACTCCGCAGCGCCCGGGTGTGTTGCCGCCCGCACGCGACAGGGCGCACGCCCTCGTACTCAGGCCTCCATTGCCGTAAGTGCTGATGGAGAACATTGGTTTGTTCTCAACGCCTCCCCGGACCTGCGACAGCAGATCATCGAGACGCCAGCCCTGCACCATCAGGGCAGTCTTCGTGGCACGCCGATCCAGAGCGTCATCCTGACCTGCGGCGAAATTGACGCCATCACGGGCCTGCTAACCCTGCGCGAGCGTGAGCCTTTCACGGTAATGGGCAGCGAGTCCACACTTGACCAACTGGCTGCCAATCCCATCTTCGGCGCGCTTGACCCTGCGATTGTCCCGCGTGTGGCTCTGAAGCTGGACACGCCGACAGCCCTGAATCTGAAAGATGGCACCCCGTCTGGCCTGACGCTGACGGCCTTCGCGGTTCCGGGGAAAGCCCCGCTCTATGCTGAATCTGAAGGTTCGCGCCCTGATGAAACGCTGGGTGTCTCGATCACGGATGGAACGCAAACGGTTCTTTTCATCCCCGGCTGTGCCCACATCACACCAGACATCATCGAACGTGCCTCTCAGGCGGATTTGCTGTTTTTCGATGGAACACTCTGGCGCGACGATGAAATGATCCGTGCGGGCCTGAGTCCGAAAACGGGTCAGCGTATGGGGCATGTTTCGGTACGGGACAGTGGTGGACCCGTCGAGTGTTTCGCGTCCTGTTCAAAACCGCGTAAGGTCTTGATTCACATCAACAACTCGAACCCGGTTCTGATGGAAGACAGTCCGGAACGCAAAGACGTCGAGAACGCGGGGTGGACCGTGTCCGAAGACGGCATGACTTTCAGACTGGAAACACCATGACACTTCTGACTCCTGACCAGCTCGAAGGCCGCCTCCGCCAGATCGGGGCTGAGCGCTATCACAACCGTCATCCATTCCACCGCAAGCTGCATGACGGTCTGCTGACGAAGCAGCAGGTTCAGGCCTGGGCGCTGAATCGCTACTATTATCAGGCCAAGATCCCGGCCAAGGACGCCACGCTCCTTGCTCGCCTACCGACCGCCGAACTGCGTCGCGAATGGCGTCGCCGTATCGAGGATCATGACGGTACGGAGCCGGGAACAGGTGGTGTCGCGCGCTGGCTCGTACTCACGGATGGTCTGGGTCTTGATCGGGACTATGTGGAGAGCACCGATGGCTTGTTGCCCGCGACGCGCTTTGCCGTGGATGCGTATGTGAATTTTGTGCGCGACCAGTCCATTCTGGCTGCCATTGCCTCGTCCCTGACCGAGCTGTTTTCCCCAACGATCATCAGCGAACGTGTCTCGGGGATGCTGCGTCACTACGACTTCATTTCTGAAGAAACGCTGGCCTATTTCACGCCGCGTCTCACGCAGGCTCCTCGAGATTCCGATTTTGCACTGGCTTATGTTCGGGAAAATGCCCGTACACCGGAACAGCAGCGTGAAGTTCTGGGCGCTCTGGAGTTCAAGTGTTCCGTTCTGTGGTCCATGCTGGATGCGCTGGATTATGCGTATGTGGAAGACCATATTCCGCCGGGCGCTTTTGTCCCATGAGTGTGACGGAAGACACCGTGCTGTCTTTTGCGCGCGGTCATCGCCTTCAACAGGACCTCGTCCGGGATCTCTGGCTCGTCCAGGCTCCCGAGAAGGCTTTTATTATCGAAGGTGCCGCCCCACATATCCTGGGTCTCGTGGACGGGGAACGGACTGTTAGCAGTATCATTGAGACGCTGACAGGACAGTTCTCCGCCCCGCGTGAGGTCATCTCCGCGGATGTTCTCGCGCTTCTTTCTGATTTGACGGAAAAGGGCGTTCTTCGCGCATGACCCTGCCCCAGCCTCCGATGAGCCTTCTGGCCGAGCTGACCCATCGTTGCCCGCTTGCGTGCCCCTATTGCTCTAATCCTCTGGATCTTGAACGCAAATCGGCGGAACTCGATACGGCTGGATGGCGGCGGGTGCTTGAACAGGCAGCGGAGATGGGCGTTCTGCAAGTCCATTTTTCCGGTGGAGAGCCAATGGCGCGGCCGGATCTGGTTGAACTGGTTACGTTGGCGAGGAAGCTGAACCTTTACACCAATCTCATCACATCCGGTGTTCTGCTGGATGCCAACAAACTGGATGCTCTGGATAAAGCGGGTCTGGATCATATCCAGCTTTCATTTCAGGATGTCACGGAAGAAGGCGCTGAGCGCATCGGCGGCCTGAAAGGGGCGCAGGAGCGCAAATTGAAGGCGGCCCGACTGATTCAGGCTTCCGGTATTCCGATGACGTTGAACTTCGTCGTCCATCGGGAAAATGTGGCCCGGATTCCGCAGATGTTTGAGCTGGCCCGTGAGCTGAAAGCTGGCCGTGTCGAAATTGCGCATACCCAATATTATGGCTGGGGCCTGAAGAACCGCGATGCTCTTTTACCTAGCCGCGAGCAGCTTGAAGAATCTACGCGGGCCGTTGAGGCCGAGCGCGCCAAAGGTGGTCTGGCCATTGATTATGTGACGCCTGATTATCACGCAGACAGGCCCAAGCCCTGCATGGGAGGGTGGGGCCAGAGGTTCGTGAATATCTCGCCATCTGGCCGGGTTCTACCGTGCCATGCAGCAGAAATCATTCCGAACGTGACGTTTCCGAATGTCCGGGATGAATCTCTGGCAGAAATCTGGAACAACTCTCGTCTGTTCAACATGTTTCGGGGAACAGAGTGGATGCCGGAAGCCTGCAGGGCGTGTGACCGCCGGGAAATCGATTGGGGTGGATGCCGTTGTCAGGCTCTGGCCCTAACAGGGGATGCCGCCAATATGGATCCGGTATGCAGCCGATCTCCTTTTCATGAGAAGGTGGAGCAGGCGCTTTATACAAATACTGTAGAAGACTTTGTTTACCGAAGAATGTAACAAAAAGGACATCCGGATTGCTTTTGGTCGCTCTTTTTGGTAAGCACTTTAACTATCATGCTAGCATTCTAATTATGCTTAAATGCACATGAAATTTAATAAAAATCCTGCGTATTTCCGAGGTCTGTTCTAGATTGAAAACCGTCACTTGTGACGGTTTTTTTTATGGGCGGACACGTTCAGGAGCTGGGAGTTTCCTATCTTGAAATATATTTCGCAAATTACACTTGCTGCTTTGGTTTCGTGGCCAGCTTGTAGCCTCGCAGGGGATATCCCAGCGACTTATAAGAGTTCTACGGGAGTTGTTAGGTCCGTACTTGTGACGAGTGCTCTGAATAGTCAGAACAAGCCCCTGGTCGAAAGCTACAAAAACGCTAACGGGCAATGGGTGCCTACGACGGTAGTGGCTGAAACATGTGGTACCACAGATCTCGGAGCACCACTTGCATGTAATTTTCTTTCAACGGCCCAGACAAATGTTGCAAACGGTGTGGCTGGCTTGGATGCAAATGGCAGCGTTGTTGCCCCAATCAATACAGTTAGCTCCGTAATTGCGCATTCTTATATTGGTGCGGGATGGCTGTCGGCTTGGCAGAACTATACTGCTCGGCCCAGCTTTTCGTCCGGATGGAATAACGGGGATCCTTTTGTCTATCCCAATGTAACGCTGATTGGCGGTCATGAAGATCATGATGATGGTTATCTGAAAGTCACAGGCTCTCCTTGGTCCATGAGTGATGCGGGGGGCGCCCTTGCTGCAATTTATGATACCGTAGGTGATCAAGGAACGGCACGAAACGGTGCGGGGAATGATGATGCAATTTCCCTTTTTGTGGGTACACAGATTTCGCCCCCGCGCCTTCGCTTGGGACAGGACATTGTAGACAGTCTCGCAGGGGGGGATGGACTTGCTCGAACCGTTCAGTTGAGCGGAACATCCATTACTGTGACGCCTGCTTTGAACGCTGCGCAAATTAGATTGCTTCGCCAATGGATGCGCGTGTATGCCAATTATGACGCGCCAGGCGGGAATGCAAACGGCGGGAGTTTCTGGAAAAACTGGAATGGAGATATCGATAAAGGGTCGGTTTTCATTCCTAATTTGTATTATGGTTACATCCAATCATGGTCCAGCTCTTCAACATCTACAGTTTTAAGTGTTGTTAGCGATCCTTTTTCTCGGCAGTCTGGATGGAGAACAGAGAGTAGTTCAGAGACAGTCGCTACAGCTCCAGGAACAAATACTGGCGATATTATTGACTCAGCTTCTGATAGCCCCACTTGGACTTATAAGAATCCGGCAGTTTTTATTGGATTAGCTAATAAAAAATTCAATATGAATCAGACTGTTGCTTGCCTCACTACGGAAGAGGATACGCTGTCTCGCCAGTGTGAGGGTAACGAAATTGATTTGTGGGGAGGAAATGATGCTGCTCGACGCGCTATTAATGGGCTGACAATCACCTACGGGGGCGCGCGACCCGCAAATGGAAGCTACAACCTTAGTCTTGCGGGGGGGACGGCAAATGAGATTGTGATGGCTCCTGAGTGGTATACAACAGCTGTCCAATCCGATCCGCTGTATGTTGCACCTTTAGCAGGGCCTTCTCTGGATGTTAGTGGCGGCAATACGACGGCCGTGATGGCGTCTTTTGCTCAATCGACCAATACGGGATCAAATACGTTCGGGCCATATATGTATATCCGCCCGACGATCTGGACATCACGGTTCGCGTCAGATGGTTCGGGGACAGATTTTCGGAATGAAACTGTCTCTTACGGTGTTTCTGTGGGAGGCAAACGTGGCGAATTAGGCACCATTCAGGAACATATCGAACTTAATCCGCAGAGTGCAAAAAACGGAATTGGATTATGCGGATATAATACATGTTCCTACTTTGATGCGAACGGTCAGATAATAGCGGGCGGAGACATTATTCCTGGCACCGGAAAGTCCTTATACACAACAGACGAAAATGGTTCTCGTGCTGCATATATGTTCGCAAATAACAGTTATCAAATGAATGTTGCGTTTAATTTACCTTCCGGTACGTCTGAAATTAATTCAGGTGCGCAAGGAGCGCAAACCCTTCATGTTGAAGGGGGTATCCTTGCAGATAATAATATTGTTGTTGGACCCAATAAGGCATTTGGATTCCAAGATAACCAAGGTGCTTTGATTGGCTATGAATATCTTGTAAATGCGAGTACTTCATCCGGTGCGGAAATTCACACTGTTGTTTCGCCCAAAAACGGATTTAACGGTACATATTACGTCGATGCGAATACGATATTAGAAAGTCTAAAAGTTACGGGAGATACAGTGACTAATGGAAGACTAAATGTTGGTACGTACAATCTCGATTCTCTTCCTTCTAGCGGTTCTACTGATGGTGCTCAGGTTTGGTGTGCTGATTGTAAACTAAATGGAATTTCGGGTGTTTTGGCTTATTGGCATGCTTCAGCATCTAAATGGACTGATAGTCAGAACGGAGTACTAGTAAATTAATTCAGAGGTTTAAATCGAGGGGATAAATTACATCCCCTCGATTGTGTTACGGGATCATTTATTTTGTAGGATGGAGTGTGAATTTTTCCCAAGATGAAGGAGAATTTCCCGTGAAATCAACGGGCGTATAGTCCCCAATTGCAGGGCTTCTCAGGTACCTACCATCATCTAGCATAATATGGGCACCGTCGATTTTGACTGCGATAGAGCGCTGTCCATCAGCTTTATCGGCAGCAAATATAGGAAAGCCAATTGAGTGATCGGCCATGATAAATGCACCGTTCTCATTCTGAATGATTTTTGCCATACAACTTATGCGGTCTTCCCCAAATGAAGAATCCGACACAATTTCACCATTATGCTTCATGATTTTGATCCACTTAGCAGCATGGTCTTGTATAAAAAATTCGTCCCCTTGTAGGGAAGATTTTTTCTCACTGGAGACGGGAATATTTTTTACCTTTATTTCCCAGCATTCAAAAACCTCGGACATAAATTTTTCTGGATTTTCTATTTTTATAGTTCTTGGGAAACCTGGCCTGCTTGGTTCGACGGAATGCATGTGTTTCGCATAAAAATAATCGATGTCAGCGTGATTGGCCCGATCAATAGCAAAAAAAGTTTCTGTAAGTGCAGGGCCGAAATGTATTCCAACTGCTTTGGGTTTTCGACTGAAAACACTTGTATGAAAGGCTGATCCAGAAATTCCTAATACAGGATATTTTCCAGAAAATATGGATATCTGCTCACGAATCGAAAGTCGTTCTGGAAATATTTCTTTTACACCACGCTGGATAAGATAATCGACAATGTAATCTTCGTTATCGAGGCATAGAGACCCATAAGAAAGTTTTCTTCTGGAAAGATAAACAGGATAATCTATTTTATCTATTCCTTGGATTGCATCATCTCCCACTTGGTTACAGAAATCTGTAAATCCTGTGTAGACATAGCTGTCAGCTTCACATCCAGGATTAGGAGCATATAGAGTTTTTATTTTTATTGGAATATCAAATAAGATGATATCGTTTGGATCTATTCCAATAAGGGCTATAAGCTCACAAAACCAACTTTTTGATAGTATTTCTTCTTTTGTATAGTGTGAATGGATTAAGTATTTTTTGGGAAGTAGAAGGTTTTGTTTTATAAACCACAATCTTGATACAAAATCTAAAAGAACGTGTCCGTAATGTAGGCCAATGTATCCACAATAAACAGCAGAATCTATTTCATGATAATCCCAAAGTTGAGAAATTTTTGTTTCTCTGGGGTGAGAGCTGAGAATATTGTCTTTATGCCAGAACATTGAGCATTCGTTGACCAATCTTCCGTATCTATCAAATATGCCGAAATACCCTTGGTCCCGGTGAGGATTTTTGGGTAAATATAAGGCATTTGGAACCACTCTAATATCCGGAAGACCTTCAATTGTGTAATCTTGGTTGTCCTTAGAGTTACTTTTGCATTTCATGGCTTCCGAGAACATAGTCATTCCCTTTGAATTTTCTCTATGAGAAAGTTTATGTTGGACAAATTATATTACATATAAAGAATATGGCTATCAAAATTTGTATATTTACAAACATAAATAGCGCTGCATCTGGAGCAATAATTTTTGATACAACACTATTTATGTGGAACCAAATTGATGGTTTAGAGAGTAATTTTTGGAGAATTTTCCATCCATTTTGGAAGTGTTATATTAAATTCCTTCGCCCATGTAATTTGTTCTTCTTGGGATCGGGAAGAGAGAAATGCGAATGCTGCATCACTTTCTTCTGCTTGAATGTGTTCTGAATAGGATTGTGGCTGAGAAAATCTGGTTAGCTTTGCAACAGTTTCGTTAATTTCTTCGGGGAATACATCTAGGCGATGAAAATGAATTTGTTCCCAAGCATGAATCCACTGACGATTACACTGCACTTCTCCACACTGCGTTTGGGAATCGGGAGCGAACCAGCAGATTGAGCGTCCTGAATGAGGATTGCGTAACCCCACATTAAAATTGTCGCCCTCTGCGGCTTCAATCTTCAAAGGAATAATTGTCCCGAAGCGGTCGTCAAATGGAATGTGAATAAAGTCGCTTTGTGAGACGCATGTCAGATAAAGCGTTGTCGGGTCATCTTCCACGATAATACCATAAACAGGCGTATAGCGTTCACTGTCTGCCTCTTCAGTTATACTGACCAGATTACCACTTTTTCGATCTAGGCTGGCTTTTGAAGAGTGAATGGACCTTATCTCATACACCTGAAAGTCAACCGTACCAGCATAAGGCTTCCAAGGCTGTTTTTTCTTTATTTCGGAATAGATTGAAAGTTCGTAATTCTGGCGAATCTGACGAACAATTTTTCTGACACGGAGCAGGAAATCATCTGCTGGCGGATCCAGCGTTTCGTTGATGTCAAAATCTTTAAAATAATTCATCGGAGTTGGCGCGTCTCGAATGTCGCTCCGTCGCTCTACTTTGTCGAGAAAGTCTGCCAGACTTCGGCAGGCATAATGGCGAACACGCGCGTTCGCCCAAGAGGGGTAGCTCTGCGTTCTTTCCGGATGAACAGCATCCCACTGCATTTCCGTGCCATCTGAAGAAACATATAAACCCTCAACATCAAAGTGATGTGGGTTGATGTAGCGACTGCTTGTTCTGTCGAGCCGGAAAATGGATTTTACAATCTTGTTCGCGTCGAGAGAATCAGGATGGGACCCGCGGATATAGGATTCAAAAGGAGATGAATTGGGCGGCCGGGTTATATAACCGCTGCTTCCGAAACAGCACCAGTTTATGGCAATAGCAGAAGCCTCGGGAAATTTTTTGAGAAAAGCCGACAGATCCTGCTCTTCGCCTAGGTCTAGGTATTCGTCAGAATCCAAGAACATCAACCAATCGAACTTATTTTTGGCGTCTGAAATAGCTTTTTCGTAAGTGAATTTCTGACGGTGATTGAAGCGGATGGATTTTTCAGATGTTTCAAGCCGGACGTCAAATGACTTGGCCGCCGCTTTGACAATGTCGGCCGTTCTGTCCGTTGAGTCGTCATCGTAAACGCAGATCGTCGTGAACCCAAGGGCGATGTGCCATCCTAACCACCATGCGATATCTCGCTCTTCGTTTTTGACAAATACAGCGAGGGCTAGGCGTTCTGACATTGCTTAACTTCCTTGATCCATAGTGAAGCTTTTGGCAGTTTCACTACGGCAATACCTTCGGGTTCGCTTACAATAATATGGTTTTTTTCTCACTGCAATCCGGCGAGCGTTTACGATTTTTTAGAAAATGAAATAACAAAAAAAATTCTACCCCAATAAATCCAAATAAAATAAAACTAAAAAAGACCACAAATACAGTCGCATCTATGGTCTTCTTCATGCGCTAATTATTTGAAATTTTCCGTAAGAAATCAATGCTTTCTATGCACGCAGCTGCAGCTTCTCGCCCTTTGTTTTCCGCATCTTCACGTGAGCGTGCTATAGCTTGAGATTCCGTGTAAGTTGTCAGGATACCAAAAGCGATCGGCACTTCTGTTGCAAGCTGGGCCTGCATGATGCCGATGGTCGCACCTAAGGAAATGAACTCGAAATGCGCCGTGTCTCCCTTGATGACGCAGCCAAGGCAGATCACACCTTCGTACTTACCGGACTTCGCCAGCTTTTGCGCCAGAAGTGGCAGTTCGAACGCGCCAGGAGCGTCGTAAACGTCCACATCCGTAATGCCACGCTCTTCCATCCACTCAAGCGCGCCATTCTTCAGACCGCCTGTAATCTCCGTGTTGAAGCGGCTGACAACGATGGCCATTTTCGGTGCCGGCGAAAGACGCAGGTCCGGGGCGACGGGGATATGCTTGCTCATGCGGGCTGTTCCTGAAGAAAATGACCCATCCGCGTCCGCTTGGTGGCAAGATAGGCTCTGTTGAAAGGGTTGGCTTCGATTTCCAGCCGTTCGCGGGACTGAACATCAAAACCGAAGCGGACGAGGTTCGATTCCTTGTCCGGGTTGTTTGTCAGAAGGCGCAGGGAGGTCACGCCCAGATGCCGGAGCAGATCGGCGGCGGCATCCCATTCCCGCGCGTCGGCAGGCAGACCGAGAGCTTCGTTGGCTTCAACGGTGTCCATGCCGGCATCCTGTAATTCGTAGGCGCGGATCTTGTTGGCCAAGCCGATGCCTCGGCCCTCATGGCCCCGCAGATAGACCAGCACGCCGGACTCCGCAGCAGAAATACGTTCCAATGCTTCCCGAAGCTGTGCGCCGCAGTCGCAACGCAATGAGCCAAGTGCATCACCCGTCACGCATTCAGAATGCAGACGGACAAGCGGCACCCCTTTGGACGGATCACCCTTCACGAGCGCCACATGCTCCACGCCATCAACGGCCCGGAAAGCATGAATGCGCAGATCATGGCCGCCAAAAATGCTTGGCAGAGCCGAAGCCGCAATCATTTCCCCAGTAGCGGGAATGGGAGTGCTGATCAGCTGGGCATCGTTGACGGCACCACGACCATGCTCACGGCACCATTCCTGAAGATCCGCGATGCTGACAATCGGCAGACCATGTTTTGCTGCATACCGGCGCAATTCCGGCAGGCGCATCATGCTGCCGTCATCTGCCATGATTTCACAGATCACGCCGGCTGGTTCGAGCCCCGCAAGGCGCGCGATGTCGATCGAGCCTTCCGTGTGCCCATTGCGTGCAACCACACCTTCGGGGTGAGCGCGGAGGGGAAAGATGTGACCGGGAGAAATCACATCTTCAGCTGTCGCATTCGCATTGGCAGCAACCACGATTGTCCGTGCACGATCCGCGGCGGAAATGCCTGTCGTGACGCCTGTGGCGGCCTCGATGGAAACCGTGAACGCCGTGCCGCGCGGGTCCCGGTTTTTGCTGACCATAGGGGGTAAACCCAGACGATCAACCTGCTCGGCTTCCAGTGGAAGGCAGACCAGTCCCCGGGCTTCGCGCACCATGAAGTTGATGGCTTCCGGCGTGGCGAACTGTGCCGCCATGACCAGATCACCCTCATTTTCGCGGTTTTCGTCATCGACCATGACGACCATTCCGCCTGCGCGGATGGCCTCAATGGCGGCTTTCAGCGATGGCTTCATGATGCAACCTTTCCAAGCGTAGGGGAGAAGCGCAGCAGGTTTTCGACGTACTTGGACAGCACATCGACCTCCACGTTCATCCGGGTGTCGATCTCCAGGGAAGAGAGGTTTGTGTGATCCCAGGTATGGGGGATGATGGTCAGACCCACCTCGAACCCCGTCTGGTTTCCCCGAATAATTCCGTCATGCAGTTCGTTGACCGTCAGGCTGATACCATCAAAGGTGATGGACCCTTTCTCCACGACGTACTGGCGCAGATCCTGCGGGACAAAGACGCGTAGGGCATAGGAATCGCCAGCTCTCTGAACACTGGCGAGGGTCGCGACATTATCAACATGTCCCTGCACGATATGCCCGGAAAGGCGTGTGCTGGCTGCAACGGCACGCTCGAGATTGACCTTCGAACCGGCCTTGAGCTGATCCAGCGGCGTACGGGATAACGTTTCGCCACTCAGGTGGAACGTCGCTAGACCGGTGGCATCGAACGTCTCGACTGTCAGGCAAACACCATTGATCGCGACGCTTTCGCCGAGTTCCAGATCCGGAAAGCCCGTCTCGATGGTCAGATCCATGGCCTTGTCCCGGAGGGAGACGGAACGGACAGTGCCCAGACGCTCTACGATTCCAGAGAACATGCGTTTTCCCTCAGCAGTCTAAGCGGGCTCTCGTCCCGCGATTGAAGTGTGATGTGATCGGTGTCGCCATCCTTGCGAATGGTCAGCCAGTCATCCCAGAGACCAGCATTCGACACAGTTTTCAGAAGAGCCGGTCCAGCTTCCACCATGGCCCAGTTCACGCCGCGATCTGCCAGCATGGACGAGACAGCCAGAAGGTCCGTGCTCGTCAGAACATCGAACCCTGACTGTTCCATTTCGGCTTTCCAGTCCGCCGGAAGGCGTCCGTGACGGTCGCACACCACCAGCAGGCGTCTGGCGCGATTGGCATGGTCTGGAACCCGACGCACGGTGAAGCGTGGCTTGTCCGCAAGAACGGTGCCAACACCCGTGATGATGGCGTCCGTTGCGCGACGAAGTCTGTGCGCTAGTGTCAGGGATGCCTCGGACGTAAAAGTTGTCTGACCGACCGGGGGGATCATGGAGCCGTTATGATCCAAAGCCTGCTTCACGCTGATCCAGGGCCGATGACGCATTACGCGGCTCTGGAACGGGGCCAGTAGCGCACGACAATCGCGATGAAGATCGGCCAGTTCCGGAACATCCTCCAGAAACGTGACATCACATCCTCCCGGCATTTCCTGAAGACGTGCAGCTCCCCCGGCGGCCTGGGGGGTAGGATCTGCAACTCCGATCCAGACATGTTCAACGGGGCTATTGCGCAGGGCCTCGCTGCATGGCGGTGTCCGGCCCGTGTGGTTGCAGGGCTCCAGCGTCACAAGCGCCGTTCGGACCTGGTTGAGCACGCCGGCATCCCGCGCCTGCGCAAGCGCCATGGCTTCGGCATGTGGCTGGCCAGCTTTCGGATGAACGCCAACCGTCAGGATACGGCCTTCGCCATCCAGCAACGCACAACCAACAGAAGGATTGGGTGAGGTCGCCCCGAGCGTGTCTACCGCGTGAGCAATGATCACACGAAAGCCGTCCCGGATCGGAGCAAGATTTGAAGATGCGGAAAAGGCGGTCTGTTTCAACAAGGCTGCGGTCTTCGGTCCCAATCAGGGACGTCCGCAGGGCGCACGCTGCCCTTAACCGATGATGAGCGCAGGGACAGTGTACAATGCACACTTCTCCCTACCCGACATCGGGCAAGTGCTGCGTTCTCTCTCATCCGGACTATGACCGTCGGCTCTGGAGTCTCACCAGATCTGCTTGACCCTCCTTCCGGGAAGGAAGAAGGCGCTCGCGGGCTCAAATAGATTAAAACCTATCAATACCGCCGGTGGGGAGTTTCACCCCGCCCCGAGAACGTCTGTTCAGACTGGGATATGAGACCGGGAAATTACAGATTACAAGTGGAATCACACCAAGATGGGTTAAAAACCCCTCAAGCCTCACATTTTGTGATCTTGTTGGTGCGGATTTCAGGCATGAAAAAACCGCCGGAGAAAGCTCCCCGGCGGTTGATCCATCGATCTGTTCGTCTGAACGAAAGAAGATCAGTGCGTGGATGTATCCGTGTGACGCTGGATAGCATCCTGCGTTGCGTTAGCACCGCGGGACACGTTGTGACCCACAGCACTCACGTCCTGGCCAGCACCATGAACAGTGTTGCAGGCCGAAAGCGAAACGGCAGCACCGGACAGCAGCGTCAGGGACAGTGCAACACGGGCGATGGACTTGATGGACATTAGGTATAACTCCTTCGAAAGAGCGTTCGGTATCGAAACGCTATCCTGAGTGGAAAGTTCATTGAGGGTAAGGATTTTGTATGACTGAAATGTTTCAAAATGAAACATAAATTTCGGGTCAGAATCATAAGCTTATGAACAAATCGGTCTGTCAGACGCTATTTCCTTCATATCATAGCAACGAGGGCCAGATGTCTGCCAAAGGTCACCAAACTTCCGCTTCACCTGTCATTGTCTGGTTCCGGGAGGACCTGCGGTTCAGTGATCATCCAGCACTCCAGGCAGCTACCGCCACAGGACGCCCTTTGATTTGCGTTTATGTTCTGGACGATGAGACGCCTGCTCTCCATGCCCTTGGCAGTGCCTCGCGATGGTGGCTGCATGGGGCGCTGTCAGAACTGAGAAACACTCTAAATCGACATCACGGCACACTTCTGACGCTCAAAGGGTCGGCAGAAAAGCTGATTCCACAACTGGCTAAAGACACAGGTGCAGAAGGCGTCTACTGGCATCATCGGCTACACCAGAAAGAGCGCGAGCAGGATGAGCGGATCGCATCCACTTTGAATAAACAAGGCACCCCTTCAGACGCATTCTGGGGAACAGTTCTGCTTGATCCAACGCTGGTGCAAACAAAGGAAGGACGATTTTACCAGGTCTTCACGGCGTTCTGGAAAGCCTTTCAGAAACAGGATGTGCCGGAACCTCTTGATCCTCCTGCGCATCTGTCGTTCTCCCCTCTGCCCGATGACCTCCTGAGCAAATACCGTCTTGATGAGGCAACTCTTCTCCCCGCCCACCCGGACTGGGCATCTGGTTTGCGCGCCACTTGGGAGCCTGGGGAAAAGGAAGCACACGAGCATCTCGAAGACTTCCTCCGGCATGATTGCGTCCGGTACGGTAAAGGCCGCGATGAAATGGGCCGGGAAGGAACGTCCCGTCTGTCGCCCTATCTTGCCTCTGGCGCCATTTCTCCCCGTCAGGTGTGGGAAGCCATTCAGAAGAAAGGCGTACATGATGAAGGAGCGAGTATCTTCCTGTCTGAAATCGGATGGCGAGAGTTTGCGAAATATACGCTTTTTCATCAGCCGCGTCTGCCTGACGTCAGTCTAGGTCAGAAATTCGGAAAGATGGCGTGGCGAACAAGCGAAAAGGATCTGATCGCCTGGCAACAGGGGCGAACGGGGGTCCCGGTCGTGGATGCTGGAATGCGTCAGTTGTGGAAGACGGGGTGGATGCACAATCGTGCCCGGATGATCGTGGGATCGTTCCTGACGAAGCATCTGCTAATTGACTGGCGTCAGGGCGAAGCGTGGTTTCGCGATACGCTTGTGGACGCAGATTGGGCGAGCAATGCCATGAACTGGCAGTGGGTCGCTGGAACAGGCATAGACGCATCCCCATTTTTCCGCATTTTCAATCCGACACGCCAAGGTGTTAAATTTGATCCGGATGGGGATTACATTCGCCAATGGGTCCCGGAGCTTAAGAAACTGTCTGGCAAAGATCTGTTCGAACCTTGGAATGCGAAAGAGGACGAACTGGAGAGAGCAGGGGTAAGGCTCGGGAGAACGTATCCAAGACCGATCGTGGATCTGAAAGACGGCCGGGATCGGGCCATGGGTGCTTTCAGAAGTCTGTAAGCTGGAACTGTCAGCCGGGAGAATGCCCGGCTGACAACGAAAGTCTCAGAGACCGCCGTTCAGGAAATTGCTCGCGTCGCTGCGGCTCTTCTTGCCGAGGGCGTTCAGGCGGTTCTTCTGTTCCTGAGGCGCATTCTTCAGCGTCTGAAGTCTTTGGGTCTGTTCCGTACGCGTCGTGTTCAGCTTGTCACGCTCATTGTTGATCTGCTTCTGAATGCTCGCCTTCTGATTGGCCGGAGCATTCGTGTACTGATCCTTCAGAGACTGGATCTTCTGGGTACGCTGTTCCTGTGCAGCCTTGGACTGTGCCTGATAGTTCTGAAGCCGCGTATTGGCGCGATCTTCCTTCTGCGTTAGATTTCCCAGGAAATCATTCTGGCTGGTGCTGCTCTGCGTGGCGGCAGCCGGGTCAGCCGCATGGGCTTGAGAGATGACAGCAGCGGAGCCCGTCAGAAGACTGAAGGCGAGCATGGAACGGAAGAAAAAACGGGATTTCATGAAGTCTCCTGTAAATGTCTGGCAGGAAGACAACAGTTCATCATGGCGGGAATGTGGCCCTGCAGAGATGACAGGACTATTCGAGACCTTCCGCGATGGCAGAAACACGTTCAGGTTGCATGATTGTAATGTGTGTAATGCCGCGAATGCCTATGAGGCCTTCACGTTTGAAGGCGCTCAACACTCGACTGACTGTCTCAATAGTGAGTCCTAAATAATCGGCAATATCCGTACGGGACATTGGGAGGTCGAGTTCGATCTGATGCGGAGTGCCCTGACACATAGGCCCCAGAAGCTTGATACGTTCCATAAGGAAGGTGGCAAGGCGTTCCCGGGCTGTCTTGCGACCCAGGAGGGTCATCCGTGCCTGCATCAAAGTCAGCTCCCGAGACGCTTCCTGTCTGAGTCGATGCTCCAGATTGGGAAAGCGGTCCGTGAGTCTCTGCATGGATGCATGGGGAAAGCGACATAGAACCGCAGTGCCGAGCGCCTCTGCACCAAATGCATAGCTTTTCGAGGCTGCCAGCCCCAGAAAATCGCCACCTTCAGCAAAGCCGGTAATTTGGCGGCGTCCATCAGGAAGAAGTGTGAAAATTTTGACACGTCCCCCGGTTACAACAAAGAAATCATGAGCCGGAGAGCCTTCTTCTATAAATGATCGACCATTCGGGACGGTCATTTTTGAAGACTCGCTTGCGAGGATAGCCAGATCACAGTCTTCGATCGCACGGCAGATACTGTGTTCACGCCCGATGCAGTGTGAGCAACGGTCATGAATTTCTTCCGGGATGCGTGACGATGTCATGACTGTTTGTTCTCTCCCGGCATGAAACATTTCCTCTGGCAGCCACACCTATAACACATAATTCCCCAGACTTGATCCAGGTCAAGGTGAGGTGGGGGGAGGAGTGCTTTCTGAGGTCAACTATTGTTGATGGAACCTCCCGTATGAAGACGTCCGCTTTTGCGCTGGTCGCTGCCCTGGGTCTGGTAGCTGCTCCTGCTTTTGCACAGACAACAGCCCCGCAGGCCACTGTTTCTGCTCCGATGACCACGGCTCCCGTTCCGCAGGTTAATATCGTGCCCCCAGCTTCGGGTCATTGCGGCCTGTTTGAAACCTGCGCGAACACGAAGATCGGTTTGGGCAAGGGTGACTTCCTGATCCGTCTGTCGGCTCTGGGTGTGATCCCTGAAGACACGTCTTCTCGCGTGAAGGTGATCGGGGGGCGGGTGAAAGCCACCAATCAGGTCGCTCCCGAATTCACGTTCGAGTATTTCTTTACGGATCATATCTCTCTTGATCTGATCGCAGCCAGCACCCGTCATGAACTGGCCGCTGAAGACACAGCTCTGGGCAAGGTTGATCTGGGTAGCACATGGGTTCTGCCGCCAACGCTGACGCTCGCCTGGCATTTCCGTCCGCACAAGCGTTTCAACCCGTATGCAGGTGTCGGCCTGACGCTGGCGTTCTTCCATAACATCAGCCCGGCTGGTGGCGCTGTCCAGAAACTTGACCTTCGCACGACCGTTGGGCCGGCCGCGAATATCGGCTTCGACTATCAGCTCGTCGGCAACTGGTTTTTCAACTTCGATGCAAAGCAGATGTGGCTCTCCGTTCCTGCTTTCGTCAACGAGCGCGGCGGAGCTTCGGGTCCCTACATCCACGCACGTGACAGCCTGAACCCGACGACGGTTGCAGCAGGTATCGAATATCGTTTCTGATCTGAGGCTTTCAGATTGAATGAAAAAGCGGCTCATTCTTTGGATGAGCCGCTTTTTTCATGTAATTTTTAAGTCAGAAGCATAAAATTTTTGCAATACGTGGCGGAGAGGCTTTAGAAAATCCGAGTTTTCAGCTTCTAGTGGTTCCGACTGACTGTGGTAGGATGTTGTTCCTGCCATGAAATCGTCGGGGTTCAGGAATAGCAGGGCGCTTTCCGCCTTTGCCGCCGTCGCGGCAAAGGCTGTCCAGCAGATACGGGGTTTTCAAAAAGTATGCGTGTTGCGCGCGTCAGCGCTCTGGCCGTTGGCCTGCTGATTCTTGTCCTTCTTCTTGGTTTCTTTCTGAGAACTCATCTGTTTGCTCCAGCGCATGTGGCTGCACCTGATGCACCCATGATGACCCGACAGAACGGAAGTATTGTTGTCAGGGATGGCAGCCCTCTTCAGAAGCGCCTGGTTGTAACCCCCGTTGTATCGGCCCGCGATACGACTGCCATGGTGCTGCCCGCTCAGGTTGTGCCCATTCCCGATCATCAGGTGAATGTGCTGGCCCCTGCCACGGGCCGCATCATGAGTGTTGCCGTTCAGCTTGGTCAGCATGTTTCCCGTGGACAGGTTCTCGCAACCATTGCTGCCAGCGATCTGGATCAGGCCTGGGCGGACGATCGCCGCGCCCGGGCTGCACTCGACTTTGCCAAACGTGCCTATGACCGTGCCCGGGGCGTTCTGGCAGCCGGTGGGAACGCGGTAAAAGACCTGGAATCTGCGCGAAATGATCTTGCGCAGGCAGAAGCAGAGTCTCAGCGGACACATCAGCGGCTTCAGGTTCTGGGTGCACGTTCCGATTACGCTGCTCAGGGACAGGTGCCGTTGGTTTCTCCTGTTGATGGTGTCGTCTCCACAACAAATATGGCTGTCGGGGAAAACATTACTGACTCAACGGCTGTTCAGATGACCCTGCTGGACCTTTCGTCTGTATGGGTTGCGGCAGCAGTACCAGAAGATCGCACTGATGATCTGGCGGGTAATGTCACGCTGGATATAACCTTCCCTGCAATGCCGGGAAGGCACTGCGCGGGGCCGATGGCGACCCTTGACCCCCTCGTCAAGCCAGATACGCGGCGGGTGAACGCCTATGTGGTTTGCCCTAATTCGGATGGCACTCTGCGGCCCGGCCTTTTTGCCTCGGCAAAGCTGAATATTCCCGCGGAAGTCTCCATTTTGGTACCGAAATCTGCACTGTTGATGAACAACGATCAGGTATCCGTCTTCATTGAGACGTCTCCGCGTGTTTTCCAAAGACGCGTCGTGACGATTATCTATGATGAAGGCGATGATGTTCGCGTGCAGTCTGGTCTTTCAGCGGGTGAGCGGGTCGTGACAAGCGGCGCCATCCTGTTGAACGACGACTGACCGGACAGGCCAGCCATAATGATCGAACGTTTTATCGCCTGGTGCTTCGTGCGCCGGAACATCGTTTTCTTCGCTGCGGTTCTGCTGGCCCTTATGGGGAGCTTTGCGTGGCGTATTCTTCCTGTTGAGGCTTACCCTGATCTGGGCGCCGTCAGCGTTTTGGTTACGACGCAGCAGTCCGGTCTTGCGGCCGAGGAAATGGAACAGCAGGTTACCATTCCTCTGGAGCGGATGCTGGCCAGTGTGCCGGGCGTGGCAGACAGTCGCTCGACCAGTACGTTCGGCCTCTCCCTGATCACATTGATTTTTCGGGATGGCACAGACGTTTTCTGGGCCCGCCAGCAGGTGGAAACCATTCTGGCCAGCAATACGCTGCCAAATGGTGCACAGCCAACGCTTGGTCCGATTTCCGGCCCGACAGGCGAGATCTATCGCTATACGCTGGAATCCGATGACAAGAACCTGATGCAGCTTTCGGACTCGCAGAAATGGACGGTTATTCCTGCGATGCTGCATGTGCCGGGTGTTGTCAGTGTCGATAATTTCGGGGGCTTTACCCGCGAATATCAGCTGATCCTGAACCCTTCCTCCCTGATGCGGTATTCGGTTGGCCTTGAAGACGTTCTGAGCGCCATCAAGAACAACAATATCAATGCTGGCGGCGGTCGCGTCTCCCGTGGCGAACAGTCCTATATCGTTCGCGGTGTAGGGATGATTCATTCTCTGGCAGACATGGGCAATATCGTTGTCGCCCAGCGCCACGGTGTACCGGTTCTGATCCGTGATCTGGGAACGGTACAGTTCGGACATCAGGTCCGTGAAGGCATTCTTGGCAAGGATCATAACCCCGACACCGTCGAAGGGGTCGTGACCATGCTAAGCGGGGCGAACCCGTCCGTCGTGCTCGAAGACCTGCACCAGACGGTCGCCAAGCTCCAGAAGCAGCTTGCGCCCCAGCATATTCGCCTCGTTCCCTACATGGACCGTGACAACCTCGTTCTTTCCACGACCCACAAGGTCACGGAAACGATGATTGAGGGCATTCTGCTGGTCGGCGTCATCCTGACGCTCTTCCTTGGCAGTCCGCGCAGCGCCATCGTTACGGCGGTAACCATTCCGCTCGCCTTGTCCGTCGTCTTCACCCTCATGCACTTCTTCGGCATGGCGGCAAACCTGTTCTCGCTTGGTGCGGTTGATTTCGGCGTGATCGTAGATGGCGCCATCGTCATCATGGAGACCATCCTTCGCATTCGCGAGGAGCGTCCGACCGAGGCCCTGAATGCCGAGGATGTTTTGACCGTCGCCAAGCGCGCTGGACATGCGATCTTCTCGTCCACGCTTGTCATTATTCTTGCTTATAGCCCGCTCTTTGCCTTTGAAGGCAGCGAGGGCAAGCTGTTCCGCCCAATGGCCTACACGGTCAGCTTTGCCCTTCTTGGCGCATTGCTCTGCGCTCTGGCGCTGATTCCGTCCTTGAGTTTTCTGGCTCTCCGCAAACCACGCCATATCTGGCACAACCGCCCGCTTGAATGGTTGCACGGACGTTATACCCACTGGCTCGGTCATTTCATTGACCGTCCGTTTATCGCCTATATCGGGGGTGTTGGCGCACTCGTCGCAGTCGTATTCCTTGGCATGACCATCGGCCGGGAATTCCTGCCGGATCTGGATGAAGGCGCTCTCTGGATTCAGGTTCAGATGCCCACGGGTATTTCCCTGGAGAAAGGGGAGCAGATCGCCAATGAACTGCGTGATGCCGTGCGGGAATTCCCGGAAACGTCCTATGCGATTACGCAGCTTGGTCGCTCGGATGACGGTACGGATCCCTGGACCCCGTCCCATATTGAAATGCCGGTTGGTCTCAAGCCTTACGATCAGTGGCCTTCAGGTGAGAACAAGGCGCAGTTCGTGCAACGTCTGCGCGCCAGACTGGCCAAGGTGCCGGGGATTGATTTTGGCATCAGCCAGCCGATTCAGGATAACATGAGCGATCTGGTGGGCGGTGCTCATAGCCCGCTCGTCCTGCGTGTCTACGGAAATGATTTTCAGGAACTGCGTCGGATCGGCCAGCAGATCGTGGACGTTCTGCATCAGGTTCCCGGAACGGCAGAAGCCTCGATCTTTCAGGAGCCCCGTATCCCGCAGATCGCCGTTACGGCAGATCGTCTTGCTGCGGCCCGTTATGGAATCAGCGTCTCCGATATTTCCGACATGGTGTCCTACGCCATCGGTGATGCGCCGATCTCTACCGTCTATGAGGATGACCGCTTCTACAACGCAACGCTCCGTATCCCGCGCAAGGATGCACAGGATCTCCAGAGCCTTGCCCAGCTTCCCCTGCTGGACGCAGAGGGGGCCTACATTCCTCTGTCACAGGTGGCGCATGTGGGTGTACGCATGGGGGAGAGCAACATTGCCCATGAGCTGAGCCATCGCCAGATCACGATCCGAGTGGATAATGGTCAGCGTCCCCTGTCGCAGTATCTGGCAGATGCACAGGCGCAGATCGAAAAGTCCGTCCACTACGACAAGGAAAAGTACACGCTTGAATGGGCTGGAACCTTCCAGCAACAGGAGCGTGCGCAAAAGCGTCTGACCATCGCGCTGGCCATCATGTTCGCCATGATGCTGGTCCTGCTGTTCATCGAGTTCGGCAAGATCCGCCATGCCCTGCTCATTCTGAGCGTGGTGCCTCTAGCCACGCTGGGCGGTCTGATTGCCCTGCATGTGCGCGGTGAAACCCTCAATATCGCCACAGCCGTTGGATTTATCGCTCTGTTCGGGGTCGCGGTGCAGAACGGCATCATCATGATTTCCAGCATCAACCGCCATCGCGCGGAAGGTCATCCGGTCCGTTCGGCGACGATTATGGGGGCTGCCGAACGGTTCCGCCCGGTTCTCATGACCGCCACGGTTGCCAGTGCCGGTATGCTTCCGGCGGCCATGGCAACTGGTGTTGGAACGGACGTACAGCGCGGTCTGGCTACTGTGGTGGTTGGGGGGCTTGGTATCGCCACGCTTCTTACGCTCTTTGCTTTGCCAGTCTATTTCAGTGAACTCGAAATGTGGGTGGAGCGCCGGAATGTCCGTCGTGCCAAGCCTGTGGAAGAAAGCGGAGCCCAGTCATGAAGCGGCTTCTGAACGGTTCGACAACCCTTCTGGGTCTGCTGGTTCTGTCAGCCTGTGCGGTCGGTCCGGACTTTCATCGCCCTGATCTCCCAAAAGGCATGGACTATCAGTCTGCTCCACGCACGCCCACGGCTGGCCATGGCGTAACGGGATCTGGTGTGTCCCAGACGTTCCAGAGTGGCGTGGATATTCCAGGCAAGTGGTGGGAAATCTTCCAGAACCCCTCGCTTAACGCGCTGGTGGAACAGGCCCTCACTAATAACCAGTCCCTGAAAGCCATGCAGACAGGCCTGAAATCTGCGTGGGAACAACGCCGGATTGAAGGGGCGGGTCTGTATCCAACGCTCTCGGCTTCGTTCAATCCGACACGGAACAAAACCTCCCGCGTCTACTCACCGGTTCCGAACAACAATAGCTGGCTCTACAACGTCCATACGGCTCAGCTGACCGTCGGTTATGTACCTGACCTGTGGGGCGGAACGCGGCGTGCCATTGAAGCTGCTGGAGCACAGGCGGATATCCAGAAGTTCCAGCTTGAAGCCACTGCCCTGACGATGATCTCCGATCTGGTCAATGCAACGATCGAGGAAGCGTCTCTTCGGGCGCAAATTTCGGCGACGCAGGACCTCATTACGTCTCAGAAATCTACGCTGACCCTGATTACGAAGCGTCAGAAGCTAGGCGATGCGTCCCAGCAGGATATGGTGGCCCAGCTTGCCTCCGTTGCGCAGCTTGAAGCCACACTTCCAACTTTGAAGCTGCAACTGGCACAGACACGGGATCAGATGGCCGTTCTGGTCGGTGTGGCGCCCAACTCACCTTTGCCGGAATTCCGGCTCGAACAGTTCACCTTGCCTCAGACGCTTCCCGTTTCATTGCCTTCTGATCTCCTGAACCAGCGGCCTGACGTCCGGGCTGCCCAGGCTCAGATCCAGTCTGCAAGTGCACAGGTCGGCGTTGCCATTGCCAACCGTCTGCCCAATGTGCAGCTTAGTGCGCTGCCCGGGCAGGCGGTTGGTACGATGAGCGATTTCTTTAAGCCGGGATATGGGAACTGGACGATCGCCGCCACTGTGATGCAGCCAATTTTCCAGGGCGGTTCCCTCCTGCATGCAGAGCGGCAGGCACGCGACAACTTGCTGCAGGCGAACGAGACCTATAAGGCAACTGTGCTGACAGCCATTCAGGATGTGGCTGACAGCCTGCATGCACTGGATTTTGACGCAGATGCCTTGCAGGCAAACCAGAGCACTTATGATGCAACAGCTCAAAGCCTGAAAATCGCTCACGCGCAGCTTCGGCTCGGGGATGCCAGCCAACTCATGGTGCTGCAGGCCCAGCAGGCCAATGCCCAGGCGCGGCTCGCGCTCGTACAGGCACAGGGTGCACGCTATTCGGATAGCGTTGCCCTGTTCCAGTCACTCGGGGGGGGCTGGTGGAATCGCAACGATCTGGGAATGACCCCGGCAGCGCAGAAGGCGCTCGGAAAGTCCCTCGTTCCCTGGTGAAGACACGGAAGAAAAGCAGTTTCGCGAAGTAAAGATCACGGACTGCGTTTCTCAGAGGTTTTGAAAAGCCTGTGCAAGCTCTTTCTGAGCATCTGATGGATCTCTGAAGCCAGCATCGACTTGTCCATTCAGCCAGCCGTGGCAGTAGGACGGAGATTTGTCAGACCCTGGTTCCGTCATTCCATGGAAGCCATCCAGATAGCCTTCCAGAATGTCGGCATCATCCAGTTTCCGGAATTCGGGTATCGTTCTGACCGGCTCGAACTCGGCCATTTTCGTTCCTCATACAATAACGACTGCAAGATGCCTGACCGCAGGCCGGCCAGCAAATACTCTTGGTGTGTCCCACAACATGGAGCACACAAGAGATGTCTCTCAAAACTACCCCATTCCTCCAGGGTGCATCGGTTCAAACCCGATTACCCCAGCATCCTCGGCTGAGCGCCCCGGATTATACCGCGAAGCTCGCGATTGATCCTCAGACATGCGAAGACGCATACCGCCTAAGGTATGAAAGTTATCTTACTTCCGGGTACATAGAACCAAACGCGACCGGCCGGTTTGTTGATGACTATGACCCAATGGCCAACAGCCGCACCGTCGTCATCTACCGGAACGATGTTCCACTGGCGTCTGTCCGGGTATCCTTACTCGTTGCCGGAACGAATCTGCGCTCCCCGGGGGCCGATACCTTTCCTGAAACAGTGGAAAGACTTCTGACGGCGATTCCTCTTTCTGCAAGCGGGCCTGGGCGAGGGCTGGAACTCACGCGACTGGTTCGTAGCCCGGCAGCGCAGAACAATCAGGGACTTGTTTTCCTGCTGTACCGAGTAGCCGGTTATCTGGGCATGATGGCTCATGCGCAGGTGGGTTTTGCGTGCGTCCGGAAGAACCATGTGTCGTTTTACAAGCGACTTGGTTACCAGCCCGAGACGGACCTGCGCCCCTATCCTGGGCTGAATTGCCCCATGCAGCTCATGTCATCGAACCGGCAACGGTATGACGAGATCCGGGCCTCTTTTCCTCTGATCGATCCCTTCACGAGTGCCACCGATGGTCTCGAAAATCTTCTTTCTGGCGGCAGTGTCGCCCTTTGGCTGCGAGGAGCCGCGTAATGTCCATTTTTCTTATTTTTGTTCTTTCCGCCCTCAACTTTCTCTCATTCAGCTGGGGGGTGCGCGGTCACTTCCAGATGGGAAATGGAATGCCTTTCCCAATGAAGGTTCTGTCCGCATGTAGCCTCGTTTTCTATGGGATATTCCTGATTTCAATGAAATCTGCGCATCTGGACTCTTGGGTCTTGGCAGGGACGACATTTCTTTTTGTTTCCGCGCTGGCTCTTTTTTGGTGGACCATCGCTACAACCCGCAGGAATCGGCCAGATGTTGCACATCATGAAGCTGCTCCGCATCAGCTTTACTGCAATGGCCCCTATCGTATAGTCCGGCACCCTTTCTACTTGGCTTATCTCCTGTTCTGGATTGGGACGGCCGTGAGCGCTGGTGCGTGGCAGTGGCTGGGCGCGATTCTGTTTACCGTTTGGTATGGTTTGTTGGCTTATCAGGAAGAACGTCGTTTTATTCAGTCGGATCTTGGTGATATTTATGCGGATTATCAGAGAAAATCCTGGATGCTGTTCCCAGTACCCTGGTTAAAATAAAGAAAATAATGGCGGGCGATAGTAAATCGATACAAATTCCGTTTTTGGAATATCTGACAAATATCTGGAAAATGTTCCAGATTAGTCAGCATGACGAAAACGCGTCCTCACTTCGTCATGAGCAGGCATCGGTTCTATCGCACGTCATATGGTTGTTTTCCATCCTGGGAATCAGCAGCAGTACACTTTTTACTCTCCGATTTGGTAACGGTTTTCGGCTGCTGGTTTCTACTTTCTATATTTCGATCGTCTGTCTTTATCTTTTATTGATCGCCGCTAGCCTTCGCTGGCGGCGTGACCAGAACCATGACGCCCTTATTCGGACGTCAATTCGAATTCTTTTCGTTCTGGGGATCGTATGGGGTGGTTTGGTCAATATATTTGCCATGATGGTCGAGCATCCCGGTGAAGAAGGGGCTGTTTTCGGGCTCATCATGGGATTGGTCTCAACGCCCATGCTGGGTGTGCCAATCCGTGCCGCGCTGGCCTTCTTCTTTCCTATCAGTCTGTTTTGTACCATTGCAGCCTTGGTAACGCTTCAACCAGTCGAAAACGTTGCATTGCTGTCGTTCCTGGGCTTTCTGGCCTTTGCCTTTATCGGCATCGTCTACATGAACAAGACGTTTCTGGAACGTTCTATCGGCCGTTTGAATTTACAAAAGCAGCACGAAACTCTGCAGGTGTTTCTACGGGAATACGAGCAGGTCGTATCAGACTGGTTATGGGAAACAGATGAAAATGGCTGTCTGCGGAACGTTACCGCACGGATGCGGCAGTTTTTTCAATCCTTTCCCGGCGAAATCGAAGGCCGCACTCTAGGGGCATTGGGGGTGCAGACTGAGCATTCATCAGATCTGGGTATCGATTATCATATTCGTCAACGTAAAGCTTTCAGGGATTTATCGGTTATTCTTCGTCAGGAGAGCGTGGAACGCTACCTGAAATTTACAGGATATCCGGTGCATGGTCGGAATGGCAGCTTCCTGGGATTCCGTGGTGTTGCATCAGATGTTACGGAACAATGGAAAGCCCAGAAGCGTATACGTTATCTGGCGATGCATGATGACCTGACGGGTGCATTGAGCCGAACGGCATTTCTGGAAGCCATGCACGAATGTTGTGCAATGCAGCATCCCTTTGCGCTTCTGCAGGTCGATCTGGATCATTTCAAACCTATCAATGACGAATTCGGCCACGCAGTGGGAGACAGCATGCTCAAGGCCCTGTCTGAACGTATTCGAAGCGTCATTGGCCCTGATCATCTGATTGGGAGGCTGGGAGGTGACGAATTCGCCGTACTTCTGCACGATGCTAACGAACGGGAAGCTGTTGCACGCAGTCAGGATATTGTTCGAATTCTGAATGGAGAGTTAAGCGCAGGGAAGGTTACGCTGGCGCCCAGCGTCAGCATCGGTATTGCGGTCGCGCCTGTTCATGGAGAAACGACGGACCTTCTGTTTCGAAGATCAGATCTCGCTCTGTATGCTGCCAAAGAGCGTCGCAATATCTGCTGTCTTTTCGAAGAGAGCATGGAAGTCAGCTATTTCAACCGGATCAGGCTGAGAGCTGACCTGATGAATGCTCTGGAAAGAAACGAGTTCTTTCTGGATTACCAGCCGATCTTTGATACCTTCACGCGTAGACCTGTTTCCGTGGAAGCACTTGTGCGCTGGCAGCACCCGACGGATGGCGTGGTCGGACCCAACCATTTTATTGCGACAGCAGAAAGCTGCGATCTGATTGAAGAGCTCGGCGCCTATGTGCTGCACGCAGCCTGTAGTGAGGCGATGAACTGGTCAACGCCTCTTCCGGTCGCCGTCAATATTTCTCCGAAACAACTTCGCTCGGGGAGGCTGCCGGTTATTGTTCAGGACTGCCTTTTCCGGACGTCCCTTCCGGCGGAGCGGCTTGTTCTGGAAGTGACTGAAAGCGTCTTTCTGGCTGAAACAGCCCGAACCCTCATGCAACTCGCAGCGATCCGGGCCTTAGGCGTTCGGCTGGTGCTTGATGATTTCGGAACGGGTTATTCATCCCTGACTTATCTGCGTGGTTTTGATGTGGATGGAATTAAGGTTGATGCCTCTTTTACAAGAGATATCGTCCAGTCCCGGAAAGTCGCAGCCATCGTTCGCACGATTGCGCGTTTGGCTTGTGACATGAATGTCTATGTGGTTGCTGAAGGGGTTGAGACGGACGAGCAACTGAACTGGCTGGAGCAGAACGGCATCGCTTTTGCTCAGGGCTACCTGCTGGGGCGTCCGCAGAGTCCCGAAAAATTGCAGTCTCTTCTCGCTTCCTGACGCGGTCCATCTTGAAAGTCGGGGTGGCTGAAACCACCCCGACTGTGTGCTCAGCGCGGCGTGTAAATAGCGCTCAGGTAATCGGTGGTACCATCAACACGTTCCAGATGGGGGTAGCGCAGACCCTCATGATAGGGGATGGAAACCGTATTGATATGCTCTCCTGACTTCACAACCAGACGGATAGTCTGCTTCGGATCTTTCTGGGCATCCGTAATCGCATGGCGCAGACGATCACTGGTGTATGACATGTCATTAACGGCAAGAATGGTTTCTCCCGACGTCAGACCGGCCTTGAAGGCTGGGCTCATCCAATGAACCCGAGCGGTCTTGCCGGAGCTGGTCACGGTCATTCCTAGCGAGAATGTCAGATCCAGGCTGTGCCGCATACCTTCCATGGCTTTGATGAAAGATGTTGGCTTGTCCGTGTAAACCAGCTTGTACCCGCCGTTCTTCAGGCCATCCAGAGGGGCGTGTGGCTGGATGGTGTCCAGACGGTCATGCAGGAACTTCGCCCAGTCATAGGGCTGTACGCTGTTCAGCGTCGCCGCAACTTCATCGAACTGATAGGGGCTGACAATGAAGCTGCCGTTATTCGTGCCGAAGAAGGCTTTGGCAAAATCGTCGAGAGATTTCTGCCCGTTCGACAGCTTGCGGATCAGCGTATCGGCATCCAGCCAGACCAGTTGGCCTTCGACGTAGTAATCTTCCGAACGCTGCCAGTCGCGCCATGACAGGGGGGCACGCTGGGCAATGACTGGATCATTGGTGGTGTCTTCAAGCGGGCGCCAGAGACGGCCGGACTGATTGTCATAAGTCGCCGCCATGTAGGCCAGTGCTTCAAAGCCCTGATCCTTTGTGACCAGCCCTGAACGCGCGGCCAGCACATTTCCCCAGTACTGGGTCTGTCCCTCGTAAACCCACAGTAGGGACCCACGCTGCGGAACATTGAAGTTCGGTGCCCACATATCAGCCGGGCGGCGATATTTGCCGTTCCAGGAATGGGTGTACTCATGCGCCAGAAGGTCGCGTTCCGGGAAGGTCTTGTCCCATTCCGTGAAATAACCCGGAGCTGCTGCATTTTCGCTGGACTGATGATGCTCAAGACCGATCATGCCCAACTCTTCCGTCAGGGCGAGCAGGAAGTCGTAATGATCGTAATGATGAGAGCCAAAGAGCGTCGTCGCCTGACGAACAAGATTACGATGAGCTTCAATCTGGGCCGGGGTGGCATTCAGGGAGTCAGGGTCGTCTGCGACCACATTCAGGGCCACCGGCACATGGTCCGGACCGGTCAGATCGATTTTCCGGAAATAACGGCCCGCGTAGATCGGGGAGTCGACCAGAGTGTTATAGGTCGTGGCGTTAAAATGCGTCTCATCGCCGTAAGCGGTGGCGCGGAGAGCCGAGCCAATCTGCCAGCCATGTGGAACCAGAACGCTCGGCTTTACCGTAATGTCGCGCGTGAAATAGCCAGCCGGATAAAGCGAAACCTGATCCCACTGCACATTCACGATCGAAGGCGTCATGACGACGCGGCCCTGCTCCGGGGTGACTGGTGACAGAAGCTGGAAATGCAGATCCAGCGTCGGCGTGGTCGCGGAAACCGGAATGTGGAAGGCGGCAACATTGACGTTGTCCCGCTTCCAGGAAACGGTTTTTCCACCAGACTGAACCTTCAGGCTGGCAAGCTGCTCAATGACGCCGGTCGGGGAATGGTCACCTGGGATCCACATGGGATACAGAAGGATCATCTCGCCCTTCTGCATGGCCTCTTTCGGAACCGGAACCGTTTCATGAATGGACATGATGTGGTGTGCGGTGTCAGTCGCATCAACTGAAACTGAGAGAGTGCCGGGGAAAGGCTTGTCCTGTGGATCGGGGACGACCGGAGGCAGCGGTAATGGTGCCGGCTGTGGTTGGGCGAGAGCTGGAGAGACCAGCCCACTGAAAGCCGTCAGTGCAACCAGGAGGCGTAAGCGCATCATAGGACAGGTTCCGGTTTGTAAATCAAAGTCCTTCCTGCCCTAATTGCCTCAGGCGATGCACACAAGAGGCAATGAATTCGATAACACTTAGGCGCGTGGCTTGTAGCCCATCTTATGTCCAACGATCATGTAATGATCGAGGAGCGTATCATATCGCCCCATGGCAACGTCCATCGCCGCAGAAGGATAGGCGTTCGCATAGTATTTATCGTCGAACTGGACAGGATGTTTTCCTTCCCAGAAGCCATCACTGCAGAAATGATTGATCAGACCAACGGCTCCATAAGTGCTATGGAAGGAACTGATATCTCCATAGGTATTGAGATAATCCGTTACGCTGAAAACGCTCAATGCATCATTGAGGGTGGGTTTGTTGGGGCAAGCGCATGCTTGCCTTAACTCTTCTGTGGGCACGTACTGCCAGGCGGTCCGTACAGGGTCGAGATATTCCCGATAATGTGAAACATCGCGCGAGTGATAAATCGGGAAAACATAGAATTCATAGCGAGGATCATCAAATGGTAGCAGCATTGACGAGCGATGTTGCTTTGGAGAAAGGACGCCAGCAACTGGAAAAAAGATTTTCTTCGCGTCCGAAAGCCATGCGGCAAGCCATGAAAAAGTACTTAATGCAGGTACAATGTAGTGTGACCGGCGAATGTAATCGAAGTCCAGCGCTTCCCCACGTGACGCAATAAAGCGCGCACCGGGGAAACGCTGTTTTAGTTCGTCCAGATAGGGAGAGGGCGTCAATTGGCCATAGAAAATCGGCTTCTTGCCTGTTTTCTGGATGAGGTGTTCATAAAATTCAGGAGGGAGCACGGTGTAGTCGGGGTGCAGCCCAGTCAGGATTTCACCGCCGCGAATATTGATGACAAGGTCGTCCGGACCACCATACTGATCATTGTCTGAACAAAAGGGGAAAAGCTTTTCGTATCCTGCGGTTCTCCGATCAGGGAAGTTCTCAACATGCTGGCTGTAGCCTTCGAGACTGATAAATGCCGCATTTGAATTTGGAAGAATGTGGCGATAGCCATCGTTGGAAAGACGACCATGAACACGGGAGTTGATATATTCCCGATCATGAATTCCAAAACTTCGACTGGTATCAATGTCAGGAATTGAAATGTTAAAAAGCGGAATTCTTACATTGCAGACAGTGCCATAACCCAGATCTGACTGCAGTTTCAAAGCAGACAGATACATCATCATGATGTTTCCGGTATTGCCGTGCAGCGATACTTTTATTGTAAGATCTTTCATGGTCTGCAATCCGGTTGTAGTTTGGTGCAACCATATCACCCACTGAAACAGGGGTCCATTGCTGGCCCCTGCTGGACGTCATCAGTGAGTTCAGACGTTTTCCGGAATACAGGGTAGAATGGACCATCCGTTCTCTGATGGTGTTAAATACAGCGGGACAGCATTGGGCAAGCGAACATTCACGGGTAGGCTCATGCCTGCCCGAAGGCTCCTGAACAGAGCACCATGTGCCACAAAAAGGGGCGTCCCTGCGTCTTCCAGCGTTCTGTTGACGGCATTCACTGCGCGGGCCTGAAGCGTTGCGAAGCTTTCCGCACCTTCAGGGGTGTAGCCATCCTCAATCCATGGATCGTACCATTCTCCCATGGGGTGGCCTTCCTGTATGCCAAAGCAGACTTCCTTAAGTTCGGGGTCGACAATCAGAGGAAGGTCTGGTCCCCCGCTATGGCGAATGGCGTCACGGGTATATTCGGCTGTAATGAGCGCGCGGGAGAGTGGAGAGGCAATGATCCGATCAAACGGGGTCTCCCCGTTCCGGAACAGATCCGCAAGAATCCGTCCAGCCCGACTTGCCTGCGCCAGCCCGGTGGCATTCAGAGGAATATCAGTCCGGCCTTGAGAAAGGCCCCGAAGATTCCAGTCAGTTTCACCATGACGCAGATACCAGTAAGGCTTGGTAATGATCTTCGGCATAGTGAAACCTTCGGAGTTGGGGAAAACTCAGTCGAAGAGAGAAGAGACCGAGCTTTCGTCTGCGACAGCGCTCATGGCGCGAGCCAGAAGATTGGCAGTCGTAATCTGGCGAATGTTTGGCGTGTCGAGCAGCGCTTGTGTGGCAGGGATGCTGTCCGTCAGGGTCAGCATGTTCAAAGGACTGTTTTTCACGCGTTCGCACGCATTGCCAGTCAGAACGCCGTGAGTGACATAGGCCTCAACGCCTTCTGCGCCACGGCTCATGAGGGCATTGGCAGCGTTGCAGAGGGATCCGCCACTGTCCACGATGTCATCGACCAGTACGCAGTAGCGGCCGGAAACATCCCCGATCACGTTCATGACTTCCGAAACACCTGCGCGCTCACGACGCTTGTCAATGATGGCCAGATCAACATTCAGACGCTGTGCGAGCTGACGGGCACGGACCACACCACCCACATCCGGGGAAACGATCATCAGCTCACGGTCCGGCAAACGCGTTTTGAGATCGCGGACAAAGAGCGGTGCTGCGTAAAGGTTATCCGTTGGGATGTCGAAGAACCCCTGGATCTGCATCGCGTGCAGATCCATCGTCAGGATACGGTTGGCGCCAGCTTCCGTCAGAAGGTTCGCCACCAGCTTGGCGCTGATGGGCGTACGCGGGCCGGACTTACGGTCCTGACGGGCATATCCAAAATAGGGCATGACGGCCGTGACGCGCTTGGCAGAGCCGCGACGCAGGGCGTCCAGCATCACCAGCAGCTCCATGAGATGATCGTTTGTCGGCATGCAGGTGCTCTGCACGACGAAAACGTCCTCACCGCGGACGTTCTCCTGAATTTCGACAAACACTTCACCATCGGCAAAGCGTTTGACGACTGTTTTGCACAGGGGCATCCGCAGTTCGTTCGCCACCGCACGGGCCAGCGGCAGATTACTGTTGCAGGCAACGATCTTCATGAAAACGGCCTCGTCCGGTATCCGTCAGGGGGAGAATTGCGCGCTTTCTAACAGCGGACCTTCCCGCTGTCATCTGTTCTGCGACATTCTTTGAGAATGGAGTCAGACTTGATGTGGCAGAGGATGCAGGCGAAACACATCAGAAGACTGTCTTTGCGGCCCCTTTCAAAGGTCGCTTCACGCTTCGGAAAGGTCAGAACATGCCCCTGAAAGACTGTACGGGTTTTGTTGGCAGAAGACTTCTGATTCAGGACCTTCCCAATGAGCGGGAAGCCAGAAATGCTGTATTCATTCCGCCAGGAAATGGCCCGGAATGGGGACTTTTTGACCCTTCAGGCCGCAGTGTTCCGGAAGCCATGGTCTACACTGGCGCTGGAGGCCTCCATACACCGCTTTGCTCGCGAACAACGCAGACCCTTCCGGAATGTCCGGTGGCCAGTGATGCGTTCGACTACGTGTTTGTCGGAAATCTGGACCCGTCTTACGCTTACTTTCTGGCGAACTCTTTTTCGAGGCTTTGGAGTCTGCCGGCCTACCGCAGAAGCGGACTCAGGGTCGTTTTCAGTAGCTCGCACTCCATCGCACAGTTGATGCAACAGGATTACTTCCGACTCATTGTGACAGCCCTGGGGCTGTCGGAGCAGAATTTCCTGCAGGTTGTTGCACCTCTTCGTTTCCCCAGGATCAGGGTAGCAGCAGCAGCTTTTGAAGAGCTTTCGCTGATTCATACTGTGTTTGCCGATCTGGCCCATCATGTTGGTCGTCAGGTTCTCCCTGAAGGAGCGCAGGTTCAACCAGGGCGTGTTCTGTTTTTTTCACAGGAAACGCTGAAACAGGGAAATGTCCGCGTCGAAAACGAGGCTGTGCTGACTGCGGCACTGCGTGAACGCGGCGTTGGAATCATTCATCCTCATCAGATGACTTTCCGGGACCAACTCAAGCTCTGGGCCTCAAATCCGCTGGTCATCGCTTATAATGATGCTTGCCTGCACACTAGTATTTTCTTCCCGCAACGTCGGGTGATTACCTTGGCGCATGGATCTGATATGTGGGTCAATCAGTGCCTGGTGGACATGGCAAATGGCAATGATGCGCGATATCTCCATGACACGGCTGGTCTGGAACCAGTGGGTGCCGGCCATGGCTTCCACATGAATTACCGTATCCCTGATCCAGAGGAGCTCGCGAGCGAGTTGGTGGAGTTCGCGCTGGGCTAGTGTCGAAAAACACGGCGCACAGGTTAGCTGTATGCGCCGTGATTGGCTCAGAACTGATAGGCGAGACCTGCATGCAGTGTCAGGTCGTTTGACAGACTGGTGGAGTGACTACGAAGACGGGAGAAGCTTTCCGTTCCGAAAATTCCAACGCTGCCAAAGGTGTTTGAATAATAGGTGTTACTGGCATCGGCGTGTCCGATGTGGGTGTAGGAATAATCTCCGCCAGCCGTCAGATGCAGGTGGCGTGTCATGCGGTAGTCCGCCCCAAGTCCGCCCTGCCAGAGAGAATGTGTCGATGAGGACTGGGAGTAGGTATAGCCTTTATCGTCGCTCAGGACCGCAGCCCAGCCAAAGCGACCCCGCAAAACCAGTCTGGATGTAAGGGCATAATCTGCCTTGATTCCTGCTCCAACGAAGAAATTTCCCAAATCATCGAAGCTGTCATAGCCGGTTGACAGATAGCCGCCCTGAGCAAAAGGCGTCAGAAGCAGCGACTGGGAAAACAGCAGGAAGCCCTTGCCGATCTCTCCGCGCGTTGAAGTCGCCTTTGCATCGTCATTGCCCCCAAAACGGAACGTGTAGGGAGAGTTTCCTGTACTGCGTGAAACAAATCGATATTTGTTGTTCCGCTGTCCGTCCTGCAGTCCGAACTGGGCAGAGGCGTAAAGATTGCTGATTCCAAAAGCATTGAACATGACAGAACTGTCGGCGCGGAACCCCGGCGTCCACCCAATGCGCCTGTTCTCGCTGCTCCACACGTCTTCATAGGCGCGTGTTCTCCCTCTCCCTATAGATTCGGTACCGGACAGGGAGGTCGTCGTTGAGGAGAGAGCGTCCTGAAAAGACCCTGTAATCGAAAGCCCGATTTCTCTGTTCACCGCAACGACGGGGGCCGTTTCTGCAAAAGCAGACGGAATCGAGAAACCGGCTAGACCCAGAATGCCCAATAATGTTGGACGCAGACGCAGACGCATGCGGGAGCTCCAGAATAGAAGAGGGTCTGGACCCTATATTCTGTTACTCAATGAAACAATAATGGCTCCCCGACAGCACTGACGATTTATTTGCTCTTTGTCGGATTTGTCACAGGCAGAGGTGTATGCTCACGGCCGGAATAATTCGTGACGATTGTTCGGACCGCGCCTGCAGCTTCTTCGGCAGCCATGCTTGCGGTGTCGCCCCATGCCCCATCAAGGGAATGTGCCGGAATATCGTGAAGCTGCGTGGCGGCACCAGCTTCCTTGCCGTCAGGCGTCAGAACATGCCATGCGATTTCGATATGCTGTGACGGCTTGCCATCGAGAGAGCCGCCATCAGCCAGTTTAACGACACCGCGAACAGTAAAATCTGCGCCCTTGGACTGTGTTTGAACCGAGTTCGTCGCATCGGGCAGGGACGCATAAAACGCGCGGGCCAGAGAGTTGTCACCATCACCCGGCGCACCCGTCACGCCAGAAAAATAGATCCGGGCTGCTCGGTGCATCAGGCTGTGCTGATCCTGCTGCATCATGTCAGCCTGAATACCGGTGAGCAGATTGGCCAGTTCCGGGGCTTCCTGTGTTGCTGCGCCCTTGAGCGCCAGGGCATCCCCCGCACTCCACCCCGCCATATCAACAGCAGGACCGTCGCTTTCTGCCCGGGCTTTCCCTTCTGGCGTCATAATGACGTAATGCGGAATCACACTGGCATTGTGTGTGCGGGCGCTCATCTTCACCCACCAGTCCCCCGGCTTTTTGGGTTGGGCGATTGCCGGAACAGACTGCGCTACCATGGCTTCCGCCAGTGCGTGCGCCCAAAGCTGGGCGGCATCATCAGAGAGCAGGGAGTCCGCAGGTGTCGGAACAGCCAGGCGTGCTGGGGGAAGATTCGCCGTTGCCAGTTGCCGGGCACGCTGGCCGGGATCCGAAAATGGATGGGGCATGTCAAAACACCCAGCCAGACAGAGGGGCAGCAGAACAGGCAGGAAACGACGCATTGGTGCTCCGGGGTAGTGAAGGGACATCATGGAGTTTAAGGGAACACCCTCATGATGTCGAAATGGAGGATCAGCGGCGGATCAGGATGTAATTGATCGTCACATCGATATCGAAGTGGTCGCCCTTCATATCAGGCGGAACAGGCGGCAGATGCGCGCCTTGGAACATGCCGGTCGTGGCCGCATCCAAAGAGTATGAGCCAGACTGCCCTGTCAGACGAACGGATTTCACATGGCCGGATCGATCCAGCACGACATGCACGGAAGAGGGGCCATCCTCGCCAGCACGGGCCGCATCTTCCGGATAGTACATATGCGAGCGGATCCAGCGGTCGATCTCGCCGCCATAATCCTCGCTGACGCCCTTGACGCTGGTGCGTGTCTGGTAAGGCGCATTGATGGCGCCATTCAGGCTCAGTGGTCCAAGAGACATGTCAATCGGGCCACCTGAACCGGCGGGGCGACCTCGGCGATGGCGGTACGGAGAAGGCTGTTCACCGAACGAATAATCCATTGGATGAGACAGTGGATTGCTGTTGTTCGGTCGAACGGAGCGATGTGCCCTGTGGCTGTGAGGTGTTGTCTGCTGGCTGCGCTGACTTGGCGCACTGCCAGGCGTGACAGGGGCCGGACTTGGCACTGTCTTGGGAAGTTCGGCGGACGGCTCCTGCGGCACAGGCGGAGCCGAAGGGGCCTCAGGTGTGGGAACGGCAGGTGTGGGAGCAGATTGCTGTTGCTCTGGCTGCTGCTGTTCCTGTTCGGTCTCCTGCTGGCTTTGCGGGGATGGTGGAGGAGGTGCGCCGCCTTCCTCCTGGGCACGGGGCCCCTGCATGCTGCTTTTGGATGGCGGTTGATCGAACACCATCTCGACCTGGGGTTCATTCCCGGCGGGAGAGCCATGCATGCCATGATGCTGCGTGAGCAGAAGCGCCAGAACAGCGGCATGAATACCCGCAGAAATGCAGAACGGAACGGTAGGCCCTGGCTCTACAATGGTCTGCGGACGCATCATAGGCGTCAGAACAGGACGAACAGCCGTAGCGGCCGGAACATAGTCCCGGAGCCTGGATCGTAGCCCGGCTGGTGTGTGAACCGGACCTACAGGCGTGCGTGATCTTCCCGCGAACAGCTTGGGTTCGCGGCGTTCAGCCTTACCGCTGGAAGTTGGCATCGTCCCGCTCATACGTCGCGGCTGTGCCCGGAAGAGGAAAGGTGGCGGCAAGTCATCGCCAGGCTTTGTGCACCAGGGCGGGCGGGTTTGTCATCCGGCAGGCTGGTATCCGGTCTGGGGGTGGGCGTTGCGTCAGGGACCATCATGGCAGTAATGGACCTTTCACGAAAGAGACAAAGCGCCTCGTAATCCACAGGAAAGACAACTGCATGACAGACAGTCTCATATCGTGTCTTTCTGTTGATCCGGACGTTGCCGCCGCCGTCGAACGGATTGGGCCCTGCCGTCTCCGGGGGGATGATGGGCAGGAACCTTATGACGCGCTGTTACGGGCCATTGCCGGGCAGCAGCTTCACGGTGCGGCTGCCCGACGGATTTTCGGTCGTCTGTGCCTTCTGGGGCCTGCGTCTTCCGAAGACGGACCGCCTCCCGTTCCAGAAGCTCTTCTGGCTTTTCCTGAAGATGCGTTGAGAGCCTGTGGTTTGTCTGCCAGCAAGCAGGCTGCCATGCGGGGCGTGGCGCAGGCGCGGCTGGAGGGGCTTGTGCCTACGCGTCTGGAGGCATCGAGGCTGGAGGATGAAGATCTGATCCAGCGTCTGATCACCCTTCGCGGTGTTGGTCGATGGACTGTAGAAATGATTTTGATGTTTACGCTTGGCCGCCCGGATGTCATGCCAGTTGATGATTTCGGCGTCCGCGAAGGCTGGCGACGCATCAAGAGACTGGATACTGCCCCCAGACCCAAAGACCTCAAGACCGAAACACTCCGTTTCTCTCCGCACAGGTCCGCCCTTGCCTGGTATTGCTGGCGGGTCGCGGAAGAGGGAAAGAAGACGGCCCCTAACACATTGACCGGCTAAAGGGACTGTCCAGTCAGGAACGCCATCATTTCAGTAATGAAAGGGCATGGCTGTTCCGCATGGAGCCAGTGCCCGGCACCTTCCAGCGTTCGAATCCGGGCGTGAGGGAACAGGGCATGGATGAGCGGGTGATGTTCAGGCCTGACATAGCTTGAGTTGCCGCCTCGCAGGAACAGGGCTGGACCGTCATAAGGAGCAACCTGAAGATCGGGCCAGCCCTCAATCAGGCTGATCCCCTGTGTAATCTCGTCAAAGCCGATCGCCCATCCCGGAACGTCATTCAGAGAAACGTTCTGTGCCATCAGTTCGGCGACGGCCCGACTGCCTGTGATCGGCTCCAGAAGATCCAGCGTTTCACTCCGTGTGAGCTCCGACGGAAACGTGATGGCATCCAGCTTTGCAATCATGTCCCTATGCCCCTGCTGGGTCGGTGCCGGGGCCATATCCGCCACCATCAGGCGGGTCACGCGATCAGGATCAGCGAGTGCCAGCATCATGGCGACTTTACCGCCCATCGAATGACCAACGACGGCAAAATGCTTGACCCTAAGATCGTCAAGCGTTTCCAGAACATCCTGTGCCATAGCGGGGTAGCTCACGGGGCCATGCGGGCTTTCTCCATGGTTGCGGAGATCCAGGGCAATCGTCCGGAACGTCTGGGAGGCTTCCCGCTGGAGAAACCCGAGATTGCGGGCTCTTCCGAACAGACCATGCAGGAAAACAACTGTCTCCGGTCCATCCCCACGTTCGATGGCGTTGAGTTTCATGCATGATCCTTCCGTGACAGCAGTTGATTGAAAACAGCGTTGCGGCCAAACAGGATTACACCTGCCGTCGGGGAGACCACTTGTCCACCAGTCCCGCCCGTAACGAATTGCGTTTTCGCCTGAAGCGTCAAATGCGCTCGCTCCTGCGTCATCCGGCTCAGGCCCCTGTGACGTTGCGAGCGATGGTCCGCGCCGACGAAATCTGGCTCACGGTGCTCGCCGCAGTCGTGGGGGCTTTGTCAGGCCTTTGTGTGGTGTTGATAACAACCGTGACGCTGTCTTTGCACAGTGTTCTGTTCGGGAGCGGAAACACCCTGAACGGGCATCTGTCCGGCCTGACATGGTTGCCCCCATGGCGTGTTCTGACGGTTCTGACGCTGGGCGGTCTCGCCCTCGGGCTGTTTGGAATTTTCACCAGCAGGATCATGCCCCGTCGGCCTGTCGATCCGATCGAGGCCAATGCCCTGCATGGCGGTCGCATGTCTGTGCGAGACAGTCTCATTGTCGCGTTACAGACCGTTCTGTCCAATGGCATTGGCGGGTCCATCGGCCTTGAAGCGGGCTTTACCCAGATTGCTTCCGCCCTGGCTTCGCGGATCGGACAATCCTTTCGCGTCAGACGCGAAGATCTGCGCGTTCTGGTCGGGGCTGCTGCCGGCGCAGCCATTGGAGCCGCGTTTAATGCACCGGTCGCAGGGGCATTCTACGCCTTCGAACTCGTGATTGGCTCCTATTCCCTTGTTAGCCTGCCGCCTGTGGCGATTGCGGCTCTCGCTGGTGTCGGAGTTGCGCATCTTTTCGGGCATGTTCCGGCAGCGGTCATGATTGCAGATCCCGGCGCGCTGACATGGAATGGTAGTTTCAGCGTCGTTATCATCAGCATCCTCTCTGCTTTGACGGCAATTGGCGTCATGCATTGCGTCACCCGGACGGAAACCCTGTTTCGTCTTCTTCCGGGCCCGGGCTGGCTGAAGCCCACTGTCGGCGGATTGCTGGTTGGTGGTCTGGCCGTTATTCACCCTTCCGTCCTGTCAGCGGGACATGATGCCATGCGCGTGGTGTTCGCCGGATGGATCACCCCTTGGATGGCTCTGGGCCTGCTCGTGCTCAAGGCTCTGGCCTCCTGTATTTCAATCGGGTCCGGCTTTCGCGGAGGACTGTTTTTCGCGTCCCTCTACTTGGGGACGCTGGCCGGAACCGTTTACGGCGCCCTGATGCAATGGCTGGGTCTGGCGCCCGTTTCCTTAACGGCCTGTGCTTTGATCGGCATGACCGCTATGGCCGTGGCTATCATCGGCAGCCCCATGACCATGGTGTGCCTGCTGCTGGAACTGACGGGCAGTATTTCCATGAGTGGGGCAACATTCGTGGCGGCCGTCCTATCTCTCCTGACCGTCCGGCGCCTGTTTGGATACAGCTTTGCGACCTGGCGCTTCCATCTGCGGGGGGAATCCATCCGTTCCGCCGTTGATATTGGCTGGATGCGGTCCCTGAACGTGCGCCGGATGATGCGCGGGCAGGTGCGGACAATCCCGTCTGACACGCCTCTCAACCGGGCACAGGCTCTTTTCCCGCTTGGTTCAGCCCAGCGAATTGTTCTGCTGGATCGGGATGGACGTTATGCCGGAATGGTCAACGTCGCAGAACTTCAGGCTGTGTCCCCAGCCGCAACGCCCGTAGCTTCGCTGGCGCATTTCGAGAATGCCATGCTGACCCCTCTGCTCAATGTCCGGGAAGCGGTGGAACTGTTCGAACGTGCGGAAGCTGATGCGCTCGTCGTCGTAGAAGATCTCCAGTCCCGACAGGTGGTGGGTATGCTCACGGAACAGCATGCCCTGCGCCGCTATGCCGAAGAACTGGAACGCAGCCGTCGGACGCTTGCCGGGGAAGAAGGTGCTGTTTCATGACGGTTGGCCCTTGGCATGAACGTCCATGCGCTTCACCATAACAGTCTGTTCACAGGAGAAATATCCATGTCCAACACGCCTGAAGATCGTCTCGCCGCTCTCGAAATCACCCTGCCAGAAGCTGCTGCACCCGTCGCCAATTATGTGACAACCGTTCTTACGGGGAACCTGCTTGTCGTGTCCGGCCAGCTTCCGCTGGTGGACGGCAAGCTGCTCATCACAGGCAAGCTGGGCGATGAAGTGTCTAACCATGCTGGTGTGGCCTGTGCCCGCGCCTGCCTGATCAATGTCATTTCCCAGGCAAAGGCTGCGCTGGGCGGTGATCTTTCCCGCATCAAGCGCGTTGTGCGTCTCGGTGGCTTCATTGCCTGCACGCCGGAATTCACCGAGCACGCTGTTGTCATGAACGGTGCGTCTGATCTGGCTGTTGAAGTCTTCGGCGATGCAGGCCGTCATGCCCGTTCGACGATTGGTGTTCCAAGCCTGCCGGTGAATGCACCGGTCGAAGTGGAAGCTCTGTTCGAAGTTGTCTGAGTTCGAATATGCGGGAGGCCTTTAAGGCTTCCTGCTTTGACGAGTTGAGGTTGTTTTTCCTCATCTAAGTCACACCTTTGTCCAGATGCGTCAGACAGATTTGCAGGATCGGCCCTCATGAATAACTCTTCTGAGCCGGAGTGGTCTCTGACGCTGCACGCGTCCATTCACGACATTGGGTCCGCGGAGTGGGATGCCTGTGCGGGGGATGAGAACCCCTTCGTCTCGTTCGGATTTTTGTCTGCGCTCGAAGACAGTGGCTCCGTTGTGGATCGAACAGGCTGGCTCGTGCGTCACGCTGCTCTCCGTGCCCCGGATGGCACAATTCTGGCGTTAGCCCCACTGTATGGAAAAGCCCATTCCAGGGGCGAGTATGTCTTCGATCAGTCCTGGGCGCAGGCCTACGAAGCCGCCGGGGGCCGATATTATCCGAAATTCCAGTGCGCCGTTCCTTTTTCGCCGGTCCCTGGCCCACGTCTGCTGCTTCGGAAAAACCTTCCAGACCCAGATGCGGTCGGGCACGCTCTTGCCGCAGGGCTGGTGCAGGCGGGGTCGCAATTAGGTCTGTCTTCCGTTCATGCGACCTTCTGTAACCAACAGTCCATGGTGGCTTTCGAAAGCGCGGGATACCTGACACGGCTTGGCGTACAGTATCATTGGCACAATCAGGGATATGGCAGTTTCGAAGACTTCCTGAACGCGCTGTCCTCCCGCAAACGCAAGGCCTTGCGCAAGGAACGGAAAGCCGCGCAGTCCTGTGGACTGACATTCGTGACGCGGCGCGGGCAGGACATTACGTCTGCTGACTGGTCCGCGTTCTATCGCTTCTATCAATCCACCATCGACCGGAAATGGGGGAGCGCTTACCTCTCGGAAGAGTTTTTCCCGATGCTTTCGGAGCGATTGGGGGACCGTGTGGTTCTGATGGTGGCTGAGCATGAGGGCAAGCCTGTGGCCGGGGCGCTGAACCTGATGGGTCGGGATGCGCTTTTTGGGCGGAACTGGGGATGTGAGGGAGACTGGCCCTTCCTGCATTTCGAGCTCTGTTACTATCAGGCCATCGACTTCGCGATTGCTCATGGTTTGAGCCGCGTGGAAGCGGGCGCGCAGGGGGAGCACAAGATCCAGCGCGGCTATCTGCCAGCCTTGACGCATTCCGCTCATGCCATTGTCGATCCCGGCCTGCGCAATGCTGTGGCTGCTTTTCTGGACGAAGAGCGGGCGGCCATTCGCGACGAAGCAGAAGCCCTTGCCGCTTATTCTCCATATCGTCAGGACGACTCGTCCTGATCGTGCCGGTTAACGATTGGGAAAGGGTCTGACGGGTAAGCTCTGTCCTGACAGCGGGATGCCGGAGCTTCAGTCGTGGAGAACAGTACCTATATTGCCCTTTCGCGCATGGACGCCCAGCAGCGCGCCATGTCGGTCGTTGCGGACAACATGTCGAACGCTTCGACGGTTGGCTATAAGCGCGAAAGCGTTCTGTTCAGCGATTATTTATCCAAACAGCATGCTGCCGGTCAGCCAACTGGGTCTGAGACGCAGGCTTATACCCAGGACCGCGCAACCTATCGGGATTTCCAGCAGGGCGATCTGCAACAGACCGGAAACCCGCTTGACCTTGCCTTGGGCGGAGAAGGCTACTTTCAGGTGCAGACGGCCAACGGTGTGCGACTGACGCGTGCCGGGCGCTTCGAAAAACAGCAGGACGGGACGGTCGTCGATGAAGCCGGTAATGCACTTCTGGACCGCGAAGGGCAGCCCATCGTCCTGCCAACAACTGATCATCGACTGACGATTTCATCTGACGGTGTGATTTCAACTGAAACCGGCGAGGCCGGGCAGATCGGAATTGTGACGGCACGCGACAACAATACGCTTCAGGCAGAAGGCAGCCATCTTCTGCGCTCCGACCAGCCGACGAATGCTGTTGATCGCCCGCAGGTCATGCAGGGGATGCTCGAAGGCAGCAATGTGCAGATGATGTCCGAAGTTACCAAGATGATGGATATCCAGCGCAATTTTGATTTCATGGCGCAGTTCGTGAATGCCGAAGCGACCCGCCAGCAGAACGCAATCGACAAAATCGTTCAGGTTTCAGCCTGACAGTTTTCCTGACGGGACAAGGATACATTCCACATGCGCGCACTCGACATCGCCGGAACGGGCATGCAGGCCCAGCAGACCAACGTTGAAACCATTTCCAACAATATCGCGAACATGAGCACCACGGGCTACAAGCGCTCACGTGCCGAATTTCAGGATCTGATTTACCAGAACATCCGCCGTGTCGGCACAAGCTCTTCCGATACGGGCACGACGGTTCCGTCCGGTGCACAGGTCGGTCTCGGTGTAAAAACGGCAGCGATTTACCGTATCAATGATCAGGGCAGTCTGGAGCAGACCAGCAATTCCCTGGATCTTGCCGTGCAGGGAAAAGGCTATTTCCAGATCCAGCTTCCATCAGGACAGCTTGCCTATACTCGTGACGGCACATTCTCGATGGACAACACCGGTTCCCTCGTTACAGCGGATGGTTATCAGCTGAGCCCGACCATCACGATTCCAAATAACGCCCAGAGTGTCAGCATCGACCAGTCCGGGCAGGTGAGTGTAACGGTTGCCGGGCAGAATAACTCCACGGTGGTTGGTCAGATCCAGCTTGCGACTTTCACCAACGAGAACGGTCTGGATGCTATGGGTCAGAACCTGTTCACGCCAACTACTGCGTCTGGGGACGCGATGCTGGGAACACCAAACACGACCGGCTATGGCAGTGTCATGCAGGGGTATGTTGAGAATTCAAACGTCAATGTCGTGACGGAGATCACTGATCTTATTACGGCGCAACGTGCGTATGAGATGAACAGCAAGGTCATTACCTCCGCCGACGACATGATGCAGACGCTGACCAATCTGGGTGGCCGTTAATCATGGCGCGTGGGCTGTTGTGCCTATCCCTGTTGGCGCTGCTCGCATCTGGGACTTTGCATGCAGCAACCCTGCGAACCAATATCAGCGTCGACCATCCGCGGGTTAGACTGTCTGATCTGTTTTCTGGTTTAACCGCCGGGCAGGATGCCGACATTGGCGATGCTCCGGCGTTGGGGAGCAACTACGTTGTCGGCGGCCCTCAGCTGACGGCGATTGCCGCTCAATTCGGGGTGGACTGGCCGGATGCATCGCCTCTTGTTTCCACAACCGTAACGCGTGCAACCCGAATGATTGAAGAAGACGATGTGCTGCCCGTGTTAAGGCAAAGCTTCGACTTCCCGGAAGATGCGCATGTTGAAATGACCTTGGCCGGTTTTAAACCGGTGGCTGTCCCTGCTCAGGAGACAGCTGCTCCGACTATTTTGCATCTTGATCGCCCGCCCCATGGGGGAGGGCATTTCAGTGCCCGCATGGAAATCCCTTCCCGTGTGGGTGGAAAAGGGACAGCATTTTCTGTTACCGGCACTGTCACGATGGAAGTTAAGGCTGTTGCTCTCCGGCATTCCCTTCGGCCGGGGCAGCCCATCCTGCCTGAGGATGTCAGTGTAGTGCTGGTCAGATCCTCGGATGTTCCGGATGATGCGTTGCAATCAGTGGATGATGCTGTGGGGCTGGAAACAAGAAGCAGCCTGTCTGCCGGGCAGGTGTTGGCCTCTTCGCAGCTTGTTCATCCGCAGCTTGTCAGACGAGGATCACCAGTCGTTCTGTCCTACTCCCAGTCTAGTCTCCACCTGACTGTATCCGGCACGGTCATGGAAGCAGGAGGGAAGGGCGACATGGTGCATGTTTATAATGCAGGCAGTCGCATGGTTCTGACGGGGCGCGTTATTGGCAGGACGGAAGTGGAAGTCATTCCCGGGATTACGCCCCTTTCTGCTGACAGTCGAAACCGCCCCGAGGCGGTCAGCCTGCCGACGCTCTGACACGTCAGGCTTTCTCCGGTTGAGAGCTGGAACGGCCCAGCCGGTGAATGCGCTGTATGATTTTTGCACTCAGCCGGCGCATCCATTTCCCGATTGCATCCATCCAGAGATAGACGATTGGCGTCGTATAGAGCGTCAGAAGCTGGCTTACGATCATTCCGCCCAGAACAGAAACACCAAGAGGTGCGCGCATTTCGCTGCCATAACCATGCCCGATGATCAGGGGCACGGCACCGAGCGCGGCAGCCAGGGACGTCATGAGGATAGGGCGGAAACGGGTGATCGAAGCCTTGAAAATAGCGTCTTTTGGCGACAGTCCTTCAAATCGTTCGGCGTGAATCGCGAAGTCGATGACCAGAATGGCATTCTTTTTCACGATACCCGTCAGAAGAATGATACCGATCACCGCCACGACGCTGAACGGCAGTCCGAAACACCACAATCCCATGACGGCTCCAATGCCAGCGGATGGCAACGTTGAGAGAATGGTGATGGGATGGATCAGGCTCTCATAGAGAATACCCAGCACGATATACATGACAGCAATCGCAGCTGCGAAAGCGATCAGAGCGTTGATCATGACCTTGGTGGTATCGCCTGCTGTGCCTGTAAATTCACCCAGAATACCGTCAGGGGCGTGCGTTTCCTTCATGGTGTCCTGAATCAGTTTGACACCTTGGGCATAGGTCACGCCCTGAGCCAGATCGAAGGAGATGGCTGTTGAATAATAGCCTGAACGATGGGTGACATCGAGCGGCTGCTGCTTCCACAGAATGGAGGCCACATTATCTAGCGGGATCATGGTTTCTGTCGAAGACGACACGGCTGAACCACTCGATTTATTGCCGGAAATCTGGTTGGCGAGTGAGTTCTGGATGGATGACGATGCAAGAGAAGCGAATGTACTTTCCGTCGCACTTGTAGAGGCTTTGGCCCGAATAAGATTCGAGGCTACGCCGCCCGCCGCCGTCCCGGCAGATGTGGAGATCCAGATCTGGTGCAGCATGTTCGGGTCTGTGCGGTATTTTGGATCCAGAACCATGACGACACGGTGTGTTGTGAGTGGTAGGTGGATGGTTGAAACAATGGCCTGACCATAGGAATCATACAGCACGTTCTGGATAAGCTGGGGCGTCACCCCGTAGCGCGCTTCCGTATCCCGCCGCACGGTAATGTAAGCCGCGACAGACTGGCTTTCCGTTGCCGATGAGACATTGATCATCTTTCCGGAAGCCCGCAGAGCGCCGAGCATCTTCGGCAGGTAGTTGGTCAGGCTGGCAATATCTTCGCTACGCAAAACATAACGGTAAGCACCGGTGTTCTTCTGGCTGCTCCCGCCCTGACTGTTGCCGCCGACATTCCAGAACATGACATCTGCGCCCGGCTGAACTGGCACCGCTTTACGGATACGGGCCAGAACCGTCGCAACCGGAGCACGCTCACTCTTTTCCTTCAGGTGCAGATAGAGTTCGCCAGAGTTCTTGTCGTCGCTGAAAATGGTCGTGGATGTGACATCCGGATCTTTCTGGACGATCGCGCCTACGGCCCGTAGCCGGCGATCAATTTCATCAAAGGACATGGTGGCATCCCCTTTGATACGGCCGCCAATCAGGGAAATGTCCTGCTCGGGAATAAATTCCTTTGGCATGATGATGACGGACCCGACTAACAGAACGAAGCTGAGGGGAAGTGTCAGACCCATCAGGATCGTATGGCGAAGGCACCAGTGCATGGAGCGCGCATACAGGCGCACCATGCCATCCAACCCTGCCTCCGTGATACGGATAATCGCCCCGCTCAGGCCAGTGCGCGGCCCTGTGCCGTGATCAATCTCCAGCATGCGCGCACACATCATGGGCGTCAGTGTGAGAGAGAGCCACATCGAGATTACGATGGCGGAAATCATGGTCATGCAGAACTCGAACATGATCGAGCCTGCCGTTCCCGGAAGGAAAAGAAGCGGAATGAAGACGGCCACGAGGGAAGCACTGATGGACAGAACCGTGAAACCAATCTCGGATGAGCCAAGAATACTGGCTTCATAACGGTCCATGCCGTTTTCCATGTGGCGGGCAATATTTTCCAGAACCACGATCGCATCGTCTACGACAAAGCCAACGGCAATGGTCAGGGACATCAGGGACAGCACGTCCAGCGTGAAGTTGAAATACGCCATTGCCGCCAGTGTGCCTGACAGGGCGATCGGCACAGTGACAGCAGGAATGACGGTCGTCATCACTTTCCGGAAGAACAACAGGATGACCAGGACCACCAGAATGACGGAAACCACGAGAGCTTCCTTGGCATCCTGAAGAGCCGCCCGGACAGACCGGGACGTGTCAAGGCCGACAATAAGTTTGACACTGCCCGGTAGTCCGGCCCTCAGCTTGTCCAGATTGGCGTTGATCCCGTTGACGATTGCCACTGTATTGGCGTGAGGCTGCGCAGAAACAACCATTGTGAGGGCACGATGGCCGTTGATGTAACTGGTCTGGTACACGTCCTGAACGCCGTCATACACCTTGGCGACGTCTTTAAGGCGAACCGGATAAAAGCTGTTTCGATATCCGACGATCAGGTCCTGATACTGGTCTGCCTTAACGGCCTGATCGTTGGTAGACAGCAGCATCCGTTTGCCGTGACTGTCGATGAAGCCCTTTGGTGTGAAGGCGTTGGCAGAGGCGAGAGCAGTCCGAATGTCTTCAAATCCGATACCCCATTTGTAGAGGGGGCCAGGGTTGAGCTCCACGCGGACTGCAGGATTTGAAGATCCCACAACCTCTACACGTCCAACGCCTTTGACCTGAGCGAGGTAGGGTTTGACCTGAATATTTGCCACATCATACAGCTCAGCCTGGGTCAGCTGATCGGTTGTGACGCTGAGCAGGTAAACTGGAAAGCCGCTTCCATCGAGTTTGAACGCCTGTGGATCGTCATCCAGAGTGCCGGAAGGGAGGTCACTCCGTGCCGCTCTGAGCGCGGCCTGAACGTCGCGCAAGGCACCATCGATATTTCGGGAAGATGAGAACTCCAGAAAGATCTGCGCCTGCCCCTGACTGGTATCGGACTCAATGTGCTGGAGATCAGCAATCGAGCCGAGACGGCGTTCTAGAGGCGTTGTGACGGAGGTGGCCATCTGTTGCGGATCAGCGCCCGGTTGGGTGGCGACAACCATGATGTTTGTTGTCGTGGCATCCGGCATCGTTGCAACGGGAAGTAAAGGATAGCAGATGATGCCCGCCATGAAGATGGCGATGGACATCAGTGTCGTTGCAACGGGGCGATCAATGAACAGGCGGCAGAAATTCATGCCGACAGCTTATCCTCGATTATAGTCTTTTGGTCATTACCATTAGGACACGAAAAGTCATTTCATTGGATGAATATGGTCAGTAATCGGGCATTCCCGCCGGCTGGGCGGAGGGCTGCCGACAGTAATAGAGTTCTGTAAGCCGTGGTGGCAGAAGGTCCGCCAGCCGTGCGCCCAAAACAAGCCATTTTGGGAAAGTCACACGTCGTCTGCCGCGCAGTGTTCCCCGGAGTATCTGGCGCACTGCGTCTTCTGTCGAGACGAGCCCTGGCATGGGAAAACGATTCCTTTTGACCATGGGAGTATCAATAAAACCACAGCAGACGCTGGTCAGGGTGATGCCTGATTTTTCCAGTGTTGGGGCAGTCGCCACCGTGAAGCGGTCAAGAGCCGCCTTGGACGCTGAATAGGACGGGGTGCCGGGATAGGACACAAAGCCGGCGACCGATGCCATCATGCAGATCTGCCCGCGTCGCCCATTCTGATCGCGTGCCTGCTTTTTCATAACGTCTATGGCCGGGAAGAGTGTGTTCAAGGAGCCAAGAAGATTGGTCTCAATCATGAGACGGGCATGATCTTCGCGTTCCGGAGTGGGAACTGCCGCTCCGGCTGGAGGAAGGCCTCCTGTGATGCCAGCGCAGGCGAAGACCATGTCCAGCCTGACGCTGCTTTCTTCGTGGATCCATTCGGCCATACCCTGTCGGTCGCGGGTATCAATGACGCGACTTCTGACGGTGGCACCCTGTGCCTCGCAAAGTCGCCGCGTCGCATCCAGACCTTCAGAACAACAGTCTCCCAATACAAGGTCCTGACCTGGCCGCGCCAGACGGATCGCCAGCCCTTGGCCAATGCCGGACGCTGCGCCTGTGATGAGAATTTTCACCGTGTCAGACAGCTATTGCCAGGGGACTGACCAGACATGAGGCTGCGGACAAACGAATGCGCATCTGTCGTGACGGACCTGAGCGTCCCGTTATGGCTTGCACCGCCATAGGTATGATGGGTGACGGGTGTACCGGCAGCACAGAGTGCGGAGACCAGACGCTTCTGCTCGTTGGGTGAGGAATGAAGATCCTGCATACCTGTCGCGATCATGACGGGTGTGGAAAGTGACAGGGACGGATATTCAGCCCATTTCAGTGCAGGTACCAAAGCAGCTTCCGCCCCGGGACGCAGGGTTGTGGCTGGTGTCAGGCCCGAGCGGTGCGCCATGGGAAAGAAGTCTGAACTGCATGTTGTGGCAGCGTCGTGCATGAGCGCCAGTGCCCGCGTCGTGAATACAGCGTTTGGATCAAAAGATGGGTCGGCCTGCGAGAGGGAAGCACCCAAGGACAGAAGTTCGGGCACGGCTGGCGAGAAACTGTGCGGATTGCGTGGATGGAGGAGACCCTGCACGCCCTGTGCGTCGAGATAAGGCGGAGCGACGGCTACAGTCCCGACGATATGCAGTTGCGGCGCGTAAGTTGCAGCCATGGCGGAAGCTGCAAGAGCAGCCTGCGCCCCTTGCGAATGGCCGCTGAGAACGGTTGTCAGAGAAATATCTGGAAAACGGGCATGGGCGGCGCGAACGGAGTCCAGCATGCTCATGCCTTCAGAGCGTGCATTGAGCAGCAGGGCATCCCCCGGTTCTCCGAGGCCTGGATAATCCGTCGCCACGATCGCGAAGCCCTGTTGCAGCCATGGCGCATAGAAATGCTCCTGCACGGTTCCCAGACCCATAACAGAGGGGGCACAGGTCAGGTGAAGGCCGCTTTCTCCGTGCCCCCAGGCCAGAACAGGCCAGCCGCCAGCAGGAGGTGTGCCACGCGGGATCAGGACTTCAGCAGACACGCGCACAAGCTGTTTCGGGTTTCGCGCATCCGAACTCCGGTAAGTCAGACGCCATGCCTGTCCAGGCATGTGGGAGATCATGTGATCGATCTGAATGGCCTGTCCGGCGGCGACTGGAGCGCTCAGCGAGTAGGAATCCCCATCGTCCTGAGACGCGCAGCCTGAGAGAAGGGCGAGGGACAGTCCGAAAAGAGCGGTCGTACCGAGTGTCGTGCAAAGTCGGGTCAGAGTCATGGCTGCTTGTGATCTCCAGCGCAGGAACGAACACCATAGCAGTGTAGAAGTCCGTCGGGGAGCCTTCCCGACTTGGAGGACCGGCAATCCGGCGCTACAGAAGAGGCACAGTAAGAAAAGGATAAACCATGAGCGATACCCCTCCCGATCGTCTGTGCGCCAGCCCGGACAGCCCATACTACAATGAAGACGTGCTGACGCGCGGCGTTGGCGTTCGTCTCAAGGGCGAAGAGAAGACCAATGTTGAAGAATATTGCATCAGCGAAGGCTGGGCTCGTCTGTCCGTCGGCAAGGCCGTGGATCGCAAGGGCCGCCCGATGACGCTGAAGGTCACTGGCCCGGTTGAAGCCTGGTTCAAGGACGACGCGAAAGACGCATGATGACGCAGGTCAGCCCCCGCCGGATCATCATCGACACGGATCCGGGACAGGACGATGCCGTGGCGATTCTGCTGGCGCTGGCCTCGCCAGAACTGCATGTGGAAGCGATCATGACCGTTGCCGGTAATGTGCCGCTTTCCCAGACGACCAAGAACGCCTGTGCCCTGCTTGAACTGGCAGGACGCGAGGAGGTCCCTGTGTATGCTGGAGCGGCCCGTCCGCTTCACAAGGCGCCCATCAGCGCCGAGCATGTGCATGGCGAAACGGGGATGGGTGGTGCAAACCTGCCTGAACCTCACCTTCGTGCGCAGGGCATTGATGCGGCTACCCATCTTGTGGATATGCTACGGAAAGAGCCAGCAGACAGCATCACGCTTGTCTGCCTGGGGCCGATGACCAATCTGGCTCATGCCTTGACGCATGCCCCCGATATCGCGCCAAAAATTGCCCGTCTTGTCGCGATGGGCGGTGCGCAGCGGGAAGGCGGCAATATTACGCCAACCGCCGAGTTTAATTTCTTCGTTGACCCTCATGCCGCGAAAATCGTGATAGCTGCGGGCATTCCTACTACGCTTCTGCCGCTGGACGTCACTCATCGCGCTATCGCCACACCACGCAGGCTTGCACCAATTGCAGACTTAAAAACGCCGGTCGGCGATATGGTTGTTCGGATGCTGGGAGCGGAAGACCGCTTCGAGAAGATGAAATACGGCTGGGAAGGCGGTGCTCTGCATGATCCACTGACGATTGGCTGGCTGCTGTGGCCAGACCTGTTCAGTGGTCGGGAGTGCAATGTTGAGATTGAGGTCGAGGCACCTCTTTGCCTTGGACAGAGCGTGGTTGATCTCTGGAAAGTAACCGATCGCCCTGCCAATGCGTTATGGATTGATCATATTGATTCCGACGCGTTCTATACCCGTCTGACGGAAAGACTGGCCCGTCTGAACTAGGGTTTCCTCATTGTCAGTCCCGTGACTTTGGAGCATCGAACATGGCAGACCCGACCCCACAGGATCGCTTCTCCGTTGTCATCGTCGGCGGCGGTGCCGCTGGTATCACGATTGCTGCACAGCTGAAGCGCCAGAGACCGAATCTTTCGGTGGCGATCATTGAACCCTCAACGACGCATGCCTACCAGCCAGGCTGGACGCTTGTTGGTGCAGGCGTCATGACGCTGGCGGAAACGTTGCGTCAGGAAGGTGGCCTGATCCCGAAAGACGTTACCTGGCTTCGGGATAGTGCCGTTTCATTTGAGCCGGATGCCAACACCGTCACGCTGGCAAGCGGGCGTGTTGTTGAATATCGCCGCCTTGTCGTCTGCCCCGGCCTGCAACTGGATTGGGACAAGATCGAAGGTCTTCCCGAAACGCTTGGCCGCAATGGCGTGACGTCCAATTATTCCCGCGAAACCGCTGCTTACACCTGGGAGTGTATTCGTCACCTGGATGGCGGAAAAGCTCTGTTCACCCAGCCTCCGATGCCGATCAAATGCGCAGGCGCTCCCCAGAAGATCGTGTACCTTGCCAGCGACCACTGGCGTAAGGAAGGGTCACTCCACCGTACGGAAGTTGATTTCTCTATTGCGGGAGACGCTCTGTTCGGGGTGAGCTATTTTGTCCCGTCTCTTCAGCGCCAGATCGATTTTTACGGGATCAACCTTCACAAGAAGGAAAATCTCATCAAGGTGGATGGCGAGAAGCGGGAAGCGACCTTCCAGATCGTTGGAACGGAGGAGACCGTTGTCCGTAAGTTCGACATGCTGCACGTCGTCCCGCCACAGAGCGCCCCGGACTTTGTAAAGAAAAGCCCGTTGGCCAATGCGGGCGGCTGGCTGGATGTCGATCCTTCAAGCCTGCGCCATGTGAAATATGACACGGTGTTCGGGGCCGGAGATGTTCTGGGTACAAGCAATGCCAAGACGGCGGCCGCAGCCCGTGAGCAGGCACCAGTTGTCGTGACGAACCTCCTTGCTTCGCTGGATGGTCGACCGCAGACGGGTGCCTACGATGGTTATGGTGCCTGCCCGCTGACGGTATCTTACGGCAAGGTTGTGCTTGCAGAGTTCCTGTATGGTGGGAAGGTCGCTCCCAGTTTCCCATACGACCAACGCAAGCCAAGCCGTTTTGCTTGGTTGCTGAAAACCGAAGTCTTTCCTCGGCTCTATTGGATGGGAATGCTTAAGGGGTATGATGTGAAGGTCAAGCACAAGGTTAAGGAAAGCGCCTGACGTTACAGGCGTTTAAAAAACGACGAAGCCGGGAAAATTTCCCGGCTTTTTTGTGGAGAGCGTTGTGATTTGCAACGATAGACTTGTTGTCACGGTTCTATTTAAACCTGCACGGCTGATCGACAGTGGGCTGCTCATCAGTCTGAATGACCATCAGGGTGACGGCATCGTCTCCGACATTCCCGGCGAAATGTCCGAAATGGCCTTTTGAGTCCTTGCGGCTCATCTGGTCCTCCCCGAGGGAAACATCTCCCGGTCCCATCTCAACCCGCGTTCCATCCATGGACGTAACATACCAGGTTCCCTTGAGTGGAACGATCCATTGGACTTTCGGATCTGGATGCCAACTGCCATCCCAATGAGGTGGCTGTACTGTGGAAATGACCTGAGCCTGTCCTTCCTTGAGGCGGTCCTGCCATTGTGGGCCAGCAGGTTTGGACATGGTTTTCAGGACGTAATTGTGGAAAGGGCAGCGGGTCATGTGACTGATGCCGTTATGGTCCGTCCAGTTGTGCCAGTAATAGACTGTCGGGGGTGTTGGGTCCGCCGCTAACGCCCCCTGGCCAAAGGTGGCAAGTGCAGACATGACGGTAAGGGAAAGCAGGATGCGACGCATGGCTTATGCCTCCTCATGGCGTGGGGGTGGTTGGTACCGTTTGGTCGGTGCGATGTCGTCGAAGCGTTCCCGGCTGGGGGTAGAGAGAAGTTCGATGATCATTCCCCACGGGGTACGACCGTAGCAGAACATGTTTCCAGGGCCGGCTTCGAGGGAAGGTTGACCTTGTGGCTCAGTCAGTAGTTCGCCGCCAGCTTTTGTAAAACGAGCACAGGCAGCGTGAATGTCATCGACGTAAACCGCGAAATGCTGGAGGCCGAAATCGCTGGCACGAAGGGGGTTCCGTTGATCGGGGCCATGCATTTCGAAGAGTTCAATCCCCGGACCGTGACCGACCGACATCATGCACATTTCCCAGACCACAGTTCCTTGCGGCAGACCAAGGATTGCTTCTGTCTGTAAGCCTTGTTGAGGAGAGGCATGGGTCACATTGCGATAGAGCGCAACCGCACCAAGAGCCGTCTCTAGAAATGTGATGGCAAGGTTAATGTCCGGGACGGTGACGCCCACGTGATCTATGCCGCGTGGAAGTCCCGAATGGTCTGGGGTCATGGAGAGATCCTTCACTGATGAAGGTCTCAACAGACGGACGAGGGTCAAGGTTTCCATGACCCTCGTGAGTTTATGACGGAGTATTGCTGTTCAGACGTCGTCGATGGGGCGCTTGGGCAGCAGGGCGGGCACGAAGAAGAGAGTGCAGATCAGGGTGCAGCCCAGAGACATCAGCAGCAACCGGCCCATACTGGCCGTACCCGGGTGGGCCGAAGTTGCCAGAGAGCCGAACGCTGTTGCGGTGGTCAAGGCTGAGAACAGGACGGCGCGCGCTGTTGGGGACGTCAGCGGACCTTTAATGCCTTCACGCCAGTTCATCACGAAGTAGATGTTGAACGAGACGCCCACGCCCAGCAGTAGCGGCAGGGCAATAATATTGGCGTAGTTCAGCGTCTCAGGGACCGTGACAATCAGGATGACTGTCAGCAGCGCGGAGAGCAGAAGCGGTGCCATGACGAGGGCGGCATCAAGAATGCGACGCAGCACAACCAGTAGGATGATGCTGATCATGATGAGTGCGGAAATTGCAGCAACCGTGAACGCGTGAACGATCGTGTTGGCGCTCTCCGTGATCTCCATGGCCGGACCACTAATATCCGGATTGACCGAGCGTAGCTGTGACACGAACTGATGCATGACAGGCGTTTCGGAAATCTGACCTTTCGGGTGAATGGTCAGGCGCTGGCGCCCATCAGGAAGGGCGTAATCCCTGCGAACGTAGTCAGGAATATTATCCATCGTGATGGCCTGAGGCTGCAACGCCGTCCGAAGCATGGAAAGCTGGTCTGGCAGAAAGCGCGTCAGGGCGTGGCTGGCATTGATCAGTGTGGCGTCCGGCGCTGTTGAAAGTGCCGTGAGGGCCTGACGGATCTTTTCCAGAGGGGCGGGAAGCTGTGTCTTGACGTCATTCAGTTTGGTCGCGGCAGCTACGGCAGCAGCGCGAATGGCAGCAGCGTCTGGTTCAGCAGCAGGGTTTTGAACCGTGATGGTTGGCAACAGGATTGAGGCCGTATCCTCGATCATTGCCAGCTTGTCGGTCTGGTCGTCTGGAACCAGAGCGCCGAGCCACAGCACATCATGGACACTTGAAAGCTTCGAGAATGCTGCCGCATTTTTCGCGGCATCCGGGACATTCGGAACCAGAAGCTGTGCGAAATAGGGTGTAGTGATCGGGTTGTCTTCCAGAAGATGAAGCGCGCGCATTCCTTCTGTATTCGGGTTTTTGGTGTGTAGAGGGTCTGCGTCGAACTTCAGCAGCGGCATGAGAGCGACGCCCACAACACCAAGAAGCGCAAAGACCCCGACGACCTTCTTTCGCTTGTGGCGCAACAGATGATCGACGGGCGCCATGAACGTGAAGCCCGGCTCACCAGAGCCAAGTCTTGCCCTGAAGAGGGAAAGAAGCGCTGGGAGGAGCGTCATGGTGCAGAAGAATGCGATCAGCATGCCGAACCCGGCGATCAGGCCGAGCTGCGCAACACCAATGAAGCTTGTCGGCGTGAAAGCCAGGAAGCCAGCAGCAGTCGCAAGGGACGCTACGAGGATCTGCGCACCGCTTTCCCGACCGGTCAGCACAATGGCGTCATGGAGAGTTGGCATGGTGCCGTCGTCATGACGCTGGCCGCGGAAACGCACGCTGTACTGAATGGCAAAATCCACGGCAATGCCAACGAACAGGATCGCGAAGGCAACGGAGATGAGGTTCAGTTCCTTCACCGTCAGAGCTGCAAAACCTGTTGTGAGGAAAAGTCCGGAAATCAGCGTAAGCAGAATGGGAACGATGACGCGGATCGAATGAACGGCAAGTACGAGCCATAACGCAACCAGAACCAGCGAAATCACCAGCCCCAGAACCATACCGTGCGCGACGGTTGAGAATTCCTCGTCGTTCAGTTTGACTTCGCCTGTGATGGCTCCGGAAGCCTGACCGGACTTCACAAACTCAAGGCTGTCGATTGCCTGACGCATTGCGATGGTTGCGCCCTGGCCTGGCTGAAGGGAGCTGTAATCGAGCTTCGGTTTCGTAACGACAAACTCATAGCGGCTTCCCAGTTCGGCCAACCGTCCGACCAAAAGATTCTGCCATGACAGGTCCTGAGGGTGGCCTGCTGCAGCTTTCGTCAGGGAGTCTGCAAATCCGTCCAGCGCGCCATTGAAGCCGCTTGGAATGCCTTGGCCAGCCTTGATGCCGTCGCCGATCAGACCCAGAGCACCAAACAGGCCACGGGCAGAAGGATCTGCGGCCAGAGTTCCGAGGAACGGCTGGGCAGAGACGATGGAGTCCAGTAGTGGCTCAAGGTCTTTCTTGTCGAGGAACAGGAAGCCATGGCTGTTGAAAAAGGGGTTGTCGCCCGGCAGGCTGACCATCTCGAAATGGTCATGATCCTGACTCAGCTTTGCTGCGAGCGCGCGAGCCGTTGCCCGACCCTGTTCCGGAATCTGGCTGTCGATGATGGCAACCAGCTGATTATCATCCTGCGGGAAGAGACGATTCATTTCGTCGGTCCGCTGTTTCCAGGGCAAACTGCTGGCAAACATCTTGCCCGTGTCAGTTGTCACACTGAGGCGCGTAATACTCAGTGCGACACATCCCGCACAGAGAAGCGCAAACAGAACCACCACCAGTGGCGCACGACGTGCACAGGCGGCATTCAGCCGGCCGATCAGATCCGAAAACATGGGGCCTACCCTTAACAGAACGGGCAGCATTTCCCTACCCCAACCTGACATTTCCGCCATCATGGGGCACAATGGAAGCCATGACGTGGACTCTCGATGGCATGGCTGAACATGAAAGTGTGATCAAGGGAAGCACTTTCCTTGCGCGTGCTGCCCCTGTGCCGGACGAAACAGCCGCTCTGGCGTTCTTCAACGACGTTGCGGTGCCGGATGCGACACACAACTGCTGGGCTTTCCGGACGGGCCAGCGTTATCGCACGAGCGATGATGGAGAACCTTCCGGCACGGCAGGACGTCCGATCCTGTCTGCTATCGAAGGGCAGGATTTCGATAATGTGATGGTCGTTGTGACGCGCTGGTTCGGGGGTGTGAAACTTGGGGCCGGTGGACTTGTCCGGGCTTACGGTGGGGCTGCTGCTGCCTGCCTGCGTGAAGCAGCTAAAATCGAACGCATTGAAACGCTGCCTTTACGGTTTCATTGCCCTTTCTCGGTCTATGCTCAGGTTGAAGCCAAACTGCCCGGATGGCGTGCTGAAAAAACCCTTTGCGATTTCGATGCGGAAGGAGCCTGGCTAACGCTTGCCGTTCCGGTTGAGGATGCAGATGCGGTAACGGATTATCTCCGTGACCTGACGCGCGGCCAGATGGTCATCAGTCGACCAGAATAATACAACTATATTTAAAAGTTATAAATAAAATCATACTTTACATAGTGTGTAATATAAGGCTCACTCACGGTTCTGGTTCATTTTTGCCAATCCGTGGGTCTCAATGGTCTTTTCTGTTCCCCGTTACCGTCAGGAAAGGCGTCTTTCTGCCGGCCTGTTCGTTCTGGTCGCAGGTCTTGGGGGTCAGGCACACGCTCAGACTGCTATCCTGAAAACCAACCCATTGGAGCAGCCGCCTGCCGATGAAGAATGGATCAAGGTTCCATCAACCGAACGGCCAATCATCCAGGATTATCCTCATGCTGGTGTCGTGGGGCAGCCCCGGCGGATCACGGCCAAGCAGAATCGCGCACCAAACGGTCATCAGGGTCCTTGGGGCGATTTCAATTATGGGAACGGTGAAGCGGCAGGCTTTGGCCCGGTTGGCCGCTATGGTGCGGCGGCCTGGGCAGAGGACTGGAGTTACCTGCGGGACAAGAGCAAACGCACAGATTTTTTCGATCCACTGAAATTCATTGCACTGAATAACAGTCAAACCATCTGGCTGACTCTCTCTGGAGAGTCGCGTTTGAGAAATTGGTACGAGGAAGCGCCATTTCTGGGCAGAAGCGGCAAGGCGCAGTCAGGCCGTTTTGGCGTCCGTAACCTTCTGGGAGCAGACCTCCATCTGGGCGAGCACGTGCGGCTTTTCGGGCAACTCATCAATGCAGATGCTGGAGGCTGGCGGGGGTATGGTTACAGCTCGACCTATCGGAAGAGGCTGGATCTGCAACAGGGCTTTATCGAGCTGAAGGGCAAGGTCGCTGGAGCGCAGACGGGGTTCATGTTTGGTCGCCAGCAGTTTCTCGATGCTCCGTCCTACATGCTGTATAATCGTGAAACGCCGAACGTCCCATTGTCATGGAATGGTGGTCGGTTCTATGCGCTCTGGCCCCGTATTCGCGTGAATGCTTACGATTTCGTCCAGACCAAGACGGACAGTTATCTGATGTTCCACAATACCGAGGATTACGGAACACGTCTCTACGGTGGGAATACCACTATGATTGTTCCAGCTTTTACGGTTGCCGGGGAGAAGGTGCATTCATTTCTGGATTTGTTTTATATTCGGTATCGCTATAGCAGCGGTCTTTCCGCCGTGCCGACGGCCTCTCGTGTTCTCAAGGGGACGTCGTCCCGAGGAAATCTGGGCTTTCGGTGGTACGGCACATCGGCTTCGGTCGAGTATTCCGTGGGCGCGCTCTATCAGGGCGGCGCATTCCAGTATGCGGGCACTCAGCGCAAAAGCAGCGTGCGAGCCTGGGCGGTTAATGCGATCGTAGGATATCGTCATACGCCGTCACCGCTGCATCCCTTTCTCGGTGTACAGGCCGATGTGTATTCCGGCGGATCGGACGGTCAGAATGGCACAATTCATACCTATATGGCGCCGTTCAATCCACAGACGAACTATCTGGACACCACGACCTATATTTCGCCGTCCAATCTGATCAGTCTTTCGCCTGTTGTAAGCATTACCCCGTGGAAGGGCTTTGCGTCCCTGCGGCTGAAAGCGCCTTTCATGTGGCGCCAGAACGCGAATGGAGCGATCTGGAGTTCGTCTGGCCCTTACACATTCGCCCGGTCTTATCGGGGTGGCTATGTGGGCGTTGTGCCGCAGGCTTCCCTGACATTACAGCTGGACCATCATCTGACCTGGCAGATCTACGGTGCGCGGTTCATGGCTTCGAAAAGTCTGCGGGCTGCGGGTGCGCAGAGCGGGAGTTATGCGCAGTCCAATGTGACGTTCAGATTTTAGAAGAAACGTTAGTTCAGAACGGGTGCGGAAGTGTCTTCTGGCAAGGGAATCATATCCTCCATGACAGGAGGGAAAATATCTTTCAGCTGGTTCTGAATGGCAGCGTCTGAAAAACGTTCGCGTAGCAGCTTTCTGGCGGCTGTGACCTGCGCCCGAGTTGCAGTTGGTTTCAGAAGGGCCACGGCTTTCTGCGCGAAATCCTCGGCCGTATCGGCGACGGCTTTCCGCCATATGGGATCATCTCTGTCGAGCAGACCTTCGGCGGCTATGGTCGTCATGACTATCGGCAGACCCGCAGACCACGCCTCAAGCACCTTTCCCTTGATGCCGGCGCCATAGCGAAGGGGAGCCACGCAAAGAGAGACGTCTGCGAGAGCCTTTTCAAGGTTGGGAACATGCCCGACAATTTCTACGCCTTCTTCAGCCAGCATATGAACAGCGTGTGGCATGGCGCTTCCAATCAGGCGGCAGACAAGATCGGGAACTCGCTTTTTCAGGAGCGGGAAAATATCCAGAATCAGCCATTTGGCAGCATCCGTATTGGGCGCATGACCGAAATGCGCGACGAATGCGATGATCGGTTTCTGGGTTTTCTGGCGAGGACGAGGCCTGACGGGGACCGCCCAGGGAACGACATTCACATCTGCGGTGGGCACGACCCGCTCCAGCAACTCGGCTTCAACGGGTGAATGGGTCAGAACATGATCTGAAATCCAGGCACACATGTTTTCGCGCACTTCGATATGTGTGGCAGCCCGATCAAGCTCCGGTCGACGCTCAACATTGGCTTGTCGGTGCAGGCGCAGTGAGGCCAGGTCTGCGATGCTCCAGATCAGTGTGGCTGTCGGTGCAAAGGCGCGTGTCAGGGCTGCGTAGCTCTCGGCATTGTTTAGCCGGTGAAGGTAGACGACTTCCAAGCCTGTCCCGAGGCGTTTGAGAGCTTCTTCCGGGCCAGTGAAGACAGGCGGCATGAGGCAGGTAATGCCCAATGCTGCCAATCGGGCCTGATCCTGTTCTGAGGGAGGCAACCGAGAGGCTATGAAGCTACAGTCATAGCCCAGAGCCTGCGCTGCCCGAATATGAGACAGCAACGCGACAGACCCTGCATCAAATGTCGGATCAGGGACGCGGTCATCAACGAAAAGGGCACAGGGTGCGACAGGTCTGGCCGTTTCCTGACGACGTATAGCCCGTTGTTTCAGGTCTCTCTCTTTGAGGCTGACAATATCAGCCCCGCTTTCACTGCGGAGTGCGTCAGCCGTGGATGTGAGAAAAGACAAGGCGTCACTGCGGGCCTGATCCGTTGTGAGGCTCTGCATCAGTGCGGAGAAATGACGTTTGAAGGAGTCATCCAGAACTTGGGATCGGGGAATATGGAGCGGATCGCCAAACCGTTCCTGACCATGAAACAGTTGAATATCGTGGTCTTTGAGTGGGTCCAGTGGACCACTGAAAACATAGTCGAAGCCGTAGCGTCCTGACCCCAGGCCGGCTTCTCGTAGATCCCGCCGAAACTGATTGGCTGGGAAACGGGGGATGGGGTGTCCATCAATGAGGGCTGTTAGCCAGACTGTACGTTCCGTGTTGAGTTCATCACGCACCCAGCCCGCGATGTGCAACCGATCGGCTTTGTCTACGGATCCCGAAAGAACACTGGGGAGTGGTTCAATATAAAACGGCGATCCGTTGACTGGCCGATCAAGAAGGGAATCCAGAATTTCTATCAGGCATCCTTCATGGGGCAGTGGCTCCGGCCATACACATTCGAAAGCGCACTTGCCCTTTCTCGGAAGGCCAGTCAGATCGGCACGGAACGTATCTGCGTCAATGTCATCAACAAGCCGTCCGTCCATCAGGATACGAAGACGCACGGGGTGGTCTGCTGCTTCCAGGTCGACAACCCATCCCGCGACGCGTTCTCGGTCACAAACATCAATGTAACCGACCAGAGGCTTCGGCACAGTTCCAGCTTATCCTTTGTTCTTCAGGCGGCTTTCTCAGAGAGAGCCTGCTGGGCGTAGTCCTTCAGGCGTTGATGAATGCGGGCCAATTCTTCCCCATCCTCCAGACGCGGTGCGCAATACTGCACAGGCACAACGGGGGCATCCGGGTAGAGTTCGCTGTATTCGTGAGCGTTGTGAAACATCCCGCGCGAACTGTCATCCAGAAAACTTTCGGAAGGCGCACCTTCAGCCAAGAGAATATCGTGGGTTTCCAGCTCAATATGAATGTAACTGATATGGCTGGGTTTTTCGATCTGGATGATGGACAGCCCATTGACCAGATGAAGCGCGGGAATGAGGTAGCCATCTACAAACATGGCGTGGAGGGGGGAAACAGTAAGATCCCTGCGAGGCAGTTGATTGCCCAATGACCCTTTCTGGAAAACGATGGGTAAAATATCGCGGTTTCCATAGGCAAACATCGGATCGTATGATCGGCGACCGATCCAGCGGATCGGCCTTGTTTCGCCGGTAGCAGTCAGAACATTGTCGCCGATCATCAGCTTTTCTACCGGGCGCTCGCCATCCGGTGTGGCGATTAGGGTTCCCGGGCAGTAGCAGGGGGTTCCGATCATCAGATCGATACCTTGGCCGGAAGGGGCGCTTTTAAAATAATATGGTGAAGAAAAGCCGTCTTTGACTGAAATGCGGTTCATGATTGCACCGCTGGATACGACTTCCAGGACAGAACCGGCGGTAGTGTTATCTTTTACTATAACGCCACTGACGGCAGACGGATTATTGCCAAGATCAGTCAAACTGATTGTTGTCTGGTACATCTCTTGAAAAGTGCCGGTGAGATTGGCATTGCGATCAAGGATGATAACGCCACCACTTGTGACGACGTTTTCAACGCTTTGATCAGCACTGACTGAAAGGACACCGCCCTGATTCACAAGAACATCTGATAGTGTTCCGGTTTTTTGCAGAACCGTGCCTGTGCCGACGGTTATATGATCTGCGCTTCCTCCGTTCAGAATGAGCGTTCCGCTGCTTCCGAGGGTTGCTGTGTGGAGTATGCCACCGCTGGAGACAATTTGTGTGGCTGAGAATAGTGTATTAAAGCCGGGTATCATCATCGGGTCGCCAGACCGTAAAGACGCACCCATAATAGTCACATTATCTGATATGCCGCCATTATTGATGATGGATGTGGTAGCGGGGCCTAAATATGTATTGCTTGCAAATCCGCCAGATTCAATAATTTGGGTTGCGGGAATTGGCGTCCATGTGTCGTCGCTCATCGTGGAAGGGCCAACTAACGTTGTTATTCCTGAAATGACACTATCAATGGATGCCGCATCTGAGGTGACTACCTGTGAAACAGGAAAACCAACTTGTTCTCTTATATTTGCAGGCGGCACCATAAATTGTACCGCCCCACCAGCGAATACCTGTGTGCCTGACACAGCCGTTCCGCTCTGAATTGTTTGAACTGTCCCGTTAAGATCATTACCCGATACTACGCCACCAGATACGACGGTATATGTTTTTCCGGTTTCTGGAGACGTATAAGTTGAGGAAGCACTCATAAACTCTCTCTCCCGAATGAATCGGAATATGTTTTAGGAGCGGAGCATGCTCCATAAATGAATGATTAATATTTCCTCATTGTACTTAATGAATTGCTTTACAAAAACGTCGGTAATAATTCGTTAATATTGAAATTTCATTTTGGTTTTTTATGGAACTTTTTTTGGTATCGAAAAATTCGTGATCAGGTCTTATCTTTTGATGGTGCAAAAATCCCAACAAGATCTGTCAGATGTCCAATCTCACACAACTGGAGGCCTGCAGGGGGTTTCACGCGTGCCGAGGCAGTAGATACCCGCCTTGGAAGAATCGCTTCGCCAAAACCCAGTTTGGCCACTTCTTTCAGTCTCAAGTCAGCTTGGCTGACCTGGCGGATCTCGCCAGAGAGTCCGACCTCACCAAAATAAGCTGCTGTCGAGGAGGTCGGTTGCCCAGTTGCGGCTGAAATCAGTGCCGCTGCAACAGCCATATCCGCTGCGGGTTCATTGACGCGCAGACCACCTGCAACATTCAGGTGAACATCCATATTGGCCAACTTCAGGCCGCATCGTGCATCCAGAACGGCCAGAAGCATATTCAACCGGGACGTGTCCCAACCCACGACGGCACGGCGAGGAGCACCGTCACCTGCTTTGGGAGACAAGAGCGCCTGGACTTCCAGAAGAACCGGTCGGGTTCCTTCAAGACCTGCGAAAACAGCGGACCCTGCGATATTGCCCCGTCGTTCTGCAAGAAACAGGGCAGAAGGATTGGGAACTTGCGTCAGCCCGGTGTCCGTCATGGCGAAGACGCCGATTTCGTCCGTTGCGCCAAAACGGTTCTTGGCAGCGCGCAGGATACGGAACTGGTGCCCGCGATCGCCTTCGAAATACATGACCGCATCAACCATGTGTTCCAGAACGCGCGGGCCAGCCAGAGAGCCTTCTTTCGTGACATGTCCAATCAGAATCAGGGCAAAACCAAGCGTCTTTGCAAGCCGGATCAGTTCAAAAGCGCTGGCCCGAACCTGCGCGACAGAGCCGGGGGAGCTTTCCACGCTCTCAAGCCACATGGTCTGGATGGAATCGATGACAACCACAGTGTGGGAGCGGTCATTCTCCAGCGAGCCCACAATGTCCCCAACATTGATGGAGGCTGCGAGATCCAGTGAGTCCAGCGTTTTGCTATCTTTGGCCAGCTCCAGTCTTTGCGCACGAATGCGGATCTGATCCACGGATTCTTCGCCCGAGACATACAGAACCTTGTGGCCGCTTCGGGCTAGGGCGCAGGTTGTTTGGAGCATCAAGGTGGATTTGCCGATCCCCGGATCGCCGCCCACCAGCACGACGGATGCAGGCACGAGGCCGCCGCCCAGAACGCGGTCCAGTTCTGCGATGCTTGTCGTAATGCGCGGCGGCGGTTTGGCTTCTCCGTCGAGCCTGACCGTCTGAAGTCGCCCGGAACTCAGTTTTCCGGTTTTGCGTGCTGTTGGTTCAGCGGCCTCTTCAACCAGCGTGTTCCATTCCCCGCAGGCTTCGCACTTCCCGGCCCACTTGGAGTAAACAGCTCCGCAGGACTGGCAGACAAAACGTGCTGTAGGTTTCTTGGCCAAGGGGATGTCTCGCTGGATGGGGGGCGGGATGCCTTCCCGATATAGGGAGTGTTCCCGTTATGATCCAGTCAGTGAGGGCGTCAATCGTCCGAACGGATGATGAGCCGTGCCATGATCCGGGCTGCCGTGACGATCAGGAGCAGCATCAGTGCCTGGATTAGCAGGTTCTGGGTCTTAGGCGGATGCATGAAAAGGATGAACAGCATCGGCAGCGCGATAAGGTAGGTCAGACCAAGGCGCTGCCAGACTTTTTTGGAAATCGGTGAACGGCGGAATTTGTTCACTTCCGCAGTTCCATGGTGATTGGCCCTTCGCGGCGCCCATGAGTGAACTGGTCCACCATGGCATTACCAGAATTCATCAGGTCCGCAGCCAGTCCCTGCCAGACCAGTTTGCCATGATAGAGCATGGCCGCCCTGTTCCCGATGCGCTGGGCGGAAGCCATGTCATGTGTGATGGCGATGGCCGTCGAGCCTAGCTTCTGCACGCAATCCACGATCAGGCCATCAATGACGGCCCCCATGATCGGATCAAGCCCGGTCGTTGGTTCGTCAAAGAAGAGGATATTGGGCTGTCCGGCGATGGCGCGCGCCAACCCGACGCGCTTCTGCATGCCACCGGAAAGCTCGGATGGGCTGAGTTGTCCAACGGATGGGTCCAGCCCTACCTGCTGAAGAATATTTCCTGCAAGTTCCCGTGCTTTGGCACGCGAAGGGACGGGGCCATCACGGTCTGAGTGCTTGGCGCGCAGACCGAAGGCGATGTTGTCGGCCACGCTCATACTGTCGAACAGGGCGGCATTCTGGAACAGCATGCCAATCTGTCGACGAATGGCTTCCTGACGGCTGCGAGACGCAGTGAGGATATTCTCGCCATCGATCTCGATCGTGCCGGCATCCGGTTGGATTAAGCCAAGGATGCAGCGCAGAAGAACGGATTTGCCGGAGCCCGAGCCACCAATGATGACCATCGAGGTGCCGGTTTCGACATCCAGGTCAATTCCATCAAGCACGACCTTGGAGCCGAAAGCCTTCGAGAGGCCGCGGATGCGGATTTTGGGTGTGCTCATTGGGAGAAAAACAGATCTGTCAGGAGGTAATCAAAAAGCAGAAGCAGGATGGATGCTCCCACCACAGCAGCGGTTGTGGCAGAGCCGACGCCTTCTGCGCCCCCACGGCTGTTATAGCCATGATAGCAGCCCAGCAGCGCGATCAGAAAACCGAAGACAGCGGCTTTGACCAGCCCGACCACGACATCAATGGTTTTCAGGGAATCCAGCGTAGCCGTAATGTAAGTGGAGGGTGAGAAACCGAGTTTCGCTACCGAGACGGTAAAGCCGCCCAGAACACCCAGAACGTCCGCCACGATGACGAGGCAGGGCAGGGCGATTGTTCCGGCAAGCAGGCGCGGCGTCACCAGATATTTCATCGGGTTGGTCGAAAGCGTCGTGAGTGCGTCGATCTGATCCGTGACGCGCATTGTGCCGATCTGGGCAGACATGGCCGCGCCAACGCGTCCAGCAACCATCAGGCCCGCCAGAACGGGACCAAGCTCGCGGGTGACTGCCAACACCACAATTCCGGCAATCGCGCTCTGCACATGGTACTGCCCGAAGCCAACATAGGACTGAAGGGCAATGACCGCTCCCGAGAACAGGGCCGTCAGCGCGACGACCGGCAGGGAAAAGAAACCTGTTTCGATCAGCGTGGACAGGAAGATGCGCCAGTAGAACGGCGGTCGCACCAGATGCGACAGCGCCTCCAGCGCAAACATGGCAAGAGCGCCCGATTGACGGACGAGGCCGAGGACGGCACGGCCAAGGGCCGCTATGGGATCAAGAACGGCATTCACCCTTCTGCCCCTACCCTGACCAACCGCCTACGTCAAAGTCTGTCTTGTTCAAGCCGACCGTTCCAGGTCCCGGAATTGCCGTTCCAGAGCGAAATCCGGAGACGTGACGAACTGTTCCATCCGCGCAAGTCTTGGTTCGAGGCGTGCGAGCCGGTCGTTCAGGCGGATGAGCGCGGGGCTGAGGGATATGCCATCCGAAGCGGAAGAGTGCACCCGGCGGGCATGACGCTGCTTCTGTTCACGGGCGGTGTGGATGACCTCTTCGTAAAGATCTATGGCCCGGCGGGTATAATGAATATGGGGGGGCTCGACGCTTGTATGGGTGTCTTCGCCACGACGTTCCCGCATCCGTGCTTCCCAGTTGCGGACAAACGAGGCGTAACCTTCTGAAGCATCAGTCCAGAGATTTGTGAAAAACGACTGCCCGGTGCGCTTCCGGTATCGACGGGCCCGGCGGAGGATGAGCCCAATGATCACCAGTGTGATGACCAGTCTCATGACGCTGTGATGATGAGACGACTGTGTGTTCAGAACTGTCGTTGCGTGAGTGATATCCGTACCGGGCAGTCTGCTGCCAATGCTGGCCAGAACGTCCCGCGCAATCGCGTTTCCATCCACCTCATTTGTCTTGCTGATATGTGCGCCAGGATCTGTCTGAACGTTGAGGCTACCGCTGCCGTAATGTGTCTGGGACAAGGCCCCTGAGACATGATCGACCGTGACATCTCCGCTTCCGAAAAGTTCGAGATGGGCCTGTGTGGTACGGACATGGGCCGTGATGTTGGAAGACCCCATATCTCGAACAGACAGATCTTTTACGATGCCGTCTTTGATGAGAATATTACCGCTGGACGTGGCTGCAAGTTCGATCCGTTGTGAATTGGCCTGTGCGATTGACAGATCGCCGTTAGAAAAATTCTGGACTTTAACGTTGCCGAACACTCTGTCGATCGAAACGTTTCCGTTGCCCGTTATCCGGAGCAAAATGTCGGACGCCTGTTCGATCTCAACGTCACCATTTGCGGTAAAACCGCTCATGCGTCCTAGAAGACCTGTGGCGATGACGTGGGTATTGTTGCCCCGGAAGCCGATATTCGTGCCCGTCGGAACCTGAATTTCCGCGCTTGTATCCGTATTGCAGGATTGGTCCTTGAGGATGAGTTCCAGCTTGTCCGGGCGTTCGCTGATCAGAACAGCATTTCCGCTCACAACGGACGGTGTAAGACCGCTACGGATATGCAGGTCTGTCAGGCAACTGGGTGCCAGATCCAGAGACGGGCCGGATGAGGGAGCATTTCCGGGCGGTGGTGCTGGCGGGCTGGGAGATGGTGGTGGTTCAGGGGGAGCAGGGAGCGTTTGCGCCAGACCCATGCCCATGAACGAAGCGCTTAAGACAAGTGCCGCACATCCTTGGCCAAAACGCAGCAGAAATTTGGGGCTCGTCATCGTTAGCCTCCCTGCTTGCTCGCCTCATCGGAGGCTGGCTTTGAGGGTGTCGGGGCTGTGGTAGAAGGCGCCGGATCGACATGCTGCGTTTCAGGAATGGTAGAGCCTGTGGTCGTGGGTGGGGATACCAACTGAGGTGCAGAAGGCTCCTGTTGGCTCTGGGCGGGTAGCTTTGCCGGGGGAGTTGCTGCTTCAGGAACGGTGGCTTTAGCCTCGGGTGCAACGGTTGGCGCAGGTGGGACGGCTTGCGGGATAGACTGAGAAGGGGGAGCTACAGGGTCTTTTGATAAAGGCGGCACGTCCTGTGGCTCAGCTTGTTGGCTGGGCTGAGGTGCCGGAGTCAGAACGGGTGCTGGAGGGCGCGGGGCCGGGGCTGTGGGAGCGCTTTCTGGCACGGCTGGAGATGCAACTGGACTTTGAGGCGCAGCGGGCGGTTGAATGACGGATGTCGGGGCGGCTTCAGTCGGGCGATAGACTACGCCGTTCTGCGCGCCTACGCGGACAGAGCCATTGCCGGACCGCACGATCGGGCCAGAAACGCGCTCAATATTGACGGCGCCTGTGCCATTGGCTGTGACGGTGGCGACGGAGGCATTCCCAAGAACGGTAGCGGATGCGTTATCCGCGGTGACAATCGTCAGAGCCTCAATGTCTCCCTGGGAAATCGTGAACGAGGCCTGATTGGTCAACTGCGCCGAGAGGGCCGTAAGCTGCGCGGAGTCGGCTGTGAAGGTCGATGTACCGGAGGCAACGATCTGGGCGGCTCTTTCAAGTGATCCAATATGGACATTCGAGGAGCCATGCATACTCAGGTCCAGCGACTGGGTGTTCTCGATCTCCATGGATGTTGAGTCGAGACTGGCATCCAGCGAAGCAAGCTTTCCCTTGATCACGAAGCTTGTGTCATGGCTGTCATGGATCGAGACGCCGGTATAGGGCGAGACGCTGATGGTCAGCTTGCCATTGGGGGCGCAACTTTTGGTGGCAATGGAAATGCGGCTGTCCGCGTCTTCCTTGCCTGTTCGCATGGTGACCTGTGTGGCGCTGCTGCTATCGAGCGTGGCGCCATCTTTCATGGTGGAGTCCACAACAATCCGCACCTGACCTGTGCACGGAATCGCCAGATCCAGATCTTCGCCGGACATGGAAACGCGTGCGGCATTGGCCGGATGGACAGAAGCTGTCCCTGCCAGCGTGGCCAGCAGCAGCATGCGCAGGGCGGTGCGGGGCGTCATCGTGAACTCCTAGCGCGCCAGCCCGGGATATCCTCGTCGAGGATGCGTTCGAGCTGGTCGATCCTTTCTTCCAGACGCGTAGCATGGGCTTCGGCCTGTGTCAGGGCGGCCTGAAGATGTGGGTCGGGTACCCCCTGATTTATAGGTCCACCTGCACGAGCACGAAGCAGCCGCGGCCCGAGGACAAGCGCCGGGATGAACCCAAGGGTCAGGACGACGGCGACAAGGCCAACAAAGTCCTCATTCATAAGTCAGACTTTCTTCCTGCTCTCATCAGGCATCGCGCTTCTTGTCAGCAATCCGACGCTTCAACGCTTCAAATTCATCTTCTACTGCAGCGTCCGTTTCCAGCGCAGCCAATTCATCATGCAGGGAAGGGCGACCGGACCTGCGACCAAGATCATAGGCCTCTGCCTTGCCTTCCAACTCGTCGAGCGCACGCTCCACCTGCTCGAAACGACCCAGCGTATCGTCAATGCGGGTATCATAGAGCTTTTCACGCGTTTTGAGGCGCCCTTCTGCCGTGCGGGCGCGCATGGTCAGGGTCTTCTCGCGGGATTTCGCATCCGCCAGCTTGGCCTGAAGTTTGGCGATATCGTCGTTCTGCTGTTCCAGGCCTTCCGTCACCTGTGCAATCTGGCGTTCCAGACCTTCCCGGGACTGTTCGACCGTATGACGTGCGGAGAGTGCCGCTTTGGCGAGATCGTCGCGGTCTCGCTCAATGGCGAGAGCGGCCTTGCGGTGCCATTCGTCTTCCTCGTGCATCATGGTGCGCACGCGGCGTTCAAGCTGCTTGCGTTCCGCAATGGTGCGGACGGCCTGGCTGCGGACTTCAACCAGCGTGTCTTCCATCTCCTGGATCACGAGACGGATCATCTTCTGCGGGTCCTCGGCCGTGGCGAGAATCGCATTGAGATTGGAGTTCACGATATCGGCGAGCCGAGAAAAAATACCCATGACGCTTTCCTTCCTGAGAACTGGATTAGAGCACAATGACCTGTCTTGTCAGCGGGCTCGTTTTGGGGATGTTATGGTTGTGACAATCTGAAGTGGCGAACGAGGCTCAGAAATGGCGAGATCCACCCAAGCGGACGAGGTTCCGACACCCATCGGGCGGGCTCCGGCATTTCTGGCGATGCTGGATCAGATCTCGCGTCTTGCTCCCCTGAAGCGACCCGTTCTGGTGATCGGGGAGCGTGGGACAGGCAAGGAACTGGTGGCTGCACGTCTTGCTCTCCTGTCGGATCGCTGGGACGCGCCACTGATCAAGTTGAACTGTGCGGCTTTGCCGGAAGCTCTGCTGGACAGCGAGCTGTTCGGGCATGAGGCTGGCGCGTTTACTGGTGCGCAGAAGCGGCGTCTGTCGCGGTTTGAGCGTGCAGATGGCGGAACACTGTTTCTGGATGAAATTGGCACAGCCTCTCTCGCCGTTCAGGAAAAACTGCTGCGCGTTATTGAGTACGGCAGTTTCGAGCGTGTTGGAGGCAGTGAGACGATCCGGGTGGATGTGCGTCTGATCGGTGCGACCAATGCGGATCTGCCCACTATGGCGCAGGAAGGAACTTTCCGACCGGATCTTCTGGATCGACTGGCTTTCGATGTGGTCAATGTTCCGCCGTTGAGAGCGCGGGAAGAGGACATTCCTCTTCTGGCCGAGCATTTCGCCACGAAGATGAGTGCCGAGTTGGGCCGCAAGCTTTTCGTTGGCTTCTCCGCGAAGGCGTTGCAATGTCTGATGGATCACAACTGGCCGGGCAATGTGCGAGAGCTGCGGAATGTGGTGGAACGTAGTGTCTATAGGATGGAGCAGCCGGAGCGTCGACTGGACGAGATTGTCCTTGATCCGTTCGTGACGCCCGACTGGGACGCACATGTCGTTGCTCCGCCGACCGTAATTTCCAATGCGGCTTCGGGAAGTCCTCAGACGTTTCCGCTGGATTTTTCCGAGACTGTCAAAAGCCATGAGCGGACTCTTTTGGAGGCTGCCCTGCGTGAGGCGCAGTTCAGTCAGCGGCAGGCTGCGGAGCTGCTGGGGCTGACCTACTACCAGTTCCGGCATCACCTGCGGCTGCATGGTCTTGCAGACAAGGAAGCGCGGAAGGCTTTGACCAAAAAGGGATAGACGCGGGTTCATGTCTGAAGTGATGCATGAAACGTGCCAAATTGAGTTTTTGCGTTTTTCTGGTTTGAAATCATAAAACAGGAAAAGGGCATTTCGGGGAAAATGGCCACGAATTGATGAAATTGGCCATAATTGTTCGATAAATGCGAATGATGAGAATTCGTCAAATAAACCATTTAATATAGTTATACAAAATAAAATAGTTGAATAATAGCCGGTGCGCGCCTATGTCTCCTTCACGTCGTGATTCTGGCGCGTCTGAACATGGATATGGGTGCAGTAAATGCCTCTCTCACAATCCGAACTTCGACATCTTATGGAGACGCCGGAGAGTCATGCGCTTGAGGAAGCACTGGTGAGTCTGAAAGGACGCGTTGCAGTCATTTCCTCATTTGGTGCGGAATCTGCGATCCTGCTGGATGAGATCGCCCGGATTGATCCGTCTGTTCCGGTTTTCTTTCTGGATACACGCCGGCATTTTCCGGAAACGCTCTCCTACCGTGATGAGCTTTCTGATGTGCTGGGCTTACAGGACGTTCGAACCATTTCTCCGGCAGCGCGGGAGCTCGAAAACAGGGATCCGCAGGATCAGCTGGCGGCTTTCGACCCTGATGCGTGCTGTGCCTTACGGAAAGTCGAGCCTCTGGAACTGGTATTGCCGGAATTCGATGTCTGGCTGACGGGACGCAAGCGCAGTCAGGCGTCTACGCGGGCGGCTCTTCCGGTGGTGGAGCCTCAGCCGGATGGAACCGTGAAACTCAACCCGCTGGCGGGTTGGGGGCCGGAAAAGATTGAAGCCGAAATGCGTCGTCGGCATTTGCCGCGGCATCCTCTGGTTTCAAAAGGATACACTTCGATTGGCTGTGCGCCTTGCACACGGCCCGTGGGAGACGGAGAAGACGGGCGGGCGGGTCGTTGGGCCGGTCTGACCAAGACAGAATGCGGCATTCATCGGCCGGCATGAATATGGAGCGGACAATGACGCGGACACACACCTTGGCGGAACCGCGCGTCATGGATGATCTTGACCAGCTCGAAGCTCAGAGCATTTTCATCCTGCGTGAAGCCTACCGGAAACTGAAACCTCTATCGCTGCTGTGGTCCCTTGGGAAAGACAGCAACGTCATGGTTTGGCTGGCGCGCAAAGCGTTCATGGGGCGCGTGCCGTTCCCGGTCATGCATGTCGATACCGAGAAGAAATTCCCGGAAATGTATGCTTTCCGGGATGAGTACACGAAGAAGTGGAATCTGGATCTGCTTCTTGGATACTGCCCGCCGGTTGAAGAGATTGATCCGTCCTTGCCGCCTGCCGCGCGATCTGCAGCCCGCAAGACCGCAGGTCTGGCGGCCATGATCGACAAGCACAAGCTGCGTGGTGTGATTGCGGGTATCCGCCGTGACGAGCAGGCTACGCGTGCCAAGGAACGCGTGTTCAGCCCACGTGGTGCCGGTCATCGCTGGGATGTCCGCAATCAGCCGCCCGAATTCTGGGACCAGTACGCCACGCCGTATGAAGACGGGATGCATATCCGCGTACATCCGTTGCTGGCCTGGCGTGAGATCGATATCTGGCGGTACATCGAGCGTGAGGGCATCCCCCTTGTGGATCTGTATTTTGCCAAGGACGGCAAGCGGTATCGCTCGCTGGGCGATCAGGACATCACCAGCCCGATCGAGAGCAATGCGGCCACAGTGGCCGAGGTGATTGCCGAACTGGAAAGCAGCAAGACGTCCGAGCGCGCCGGGCGTGCCATGGATCATGAGTCGGAAGATGCGTTCGAGCGTCTCCGTGTGGCGGGGTATCTGTAAAATGGGTGATCATATCGCAACCCAGACTCTCTCTGAGGCACATCGTGCTGCGGCTACGCCCATCGTGATTGTTGGCCATGTTGATCATGGTAAATCTACGCTGATCGGTCGTCTGCTGTACGACACTGACAGTCTTCAGGACGGCAAGCTCGCGCAGATCGTCGAGAGCAGCCGCAAGCGTGGTCTGGCGGTAGAGTGGAGCTTCCTGCTCGACTCCCTTCAGATTGAGCGCGATCAGGGTGTGACGGTCGATTCCACGCGTATTCCGTTCCGTCTGGGCTCGCGTGAGTTTGTGATCGTGGATGCGCCAGGCCATCGTCAGTTCCTGCGCAACATGATTACGGGTGCTGCCGATGCGGAAGCTGCCGTTCTGGTGGTGGATGCTCAGGAAGGGGCACAGGAACAGACGCGGCGTCATGCCATGCTGTTGCGCCTGATTGGCATCCGGCACGTTATCGTGCTGCTGAACAAGTCGGACGTCCTGGGCTTTGATGAGTCGAAGATTGTTCAGGCCGAGTCTGATGTACGTCAGTTGCTTGGGCGTCTGGAAATTGAGGTTGAAGCCGTTGTTCCGGCGTCTGCGCGTGATGGTGACAATATCGCCAGCCGGTCCGAGCGGTCTGCCTGGTACAAGGGGCCGACGCTGATTGAGGCGCTGGCCAATGTGCCGCCTCCGGCGTCTCGTCTGGCGCTGCCGTTCCGTATGCCGGTTCAGGACGTTTATCGCTTCGATGGCGTGCGCTATGTCGCAGGCCGGATCGAGCGTGGCACGGTGCGTGCGGGTGATCGCCTGACGATTGGTGCGCAGGGCCAGATTGCCACGGTTGCAGAAGTCTGCCGCTGGCATGCGCCGGAACTGCCGGTTGCTGGCGCAGGTGAATCCATTGCGCTGCGTCTGGAGCCGGATCTGGTTCCGGATCGTGGGGATCTGCTGTTCCCGGCGGATGACAAGGCTGCGGCCCCGGAGCGCTCGGCACGTATTCGCACCCGTCTGTTCTGGCTTCGCGGTGAACCGCTGCGGGTTGGAGAAAGCTTCACGCTTCGTCTGGCGACGGCTGAGCATGATGTGACGGTGGCATCCATCGATGCTGTCGTAGATCTTGATGACCTGACGCTGCGTCAGGGCGATGAGGTTCCACCAGACGGGTTTGCCGAGATCACGTTGGCAGCCTCCCATGCTGTGCTGTTTGACCCGTTCTCTCCGGGCTTTGGCGATGGCCGAGGCGTGCTCGTAGATCGTCATCAGCGCATTGTAGGCGGCGCACCGCTGATTGGCCCTGCTGATCTGGAAGAGGGCGTTCATGCCATCCATCCAACGGCCAGCCGCATTTCCGCTGGGCAGCAGGCGCAGGCCCGCGGGCATAAGAGCGGTGTGTTCTGGCTGACGGGTCTGCCGGGTTCCGGCAAAAGCACTGTGGCGCGGGCGGCGGAAGTGTCGCTGGCGGCTCAGAACGTGAAAGCGACCGTGCTGGACGGCGACACGCTTCGCGCTGGTTTGTGCAGTGATCTAGGCTTCTCGCCGGAAGATCGTCGGGAAAACATTCGCCGGGCGGCGCATGTCGCGAAGATTCTGTCCGAGAGCGGTCAGGCAGTCATCGTGGCACTCGTTTCACCGCTACAGGCGGACCGTGATCTGGCCCGACAGATTGTTGGTGAGGGCTTCCATGAAGTGTTCGTGGATACATCACTGGCAACCTGTGAACAGCGTGACCCGAAGGGATTGTATGCGGCGGCACGCGCTGGAAAGATCCCGGAATTCACGGGTGTTTCAGCACCTTATGAAGCACCGTTGTCTCCTGAGCTTCGTCTCGGAGCGGATCGGACGGAATCTGAGACAGTTAGTGAACTGACTGGGTTTGTTCTGCGGGTTGTTCAGCCCTGAGTTTGGGATGATCTGACGTGGAAGAGACGGCGGCCTCTGGGCCGCCGTTTTTCGTTTCAGGGCAGAAAGCCGGCCTTGCGGAGCCAGTTGATTTCGTCAGTCAGGGTTTCTTCAAGAGGTCTGAAGGTCAGTCCGAGATCATGATGAAATCTGTGGGCACTGAAATGGGAGCGGTCATTTTCCGAGGCGAGCGCCTTTGCCGTTGCCCAGCTCATCAGTACGGGCTTGCGTGTGAGACGGGCTTGCACTTCGCTGAGGGCTGCAATGACATAGAGCGGCGGCATGGGAATCTGGCGTGATGGAGCTTTGCGACCAGTCAGTCTGGCAATTAATGGAATGAGGTCAGCCATTGTCTGGTGCCTGCCCGCTGCCAGATAGCGTTCCCCGCGCTTACCTTTGCTAAGACAGGCAATCATTGCCTGCGCAACGTCCCGCGCATCGACAAGACTGACCGAACCGGGTGGAATTCCCGGAAGTTTTCCGCGAGCGACATCAAGGACTGTTTGGCCAGCAGAGGTGGGTCCTCGGTCACCTGGGCCGTGCATCCAGCCCGGAAGGACCATGCAGGCCCAGAATTCCGGATAATCAGCCAGAAAATCATTTAGAACTTTCTCGGACCGGATCTTGCTTCGGAAATAGGGATCAGCCTCGTTTTCGCGCCGAAGCATTGTTTCATCTACGGTCTGTCCTTTCGCGCCTTTCAAAACAGCAATGGAACTCACATGAACCATGCGACGGATCCCTGCTTTCCATGAGGTATCCAGAAGCTCTTTCATGGCTTTGACGTTGATTGCTTCCAGATCTTGGTTGTGGTTACCGCCCGTATAGGAATCCCGGAAATATGCTGCCGTATGGAACAGGACATCTACGCCAAATAAGGCCGCGCTGAAGCTCGAAATGGATTGAAGGTCTCCAGTGATGATCTCGATCGGGAGGCCATCGAACTGTTGTTGCGCTTTGGCTTCCGATCGTGCGAGCCCACGGACCTGAAAGCCTTCCGTCAGAAGTGCGCGAACCAGATTATTGCCGAGAAGACCTGTGGCCCCTGTTACAAAAGCGACAGGGGCGGGAGTAATTTTGCTCTGTGAGGGGGCGGTCATGAGAATGGCTCCGTCAAGAAAGGGAGCATGGTCTATAAGGCTGGACCTTGGTCCATGGTCAAGGAAGAGAGACGGTCATGCTAATTGGCGAATTCGCTCAAAGAGCGGGCTTAAGTCAGGACACGGTACGGTTTTATGTGCGCAAAGGATTGCTGCGGCCTCTGACAGGTTCGCGCGGGGGACGGAATCCTTATCAGGAATTTACGGAGCGGGACCTGCAGACGGCCCGGATTATTCGTTTTGGGCAGTCTCTTGGGATGAGTCTGAAAGAGCTGGCAGCGATCAATGATGAGATGTTGCAAGACGGCCTTTCCAATGAACGTGCTGTGGTGCTCATGCAAAAACAGATTGAGCGTCTTGCCGAAAAGGCTTCTGAAATTGAAATGCTGACCCAGTATCTCCAGGCGAAATGCCAATGGATACAATCCGGGAAAAGAGAGCCTGAACCTTCGTTTCTCTGCGTTGCTGAATACAGAAGATAGTCGGACGCCTCACGGAATTGCGTTTATCGGAGAAAGCAAACCGAAAGTAGGCTCACCCTGTTAACAATCTGCATGGAGATGAGTCATGCGATATGTGATCTGCTTGCAGAATCGAATGTCACATCGTCTGGAAAAATAACATTAATATTATCAAAATATGAAAATACTCACTTCTATGATGTGCTTTTTGGTGCTGTAACGTTAAAGACGACGCCCTACAAACGTATCTGCTCACATGCGGAAGAAGGCCATATGACGCAGTCTCTTGATGTTTCACGAAAGCTCAGCGGAGACGCGCTGACGAATTTCATCGCAACCATTTCCGCTACAGGTGGCCTCCTCTTCGGGTATGACACGGGAATTATCTCGTCAGCTCTGCTGCAGATCCGTGAGCAGTTTCATCTCGATACGATTGGCTCTGAAATTGTCACCTCTGCCATCATTCTCGGGGCTCTTTTCGGGTGCCTCGGGGCTGGTGGTATTTCGGATCGGTTTGGCCGACGCCGGACAGTCATGGTCGCAGCGGCGCTCTTTCTGGCGGGTACGGCGCTGGCCTCGGCTGCGCAAAGCGTTGCGGTTCTGATCGTCTCACGCCTGATCCTGGGCCTTGCCATTGGTGCGGCGTCACAGATCGTGCCGATTTATATTGCTGAGATTTCCCCGCCCAGCCGTCGTGGACGACTGGTTGTTGGATTCCAGCTTGCGATTGTGTCCGGCATCACGATCTCCTTTCTGACCGGATATTTCCTGCGCAACAGCAGTTGGCGCATCATGTTCGGCATTGGCATGCTGCCAGCTCTGATCCTGTTCGTCGGTATGGCATTTCTGCCCAACAGCCCCCGCTGGCTGGCGCTCAAAGGCAGGACAGATGAAGCTCTTGCTGTCCTGCGCCGTGTTCGCTCTTCAGAAGAAGCAGCGCAGGCTGAGCTTCAGGGAATTGTCGACAATCATGATGAACAGGCTCCGTGGTCTGAGCTTGCAAAGCCTTGGGTGCGGCCTGCGCTGATTGCTTCTGTCGGCATTGCGCTTCTGTGCCAGCTGACGGGCATCAATGCTGTTCTGTATTATGCACCTGCCATCTTTGCGGATGCTGGTTTTGGTCAGGAATCAGCGTTGCTGACGTCCGTCGCGGTTGGTCTGGCCATGGTCTGTGCAACGATCTTTGGTGGCTGGGCGGTTGATACCTGGGGCCGTCGGACGCTGATCCTGCGTCTGCTGCCGGGTGCAGTCATTTCTCTGATTGTTCTGGGAGCGATGTTCGCATTCCACATGACGGGGGGCATGGGGGCATGGATCACGGTTCTGGCCATCATGGGCTACACGATCTGTAACACGGGAAGCCTGTCCGTCGCGGTCTGGCTGGTAGGTGCTGAGGTCTATCCGCTGTCCTGCCGTGGCAAGGGAATGAGCCTGGTTGCCGGAAGCCATTGGGGGGCAGATCTGATCATCTCCCTGACGACGCTTTCTCTGGTGCAGGGACTGGGTGCGCATATGACGTTCTGGCTGTTTGCCGCCGTCAATGCTTTCGCGTTCTTTTTCGTGCTCCGCTACGTCCCGGAAACCAAGGGTCAGTCTCTGGAGCAGCTTGAAAGAAGCTTGCGGAATGGCACGTTTGCTCCTGTTCACAAGTCATGAAAAAGGGAGCTCTCTGGCTCCCCGTTTCAAGAAAAAGCTGGTTCCTGAAGAGCCGGCTTTTTTTATTCAGCCTTAGCGTCGCCCGATGGAGCTGTAGTCGAAACCAGCGGCGCGCATGGTATCCGGGCTCCAGATATTCCGCAGATCCGCAATGGCGTTGCCGCGCATGGCATTGCGCAGTCGCTCGGGGTCAATCGCCCGGAAGACGTTCCATTCTGTCAGCACGACAAGAATATCCGCGTCCGTCGCGGCTTCCAGAGCATCTGAACAATACGTGATGTCTGTAGGCAGAAGCTCACGGGCTGGTTCCATGCCTTCCGGATCAAAAGCCTGAATAAGAGCGCCTGCCTCATGCAGGTGTGTCAGGATCGGGAGCGAGGCGGCTTCGCGCATGTCGTCCGTATCGGGTTTGAATGTCAGCCCCAGAACGCCGACTGTCTTGCCCTGAATGCTTCCACCAGCCTGCGCAATGATCCGTTCCGCCATCCGGCTTTTGCGATTTTCGTTGACCTCAACGGTTGCTTCCACAAGGCGCGAGGGGGCTCCGGCATCGCGGGCGATTGCCGTCAGAGCCCGCGTGTCCTTGGGAAAGCAGGAGCCGCCATAACCGGGGCCAGCATGAAGGAAGCGTTGCCCGATGCGCTGATCCAGCCCCATCCCACGCGCAACGTCATGGATATTGCCGCCGACTTTTTCACAGAGATCTGCCATTTCGTTGATGAAGGTCACCTTCATGGCCAGAAAGGCATTGGCGGCATATTTGGTGAGTTCAGCGGTTTCCAGATCCGTAATGACGATGGGGGCTTCGATCAGGTGGATCGGGCGATAGACCTCACGCATGATTCTGGTGGCGCGTTCGCCTTCATCAGGCCCGGACGTATCAATACCGATGATGACACGATCTGGCCGCATGAAGTCCCCGATGGCGTTGCCTTCGCGCAGAAATTCCGGATTGGAGGCAACGTCAAACGTCAGGTCGGGGCGTGTTTCTTTCAGGATGCGCGCCACTTCGCGACCTGTGCCGACTGGTACCGTGGATTTGGTGACGACCAGGAGGCCATTTTTGGCCGCGAGGGCGATTTCTTTTGTCGCGGCATAGACATAGGTGAGATCTGCATGTCCGTCGCCACGGCGGGTCGGGGTGCCGACCGCAATGAAGACGGCATCTGCACCATTAACGGCAGTCGCCAGATCGTCTCCGAAGGTCAGGCGACCGGTCTCGACGTTTTTGCTGACAATCGCGTCCAGCCCCGGCTCGTAGATGGGAATCCGGCCATCCCGAAGGGCCGCCAGCTTCTTTGGGTCCCGCTCGACAATGGCGACGTCTGACCCGAATTCGGCAAAACAGGCGCCGGAGACCAGCCCGACGTAACCACCACCGATCATTGCTATACGCATAACAGAACTCTCCTGGCGCTATGCCGACTGCATAACCGGCACGCCGGGCGGGAGCAAATCTGCCCGGCGCAAAGAGGCCTCGTTATTTCGTCGGGCGAGCACACGGGTTGGAGGCTGCAAAAGCGCGAAGAGCGGGCGGCAGACTGGTCAGTTCGTTTGAATCGGCCAGAAGGCCGCGGCCCCGTTTGGACCATCTGGCAAGGCTGAGATCGGGATTGTCGAACCGTCCGCTGACGCGTACCGGAATATCGAGTGCAAAGAAGCTGGTTGAAAACGGGCGGCTTGCGAAAACAAGGTCGAGCCATTTCCGGTTGAGATCGACATCCGCTTTGGCGGCAATGATGCCAGCATCTGTTCGAAGGCGGAGCGGCGCGACTGTCCCGATCCCCTGATGCATATCCAGAACACCCAGCATACAGGTGATGGGCGTGGTGCCTTTGGCATGACGGACCAGCAGTCGCAGATCCATGGAGGCCGTTTCGACGATTTCTCGGGCGATTTCGCCTTTCTCCATGCTGACTGCCGCCACCAGATCCGCCTTGCGTGTGGCTTCGTTCAGCGTGCTGACATTGTTGGCTTTGGCGATGATACGGATGGAGAGTGATCCCTTGACGGGCACCGGTGCCAGTCCTGCCGTGCGACGCAGACGGTCAATGTCACCGTGGGATAGGGAAATGGAGGCATTGACGTGGGAACGGTTGCCATTGCCGTCAATTTGGCCACTGGCCTGCAGGTTTGCTCCTAGATATTCTAGGGTCAGGGTAGAGACGTTGATGTGTCCTGGTGTCTGGGAGGCATCGAACCTGAATTTTGAAAACGTCAGTGCGTTATAAAGTAGTTCATCTGCAGCCAGTTTGACGTGTAGCACAGGGTCCGGATCGGCGGGGGCGACAAGAGGAATGTCGGTCGGGCCAGCGGATTTCCCGGATGAGAATGCTTTCGTCAGGCTGTTGAGGTCAACACGGCCGAATGTCAGATCGGTGTTGATGACATCGGGTTTCCCGTTTCCGCCTTCTTCAAGATCAAAGGTACCGTCGTTGATTTGACTGTCCTTGAGGGCACCGCTTGCATGGGTGAAATCCCAGTTGTCTCCGGCGTGACTGAAGGTCCCCTTGAGCGAAAGTGGGACAACAGGGTGGGTGCCGGACAGGCCGGCAAGGGCGAAAACAGGCGCGGATGTCGGTGTTGAGAGGAAGACCTCGCCTTTGACGCCATCGAAATTCAGAGTGTCCGTCAATGTTCCATCGAAATCGAGGGTGAGATCTCCTGATGTGATGTGAGCTTTGGCGCCGTAAGGCTCTGGCGCGCGACGGAGGACGGAAAGAGGCTGCATGGTTGCATCAAGATTGATGGCGGTTCCATTATAGCCACCCTGGAAAGACATTTTGACCGGGGAGGCGTCGTCTGAGGACTGGATGGTCACCTGCGTCATTGTGACCTGATAGGATGCGCCTTTGGCGGATCGGTATGTGACGTCACTGTTCTTGACGGTCAGGTTCCGCACGCCTGGGAAACTGTGAAGATCTGGCTTTTCCTCGGTGGTTTTGGCTGGGCGTGGACGCTTCAGATCTTCAAAAGGTACAAATCGCCAATTCGGGACGCGGTCAGGTGTGCGTTCAAACAGACCCGCGAAGTGATCGACGGTAACGTCGCTGGTCTCGATCGGGCCGTGCAGAAGGGACATTAGCCGCAGTCTGGCGTGTACGGACCCGGCAGTTATCATGTCGGTTCGGCTGCCTCCGGGAATATTGGCGACGCGCAGGTCTTCGCCGTCGATTGTCATCCACTGCCCCGGATGGATATGGAGATGGCCGATATGGACGTCTCTGTGGGTGAGCCTGGAAAGCTTCGCGGATGCCAGGGTAGCGAAGTCCTTGTGCTGGACCCAGAACCATCCGCCAGTGACAGTGGCACAGAGTAGGACAAGAAGCGCAAGTAGTGATCCAAGAACCCAGCGAAGCAAGATTTGGTCTTTCCAAAGATCAGAGAAGAGGAGTCTTAATAACTTGAAGTGTCCGTGAAGGGGAGTGTTTCAGAAAGGAAAAATATTCGCCGTGGCTCTAGGGGGTTACAAAAGAGTGAGTATTCAGAACGCTGCCTGAACACGACCGACAACCGCATTTCCTGTTCGGCCATTCTGGTTGAAGGTTGTGGTGCTGCGGCTGACGATGAAGTGGTTGTAGTCCACCATGAATTTGAAATGACGGTTGGGGTACCAGTTCAGCCCTGTCGCCCAGACGGTCTGCTGTCCTCCGCGGACGCCATCTGCCCTATCAAGGCGGCTGTTCAGATCGGCTACACTGTAGCGGGCAGCGATTTCAAGTGCGCCCCACTGATTGCGGGCCGGATCGAACTCGCCATCTGCCGGAACACCGGGAGCCAGAAAACCGCCTTCCTGGATGCTATAGCGGCGCGGATTTCCGAAGATCGTGTATCCGAGAGCGCTGTACCAGCCCTGAAAGGCGAGGGAAGGGAGCCCGCCTGAGCGTTCGATCCCGATGCGGTAGTACTCGGCTTTGAGCATCAGGCGCTTCCAGCGCAGGGCAAATTCCGGACCGGCGGCCCAGACCTGAGCGACGTTCTGGATTGCGCCTGTGGTTTGCAGGACGGATTCCCCGATATTGACTTCAGGGCGCTGGGCAAAGGTGTAGCTGCGTCCGTCTGCGGTTTGGGCGACCTTGAAGGAGGCAATGGACGAGACGCCTACATGCAGATCTACGTCTTTAGTCGCGATGGGGCGGCCAGCAACACGGAATGTCCCGCCTGTCTGACTGTCCGTCACGTTTTTGCCGATTGGCAGGTAATACTGGTTTTCGGCGCGATTACCCCAGCTTTGCCCGGTAAAGTATCCGCCAATCCACCAGCGGTTCGCATAATGCATGCCGCCGATGCTGAAGCGGGCGTCGTTGGCGGCAATTGTGCGCACCATGTCGACGATCGCCGGGCGTTCCAGCAGAAGGAAATCGTTGGAGCTTTCTGCGTCTTCTTCCGTGACGCGTGGCTGGAAATAGCCGACTGTCAGGACCGTGTTGTGGAGGCCTGCATAGTTGATGTTGGCTTCATACAGCCCCACCTGCCCATCGAAGTTGCCATGCCCAAAGTCGGGCGTGACGTTCGCGACCCAGTCCTTGTACCGGAAAGTGAAAGGAATACGCAGGCGGCGGCTGTTTGATGTGAAAGAATTGAACGTGCCGCGACTTTCTCCATTGCGTTGGGAAACACCCAGAAAGCCTCCGAAGTCTTCCTGGAATGCGAGCCCGATGGAGAGAGCATAGGCGCCATCGGCGGTTTTGAAGGTCGGTCTTCCATTGGGAAAACCGATCTTCATCCCACCAATGGTAACTTCTTCGTCCTGTGTCGAAGCCTGCTGAAAGTCTTTCCACGACGATACGATGCCCCGGTCAGACGGTGGCGTGTCCTGGGATGCTGCACTTCTTCGGAGAACAGAAATCGGTGCCGCCGCCGGGCTCAGGGAGGCTGGAGGAAGGTAACCGGTTCGCTGCTGGTAGGGATTGGTTTCCGTTTCTTCCCTTTGCTTGGCCAAGGCTGCGCTGATGCGTTTACGTTCTGCCGCACGCTCTTTCTTGAGTTCCTGAACTTCGGCCTGCATGGCCCGGATCTGTTTTTCCATGAGTTCCAGACGGTCTGCGGCGAATGCGTCTGTTTCCAGCAGTCCGGAGAAAAGGAGTGTCGTGGTGGCGAGCAGCGTCAGTCTGGAAAGGGAATTAGGCATGGGCAGAAAAGCGTCCTGGAAACAGTCAAGGCACTCTGACAGGGAAATGTCAGGAAGTGGAACGCTCAAAAAAGCGGGGGCTTCCGTATAGAGCGAGACCTATTCTCTAACCACAAACGACTATGGTGTGCGTGTCATTGTGCGACACGGTTTTTAGGGACTGGTGTGCTTCAGACAGAGTGTGCTGTTCGCCTCCTCGAGATGCTCTGTAAGACATAAAAAAGGCGGAAACAGCCTGCGCCGTTTCCGCCCGATAGAGAGGGTAAGGTGTTAGAAGCCAGCCTGAATACGGGCTGCGATAGAGTTACCCGTACGTCCATATAGGTTGGTAGCCTGCATGCTGCGGGACACGATGAAGTGGCTGTAGTCCAACATCAGGCGGAAATGACGGTTGGGGTACCAGTTCAGGCCGCCGGTCCAGACGGTCTGCTGACCACCGCGGATGACATTGCTCGGGTTCGGGTCATTGAGATTGCTGTTGAGGTCGATCACGCTGTAGTGGCCAACGACTTCAAGCGCACCCCACTGGTTAAGAGCCGGGTTAAACTCTTCGGAAGACTTGACGCCAGGGGCACCAAAAGCGCCTTCCTTGTAGTTGTACATGCGAGGATCGCCGAGGATCGTGTAGGCGGCTGAGCCATACCAGCCCTGGAAGCCGGCAGATTTCAGGCCTGCGCCGGAGCGCTGGACGCCCACATGGTAGTATTCACCCTTCACGACCAGGCGCTTCCAGCGCACACCCAGTTCCGGACCGGCAGCCCAGACCTGTGCGGCGTTGGTGATGGTGCCGGTTCCGGCAAGGTTCGCTTCACCGATATCAAACTCGGGACGCTGACCGAAAGACGTGGAGCGCGAGCAGGATGTCGTGCTTGTTCCAGTGTTACAGGCTACGCGGAACGCTGAAATTCCGGACACACCAACATGGACGTCCCAGTCTTTCGTGGCAACCGGACGGCCCGCAACACGGAGGGTCCCGCCTGTCTGGCTGTCAACGGTACTGCTGCTGCCGCCACCGTAATAGGTGCTACTGTTGTCAGAAGCATTACGATGACCCCACTCCTGACCGGTGAAATAGCCAGCAACCCACCACCGTTTCTCATAGTGCAAACCACCGACGCTGAAGCGGGCATCGCCAGCAGCGATGTTGCGGACCATGTCGGTGATGCTGGGGCGTTCCAGGGTGAAGAAGTCGTTGGAGCTTTCGGAATCTTCTTCCGTCACGCGTGGCTGGAAGTAACCGGCAGTCAGGATCGTGTTTCGGAAGCCCGTATAGTTCAGGTTGCCTTCGTACAGTCCGACATACCCATCGTTATGATTGGCGCCGAAATCAGGCGTAACTGCTGCGACCCAGTTCTTGTAGCGGAACATGAATGGAATACGCAGACGACGCATGTTGGATGTGAAGCTATTGAAAGCGCCACGAGCCTCACCCGCGCGTGGGCCGGAATTGAAGAACCCGCCAAAGTCTTCATGAAAGGCCAGGCCGATGGAGAGGGCATAGGCTCCATCAGAAGACTGGATGGTTGGGCGACCTTTCGGGAAGCCGATCTTTACACCACCAACGGTCACTTCCTCATCCTGCGCCGTCGCGCGCTGGAAGTCAGACCATGTCGTGATGTCTGCGCGGTCGGAAGCCGGGCGACCGGCGTCTGGTCCACCAGTTCCCTTCCGTACGGTAATCAGAGGGGCGTTGGATTGTGGATGGGAGCCGATATAGCTGTTGCGTTGTCCGTACGGGTTGTTTTCTGCCTCTTCACGCTGGTGGGCAAGAACGGCGCGTGCCCGTTTGATATCTTCGTTATGCTCTTTCTTCATGATGTTCAGCTGCGCCTGCATGGCACGGATCTGACGTTCCATGATTTCCATCTGGTCAGCGGCGTGCGCATGCCCAGTGAGAGCGCCGAGAGACATCAGGGTTGAAGTCGCCAGAAGAGCGGTTGTTCTTCGGAAAGAGAAAGTCATTGCCGCGGTGCGTCCCTTGCGTGAATGGCAGGTTGTCCACGGCGGAGGTATCTGATTCTCTTTTTCGAAGAGTGGGAAGGTTTGATGACGACTAAAAGACTCTTTTATGACAAATAGTGTCATGTCTTTGAAAAGACGTATCTTTCTTGAAAGCCGTTTGTGAACGCGTCTTTTCCGTCAATGCGACTTCAGAAGGGGTGTGTCATTTCTGCATCAACCTTCCCTGTGTCTGTCATGAAACTATCATGCGTGGGCCCCTGTTTCTCTCGGCAGGGTGCGTCTAGTAGATAATCCGGTTTTTCAATGCCCGATGAGGGATCATCATGATTAAGAGCAAGCTTGCGCTTTTCGGCTTTGTCGCAATGACAGCCCTGGGGTCCGTTTCCCTGTCATCCGCCCGCGCTGCGGACATCACGGGAGCAGGCTCCAGCTTTGCCGCTCCAATCTATGGAGCATGGGGCGAAGGGGCCAAGCATCAGGCTGGCATCAACGTGAACTACCAAAGCGTTGGCTCCAGCGCTGGTCAGGATCAGGTTGTGGCTCGCACGGTTGATTTTGGCGCTTCGGACAAGCCGATGGCTGCTGCGCGTCTGGCTTCCGAGCATCTGTATCAATTCCCGACTGTCATGAGCGGCATCGTTGTTGTCGTGAATGTCCCGGGAATCGAGCCTGGCACCCTCCGTCTTGATGGCCCGACCCTGGCTGCGCTGTATGACGGTGAAATCACGGAGTGGGACGATGACCGTATCAAGGCGCTCAATCCCGGTCTAAAACTGCCGGAAACGGACGTTGCTCCGGTTCATCGTGCGGACGGTTCTGGCACGAGCTTCGTTTTCACGTCCTATCTGTCCCAGGTCTCGCCTGAGTGGAAGCAGAAGCTGGGTGCAGGTACATCCGTTGCATGGCCGGGCGGTTCAGGTGCCCGTGGGAACGATGGTATTGCAGCCATGGTCAAGCAGACCGAAGGGGGGATCGGCTACGTTGAATACTCCTACGCCGCACAGAATCATCTCAACATTGCCCAGATGAAAAATCATACGGGTGCGTTTGTTTCTCCGACGCTGAAGAGCTTCGTGGAAGCAGCAAACGCTGCAGACTGGGCTCATGCAGACCATTATGCCGTGAACCTGCTGGACACGGCTGGCCCGGGCGCATGGCCGATCGTGACAGCCACGTTCGTTCTGGTTCCGACCAATCCGAAGGATGCCACGACGGCCAAGGCAGTTCGTGATTTCTTCGCCTGGGGTTTCCAGCACGGCGATGCGGACAATACCCGCCTTGACTATGTGGGTCTTCCGCAGAATGTGAAGGATGCCGTTCTGGCAGGATGGGGTAAGTAATCTTCCCTGTTTTCCTTACCTGACCTGCCGTTTCTCTTAATTTGGGGATAGGCAGGTCAGACAAAAAGGCGTTGAGTGTGGCGGCGGGCTTCTCAACCTGAGGGAAGCCCGTTTTCCTGTTTTTGCCTTGCCCAGATATGGTGCGATTTTGTCCGCTTCCTCCAAGCCTGATACCCCTGTGGGGACACTCTCCCCGGCTGTCCGAATTCTGATCGGACTGATTTTTATTCTCGGGCCTGTTTCAACAGATATGTATCTGCCAGCATTTCCCATGCTGGAACATGATCTGGGGCAGGGGGCTGGTTCAGCACAGCTTACACTGACGGCATGGCTGGCGGGTCTCGCCATTGGGCAGTTCACGCTTGGTCCGCTTTGTGACCGATACGGGCGTAAATTGCCATTGCTGCTTGGGCTGGTGGTTTATGTGATCGCTTCAGCCCTGCTGGCTGTTGTCACGAATTTCCATCTTTTCTGCGCTCTGCGGTTTATTGCCGCCATGGGCGGGGCAACGACGTCTGTCGCACCACGCGCCATGGTACGTGACGTGGCGACTGGCACCGCTGGCGTCAAACTGATGTCCCAGCTGATGCTGATTTTTGGATTGGGGCCTTTGCTGGCACCCTCCATCGGTAGCTTTCTGCTGGATCTTGGAGAGTGGCGGCTGATTTTCTGGGTGGGCGCCGGATTTGGCGTTTTTCTGTTTCTGGGAACCTGGTTCCTGCTGCCGGATACTTTCCCGCCAGAGAAGCGTTTTGCGCTTCCTTTTACGGGCGTGATTGCCCGCTACCGGGATTTAATGACTGAACCACTCTTTTGTTCAGCAGCGATGGTGGCGAGCTTTGGCACGTTCACCATGTTCGCTTATCTTTCCAATGCCCCAGCTCTTTTTGAGGGGATACTGCATTTTTCGCCGCGCCTCTTTGCCATGTTCTTTGGCCTTAACGCGGTAGGGTTCGTGATTGGGTCGCAGATCAATGCCCGGCTGGCACACAGGTTCCTGTTCACCAGGGTCATGGAGCGCGGCATGATGGCGGTACTGACTTTCACGGTGCTGGGCGTGTTGGTCTGTTCTCTCGGCCTTGTTGGCCCACAGAATCCATGGCCGCTCTGCGTCCTGATCTTTTGCACGACGACATGTCTTGGCTTTGTCGGACCAAATGCAGGTGTGCTGGCCCTGACGCATCATGGGCATCAGGCGGGGGCAGCATCTGCCCTCATTGGAACACTGAACTGGACCATCGCAGGAAGCGCAGGCGTTTTAATGGCGCTGTTGCCGTCACACTGGATCGGGTCCACGTCAGTGGGGATGCTGACCGGAATTCTGGGCTGCTGGGTCAGTGATATCTGGCGTCGCAGGCTGGATCCGGACTCCTACCTGTCAGTTCGTCACTGATTTCAGGAGAGGGTAACCAAAGGCTGGGAAATCAGCCTTTGGAAGAAACGCGGTCAGCAGCAACCGTTGCAATCATCAGGGCGCCGATGACGGGCACGAAGGCAATCATCGAAAATTCAGCGAGAAGGCTGGTTGGAAGGCCGATCAGGTGGATCAGGGTCATGGACGTCATGGAAGTTATCTCCGTTTTACTTGCCGTTGATGGCGTGGGACGGGAGAAACTCCAGAAGTACCCTTCAAGGCAACAAATGAAGATGCGGGATCTGCTCTGCGTTTGACGCATGAACCCTTGCCAGAACTTTTCCACATTTGGAGAGAATGGGCTGTTTGTTCTTAAGGAATGACTATTTCGTTAACGGCCAGAAAGTATTCTATTCCGCTTATTTGGGATTTCTTTGTCACCAAAATCCAGAAAAGGACCGTGTCTGCGCAATAAAATTGCGTCTGACCTCATTTTGCGTTCGGGTGCGGGAGAGAAAGCCGGTCTCGGCGGAGACCGTGCCAGCTGAGAAAAGTGTCTGCCAGAAAGAAGAAAAGCGCTCCGACAGTGCAGGCCAGAGCTATGCCGAAAAAGGCTAGCAGCCATGTGGATGTGCTTGCATCGCGCAGAGAACCAACAAAAAGAGCCATTGCAGCACCGCAGGTCGAGGCCCCGCCGATTGCATTCAGCATGATGGCGGCATCCAGAACGAAGATTCGCCGGTGGAGTCTGATCTCATGGGCTGCCAGGCGTTCGGGCGTGTAGAAAGGATCTGGCGTGTCTGTGTCAGAAGGGGGTGTCGACAGCCTTTTGCGCACATCTTCAAGATGGTCAGCCACGCGTGCGAGACGTGTATTGAACACGTTGATCAGAGTGCCGATGCCTGAAAGCATGAAAACAGGCGTCAGAGCGATTTGAATCAGATGCGCGGCGCTATCGACCGCGTCCGGATCATAAGAAACAGGAAAGGGCATGGCGCCTTTTATACTGTATCTTCCGGCAGCGAAAAGACGTGGTGCTCTGGAAAACATCCCCTGACATGGAGTAGGGAAAGACAGTCATTTTCAGAGATGCTCACTTCATGCCTGTCATTGCCCATCTGTTTCGCCCGGTCTGTACGATGCTTGGGTTTGGAATGATTGCTCTCTCGTCTGCTTCAGCACAGGAGGCTGCTCACTGTTCCGGGACTGCACGACAGGTTGAATTTGCATGCCAGACCTGGACGGAGATTGATCACGCCGTCCGATCCGGAACGGATACTGTTATCATCCCGATAGGCGGAACGGAGCAGAGCGGACCTTACATGGCCGTCGGCAAGCATAATGTTCGCGCGCAGGTTCTGGCTGATGAGATTGCTCGACAGGTAGGGCATACTCTTGTGGCTCCGGTCGTGGCCTATGTGCCGGAAGGGTCAACGGACCCGCGTACGTCTCATATGCGCTTTGCAGGAACGATTTCCGTTCCTCCGGCTGTGTTCGAAGGGCTGCTCAGGGGAGCCGCGGAGAGCTTTCGGGTTCAGGGTTTTCAGAAAATTGTCTTGATTGGAGATCATGGCGGCTATCAGGCCTCCATGGCTCACGTCGCGCAGGAACTGAACAAGCGCTGGAAAGGTCAGGCGGCCGTTCTGGATCTGCGCGATTATTACGAGGTCATACCCCACCAGTATGCCGAGGCCCTGAAAGCGCAGGGCCATGCGGCAGAGGTGGGATTACATGCGGAACTGAGCGACACATCCCTGATGCTGGCGGTTGATCCGTCACTTGTGCGTCAGGATGCCTTGAGAACCGCACCGAAACCCGGTGCCACCGATGGCGTCTATGGCGGTGATCCGCGCCAGGCAACGCCCGGACTGGGACGTATCGGCACGGACATGCAGATACGCACCGCTGTAACGGCACTTCAGTCCTTCAACAGGAGCCATCCATGAATTTCAAGACCCCCCTTCTGGCGGCGCTGACGCTGCTAGGCGCCTCTGCGGCTCACGCCCAGACCACGGCTCCTGCCGATGCAAGTGCACCGATTCCTGTGCCTCCGGCCCCGGCGGCTCCAGCAGCTCCGCCCGCCATGGTGCCTGTCTCGGCGCCAGCGTCTGCTGCTGTATCTGCTCCTGTGTCAGCACCGGCGTCTTCAGATGCTGTGCAGACCATTCCGGGCATGCCGCCGGTCATTGATCCGCACAACATCTACAGCGAGACCACGCCGTCCCACATCTCGCCGGCTATCGCTCATGATCCGGCTCGTGTGTATGTGCCGAACCTGCGCGGAAACAGTGTTTCCGTCATTGATCCGGTGTCCTTTCAGGTTGTTGACACCTATCCTGTTGGTCGCTCGCCGCAGCATGTCGTTCCGTCCTGGGATCTGCGGACGTTGTGGGTGACGAACAATAGTGAAGGCCGTCCGGATGGTTCTCTGACGCCGATTGATCCGGCGACGACCAAGCCAGGCCCGAACGTGGCTGTTGATGACCCGTACAACATGTATTTCACGCCGGACGGTAAATACGCCATCACGGTCGCTGAAGCTCACAAGCGCCTTGATTTCCGCGATCCGCACACGATGGAGTTGAAGGGCTCCGTGGAGACGCCAGAGTGTAAGGGCGTCAATCACGCTGACTTCTCCATTGATGGCAAGTACGCGATCTTTACCTGCGAGTTTGGCGGTTATGTTGCCAAGGTCGATACGGTGAACCTGAAGATGATCGGGATGCTGAAGCTGTCCAAGGGTGGAATGCCGCAGGACATTCTCACCGCTCCGGACGGGCACAAGTTCTACGTTGCCGACATGATGGCCGATGGTGTGTTTGTCGTGGACGGTGATTCCTTCACGGAAACCGGCTTCATCCCGACGGGTATTGGCACGCATGGTCTGTATCCGAGCCGTGATGGCAAGGTGATGTACGTGGCGAACCGTGGTTCCCATCGTATTCATGGCAAACGTGGTGGCCCGGGTGGGGTGTCCATCATCGACTTTGCGACCGACAAGGTGATCAAGACCTGGATGATCCCCGATGGCGGCAGCCCGGACATGGGCAATGTCAGTGCTGACGGGAAGCTGCTCTGGCTGTCTGGCCGTTTTGACGATGTGGTTTATGCCATTGATACCGGTACTGGCGCTGTCCGGAAGATCCCGGTTGGTGCTGAGCCTCACGGTTTGACGGTCTGGCCGCAGCCGGGCCGTTACAGTGTGGGTCATACAGGTATTCTGCGTTGATCTGACGGTTCTTGCAGGGAGGCTTTGGCCTCCCTCTTTTTTCTCTGGTTTGTCAGTCTGTTTCTTTATGCAGCATCCAGAGATCTTTTTTCGTTAAAAATAGAAATGGACGTACTCCTCCTAGGGGAGCTGTATTCCTGCTGTCTTTTCTGTCTTCTGAGTGTCAGGGCCGTCCAAGCGATATCCAGATAGTCGCTAAATAACCTGGAAACACGAACACTTGCGTCCATTTTGATCACGGATCCGCTATTGTAAGAAGGCATACTGAAAAGGTGGATTGATTATGCTGGGTATTTCAACATTGTGCTTTACTGTCGCGGTGATTGCAGGGGCCTGGCTTGGGATCAATGTTCTGCAAGGGCGACGGCCGCTCCGGGTGATGAAGCCAGTCCATGTTGGGGCTGCGCTGATCGGATCAATCTTTATGATTATTGCCCTGATCAATGGCGAACAGGGACTTATGCTGAATGTCGCTTTGGCAGTGGCCGTGGTGGCGTTTGGTGTTCTCATGAGCTGGGCACGCAAAAAGGGCTACCTGATTGCGCCGCTTTATGTGTGCCACATTCTTTTGGCTGTTCTGTTCTACCTGTCGCTGGTTTCTGTCACCCTGTTTCCGAATTTCTAGGTATGTCCTTGAAGCGGAAATGCCAACGCATGGGCATTTCCGCTTCATAGGATTCAGTGTGCTTCCGGAGCAGGCTGCGGAGTCGTGTCATTGGCGACATGAAACTGCATGGCGTTGCCCGGGGGCGTTGTTGTGTACGCAGTCGGCGTATAGAATTTGACGCCTTCTTCCGCAAAGCGATTGGTCACGATGCGGTTGAACTCGCGCTTGACTTTCCATTTCATCATCGGCGTCGTGCGGATGCTGCCGATCAAAGTCGCACCGCCACTGTCGCTCTGATCGACACCGAGATCTGTGTAGTCGGACAGGATCATCGGACCGAAGACTGGATCAGCGCGCATTTCCTTGACGGCTTTGGACATGATTGCGGAAACGCGCGGCAGGTCCTCGGACAGATCGAGCTGCTGCTTGATGACGATCTGGTTGTAGCCACGTGCCGTGTTGGCGATCGAGGATACGGATGAGAACGGGATGATATGCAGATCACCCGTAATATCGCGGACCTTTACGGTCCGGATGGAAAGGTTTTCCACGGTTCCCGAGACGCCGCCTGTTGTCACCCAGTCCCCCACCTGAATGGCGTCTTCCACCAGCATGAAGAAGCCGGTGATGAAGTCCTTCACAAGGCTTTGCGAACCGAAAGCAATGGCGGCACCCAAGATACCCGCACCTGTCAGCAATGGGGTCACGTTGATCCCGATCTGGGACAGTGTTGTGACGGCAACGATGATGATGATGATGGCCAGCAGGACTGTACGCATAATGGGCAGGACAGTCCGCAGGCGTGTTGCGCGTGAACGCTGGCCAGAGTTCTCGAAGGACGTGAGTTGGCGGTTCAGGACAATGTTGACGACTTCCCAGATAGCCGCCGCCACAGTCACAGCGATCAGCATCGTCACCACTGTATCTATCAGGCGGCGGCCGAGGGCGTTCTTGATGAAGAAGCCAAAGGTTGGTAGCCCCCAGGCTTCCGTGATGGCGACGAGTGTCAGGAACAGGATGGCGCCAGTCAGGATGGCGCGAGCCGCTGGATAATAGCGGTCCGCCCGTTTCTGAAGCTCAGGGAAGCGTTCTTCGAGTTGCGGATTAACCCTGAAGAAGCGGTCCTGAAGGCCATAGGCGAGGACCGCGCCGAGGCGTGAGGCTACCAGCACGGCAATGGTGGCGCCTGTTGTCTTAAGTATCCAGGCATAGCCACCCTGAAGATGGGCCGCCCAGACAATCCAGAGGGAAATGTCCAGGAACATGGCTGGAACCCACCATAGGCGGGTAATGGCGGCGATGACTGTCCACATGCCAGTCTTTTTGCCAAGGGTGCTGGGCTGAAGCGCCCGGCTGACAATGTGACGGATCCTCCAGATGAAGGCGGCAATCAGGACGTGTTCAACCAGAACCACACCACGGATCATGGCATCCGTGCCACGCGGAGCGAGATTGAACTGTGCTCCCAGCTCGGACAGGCAGATGACGATGGCAGGGGCTGCAACCAGCACATTCCACCAGCGTGTGACCAGGAAAGCAGTAGGATTGCTGGCGGGAAGGAGGCGAATGGTCGGGGAGCGTGGTGTGAACGCTGTTTCAACCAGAAGATAAAGGCCGCGTGCGCCAGCATAGGAATAGGCCAGCGTCAGGATGACGTTTGCTGTGCGGTCACTGATGGGAAGAACCCAGATGGAAGGGACTGTCAGCAGCAGAAAAGCCAGAACGGGGACGGCTTTTAGCAGCAGGTGCGCAAGTGAATAGGGGATGCGAGCCAGAAAGCGCAGGGTTTCCACCTGTCGGCGTTGATCTTCTGCACGCGTCTGGCTGGAGTTGCTGGTTGCAGTTGAGGCCGCAATTTCGGCGTCGGTCTCAATAGGCTCGCGTGCGTTACGCGCTTCCTGTGCCTGGGCTTTCCGGGTCGTTTCCTGCAGCGGATTTCGGAGCATCAGAGCTACGGCACGTTCCAGGGCAAGACCGCAGGCTATGACGATAAAGGCGATTCCGAAAGCATGCAGGATCGGAGCGCGCGTTTCAGCAGAGGCAAGCTGCGCCCGAAACCAGTGCCCAACGAGACCCAAGTCTTTGAAGAGGTTCATGAAGTTGTGAACATACCCCAGAAACTGTGTCCGGACGCTGTTCAGTCCATTGCCGATTTCCGGTGAGACTTCTGGCAATGCTTTGGTATCGTGCGCGGGCGTGCTGGCCGAAGGTGTTTCCTTGATGCCTCGGGCCATGAGCGACAGCGTGTGAGTAAAGGCGTCACGCTGTTTGGGATCATTCAGAACATTCAGAAGCTGTTGAGCTTCCTGTGCGGATAGAGGGGCCGGGGCTGCTGTCTGTGGCGTAGCCTTGGCTGTGGAGGTCTCCGCCTGAGCAGACGGTGCTGCGAACAGGGCCGTCAGGAAAATCAGGAAGGCCATGAAGGAATGATAGGTCCTTCGAGGGGGTGTCCGTGACGGGGCAGGCCGTGAAAGGGAACACATCGCTCTGAAATGTCCTTGTATACCGTGAAGCCGGAATAGACCGGGGAAAGGGAGACGGGTGTGTCGCGGCTGCGCGCACCATTTTCAGCAGGAGTGCCACAGGATGAGGCCTTCTGTCCAAAAAGTGATGCCTTATTCTGCTACTTCCAGCGGATTTTGTGCGGTGCAAGTCAGTCGCTCGTTTGTTGCAAGAGCTTCAAGGGCATCGGCATGATCGATCCCCCAGAAGTAAAGCTGCTCGATGGGCTCTACAAAGACCTTCCCGAGAGCTGTCAGGCTGTATTCCACGTTTGGCGGCATGATCTGATGGATGTGTCGGTTGATGAGGCCTTTTCCCTCCAGTTCGCGCAGTGTCTGGGTCATCATTTTTTTTGAGAGACCCGGAATGCTGCGTTGAAGCTGCCCGGGGCGGGAATAGCCACCCAGAAGATGCAGCGTGTGGAGGATCATGGTGGTCCATTTTCCGCTGAAAAGTCTCAAAATTCTCCGTGGAGCGCAGTTTTCGTCGAAGGGGGCCTGTCGGTAGTGTGCGGGCAGCGAACGGGTCATTTTATGGGAACCTTTTGGTATCCAGGGCACAATACGGTGCCGTCTGGAAGTCTGTTCGCCAAGGGGTCAAATGGAGGGCGAACCACTTTTCCGGAGAGGAGACCCTGATGTCCCGGATTGCTCTTGTTGTTGGATCGACAGGTATTGTCGGTCAAAATCTGGCGGCCCGTCTCGTTGCAGAAGGCTGGACGGTTTATGGGCTGGCCCGTCGCCCGCGTCATGATATGGCAGGTGTTCTGCCAATTGCGGCAGATCTGCTGGATCTGCAAAATCTGAAATCTGCTTTGAAGGCTTTGACGCCTACGCATGTGTTTTTCTGCTCCTGGCTCAGGCAAGAGACGGAAGAAGAGAATTGCCGGGTCAATTCAGCGATGGTTCGGAATATATTTGAGGCCCTTCCTGCTCCGGAAAAGCTGGAACATGCAGCGCTGACGACGGGCATGAAGCACTATCTTGGCCCCTTTGAGGCTTATGCTTCAGGTGAGCCACCTCAGACGCCTTTCCGTGAAGAGATGCCACGTCTTCCGATGGCGAATTTCTATTATGATCAGGAAGACGTGCTGTATGCGGCTGCGGAGAAGTATGGCTTTTCCTGGAGCGTGCACCGTCCCCACACCATTATCGGCTATGCGGTCGGGAATGCGATGAACATGGGCAGCACGCTGGCCGTGTATGCGACGATCTGCCGTGAAACAGGGCGCCCGTTTGTCTTCCCTGGCTCGGATGTTCAGTGGAACAGCCTGACGGATCTGACAGATGCGCGGCAGTTGGCGCGACAGCTTCTTTGGGCTTCAACGTCTGAGGGCGGCCGTAATGAGGCGTTCAATATCGTCAATGGAGATGTCTTCCGCTGGAAATGGCTCTGGCCGCGTCTGGCGGCTTGGTTCGGGCTGGAAGCGGCTCCTTATCCGGGGCACGAGACGCCGCTCGAAGCGACGCTGTCTCAGGATGGAGATCTCTGGAAACAGATCAGTACCAAATACAGATTGGTTGAAAGCCAGATCGAAAGACTGGCATCCGCTTGGCACACGGATGCGGATTTGGGACGCCCTGTTGAGTGTGTGACGGATCTGTCCAAGAGTCGTCTGGCTGGCTTCGACGGATGGCAATACACACCGGACTCATTCTTCGATTTGTTCGCGCGTTTGCGGGCTGAAAAACTGATTCCCTGACAGAGACGACGCAAAACAGGATTTAATTAGTCCTGTTTTGCGAAAAGGCGCTGTTTTCTCTGACACAGAGTGTTATGCAGGCTGTCCTGTTTTATCCTGAGGGAATGAGACTGCCTTGCGTCGCGTGTTAAGTCTGTTGGCCCTGCTAGCGGTAGGGATATGTGGTCTGGGAACCAGTGAGCCGTCTTTTGCGGCAGAAAGCCCTGCGGTGGCTTCTGCCAATGATACGGCAACGCTGGTTACGGACCGGGATGCTGTTGGCCCGGATCAGAAGCTGCGGGTTGGGCTGAGACTTCAGCTCAAACCCGGATGGCACACATATTGGGTGAACCCCGGCGACGCAGGTGACACGCCGACACTGGATGTGACGGCGCAGGGCAATGCGACGGGCAAGACGTCCACGATTCACTGGCCCATGCCTGTGCGTCTGAGCGAGGGCGGCCTCATGTCCTATGCTTATGTTGGGGATGTGTTGCTGCCAGTCGATCTGGCCTTGCAGGGCACAGGACCAACGACGCTGCACGCCCATGCTGAATGGCTTGTTTGCGCGGAAGTCTGCATTCCCGAAAGTGGTGACTTCACGTTGAGCCTTCCCGCGGCGGAAGGGGCAGCCCCTGCTGGGGCACAGGCCGGTCTGTTTCAGGCTGTCGATGCGAAAATGCCAATTCCGTCTCCGTTCAAGGCGGAAGTCTCTGCGGATGGGCTGCTGACGCTGGAGGGCAAGGGCCTGTCTTCTGCGGCGGTTTCCGATGCGTGGTTCCTACCTGCCGAGGGAGGGATGATCGATCAGATCGCGTCTCAGCCTTTCAAGGTGAAGGACGAACGTCTGTCGTTGCAGTTGAAATTCCTGAAAACGGCGCATCGCGATCATCCGCTTCAGGGGCTGGTGGTGCTGAAAGATGAAGCGGGGCAGGAAAGCCCGATCGAAATTTCGGCAAGCCAGATGGTCGCAGGTGCTGCCACTTCAACAACGTTACCCGCGCATGTTTCTGCAGATGCCATTCCGACAGGGGCTGGCTGGTTACGGGTTCTGGCTTTTGCTTTTGTTGGTGGCCTGATCCTGAACCTCATGCCTTGTGTTTTCCCAGTCCTGGCTATGAAGGCTCTGTCTCTGGCCAGAATGGGCGGAGTGGGGCGCAGCGTGCATCTTCAGAGCGCTTTCTTTTACACGCTGGGCGTAACGGGGGCGTTTGCGGCTCTTGGAATCGTTATGATCGGGCTGCGCATTGCGGGGTCTGCGGCCGGGTGGGGTTTCCAGTTTCAGTCGGCTGGGTTCGTGGTAGGCGTCTGCTGGTTGCTGTTTGGCATGGCGCTCAACCTGCTGGGCGTTTTTGAAATCAGTGCAGGGCGTCTGGCGCAGTTGCATCCTCATGGCGCAGGTCATGCGGGGGATATGCTGACGGGTCTCCTGGCTGTGATTGTTGCGACGCCGTGCACCGCACCATTCATGGGTGTTGCCATTGCGGGTGCCTTGGGTGGACCTCCATTGATGGGGCTTCTGGTGTTCCTGTCCATGGGGCTTGGTTTGGCTGCGCCTTATGTTTTGGTGGCGAGCGTTCCCGGGTTGGCTTCCCGGATGCCGAAGCCGGGGGCCTGGATGGGCGTCTTGAAGCAGGCACTAGCGTTTCCGCTGCTGGCAACCTGTGTTTGGCTTCTGTGGGTTGCGACGATCGAGCGTGGCACGAATTTCGTTGTAGTGGCTGGCGGTGGATTGGTGCTGCTGGGCTTCGCCGCCTGGATTTACGGAATGGGGCAGCATCGGGCGATGCGTGAAGGTGGGCGCGGAACGGTTCTGTTCTGCCGTGTTGTGGCTGTGCTGTGCATGGTTGTCTGTGGTGGCGTTTTGGCGCGCAGTCTAGCCGAGCCGGTGTCTGCTGCTTCGACGACAATGACGTCTGCGGATAATCTTATCCAGCCGTTTTCGGACAAGACCCTAGCTGATCTGAGGGCCGACGGAAAGCCGGTCTTCGTGGATATGACCGCGTCCTGGTGCATTACCTGCATGGTGAACGAGCGTGTCGCGCTGGATACTGCATCCGTTCGTCAGGCATTTTCCGAACGGCATGTTGCGTATCTCAAGGGAGACTGGACAAACCGGGATGCCGGTATTTCAGCTTATCTTAAGGAGCATGGGCGAGATGGCGTGCCACTGTATGTGTATTATCCGCCAAAGCATGGCGCGGAAGTGGTTCTGCCACAGATCCTGACGCCGGGCATGGTTCTGGATATTATCGGGCACTGATTGTTCTGTTCAGGCCGGATAGTGAAAAAGCTCTGCTTCCTTGGGGAAGCAGGGCTTTTTTTGTTTCAGCGATTGGTGTGGCGCGGGTCGTCCTGCGGGTTGACGTAGGTCATGGTGAATGGACCTGTGCCCGAGACCTGTACGATGGCCCCTTGGGTTCCGGCTTTCAGTGCGTGTGGGACATTGGGGGGCAGGTGGACGAAGCCGCCTGCCGTCAGAACCTTGTCCTGATCGGCTGTGATGGCCGGGCCGATATAGTGGTGGATGCTGCCGCCGAGAACAGTCAGCATTTCGTCCATATTGTGGGTATGGGGCGGGATGACAGATCCTGCCGGAATCATGACGCGCAGTGTGAATGGTCCGGCTTTGTCAGCGGAGCCATACAGGAAAGACATGCGTGTTCCGCTTGGGAACATGGGGGGCGCTGGCTGCCAGGCTACAGTGTCGGCGCCCGAAATAATGCGAACGTCGTTGCCCGTCTGAGCGAGGGCGGAGCCTCCTGCCAGAGTGCAGATCAAGGCTGCGGCAGAGAGTGTCCTGAAGGAAAACATTGTCTGTTCCTCATGTATGCTGGCGTGTGCCTGCCGCTCCTAACGCGGAGGCCGACCTGCCGTTCAGCATTTGGATGAGGTGTTATGTTTCCAGGGGGGCCAGGAAGGTTTTTTCGACTTCAGCAATGACCAGTCGCGCGGCGCCGGAAAGCTGGCGAGCCTGATCGACGCAGAGGGCCAGCGTCAGGGGGGAGACATCCCGATTGGAAATGGGAACGAACGCCAGTTCTCCGCTCGTTACTTCTTTCATGACATCCAGCATGCTGAGAATGCCCAATCCCACGCCTTCCAGAACCAGAGACTTGATCATCTGGATATTGTCGGAAGAGGCGACCGGCTGAACGCTGACATTGCTGTCAATTTCCAGAATTTCGATCTGTCTTTGCAGAGCGAGTGGTTGCTGAGGCATGACCATCGGATATTCTGCACAGATGCTAAATCTTGCGCTTTTTTGTTGAGCGACCGGATGATCTGGCAGGCAGATGAAGCCGAGCGGGTAATCGATATGGGTTCGGACAAGCAGGCCACGGGCCTGTGTGGGGTTGAGGAGGAGTGCGAAGTCCACTTCTCCACTGATGAGCGCCTGTTGAATGACAGCGTTGTCCAGAACATGCGTGCAGATTGTGATGCCGGGGTGGCTTTTGCGCAGGTCTTTCAGGATGCGGGGGAGGAAGCCAGTGGTCAGGGCATCTGGCAGGGCGATATCGACCTGGCCACGTCTTAATCCGCGCATGTCTTCAAGCTGTGTGCGGACTTCCTGCATCTCACGCATCCACTGCTTGCCGTTTGTATACAGAAGCTCTCCGGCCGCTGTCAGACGCAGGCCGCTGGGCAGGCGCTCGAAGAGCGGGGTGCCGAGAGCTTCCTCACCGTGAAGGATCTGTCGATCGATGGCTGATGCCGCAATCCGGAGATGTTCGGAGGCCTTCCGGATCGAGCCGTATTGGGCAACGGACAGGAAGTAACGGAGGAAGCGTGAGAAAGCCGGCATTGAGATACGCTCTTTTTTCGAGAACGGCAGGGACGTTTTTCTGAGATATACGAGAATACCCCTCTATGAAACACTTCAGAGAGGCAGGTGAACCCTGTCATTTTGACATAGGAAGAAACTCTGGTCATTTCTTACGAAAGACCACGATCCTGTGCCTGTTCTTTAGGATAAGAGACTCATGACCCTTTCCCCCTCCCCGACTGACGGCCTGGCCACCCTTTCGGCGCAGGTTCATGAGGATCTTGCGAAGATCAGGTACGCGACCGGGAACTGGAACATTCCGGTTCAGAAAGAGGGTGAAGAGGTTCTGGATGTTGCCATTATTGGCGGCGGACAGGGTGGTCTGACGGCCTGCTTCGGGCTGCGTCGTCAGGGCGTAACGAATACGCAAATTTTTGAGCGCGCTGCGAAGGGCGGGGAAGGCCCTTGGGTGACATTTGCCCGAATGATCACGCTGCGGACGCCAAAGCATGTGACGGGGCCAGATCTGGGGGTGCCCAATCTGACGCCGCAGTCCTGGTATGAAGCCAGGTATGGCAAGGAAGCCTGGCAGTCGCTCGATAAAATCTCACGGCACGACTGGCAGTCTTATCTGGATTGGGTGCGTGATACGTTGGAATTACCGGTCGTCAACGATCAGGAGTTGGTTCATGTCGAGTGGACGGACGGGCTGCTGCGTCTGACATTCCGGAATGCTGCTGGTGTCGAGACAAAGCGCTGGGCGCGCCGGATGGTTCTGGCTACGGGAATTGATGGTGGCGGAGCGTGGTTCGTTCCCCCATTCATTTCGGAGAACCTTCCGAAGTCGGTTTATGCCCACACGCACGAAGATATTGATTTCGCAGCCCTGAAGGGTAAGCGGATCGGTGTTCTGGGAGCGGGCGCGTCTGCTTTTGATAATGCTGCGACGGCGTTGGAATCCGGTGTGGGGCGTGTGGATCTGTGTCTGCGCCGTACGAAAATTCCAGCCATCAATCCATATCGCTGGATGGAAAACGCGGGCTTTCTCGCGCATTTCTCGGAGCTTCCGGATCTGACTCGCTGGCGCTTTATGCGCTGCATCTACAATCTGAACCAGCCGCCGCCGCAGGATACGTTCTGGCGCTGTCGCAAGCATGAGAATTTCGCTTTCCATCCCGGTACCCCCTGGACATCTGCACGTATGGATGGCGATGAAGTTGTGGTCGAGACGCCTAATGGCGAGATGCGCTTTGACTTCCTCATTATCGGAACAGGTTTCTCGATTGATCTGAAGCACCGTCCGGAAACGCAGGATTTTGCGGACTCCGTCATGTTGTGGAGCGATCATTTCACGCCACCGGAGGGCGAGGAAAGCACGCTTCTGTCCAGCCATCCGTATCTGGGGCAGCGTTTCCAGTTTTTGCCGAAAGATCCGGCCGATCCGAAAGCACCGATGCTGGCTGCAATCTACAATTTCACGTTTGCATCCATGCCCAGCATGGGTCTTTCAGGGGCATCCATCAGTGGTATGCGCTTTGGCGTTGAGAAGCTGACACGCGGTATTGCGCGTGATCTGTTTGTTGAGGATGGTGAGAAGCATCTGGAAAGTCTGCTGTCCTACGACACGGAAGAACTGATCAGCCTTGATCCGCCAACGGTTTGAGGGGGAGGCAGCCCAGATGAGCACGAACACTTATCCCCGTGACATGATCGGCTATGGCCGCACGCCGCCTGATCCGAAATGGCCGGGTGGGGCGCGGATCGCAGTCCAGTTCGTCATCAACTATGAAGAAGGCGCGGAAAATTCGGTTCTGCATGGAGATGCGGGATCGGAAGCTTTCCTGTCTGAAATGGTGGGGACGAAGTCCATCATTGGTGCGCGCTGTGCGCAGATGGAAAGCCTTTATGAGTACGGCAGTCGCGCTGGGTTCTGGCGTTTGCAGCGCCTGTTTGAAAAGGCTGGCATGACCACAACCGTGTTCGGTGTGGCCAAGGCTTTGGCGCGTAACCCGGATGCCGTGGCTGCCATGAAGGAAAGCGGCTGGGAAATTGCCACGCACGGTCTGCGCTGGATCGATTATCAGGACTTCCCGGAAGACATGGAGCGCGAGCATATCCGCGAGGCAATTGCGCTTCATACGGAAGTAGTCGGGGAGCGCCCGCTGGGGTGGTATCAGGGCCGCACCAGCCCGAATACGGCCCGTCTGGTCGTCGAAGAAGGCGGCTTTGTTTATGATGCTGATTCTTATGCGGATGATCTTCCGTATTACGATCGCTCCCATGGCAAGCCGCAGTTGATCGTACCTTACACGCTTGATGCCAATGACATGAAGTTTGCCGCGCTCAACGGCTTTACCGAGGGCGAGCAGTTCTTCCGGTATCTGCGGGATGCGTTCGACATGCTGTATGCGGAAGGTGGGCGTATGATGTCTATCGGGCTTCATTGCCGTCTGGCCGGCAGGCCTGCGCGTGCGCTGGCGCTTCAGCGTTTTCTGGAGCATGTGGCGTCCCACGAGGATGTCTGGGTCGCGTCCCGGCTTGATATCGCCCGGCACTGGATGAGTGTGCACCCCGCATGAAGATTTCTGATGTAAATGCCATGACGCCGGATGTTTTCGTCCAGACGTTTGGCGGACTTTACGAACATTCGCCCTGGGTGGCTGAGGGGGCTCTGGCAGCGCGGCCATTTGCGGATGTGGACGCCATGCTTGCGACGTTTTCTGACGTTGTGCGGAATGCGGGCGAGGAGGCTCAGTTGGCATTGGTTCGGGCTCATCCTGAGCTTGGGCATCGCGCGGGAATTGATCCGGATCTGACCGCGGAGTCCGCATCCGAGCAGGCCTCTGCCGGGCTGGATCGTCTGACGCCTGCGGAATACGAGCGGTTCAAGACACTGAATGCGGCCTATGGGACAGCTTTTTCCATGCCGTTTGTGATCTGCGTGCGCAAAGTTGCAGCGCCGGGTCAGGTGGCCAAGACGGTCATCATGGATGAAATGGAACGTCGTCTGGGCGGGACGCCCGAGGCGGAGCTGAAGGAAGCCCTCTCGCAGATTGATGCGATTGCAGGGCTGAGACTGAAAGATCTGGTGACATCATGAGCTCATTATCCACGCATATTCTGGATACGATCTCGGGCCGTCCGGCGGCCGGGGTGTCTTTCCGGCTTTTTCAGGAAGATGCTGTTCTTTTCGAAGGCGTGACGGACCACGATGGGCGTTGTCCTGCCTTGCGGGAGATCCCGCTGGAACGCGGAACCTATCGTCTGGAATTCGAGATTGGTGCTTATTTCCGGGCGGCCGGACATGTGCTGTCTGATCCGCCTTTTCTGGATGTTGTGCCGATTGTGTTCGGTCTGGGTGAGGGCACGCATGCGCATGTTCCGCTGCTCGCTGCGCCGTATGGATATTCCACATACCGTGGAAGCTGAGACCTGATGGCGTCCGATACTTCTGCGGTTCATCCGGTTGATGAGAAGCTTCCGCTCTGGCGTCTGGGGGCTTATGGCTTCCAGCATATCCTTGCGTTCTATTCAGCAGCGGTGATTGTCCCGATCCTTGTGGCGGGGGCTTTGCACCTGCCGCAGGAAACGCTGATTCATTTGATTGATGCGGATCTGTTCACCTGCGGGATTGCATCCCTGTTGCAGTCAGTCGGTTTGGGGCCGGTAGGTGTTCGTCTGCCGCTTCTGCAAGGTGTGACGTTTACGGCCGTTGGCCCGATGATTGCCATTGGGTCTGCGGTAGGCGGTGGAACGCCGGGGCTTTTGTCGATCTACGGATCGGTGATTGTGGCGGGGATCGTCAGTCTGCTCATTGCACCATATTTTGCGAAGCTGGTTCGGTTTTTCCCACCTGTTGTGACGGGGTCGATCATTCTCGTGATTGGTCTGGCGCTTTTGCCCGTGGCCGCCAATGACATCGTGTCCGGCCACGGGCCCGGCTTGGTGCAGGATCGCGTTCCGTTGCGGAGTCTGTGCTACGGGCTGGGGACACTGGCGAGTATTCTGGTCGTGCAGCGTCTGTTTCGTGGCTTCATTTCAACGATTGCCGTGTTGATCGGACTTTGCATTGGCACACTAGCTGCATGGCTGATGGGCGATACCCACTTCGGGGGGGTGGCGTCTGCGCCGCTTGTGTCCGTCACGCAGCCGTTTTTCTTCGGGACGCCGGTTTTCCATGCGGTGCCGATTCTCTCCATGGTGATCGTCATGATCATCACCATGGTCGAGACAATCGGGAATGTTTATGCGACTGGCGAAATCGTCGGGAAAACCATCACACGCGAGGATATCGCGCGTACCCTGCGGGCTGATGGCATTGCGACGTTGCTGGGCGGGGTTTTCAATTCCTTTCCCTACACCTGCTTTGCGGAAAATGTGGGCCTGGTTCGGATGACGGGCGTGAAGAGCCGCTGGGTTGTGGCGTCTGCGGCTGTCATCATGATGTTGCTTGGGTGTCTGCCAAAGCTTGGGGCGATCGTAGCGGCTGTTCCGTCACCCGTTCTGGGTGGGGCCGCACTGGCAATGTTTGCGACGGTGGCGGTAGTGGGGGTGCAGACCCTGACGCGGGTGGATTTCAACCGTCAGAGTAACGTCATCATTGTGGGAACCAGTATCGGGCTTGGAATGCTGGCGACGGCACAGCCTCATATTTCGGATACGTTCCCGGCCTGGGCGCAAATTGTCTTTGGGAGTGGCATTACGCTTGGGGCTCTGTCCGCGATCTTTCTGCACCTGCTGTTCAATGTGCGCCGCACTTTGGCTGTCGATCCGGATGCTGAGATTGTGCCGGCAGACTTGCCGGATGAGCGGATTTTGATGGGATTGCCCGTTGAGGCTCGGAAAAGCGAAGAAACTGAGCCTCAACGGCGGTTTGGTTAGAACGTCAGCCGGGATTTCAGTCCCGGCTGTGCAGCTTCCGCCCCGCGACATACGTGGCCTGAACGCTTCGGTCGTCACCCAGCATGGTTAGGGCAAACAGGATGTCGGACAGGCTTTCCGCCGTCTGGGTGCGAATTTTTCCCAACGGCGTGGCTGAGGGGTCAAATACGCAGAGATCGGCATGAAGTCCGGGCTTGATGGCCCCAATCTGGTGTTCCAGCCCGAGAGAGTGTGCGCCACCGGCTGTGGCCAACCAAAGGCCCTGTGCAGGGTGGAGTTTTGTTCCTAGCCCCTGTGCGACCTTGTAGCCGTCTGACAGAACCTGAAGCAGCGAGAGGGATGGGCCTGCCCCAACGTCACTTCCGATGCCGATTTTGACACGGCGTTCTGGTTTCAGGGCATTGAATAGCGGGAAAGAGCCGCTTCCGAGAAACTGATTGGAACCGGGGCAATGAGCGATCGAACAACCAGTGTTATGGCAGCGCTGGAAGTCTTCTTCCTGTGCATGTACCCCGTGCGCTAAAATGGCACGCGGACGTAGCAGACCCGCTTTATCGTACACGTCCAGATAGGAAGCGCGGTTTGGAAAGAGCTCCTTGACCCACTCGATTTCGGATTGGTTTTCAAGCAGGTGCGTCTGCATGAACAGGTCGGGCCGTGTCGCGAGAAGTGAACCGGCTAGATCAAGCTGCTCGGGTGTGCTGGTAGGCGCAAAACGCGGCGTAACAGCGTAGAGTTGACGGCCGCGACCATGCCAGCGGTCGATCAGGGCGGCGGACTGGTCATAGCCTGACTGTGCCGTATCTCGCAGGTTCTCCGGGGCGTTCCGGTCCATCAGAACTTTGCCCGCAATCATGCAGGTATTGAGGCGGTCGGACTCTTCGAAGAAAGCTTCTACGGATTCTGGGTGAACCGTGCAGTACACGGCGGCTGTAGTGGTTCCTACGCGGAGCAGCTCGTTTAGGAAGGTTCGGGCGATCTGTCGTGCGTAGGTGATGTCGGCGTAGCGGGCTTCCGCCGGAAAAACATAGGTTTCCAGCCATTCGAGAAGTTGCTCACCATAGGAAGCAATCACGGGAAGCTGTGGGTAATGGACGTGAGTGTCCACCATTCCAGCAGAAATCAGGTGGTTCGGGTAATGATCGACAGTGATGCCCTGCGGGATCTGATCTTTCAGGTCATCCCAGGCTCCTACGGCAGTAATAATGCCGTCCTTGCACAGGATCAGACCATCTGGCTGGTGTGTGACAGCCTCAATGGGATCAACTGTGAAGGGGTCTGCGTGGAAGGTCAGGAACGGGCCGCGAATGGCAGTATGATCAGTCATGGTGCTTCACCTATCGCACAGCATTTCCGATCAGGAAACGATTGTGCGAAAGCAGAGCGATTTTGTTAGATGATCTGGACGTGTCGAACGCATATTCCAGTCGTTTCAAAGATATTTCCTGATATGCACAAGAGTTTTTCGTATTCGAGCTCAAATGAATAAATCCTTATCGAGGCGTCTTCCGTTTAGATTTGACAATATTTTCTTAGTTATCGAAACTGTAGGGGTTTTAAAGGCCGCAACAAGAGAAACGAGCTTGTTTCTGTAGGGTGTGTGGTGAGATTTGGAGACGGCGTTACTGATGTCTGATGTGACTTCTGTGTCTGTGCAGTCTGCGGAGACGCCGGCATTGGCTCCTTCTGCTGTGCAGAGTTCCTCTCCGGAAGCGGAGGCAACCGAGAAGAGCCCCTATCTTGTTGTTCCTCCGGCTCCCGTCGTTGAAGGCGGTCAGGGCGTAAGGTTTGACTTTAATGATGGTGCGCGGGTCATGGTGCCCGAAATCGCGCCTGAGATTGGTCAGTGGCATGTTCGGCTTTCGGATTATGCCACGGGAAATATTCTGTTTGATGCCCGCCTCAAGGGCGGCATGGTGGCTTCAACCAAGAAATTCTTTGTCCCGTTCCTGATTGATGTCTGGCTCGAAAAGCCGGACGGGACACGTGAAGACGTGCTGCATCATGAGTTATCCTTGGAAGGGAAGCCCGTTCTGGTCCAGCTTCCCGTTGGAACACTGGGAGACACGATCGCCTGGCTGCCTGCCGTTCTGCGGCTTGCACGGGAAAGTGGTGCCAAGGTGACGTGTTCTGTGGCGGATGTCATCCTGCCCTTGGTCAAGGAGGCCAATCCGGACATCACACTTGTCGGCCATGATGAAGCCAAGGCGAAGAAGGATTTCACGGCCGGATTCTATGCGGGCTACAATCTTGGACTGTTCTTTACGGACGCTGAATTCACGCGTCAGCCGACGGACTTCCGGCATGTTGGCCTGCACCGGACGGCCGCCTATATTCTGGGGGTCAATCCCTGGGATGACAGTCCACCGCCCATCACGATTCAGGACGGCGACACGCCTCCCATAGAGGGGCCGTATGTTGTCATTGCCACGCAGGCCAGTACGCAGTGTAAATACTGGAACAACCCGGCAGGCTGGCAGGAGGTCATCGCGTTCCTGAAGGCTTCAGGGTATCGTGTGATCTGCATTGATCAGAAGACGTTTCATGGAACGGGGTATGTGTACAATCATATTCCTCATGGCGCCGAGGACGAAACGGGCAACCGCCCTCTGTCGGAGCGCGCGCGCTGGCTGAAGCATGCGAGTTTCTTCATTGGCCTCTCCAGTGGTCTGGCATGGCTGGCTCATGCCGCAGGCACCCCGGTTGTGATGATTTCCGGTTTTACCCATCCGGACAACGAGTTTGCCACGCCGTATCGCATCATCAACTGGCATACCTGCAATTCCTGCTGGAATGACCCGCAGCACCAGTTCGATCATCATGATTTCTTCTGGTGCCCACGGCATAAAGGGACTGAGAGGCAGTTTGAATGCACTCGTCTGATCACGGGAACCCAGGTCATTCACACACTTAAACGTCTGATCAAGGATAAGGGGTTGCCGATGATGGAAACGGCTGCCTGACCGAGACAATCAGGAGTTTTCTGGAATTGAAGGCGGGAGCCTGATATTGGCGGGGCGTATTATCACCTGATCGTGGGTCTGCCTGCGGTCGCAGAGCTGGATGGTCGCCCCCCTGTGTCTGATGTCCTTCCGCCGATCCGTATCGTCGCGCTTTATAACTTTACGCCCTTCGAGGATGTTTCCGCTCTGCGGGAGCCTTTGCAGCAGGTGTGCGATCAGGAAGGGATCAAGGGTATCCTTCTACTGGCTCCGGAAGGCATTAACGGTACCATTGCAGGCTCTGACGAGGGAATGGAGCGTGTGTTGGAGCATATCCACGCTTTACCCGGTTGTGAGGAACTGGAGATCAAGGAATCCCGGGCTCCGGAACTGCCATTCCGGCGCATGAAGGTGCGGCTCAAGAAAGAGATCGTCACCATGGGGCAGCCTAATATCGACCCCCGGAAGGATGTGGGTCAGTATCTTGACCCCGATGAATGGAATGCGCTGATCTCCGATCCGGAGACAATCATCATTGATACGCGCAATGATTATGAAGTGGCGATCGGGACGTTCAAGGGGGCAGAAGATCCCAAGACGCGGTCATTCCGCGAGTTTCCCGAGTGGTTCCGCAATCGGCGCAAAGAGCTTGAGGCAAAGGGCAAGGTGCCGAAGATTGCCATGTTCTGCACTGGGGGTATCCGTTGCGAGAAGTCCACGTCTTTTGTGAAAGCCGAAGGGCTGGATGAGGTTTATCATCTTAAGGGCGGTATTCTGAAGTATCTGGAGGCCGTTCCTGAAGAAGAGAGCCTCTGGGAAGGCGAATGCTTCGTGTTCGATCAGCGTGTCTCGGTGAAGCATGGTCTGGAAATTGGCAGTTACGATGTCTGTCATGCCTGCCGTCGTCCTGTCAGCGAAAAGGACAAGGCGTCTCCGTTGTTCGTACAGGGCGTGTCCTGCCCGCATTGTCATAATGAGCGTACGGAAGAGCAGCGCCAGCGCTATGCCTCGCGCGAGCGTCAGGAAATGCTGGCGCGTAAGCGTGGGAAAGAACATCTGGGCTCCTGAGGCTATTCCGGGAATGACAAACCGTTAGAGTTGCGAAGAAGGATGGGCAACGACTTGACCTGTCCGCGCTTCTGCTGGTTTTTCTGGATCCGTAATGAAATCGGCTGAGGCGGTGTGATGGTGAAGATGTTTCGTTGGGCTGGACTGGTGTGTGCCGGGATGATGGCGCTTCCCGCCGTGGCATTTGCACAGAAGCCCTGGCCTGTCCGAGTTGTGGTTGTGACGACCTTCGAGAAGGGTGCGGACACCGGCGATCAGCCTGGGGAGCTTCAGCTCTGGGCCGAGCGGGAGCATCTGACGGAACATGTGGCGTTTCCGGGTGGCGTGCATGACATTCTCACCAATCCGGAACATACCGAAATCGCGATCGTGACGGGGATGACGCTGGTGAATGCCGGGCCATCCATCATGGCGCTGGGCATGGACCCGCGTTTTGATCTGACGAAGGCGTACTGGCTGGTGGCCGGTATTGCCGGGGCGGATCCGCAGGTTATGTCCGTAGGGTCAGCAGCATGGGCGCGGTATGTTGTGAATGATGTGGCGCAGTCCATTGATATGCGTGAAGTGCCGAGAGACTGGCCTTACGGTGTTTACGCGGCTGGAGCGGTGCGACCTGGAGCGCTCGAGGGGTCGGATCAGGAGCATGGTCCGGATGCTGGATATCCGATTGTCTTTTCGCTGAATGCTGGGCTTTCGCACTGGGCGTGGGAGCGCACGCAGGCGGTGAAGCTTATGAATACGCCGGAGATGCGGGCTTATTCCAAAGGATGGGCGAAGTATCCTGCGGCGTTGAAAGCGCCGTCCGTCATTCAGGGAGACAGTTTTGCGTCGGATCTCTACTGGCACGGTCATTATCTGAACCAGTATGCGCGGGACTGGGTGAAAATGTTCACGAACGCTCAGGGCGTGTTCGCCATGAGTAACATGGAGGATTCCGCGATTGCATCAGCCATGGTTCGTCTGGACCGGATGAAGAAAGCGGATTTCCAGCGGCTCATGGTTCTACGGACCGCTTCCAACTACACGCTGCCGCCAAAGGGTCGGAAGGCGTATCAGACTGTGTCGGAAGAGTATTCGGGCGATGGTCTGCCGGCTTATGAAGCTGCATGGCGTGTGGGAAGTGTTGTCGTGCATGAACTGGTAGGACACTGGTCGGTCTATGAAGACCATGTTCCGGGTCATGCACCCTGATGCAGGGTAAGTCGTGTGGGAAGCCAAGACGACACCCTTTCCGGTAAGCGGCGGGATTGCACTACGCTATGCCGTGATCAATCTCGGCATCTCTTTTCCTTTGCATGGGCTGATAATCTGGGCGGGTTGGCAGCCCGAGGATCATGACCCTGCTCTTAATCCACTCGCGCTGGTTCTGTCAGGCGTCTTACTAGCGCCTGTTCTCGAGACCTTTCTGAACTTCTGGATTCCCATCCGGATTGTAGACAGACTGTTTGGTAGGAAAAGGTTTGCCTCTGGTCTGGCGTGGATTGCGTGCGTCGCGCCCTTTGTATGGGTTCATTATGGCGGAGATCATTTTCACCGCAGTTTCCTGACGGCGCTTTGTACGGGTGTGGTCGGTGGGACCTGTTTTTATCTCTGCTACCGGCGGGCAGAAGCTTCAGAAGGCGTGAGTCCGTTCTGGACCACGGCGCTCTCCCATAGCTTATTTAATGGGCTTCTGTTTCTGGTGATCGGACTATTGATCGTGCTTTAGGTTGGGTAACCGGCTCTCGCCTGATGGAAAGAGCCGGAATAGTTATATCAGGCAGGAGTTTTCGTCTTTTTAGGGCGACCACGGGTCGGCTTCTCGGATGCCGGTTTGGTTTTGGTTTTTCGAGGCGGCAAGGTGTCGATGAGGTTTTGGGGTGTGCCAATCACGGTGGTTTCCCTGCGCTGACGAACGCCCGGAGCAGTCAGAAGGGGGGCGAGGAAGCGTCCGGTGTGGCTAGCCTTGCAGGCCGCGATATCTTCCGGTGTCCCGGCGGCAACGATACTGCCGCCGCCGTCTCCACCTTCCGGGCCGATGTCAATCAGCCAGTCTGCCGTTTTGATGACTTCCAGATTGTGTTCGATGACCAGAACAGTGTTGCCCTGATCGACCAGCGCATGAAGTACTTCAAGCAGCTTGCGCACGTCTTCCGTATGCAGGCCGGTCGTTGGCTCATCCAGGATGTAGAGCGTGCGGCCTGTGGCGCGTTTGGCAAGCTCCTTCGACAGTTTGACGCGCTGGGCTTCACCGCCTGAAAGCGTAGTTGCCTGCTGGCCTAGAGCGACGTAACCGAGGCCGACCTGCTGGAGAATGGCCAGACGATCACGGATTTTCGGGACGGCCTGGAAGAAGGGAAGAGCCTCGTCCACGGTCATGGCCAGCACGTCCGCAATGGAGTTGCCGCGGAACTTCACTTCCAGCGTTTCACGATTGTAGCGCGCGCCCTTGCAGGTGTCGCAGGTAACGAACACGTCCGGCAGGAAGTGCATTTCGATTTTCAGGACGCCATCGCCCTGACAGGCTTCGCAACGGCCGCCCTTCACATTGAAAGAGAAGCGGCCGGGTTTGTAGCCGCGCGCTTTGGATTCCGGCAGTTCGGCGAACCAGTCCCGGATAGGGGCGAACAGGTCTGTATAGGTGGCGGGGTTGGAGCGCGGTGTACGCCCGATGGGGGACTGGTCGATCTCGATAATCTTGTCGAGGTTGTCCACGCCTTCCAGTCGGTCATAGGGGAGCGGAGACTGGCTCGACTTCATGAGTTGTCGGGACAGGGCCTTGTAGAGCGTATCCACAACCAGTGTAGATTTTCCGCCGCCTGATACGCCCGTTACGGCAATGAATGTGCCGAGTGGGAAATCGACGGTCAGGTCTTTGAGGTTGTTGCCTTTTGCGCCGACGAGGGTGAGCGTCTTGTCAGAGGTGCGACGATTTTCCGGAACGGGGATGAACTTCCGGCCTGACAGGTAAGCGCCCGTCAGGCTGTCCTTGTTCTTGGCTACCTCTTTGGGTGTGCCTGTGGCGATGACGTTTCCGCCGCGTGTGCCGGCGCCCGGTCCCATGTCGATTAGATAGTCGGCAGCCCGGATGGCATCTTCGTCATGTTCCACGACGATAACGGTGTTCCCAAGGCGTTTAAGGCGCTCCAGTGTGCCAAGAAGGCGCTCGTTGTCGCGTTGGTGCAGGCCGATAGAAGGTTCATCCAGCACATAGAGGACGCCGGTCAGGCCGGAGCCAATCTGGGAGGCCAGACGGATGCGCTGGCTTTCCCCACCGGACAGCGTGGCGGACCCGCGGGAAAGCGTGAGATAATCCAGGCCCACATCGTCGAGGAAATGCAGCCGGTCCGTGATTTCGCGCAGGATGCGGCGGGCGATTTCGGCCCGCTGAGGTGTCAGGGTGGCTTCGACGCCTGAGAACCAGTCGAGGGCCTTGCGGATCTGCATGTCTGAAGCTTCGGCAATGTTCAGATCATTGACCTTCACGCAGAGTGCTTCAGGTTTCAGGCGTGCGCCATGGCAAACATGGCAGGGCTTTTCGGACTGGTAGCGCGACAGTTCTTCCCGCACCCACATGCTATCGGTTTGGGCCATGCGGCGGCGGAGGTTTTTCAGCACGCCTTCGAAGGGCTTGGTCACAGTATGGACCTTGCTGCCATCCCGGTAGGGAATGGCAATCGCTTCCCTGGAGCCGTTAAGGATCAGGTCGCGTGTTTCGGTTTTCAGGTCGCCCCATGGTGTATTCATGGTGTCGCCGCAATGACGGGCCAGTGCGGCAAGCGTCTGGTCGTACCAGTCCGTGCTGGCGCCTTTCCATGGGGCAATGGCGCCTTCGGCAAGTGTCAGGCTGTCATCCGGGACAATCAGATTGGCATCAAAATGCGTTTCCGTGCCGATACCGTCACAGGTCGGGCAGGCGCCCATTGGTGCGTTGAAGGAGAACAGGCGCGGCTCGATCTCTTCAATCGTGAAGCCTGAAACCGGGCAGGCGAAACGGGACGAGAAGACGATGTGGGCTGGAGTGGCCTTGTCGTCAGCGCGTTTGACTTCCTCTGCATATGCGAGGCCATCGGAAAGTTCGAGGGCGGTTTCAAAACTGTCGGCCAGGCGGGATTCCAGATCAGGTTTGACGACGATCCGGTCCACAACCACTTCCACGTTGTGGCGGGTCTTGCGGTTCAGTTCCGGGGCTTCGGCGATTTCGTAGAGCTCACCGTCGATTTTAACGCGGGTGAAGCCCTTGCGGGACAGTTCTGCGAGTTCGCGTTTGCAGTCGCCTTTCCGGTCACGGACGACCGGTGCGAGGAGCATCAGGCGCATGCCCTCCGGGAGCGTCATGACCCGGTCCACCATCTGGCTGACGGTCTGTGCTTCAATAGGGAGGCCGGTGGCGGGAGAATAGGGAATGCCCACGCGCGCCCAGAGCAGGCGCATGTAGTCGTGAATTTCCGTGATGGTGCCGACGGTCGAGCGGGGATTCTTCGAAGTGGTTTTCTGCTCGATCGAGATGGCGGGCGAAAGGCCCTCGATGGAGTCCACATCCGGTTTTCCCATCAGTTCCAGGAACTGGCGAGCGTAAGCCGAAAGACTTTCTACGTAACGGCGCTGGCCTTCTGCGTAGATTGTGTCGAATGCGAGCGAAGATTTCCCCGAGCCAGACAGGCCCGTGATGATCGTGAGCGAGTCACGGGGGATTGTGACGTCGATATTTTTGAGGTTGTGGGCGCGTGCGCCACGGACACGGATCGAATGATTGTCTGGAAAGCTCACGAAAACCCCGGGATGTACAGAAAAGGCAATTGTGTTCGCAACGCGCCTGAACGGTGCTAGATCACTTTATAGATGGGTTTTCACGCCCTATATGAAAAGAACAATTCAAGAAAATTGGTTGGTATGGAATGGCAGGTAGCGTCAACAAGGTGATTCTGGTCGGGAATCTGGGCAAAGACCCGGAAGTCCGGAATACGCAATCAGGCTCGAAAATCGTCAATCTGACGGTTGCGACGTCCGAAACATGGAACGATCGTCAGAGCGGGGAGCGCAAGGAGCGCACCGAATGGCATCGTGTCGTGATCTTCAATGACCGTCTGGGCGATGTGGCAGAACGGTTCCTGCGTAAGGGCCGTAAAGTCTATCTGGAAGGCGAATTGCGGACCCGCAAATGGACCGACCAGTCCGGGCAGGAGCGCTACACGACAGAAGTGACGATTGATCGTTTCCGCGGTGAGCTGGTGTTGCTGGATAGCAACCGTAGTGGCGGCGGCGATGAGGGTGGCTTCGACGGAGGCGGCTCGTCTTATGGCGGTGGAAACAGTAACAGTGGCGGCTTTGGTGGCGGCAACCGGGGCGGTGGCTTCGGCGGCGGTAATGATGGCGGCCGTTCAGGCGGGTCGTCTGGTGGTGGCAACCGTGGTGGTGGCTGGGATGCGCCGCCGGATAACGATCTGGATGACGAAATCCCGTTCTGAGGGGATGCGTGTGGAACCGGGCTGGCAATGTCAGTCCGGTTTTTTTATGTCCATCGCGGGCGTTCAGAGGGTCAGATGGAAGAACTGGTTGAATTCCGAAGCCTGATAGTCACCGAAGGCTTTGCCCGGTTGAAAACCTCGGGTTTGGTACAAAGTTAGAGCCAGTTCAAAGGAAGGTCCGCGTCCAGTCTCAAGGCTGAGTGTTTTCATCCCCTCAGAACGTGCTCTGTGAATAAGGTGATCCAGAAGAGTGCGGGCTACGCCCTGCCTCAGAAAGTCAGGATGCGTGCGCATGGATTTGAGCTCCCCTGTCTGATCATTCAGGCGTTTGAGTGCGCCGATTCCGGCCACGTGATCCAGGTGGTGGACGGTCCAGACTTCGATTTCAGGTGCCATGAGGCCTGACAGATCGAGAGCGAAGACATGTCCGGCTGGGGTGTTGTCATGCATCCCGGCAAGATGAAGGGCCAGAAGGTCACGCGTTTGCGGGTTAGAAAAATCGGCGGGGTGGATGGTGAATGTCGGGCTCATGATGCGCTGTTCTGCTCAATTGCGTTCGGCGTCAGGATAACAAGTTTATACCCTGCGTGCTCTGCGGGGGTGAGGGTTATCTGTTCGTATTTCAACAGCCCAAGAACTGGATGCTGGAAGCTGCGTTGGCCGCCTTCTCTGGGCAGAACACGCTGGTCCTGCCAGAAATGGAGAAACTCTTGGCTTTCAGTTTGAAGAGCAGAGGTCAGGGCCTGAAACGCTGTGGTTCTGGCAAGGTGGGCTGTGTCGGCGCGGAATTCTGCGAGCAGGCGTCTTGAGCGGTCGGGCCAGTCCGTCAGAAAGGTTCTGGCTTCAGGGTTCATGAAAACGTATCGGAGCTGGTTGGGCTCTGGGCTGTGCATCCATCCTGTGAACAGTGCTTGGGCAGGATCGTTGGCACTCAGAACATTCCATAGCGGGTCAAGCAGATAAGCGGGGCTTTTGATTTGTCGCGGCAGACTCAGCAATGCGTCTGGTGTTGCAGATGAAGAAGCGATCTGCTGCGGGTCGCGGAGTTCAGCCAGCGTGAAAAGATAGCGCCTTTCTGTGACGGACATTTTCAGAGCTGTGGCGATGCGCGACAGGGTAGCCGGAGAGCATGTGACCTCGCGACCCTGTTCCAGCCAAGTGTACCAGGTTGTGCTGATGCCGCAGAGTTGGGCGGCTTCTTCACGTCGTAGGCCGGGTGTTCGTCTGCGGTGAGGAAGAACGAGAAGTCCCGCTTGTGATGGCGAAAGCTTTTCCCGTTGTGTGCGAAGAAACTGACCCAGAGTCTGGCGGCGTTCTGATGGCATAGTACAATTTATACCATGATAAATTAGGTCCTTATACCAAGTTTAAGATGTTGGAATGCTGGCTTCAGAAGGAGAGCATTCAATGACGAAACAGGCTGGGCAATTTGCTGCAGGGCACTACGAAGCGCGGGCTTCGGCGTATGTGGAAAGTGTGGTTCATAGTCAGGGTGCTGATCTGGAAGCCATTGTTCAGGCGGTACAGGAGCGACATTTTGAGCGTGTTCTGGATCTTGGGTGCGGGGGTGGTCACGTAAGCTATGCTGTGGCGCCTCATACCGGGCAGGTTGTCGCCTGCGACATTACGTCGGGCATGTTGACGGCTGTTCAGGATGAGGCATCCAGGCGTGGGCTGATTAATATTGAGGTTCGGCAGGCTCCGGCGGAAAACCTGCCGTTTGAAGACGCTGCCTTTGATGCGGTGCTCTGTCGTTTTACGGCTCATCACTGGGATGACTTCGAAGCAGGCCTGCGTGAGGCCCGACGGGTTCTGGAGCCTGGTGGGCTGGCTGTATTTGTTGATGTGACGGCACCCGAAAACGCTCTCGCTGATAGCTGGCTTCAGGCGCTGGAACTCATGCGGGATATTTCGCATGTGCGGGATTATTCCAGTGGGGAGTGGGTGAGCGCGCTGGGGCGGTCCGGATTTTCGATGGAGGGCCTGACGCGCAGTCGTCTGAGGATGGATTTTGAAAGCTGGGTGGCGCGAACGCAGACGCCGGTAGAACGTGTGGAAGGGATCCGTTCGCTTCAGCGTGGGGCACCGGCCGTGGTCAAGGAAAGGCTGGGGCTGGAAGAAGACGGCAGTTTCCTGCTGGATGTGACCGTTTTCACGGCAAGCAGGCCGTAATGGGGTAGGTGTGGCATGTGGGCCGCGCATGGGCTATGCTGTGCGGACTGTATTTTAGCGTGGTGGACCTGTCTTGACCGAGCTGAACGAGCCGACTGATATTGTACCTTCCGATCGTCTTCCGGTGACGATTGAGGAGGAGATGCGCTCCTCCTATCTGGCCTATGCGATGTCGGTGATCGTCTCGCGCGCCCTCCCGGATGTGCGTGATGGCCTGAAACCTGTCCATCGCCGCATCCTGTATGCGATGCGCGAGAGTGGCTTTACGTCTGACAAGCCATACCGCAAGTCTGCTCGTGCGGTCGGTGATGTGATGGGTAAATACCATCCGCACGGTGACAGCTCGATTTACGATGCCATGGTCCGTATGGCGCAGCATTGGTCGATGCGCGTCAAGCTGATTGATGGGCAGGGTAACTTTGGTTCGGTCGATGGCGATAGTCCGGCCGCCATGCGTTACACCGAAGCCCGTCTGGCCAAGTCTGCATCGTTCCTGCTGGATGATATCGAGCGGGATACGGTCGATTTCCAGCCGAACTACGACGAAAGCGAACACGAGCCGAAGGTTCTGCCGGCGACGTTCCCGAATCTTCTGGTGAATGGCGCTTCGGGTATCGCGGTCGGTATGGCCACGAATATCCCGACGCATAACCCCGGCGAAGTTATTGATGCCACGCTGGCGATGATTGCCAATCCGGCGATTGAGCTGGATGAGCTGATGCAGATTATCCCCGGTCCGGATTTCCCGACCGGCGGCATCATTATGGGCCGGAGTGGTATCCGCAAGGCATTCGAGACGGGTCGTGGATCGGTACCGGTTCGTGCCCGTGCGGAGATCGAGGAGATCCGGAAGGATCGTCAGGCGATCATCATCACGGAAATCCCGTATCAGGTGAACAAGGCAACGCTTCAGGAGAAGATTGCCGATCTCGTCCGCGCCAAGGAAATCGAAGGTATTTCCGATATCCGCGATGAGAGTGACCGTTCGGGAATGCGCGTTGTCATCGAGCTGAAGCGCGATGCGACACCGGAGGTCGTGCTGAACCAGCTCTATCGTTTCACGCAGCTACAGACGTCTTTCAGCGTCAATATGCTGGCGCTGGACGAAGGCAAGCCGCGCACGATGGGCCTGAAGGACGTTCTGGAAGCGTTTATCCGCTTCCGTGAAGACGTCATTCTGCGTCGTGCTCGCTTCGATCTGAACAAGGTTCGGGATCGTGGGCATCTGCTGGTTGGCCTTGTGTTGGCCGTTGCCAATATCGACGAAGTGATCGCGCTGATCCGTTCGGCCCCTGATGCCTCGACAGCGCGTGAGCTGCTTATGGCGCGCGAGTGGGATGCGAGCGAAGTTGTGCCGTTGCTGGAGCTGATCCAGGACGAAGGCAATGTCATCTATGATGGCAAGGTTCGCCTCACAGAAGCGCAGGCTCGCGGTATTCTCGAACTGCGTTTGCAGCGTCTAACCGGTCTGGAACGTGAGAAGATCCAAGGTGAGTTGAGCGAAGTTGCGGCCAAAATTGCCGACTTGCTCGACATCATTGGCAGTCACAGTCGTCGCATGGATGTCATGCGCAATGAATTGCTGGCGGCCCGTGCAGAAATTGCCACCCCACGCATGTCGGAAATTTCCGATGCTCTGGGCGATCAGTCCGACGAAAGCCTGATTGAGCCGGGTCAGATGGTTGTGACCATCACGCGTGATGGCTTCATCAAGCGCACGCCGCTTGAGATGTTCCGCTCACAGAATCGCGGTGGTCGTGGTCGTACGGCGTCTGGCCGTCGTGGTGATGACGTTATTATCCGCAGCTTTAATGCCCATACTCATCAGTGGGTGCTGTTCTTCTCTTCGGGCGGCAAGGCTTATCGCACCAAGGTCTGGCATCTGCCGGAAGCGTCTCCGACCTCCAAGGGCCGCGCACTGGTCAACCTGTTGCCGGAACTGGGTTCGGACGCCATTACGGCAGTTCTGCCGCTGCCGCAGGATGAGGAGCTGTGGGAAGATCTGCACCTCACCTTTGCGACGGCCAGCGGCAATGTTCGTCGTAACCGTCTGAACGATTTCCGGAATATCCGGGCGTCTGGTCTGATTGCGATGAAGCTGGATGAGGGCGATTCCCTGATCGGGGTGGCGACGTGTCGTGAAGGTCAGGACGTGTTCCTGGCTACGAAGAACGCCCGCTGCATCCGCTTCCAGATCACGGATGATACGCTGCGTGTGTTTGCCGGCCGTGGCAGTTCGGGTGTGCGAGGTATTCGTCTGGGGGACGGGGATGCAGTGATCTCACTGTGTATCCTCAACCATGTGGATGCCAGCGTTGAAGAGCGTGCTGCGTATCTGCGGATGGCCAATGCGAAGCGTCGTGCCGAGAATGCAGCGCTGGCCGAGGGTACCGAAGAAGACGTGCTGTCCGGTGACGAAGAAACTGTAGAGATCGTTGGTGATCTGACACAGGAGCGTTTCGAGGAGCTGGAGCAGCAGGAAGAAATTCTTCTAACCGTGACGGATGGCGGGTTTGGCCGTCGTTCTTCTGCCTATGATTATCGTGTGTCGGGCCGTGGCGGTCAGGGCATCACGAACATGACCTTCTCGGCTAATCGTCGTGGCAAGGAAGTGGTTGGGACACTTCCGACGCTTGAGGGCACGGATGTCATGCTCGTGACGGATACGGGCCGTCTGATCCGTCTGCCGGTGTCTCAGGTGCGTGTCATGGCGCGTCAGGCCAGTGGCGTGACGCTCTTCCGTCTGAACGACAGTGAAACTGTCATCTGCGTCTTCCCGGTTGTGGAAGATGACGGGGAAGAGGGCGATCTGATCGAAGGGGATGTCGTCGCTACGCCGGAAGGTGCCGCAGTGCCAGTTGATGGTGCGTCGCCGAACGGTGAAGCTTCAGCGGGTGACACAACCCCTGATGCCTGAGGGGCAGACTGATCCGCGTGTCGGGTTTTATCCCGGCACGTTTGATCCGGTGACGTTTGGTCATCTGGATATTATTGATCGTGCGTCTGCTCTTTTTGATCGCCTGCTGGTTGGTGTGGCGGTCAATGAGGGCAAGCATCCGCTTCTGACGCTTGAAGAGCGTCTGGAGATGATGCGGCAGGAGGTCTCCAAACTGCCTCATGCTAACCGGATTGAAGTTCTGGGGTTTGATACTCTGCTGGTTGATGCAGTGCGCAAGGCTGGCGCAGGAACGGTTGTGCGTGGTCTTCGCTCTGGAGGCGATTTCGACTTTGAGAGTCAGCTTTCTGGTGCGTTGCGTCGTCTAGCCCCTGAAATTGAAACGGTTTTTCTGCTGTCTTCTGAAGGGCATCGTACGACGGCCAGCCGGATCGTGAAAGAAATTGCCCGGCTTAATGGCGATATTTCCTCCTTTGTCAGTGAAGATGTTGCAAGTCTCGTCTTGTCGAAACTGGGTCGAAGGGCGACATAGGAACCTTCATTGATTTCTGGAAGGTTCCAAGATGTCTGAGACCGCAGTACCCGACGGCAACAAGCTGGTTTTCGAACTCAAGAACGGCAAGGTCGTCATTGAGCTGCGCCCTGATCTGGCGCCGCTGGCTGTGGAGCGTCTGAAGCTTCTGGCAAGCGAAGGCTTTTATGATGGTGTGAAGTTCCATCGTGTGATCGAAGGCTTCATGGCACAGGGTGGCGATCCGACCGGCACTGGCACGAGCGGCAGCAACTATCCGGACCTGAAGGCTGAGTTCACGGATAAGGCGAAGTTTGAGCGTGGCACGCTGGGTATGGCTCGCACAATGGCGCCGCACTCTGCCAATAGCCAGTTCTTCATCATGTTCCAGGATGTTCCGTCCCTGAACGGTCAGTACACGATTGCTGGCAAGGTTATTGAGGGCATGGAATACGTGGATCAGATCAAGCGTGGCGCTGGTTCGTCGGGCATGGTCAAGGACCCGGACACCATTGTTAAGGCCTACGTCGAGGCCTGAGGTTGACTAGCCTGTCTGTGCGTTCCTGACGCTCAGGCAGGCTGGGACCTGTCTTCCGGCGTCCGGAGGACAGTCGCTTTGGCGGCATCGTGTGGATAAGGCGTCCCACACTGGGCGGCATAGCGCTCAGAGAAAGCCTGACGTTCAAGGCGCTCGCAATAATCCAGATATTTGATCAGTGCGCGTTCAGCGCGGGGCGTCCGTCCGTAGATGCGCTTGTAGTGCTTCCAGAGCATCAAGGCGTTGACGGACCAGGCGTCGTAGACGTGTTCGTTCAGGCGTTTGCGAATTGAGGGTGGAAGCTGATCGAAAGCTTCCCATTCGTTTCCTTCAAAACGCTTCCAGATTTCGTTTCGGACGGTGCGGTCGTTAAATGGCTGTTGGTTGGTGCGGAGTGGGGTTTCTGCAGGCATATGTTGTTTTCAGGCTTTGAAACGACAGAATTTATATATGTTATAACATAACTATAAAATCCAGCAGTGTTGTTTTCCTGTTTCTGGAGGTTGACCTCCATGGTGGTTGTGGGGTAGCCATCCGCTCGGATGAACCGGTAGCTCAGTTGGTAGAGCATTCGACTTTTAATCGAATGGTCCTGGGTTCGAGTCCCAGCCGGTTCACCAACTCTCCCAAATACTGAAATATCTTCGTTGGCTGCTTATGCCGGGCCACAGGTTCGGGCAATATTTCTGCCTGTCTTGGCGATTGTCCAGGTGGTGAACCTGCTGAGAGTGTGGGAAGGAGTGAGGTATGGTGACGCTGACCCTTTCCCAGAAAACTGCACTCGACGAAATTATCAAGGCGCACGCTGAGGGGCGCCCGACGCATTTGCTGACCGGCTATGCGGGTAGCGGAAAAACAACGCTGATGCAGGAAGTGGCACGGCATTTTCTGCGACTGAAGATTGTGACGGTCATCACGGCCCCGACCCACAAGGCTACGGCTGTTTTGCGAGCTAAGGTGGACAAGGATGTTGAGTGCCGGACTATCCAGAGTCATTTGGGGCTGCAACCTTCCACACAGGGCGGGCAGACCACGCTTGTGAGGGCCAAGCGGCCCCAGACTATTCCTGATGGTGTGGTGATTGTGGATGAATGTTCCATGATTTCACGAGAGCTCATGGGATGGATCCGCGATCTTCTGAAATACTGTTTTGTCCTATTTGTAGGCGATCCGGCGCAGCTTCCGCCGGTGGGGGAAGAGGCGTCTCCCTCCTTCTCTGTTCCGTCCAGATCGCATCTTGAAACGGTTGTCCGACAGGCAGCGGGCAATCCTATTCTTGAGGCAGCGACTGTCATTCGCCAGAGCCAAGGTGGCTCTGTGGACTGGAGTTGGGTACAGGACGCCCGTCAGGATTCATCCGGGTTGTTTATTCCGAAGGACGTGGAAAGCTGGGTTCGCAAAGCGTTTACGTCCGATGCCTTTGATGCAGATAACGATAGTTTCCGTTATCTTTGCTGGACGAATCATCGGGTGCATCAGGTTAATCAGATGGTTCGGCGGTGGCGATATGGAGAGCATATCGAAATGCCGTTCATGCCAGGGGAGCGTGCCGTCGCGCGGGCACCGTTCAGTCGGCAGAATGAAGATAAAAATCGTCAGCAGATTGCGACGAATGAAGAAGTGCTGGTGGTGGATATTCAGGCGTCTCGCCTGTCGTACCGGTTTGAAGCCTGCGGCTCTGTGGCGGCCTGGTCTACGGATATTCCATCCTGGGAGCTGACTGTGCTGACGATGGCTGGAGAAGAAATTACGGCTCATCTGGTTCAAGATGAGCGGCAACTTCAGGCTGTAGAGCGCCGGCTTGTTCAGGAAGCCAGGCAGGAACGCAAGCGGTGGCAGCACCGGTTTGCGTTCCAGAGTGCGCTGCTGAACCTTCAGGCTATTTATGCCATGACCGTGCATACGTCTCAGGGCAGTACATTCAGGAATGTTTTTGTTGATCTGGGTGATATTCGACGCCGGTCAGGAGGAAACCCTCTTGAAACGCAGCAGCTCTGCTATGTGGCGCTGACGCGGGCGACGGATATGGTTTTTCTGGTCAATGTCGGGATGTCTTGAGGCATACAAACGGACACGTTTCTGGATGGTCATTTGGGAAAGAGGAATGAAACGATGCGATTAAAAGTAAGTCTGGCGCTTGCGGCTCTGCTGGCACTTGCTGCGTGTGGCCCTGATTATGGTGGCCAGGGCTCACGGCAGTTCCGGGGTGATGGGTATGGAAATACCGGATCGGGTCGTAGCAGTTTCGGGTATCAGGGCGGCCCAACCTGAAGATAAGGCTCTGGCTTGTAGTCAGGCCAAGGCGTCTTGAACCAGTTTTTCCTGCTGGGCGGCGTGAGCACCCGGTAGGCCTGTAGCTGGTGAAGCGGCACTCTCACGGCCAATATATTGTGGGCGCTGAACTTTGTGCCCACATTCCTGTAGAGCGCGTTCAATGCGCCGGTCTACGAAAATCCATGCACCGTTGTTCTGCGGTTCTTCCTGACACCAGATGATCTGTTCAGCGTTCGGGTATAATTCCAGCTGCTGGATCAGGGCGTGATGGGGGAAAGGATAAAGCTGTTCCAGGCGGATGATGGCGACGTCCGTGCGGTTCTGTCGGGCGCGTTCGGCAGTGAGGTCGTAGAAAACCTTTCCTGAGCACAGGATGATCTTTCTGGCGTCTGTAATCTGCTGTGGATCTGCCAGAACGGGCTGGAAGCGTGTGTGTGGACCCATTTCTACAAGTGGAGAGGTTGCTTCCTTATGTCTCAGGAGAGACTTGGGTGTGAAGATGACCAGTGGCTTGCGGCAGCGCCTTGCAATCTGGCGGCGCAAGGCATGGAAATAGTTTGCCGGGCTGGTGATGTTGCAGACGCGCAAATTGTTTTCCGCGCAGAGCTGGAGAATACGCTCTGGTCTGGCTGACGAGTGCTCAGGGCCACCGCCTTCGTAGCCGTGTGGCAGCAGGAGCGTCAGGCCGGATGTTCGGAGCCATTTCGTTTCGCCGGAAGCGATGAACTGGTCAAGAATGACCTGTGCACCGTTTGCGAAGTCCCCAAATTGAGCCTCCCACAGAACCAGCGCATCCGGATCACCGAGTGAATAGCCGTATTCGAAGCCGAGGACGGCAAATTCAGAGAGCGGAGAGTTCCAGAGATGCAGAGGGGCCTGATGGGGGGCGATATGGGCCAGAAGGGTTTCTTCCCGGCCGGTGTCCTGATCGAACAGGACGGCGTGACGCTGGCTGAATGTGCCGCGGCGACTGTCCTGGCCTGACAGGCGGACGGGATGCCCGTCCATGGACAAAGTTCCGAACGCGAGGGCTTCGGCTGTGGCCCAGTCTAACGGTCCGCCATCTGCTACGGCTTTGCCGCGGGCAATGATCTGGCGCGCGAGGCGCGGGTGTACGTTCAGGCCCTGCGGGATGGTGCCGATGGCTTCACCAACCATCCGAAGACGATCGAGCGGAACGCCGGTCATGGGCTGGATGCGTTCTGGCTCATCCTGAAGGCGCGTAGAGTCCTGCGGGCCGTCCAGCCAGTCTGTTGCGTTCGGGCGGTAGTGTTCTGCGGCGGCGTACTGCTCTTCCAGTCTGCGCTGGAAGTGTTGCCACATGTCTTCGACCTGCTCGGCTGTCAGGAGACCTTCGCGGATCAGATGGTCAGCGTAGAGACGGCGCGTTGTAAGACGGGACTGGATGGCGTGAACCATGGCTGGTTGAGTGAAGGCCGGCTCATCGGTTTCATTGTGTCCATGGCGGCGATAGCAGACGACATCGAGAACGACATCCGAGTGGAAATCACGGCGCCACTCATGAGCCAGAAGGGCAGCCCGGGCGACAGCATCAGGATCGTCACCATTCACATGCAGGATGGGGGCCTGAATGGATTTGGCGATGTCCGTGTTGTGGATACCAGAATGGGCGTCTGACTGGACTGTAGTGAAGCCAATCTGGTTGTTGATGATGACGTGAACCGTGCCGCCAGTGCGGTAACCTTCGAGCTTGGAGAGTGCGAGGGTTTCATACACGACGCCTTGCCCAGCGAAGGCGGCGTCACCGTGAACGAGGATACCTAGATGGCGATCGCGGTCTTTGTCTTTCTCGCGGTCCTGATCAGCACGGACGCGTCCGAGGACGACGGGGTCGACTGCCTCCAGATGGGATGGGTTTGGTAGCAAGGAAATGCGCAGGGTATGGCCTGCGTGTTCCATCGTGGTGGAAGTACCAAGATGGTATTTGACGTCTCCGGAGCCCTGGATGTCGTCCGGCTTGAACGAGGCGCCTGCAAATTCGCTGAAAATGGCCGCAAAGGGTTTGCGCAGGATGTTGGCCATGACGTTCAGGCGGCCACGATGTGGCATGCCGAGCGAGACGGACTTTGCGCCGTCCCGGGCGGCGGCGTCGATCAGGGTGCGGAGGGCGACGATAACGCTTTCTCCGCCTTCCAGACCGAAGCGGCGCATTCCCATGAAGCGCTTCTGGCAAAAGCCTTCGAATCCTTCGGCGCGTGTCAGGGCGAGCAGAATGCGTTCTGGTTCCATGGCGACGACAGGCACGGTGTTCTCGAGGCGATCAATCCACCACTGACGCTGGGTGGGATCCTGAATGTGCATGAATTCTGCTGTCAGGGTGCCGCAATAGGCGCGGCGCAGACGGGCCAAGAGGTCGCGGTCAGCGTCTGGGGGGCTGAGTTCTGGAAGTGTGGGTGTGGCAGCCAGTCCCAGTGGATCGAGTTTGGCTAGTGAGTGGCCGCGCAAACGGTAGGCGTTTTTTAGGGTCTCGGCGCTACCACTGGTTGTTTCCGTCGAGGGGCGATCTGCGCCGAGTGTGTCGAAAAGAGCGGCGAAAGCTGGATCAACGGATGTAGGATCGTTCTGCCAGCGAGCGTGAAGCTCGGCCAGATAGACGGTGTTGGCGCCGTTGATGGCATCGCGGTCGTCGCGGTGATCGCCCATGAAAATCGGTCTCCAGTCCCAGGGGGCGCGAACTCTAGCCCATCACGGGAAAGTGGGGAACGCATTTGGATAAAGCATTCCGTGTCAATCGTCAGATGGGGAGAGGAAGCGCTTCATGGAAGTGATGCGTCGTTCAAGCGTCTGTTTTGCGATGGGGGCACCGGTGACGTCAAAGGCGTGATAGGCGCCGGGAACGACATCCAGCTCTACAGAGACACCGCTTCTGATGAGGCGCTGGGCATAGAGCAGGTCTTCTTCAAGAAAAAGGTCGAGAGCGCCAACGGTCATGATGGTTGGCGGCAGTCCGGACAGATTCGTGGCGCGGGCTGGGGCGGCATAAGGGGAAATATCTTCATCACCCGGGTGTGAAGGGGTCAGAAGAATGTTCCATGCGTAGGTATTGCTTGCGCGCGTCCAGACAAATTCTCCGGCGGTAGGTGACGGATTGGGGGCGTCGTTGACGGTATGGTCATCCAGCATGGGGTAGATCAGGTTCTGGAACAGGATGGCTGGGCCGTGTCGGTCTCTCGCGAGTAGGCAGAGCGCGGCGGCAAGATTTCCGCCTGCGCTTTCGCCGGTGACGCCGATTTGGTCACGGCGGATGTTGAGAGTCTCGGCATTGTCATGGATCCAGCAGAGGGTGGTGTAAGCATCCTCGATGCCGCCGGGAAATGGGGTCTCGGGTGTCAGGCGATAGTCCGGGGAAATGACCAGACAGTTTAACTCCTGTGCGAAACGGCAGAGGTCACCGGTATTCTGCTCGGGACGGCCGGCGCAGTGTCCGCCACCATGAAAGTGAAGCAGGACCGGCCCTGGAGATGAAGCGGTTTGCATGGGGCGGATCGTGAGAAGGCGAAGCGTTCTCTCGTTATCGACACCTGCTGTAATGTGGCGTTGTTCGACCGTCACACGAAAGTCTTCGGCAGTCTGGAAAGCTTGTGCTGCCCTGTCTTCCAGTGCGTTCCTCAGTGCGGGAAGGGTTTCCGAGCTGAGATCGACAGAGGGGAAAGTGTCGAGGGCTGGACGAAGTTCAGGAAGGACGAGGGGCAGAGTGTTCATCGAGGTTCCTTCGGGCGGCATGAAGACAATGGGGCATTTTCTGAACGTCTGTTGATAACAGCGGTTTGAAAGGCAGGATTCAACGATAGGTAAAGTTTGCCACAAAAATGCCGCAACTTTTTTAGTGCGAGAGTCGTCATAGGAGCAGTGCCTACTGGCCGTTTCCAAAAATCGCCGTGGGCGTGTGGGGAGTTCTGCTCATGCGTGCTCTATCTGTCTTTTATGCTTTGATCGTTCTCGGGATCGGCGTGCCGGCTGCGCAGGCTCAGTCGGCGTCGCCTGACACAGGGAGCCCGCAGAACCGCCTTGTTGAAGATGCGGGAATGTCGGGTGTGGATCGGCGGCTGATTGTCTGCCGGATCAATCCCAAGCTGTTGCATACGGCCTGGGTTGGAGAGGTGAAGGACGTTCCGCATCCGCAGGTCTGTACCGGAGGGGCAAACCGGCTGGGGGCAGGATATGTCCGATATCTGGCGACAAGCAGGGTTTCCAAGGCATACAAGCCGCTCAGAGGGTAAGTTTCTTTCGTCCGACAGAAGGCTGGCATGTGTGGAATAGGCCTTGCCGGGTTTGTAGGGCGGGGCTAGCCTCAGGCGCTATGTCCAACATTTCTCTCGATTATGATGCCCTGACGCAGACACCGGTTGCGGAGAAGCCTTTCCCGCATGTCGTGGTGCCGCATTTCATTAGCAATGATGATCTCAAGGCTGTTGTGGCTGATTTGCCGGAAATGAAATCCGGTGGGTCTTTTCCGCCCGAGGCTTTAAAGCTCACGCCGCGTGTGGCGGGCATGATTGAGGAATTGCAAGGGCCTCGGCTCAAGGCCTTGATTGCGGAAAAATTTGGTCTGGATCTGGCAGATGCGCCGACGATGCTGACGGTGCGTGGGCGGACGCGTGAAAAAGACGGTCGCATTCATCGGGACTCTGATGCCAAGCTGGTGACGATCCTGCTGTATCTGAATCCGCGGGGAGAGGATTGGGCGTCACGGGATGGCTGTCTGCGCCTGCTGAATGGTCCGGACGATGTTGAGGACTATGATGTTGAGGTGACGCCGGCGGAGGGGACGCTTCTGGTGTTCCCGAACGGGCCGACGACCTGGCATGGGCATCGGCAGTTTGTTGGGACGCGGTATGCCATCCAGCTCAATTATATGGCGACGGGTCAGAAGGCCCAGTACGAACTGCGGCGACATCGTCTTTCGGCGCTGGTCAAGCGTCTGCCTTTCGTAGGCTGATTTTAAAGGGAACGGGAAAAGATCATGGGTTATCGGGTTGCGGTTGCGGGCGCCACGGGAGCGGTGGGGCGCGAACTGCTACGCATTCTGGCGGAACGGAATTTCCCTGTGGACGAGGTTGTGGCGCTAGCGTCGCCACGCTCAGTCGGAAAAGAAATTTCCTTTGGGGACAAGAAGGTTCTCAAGGTTCAGAACCTTGAGACGTTTGACTTCAAGGGCTGGGATATTGCGCTCTTCTCGCCGGGCGGTGAGGTTTCGGCGGTGTATGCGCCGAAGGCTGCGGCTGCGGGCTGTGTTGTGATCGACAATACATCCCATTTCCGTATGGAGCCGGGCATTCCGTTGGTTGTGCCAGAAGTGAATGCTAAAGCGCTGAAGAAGGCGCGTCGTGGCATCATAGCGAACCCGAACTGCTCCACTGCGCAGATGGTGGTGGCGCTGAAGCCGCTACATGATCTGTTCAAGATCAAGCGTATTGTGGTTTCGACGTATCAGGCGGTGTCTGGTGCAGGCAAAGATGGCATGGACGAACTGTTTGGTCAGACCAAGGGCACGTTCGTGAACGATCCGCCGACGGTTGCGCAGTTTACCAAGCAGATCGCCTTCAACGTCATTCCACATATTGATCGCTTCATGGACGATGGTGCGACCAAGGAAGAGTGGAAGATGGCGGTTGAGACCCGCAAGATTCTCGATCCGGATATTCAGGTTCTGGCGACTTGCGTGCGGGTACCCGTCTTCATTGGTCATTCCGAGGCGATCAGCATTGAGTGTGAGAAGCCTATCGATCTGAAGAAGGCCCGTGAGGCGCTTCGCAAGGCTCCAGGCGTGATCCTGCGTGATGAACGCGAGGATGGTGGCTATGTGACGCCGATTGAGTGTGTTGGGGAAGATGCGACGTATGTGTCGCGCCTGCGGATTGATCCGACCGTGGAGAATGGTCTGGCCCTTTGGTGTGTGTCCGACAATCTTCGTAAGGGTGCTGCACTGAATGCGGTGCAGATTGCGGAGAGCCTGGTTGAGCAGGGTCTTCTCAAGGATGGGGCGCTCCTTCCCGTGAAGGAATAAGCTTCTTCTTTAAAGTTGAATGCGTCTGAGGGGAGACCTTCTGGCGCATTTTTTATGTCGCGATGAAGAGGGTTATTTGTGACGGTTCCACGTACCGAAACAGTTCTGGACGTTAACCAGACGATTGAGCTTCTCCCCCTTGATGCTCTGTTGGGTCGTCTTCTGGAATCACAGAAGGCTGCGTTGGATCGGGTTGGGGAGGCGCTACCATCGATTGAACGGGCTGTTGAAGCTGCTGTGCCACGTCTTCAACGGGGTGGTCGTCTGATTTATGCGGGAGCAGGGACGTCCGGTCGGATTGGGGTTCAGGACGGGGTTGAACTGACGCCGACTTTCGGGCTTGCGCCGGAGCGTCTGGTTTTGTTGCTCGCGGGTGGAGCGGGGGCCGGGACGCAGGCCGTTGAAGGGGCGGAGGATCGGGAGGATCAGGCACGTCTTGACCTGAGCGAGCATGTTCCTACTGCGAATGATGTGGTGATTGGGGTCGCTGCTAGCGGGAATACGCCTTACACCTGCGCGATGGTGCGTGCAGGCCGTGATGCAGGGGCGCTGACGATCGGGGTTAGTGGCAATGCGGATGGGCGTCTGCTTCGAGACGCTGAAATCGGGATTTCTATTCCGACAGGAGCGGAGGTTCTGGCTGGATCGACTCGGATGGCCGCAGGGACGGCGCAGAAGGTTGTGCTGAACCTGTTCTCTACAGCCCTGATGACGCGGCTTGGGCATGTGTATCGCGGCCGTATGGTGGATATGCGGATCAGCAATGACAAGCTGCAGAAGCGTGCCGAGCGCATGGTGTCTGAACTTTCCGGCGGGACTTACGAAGAGGTACGGGAAGCGCTTGCCTTGGTTGGTGGGAATGTGAAACGGGCTGTTCTGATCCGGCATGGGGTGGAGGCCGAGCAGGTTGAAGCGCTTCTTCAGCGCTATAAGGGTGACCTGCATGCCGCATTGGCTGCTCTGTAATGCCTGAAACGGGATCGGGCGATCTGCGCTGGGCCATTGGATTGATGAGTGGGACGTCGCTCGATGGCGTGGATGCGGCTCTTGTTCTGACGGATGGGGAACGCATTGCAGAATATGGGCCAGCGTTGACGCTTCCGTATGATCAGATGTTACGGGATCGGATGCGATTGCTTCTGGATCATGCCGTCGAACTTTCTGGAAGTGAGGCTGACCTGAAGGATGTCGAACGAGAAGTAACGCTCAGGCATGTTGAGGCTGTCAGCGCTCTTCGGCAGATGATGCCGACGATTGTACCGGACGTCGTTGGCTTCCACGGGCAAACTATTCTGCATCAGCCGGGCATGGGACGAAGCTGGCAGATTGGCGATGGTGCTTTGTTGCAGGAGCAATGTGGCATTCCCGTTATCTATGATTTCCGGGCGAGGGATCTGGACTATGGGGGAGAAGGAGCGCCGCTTGTTCCCGTCCTTCATGCCGCTCTTCTGGACCGAGAAGAGAAGTCTGTGGCTGTGTTGAATATCGGGGGGGTGGCGAACGTCACGCTGCTGGGGCCCGTGAAGGACGGTAATCGTCAGGTCTGGGCCTGCGATACGGGGCCAGGCAATGCTCTGCTGGATGACTGGGCGGAGCGTCATACGGGAACGGCTTGCGATACGAATGGCGCGCTGGCTAGCCGTGGGGTAGTGAAGCAGGACGTGTTGGAGCGTTTGCTGAATGGCTCTTATTTCAGTCGTCCCATGCCGAAATCCCTGGACCGGTTGAGCTTTCATGGGCCAGCTATGGAAGCTGTGCGGGGGCTTTCCGCTGAAGACGGAGCGGCCACGCTGCTAGAATTTACGGTGGAGGCGATTGCTCGGACGCCGATGGAGTTTACGCCGGACAAGTGGTTTGTTGCGGGCGGAGGACGACACAATCCGGTACTGATGGATCGATTGCGGTCGCGCCTAGGAGACGTATCGTCTGTTGACGTTCTGGGATGGGATGGAGATGCGTTGGAGGCGCAGTGTTTTGCGCTTCTGGCTGTTCGTTATCTTCGACAGTTGCCTTCCTCGTGGCCTCAGACCACGGGAACACGTCAGGCCTGCGTGGCAGGCCGCGCCGTAGCATGACGTGGTCTGCTTTTTGACTTAGACCGGGGCGAGTTCAGGCCAGCCGGTTTCCGGGCGGTCAAGATGCGTGAGCAGGTCATGATCGCTGGTGTTTGTCAGATCCTTTGTCAGGGTCTTGAACAGCTTTTTGGTTGTTGGCTTGTCGAGATGCTCACGGATGTCGTGCAGTGCCTGTGCCGGAGCAACGAGGAAAATGCCCTCGATATTGGAATCCTGTGCGGCTTTATTGATATGCGTCGCCAGATCTTTCGTGAAATGGGTTTTGAGCTGCTCTTTTGGATTTGTGTGAGCTGCTTTGATGGACCCTACGTCTTTGGCTGCATCGGAGCCTTTATGCAGGTCAAAACTCTCTATGGTGCGAAGCTGGCTTCCTTCCAAACGAAGAAAGCGGCCTTTTTCGCCGTCAGCGATGACGTAAATGACTGGATCTTGAGTCGCCATTGTCTTGGTCCTTTCGAACAATCAAATGTGTCCCTGTTTTAACGAGTAGAGGTTCGGGAAGTTGCGTACGCAAGGGGATTCTGGCCGATTCCTGAGACGCTAAATTCATGAAAAACAAAGATTATTGCGCGTGGTAGTAAAGTTTTTGCGGGGCATATGAATTTTTTTCTTGAAACCCGGCGGCGATATGACCACTCTCAATATTGAGCCCACGGAAAACTTTCCCAGAGGGTTCAAGGAGGCGAATATGGCTCTGATGAATACTTTCATGCCGTATATCGGATCAATCGGCGCTGTCATGGCGGTTATTGTCTATAACGCATCCCTAAGGGCTGAACGACCAAGCTTCTCCTATGCGCGTGTAAAGCGCCGACGATAGCGTCCCGAAAGGGACGCGTATCCCGATACTCGATACGTTTTTCCTCTTTCGCCGTTGTTAGCCCTGTTTCACACTGAAGGGCACTATGGCCTTTTTCTTTAAAAAACCACGCAATGCTTCTCCTCCTCATGGGCGGACTGGCGTTCTTCTCCTTAATCTCGGGACACCTGACGATACTGGCTACTTTGCCGTACGTCGTTACCTGAGTGAGTTTCTTTCTGATCGGCGCGTGATAGAAAGTCCGCCGTTGATCTGGCAGCCCATTTTGCAGGGCATCATTCTTACAAAACGTCCATTCGCCAGTGGTGCGAATTATGCACGCATCTGGGATCGCGAAGAGAATGCTTCGCCGTTGCGGGTTTATACCCAGCGACAGGCTGAGAAGCTGGCTTTGCGTCTCAAGGGTGACGGCGTGCCAGTTGAATGGGGAATGCGTTACGGGCAGCCATCTGTTGCACAGGGCCTTGAAAGCCTGATGGATCAGGGGTGTGACCGGATCATCAGCATTCCGCTTTATCCGCAGTATTCCGCGACGACGACTGCGACAGCGAACGATCATCTTTTCCGCGCACTCATGAAATTACGCCGTCAGCCCGCTGTGCTGACGATGCCGTCTTTTCCGGATCACCCACTGTTTGTCCGGGCGTTGGAACAGTCTGTTCGTAAGACTTTGGAAGGTTTGTCTTTCAAGCCTCAAGCTGTTGTTGCGTCCTTTCATGGATTGCCGAAAACCTGCGTTGAAAAAGGCGATTCCTATCAGGAAGAGTGTCAGCGCACGATTGTGGCCTTGCGGAAAGCATTGGGATTCAGCGATGAGCAGATGCCGCTCACATTCCAGTCTCGCTTTGGGCCGCTGGAATGGATCCAGCCTTATACGGCACCTTATGTTACCGCGCTGCCCAAGCAGGGGATCACCAAGATTGCAGTAATTATGCCTGGCTTTATGTCGGATTGCATTGAGACACTCGACGAAATTGGTAATGAGCTTCGTGAGGAATTTATTCATGCCGGCGGTGAAGATTTCGCCCCGATTCCCTGTTTAAACGATACGGATGAAGCTATTGACCTTCTGGAAGGTCTATCCCGTTCTGCGCTCAAGGGTTTCCAGTTTTCCTGAGAGGCTGTTGAGAGCATTCGGAAAAGAAAACGCCCGGCTTCAGGCCGGGCGTTTCTGTTTTCAGAAGTGTTGGTTGGGCTGGGGAGCTGGCGCCGGTGTGTTTGGACCCGGCTCAGGATGTTCGGCGTCGTACCATTCTGCTTTCTGCTTGGTGGACGCGGCATCATGATGGCGCTGCCACCAGCTGGCATTTGGATCTGCAGGGTGTTCCTTGTCCCAAAGGGCTGCCTTTTCGCGGAGATCCTTGCGATAGAGATGACGGCGATACATGCCAGCGGCACAACCACCCATAGCACCGACGACGGCGTGATGATTGGCGATATGGCCGCCGACAGCTCCGGCGGCGCCGTATTTGATGCAGCCGCCAGGTTCGGCAAGGGCGGCAGGAGCGGCGGTCAGAAGGGCTGCAAGAGCCAGTGCGGATCGCGTTAAGCGGATCGTCATGGTGGGTTTGGTCTCTCGTAAGTGTCTCTCTAGGGAAAAGAGACTTTCTAAGTGTCGAAATTAGGTCCGTGCAGGGAAGGTTTCAACTCTTCTCCTCTATGTCTGACATTTTAAGCTTGAACTGCATCCGGGTTTTTCATATAACTATGGCATTGAGCCATAATTCACTCAGCTGATGGTTCGATAATTCATATTGAGAATAAGATTTTACGAGAGGCTCATCCTGATGGATGCAGCCTCTTTTTTTATGCGCCAAGCAGGATTTCAGAGTGTGGATATTCCCGGTTTGGACCTTTCTGGTCTGCTAGCTGACATCCCGGCCCGATATGAGCTTTGGGTGGCTTTGCTGATTATTGGATGCAAACTGGTTACGGTCTTTTTGCCTCCCCCACAGAATACATCACGATTGAACGGAATTTACCGTCTGGTGGCCCTTCTGGGGCTGAACATTGGCTGGGCTGCCAACCGTCTGGAACGGCAGGTCAGCAAGAAGGTCGTTGTTTCGAAGGACGGAGAGGGCGTGAAAACAGACGCTGCTTCGGAAGCAACGGGCCCTTCTCCTGGCAAGGCTCCGCAACAAGGCGCCTGACAGGGTTATTTTTCAAACACTATTCATACGGATCATGAAAATATGAATGCTATTTCCAGCCGAATTCTGGATCAGCACACGGCTGTTCGTCGCGTGCTTCCGAACTATCGCTCGTCCCGGTGGACGATTGCCGATGCGCTGAAGGTTCGTACAGACGATCCGACGACGACAATGCCGGTAATCGACTACAATTTCCCGGTCATGTCCAACGATGTGATGATCTGGGACAGTGGTGCCCTTCGTGACATGCATATGCGCACTGTTACGTATAAGGGCTGGTTTGTTCTCTGGTCCCTGGCTGTGGACAAGATCGACAAGACCAATGCCAAGATTTATGACGAATGGCACTCCCGCAATGATCGTGCCTATATCGGCTACTGGTACAGCGCCGATGGTGTTGAGTGGACGTGGGGTGGTCGCCTGTTTCAGACGTCTGCTGATCTGCGTCCGTGGGAGTGGTCTGGTTCTCTGGTGATGCGTGAGGGCACCGAGAACAAGGTGGACATGTTCTATACGTCCGTTGGCGCACCGGACGGCAATTCTGTTCCGGCTGTCTGTTCGGGCACCATTCATGCTGATGACAAGGGTGTCTGGTTTGAGGGCTTCTCGGCCAGTACGGAAATGTTCAAGGCTGACGGCGTTCATTACGCCAATGCCTCTGAAGACGCGTATTTCGATTTCCGCGATCCGCAGCCGTTCATCAATCCGGGCGACGGCGAGCTTTACACGCTGTTTGAAGGCAATGTTCCCGGGATGCGGGGGCAGTTTGTCGTCGGTTCTGATGAGATGGGCCATGTTCCGCCGGGTTATGCGGTGGATGCGGGTGCGCAGTATGGTGCTGCCGCAATCGGTCTGTCCCGCTGTGTGTCCAACTGGCGCAAGGGCGATTATTCCCGTTGGGAGCTGATGCCTGCCCTGGTGACGGCTCTGGGCGTGAATGATCAGACGGAGCGTCCGCATTTCGTCTTCAAGGATGGTCTGACCTATCTATTCACCATCAGCCATCATTCCACCTATACGGGCAAAAGCACGGGCCCTGATGGTGTGTATGGTTTCGTCTCCGAGAAGGGGATTTTTGGTCCCTACAAGCCTCTGAACAGCTCGGGTCTGGTACTTGGTAACCCGTCTTCGCAGCCATATTCGACGTACTCGCATTTCGTAGATGCGCAGGGCTATGTTCAGTCGTTTATCGATACGATTCCGGCGGCCGGTCAGAACGCTGAAAGCCCTGATACCTATCGTATTGGCGGCACGCTTGCTCCGACGGTACGGCTGGTTCTGGATGGTGATCGGACGTTCCTGACGGAAGTTCATGATTATGCGCAGGTTTTTGCGCAGGCTGCCTGGCCGGCCTCTCTGGCCTATGACGTTCGCGCCTGATTTTTATAAAGGCAGGATCCGTTCTGCCTGAAAGTCGGGAGTGAGACATTACGAAAGCCATCCCCTGCATGGGGGTGGCTTTTCATTTTTCTGGAGCGTTGATTGATGACGGAACGCAGGCTCGGCAAGCTGCCACCTCGTTATGATGCGCGGACCTATCGGTTTTCGCCTGTTCTGGCGGCGCATGTTCCAGAGGTTCCGGAAAGTCAGGATTGGTCTGCAGGGGTGCCTTATCAGATGTGGGGCAATGACCGGTTTGGTTGTTGCGCGTTTGCTGCGCATGCAGCTCTCACGGCCACCTGGACGAAGGCGGCTCAGGGGCTGGTTCTTCTGTCCAGCGAGCAGGTTCTGCAGAATTATGGCGCAGTTACGGGATTTGATCCGTTAACGGGTCAGAACGATAATGGCACTATTCTGCTTGAACAGTTGGGATACTGGAAAAGAAACGGCTTTGTTCGGCCTGGTCAGACCAAGGATTATCTGACGGCCTACGGGGTTATTGATGCCCATTCCGTCAATGGGATCAAGCGGGGCATTTCTTATCTTGGGGGCGTTCTGGCGGGGGTGCAGGTGCCTCGTGGGTTTCTTGATCTTCCATTGGGTGCGAGCTGGGACTGGAATGCCGTTCAGGATCATGCCTATGTGGGCGGCCATGCGATTGCACTGACGGGTTACACGACTGAGGGTGTATTTTTCAATACATGGGGCAGTCGGACATTCATGCCTTGGGATACATTGCTGCGGATCTGTGATGAGGCCTATGGGCTGGTGAGTCGGCAGAATTGGCTGACGGTAAACGGTGTGTCCCCCAAGGCGGAAGCTATTCATGCACTCGTTGCGGAAATGAGTGCGGCATGAGGCCGTTCTATGTTTTGCCCATATGGCTTTTGCTGTCGGGCTGTGTTTTTACCGGTGGTGCGCAAACTTCAATCGATGCAGCGTTGGGTGGGGTTCAGAAAGATCTGACGAGAGCTGGCATTGTGAGTGCTTCAGATGTGCAGGACTGGTCTGAAGAGCAGGCAAACCGCTTTGATACCAATATTCGTGCGCTGCAATGTGCGCAGCGGAATGTAGACCCTGTTGTTGCGCTTGTTTCCGGACCTGTGGCGATACAGTTGAATGGCAGTCTGACCCAGTCCGGTTCTTTCTCTGTTTCAGCCCTGACAAGTGTTCCCGTTTTGGGAATTACAGCGGATGCCAGCCGTTCAACAACACAGCAGCTCAGTTTGCCTGTGCAGTTTGTGCCTTTGTCGGCGTTGCCGGATGCAGAAATGCAGCGTGAGGTTGAATATGCTGGCGCTTTGCTTGGCCAGTCTGACGCTATTCGCGACAAGGAAGGGGAGAAAATTCTGATATCTCGGCAGACGTTGGCTGTGCGTATTCTGGATCTTCAAAAGCCGGATGCTTTGAAGCTGTGCAAAGCCGATCAGCCGGTTCATCCCTTTGTGGGCATAAAAGAGCGTTGAGCATCAGAATAAGTGAAGTCAGAGCTGTATTTGAAATGTGCACGGAAGAGCATTGTCTGTTTTGCTCTGATCAGATTTTCTGATTATCCGTTTATCGGCTGGTCGGAGTGAGAGGATTCGAACCTCCGGCCCCTGCGTCCCGAACACAGTGCTCTACCAGGCTGAGCTACACTCCGTGCCGACGGCGCTTCTCCTACCGGGGATTTACAAAACGCGCAAGAGGGCGCGCCGGAAAATCAGACGGAGAGCAGCAATCTTTTGAGGTGGTGCCATGAGAACAGCACCGTGACGGCTTTTCCCTGAACGTTCCAGACGGGCAGGAGGCCGACGCCGCCGTCTTTGACAGACACACGTGAGTCTGCAGAGTCATCGCGGTTATCGCCCATGACGAAGAGCTCGCCTGCGGGCACCGTAAAGGCGGGAACGGTGTCGAGCGTTCCTGCTGTTGTCAGTTTGAGGATGTCATGGTGCGTACCGTCGGGGAGTGTTTCCTCATACCGTCTGGCAGGTACGAACCTTCCTGGGGTGAGTTCGGCCTGATAGGGGCTTTTTTCGTGCCAGGGAAGGGCTTTTCCATTTAAAAAGACATGTCCGTTGGACAGGGCAATTCTGTCTCCCGGCAGGCCGATGACACGTTTAACCCAGGTTTCATTCAGATTGGCAGGCGCTCGGAAAACGACCACATCTCCCCGGTGCGGCAGGCGGGTGAAAATGCGGAGATGCGGAAGAACAGGAATCCGCGTTGCAAAAGGAAGACTGGCTGTTCCCCATCCGTAAGGCGGTATGATAGCGACGACCTCATCCCCGATTTCGAGTGTTGGCTTCATTGAGGCCGAAGGCACGACATAGGCGGCGCCCAATGCGCTGTGAATGAAGAATGCGCCGAGCAGCGGGGGAAACGCAGGAAGAATTTTTTGGAAGGTACGTCGCAGGGTCATTGGGTGTCTCCGTCGTGCAATAGGATGTCACACGGAGGTCGGTCTGCAACTTAAGTTCTGGACAGTTCACGTCATGCAAAAAGCAGGCGATCCGTCATGGATCGCCTGCTGAAAAGGTTCAGAGGGCCTTTTCGAGTGCGGGCAGAACCTCGAAAAGGTCGCCCACGATACCGTAATCGGCGACACGGAAGATCGGGGCTTCTGGGTCCGTGTTGATGGCCACGATCACGCGGCTGTCTTTCATGCCGGCCAGGTGCTGGATTGCGCCAGACAGGCCAACAGCGATGTAGAGTTCCGGAGCCACGATCTTGCCGGTCTGGCCGACCTGCATTTCGTTCGGTGCAAAGCCGGAGTCCACAGCAGAACGGGATGCACCAATGGCGGCGTTCAGCTTGTCGGCAATGGGTTCGAGCAGCTTGAAGTTGGCTGCGTCCTTCATGCCCTTGCCGCCCGAGATGACCACACGGGCTGCCTCAAGTTCCGGGCGATCGGAGGCAGAGAGTTCCACCTTCACGAAAACGGACTTTTCGCTGACTGGTGCGTCCAGTGTCTCAACCGGAGCGGAGCCGCCGTCTTTCGGAGCGGGATCAAAGCTGGAACCCCGAACCGTCAGAATCTTGATGGCGTCTGAAGACCGGACGGTTGCCAGTGCATTGCCTGCGTAGATCGGACGAACGAACGTTTCGGCATCCTTGATTTCGACCACATCCGGGATGGGTTGAACGTCAAGCAGGCCTGCCAGACGCGGCAGAATGTTCTTTCCACTGGCAGAGGCAGACGCCACGATGTGGCTGTAGTCCTTTGCGATGGACGCCAGCAGATCGGCGGCAGGTTCGGCCAGATCCGTGGCTAGACCGGGCACGGACAGAACCCGCTTGATGCCCGGAAGGGCTGCGGCGGCACTGGCGCCTTCCCCAAAAACGATGGCGTCTACATCGCCAAAGCGTGTGGCGGCTGTCAGGGCTGAACGTGATGCCTGACGGACTTCACCATTCTCGACTTCGAGCAGAACAAGAGCGGTCATCAGATCACCTTCGCTTCTGTCTTGAGCTTTTCGACCAGTTCGGCCGCACTGCCCAGCTTGATACCTTCCTTGCGTTCTGCCGGCTCTGCGACAGAAACGACAGTCAGGCGGGAGGCAAGATCAACGCCGAGATCGGCAGCCTCAAGCGTTTCGAGAGGCTTTTTGCGTGCCTTCATGATGTTTGGGAGAGACGCATAGCGGGGCTCATTGAGGCGCAGATCGGCTGTCACCACGGCGGGAAGAGCCAGGGAGACAACTTCCGTACCACCGTCGATTTCGCGAGAAACTTCAATGCGACCGTCCGCCACACTGACTGCACTAGCGAACGTGCCCTGTGGCCAGCCGAGCTTGGCTGCCAGGATCTGGCCGGTTGCGTTCATATCATCATCGATGGCCTGTTTGCCCATGCAGACAAGACCTGGCTGTTCGCGTTCGACAATGGCTTTCAGGGCATTGGCGACGGCACGCGGCTCAAGCGTATCATCTGTTTTGACCAGAATGGCCCGGTCTGCGCCCATCGCCATCGAGGTACGCAGGATATCCTGCGCCGCCTGAACGCCAATGGTCACTACGACCACTTCGGTTGCCACGCCTTTTTCGCGCAGGCGGATGGCTTCTTCCACCGCAATTTCATCGAACGGATTCAGGGACATTTTCAGGCCCTGCGTTTCGACACCACTACCATCGGCCGCTACACGCACCTTGACGTTGTAATCGACCACCCTTTTGACTGGGACCAGAATTTTCATCGTGATCTTTCGCTGCTGACGCCGCTGGAAAAACGGGCGCCACCGTACCGGAAATGGATCAGGAAGTCACATTCCGGTCAGAAAGCGGCCCGTCTGTTTGGAAGAATTACATCCCGACAGGGTAGTTCGGGCCGCCGCTGCCTTCTGGCGTGCACCATTCGATATTCTGCGTCGGGTCCTTAATATCGCAGGTTTTGCAATGGACGCAGTTCTGCGCATTGATGCGCAGGGACCACTCATTTTCCCCGCTTTTTTCCTGCTCGTAGACGCCGGCCGGACAGTAGCGGCTTTCCGGCGAATCAAAGACGTCATGGTTGACGGTGCGCCAGATGGCCTCATTCCGCAGCTTCAGATGGACAGGCTGGTTTTCCTCGTGGTTGGTGGCGCTGAGGAAAACCGAGCTGACGCGATCGAAGGTCAGGACGTTGTCTGGCTTTGGATAATCGATCTGCTCGCAAAGTGCTGATGGACGTAGCGTCTCATTGTCGGCATGCGGATGATGCAGTGTCCAAGGGGCGCGGCCACGCAGGATCATGCTGTCGATGCCCGCGTAGAGCGCGCCAGCCTTCATGCCCCATTTGGCGAAAGCCGGACGGATATTGCGGACATCGCGCAGCTCGGACCAGAGCCAGGAGTTGCGTACGCGTTCTGTCAGGCTTGATGCTTCAGCCCGTTCGGTCTGGAGCGCTTCGGCCACAGCTTCGGCGGCCAACATGCCGGATTTCATTGCTGTGTGCGTTCCCTTGATCTTGGGAACGTTCAGGAAGCCTGCCGAGTCACCAGCCAGAACGCCACCGGGGAATGTCAGGCGAGGAATGGACTGAAGGCCACCTTCGGAGAGTGCACGTGCGCCATAGATCAGGCGTTTGCCGCCCTCGAAGTGTTCCCGGAAAGCCGGGTGCAACTTTGTGCGCTGCATTTCCTCGAAGGGTGAAAGGTAAGTGTTGCTGTAGTCCAGGCCGGTCACAAAGCCATAGCTGACCAGATTTTCTCCGAAATGATAGAGCCATGCGCCACCATAGGTGTGGTCATCCAGCGGCCAGCCAAAACTGTGCTGCACGAGTCCGGGACGATGCTTCTCCTTGGGGATCTCCCAGACTTCCTTGATGCCGAGGCCGTAAGTCTGGGTATCGACACCTTTGCGTAGACCGAAACGCTTCATGGCATGGGCGCTCAGGGAACCGCGTGCCCCTTCGGTCAGGATCGTCTGCTTGGCACGAAGGATCATGCCGGGCGTGAAGTTGGGACCATGCGTGCCATCGCGCTCGATGCCCATATCGCCCGTAATGACGCCGGCAACGCGATTGTTTTCGATGAACAGTTCAGCACCTGCAAACCCGGGATAGATCTCGACACCAAGTGTTTCGGCCTGTTCACCCAGCCAGCGACAGACTTCCCCAAGGGACACCACATAATTTCCGTGGTTCGCCATATGGGGCATGACGCGATCCAGATAAGGAATCTGAAAGGCGCGCTTTTCAGTCAGGAAAAGCATGCGCTCTTCCGTGACTTCCGTGTTCAGTGGCGCACCAAGAGAGCGCCAGTCTGGCAGGAGTTCCTCAAGCGAACGCGGCTCGATGACGGCACCCGAGACGATGTGCGCACCGATCTCGCTACCCTTTTCGATCAGACATACCGACGCGTCCGGCGCAATCTGTCGCAGGCGGATCGCCGCGGACAGACCGGCGGGGCCACCACCGACCACCACGACATCGAATTCCATTTCTTCGCGTTCGATCTGGGTCATGATGTCAGGAACTCACTGTAGTCAGATAAAGGGACGGCGCCTCAAGGGCGCCGGGTAAAGGTCCAGTAGAAGGGCTGTCGTCCTTCCCGGAAGGCTTTTGCCTCATATCGGGTTGGAGACCATCCTTCGGGACGTTCCGTCTCCGGAGGGGGAGCATCAAACAGATCCTGCTTGCCCATCACTTCGATCACCCAGTCCTGGTAAACGGGATGATCGCTTGCCACACGCCAGATGGCGCCGGGCTTAAGAACGCGATGAAGTTCCCGAAGGTTCTCTGGATGCACAAAGCGACGCTTTGCATGGCGGGATTTCGGCCATGGGTCCGGGAACATCAGATAAGCGCGGTCAAGGCAACCGTCGGGCATATCCTTAAGCAGAAGACGGGCGTCTTCTGGCCAGATGCGGAAATGCTCGGGTGGTTGGGCTGTATCTTCCTGACCATCCGGCACAAGGCGCGACATCAGGGAGCACAGGCCGTTCTCGAAAACCTCTGAGGCAATGTACCCGACATCCGGGTTCATTTCAGACTGGGCTGCTGCGTGTTCACCGCCGCCAAATCCGATTTCAAGAAAGACGCGTGAGACCGGCGAGGAAAACCCGGCAGTCGGGTTTTCCGCAGACGCAAAAGTAAAGCGCGGCAGCGTTTCTTCAAGAAGATGCTGCTGCCTTGCCCGGAGCGGGTGGCCGCGCTGGCGGCCGTAAAGCCGCTCCGGCTGGGGTTTGAGAGACTGTGTCAGGGGCTTACCTGTTCAGTGCGTTGCGGAGGGTGTCAACCAGATCCGTCTGTTCCCAGGTGAAGTTGTCCAGAGCAGCATTCGGCACGCGGCCGAAGTGACCATAGGCGGACGTCGGAACATAGATCGGGCGGTTCAGGCGCAGATGCTTGCGGATGCCGCGCGGGGACAGATCCACAACTTCATTGAGGAGCAGGCCGAGGCGTGCTTCGTCGATGTCCTTGCCTGTGCCGTCGAGGTCCACATAGACCGAAAGCGGCTTGGAAACGCCGATGGCGTAGCTGAGCTGGATCGTGCAGCGATCTGCCAAGCCAGCAGCAACAACGTTCTTGGCAAGGTAACGCGCAGCATAAGCAGCCGAACGGTCAACCTTCGTGGGGTCCTTGCCGGAGAATGCGCCACCACCATGAGGGGCTGCACCACCGTATGTGTCCACGATGATCTTACGACCTGTCAGACCAGCATCACCATCCGGGCCACCAATGACGAAGTTGCCGGTCGGGTTCACATAGAACTCGTCTTCCGGGCAGCTCCAGCCATTCGGCAGAACGTCATTGACGACGCCGCGCAGCGTTTCGCGGATCGTGTTCTGGCTCATGCCTTCAGCGTGCTGCGTGGAAATCACGACAGACGTCACGCCAACCGGCTTGCCATCGACATAACGCAGCGTGACCTGGCTCTTCGCGTCCGGAAGAAGGCCTGCACCGCGGGCATCGCCGTTCTTGCGGTAGTCGCGGATACGCTCAAGGATTGTCTGGGCGTAGAACAGCGGAGCCGGCATCAGGTTTTCGGTTTCGCGTGTTGCGAAGCCGAACATGATGCCCTGATCGCCAGCGCCTTCGTCCTTGTCGCTGCCGCTGTCAACGCCCTGGGCGATATCAGCGGACTGTGCGTGCAGGTAAGACGTGATCTCGGCGTTCTTCCAGGAGAAACCTGCCTGGTCGTAGCCAATGTCCTTGATGGCCTCGCGTGCGCGGTCGATCAGCGTGTCTTCGACAGCCTTCGGGCCACGGACTTCACCGGCCAGGATGACACGGTTCGTCGTGACCAGCGTTTCACAGGCAACGCGGGCTTCCGGATCGGCTTCAAGATAAGCGTCCAGGACGGTGTCGGAGATACGGTCTGCCACCTTGTCGGGATGGCCCTCGGAAACAGATTCAGAGGTGAACAGGAAATCGCCGTGATTGCGCACTCAGGGACCTCGCAGGGAATGAGTGGTGAAAAGGGCCGCAGGCGCCATGACGGACAGACTGCAGCATTCAGGAAGGCACGGCTTGGCGGAATTGCACGCAGGGGTCAAGTGCCTAGGGAATGGTTGGTTATTTTTTCTGCGCGATATCTGCATAAGTAATTGTATAAAATACGTAAAATCAGACATATTTTCACGGTAAATAATAGTGAAAATAAGGTGCAGACGGTCAGACAGTATGCCGGTATGTATGGGGAGTGCGAAAGCGCCACATCTCGATGAGGTACAAATGGCATACGTGGTTAGTTTCTTTAGCGGTAAATCCTGTCTTGTAACGGGTGCTGGAGGCAATATCGGTCTCGCCACTGCGCTGCGTCTCGCAGAAATGGGGACAGACATTGCTCTTCTGGACATGAATTCGGAAGCGTTGGCGAAAGCACAGGCCGCTGTCCGCGAGAAAGGTGTGAAGGCAGAGTCGTATCTCTGTGACGTGACGTCTGAAGCTTCGGTCAATGATGTTGTTAGTCAGGTTGTTGAAGATTTTGGGAAAATCGATTTTCTCTTCAACAATGCCGGGTATCAGGGCGCTTTTGCGCCGATTCAGGATTACCCGGCAGAAGATTTCCCCCGTGTGCTGAATATCAACGTCACGGGTGCTTTTCATGTTCTGAAAGCAGTTTCCCGGCACATGATTGAAAACGGCTATGGACGGGTCGTGAATACAGCCAGCATGGCAGGCGTAAAAGGGCCACCAAACATGGCGGCTTATGGCGCATCCAAGGGCGCAATCATTGCCTTGACCGAAACGGCAGCTCTCGACCTCGCACCTTACAACATCCGCGTTAATGCGATCAGCCCGGGTTACATGGGGCCGGGCTTCATGTGGGACCGGCAGGTTGAATTGCAGGCCAAGGCCAATACGCAGTATTTCTCAACTAATCCGGAAGAAGTCTCCAAACAGATGATCGGTAGCATCCCGATGCGTCGTTATGGAGATATCAGTGAGATCCCGGGTGTCGTGGCTTTCCTTCTCGGAGACGATTCCAGCTTCATGACAGGTGTGAATCTGGAAATTTCCGGCGGCTGAAAGCCTGATCTTCGCCGGATGATCAAACCGTCCGGCGAAACACGTCTGCCATGCCGTACAAACCCGGTGGCTGCTGTGCGAGCCATCGGGCTGCCATGACGGCACCCCGGGCAAAGACCCTGCGGTCGAGGGCGCGGTGAGACAGAGTGATCTGTTCGTCTGCTGCCATGAACATCAGGTCGTGTTCCCCCACGATCTGGCCGCCGCGCAGGGAAGCAAAGCCAATGGTGCCATCCGGGCGAGCGCCATTCTGATCGAGGCGCATGACATCCTCAAGGGCTACGTTTCGCCCTTCCGCGACAGCTCGCCCAATCGCAAGGGCTGTGCCAGACGGAGCATCAACCTTCTGGCGATGGTGCACTTCCACAATTTCCGCGTCATATCCCGGCAGGCCCGCGCCAAGCTGTTTTGCGAGTTCCAGAAAGAGCGTAAGGGCTGGAGAGAAATTGGCTGCCTGAAGAACCGGGATATGCTTTGCGGCCTCGTCGACCGCAGCCTGATCTTCCGAATTTAGACCTGTCGTTCCAAGAACCCACGGACATCCTGCGGCAGCAAAAGCTTTGGCATGGGCCTGCACGGTCGAAGCGTGACTGACGTCGATCACAACGTCGCAGATCTTGGCGAGATCGGCCGGATTGGTCGTGATGTTCCGACCGTCATCGGAATGTCGGGCAAGGCCACCTGCAAGAGAGACACCCACTTCTTCAGCACAGAGAGAGCCTAGTCGGCCTGTAATGCCAGCAATACCAATCCGGGGAAGAGTCGTCATAATCTGTGCCTGACCGTCAGAAACTATTGGCTGCAACCTAGGGGATTATTGGCGCGCGTCAAAACGGATGCGCGCGTTTTCGATCTGATCCCGATGCGTGACGGCCCATCGGCCAAAGGCTTCAGTAATGCTTTGCAGAGATCGCCCGAGATCCGTCAGTTCATAATCCACGCGGGGTGGCGTGGTGGGGGTAACGGTGCGTTCCACCAGCCCGTCGCGTTCCAGATTCCGCAGCGTCAAGGTCAGCATGCGTTGGGAAATTCCCTCAATGGATCGACGGAGTTCGCTGAAACGCATGGAGCCATCACCCAGCATCCGAACGATCAGGATGCTCCATTTGTCTCCCACGCGCGCCAGAATGGCGCGGACAACAGCGCATGTATCGCTCTCATGCGTGACAGGAGGGGGAAGGGTACTAACATCCATGTGCCTATGATCCCTGAATGTGCCGTCTTGCGGAGGTATGAGAAAGGTTTCTTATCTTGTGCTGGTTACGATCAGGAACCGGAAGAGAAAAGATGAAACTGCTTCATATCGACTCCAGCATTCTCGGCGGTTTTTCCGCCACCCGTCAGCTCAGCGTCGCCATTGTCGATCGCTATCGCCAGAAACATCCGGACCTGGAAGTGACGTCCCTTGATCTGGCCGTTGAACCGCTCCCGCATCTGGATGGCGAATCGCTGTCTTTTCTGGGGAAGGAACTGACAGGCGACGCAGCGTCCAACCCTGTGCTTGTGGCAGGGGCAAAAGCTCTGGCTGATTTTAAGGCGGCTGACGTCCTCGTGCTTGGCGTACCAATGTACAACTTTGGCATTCCCAGCCAGCTCAAGGCCTGGATCGATCGTATTGCGATCGCGGGTCAGACATTCCGCTATGGTGCGAATGGTATTGAAGGGCTTGCCGGTGGCAAGACGGTCGTAATTGCTGGTGCCCGTGGCGGCATCTACTCGGAAGGAACGCCACAAGCCATTTTCGAGCATCAGGTGACCTACATCAAGGCTGTTCTTGGTTTCCTTGGAATTACGGATATCAAGGTCATCGAGGCCGAAGGTCTGGCCACGAATGGTGGCAATGATCGCCCTCGTATCCTTGCGGAAGCAGAGAGCGCCATCGCTGCTCTTTGAGGTTTAATCCGTAACGCCGGTGTCCGGTCCGAACGTCTCGTAACGCAGACGTTCGACTGGAACACCGGCTTTTGGAAGAGACTGCACCATCTCGCGCATGAAGCCGGTCGGACCACAGAGATAACAGGCTGCGTTCTCTGGAATATGAGACGTAATCCAGTTTGCGTCCGGCCGACCTTCTACGGACGTCAGACGCGTGTGCAGGCTGATGTTTCCTGAAGTGTCTGCAAGCTCACGCAGTTTCTTGGAAAAAGGTGCTGCCTCCGCAGAATGCGCGATCTGAATAACGCTGACCGGTGTTGCATCTGTCTTTCCCGCCAGGGATTCGATCATGCCGATCATGGGTGTGATCCCGATTCCAGCGCAGATGAACGCGACAGGCGTTTCAATCTTTTCGGGTAGGACGAACCCGCCAGCGGGGGGTGACAGGCGGATCTCATGCCCTACATTGTCTGCGCTGTTGAGCCACGTTGAGACGACACCGTTTGGCACATGCCGAACACTGATAGTGTAACCGTCGTGACCCGGCTTCGACGTGATGCTGTAATTGCGCCGCGTCTGGCCATAGTCCGGGATATCCAGATCCACGCCCAGATACTGGCCGGGAACAGCCCGAATAACGCTCTTGCCATCTACAGGCTTGAGTTCGAGCGTTGTCACGTTCTCACATTCCTGATGGGCCTGAGCGATCTTGAAAGAGCGCCACCCCGTCCAGCCCCCATCAGCCTGAGCGCTCGTATCGTAAAGCTGATGCTCGCGACCGATTAGAATATCGGCCAGAGCCCAGTAGGCTCGGCCCCAGGCATCCAGAATCGCCGGGGTCGCGGCACCGCCCAGAACATGCTGAATGGCGCCAATAAGCGCCGTTGCGACATGGGGATAATGTTCGGGCAGGATTTCCAGACTGACATGCTTTTGAGCAATGCGCTCTACAGCCCCTCCAAGAACGCCAAGATTATCGATGTTCTTTGCATACGCCAGAACAGCCATGGCCAGAGCGCGGGGCTGCGTTCCTTTGGATTGATGGGTCGGGTCAAACATTTCCGCAATGGCAGGGTCTGCCAGCAAACGACGATACATTTCGGTCGTGATGTCGAGCCCGTGCGCTTCCAACGCAGGAATGGTCGCCTTGATGATGGCGATAACGTCTGGAGTAAGGCTGCGGTCTGAAGAGGACATGATGGGTCTTCTTAAAGGTGTATAACAAATACATCTTTAGGCACGTGACTTCGCCTCGTCAATCTGCCAGAGGACTCGTATGCGGCTGACCCTTCACACTGACTATGCACTGCGGACCCTGCTTTATCTGGGCGGTCGCCCTTCCGTGCGTGTTTCCATCCGTGACATTGCGCAGGCTTACGGGATTTCAGAGAACCATCTCGTGAAGGTGGTGCACCGTTTGGGGCAGGGACAGTTCATCACAACCACACGCGGCCGTGGTGGCGGTCTGACGCTGGGCCGGCCGGCGCAGGAAATCGGAATAGGAGAGGTCGTTCGCTTCACGGAGGACGACATGATGCTGGTGGATTGTGAAGGGCGCTCCGCCGGGAATCGTGCCTGTATTCTGTCTCCATCCTGTCATCTGCGCAGCGTGCTGGGTGAAGCACTCGGTGCATTTTTAACAGTTTTGGACCGCTATACCCTTGCAGACCTTTTGCAGCCTGCTGATCTGGCGCGGTTGTTCCCGGAACTTACACAGCCTTTGTCGGGCAATTCGGAAAGAGACTGACTTCGCTTTCAGTCCGTCTGAACGAATGCATGTCATGTCCCTAATCCGTGCAATGTGATTGGAAGAGTTCGACATCCCGCGCGAAGGTCAGCCGTTACTTCTGGTCAGCAGACTGAAGAAAAGGATGTGACGTTCATGCCTGATGCAACAATGGCTGAGCAGGTCTCAAAGAAACCTGGTTTTATTGCCGCCCTCGATCAAAGCGGCGGATCAACGCCCAAAGCTCTCGCACAATATGGCATTGGCCCCGATGCCTATTCCAATGACGCAGACATGTTCCGACTGATGCACGAAATGCGGGTCCGGATTATCACGTCTCCAGCTTTTCAGAGTCATGAGGTTCTGGCCGCAATCCTGTTTGAGAAAACCATGGATGGCACGGTCGGAGATGTCCCTGTTCCAACCTATCTGTGGAAAAACTGCGGCATTGTCCCGTTCCTGAAGATCGACAAAGGCCTGGAAGAGGAAAAGGATGGCGCTCAGTTGATGAAGCCCATTCCCGGTCTGGATACTCTTCTGGAGCGTGCGGCCAAACTGGGCGTGTACGGAACCAAGGAACGGTCAGTGATCCGTCTGGCCAATCCCGGAGCGATCAAGGCGATCGTTCAGCAGCAGTACGATATTGCCGCTCAGGTTGCGTCTCATGGCCTGGTTCCCATTATGGAGCCCGAGGTCCTCGTGAAAAGTCCTGAGAAAGCAGAGGCTGAGGCCATTCTCGCTAAGGAACTGGCCCTTGGTCTGGATGCGCTGCCTGGTGATTATCCGATCATGCTGAAGGTCACGATCCCTGAAAAGGCAGACCTGTATGCAGACCTGATGAAGCACCCCCGGATGCAGCGTGTCGTCGCCCTGTCAGGTGGTTATCCGCTGGATCAGGCCTGCCAGAAGCTTAAGGCCAATCACGGCATGATCGCCAGTTTCTCCCGTGCGCTCGTGGACGATCTGCGCGTGTCCCAGTCCGATCAGGAGTTCAATGCGATCCTGAGCAAAGTAGTGGACCGGATTTACGACGCTTCGGTCAACAAGGCCTGAAGCAGTCCAGAGGCCTGCGTCAGTACAGGCCTCTTTTCGTTTTCCGAAAAGCCTGAAGGATACGGGATATGAACACGCCCACGCTCTGGCTCATCCGGCATGGTGAAACGGACTGGACCGTCAGCGGCCAGCACACAGGCCGAACGGACATTCCCCTCACAGAAAATGGTCGGGAACAGGCACGCGCCCTGAAATCGCGTCTCGCAGATCAGACATTCGATCAAGTGTTTTGCAGTCCTCTTCAACGCGCTCGTGAAACCTGCGAACTGGCTGGGTTTGGTGCTCAGGCCCAGATGGAGCCTGACCTCACGGAATGGGATTACGGCGTTTATGAGGGGCGAACCTCCGCTGATATTCTCAAGGCCGAACCGGACTGGTCCTTATGGACATCCGATGTCCAGAACGGAGAAAATGCGGAACAGGTTCGAACAAGGGTTGGGCGTCTGCTTGATCGCCTTCTGACGCAGCAGGGTACGATTGCTCTGTTTGCGCATGGTCACATCCTGCGCAGCCTCATCAGTATGTGGATGAGCAATGACGTCCGTCTGGGCGAGAATATTCTCCTTGATACAGCGTCTGTCTCTGTTCTGGGCTTTCAGCGTAACGCCCAGGTGCTGCGTAAACTGAATACCTGAAAACCCGTCTGAAATTTTTCGTGCTCCCTGTGCGGATGGCGTTTTGCGTCTTAGTGTCAGGGCGCAGGATCGTCTCTTGGCTGGTATTGGGTAGGCAGACAGCCTCCCTGTCATCAAGAGCAGTTAATGATGGTGGAGCTGTTCATGATTATTTCTTCCGCAACGGATTACAGAGAAGCAGCCCGCCGTCGCCTGCCCCCTTTTCTGTTCCAATACATTGATGGCGGGTCCTACGCAGAACAGACAATGCGCCGGAATATCTCGGATCTGGCCGATATTGCCCTGCGTCAGCGCATTCTGAAAAACGTCTCCGCTCTTAACACAGGTACGGAACTGTTCGGGCGCAAACTCAATATTCCTGCCGCTCTGGCTCCCGTTGGCCTGACAGGTATGTATGCGCGCAGAGGTGAGGTACAGGCTGCCCGCGCGGCGGCAAGAAAGGGCATTCCTTTCACCCTGTCGACCGTCTCGGTCTGCCCGATTGAAGAAGTTCAGGGACGTAGCCCTGTTCCCATCTGGTTCCAGCTTTACGTGCTGAAAGATCGGGGCTTCATGAAGAACGCCTTGGAACGCGCTAAAGCCGCTGGCATTACCACACTGGTCTTTACGGTAGATATGCCAACGCCGGGAGCCCGTTATCGCGATGCGCACTCAGGGATGTCCGGTCCGAACGCAGCGATCCGGCGTTACGTGCAGGCTATGACGCATCCCATCTGGGCCTGGGATGTTGGCGTGCGTGGCAGGCCGCATGATTTGGGCAATATCTCCCGCTATCGGGGTAATCCGACCAAGCTCGAAGATTATATCGGCTGGCTCGCCAATAATTTCGACCCGTCCATCAGTTGGAAAGATCTGGAATGGATCCGTGACTACTGGGACGGCCCCATGGTCATCAAAGGTATTCTCGACCCCAAAGATGCCAAAGATGCGGTCCGGTTCGGTGCTGATGGGATCGTTGTCTCCAACCATGGTGGCCGTCAGTTGGACGGTGTGCTCTCAAGCGCCCGCGCACTCCCGCCGATAGCAGAGGCCGTTAAAGGAGAGCTGAAAATTCTGGCAGATTCCGGCATTAGATCGGGGCTGGATATCGCCCGAATGGTTGCAATGGGGGCGGACGCCGTTCTGCTTGGCCGTGCCTTTGTCTACGCTCTCGCTGCGGGTGGGCAGAAGGGCGTGGAGAACCTGCTCGACATTATGGAGAAGGAGCTTCGCGTCGCCATGACCCTTACGGGTGCGAGTGCTATTTCAGATCTGACGTCAGAAAGCTTGGCGCGTCTGGCTCCGGAATTTGGTTGAATTTTTTTCTGTTAATTGTGGTCTAGATTACTGAGTTGTTCCAAATCATACTTCTTACAACTCAGTATTTCTTTTGAAAAAAATCTTCTTAAAAATCTGCATCGATAATGGTCTGTTCAAGATAAGGCATAATATTTGAAAAATACGAATATTTCTCGCAATATTTTTTCTCAGCCATGTAGGGCCTATCGAGCATTTGTAATGTCGCTATTCCCAAATTTTCATCGCTGTCGTTTATGGAAACGAAGGTATCACTCCCCCCGTATTGAACAGAAGGATGCAACCGGTAGCAATCAAATAATTGATAGATGTGAATTATTGACCGAGAAGAAAGTAGCTTGGTAGATTCGAGTTTGTATTTTTCACAAAGCTCTTCCCGTATGATTTTTCCATTTTCATTTGTTTGTTGGGAAATTTGTTTTCTATAATCTTCTGGCAATTTTCCGTCTATTTTCTGAGAAGTGTGATCGCTGGCTTTAGAGAGTGCAAGACGAATATATGCACCTAGATCAATATTTGACATGGGCAATGGTTGATACATCAAAGGTGTATTGGGGTCAGTTGTTGATGTCCCAGTAGCCCACTGAAAGCTATAAAAACATTTCTTTGATCGGACTAGAGTAATATGCTTCAGTTCAGGAGGTATTTCCCATGTTTTAAATGGGTTAAGAATTGAAGATTTCTCTGGTCTGGAAACTAAATCGTATTTGCTGAGATCTACAGGCCAGCCATACTCATACCATTTCCCATTTTTTCGTTTATATGCGATCCAGGCAATTCTTCGAGAGCCAGAACCAACACTATAAAAACCTAATACCAGGGCAGGTCGCCGTTGAAGAAAATATGGCCCTAGCGTATTTCTGGAAATTTCTGAGGTTGCTGCATCAACAACAGATTGCTTCGCCCGGATCAAATCACCAACTAAAAAATTATCGTTCATGTGGTTTTTCCTAATTCTATAATTAGACTTGAAACTGATGAGGTAATGTTAATAAGGTTTGTGCATTTTTCAATTATACTTTGTTCATGTTTGATTTTTTATTATGATATATGTCTATTTATTGAGGTGATGGAAATTACTATTGCATGTCGGATTAAAGGTAATTCTTTTGTAGAATCACTTATAATGAGAAAAATAGGTATGGAATACGAAGAATGTAAATATCCTTCTTTCAGAAGGGTGTTTTATAAGGCAGCGAAAGCAGAAGACCCTTTAAAAAAGATAGGACATTAGCAATTGTGTCAAAAAAACCCCTCCGTTTCGGGAGGGGTTTTTCCGTCATTAGCGACCTTCGAAGAAATCACGGACCTTGGCAAAGAATCCGCTGTTTTCGGGGCTGGCTTTGGTGTGATCGTCTCCTGCTTCCTTCTCGAATTCTTCAAGAAGTTCACGCTGGCGTTTGGTTAGATGGTGAGGTGTTTCCACCGAAACCTGAATATACATGTCACCACGGGCCGAGGAACGCAGCACAGAGAAGCCCTTGCCGCGAAGGCGGAAGGTTTCGCCCGTTTGCGTTCCAGCCGGGATGCGGACACGGCTGCGGCTGCCATCAATGACGGGCACTTCCACTTCCGTCCCAAGTGCAGCCTGCGTCATGCGCAGCGGAACGCGGCAGTAGATATTGGCGCCATCACGCTGGAAGATGTCATGCGACAGAACCGCGACATGCACATACAAATCGCCGGGCTGTACGCCTTCGCCACCGGCCTCGCCGCGGCCGGCCATGCGGATACGCGTGCCGTCTTCGACGCCCGCCGGGATCTCGATCTTGAGCGTCTCAGTCTTGGCTTGTGTGCCGGAACCCTGGCAGGATTTGCATGGATTGCGGACTGTACGGCCAGAGCCGTTACAGGTCGGGCAGGGGCGTTCCACAAGGAAGAAGCCCTGCTGAGCCCGAACCTTGCCCGCACCATGACAGGTTGCACATGTCGTGCTGCCACCGCCCGCGTCCGCGGAGCCTGACCCATGGCAGGACTCACAGGCAACACGCGTCCGGACTTCAACATCCTTGGTCACGCCGGAGAAGGCTTCGGTCAGGCTGATCTCGACCTGAACCTGAACGTCAGCGCCGGTGCGACGTCCACCGCCACGGCGGCCGCCCATCATGTCGCCAAACATCTGGTCAAAGATATCGCCCAGTCCGCCGGCACCAAAGCCGCCGAAACCGCCGCCGCCACCCATTCCGCCCATACCACCATCAAAGGCGGCATGCTTCTGATCGTCCTTCAGGACTTCGTAGGCTTCGTTGATTTCCTTGAATTTCAGCTCGGCTGTTTCGTCTCCCGGATTACGATCCGGATGATAGCGCATGGCCTGCTTGCGGAAAGCTTTCTTCAGCTCATCCGCAGACGCTGTGCGCGAAACTTCGAGGCTTTCGTAATAGTCGATCTTCGTGGCCATGATCGGTCCTTGTCTGAGGGCCGGAAACAAGAACGGCGCCCACCCCCTTGCGGGAACGGGCGCCCTTCGGAAAACAGGTCAGGTGGGGCGGGAAGCCCCACCTGGGGAAGTCACCCGATCAGTGCTTCTTGCTGTCGTCGACGTCTTCAAAGTCGGCGTCAACAACGTTTTCGTCCTTAGCTTCTGCACCGGCAGCTTCACTGCCCTGCTGGGCTTGTTCTGCCTGATACATGGCCTGACCGACCTTCATGGCAACCTGCGTCAGACGCTCGCTGGCGCTCTTCAGCGTTTCAGCGTTGTCGCCGCCCAGAGCTTCACGAGCTGCTGCGATTGCAGCTTCAGCTTCAGTCTTGTCAGCCGCCGGAACCTTGTCGCCACCTTCCGTGAGAGACTTCTCAGTCTGGTGGATCATGCTCTCGGTGCTGTTGCGCAGCTCAACCAGTTCACGCTTGGCCTTGTCGGCAGAAGCGTTGGCTTCAGCTTCCTTGACCATACGATCGATGTCACCATCGGACAGACCGCCAGAAGCCTGGATCTTGATCTGCTGTTCCTTGTTCGTCGCCTTGTCCTTGGCGGACACGTTGACGATACCGTTGGCATCGATGTCGAACGTGACTTCGATCTGCGGAACGCCACGCGGTGCCGGAGCAATGCCCTGCAGGTCGAAGTTGCCAAGCAGCTTGTTATCGGCTGCCATCTCACGTTCGCCCTGATAGACCTTGATGGTCACAGCGTTCTGGTTGTCTTCAGCCGTGGAGAAGGTCTGGCTCTTCTTGGTCGGGATCGTCGTGTTGCGGTCGATCAGACGGGTGAACACGCCACCCAGCGTTTCGATACCCAGCGACAGCGGCGTCACGTCGAGGAGCAGAACGTCCTTCACGTCACCCTTCAGGACAGCGCCCTGAACGGCTGCACCGATAGCGACCACTTCGTCAGGGTTGACGTTGCGAGCCGGATCCTTACCGAAGAATTCCTTAACCGTCTCAATGACCTTCGGCATACGGGTCATACCGCCAACGAGAATGACTTCGTCGATCTCGCTCGTGGACACGCCAGCATCCTTGATGGCCGAACGGCATGGGCCAAGCGTACGCTGAACCAGATCATCAACCAGGCTTTCCAGCTTTGCGCGGGACAGCTTGACGACAAGGTGCTTCGGGCCGGATGCATCAGCCGTGATGAACGGCAGGTTGATCTCTGTTTCCTTGGAGGAAGACAGCTCGATCTTGGCCTTCTCAGCGGCTTCCTTCAGGCGCTGCAGGGCGAGCTTGTCACCTCGCAGGTCAATGCCCTGATCCTTCTTGAACTCGTCAGCCAGGAAGTCGATGATGCGGTTGTCGAAGTCTTCACCGCCCAGGAACGTATCACCGTTCGTGGACTTCACTTCGATCACGCCATCAGAGATCTCAAGGATGGAAACGTCGAACGTACCACCACCAAGGTCATACACGGCCACCGTGCCGGAATCGCGCTTTCCAAGGCCGTAAGCCAGCGCAGCAGCTGTCGGCTCGTTGATGATACGCAGGACTTCGAGGCCTGCAATCTTGCCGGCATCACGCGTTGCCTGACGCTGTGCATCGTTGAAGTAGGCCGGAACCGTGATGACGGCCTGGGTGACCGTCTCGCCGAGGTAAGCCTCAGCCGTTTCCTTCATCTTGCCGAGAACGAATGCGGAAATCTGGGACGGGGCGTAATTTTCGCCACGGGCGCGAACCCATGCGTCGCCGTTGTCGCCCTTGACGATCTCGTAAGGGACCATGCCCTTGTCCTTGGCGACGGTCGGGTCGTCATAACGACGGCCGATCAGACGCTTGACGGCATACAGGGTATTGGTTGGGTTTGTAACAGCCTGACGCTTCGCGGCCTGTCCGACAAGACGCTCACCGTTTTCGGTGAATGCGACCATGGACGGCGTCGTGCGTGCACCTTCGCTGTTTTCAATAACGCGGGTCTCGTCGCCTTCACGCACTGCAACGCAGGAGTTGGTCGTGCCGAGGTCAATACCGATGACTTTGCTCATGTACTTTCTGTCCTTTCAGCGGTTTACCTCGGCCCTGTCAGGCACCGGGGCAAACCCTTGTGACGTCAAATCCGAACCCTCACAGGCTCGTGTTTCCGTGTTCAAATCTAGGCAGGGCTGCAAAGTGTTTCAAGGCCTTGAGAGCAACATCTTTCATGAAAAATCCGCGTCCGTGGCACGAGGTGTAAGGATGTGGCTTCCGCTGACGCGCGGAATGGTTCAGTTTGCTTGCAGTCATGCAAATTCATCTGACCTCCCGAGCCGCGATACTGGCTGCACTCACCTGTCTTTCCGCCTGCGGACCGATAGGGCCATCCAGGCTCCAGCGGGATGAACTGGAATACTCGCGTGCGCTCGGTGAGTCGCAGAAGCACGAGATGCTTCTGAATATCGTCCGGCTACGTTACGCCGATCCGCCGACATTCCTTGATACAACGCAGGTCATTGCGGGCTACAGTGTCTCAAAAAGCGTGAGTGGTGGGTTCTATGCCTATCCCGCCACAGCGGTCGGTAATTACCTTTTTGGTACTGGCACCATGACGGCAGGGGAAAGTCCAACCTTCACCTATCAGCCGGTGACAGGTGAGCAATATGCTGAAAATGTCGTTCGACCGATTTCTCCCACAGTGATCATGCCACTCAGCCTTGGTGGGCTGCCTATCGATACGCTTCTGCGCCTGACGGCTCAGTCCATCGACGGACTGTCGAATGTGCGGGGTATCGGGGCTGGGGGCGGGTCTGTCCGATTTTATCTGCTCCTGCATGATCTTCGGCAGCTTCAGATTGCCGGAGCAATGACCATTCGTATTACGACGGATGCGCCGCCGCCTTCTTCGGATGATTCGGGCAAGAAAAAGGGTTCTAAATCTGACCCTGCGAGTAAGCAGGAACATTCCTATCTTGTGCTGTCCTCAACGTCGGACAGTAATTTGCTCGCTATCCAAGCGGAAGTCCGACGCCTTCTGCATCTCGATCCACATGTCGAGGAAGCGGAAATTGTCTATGGACCTTATCCAAAACACACGGGTCAGATTGCCATTCTGACGCGCTCGATGCTCGCTATGCTGACCCAGCTTGCTTATGAGGTCGAGGTTCCGGAAGAGGATATTAAAGCAGGGCGTACGCCTCCTACCATTAGTCAGGTTGGCATTGAAAACCGTCCTGAAGTAGTCATTCACTCAAGCCACAAAGTTCCTGAACGGCGGTATGCGGCCGTCGAATACAATGATATGTGGTTCTGGATTGATGAAAAAGATTTCCAGAGCAAGCTAGCTTTTACAATGGTGCAGGTATTAAGCGCTCTGGCAGCGACCAATCATACTGGTGGCGCGGTCGTCACAATCCCAGCTGGCTAAACAGAATAGACATTCTCTCCAGAAATAGTTCCGAACAAATTTTTGTTACCTTGAACACGGCTTTGTTAAGGCATTTCAAAACGAAGTTTTATGGACCTGGACTGAATATGGATTTACCGTCCCCAGTATTCAGTTTGGGAGGCATTCGGTTATGCCAAATATTCAAGGCAACAGGACTCTTACGGAGTGGCTGACGCTGCTTCTGGGGGTCGTCATCCTTCTCGTGGGCCTGTTCTTCGTTATCGCGGGCGGTGACCTCGCGATGCTGGGCGGCTCAACCTACTATGTCCTCTGTGGCATCGTGCTGGTCGCCAGTGGCGTGTTCATGCTCATGGGGCGCACGCTCGGGGCATTCCTGTATCTCGCTGCTCTGGCCTACACCTGGGTCTGGTCCCTCTGGGAAGTCGGTTTTAGCCCCGTTGACCTTCTGCCCCGTGCTTTCGGCCCGACCATCCTCGGCATTCTCGTCGCCCTGACCATCCCGGTCCTGCGTCGCATGGAAAGCCGTCGTACTCTCAGAGGAGCCGTCTGATGCGCCGGTCTCACCTTCTCGCAACAGCCGCTGGACTTGCTCTCGCCTGTTCGCCGCTTGCTGCTCACGCACAGTTCGCTCCCGCAGGGTCAGGCGGGGCGCCTTCCGCGGCCGTTCCTGGCCCAGGAAATGCGAGCGAACCGACCGAAAGCTCCCCAAAAAATCAGGGTTATTTCTCTGGACCATCGCCTTATGCCCCACAGGCTCCCGGCGTAAACGCGGCCAATCTGCCGGACATTGAGTCGATCGATGCCTCGCAGGTCCCGGCCATGGCTCCGCAGCAGAGCGCCAATCCTGCACGCGAAGACTGGGTGGCTTACGGGCGTGATGATCACCAGACGCGATATTCTCCGCTTTCGGAAATCACGCCTGAGAACGCAGACAAGCTCAAGGTTGCCTTTACTTACCACACGGGCAGTTATCCGCGTCCGGGACAGGTGAATAAATGGGCCGCAGAAACCACGCCGATCAAGGTGGGTGACGGCCTCTACATGTGTTCCGCTATGAACGACATCATCAAGCTGGATCCGGTTACGGGCAAGCAGATCTGGCGTCGGAACGTGGATGTCAAATACCACTCCATTCCGTACACGGCCGCCTGTAAAGGCGTGACGTACTTCACGTCTTCCGTCGTTCCGGAAGGCCAGCCCTGCCACAATCGCCTCATCGAAGGCACGCTGGATATGCGCCTGATTGCAGTAGATGCTGAAACCGGGGATTTCTGCCCCAATTTCGGTCATGGTGGTCAGGTCAACCTGATGCAGGGCCTTGGTGAGTCTGTGCCGGGCTTCGTTTCCATGACGGCACCTCCGCCGGTCATCAATGGCGTTCTGGTCGTGAACCACGAAGTGCTGGACGGTCAGCGCCGGTGGGCTCCATCGGGTGTGATCCGTGGTTACGATGCTGAAAGTGGCAAATTCGTCTGGGCCTGGGACGTCAACAATCCGGATGATCACAGCCAGCCCACGGGCAATCGCCATTACAGCCGTGGAACGCCGAATTCCTGGGCCACCCTGACGGGCGACAATGAGCAGGGTCTCGTTTACGTCCCGACAGGTAATTCCGCTGCTGATTATTACAGCGCCCTGCGTAGCGATGCTGAAAACAAGGTGTCCTCTGCTGTTGTCGCCATTGACGTCAAGACGGGGTCTCCGCGCTGGGTCTTCCAGACTGCTCATAAGGACGTCTGGGACTATGACATCGGTTCCCAGGCAACCCTGATGGATATGCCTGGCCCGGATGGTCAGACGGTTCCGGCTCTTATCATGCCGACCAAGCGTGGCCAGACCTTCGTGCTGGACCGTCGTACCGGCAAGCCGATCCTGCCGGTTGAAGAACGCCCCGCTCCGTCTCCTGGCGTTATCCCGGGTGATCCACGTTCTCCGACACAGCCATGGTCTGTCGGGATGCCTGCTCTTCGCGTGCCTGATCTGAAAGAGACGGACATGTGGGGTATGTCCCCCATCGATCAGCTTTTCTGCCGCATCAAGTTCCGTCGTGCGAACTATGTAGGTGAGTTTACGCCGCCGAGCGTCGATAAGCCATGGATTGAATATCCGGGCTATAACGGTGGCAGCGACTGGGGCTCCATGTCCTATGACCCGCAGTCCGGCATCCTGATTGCGAACTGGAACATCACGCCGATGTACGACCAGCTCGTGACCCGCAAGAAGGCTGACAAGCTCGGCCTGATGCCGATCGACGACCCGAACTTCAAGCCCGGCGGCGGCGGCGCCGAAGGTAACGGCGCCATGGACGGAACACCGTACGGTATCGTCGTGACCCCTTTCTGGGATCAGTACACGGGCATGATGTGTAACCGGCCGCCTTATGGCATGATCACGGCCATCGACATGAAGCACGGTCAGAAGGTACTCTGGCAGCATCCGCTCGGTACTGCTCGTGCTAATGGTCCATGGGGTCTGCCAACGGGTCTGCCATGGGAAATCGGCACTCCGAACAATGGTGGGTCGGTCGTGACTGGTGGTGGTCTGATCTTCATCGCGGCGGCAACGGATAACCAGATCCGCGCGATTGACGAACATACTGGTAAGGTTGTCTGGAGCGCAGTCCTTCCTGGCGGCGGTCAGGCCAATCCGATGACGTATGAAGCCAATGGCCACCAGTACGTCGCCATCATGGCGGGCGGTCATCACTTCATGATGACGCCAGTATCTGACCAGCTCGTGGTTTACGCGCTGCCGGATGCCGTAAAACAGTAACCAAGTCCTGTGGCGGATGCGTCGTGCATATCCGCCACACTCCATCGTCAGAAGGAGACTTTCGTGCTAGCCAAGCATGGAAGTCTCCTTTGTCGTTTCCGGTTCTTTCCTATGGATGTCGGTCTGACATGAGAGTTTCGTCTGGCTCTTACTTTCAGAATGGTTTGTCACCCCACCATGACTGCCCGCTCTCCCGTCATCCTGCAGGTTCTGCCAGCTCTCAGCACGGGCGGTCTGGAAAGGGGAGCTATTGAAATTGCCGCAGCCATTACGCAGGCCGGCGGTAGGGCGATTGTTGCTTCGAAAACTGGCCCGCTTCTCGTACAGCTTCGCCACGCAGGGGCGGTGCATGTGCCACTGGATCTCAAATCCAAATCGCCAGTTTCCGTTCGGCGCCGTGTGCGTGAACTTCAGAAGCTGATCCGGGAGCAAGAGGTCGATCTGGTTCATGCCCGGTCCCGTATTCCGGCATGGGCGGCATGGCTGGCTTGCCGTCGTGAGAATATTCCTTTTGTGACAACGTGGCACGGAGTCCACGAGGCTGGCTGGTGGGGCAAAAAACTCTACAATTCGGTGCTCGCGAGGGGCGCAAGGGTCATCGCCATTTCGCACTACATTGCCGGACGTCTTTCAGGGCAGTACGGCGTTCAGGCAGATCGTCTTCGCACCATTCCCCGTGGTGCGGATTCACGGATTTTCGATCCCGCAGGCATTTCAGGTGAACGGATCCAGAAGCTGGCCGAAACATGGACTATCCCGCATGGTGTCCATGTCATTCTGATGCCTGCGCGTCTGACGGCATGGAAGGGGCAGGGCGTTCTGGTGGAGGCTTTGGCTCTCCTGAAGCAGACAGCTCTTGAACCCTGGATCTGTGTTCTTGCCGGCCCAGAAACGGACCGGAAATTCGCACGCTCGCTGGGACTGCGTGTAAAGGAACTGGGGCTGGAAGAGTGTGTCCGTTTTGGTGGAACCTGTCAGGACATGCCTGCAGCCTGTGCACTGGCAACGGTTGTAGTCGCTCCCTCACTAAGGCCAGAACCTTTTGGTCGCACTCTCGTCGAAGCCCAGATGATGGGAAAGCCTGTGATTGGCACTGCACAGGGTGCGATGATGGAGACTGTCCTTCCTGGGCAGACGGGTCTGGTCGTCCCGCCAGACAATCCCCAGGCTCTTGCGAACGCTCTCGCGGCTACGCTGTCGATTGACGATGAGACACGGGCTTACCTCGCCGAGAATGCCCGTCAGCACGTCTTGCAGAATTATACGATCCGGCAGATGCAGTCCGCGACGCTCGGTGTATATGACGAGTTGCTTGGAACGCACCTTCGAGCGTCTTTCGATGGACAGAATGATGACACCTGACAACCCCGAAAACGATAAACAGCCTGCTCACCTGACCGACAAGGCCAAGGCTGCCCGGGATGCCCGTGCAGAGCGGGAAGCCAAGGCCCTTCGAGCCAATCTGCTTCGTCGCAAGCAGCAGCAGCGTATCCGCCCGGCAACGCCTTCGTCCTCTTCAGAAAACTGAGCTCCCCAGAGTGAAATTTCGTCTGGCGACGCCCACGCCGCAGGAACTGGCTCTGACCGGGGTGACGGCTCTGTGGGGCGGAACGTTTCTCGTCCTGCATCTCGCCATGCAACATAGCGGACCGCTCTTCTTCGTAGGCGTGCGCTTTCTGATGGCTGCTTTCATGGTCGCCTGTCTGGCAGGGAAGCATATGGCTGGCGTGACCCGGCGGGAAATTCGATCCGGGTTTATTATCGGTGTCGCGCTCTCGGTTGGATATGTGTTTCAGAGCGCTGGCCTGCAGTTTGTCAGCAGCAGTCGATCGGCGTTCATTACGGCGCTTTATGTTCCTCTGGTGCCTCTGTTTCAGTGGGCGATCCTGCGCAAACCTCCCCATCTCATGAGCTGGATTGGTATAGGTCTGGCCTTTGCTGGCCTGATTGCCCTGGCCGGTCCGGAAGCTTTGAACCTGACATTCAGTCATGGTGATCTTCTGACCGTTCTCGCAGCCTGCGCAGTTGCGAGCGAGATTGTGCTGATCAGTCTGTTTGCTCAAGGCGTGGATAGCCGCCGAATCACGGTGTGCCAGCTTGCCGGAGGCGGTCTTTTCGCCCTGTTGCTCATGCCTGTCATGGGAGAGCACGTTCCGGTGTTCTCGTGGATCTGGGTTGCATGTGCCGCAGCGCTGGGGAGCCTCAGCGCACTCGTGCAGCTTGTTATGAACTGGGCGCAGAAATCCGTGCCCCCTTCAAAAGCCGCCGTTATTTACGCGGGGGAGCCTGTTTGGGGCGGCCTGGTTGGCTGGATTGCGGGGGATCAGCTTCCAGCCACGACCCTTCTTGGGGCCGCGCTGATTGTGTGTGGCGTGCTGGCCAGCGAGATGAGACCGCGCTGGCTTGTCAGAAAGCAACAGCACCTCACGGAAAATGGCTGAACGGACACATTGCGTGATCGGGCTGCTATCGGTAGAGCAGATCGATCCCCACGCGTAGGAGTTAATGCGTCCATGCCGATCATGCCTGATACCTGGATCCGCCAGATGGCCAAAGAACACGGCATGATCGAACCGTTTGTGGAAAACCAGAAACGGGAAGGCGTCATTTCCTACGGTTTGTCTTCCTATGGTTACGATGCCCGCGTCGCTGAAGATTTCAAGATCTTCACGGATGTCGACAGTGCCATCGTGGACCCGAAGAATTTTGCAGCAAACAGCTTCGTAACGCGGACGGGGGACATCACGATTCCCCCGAACAGCTTCGCGCTGGCGCATACGGTGGAATACTTCCGCATCCCGCGCGACACGCTGGTCGTCTGCCTCGGCAAATCCACCTATGCCCGCTGCGGCATCATCGTGAACGTCACACCGCTGGAGCCTGAGTGGGAGGGGCAGGTCACCATCGAGATCAGCAACACCACGCCGCTGCCAGCCCGTATCTATGCCAATGAAGGTATCTGCCAGTTCCTGTTCTTCCAGGGCGCGAGCCCCTGTGAAGTCAGCTACGCAGATCGTGCCGGTAAATACATGCGCCAGTCCGGCGTAACGACGCCTCGCCTGTAAGGAGCGCATAGTCATGGATCGTTTCATCATTCGCGGTGGTCGTCGTCTTGTTGGCGAAATCGAGATCGGCGGCGCGAAAAACTCTGGCCTCAAGCTCATGGTGGCCGGACTGCTGACGGCCGAGCGTCTCGTCCTGTCCAACGTACCGCAGATTGCCGACATCAAGACGATGCGTGACCTGCTGACACGTCTGGGCATTTCGGTTGACGATGTCGGGCCGCGCACGTTGTCTATCGGTGGCGAGATCGCTTCGGTCGAAGCGCCTTACGACGTTGTTTCCAAGATGCGTGCGTCCATTCTTGTGCTTGGTCCGCTGCTGGCGCGTGCTCGCGAAGCCAAGGTCTCGCTTCCGGGCGGCTGCGCGATTGGCACGCGCCCGGTGGACATGCATCTCAAGGGTCTTGAGACGCTGGGTGCAGAGATCCGTCTGGAGAACGGCTACATCAATGCGCGGGCTCCGAACGGCCTGAAAGGCGACCGGATTGTCCTGCCATTCGCCAGTGTGGGTGCAACTGAAAACCTGCTCATGGCTTCCACGCTGGCCAAGGGCCGCACGGAGATCGTGAATGCCGCACGTGAGCCGGAAATTACCGACCTGGTGAACTGCCTCAATGCAATGGGTGCAAAGATCACAGGCTCTGGGTCTGGCACGCTGATCATTGACGGTGTTGAGGCTCTTCACGGTGCGGAATATGCTGTCATGCCAGACCGTATCGAATGCGGCACTTATGCCTGCGCGGCTGGCATCACTGGAGGTGATCTGCTGCTCGTTGGCGGACGTGCCGATGATCTCGGCGCTGTTGTCCGCACACTGGAAGAAACCGGTGTGGAAGTGACCGAAGAGGCCCGTGGCCTGCGTGTTCGCAGGACAGGCCGTCTTCAGGGCGTGGATATCATGACCGAACCCTATCCGGGCTTCCCGACGGACATGCAGGCCCAGTTCATGGCCATGTTGTCCGTGGCTGAAGGTGCTTCCATGATCACGGAAACGATCTTCGAGAACCGCTTCATGCACGTTCCTGAGCTGAACCGTATGGGCGCGCGGATCAACCCGCATGGCCGCTCTGCCATCATCCGTGGTGTGGAAAAGCTGTCTGGTGCTCCCGTCATGGCAACTGATCTGCGGGCGTCTTTCTCCCTGATTCTCGCGGGCCTGGCGGCAGAAGGGGAAACCCAGCTCAGCCGCATCTATCATCTTGATCGAGGGTACGAGGGCGTGGATCGCAAGCTCGCAGCCTGCGGTGCGGATATTGAACGCGTTTCAGACTGATCTGGCTCTAGCGTCAAAAAAGGCTCTATCCTTTTTAGGATAGAGCCTTTTTTTGTTTCTGACGCTCGGAGATGCATGCGGAAACACGCACCGTCATGAAACGTCTTTCCATCTCCATGCGTACTACTCTGACCAGACAGTCAGAAGGACCAGAGCATGACGATCCCGACACTCACTCTGAATGACGGCACCACTTTTCCCGCCATGACGTTCGGAACATACAAGCTGAATGGTGCAGCGGGCGTTGAGGCGATGAAAAGTGCCCTGAATGTTGGTTATGACGCGCTCGATAGTGCGTTTAACTATGAAAACGAAGGTGCCGTTGGTCGCGCCGTGAAGGAAAGTGGGCGGGATCGCAAGGATCTGCGGATCGCTTCAAAGCTCCCCGGCCGACACCATGCTTATGACGAGGCCCTGGCGACCATTGAAGAGTCCCTGTATCGCGCGCAACTGGACTATTACGACCTGTATTACATCCACTGGCCGAACCCGAAGCAGGGCAAATATGTGGAAGCCTGGAAAGCCCTGATCGAGGCCAAAAAACGTGGCCAGATCCGCTCCATTGCCGTATGTAATTTCCTGCCAGAGCATCTGGAACGCCTTGAGGCTGAAACGGGTGTGCTGCCGTCCATCAACCAGATCGAACTTCATCCTTATTTCCCGCAGGATGAAATGCGGAAATGGAACCATGATCATGGGATCATTACCCAGGCATGGAGTCCCTTGGGGCGAGCCAATGACCTATTGACCAACCCACTTCTGGAAAAGATTGCAAAGAGGGTTGGAAAGGGTGTCGGTCAGGTCATTCTGCGCTGGCATCACCAGCTTGGGTCGGTGCCGATTCCGAAGTCTGCAACGCCAAAGCGGCAGATCGAAAACATGTCGATTTTTGACTTCACTCTGACCGATGAAGACATGGCAGCCATCGCTACGCTCGCTCGCCCGAACGGCCGTCTCAAGAATCAGGACCCGGCAGTTTACGAAGAGTTCTGAGAGAACGGGGGCTGCCAAAATTGGTAGCCTCCTTTTTTCCGTTTTATCCGCGTGTCAGAGCGCGCTGGAACAGGGCATTTGTCCAGTTCATGGCCTGCAAAAACAAGGCAGCATCAAAACGGGGCGCCCCGTCCCGCAGAAAAGCATGCTGTCCGTTGACTTCATGCCATTCCAACGCTGTCCCAGCTTCTTCCAGTCGGTCCCGGATCATGCGTCGGCCTGCGTAAGGCACATGCGGATCAGACTGCCCCCAGACCATCATCAGTTCGCCTTTGATGTCTGTGGCTCTGGCAAGCGAATCGTCAGACTTTCCTGCGCCAAGTGTCGCGGAATGGAGGTCTGTCGCATAGAAACAGGCCGTTGCCCGAATGGCTTGGTGAAGCGCTGCACGGTAGGCAAGATGACCGCCCAGGCAGACACCGAACGCGCCGATAGCTCCATTGCAAAGAGGGTTTTCCTGCAACCATGCAATGACCGACGCTGTGTCACTGTCGAAGGCAGAGACTGGCTTGGTATATTTCAGGTCATTTCCCCGGTCTGTCCCTTCCTTGTCATAAGCGAGGGCGGTCCCTGCAGGTTCATACTCATGATAAACTTCAGGGATAGCGACGATATATCCCTGCCCTGCAATCATGGCGCCAAGGCGCTCAATTGGGGCCGTGACCTGATAGATTTCGGAATACAGAATGACAGCCGGGAAACGCCCTTCCTGAAGGGGGCGAAACACATGCACTCGCATGGGGCCAGTTGGCGTCTGAAGATCGACTGTTTCGTCAGTTTTGATGATCATGCGGCAATTCCGGCCCTGAAGATGTTTCCAGAAAATCATGACCTGCTGCCTGGACTGTAAGGCAACAGGTCAGATCCTGTTCAGCGTGGAGAAATGACGTCCGTCAGCGTTGCCGCCGTTCCGCGATCCTGGAGGCTGATCCGCATTTCGACGAAGAGGCGGACGAACGCCGGATTGTCTGTCAGGCCCCAGCCCGCGAACACGCTCATATCGAGAGCCTTTGCAGGATCCGAAGAGCCAGCCAGTGCGCGGTCTTCTTTGTTAAGGCGGGGCTCCGTAACCGGAAATTCCGTTCCCTTGTCATCAAAGCCGCCCATATAGGTGCAGTAGCATGCCAGCAGGAAGGCGATGCGGCGCATGTCGCCGTTATCCTTCACCACGATTTCTGCTGTCGGCCGGATGAAGACAGGTAGCTTTGACGTGCTGTCAGAGGCAATGCGCAAAAGCTGGTCACTGACGGCCTTGTTACGGAAGCGCTGCAACAGAAGCGCCCCATATTCCGGCAGGCTCATGCCCGGAGGTGCGCTGAGCTGAGGCTCTGCGTCGAAGCCAAGAAACTGCTGTAACAGGCGGAAGAGACTATCGTCTTCCATGGCTTCGCTGACGAAGCGGTACCCCATCAGTACGGCCGGAAGGGCCAGCATGGAATGGGATGCATTGAGCATCCGGAGCTTCACCTGCTCGTAAGGCTCAACGTCGTCCGTGAAGAGAACGCCGGTTTCTTCCCACGCCGGGCGACCTTCCGGGAACTTGTCTTCCACGACCCACTGAATGAAGTCTTCGCAAAAGAGGGGCGCGCGGTCTTCAATACCGCTTTCCCGATCAAGACGCTCGATGTCCGCAGGACCAACAGCAGGTGTGATGCGATCCACCATGCAGGATGGGAAGGCAACGTTGCGGGAAATCCAGTCTGCCAGTTCGTCGTCTTTCAGGCGTGCAAAAGACAGAACGGCACGACGGGCTATCTCGCCATTGGACGGCACATTGTCGCAGGACAGGATCGTGAAGGCATTTACGCCTGCCTCCCGTCGCAGACGCAGGGCTTCGGTCAAAAGACCAAACACGGTCTCCGGCACGTCACGCTTGAGATCAGCGGTGATGACAGGATGGTCGGCCATGAAGTGACCGGCCTCATCCATATAGTAACCGCCTTCCGTAATCGTCATGGTAACAATGCGAATGGCCGGATCGGTCAGACGCTTCAGCGCCGCTGCACGATCTGCGGGCGCATGGATATATTCCACGAGGGACTTCACGACCCGGACGACATCAGGTCGGCCAGCCGGACATTCACGGAGCGTATAAAGCCCGTTCTGAGCTTGAAGAGCCTCGGCTTTCTGCACTTCAGACGGCACGTCCATCAGGCCGATGCCCACGATGCCCCAGCTTTCCTGACCGGGAAGGGCCAGTGCGCGATCCGTATAAACGGCCTGATGCGCGCGATGAAAATTGCCGACACTGAGATGGGCAATCCCCGCAGTCACCTTCTGGCGATCATAAGGGGAGGTAAGAATGGTCTCTGGAAGATGGGCCAGAGTTTCCGAAGTCAGTTTCATGATGGTTCTTCCGAACGAAAGGCCCACCCCTTTTAAGAAGATGAAGTGATGAGGAAACTCTTTTTATTGAATATAAATTTTTTCTAATAATTCTCTCCGTGTCGCGAGAGTGATTTGAAAACCAATACTACTCAAATGTTACCTGCAGGTGCGTGCGGCATCGAAACAAAGCCTGGAAGTGCTTCCACAGCGTCAAGCCACTTGCGGATATTGGGATAAGGCTGAAGAGAGATCCCCCCTTCAGGCGCGCGAGCCGTATAAGCGTAGCAGGACAGATCCGCGAGTGTTGGCTGATTAGCCGCCAGGAAAGGCCTCTTGGTCAGTTCGCTTTCCATGAAAGGAAGGAGCTTCGCAGCTTTGGCCTGAGCCGGGGCAATCTCCTCAGGGTAGTTCCGGCGTGTCGCTCCTCGTGCCATCGCCGGGCCATACCGCAGTTCCCCTGCCGCAATCGAAAACCATTTCTGCACATGCGCTGCGCCCAGCGGGTCTTCAGGCAGCCAGTGACTGTCAGGTGCATAGGTTTTTGCCAGATAAACGAGGATGGCATTGCTATCCGTGAGAAGGACGTTTCCATCCTCAAAGAATGGAATTTGTCCCAACGGATTGAGGCGCAGAATTTCCGGAGACTGCATGCTCGCTTCCACGAAGTCGTAATCCAGCTTCAGGATCGACAGGAACAGCCTGACGCGATGTACGTGGCCGGAGAGCGGGATTCCATAAAGGCGTCTGGTCATTGTCTGCTCCTGCGGGTGAAAGAGCAGCAGTCTGCTGGTCATGACGGATCAGTGCAACGGCTCTATGGTCCGTGTTCCTTTTTTGTGATTCAGGAGAGCCCAGCGTGAGTGCGCCCATTCATCGTCTGACCGTGGAAGATCTTCTGCCAACTGTGGAGTCTGTCGTATCTTCGGAAACGGACATGATTGCCAACATGGCCAACATCGCGGCTTTGCTGTTCGAAGCTCTGCCAGATATCAACTGGTCAGGTTTTTATCTTTCGAAAGAAGACCAGCTTGTGCTCGGTCCCTTTCAGGGACGACTGGCCTGCACGCGTATTCCGTTTGGAAAAGGTGTCTGTGGGACGGTTGCTGAACAAAAGATCACGCTTGTCGTGCCAGATGTCCACGCCTTTCCCGGACATATTGCCTGTGATGCCGCGTCGGAATCCGAGATCGTAATCCCGGTTCTCAAAAATGGTGCACTCGTTGGGGTTCTGGATATCGACAGCCCGATTAAGGACCGCTTTCAGGAGACAGACCGTGTCCTGCTGGAAAAGATCGTCAGCGCCCTCGAAAAGACGCTGACAGCCTGATCTCTTAAGCCGGGACGTTTTCGCGCAGATGGCTCATCAGTGCGGGAACGTCTTCCACGACAGTGAAAAGTGAAAGCGTATTCGTAGATGCAAAACCCTGTTCAACGGCATCGGTCAGGGTGCGGACCAGGGACTTCGCCCAGCCGCCGATATTGACGATGTAGATCGGGTCCTGATGCAGGCCAAGCTGCTTCCAGGTCAGGATTTCCATCAGTTCATCGAACGTGCCGAATCCGCCGGGAATGATGGCGTAGGCATCAGACAGCTCGAACATGCGGGCCTTGCGGCTGTGCATGTTCGGCGTCACCTCAAGCTCTGTGACGCCCTTATGCATGACTTCCCGGTCATGCAGAAATCCGGGGATGACGCCAATGACTTCTCCCCCCGCAGTCAGAGCCGCATCTGCGACGGTTCCCATCAGACCAACATGACCGCCACCATAAATCAGCTTGATCCCGTTCTGCGCCAGAGCTTTTCCTAGGTCGGATGCACCTTCTGCATAGACAGGGGAGTTGCCGAAGCGGGAACCGCAGAAGACAGCGCAGGAACGGATGGTCATGGAAGGCAGATCCTGTAAACAAGCGGGCGGAACGCTCAGACGGCAGGCTTTCGCCCGAGCGAACGGCTGATGAGCACACCGACCAGACAGCACACCGCAGTCGTGCCGAACATGGTCTTGTACCCAGCAAACTCGATGACCTGCCCGAGCACAAGACCTGAACATGCAATCGCAAGATCAATGAAGATCGAATAAGCGCCCAAAGCGGCTCCGCGGTTTTGTGGTCCTGCACTGTTAACGGCGAGAACGCCCAGCGCCGGGAAGAGCAGCGAGAAGCCGGCACCTGTTAACGCCGCACCGATAAGAGCGGCTCCCTGAGACGGGAAAATCGCCAGACAGGCAAGCCCTGCCGCTTCAATAAGCAGCGAGACAATGGCCACGAACACGCCACCACGCCGGGCAATCTGGGATGCAAAGAAGAACCGGATAACAACGAAGACGATGCCAAACACGGATAGGGCTGTTGCCGCACCTTCCCAGTGCAGAACGGCATAGTAGAGCGCAAGGAAGGACGAGATGGCCCCGAATCCAATGGACCCTGCGGCGAGCGCCATACCATGCGGCAGAACCAGTCGCAGGGCGCGGGTGAACGGAATTGGCTTCTCTGCCGTGGCCACGGGCTTGACGCCCTTGTAAAATCCGATCAGCGCCAGACCAATGAGCGGCAGGATGGCAGAGAGGATGCCAACCGAGACAATTCCGCCATAAGGGTGCGGCAGCAATGAAAGTTTGGCCCCAATAGGCGCGCCCAGCGCAATGCCGCCGTAAGAACAGATTCCGTTCCAGGAAATTGCGATAGCCGTATTTTCAGCGCCGGCGCGACGGATGTTCCAGACAATGACGCCAGTTGCAGCCCAGCTTTCGGCCCAGCCGAGGAACAGGCGGCTCAGAAGCAGAATTCCCAGAGAGAGGGCAGGAAATTCACCCGTCCACCCAGCCCCGAACATAAGAACACCTGAAATGAAACAGGTCACCAGTCCACCAAGAACAACGGGCTTGGGGCCGATACTATCCACCAGTCGTCCTGCAGAGGGGCGGGCGGCAAACGTCGCCAGATACTGCAAGGAAAACGCCATACCCGCGATTGCGGTACTGTAGCCGAGGGTATGATGTACGAAGATTGTCAGGACTGCGTTTGGAAGCCCGATGACGATGTAGACCAGAAGGTTGAAGAGGACGACGGTAAGAACCCGCTTCGTCGGTGAGCTCACCGGCGTTTCTTCCGCACCCATGTCTTCAATCTCCCATTCTTTAAGTAACTAACTGGTTACGTCGCGTCAGACATAAGACAGTCTGAACCATTCGTCACGGTGAATGGACCCCTCAGGTCCAAAAAACAACATTATGTGATCTTCCGGGAGACAAACTCTCGGAAAGTGCGTGCTTAAAGCATGCTCTGCAGGCGGCTGGAAACCGCAGAGCAGACTTTCTGGCGCAGCGGCTCGGCCAGAGATGTCAGTGAATACTGCTGGGACGTGTTGGTCTGGTTGCTGACAGCCTGCAGAATGCCCTGCTGGCCCGCGCTGTAGGCTGTACTGTTGGCAACACCAGGCTGCTGGGTCGCTGCAGACAGAATGCTGGACGCACCGGAACCGGACGTCAGATTATTCGTCACACAGTAATTGAGTACGCCAGCCAGATTGCTGGTGGGGGTAGCAGAAAGGTTTGGCAGACCCAAGGCGCCCGTCAGGCCACTTGTCAGCTGGGATGCTGTACTCTGTGCAGCGGCGGTGGCAGCCGCAGTGGCTGCAGCCTGCGTTTCCGGGTTCTGTGCAGCGGAGGTGCCAGAAGTGCAGCCTCCCAGAGACAAGCTGGCTGCCGTGGCCAGAACGCCAGCAGAGAGAAGAGCAGGCAGACGGAACGGAACCATGAATTTTCAACTCCTGTGAGAACAACCAAGGAGCGCGGATCGGCCCCTTTTGCGTTCTAACAACGCTCAAAACAGGGAAAGTGAGCGAAAAACCTCAGGATTTTTGATGGCTTCATTCGGAGATTGCTCAAACAGAAGCTGCATTTGGGGCGTGGAGTCAGGGCTGGCGTCTTCCGTTCCTGCAAGGCTGGACATCGTTAGTCCAAGCAGGCGCACGCCCGGGGTAAGCGGAAAGAGGGGAGTGAAAAGGGCCTGCCCCACATCTGCCAATACGGCTTCGGAATTTACGGACGCAGGCAGGGTACGGGCCCGGGTGATTTGCCGGAAATCTGAGTATTTGACCTTAAGTGTAACTGTTCGGCCCGTGATCTGTTTCCGCTGGGCCTGAAGCCAGAGCTTTGTGGCAATCAGTCCGAGTGCCTCACGTGCTGCATTCTCGTCTTTCAGGTCGCTCAGATAGGTCTGTTCCGTACCCAGAGACTTGCGTTCACGATTGACCACAACAGGCCGCTCATCAATGCCGCGTGAGATCCCATGATAGAAGAGGGCCGATTTCCCGAAATGTCGCGTCAGGGTCGGAAGGTCCAGTTTGCGGAGATCTGCTCCCGTTTCGATTCCTAAAGCCCGCATCTTTCGCGCAGTGGCCGGGCCGATGCCATGAAACTGGTCCACGGCGAGACCGGCTACGAAATCCGGCCCCATACGCGGTGTAATCACGAACAGTCCGTCCGGTTTGCGATAATCGGAGGCCAGTTTGGCCAGAAACCGGTTGTACGATACGCCTGCTGAAGCTGTCAGTCCTGTTTCCTTACGGATATCTGCACGGATACTCTCAGCAACCAGTGTCGCCGATCCATAGGCACCCAGATAATCCGTCAGATCAAGATAGGCTTCATCAAGAGACAGCGGCTGAATGAGCGGCGTATAGCGTGCAAAAATCTCATGGATCTGAGTAGAAACGGCACGGTAAACGTCAAACCGGGCAGGTACGAAAACCAGATCCGGACATAGGCGCTTGGCTTTCAGGGATGGCATTGCTGAGCGTACGCCAAAAGGGCGTGCCTCATAGCTGGCAGCCGCGACAACACCGCGTGCCTCTCCACGCCCCACCGCAAGGGGGCGACCTCGTAAGGACGGGTTATCTCGCTGTTCGACAGACGCGTAAAAAGCGTCCATGTCGATATGCACGATCCGGCGGGACTCCATCCCTATAGTGTCGCCGATCAACAGGAACGAAACAAGATCGGATCAGCCTCATGAGCATTGAAGACGCCCGTACCGCCGCCGGATTCCAGACTGTTTCGACCCGTATTGCCTATAGCAATCCATGGACGGCTGTACGCGAAGACATCATCATTCATCCCAACGGCAAGAAAGGCCTGTACGGCATTGTTGAGCGGGGAGAGTTCGTCGTGATTCTACCCATGCACGCTGATGGCCGCGTGACGCTGATCCAGCAGTTCCGCTATCCGGTCGGGGAGCGTTTGCTCGAACTACCCATGGGCATGTGGGAGACGAAAGAGAACGTCGATCCCGTGGAACTGGCTCTGGGTGAACTCCGGGAAGAAACCGGCCTGCGTGCTGGCGAGATGATCCACGCGGGCACGATGTATCAGGGTGCAGGCTATTCCAATCAGAAGGGACACGTTTTTCTGGCACGGAATCTCACCCGTGGTGAGACCGAGCTGGAAGAGACCGAGCAGGACATCACGACGCAGGATATGACACTGGCGGAGTTCGAAGCCCTGATCGCCCGTGGCGAACTGAAATGCATGGTGTCCCTGGCGGCCTTCGCGCTGATCCGCGCGAAGGGCCTGATCTAAAAACTAGCTTTAGATCACGGTATCAAGGAACACGACCGTCGAGCCGCCGCCTTCAACCAGCGTCTTGATGGCCTGATTGAAGACGCGGCCGTGTTCGGTCCCCATATGGGCCTTGAAAGCATCTTCGTCGCGGTAGGTTTCCTCGACGTGAAAGAAGTCCGGATCGTCTGCCAGTGTGTGAACGACAAACCGCTGACATCCCGGCTCTGCCCGGACATCTGCGGCCAAGCCGATGAGAAGGTCACGGACTTTTTCGCGGCAGCCGGGAAGGGCTTTCATTGTAGCGTACAGGGATTTCGGCATGGGTCTGAATCCGCTTGAAAAGGATGAAGCGCCTGTCAGCGCACCTCTTCAATGAGCCGCCTGCGCACATCCTTCAAGGGTAGACATGTTCAACCTTTCCCGACCAGTTCCTGACAACGCATGAAAGACAGTTTTTCGCGGAAAATGAATAGGACATAATAGTCCAGTTCACGGCTGCGGGTTTTTGTGGTGCGTGTGTAGAACGGATACACGTCCAACGGACCCTGAAAGCCTAAAGGCGGCGGGTCTGTTTTGAGAATGCAGTCCACTCTGAAGAGCGGCATGTAAACCGCGTCCTCGCCGGGGTTGCGGCGAACATGCCAGAGATTGCGCCGGAATTTCTTCAGCCGGTCCGGCAGAGCGAACACCATGGATTTCTCAATAAAGCCGGGTGGAAAGACATCCGGCCGGTAGTACTGCATGTCGTCCGGCATGTTGCAGAAGTAAGGGTGGTCCTGAACAATCATGACCACCCCTTTAAGACATGTCGCCTGGCAGACGAAGAGGCCTCAGTCTTCTGAAGGCATTTCTACGTTGGCTTTACCGCTGATTTCGTCAGCAGCCCGGCGCAGGACCCCTACGATGCGGCGCAATTCGTCGGCATTCGCTCCACGGCGGGACTTCAGAGCCATTTTCAGAGCCAGACGCGCTTCATGGAAATCCTGACCCAGACTCGGATCGAGGTCATTCACACCGCTGAATGCATCTCGCACTTCCGACATCCGGGCGCCAATCCGGGCCAAAACTTCGAGAATACGAGTCGCCTGTTCCCGATTGGCTTCGTAATGTGCGCGGCCTTCATCCGTCAGGCTGTAGAGCTTGCGATTGCCGTCCTGCGTGACGGCTGTCAGGCCGGCTTCCTCAAGATAGGTGAGGGACGGGTAAATGACGCCGGGGCTTGGCTTGTAAAAGCCGCCTGAGTGCTCTTCGAGGCGCCGGATCAGCTCGTAACCATGGGCAGGCTGGTCATGCAGCAGGGCCTCAATAACAATCTGAAGCTCTTCCGCTGTCAGCTTGCGACCGCGGCCAAAGGTTTCATCGCCGAAGCCGCCTCCACCAAAACGGCCACCGCCGCCTCGTGGACCACGGCCGCCAAAGAAGCCTCGTCCGCCCCGGTTGCCGCCGCCGCGGCCTTCGCCACCCCGTCCGCCAAAGCGTCGGCCTTCGTGTCCCCGGCGGGAGCGGTCTTCACCGGATTCCGGGCGATCGCGCATTTTTTCTTCGTCACTTCCTGTTGTTTCGCCACGGACCTTTCCGTCCCTGCGATGCTTGTGTCCACCGAAGCCAAAGCCTCGGGAGAACTTGGAGAAACCGCGCTCTGCGCGATGAGTATCATGTTTGAACATTCTGTTTTCCTTCATTCGATATGTCGTACGATATAGTATCTTAAGATATATCTGCAAGAGATTCTTTTTCAAATTCCGGCATCGCCATAGCCGAGAGCCGTTTCCGCTGGTATCCGGCTGAGATGGGTAGCCCGATCTCTTCCCCTCCCGATCCAGAACTGCGCCGGACGTTCCGCGAGCTTGTGCCCTGGCGCGCTGCCCTGACCATCGGGGCCATGCTGGTGTTTGTAGCCCTGTTGCAGCGCCTGCCCATGATCCATCGTCTGTTGGAGAATGCGCCCCACTGGCACGAGACGCCGTATGCTCCGCTCTGGTTTTTGCTGCTGGCGGTGCCGTATTGCGCCTGTGGCCTGCCCAGGCAGGCACTGTGTATTGCGGCAGGGCTGGCCTTTGGAGTCTGGGGCGGTCTGGGGTTGTGTTCCCTGGCCTATATGATGGGGGCAATCGCGGCATATGGCTGGGCACGAGCGCTTGCACCCATAAAATTCCGCCAGAGGTTGCATGATCGACTGCAAAAGAATTATGCAGCGCTGGCAAGAACGTTACATCGCAAGCCGTTCCGCGCAGTTCTGACCCTTCGGCTCATGCCCGTCGGGTCTGCATTGCTGGTGTCCATGGCTGCGGGACTTTTTGAACTTTCAGTACCGGCCTTTGCGTTGGCCACTCTTCTCGGCGGCCTGCCCCAGAATCTCGTGTTTGTTCTTGTGGGGGCGGGAACCCGAATTGGTCATGTGGTTCAGCTTGGCCTTGCCGGGGGACTGTTTGTGGTCTCTGGCGCTCTTGGGGCGATGCTTCTGCGACAGTCAGATGAATAAGCGTTCAGAAAGCGCAGGATTCTGAACGATTGGCCAGTTCTATCCGTTCGCGAGAAACAGGTTCTCTTTACATCTTCTGAACATCGCTTTTCACAGGCAGAAACGAATGACAGAACAGAGTATGGCGTTCCGGCGTGGAGACTCCATCCCAGGATGGTTGCCGCTTATGCTGGGTATTTTTACGGCTGTGGGCCCCGTTTCTACGGATATCTACCTGCCGGCCTTGCCCGAAATGGAACGCCAGCTTCACTCTGCTCCCGGCTCTGGCAGCATCACGATGGCGGCGTGGGTTATCGGTCTGGCCATCGGTCAGATCAGCATTGGCCCGATTTCTGACCGGTTTGGCCGTCGGCTGCCACTTCTGATTGGCATGATCGGCTACACGATCGGTGAAGTCGGCTGTGCTTTGGCCCCGAACATGACCGTCATGTGTATCTGGCGTGTCTTTTCTGCGCTGATGGCGTCGGCCGGGCTGGTCGTGCCCAATGCCTGTCTGCGAGACCTGACGGAGGGCGATGCGGCTTCGAAGCTGATGTCTCGCCTGATTGTTGTTCAGGGTGTGGTACCGATTTTGGCACCGATGCTCGGGGGTTTTGCCCTGAAGTTCGTAGACTGGCGGTCCATCTTCTGGGCGACTGCGATCTACGGTGCACTCTGTAGCCTTATGCTGCTGACAGTGTTCCCCGAAACGCTTCCAGCGCAGGAGCGGCGTGACATGAACCCGCTCTCCATCATCGAGCGGTATATCTATATTCTGCGGACTCGCAGTTTCATCACGAATGGTCTTGTCTGGAGCTTCCTGGGGTTCGTGACCTTCACATACCTGACGGGGGCACCGACGCTGTTCGAAGAGCGCTTTGGCATGTCGCCGTTCCATTACGGCATGCTGTTCGGCCTGTTTGCGATTTGCATGATCGGCGCCTCGGCCATCAACGGACTTGTGGTGGGCAAGGTCAGTACTACCCATATGCTCTTCAGTGCGCTTGGCATCAGTGTGACGGGAAGCGTCCTGTTTCTGGCGCTGGCCGTGATTTCCGCGGTTGATCTGACGTCTGGGGGACAACTCCGGCCGTTCTTCCTATGGCCACTCATCATCGCACTGGTCATCACAATGGCGCCAACAGGCATCATTGGACCCAATTCCATGGTTGGCATTCTGTCCGAACAGTCCGAACGTGCGGGTTCGGCCTCTGCGCTGGCAGGAACAATGCAGTACCTGTTTGGAGCGGTTGCCAGTGCGCTGTTCGGGCTGATGCCTGCGGGGACGGCTGTTCCGTTCGCAGGCTTTCTGGTCTTTGCCTTTTGCGCGGCAACATTCTTTGCCCTGCTGAGGCCAAAGCTTCCCCCTTCAGCGCCCTGATGGGAGTTGAGAGCGATGCAGGTTCTACTGGTTGAAGATGATGTTGCCGTGGCCCTTGTGGTGAAAACGGTTCTGCAGCGTGAAGGCTGGGATGTTCATCAGGTTGAGGATGCGGAATCTGCGCTGGCGTGGGATGGGACGGCCGACCTTCTGGTCACGGATTATAATCTTCCCGGCGTTCTCAATGGGCTATTGCTGGCCCGAAAACTGCGGGAGCAGAACGCTTTACTAGCTGTCGTTCTCATGTCGGGAGACTTTGAGGAAGGCCAGTTGATGGGCGAAAGCGTGGCTGTTCTGCCAAAGCCGTTTCGCAGAAATGCCCTTCTGGACGCCATCGATCAGGCCCGGAATGCAATCCGGGCTTGAGTTGAAGGGGAAGAGTCCCCTACATGGCGCGCTGTTTGTCATGCCCAGAAGAAAGCAGTGCCGCCATGTCGTTCAAGGAACCCCAGCCGCTTAACCTCAAGGACTATATCAGTGAGGTTCCGGATTTCCCGAAGCCGGGGATTCTGTTCTACGACATCTCCACGCTGATCCGTTCCGCCGAAGCCTGGCAGGTCGCAACAGGCCGACTGGCCCGTATCATTTCCGCATGGCAGCCTGATCTTCTGGCCGGAATCGAAAGCCGTGGCTTCCTGACGGCGGCCCCGCTGGCACAGCGTCTTGGCTGTGGTTTCACTATGCTGCGTAAGCCAGGGAAGCTGCCGGGTAAGACGATTTCCCTGAAATACGGTCTCGAATATGGCGAAGACGAACTGCACATTCAGGCGGACGCCATCAAGCCGGGCCAGCGCGTTGTCGTTCTCGATGATCTTCTGGCTACAGGCGGCACATTGGCGGCTTCCATCGACCTGCTGCGCAAGGTTGGCGCAGAAGTTGTTGGTGCCAGCGTGCTGATCGAGCTTGCAGGTCTCAAGGGACGTGACAAACTGGACGTTCCGCTGAACGCACTCATCACTTACGAAGACTGAGGAACCCCCATGTCCGGCATTTCTTCCCTGTGGCAGACCCGCTATCGCACTGACGCCCCGAAAGACCTGCCGGACAATCCGGTTCTCGAAACCCTTCTGAAACACCATTCGGTTCGGGCCTATCTCCCGGATGCGCTGCCTCCCGGAACGCTGGAAGCCGGAATTGCGGCGGCCTCGTCGGCGGCGACGTCCAGCAACCTTCAGGTCTGGTCCGTCGTCGCGGTTGAAAATCCCGAGACGCGCGCGAAGCTGGCCGAACTCAGTGGCAACCAGAAGCACATTGAAGTCGCTCCGCTGTTTCTGGCGTGGATCGTCGATCTGGCGCGCCTGGAACGGATTGCAGAGCGTGCTGGAAAGGGCAGCGAAGCGCTGGATTATGAGGAAATCTTCCTCATGAGCACGCTGGATGTCGGCATCGCCGCCCAGAATGCCGTGACGGCCTTCGAGTCCATGGGGCTGGGCACTGTTTATATTGGCGGTCTGCGTAACCATCCGGAAGACGTCGCCAAACTGCTCAACCTTCCTCCGAAAACCGTTGCGGTTGTTGGCATGTGTGTGGGGCGTCCGGATCCCGCCTATCAGAACGGGTACAAGCCCCGTCTCGGTCAGGATGTGGTCGTTCACCGGGAACGGTATGACGTGACGCAGGAGCCGGAAGGCATTGCCGCCTACGACCGCGTTGCCGATGCCTACCAGCAGGAACAGGGGCTCCCGTCCCGTGCATGGTCCGAGACTGTTGCGGCCCGTGTGGACAGCTATCGCGGTTTGAGTGGACGGCACGTCATGAAGGCAGTTCTGAACCGGATGGGCTTTGCGTTGAAATAACCGGTTCTCTGGCTATCCATCTGTTTTCCACGGGAGTTCCGTCCTGAGCGCGTTTCTTTCTCCGGACCTCCCGGTCACGGCCATTCTTCCAGAGCTTCTGAGCGTACTTGAACAGCAGCCGAATGCTGTTCTGGTGGCTCCCCCGGGCGCCGGTAAGACGACGCTGACGCCATTGGCGCTGCTCGATGCGCCATGGCTTGAGGGGCAGAAAATCATTCTTGTCGAACCGCGCCGTGTTGCCGTGCGCGGTGCCGCATCCCGGATGGCCAGCACGCTCGGTGAACGTCCCGGTGAGACTGTTGGCTTCCGAACCCGCACAGATTCTGCTGTTTCCAGCCGCACGCGCATCGAAGTCGTGACGGAAGGGCTGCTTGTTCGCCGCCTTCTGGCAGACCCGACACTTGATGGCGTTGGTGCTGTCCTGTTCGATGAAGTTCATGAACGGTCGCTGGATCTGGATGCCGCCCTGGCTTTCTGTCTGGATCTTCAACGCGAACTGCGGCCGGATCTGCGTATTCTGGCAATGTCCGCAACGCCGGATGGTCGCGCTTTCACAACCCTCATGAACGCTCCCCTCATCGAGAGTGAAGGGCGGCAGTATCCGATTGATGTCCGGCACACCCGCGATATCTCACATCCTAGAGACCTACCCGAAGCCTGCGCTCGAGCGATCCGGCAGGTCTGGTCGGAAGAAGAGGGCGATATTCTCGCTTTTTTACCGGGCGTTGGTGAAATTCGCCGGACGCAGGCACTGCTTGGGGAGTCCGTGCCTGTTTTCCCACTTCATGGCGAACAGACAACAGAAGATCAGGATCGCGCGATTGCACCGTCCGACGTCCGTCGCGTCGTGCTGGCAACGTCCATTGCGGAAACATCTGTGACGGTTTCGGGCGTCAGGATTGTCGTGGATGGTGGCCTTCGACGGGCGCCGCGTCTGGACCCCAACACCGGCCTGTCGCGGCTGGAAACCCTGAAGATCTCCCGCGCGACAGCAACCCAGCGGGCCGGGCGTGCAGGCCGACAGTCGCCCGGTGTCGCAATTCGTCTCTGGTCTGAAGCCACACAGCGCGCGTTGCGTCCGCAGGATGCGCCTGAAATCCTTGTCGCAGACCTGACGGATTTTGCCCTTGTAACTGCGGCCTGGCAGGACGTCATGGGCACGTCTCCTGATGATCTGCCTTTGCTGGATGCGCCGCCTGCTGGGGTCCTGAAAGGTGGGCGCGAACTGCTCTCTGACCTTGGAGCTATTAACGCAGCAGGGCACATCACACCGCTCGGAAAACGGATGGCCGGATTGGGAGCCCATCCGCGCCTGGCCGCCATGCTTTGTGCAGCAAAGACCATTCCTGAACGTGTCACAGGCGCCTGTCTTGCAGCACTTCTGGAAGAGCGCGATCCCCTTCGTCCCAGACCGAACACACCTGCAGGTGCTTCGGCTGGAGCGGACATTCGCACGCGTTTGGCTCTTTTCGAACGCGATGACCCCCGTGCCGATCGCGCCAGCCTGTTTCACATGCGGCAATCCGCCAAGCGCTTTCTGCGCCGGATGGGCGGGAAAGATCTTCCTCTCAGCCCGATGCCTTCACACGCCGGACCACTTCTGGCCGCTGGATTCCCGGATCGTGTGGCGCAGGCCGCTGGTGAGTTGGGGCGCTTTCGTCTTGCGGGCGGAGGAAGTGCGCGCGTCTCGGCTAATGATGGTCTGGCACGGGAAAAGCTGCTGGCTGCTGCGGCCTTCCATACCCGGACATCCACGGAAATCACTTTGGCCGCGCCTCTGGATGCGGAAAATCTGCCCCAGACGCTGCTGGACCGGACGACCGAACAGGTGGAGACCAGTCTGGATGGTGCCTCCGGACGCATCATCGCCCGGCGCCGACTTCGTCTTGGCGCGCTGATCCTGCGAGACCGCAATACGGAAGTAACGCCTGAGGAAGCACAGGCCCTCCTGCTTCAGCAGATCCAGTCCGATCTGGCGCGAGCCCTCGACTGGTCCGACGCGACCCAGCAGTTTCAGGCCCGCGTCGCTCATGCCCGGACAACTTATGCGCCCCATCTGCCGGACCTGTCCCTAGAGGCTCTGGCTCAAGGCTTGGAATGGCTCGAACCCTATCTAGCGGGCTGTGACCGCTTAACGCAGGTCAAGGCGCTGGATCTTCTGTCCATCCTGCGTGCGCAACTGGACTACGCTGATCTGTCGGCGTTGGATCGAAAATTACCGCCACGTTTGACGCTGAAAGCCAGCACGCACGAGATTGATTACACGGGTGCGATTCCAACAGTGTCCGCCCGTGCACAGGCTTTCTACGGAACAGCCACAACGCCTGTGCTGGCCGACGGTCAGGTCGCGCTTCAATGTGCGCTTCTGTCGCCGGCCGGCCGGCCGCAGGCGATTACAGCTGATCTGGCAGGCTTCTGGAAAGGAAGCTGGTTGGATATGCGTAAGGACATGCGAGGCCGTTACCCTCGGCATGACTGGCCGGAAGATCCGGCGACCGCTGAGCCTCCGAAGCCAAGGCCAAAGCGTTAGCCCAGTCGCAGGATGGCGTTGTGGAAAAGGGCCCGAACGCCTTCCGCATTCACGTCCGTACAGACCTGCACGGACGGGCGATGATCCCAGTCGCCCGGCGGATAGACGCGTCCATCAGCTTTCAGAATGGACTCTCCTAAAGCGACGCTTTCCGTTGCGACCCGTACCGACCCTTTCTGCGTTTTGAAGAGTTCCGGGGCGATGACATAGGCGGCGGCTGAGGCGTCATTGACGTAAATGCCGTTCAGGCCGAGCCCATGATGAAAGTTCATGTAAACGCGGGTGATGTCCCACAGGAACTGCCCGGCTTTACCGCCATGCTGGCGGAGATCGGCGAAATACGCATCCGTCATGATGGTCTGTGTCGTGACATCCAGCCCCACGATCGTCAGGGGCCAACCCGCGGCACAGATTTCGTCTGCCGCACGGGGATCGCCATGGAAATTGGCCTCTGCGGCCGGTGTGACGTTCCCTCGGGCTCCATGATACCCGAACGCCCCGCCCATCAGCACGACCTCCCGAACCAGCCCGGCAATCTCCGGCGCTTTTCGCAGCGCGAGCGCCAGATTGGTCATATGTCCCGTTGCAACCAGCGTGATTTCGTGAGGATTGGCTCGCACAAGGTCGATAATCAGGTCGTGGGCGGGACGGGGATCGAGCTTTTTCCGGGTTGCGGGAAGAGGGATGTCGCCCAGTGCGTTACGCCCATGAATGGTGACGGGTGGTGAGGACGTAACGCCGTCCAAAGACACCCCTTGACCTTTCGCAACAGGAGCATTGATCCCGAACCTGTCTGCCAGATACAGAGCATTGCGTGTCGTGGTCTCGATCAGGCCATTGCCGGACGCTGTGGTGATCCCGACGATTGAAATACCAGGCGTGCCATGGAGCAGTAAAAGCGCCATGGCATCGTCGACCCCGGGATCGGTATCCAAAATGATCTTGCGGCCGGGTGCTTGTGCCTGAACCTGTATCGGTAAGGCCGCAAGGGATGCCAGTCTCGCGGAGTGGGCAAGCAGGGAGCGGCGGGACAGGCGCATGGCAGATCCTTACGGATTGAAGTAGCCGTTACTATCCGGGAATGACCTGTCTGCCGCAAGCGTTCAGCGCAGGCGAAGGGCGAAGCGTCCAGCTCCGGCAGAGGCAAGGATCAGAAGACCACCGGCAATGCTGATGTTCTTGTAGAAATGGATCATCATGTCGTAGCGGAGCATGCCGGACATGGTCCAGAAATGATGGCCGATCAGCCCTGTAATAACTGTATAAATAGCGAGAATAATCGCAACAGGCTCGACCAGAACGCCTGTGACCAGCGCAAGCCCTGCACCAAGTTCCACAACAATGGCGAGTACGGCAGACAGAGTGGGAAGCGGGGCGCCCGTTTGCGCCATGTAGGAAACGGCAGACTGAAAATCAGCCAGTTTCCCCCAGCCCATGACCAGGAAAAGCACGGCCATCAGCAGGCGTCCGGAAAGAAGGAGAGCATCGCGGGGAAGGAGAGAAGCGAACATGGGATTATCTTTCAGAGGAGAAGAACTGACTGAAAGATAGGCAAAACCGGATCGACCAAAAATAGAAATCACGGAATGATATGCTTTCCATAAATAGCATATGAGAAATATACGAGGGCCGTCTCAAAGGTCAAAAAACGCCCGTGTAGCGCTTCTTTTAGGAGCTTCGGCTATTTTGTGTTAGCAGCTGAAACATGACGATGTTCGTGACCTGTTTCCTATGAATCGCTCTCTTCAGGCCGCAGTAATCGGGGCAGGGACAGCGACTGTCGTAACAGTGGGGCTCATGCTCGCATGGCGCGCGCATGACAGCAGTTCACGCATTTCTTCACCCTCACGGCAGGCCTCTCCTGCAACGGTTCAGCAGCCCGTGGCCAAATCGCTGCCGCCTGTTGTTTCTGACGGAACGCTTGCCGGGGAAAGTACGGATTCCCATGGAATCCCGACGCAGCCTCCGGTCCCGGCCGCAGCGCCAGCTCTTCCGCCACTTCTGGTCAAATACGGTCCCCTGAGTTTTGCGCCGCTCGTCCGACAGGTCATTCCGGCTGTCGTCAATATCGCCATTACTCAGAACAGCCCTGACGGCCATGACCACGTTCCCCCGCAAATCAAGGGAACACCGCTGGAAAAGCGTTATCATGATCGTATGAAGCGCCAGCAGGATGAGATGGTTGGCGCGGGTTCTGGCTTCATTGTGGATGCGACAGGCATCATCGTCACGAACCGCCACGTTGTTGGCGGCGCTGACAAGGTGGTCGTGTCCCTGTCTAACGGCCACGAAATGCCAGCCCGGCTCTTGGGTGCGGACCCGCTGACGGATATTGCCGTCATAAAGGTCGATAGCCCCGAACCACTCCCGCACGTCACGTGGGGCGACAGCCGCCAGACGGATATCGGAGACTGGATTCTCGTGGCGGGTAATCCGTTCGGCTTCGGGTCTTCCGTTACGGCGGGTATCGTTTCAGCCGTCGGCCGAGATCTCGGGATTGGCTCGCTGGATGATTTCATCCAGCTCGATGCGCCCATCAATCCCGGTAATTCCGGTGGCCCAGCCTTCAACATGCGTGGACAGGTTGTCGCCGTGAATGCGGCGATCGTGACACCTGCGGGTGGTTCGGTGGGGATTGGTTTCGGTATCCCCTCCGAAATCGTGGCACCTATTGTCGCGGAAATCGAAGCCACTGGTCATGCCGAACATGGCTGGCTCGGGATCACGCTGGATGACAGTGACACTGATGTCGGCATTGCAGGCGTCGATAATGGTGGGCCGGCTCAGAAAAGTGGTCTGCGGCGTGGTGATATCGTCCGTCAGGTGGATGGAACGCCGGTAATCAGTGCCCGTATGCTGCTGCGAAGCATTGCTGCGGCCAAGCCGGGCATGGTGCTGAATTTCGGCGTCCGCCGTGGCGATCAGGACGTGACGCTACCTGTTCATATCGGGCCGCGTCCCAAGAATGCGGATAACTGAACAACGCTTCACTTTGACCCACGGAAACAAGCCGGTATTCTGTAGGTCTGATGCGGCGTTCAGCCGTCCGGAAAGAAGAGAGTAACATCCATGCGTATCCTGCTTGTCGAGGACGATTCCACAGTCCGCGCCTTTGTTCTCAAGGGGTTGCGCGAGGCCGGGCATGTCGTTGATGAAGCGGATAATGGCAAGGACGGTTTGTTTCTGGCCGTCAGCGAGAATTACGACGTTGTCATCCTGGATCGCATGTTGCCGGGCGGCATTGATGGTCTGCGTATTCTGGAAACGCTGCGCGGCCAGCAAAACGCCACGCCTGTTCTGCTTCTTTCCGCTCTCGCGGATGTTGATGAACGTGTTGCCGGTCTGAAGGCTGGCGGCGACGATTACATGACGAAGCCGTTTGCGTTCTCCGAACTGCTGGCCCGTGTGGAAGCTCTGGGTCGTCGTGGGCGCCCGGAATCCGCTCCCCAGACGCGCCTGACGGTCGGGGATCTGGAAATGGATCTGCTGTCCCGGACAGTGAAGCGTGGCAACGAAAAAATCGATCTTCAGCCCCGTGAATTTCGTCTGCTGGAATTTTTGATCCGCCACGCCGGACAGGTCGTGACCCGCACCATGCTGCTGGAGCGCGTGTGGGACTATCACTTTGATCCACAGACCAACGTGATCGACGTGCATGTTTCCCGCCTTCGCCAGAAGGTGGACAAGCCGTTTGCTACCCCACTCATTCACACGATCCGGAACGCCGGCTACATCCTGCGCGCGGACTGATCCGTGAACATCTGGCGTGGGCTCAAGCGGCTGGGAAAGCGTCTGCGCTGGCCGATCCGGTCCGCTGGACTGAACTTTGCGCTGGCCTACGGGCTGGTGTTCATCATTTCAGCGGGCGTGTTCCTGTCCTTCATCTGGTGGAACACCACCGGGCAGCTTGATCGTCAGGTTGAAGCCGCCGTTCAGGTGGACGCGCATGATCTGGCGCAGCGCTGGGTTCATGGTGGCCCAGCTGCTCTGGCCCTCGCCATTCAGGATCGGCTGGATCAGAACGTCGAGGACGACGAACTCTACCTTCTCGTTGGGCCGGACGGTCGGAAATATGCGGGCAACCTACCGGGCTGGCCTGTTGTCATCACGCAGATGGATGAGTTCTACGAACTCGCCATTCGCCGGGATGGCTTTCGAACACAGGCCAAAATGCATGCTTACCCGCTTTCGGAAGGGTTCCGCCTGATCGTTGGCCGGGACGTCCGGGGGCGTCAGGTTGTCCGGCATGTTCTGACGGATACACTCATCTGGGCCTGGGTCATGGTGTCGCTGCTGGCGGCTGGTGGGACACTGGCAATCCGGCGGATTTTCCGGCAGGTCGTGCATTCCATTGCTCGCACAACGTCCGCGGTGGCACAGGGCGACCTCAGCCGCCGTATTCCCCTGACAGGCAATGAAACCGATCTTGTAGCGCAGACGGTCAACACCATGCTGGAGCGTATCAATCGCCTCATGGATGGTGTCCGGCAGGTTTCGAATGCCATTGCCCATGATCTGCGAACCCCCATCGCTCGTGCCCGGGCCCGGCTGGAAGATGCGAGCCTGACGGCGACGTCCGAAGATGAACTCCGGGCGGCGATTGACCGAGCTGTGCTGGATCTGGATCGCGTGACGTCTATTTTCGAGGCGCTGCTTCGGATCGCCCAGCTTGAAGCGGGCGCGCGACGCGCAGCCTTCACGGTTTTGGAGATCGGCCCTCTTCTTGAAGGTCTGACTGAACTTTATGAAGCGTCCATGGAAGAGGCAGGTCTGACGCTGGACCTGGCGCTCAGCCAGATCGCTCCCGTAAACGGCGATCCGCATCTTCTGCAGCAGGCCGTGGCCAATCTGCTGGATAACGCAATCAAATTCGCACCAGCAGACTCAACCATTACCCTGTCTGCAGCCATGCAGAACAGCAAAGTTGCAATCACTGTGGCTGATCAGGGACCTGGGATGGACGAGCAGGACATGGCCCGAGCTTCGGAACGCTTCTTTCGGGCCGAGACAGCCCGTAATACCCCAGGTGCGGGGCTTGGATTGTCTCTGGTTCAGGCTGTGGTCCACCTGCATGGTGGAACCATGGAGCTGGCCAACGGTCATCCGGGACTGCGAGTTACGCTGGTTCTGCCTCCGATCTCTAAAAAAGGCACCCTGCCAGCATGACGGAAGTTTCATTCCTCCCTCACGCGTGGCTTAGGTGAGAAAGCCTAAAGAAGGCGAGATGCGTCTTCTGTCCCCCACTTCTGTCTGTCTTCTGGGTCTTGGCCTGATGGGCAGCCTTGCGGCGGCTCCGGCCGCGCATGGACCGTCTCAGTCAGTGCCTTCCAAACCTGTTGCCGGGAAAGAAGACGGCGCAATCTCCGTAACATCTGACAGTGCGGAATACTGCACGCAGTTGACCCGGAGTGTGGATCAGCTTCTGGCTATGCCGCACGGCATTCCAGTCGGCGCAATGGATGATGCCCGCCGTCTGCGAACGGAAGGAGATACGCTCTGCAAGCACCGTCATCTTCGCGCCGGGATCGCAAGGCTACGTCGTGCGTTGGTCCTTCTTGAACATAGTCAGGAGCATTCATGAAGCGCTTATTCCGTCTGGCCACGCCACTTGCCGTTTTGTCGCTGGCCGCTTTCTGTCAGGCCCGCGCTGAAGACACGCCCAACGGAACCCAGCTCGATTTTACGGTGACGGGGGAAGCACACGCTGCGCCGACGCTTCTGACGGTACGGCTCTTCGGTCGGGCAGACAGTACCTCCGCGATTGAGGCGCAGAAAACCCTGAATGCCCATATGGCCGATGCGATGAAAATGGCGTCTGGACAGGCCGGTATCGAGGCTCAGGCGGGTAGTTACTCACTGTCTGACCAGACACCAGACCATGGACCAACGCGCTGGACGGCCCGTCAGGATCTAAGCCTGAGCGGCAAGGACGCTGTGCCGCTGCTGGATTTGTCCGGCAAGCTGCAAAGCCATGGCCTGATGATGGATGGTCTGGAGTGGTCTCTGGATTCCGAGACACGTGAGGCATTGCTTGCTCAGGCCCGCACAAAGGCCCTGCAGAAAGTGCGTAAAGAAGCCGAAGAGAGCGCGAAGACGCTCGGGTTGCATGTGGTGCGCCTGCGGCAGGTGCGCGTTTCTTCCATGGAGCCTGGACCACGTCCCGTCATGCTGATGGCAGCGCGAGCTTCAGCGGATTCTTTTACGCCCCCACAGGGCACCCCGCAGGAACAGACCCTGCGTGTGACCGTCAATGTTCAGGCCGAGCTGGCTCCCTGACGTGACACGGCTGACCGTCTGGCACGATGGAAACTGTCCTTTGTGCCAGAAAGAAATCGCCCTGATGCGCCGGCTGGACCGGCGTGGAAACATCCAATTTATTGATGCTACCAGCGAGACGGCAGACTGTCCGCTGGATCGACGTGAGCTTCTGAACCGTTTCCATGCACGAGAAGGGAACCAGATATACAGTGGCGCTGCCGCCTTTGCGGCCATGTGGCGTGCCATCCCGGTTCTGAGGCCATTAGGCGAAATTGCACGGTTCCCGCTTATCCTTCGGGCGTTGGAATTCCTTTATGGCCATTTCCTGAAAGTGCGGCCTGTGCTTCAGAGCCTTGTACGGAAAATCGAGCGGTAAATTCTGTTTCCCTTCAGAACCGTTTTGCTGATAGAAATTTTCAGACATATTTTGACATGATTCACCAGAAAGGGATGTTTCATGCGGGTTTGGGTTTCTACGGCTTTTGCTCTTTTGTGCTTCGCAAGCCTTGGCGCTCAGGCGCAGGAGCGTCTGGTCGTGAAAGGCTATACGTCTGACCAGACCAGTCACGCGGTGGAGGAAATCGTCCAGCCAAGGACGGATCGCCAGATTGCCCGCTGGAATCAGATGGTATGCCCACAGTTTGTGGGCTTCCCTGCGGATGTGGAAAAGCAGTTCGAGGCTCATCTGGAAGACCGGTTTGCGAAATACGGAATTCCGGTCAAGGCGCATTGCCCAATCCCGCAGCTCTTCATTCTGGCCACAACCCACGAAGATGATCTGATCAATCATATTCTGGAGCGAGACCCCTACTTGATGCAGGGGATCGACGTCTCCGCGGCTTTTGCAGACAACTTCCGTCTCCCTCCCTCAGACGTCAGGCATGCGATCCGCCAGGACTATCCGGTTCGCTGGTTTTCAGATGTTGGGATTGAATACAATGGCCAGACCGGAACGCATCTCATGAACGGGAATTTACCCGCGCGTTTTGGCGGAGGGAGGGCAACGGCGCTGTATATTGGTGAAATTCCAATGACGTCGTTTCTCGGGTCGATCCGGCACGAAGACATCAAGTACATGGCCATCACAGTGGACCTCTCCAAAATGGAAGGCGTCTCCTGGCCGTCTCTGTTCGAGTATGTCTCAATGGTCGCGCTCACCAATCCTCAGCTCAAAGACTACGATACATCCGAGACGATCCTGGGCAGCTTCGTGAAGCACAGAAAGCCGCAGCCAGGTAATCTCGTCATGAGCGATCTGGATGATGCTGTGGTTCGCGAGTTCTATCAGGATGATCGCGCAGAAGACGGTCGGTCCGAGACACAGAAAATCGCTTCGGACGTTACCGCCAGTCTGCATCCGTAATCAGGTCAGGAGAGGGCCATCATGGTCGGATCCCCGCAGAGAGCAGCGGTATTGATGGTCACAACGCGCTCTTCCAGCAGCCATTCGGGGCGCAGACAGTCCAGCATGTAAACGGGAATGATCCGTCCCTCACGGGCTGTCAGTGTTGAGGCGGCCTGTAAGGCACGCATTGAATGGCGCTCCATGATCATTGCCGCGCATTCGGGCAGTGCTCCGGGGTCAACGCGCTGGATACGATCAGCCAGCCCCTGCGGCAGACGATGCATCCAGTCCAGAGCATGATCCGGTCCAAGAACGAGTGCAGGATTCCCGGTTCCCAGCGCCATACCGATGGCTCTCAGAATGGCTGGCCAGCTTTCGCCTGCACAGAGAACTGGCCCGCAAGGGGCCAGCGTCAGCGTATTGGTCTCGCCCGAAGGGCCGGGAAGCGCCATGGAAAATCCGGTCATGGCGTGTGCGATGTCCTGACGGATCTGTCGCGCCGAAACGGCGTCGCGGCTCTCAAGAAACGACACAAGACTGTGTGCATGACGGGGGATCTGGCCGGGTGTGGCGTCTTGCGGTGCAAACCAGGGGGCAGTTCTTGCACTCATGCGGCGCAGGGCAAACGGCCCACCCACTTTCGGCCCGCAGCCTGACAGGCCTGATCCACCAAACGGCTGCGAGCCAATGACCGCACCCGTGATGGCACGGTTAACGTAGATGTTCCCCGCCTGAATGCGACGTGTTGCGCGCTCGACAGTAGCCGGGATGCGGGAATGAACGCCAAAGGTCAGGCCATATCCCATGGAATTGACAGCATCGATAACGCCATCCGTCTCGCTTCGACTGAACCGGCGGACATGGAGAATGGGGCCGAACACTTCATGCGGAATATCGGCCACGCGTCCGATTTCAATCAGGGTGGGCGGCAGGAAATGACCGTAACGGCAGTTCTCTCCGAGTTCAGGAGACCAGATGGTCCGCCCGGCGCGCCGCATCAGTTCAATATGATCCAGCGCTTCAGTCCGCGCGTCTGCGGAAATGATCGGTCCGATATCTGTAGACAGGCGTGCGGGATTGCCGATCGCCAGATCCTGAAGGGCACCTTTCAGAAGATGAAGGATGTCTTCCGCACAGTCTTCTTGCAGCAGAAGGATGCGCAGTGAGGAGCAGCGCTGCCCCGCACTGTCGAAGGCGGAGGTCAGAATATCCTGCACAACCTGTTCCGGCTGGGCAGAACTGTCTAGCAGCATCGCATTCTGGCCGCCTGTGCGCGCCACGATCGGAACGGGGGTGCCCGTCCGGCCCTGACGGTCAAAGATCTGCCGGGAGACGGCTTTCCCGATGGGCGTTGAGCCTGTGAACATCACAGCATCAATACGATGATCCGTCGTAAGGCGTTCGCCCACTGAGCCGTCACCGGGCAACAGATGCAGGGCGTCTGTTGGGATGCCCGCCTCATGCAGAAGCTGGACGGCCCGGCTTGCAATAAATGGCGTTTGCTCCGCCGGCTTGGCGAGAACACAGTTGCCAGCGGCCAGGGAAACGGAAATCTGCTGAACGAAAGCGGCCAGAGGGCTGCTCCAGGGGCTGATGCAGGCAACCAGACCCAGCGGGGCCGCATGAAGATGATAATCCCGACCCTGAAGACGTTCCGCATCGTACCGGAGAATACTGACCGCCTCGCGCACTTCATCCTGTGCGGCCGGAAGTGTCTTTCCAGCTTCCCGAACCAGGAGAGCCATCAACTCGATCTGGTGGGCTTCGATCAGTTCTGCCGCCTTGACCAGTGCCGCAATACGCTCTTCAGCCTTGCTCGTTGACCATACAGGAAGAGCCTGTTCTGCGGATTGCAGAGCAGCAAGAAGGGTTTTCCCATCCGTTTCAATCACGTCCCCTACAGGATCATGTCGATCAGCCGGATTATAGATCATGTGGGAACGAATGGTGCCGATATCAGCACCGGGCGTTAGGGGGGTAGCGTGCAGGAAGGGGGCGTCTCCATCCAGAACGGCATAAAGCGCTCGCAGGGTGTTTTCGCTGAACAGATCAACACCCGTTGCATTCCGGCGTCCCGGCAGGAACAGGTCTGAAGGGGCGCGCACGGAACGGCTTGCACGCTCTGTACGGGGAATCAGGCGTGTTGCCTCAACCGGATCAGCCGTGAGCGCCTCAATTGTCGCCGCCGGATCTTCATTGCGACGCAGACCTAAAGAGCCCGGACCATTTTCCATCAACTGACGGATCAGCCCGGGCATAAGAGCCTGGGATTCCCCAACCGGGGCATGGATGCGGCAGGGGAGATTCAGGCCCTGTCTGTCACGAAGAAACTGAGCCAGAGGCAGTCCGAGACCCTGAAGACACGCAAATTCGAAATCCCCCGGCTTGGGTTTGTCGGCAAGAGCCAGAATATGGCCAATCGTGCGGGGATTATGCGTGGCAAACTGCGGGTAGTTTGCGTCCAGCGCTTCCAGAAGCTGTCGGGCGCAGGCGATATAGCTGACATCCGTGTGGCACCGGCGGGTGAAAACCGGGAAATCTGTCAGACCGCTTTTCTGTGCCTGGCGGATTTCTGAGTCCCAGCAGGCTCCTTTGGCCAACCTGACAAGAATACGGCGCCCGGTGCGGCGACCCAGATCAATCAGAAACGCCACCACAGCAGATGCGCGACGGTCATAAGTCTGAACAGTCAGGCCTAGGCCGTTCCAGCTTCCCAGTTCGGGGAGCACACAGAGTGCTTCCAGCAGATCCAGAGCAGTTTCGAGATGGGTACTGTCCTCCGTGGAAAACAGCAGACCGACATCCAGATGTCGTGCCCGGATGGCCAGTCTCTGCAAGGTCGGAAGCAGTTCCGTCATGATGCGTTCGCGGCGGAAACGTCCAAAGCGGGCCGACAGGGCAGGCAGCCGCACACACAGGAGCGGGCGCTCGGAGAAATCGCCCGTAATGCCAGCATGTTGGCTGATATCTTCCAGTGCATCTTCGTAAACCGTCAGAGCATCAAGCGCCTGCTCCGCAGTCAGAGCCGTATTGACCTGTAGATCGTAAGCATAGGTCAGGCCCAGTTTTTCACCAGCAGCAGACGCCCGAAGTGCTATCCCCAGCGTAGAGCCCAGAATGAAGCTGGTCCCAAGAGTCCGAACGGATTTTTCCAGTCCACGACGGATCATGGGCGCCGAAGTCTGGAGCGTTAGACGCCGGAGGCTGAAGCCTTTGCTCTGGTTGAGACGCGATGCGAGTGAAAGGTTCAGGGCGACAGAGTTTATAAAGGAAGACTGTCGCTTACTGATATGGCGCGCCCAATCTGCCTGCCCGACGAGGGAGCGGACTAGGGCGTCCTGTGTACTGGAGTCTGGAATACGCAGAAGAGCTTCCGCCAGACACAGAACAGCCTGCCCTTCTGGCCCGGATAGAGGGAAAGTCTTCATCAGACTTTCAATAGCGTTCGGGGGTGCTTCACGAACGGTCTGTGCGACGAGATGGGCAATCCGGCTGGCGCGCTGGTTCTGTTCAGCTGTCAGGGTTGCGGCTGGAAGCAGAGCGTCCATGCACTCTGCTTCGGAGCGGTAATGGGCGGCTGAAATGCAATCCCGCAGAGCGGAACGCGGCGCGCGGGAGAGTAGAAGCTCAGCAAAAGGAGCGGCAGGGCGTGAAGCCGGGTTTGTCGTCGGATGGGTCATGGGTCCATTCCAGGCGGGTTAAAGCCCGGGGAGGCCTTTAATTCAGAAGAGAGTATGCGCTTCTAACGCAACCTGGGCGCCAAGACATCCGCAGACTGCCCTTAAAGAGGATTTAATTTTGGTTTCACTGCCCGTGGGTGGGAAAAAAGATGCCCCATTACAGCAGGAGAGCGTGAAGTCTTTAGGAAGTTCTTAAGGCGGAATGTCTAAAGATGGGGCGGTAGGAGCCAGCATGACCCCCCTTGCCACCGATCCCTTTTCATCTGCTGCCAATCAATTCACCGCACGGCTGCGTGCCGCCGTCAGTCTGGATGATGCCGGGCGGAGAGGGGATGCTCTGGAAGCCCTTCAGGAGGCGGAAACCCTCCTGCCAGATCGTCCTGAAAGCGCTTTTCTTCTAGGCGGCCTGTATGAGCGTTTCCAATATTGGGGAAAGGCCACAGTTTTCTACAGGAAAGCCCTTCAATCCAAACCAGAAGTGCCTCGTGTTTGGCACCGACTGGGCATTGTGCATCTTCATGCGGGTGATTTGCCGGATGCACTTCAGGCTCTGGAAGAGGCAGTGTCTCAGGCCCCTGATGTTCCTGACTATGCCACAGATCTGAGTATGGTGCTTTCCAGGCTGGGGCGATTTGAAGAGGCCTGGGGTCTGGTGCGTATCGCTCTGGCCCTTCGGCCGGGCGATCTCCATGCGCTTAATAATGCAGGGCATATCCTGCAATGTCTCAATCGTTCGGCGGAAGCTGTCGAATTCTATGACGCAGCCCTTCTGCAGTCTCCGTCTCATCCCGTCATTCGCTTTGGCCGTGCGGCAGCCTTGCTGAAAGCAGGTTCTTTTTCAGAAGGATGGCAGGAGTACGAGTGGCGCTGGCAGTCTTCACGAACGGTCAGGACGGATATCGAGGCGCCCGTCTGGGAAGGAGAGGATCTTCAGGGCAAGACCATCCTTGTTCATCATGAGCAGGGATATGGCGATACCTTGCATTTCATTCGGCTTGCATCTCTCCTTGTGGCGAGAGGGGCTTGTGTTGTGGTGCAGGTACCAGTCCCGCTCGTGCGTCTTATGGAAAGGGTGGATGGGGTCGACCGGGTTTTTTCTGTAGTGCCGTCTGAAGAGCACTTCGATTACCACTGCCCGATGATGAGTCTTCCTGCCCGACTGGGGCTGGAATCCGATGTCGTTGGTGCCGTGTCTTATCTTTCAGTGCCTGAAGATGAGATCATACGGCAGGGTAATGCATTGCGTTGTCTGGCGCAGGGAAATCCAGCGCGGCCAGATTTCATTGTTGGGCTGGTCTGGGGAGGCGATCCTCGACCGCATGATCCGCGCGCTACGCAGACAGATCGGCGCCGAAGCATCGCGCTGGAGAGCCTGGCACCGTTATTTTCGGTCGAGGGGCTACGCTTCGTCAGTTTTCAGATGGGCATACCACGGCATCAGATCGAAACGACAGGGCTGCCTCTAATTGATGGCACAGATGACATTTTGGATTTTCAGGATACGGGTGCCCGGCTGTACGGTGTGGACCTGTTGATTACGGTCGACACATCCATTGCCCATCTTGCGGGGGGACTAGGGCTTCCTGTGTGGATGCTGTCCCGAGCAGATGCGTGCTGGCGATGGGGAGAAAGCGGTACTCAGACCGGGTGGTACCCGACAATGCGAATTTTCCGCCAACACAGATCAGGTGACTGGGATAGTGTGCTGGAAGATGTGCGTGTGGCTCTTGATCGTCTGATGGCTGTCTACCGTTCGTGTCAGGAAAAATCGGCGCCGACCTGATCCTGAAACATAAAAAAAGCAGCCATCCGAAGATGACTGCTTTTTCTGGATTCCGAACCGGACGCCGGTCTTAGCGCGGAGCTATGACCATCAGCATCTGGCGGTTTTCCATACGGGGCATCTGTTCGACCTTGGCCTTTTCTTCAACCTCGAGACGAATGCGCTCCATCATCTTGGCACCAAGCTCCTGGTGAGCCATTTCACGGCCTTTGAAGCGCAGGGAAACCTTCACCTTGTCGCCGTCATCGAGGAACGAATTGATGGCCTTGAGCTTGGTCTGGAAGTCATGCTCACCCGTACCCGGACGAACCTTTACTTCCTTGATCTCGATGACCTTCTGCTTCTTGCGAGCTTCGTTCTTCTTCTTCTGCTGTTCGTACTTGAACTTGCCGTAGTCCAGAATCTTCACAACAGGCGGAACAGCCGTCGGGCTGATTTCCAGCAGGTCAAGGCCAACCGAGAAAGCGCGCATCAGGGCATCCCGGGTCGTCATGACGCCTTGCATTTCGCCTTCTTCGTCAATCAGACGAACCTGCGGAACACGGATTTCCTCGTTGACGCGCGGCCCCTCACGGGTGGGCGCGGCCTGCATCGGCGGTCTAGCTATGGTAAGCTCCTGTCGTAATTCTCATGCGGAAATCAACCCGGACATCACGCCCCACCCTTCACGAAGAAGAGCGGGATGCGGTCTTTGCCGATCCCGTTCCTTTTGCACATAGTCCCGCACCCTTCCGGGTGCAAGAGGATTACGCGTAATCCTGCGAAAAGCGCGCAATATCTGGCGGAGTTGCCTCGGCCGACAAGGTTTTGACCGCCTCGTCGAGTCCCAGAATCTCCTGCTGCGCTCCGCCGAGGCGACGCATGGCGACCTTCCGCTCCTCTGCCTCGCGACGTCCGACCACCAGAATGACCGGAACACGGGCCAGGCTGTGTTCGCGGATCTTGGCGTTGATCTTGTCGTTGCGGACGTCCGTTTCGACCTGAAGACCCGCTGCTTTCAGTTTTGCGGCAACTTCAGTGGCGTAATCCGCCGCGTCGGACACGATGGAAGCCACGACAACCTGTGTCGGCGCCAGCCAGAGGGGGAACTTCCCAGCATACTGCTCAATCAGAATGCCGATGAAACGCTCGAAGCTGCCCAGGATAGCGCGGTGCAGCATGACCGGACGGTGACGCTGGCTGTCCTCCCCAATATAGGACGCATCCAGACGTTCCGGCAGAACATAGTCCACCTGAAGCGTACCGCACTGCCAGTCACGACCGATCGCATCAGTCAGGACGAACTCCAGTTTCGGGCCGTAGAAGGCGCCCTCACCGGGGTTGTATTCATATTCGACGCCAGCGATTTCGCAGGCCTTCTTGAGCGAGCCTTCGGCGCGATCCCAGACCTCGTCAGAACCGGCCCGCGTCTCCGGACGGTCCGAAAACTTCACACGGAAGCTCTCGAAGCCCAGATCTGTGTAAACCTCGGCCAGCATCTTCACGAATTTTGCGGTTTCATCCGCAATCTGGTCGTCCGTACAGAAGATGTGGGCGTCATCCTGCGTGAAGCCACGAACGCGCATGATGCCATGGAGCGAGCCGGACGGCTCATAACGATGGCACGCGCCGAACTCTGCCATACGCAGCGGCAGTTCACGGTAGGACCGCAGGCCATGACGGAAAATCTGCACATGGCACGGGCAGTTCATCGGCTTCAGGGCGAGGGTTTTGTCCTCATCCTCAACCTGCGCGATGAACATGTTCTCGCGGTACTTGTCCCAATGACCGGAGGCTTCCCAGAGCGCGCGGTCCACGAGCTGCGGTGTGCGGACTTCTTCGTAATTGTTCCGCTCTTGCGCGCGGCGCATGTAGTCCTGAAGGACTGTGTACAGACGCCAGCCCTTGTGGTGCCAGAAGATCTGGCCGACGGCTTCTTCCTGAATATGAAAGAGGTCCATCTCGCGCCCTATGCGGCGATGATCGCGCTTCTCGGCTTCTTCCAGACGCGTCAGATGAGCGTCCAGCTCCTTCTTGTCGCGCCAGGCCGTGCCGTAGATACGGGTCAGCATGGGGTTGCGATGGTCGCCGCGCCAGTAGGCACCGGCCACGCGCATGAGCTTGAATGCCGTTCCGACGTCTGCCGTGCCGCGCAGATGCGGACCGCGGCAGAGATCGAGCCAGTCGCCCTGACGGTAGATCGAAATCTGCTCGTCTTCCGGCAGATCGCGGATCAGCTCGGCCTTGAAGTTCTCACCCTTCTCTTCGAAGAAGCGGATGGCTTCGTCACGATCCCACACTTCACGGGTGAAAGGAGCGTTGGCAGCAACGATCTCTCGCATTCTGGCTTCGATGGCTTCGAAGTCATCTGGCGTGAATGGCTTCTCGCGGGAGAAGTCGTAATAGAAGCCGTCCTTGATGCTCGGGCCAATCGTGACCTGTGTTTCCGGCCAGAGCGACTGCACAGCTTCGGCCAGAACATGGGCGGCGTCATGGCGGATCATCTCAAGAGAGGCGTCGTCCTTCTTCGTGACGAACTTGACGGCCGCATCGTCCGTAATCTCGGTTGCGAGATCGACGAGCTTGCCGTTCACCTCCATGGCCAGGGCGGCTTTTGCCAGCCCCGGACCGATGGAGGCGGCGATAGTCGTGCCCGTCACGGTCCCGTCGAACGTGCGGACGCTTCCGTCGGGGAGTGTGATGGCGGGCATGGGATCGCTCCTCTGCGATGGCTCCCGGCAGCCCTCTGCCGGGAAAAAGACACGCGTAAATGGCCCCAATCCGGCATGGGCCGCAAGCCCTGCACCGGCGGGAAGGCGGATTTATCGGTCGTTAGTCGCTGTCTGAAGGGTAAAAGGCGCCAGTCCGGCCCCATTCGGAAGGCGGCCCTCGCGCCATCCAGCGTCCATATAGTGGATCAGGGGCCAGATGCCGTAGAACGCATCTTTCACCACATCTGCGTTTTCATGGGCATAGAACAGCGGATCAAACAGAACGTATTCGTGCTGTGAGCCATCCTGGAGCCGGCGATGCGCCAAAAAATTTTGCGGCACATGTACTGGCAGCTGCGGAACGGGAGTGTCGCCTAGAAGAACAGCAGGATCTACGCCCAGCGCTTTGAAATGCTCGGCGATGACGGGTGCATAAATGTCGGGCGTGTGCAGGTAGCTCCGAAGAAAGTCTTCACGGCTTGCCTGAAAATAATACCGAAGATGATATCCCTCTTTGGGGTTTTGCGGTGTGATCTGGCCTGCCTTTGGTGTTTCACCAGGAATGGCACCCGCAATATGGGACAGCTTCTGCCGTGCAAAACGCCGGATTTCTTCATAATCCGGACGGTTATGCAGATGAATATGTATGAAAGGCGTCCGGACGCAGCGTTCCCGATAGATGGTCTGTGGCGCGTGCAGTCCACGATCCAGGCCAACAATCGTATGTGCACGGAACAGGGCGCGAGGGACGGACTGGGGGCGGTAATAGTCCGGTGCGTCCGGTACGTTGAGAAGAAGTCTGTCCGTAATCAGGGTCGCCTGTTCGTCTTTCAGAAGCTCGAACTGCGCCCGGATTTCAGCAGGATCAACCGACAGCCGATCCAGAAAGAAGGCCAGGAATTCATCGCAATCCATGGGAAGGGCGAAATCGCAGGCATTCTCTGCATCCCAGCCGCGAATGATTTCTGCGAAGATTTCTCCCTTACGAAGGAAATCTTTGTGAGACCGATATTTCCGAATGACCTGAACGCCCTGCGCCTCGTAGCGCTTCTGCACATCCTTGACGTGGGGGTCGGTAGAGCCGTTGTCGACAACTGTCAGGTTGGAGAGACCGAAAATAGCCCCATGCCAGAGGATCCACGGCTCAAGAAGCGTGGCCTCGTTTTTCTGCATCGTGACGCAACGGATAACTGTCATGCAGGGAGTAGAGCCTCTATCCGCGAGGCAGGCAACAACGCGAGGTCCGGAACGTCCAGAATGGTCGTCTTCCCCGGTGTCAGCGCCAGCGGTGCAGTCAGGCGTGGGTCACTGTCCACGGAGAACAGAGCGATGATCGGCCTGTCCATTGCGGCTGCGAGGTGCATCGGTCCGGTATCGTTTCCGATGACCTGCTCTGCCCGATCCAGCACGCCAGCCAACTCGATCAGGCTAGTTTTTCCCGTAAGGTCTATGGCCTGTGGGCAAAGGCTACGGAGCTGCTCGGCAAGAGGTGTTTCGGTCGCGCTTCCCGCAATGATGGGGGTGATTCCGCGGCTGAACAAGGTGTGGGCCACTTCGGCAAAGCGTGTGACAGGCCAGCGTTTCTGGGGGCGATGTGGTGCCGCGCCTGGCACCAGAACGACATATCGGCCTTGAATTTTCGGCCCATGCCCTCGAAGCCAATCGGGTATAGTGCGTGGAAGAGGTGGCACACCCGCGGCACGAAGCTGGTCATCCAGGCGTGCGAGCGTGTGCATATCGTTACGGGACGGATTGGCGTGGGGGTGGCAGCAGCCACTGGAAATGCCGGACCAGTTTCTTGGTTTACCCGCCAGTCGAAAATAGGTTTTTGAGCGGCCGGACGTCTGAAGATCGAAAATACGATCGAAGCCATGCAACGTCCGTGACAGACGGAGTAGTGCGATCGGATGCTTCAGGGACGGTCGCTGGTCTGTCGTGACGTCGTCGAACCACGGCGCTGCTTTGGCAAACTCCTCAAAAGGCGGAGTGGTCAGCAGCGTGATACGGGCATCAGGAAACGCAGCCCGAATGGAAGCAAAGGCCCCGAAAGCCTGAACGAAATCGCCCAGAGCACCGAGCTTGATGACGAGAATACGACTCATGACCCTGATTTCTAGCAGGGTCTGACGGAACGCCAACTGCCAGAGCTGACGTTCCGCAAAAGAAATCCTGTCTGAGGCAGGATCATACCCCAGGAATTAGACGGTTGTGTCGAGTCCTGGAGAGGCCTTGGCAGCATCTGCTTCAGGCGTACCCTTGGCGACCACGACCATGGCCGGCTTCAGCAGGCGGCCCTTGAGAAGCCATGCTGGCGTCCAGGACTGCATGACGTGGCCCGGCGTATGCTGATCGGAAGGTTGCTCGGCCATTGCCTGATGCAGATTGGCATCGAACGGCTTGCCGGTCGGATCTTCGCAGGTGATGCCGTGGCGTTCCAGAATGTTGATGAAGGACCGTTCGGTGCCTTCAATGCCTTCACGCAGCTTGGTGATGAGTGTGTCTTCACCGTCTGTCTTCGCAGGCAGGGAAGCGAGGCCACGCTGAAGATTTTCAGCAGCTTCGACCACGTCCTTCGCGAATTTCTGGATGGCGTACTGGCGTGCGTCTTCTACATCCCGTTTGGCCCGGGCGCGGATATTCTGATTCTCCGCTTCGGAGCGGACCCAGCGGTCCTTGAGCTCAGCAACTTCGGCTTCAAGAGCCTCGATGCGTGCTTCCGGCGTGGTTTCTTCCAGCGTTTCGCCGCCGGTTTCGTTCATACCGGGCGTCTCGACGCCCTGCTCAGGCGCGTCGTTCACTGTTTCCGGCGTAGTCTTCTGGTCTGGCATGTCACGACCTTATCTTGTGGGACGGGCCAACCCGTGGCCCCGTTCTCTTTCAGGAGATAACGCGGATTGTCTCAAAGACAAGGGTTGCAACGTGGTAGGATGTCATTGAAATGCCTATTTTCTGCCATGGTGCGCCATGCGTTATAGATAATCCTGGCATCAGATTTCAGCAGACGGACCCCATATGGAGACGCCACACACTCCCTACGCGCCACAGTCGGCCAGCAACCAGACCCCGTCTGGCGCCGCTTCGACGCCGATTATTGCGCTGGTGGATGATGACCGGAACATTCTTGCTTCCGTCCAGATGACCCTCGAATCCGAGGGCTTCACCGTTCACACCTATACGGATGGTGAAAGTGCCCTTCAGGGAATCATCAGCCGCCCGGTCAGCCTTGCTGTACTGGATGTGAAGATGCCACGCATGGACGGTATGGAGCTTCTCCAGCGCCTCCGTGCCCGGTCTAACCTGCCTGTCATTTTCCTGACGTCGAAAGACGAGGAACTTGATCAGCTCATGGGTCTGCGCCTTGGCGCGGATGATTACATCACCAAGCCGTTCTCCCAGCGCCTGCTCATCGAGCGCATTCGCGCGTTGTTGCGCCGTCAGGATGCAAGCCGTGCGGAAGCCTCCGGCGTGACGGCAACGGGTTCAGCTATCGTTCGCGGGCAGTTGTCGCTTGATGAAACCCGTCACCAGTGTCTCTGGGGTGGGCAGGATATTGCCCTGACGGTGACAGAGTTCCTGCTGGTCAAGGCTCTGGCCATGCGTCCGGGAATGGTGAAGTCCCGGGACCAGCTTATTGATGCGGCTTACGGAGACAACATCTACGTCGATGACCGAACGATCGACAGTCACATCAAGCGTGTTCGCAAAAAATTCCGTCAGGTGGATGACAGCTTCAACCAGATCGAAACCCTCTATGGCATCGGGTACCGTTACCGGGATGAGTGACGCAGCGTGACCTTTTGCCGGGAAGAAAAGCCGCGTGGGTAACGCCGATCCGTCCTCCGCTCTGGCTTATGATCTTGATTCGGACCGTCTTGAGCAGGGGCGGGACCGTCGTCATGCGGCTGCCGCGCGACGCGGGCTGCTGTCCTCCCTGCAAAGGCTGTTTGTGAGGAAAGGGCCGCCCGATCCACGGCGGAAACTTGCCTCTCCACTGCTTGGTCGAATTCTTCTTCTGAATATCCTTCCGCTGGCTCTGCTGGCGGTGACGCTTCTGTTCCTGGATCAGTTTCAGAACAGCCTGCTGGAGACGGACGTCAACGCCCTGCGCGAGCAGGCACATATCTACGCCGCCGCTGTCGGTCAGTCAGCCGTCGTTGCGGCACCCAAGGTGGCTGGGAAGCCTGCTCCGGGCGGAGAGTTCGTGCTGGACCCCTCGCAGGCTCGTCCCTTGCTGGCACGTCTGACCGAGCCAAGTCCGAACGCTCATGCCCTGCTGTTCGACCCAGACGGAAAGCTCGTGGCAGATAGCCGGACGGAGCCCCGGCATCCCCCAAAAGCCATCGTACCAGATGCTGCGACGGATGGACTGCCATGGCATCCACCACGCAATAACGCGCTGGAAAGCTTTTATGACTGGCTACTGTCCCTGCTGCCGCTGACGTCCAGCGAGGGGGTCGTGACGCTGGATACGCCAGATTCAGCGACAGATGGCCCGCATGATGCCCAGCCCTTACGGGCTCAGTCGGAGCTTCCCCCCTTCATCCGCCGCACGAAAGACCATCAGCTCGTGGTCACGGTTGTTGAGCCCGTCGTGCATGAAGGTCTGACGGTGGGCGAGATTCAACTGACGCGGCATGCACCGGAAGTGGATCGGTCGTTGTTCGCGGTCCGCTCGTCCATTCTGTCGCTGGTGCTGGCGGCGCTCGTCGTTACCATCCTGCTCTCCTGGTACCTGTCTCTCACCATTGCGCGTCCGTTGCTGACACTGGCGCGGGCGTCCCATGAAATGCGGGAATCGGACGGTCGCAAGGATCTGGTTCCGGAGCGTCTGTTGGCCCGACGGGATGAAATTGGCGTTCTGGCACGTTCCCTGCGTGGCAGCGCGCTCGCGCTCTGGGCTCGCATGGACGATATCGAGCGGTTTGCTGCTGATGTCAGTCATGAGATCAAAAACCCGCTGTCGTCGATCCGCTCGGCGATTGAAACGCTTCCTAGAATCGCGATTCCCGAACGGCGTGATCGTCTGCTTGGGATTATTAACAGTGACGTGAAGCGCCTGGATCGACTGATTACCGATATTTCGGATGCCAGCCGCATTGACGCCGAACTGTCCCGCGTTCGGCCGGAGCCTGTCTCTGTTGTGGCACTTCTCTCCATTCTAGCGGAAATGCATCAGACGACACGCAAGGAGGATGCTCCGATCCTGCGTCTTGATGTCCGTGACCAAGAGCCGCCACTTCGGGCTTTTGCTGTGGAAGACCGACTGGTTCAGGTTCTGCGCAATCTCATCGGCAACGCTGTTTCGTTTTCGCCGCCCCATGGCGTGATTGCTCTGCATGCCAGCGCACGGGACATTGCGGGCAACGGTCCCGGAACAGGTAGCGTGGTGGAAATCACCATCAGTGACCAAGGGCCAGGGATTCCGCCAGGAAAGCTCGAAAGCATCTTTGACCGCTTTTACTCAGAGCGGCCGCAGACCGAGCATTTCGGTCAGCATTCCGGGTTGGGTCTGGCCATCAGTCGTCAAATCATTCACGCGTTGCGTGGAAGCCTGTTTGCCGAGAACATTCTCGACGCTTCCGGTGCAATTTCCGGGGCCTGCTTTGTCGTCCGTCTTCCCCGAGCAATCTGAGCGGGCCAGTGAATTATCCTGCGGCATTCTGTGCCGTGTTTCAAATCCACTGACTGGAATGCTGGCCGTCTGTTTGTCTCCGGTTTCCTGAAACAGGAGTGTAGCGGCAAAAGGAATGGCCAGCGTCAGGATGCACAGAGGGGAGATGCAGTCCTTAACCATGGGGGGATGCAACTGGCCGGGCTGCGAGCAGAACGTGGCCGATCCGATGGTTGTTCAGTTGGTCTGCACGGACGTCGCGCAATGTACGAAGAGCATCCTGCCGTGCAGTCTGGGCGCAGGATGAAACATCGTCTGGTGTTGCGGTATCCATGGGGTTGGTTACGGAACAGACGGATTGGGCTGCATCATCGACACGAGAGGCTGCGATCCGCCAGTCGTGCTCATTGGCAAGATTAAGCCCCGAAATATTCACTGTCTGGCTGGATGTTGTCGGAGCAAGAACCGGAAAAAACGGAGCTGCAACGCTGCGTGACGTCGGTATGAGCGTCAGGGTCGCGAGAAGAATGCTGCAGACGGGAAGGACGGTGCGAAACATGGCGGAAGCCTTTCTGCTTGAAAAGATGCGGCGATCATGTCGCCTGCAAATCGTTATGCAGAAGGCGTGCCAAACCTGTTTTTCTCGATGTTTTTTCTAGCCTGAAAATGCATTTCCAAGAAAATAAATGAGAAAATGACAAATTTCACCGATATCTGGTGATATTTTCCATTTATGGAGATGGGCTGGCAATGAGGCTTAGGGCGATACGCTGATTAGCCTGAGGAAATCCCTGAACGATCCGCAGAGTCAGAGCTGGTCGTGCAGCAGCAAGAGCTTCTCCGAGTGCGCTCTGGCACTGGCTGAAGCCATCGCCTTCACGAAGCATCGCAGCAACATGTCGGGTCTGGTTCAGGGTCAGTCCGTGTTTTGCCAGTTCTTCTGAAATGGCCTCCAGCGCAGCCTGACATTCTTCCGAAAGGCGCTGTGGCCGTTCGCCCAATGGTCCAAGACCGTTAAAGTCCGTGCATGTCACTTCGTCGCCGTGGACAGTGACAGTCTCGTGTCTGGAAAGTTCGCCCATATGATCCGTATTCCCGATCCGTCGTCAGAAGGTGCAAATCCCTCTCCGGACAAAGGCGCTGACGGCGATGCAGCGCAATCCGTTGCACAGGGTTCTAAACCGGACTTGGAAGGGTCGCAATCCGTGTCATCTCGGCAACGGTTTCCCGATAGCGAAAATTTTCATGCCTCCTGTGTCGCGCGGGATGGAAAAGCCATTCTGCTGTGTGGCCCTTCCGGCGCAGGGAAATCGATCCTTGCGCTGCAACTGATCGAAGCAGGTTTCTCTCTTGTGTCGGATGACCGCGTGGTGATGAAGGGTCCTTACGCTGGCCCTCCACCGGAACTGGCCGGTTTGCTTGAAGTGCGGGGTGTAGGACTACTTAAGACATCCTTTGTCACGAATGCGCGAGTGATTCTGAAGGTCTTTCTGGGGGAGGCTGGCGAACGCCTGCCAGCTTCTGAACGAGACGAGAAAACAGGCGCAGTCATTCTCTATCTGAACGGCAGTTTTCCGGGAGATTTGTCTCGTGTCGTCGCGGCCTTCAAGGCCTGTTGTGGCGAGTATCAATGGTGCGTCGGAGCGGGCGCCGATGTGGCGGGACTCTGAAGTGGCGAAATAGTTCCTTATGATCTGAAAAAGGGCTAGAGTAGGGCACATGACACCGGCGAATATTCCCGAGTCCGAAACTTCGGCAGGATATGGTCCTGGTTCCAGACAGATCCTGATTGTCACAGGGCTTTCCGGCGCCGGAAAATCATCCATTTTACGTGTGCTTGAAGATCTCGGCCATGAAGTCGTGGACAATCCGCCTTTGCACCTTCTCGAAGCCCTGGCCTCACGAAGCAGCTCGCGTCTGGCAATCGGAATCGATGTCCGTAGTCGTGGCTTTGAAGCATCCCGTGTACTTGAGGAAATGGACCGGCTGAAGGCTTTGCCGGGCAGCCAGGTTCAGCTTCTCTATGCCACTGCCGAGCCTGAAATTCTTCTTCGCCGGTTTACAGCGACGCGACGCCGCCATCCCCTTGTAACCAGTGGCACGATTCTTCCCGGAATAGAGCAGGAAACCCGGCTTCTTGCGCCCCTGCGGGCTCATGCGGATTTTGTGATCGATACGTCCGACCTGCCAGCGCCAGAGCTGCGGCAACTGATCGAGACGCGATTTGGCAGCGGTGCGGAAGATGGTTTGACCGTTGCATTAATGTCCTTCGCCTACCCGTCGGGATTGCCGAGAGAGGCGGACATGGTGTTCGACGCCCGTTTCCTCCGAAATCCGCATTACGATCCGACGCTACAGCCCATGACGGGTCTGGATCAGGCTGTTGTGCAGCACGTCAAGCAGGACCCGGCTTATCCGGCCTTCTTTAATCATGTGCATGGTCTTCTGGACCTCGTGCTTCCCCGCTTTGTTGAGGAAGGCAAGAAATACGCCACTATTGCTGTGGGATGCAGCGGTGGGCGTCATCGTTCCGTCACCATCATTGAGGAACTGGCGCGTCTGCTTCCAGAGACAGCGCCTGTCGGCCCGATGATGGTATTGCATCGTGAGCTTGCGCGGAAAGGCCTCTCTTCATGGCGTTGGGCCGTTCCGCCGCACAACCTGTCTCCGCAGGACAAATCTGCATGATCGGACTGATGCTGGTCACGCATGGCAGGCTAGGCGAAGTCCTGCTTGAAACAATGGTGCACGTGGTCGGACCTCAGGCCCAGATTGGAATTGTCGGGGTTGGGGATGATGACGACCCGGCTCTTCTGCACCCCGAAGCAGACAGGCTGCTGCATCAGCTGGACACCGGTGATGGCGTCCTTGTTCTGACAGATATTTTCGGAAGTTCTCCGTCCAATCTGGCGCTGTCTCTTCGGAAACCTGGACACGTCGAAATCGTTTCTGGCGTGAATGTACCCATGCTGGTCAAGCTCGCGAAAACACGTGCGGGGCTGGATCTCGAAGGCTGCATTGAAAAGGCAACAATGGCCGGGCGCAAATATATCGCGGTTGCGTCCCAGCTTCCTGATCCCTGTCTTCACGGGGGGCCGCGCCCCTGTGTCATGCCGGTCCCCTGATGAGCGAAACAGCCCTTGCCCCCCGTACCCTGACCATCGTGAATCGGCTGGGTCTCCATGCTCGTGCCGCAGCCAAGCTGGTCACGACAGCAGAGCGCTTTGACGCAGAAACGACGGTGGAACGCGGCGGCAACGTCGTGTCGGCCCTCTCGATCATGGGGCTCATGATGCTGGGGGCTGGAGAAGGGGAGACGGTGACCCTGCATTCGCACGGCCCACAGGCTGCTGAGGCGCTCGACGCTGTGGAAGCTTTGATTTCGGATGGATTTGGTGAGCGTGACTGAGCAGCCTTCCCGTTCCAGTCGGCCCAGAGCGTCCCGTTCACGCAAAGCGTCATCAAGTTCCATTACCCTGCACGGTAAAGCCATCACTCAGTCCATCGGGTTGGGTCCGGCTGGCCGGGTGGAAGAACTGCCTCTTCCAGACATTACCGAGCGATACAGTCAGATTGGGCCAGAGGCCGAGCTTGTCCGGCTGGATGCCGCCATTACCCGGGCGCTTCGTCAGATCGAGAAAATGCGGGATCGTCTGGTTGGTCTGCCGGAGGAGGGGCGCGAAGAAATCGCAACACTCCTTACGGTCTATGAGCGCATGCTTGGCCCATCCCGGCTGACGCGTCAGGTTCGTGCGCGGATCAACGAAGATGGATTATGTGCCGAAGCAGCCGTGTCAGACGTCAGTGAGGCATTGGCTCTTCAGGTTCTTCGCACCGCGGAAGCCATGGCGGGTGAGCATGGTGTGCAGGAACAGGACGCCAATTTTAGGCTTGCCGGAGAGTTTGAGGAAATCGGCCGGCGGTTGATCCGTAACCTTACAGGCGTGTCTTACAGGGCATTCTCCAGCCTGCCCCCAGGCTCTGTGCTTGTCGCCGAGCAGTTGCGCCCGGCTGACGTTGCCATGATTGATCCGGCGCGGATTGCGGCTGTGGTAACCGAGGGCGGCGGCGGCGCAGATCACACCGCCATTCTGTTACGCGCGCTCGATATTCCCGCGATTCTGGCTGTGCCCAATCTGATGGCACAGGTGAATGAGGGCGATATGCTCGTCGTAGATGGGCATCTTGGCACGATTACGCTCTCCCCGAACGAGACCGAACTGCGTCTCGCCCGTGAGGCTGCCCAGAAGGAAGCCAAGGAGAAGCGGGCCTTTGGCCGCCTGAAAAAGCTCCCGGCCCAGTTGCTGGGTGGCGAGCCTATCGAACTTCTGGCCAATCTGGAGCTCCCCGCCGAACTCCCAATGCTGCTGCGTAATGGGGCCAAGGGGATTGGCCTGCTGCGAAGTGAGTTCCTGTTCGGGGAGCGGGACGATCTGCCGGACGAGGACGGCCAGACTGCCACGTACCGGTCCATTATCGAAGGCATGGACGGACGGCAGGTCACGATCCGTGTTCTGGATTGGGGTGGCGAAAAAGGCCGTGCGTGTATGCGCCGCCTCGGTCTGGCGGAACAAGTGGCGGATGGAGATAACCCCGCGCTTGGCCTGCGGGGTATTCGTCTTCTTCTGCGCGTTCCGGATGTTCTGGAGACCCAGTTTGCTGCGATTCTGAGAGCGGCCGCGCCGGAAGAGGGCAATACGGCGATCGGCCCTGTCCGTGTTCTACTGCCGATGGTCACATCCCCGGATGAAGTGATCGAAGCGCGGGAAATTTACGAAAAGGTGGCGCGGCGCCTCAAGCGCAAACAGGTGCCTCTGCCTGATGTTCTTCCGCCGCTCGGGATCATGGTGGAAACACCGGCCGCGGCTCTGACAGCAAACACCATGGCGCAGCATGCTGACTTCATGGCCCTCGGAACCAATGATCTGACGATGTACACGCTGGCCGTAGATCGGGCAGATTCGATGGTGGCCGATCGATACAGCCCTCTTCATCCGGCGGTTCTGCAACTCATCGAGGCCACGGCGGAGTCGGCTCTCCGGGCTCATCGGCCTATCTCCGTTTGCGGCGAAATGGCGTCCGACCCCAGGGTTGTCGCGCTTCTGATCGGGTTTGGTCTTCGGTCGTTCTCTATGAATTCGGCGTCCCTGCCACGTGTGAAACGCCTGATCCGAGCCCTTAAGATGGAAGATTGCGATCATCTCCGCCGACAGGTGATGATGGAGACGAACCCTGCCGCCATTCAGTCCCTGATCCGGGATTTTGCGATCTGAGACACGGTTTCGGCGGGTCTCTATCGAAAAAAATGCGGTCCGATGCCATATAAGGGGGATCATGCCGGATTCGTCTTATGAGACCTCCCCCGTGGAGGACCTGTCTTTTTCTCCAGCCATTACGGCCCGTCTTGAGCGGGCTGGTGACTGGTGCCGCCACCGTGGGCAACGCCTGACGGAGACGCGGCGTCAGGTTCTGGGGTTGATCCTCTCCTCTGACAAACCCTCCGGTGCCTATGACCTGCTGGCCCGTTTACGGCCAGCCCATCCAAATGCAGCACCGCCCACGGTCTATCGGGCGATAGATTTTCTTCTGGAGCAGGGCCTGATTCATCGTCTGGAGCGGCTCAGCGCTTTCGTCGCCTGCTCCCACGCGACAGACTGCCATCATGGCTGCGATCATGGAGAGTGGGGCGTTCATCGCGCGCAGTTCCTGATTTGCAAGTCATGCGGACGGGCCTGGGAACTGGAGCAGGAAACTGTCGTTCCCGCCCTCATGATTGCCGCGAAAGAGGCTGGCTTCCGGGCCGAAGCTGCTACAGTCGAAATTGAAGGGGTTTGCGCAGGGTGCCAGAAAGCTGCTCATAGCGGCGGTCACTGATAGCAATGGGCGCGCGACGTTCTCCACCGCCCGCCCTTCCATTCGATGATCTTCCGCAGCAGCGTGCACTTAAAGCTTCCTCCACTCGCGGAGGCCGCACTCTTTCTCCCGAAAATTCCCAACCCGATCTGCTCGACTGGCAGCCCCCGCAAACACACCTGTCTGCCGAAGAAAGTGATGCTCAGATTCTGGAAGCAATAGGATTCCGCCCGCCTTCCGGAGAAGCATTTCTCTATGCAGTTCTGGACCTTTCTTACGCCCGGACCATCCTTGAGCGCGGTCTACCTCTTGAAGATCGACTGGTCTTCCTGGAAGCCAAGGCGACGGTAAATGCGCTTTCCGAGCTACCTCCCGAGCAGGAAACCGGCATTCTTCGGGTGCGTCGCAGGTTGATCCAGTCTTGGCTTGAGACACATCGCGACGGCGACAAGTCATGCTATGTGCTGGTCGCAAAACAGCCTTCAGAAGGCTGACAGCAAAGGTTGAAATGAATGACAGCACAGACAGGATCAGGTCTGCTCGCGGAGGTCACGCGCGGCAGTCAGGTTGAATCGCGACATCTGGGCCGCGCCGTCGTTGTGGATGCGGACGGTGCCGTCGTTTGGTCCTGCGGCGACGTGGAAACCCCGGTTTTTCCTCGCTCTACGGTTAAATCCCTTCTGGCCATTGAACTCGTGGAAAGTGGTGCTGCGGATCGGCTGGGCCTGACGGCGGACGCTCTGGCCTTGGCCTGCGCTTCCCATGGTGGAGAAGAACCCCATGCGAAAGTTGCAGCTGTCATGCTGGCTGCCGCGGGACGTGATGTAGGGGCGTTGGAGTGCGGAACGCACTGGCCAACCTATGAGCCAGCGGCTCGGGCGCTCGCCGCCGCCCATCAAGCAGCATGCCCGCTTCACAATAACTGCTCTGGCAAACATGCGGGACTGATCTGTCTCGCCTGTGACCAGGGCGTGGACCCGACGGGCTATATCAACCCGTCCCATGAGATCCAGCGCCGCGTCACGGATGTTCTGGCAGCCGTGACAGGCACGCCTCATACGGACGCCAACCGCGGTACGGATGGATGTTCCATGCCGACTTACGCGGTTCCCCTCAGGGCCCTTGCTCATGGGTTCGCGCGTTTTGGAAGCGGGGTTGGTCTCTCCGCAGGTCGGGCTGCTGCAACAAAGCGCCTCCGCGAAGCTGTGGCCACCAACCCGTTCATGGTCGCGGGGACCGGGCGATATGACACAACGGTCATGAACAATTTCGAAACTCGTGCGTTCGTAAAAATGGGCGCCGAAGGCGTTATGATCGCGGCACTGCCGGAGCAGGGCTTAGGTTTCGCTATCAAGGCGGATGATGGCGCCAATCGCGCTGCTGAAGTCGCGATGTCTGCTCTGTTGCGCCATTTTGGTGGCGAGGCACTCTGCCGGACGCCTCAGGATCATGCGGTCCTGACAGATACGGCAACCCAGACGCTTCGAAACTGGCAGGGTGTAACAGTGGGTGAAATTCGGGCCGCCCTCACGATCTGACCACGATTGTGTTATAAAAATTACAGCTCTGACATCCATTGGACAGATGGATGTCATTTTTTTGGAAAGGATAGTGCAACAGCATGACAGATCAGGGCAGGACCGTAGAACCCCCTCAGACAGATGACAGTGCGGCGTCCGTTTTCGATGCAACACGATTTAAGATTATTGCCATCGGTGTGATCGCGGCCCTCGCGGGATTGATGTCCGGTCTGGATATCGGTGTTGTGGCTGGTGCGCTGGACCTGATCGGCAAGGAATACCATGCCTCGACGCTGGCCCTGGAGTGGGTCGTTAGTTCGATGATGGCTGGCGCGGCTGCCGGTGCGCTCGGTGCCGGTTGGTTGTCCCATCATCTGGGACGTAAGCGCTCCCTGATCCTTGGTGCTGCTGTGTTTGTCGTCGGCACGCTGGGATGTGCGATGGGATGGTCTATTCCATCCATCATTTTCTTCCGCGTCATCATGGGGATCGCGGTCGGTATTTCAGCGTTTACAGCACCACTCTACCTGTCCGAAATTGCCAGCGAAGAGTCTCGCGGCGCGATGGTGTCGACCTATCAGCTCATGGTGACGGTCGGTATTTTTGTGGCTTTCCTGTCGGATACCTATTTTTCCTACAGTGAAAACTGGCGTTGGATGTTTGGCGTCGCTGGTATTCCTGCGGTGCTCTTCCTGATAGGCGTCCTGTTTCTGCCATACAGCCCGCGTTGGCTGATCATGCAGGGTCGTCACAAGGAAGCGCGTGAAATTCTTGTGGATCTTCGCAACGATCCGCTGGAAGCCGCCAAAGAAATTCGCGCGATCCGCGAGCAGCTTGAAACCAAGCAAGAAGGCTTCAAACTTTTCCGCACGAACAGCAATTTCCGCCGCTCTGTCGCCCTGGGCATCATGCTTCAAGCCATGCAGCAGCTCGCGGGCATCAATATCGTCATGTACTACGCGCCAAATATTCTGGCGGCCGCCCATTTCGATGCGCACGCGCAGATGTGGTGCACGGCTATCATTGGTCTCGTGAACATGCTCGCGACATTCGTGGCTGTGGGTCTTGTGGATCGCTGGGGGCGCAAGCCCATCCTCTATGCCGGCTTCACGGTCATGGCGGTCGGAATGGGTGTTCTTGCCATTCTGCTTCAGGGCGGCATGACAACGCAGTCTTCGCAGATTGCAGCAGTCTTCCTGCTTATGATCTTCTGTGCAGGCTTTGCGATGTCTGCCGGGCCGCTAATGTGGGTCCTGTGTGCGGAAATTCAGCCGCTCGGTGGCCGGGACTTTGGTATCGCCATGTCCACCTTCACTAACTGGATGACCAACCTTCTGGTGGGCGTGAGCTTCCTGTCTCTCATGAAGGCGATTGGGACCGGTGGGACGTTCTGGCTTTTTGCGGGGTTGAATGCACTGTTCCTGCTTTTGACGATCCTGTTCGTGCCGGAGACAAAGGGCATGTCTCTGAACGTGATCGAAAAACGGCTGATGCAGGGCGTGAAGCTGCGCAAGCTCGGCCGCTAAACCATCTGAATGAATTTTGTCTGACAGAGCGCCCGGCCCATCTGGCCGGGCGTTTCTGTTATACACTGTCAGCTTAAGGAGGCTGTCATGACCAATTTTTCTCTTTCTTCCGAAGAGCCAGGCCGCGGCGGCGTTTTTCTGGTTTACGGTCTGTATATTGCCCGGTTCTTTACGGGAATATCACTGCTTGCAGGCGTTATTCTGGCCTATATTCTCAAAGGATCGAGCGCGGGCATTGCACGAGCACATCTGAGCTGGCTTATCCGTCTGTTCTGGTATGATGTGGCGTTCATCATCGGATGTGCAGCCCTGTTCGGGGCCTGTTTCATTACAGAGCCTCCGGGTAGTTCGGGTCCGGGACAACTCCTGTTCCTGATCCCCATTGGGATTTTTGCTCTCTGGAACATCGCGCTTCTGGTGTCCCTGCTCTATGGCGTGCGGTCTCTAACCCAAGGTAAAGGCCCGTTGCCAGATCGTTTCCGCTCATTTGGCGAATAAACTGGCGAACTACGCCATTTGATGCCTGTTATGTGTTCCGGATGCCAAAGAAATGCCGGAGAACTACAACTGGCACGCTTTCTGCATGAACTCTTCTGTCGAGGTTCTTCCTCCAGAGGAGTTCAGTCATGTACACCACAACAATGCCCGGCTATGGCCGCGTCCATCAGGATACCGGACGAGATTACGTTCTGCTGATTTACGCGCTGTATCTGGCCGGCTTTTTTACCGGCATCACCGCGTTTATCGGGGTGACTCTTGCCCATATGAGCAGACGGTCCGCTACGGGTCTGAAACGTGCCCAGCTGGATTGGCAGATCAGGCTATTCTGGTTTGGCTTTCTTGCGCTTGCGGCGATCGGGATGATTCACCTTATGGTGGCCGGCTTGGGTGCAATAACGGGTGGGTTGGGCATGGTCTTCATGGTGATTCCATGGGGCCTGACTCTGGCGTGGGGGATCCTGACGGCCTGGGCGATCGTTCGAGGCATACATGCCGCGCTCATGAACCGTTCCGTCATCTCTTCCACACCGTTCTGATGCCAGAGAAAGTTTTTCAGATGTCTTCTTTCCGCATGATGCTTCCCGCTCTTCTGGTCGCCACCTGCCTGTCTTCTTCAGGGGCGTTGGCGGCACCGCTCAATCAGAACGTCACGTCTGATGACCTGTCTTACACCACGCTGCCAGAAGGGGGTGTCATCTCCAGCATGAGTGGTGACGTGCAGATCCAGACCTCCAATGGCCCTCTCTCCATTCGCGGAGTGAGTGGCGATATCAAGATATCAAAAAACGAGGGGCCAACCTCTCTGACCACAGTGAGCGGTGACGCCCAGATTGATCAGGGTCTGGGGGCCGTACAGATCAAGACTGTCAGCGGAGACATTTCCGTCGCCCATGCGGCAGGGGGAGCCGCGCTTATGACCGTGAGCGGCGACACGCAGTTGGGCGGGGCCGCAGGAGATGTAACGATCAAAAGTACCAGCGGTGATCAGGACGTCACGCTGGTTTCCGCTGGAAACGCACGCAAGATCATTCTTGAAACCGTCTCAGGCGATGTAACGCTTCATCTTCCGCATGATTTTGGCGGCACATTTGATATTGCACTTCGTCAGACCCGTCAGCAAAGCGCTGTTCCGCTGGAGCAGTCTCTGGGGCTGACGGTACAGTTTGGTCCTTGGGAAAGGCAGGGTCTTTCTATGAGTGAAACCCGAAAAATCACCGCTACCGGGACCGTCGGAAATGGGCAGGATCACGTTACGATCCGGGGTCTCTCAGGCAAAATACGGATTGTTCAGGACTGATCTTTCCAACCCAGACGTTTCAGCGCCTCCGCCATGGCCGGAGGCGGTGGAGCAACGGCTTCCAGAGTATCTTCAGGTAAGGGTATATGCAGGCTGCGTGCCAGCAAGTGCAAGCCGCTGGCATCGCTTTTGCCATAAAGGCGGTCACCGACGATCGGCGTGCCAAGAGACGCGCAGTGAAGACGGGCCTGATGCGTCCGACCTGTGAGCAGTTCGAGCTCAAGCCAGCTCCGCCCGTTCGCGCGACCCAGGACGCGCCAGCGTGTTACGGCAGCGTCTCCTTTTGGGTCCACGATCATGCGCCATCCTGATGGATTGGATTGGCGCAGAAGGGGGGCGGAAATTTCGCCTTCGTTTTCCGGAGGTGTGCCTTCAACGATGGTCCAGTAAAGTTTCCGGACCTGTCGGTTCTGAAACGCGGCCTGTGCTTCGAGGAGTGCGGTTTTGCGTCGTGCGATCAGTAAGCAGCCAGACGTATCCGCATCCAGTCGATGGGCCAGCCATGGGCCGCCGCGCGGATGCGTGACCAAGCGCGTCTCAACGGAATCCTGCGTTGAAGGGCCGGGATGAACAGCCAGTCCCGCAGGTTTGTTCAAAACAAGAAAGCGCGGTGTTTCCAGCAGGACAGGAAGATCCTGCCCCAGATAGAAAAGGCCTCTTGGGGCAGGGGAGGGGGACTGTTCCGGTTTGGCAGGGCGCTGGCGCCGTCGATCATTCCTCATGGGAAGCTGGACGACGAGCCAGAATTTCGCGTTTGCCCACATGGTTGGCCGGGCCGATGATGCCTTCCTTTTCCATCTGGTCAATCAGCTTGGCAGCGCGGTTATACCCAATCGACAGATGGCGCTGGATGAAGCTGGTCGAGGCGCGGCCTTCGGTCATGACGATATCCACAGCCTGTTCAAACAGGCTGCCTTCTCCGTCGCCACCGCTTCCGCCGCCACCCAGGCTTCCGCCGGACGAGCCGCCTTCTTCATCTTCGCCGGACACCACATCGTCATTGTAGATCGGGTCGCCCTTGGAGCGCAGATCTGCCACGACTTCTTCGACTTCCTCATCTGCCACGAACGGACCGTGGACACGCGTAATGCGACCGCCACCCTGCATGAACAGCATGTCACCTTGGCCCAGAAGCTGCTCGGCGCCCTGTTCCTGAAGAATGGTGCGACTGTCGAACTTGCTGATGACCTGGAAGGAAATACGGGTCGGGAAGTTTGCCTTAATGGTACCGGTGATGACGTCAACGGACGGGCGCTGCGTCGCCATGATGACGTGAATACCAGCAGCACGGGCTTTCTGAGCCAGACGCTGCACAGCCGTCTCGATTTCTTTGCCAGCAACCATCATCAGGTCGGCCATTTCGTCGATAACCACGACGATATACGGCAGGTTTTCCAGCGGGACCTGCTGCTCATCGAAGACGGGTTTGCCCGTCTCAGGGTCAAAGCCGGTCTGCACGCGACGCGTGACCATCTCGCCGGAGGCGCGAAGCTGGCTGACGCGTTCATTGTAGCCGTTGATGTTACGGACCTGAAGCTGCGCCATCAGACGATAGCGGCGGTCCATTTCCTGCACCGTCCATTTGAGGGCGCTGACAGCCTTGGTCGGTTCCGTCACAACCGGCGTCAGAAGATGCGGAATGCCGTCGTAGATCGACAGTTCCAGAATCTTCGGATCAATCATGATCAGGCGGCACTCTTCCGGGCTGAGGCGGTAGAGCAACGACAGGATCATCGCATTCACGCCGACCGACTTACCCGAACCGGTCGTACCAGCCACCAGAAGATGCGGCATCTTGGCCAGATCCGTATAGACCGGAACGCCTGCAATATCCTTGCCCAGCGCGATCTGGAGGCGGCCCGTTCCGTTCGTCCATTCCGGCGTCAGCAGGAGTTCGGAGAAGTAAACGGTTTCGCGCTTGGCGTTCGGGACTTCGATACCAATGACATTTCGTCCCGGCACCGTCGCAATACGAACGCTCAGCACGGACAGGGAGCGCGCTACGTCATCGGCAAGACCGATTACGCGGGACGAGCGGATGCCAGGAGCGGGCTCCAGTTCGTACAGCGTGACGACAGGGCCTGCGTGGATGTCTCCAATTGTGCCCTGAACACCGTAGTCAGCCAGCACGCTTTCCAGCAGGCGCGCATTGGATTGCAGCGTTTCCTGTGAAGGACCTGTCGTTGCATGGGCCGGTGGTGGGTTTAGCAGAGACAGGGGAGGCAGTACCCAACCTGTCGCAGCAGGAGTGCGGGCTGGCATGGGGCGTGCAACAGGGTGTGGCTGTGCAGGGCGCTCTGGGCGACGCATGCCGAACAGGCTGCGGCGCTGTTCAGGCTCAGGTTCGGGCGGTTCAATGCTGCTTTGTGGAACATCATCGTCCGCATCGTCTTCAACATGCGAGCGCTGGATCGTCTGGACATTTCGCTGACGGGCAATCTGCGCCAGTCGTTCTGCATAGGGGTTGGACGGCGCCTCTTCTTCTTCCGCCAACTGGGGAGCAGGCGTGGGCGGTTCCTTGCGCAGTGCCGTAGGGTGCTCGTATGGGTCTTCCGTCGTTTCCATGGGAGGCTGCATCCAGCCCGTATTCTGCGGCACGAACGGAGATGGACGCGTCCGTGGGTCGCTCTTGCCAAAGCTTCGACGCAGGAAGGAAAGCGGGGCGGCATCAGGAGCCGGAACGCCTCCCACAGTGCCGGGCTGGAATTCGTACTGGCGCGGATCGGGCGCAGGGCGGTTCGATGCCTGCGGACCATTCATCCGACGGGCCAGAACAACAGGCTGGCGCGCCAGAAGAGCAGCACCCTGCCCCATGGCGCGCCATTCACGCCACTGAAGACCCATGGCCAGCGGCATGAGGATGCCCATGAGCAGCAGAACCAGAAACACTGCCAGTGCGCTACCTGCTGATCCGGCTTCGGCATGGGCCGCATCCAGCAGGCGATGGGCAAATGAAACGCCCATTTCGCCTCCAAGGCCAGCAGCCGTAGGCCATGCGACTTCAAGTCCCGGAATGAGCAACTGAAGTGTGCCAATAAAGGTCGCGCCCGCTGGCAGTAGAAGGAGCGCTGCGGCAATGCGGAGGATCGGCGCGCTCATGCCGTGGTGGCGGACCATGCGCCACGCCCAGGCCAGCAGAACCACAATCGGCAGACCGCTTCCCAGACCAAGCCACTGCACCAGACCATCGGAAATGGTTGCGCCCGTACGGCCAAGGAGGTTTGTCGGTTCCGTACCCGTTGAGGTGTTGAAAGACGGATCGTGTGGATTGAAACTCCACAGCGCGATCCCAATAGCCACAGCGGCGATCAGGAACCCAAGACCCAGCAACTCCAGCAGACGCGCGTTCAGCGCGCTCCGGAGTTTGGGTGTCATGTGACGGTCGTGTGCCTCACGGACAATGTTGCGCACTGTGCTGGTCGATCGGCTGAACACGGCCAAGTCTCGTCACCCCGTCGGTTTTTTGGATTACGGCTTTCAGATTACGTCTGAATTATACCTGACAGGCCACTGAATACAGTAGGAAAATTAAGGAACAGTGGATGAATGTCGCCAGATCGTCACCTTCGCCGCGCCGAATTTCCGGATTGAAAGCGGTTCGGCCGGAAGTGTGGGGGAAAAGTGTTCGGAAGGTGGCACAAACGGGGCAAAATCCTCGGTCGCGCCGGTCTCGGCAACGATCAGCGCCCCTTCTGCAATCCATCCGTTTCTGGCGAGCGCACGCAGACCCGATTCGACCAACGTCTTTCCGTATGGCGGGTCTAGGAAGATCAATGTGTGAGGCTCGGCGGCTTTCGGTGGATGCGTAACGCTGCAACTCAGCACGCGTGAGCGGTCACGGGCCCGGCAGATATCCAGATTGGTACGCAGGGCATTCAGCGCGTTGCGGTCCCGCTCGATGAAGGCCGCACGCTGTGCTCCACGGGACAGAGCTTCCAAGCCTAGCGCACCGGTTCCGGCATACCCATCCAGCACGATGGCCTGTTCCAGCTCTTCCTGACCATACCATGGAGCATGGGCCAGCATGTCGAAAATGGCCTGACGCGTCCGGTCCGACGTTGGGCGCGTGCGCTCACCGGTTGGGGCCATGAGCGCACGGCCTTTGTTCTCTCCGCCAACAATCCGCATGGATCAGCGGGTCCGCTTACGCGTAGGAGCAGGCAGGTCGGGGATCTGCTCACGCAACGTCTTGCCGTTCACTTCCTCAAGCTCACGCGCTTTCAGGGAACCAAGCTGGAACGGCCCGTAAGACAGACGGATCAGACGGCTCACATGCAGGTTCAGGCCCTGCATCACACGACGGATCTCACGGTTCTTGCCTTCACGCAGAGAGACCGTCAGCCAAGAGTTATCGCCCTTCTTGGAATCCAGTTCCGCTTCGATAGAGCCGTATTTCACGCCTTCATATTCGAAGCCGTTGACCAGTGAGGCCAGGCGCTTCTCATCCACCACACCGAACACGCGAACACGATAGCGCCGCACCCACGCATTGCCCGGTAGCTCCAGGCGGCGTGCCAGTTCGCCGTCATTGGTCAGCAGTAGAAGCCCTTCGGAGTTGATATCCAGCCGGCCAACGCTGATGACGCGCGGCATCCCTTCGGGAAGGGAATCAAAAACCGTCTTGCGTTCCTGCGGATCACGATGCGTGGTCAGGAGGCCGTCCGGCTTGTGATATCGCCACAGACGGGTGCGCTCGGGGTTGTCCACGGGCTTACCGTCCACCAGCACGATATCGCCCGGTTGAACGAAGGTTGCCGGATGCGTGACGGGCTTGCCGTCAAGTTTGATGCGGCTGTCCTCGATCATGCGTTCCACATCCCGGCGACTTGCCACGCCAGCACGTGCCAGGAACTTGGCAATGCGTTCGCCTCTTGGTGCGTCGGATGTTTCGTTGGCGGTGTCAGGGGTCGGGTTGAGTTCTTCGGTCATCGTGCTGCTGCCTCCACCAGCGCCGCATACAGGCGACGGTCGCCGGGGTCGAGGGTGAATTCGGGATGCCACTGGACACCAATGGCGAATTTCGGGCCGTCTAGTTCGATTGCTTCGATCACACCATCCGGTGCGAGAGCCGAAATCCGTGCCTCACCGGCGCTGCGGACGGCCTGATGATGGGAGGAGTTTACCATCATTGTCGGGGTGCAGACAATTTCTGCCAGATGAGTATCTGGCACGATAGACACCGCATGCCCCGGTTCGTGCCGTGGATTGGGCTGTTCGTGTTCCAGTTCCGGCGGAAGATGCTGGATCAGCGTGCCACCGGCATTCACGGCCATAAGCTGCATGCCGCCACAGATCCCGAGAATGGGAATATCTCGTTTTAATGCGGCACGCAGGAGCGCCAGTTCCGCTGAGGTCCGTGCGGGACGTGGGCTCGTCAGGGGATGAGGATCTTCATTATAAAGCACGGGATCGACGTCAAAGGCCCCACCCGTAATGATCAACGCATCCAGCCGCGCCACCATGGCTTCGGCATCAGCCGTGTAGCCCAGACAGACCGGTAATCCGCCAGCTTCACTAAGGGCCGTCAGGTAGTTTTCCCGCAGCGCGTGAAAGGGATAACGCGAGAATTTCCCATCGCCACCGGGCTCATGATCCAGCGTCAGGCCGATGAGCGGGGCGGAATTCCGGAAACGGGATGGACGGGGCAGGGTCATGCACCGCATCATCGCATCATGATTCAGGCCGATACAAGCCGCGCCATGCAGACGGCGCTTGATGCAGCGGACGAGGCTGCCCGTCATGGGGAAGTGCCCGTGGGAGCGGTCGTGCTTGACGCGGAGGGAAAAATTCTCGCCGTGGCCCGTAATCGTGTGGAAGAACTCCATGACGGGTCAGCGCATGCTGAACTCCTGGCCATGCGCGAAGCCGCACAGAAACTTGGTTCACCGAGGCTGACAGGCTGCACACTGGTTGTCACGCTGGAGCCATGCCCGATGTGTGCAGGGGCGATCGTGCATTTCCGCTGCGAACGCGTGGTGTTCGGGGCTTACGATCCGAAGGGAGGCGGCGTGGATCACGGCCCGCGTCTCTTTGAACGCCCGAATTGTCTGCATCGCCCGGAAGTCATTGGGGGCGTGCGGGAACGGGAGGCATCCGGGCAGCTCAAAGCCTTTTTCCAGCGCCTGCGAAGAGGGTGACAAACAAAGACTTACGGATGTTTCACCTTCCGGTCAGCTTGGTGAACGGGAACGCAGTCCATAGTCTGGACTTATAACGACCGAACCGTTCCTCTGTAACAATCGGGACTGACATGACCACACGTTTCCGCGCCTCCCTTGCTGCCCTCGCTACAACGACCTTCCTGGTGGCTGCTCCCGCCGCCATGGCGGACAATGGGGCCATCAAGCCGCAGACCAACGTTCAGGCGCTGCCGAATTTCGTCACGCTCGTGAAGCAGGTGAAGCCTGCCGTTGTTTCCATTACGGCCCATATCAAGGCTGACGTTGCCGAGCAGGAAGAAAACGGCCCGGGCGGCGACGGTGGCGGCATGCAGGGCTCGCCCTTTCCGTTCCCCTTCCCGTTCCAGATGATGCCTCAGCAACAGCAGCCCAACCGCACGGTGGAAGCCCGTGGATCTGGCTTCATCATCTCGGCTGATGGGTATGTCGTCACCAACAACCATGTTGTGAATGGTGCCACCAAGGTTACGGTCACGCTGGACGATGGCACCACGCTTCAGGCCAAGATCATTGGTCGTGACCCGAAGACGGACGTCGCACTGCTCCGTGTAAAGCCGACCGGCAAGCTGCCGTTCATTGATCTTGGCGATTCTGATGAAGTCCAGCCGGGTGAGTGGGTCATTGCAGTGGGTAACCCCTATGGCCTGGGCGGAACCGTCACGGCGGGTATCGTCTCTGCTCTGGGGCGTGACCTGCATTCCGGTGCGTATAACGACTTCATTCAGGTGGATGCGCCGATCAATCACGGTAATTCCGGCGGCCCGCTGTTCACGCAGGATGGCAAGGTTGTTGGTATCAACTCCATGATTATCTCGCCAAATGGTGGCGGCTCGATCGGTATTGGTTTCGCTATTCCGTCCAACACTGTGAAGTCTGTCGTCGAGCAGCTTGAGAAGACCGGTCACGTCACGCGGGGTTATTTCGGCATCGAAGGGCAGGACATTTCCCCGACGATGGCGCAGGCCCTCAACCTAAAGTCCCCGGAACCGGGTGCTCCGCCGCACGGAACGCTGGTTGCGTCCGTGTCCAAGGGGAGCCCGGCAGAGAAGGCTGGCATCAAGAGCGGGGATGTGATCCTCACGCTGAATGGTCATCCCGTGAAGAACGGTCACGATCTGGCGGTGAAGGTCGTTGCGATCGCGCCGGGCACAGATGCCACGGTGAACCTGCTGCGTGATGGCAAGCCGATGGACGTGAAGTTCACGGTGGGCAATCTCGCCAATCAGGATCATGGCGGTGATGGTGCGGATAGCAGCCAGTCTGCCGGTGCCGGCAAGCTGGGTGTGTCTCTTGCATCCCTGACGCCGCGTGCCCGTCAGGAACTGGGCCTTGATGACAGTGTTCAGGGCGCAGTTGTCGCGGATGTTGCCCAGGGCTCGCCCGCTGACCAGTCCGGCATTCGTCCGGGTGACATCATCGTAGGTGTTGGAAACCACATCACGCCATCGCCCAAGGCCGTTGTGGCGCAGGTGAAGGAAGCTCTGGGCCGCAAGCAGCCGCCGCTTCTGCGGATACTGCGTGATGGTCAGCAGCTCTTCGTCGCAGTCTCGCCAGATGGCTCCGATGACAGCGGTTCGGACGACACACCGTAAGATCTACGACTTGATCTGACAGCGCCAAGGCGGGGAGATGAAGGTCTTTCCGCCTTTTTCATGCCCGTTTTACGGAGTGAAGTAAGAGTTCTGTAACTGGACAGACCTGTCCGGATAAGTTTTTGTGATCTGCTGAAGCGTTCGTGCGTTACGGTCGCTTAAAACGCGGATCTGTCTAAGGATTTTTGGATCAATGGCCAATATCAGCCCACTCGCCGGGAAAACGCTCGATCAGTCACAACTGACGGACATACCGGCTCTGGTAGCCGCCTATTACGATCGCAAGCCGGACGTCTCCGTCCCGACGCAGCGTGTGTCGTTCGGGACTTCAGGCCATCGTGGCTCATCGTTTCATACGAGCTTCAATGAAGGACATATCCTCGCCATCTGCGAAGCCATCTGCCGTTATCGCAAGGCGGAAGGGATTGATGGTCCGCTCTTTATCGGTATTGACTCGCACGCCCTGTCGGCACCTGCACAGCGTTCCGCAATTGAAGTCTTTGCCGCGCACGGCATCGACGTCCGCATTGACCAGAATGACGGCTACACGCCAACGCCTGTCATTTCCCACGCCATTCTGACCTACAACAAAGGTCGCACGACGGGTCTGGCCGATGGTGTAGTTGTCACGCCGTCCCATAACCCGCCGACGGATGGTGGCTTCAAGTACAATCCGACAAATGGTGGTCCGGCAGATACAGCCGTGACGAAAGCCATTCAGGACATGGCGAATGAGTTGCTGGCGGATGGCCTGAAGGACGTAAAGCGCCTGCCTTACGATGAAGCCAAGAACGCCCCGTCCATCAAGCGCTATGATTACGTCACGCCGTATGTGGCCGATCTGGAAAACGTCATCGACATGGCGGCCATCCGTGATGCGGGTGTGAAGATCGGTATTGATCCGCTGGGTGGCGCTGCTGTTGGTTACTGGAAGCCCATCGTTGAGAAGTACGGCCTGAACGCCACGATTGTCAGCGATGTCGTGGACCCGCAGTTTGCGTTCATGACGGCAGACTGGGACGGGCAGATCCGTATGGACTGCTCCTCGCCCTACGCCATGGCGCGTCTCATCAAGATGGGCGAGGATTTCGACGTCGCGTTCGCCAATGACACGGACGCAGACCGTCACGGCATCGTTGCCATGCCGGATGGCCTGATGAACCCGAATCATTATCTGGCCGTGGCGGTTTCGTACCTGTTCCAGAACCGCCCCGAATGGAAGCCTGACCTTGGCGTCGGCAAGACGCTGGTCAGCAGCGGTCTGATTGATCGCGTTGTCGCGGATATGGGCCGCAAACTGGTCGAAGTGCCGGTCGGCCTCAAATGGTTCGTGCCGGGCCTGATGGATGGCTCGCTGGGCTTTGGTGGCGAGGAAAGTGCAGGCGCGACCTTCCTGCGTCGTGATGGTTCTGTCTGGACGACCGACAAGGACGGCCTCATTCTCGGCCTTCTTGCTGCGGAAATTACTGCCAAGACTGGCAAGAACCCGAGCCAACATTACCATGAGATTATCGCCCGTCTGGGTACGCCGTATTATGCGCGGATCGACGCGGCGGCGAACCCGGAGCAGAAGGCCAAGCTCAGCAAGCTGGCACCTGAGCAGTTCCCGCTAGAAGAGCTTGCTGGCGATAAGATCATTGCCAAGCTGACGAAGGCACCCGGCAATGGCGCGGCGATTGGCGGCCTGAAGGTTGTGACGGAAAACGGCTGGTTCGCAGCCCGTCCGTCCGGCACAGAAGACGTTTACAAGATTTATGCCGAAAGCTTCAAAAGCCCAGAGCACCTGAAGGCTATTCAGGATGAGGCGCAGGCCGCGATTTCCAAGGTTTTCGCATCGTAACGCTGAAGCATTTCTGCTGAAAAGCAGGCAGGCCCGTCATTCATCGAATATGAATGACGGGCTTTTTTATGGCGTTTTAACCGGCGAGACTGCGCTTCAAGCGTGCAATAGCGCCGGGAAGACCACGAACCGTCAGAACCCGGCCGGTCTCGTCATGATCTTCTGACAGGACACGCGCGCTCTCATAGATCTCGCCGATCATGCCCTGTTTTGCGTAGGGCAGCACCAGAACGTCTTCCACCATGTCGGCTTCGAAGAACGCTATCAGCGTTTCCCGCAGGGCACTGACATCTTCCGGGCGATGCGCGGACAGCGGAATGGCATCCGGGTGTTTTTCCAGAAGCTCGGCCCGTCTGGCATCATCAACGCGATCCATTTTGTTCAGAACAAGCCGGGACGGAACAACATCCGCGCCAATTTCGTGCAGAACGCTGCGGCTGACCTCAAGCTGTGCTTCGTATGTCGGGTCCGACGCATCCACGACGAAAAGTAGCAGGGACGCTTCCAGCGCTTCGGACAGCGTAGAGCGGAAGGAGGCAACCAGATCATGCGGAAGCTGCTTGATGAAGCCCACCGTATCCGACACCAGAATACGGGGCCGTGTTTCCGGCTGGAGCGTGCGAACAGTCGTGTCGAGGGTCGCAAACAGCTTGTCCTGCACGAGAACCTGGCTGCCTGTCAGAGCCCGCATCAGTGAGGACTTGCCAGCATTGGTGTAGCCAACCAGCGCCACGCGAAGCTGGTCTTTTCTGGCAGAACGCCGATGATCGCTGTCCCGCTGCACGGCCTCAAGCTGGGTTTTGAGTTCGGCCAGCCGGTCCCGGATCTTGCGGCGGTCTAGGGAGAGGTTGCTCTCACCTGCGCCCGGCCCCTGCTGTCTGCCTCCGCCATTCGACGATTCCCGCAGGCGGGGCGCGACATAACGAAGGCGCGCCATTTCGACCTGAAGCTTTGCTTCCCGTGTGTTGGCATGACGATGGAAAATCTCAACGATAACGCCCGTCCGATCCAGCACCTGCGCGCCGGTCGCCCGCTCCAGATTGCGGATCTGGCTGGGAGTCAGTTCATGATCGACGATGACGAACTCAGGGCGACGGAGATCGTCCGTTTCTTCCTCAGCGTCTTCATGAGAACTTGCCGCACCTTCAAACCGTTTCCGCGCTTTCGTCATGGGTGTTTTGACGATAGGCGTGATGATGCCCCGGCCACCCGTGATGTCGGCCAGTTCTTCCAGCTTTCCAGCCCCTAGAAGGGATGCCGCGCCAGTGCCTTCTCGCTTCTGCGAGACAGAGCCGACGACCTCGTAGCCGAGCGTTTTGACCAGCCGCCCCAGTTCCTCAAGGCTTGCCTCATGGGCGATGTCATCGACGTCTGGAGTCTGGATGCCGACAAGGACGGCGAGCGGGGTAGGGGATGCGGTTTCCATCGGGCAGCTCATAGCATGAATTGCGGCAGTTACGCGCTAATCCTGCATGGCTGCGCGGGATGCTGCGAAAGCTGCTTTCGGGACTCCGAATTTGCGTCATAAAGGGGCGGCAGAAAGAGAAAGTGGCTGCATTTTCCTGAGGAAGCGTGTTGTCTGGCCGTAGTCCCTGCGGCATGAGGGGGCACAATCAGAAACTCCCCTTCGCTGTCAGCAGGTCTTCCAGATGTCAGAACACACTCCTATCGGGCTCGAAAACAATACCCGAGCCGTCAAGGCGCTCACCCATTCCGGCAATTTCCATGCCGATGAAACGCTGGGCTACGCCATCCTGCATTATGCTCTGGCACCAGAAGGCGATCTGCGTGGACGTGTTCTCAGGGAGCCGGGCACGGACCGTCTGACCTTTGTGCGGACCCGTTCGCCAGACCGTATTGCAGAGGCGGATATTGTCTTTGACGTGGGCGGCGTTTTTGACCCGACCAAGGGCCGCTACGATCACCACATGAAAGACAAGCCCCTGCGTGAAGACGGAACACCGTATAGCGCTGCTGGTCTGCTGTGGAAGGACTACGGGCTCGCTGCTGTCCGCAATATCGTCAAAACCCCGGTGGATGAGGCAACCCTGACTGCCATCTGGCAGTCCCTCGACAAGTCCCTGATCATCCCGGTGGATCAGGACGACAATGGCGTTGCCAAGATGGGCAAGCTGTCTCTGGCCGATATTGTGTCAGCCTGTAGCCCGCCTTGGGATACGGCCGAGCTGTATGGTGCGGAAGAAGCCAAAAAGCAGGAATCGCTGGGCTTTGCGAACGCTGCAACGGCTGTTGCGGCGCATCTGGTCAACATGGTGGACCGCGTTCGCGCCAGCCTGAAGGCTGCCAATCGTGTCGTGGAAGCTTACGAAGCTGCGGAAGACAAGCGCATTCTGCTTATGGAAACGGGAATGCCGACGGAAAAGGTTATTTTCGAGCGTGATCTTCCGGTCGTGTACGTCGTGTCACCAGCCGGTCCGGAACAGTGGAATGTGAAGGCCATTCCGCCTGTGCGCGGCGACTTTGGGCAGCGTGTTTCCCTGCCGGAAGCTTGGGGTGGTCTCGAGAAGAAAGCGCTGGCCGAGATTTCCGGCGTGCCCGACGCAGTTTTCGCTCACCCGGCCCGTTTCATCTGCGGGGCGGGGAGCCGTGAAGGGGCCTTGAAGATGGCGCGTCTGGCGTTGGAGATTGATGCATCTCTCAAGGCTGGCAATTGATTGAAATGGTTGATCCGGGGTTTGACCGGATCAACCATTCTGCTCAGGCAGCGATTTCGGCCAGAAGCGCGTCTACATCTTCCGGGCGTGTGTAATAGCTGGTCACCAGACGGATCAGCGTGCCGGGAACGCCTTCCGGTGTTGGCCAGCGATAAAAACCGTATCCTGCTTCTTCCAGATCCTTCAGAAGAAGGTCTGGTAGAATGACGAAAACCTCGTTGCTCTGTCGTTCATAGGGCATCTGGGCCGCGGCATGACGGCGAAGCCCGTCTACGAGCCGTTGTGCCATATCGTTGGCATGCGTCGCGTTCTTCAGCCAGACATCGTTTTGCAGAAGCGCCAGAAGCTGGGCGCTTAGGAAGCGATGCTTGGACCACAGGTTTCCGCTGCGCTTGATGCGCCTCAGGAAATCCTTCACCAGCGGTCGTGTGCGTTCATTCAGGAAGAACACCACGGCTTCGGCCGCCATGGCGCCTGCTTTGGTGCCCCCGAAACTGAGAACGTCCACGCCCGCTTTCCATGTTCCTTCCGCCGGGCTGCACCCCAGATGGGCGAGGGCATTGCCCAGGCGGGCGCCATCCAGATGCACGGCGAGATCATGGTCATGCGCGATGCGGGATAGCTCGGTCAGAGTGCCTGTGCTGTAAACGGTGCCCCATTCATTGGCCTGCGTCAGGGACAAGGCCTGAATGACGGGGCTCAGAATGCCGCTTTCTGCATTGCTTCTCAGAACGGGAGGGACCGTCACAGGGTCAACCTTTCCGTCCGCGGAGGGAATGCAGATCAGTTTGGCCCCGTGCATGTAGAATTCGGGAGCTCCGCCTTCGTCCATGTTGATATGTGCGCTCTCATCACACAGGACGGCGCCATAAGGCGAAACGAGTGCTGACAGTGCCACACTGTTTGCGGCTGTTCCCGTGGCGATCGGGAAAACAGCGACCTCGGTTTCGAAAACCTCCCCGAACCGTTCGTTCAGGGAGCGGGTCAGATCGTCTTCTCCATAGGACCCGACACTGCCTTCATTGGCGGCCAGCAGGGCGGCCATGACTTCAGGGCAGATCGGTGTGACATTGTCACTGGCGAAGTTCTTGCGTATTTCCTCGGACACGAAACCATCCTTTTTCCTGCGCACAACGCGGGCTGGCGTGAAGCGTAACTGAAACCGCAGCCTGTTGTCATCCGGAGAGCCCATGAGCACGTTTCCCCCTGAACTGGCCGGCAAACTCATTGATGGCAAAGGCATTGCCCGGTCCCTGACAGATCGTGTCGGCCGAGAAGTGTCCAGCTTCATCGAGCAGGGAAACACCCTGCCGGGCCTTGCTGTCGTTCTGGTCGGAAACGATCCGGCTTCCGAAGTCTATGTGAAGAACAAGGCCATTCAGACGCACCGCGCCGGAATGCGATCCTTCATGCATATGCTTCCGCAGAGCACATCGCAGGGTGAGTTACTGGAACTGGTTGCGCAGTTGAATGCCAACCCGCAAATCCATGGCATCCTCGTGCAGCTTCCGTTGCCGCCGCAGATCGATCCGGTCGTGGTGACGAATGCCATTGCTCCTCACAAGGATGTGGACGGTCTTGGGGAAGTTAACGCGGGTCGTCTGTCGCTGGGGATCGAAGGCATCGTACCCTGCACGCCACTTGGCTGCCTGATGCTGCTTCAGTCCGTGCACAAGGACATGACGGGCAAGAATGCAGTTGTCATCGGGGCGTCCAGCCTGGTGGGCAAGCCCATGGCGCAGCTTCTCCTGAAAGAGAACTGCACGGTCTCGATCGCCCATATTCATACGCGCAATACGCGTGAACTGGCCCGTGAAGCAGATATTCTCGTCGTTGCGACAGGCAAGCATGGTCTTGTTCGCGGAGACTGGATTAAACGGGGTGCAACCGTGATCGACGTCGGCATCACGCGTATTCCGACCCCTGAGGGCAAGACCCGTCTTGTGGGAGACGTCGCATTTGAAGAGGCGCTTCCCGTCGCTGGTCATATTACGCCTGTTCCGGGCGGTGTCGGCCCGATGACCATTGCTTGTTTGCTGCACAACACACTTCAGGCGGCCCGCGCCACGCAGGGTCTGGGGAAGGACGATCTTTTCTGATGCGCGTTTCCGTTGAACTTGTTCCACGCTCGGAAGAGGCGTTGTTTGAAGATGTTTCGGTGGTCCGCAAGGTGCTGCCATCAGTTGATCTGCTGAATATTCCAGACCTGCTCCGGTTTGATCTGCGCAGTGATGAGGCTGCGGCGCGCGTTAATCGGGCGTCTGGCCTGACTGTCATCCCGCATATCCGCGCGATCGACATTGCGCCCAATGCGCCGCTGCCGGGTGCTGACCGTCCGGAACTGAACTCTGTTCTTGTTGTCGCGGGTGATCCGCTACCTGCCGGAAGCAATCGGGTGGCTTATCCGAACACGTCTGCACAGATTATCGAACGGTATCGCCGTGAAGCGCCGCATCTGGATGTCTATGCGGTCTTCGATCCTTATCGCCGTGCGCCCTGGCAGGAACTCGATGACGTTGCGCGCAAGAAAGACGCCGGCGCCTGCGGGTTCTTCACGCAGCCCCTCTTCGATCTGCATATGCTTCAGTTGTCCATGGACTGGCTGCGCGATGACACGGTGTTCTGGGGGATTTCACCCGTTCTGGGCGAACGGTCCCGCCGATATTGGGAGCGCGTTAACCATGTGGTGTTCCCGAAAGACTATGATGACACGCTGGACGGTAATATTCGTCTCGCCCGCCAGATGCTGACGCTGGTGCGCGAAAAGAATGACAATACCTACCTGATGCCCCTGAAAGTTGATCTTGCGTCCTATCTGGGTGGACTGAGTGATATTATAACGGGGTAAGAACTAACGAGAGCGGAGATCATAGCCCGGATGCACGCACGCCTTTTCCTCTTGCCGCTTTTGGGAGGCGTGCTGGTTCCAGCCGCTCTTTCCGCTAAAACCCTCTCTGATCCAGCGCCTGTCTTTGCTCCGCTGACCCTGCCGGACGCTCCGAATGTCTATCGGTCGGGTTCGGGTCTGCCGGGTCCGCAATACTGGCAGAACCGCACGGACTATACGATTCGATCCCGGATCGATACGCAGGCCCATGTCCTGCATGGTTCGGAAACCATCACCTATACAAACAACAGCCCCGAAGCTCTGGACGTTCTGTGGGTTCAGCTTGACCAGAACATTTACCGCCAGGACTCCCGCGGTTCGTTCCTGGGAAGGTTTTCGTCTGGAAGCCATACGTCCGGAATGGAAATCGAGCATGTTTCCATCGTGCAGGGTGGACGCGAAGTCGACGTTACGCCGCTGGTTTCCGACACCCGGATGCAGTTGCGCCTACCCCGGACACTGGACTCTCACGGCGTCGCGTTCGTCAAGGTCGACTGGCACTACACCATTCCTGGCGAATGGGGTGGCCGTACGGCTGTCACACCGTCCCGCGAAGGCGAAATCTACGAAATCGCCCAGTGGTATCCGCGCCTGAGCGTTTATGATGATCGCGCAGGATGGAACACGCTGCCGTATCTGGGGCAGGAATTCTATCTGGAATATGGCAGCTTCGATTACTCGGTCACGGTGCCGTGGAACTTTACGCTGGTCGGATCGGGCGCTCTGCTGAACCCTGAGCAGACGCTGACACCTACCGAACGCTCTCGTCTGGCTCAGGCTGCCCAGAGCGACAGCCGCGTCATGATCCGCACGATTGATGACGTTACGGACCCGAAGAGCCATCTGAAGCAGTCTGGCGAGGTGACCTGGCATTACGTCATGCGCAACAGCCGTGACGTGGCGTTCACGGCTTCTCCAGCATTTTTGTGGGACGCAGCCCGCATCAACCTTGCGCCGGTGGTGCCATGGACGAATTATCGTGCAGTGCCGCGTCTGGCGATGTCCGTCTACCCGCGTGAAGGCATTGGTCCGCATGGCTGGGATCGTTCGACGGAGTATGTGAAACACGCCATCGAGTACTTCTCATCCCAGTGGTATGAATATCCTTGGCCGAACGCCATTAACCTCGGCGGTCATGGCGCAGGCATGGAATATCCGGGCATCGTGTTTGATGGCATGAGCGACCGTGATCCGCAGCTCTTCTGGATCACGACGCACGAGCTGGGTCATGACTGGTTTCCAATGATCGTCGGGTCTGACGAGCGCCGGAATCCGTTCATGGATGAGGGGTTTAACACCTTCATTGACGCCTATGCCTCCGACCATTTCCATAATGGCGAGTTTGCACCCAAGCGTGATCCGGAGTTCGCTCCGAAAACCGGCAATCCGGCTCAGGATATTGTTCCTGTTCTAACGGATCCGGGGGCGCCCAACCTGATGACGGGTGCTGACGAAATTTCCGAGAAATACCGCCACAGCGTGACGTATTTCAAAGGCGCATATGGTCTGAAGCTGCTGCGCGAGCAGATTTTGGGGCCAGTGCGTTTCGATGCGGCCTTTCGCCGGTATATTGCCGTCTGGGCTTACCATCATCCGTCACCGTCCGATTTCTTCCGTCTGATGAGCAGTGAAGCCGGTGAAGATCTCTCCTGGTTCTGGCGTGGATGGTATTTCACCAATGCCGCCCCGGATTACGCTGTGGGATCGGTTGAGCAGCCTGGAAATGATCCTGTATCCGTTCAGGTTTTGAACTACGGGACCTTGCCCCTTCCGGTGGTTCTCCGTGTTGAATATCAGGACGGAACAGTGCTGGACCGTCGTATTCCGACAGAAGCATGGCGCCAGACCAGTGATTTGAAGGTCACGTTTGAGCCGCATGGCGCGGTGAAGGCTGTAACGCTCGATCCGGATCATGTCATTCCAGATATCGACCGGACCGATAACCGGAAGTGAAGTCTGATTATCCCTGATGCGGTAGTCGCGTCAGGGACACGATAAAGAAAACCCCCTCGCCTGATGGCGGAGGGGGTTTTCTTTGCAAAAGCGACTGACGTGTTCAGCCAACCATTTGTACGGCCATACGGGCTTCGCCCGGCGTGGTAGAAGAAGCGTAAGGAGCGGCTGTTATCGGCGCGGATGCCGACAAACCCTCAATCATGTCTTCGTTGATATCGATCAGGGCCTTAAGGGATGTATCCGAATTCAGGGCCACATTAGCGTAGCGCATCGACCAGGTACCAACGGTTGTCAGATCGTTGCGCAAAATCTCATCCAGCGGGCAATCAACGCGCTGTACGCCTTGCAGCAAAATTCCCCAGAGCTTGAGGTTCGCAGACAGGGCTGATTGACGATCAGAGTGTGTCTTCGCTTTTGAAAGCAGATCGTTGACGTGTCTGAACGCCATGGCTTCCACTTCCCGGGGAGGAAGATAGGTGCCGGACTGGCTTTGGTATTGTGACATGCCGTAGGTCACGAAAAGAGGCTCCTTTTCAAAAGGACGGTTTCAGAAGGCTTCCGGTACGTGGAAAATTGAACGAGTTCGGAAAACGTCTGAAGCTGTCCGGAGAAGGGCACCGGAAAAACCGGTGCCCCACCATCATTAGCCGCGGAAGAGCGACATGATGTTGGAAGATTGCGAGTTCGCAATCGACAGCGACTGGATGGCCAGCTGCTGCTTCGTCTGCAGGGAGGTCAGCTTTGCGCTTTCCGCTGCAAGATCGGCGTCCGTCAGAGCGCCAACGCCGGTCGTCAGGGCGTCAGACAGGGTGCTGTTGGACGTCTGAAGCTGCGTAACGGTGTTGGAGGCCACACCGATGCTGGAAGAAATGCGGCTCATCTTGTTGATGGCGCCGGTCACAGCCAGCTGAACAACGTTTGTACCGGAGGTGGTGGAGACGGTACCGTCTGCAACAGTGGCGCCTGTCAGCTTAACAGATGAAGTTGTTGCATCTGCGGCGTCAAGGTTACCACCAGCAATCGTCAGCGTACCGTCGTTTGCCATCTGGGCACCGTAACCGGCGTTGCCAAGGGCTGTGACAAGCGTGGAGAGCTGATCGTTCTTCGTGGTGGTGGAAGACGCGCCGGAGACATCAACATCTACAATCTGCGTTAGCGCCTTGGCATTGCCGTTGGCATCCAGATCACCGACCTTGGCGACGTTGTAGGTCATGTTGCCGCTGGCGTCTGCCTTGGCAGTGATGGTGTCACCGTTGGTCAGCGAATAGGTCGTGGTACCATCCGAGGCTGTCTTGGACGTTGCACCGTCAATGGTCAGGGCACCACCAGCGCCAACCGTCACAGAAGTGCCGCTATCCGTCAGGCCTGCGGCGATGGCATTACCAACAGATGTTGCGGCACCATTCGTGGTATCGCCCGGCTTGGAGTCCAGCACGAAAGACGTTGTGATGGCAGGGTTTGAAGCCGTTGCATTTGAGCTGTCGGCGGAAGACAGGTTCTTCAGCGTCAGCGTTGTTGCCGTATCGCCGGTTCCTGTGAGATCCGTAATCCCACTCGTCGAGATCGTGACGCCTTTCATGTCTGTGCTCAGGCCCTGCAGACCCAGACCTGTGGACGTGGCATCGGCACCATTCATGGTGAACAGGTTGCCGTTAATGTCCTGCGCAGCAGAAATCGACGTGTACTTCACGCTGTTGCTCGTGGAGCCGGACAGCAGGTTCACGCCCTGGAAGGTCGAGTTGGATGTAGCAACGTCGATCTGGGACAGGTAGCTGCTCAGCTGGGAGTTCAGCGTGTCCTGGTCTTCGCCGTTATTGGCAGCGTTCGTGACCGTTTCGGACATGCTGCTCAGAACGGTGGAGATGGAGCTTGCCTGAGAAGAAGCCGTGCTGAGCACCTGACCAGCGAACTGAAGACCCGTGGAGACACCGGACAGGGCCGAGATCTGGGAATTCATCGTCTGGGAAATGGCGTAAATGGCCGGGCTGTCAGAGGCGGAGCTGACGCTCTTGCCTGTGGAGACGGCGTTCTGCGTCTTGCTCAGCTGGTCCGTCGTCTGGTTCAGGACCTGAAGAGCCGACATGGCGGCTGTATTTGTATTGATTGACATGGACATCGAGACATTCTCCGTCGGTGCAGTTTTGCCCCTTCAAGATAGGCCTCGAATGGTTAAGGGAACCTGAATCTGTATCGTTAAAAAACGGTGACGGGGTTTAACGGAAAAATGGCAAACAACCGGTAAATTCCATGCAGTTCTTGCAATTTATCCATAAGAACGAAATAAGAACAAGGCATGAAGAAATCTCTGTCTGAACGTCTCGCGATTCTGTCCGATGCAGCGAAGTACGATGCGTCCTGCGCATCAAGCGGCTCAACGCGCCGGGACTCTGCGAAAACCGGTGGTCTGGGGTCCACAACGGGAAACGGGATCTGTCATGCTTACACACCGGACGGTCGCTGCATTTCGCTTCTCAAGATCCTGCTGACCAATTTCTGCGTGTACGACTGCGCCTATTGCATCAACCGTTCCTCTTCGAATGTGGAGCGTGCGCGCTTCACCCCAGACGAAGTGATCTGGCTGACGCTGGAATTCTATCGGCGTAACTGTATTGAAGGTTTGTTCCTCTCCTCAGGAATTATCCAGTCCTCCGATCACACGATGGAACAGCTTGTTCAGGTGGCGCGTGATCTGCGGCTGAAGCATGGTTTCCGGGGATATATTCATCTCAAGACCATCCCGGATGCATCCCCCAAACTTCTGGAGGAAGCGGGTCTGTACGCGGATCGCCTGTCCATCAATGTCGAAATGCCGACAGAAACGGGCCTCAAGGATTATGCGCCTGAAAAGGATGCAGGTGGCATCCGTCGTGCCATGGGGGACATGCGCCTCAAGATCGATGCCGCAAAGGAAAAAACGCACACCGGCCGCCGTGCGACACGATTTTCACCGGGCGGTCAGAGCACCCAGATGATTATCGGCGCCGATGCCGCTACCGATCGGGACGTGTTGGCCAGCAGTTCGGGGCTTTATGGGTCTTACGGATTGCGCCGGGTGTATTATTCGGCGTTCAGTCCCATCCCGGATGCGTCCGCCATCCTCCCGGTTCGCAGTCCGCCGCTGCAGCGCGAGCATCGGCTTTATCAGGCTGACTGGTTGTTCCGGTTTTATGGGTTTGAGTTTGGGGAACTGACGGCGTCACGGCCCGGTGGGATGCTGGATTTGGAGATTGACCCCAAACTTGCATGGGCGCTGGATAATCGTGCGCAGTTTCCCGTGGATCTGAACCGGGCGTCCAAGGAAATGCTGCTCCGGGTTCCGGGTCTGGGTGTGAAAACCGTTCAGGCTCTTCTGATGGCGCGGAAGCACAGGGCGATCCGCCTGGAAGATCTGGGGCGACTGAATGTGTCTATTAAAAAGGTGCGCCCATTTGTGAAGGGGGTGGGATGGAGCCCGGCGCGGCTGACAGATCGGCACGATTTGCGGACTTTGTTCCTGCCTGCGCCACAACAGATGAGCCTTCTTTGATGTCTGTTGTTATCACTGTGGCAGATACCAGCGCATTCGAGCCCTGGCGCCAGACTGCGCGCGCCGCCCTGCAGCGTGATGTTCCTCCCGAACAGATTGTCTGGCGTCTGCAAGGAAAGGACGCAGATCTTTTCTCCCGGGCAGAAACGACGTCTTTTGCTGGGGAGATCAGGCGGGACGTCAGATTGAAAGCCGCCAATCTGCCTGTTCTGAAAGATGTTCTGTGTCATTCCAGCCCGGAGCGGTTTGCCTTGGCGTATCGCCTGCTCTGGCGTCTGCAGGATGATCCGGATCTTCTGTCCATCCCCACAGATCCGGATGTTGGTCAGGCACGGCGCATGGTGCAGCAGGTTCGCCGGGCAGCACACAAAATGACCGCCTTCGTGCGCTTCCGGGAGCAGGACGCAGCAGAAAATGGCCGGCGCCGCTTCCTGTCATGGTTTGAGCCGGATCATCATGTCCTGGAGAAAGTCTCGTCCTTTTTTGCCAAGCGTTTCGCTGACATGGATTGGCTTATCCTGACGCCGCGAGGCTCCATAAGTTGGGATGGCGCCACGCTGAACTGCTCATTCACGCCGTGTGAAAAGCAGGCCCTTGAGGATGATGTCGAACGTCTGTGGCAGACTTATTATGCTTCGACCTTCAATCCGGCCCGGGTTCGCACAAAAGCCATGCGCAATGAGATGCCGCGCCGCTACTGGAAGAACCTGCCGGAAGCCGCCCTGATTCCTCAGCTTGTCGCAGAAGCTGAAAAACGCGTTGCGGAAATGGCCGCGAGGGAAGCGTTACCCGCGCCGAAATTCCATCAGGCCATTCAGGCCAGGCAGCGAGCCATCACCGTTCAGGAGCATGCTCCTGATGGAATGACGGAGCTCGCACAGGATATTCGCGCCTGCCGGGCCTGTTCTTTGCAGTGTCACGCGACACAGGCGATTGTGGGAGAAGGGCCGGAAACGGCAAAGGTGATGATCGTCGGGGAGCAGCCGGGAGATCAGGAAGATCTGGCGGGTCGTCCATTTGTGGGGCCTGCCGGACAGCTTTTAATGGGATGTTTGGAAGAAGTCGGCGTCGCCCGCGAGGCTCTTTACCTGACGAACGCCGTCAAGCATTTCCGTTTTACAACCAATGGCCGACGACGCATTCACCAAACGCCCGGTGTCGAGCATATTTCGGCCTGTCAGCCATGGCTGAAACGGGAAATTGCCTTGGTGAAGCCGAGACTGATTGTCTCATTGGGGGCAACGGCTCTACGGGCGATAAGTGGTCCGTCAGAGCGGTTGAAAGACGTCCGTGGCACGTTGCGTGCCCGTGAGGGTGAGGGCTGGGCGCATCTCAGCCTGGCTCATCCGTCTTGGATTCTCCGTCTCGGGCCAACGGACCAGGCGGAGCGGGAACGTCAGGCCCTGATTGCCGGGCTGAGGCAGATCAAGGGTGTTCTCTGAAAGAGACGCATTGTCAGAGGATTGCGCGGGCCCTTCGTTTGGAGAGTGGAAAATTTCTTTTTGTGAGGCTGGGACGAAAAAGAAAAAAGCATCCTCTCTGGAAAGGAAACGCATCAGTTTTTTCCGGCTTGAAGGCTGAGAGACGATATGTCATGGATGACCGAACCGATCGGTCAATAAGCCTCCTTCAGGCTCATTCTTCCAGCCGGTCACTTCGGACAGACCCGTTTAAAGCGAGAGAGACGATATGGCGCAAGGCGACCAGGCGCAGGCCGACCAGCAGTCCGGAGCGTCCGGAAAACCGCAGAAAAAGCGTAACCCACTTGTCAGGATCATTCTGATTCTGGTGGTTGTTCTGGTTCTGGTTGGAATTGGTCTGTACCTTTTCCTGACCCGCAACAACATCGAGACGGATGACGCTTATACGGCAGGCCGCAAGGTTGCCATCGCGCCGCATGTGAATGGCTATGTCACCCAGCTTCTGGTGAACGACAATCAGTATGTTCATCGTGGCGATCTGCTTCTGACCATCGATGACCGTGACTATGCCGCATCCCTGCACAAGGCTCAGGCAGCAATCCAGCAGGCCGAAGCCAACATGCAGGCCTACCAGCTTCTGGTTGAAGTAGCTCACAAGAACTTCCCGGGTCAGCTTGTGACGGCACAGGGTAATCTTTCAGCAGCGCAGGCCCAGTTGACGAAAGCCGAGGCGGACTACAAGCGCCAGCGCAGTGTTGCCCGTGCGGCGACGTCCCAGCAGGACATCGACTACGCCCGTGCAGCTCTTGAAGAAGCGCGCGCCCGCGTGGTTCAGGCTCAGGGTCAGTTGACTCAGGCAGAGCCGGTCAAGGCCAATGTCGCCAATGCTGATGCCCGCGTTTCACAGGAGCAGGCCAATCTTAAATCTGCCCAGGCGTCTCTGGAGCAGGCTGAACTCAACATGGAATGGACGCAGGTCCGCGCCCCGAACGATGGCTGGGTTTCCCAGCGTAGTGTCGAGCGCGGCAATTTCGTCCAGACCGGGCAGCAGATGTTCTCGATTGTTGAGCCGGAAGTCTGGGTTGTGGCCAACTACAAGGAAACGCAGCTGACACACATGCGTCCGGGCCAGAAGGTGGATATCGAAGTCGATGCCTACCCCGCACTCAAGCTGCAGGGCCATGTGGATTCCATCCAGCTCGGCTCAGGTGAATCCTTCAGCACGTTCCCGCCGGAAAACGCGACGGGTAACTTCGTGAAGACGGTACAGCGTATTCCGGTGAAGATCCTGATCGACAGCGGTCTTGATCCGCATCTTCCGCTGGCTCTTGGTATGTCTGTTGTTCCCACGGTCTATGTGAAATGAGCGATACTGCCGGGCATCAGGACTGGAAACCCAGTCATAATCCGTGGCTTGTGGCCATTACGGTCACGCTGGCGGCCTTCATGGAGGTGCTGGACACCACCATCGTCAACGTGGCGCTGCCACACATCGCGGGATCGCTCGGCAGTTCCTATGACGATGCCACGTGGGCGTTGACGTCCTATCTCGTGGCAAACGGTATCGTTCTGACGATTTCCGGCTGGCTCTCGCGGCTGTTCGGGCGGAAACGATACTTCCTCATCTGCATCACCATGTTCACAGTGTCGTCCTTCCTGTGTGGGCTGGCGACATCCCTACCCATGCTGGTGGTCTTCCGATTGATGCAGGGCTTCTTTGGTGGCGGTCTGCAACCCAGCCAGCAGTCCATCATTCTGGATACCTTCCCGCCTGAAAAACGAGGCGCGGCGTTCGGGATGACGGCTATCGCAACCATCGTCGGCCCTGTTCTCGGCCCGATGCTGGGTGGCTACCTGACGGACAATTTCTCCTGGCGCTGGATTTTCTTCGTCAACGTGCCGTTCGGTATTCTGACAGTCATGGCCGTTACGGCCTTCGTGGAAGATCCGCCGTGGGAGAAACAGAAGCGTGAAAAGATTGATGTAATCGGCATCAGCCTTATTACGCTAGGGCTGGGTTGTCTTGAAGTCATGGTCGATCGTGGCGAGGATGATGACTGGTTTGGCTCGAACTTCATCATCACCATGGCTGTTCTGGGTGTGATCGGCGTTCTCGGTGCGATTGTCTGGCTCTGCTATGCCAAGGACCCGCTGGTGAAGCTGACGGTCCTGAAAGACCGGAACTTCGCCACGGGCATGTTCCTGATCTCGATGGTCGGTGCAACACTGTATGCTTCTGCTATTATTGTTCCGCAATTTGCGCAGCAGGTGCTTGGTTATACGGCCACCACGTCTGGTCTGCTGCTTGCCCCAGGTGGGGTCGCGGTGATTTGCCTGATACCAATTGTTGGTCGCCTTATGAAGGTTATTCAACTGAGGTATCTGATTGCTTTCGGGTTTTTCTGTATGGGCATGGCTATGTTCCAGGCTGCCCATCTGTACGCGGCAATCGATTTCAAACACCTGATGTTTTATCGAATCAGCCAGACTGCTTCGCTGGCTTTCCTTTTCGTGCCGATTTCAACGATTGCCTACTCGACCCTCCCGCGCGAGCTGAACTCGGACGCCTCCGCCCTGTTCAGCATGGCGCGAAACTACGTGGGATCCATGGCCATCTCGCTGGCAACAGCGGCGATTATCGAGACCCGGCAACGACACCAGAACTACGTGACCGACAACATGACGCCAGGGCGGCAGGAGTTCACGAACTACATCAACCATGCCCAGACCGTAGGTGAAGCGCATGGGCTGACACCTGCCGCCGCGCACACATTTGCCATTCATCGCCTGTTCCTGGACTTCACGTCCCAGATCTCGATGCTGGCCTACAACGAGGTGTTCCGCTGGATTGGCATCATTGCGATGTTCGTCGTTCCGCTCTGCTTCCTGCTGTCACCCAACAGCACGAAGAAGACGAAACCGGCGGGAGGTCACTGATGATCCGGACCGTATATTTTCATGAACGAGTTAGCAGTCACGCCGGCAAGTCGGCTGATGGCCTCCGGGCTGTCATCGACAGGCAGCATGAGCCGGCGGCGATGAACGATGCGGGCCTGGCACAGGATCATGAGCTGTTCGGCCGCAAAATCCGGATCTTCGATCACGAGCTCACCGGCATCGCTGCGGCGACGAAGCCAGTCGGAGAGATTGTGCAGGGTTCTCCCAAAGCCATAGCGCCAGAACGCATCAGCAAGGTTCGGGAACTTTCCCGCTTCGCCGACAATGATGCGGTACAGGTCCATGGATGTGGGATTGAGCATCATTTTGATGGCAGTTTCCGCAAGACGCCGCAGAGCCGTGTGAACGTTCTGCCCCTCTTCGCGGGAAATGGCCTCAATGGGGGCAAGCTTGGTCTTGCTGCGCTCTTCGAAAAAAGCGGAGAACAGGGACGCCTTGCCATCGAAGTGATTGTAAAGCGTGCCCTTCGAGACACCGGCTTCCCGCGCAATCTGGGACATGGACGCGCCTTCGTACCCGCTCGCCAGAAAAACCTTTTCCGCACCTTGCAGGATCTGCTCGCGCTTGGCGCGCAGCTGACACAGAGAGGCACTGCTTTCGTCGGGCGTGCTCTGAGTGTGGGTGTCAGGCGTGCTGGTCATGAGGGGACAGGGTCCTTTTATGGTTTTTCTACCGTCTCCATTATGCTGACCGAACTGGTCGGTCACCGCAAGATCATTTCCGTTTCAGGAGTTTCTTTGTGAGCGCAGCCTTTCTGTCCCGCGCGCTGCTGTCAGGCTGCGCCCTTGTTGCTCTTTCCGGCTGCCTGCGGGTCGGGCCGGAGTATCATGAACCCCATCCCTGGTCGGCCGCGCATTATGCCGACCATATGGCGGGTGCTCCTGACAGTGTGACAAGCGAAGCCGAAGCCGCCAGCAAGTGGTGGACGGTCTTTAATGATCCGGAACTGGCATCGCTGGAAGACCGGCTGGTTCAGCAGAACCTGTCGTTCCGCCTGGCTACCGCCAATCTGGCACAAAGCCGTGCCCAGCTTCTGATGGCTGGCGCCGAGCGTTTTCCTGGCCTGAGTGCGTCGGGCTCCTATACCCGCAGCCAGTACAGCACGAAGGAGATGCAGGAAGTTATCAGTCGGGTAGGGGGGAGTATCTCCAAATCTGATAACGGTCTTCTGGGCGGCCAGGGCACCAGCCTTATCGACGGTGCGGCCAGCGGTGCAACCGTTCCGCTGCTCAACCAGTGGAAGACGTCCATTGATGCCAGCTACGAAATCGATCTCTGGGGCCGCGTTGCGCATCAGTATGATGCTGCAAAAGCCGACCTGCAGGCGACGGATGAAGAACGACGTTCCGTTCTGATTGCCCAGCAGGCGGATATGGCACACGGCTATATGACCCTGCGTGGAGATCAGAAACGTCTGAAGGTTCTTCAGGCGAATCTTGGAACGCTGAAGCAGATCGTGGATATTTCCCAGAGCCGCTATCACAGCGGTCTGGTGACGGAAGTGGATGTGGATTCCGCTCAGGCTCGTCAGCATGACACCGAAGCGCAGGCCGCACAGCTTCAGCAGGGCATTGCGCAGGAAGAGAACGCGTTGGCGTTGCTGCTGGGCGCGCCTCCGGGTAGCCTGAATGCAGAGCTGGAGAAGGATGCCGGTGTTCCGGTTGTGCCGCCGGTTGTGCCCGTTGGGCTTCCGTCCGAACTGGCCCATCGCCGTCCTGACATCCGTGAGGCCGAGGCCAAGCTGCGCGCGGCTGTTGCACAAGTCGGCGAGGCGACAGCGGACTTCTATCCGAAGATCACCATTAATGCTGATTTCGGTTTCCAGACCCTGTCATTCCGTGATCTTGGATTCTGGAATGCCCGCGCATGGAATGTTGGCCCTTCCATTTCCCTGCCTATTTTTCAGGGTGGTCGTCTGCGTGGTCAGCTTGAGCTGAAGAAATATGCCCAGAAAGCTGCGGCGATTTCCTATCAGCAGACGGTCATTCAGGCCTGGCATGACGTGGATAACGCGTTGATCGCCTATCGTGACGAGCAGCTTCGTCATCAGGGTCTGGAGCGTGCGGTGAATGATAACCGCAAGGCGCTCCAGTTGGCCCAGAGTCAGTATCGCAGCGGCCTGACTAACTATCTGAACGTGCTGAATGCACAGGGCCAGCTACAGTCCGCCGAGATGAGCCTTGCGGACAGCGATGCAACCGTCGCGACCAATCTGGCCCGTCTTTACAACGCTCTTGGCGGCGGCTGGGAAGAGATTGTCCCGGCACAGGACGTCACCAAAACGAAGCTTGCTTCTGCAACACCGGGTCCCTGAGACCCGGCGCCTCAAGCCGGAGCTGTTTCAGCTCCGGGCGATGGACTTGCCTTTGGAACCGAGGATTTCAAAAGCCTCACCCATACGCTCCACGATGGACTTCTCGCCTGCGCGAAGCCATTTGCGAGGATCGTAGAGAGACTTCATGGGCTTGTCGGTAGCCGGGTCGATCTGGTGCTGGAAGGCAACCGGATGCGCGCTGACATAAGAGCCGACACCATGGGCAAAGGCGAACTGGATGTCCGTGTCCAGATTCATCTTGAAGGTGCCGTAAGCCACGGCATCCCGGATTTCTTCCAGACTTGAGCCGGACCCGCCGTGGAAGACTAGCGGCAGCGGCTTCGGACCGCTTCCGCTGGCTTTCTGCACGGCATCCTGTGAATTCTTCAGGATTTCCGGGCGAAGTTTGACGTTACCGGGCTTGTAAACGCCATGAACGTTGCCGAAAGACGCGGCGATGGAGACCATGCCAATAGGCGAGAGCAGTTCCCAGGCTCTCAGCACGTCTTCCGGCTGGGTATAGAGATGCGCATTGTCCGCACCTTCTTCCAGATCATGGCCGACGCCATCTTCCTCGCCACCTGTGACGCCCAGTTCGATTTCCAGACCCATGCCGAGAGGCGCAAGGCGCTTCAGCAGTTTTTCGGAAAGGGCAAGATTGTCGTCGAGAGTCTCAGCAGAGAGGTCGAGCATGTGGGATGAGAACAGCGGCCGCCCGGTAGCCTTGAATTCTGCTTCGCTGAGGGAGATCAGATCTTCAAGCCAGGGAATCAGCTTACGATCGGCATGATCGGTATGAAGAATGACGGCGACGCCGTATTCCTTGGCCAGCAGATGAACATGATGGGCCATGGAAGCCGCGCCGAGAACACGGGCGCGGTGTGCGTCCGGCAGCCCTTCACCCGCAAAGAAGCGGGCGCCACCGTTCGAAACCTGGATAATGACGTCTGAGCCGTTGGCTGCGGCGGCTTCCAGAACGGCATTGACGCTGTTGGTGCCAACGACATTAATTGCGGGAAGGGCATATCCGCCGTCCCTGCATGCTTGAAGAAGAGTTTTGTAGTCGGCGCCCGTTACGACGCCGGGAGAAACGCTTGTCATGAGAGACTCCGGTCGAGTGGCAGGAACCCTGGTAGGCCGCTCCTGCGTTTCATGTATTGTAAGCTAGAAAAGTCTTTCCGTCATGAGCGCTCAAGATAAGGGAACAGTTCCAGCCCAGATTTGTTGCTTGTAGTGTTTGCCCCGCTGCGATTATGGAAAAGTATGGTGCCAAATCTTTCAGATCCCGATCTTCCCGCCCGTATCCTTGTTGTCGAAGATGACGCAGGCATGCGTACCCTCATTCTGCGTGCATTGCAGGGCGGCGGCTTCCGCGCCCGTGGTGTAGCCAGTGGAGATGAGATGTGGGCCGCCCTTGAGGTGGCTCCGGTCGATCTCATCATCCTTGACATCATGCTGCCTGGAACAAACGGCATCGAGCTGTGCCGTGCGCTTCGCGGTGGCCAGGGGGCAAGCCACCCTGACGAAACCCCACCTTCCCAGGTGCCCATCATCATGGTCTCTGCCCGTGGTGAAGAGCGTGACCGTGTCATGGGTCTCGAAACCGGTGCGGACGACTATGTGCCCAAGCCTTTCGGTCAGCGCGAACTGCTGGCGCGTGTGCGTGCGGTCCTGCGTCGTGGCAGCCCGGGCACGGCAGCGCCAGAGAAGGTTCGCCGCGAAAAACTACAGTTCGCGGGCTGGACGCTGGACCTTCGCCGTCGCGAACTGACGGACCCAAGCGGTGCGACAGTCGATATTTCCGGTGCTGAACACGATCTTTTGACCAGCTTCCTCGACAACCCGCAGCGCGTCATTGCGCGTGATCGTCTGCTGGAACTGTCCCGCACCCGTCTGGGGGATGTTTCTGATCGCAGCATCGACGTGCTCGTCAGCCGCCTTCGTCGCAAGCTGGGCTCTGACGCTGATCAGCTGATTCGCACGGTGCGCGGGTTGGGCTATATTTTCGTGGCCGAGGTTGAACGGGTCTGAACATTCAGAATCGGATCCTGCTGTGGCCGCTTGGTCTGGTCGGTCGTGTCTGCGTCGTCCTGACCGTAGCGGTCACGCTGGTCTTCCTCGCCAATGCCGTTTTTTATGGCGAGGCTGAAACCTACATTGTTGATGATGTGCGGATTGCACAACTCGGAGAGGCTCTCAGCACCGATCTGCGCGTGCTGGCTGCTGCACCCGTCACGCAACGCTCCTTTCTTGCAGTCATGCTTTCGGGGAGCGAGCTGAGCGTTGCCTGGCAGCCTGCAACATCCATGCCCCGTCTACCGGGTCATCGCCCGCAGGTTTTGCTGGATCTGACGCAACGTCTGATCAAGGATGACCCTATCCTCGCGCAGGCCCAGCTTGATCTTTATACTCTGGGAAGTGGATCTCCCGATGTTCTGGGAGCAGAGCGTCTCCCTGATGGAAGCTATATCCATTTCCGCGTACCGGGATTGCTGGGGCGGCACCATTTTACGCGCGGTCTGGCTTCGGCAGCGATTGCGGCCTGTGCTGTGGCGATCGCGGCAACCATGCTCATTCGTGGTCTGAGTATGCCGCTGCGGGCTCTGGCATCCGTGGCAGACAAGATTGGTTCCAATGAAACCTGGGTGCCCCTTGCTGAGCGCGGTCCCCGGGAAGTTCGCGGTGTTGCGCGCGCCATCAATGCCATGCAGCGTCGTATTCAAAGCCTCATCAATGATCGAACGCAGGCTCTGGCCGCAGTGTCTCACGATCTGCGGACTCCCCTCACGCGACTGCGGCTGCGGTGCGGCTTCCTGAATGATGGAGAGGCACAGGCCGCCATCGAATCGGACCTCGATGAGATGGAGGGGATGGTAAATGGCATTCTCGCCTATCTCGCTGGCGCTGATGATCCGGAAAAACCAAAGACCATCAATATTGTCGCCACACTGACGACCCTCGTGGATGACCATGCCGACCATGGCAAGGATGCCCGCTATGAAGGCCCGGACCGTGCGCTGGTCCGTGTCCGGCCGCTGGCTATCAAGCGCGTCTTGTCCAACCTGATCGAGAATGCCCTGAATTACGGAGGCAATGTTCTGGCTACCCTCAAGGTGCGGGACGATGGCTCCATAGAAATTGCCATTCAGGATAGTGGCCCCGGCATTCCTGAAAGCGAATACGAGCGTGTTCTGACGCCGTTTTATCGTCTCGAGGGTTCACGCTCCCGCCAGACGGGCGGGATCGGGCTGGGATTGGCCATCGTAACCCGCGAGATTGCCCGGGAAGGCGGCTATCTGCGTCTCGGGCGGGGTGATGCCGAGAAAGGTTACGGGGGGCTCTGTGCGACGATTGTCCTGCCGCCTGCGCGCAAGCCGAACATCGGAGCACGTCCGCAGGTTTGAGAGGCAGGAAGTGGGACTACATTAGTCCAGACCCTTGCGCCCACGGCTGAAGTGGCACATGTCAGGGACGGACTGGACACTGAGGACATGACGACGATGTTCATTGAAACCGAAGATACCCCGAATCCCGCAACGCTGAAGTTCCTCCCGGGGCGACCCGTGACAGGTGACTCGCGTACGGTCGATTTCGGAGAGGCCTCAGCTGCTGAAGGTCGTTCTGAACTGGCTGAAACGCTTTTTGCCCTGCCGGACGTCAAGCGCGTCTTTCTGGGGAGTGATTTCGTATCCATCACCAAGGCGCCGGACGTCAGCTGGGGGGACATGAAGCCAGTCGTGCTCAGCACGCTCACGACGTTCTTCGAGAGTGGGAAAGCCGTGCTGGCTGGTGGTGACGAAGCCCTGAAATATGACGTTGCGCCGGAAGATGCCGACGTTGTGGTTCGGATCCGTGACCTTCTGGACACGCGGGTCCGTCCGGCTGTGGCCGGTGACGGTGGCGATATCGCATTCCGTGGTTACAAGGACGGCATTGTTTATCTCACAATGCAGGGGGCCTGTTCCGGCTGCCCGTCTTCCCGCGCGACGCTGAAGCATGGTGTTGAGAACATGCTCCGTCATTACGTGCCGGAAGTGCAGTCCGTTGAGCAGGTCGAGGACTGATCCATGGATGACCAGACGTCTCTCCCCGTAACGGACCATCTGGTTTCTGGCCCTGTGCCGGGAGCCGAGGCCCTGTTTACACAGGCCCGAACACCACGGGCATTTTCCCCGCGGGCTGTTGGGGAAGACGTCTTGCGGCATCTGTATGATCTGGTGAAGCTGGGGCCGACGTCCGGCAACTGCTCGCCCGGGCGCTTCGTGTTCCTCACCACGCAGGACGCCAAGGAGCGCCTGCGTCCTGCGCTGTCACCGGGGAACGTGGCGCGGGCAATGGACGCACCCGTTCTGGCCGTTGTCTGCCATGATCCGTTGTTCTTCGAAGCCCTCCCACGCCTTGGGAGCGATGAAGGCCTGCGGGACTGGTTCGCGGCGGATGTCGGCCTGTCCGAAGAAACAGCGTTCCGGAATGGCACGCTGGAGGGCGGCTATCTCATTCTCGCTGCCCGGATGCTGGGTCTTGCGGCGATGCCAATGTCGGGATTTGATTCCTTCATGGTGGAAGACGCTTTGCTGACCGCCTCAGGCTGGCGGGCAAACTTCCTGATTGGCCTTGGGTACCCAGCGGAAAACGAGCCGCATCCAGACCATGCTGAACCCCGTGCCCCGCGTCTGGACTTTGGTGAGGCGTGTCTGTGCCTGTGAGGACTGTGGTTTTCAACGGCGCGGGCGCAGGGACGGGAACAACCAATCTTATTGCTCTTGTTGAAGACGGACGGGTCGTTGCGGAAAAGCTTTTGACTGGGCGAGGGGCATCCGAACATTTTGCTCCCGCTTTGCGATCCCTTCTTGAAGAAGGGCAGTGGGCAGCGGCGCCGGATGCGGTCGTAGCCGTGATCGGGCCCGGTTCTTTTACGGGTCTGCGGGCTTCCCTGTCCCTTGCGGCTGGATTGGCTGCTGGTTGGAACTGCCCAACCATTGGCGTCACTCTGGGGGCTGCCATCAGGGCTACGCTCGGTCGGTCGGATGTCACCTGTGTCAGTCTTGCACGGCGAGGCCGGTTCTTTGTTGATCCTCCGAGTGGACCAGTCTTTGCCATCTCTGCTGATGATCTGGATGCCACCTCGTTTTCCGCCATCGCGGGAGATGGTGTTCAGGAGCGATCCTCCTGGTTGTGCCCTACGATAGACTGCGTTGCCCCGGATGCGTTGGGAATTGTTCGTGCAGCAGAGGGGCAATCTGCGAGCCCCCTAAGTCCGCTTTACGTTGACCCGCCCGAAGCCAAGCCGCCTGCGGCCGGACTGCGCCCGCTCCCACAATGACGAATTCAAAACCTGGACAGACCTTTCAGAGGCTGGGTGTGGAGGGCGCGCCTTTGCTGGCGGCACTGCATGCGGAGGCGTTTCAGGGCGGTGAGATCTGGGACGAGGCTTCTTTCGCCTCTCTGCTCACTGTCCCGGGAGCAGAGGCGCTTGTGGTCTCCGTTGACGAGCAGCCTGCTGGGTTCATTCTGACCAGAACCATTCTGGATGAAACGGAAATCCTTACGCTCGCCGTTCGCCCCCGCTTCCAGCGACTGGGGCTTGGGCGTCGGCTGGTGGAGGCCGTTCTTCCAAAAGGGAAAATATTTCTGGAAGTATCTGTAAGTAACAACGCTGCGAGAAGTCTCTACTATGCCTGTGGTTTTGTTCAGGCTGGTCTGCGGCGTGGTTATTATCAGGATGGAAGTGATGCGATCGTTATGATCTCTAGGATTTGATAATGAGAAGATAGTAAAAATCATCGTCTTCATTGACGTGATTTTCTTCGACTATCTCATGTCCAAGTGCTCGAACGGCGGAAGACACATTCCGTTTTGGCTCTTCACCTTTGACTAAAACCCTGAGTTTTTGCCCCGAAGTCATGGCATCAAGACGGGCACGGACGTAAACAGTCGTCATTGGGCAACGCTTGTCTCTTACATCAAGAAGAAATATTTCATATTTTGTCATTTCTGGTCCGCACCTTGTTTTTGCTTGATACTAGTCAAAAGTCACTGATAGAGAACTGTCCGTTTCCGGATGAAGGACTTTATACTATGTCGCAAGAGACTGCAGACCTAGATCTGCGCCACCTGACTGCGCAGATCGTTACCGCTTATGTATCCAGCCATGACATCGGAGCCGATGCGCTTCCGGCGCTCATTCGCTCGGTGCATGAATCCCTTGCGAATGTTGACGTGCAGGAAGAAGCACCGGTTGAGAAGCCGGTACCGGCCGTGCCGCCTCGCAAGTCGGTATTCCCCGACTACATCATCTGCCTTGAAGACGGAAAGAAGCTGAAGCTGCTTCGTCGTCACCTCAAGACAGCATACAACATGACGCCGCAGGAATACCGCGAGCGCTGGGGCCTGCCGCCGGAATATCCGATGGTTGCTCCGAACTACGCAAGCCACCGTTCCTCACTGGCTCGCAAGATTGGTCTTGGCCGCCGTCGCGACGACGACTGACCATGTTTCCCGGCTTCCTGACCCTCATCCGCAGGAAGCCGGTATTTTTATTTGCATCTCTGATTGGACAAATGGTCCGTTTTTCGGCTAGGCCGCTGTTATGGTCGTAGATACGAAAGTCGCGGACAGACGCACCCGCACGCAAGGTCGGAAGCCAGCCGGTTCCGCCGTTGTGGATGATTCGCCCATTGCCCGCCTCTGTGTGGAGAATGGCCTGAAGATGACAGGACAGCGCAGGGTGATTGCCCATGTTCTGTCTGAAGCCGACGATCACCCCGACGTCGAAGAGCTGTATCGCCGCGCATCGGCCATAGACAGCCGTATTTCCGTGGCCACGGTGTATCGAACCGTTCGTCTGCTGGAAGAAAAAGGTATCCTTGAACGCCGTGATTTCGGCGGTGGACGTGCCCGTTATGAAGCCAGCGACAGTGGCCATCATTATCATCTGATTGACGTGGATAGTGGCCGGGTCATCGAATTCGAAGATGACGAGCCCGTCCGTCTTCTGACGCAAATCGCACAGCGTCTTGGATTCGATCTCGTGTCTCATCGTATTGAACTGTTCGGGCATCGACTGGAAAAAGAGACCCCGAAGCGGCCGCTTCCCAAGAACAGGAACAAGAGCGACACATGAGCATCAACCCGGCCGAGGACAAAAACTCAGCGCCAGCCCATTCGCTCGTCAGCAGTGAAGAAACGCTGAAGCAGATGGAGACTCTCTCCACGCTGGCCCTGAACCGCGATGGCGGCTTTCAGGAGCTTCGGGGAGGTTCCCTGGGTGTACGGATTGCGGAGACCGAGGCTGAGCGTGATGCCGCACAGGCTCTGCGCTACAAGGTGTTCTTCGAAGAGCTTGGTGCTCACCCTGACGAACGCACGTTCCGCACAAAGCGTGATGTGGACGAGTTTGACGAAGTTGCGGATCATCTTCTCGTCATCGATCACAGCATTGGATCGGGTGCAGAAGGGGTTGTGGGCACCTATCGTCTGCTCCGCTCGGATGCTGCCGAGAAGATTGGCCGTTTCTATACGTCGTCCGAATACGACATCTCGACTCTGACGGAATTTCCGGGACGTTTGCTGGAAGTCGGACGCTCCTGCGTCGCGCGCGAGCATCGTGGTCGTTCGGCCATGCAGCTTCTGTGGCGCGGCATTGCCTCCTATATTTTCCTGCACCGTATTGACGTCCTGTTTGGTTGCGGAAGTCTGCCGGGTACGAACCCGGACGCAGTGGCCGACCAGTTGACCTATATGCATCACAACCATCTGGCTCCGCCGGCGCTCCGTATCCGCGCTCTGCCGGATCGCTATGTGGAAATGCTGCGCGTTGATCCCCATACGCTGGATCACCGCGCATGCCTGAACAAGCTGCCGCCGCTCATCAAGGGGTATCTCCGTCTGGGCGGATATGTGGGTGACGGTGCAGTGGTGGACGAGCAGTTCAACACGACTGATGTTGCCGTTCTGGTGAAAAGCGAGCTTCTGGCGGACAAGTATTACCGTCACTATGAGCGCCGCCTCCGGGACGCTCTCGACTCCTGACATCCCTGCTGACGGTCCGGGCCCTTATGGTCCGGCCGTTTTTCCATTTTGATGGATGGTCGTCTTCATGACTTCGACGCTCCCTGTTCATGGCTGGCGACTTGCTGGTCTGATGGTGCTTGCAGGGGCGTTCGCGGCCCTGTCCCTGCCGCCTGTCTGCGCGCTTTTTACGCTGCCTCTCGGGCTTCTGGTTCTATACCGGGCGGCTGAGGACGCTGCGTCATGGAAAGGCGCTGCCCTGTATGGCTTTCTGTTCGGGATGGGCTTTCACACGGCGGGTCTTTACTGGCTGACAAATGCCATTCTGACGCGTGTGCATGAATTCTGGTGGATCGTTCCGTTCGCGTCCCCCGGTGTCTCGCTGATCATTGCGCCACTGATCGCTGTTCCGGCTGTTTTGTGTCGTCTGGTTCCGGCGGGCTGGCGGCGTGTTCTGATGTTTGGTGGAAGCTGGACTGTCGTCGATATGGGGCGGGTCCTGATCTTCTCCGGCTTTCCCTGGAACCCGCTGGGGAGCGATCTGGAGCTTCCGGGGCGGATTGGTGACGCGCTGATCCAGCCGGCTTCAGTTCTGGGTGTGGATGGGCTGACGCTGGCGCTGGTTCTGGCCTCTCTGGCGATCTTCCGTGGCCGCAGAGCGGCTCTTCTGGTTCTGGCGTGTGCTGTTCTCTGGATGGGGGCAGGGTTCTGGCGCCTGTCTGCTCTTCAGCCGCTTCCGGTGATCAACCCGCGTGCCGTGCTGGTGCAGGGCAATGTCCCGGAAACGGAAATCATCGACCACAAACAGAGCGTCGAGAATTTCCGTCGGTATGTCCGGATGACGGCACAGGGCGTTCAGCAGGCTCGACTGATGGGAGACGACAGGTCGAGTGTTGTGATCTGGCCGGAATCAGGCTTTCCGGGTCTGCTGGATGAAGATGACCTTGCCCGGCAGATCATCGCGCATGCGGCCGGCGGTGCGCCGGCGATGATTGGCTCCGACCGGGAAGAGAACAATCACTGGTACAACAGTCTTGAAGTCGTGGACCAGGACGGGAAGATCGCTGCGATCTATGACAAGAGCCGTCTTGTGCCGTTTGGCGAATACCAGCCCTGGATTTTACCATTCAATGTTTTGCCCGGTGTGCTGACCCCGGGCCCGGGGCTGAAAACCTGGACCATGCCAGACATTGGCAAAGTGGGGCCGATGGTCTGCTACGAGATCATCTTTTCAGGGTCTGTGGTGGCACCTCATGATCGGCCGGACTGGCTTGTCACCATCTCCAACGATGCCTGGTACGGAAACAGCGCGGGTCCTCGCCAGCATCTGGCGACGGGGCGTATGCGCGCCGTTGAAGAGGGGCTTCCAGTTGTTTTTGCAAACAATACAGGCATTTCGGCGTTCTATGACGGAGCCGGTCATGAAACGGCCAGACTGGGCTGGGGAAAGACAGATGTGCTGGTGAGCAACATTCCATCCCCGCTACCGCCCACCGTCTTTTCCCGGTACGGGCGGGCAACTCCGTTGGGTCTGTCGATCTTCTGCATTCTGCTTGCATTCTGGCCGCGTCGGCAACCTGCGAGAGCATCGGTTGCAATGCGTTAAAAAGGTTAATATTGACAATCTAGGGTTGTTATATTTACTTTCTCTTTCTTGATTGGGAAGGGAACCACATGACAATCGGTCACGGTAAGGGCGAGCCCAAGAGTGCGGCCGCTGCTGGGCCAGTAGACGTGCATGTGGGAAACCGTATCCGTCTGCGGCGGACCCTTCTTGGACTGTCGCAGGAGAAGCTTGGTGAGGCGCTTGGCCTGACCTTCCAGCAGGTTCAGAAGTACGAGCGTGGCGCCAACCGTGTGGGGGCCAGCCGCCTGTACGATCTGGCGCGTGTTCTGGATGTGCCAATCGGCTTTTTCTTTGATGACATGCAGGACGGGATACAAAAGCCGTCTGCTCCGCCGGCGCCAGCCTTTGCAACCGGATTTGCGGAAACACAGGCGACTTTTGGCGGCCCTCCGCCAAAGGCCGCCGCTCCCGTACCGCCGCGTCTTTTCGATCTCCCGGTCGACGAAGCGGCGCTTTTCAGCCGTCGGGAGACGGTTGATCTTGTAAGATCCTACTATCGCATCCCGGACCAGTCCGTCCGCAAGCGGATGCTAGATCTTATCCGGACGCTTGGCGCGCCCGACGACAAGGCTGCCTGAGTTACTCCCTGCGCAGAATACTGTCGTTCAGGAAGGATGAGATCTTTCCGGCTTTGAAGTCTGCGCGCAAACGATCTTCATCGTATTCTGTGCGCACCCAGTCCATGAACGGCAAGCGGCCTTCAGCCTCGGCGCGGTAGCGCAGGAAGAATGCGTCCAGAATGCCGGTTCTGGAGCGGTTGAAATGACCAAAGCGCCAGTGAAGCTGCTTCAGGGCATCCGTTGCCGTTCCGTCTTCAAACATGGTCACCAGCCCTGACGCCAGGCCCGCACGGTCTGCGCCGGACTTGCAGTGCATCAACATCGGGAACTGAAGCGTCTGATACATGTCGTAGAAGCGCAGGATACGGTCCTTGTGTGGAGCGCCACGGCTTTCAAAGGCCATGTCCAGATGTGTCAGGCCAACCTGCTGGCTGGCCCTGCGTGACAGGGCATCAGAGCCGCATTTGCGGTGCCCCCGCAGATTGACCAGCGTCTTCAGATGCAGACGCCGGCTGAGGCTCCGCAGACGCGCGGGCGTAGGATGATTGCAGCGCCACACCTTTCCCGGGACGACCTCTGAAAGGTTTGTCCAGCCAAGGCGGAAAATGGAATGGTCCACGAACAGACTGTCCCACCAGGCGCGTCTCAGATCGGCGGCAGAGGTAATGCGGCCTTCAAACATCAAAGGGGATCCTCGACTGTGGGTGCCTGATGAAAGGCGTATGGCTGCGGTGTGTCCCATCCCGGACGGGGATGCGTCAACCGCGGAAAAGTGCTAATATCGTGGCATGCGCTGGCTTTCTCTTTTCCTTACGTTGTCCTGCCTTTCATTGGGGGGATGTGGTGTCGGTTCCATGTTCGATGGCCCGGCTGCAGACATGACCGCTTTGCCGCCTCCTGGTGCCGGTCCGGATCGGGGAGATCATCACAGGCGTCGTCCGCACCCGAGTGGCATGTCCTATGCCGACGATGCGCCTGTCATGCCCATGCCGCCGGGAGGCATGAGTGAGGATAGTCGCCCGCGTGACACAACTGGCCCATCTTCTGAAGGTGTAAGCTTCGGCACAGGTGGCGCCGGAGGCAACACGGCGGATATTACGCCCCGACCTTCCGTCCCGGACACGGAAGTGTCCTATGGTCAGAACAGCGGCAATTAGCCTTCCATCTTAACTCTGTCGTTGCCTGACGGTGTGGTCTTCATGATTGCGTAACCTTTGATGTGCTAGGGCGAGGGCCGTCCTTCCTCCGGACCGAGTGACGCCTTGGAGATCAAAGATGACCGATCAGGTCGCTACAGATATTAAAGAACGTCTCGCTTTTCTGGGCATTGGTGCTGCGGAAAAAGCCCTGATCAGCCGTATTGGTCATCAGGTGCGGCAGACGCTGAGGCCCGCGTTGGATCGGTTTTATCGCCGGATTGATGAGACGCCCGCGCTGTCCCGGCTTTTCTCTAATCCAAGCCACCAGAAGTCCGCTCGTACCCAGCAGGAAAAGCACTGGAGCCGCATTCTCGATGGCGACTTCGGTCCTGACTACGTTCAGAGTACGAAGGCTATTGGGAATACCCATGCCCGGATTGGTCTGGAGCCTCAGTGGTACATTGGAAGTTATGGGCTACTGCTGGAAGGGATTGTTTCAGAGTTTCTTCAGGAAGCTTGGCCGAAGCCGCAGAAGGGGCTTTTTGGACGCCTTTTTCGAAAGTCTGACCCTGCGCTGCCTGTTGAAGAGGTCACACGCAGAACAGGTCTTCTCATCAAGGCAGCGCTTCTGGATATGGAGCTGGGCCTTCAGACCTATACGCTGAACCTGGACGGACAAGAGCGGTCAAGGGCTGAGAAAGAGCGGACGGAAAGCCTGACAACGCTCTCTGAAGCTCTTGCGGACGCCCTTGAGCGTATGGCTGGGGGCGATCTGGTGCAGGAAATTGATCCGGCACTGGAAACCGAGACAACGCGGATGAGTGGTGCCTTTCAGAGCGCCTGTAGTGGTTTGAGCCATATTGTCCATGCTGTGCGGTCGACGTCTGGCATGGTGGAACATCGTGCGAGAACGCTGAATGGTTCTTCGGAAGATGTCGCCTGCCGGATCGCAGAGCAGGTGCAGGCACTGGGGACAGTGTCGCGCAACATTACGGAGCTGACGGCGTCCGTGAAGGAAGTGGCCGAAGAGGCCCGGCAGGCGGACGAAACGGTAGAGGCCTGTTGTCAGGAAACCGGGCAGGGCACGGACATCGTCAATCGCACGGTCGAAGCCATGGCCAAAATCTCCGAGTCTTCGGCTCAGATCGTGCAGATCATCAGCGTCATTGATGAAATTGCCTTCCAGACAAATCTGCTCGCTTTGAACGCTGGCGTGGAAGCTGCGAGAGCGGGCGATGCTGGTCGGGGTTTTGCAGTCGTCGCGCAGGAAATTCGTGCGCTGGCACAGAGATCGACCACGGCAGCGCGCGAGATCAAGGAATTGATCAGCAGTAGCATGGAGGACGTCGAGCGGGGTGTACAGATGGTCGACGAGACAGGCTCGGCACTCGAGAACATCAGCACATCCGTGAACCGGCTGGGAGAGGCGGTCGGAGAGATTGCGTCTGGTGCAGAAGAACAGGCTCAGCGGATCATGGATATCAACGCCAGCACGACCCAACTCGAAGCTGTTACGAAAACCAATGCGGCCATCGTGCAGGAAATGAGCGGCTCCAGCCAGGAACTGGTTGGAGATGCTGCAGAGCTGATGAAAATCGTCACGAACTTCAAGGTCCGCGAGGATCAGCCTGCGCTCTCACAAGCCTGAGCCGCTTTGGCGCGTCAGTCCGAGAGGTGGCGCGCTTCTTCCGGGAGCATGATGGGGATGCCATCCCGAATCGGGAAGGCCAGCTTTGCGCGCGGGCTGATAAGCTCCTGTGTGTCCCGGTCATAGGTCAGAGGGCCTTTGGTTACCGGGCAGACCAAAAGGGACAGGAGGCGGGGGTCAAGTTCAGCGTTCATGATCATTCCATGCCCTTTGCCAGAAGATCCAGCAAGACCCCGGCGCGATCGTCCAGTGTGCCGGCTTCCAGAAGGGCCTGTTTCTGTGTGGGGCTGAAAGGCACCAGCATGGGAAGGACAACAAGAAGCATCTCGTCATCCATCTCGTCGATCAGGGACCAGTCTGTCTGGAGTTCATGGGCTGTCAGATACTCTTTCAGCCGGCTGAGCAGTCTGGACCGGTTGAGGGGTGAGGGGTCATTTTCCACCAGATCCGAGAAGAATGGCGATGCATCGATAGCCCCTTCGCGCCAGCCGCGACGTGTCAGGCCTTCCATGAGAAGTCGGAAACGGGTCACGCCCAGCAAAGTCACGGAGAACGTTCCGTCCGGATGCTCCGTGAAACTGGTGATGCGCCCGAGCGTGCCGATGTCGTGCAGGACGGGAAGAGGATCATCCTCGTCTTCCTCTTGCGGCTGGATCATTCCGATCAGCCGACGCTCGGCCAGTGCATCTTCCAGAAGGGCGACGTAGCGCGGCTCAAAAACATTGAGAGGGAGTTGTCCTCCCGGCAGCAGCATCGCCCCTGATACCGGGAAAAGCCCGACACGAGGGGGAAGATCCGCCAGCGTCAGCTCCGTCAGGGCCGGAACCCTGCGGGGAATATCGCTGAGATCCACGAATGTATCAGGCGTCCGGGTCATAGGCTCACGCGAACAGGAGGGAGGACAGTTTGCGACGGGCGGTAAGGGTAATGGGATCAGTATGGCCCCAGGCTTCAAAGAAGCGCAGGAGTTCAGCTTTTGCAGCGCCTTCGTTCCAGTCCCGATCCTTGCGAATGATCCCGAGCAGAACGTCAGCGGCTTCAGTACGTTGACCGGAAGCGTTCAGGGCGGCCGCCAGTTTCAGGGCGACGTCAAAGTTCGAAGGGTCAGCTTCGGCCTGCTGACGCAGACTGTCCAGTTCGGACGCAGCTTGGGCCCCTTCTTTTTTGAGTGCCAGAGCGGCACGGGCCCCGGTAATTTCCGGGTGAGCGTTCAGCTTTGCCGGAATCTGGCCAGATGCTTCTTCTGCGCCTTCGATTTCATCGAGTGCCAGAAGCGCGCGCAGCATTCCGCCCCACGCTTCTGGATTTTCAGGTTCAACATCCAGAAGCTGTGCATAAAGTTCCAGGGCTTCTGCAGGCTGGTTCTCAGCGAGTGCTTTCTTGGCTTCAGCAAGAAGATCGGCTGATGGCATCGCGCCCCCTGCCGCTTTCAGGAGAGCTTCGACAAAGCGGCGAATTTCACCCTCTGACTGCACGCCCTGGAAAAGGTCCAGCACCTGTCCTTTCCAGAATGCGACAACCAGTGGAATCGACTGAAGGGGCAGACCCATCTGGGCGAGCTGGGCTGCGAGGGACTTGTTGGCTTCGACATCCACTTTGACAAGGCGAACCCGCCCGCCTGTCGCGCGGATGACCTTTTCAAGAACGGGTGTGAGCTGCTTGCAGGGGCCGCACCATGGAGCCCAGAAATCCACCAGAACGGGTGTCTGCTGACTGGCTTCGACAACTTCCGCCATGAAAGTCGTCTGGTCGGCGTCGACGATATGGGCTGTGGCTCCCTGTGACGGAGACTGGCCGATCAGATGTTCGTCAAAAGTGCTGCTCATGAAAGGGAGGCCATCCTGCTGGAGAAATCTGTTTCCCCGAAAGATCGGGGTTGATGCGGATCAGTGCAAGAGGACTTTGGCTGGGGCAGGGGGAATGGCTCTGGAAAAGACGGACGATCATCATCAAAGTGAGAGAAATGGGAAATTCGTTTGTCAGGCTTATTTTCCCTCTTGCGCGGTTTCTGAAGTTCGGTAATAACACCGCCCACGGAACGCGGGTGTAGCTCAGGGGTAGAGCACAACCTTGCCAAGGTTGGGGTCGTGGGTTCGAATCCCATCACCCGCTCCAGTTTGAAAAAGACGCCTTCGGGCGTCTTTTTTCGTTTCCGGCACCGGAGATTTGACCCATCAGGAAAATGCTTTTCAGAGCGTCTTTCCTCTTGCGGACTCTGCCGGTTTCCGTCATAAGCCCCAACACGGAGTGCGGGTGTAGCTCAGGGGTAGAGCACAACCTTGCCAAGGTTGGGGTCGTGGGTTCGAATCCCATCACCCGCTCCAGTTTGAAAAAGACGCCTTCGGGCGTCTTTTTTCGTTTCCGGACCACTCGATGGTCAGGATGTGGCGTTCTGTTACGATAAAAATCGCATGGTTGCAGGAAATACCCCGATGATCAGGGTCTTCTTTGGCCCTGAACCAAGCGATTCATTCCTGTGAAAAATTCTGACCCTGCCTGTCCGGTCATTGCCATCATCGGTGCCGGTGCCAGCGGTACGCTTCTTGCGTGGCGTCTTTGGAAAATCGGAGTAGAGGCAAAGGTCGTCGTTATTGGGGATGCTCCGGAACCTGCGCTTGGTCTGGCGTATGGTACGCGCTGCTCTTCCCATTTTCTGAATGTCTGCGCCTCGGGAATGAGTGCATTGGCGGAGGATCCCCACCATTTCCTGCGCTGGGCGCAATTGCATCATGATCCGGACGTTCAGGCTGGAAGCTTCGTGCCGAGAATGGTGTATGGGCAGTACCTGTCCAGTCTATGGAAAGAAACTGCAGCAGATTATGTGCACGGGCATGTTCTGACTTGCGACAGAACGCCTTCTGGATGGCGGCTTGTTCTGGCGGATGGGCAAATTCTGCAAGCATCCTATGTTGTGCTCGCCACAGGAAATTTTGCGCCCGCCAGCCTGTCGGATCCACGGCGCCAGGTACCGGGGTACTATCCGTCTGCGTGGCAGAACGACCTTTATGCCCGTATTCAGCCAGATGATGATGTGGCCCTGATTGGTACCGGCCTCACAGCGGTAGACGTTCTGATGCGTCTGCGGGAACAGGGACACAGAGGGCGCATCACGGCCATCTCCCGGCATGGATGGTATCCGACGTCTCACGCAGCAGGTTTGTCGGGTGACTCTCAGGTTGTCTTTGCTGAGACGGCTCCGACAGCGCGTGCCTATCTTGCCGCGTTCCGTCAGTGCTTGCGGAGCGGCATTCCCTGGCGAAGCGTGGTGAATGCGCTCAGGTCTCAGACGAATGCCTTATGGGATCGCCTTTCCTGGGAAGAGAAGCGTCGTTTCTCACGCCATCTCCAGCGACGCTGGGATATTGTGCGGCATCGCATGGCTCCCGCTCTCCGGGAACAGATTGATGCAGACATTCAGTTGGGCACCCTGAGGACGCTCAAGGGGCGTGTGGAGCAGGTGTCGGGAGTGGCGGATCGTGTGCGGCTCAGTATTCGGGGCAGGAACGGGCTGTCGTCCCTGACAGTTGCTCACGCTGTGAACTGTACCGGCCCAAGCCGCGATTACAGGGCTGTGGGATCGGCCCTTTTAACAGGCCTGCTGGAACAGGGCGTTGTGCAGCAGACACCTTTAGGGGGACTGGTCTGCAATTCTGCGGGTGCGTTGCAGGATGAGACTGGGAGCTGGAGCACAACGCTTTATGCGCTTGGTCCCATGCGGTGGGGTGCCCTGTTCGAGACAACAGCCATTCCGGAAATTCGTCAGCAGGCTGCGGAACTGGCGCATTTTCTTGTTGAACAGGTGGCTGGTCTGGATGTGCGGTTCGAGCCCGTTAACGGGAACTGAATAAAAAAAACGGCCAGTCAGGAGAACCTGCTGGCCGCTTTCCGGGACGTATATGTCCGGCTTAGAAGAACTGGATATGGCTCTTGAAGCCAAGCATTGCAGCATTGTGCAGAGCTGCCTGACCGCCGGGGCGGAAATAGTACTGGAAGTCAGGTGCGAAGGTCACACCGCGCATCACATGAATACGGTAGTTCGCTTCAAGCACTTCGCCGTAGCTCTGAATGCCGTAGGAGCCGTTCATCAGGGCCATGCCACGGGCAAGCTGGAGGCGCTGGGTGTCTGACACGCTGTTAGGAACACGGACATAGGTGAAGTTCACACCGATGCCGTCCAGAGGGCGTGCCTTCCAGAAGCCACTGTCCACGAAGCCGATTTCATACTGCTGCGCGCGCGTCTGGGTGCGCGGGCTGTTGGCGTAGAAGCCGCCCAGCACGACGAGGCCAGCATCCGGATTGCCGGGTGTGTGATGGCGGAAGAGCATCTGGTCAGCCAGAAACCAGGCAGCCCAGGAGTAATTGACTGTTCGCTGGGCCAAGCCGGTTACGACATACGGATTTCCGTTAATGTCATAGTAGTTGTCCTTGTGGGGCGCGTTGTCGATGGCGTAGCCGACCTTGTAGTGGCCCGGCAGATGGTCCTTGCCGAACAGCGGCTCCCAGCCAGCCTCCACCGGCACGGCTTCGCCATTGATGTCAGATCCATTGAACTTGAAGCCTGTCCGGTACTGGACGTTCCCGTAGATACCGGCCTGCGCGAAATACACACCCGTCTGGATATAGGTGCTTTTCGTCGGGCGAACGCGGATACGCGTTGCCCACACGGCATCCGGGTAGGATGAGTGGGTCGTGTTGTCGGACGATGCCTTCGGGTTACCGCAGAAGGCATTGTTCTGGAAGTTGCAGTACAGTGGGTTGGCGGAGAAGTCGTTCAGGAACGGGATACGCCCGGCGGCGATGTCAAAATGACCGTTTCCGAGCGTTTCTTCGCCGTAAGCATAAACAAGGTGAACCACCACGTTGCCGCCGGCGCCGTAGATTTCGGAGCTGGGGTTGAGGTTGTCACCAAACATGCGGCTGGCAGGAATACCGTAACGGCCGACAACGACGGCATGGGTTGAGAACCCGCGGATACCAGCGAGCTTTTCCCAGTCGATATCGTTCTCAAGGCTGTACTGGCCAGCATTGCTGCTGCCCTGGCGCAGTCCATAACCAGGTGTTGGTTTGGTAATTGCGCCGGTATATTCGTTTGTATTGTCCATCATCAGCGCAATACCACGATCACGCAGCCACTTGTTCCAGCCGAAAGGATTGGTCAGCAGCGCTTCCGGCTTTGGAAGTGGCGGAACCTGTTCCTTGTCGAAGGACAGAATGGTGAGCGGTGTATTAACGCGTGCGCTGGGGTTTTCCGAGTTCTGATCCGGCCAGTCCATGACCGTGATGGGCGCGAGGACGTGAACTGTCGTGAGCTTTTTTCCAGTCGCTGACTGGACGACGGTCGTGACAGGTGCAGGAGCTGTGGCCGCGCCTTCAGCTGCGGCGATAGCGGGCGTAAGCGAAACCGCACAGGCTGCGGCATAGAGATGCAGGCGAGACAAGTCTCTTATCCTCGGGTATCAGGTTGCGAGATCTTCGTAACACTTTATCGGGGATAAAGAACAGAGATTGTGAGATAAAAATCTCAAAAATCACGTTCATATGATACGAGCTGTGCTTTTTAAGGAACAAACACAGCTTGTACCAGAGAAAAGAAGTTGTGATCCGTATAAAACGGATCACAAACGCGTATTACTTTGCAGCAGCCAGTGCTGCTTCGATCACTTTACCAGCTTCTTCCTTGCCGGCCCAACCTGTCACCTTGACCCACTTGTTTGGCTCAAGATCCTTGTAACGCTCAAAAAAGTGTTCGATGGACTTGCGGGTGATCTCCGGCAGGTCATCGATGGACTTAACGTCCGTGAACTGCGGATGGATCTTGTCGTGCGGGACGCAGATGATCTTCTCATCCTGGCCGCTCTCGTCTTCCATCTTCAGCATGCCGATCGGGCGTGCACGGATGACGGCACCCGGCACTACGGCAGCCGGTGCGAGCACGAGGGCGTCAGCCGGGTCGCCATCAGCGGCGAGCGTGCCCGGAATGAAGCCGTAGGCTGCCGGATAGGCCATGGGCGTGAACAGGAAACGGTCCACGAAGATCGCGCCGCTTTCCTTGTCCACTTCGTACTTGACCTGAGAGCCCTGCGGAATCTCGATGACCACGTTGATGTCGTTCGGCACATCTTTGCCGGGCGAGATCTTGGAAACGTCCATGATGTTCACGTCCTGAACTGGTTTTAAAACAGAGGGACATTAACGACCCTTAAGCTTTCTGCCCAGTGTAGACGGAAAACGCGTCCGGAAATGCAAAACGCCCCGGCATGAAGCCAGGGCGTCCCGTAAAAAAACTGATGATCAAGCAGGATCAGAGAAGCGGCTGGGCGGCCTTCAGTGCATTGTGGCAGGCTGCACGGCGATCATCTTCGTTGGTGTAGGCTACGAGATAGTAGCGCTTGCCATTGCTGTTGAAATAACCCGCAGTACCAAGAGCGTAGTCTTCGTTGCCGACCGTCTGCTCGGTGGCCTTGTACTTCTCGCTCAGGCCGTAAAGAGCCGGGTTGCCTTCATCATAGGAGAGATACTGAAGTTCGACGCAGTAATTCATGATTCCTGCGAGATTGGCGGGGGAAACGCCCGTGAAATCCTTGCCAGGCGTGCCCTGAACGGCCGGTGGTGGCGGCGGTGACTGTTCCTGTGCCAGAGCGGCCGACGAAACCATACCGAGGCCAATTACGAGGCCAAAAGCGGGCACGATACGACGAAACATGGACGGTATCCTTTCTGAGACCCTGTCTTCCGCGGCACCCCGCGGTTGAAACGGAACACTTCTCCCGTTTGCGTGAAAAGAAAAGTCCATTTCAGAACATTTCTTCGTGAGCATTCAGACGGGAGGATCAAGATAGGGAGAACGGGCGTCAAAGAAGACGCGGTTCGTATTCAGTTCGGTGGAAATGACATCCAGAGCCGTCAGGGCCGCAATCAGAACAAACCGTTGTCTGGGATGCGATTCGGTTGTTTCACAGTCTCTGAGACGCTGGATGGCCAGTAATGTGGCGCGAAGAGTTCTCCCGTAATGCCCATGATATTGACCGCTGAAATGGCTCATACGGGCCAAAACGAGTTCCAGAGCCTGATGGGCCCGTGGGTTCAGAGCTGCATCATGGCTGATGGCGCGGAGGCGCAGAAGGTTCAGCATGACACGCATGGCGGACAGAATTCCCTGGAGATAGGCGTGAACAACAGGGGAGGGGGTGTCTGCCGAGTTGGTCATGAGGCGCACAAAGCGGTCCACATTTCGGGATACGATGACATCCAGTGTCGTGTCGTTTTTCCCATCCGCGATGTGATGCAGGTCCCGTAGAATATTTTCCCGCATGGTCCAGCGCTGGTGAGCCGGATCGTAAGGGAGGAAAGCCCTGTACATCCATGTCGTGTAGAAAAGCCCCAACACGAGCGGGAGTGCCGTATTGAAATAGACGATCTCATCCGTTCGGCCCTGATTTGAGGGGCCGAGCATGATGGGCAGGAACAGATTGTAGGAGACGGCTGGAAGTGTCAGGGGCGGATATGCGAAGGCAAGGCCGCCCAGCATCATGGCGACGCCTGACCACATCCCCAGCATCTCGAAGGTGGTAGGTTTGCCGAGCAGAAGCAGGTCCAGCACGCCACCTGCCAGAACCGCGCAGCACGCGCCATGCAGAAAGGCCTGTGTGGCAAGGGCCGGTCTTTCGAGTGTGGAAAACAGACTGCACGCAATCGCGACGAACATGATGAATGTCAGGCCGCTGGGCCATGCGGTTGCAATCCAGATTACGCCAGCTCCGAAGACCGTCACGGAGGAGCGCAGGCTGTTGACGATGGCCTGTCGCCAGTCCCGGTAAGATCGAATCGGTTCATGGAAATGATCGTGGGGCTGTGGGTTGCGGCTGGCCTCGAACTGACGCAGGGCCATGCGCAGGGCATCAATTAGTTCCACAAGCGCCTGTTGCAACATGCCGTGACGCAGCATGGCTGCCCGATCATCTGCTCCTGGCAGCTTGGTCCCGAAATACTGGACAACGCGGCGGCGGCAGTCCCGACGGAGGCTTCGCAGTTCGTCCAGAATCCCATCCATGGGCTCAGCTCTTTCCAGCCTGTCGGGGAGAGCCAGAAACAGGGTACGGATGCGTTCCGCCTGCTCCCGGAAGGCATCATCCTGACTTAGCGGGAGGCGCATCAACGTGGCCAGATCGAGCGCTCTGGCCAGTAGAACGGCAATATCCGCTAAAGCCGCCCGGGTGTGATCCCCTGCATGATCCTGACGGCCCAGTTCGACTTCCGCAAATTCGACCTGATCACCGAGTGTGGTGATGCGGCTAAACACAGGCTGCATAGTTTCCAGCGCATCCACCTTGCCGATGAGAATATCGGCAATCGTGAGCAGGGCTGGTTTCAGCGTGTCCTTGAAGGTGCTGGAGAGTTGCTGGCGGGTCCGTTTTGTCAGGCCTAACTGGAAAAGCCCCGAAACCGAAGCCTCCAGAACGATGCCCAGTACGATATAGGTCGCACGGGACATGGCGATTTCGAAGATATGGTTCGGGTCCGCGATCCCATCCAGTGAGACGATGGCGTAGGTGAAGCCCGTCGCTCGCATGCCGTGGATGCGATAATTGGTCATGGAAGCCGGGCCGGGCATGAATGTCCCGATCAGGCAGAACAGACCGATCCCCGCAGCCAGCAGAAAAATGAACATCAGTGGCGCCTGGGGGCATACTGCCACGAGGACTACGCCGCAGATCACACCCAGCACCATGCCGAACAGATGCCACTTCGCTTTGGCCAGGCTGCGCCCACGCGTGCCCTGCGCTACCATCCAGACGGTCAGGGCTGCCCATTGCGGGCTGCCCAGTTCCATCTTCAGGGCGATTCCCAGAGCCAACAGGGAGGTCAGTGTTGTTCGGAGGGCGTACCCGGCCATGACCGGATCGGGAGCGTAGAGCCAGCGCAGCTTGCGCAGAAGAAGCGCTGGGCTGGCTGACATCACTGTTTTTGCCAGCCGCTACTATGGTGTGTGGTGTCTTCCGTCATATCTTCCCCCAGAGCGATGCAGGCCGGCAGGTGCCATCTCGAAACGGCGGCAGCGGCTCATCGGAGGCCTGTCGGAGACGGGAAGGCTTTAGACACATAATGCAAAAAAAGACATTTCACCATGTCAGGCCTTGCAAAAATGCGTCAGGTAAGCGATTCCGTGCAGCAACCGCGCGCCTGTAGCTCAATTGGTTAGAGCCGGCCGCTCATAACGGCTTGGTTGGGGGTTCGAGTCCCTCCGGGCGCACGGTGTTCTATTCTGTCTGGCGTGCCGTTTGCCGCCGCCCATTCCACGTTCCACCCCGTTCAGGAGACCTCGCATGGCCGCCTACCAGTATGTCTATGTCATGAAGGATCTTACAAAGGCCTATCCGGGTGGACGTGAGGTCTTCAAGGGCATCACCCTGTCCTTCCTGCCCGGCGTGAAGATTGGCGTTCTCGGCGTCAACGGTGCCGGTAAGTCCACGCTGCTCAAGGTGATGGCCGGAATCGACAAGGAATTCGGTGGCGAGGCCTGGGCCGCTGAGGGCGTCAAGATCGGTTATCTTGAGCAGGAGCCAAAGCTCGACGAGAAGCTGACGGTCGGGGAAAACGTCGCTCTTGGTTTTGGCAAGCTCAAGCATGCCATTGATCGCTTCAACGAGATTTCGATGCTCTTCGCAGAGCCGATGTCCGATGAAGAAATGACGAACCTGCTGGCTGAACAGGCCGAGCTTCAGGAAATTATCGACGCAGGCGACGGCTGGGAGCTGGATCGCAAGCTGGAAATCGCTCTGGATGCGCTGCGCTGCCCGCCCGCAGACAGCCCGGTTGACAAGCTGTCCGGTGGTGAGAAGCGCCGTGTGGCCCTGTGCCGCCTGCTGCTGGAAAAGCCTGACATTCTGCTGCTCGATGAGCCAACCAACCATCTTGATGCCGAGAGTGTCAGCTGGCTCGAAAAGACGCTGCGTGATTATCAGGGCACCGTCATGGTCATCACCCATGACCGTTACTTCCTTGATAACGTCACCAACTGGATTCTCGAACTCGAGCGTGGCCGTGGCTATCCGTTCGAAGGCAACTACTCGTCCTGGCTGGAACAGAAGCGCAAGCGTCTGGCCCAGGAAGAGAAGGAAGAAAGCTCCCGCCAGCGTGCGCTCGCTGCCGAGCAGGAGTGGATCAACAGCTCTCCGAAGGCCCGTCAGGCCAAGAGCCAGGCTCGTATCACCAAGTACGAAGAGATGCTGGCAGCCAACTCCGAAAAGGTTGGTGGTACGGCGGATATTGTCATCACGCCGGGTCCACGCCTTGGCGGTACGGTGATCGAAGCCGAGAACCTGACGAAGGGCTTTGGCGACCGTCTGCTGATTGATGGGCTGAACTTCAAGCTGCCGCCTGGTGGCATCGTGGGTGTGATCGGTCCGAACGGTGCAGGTAAGTCCACGCTGTTCAAGATGATCACGGGTCAGGACACGCCGGATGGTGGTTCACTGAAGATCGGTGAAACCGTAAAGCTTGGCTATGTCGATCAGTCCCGCGATACGCTGGATGCCAACAAGACCGTCTGGGAAGAGATTTCCGGTGGCACGGACGTCATTCAGCTTGGCAAGCGGACGGTTCCGTCCCGTGCCTATGTCGGAGCGTTCAACTTCAAGGGTTCTGACCAGCAGAAGCGCGTCGGTATCCTGTCGGGTGGTGAGCGTAACCGCGTTCATCTTGCCAAGATGCTCAAGGAAGACAGCAACGTGCTGCTGCTCGATGAGCCGACCAACGATCTTGACGTTGATACGCTGCGTGCCCTCGAAGATGCTCTGGCAGACTTCGCTGGCTGCGCCGTGGTCATCTCCCATGATCGCTGGTTCCTTGACCGTCTGGCAACGCATATCCTCGCTTTCGAGGGTGACAGCCATGTCGAGTGGTTCGAAGGTAACTTCCAGGACTACGAAGAAGACAAGCGCCGTCGTCTTGGACCGGATGCGACTGAGCCAAGCCGCATCAAGTACCGCCCGCTGGCCCGCTAAGACGGACCGTTCCTTCTGCTCGTCACCGGGGCAGGGCAATCTGTCCCGGTTTCTGACGGTTTGAGGAGGCCCGTTTGCTAGGGCGCGAACTCCGCACTGCACGTCTGGTTCTCAGCCCGGTCAATTGGCCGGACCTTGAGGATATGATCGCCCTCAAGGCTGATGCCGGTGCTTTCGGGCAAATGCTGGGTGGTGTGCGAAGCCGCTTCGAAACTGAACAGGAAATGGCCGAGGATGTTGCGTTCTGGGCGAGACGCCGGATCGGAATTTTCGCTATTCGCGAGAACGGGCGTTTCGTCGGGATAACAGGTGTTCATGAACGTCCTGATGGGCGTGGCCTTGGGCTGAGGTTTTCCATTTTTCCATGGGCTGCCGGCCGCGGTATTGCCCGTGAAGCCGCCGCTGCTGCCATCCGGTATGTTCTGGATGAAGGAGAGCCACGCATTGTGGCTGTGGCCAAAGAAGACAATCTGGCTTCCCGCGTCGTGCTTGGCAGTATTGGTATGCGCCATGTCGATACCTTCAAGCGCGATGGCAATACGATGTTCCTTTACGAAATTGCTCCTGTCTGACGCAAAACAGGGGGCACTGGTGTTTGTTTCCTGGCCTCTCGGGAATTACCGTTTAAAACCATACGATATTGTTCGTTAAGGAATGCGGTGTGGTCGATTTTCTGAGAAATCTGCGAAAAATGGCGCTTGGCGCTGCAATCATGGGATTTGCGGTAACTGCGGGAGTGCAGGCGGCAGAGGTCAAACCGCCCGAGTCTATCGTGGGAGGCATGCATATTATTGATCGCACGCTTGTCCTGCCCGTTGGAGGGACGGAAATCGTGGCTCTGCCCCCTGATCTCCAGACGGCTACTCTTAGTCTGCCTGATGTTCTGCACGTCAATCTCGTCTCTCAGAAAGTCGCAGAAATTCTGGCTCACCATGAGGGACAGACGGATGTTCTCTTCACCGGGAAAGACACGATCTATCGTTTTCACGTGTCAGTCGTGAAGCGTGCTGCTCGGTAAGGGCGGTCATCAGCACGAAGCAAAAAAGACCTCCTGAACAGGAGGCCTTTTTTTATGATGTCAGTTCTGTAGACGTAGCACTCAGTGATGATTGCTGAGCTGATGCTCCAGAGCAGTGTTCAGGGCGCCGACATCGCCGCCGTGGCGGGAGAGGTAGGAGCTGTAGTCGCCGCGCTGGTTCATGCGCAGGCTTGCGCCTTCGCCATACATGTCCACGACCTTGGCCGGAGTGCCGCCAATAACGAGCTGCATGTTCACTTCAGGCTGGCCAGGGCGGTCGATCAGGGCATTGACGCGTTCGCCATCCGGCGTGGGGGTTGAACCCGTCACACGGAAGCTGACGCCCTGATAGTTACCGATCTGGTCCGTGATCGTATTGACCAGAACCTGATCGAACAGCTGCAGATATTTCTGCTGCTGTGCCGGCGTTGCCGTGCGCCAGTAGCGGCCGAGGCAGTAGCGGGCGATACCCTGAATATCCACGTTGGACTGAAGAAGTGGGAGAACTTCGCGCTTCTTCTCACCCAGTGGCTTGCTGGAGTTGACGATGCTGACCAGCTGGCCACCAAAGGAATTTACGAAATCTGTCGCAGGGTTGGCATGCGCGACACCAGCCCCGAACGTGAGGGTTGCAGCAAGTGCACCGAAAAGGGCGCGGCGCGAGAGGGCTTTAAGCATGCGTTTGTCCTCAGTTGTACCAGTCTGGGGTGGTGGCGCGGTGATCGTTCTGCATTGCGTCGATCTGGCTCTGGCGGTTCTGCTGCCAGGCACTGCGGACGTAGGAGTACGGATCAAGGCTGTCCTGCTCCAGATGATCGATCTGATCCACACTGTTGGCAAAGCCATCAACCGTGCCCAGAATATTATAAGCCCAGTTGAATGTCAGTAGACCATAACCTCTTGGCACATAGTTGATCGGGGTCAGAGCCTGACCGATCGCATAACCTGCACCATCGCGGATGTTGCTGGGGCCGACGAATGGGATGAAGAGATACGGCCCGCTCGGCACGCCCCATGTTCCCATGGTCATGCCTGGGTCGGTTTCATGCTGCTTGTAACCCACCAGACTGGCGACATCGAAGAAACCGGCCACACCTGCACTCATGTTGATCGTGAAGCGCATGAACGAGTCGCCTGCGCGCCGTGGCTTTCCTGCCCCGACATCGGAGAAGAACACCGCAGGCTCACGCCAGGTTTCATTGATGTTGGAAATACTATGGCGCACCGGCTTTGGCACGGCCCACACCCACGCCTTGGCCACAGGACGCAGCGCTACATGGTAGGCCCACATCTGAACGTTATACATCTTACGGTTAAACGGCTCGTACGGATCGTTGGCAGCCTTGTAGTCAGCAAGGTCGTCCGGATCTGTCGGCGGCGGTTTGTGCAGGGAGCCGCAGGCCCCCAGCGTCAGCAGTGCCAACACACCTGCAATGGCTCTGCCACGACGCGAACGCGTCGCCCTGATACCGATTCTGTCCTGCCGAGAGTCCATAACCATTCCTCAAAAACCCCACTCCGCGGGCGTGCTCACAAAGACTTCATCTGAAAACGGAAATTTTCAAAATCCGTTCCCATTCAATTGTCATGCCGTCAGCGGAGCCTTGAGCCGTCCGTCGCGGAAAACTGCGGAAGGCCGTAGTCATAGCCTATACTGTGCCAAGCCGCACCCCTCTATGTATCCAAATTATGACACAGGGAAGAGATGAGATCCTTTAACGATCCAGATGCCTGAAGGACACTCCAGCGACTTTGACGGCTGAAATATTTTGAGAGCAGTGTGGCGGCAACTCAACACCTGGGAGTTTTTCGGTGTCCACATTGACTGCATTCAAAGCCCCTCTTTTCGCCACTGTCGCCCTCGTCGGGCTGTCGCTTGGGGCTGCTCAGGCACACCCGGCTGTCAATTCACAGCCATGGGGCACAACGCCGGATGGTAAGCCCGTTCGTATCGTGACGCTGAAGAACGATCATAACGTTACCGTCCGCGTCATCACGTATGGCGGCATCATCCAGTCCGTTGAGACGCCGGATCGGAGCGGTCATGTTCAGGACATCGTTCTCGGGTTTGGCGATCTGAAGGGCTATACGGTCGACAGCGCCAAGGGTGGTCTGTTCTTCGGTGCGATGATCGGTCGTTACGCCAACCGTCTGGCTGGCGGCAGCTTCCCGGTTGAGGGCAAGGTCTACCACACGGACATCACAGCTGGCCCTAACGCGCTTCATGGCGGCAAGAAGGGCTTCGACAAGAATGTCTGGACGCTTGAAAAGACCGGAACCAACGGTTCGGGCGCTTATGTGACCCTCAAGCTGGTCAGCCCGAACGGGGATCAGGGGTTCCCGGGAACTCTGACGACGCACATCACCTACACGCTGGGTAACGATGATGCGCTGGCTCTGCATTATGTCGCGACAACGGATGCACCCACGGTTCTGAACCTGACGAACCACAGCTACTGGAACCTGAACGGTGAAGGGTCGGGCAGCATTGAGCCGGAAGTTCTTCAACTGAACGCGGACAGCTTCACGCCGACCGACAGCACGTCCCTACCAACCGGCCAGATTGTTCCCGTGGCCGGAACCCCGCTGGACTTCAGCAAGCCGACCGTCATTGGGGATCGTCTGCGCAGCAACGACCAGCAGATGATGTACGCACGCGGCTATGACATGAACTGGGTCGTCAACGGCGCTTACGGGCAGGCTCCCCGCCTTGGCGGGAAGGTCTACGATCCGCGCTCGGGCCGTAGCATGGAGATCCTGACGAACCAGCCGGGTCTTCAGGTCTATACGTCCAACTCGCTGGATGGCGGTTACGCTGGCATTTCCGGTCGGGCCTATCGTCAGACCGATGCGATCGCTTTCGAGGCCGAGCACTATCCCGACAGCCCGAACCATCCGTCTTTCCCGACGACGGAGCTGAAGCCGGGTCAGACCTTCGATTACACGACGATCTTCAAGTTCTCGAACAAGTAAGACTGGCGGGTACACGCATAAAAAAAAGGGGCGATCCGCAAGGACCGCCCCCCTTTTTTCTGTTCAAAGAAACAGGATCAGAAGTTCACGCCTGCCTGCAGGAAGACGTAACGTCCCGTGTACAGGCTGCCATAAAGAGCGGCGGCACTGTTGTCTGTTGCGCTGGCAACGAACGGTGGCTTCTTGTCAAAGAGGTTGTTTACACCGCCCTGGAAGTTCCAGCTCTTCCAGCGATACGTCACAGTCACATCGTGGGAGAAGATGCCCGGGGTCTTGGTGCGGCCATAACCGTTGGCGCGGGTAAGATCGGTTGTACCATCGTTCCAGATCATGCCGCCGGTGTACTGCATCATGTAGGTGATGCCGAAAGCGCCATGCTGCCAGCCCACTGTAGCGTAGTCACGAACGCGAGGGTTGCCCGTTCCGGATTGATAGAACATGCGACCGGCATAGTTGTACCACTGACCACCCACTTCGTTCTGCTGCAGATAGCTGATGAGCTGCTGGAAGTTGTTGGACAGCGTCAGAACGTCATGCGGTGTGATCCGGAGACGATAGTCCAGATCGAAATCGATACCACTCGTCTTCAGGCCACCGATGTTGGCATAGGTGGATGTGACGGAGTTGATCTGTCCCGTGCTGGCAACGCGTGTGATCGCACTGCAGTAGTTCGTGTTCGCACCCGTGTAGCACTGGTCCATGATGTACTGGCTGCTCAGATACGTGATCATGTTCTTGAGCGTGTAGTGCCAGTATTCCACGGAAGCCGACAGACCTGGAATCCAGCGCGGCGTAATGACCGTACCAATTGTATAGGTGCGGCCGGTTTCCGGCTTCAGCTTGCTGTTGCCACCATACAGGGTTGGTGTCTGGCCTGAGTAAGCGGAAGAGAACGTGGAAGAATTGATGCCCTGCTTGGCGCAGGTTGCAGCCACTGTCGCAGACTTGGCGCCATAAGAGGCTGCCTGCACAGAGTCGCACGGATCAGTTGCTGAAGCGTAACCGAGAGACTGGCCACCATACAGTTCGTACACGTTCGGCTGACGATAGGAGGTGCCGAGCGTTGCACGGAAGCGGATGTCCTGGATCGGGGCCCAGTTGATGGAGACCTTCCAGTTCTTGGCGCCACCGAACGTGTTGTAGGACGAGTAACGGCCCTGGCCGTCGATCGTCAGATCCTTGGCGAGGAACGCATTATGCAGAAGCGTTGCCTTACCTTCGAGGTAACCTTCCGTGACGTTGAAGCCACCGCCCGTGTAGGATGCGGAGTTCGTCAGCGTCTGGCCAGCTTCAACCAGTGCGTCAGGATGATAGGCAAGCTGCTCACCACGGTGTTCCATGCCCAGAGCGATACCAAGATCGCCACCATTTGCCCATGGCATGTGAACAACATGGTTGTTGTTGATGCGCAGGTTCAGGTCACGCAGCTGATAGTAATAGTGGTCGTGGGCCGTATAGTTGGAATACGCGGCTGCTGCGGAAGATAGCTTCGTGAACGGGTTGGACAGGACGCAACCAGCCGATGCATTGCAGACAGACGGGTTGTAGACCAGTGCGCTATCGGCGTTTCCAGGCTCAACCTGTTGCAAGCCGTATGTTTCCAGAAGCTTGGAGTAGTTGCCCACACCTGACAGCTGGTTCATGACCTGGTTCCATCCGTAGGTGTAGGACAGGTCATAGTTCCAGTCGTGCGTGATCTCGCCTTTGATGCCTGCAATACCAGTGTAGGTATCAGAAGCATTTTCGTTGCGGCGATTTCCCCACTCAGCCATGCGCTTGTACATGACCGCATCTTCGCCCGTCGTATTGTACGGGTCATTGGCGGGAATGTAGAGCGTCGTCGGCAGTGTGGAGGGGTAGATGCTGCCGGAGACAGGCATCGGTGCCATCGTCGTGGACGAATTACGGTGGCTGTAGTTGAAGTTCAGGTACGGCGTGAAATGACGGTTGATCTCATAATGAGAATCAAAAGCCAGCGTCGCGTCCGTCAGGGAGTTCGTCAGGCTCTGGTCATTGCCGTAGTTGTAACGGTCGGCGGATGTGAAATCGCGGACTCCCCCGCTGCCTGTGGCGATGTAATCACCGCTATCCGTGATGAAGCGCCCTGCCGTTGGAATGCTTGAACCATAGCTGATGCTGGAAGCGCTGGCAGGATCGTTAGCCTGAACCGGGTTGGCCCAGGAACGGTTCTTCTGCTGGATTCCGCTCTGGGTCATGTAAGAGCCGGAAATCGTGACGTTGCCCTTGCCATGATCGAAGTTCCAGCCCTTGTAGCCGGAGATCATGCCTGTCTGGCCGTCACCTACATCCGTGATGCCGCCACGGACCGTGAGGTTGCCGTCGCTCAGGTTATGCTTGAGCTTGATGTTGATAACGCCGGAAACAGCGTCGGCACCATAGAGTTCGGAACCGCCATCTTTCAGGATTTCAACACTTGCGACCTGATGCACGTTGATCGTGTTCATGTCGAAGCAGCTGTTGTTGCCGTTAATGGCAGCACGCTTGCCGTCGATCAGAACCAGAACGCGGTTCTGCCCGAGGTTACGGATATCGGTGCAGGATGAGCCGCCCGTTCCGTTCGTCTGGCTGTTTGTCGTTCCGGAAGAGCCGATGGACGGCAGACGCTGCAGGTAGTCACCAAGCGTAGTGGCGCCTGTCTGCTCGATCTGCTTGCTGGTCACGATCTGGACCGGGTTGGCGTTCTGGTTGTTAGACGTGCTGAGCGCTGAACCCGTTACGACAACGCTTTCCGACCGGCTTGAATCGATCGAGGCAACAGCCTGGCGGCGGTTAACCTGAGCGCTCAACGTCGATGTCGGCGCTGTTACTGCGACCGGCACCGTTGCCGGTGTTGCTGCGACGGTTGAGGATGTTGTGGCCTTTGACGAAGCCTTCGTCTTGGCGTGTGTGGTTGTGCGATGAGAGGACGCACGGTGATGCGTGCTCGTGGCGGTCTGTGCGTTCGCGGATGCGGTCGCGTCCAGTCCCATGGCGAGAACGGAAGCGCACAGAAGCAGCTCCCTGCGTCGATGAAGAATCATGTGGGCTCACAGTCAGACTATATTTCTGAGATCCCGCAATTAATGTTTTTGTCTCAGAACTTTGTCTATCCGGAAATACCTGTAACAGATGCCATCAGGGCACGCTGTTGCATAAATATCATACAACAATAACGCTACTATACTGTCTGTTTCCTGGTAATTTATAAAGTTAATTACTGATACATTATCGTTTCATATAGAAACAATTCTGCTGTGCAGGCAGGAATAACCTGCCTGCCGCGTTCATCAGGAAACGGGATGAGCGGGGGTGGGCGTAACAGCCGCAGTTTTGGCTGTTCCGAGGATACGGGCAGGATTCCCGACCGCCGTTGCATTGGCCGGGATGTCTTCCAGAACGACGGATGCTGCGCCGATACGCGCGTATTCGCCGATGATAAGCCGTCCGAGAACCTTGGCGCCTGAACCGATCATGGCTCCGCGACGGACGATCGGGTGACGATTCCCGCTCAGTTTTCCAGTTCCGCCAAGGGTGACATCCTGGAACAGTGAAACGTCATCTTCGATGATGCAGGTTTCGCCAATGACGATGCCTGTCCCGTGATCGATGCTCAGGCGGCGGCCCAGTTGGGCTGCGGGATGAATGTCGATCGAAAACAGTTCGTTGACCCGGCTTTGGAAATGATAGGCCAGATGGCGCCTGTTTTGTCGCCACAGATAATGCGCGATACGATGGGCTTGCAGAGCCTGCCAGCCTTTGAAGAACAGGAAGGGTGTAACGAGATCCGGGCAGGCAGGGTCCCGGTCCCGGGTAGCCAGAATGTCTTCGGCAGCCGCTTCCGCAATATCGGGAACGTCCTGAAGGATGGAGGCGACAAGGCGTGTGATGGCTGTGGCCGAAATCGAGCGGTCAGCGAGTTTCGTACCCAGCAGAGACGCCAGAGCCGAGCTGAAATCGGCATGGTCTCCAATATTGGTCGCGAAGACATCCTGGATCAGCGGGTCATGGCAACTGCACGCCTGAGACTGCATGTCCTGCCAAAGCTGAACGAGGTTAGGCGCTGTCGTCATACGCCCATCGCCCTACGGACAAAGGCCTGTCTGAGGCGTGGGAAACGATGCACGCCTGCAATGCCCAGATCGCGCACGCGCCGAAGGAGCGGATTGTCGTTCCCGAACAGACGCTCAAGAATATCAGTCGCAGCCAGCATGGCCATGTTGCCGGGGCGCGTCCGGCGCTGATAGCGCGTCAGAAGGTCGCGACTGCCCGGATCGGCACGATGGCTGTGAGCTTCGATCAGCAGATCGGCAAGGGCAATGACGTCCCGGAAGCCGATGTTCAGGCCCTGACCGGCAATCGGGTGAATACCGTGTGCGGCATCTCCAACAAGGGCCAGACGGGGCGCGATGTATGTCTGGGCGTATTGCGCGGAGAGGGGATAGATCCAGCGGCGCCCGATGGGAGTAATCGCGCCCAGATCCTCGTCTCCCATGCGAGCCTTGATTTCTCGCGCAAAGACGTCATGCGGAAGGCTATGGAAACGCTGCGCACGGCCTTCGCCTTCTGCCCAGACGATAGCGGAACGGTGTGGGTGTTCCGGTGTGCCGGGCATGGGAAGACGGGCGAACGGCCCTTCTGGAAGGAAGTGTTCCAGAGCCACGCCGTCATGCGGCTTTTCGTGCGCGATTGTCGCGACGATACCATACTGATGGTAGGGAATTTTCGTCAGGCCAATGCGAGCCTGCTCGCGCAGGGGCGAACGACGACCTTCTGCGGCAATGGCGAGCTTTGCCGTGACAGTCGGGCCAGAGGCCAGCCGGATGGAAACGTGATCCGGGTGGAACGTGAAGGTACCGGTGTCGGGCGCACGGACATCGAGCGTTTCATACTGTCCCAGCGTCTGGTTGATGGCGAGCCGCAGATCGCGGGCCTCGACCATCCAGCCGAAGTTCATGCCTTCTGGCGCATCCTCAACGCCAAAATGCAGGAAGAGCGGAGAGGCGGCCTCATGCGGGCGGCCATCAGACACGCGGATTTCACGGATGGGCTGGGAGATGCCGGGCAGATTGTCCCAGATGCCCGCGGCTTCGAGCATCTGGCGTGACCCTTCGGCGATGGCGTAGGCGCGACCATCCAGAGAGGGATCTTCCATGCCCGGGAGAGGCGCACGGTCAATCAGCAGAACACGTACGCCCTCTGCCGCCAGACGGCACGCGAGCGTCGCTCCAACCGGGCCGGCTCCGTTAATGCACAGGTCGTAATGTGTCTTCTTCATTGTGCTCATCTCCCTGCCCCCTGTCCTACTCCTGTGAGGTTGGGAGCGGAAGAGGGAAGGGAGACGCAGGCGTAGATCAGAGATCGAAGCGGGCGTTCAGGAAGACAGCTCGTGGCGTACCGACGAAGAAGTAATCAGACGCCAGAAAGCCCCAGTAATGAAGGTTCGTGGCGTTATCGAGTTCAGCACGGAGCGTCACCTTGTGGCGGCCGATGCTGGTGCGATAGCTGGCCCGCAGGTTGAGCAGGGTATAGCTGGGAACGTGGTAGGTATTGGAGCTGTCACCCCACATGGAGGCGGTATAGTGAACCTCGGCTGTGGCCGAGAGGCCCGGTACGCCGGGGATACGGTCTGTCAGCTGAAACACGTTCTGGAACAGCGGAATGCCCTCGATCTTGTTTCCTTTGATGCTGGCATCCGCCTTGCTGTATTTTCCGCCTTCAGCGCCCAGACTGTCCGTGAGGGTAATGCCGAACGGCAGATCCACATGGCCGCTGAGTTCTGCGCCCTGATATGTGACTGTGCCGTTCGAGACATAGACATTGTCAGCATTTGCATACTGTGCGCCTCGCGTGATGCGATAAAGTGCGCCCGTCAGATCCCAGCTTGCCCGAGCAACTTTCGCACCGACTTCCACCTGGTCGGAACGGATCGGTGGAAGGGTCTCACGCGCGTTCTTGTAGGTGTCTCCCACCGTTCCACCGTTTTCCAGCGCCTGAACGTAGCTGGCGTAAATTGTGGTGTCTTTCCACGGGTGGAACATCAGCGCCGCAGTTGGTGTGAGCGGCGTTGTGCGCAGAGCCGTTTTTGTACCGGATGACGTCCAGGTCAACTGATGGAAATCAGTAAAGCGGATACCGGCCAGTAATGACCAGTGTTCGTCGAACGTCAGGGTGTCGCTTCCGAAAAGACCGACTTGGTCTGAGCGGTAATTGCGATAGGTCGCCGTGTTCCAGCTTCCGCTATAGGATCGGCTGATGACGGGCGCGTAGAGGTTCTGTCCTCCAATATCAACGTAATCCGAATCATAAGGCAGATACCGGCTCAGACCCTGCCATGCAGCACCCATTGTAAAGTCGTGCCGGATAAAACCTGTCCGGAACTTGCCTTCCAGAATGGCCTGCACCTGGTCGTACTGCGCCCAACTGCCGGGATTGGTACTCATGTAGGTGTCGTAGTTCCCGGCCTGATCCTGCAGGGACATCCATTCCCCGCGATAGCGGCGGTAATCCATGCTGTGACTGTAATCGATGCGGGCGGTCCAGTTTTTCGTGATGTCCCAATGCAGCCCCGTGGAAACGAATAGCGTGTGAGACGTGAACATGCTTGCGGGGGAGGCCGTCAGGTTCTTGTGGCCGCTGATGGCATCAGGCAGACGGTTGCTGCCATAGGCGGACGGATCATCAATAAAGAAGTCCTGCACGCCACCCTGGACCTTGCGGTCCTGATAAATGGCGTCGGCCGTCCACAGCAGGTTGGGTGCAAGGCGCACGTCGGTGGAAAGAGAACCTGAAAACCGGGTGACGTGAGAGCCGCTGTAGGTTTCACCGTTTTCATGCGTGAGGTTGAGGCGGTATCCGACGATGTCGTTCCGGAAGAGGCGGCCGCCTGTATCAATGTGCTGGCTGCCTACGGCGCCTGAGCTGTAGCCTGCATCAAAGGAAAATGTGCGGGCGTCTGTTGGTTTCTTGGTCTGGAAGTCAATGATGCCGCCGGGCGCATTGAAGCCGTACATGAAACCGGAGGCACCTTTGAGAAGCTGTACCGCCTCGAACGATTCAAGCGGTAGCTCCACGGTCGTCATGAAGAAGGGCGTGCCGTTGATCTTGTAGCCGTTGTAATCGTCCAGCGGCACTCCGCGGACGGTGACGGAGTAGGCATTGAACGAATAGGTGTCCCCGTTCGAAATGACAGATGCGTCCTGTGAGAAGACGCGGGCGAGGGATTTGACCTGCCGCTCCTGAAGCTCGGCTGCCGTAACGGTTCTGATCGAGAACGGTGTGTCCAGAACACGTTTGGTTCCCAACGCGCCGCCATCAACGGGATGGGCATGACCACGGACTGTGAGGCTTTCATCCGCCTCATCCTGATGTCTGATCTTCACATGTTTGGAGGGCGCATGACGCGATTTCTGCGTGTCATGACGAGTGTTGACAGCAGTCTTATGGCTGGTCTTCGATTGTTCTTCCTGAGCTGCGGCCCATGCGACGGCAGAGGTGCCTGACATGAGAAGAGTGAAGGAAAGCACAGAGGACAAAACAGAAGAGGTGGTTGCCATAAAACTGCACCGAAGTGTAAAATGTAGAAACTACGCAAATCCTACGTTCAAAAAATAAAACATCAATATGAATCGTTGTTTATGTGTCGTTTCGATTAAAAACTAAAAACTTCTTTTATATTAAGGATTTTTGCCAAATCACCTTTGGTGAATGTTTGGATTTTATGCTGCTCAGAAAAGGGCCTGCACAGTGTCTCTTTTTGGCAACATGGATCGTGAAAGGTCTTTAATAACAAAATAATATAGTGAAAATGAATGGAACCCTATTTCGGGAACGGTTCGGTCTTCCTGCGGTTATAGTCGGACGTTCCTTGGCAGATACGCCGCGGAGTACTGAGAAAGAGCGTTTCATCCGTTCAGGACGTTGGCCCCTGCGCGACCTGAAAGTGGATTGCTCACGATTGTCTAGGGAGACCCATGTTCAGACAGAATTACGTGGATTCGATGTCCACACTCCGCCACCAGTTTGACTGGCTGCCTGATCCACTTGGTTCCATTCTGCTCCTCTGCGCGGCCGCACTGATTGCACTTCTGCTGAGCCGTCTCATTACCGGGGCGCTTCCACGCCTGCCGGGTTTGCGGAAAATCCAGTTCATTCATGCGCTCATCAACCGGTTGCGCCTGAACATCAGTTATTTCCTGATGATCATTGCGGCCAGTGCGGCTTTGCCAGCAACAGAGGGTTTTTCTCCCAAGACGGAGACATTCCTCGCGCATGCTTTGGCCTGTCTGTTCATCATGAATCTGGGCTTTGGTATCATCCGGGCGTTTCGTCTGATTACGGATCAGTACCTCAACCGGATCAGTTCCCGGGAGAACGTGGATGACATCACGGTCCGCTCCCATCAGACGCAGATCCGCGTTCTGCGGCGTCTGATCGAGATTACCTTCGGGGTTCTGACTGTTGCTGCCTCTCTGATGGTTTTCAATTCCGTCCAGAAATTCGGCGTGTCGCTTTTCGCTTCCGCTGGGGCGGCATCTCTGATCGTCGGTCTGTCTGCCCGTCCCGCATTGTCCAATCTGATTGCGGGTATCCAGATTGCCATTACGCAGCCGATCCGTATGGAAGACATGCTGATCCTGAATGGTGACTGGGCCTGGGTTGAGGAAATCAATGCGACCTATGTGGTTCTGAGAACATGGGATCGCCGTCGCTACATCGTGCCGATTTCATACTTCCTGGAAAATCCATTCCAGAACTGGACGCACAGTTCCCAGTCTTTGATCGGGTCTGTCTTCCTGTGGCTGGATTACCGTACGCCGATGGATCAGGTGCGTCAGATGTTCATGGAAGAAATCGAACATTGCCCGGACTGGGATAAGGATCGTTCGTCCATTGCCTGCCAGGTCGCAGATAGTAATGCGCAGGTCATATCCATCCGCATCATTGCGGGTGCGGCGGATGCTGGAAACATGTGGAATCTGTCCTGCGATATTCGAGAGCGTATGCTGCGGCGTATCCAGTCTGAACTGCCGGAATGTCTGCCGCGCGGTCGTACGGCTGTCGTATCAGATTCTCCGTCTGAAGCACCGTGGCCTGAAAGCCTCATGTCGCCGCCCGTCAATCGTCCCGATGATGGGAGATACCGGGGCCCGGATCTAAAATCTCCCGTTGTTTCGTGAAATTTCTTCCTGTTACTCTATCTGGGTTCATAAATTTCGTTTTGAGCCCCGATAGTGTGACATTTGTGCACTGGAAATCGTGTGATACATTTTGAGGGAGGAATAATTCTAGACACATTAAAAAACGTTCCTAATCTGAACTGAACACCGGATCTGATTAGGACTGCCTGAATGCGCCTCAAGTCACTTCTTCTCGCTACTACCATCGTTACGGTTCTGCATCCAGCACATCAGGCCTCTGCTGCCGTGCATAAATCGACCAAGGCCACGACGCCTGCGAAGGGAACGGTCAAAACTACAGGGAAGAAAACAGTCGTCCGTCAGGCTGCTGCTACGCCGCGTCGCCCCCATGCGGTTGATAGCAACAGCAATGAGCAGATGATCGTGACGGGAACGCATGCGTTCAACCGTCGTGCCCGTGATTCCACGAGCCCGATCAGTGTTCTTACGGCTGCAACGTTGCGTCGTTCCGGTCAGATGAACCTTGCGGATGCCATTGTCCGTACGGACCCGTCGATTACGGTTAACGCTATGGGAGCCGATGCCGGTGCGCTGACGTCCTCGATCCGTATGCGTGGTCTGAACCCGAACGAAGTTCTGGTTCTCGTGGATGGAAAGCGCCGTCATACGACAGCCAACATCTACGCGGATGCCGGTCCGCAGCAGGGCTCAACGCCGGTCGATCTTAACATGATTCCGGCCTCTGCAATTGATCACATCGAAATCCTGCGTGATGGTGCGGCCGCCATGTATGGCTCGGACGCCATCGCAGGCGTTGTGAACATCATTCTGAAAAAGACACCGCACGGTCTGAACATGACCGCCCAAACGGGTGCAAACGCCTATAACGGCGATGGCTGGCAGTATCAGCTTGGTGCGGATGGAGGCTTCGGCTTTCTGGGTGACGGCTATGTCCACATCAGCGGACAGATGTACCACACCGATCACATGGTCCCGAACACGACAGACGTGCGAACGGTGCCGGGAAATTCCGAATATAGTGGCTATAATGTTCCCCATAACTCCAACAAGATCCTGAGTACGCCGGAAGAAACCCGTGAAAACCTCAGCATCGAGTTCGGCAAGACGCTGACCGAAGGTGTGACGGGTTATGGCCTCATCACCTATGCTCACCGTCATTCCGAGGCGTACGAAAACTATCGTATGCCGTCTGTTGCCCCAACGCTGTATCCCTATGGGTTCTCTCCGCTCGAAACTATTGAAGAGAACGATTATGCCGCTACGCTGGGTCTGAAGGGGGACAATTTCTTCGGTTTCTCATGGGACCTCAGCTCCACTTATGGTGCGGATGAAGACGATATCGGCAACAAGAACACCGCCAATCCAAATCTGATTGCATCTACGGGAACGTCTCCAACGACGGTTCGCGCCGAGACGTATCGCCTGTCCCAGTGGACCAACAATCTGGATTTCCGCCGGCAGTTGAAGATCGCCGATCTTGTGCCGGTCACGGTGGCTTTCGGCGGCGAGCATCGTCTTGAGACCTACCAGATCTGGCCGGGCGAAGTTGGATCTTATGCTGACGGTGGAACGCAGGGTTATGCGGGCTTGATGCCAGAGAACGCCGGTAAGTGGAGCCGTGACGTCTGGGCTGCCTATCTTGATGGTGACTTCCATCCGCTGAAGCACTGGGATCTCGATTTTGCAGGCCGTTTTGAGCATTACACGGACGTTGGCAATACCGAGAATGGCAAGGTTTCCACACGGTACGACATCACCAAGCGCATTGCCGTTCGCGCCACGATCAGCAATGGTTTCCGTGCTCCAACCCTGCCGGAAGAAAACTTCAGCTCTCTGAATGTGTCGCCGACGGGTGCATCCGGTCTGCTGTCCACGTCCGGTGCAGCTGGCAAGAGTCTTGGCGCGCAGCATCTGAAGCCTGAACGCTCCACCAGCGCTGAGGGCGGGATCATTCTCGAGCCTGTTGATGGGTGGCATATCTCGGCAGATGTCTATCAGATCAACATTCGTGATCGGATTTCCGGCGCTGGCTCTGTTTATGGTGATTCCGCCATCTCGGCCATTGCAATGACGGGGGCGACATTACCAACAGGTATTACGTCAGCTGATGTATCCGCCAATTACTTTGCCAATGTAGGCAGCACGCGCACCCAGGGACTGGATATCCAGTCTGACTATCTGCTGCACATGCATCAGTATGGCAACCTGGACCTGACCATGGCTCTGAATCTCAACCGGACCCGTGTCAGCCACATCAACACGAACTCGCAGGGCAATCCTTACCTCAACGAGCAGAGCATCGCGTATCTGACGTCCACCTCTCCGCGTAGCAAGATCATCCTGAACGCGTACTGGACCATTGGGAAGTGGGATGTGAACGTTCGCCAGACCCGTTATGGCGAAACCACATCCATGCTGACCTATCAGGATCAGACGCCTGCCAGCCTGACCTGCAAGGGGCAGAGCCTTCAGTATTCCAACGTTTGCTGGGGACAGTTCAAGAATACGCCGGTCTGGCTGACGGATCTTGAGGTCGGGTACCGTCTCAATCACATGTGGCACTTCGCGGTGGGCGCCAATAACATCTTCAACCAGCGTCCGCGTCGTCTGACCAAGTATCTTAACTACCTTGGAGCAAATGCCTACGACACGGATTCTTCCGGTATCGGCATCGCTGGCGGCTACTATTACGGTCGTATCAACGCCACGTTCTGATCTTTCTTCAAGACCCAGACGGAGCAGAAATGCCCGGAGGTGCCGGTTTCCCGGTGCCTCCGGGCTGTTTCGTATATTGTTGTTGAACTGGTACAATCTGGGCCATACTGCCCACCAGTCTGCTGATACCCAACGAGGATATGCCGTTCGTGAAGCTCGTCACCGCCATAATCAAACCCTTCAAGCTTGACGATGTCCGGGAGGCGTTGACGCCGCTGGGCGTGCAAGGTCTGACCGTCACGGAAGTCAAAGGCTTTGGCCGCCAGAAAGGCCAGACGGAAATCTATCGTGGCGCTGAGTACCACGTCAGTTTCCTGCCGAAGCTCAAGATTGAAATCGCGGTGGCGGATTCCGTTGTGGAAGACGTGATCGAAGCAATCATGACGGCTGCTCGCACGGGCAAGATTGGCGACGGCAAGATCATGGTTTCGAACCTCGATCAGCTCATTCGTATTCGTACGGGAGAGACCGGGGAGGGCGCTCTGTGATGAAGGGCTCCTGTCTTTCACTTATGGCAGCTGCGGCTCTTCTACCCGCCTCTGCGATGGCTGCGGATGCACCGGCGGCAATTGATACGGGCGATACAGCCTGGATGCTGATCAGCACTGCTCTTGTGCTGATGATGACCGTTCCGGGTCTGGCGCTGTTCTATGGCGGCATGGTGCGCAAGAAGAACGTTCTTGCCACGCTGATCCAGTCTTTCGCCATCTGCTGTATCGCCAGCCTTGTCTGGATGGTTGCGGGTTACAGTCTGGCGTTCTCGAACGGTACGCCGTGGATCGGTGATCTGTCCCGCGCGCTCTTGAATGGTGTGGCTGCCAATTTCCATAACGGTGTGGATTCCGCCTTTACGCTGGGCGCCGGGACGGCAGCCGCCGTTCCGATGACGATCCCAGAGAGTGTCTACATGATGTTCCAGATGACGTTCGCCGTCATCACGCCAGCCCTGATTACAGGGGCTTATGCGGAACGCATGAAGTTCTCGTCCATGTGCGTTTTCACCATTCTGTGGCTGCTGATGGTTTATGCGCCCGTGGCTCACTGGGTATGGAGCCCGACAGGCTGGGTCGCAGGTCTCGGCGCCGTTGACTTTGCCGGTGGCACAGTCGTGCACATTAACTCCGGTGTGGCCGGTCTGGTCTGTGCGTATGTTCTGGGCAAGCGTCGTGGCATTGGAACGGATGATATGTCTCCGTTCAACCTGACTTACGCCATTATCGGTGCGTCCCTGCTCTGGGTTGGCTGGTTCGGCTTCAATGCCGGGTCGGCTCTGGGTGCCAATGGGCGTGCTGGCATGGCCATGCTGACGACGCAGCTTGCGGCAGCCGCCGGTGGTGTGGCGTGGATGATCGTTGAATGGGCGCGGACCGGTAAGCCAACGGCGCTTGGTATCATTTCCGGTGTTGTGGCAGGTCTTGTGGCGATTACGCCGGCAGCCGGTTTTGTTCTTCCGGGTGGCGCAGTCGTAATCGGTCTGATCGCGGGTGCGGTCTGCTTCTGGAGTGCCACATGGCTCAAGCATGCGCTGGGCTATGATGACAGTCTTGATGCGTTTGGCGTGCACGGTACGGGTGGTATTATCGGCGCTCTGCTGACAGGTGTTCTGGCTTACGGCCCGCTGTCTGCGACGGATGCCAATCCAAAAGGAACGGTTGGCAGCCTGTCGCAGCTTCTGGCGCAGGCTGAAGCTGTCTGCGTGACGATTGTCTGGTGTGTCATCATGACGTTTGTGATCCTGAAAATTCTGGATCGCGTCATGGGTCTGCGTGTTTCTGCGGAAGAGGAGCTTGAAGGCCTCGACATGACCATGCATGGTGAGCGCATCAACTGAGCGTAGTCACTGGCGTTTCCGGGCCGGAGGGCTGCGACCCTCCGGTTGACAGACAAGGATGTTTTTCATGGTTTCCAACCGTTTGCTGTCCCGCCTTTCGCTCGCCACTGTTCTGGCGGCCGGGCTTGCCTCTGTTTCCGCCCACGCCATGACGGCGAAGGAATGTCACGCCGCTTTCCAGTCCGCCAAGAAAGGCGGCACGCTGAATGGCCAGAGCTATAAGGCGTTCAAGGCTGCAAGCTGTGGTACGGAAACGGCAGAGGCTGCACCGACCGCTGCGGCTCCAGCGACAGCAACTGCTGCTCCGGCATCGGCAGCCACAGCGCCGACGACGACTGTTCCCGTCACGACGGGTAAGGCCAATCCGCCTGACTCATCCGTGGCCGGTACGAAGGCTCCGATTGCGTCCAAGAGCGCACCTGTCACGTCTGGCAACGTCGTGTTTCCGAGTGCTGTTTCTTCCCAGTATTCCAGCCTCTCTGCTGGTAAGGCGCGCATGAAGACCTGCGTGGCTCAGTACAATGCCAACAAGGCCAATGGCGGCAATGGCAACCTGAAGTGGATTCAGAAGGGCGGCGGATACTGGTCTCAGTGCAACACCCGTCTGAAGGGCGAATAATCTTCGCCTTCCCGGGTTGCAGAAGCCTCCGTTCCTCATCGGGACGGGGGCTTTTTTTATGGCGGCTTTTTCGTGAAGGGATAACGGGGCAAAACCGGTTGCACCCATGCGGATCATGATCGACAAACGGCCAGCAGAAAACGTTATGAGAATGGCGATGACCTTATGACGGCGTTGGATCGGAACCTCTGGCCTGGCTTGTGCAGACGTCTCACTCTCATGAAATGGTTGGCCCTGTGTGTTATGGTCGGGGCATTATCAAGTGGCTCATTGCAGGCTGAAGACAGTTCCGACTGTGTCACCGCCCCGATATTGCTGCCTTTGCTGGGAGGAGAGGGGGATGCCCCTCTGATCCCGGTCACGATCAATGGTAAAAGCGCGGCGATGTATGTCAGCCCGTCGTTTGACAGTATCTATGTGCGAAACGCGCAGGGCATCACATTTGCTGACAGGGATGAGCCTACCACTGTCATCATCAATGGCACCTACAAGGAACAGGCGTCGCGCTCCAGGATTGATGAACTTGTTCTCGACGAAACACCCCTGAAAAACGTGGATGTCATTCGCCTCGATACGCCAAGCGCGCAGATCGTTGATGGGAGGCCTGTCGTAGGTGTTCTGGGACGAACGGCGCTTTCCAGCCTTGCCGTCCTGGTGGATATTCCAGAGCGGCAGTTTGCCTATCTGGATTTCAGCGACAAAGAGGCCTGCAAAGGCACGATTGACAGATTTCTGGGAAAAGAAAGCCATTCTGCTGAAATGGAAGATGACTTTACGGTTCACATCCGTATCGGGACCAGAAAGAAGCGTGTCAGTCTCGACCCGGACCTGACATACACAACGTTTCCCTCATTCTGGATGTCATCCCTGAAAGACAATTTGCAGGTCTTGGATAGCCAGAAGAAATTCACCCATTACGACAGCTTCATGAGTGTTGGGCAGGCGGCGCAGGTCAGGGACCTCTTTATGGGAGGCGCGCCAATCAGGGACGAGAAAGTTCTGTTTCAGGACGAGGTGGAGATTGGCAGCCTTGGACTGCCCTTTTTCGCTGACAAGATCATCATCTGGAGCCTTGGCCGGAACCGCCTTTATTTCGTGCAACCCGCTCATATTAAACCCATGCCCAAAGGACAGTCGCTCCACTTCTTCGCGACTCATTCCGGCAGTGTTGCTGTTCGGGACGGGCATGGGAATGTGCGGTAGGGCGTTCTTTAGTCCATCGGGAATGGTGGCTGGCCATTCGATGCTGTCACACCGCCATCAACGGGCATGATGAGACCCGTAATATAGGCTGCATCGTCGCTGGCCAGGAACGTGATGGCAGCGGCCATATCCTCGGGCTCTCCCAGTCTTTGGAGGGGAACGCGGTCTTCAACACTTTTGACAAAGGCCGGGTTTTTCAGGGCATCAGCTGTCATGGCGGTCCGTGTCACGGATGGGCAAATGGCGTTGACGCGCACACCGTCCTTTCCATGATCCATTGCCAGAACGCGTGTCAGATTAACGACGCCCCCCTTGGCGACATCATAATAAGCTGTGTTCCAGTCGCCCCTCATGCCTGAAACGGAAGCTGTATTGACGATGTTGCCTTTGCTTTCGATGAGGAGTGGCAGAAAGGTGCGGCTGACATTCAGCGTACCGGTCAGTGTTGTGGCGCAGACGGTCTGCCAGGCCGACAGATCACCATCCAGAACAGTCCCCATGGTGGTGACACCCGCATTGTTCACCAGAATATCCAGTGTTCCAAAAGTCTGCTTTGTGAAAGCAAGAAGTGCCTCGACCTGGTCGGGTTGTGAGATATCCGTCAGGGATGCCTTGGCTTTTGTTGAATCAAGGGATGCCATGACAGTCTTGAGCGTGGCGTCATCCCGGTCGACCAGAAGGACATGGGCCCCTTCTTCAAGAAACCGCAGAGCCGTTGCATGCCCGATCCCGGACGCTGCGCCCGTTACAAGAACCTTCCGGCCAATGAAACGTGATAATCCGTGGAGTGCCATGAATAATGTCCTTTTGTTGCTAGGACATTAAGGTGTCAGTGCGTGCAGGGTTGCTTGAATAAGGACAGCGGGATGAGCGATCTCTCAAAGCTGAAGAATGTGGGTAAAGCGGCTCTGGCGGATTTCGCAGTTCTGGGAATTGCGTCAACGGCGCAACTGGCTGCGTGCGAACCCGATGATCTCTATGTGAAACTCTGCGCGCTGACGGGACAGCGGCATGATCCCTGCGTCCACGATGTGTTCGCCGCGACCATCCATCAGGCCCGGACCGGAGAAGCCCTGAACTGGTGGACTTTCACGCCCGCCCGGAAGGAACGCATGAAAGCCGGGACGTTCTGTAAAGTCTAACGAACGAAAATCTGGCTCGTCGCGTAGGACAGCCAGATGTCATGCTTGGCGAACCAGTCTGATCCCAGAAGCATATCCGTCTGATCGTGGACTGGGGCTACGGTCAGAACCGGGTTCTCCCAGACCGTGCCGCCCATGGAAAAGCGTTTGAAGCGATGCCAGTGATAGCGGCGCTCATGCAGGTCTACCCCGGCTGTTGTCCCGCCGGGATCCAGAGCTAGAAGCTCATCCGTCAGACCTAGCCGATAAGCGAAATCCGTACTGACGATATGCGAGCGTGCCCCACTATCCAGCAAGGCGGTTCCGCGAGCACCGTCCAGTGTGAATGTAACCATCATGCGCCCGTCAATGACTCGGGCAGGCACGGTGCTCCATTCGCCTTTCCATGAGGGGGCAAGTTGGCAGTCTGGAGAGTTGGGCAGGATTTTCCAGAACACGAGCCGCTGGTGTGACACGTCGAATTCCAGATCGTAGCCATCCAGCACATCCGCTCCCAAAAGTCCCAGAATGGGTGGGTGAATCATGGGCGAACCGGGCAAGGACCCGACGGGCATGGACCCTGCTCCCAGTGAAAGGTGCCCGAGGCGTAGGTCGGTGATCCGAATGTTCGGAACAAGTCGCGGCGCACCATTTGGCCCCTGCATGACAGTATGGCGATCCGGGTCCTGCGGCAGATGAAGGGTGGCAATGCCCTGAGGCGTCATCAGACTGCCTTGCGACCCTGTATCCACGATCATGGACGCGGCCTGCCCGTTGATCTGGACGGGAACGCTCAGGTATCCGCCATCATCATGCAAGGGGAGGACTGTAGCTTGTTCCATACGACAGGCACTTGCTTCAGCGCGGCCGGTCAGAGCCAGGAGGGCCGTCAATAAGCCCCCGATCAGTCGTTTCATTCCTGCTCCGCGCGTGGATGTGCCTTACGCCAGACGTCCAGCAGGTGCTTTTCGTCCGCCAGCGTATAGGCTTGGGTGGTGGAAAGACTGGCGTGACCCATGAGTTCCTGAATGGCACGCAAATCTGCGCCACCTTCCATCAGATGAGTGGCAAAGGAGTGGCGCAACGCATGGGGGGTAGCGGAATCCGGTAATCCTTCCCCTTTGCGCCATTCCCGCATGGCACGTTGCGCCACGCCGGGGTTCAGCCGGCCACCGCGTGTACCGCAGAACAATGGAGCGTCGGGGGAGGGGGACGGATGGGCAGCTTTCCACGTTTCTAACGCCTCTCGTACGGCGGGAAGGAGAGGAACGAGGCGTTCTTTCCCACCCTTGCCGACAACCCGAAGCATGTTCTCGCCTGCGTTTGAAAGATCCCGCACATCTAAAGCGAGAGCTTCGCCAATGCGTAACCCGGTGCCGTAGAGTAGCGTGAAGAGCGCCTTGTCCCGGAGCGCGGCGGCGCTGGTATAGGCGTCGTCGGAAATCCCTTCGGGGGCGGCAAGGGCCTGTTCCTGCCCAAGGGGGCGGGGAAGGCGCTTTTTCAGGCGCGGTGTGGCCAGAAGCCCGGGAGCTGGGTTCGATACATCGAACCGAACGGCCAGATAACGGTAGAAGGACCGCAAAGCTGACACCCGACGTGCTCGGGACCGCGCACGGGAGTCTGCATTGGTGGCGCGGCGTGTAGGCTTTTCACTGCGAGCGGTTTCATGGGCCAGCCAGGCGCGCAAATCGGCCAGAGAGAGTTTTGCGAGGGATGCCAGATCAACGTCCCCCCCCAGATGCTGCTCGAAAAAGGCCAGCGCCAGAACAATATCGTGCCGGTAGGCCTCGACCGTTCGCAGGCTGGAGCGCCGCTCATGGGTCAGCCATTCGGTCCAGTCGCGCAATGCTTCATGGGCCATCATGGCATTTCGGGCTCAGGGAGGTTAGACACAGGCATGGCATCCAGCAGCCTACCCAAGCCTGACCTCTGGCGAAAGCCACCCTCCGCCGGAACACGCGTTTCGGTGCTCGTTCCGCTGCCTTTTCCAGGGCCGCTGGACTATCTGGCATCCATGCCGCTTCAGCCGGGCGATCTGGTCGCGGTGCCGTTGGGAAAGCGGGATATTGTTGGGTGCGTCTGGGATACAACCACCACGGTTCCCGCTGATTTTGCGACGGCACCAGGGCGGGAAGTTCCGCTATCGCGTTTGCGTCCGGTGGTTGAAAAGCTGGATGTACGCCCTTTGCCGGGCAGCCTGCGGCGGTTCATCGACTGGGTGGCGGCCTATACGCTGACGCCGCCTGGGCTGGTGCTGGCTATGGCGACCCGTATTCATCTGAAGGACGCGCCAAAACCTGTCCTTGGCTGGGTTCGTACGGATCAGTCTGAAGATGGCCTGCGTGTAACGCCAGCCCGTCGCGCCGTTCTCGATGTGGCGTCCAGCACACCGATGACGACGTCTGATCTTGCGGCGGCCAGCGGTGCCAGTTCTGCCGTTATCCGAGGACTTGCGACGGCTGGTCTGTTGCGGGAAGCCGTGATTTCGGTGGCTGCTCCGTTCGCAACCCCGGACCCGACCCATGGCGCACCGCAGCTTTCTGAAGAACAGGCAGAGGTTGCACAGCAGCTTTGCCGTCCTGTGAAAGAGCAGCGGTTTGACGTGACCCTGCTTGAGGGCGTGACGGGGTCTGGCAAAACGGAAGTGTATTTCGAGGCTGTGGCGGCCTGTCTGGCTCAAAGAAAGCAGGTTCTGGTCCTGCTGCCGGAAATTGCCCTGTCAGCGCAGTGGACGGATCGTTTCATCCGCCGGTTTGGGGCCGAGCCGGCTGTCTGGCATTCCGATCTTGGGACTAAACGTCGCCGTGAAACATGGCGTGCTGTTGCTGACGGCACGGCCCGTGTTGTCGTCGGGGCACGATCGGCGCTGTTCTTGCCGTTTGAAGATCTGGGTCTCGTTGTGGTGGACGAGGAGCATGAGAGCGCCTTCAAGCAGGAAGAGGGCGTCATGTATCATGGGCGGGATATGGCGGTCGTCCGCGCCCGTCTCGCCAATGCTCCTGCCATTCTCGTTTCTGCCACGCCGTCACTTGAGACTTTGGCGAATGTGGAGAGCGGCCGGTACCATCATGAACTTCTGACTGCCCGTCATGGTGGGGCGACAATGCCGGAAGTCTCTCTGGTGGATATGCGGTCCGATCCGCCGGAGCGCGGGCTGTTTCTCTCGCCAGTGCTCTGCAACGCCATTGATGAGACGCTGAAGAACGGGGAGCAGGCGATGCTGTTCCTCAACCGCCGTGGGTATGCACCGCTGACGCTCTGTCGTGCTTGCGGGCATCGGATGCAGTGTCCTAACTGTTCCACCTGGCTGGTGGAACATCGGGCGCGCGGTATCCTGACCTGCCATCATTGCGGCCATACAGAGAGTATTCCGTCGGACTGTCCGCAATGCCATGCCGAACATTCGCTCGTACCGATTGGGCCGGGGATCGAGCGTATTACGGAAGAGGCGAAGCTGCGTTTTCCAGAGGCGAAGATCCTTGTTATGTCTTCGGATACGCTCGGGTCTCCGGCTGCAACGGCGGAGGCTGTGCGGAAGATCACGGATGGCGAGGTCAATCTCATCATCGGGACACAAATCGTCGCCAAGGGCTGGCATTTCCCCAAGCTGACGCTTGTAGGTGTGGTGGATGCGGATCTGGGCTTAGGCGGCGGTGACTTGCGGGCCGCGGAACGTACGGTTCAGCTTCTGCATCAGGTGGCGGGTCGTGCAGGGCGTGCTGAACGGCCGGGTCGTGTACTGCTTCAAAGCTATGTGGGTGAGCATCCGGTCATGACGGCGCTCGTCTCCAACGATTTCCAGACCTTCATGGAGCAGGAAGCGGAGCAGAGACGTCCGTCTTTCTGGCCGCCTTATGGGCGGCTGGCGGCGTTGATTGTCAGTGCGGCGACAGCAGATGCGGCGGATGCGCTGGCAAAGGAAATTGCGTTTGCGGCACCGGAACGGGAAGGGGTTCAGGTTCTAGGCCCGGCGCCTGCCCCGCTGGCTGTTCTGCGAGGGCGGCATCGGCGGAGGTTATTGCTGCGGACCATGAAGGGGATCGCAGTGCAGCCGATCCTTCGAGGCTGGCTGAAAGACATCAAGCCTAGAGGAAGTGCGAAAATCGACGTCGATATCGATCCGATTTCGTTTCTTTGAAAAAAGAAAAGGCCAGAACCGTGTTGCAGGATCTGGCCTTTTTCGATTTAGCCCTTCCGGTTGCGGAAGAACTGGATGGTCGCGGCAACGACGGAAATCACGGCCAGAGCCTGCTGGAAGTAGGGACGGAAACGCTTCGGGCCAATGGTTGCCATGGCTGTCATGCCAGCAAGGCCGATTTCGCGGGCGCGCCCTGCATGCTTGCAACAGGCTTTCATCTTGCTGCAACAGCTTTGCTTCGTGGGCACCTGTTCAACGGGAACGGTCTTGGTCTTCATGAAAATCCTCCTGAATAGAGTGAATCAGGGAATGAACGCTGACGAATACAAGAGGTTGTTTCCGTCAGTCTTCCTGTCCGTCTTTCTCTTTCTGAAGGATCTTGAGCTGCTTGTCTGCATCAGGTGTGTGCGGATCAAGTTGCATCATCTGCTTGTAGGCTTTTAGGGCAGCGTCTGGCTCATGCCGGTCGCGCTCAGCCTCGGCCAGCATCGCCCATGCTGTTGCATCTCCCGGATCGGCTTGAATCGCGACGCCCAGATCGGAAATTGCCCCGTTATTGTCACCTGCGGCTGCACGGATGGCGGCACGGTAACGGCGTAGAACGGGTTGATCAGGCTGAATGGCGATGGCGGACGTCAGATCGTCTTCGGCAGTCTGGAAATCATGCTTGCCCAGAGCTTCCTGCGAATCGGTCAGGAGCAGCCGCACGGCTCCCGTGAGGCTGCGGTTCCGCAATGTCTCAGCCTGATCGGCGAGTTTGCGCGCATCTTTGTCGTTTCCAGCCAGAGCGAGAGCCTTTTCCGCTTCGGCAAGCCGTTCCTGAACGGTCTTGTGGTGCGGATGTGTCTTGCTGGAATCGATTTTCGCGGGGGACGGGGAGGCAGTCTGGCCTGTGGATGTTGGGGCGGCAGGCACAGGGGCAGCAGAGGCAGAAAATACCGAAGTACAAAGCAGAACGGCGCCAGCCATCAGCCAGCGCCGTCCAGTTGTCATCCGGCGGATCAAGGCAATTAGCCCTGACGTGCCTTCATGCGCGGGTTCTTCTTGTTGATGATGTAAACGCGTCCACGACGGCGGACAACGCGGCAGTCCTTGTCGCGGACCTTTGCGGACTTCAGGCTGTTGCGGATCTTCATGATGTTTCCAGGCTCTCGACTGTGTGGCCCAAGACGGACCGGATAGCGGGCCGGAACGCCCGCAAAAGGATGGCCCCGCTTACCGATGGTCCGCCAGTGAGTCAAGGACAACTGCGTCCCACAGCGCGGAAAAGCTGTGGCAACGGGTTCTGCAACGGTGTGTGACGACCCTGTCAGAAGGCTTGTCCGGAGAATATTTTCCCCTAATCATGCCGTCATGATCAAGCGTCGCTTTGTGGCCACCCTGCTTCTGGCCGTCCCGCTCTCCTTTCCAGTCCTGGCTCATGCTGCGGACGGAGGGGCCAAAACCAATGATGACGATCCGTCGATCAACGCTCTGGGGATCGGGGTAAACCAGATTCTCAAGGTCCTGCAGGTTCATCCTGATTCCGCCAGCGATTCCTGCATTGGCGCGCTTAAGGAGATGCACGCGGCGCAGGATCAGCTGAGCAAGGAAGAAGGACACGAAAACAATCAGGATGTCGATGTGGCACGGGACGTCACGGCCTCCACCATGGAAGATGTCACGACGATCTGTGGGACAGATGCCCGTACTTTGTGTCGCGAGTCCGCTGGGGGGAATCCGACGCTCGCCGCTGCCTGTCACGCTCTTCCGCATGAAGAAGACTGAAGCGGCTGAGCATCACAACACGGCGATAAATTCCGTCAAATCATGTCATCGGCATTCAGGGGCTAACCATCGTATTGCGGGAGGAGTAGGGTTTTCAGTCTAAGTTGATGACTGGAACTGTAGACTGCTCCGGAATGACCCGTTTGCCTGGCAGGGATAGCCTTTCTTGACCGCCGCATTACAGTCGGTCTTCCGTCCGGGATGGATCCAGTTCAGCCTCAGAACATGGATTGCACTTGTCGTGGCCTTGGCCACGGCTTTCTGGGCTCAGGTCGATACGCCTGCGGGTGCGGGCGTGACGGTCATGATTCTTGCCCAGCCTCTGCGCGGACAGGCGCTCTCCAAAGCACTCTATCGCTTCCTTGGAACGCTTCTGGGAGTTGGTGTCTCCATCCTCCTGATTTCCATGTTCAGTCAGGATCGTGGGCTTTTCCTGGGGGGAGTGGCTTTGTGGATGGCCGGATGTGCCTTTGTGGGGACGCTGGAGCGGGATTTCCGGGCCTATGGTGCTCTCCTGGCTGGCTACATGGTGGCATTGGTCGCCGTCGCCAGCGTTGATGCACCTCAGAACATCTATCATGTCAGTGTGGCGCGTGCCTCAACCGTTGCCATTGGCGTGGCGTCCGTCGCGGTCGTCAATCTTCTGTCTGCCTCTCCGCAGGCCTGGCGCAATCTGGCCAAGGGGCTCCAGAATCTTGGCCAGAGAATCCGTGGGCTGAGTCACGCTGCCATTATGGGAGATCCGCCGCCCTCTGCTCAGGGTACGACGGCGCTGGCGTCTGAAATCCTGTCCCTGATGACGCAGATCTCCTACGCGCGGACGGAACTGGACCGAAGCCGTCTGCGCATGGCGGGTGCCAAGCTCAGTATCATTGGCATGCTGACGGTTCTGACCTGTAGCCGTGCCATTTCCATCCTGCTGAAAGAAGGCGGGGTAACGGATATTCTGGTCCGTTATGTGCGCCAGTGGCACGAGCGGGTTGAAGACGGCACGAACCGTCAGGAAACCATGGGCACCATCCTGTCCAATATCCGGAAGGAAGATCCGGAGTATTTCCCGACCCCGCGCGATGCCTGGTTTCTGGAACGTGCCGCAACGCTGTTGAGTAACCGGCTTCATATTCGCACAGGCATCAGTACGCTGATGAAAGCGACCCCCGCCGGGGAAGCACTCAAGCTGGCAAAGCTCTCAAATAATCCGGACTATATTACGGCCTTCATCAACAGCATGCGTGTGCTGATCGGGTTCAGTTTTATTGCTGCTTTCTGTATCGGGACGGGACAGCCTGCATCTGCGACAGCACTTTCGCAAAGTGCTCTGGTTCTTGTCCTTGCGTCCTCTTCACTGGACACGGCCGTTTTCGGTAAAGGTGCGATGATCGGGACGCCGCTTGGAATTCTGGCCGCAGGTTTTCTGTCTTTCTGGGTTCTGCCTTACGTTTATACCCTTCAGGGGCTGGCGTTTGTTCTGCTCCCCCAGACCGTGATTGCCTGTCTGCTGCTCATGAACCCGAAAACTGCGGCAATCGGTTTTCATTACGGTGCATTCTTTCTGGTCTTTGTTGGGCTTGGTAATCATCACAGTTACGATCCAGCTGCGTTTCTGGAACGAAACACCTTCTATTTCCTGTCAGCGGTTCTCTCTTTCATCCTGCTGGTTCTGTTGTGGCCGCCGACGGCCCGGCGGCATCGCTTCCGCATTGCGGTTGCGATTTCGTCAGATCTGGAATCTCAGTTGGGTGGTCACGGGGAGGCTATGGGTCCGGCCCTTCTGAGCCGGAAGTACGACCGCCTCAGTCAGCTTCTGCTCTGGACGAAGCGTCTTCCCAAAGGGGGGACGGCCTCCGAGCATGTTTTCGAACGTCTTGTGGCGCTGGAGGATCTGTCCAGCACGATTGCGCGTGTGCGACTGTATCTTGATCAGGCTGCGCGGATGCCGTCCCTCAGGCACCTGGTTCGTCCGGCCCGGAAGGCTCTTGCGCGGGACAGTCTGGCGCTTCTGGAAAGCGAGTTGGCCGACATGACGCAGGAATTTCTTGATCGGCTGCGTCTTGGTGCGCCTAGTGAAGAGCTTCTGATCCTCAACTGTGTGGGCGGGCTGGAAGCGGTACGCGTCATGCTCCTGCGGAACCGGACGGCTGTTCATCACTATGGAATAGGACGCAAACGATGGTGATGAGACAGGTTGTAGACCTCGGCGGTCTGCTCGTATCCGCATTTGTCGTCAATCTGGCGCTGTCGCTTCTGACGCTGGCTGTTCTTCGCTGGCTCATGGGCTGGTTTGATCTCTGGCGTTTCGTCTGGGACCCGCCACTGGCCCAGTTCGGTATCCTTATCTGCCTTCTCGGGCTTTATACCCTGATCCTCTGATACAAGGCCGTTTCAAGTGCTCTCCAGTGCTCATCGTCTGATCCGCCTGACCATTACCATTTCCATCCTTGTGGTGGCTGCTGTCGTGGTGGTGATCCTCTGGGATTACTACACGGCCTCTCCGTGGACCCGGAACGGCCAGGTGCGTGTTCAGGTCGCCAATATCGCACCGCGTGTCTCGGGCCAGATCCTGCATGTGAACGTGCAGGACAACCAGCCTGTTCACCGGGGAGACGTCCTGTACGAAATTGATCCATTCGACTTTCAGGTGGCCGTGGACGCGGCCAAGGCCAAAGTTGCTGAACGCAAGGCCGACATGGAGTTCAAGGAAGTTCAGGCCGAGTGGCGCAAAGCCATTCCCGGTGTGGCAGTGTCACAGGAAGAGAAGAAGCAGTATGTCGCCCTCGCGCAGCAGGCGGCGGCGCAATATGCCTCCGCGCAGGCAGATCTGCGTCAGGCGGCAATCAATCTTGATCGTACGAAGGTCCGCAGTTCGCTGGATGGAATTGTGACCAATCTGATCATGCGCCCCGGTGATTTCGCGACGGCAGGCGTCGTAAACATGCACGTGATCGACACGAGCTCATACTGGATTGACGGGTACTTTGAGGAAACCAAGGTTCATGATCTGGATGAAGGCGATCTCGTCCGCATGGATCTGATGGGCTACCATGACCCGCTGTTCGGCCATATCGAGAGTATTACCCGGGGTATTGCCAGCAACAATGCCCTTGTGAACGAGCAGGGACTGCCGACGGTCGATCCGGTTTATACATGGGTGCGCCTGGCGCAGCGTATCCCAGTGCGTGTGAAGATCGACAAGGTCCCGGATGACCTCACACTTGCGGCAGGAATGACCGCGACGGTGACGGTGGTGTCTGAGTCCGGAAACCGGAGGCACCGTTCGACACAGGATGCGTTCCAGCATTTCGGGGACGATGTCCGCCATCTTTTTGGTCATAAGTGACGGATTGTCTTGCGATTTTCACAATCCATTTCTTCTTTCAGCCGTTAGCATGTCTCGCACTTGAAAACGGGGCTTCTGTCAGTCTGCCCTGATTCTGCTAACTGAGAAGGAAGAACTGTGCGCGCATCCCTTTCCTGCCAAACACTGGGTTTCGTCCTGGGTGGGCTGTGTCTTGTCGCAGCATCCTCAACGGCTGAAGCCGCATCTACGGACAAGGCCCGCAAAGCCGGAACACTTGTCAGTTCGGGGCCTCTGGCAGATGCGCTGAGCCTGCCCGATGCGGGAAAGTCGCTGCGGATCACCTACCTTTCGACTGATGGTGTGACAGGCAGAGGGCTCGTGCCCGTGACGGCCGAGGTGATTGTGCCGCCTGGCGAAGCACCCGCCGGTGGCTGGCCCATTGTCGCCTGGGCGCACGGAACTGTTGGTAATGATGACAGTTGCGCGCCGTCTCTGAACCCATATAGCGCTCGCAACACCCAGTATCTCTCGGAATGGATGAAACGTGGCTTTGCCATTGTTGCCACGGACTATCAGGGGCTGGGAACGCCGGGCGTCCACCCTTATCTGAATACCCGTGCTGAAGCCTACAGCGTTCTGGATTCTGTGCGGGCTGCCCTGAAGTCTGTTCCGGGCTTGCAGAACAAGATCATGATCGTTGGCCAGTCGCAGGGTGGTGGCGCAGCGTTTGCATCAGCAGCGTTTGCACCGGCCTATGCGCCAGATCTCAACATCCGTGGAACTGTTGCAACGGGTATCCCGTATCTGACGCCGGAAATCCTTTCGGCCATGCTTGCGGAAGCTGGCAAGGCGAAGGGCTACAGCCCGCTTGTGGCCTATACGCTGCTGATCGGGTCGTCCTACGCTGGCCTGAACCCGCATTTCCGCCCGGAAGAGGCGTTTACAGCCAAGGCCATGCCGGCTTTTAAGGCGGCAGGAACGTCTTGCCTGACCGGTCTGTCCGATCTGGCTGAGAAAGATGGCTTGACGCTGGCGAATGCTCTTCAGCCGACCTATGCCAAGGCCATGTCCCCGGCCATGAAGGGCATGATGTACCCGACCCTGAAGTTGGCACAGCCTCTCTTCGTCGGCACGGGAACCGCTGATGAAGACGTCCCGCTGCAGTTGCAAGTTGGTTTGGTCAGGGCGGCCTGTGCGGCTGGAACTGTGGTGCAGGCGCATTTGTACAAGGGGCTGGATCATTCCCAGACAGTGAACGCGTCCCTGCCGGATTCCGCAGCCTTTACCAAGGCGGTCATGGCGGGTGAGCCTGTGACGCCGCAGTGCACGCCAATCCCACAATAATGTCTTTAGCCCCGGATGTTTGCCATCCGGGGCTTTTTCATGCGTCCGACAGGAAGCGGACAATCGCCTCTGCGGCACGCTGTGACGCGCCCAGCAGCGGCTCCCCGAATGTTTCCCGAAACAGCTTTTCCTGAGCGGGCTTGTAGAGCGCATGGCGTTCCTGCGCCTGTGCCACAGTCGTCATGATGTCTGCGGGGTCATCCACAACATCGCCCAGCGTCCAGTGCAGAAAATAGGGATCATCGCGCCAAGGAATACGACGCGGATTGAGGAAAATGCACGGACGCGGGATCGCCAGAAACTCGTAAACCTGACTGCTGACATCCCCGATATAGAGAGCGGCCTGCGACGTGTAAGTCATGTCCAGCATGGCGTCCGAGCCTGTATCGACCAGAACATCCGCGCTCTGCTGCCGTTTGAGCTGACGCTCCCGGATGCCGAAGCCTCTGTGGAACATCTTGATATGTGGCGCCACAACCAGATTGTAGTCGGTCTGCGCCTTGAAGCCCTTGATGAGAGGGGTCATGCAGGTTGGCGCCGATGTCAGTGCGCGCTGATAGTGGGGGTTGTAGAGTGCAAAAGGCCGGCCATTTGGGAATGAGATGGCGTTCTCTTTGCGAACAGCTTCAAAGACGTCGAATTTCGGGTACCCCACGATCTGGGATACACCTGTCTGGAACATGCCCTTGTCCCGGAAATAAGTCTCTACTTTTGGGCCGGGAACCAGCGTCAGATCAAACTCTCGCACGAGGTGCTCGTCATTGACGTATCTGTCTCCCGCGCCGTGCATCAGAAGGACCAGTTTCGGCCCCTTCAGCCCCATTTCTTTCAGAACACCGGCCGTATATTCCGTCGCGACCACTACGTCATACCGGTTCAGTTCAGCCAGGTTTTCACGCAGAACCAGCAGTCGTTCCTGATCGAGACGCCGGGCCTTCTTCAGCACTTTTGCCTTCCATGATTTGGGAAAGGGTTTGAGTGGAAGGGCAGGAACGCCAAGGGCGCGACGGATACGGGTCAGATGAGTCACGGTCTCGGGGAAGCTGTAGTATTCCGTGACCTCACATCCGGGAATGGCGGCCAGAGCGCTGGCGACAGAGGCTGTGTGGTAGCACTGATACGGTTCGGCAATGTAAATGAAGGCGATGTTCATGGTCGTCTGTTGCGTCCTGACGTCACCGCGACCTGCGGCTTATGCCCGGAATGACGTGTGCGGAAAGCGGAAGTCAGACCGGGTGCGAATGCCAGTGAAGCGCTTCACTGGCATAAGATATGGCCTCGTTCATAATCCTCACCCCCTGACTGTCAAGGAATCGGGCCAGAGGCGAAGATATGGCTTCTGGCATGGACACCCGGGGGGCTTTGTGGTCAGAAAGCCCGCATGTCCGCCGAACACTCCGTTTTCAGATCTATCTTCCGAAATGTCAGTGTTCTCACCGTCGGCCGTGTCGTCAACGCGCTGTGCAGCTTCGTCTACATTGCGTTTACGGTACGGGCGCTGGGTCTGTCTGACTTCGGACTGCTGATCCTTATCCATTCCCTGGCGTCTACGGGGTCTGTGCTGTCGCGCATGCAGTCCTGGCAGACGCTTATCCGGTTTGGCAGCGATGCGTTTACGAAGAACGATACGGACCTACTACGGAAAGTAGTCCATTTCTGCATTCGGCTGGATACGCTGTCCGCGGCTTTTGCCATTCTGTTCGGGCTGATTGCCGTGCAGATCTATGGCGTGACGGCGCAGTGGTCCCGGCATGTGCGGTTTCTGGCGGATCTGTATGTGATTGTGAGCCCGCTCATGTATTCGGGCTGGGCAAACGGCATCCTGCGAATGGCGGGCAAATTCCATCTTGTTCCCATCATCGACACCTGTGCAGCGGTTGTAAAAACGCTTGGTGTTCTGCTGGGATACGTCCTGCATCTGAAGCTGGGATATTTCCTTGCGATGTGGGCGCTCGCCATCATCATCGACTACGGATTTTACTTCTATTACGCGATGGACATCCTGCGGAAGAAGTTCCGGTTCCGCTATTTCCAGGCTTATCGGAGCTGGCGCTGGCAAATTCCCGGGATGTGGCAGTTTACCCGCGCGGCCAGTGTGAACCAGACGCTCGGCAATATTTCCGGGCATGTGGCGACGCTTCTGGTGGGTAATGGCCTTGGTCCGGCGGAGGCTGCTGTTTTCCGAGTCTGCCGTCAGATCGCAGACGGGATCGTCACACCCGCCCAGCTCATCTCGCCGGTGCTGTACCCGGAACTGGTCAAGATGCGGGACAAGCAGGACTGGAAAGGCCTCAAGCGCGTCACATGGAAGATGTTTGGCGTTCTGACGGCGCTGTCCCTGTTGCTTCTGCTGCTGTCTGCAGTGTTTGGCTCAAAGATTTTCAGGCTGATGCTGCATGTTCATGTGCATCACACATCGCTCTATATTTCCATCATGTTGATGGCCGCGGTCTTCAGTCTGCTGGTCATTCCGCTGGAGCCGCTGCTGATCGTCGTGGGGCATGTGAAGTTCCTGATGACCAGTCGTACGGCCATCATGGCCATTTATTTCCCGGCTCTTTACGCGCTCACCATGCAGTTCGGGCTGGCGGGTGCCTGCCTGACAACAGCAGCCTGCAATGCGGCCATTCTGCTGTCACGGTTTGCGGGTGTCTGGATGTTTGGGGGCCGGATCGGGAAACCGAAGCCGGAATGAGATCTGGCCCATGTTTGGTGTGGGCCAGCCCCTCATCTGTTAGCGCAGAGGCGCGCGGTCCATGGCCCAGATGGCAAAGGCCTGCACCAGCGCGACTTCTTCCAGTCGCTTAAAGCGCCCGGATGATCCGCCATGGCCTGCGTCCATGTTAATACGGCACAGGAATGGGCCGCCAGAAGCGACTTCACGCAGCTTGGCAATCCATTTCGCGGGCTCCCAATACGTGACACGCGGGTCGGACAGGCCCCCCATGGCAAGAATAGGTGGATAAGGCCGTGCCTGAATGTTGTCGTACGGTGAATAGCTGGCGATGAGGTCGTAGGCGTCCTTATCTTCCAGAGGATTTCCCCATTCCGGCCATTCCGGGGGCGTGAGGGGAAGGGACGTGTCGGACATGGTGTTGAGCATGTCCACGAACGGCACCTGCGCTGCGATCCCGGCAAAAAGATCCGGTGCCATATTGGCGACAGCACCCATCAGCAGACCACCCGCCGAGCCACCATGGGCCACGATGCGCCCTGCGGAGCCGTAGCCTGCTTTCACGAGATAGTTCGCTGATGCGATGAAGTCCGTGAAGGTATTGGGCTTGGTTTTGCCACGCCCTTGCAGGAACCAGTTCCAGCCCTTTTCCGAGCCGCCGCGGATATGTGCGATGGCATAAACCCAGCCATGGTCCACAAGGCTGAAGACCGTCGTGGAGAAGCTGGCGTCCATGGCAATGCCGTATGAGCCGTAACCGTAAAGCAGCAGGGGCGCGGACCCATCCAGAACTTGTCCCTTGCGCATCAGGACGGTCACGGGAACCTGCTCTCCGTCTGGGGCCGTCGCGAACAGGCGACGTGTCTCGTATTTTTCCGGATCATGCCCGGAGGGGACGTCACGAACCTTCTGGAGCGTGCGTTCTCCGGTCGCTAGATCATAATCATACCAGTGCGCTGGGGTCGTCGGGGACTGGTAGACGTAGCGCAGGACGGAGCCTTCATATTCCAGAACGCCCTGAAGCGTCAGATCGTAAGCCGGTTCATCCATGCCAATGGTCACGGCCTGACTGCGAACGTCCCCGCTGACGCCAGCCTTTACCACGCGAATATGAACGTTGCCGTCCTTCCGCTCTGACCAGGCCAGATAGTTGCGAGACGCAGTCGCACCCAGAATATAGTGCCCTTCCAGATACGGCACGAACGGTGCCCAGTTCTCCCGTCCGGTGGCCGTGTCAGGCGTCTGCATGAGCTGGAAGTCGACAGCACCGCCGGCATTGGTGAGGATGATGAAACGGTCATTCCAATGCGTGAAGGAATAACGTTCGCCACGGATCAGGGGAGCGGCCACGACTGGCAGGGCGGTCGGATCAGAAGCTGGAATCAGCAGCGTCTCGTTCGTGTCGTGGTCGCCGCGTTCGATGACAATCCACTTGCGGGACGCGCTGGTGCCAATGCTTAGGAAGAAGCCGGGGTCGGTTTCGTCAAAGACCAGAACATCCTCGCCACCCGTTAGCGGACGGCGATAGATGCGGGATGGGCGGCCGTTGTCGTCCCGGAAGATCCAGAACAGCCACGCGCTGTCTGGCGAAATGGCGAAGCTGCCAGTCGTGCTTTCAACTGGTTCAGCGCAAAGCTCACCACTCTCCAGATCCTTGACCTGGATGCGATAGACTTCAGATCCCTGCACGTCTTCTGAATACACAAAATAGCGGTGATTGGCGGAGTGGGCCGTTCCACCGAGGGCATAGTAGTCGAACTCTTTGGCGCGGGCATCGACATCCAGCAGAACCTGCTCGTTCCCGCCATCGCGGGGGCGGCGTGCCCGGAGTGGATGCTGGGCGCCATTTTCAAAACGGCTGTAATACGCCCAAGGCCCATCCGGTACAGGCACAGATTCTTCAGCCGGTGGGATGCGCCCAATCATTTCCTGCAGAAGCTCTTTGCGGAGCGGCTCCATACCGGCCAGAACGCTCTCGGCGTAAGCGTTTTCTGCTTTCAGGTGCTCGGTAATGTCCGGGCGCAGGACGGAAGGGTCACGCAGAACCTGCTGCCAGTTCTCATCCTTCATCCAGGCGTAGGAATCGGTACGGGTCCGGCCAAGCTGCGTGGTCGAAACGGGTTCCTGTTTTGGAACGGGCGGAACAGGGAGGGGATACTGGGTCTCTGACATGATCGAAACCTTGGCGCAGAAACGCGGATGACTCAATCCACATGCACAGGCGTGGCAAACTGATGCGGATTACGCAGCATAAGGTCAGGAAAAATAATCGGAAAAGAAACCGAAAGGCTGTTCAGGTGTTTCTCATGCAACGGCGGGTGACCTCTCAGGAAGGAGCATGTCTCTGGAATGTCTGGTCTCAGTAGCCGTCATGTAATCATATCACACATGGAAAGACTCTATCCATGAATACCAATAAGTATTTCGCCGCTTTCGCTGCCCTTGGTCTTGCATTCTCTGGCGCTGCTGTTGCCCAGACTGCACCACAGCCGGGTCAGCCGATTGTTCCTCCGGGAACTCAGGCCGTTATCACGCCAAACCACGTGCAAGCCGTTGGTGGCATCAATGGTGTTGCAACAGCTGCAACGCCAGGTACGCTGGGTGACAATGGCATGCCTTCCATTGACAATGCACAGGCGGGCAACGTGGCAGGTCTGACGTCTTACTGCATCCACAAGAAGCTGTCGCTGGGTACGGCTCCGCGCTCTGCGTCCCGTAATCTGGCCAAGCGTCAGGACGTGCAGAACGACCAGTATTACTCCCTTGGCGGCCGTGGTCTTCTCCAGACCAGCAGTAACACGCCTTTCGACATTTCCACGCTGCCGAAGGACAAGCAGGTTCTGGTCTGCCGCGATCTCTTCAAGAAGGCCCAGAGCCTCGGCAACTGAGACTTCTGCGTTTTCGTCCTGAAAAAGCCCCGGGGGTTATCCTCCGGGGCTTTTTGTGTTTCGGGTGTTAGCCGTTGCGGGCCTGCGCAGCGAAGGCATTTAGCTTGACCAATGTGTCGTCAAACTGTCCGTTAGCTTCGGCAAATCGCAGGAAGCGCACACGTTCGACAAGGATTTCCGGTGGTGTGGGCTGCTGGGAAAGGAGTGCCATGACTTCATCGGAAAATTCATCCAGAGGCTGATAGCCCGGACGTGTTTCCTGACCTGGCGTTAGTCCCGTCTGGACCGCAGGCGGGGCCAGTTCAATGACTTCGACTTTCCCTTTCAGGACTTCGCGAAGAGCGATCGTATAGGAATGGATCGCGGCCTTCGTGGCGTTGTAGGTTGGCGTGGTGGTCAACGGGACGAAGGCTAACCCGGATGTCACGTTAATGATGACCGCATCCTGCTGCTTCACCAGATGATCGGTCAGAGCGTTGATGAGGCGGATCGGGCCGAGCAAATTCGTTGTGATCGTGGCTTCAGCATCCGTCAGATCATGGGCCTTGGTGAGATCTTCAAACCGCATGATCCCAGCGTTGTTGATGACGACATTCAGATCCGGATAGGCTTTCAGGAGACGATCCGAAAAATCGGCAATGCCTTCAGCACTCTCAATATCCAGCGTCAGGGCGTGCATATTGGGCCGGCCTGCAATGGCGCTCTCCAGAGCATCTTTCCGTCGTCCGGCGACAATGACTGTATTGCCAGCTTCATGCAGCCGATGCGCAAGGGCCTGCCCTATGCCCGAGCCGCCGCCCGTCATCAGGATTGTGTTTCCAGTCAGTTTCATCGGAGTTGCTCCATCTTGAATTGGAACACTCTATCTAGCGGGCTATCGTCGATCCGGAAGAAGGCACCCCAAAGATTTATACGCACCAAAAGGAGAGTGACCCCATGACGGATAATCCCTATGAGGCGTCTCCCGAACGCCGGGCCGAACGGCTGGCAGAGACAGCACCTACGGAATGTGACGTGCGTGTTGAGCGACTGGTGACGGAACTGATCGGGCGTGTGGCTGACAAATGGACGATGATCATTCTGGAAGTGCTGGAAGAGCACAAGGAACTGCGCTTCACGGAACTGGCGCGGAAAGTGGAGGGTATCAGCCAGAAAATGCTGACGCAGACGCTCCGTCACATGGAGCGCGACGGCATGGTCACCCGAACCATTCATCCCGTTATTCCGCCACGCGTGGACTATCGCCTCACACCGCTGGGTCTGAGTCTGGGGGCAGCATTTTGTGGTGTCTGGATCTGGGCGGAGAAAAACCTGACGGAAGTGGAAGCCGCGCGCACGGCCTTTGATGCCAGATAAAATCCATGCCTGACTCTATTCTGTCAGGCATGGAATGAGTTTACTCGGGCAGGTTTTCGAGCAGGGCCACACCTTCGGCAGATCCGAGGACAGCGGCTTTTTCCTGACGGTTCAGTTTGGAAAGAGCGGTTCTAAGAGACGGGGCTTCCTTAAGCTTAACCAGACCAACTAGCAGGTGCGCGTCAATCGCGCTCCCCGGTTTGCGTGCCGGAGGGAGCGCACCGAGATGCGCATCGAGCAGGGTGCGATCCGTGCGAAGCAGCGCAAAGGCTTCGCTGGGCGGCTGATGCGGTCCGTGCATGGCTTCAGTTCGCAGGCGATCATTTTCTGCCGCTAGGCGTAAAATTGGCGGGGGTGCCGTTTCTTCCTCGATCAGCAGCAGTCCGGCCTTGCGTAACCCAAGGCCCACATCGCGGCTCGCCGTCAAAGCAGCAAGCGGAATGGCTAGAACCAGCCCGAGCAGTACGGGCGTCATCCATAAGAACAGCGCCTGTGAGACAGACCACGCAGCCGCAGCCAGAAGAATCCCGAAGACCGTGTAAACCCAGTAGCCACGTGCAACTTCCCGCAGGGAAACCCGGCCATCTTCACGGTTCTGGGCATTCCAGCCCGAATCCCGGCCCAGCAGGATGGAAATCACACCAGATGTCTGGATCAGCATGGCGATCGGGGCAATCAGGCCGCCAATCAGCGTTTCCAGAATGATGGACAGGAACAGCCGTATGGCGCCGCCCGAACCGCGCAGAGCCGCACGATCAAACAGCATGGCGATGAAGGCTAATCCCTTGGGGGCCAGCAGGATGCCCATCGTGCCGATGAACACGAACTTTGCCTGTACAGGATCAACCCGTGGCCAGTGCGGATAAAGCGTTGGCTTGGTGCCGAAATATTCCGGATGATAGAAATGCGACTGAAGGGAAATCAGGATTCCGAACAGCAGGAACAGCAGCCACAGCGGGGACATGATGTACGAGCCAATGCCCGTGAGCATATGTGTGCGGCTGACCCAGTGCAGGCCCTTTGTTCCAAGGATCTTGGCGTGCTGGAGATTGCCCTGACACCAGCGGCGGTCACGGATGGCGACGTCCGTTAGCGACGGTGGGCTTTCTTCGTATGAGCCGAATAGTCCGGGCACCATGTGAATGGCCCAGCCACCACGGCGCATCAGAGCCGCTTCGACGAAGTCATGGCTCAGGATGTGGCCGCCGAAGGGCGGACGGCCCTTCAGGTGTGGAAGGCCAGCCTGTTCAGCAAAGGCGCGGGTACGGATGACGGCGTTATGACCCCAGTAATTGCCTTCCGAGCCATGCCACCACGCAATGCCATGTGCGATGAGCGGACCATAAACACGCCCGGCAAACTGCTGCATTCGCGCGAAAAGCGTGCGGCCACCAACAATCACCGGAAGTGTCTGGATCAGGCCGACACCTTCGTGGTTTTCCATGGCGGATACGACGCGGACGATCAGGCTGCCATCCATGACGCTGTCAGCATCGAGCGTCAGCATCTGCTGGTAAGAGCCACCAAAACGCGTCACCCAGTCATGCAGGTTTCCGGCCTTGCGGTCCGTGTTCTGGTGTCGGCGGCGATAGAAAATACGCTGATTATCTCGAGTGGCCTGACGAAGCGCCAGAAAAGCCCGCTCTTCCTGAAGCCAGACATCCGGGTTGGTTGTGTCTGACAGGATGAAGAAGTCAAATGCGTCGATCTGGCCCGTTGCCAGTATGCTGTCGTAGATAGCCTTCAACCCTGCAAGAACCCGTGTCGGGTCCTCATTGTAGGTCGGCATCAGAACGGCTGTTCTGGCCTTCAGCTGCGGCAATGCGCCGGTGCGCTGGATACCAAGGCCCAGTCCGCCCCGACAGATCAGGGATGCAAAGCCGCCAAGACTGGATGTAAAGGACAGTGCAATCCAGAACCCGAGAATGGCAAACAGAACCAGTACAATCACGCCAAGCGTCGAAACGCCTAACGAGTTGAAGACCTGGTTGATTTTGTAAACGCCAAAGCCCGTCAGCAGAATGGCCGTGCCAAACACGAATAGCCGCCGCAGCCAGAGCAGCTTTGGCGTTGTGTCCAGAATACGAAAGGGGCGCCCGTGACGATCCGGCTGCTGATGGAGGTTCTGAGGCTCCATCTTGAGTGGAGCCTCATGGGGAAGAAAAGGGGCTTCGGACGGGAAAAAATCTGTCACGGCGTCCAACGATACATCCATTTTTCAGAAATCGGGCCCTGATCGTTTGCAAGCTGGGCCTGAAGTTCGGAGGCTTTGGCGTCTCCTGGCACAAACTCAAATGTTGTGCGCCAACCCTTGATATTCGGGTTGGGCTCCACGACGACATTGCGGATTGTGCCGGGCGTGCTCTGTGAAATCAGGTGGAAATGCGCGTCCGGCGGCAGGTTCTGGAACGGCGCTCCCGTGAAGTCGATCACGAACATGCGGGCATCGGCATGATCCGTCACACCGCCAATGCGGGTGCCGCCTACGCGGGCTAGTGACGTTGGCCATGGCGTGTCCCAGCCCCAGTACATGCGGTAGGTAAAGCTGTATTCCTGCCCTGCTTTGAGCGGCGCTTTCGGGCGCCAGAACGACACGATGTTGTCGTTGACCTCATTGGGCGTCGGAATTTCCACCAGATCAACAGCGCCGTCGCCCCAGTTTCCAATCGGCTCGATCCATAAGGACGGGCGCTTCTCGTAGTTGAGGGCCAGATCCTCATAGTCGTGGAACGAACGCTTGCGCTGCATCAGGCCAAAGCCATGTGGGCTACTGTCCTGAAAGGCGGAAAACTGGAGGTCTGTCGGGTTGACCAGCGGACGATAGAGCTGCTGTCCCGAGCCGGTCCAGACCTGAAGGGCTTCGCTATCATGGGCTGCCGGGCGCCAGTCATCGACGTGGTTGTGCTCGTTGGCATCAAAATAGAACATGCCGGTTAGTGGCGCGATGCCAGACTCGGTAATGTCCTGTCTTGGGAAAAACGATGACTGAACATCGAAAACAGTCGTATCGCCCGGGCGGATCGTGAAACGGAATGCGCCGGTCACGGATGGACTGTCGAGAAGCGCATGAATTACGACGGATTCAACACCCGGCTCAGGCTTTTCCAGCCAGAATTCGCGGAAAAGGGCAAATTCTTCGCCTTTGGCGTTGCCCGTACCATTCGCGAAGCCGCGGGCTGAAAGGCCGTAATTCTGGCCTTTTGCGACAGCACGGAAGTAGGAAGCACCGAGGAAAACTGCGCACTCCTCCATCACACCCGGTGTGTTGATGGCATAGCGCAGACGTAGACCGGCAAATCCCAGATCATCCGTCACGCGCAGCATTGAGTTGGCGTAGGTGAAAAGATCCGGATCATAGGCAATGGGGGTTGATTGACCCCCAATGACTTCATTCATCCCGATCCGGGGCTTGTAGAGAAAGCCGCGTGGAAAAAATTCGACTTCGAAAGCCAGATTCTGGCCATGCCACAGGGCGCGGTCAGGATTGAACGCGATGCCACGGAACTGATCGAAATCGAGATTGGCGATTGCGGAGGGTAGACTCTGGGGGGGAGGGGCGTAGGGCGATCTGGAAAGTTTTTCTGCAATAGCGCGAACGGTCCCGTTATCAAACGGAACAGTTTTCGGAGCCTGCTTGGCGGCAGGCGGCGCGGACTGAGCATAAGCCATACGACCGGAAGCACCCATAAGGGACATTCCCGCTCCAAGCTTTACCAGATCACGACGCAGGATACTCATACTTTTCCCTACAGTCCCAGTTTCTACCGAACTCCCGAAATCGGAGTGGTGATTGCCCACCGATACGCCGGATGCAGTTCGTTGCGAAGAGACGTTCTATGATTGCAGAGTTATTTCACAAGGGCTGGACATGTCCTTTTCATGGCAGAGGCCAAAAATGACACATCATTGTGAACTCTGTTGCTGACAGACATGAAGAGGTGGAACGCTTTCGGATATTTCGGAAACAACCGTTTCGTTTATTTGCTCAAGCTGAGGAACGCTGAACAGTATCCGCACGTTCCCGAACCTTGCAATATCCCGCGCATTTCCCGGATTTTCAGGACCGCTGAGCACCACCCCAAGAACCGGAATGCCGCGTTTGCGCAGGGCTTCCAGACTCAGAAGAGTATGGTTGATCGTGCCCAGCCCGCTCCGGGCAACCAGAACGACCGGTAGATCCATCTGCTGAACCAGATCAATCATCAGCATATCCTCACGGATTGGTACCATCAGGCCGCCCGCACCTTCGACCACAAGGGGTGAGGGTACGGCTGGAAGCACCAGGCGCCCCGGATTGATGGTCATGCCTTCCAGACTGGCGGCGGCCAGAGGCGCCAGTGGGGCTTTCAGACCGTAAGCCGGGGAAATGATGCGATCGGGAGTTAGTCCGGCGAGGGTGCGGACAGTTGGCGTGTCTCCTGCTTCATCGGCCAGCCCAGTCTGAAGCGGTTTCCAGTAGGTGGCGTTCCAAGCTTTCGTCAGGATTGCGCTGACGAGCGTCTTGCCGATTTCCGTGTCCGTTCCAGTGACGAACACGCCGCGAAAACTGCTCATGGAGTGTCCTTCCTGAAAATTCCGAGACCAACCCTGTAGGTCACAGTCTGATGGTGCCTGTCAAAGTGCCGCATGGCCCGGCGCAGGGCGCCAAGACCTGCCGGAGGACTGCCAGACTGAGGCAGGGAGGCCCCAATCTGGCGCAGTCTGTTCAGGAAAACGCGCGCACTCGGGACGGGATCATGAAGGGTCATGACCTCCCAGGTTCCAGAGCCGCCCCGTGGCCATTCCTGCTGAAGAGCTACTGTGTCCGTATAATGGGGGACGCCGCACGGGGCGTCCTCCTGCTCGCAGGACGATCGCCATTCTCCAAGGCTTCCGGGCAGAAGCGTCGAGAGCATAAGAGAGCCGCCGGGTGCAAGTCTCTGGCATAGACGCTGAAGGGCAGCCCCGCGGTCTTCAAACCACTGGAAGCAGAGGCTGGAAGCGACCAGATCAAAAGGGCCGTCCACGTCGGGATGTTCGCCATCCATGACATGGAACGTGACAGGCCGGTCTGTCAGGCGTTCCTGTGCTCGGGCGATCATGCCGGGCGCCAGATCCGTAGCGATCAGAGCGCTGTCAGGAAAGGCAGCAGAGAGTTGTTCGGTCAGAAAGCCTGTGCCGCAGCCAAATTCCAAAATCCGTGCCGGGTGTGAAAGTGCCAGTTCTTTGCGGATATGATCGGCCAGAAGCCCGGCACAGCGATGCTGAATATCTGCCGCCGTATCGTAGTCCTGCGCCGCGTTGAACCGTTGAGCAATCTGGTGCTTGCGCTCATCCATGGCGTATCGACCATTGTCGGATAAAGCTGGCGCAAAGAGCAGGTTCCGTCAGAGGCAGAAGATGGCCGCCATCCACAATCGATCCGGGGCTGGCAAAGCCGAGCCGGGCTGGTGGGAACGGATCTGACTGCCCTGTCATCCAGTGCAGGCGGTCGCCCCATCTGGCGGCCTGCTCCCGTGCGTCGTCCAGCAGCAGTTTTTCCAGTCCGACATCAAGGCGTTCCATCACGGCAGGACCGGGGAGTGGCTCATCCGTGCCACACCGCTTGCGGAAGTCGGTCAGAACGGCTTCTGGTGACTTTTGAAGCTGGCGTCTCATCCGTTCCAGAACGCGGACGGGAACACCGTCTGGAAAGTCGGCGGCAGCGGAGAAACGGGCAAATCCGTTGAAAAGGACAAGACCTTCGCACCCCGGAAGATCCTGACACAGCAGGGAAAGACTGCCTGCTGAATGCCCGATGGCGAGATAAGGCGTTTGGGGAAAAAGTGGGCGGGATGGAACGCCGAAATAGCCAGCGTCCACGACGGAGGCTTCGACACCCGCCAAGTGGCCCAGCATGGGGGTCCAGAACGACGCATCAAACCCCCAACCATGCATGAGGTACAGGGGAAGGGTCATTGCTCGTTTCCGGCCAGTCGAATGATGGCTTCGGCCAGACGCATGATATCGGCATCCTGAAGGCCGGCATGTAGGGCAATCCGCAAACGTGCTGTTCCAGGGGGAACGGCGGGTGGACGGATGGCGACGGTCAGGAACCCTTCACGCTCCAGAGCTGTCGCAACATCCAGCGCACGTTGAGCTTCTCCGATCAGAACAGGGACGATCTGGGTTGTGGAGTCGGCAGTATCAAACCCGGCATCGTTCAGGATGGTCCGCAACGTCTCGGCCTGTCCCAGCAGGGTTTTCCGTTCTGCGTCCATGTCGGGAATGACGTCCAGTGCAGCATCTATGGCTCCGAGAACCCCCGGAGGGAGCGCCGTACTGTAGATGAACCCTGACGCGTGATTGATGAGATAGTCGCAGAGCAGTCGGGAGCCGGCGATATAGGCGCCCATTCCGCCGAGTGCCTTGCTGCACGTGCCCATGGTCAGATCTGCCAGACCGCCCGAAAGACCCTGTCCATGAGGCCCTAGAACGCCGGTCGCATGGGCTTCGTCAACATACAGGAATGTGTCGTAACGGTCTGCCAGCGTTCGAAGGGCTGGGACGTCGGCGCGGTCTCCATCCATGGAGAACACGCTTTCCGTCACGATCATTCGCAAGCGGGGTGTGGCGGCTTCGCGTTTGAGCAGTGTTTCCAGATGGGCAAGGTCATTGTGACGGAACCGGACCTGCCGAACGCCTGCTGCGGCGCATCCATGATGCAGGCTGGCATGGTTCAGCCTATCCGAAAACACGATCATCGGATGGCCGGTCTGGGCCACCGAAAGGGCGCAGAGTGCCGGAACGACTGAGGCATTGGCCTGCCAGCCTGATGCAAACAGGAGCGCCGCGTCACAGTGCTTGAATCGGGCCAGTTTTTCTTCGACAGCCTGATGCAGGTCCAGCGTGCCACTGACCAGGCGGGAAGCCCGTGCGCCGGTTCCATACCGGAGAGCCCAATCTGCAGCCCTTTCCCGCAACAGGGGATGATCCGCAAGACCCAGATAATCGTTGGAGGAAACGTCGACCAGGCGTCGCCCATCGCGCAGGATAGCTCCTGCCTCGCGGGTGACGGGACGTAGAACCCGCCGCGTTCCGGCAGCCTCTCGTTTCTTAAGGGCCGCAGCGAAATGGGCGTCAAACAGAGTCATGCGTTGTCCTGAAGAACGGTCACAATGCTGGACGTCAGGCGGGAGAGGTCTTCGGGTGTAATCGTGAAGGCCGGTGTCAGATACACGATATTGCGGAAAGGTCTGATCCAGGTGCCGTGCGTGACGAAGGCGCGACGCAGGACATCCGGGTCTTCGATCTTCTCAAGCTCTACGACGCCGATTGCGCCCAGAACGCGCACATTTTTGACGCCCGGTATCGTTCGGCAGGGTTCCAGTTCGCGCCGAAGCTGATCGGAAATCCGGGCAACCTGCTCAAGGCGGGGCTCCTGCTCGAACAGGTCCAGCGAAGCATTTGCTACAGCGCAGGCTAAAGGATTGGCCATGAAGGTCGGGCCGTGCATCAGCGCTTTGCCGCCATCCGTAGACAGGAACGCTTCAAACACACTCTTCCTTGCAACGGTGGCCGCCAGTGCCATGGTCCCGCCCGTCAGGGCTTTGGAGAGGGCCATAATGTCAGGCACGATGTCGGCCTGCTCACAAGCGAACATGGTCCCGGTCCGGCCAAAGCCTGTAAAGATCTCGTCCAGGATCAGGAGAATACCAAACTGGTCACAGAGCTCCCGTAGGCGACGCAACACCTCGGAGCTGTGAAACAGCATTCCGCCTGCGCCCTGAACCAAGGGCTCCGTGACGATGGCGGCGATCGTATGGCCCTCCTTTTCCAGAAGCGCCTTAAGCTGGGCCGTGCTGGCATCATCAACGGGCAGGTCGGCTAGAACCTGTTTCGGCAGAACCCCGGCGAACAGGCTGTGCATGCCTTCTTCGGGGTCACAAATGGACATCATGCCCAGCGTGTCCCCGTGGTAGCCGCCGCGGAAGGACAGCATCTTCGTGCGTCCCTCTGTTCCGCGATTGATGTGATACTGCACGGCCATCTTGACCGCCACTTCCATCGCGACCGATCCGGAATCGGTGAAGAATGTCCGTTCCAGATCGCCCGGAAGCAGCTCTGCTAACCGTGCAGCCAGACGGCGGGCCGGTTCATGGACCATGCCCCCGAACATGACATGCGGCATCATGCTGGCTTGCTGGATAAGCGCCTGCTGAATGTGTGGATGGCTGTAGCCGTGACAGGCGGTCCACCAGGCGGCCACACCATCCACGAGTTCGCGCCCATCTGCCAGTGTGATGCGACTTCCGGATGTGCGAACGGCCTCCACGGGGAAGGGCGCGGTCTGCATCTGTGTGTACGGCAGCCAGAGATGCGGGAGGTCGGCCGCGAGCCGGTTCGCCTCGGTGGATGAAACTGTGGCGGGTGAGACTGTACAGGACATTCCAGCGTTTTCCCGCATGGCTTTGGGCAAGTCCATCCCCCCGGCCATGATGCTGTCATCGGATATCATAAAAAGGTCACGCTTTAACGGGAAACGATCTGGCATGAACCCCGTTATTGCACCGCCCTGACCTGTGTCGGTGGCGGCAGCAAGGACGTTCTTTCGCAGTTGGAAGGACAATCAAGGTCAGGATCGATGCTGAATTCCAAGGTTATTCATGTCAACGGCGTGTTTTTAGGCACGGCCATCATGAACACCAGCATGAGCACTCTGCGATTCTATGCCACTCATGAGAGTGTACGGACGTTGCATAATGCCTGCATGCCGGATCTTTTGGCACTTTACTGTCAGGTCAGGCGTCTCTTCAACAACAGCCGACTGACCCTTCAGGGCGCCTGATCCGTCAGGTTCCACAGAACGTGTTCTGAACACGCTCATGTTGGGCGGGAGGCTGGTCGAACCCATCGTCCCCATCGTCAAACGGATGTGACAAAGCTTCTGTCAGACGATGGAAAGGTTCATAATTTCCCCCAACGGCTGCAGTGATGACGGCTTCGATCTGATGATTGCGGGGAATGATCCGTGGATTGACGGCTCTCATCGCCTGCGCGCGATCCTCTGCGCTGATATTCTCTGCTTTCAGGCGGTTTTGCCAGTCTTGTAGCCAGACAGCGACTGTAGTCTGATCCTTAAAAAGAGCTAGCAAGCCTGATGTGTCGCCAGTCTGGACAATGCTGCAAAGCTGGCGGAACGTCAGGGTGAAGTCTGCTTCATCTCGGTGCATCAGCGTGAGAAGTCTGGAAATCAGTGTAGTCTCAGCTTTCTGCTCGGTGGCTAGTCCCAGTTTTTGACGCCAGCCTGCGAGATAGGCTTCTCCAAAGATATCGTCGAAACCTGTTAGGGCTTCTGTCGCCATTTTGACGGCACAGTCCGTGTCTTTATCAATGCATGGCAGAAGGGTCTCCGCCAGTCGACCCAGATTCCATAGCGCCATATCTGGCTGTTGGCCGTAGGCGTAGCGCCCGTTCTGGTCGATAAAGCTGAAAACTTTTCCCGGATCATAGGCATCAAGAAACGCACAGGGACCAAAATCGATGGTTTCGCCTGCAATGGACATATTATCCGTGTTCATGACGCCATGAATGAAGCCGACGAGCATCCACTGGGCGACCAGTCGGGCCTGACGTTCCACGACGGCTTCCAGAAGGGCCAGTGCGCGATTGGGGCTGTCTGCCAGTTCGGGATAGAGGCGTTCAATGACATGATCGACCAGAACCCGCAGCGCTTCCTGATCTCCGCGGGCTGCAAAATACTGGAAGGTGCCAACGCGGACGTGACTGGACGCGACACGTGCGATCACGCCGCCGGGCATAAGCGTCTCCCGAAGAACGTCTTCGCCGGTTGTAAGGGCAGCAAGTGCCCGGGTTGTCGGAATGCCCAGCGCGACCATGGCTTCACTGACAACGTATTCGCGTAAAACTGGCCCGAGCGCTGCGCGCCCGTCTCCGCGGCGTGAGAAGGGGGTTGGCCCGGAGCCCTTGAGATGCAGGTCCCGGAGCTTCCCGTGCGTATCCACGATTTCGCCAACCAGCATGGCGCGACCGTCTCCCAGAGAAGGAACAAAATGTCCGAACTGGTGGCCGGCATAGGCCATGGCCAGAGGGGGGAAGCTGTCCGGTCGGAGGCCGTGAGACAGAAGGGAAAGCCCCGCCGGGCTTTTTAGCCACTCAGGCGACATGCCGAGTTCTGTGGCCAGCGGTTCGTTGAGTGCGATAATTGCGGGCGCTCGGAAGGGGCGGTTTTGCAGGGGGGTAGAGAACCGTTCCGGCAGAGCGGCATACTGGCGAAGAAGCTGCATGAAACGTCTCTGTTAAATTTATACTGGAGCCTCATCACATGGGGGGTAACCAAGGATAAGGGAAGAAGTCACAGAATTTTTATGAGGGTTTGTACCATGCAGCTCAGAGTTCGGATGGTCTGTCGTCATAAAAAAAACACATCGGCTAAAAGTTATGTAGCGGTCTTTCTTTGAACAAAGACCATGTTTCGTCTCGCTGGAACTATGTTTCTGCAAAGATTTTTTCTGATGGAAGAAACGGGGAGGTGACGGAAAAGACAGTATTCTCTATTCATGAATTATGAACGGGCGTTTCTGCCTTTGATGCCGCCTGTGCGGGACCACAGCATAGAGGACATTTCGTGGAGCAAACCCAGCGCGTGTCTGGCCCCGGAAGGGACGTAAGCCCGGCAGTCATTCGATTATATGCAACCATGGCTGCTGCCCGTTTTCACGGGGTCGATCTTGATATTCGTGATTACGCGGCAGAGCCGGGCGAAGCCTCTCCGTCTCCGGCGTCTCTGGCTCGCTGGCTGACGTCTCAGGGTGTTGTCGCAAAAGGCATGCGTCTGCGGTGGCGTTACCTGATTCGTTTGCAGAACACTCCTCCGATTGTCCTGATGTTCAAGGATGGCTCGGCAGGATTGATGGTCGGGGCTAATCCGGAAAAAGGTATTGTATGGCTTCGTGACCCGATGGGCGGCGAAGGCGACACCCCTGTTCCTGTGGATGAACTGCGTCTTTCTCAGGTCTGGACGGGAGATGTGCTTCTGGTGAGGCGCCGCCTCAATGAATCGGAAGCCGATGCGCGTTTTGATCTGTTGTGGTTTGCGAAAATGGCGCTGCGGGAGAAGAAGCTCCTTCGCGATATCGCCTTTGCATCCATGGTTCTCAGCGTTTTGCAGATATTCCCCGCGCTGATCGTCATGCAGGTGTTGGACCGAGTGGTGAACTATCACTCAATGGCCACCCTGATTTCCTTGACGTCTTTTGTGATTATCCTGACGTTCTATGAAATCCTCCTGTCATATGCCCGTCGGGAACTGTCGCTGATTTTGTCGACAAGGCTGGATTCAAGAATTTCGCTTCATGCCTTCAATCGCCTGCTTGCTCTTCCGCTTGAATTTTATGAGCGTGAGCAGACGGGGCAGGTGCTGGGCCGTTTCATGGCTGTCTTCCGTGTTCGTGACTTCCTCACGGGACAACTGATGAGCACCATGCTGGACTTGTTCACGCTTGTTGTTGTTCTGCCAATTCTTTTCATTCTCAGTGCAACGCTGGCCTGGATGACAATTGCAGCAGCAGGATGCATTGGCCTGATTGTCGTGCTGTTCCTCCCCATTCTGACGCGTACCATGGGTCGACAGGTCAAGGCGGAAATGAACCGCAACTCAACGCTCTATGAAACTGTGGCTGGTATCCGTACCGTCAAGACACTGGCTCTTGAGCCGACCCGTCGGGAAGAATGGGATGAGAAAACTGCCGATGTTGTGCGCTGGAAGCTCGCGTCCGGCCGAATGTCCAACTGGCCGCAGACCCTCGTTATGCCATTTGATGCCTTTATTAACAGAGGCGTCATTCTTGTGGGTGCCTACCTGGTTCTGACAAATGCCAGTGATATGCAGGCAGGTGCTCTCGCCGGATTCATGATGCTGGGTGGCCGCGTGGCAGCCCCCCTGGTGGGGCTTGCCAAACTTCTGGAAGCCGTCAACGAAGTGACTGTTTCCCTTGGTGAAGCCGGAGCTGTTCTAAACCAGCCGACAGAGACAAAAGCCCTCACGACCGGAATGCGCCCTCAGATCAAAGGCGCGCTTTCCTTTATGGATGTGAACTTCTCTTATCCGGGATCTTCAACAAAGGCGCTGAATGGCGTCAGCTTTGAAATCCCCCCGGGCACCATGCTTGGGCTTGTGGGACGCTCTGGATCAGGTAAGTCAACGGTAACCCGTCTTCTCCAGGGCGTAAGCCGTAGCTATACGGGTTATCTCCGTCTGGACGGTGTTGATCTGCGAGAGATAAATCTGACCCACCTTCGCCGCTCCTTCGGTGTTGTCCTTCAGGATAACTTTCTGTTCCGTGGTACGGTTATGCAGAACATCACTGCAGGGCGTCCGGGCCTTACAATTGATGATGCGATTCGTGCGGCCCGTCTGGCAGGTGCAGAAGAATTCATTGAACGTATGCCTGCGGGATACGATACCTTCATTGAAGAAGGCTCGACCAATATTTCTGGTGGACAGAGACAGCGTCTAGCGATCGCTCGTGCGGTGATCAGCGATCCAAAGCTGATGATCCTCGACGAGGCAACATCTGCGCTCGATCCGGAATCCGAAGCTCTGGTGAATGCAAATCTGCAGCGGATTGGCAAGGGGAGAACGATGGTCATCGTGTCTCACCGCCTCTCGTCCCTGGTGGACTGTCATCAGATTGCCGTCATGGATAAGGGGAAACTGGTGGACATAGCCCCTCATCATGTCCTGCTGGAACGTTGCGAGATCTATCGGACCCTATGGCTGCAACAGAACCGCCATATGAATTCCTCAGGCCCTTCAGAGGCGGCCGGTCAGTTGAGCGAAGGAGAATAAGACATGAGCTCCTCTGACATGATTCCCCAGAATGGGCAGTCGCCTGAAAATGGCGGCAGCGAGAATTTTAACAGTCATGTGCCCCGCTCTGCGACCGACCCGTTCGCACCGCAGGACATGCCGATTGCATTGCTGGAATTCCATTCCCCAACTGCGGGTCTTGTTAATCTTCCAGCAACTGCATCTGCCCGATATACGATTGTGCTGATTGGATGCCTGTTTCTGGCCAGCCTGGCCGGTATGGCGTTCTTTCCAATCAATCGGGTGGTCAGCACAGTGGGGCGTTTGACATCCACTCAGCCAACACTCGTCGTTCAGCCTCTTGAGACGTCCATTGTCCGGTCCATTGATGTCCATGTAGGCGATTTCGTGAAAAAAGGTCAGGTGCTCGCACATCTGGACCCGACAATCACGGAAGCCGATATTACGAACATGGCTCAGCAGCGTAACGCCTATCAGGCTGAGCTGGATCGTTTGAAGGCTGAAGCTGACGACAAGGACTATGTCCCTGATACGTCCAGTCCTGATTCTGTTCGTCAGGGAGCAGCTTTCCTGCGTCGTCGTAGTGAATACCGTGCCCGGGTCCAGAACTACGATCAGCAGATTGCGGGTCTGCAAAGTGATCTGCAGGGCTATCGGGCGAATGCGGCAATGTATGCAAGCAAGATGCGCGTCGCTTCTGAAGTGTTGAAAATGCGCCAGCATGAGCAGGCCGACCAGGTGGGATCGCGTTTGTCCACACTTGCTGCTCAGAATGACATGATGGAAGCGGAACGCGCCGAGATCGCCGCTCAGCAGAGTGCCAATTCTGCCGAAAACAAAATGGCAGCCATGAAAGCTGAGCGTGACAGCTACATGGAAAACTGGAAAGCTCAGGTTTATACGAGCCTGACGGAAACACAGCATCATCTGGACGAATATCGCAGCTCATACGACAAAGCCCGCCTTAGACAGGACCTGGTTCTTCTCAAGGCGCCGGAAGATGGCGTTGTCCTGACAATTGCCAAGGCCTCTATTGGTTCTGTTCTGCAATCGGCAGCTCAGTTCATGACGCTGGTTCCTACGGGATCTGGCGTTGAAATGGAGGCTGTCATGAAGGCAAATGATGCTGCCTTCGTAAAACTTGGTGATCATGCGATCGTAAAGTTCGCAGCTTTCCCGTACAATCAGTATGGGGGTGCGGAGGCTACTGTGCATGTCATCAGTGCAGACTCTTTCGAGAAATCTGATAGCGGTAGTGTAGGGGACAACAGCGCTGTTGCAGCGGGTCCGACGGACTCTATCTATTACCGCGTCCGTCTGAGGATTGATCGTTATACGCTGCATGGTCAGCCGGATTTTTTCCATCCTGCGCCAGGCATGCCCGCCACGGCGGATATCGATATTGGAAAGCGGACAATCCTGAAATACCTGTTCGGGCGGATGGCTCCGATTGCAACCGACGGCATGAGAGAGCCCTAAGACCAGAAAACGCCCGGCCTTCCCGGGCGTTTTCCATTTCCATTGGATCAGGTTGAGGGATCATGACATTCAAGCGTCGTATTGCGTCTCTTCTTTCCTCGAAGGGAAAGATGGAAGAAGGCGTTCGTCTGATGGAGAAGGGCGATGCCGTCCGAGGCTTCACCCTTCTCAGTCGTCTTGCCATCTCTGGCGATACAGAAGCTGCTTTTCGCGTCGGACGGGCATATCTTGACGGCACAGGTGTTCCACCCAGCCTCGAAGAGGGTGCGCGCTGGATGCTTGGCGCGGCAGAGGCCGGTCACATTGAGGCATCGTTCGTTCTGGCGACGCTTTATACGATTGGTTTCCCCGAGGGTTTTGAGATCCGTGGGCCTGAAGCTGCTCTGGAGTTGGCGGCGCGCCCCGCAATCGGGCCTCGTCAGCCTGATTTTCACAAGGGGTTTCACTGGGGTCAGATTGCTGCGAATGCGGGATCTGCCGATGCCCAGGCACTGCTCGGTTATATTCTGACCAACGGGCCGGAAGACCTGCGCGATCTTGCTCAGGCGCGGTCATGGTATGAACGGTCCGCTGCTGCTGGTTGTTCGCAGGGGCATCTCGGGCTGGCGCTGGCCATACTGCATCAGGCTGAGACCGACGAGGCCAGGGCTCTTGCTGCCCACCATCTGAAAGAGGCGACCAAGGGAGGGCTGGGAACAGCCTTCGATATTCTTGGGCGAATGAGCGAAGCTGGCGCTGGCGTTCCCCGAGACATGGGAGCTGCCGCGCGGTATTACCAGCAGGCTGCTGAACGGAACATGGTTGGCGCTCAGGCGCGATTTGGTTTGTTCCTGCTGGAAGGCGTCGGGGTGGAGCGGCATTACGGTCGCGCCGAAACCTGGCTGCGCAGAGCCGCCCTGAATGGAGATGCGGAATCAGCCGCGTTGCTGGGCGATCTTTACGCACAGGGGGGGGAGCTCCCTCCCAATCTGATGGAGGCAGCAAACTGGTATCGTCTTGCCGCTGAGCAGAAGCATGGGGGTGCGGCACGAGCGCTGGGACTGCTTTACCTGACTGGCAGCGGTGTTCACCGCGACCCGGACGTGGCGACGCACTGGTTCCAGGTGGCATCTGAAGCGGGAGACCGTCATGCCGATGCAGATTTTGGCAATCTGATTCTTACAGGCGCTTCTGCGACAGACGACGAAAAACAGGCTCTTAAAGAACGTTTCGAGCGTGCAGCCGAACGTGGAGATCTGGTTGGGGCTTTCAATCTTGGTGTCTGCTTCGATCAGGGTGTCGGCGGAACGGCTGACAATCGGGAAGCGGCCCGTTGGATGCAGAAAGCGGCAGATGGCATTGTGAATGCCCAGTTCTGGTATGGCAGAATGTTGCTTGAAGGACGGGGCGTGCAGGCTGATCCAACGCAGGCGATGTATTGGATGGAAAAAGCTGCGGACGCCGGAATGGGTGAAGCGCAGGTCGCTGTTGGCCAGCTTCTCGTCACGGGGCAGATCAACGGCCGTCGGGATCATGCTCGTGCGCTGGAGCTTTATCGTGCTGCCGCGGAGAGTGGAAATGTGGACGCCATGTTCTCGCTGGCAGCCATGTATGGCGGCGGACATGATGTCCCGGAAAATCGCGCCGAGGCGCAGAAGTGGTTTACCAAGGGGGCTCAGCTTGGAAACGGTTTGGCGCAGCTGATGCTTGGACGCTATCTGATCCGTGGACTGGCCGGGGTAACGGACCTGCAGGAAGGTCGGAAATGGCTGGAGCACGCCAAAGCCCAGGGAATTGCGGATGCTGAAGCAGAACTCGTCAATCTTGATGCGGCGGAGCCTGATGAGGATGATTGATCCGGCGTGACGTCCGACCAGAAGCATCCTGATCTCACAGGAACCACATCCAGCGCGGCTTTTAGTGGATATGGGCACGAAGTAACTCCCGAAGAGCGGGCCGAATGGCGGGAAGTCATGAGCGCCCGTGCGCAAGCGGCCTTTCAACGGGGGCAGGATGCAATTCATGCCGGGGACTTGCAGGATGGCGTGTTCTGGCTGGAACGTGCCGAGAGGATGGCGCGGCAGAGCCCTAATGTCATCTGGGCTTTGGCGATTGCTTTTCTGAACGTGGGACGCGTTCCGGACTGTCTGAAACGGATGGAGCGGCTTTACGGCAAATATGGTCTGCGGGAAGCGGCATTTCTGTCAGTTGTCTGTCTTGTTCGACTGAATGAAACGACAGAGGCAACGTCCAGACTGGGGGCCGCATTATCGAAATTCCATATCCTGCCTGAGTTGAGGCAATTGGCCGCACAACTGTCTCAAGCAACAGGACTACAAGGCTGGTGTACGGCTTCCAATGCTGGTTGGGTGGATGTGGAGGCATCTGGCAGCGTCCGGGTGCTTCTTGATGGGGTAGAAATCGGACGGGGTAATTGCGGGCGCTATACGTTTCCGGAGGGCTGGCGAACCGCGCGGCGTCTGGAGGTTCGTGCTGGTCGCAAGCATGCACTCGGGAGCCCGATTGATCTTCAGGCACTGATGCGTTGTGAATCGCTGGTGCGCGCAACGGCCAGAGGGTTAGAAGGATGGCTGTGGTTTCCCTCAGAGCCAGAGCATGTCCCGTCCATTACCCTTTGGGATGGCAGGGTCATATTGGTGCCAGAGTTCGCGCCAGATGTGGACAGTGATGTTCCGCTGTCCAGGCCGCGTTCCTTCCTTCTTGATAAGAGCTTCACACCAAAAGGCGACTGTGGACCGCTCGTACTTCAGGACGAGCACGGGAGATCTCTCACGGGTGCACCAGTAGATCCTGTGGTCGGACGACTCGTGTCTGGGAAGGGTAAACTTCCAAGACGTTTGTATCCAGTTCCTGTGAAATCCTGGGCTCACCGACCACGAGACGCCAGGATAACCACCGGATGTGCGGTCGTCATTCCTGTTTATCGTGATCTGGCAGGAACCACGGCCTGTTTGCGCAGTGTTCTGGAGACAGTGCCGCCGGGCATCGAAATCATTGTTGTAGATGATGCGACGCCGGAACCGAAGCTGGCCGATTTTCTGGATAATCTGGTGCAGGACAGTAAAATTACGCTTGTCCGGCATAAGTCCAATCAGGGGTTTCCGGCCTCGGCAAATGACGGAATGCGTCTGACAGCAGGCCGGGATGTTATCCTGCTGAACAGCGACACACTTGTATCTCCAGGGTGGATCGAGCGTCTGCGAGCGAGGCTGGCTTTCACGGATGTCGGGACTGTCACGCCTTTTTCAAACGATGCGAGTATTCTGTCCTATCCTTCCGTCGATGCGGAAAACGCTGTGCCTGATCAAGTCGAAGCGCGGAAACTGGATCTTCTGTGTCAGGCTCTCTTTTCGCGGGAAGAGGTGTGCATTGATCTGCCGACCGGAAATGGTTTCTGCATGGCGATTTCGGCTGAATGTCTGGCAGATACGGGGCTTTTCAGAGAAGACCTGTTTGCACAGGGTTATGGTGAGGAGAATGACTTCTGTCTCCGAGCGTCAGCACAAGGATACCGGCATTTCCCAGCCCCCGATGTCTATGTGGCTCACATTGGGTCCACATCATTCGGGAGTAGTCGCAAAGCCCTGATGGGGCGTAATCTCGAAATTCTGAATGCCTTGCATCCGGGATACGATGAGAAGGTCGCCGAATTCATTGAAAGTGATCCACTCAGAGATTTCCGGCGGCAGATGGATCTGTCTCGGATGGATGATCTACGGGAAGAGCGTTCTTCCATCCTGTTGATCCAGCATGATGCGGGCGGTGGCGTAGGGCGTGTCGTCCGTCAGCGTGCGGAGATGTTTGAACAGCAGGATTTTCTGGCTCTGGCCCTTCGGCCAACATTCCTGGGCTGCAAATTGGAGTGGCCGTTGGAGAAGGAGAACTCTTTCCCGAATCTGGAGTTCACCCTTCCTGAAGAACTGCCGTTTTTGATTGCCGCCCTGTCACGGCTGAAAATCCATAGTATCGAGTGGCATCATCTCGTGGGGCACGCGCCCTGTATTCGTACGCTTCATGAGGAATTGCGTGTGCCTTATGATGTGTTTGTCCACGATCATATCTGGTTCTGTCCGCGCATTTCGCTGCTGGATGGACATGGCCGCTATTGCGGAGAGCCGGATGTGGCAGGTTGTGAGACATGTATTGCGACATGGGGCAGTTATCTGGGAGAAAACCTCAAGGTTTCGGAGCTTGTGCTTCGGTCCGGGCAGGAGTTCGGCCGGGCTAACAGGTTAATGGTGCCCTCTCGCGATACTGCTCAAAGAATGGCGCGACATTTCCCTCAGAATCATTTTGTACCTGTCCCTCTCGAGGATGATCCCGTCCTTTTGTCAAATGTTTCAGGACAAAAGAGGGAAGTTTCTGGACGCCCTCTGCGGATTTGTGTCGTAGGTGGGCTAAGTCGCTGGAAAGGATATGATATTCTGCTGGCGATGGCAGAATGCGTACGAAGCCTGTCGCTTCCAGTCGAGTTTGTTCTGGTGGGACATACGCCCGACGATGAAACTTTGATTGCAGCCGGGGTCAAGGTAACGGGAGAGTATCGGGAAGACGAGGCGCTGGACCTCATTCGTGAACAGAATGCCGACATTGGGTTTATTCCCTCTGTTTCTCCTGAGACCTGGTGCTACGCACTTGGAGTATTATGGAAAAGCGGCCTAGAGGTTCTGTGTTTCGATATTGGGGCGCAGTCCGAGCGAGTGCGTTTCAGTGGTGTGGGAGCGGTAGTCCCACTCGGGATGCCTGTCGAATTTCTTGTTAGTTTTATTTTGCGCCGCTGGGGGCCAGTAAGTTGAAGTGAACGGGGTTTACGCTTCGACTGGAAAGGGTAAATATAACCCAGAAACAATGCCTGTCTTGAACTGGCTGCCATAGCCGCTGGGCTTGAAAAGTTTTTCCTCCCGTACTGCGGGAACAAGTGGAGTAGGGAATGTCAAAGACGGCTGAAGCACCAACGCAGAACCGGGTGATTGACCTCAAGTCTGGCGCTCACATGATGGTTCTCGATGCTGGAATTTTCTGCATCTTTCATGCCGCGGGACAGCCAGACCCTGGACCTGCGGGGCTTCCGGGTGTTCGGATCTCCCGGGCTCCGGGTACCCCGCCAGGAATCGTAACGGTCAGCACATTTGAAGAAGACGGCTGGATTGGGGGTGCCAACGGGGCGGCTCTGGTCCGTATCACGCGTGGTCCTGCAGCCGTTCTTGTGACCACGTATCAGGAGCCGGGTAGCCCACACGACGCGCCAAAGATTCAAGTGGCGCAGCTTGCCGGCCCGACATCTGTCAGTCCCGCTTCTGTTGCTGTCGCGCAGCCTGCACAGAAAGCCGCTGATCTGTCGGCCGCTCCGGCTGAAATTTCTGCTCATGTTCAGCGTGTTGGTGACGTCGCAGCACCGATCGGTGAATGGATGGGAACGCCCGGAAGCCAGTCATGGATCGAAGGTTTTGCCATTGCTCCGAAAAGCAGCATTCCTGCTTCTGACATTGAATATCAGGCAGTTCTGGGTAAGGGGTGGCTCTCTCCATGGTCTGAAGGGGGGCAGTATTGTGGCTCCCGTGGTATGGCGCTCCCTATTCTCGGCCTGCGCGTCCGCCTGAAGGGTGCATCGGCAGAAACGCATCACATTCGTCTGTCGTCCACTTTTACGGATGGCTCGCGCCTTGGTCCGCTCGACGGGACCGACGCGCTGGAAGCAGAAAGCCTCGCACCGCTGGAAGCCTTTCTGCTTGAAATCATCCCGAACGAGGGTGCTGAAGCTCCTGCTGCAAAAAGCGTGAAGACTTCCCGCGCCAAGTCGACAAAAGCGCCGGCAAAGCGCAAATCTGCGTCAGCAGACTGATCTTGAATGGAGACTGGCTGCCTGAATGGGGAGCCAGGTTTCTCTGACTTTCAAAGATCAGGGAAGAGAAAAGCATTAGCTTTTTCAACCCTGAATCCAGGCACTCTTTAACGACCGGAATTTGGTGTGCGGTATCTCTTTGTCCATCAGAATTTTCCCGGTCAGTTTCTGCATTTTGTGCGTCACCTCCATGAGCAGGGGGGGCACGAAATCGTCTTTATTTCCGAAGCAAACGCAGGAGAAATTCCTGGAGTAAGGCGTGCTATCTACCGGGTGCCGCGTTTGCCTTCGTCTTCAACGCACCCGCATCTGCGGGAATTTGAATATGGACTTCTGCGCGCTGAGGCAGTCGCGACGGCAGCCAAGACGCTCAAAGGCCTTGGATATGTGCCGGATATCATCATCGGACATCATGGCTGGGGCGAGCTTCTGAACCTCGTGGATGTTTTTCCCGGCTGCCCGATTTTGGGATATTTTGAATTTTTTTATCACACTGATCGAAACGACGTCGGGTTCGATCCTGAGTTTCCGCCTGGCCCGGATCTGGCGGCGGCTGTCCGGGTAAAAAATGCCATAAATCTTCAGGCGCTTTCTTTGCCAAATGGCTATGGTCAGACCCCCACACAGTTTCAGAAATCCACATATCCCGGCTGGGCGCAGGACAGGATTTCCCTTTTGCGGGAAGGCGTAAATCTTGAGCTTTGCCAGCCAGATGCTCAGGCACGTCGCCGTAATCTGGTCATCAATGGGGTGAAAATTTCCCCTCGTGATGCACTCGTGACTTATGTCGCGCGTAACCTTGAGCCTTATCGTGGCTTCCATAGTGTCATGCGTGCTCTTCCGCGTATTCTCACTGAGCGGCAGGACGCGCAAATCATTCTGGTTGGCGGAGATCAGGTCAGCTATGGTGCGCCGCCTCCGGACCGCGGAAGCTGGAAAGACATCATGCTCAAGGAGCTGGAAGGGAAACTGGATCTCAGTCGGGTGCATTTCGTCGGCAAAGTTGCTTACGACGATTTTCGCAGCCTGCTCAAGCGCTCGGACGCCCATCTGTATCTGACTTATCCTTTTGTCGCGTCGTGGTCCTTGCGAGAGGCCATGGCAACAGGCTGCCCGATCATCGGAAGTGATACGGCTCCGGTTAGCGAATTTATTACTGATGGTGTGACAGGCCGTCTTGTTCCATTCCTGGAGCCAGACCGGATTGCCGAGGTGGTCCTGGAATTACTGGAAGACCGAAAACAGGCTCGCCGCCTTGGGCAGGGTGCCAGGGGATATGCAGAGGCTGAACTGTCTCTGCAGGATTATCTAGAGCGATATGACAGGCTGGTAGAACAGGTTGTCAGCAGGCATAGCTGCTGACAATTTTCAATCGGCTATATCAATGATGGTGCCATGAACCACTGGCATTTTTATAATGGACTTCATACTCTTCTACAAAGTCATTGAAGCGATCCTGATTGTCTATGGAAACATCAGGAAGTTCTTCCCCGTGATTAACTTTCTGGAATATCGTCCGACTGACGGCTCGATTTAAAACACCTGGTCCTGTCTTGAAGGCAATATACAGGCCGGGGTGGCGGAAAGTATTGGCCCATGCTGTTAGAAGAGCATTTGAAATAATGGGGTGACTGGGGGCAGCGCCAAAAAAATCATTATGCAAGACGAAGTTGTGTGTGGTGAACAACTGGCAACTGGTAGGAACGAAGGCAAGATGGTCCCACGCATCATCAGATTTGATACGAAGGTCTGCATCAAGCCACCAGCCACCTTTGGCTGCAATGACATGCAACCGCAGAAGATCTGCGGCTTCTGCAGGATGCCGGGCTTGCTGGAAAAATTCGCAGGCTTCCCTGCCGTAATTTTCATACATCCACTGTGAAGCACTCTCATGGTCGAAGACGGTGAAATCCTCGCCTATAAGGTCTTGATGATACTGAATATTTTCTCTGATTTCTAAAGGAGGATTACGATCCCAGTACATATAAAGATGATGCGGAATATTACAGTTTTTGTTGGACTTTTTCCCTGTATCCAGAGATTGCAACCACAACAAGGCTATTTCCAGATATAGCCTGTCTATTTCTTCTCCAGAATGAAAACCTTCATATGTATTACCAATAAGCTTTAGGCTTTTCTCAAAATCTTTCTCTCGCCATGCAGTGTTTACGCCACGAATATAATTTGCAAACGACGGTTCGATATTTTCAAGTTCTTGTATCTCTTCGGGAGGTAGGGGGAGGGATGCTTTCAGAAGACAAAGAAGGCGGACTTGAAGGAGAGACTGCGCCAGCGGGTACTCAGTCTGGCTTTTGGTATGGAGTTCAAAGGCCCGGCGGTAAAAAGAAGATGCTTCTCGAACATTGCTGTGGATATGAAGAATATTGGCAATTGCGAAGGCATGTTCGACCGTATCGGCCCCATGTCTCTCCAGATAGGCAATAGCCTGATCATCATGCGCAAGATCGTCTGTCGTGAAAGAAGGTGGTTCTTGATGATTGTTTTCAGTATTTTCACTCATGTTCCACGACTTCTTCATATTTCATTAGAAATTGACAAAATCTTATCTAGAAACCTTTTTGATTGCCAGTGCTTCATTGTGAAAGCCTACCCGGCAACGAAAGTGATAATGGACAACGACACATTCCATGGCCCTGACAGGTATGATAACGTTTCTATCATAGAGAATTACAGATACATCTGCGTCGCTGAGTAGATGTAACAGGAGTGGTCTGAATGTCTTTCGAAATGCTTCCTGGCTTGCGTGACATCGTACATCGCTGGGTGGTGAAGAAAGATCCTACCCAGATGCCGTTGCGCTTGACCGACGAAGATATCGAAGCCCTTGCAAAGGCGAGTATTGAGACGCTGCGACAGCGTGCTGTTGGAGGTCAGGCCTCAGAATGGGGTAATCTTCAGAAGCTGACAGGCTCTTGGATTGTGCAGCGTGAGAGGGGGCAGATGCCCTTTGCCCTCACGACTGAAGAGTTACAGGGCTTTGTCAGGCTGGCGCTGGAGGGTTTGGTGACGCCAGTTAGGGTTCCAGCTGAGAGGCAGGATATTCCAGAAAGCCCTACTGAAGTTATTCGAAATATTGAGACTTTGGATATGGACGCATTTCGTTTTGCCAGAGAGCATCTCGCCCGCTGTCTCTAAAAGAGCATACAATCTTTTTTTGAATAAGCATAAAAAAACGAGGCAGATTGCTGCCTCGTTTTCTATCCATTTTGGAAGCGGTTGCTAATCAGCTACGCTTGCCATCATGGTCGCCATCACGCATCTGGCCTGTGGGTTCCTGAACGTGCGCCTCAAGGAACCAGAGATGCTTGTCGAGCCCACGGGAAACTTCCGTGAACAGATCGGAAGTATCATCGTCGCCGGCTTCATCCGTGATCTTGATGGCTTCACGAACGTTGTTGGCAACAGTCGCATAGCGATCAATCAGAGCCGCGATATGATCTGCAACCCGGTAAATATCGGTTGGATAAGGCGTGCAGTTGCTGTTCTTTGCAACAGCCTGCACGGTCCCGTACGCTGTGCCGCCCAGTTGCGTTGCGCGTTCTGCCGTGGTGTCGACGAAGTCGTCAATGCTGGAGCGGAAGCCATCCAGCATTTCGTGTACGCCGATGAACTGCGGGCCCTTGAGATTCCAGTGAGCCTGCTTGGTGATCAGGGCAAGATCAATAAGATCTGCCAGTCGGGCATTCAGCGTCTCGATGGAGACGCTTTTGGTGTTGTCTGCCGTGTTGTTCTGCGTGACATGACGGTTGGACTTTGTAGCCACGATAAATCTCCTGAAACAGGGTTCGTTATCCAGAAACGCCAAATTCCCAAATGGGTTTCATAGCGTCTCCGGATCCACGAGATCGAAGAACGGCTGGTGGTCCACTGTGAAATAGCGGGGGTAAGCCGGGTCACGTTCGAAAAGTGGGTTGTTGCTCCAACGGGCCAGCATCGTCTGGGTTTCATGAAAGAAGCGGGCTTCATGTTCTGGACGGTCATCGCTACCGCGGGAGAGGCTCTCATGGTGGTAAGCCACGATTTCTGCACAGAAAATGATCCGGTAACCTGTATCACGGATCTTCAGGCACAGATCGACGTCGTTATAGGCGACGGTCAGTTCTTTCTCATCGAAGCCCCCGATTTCGCGGAAGACATCCGCACGGACAAGCATAGCGGCAGCCGTGACGGCTGTGACTTCGTGGGACAGCATGGTCCGCCCGATGAAACCATATTCAGAAACCGGATCGCCACGATGGACATGCGCGCCGATGCCCGCTGGTCCAACGATCACGCCCGCATGCTGGATGGTATCGTTCGGATACAGCAGCTTTGCGCCCACAGCCCCTACGTCAGGAGCGGCCAGGGCTTCCCCGATGGCGATGTGCAGCCAGTCCTTGTGTTCCACAAACACATCGTTGTTCATGAACATCAGGTAATCGGCGTTGGTCTGCTCAACGGCCAGATTGTTAAGGCGCGAGTAGTTAAAGGGTTCTTCAACAGTGAGGACGGACACCTGCGGGTGGGCCTGCATCTCTTCAATGAAGGCAGCCGTCTCGTCTTCCACCGACCAGTTGTTGACGAGAATGATGTCGAAAGCCTTGTAGGCTGTCTTGGTCAGAAGGGCTTCGACGCACTGACGCGTCGTGTCCACCTGATCCTTGAACGGAATAATGATCCTGACTTTCGGCGTTTTCCGTGTCAGCCATTTGACGCCATAGAGCGTGAGGCCACGGATGGACGACACTTTTGCTTTGACGCCGCGACGCTTGAGATGGTCATGAACGTAACGGACCCCCGCCTCGATGGCATAGGTCTTGTTGGCGACATTTACGGCTGTGGAGTTCGGTGTCTTGCGCCAGTGGTAAAGGATTTCCGGCACGTGGTAGATTTCTGAAGGCTTCAGGATTTCCGTCGCCCGCAGGATGAAGTCATGATCCTGGGCGCCATCATAGTCGGACTTCAGGTGCCCGATGGCGCGCATGGTATCGGCCTCCACCATGGTCAGGTGGCAGACATAATTGCAGCCAAGCAGATAGCGATAATTGAAGTCTGGCTTGAGATTTGGCTCCAGGAAGTAACCGGCCTGATCAATCTTGTCTTCATCAGAATAGAGCAGCTTTGCTCCGGTTTCCCGTGCCGCGCGGACCATAATTTCTACGGCGACGTCGACCATGAGGTCGTCATGGTCAAAGAAAACTACATATTTCCCGCGTGCAGCGTCCATGCCTGCATTGGTTGCGCCGGAGATGCCTGCATTCTTTTTCAGGGGGACTGCGCGAATGCGCTTATCTGCCTTGCAGAATCCTTCGATAATGGCTGTTGTCTGAGCGCATTTTCCTGCGTCATCGACAATGATCAGTTCCCAGTTCTGATAGGTCTGGGACAGGACGGAATTGATGGCGGCTTCAAAATCGCTCTTTAGAGGGCGATAGGTTGGGCAAAGGATGGAGACCAGAGGTTCTTCAAAGCCCTTTCCATCTTCAAGCTGCCTCTGACGGGCTGTTCGTTCGCGCAGAAGGGGATAGTATTTCTGGGCCCATCGGTTGTAGTCGCCAAGATTATAGCCTCGACGGGGTACCAGATCACGTACTTCCTGCCGAAGAGCGGATAGTTGACGATGCAGCCCGTCAATGACGCCCAGCAAATCGACCAGGCGTGTTTCAAGAGCATCGTCTGCAAGAGACGTGACAAAGGGGCTGCCGTTGAGTTCGGCATTGTCTGGCAGCGTGACGATTTTGAACTGACGGGGCGTACTGCCGCGCAGCCGCTGCGGAATAGGAATTTCGAAGCCGCAATTGGGGTCACAGCCGAGCACGGCGGCGACATCGCCGCGATATCGATCGGCACGCGCCTGCGCAATCCGTACACCATCCACCATGACGGAAATCATGCAACCGCCATGCATCTCCGCACCTGGGCGGTCTGCTTTCAGAAGCCACCCTCTGAGAGCGCCCTGTTTAACGCCGTCTACAAAGCTCTGGTACTGGGGTTTGAATTTGTGCGTGAAGGTAACCACCGGGAGCGGAGGCTCTTCTGGATCCGCGAGGTTGGGCAGCGCGAGGACGGAGCGATCCGGAAGGCGGATGGAAAGCTCATGGGGCTTGCCGTCTATGTATTTGTCGGGCACGGAAAATTCAAATCCGACCTTCGCAACAGGCAGGTTCAGAACTGCCTGAACATCCGCCCGTTCCACATCGCAGACCACCTGCAAGACTTCCTGCTGATCTATCAGTACATGTAGTCGGGCAGGACCAATACCTCGTGTGTCGATTACCCATCCTTTAGCCTGACCGTCGACAAACTGGTCAAAATGTCCAAGGAAAACGCTGGCGGTAGGAGCTGGAGATTGAGGGATCGGCGGTTTGGTCATTTACTCTGTCTCCCAGGCGGCGCTTGCCTCAAATTCAGGGTCAGCGCGAAGATTTTCCGTGATCCTAAATGAGTTGTACGGGCATGTCTTCGGTAGCTCAGGAGTGGGCGGTAAAAAAAAATGTGTCGCGAATGACATAAATCTTTCATGCCGCCTGTTGCACGCACCGGTTGTTCTTCCCGTTCCGGAAGGCTAATGCACGGAGATGGCGGTATGTGCCGTCAGTCTGCACCGTTATCACAGCCAGAGCCTTTGACGCATGACACTTGCCCCAGCCAGGCAGCCCGACAAAGTCTCCGCTCCTGAATACAAGGAAAAGCGGAGCAGCGCGGATACCGCATTTCAGGCCATCGTTGGAGGATGCTCGCTTGTCGTGCTGATCGCTCTGGGCGGCCTGGTCGTTCTGATGGGGGTTGGTGGCCAGGAAGCCTTCAGGACTTTCGGGCTCGGCTTCACGTTTCGTGATGTGTGGAACCCGGTTACGAATGATTATGGTGCGTGGGCCCCTCTTTTCGGCACGATTGTCAGTACGCTGATCGGTGTGCTGATTGCCATGCCTCTCGCGTTTGGAACGGCTTTCTGGCTCACCGCGATTGCGCCCCCCAAGATTGCGGCTGTTGTGGGAACGGCAGTTCAGCTGCTTGCAGCCGTGCCATCCATTATTTTTGGTATGTGGGGCTTCTTCACAATCGTGCCGTTTATGGCCCGGCATGTTCAGCCCTTCATGATGCATAACTTCCGGCATGTGCCTGGGATCAGCCTGCTGATCCACGGAGCCCCGTTTGGTACAGGTCTCATGACCGCAGGCATTGTCCTCGCCATGATGATTGCTCCCTTTATGACCGCCGTAATGCGGGATGTTTTCGGGGCGATGCCAGGAATGCTGCGTGAAAGTGCTTACGGACTGGGTGCGACGCGATGGGACGTCATGTGGAAAGTTGTTGTGCCCTGGTCCCGGACAGGAATGATCGGCGCCACCGTTCTGGGAATGGGACGTGCGCTGGGTGAGACCATGGCGGTTACGTTTGTGATCGGAAACGTAACCTCTGTTGGGTGGTCGCTTTTTGCGCCCCGCAGCACCGTTGCTTCTTTGATTGCGCTCCAGTTTCCGGAAAGCCCGGTCGGATCCCTGAGACTGTCCTCCCTGCTGGCGCTTGGGTTCATTCTCATGCTGCTGTCTTTCGCCAGCCTGTCTCTGGCCCGTATGCTGCGGAAGGACGGGAAATGAGCGATATGACGACGTCATCCAGCGGCTGGGCTCCGAACGCCAACGGCGCCCGCCGGCGCCGAATGGATCGGCTGGCAACACTGCTTGGAATGGTTGCGGCCGGCATTCTGGTGCTGGTCCTGACGTCTATTCTGTGGACGTTGCTGTCCCGGGGAATAACTGGCCTTTCTGCAGCTGCGATCATGAAGCCCATGGGGCCTCCGGGTTCTGGGGGCGGTCTGGCAAATGCCATTCTCGGTAGCCTGATCCAAACCTTTCTGGCTCTTCTGATTGCGACCCCGCTTGGACTGGGTTGTGGCATTTACCTCTCGGAATATGGAAACCGCCAGAACCGGTTCGCATCCTGCGTCCGTTTCGTCTCGGATGTTCTGATGTCGGTTCCTTCCATTCTGGTCGGGCTGTTCGTCTATCAGATTCTCGTTGCCCCGTTTGGACATTTCTCGGCCTTTGCCGGGTCGGTCGCGCTCGCAATTCTTGCTGTTCCCATCATCGTTCGAACGACAGAAGACATGCTCCGGCTTGTGCCGATTGCAATGCGGGAAGCCGGGGCTGCGCTAGGGGCAACGCGGTGGCGTGTGACGCTGTTCCTGTGTCTGCGATCTGCCAAGACCGGCGTTCTGACCGGTATTCTTCTGGCATTGGCCCGCGTCAGTGGCGAAACGGCCCCCTTACTCTTTACATCTCTGGGCAACCAGAACTGGTCCTTCAGCCTGAACCGTCCGATGGCCAGCCTGCCCGTTACGATCTACCAGTATGCAGGGGCGTCCTACGAAGACTGGGTTCAGCTCGCATGGGCAGGCGCATTGCTCGTGACCATGGGTGTTCTGGCCATCAATATTGCCGTCCGTCTTTCGGCCCGCCGCGGATGATTTTACAGGATTTCAACATGACCGAGACCAAGCCGCAGGTGGCCCTCGCTGTTCGCAACCTTAATTTCTACTACGGACAGAATCACGCCCTGCACGACATCAACATCGATTTTCCTGCCCGAAAGGTCACGGCGATGATTGGACCCAGCGGCTGTGGCAAGTCCACGCTGCTGCGTATTTTCAACCGTATGTATGACCTCTACCCAGGGCAGCGGGCGACAGGGGAAGTCCTGTTTGACGGGCGGAATATCCTTGAGACCGGCCTTGATCTGAATATTCTGCGGGCCCGGATCGGCATGGTTTTTCAGAAGCCAACACCGTTTCCCATGTCGATCTATGACAACATCGCATTCGGTGTGCGTCTGCATGAGCGTCTGAACAAGGCGGACATGGATGCCCGTGTGCAGGACGTTCTGACGCGTGTTGCCCTGTGGAATGAAGTCCGGGACCGTCTGAATGCTCCGGCGGCCGGTCTGTCTGGGGGTCAGCAGCAGCGCCTCTGCATTGCCCGTTCGATTGCCACGCGCCCGGAAGTGCTCCTGCTTGACGAGCCCACCTCCGCACTGGATCCGATTTCGACGGCGCGTATCGAGGAATTGCTGGATGAACTCAAGGAAGAGTTCACGATTGCCATCGTGACCCACAACATGCAGCAGGCTGCACGCTGTGCGGATCAGGTTGCATTTTTCTATATGGGCCGTCTGATTGAAGTGGATACTGCGGATCGTATCTTCACGAACCCGCGCCAGCAGCAGACCCAGGACTACATCACCGGAAGATTTGGATAATCCGCCATGGCTGACAGATCTCATATCGTCAAAAGCTACGAGCAGGAGCTGGGTCAGCTCCGGTCCATGATGTCCCAGATGGGCGGCATCGTGGAAAACCAGGTGGCTCTCGCCCTCTCGGCTATCGCAGATCGAAACGAGGAGGCTGCCGATGCAGCCGCCCGTCAGGATCCGGATGTGGATGGCCTTGAGCGTGATGTCGAAAGTCTCGCCATCCGTCTTCTGGCCCTGCGCAGCCCGATGGCGAGCGATCTTCGTGAAATCGTTGCGGCTCTGAAGATCACGGGCGATCTGGAGCGGATTGGCGATTATGCATCGTCCATTGCGCGCCGCTCCCTGCGGATCCGTGGTTCCGACGGTCAGATTTCTCTCTCTGGTCTGCGCAGCATGGGTCGTCTGGTTCAGGACAATCTGAGGCGTTCCATTGATGCCATCACTCAGCAGGATTCCAACCGGGCTATGGAAGTCTGGCATGCGGATCGTGCCGTGGATGAGTATTACACGGCCCTGTTCCGTGAACTCGTCACGTACATGATGGAAGATCCGCGTAATATTCGGGCCTGCACGGAGCTTCTGTTCATTGCCAAGAACCTTGAGCGGATTGGCGATCACGCGACCAATATCGCGGAGCGGGTCTTCTATGCCGTAACGGGTGACAATCTTCCCGCAGTTCGTCCCCGGGGCGGTCCGACATCCATCGACGCTGCCGCCGAGCCAGAAGACCGGTGAGCGGGACGACGCAGGTAAGAGCAAAGGGCCTCATCCTCGTCGTTGAGGATGATCCAGCCCTCTTGCTCATGATGCGATACAACCTCGAACAGCGAGGCTATCGTGTTGAATCCGCTCCCGATGCGGAAACAGCGCTTCAGTTTCTGGAAACGGCTCGCCCCGATGCAGCCGTTCTGGACTGGATGCTGCCGGGTCTTTCCGGTCTGGATCTCTGCCGGCGTATTCGCAGCAATCCGGCCCTACGGGACCTTCCGGTTCTCCTGCTGACTGCTCGTTCTGGAGAGCAGGACGCGATCCGCGGTCTCGACACAGGCGCAGATGACTATCTGGTTAAGCCATGCAGCGTGGATACGCTTGATGCCCGCCTGCGCGCTTTGCTGCGGCGTCATCAGTCATCCTATGATGTTCTATCGTTTGCCGACATCACACTTGATCCTGAAACGCATCGTGTGGAGCGTGCGGGGCGTCTGCTTTCTCTTGGCCCGACCGAATATCGCCTTCTGGACCTTCTGATCCGCAATCCGCGCAAGGTCTTCTCGCGTGAAGATCTTCTCCGCCGGATCTGGGGTCAGAACATTCATGTGGAAATCCGCACGATTGACGTTCATATCCGCCGCCTTCGCAAGGCTATCAACGGCCCGAACGAGCCGGACCTTGTCCGTACGGTCCGGGCAGCGGGCTATGCTCTGGATGACGGTCCGGTCACGGACGGGCTTTAACGGGTGAGGACCGACAGTCTGGCAGCCATTTCCCATGACGGGCTGCCTCTCTGGGCTGGTCTGATCCTCGCAGGTGTTGCTGTTGTTGGCTGGGGATACGCGGCTCTGGCCTTTCGCCGCCGTACGATACCCGAGCCCGTCGTTCCTGAATTTCCCACGATGGGTCTCTCGCTTCCTTTGCCGGATGCTCCGCTCCCCATCGAGCTTTTTCCGGGCAGTGTGCTTCTGCTGGACAGGCTCGGGGCTGTGCTTCAGGCAAACGAAGAAGCCCTGATCCAGTTCGGAGACAGTGTTGGAGCCATTCTCAGGCATCCTGCTGCCCGTTCAGCGCTTTCTGCCGCCTTACGGGCCGAGCCTGAAGGAGCGGATGATCTTCCTCCTGTATGTTCTACAACCTTCACGCTGGATGTTCCCGTCCCCCGGACATTGCATCTCTCGTTGAGAGGTCTTCCTGGGCCACAGGACCGTCATAAGCGCGTTCTTGTTGTGATGTCGGACCGGAGCGAGGCACAGGTGCTGGACAGGATGCGGCTGGATTTCGTAGCCCATGCCAGTCATGAACTGCGTACGCCCCTGGCATCTCTGAGCGGCTTTATTGATGCGCTCAGAGCTGGCGGCAGCACTATGGACGAGGGAACGCGCCTACAGTTTCTGGATATCATGGGACAGCAGTCGGCCCGTTTGAAACGGCTGATTGATCGGCTTCTCTATCTTTCCCGCGTTCAGGCACACGAACACCAGCGCCCACGTGATGTCGTTGAAGTCGCGGATTTGATGGCGATTGTGCTTGGAGAAGTCGCCCCGCGCTTCGATGAGGATGGATGCACGCTTAATCTGGCTATTGAAGATGACCTGATCATCAAGGCGGATGAAGACGAGATGGTACAGGTGCTCCTGAACCTGATCGAAAATGCCCTGAAATATGGTCGGGAGCGGGAACGGCCCTTTTCTGTCACATTATTTGCCCGCAGGGCACCGGAACGCGATGACCGGTGGCCGGAAGACGGTGGCGTCCTTCTGGGCGTGGAGGATAATGGGCGTGGCATGGAAGCGCATCATCTTCCACGCCTGACTGAACGCTTTTATCGGGTCGTGGACAAGGTGGAGCCTGCCCAACAGGGCACGGGTCTGGGCCTGTCCATCGTTCGGCATATTCTGGACCGTCACGGCGGCCGACTGCGCGTGGCGAGCGCTCCGGGGCGGGGGACAACGTGTCTTGTCTGGCTCCCGCCGGTGAGTGTCGTTCAATCTGAAACAGTGTGATGGTTTTGGCCAGGTCCTAAGTCAGGCCAAAAAAACGCTCCCGAAGGAGCGTTTTCAGATCAACTGCTTATCAGGTTGTCTTGCGGGTCTTGCCCAGAAGAACCCATCCACCAACGAGCAGGAGTCCGATCAGCGGGGTGGCACCGATCGTGATGGTACCATCCGGATAATCGAACGCAATCATGAGCAGTACGAACGCCAGAAAACCTAGTGTCACCCAGTTGGTAACTGGTGCGCCCGGCATGGCAAAGCCCGTGGGTGCAATGTCTCCACGGTTAATGGCCGCACGCAGGCGTTGCTGGCAGAGCAGAATGAACGACCAGGTGCTGATGATGCCAACGGCAGAGAAATTCAGGACGATTTCAAAGACGCGGGCCGGAATCAGATAGTTCAGTCCGACGCCCACAAGATAGACCGCCAGTGTTGTGAGAATACCCATGTAAGGGACGGAACTTCGGTTCATCTTGGACAGCATCTTTGGCCCGGAGCCGCCAAGTGCCAGTGCGCGAAGCACGCGGCCAGTGGAATAAAGTCCAGAATTCAGGCTGGAGAGAGCTGCTGTCAGAACCACGATGTTCATGATCGTGCCGACGCCCGGAATGCCCAAAGCCTGGAAGAACGTCACGAACGGGCTGACGCCAGCGTGATAGGACGTCCAGGGCAGGAGGCACACCAGAAGGACTACGGATCCAACATAGAATAGCGCAATACGCCAGATTACGCTGTTGATGGCGCGGGGCAGAACTTCGCGGGCATCGTGGCACTCGCCTGCGGCCGTTCCAATCAGTTCAATGCCGGAATAGGCAAAGACAACGCCCTGAAGCAGAAGAAATGCCGGGATGATCCCGTGCGGGAACAGGCCGCCGTTTTCTGTGATGAGGTGAAGGCCGGTCGTGTGACCCCCCACGGGAACACGGCTACCGAGGATCAGCGTTCCTGCGATAAGGAAGGCTGCGAGTGCCACGACCTTGATGAGCGAGAACCAGAACTCCATTTCGCCAAAATAGCGGACGCCAATCATGTTCATGGTGCCAACGATTGCCAGCGCGCCAAGGGCGAACACCCATTGTGGCACGTCCACGAAAACGGCCCAGTAATGCATGTAGAGGGCGACGGCGGTGATATCGACGATACCCGTCATCGCCCAGTTCAGAAACGAGAGCCAGCCAGCCGCATAGGCAGCTTTCTCGCCCAGAAATTCGCGGGCATAAGTGACGAAGCTGCCGCTGGTCGGGCGGTACATGACCAGTTCGCCGAGGGCGCGGAGGATCAGGAAGGAAAAGATACCGCAAACGGTATAGATCAACGCAAGGGAAGGTCCGGCGACCTGAAGGCGGGAGCCGGCGCCAAGGAACAGACCCGTACCGATGGCGCCACCAATGGCGATCATCTGGATATGTCGACGACCGAGATCCTTGTGATACCCTTCCTCGCTGATGACATCTTCCGATGGGGGAGTGTAATCGTGAGCAGGGCTGGTCGTCATCTGCGCATCCTGAGAGCCGGGATCGGCGTGGTGAAACAATGTCTGGACAGGGATCACCTACACTTCATGCGTGGCAGGTATGTCCAATCTGCATGGGAACATACGGCAAACCACGCCTGTTGCCAACGCGCATTGAGTTTTCTTACGAAAACCCCGATTTATGAGTAACTTAATGCCCCGGAGGGACCGCCATACAGGCCATCCCCTGTCCTGACAAAGTATTGCAGGCCTGAGCAGCACCTGAGCGGCTGATTCCTGCCAGTCTTGCCCTCCAGAAGCGTGTTCCGTGTGCGACAGTCGGCTGAATCTCGATGCGCGAAGCCTGAAGGGGAGAGAAGGCGCTCTGTCGGGCCATTGTGGCTGCGAAACGTGCCTGTCCGGGATTTGCAAATGCGCCTACCTGAATACCCCAGTCTCCATAGCTTCCGGGAGTGCGATAGCTCACACTCATGGGCGTCAGGCCAGATGAAGCCCTGGCCGTTCGGGCAGGCGTGGGAATGACAGGCGCGGGGGGAAGGTTGCTGCTGGACGCATACTGAGGCGCTGCGGTTGCAGATGGCGGAGCAAGTTGACCGGATGGAGCGGGCGTCTGGATGCAGGTGGTATCCGGATCATAGGCACCGTTCGGGTCACAGGGGACCGCAGGTGGCAGATCTGGCGGCATGGTATCAGACGGAACGGATGTGATGCGTCGACCCGCCCAGGCCTGCTGGACACTCTGTTGTGGAGGAGCGTAGCTGCTTGACGTCTGATTCATGGCCAACTGAGTGGAGGTATCGGGGGCTTCCGCCACCTCCATTGGAGACGCGTTGAGCTGAGTGGTTGAGGCATAGGCGGCGAGAGGGCCGGTCATGGCCACCTGCGTTCCCAGATGAGGAGTAATGCTGGCGACATAATTGACGGTCTCGTTAGGGAGGGATCGCCCTTCATAGAGATAGTCTTCAAGGCGTTGCGGGCCAGCATTGTAGGCCGCCAGAAATGCAGGGGCGCCGTATTTGCGGGACAGGATCTGGATATAGCCCGTGCCTGCCATGATATTGTCGTGAGGTTCGTAGGGGTCAGATCCCAGTCCGAAGCGACTCTGCATTTCCGCATAGGTCTGGGGCATCAACTGCATCAGTCCCATGGCTCCGGCGCTGGATGTGATGGGTTGCCCGTTCAGGTACTGGTGACCCCCCGATTCCTGATGGATGACAGCGCGAATCCATGCTTCGGGAATCGAGAAGCGATTGGCAGCCTGCTGAATGTACGGCCCCCACGGATCACTTGCGGTTCCGGGTGCTTTGTAGGCGCCGTTTGCGGCGTAATACCGGTTGTAAGGGGACGTCTGGGAGGCGCAGCCGGAAAGGAGGAATCCGGCCATGCAAAGGGTTCCGGCATAGAGGAAAAGGTGCCTTTTCCGGGGCGTCATAAACCCAACGTTAATCTTTTGAACTGATGATGGGATCTGTCCGAAAGAGAAGGCAGATACACGGTGACGACGGAGACTCCGGAACTTGAAACCCCTGCAAAGGGGGGCGGGAAGCGCAGGATCATCATGATTGCAGCGATCCTCTGCGTCCTGCTGGCCGGAGGAGGCGCATTCGCCTGGCAGCACTTCCATCACCCTGCGTCCCATCCTGAAAAACCTGCCTCACAACCCGAAAAGCTGACGATCATCACCATTCCCACGATGGTGTCCAATCTGGATACCGGTGAGGGTAGGGCGCGTTATATTCGGATCAGCGCGCGTCTTCAGGTTGAAGACAGCAAAGATACGGCAAAAATCGGGCCGTTAATGCCCCAGATCCAGGATGCCTTTCAGACCTGCCTGCATGGCATGCGTCCTGAAGAACTGTCGGGTGCCGGCATCTATCGCCTCAGGGAGACGCTTTTAGCGCAGGTTTCCAACATTCTTGCGCCTCTGCCGGTCCGGGATCTCTTCTTTGTAGAGTTGCTGGTGCAGTGACTGCGGAGGCGGCAAACATGGATGGCAGGCAGTCAGATCAGGTTTCGGAAGAGAACGGCGATATGCCGACTCCCAAATTTGCTCTCTCCATGGACGATCTCGGATTTCCGGAAGAGGATGACGGTACGGGCCGCATTCTCAATCAGGCTGAAATCGACAGTCTGTTCGGAAGTGACGCCACTCTGAAGGGGGGTGGCGACGGGAATGGTCTGGAAAGACTGATCACGACGTCCTCCGTCTCCTATGAGCGTCTGCCCATGCTGGAGGTGGTCTTTGACCGTCTCGTTCGTATCCTGACGACAAGTCTGCGGAACTTTACCAGCGACAATGTTGAAGTTTCGATCGACCGCTTGAATTCCCTGCGGTTCGGGGATTATCTGGAGAATGTTTCCGGCCAGTCGATGTTCGCGGTCTTCAAGGCGGAAGAGTGGGACAATTACGGAATTCTCATTCTCAGCTCTTCTCTGGTCTATAGCATTATTGATGCTCTGCTCGGCGGTCATGACCGTGTGCGGTCCGCAGTGGCTAGCGAAGGTCGTCCGGAGGGACGTCACCATACGGCGATTGAGCGGGCTCTGATCGAGCCGCTGATCCGTGTGATCCTGAGCGATCTTTCCATGAGTTTTAGCCCACTTTGTGCCGTGAATTTCCGGTTGGATCGTCTGGAGCTGAATTCCCGCTTTGCGACCATTTCACGCGCCACGAATGGCGTTGTCATGGCTCGGTTCGGGATCGACATGGATGGGCGGGGAGGTGACGTGGATCTGATCCTGCCTCATGCGACGCTCGAGCCTGTTCGTGAGATCCTTCTCCAGCAGTTCATGGGCGAAAAGTTCGGGCATGACGGGATCTGGGAAAGCCATCTCGCACAGGAACTCTGGAACACAGACGTGACCCTTGATGCTGTTCTGGAAGAGCAGACCATGAACCTTCAGGATATTCTGACCCTCTCCCCCGGGGATCGGCTCGTGCTGCGCCGCGACCCGACATCCCTTGTGCAGATGCGATGTGGCGGCAAGACGGTTTTCCGAGGGCGCGTCGGGAAAAAGCAGGGACATGTGGCTGTCCGTATCGAAGAAAATCTTATTGGGGGAGAGGCCGCTGAACGGCCCTCCGCCTATAGCTGAAAAGACGGAGCGTTTTCATGGACAGGTTCCAGCTTGGGCTTGAAATCGCCCTGTCAGTACTGCTGCTGGTGACGATTTTCTACAGCCTCTATCTTGGTCGCGCACTCGCTGTGATCCGGCGTGACCGTGGGCAGCTTGATGCATTGATCATGAGCCTCGAAAGCAGCAGCGCGCAGGCGCAGTCAGGCATCGATCACCTTCGTCAGACTACGGAGATGGTGGGACGTGCACTTGGGAAGACCGTAGAATCCGGAAAGGTGCTCAAGCATGAGCTGACGGCATTGTGCGAGCGCTCCGAAGCGGCTGCACAGGTTCTTGAAGGCCGCACGCCAGCACCGAGGGAGCCAAGTCCGGCGGCTATGGCTTATGCGGATGAGGGAGACACAATGCCTCTACGGACCCCTCTGCGACCGCGAATGGATGAAGGGCGATTGGGTAGCGTAGGAGTAACCAAAAGCCCGGTCGGCAAAAGTGCGGCTGAACGCGAGCTTCTGCGCGCGCTTCGTCAGAAGCAGGGGTAAACAAAATGTTTTTCCGCCTGCTCCATATCAGCTGTGGCCTGATGATCGTGCTTCTGGGCATCAAAGTTTACGATCTTGTTGAATATGTTGGTGCCGAGCCTTCCACAGGGTCGTCGCTGGTTGCATCCGCTGTCGCGCAGCCCTCTGCGGCCCCTGTCTCTGCCGAGACGTCAACTCAGAAGGCCGATACGTCGCCTTCAGTGGAAAAAAAGCCTGCGGCTGTTGCGGCTCCTGTGCCTGCCACAGCAGATCTCTGTAAGGCAGGAGGGTGCCAGGGAACGCCTCAGGCTCCCCAAAGCGTGGCCGCAGAAACCGTCGACCCCGCTTTGAAAGCAGAACTGAATGCGCGCCAGCAGGAACTGGACCGAAAGGCTGAGGCGCTTGATGAGCGGCAGCGTCTGGTCGATGCCGGGGAAGAGGAGCTTCAGCGCCGGATGACGGCCCTACAGGCATCGCGGTCTCAGATCGAAGACAGCGAGCGTCATTCTGATGAGCTTTTGAACCAGGATACGGACCGGCTTGTAAAAATCTATGAGGCCATGAAGCCTGCTGATGCGGCTGTTATCTTCAATATTCTGGATCTCAGGGTGGGTGTTGGTCTGCTGAACCGCATGAGCTCTCGCAAGGCTTCCGCAATTATGGAAGCGATGTCACCGCAGCGAGCCATTCTTGCGACCCAGCTTCTTGCAAACATTCATGCTCATGCTGGCCCGCGTGGTATCAACGGATGAGCGTGCGGCGGATTTCTGCCTTGGCACTGATGCTGATGGCCTTTGCAGAAACTGCACTTGCAGGGCCATCGGTATCGTCTGCGAAAGATATCTCTCTTCCGCCAGGATGGTCATTTTTGAATGATCCTTCTCCTCTTCTCTCTTCCAGCGTGCCGAAAGGAAACGATCAGGCCCAGAAAAACGGAGACAAGAAGGGCGCGAGCGTTGCCAAAATTGCTTCTCCACAGTCTTCGTCTGCCAGTCAGGACGTAACCGGTTTGTGGCTGCCCTTGGGGGAAAGAACCCCCATTGCGGCTTTTCGAAAAGGGGGACGTCTCGTTCTTGTGGCAGGGGGACGTCACCCTCTTGATACTGCGGCACTGGGCGGAATCGCCCCTTTTGGGGCCGTGCAAAGCCAGATTGTGGGTGCCACCACACTGGTGCGGATCAGTTGTCCGGTCGATGCGGCTCTTACACTCAAACCTGTCGCCGGGGGATGGACGGTATCTCTGGCTTCTGAGTCTTCCAGCGCAATGCAACTGGGCCAGGAAGGGCCGGCGCTTACCTTCACGCCACCTCAGACCAGTGATGCCATGCAGGTTCTCACATTTCAGGACCCTGACTCAGGGCGGCGTCTTTTGCTGGGGTTGGCGCAGAGTGGATCAGTATCGGATGCCATGGCTCGAAGGGGAGATGGGTTTGAGATCCGCCCCAGCCTGATTGGAGTAGTCGTTGCAGCGGATTCTGACGCGTTGGAGTTGCGACAGGCTTCCGGAAAATTCTTTCTGGATCGGATAGGGCCCGGAAGCATACCTCTTCTCGCGCAGGGAAAAATGGCAGCGTATGGAGCCTCAACAGCAGGGGTCAGGTTGGGAGAAGTATCTCCAGAAGCCCTTCAGTCCGCGGCATATCATGCGTGGATATCCGCTGCGACGTCTATTGCAGGGCAGAGGTTTGACGCCAGGATTCGTCTGGCTCAGGAGATGGCCCGTTTAGGGAATGGACCTGAGCTTGCCCAGATTCTTCAGACGGCGCTGGAGGATCAACCCGAGGGTATCGCCCGGTCCGATGTAAAACGACTGCGGCAGATTGCTGCTGTTCTGAATATGCGCCCTGCGGAAGATCTGCGAAACGAGGAGGAAGGCTCCGCGCCTGAAGATCAGTTCTGGCGGGGAATGGCGCGCACAGTCCCCTCAGGTGCAGGAAAGGCAGGATCAGATCAGGAGCGTGCGCAGGCTGCAAAGCTGATAGCAGCGGGTCTGCCATCAATTGCTTCATACGCAAAGCCGTTGCGGCATCGTCTTCTTTCCCCAGCGGCCGAATGGGTTGTGCGGTTTGGAGATGGCGAAGACCGGACTGCTTTTCGAAACATGCCAGAAACTGCGGATACAGCCTTGGCCCATGCGCTGCTTGCTGCGCAGGATCATGATCCTGGTGCTGCGAAAAGGCTGGAGACACTTGCTGGGTCGCCGTCTCCAATGGTTTGGCCTGTAGCGCGGGAGGCGGGGCTAAGACTTGCGCTTGAGACGGGTCAGATGCAGCCCGGAGCAGTAGGTGAACGTCTGGATGCACTGATGCCGGCTTTTCGGATGGCAGGTCGCGAGCGAGAGGCAAGGTTGCTGTCAGTGGACGCCTTTATAAAAGCAGGACAATGGCGGAAAGCCTTGCAGGCTGTTCAGGATGGTCAACAACTTTACGGTACGACAGCGTTTCCCGGTCGGGAGCGTTTATCTGATGTTGCTAAGGGAGTCGCCTCTCACTCACCGGATAAAGCAGACGACGCGCTGACTGAAGCTGACCTTTTGAAAAAAGCGGTCCTTGCAGCCACGGGAGAGAATGGCATTCAGCTCAATTTCCTAAAGGCTCTTGCCAGCCGTTATGCGATTTTGGGTTTGCCCGCAGCTCAACGGGATACGCTTCAGGCTCTGCAGGAATTCCAGCAAGGCGAGGATGCTGAGAAGACAAATCTTCAGATTGCGCGGCTGGATTTAAACGCGGGAAATCTGGAGGCTGCACTGCACGCCCTTCCTCCCGAGGAGCCAGCAGGGATTAGGGCACTGCCGGGCGGCCATTCTGAAGCTTCTGAGGTCGTCCTTATCCGGGCGAAAATTGCGCTGGCTCAGCAGAATCCGCAAAAGGCGCTCGGATATTTGCAAGGTCGTTCGGAGCCGGACGCTCTGCAAATGCAGGCTGATATTCTGGAGCAGCAGAAAGACTGGGGAGGCGCAGTTGCAGTTCTAAAAAATCTGCTTCAGCCTTTGTTGTCGACCCCGAGCGGGACGCAAAGCCCATTGACGTCGGCAGAGAGCGATCTTGTATTGAGAATTGGAGCAGATGCATCCCGGGCACATGATGACGCAACGCTTGCTGTTCTGGGTAAGCAATTTTCTGCCAGAATGAGTGGGCAGCCCTCAGCTTCGATGTTCCGATTGTTAACAGAGGGGAAGGCGTCTTCACCTCCCGCGGGGGGGTGAGGGCCTCATTTACTTTTGGTTGCTATGAGCCTTCAGGAACGTGTTGACCCCATACTCAATGAAGTGCGTAAGATTTTCACCTTCTTTGGGAGGCTTGCAATGAGTCAGATGCGCCAGAAGAGGCCCCCCAAGCGTCATGCTGAAAAGAAGATCTGCTGCTTCTTCCACGTCATTGATCTGAAGATCACCTGAATCGACATGCTTTGAGAGCAATTGTTGGACGGGAAGAGCACGTCCGGACAAATGGAACAGGTCTGCCACAATTTGACGCACAGCTGGATTGCGTGTGGTTTCAGTAATGATGGACTTGAGAAGGCCCAGTCGCTCCTCGTTAAGAAGCTGTTCGGCAATCAAAAGCATCATCAATTGCAACTGCTTTTGTAACGGGTCTGTTTCTACAGGTGTGTAGGGGATAGGGGCAAAAAGTCGCTCAATGATGAGTGTTTCGAAAAGAGACTTTTTCGACTCAAAAAACTGGTAGAGCGTCTTTTTAGACATGCCAGAGCAGGAGGCGATGCTGTCCATGGACGCTGCATGGTATCCATGGGTCGTCAGCATTGAGCTCGCAGCGTTCAGGATACGCGTTCTGCGTTCCACATCGTCCAGCGTACTGTTCTGGTCGCAGCAGCGAAGCTTTCGGGCGTCGGACAGGGCGGCAGAACTGCTCAAGATCAACTCCGGGGATTATTCGTTCAAACCGAATTGACGATCATCAAAGAAACCGGCTAGTTTCCAGCTCAACTGGAAACTGCGTGGTTTCTGTATCACAGGATAGCGGCTGTATCATGCCTTCTTTTCAGAAAACATTCTTGATGTCCTCAACAGCTGCCGTCTCGGGGAAAGATCATCATCGGCGGCTGTCGTCTGGATTGGTGTTGCCTCTGCTTGTGGCGCCCCTTTTGCTGGCAGGCTGTCACAAAAAGCAGGCGATGCCTCAGATGCCGCCGCAATCTGTTGGCGTTCTCACGTTGCAAACCCAGCCTGTCACGCTGGAAACATCCCTTCCGGGCCGTACGGAAGCCTATGAGCAGGCGCAGATCCGACCGCAGGTTAACGGTGTGATTGTTTCGCGTGATTTTGAACAGGGGGCGGACGTCAAAGCGGGCCAGCAGCTCTTTCAGATCTACATTGCTCCATATCAGGCAGCCTACGATCAGGCCAAAGCCCAGCTTTTGAACGCTCAGGCGGCAGCAAGCCGTGCGTCAGGGCAGTTGCGGCGTTATGCGCCGCTCGTAAAAGCGCATGCTGTCAGTTCACAGGATTATGACAACACTCTGGCCACCGCTCGTGAAGCCGAGGCGCAGGTGGCACAGGCCAAAGCCAATCTGGAAGCAGCGGCCGTCAATCTCAATTATACGCATGTCCGTGCGCCGATTGATGGGCGCATTGGTCGTACGCTTTACACGCCGGGCGCTTTGCTGACGGCTGGCCAGACGCAGCCGATTGCTGTCGTAACGCGGCTTGATCCGATCTATGTGGACGTCAATCTGGCTGCAGCGGACATGCTGCGTCTGAAGCACGAACTTGCGACGGGTCAGGTCGAGCGCAAGGGGGATGACGCTGCTGCTGTCGGCCTGAAGCTTGAAGACGATTCCGAATATCCGCAGCGCGGTAAGCTTCAGTTGTCGGAAGTCACGGTTGATCCGGCTACCGGTACTCTTGTCATGCGTGCTGTCTTCCCCAATCCGGATCATCTCCTGCTGCCAGGCATGTTCGTACACGCGCATGTTCGCGAAGGTATTGATCCGAACGGACTTCTGGTGCCCCAGGTTGCTGTACAGCGGGACTCCAAGGGTAATCCGTATGTCATGGTTGTCGATGCGAACAACAAGGTGCAGCAGCACAGCATTCAGACAAGCCGCACCATAGGAACCGACTGGCTTGTCACGGATGGCGTCAAGGCGGGCGACAAGGTTGTCGTGAATGGTCTTCAGAAGATTCAGCCGGGCGCGACTGTCGCACCTCAGGAAGCGCCTGCTCCTGCTGGAAAGGCCGGGTAACCGCACATGACGCTCTCACGCTTTTTTATTGATCGGCCGATCTTTGCCTGGGTCATCGGGCTGATCATCATGCTGGTCGGTGCGGTGGCTATCACCCGCATGCCGATCGCACAGTATCCGAGCATTGCGCCCCCGCAAATCGCCATTTCCGTCATGTATCCTGGTGCGTCTGCCGAGACGGTGAACAACACGGTTGTGCGCCCGATCCTGCAGCAGATGTATGGTCTGGATCATCTCGAATATCTGTCGGCTTCCTCCTATGCGAGTGGCCAGATGGAAATTGATCTGACCTTCGAGCAGGGCACCAACCCTGACATTGCGCAGGTTCAGGTTCAGAACAAGCTCCAGCTTGCACAGCCGCGTCTGCCGTCGGAAGTGACGGCTCAGGGTCTGAGTGTCACGAAGGCCACCAAGAACTTCATGATGGTTCTGGCCTTCATTTCCGAAGACGGCAGCATGTCCGGTCAGGACATTGCAGATTATGTGGCTTCCAACATTTCCGATCCGCTGTCGCGTGTTTCGGGTGTGGGTGATCACACGCTGTTCGGTTCCGAATATGCGATGCGTATCTGGCTGGATCCCTCGAAGCTCTACAATTACGGCCTGACCGTCGGAGATGTGGAGGCAGCCATCCAGGCACAGAATATTCAGGTTTCTTCTGGTGAGCTTGGTGGTCTTCCAGCCAAAAAGGGCATTGGAATTGACGCGACGGTCATTGGTCCGACGCGCCTCAGTTCTCCTGAAGAATTCCAGAAAATTCTTCTGAAGGTTCAGCAGGATGGCAGCCAGGTTCGCCTGAGCGATGTTGCACGCGTTGAACTTGGCGCACAGAGCTACGCGTTGGGCTCGATGTACAACAATCACCCTGCCGCTGCGATGGCTCTGAAGCTGGCGCCAGGTGCGAACCAGCTTCAGACGGAATCTGCCGTCCGTGCTCGTATGGGTGAACTCCAGCGTTATTTCCCGGCTGGTCTGAAGCTGGTCTATCCGCTCGATACCGAGCCGTTCATCACGCTCTCCATCAAGGAAGTCATCGAGACGCTCGCGGAAGCGATCGTGCTGGTGTTCCTCGTGATGCTGGTCTTCCTGCAGAACTTCCGTGCAACGCTGATCCCGACGATTGCCGTGCCGGTTGTGCTTCTGGGGACATTCGGCCTGCTGTCAGTGATGGGTTACAGTGTCAACACCCTGACCATGCTGGCCATGGTGCTGGCTGTTGGTCTGCTGGTGGACGATGCCATCGTCGTGGTTGAAAACGTCGAGCGCGTCATGACGGACAAGGGGCTTTCTCCAAAGGAAGCGGCTCGTGTGTCCATGGATGAAATCTCTGGCGCACTGATCGGTATCGTTCTGGTGCTGACGGCCGTGTTCCTGCCGATGGCCGCGTTTGGTGGTTCCACCGGCGTGATCTATCGCCAGTTTTCCATCACGATCGTTGCTGCGATGTGGCTCTCTGTCCTTGTGGCAATGGTCATGACGCCAGCGCTTTGCGGCTCGATGCTCAAGCCGACGCACAAGGGGCATGATCGTGGGCCGGCAGCCTGGTTCAACCGGACATTCGATCGGGTGACCAACGGTTATCTGGGTGGTGTAAAGCGGATGATCCGCATGCCGGTCATCAGCATGATCGTGTTCGTTGTCGTTACTGCTGGTGTGGTGTTCCTGTTCAGCCGCGTTCCGGGCGGGTTCCTGCCGGATGAAGATCAGGGCATCATTTTCGGCCAGGTCACGATGCGGAACAACGCCACACAGGAGCAGACTGCGGCCGTCAACAAGAAGGTCACGGACTATGTGCTGAAGACGTATGGCAACTACGTCCAGTCGGTCTTCACCATGACGGGCTTCAGTTTCGCAGGGCAGGGTCAGACGGCGGGTGCGTTCTTCATCCGTATGAAGCCTTGGGATGAACGTCCGGGCTCGGCTCATACGACGATGACCGTTTCCCGCGAGATCATGATGCATTTCTGGATGGATCCGGATGCACAGATCTTTGCCGTGAACCCGCCTGCCGTGATGGAACTGGGTAACGCCACGGGTTTCGATCTGGAGCTGGAAGACACAGGCCATCTGGGACATGCGGCCCTGCTGGCTGCGCGTAATCAGGTTCTGATGGAAGCTGCCAAGAACCCGCTTCTGCAGGCTGTTCGTCCGCTCGGTATGGAAGATGCACCGCAGTTCAAGCTGGACATCAACCGTGAACGTGCGAATGCACTTGGTCTGACGAATGCGGACATCAACACGACGCTGGAAGGCGCTTTGGGCTCCATTTACGTCAACCAGTTCATGCGTGATGACCGTGTAAAGCAGGTCTATATTCAGGGTGAGCCCTGGGCTCGTATGACGCCTGAGGATCTGAACCGCTGGTATGTCCGCAATACGACTGGCACGATGGTTCCGTTTAATGCGTTTGCATCCGGAACATGGGAGAGTGGGCCGCAGAAAGTCGAAGACTACAACGGCCTGAACTCATACGAAATTCAGGGTCAGCCGGCTGTGGGATCGAGTTCCGGTCAGGCCATGACGGAAATGGAGAAAATCCTCGCCAAGCTGCCGCGTGGCATTAGCTATGAATGGACTGGCCTGTCTTACGAGCAGCTGGCTTCCAGCGGATCGACCGGGCCGCTTTATGCCTTGGCCGCTGTTGTGATCCTGTTTTGTCTCGCAGCGCTGTATGAGAGCTGGGCCATCCCGTTTGCGGTGCTTCTGGTGCTGCCTCTGGGTGTGCTGGGCGCGATTGCGGCAACGCTGGGTCGTGATCTTTCCAATGACGTCTATTTCCAGGTTGGTCTGCTGACGACGGTTGGTCTCTCGGTGAAGAACGCGATCCTGATCGTGGAATTTGCCAAGGCCTTCTTCGAGGAGGGTCAGTCTCTTGAAGAATCCGTTCTGGAAGCGGGCAAGGAGCGTCTGCGCCCCATTCTCATGACGTCTATCGCCTTTGTGTGTGGTGTGTTCCCGCTTGCGATTGCGACGGGTGCCGGATCTGCTGCGCGTGTGGCGATCGGAACCTGCGTTGTGGGTGGCATGGTGTCGGCAACCCTGCTGGCTATCTACTTCGTGCCGGTGTTCTTCGTGGTTGTTCTGCGTCTCTTCCGAGTGGTTCGTATCCGGGATCGCAAGAACCCATACGATCACCTGGATAATACTACGACACCCGCTATCGAAGGGGAGAAGGGCGCATGAAGGCCCGTCTTGGATTTGCCGCACTGCTGATGCTGTCAGGGTGCAATATGGCGCCTGTCTATCATCAGCCCACCCAGCCCATGCAGAACGCCTACCCGCAGGACACAGGCTCTAAAAACGTCTCTTCGGCGGCCAAGGTCTATAATCTGGGCTGGGAAGATTTCTTCACGGACCCGCGCTTGAAAGCTCTGGTCCAACTGGGCCTGAGAAACAACCGGGATCTGGCGGCTCAGGCTGCTGCCATTACGGTGGCGCGTGGGCAGTATGAAATTCAGAACGCGTCCCTGTTCCCGATCATCTCGGCTGGTGGGCAGGGCATGTTCATGGCTCCGTCGAGCACGGCAGGCTTCTCTTTCGCACCAGGACTTGGCACCTCTATTTCCACTTTGAGGCTGTATCAGACGTCCATCGGATTTTCGTCTTATGAAGTCGATCTCTGGGGGCGGATCCGGAACCTGACGAAGCAGCAGGCTGAGACGGTTCTGAACAGTGTCGAGGGGGCGCGGAACGTTCTGATCACGACGGTGTCCCAGATCGGCACGACCTACATCCAGTGGCTTGCGGATCGTGAGCAGCTTCGGGTCACGCGTGACACGCTAAAGTCCCAGCGCGATACGCTGCGCCTGACACAGCTCTCGTATGACAATGGCGAGACGGATGCCCTGACGCTGGCGCAGGTCAAGACGCAGGTCGAACAGGCTTCGGCCAATGAGGCGCAATATACGCGTGCCGTGGCGGATGACGAGCATGCTCTTCAGGTTCTGGTTGGCGTGCCGTTGCCGGCTGATCTGCCGCCGCCGGCGCCGTTTGGCGCCCAGACGATGATCAGTGATCTGCCTGAGGGGCTGCCGTCAGACCTTCTGGCCCAGCGTCCTGATATCGTAGCGGCTGAGCACACTCTGATTGGTGCCAATGCGAATATTGGCGCCGCGCGGGCTGCATTCTTTCCGAAAGTGACACTGACGGCGTCCGAGGGCACAAGTTCGCTTCAGTTCCGCAAGCTGTTTACACCGGGCGCAGAGACTTGGACGGTCTCTCCGTCCATCAGTCTGCCAATCTTCACCTGGGGGCAGAGTGAGGGAAATCTGCGGATGGCGAAGGGGCAGAAGCTTCAGTACGCCGCGCAGTATGAAAAGACAGTGCAGACGGCCTTCCGGGAAGTGTCTGATGCACTGACGGCGCGTGAGACGTACACGGCGCAGGACCGGCATATGCAGGAACTCGTCGGTCAGTCCCAGAAAGCTTATGATCTGGCCAAGATGCGTTATGACGCCGGAATCGACAGCTATCTGACCACGCTTGAGCAACAGCGTACGCTCTATCAGGCTCAGCAGAACGCCATTCTGGTTCAGGCCGCCCGTTTCCAGAACCTTGTCACATTGTATCGCGCACTGGGAGGTGGCTGGAGCCAGAAGACGGTTTCGCCTACAGTGCCTGCCGCAACGCACTGACCGGAGAGCATCATGCGCAGGATCCTGACTTCCACATTGGCGGTTCTCGCCCTGACGGGCACCGCCGTCGCGCAGGATGCGGATGGGGACGGCCCGAAGAAGCCGGACATGCACGAACTGTATCGCAATTCCTCTCTTCCCCGGAGCCATGCCGATTTCAGCCGCTTCACGTACCGGCCACCGGGGGACAAGGTCATTGAGCAACCAGATGCTTTCCGTCTGCTGTTCCGCACCCGTGATGGTCAGCCAGATGGTTACGCAGAACGTCGTGGCAATGCGGTGATCTATTATGATCGTTATGGCAAGGTCACGCATGTTCAGCCTCTGCCGGAAGACGATACAGCCTCCAACTGAGGCTGGACTTTTCGTTTGGTCCAGATGACTGGGCAGACGGCGGGAGATGGGCAGAAAGCCTGTTTCCCGCCGTTTGTGTTTGTAGTGGGTTTGCCTGCGTACAGCGTTCAGGCCATCATGCATTTTCCTTTTTTCTGCTGGCTAGGCTGGCATTTTCCCCGGGTTTCCGATGACTGTTCCTGACATTGACCAGTTCCATGCCATTGCCATCAGCAGCCTTGCGCACAAACTGGCTGCCGAAGGGCGCAGCATCATTCACATGGAGTTTGGTCAGCCTTCGACCGGTGCGCCCCAAAAAGCTATTGAGCGGGCGCAGCATGTTCTTGCGACTGATCCGATGGGCTACTGGGAAAGCCAGCCCCTGAAGGAGCGCATCGCGCGCCATTATCAGGACATGTACGGTGCGACGGTTCAGGCCGATCAGGTTATTCTGACCTGTGGGGCTTCGCCTGCTCTGGTTCTTGCCCTGACAAGCAGCTTTGTTCCGGGGCAGAGGGTGGCGCTCGCCCGTCCGGGTTATGTGGCGTATCGCAATACGCTCCGGGCGCTTCACATGGAGGCCGTCGAGATCGAGTGTGGAGAGGCCGAGCGTTTCCAGCTTACGGCGGATGCTGTGGCCGCGATTAAGCCTGCGCCGGATGGTCTCATCATTGCCAGCCCGGCCAATCCGACAGGCACGATTCTTGGGGATGAAGAACTAAGGGCTATCCTGAAGGTCTGCCGCGATCGTGGTATCCGCGTGGTGTCAGATGAGATCTATCACGGCCTGAGCTATGGAGATCCGGCTCATTCCGTTCTGGAATATGAGCCGTCTGCCATGGTGGTGAACAGCTTCTCCAAATATTTCAGTATGGCGCCGTGGCGTCTCGGGTGGCTGGTGGTTCCCGTTGATCGGATTGATGCAGCGCGCGCTCGGATGGGCAATCTGTTCCTGACGCCTTCTGCGCTGAGCCAACATGCCGGACTTGTGGCTTTTGACTGCGTGGACGAGCTGGAAGGCCATCTCGACACTTATCGCCGCAACAGAGACCTGTTGCTGGCGGCGATGCCGGAGATGGGGCTGACGCATATCGCGCCTCCTGATGGGGCGTTTTATATCTACGCGGATATCAGCCATCTCACGGATGCCAGTCTCGCTTTTTGCCGTCGGCTGCTGATCGAAACAGGCGTTGCGACTGCGCCGGGCGTGGACTTTGACCCGGTGAATGGGAACCGTTTCATGCGGTTCAGCTTTGCGGTGTCCACGGACCGGATTGAAGAGGCTGTGCGCCGTATGGTGCCCTGGTTTGCGGCTCAGCCCAGACGCTGATCCGCCTGTTCAGCGGCTCGCCAGCGTAGAAGGCCCTGTAGAGCGAGTCCGATGAAAACCGCATACAGCACGGCGGTTGGGTACAGGTCGCGTGTGAGGAAGAGCAGCACGTACGCTGTGTCGATCACGAGCCACATCAGCCAGCTTGCGGTGTGGCGTCGGGCGGCCCAGAGCTGTGCCACGATGCTGTAACTGCTGAGCATGGCATCGGCGAGAGGTGTGGGGTCGTCCGTAAAGCGGGCGAGGCAGAACGCCCAGAGTCCGCCGCCGATAAGACCTGCCAACAAGCCGGCACTGGCCGTGTAGGCTGAGAGGGGCCGGATGTGGAGGGTAGCGTCTCCTTGCGAGCCATCTGTTTTCCACTGCCACCAGCCGTAAAACAGGCAGCCACAGAATACGGCTTGCAAGGCGGCATCCGCATAAAGCCGTGCTGCGAAGAACACCCAGCCATAAAGCACGGCAGCGATCAGTGAGACTGGCCAGCAGGCCATCTGGCGTTTCGCTGTCAGCCAGACACCTGCGGCGCTGAGAAGAGCGGCGAGAAGCTCGGTCAGGGACATGAAGCGGTCTGTTCCAGAGTGTTTTCAAGCCAGCTTAGAAGCGCCTGACCGTCTGGCCCTGCGAACCAGTGTGCATGACCGAGGAGATAGTCCGAATAGGCCACGGTTGCGGAAGCTTCGTCGTGCACGAGGGTGCGGTAATACGAGACTTCCGAGAGTGCGAATTCGACATGTACCAAGGGGAGAAACGCGACGACCAGTCTGCGCTCGGTCGGTGAAAGCGGATGGATGGAGTGATACCCGGCGAGCAGGGCTGTCAGTTGATCCCATGCCACTGTGTAATCTGGAGCAAGCCACGTAATGGCAGTGCGCTCGATGGCGACGGCGAGGTCATAGGCCGCGCAGGTCCGGTCTGACATACCGAAATCGAAAATTCCGCAGATCTCCGCTGTGGGATCGCTGGATGTCCAGAACTGGTTCGAGGGGTGCCAGTCTCCGTGTCCCCAGAGCGGTTCGATGTCGGGCAAAAGGGGTTTGAGACGGTCATAGAATGGGAGCAGGACTTTGAGATCCTGCTCCCATGACGGTGCTTGAAAGAGGGCGTTCAGTCCGGGTTGGGATTTGCCCCACTGGGCGAGACCCGCCTCAAGGTCTGGCTGGGTAATGGCCTGAAAACTGGAGAGCAGCAGGCGGTCATTCGGGCGCGCAGGGGCTGCGTATTCTTTTGAAGCGAGATGGAGACGCGCGAGTGCCCGTCCTGCCGTATGGGCTTGGTCAACGCAGAAAAACGGCTCCCAGGACTGAACATCCCGATACAGGTCCGAGCCAGGAAGCGGGCGAAAGACTTCGTAAATCCAACCGTTTTCTTCCACGACAGAGCGACCCGTGCGATCTTTCAGCGGAACGTGCAGCGGGAGGCCCTGTATAGCGAGATGCCTCATGAACGCATGTTCTTCCATGAGGGCGGTCTGATCGCGCAGGCGGGGATCATGCCGTTTGAGGAACAGCACGGGTCCATTGGCCAGATTTATGAGGGCGGTCGCAGAAAAGGGGCGCTGGCCGTGCCACAGAAGAGTATCCGGGGTGAAGGCCAGAGCAAAGTGTTTCAGAACACGGCTTGCTTCATCCAGCGTCAGCGGCGGCCAATGCCGTTCAGCCTGCACACCCTTGACGCCGAACTGTCCGGGAACAGTCACGAGTTCAGAAGCCTGTGGACGCTGTGAACAGGGCCGCGAAACCGCCGCCGACGTAATAACTCGGAGCGCTCCCACTGATCGTGCTGCCGTAAATACCGTTCGTGTCCTTTGCGTTCAGGGTCGGGCTGGCAACGCCGGAGAGGGAGCGCTCATTGGTGATGTTGATGAAGTTCAGGCGCAGGGTTGGTTTGTGCAGGCGAGACACATCACCGAAGCGATAGCCGACGGAAATATCGCCAGTCGTACGGTCTGACATCCGCTCATCATTCATGAAGGTTGCGTATTGGTGCCCGGTGTAATGCAGGGTGGCGACGCCAAAGATATGCCCGTCATCGTAGCTGATGCCAGCCGCGGCCTGAAGTGTCGGGCTTCGAACGGCGATTCTGCCCTTGGTCGGCAGAAGGTCGCCGCCGGAGGCGATGTTGTTATCAATGGTGGCGTGTAGATACTCGCCCGAGACGTAAGGGCTAAAGTGGTGCCAGGGGCGGAGGCCGATTTCCACATCCACGCCGCGGGAGGTCTGGCCGCCGGCATTCATGGTCGTCTGAATGATGGAGCCGTTCTGGGAGGCCAACGTTGAGATCTGGCGGTTGGTAAAGTTGTAGTTGAACAGCGTCAGGCTGCCGATGATCCATTGTCCTGTGCGGCGATATCCCAGTTCTTCTGAAATAGAATATTCGTTGCGGACGTCTGCGCTGCCTGTTGTCGCGAGTGCGCCGGAGGTTGGGTCATAGGTGTTGTAAAGGGCTGTCTGGTCAGGCGCGCGGAAATTGGTCGTGGCGTTGAAGAAGATCTGGTTCTGCTCATCAATGCGCCAGCGGACGCCAAGACGCGGCAGAGGCTCCATGCTGTTGGATGCCACGCGATACTGGGGGCCGGGAACATTGTTCGTGCCAGCGCGGCTCATCATGACGGCCTTGAAACCGGCTTCGATGGTCAGGCGATCATGCAGGAGCGAGATATGATCGCCCACATACAGTGCGTTGGTCTGGGAAATGGTGTGGAAGCTGCCGCCCAGCAGTTTCTGTCCGTTCGCAAGATGGATCAGGCTGCTGCTGTTTTCCGCCCAGATATCGCCTGAAGCGCCGGTCGCGGAAACGGTTGTGAAGGGCTGCTGCTCGTTGTCGTCTCCGTAATCATACCAGTAACCGAGGACGAAATCGTTCCAGCCGGTTTTGTAATGCAGGGTGGAATTGAATCCGGAGCGATAACTGCGTTGCGTGTAGTTGGCACGCACGACAGCGGTGCCATCCTGTGCATTGGGCAGCGTGAGCGTGTCACTCAGGGGTTGGGTGCCGTTATAGAGACCGGTTTCCGTCAGTGTGGAGCCGCCCGGAACGTTGCCATAGGCGAACTGTGCGTAAGGTGTGACGTCTAGGGAAAGCTTATGCGTCAGATGCAGATGGACGGGCGCGCCTGCATAGAAGGTGCGTTCCGGGTCACGCCACAGACGCCAGTAATTAACGGCGTTGTCTGCGTTGGAGGCGTCATAATGGCCTGCAAGGTTGTTCGCGCCATGAATGCCATCGGCTTTCCAGCTTTCCATCGTAACCTGCGGATAATAGCTGGTGATGGTTGTATTGAAGGAGCCAATGAGGCTGGCGCGGTTGCCTTGACCCCATTCCTTCAGGAACTTGAAATCGACATGCTGGCGTTTGTCCCGCCCCGGCCCACGCCAGTTGTCGCTGGCGCTGTGGGAGTAGGATACAAAGCCACGAATGCCGGAATTGCCGATGTTGCCTGTTTCAAGGCGAATGAATTCGCGGTTGGTGTCGAAGGAGCCATAGGAGACGCTGGCGAAACCCCCGGCCTTTTGTGACGGATCGAGAAAGGACAGGCTCATCAGGCCACCGGCGGCGTTCAGGACGGGACTGTCCAGATCGGCCGCCCCTTGGGCGAGCGCGACCTGACTGTAGTTCTCACTGTCAGCGAACTGGCTCGGATATCCGGAATAATAGGCGACATCGTTCAGCGGCGTGCCTTCCAGCACATAACCGATGGCGTCATTGTTCAGGCCGCGAACGGTCAGGTTGGTGTTGGGCGAAAAGCCGAACGGATCGGATGTGGCAACGTTGGCGCCGGGCAGCATGGAGGCAAGCTGATAGGCCGTCGCCATCGGGGGCTGCTTGTCCATGTAATCGCGGCTGACGGTGCTGATGGAGCGCACGCTGTTTTCCGGTCGGATCAGGCCACCGCCGGGCTGGTGCCCGGGCGCGCTGTCAGAGATGCGGTGAACGGTAATGTACTCGGTTTTCGGGGCACTGGAGGCAGGTGGAGTGAGGGCTGTGGTATCAGCCGCGCGCACCGTACCAGCACACACAGTCAGGCCGAGCAGAACCGCAGGGACGGGACGCGGCCTGTATGAAAATCGGTTGCTCATGAACGTCGTGTCCCGCCTGCAAGACTACGATCCCGCCCAGGCAGGACAGGGACGACGAGAGACACCGAAAATCCAGTCTGTGGATCTGTCAGTAGCCACCATCCCTCCGCCAGCATGAACTGGATCAGGTTCGATGGGTCACTGCGCCGGTCTGCCCCGCAACGGAACACACCCTCAGCAGTCTCTCAGCCCTTTGACAGGGCACCCCAAGGTGAAGAAGCACTCCATCCATGGGAGACAGGGGAATGTCAATCAGGAACGTCTTCAAAACTTCGTCGATGGCGTGTGGCCATAACGGAGATGAGAAGCTCGCTTTCGTGGAATAACCCTCGACATCCAACGGAAGATTCCTGACAGTGGGTGGATGCCCGTCTGTCCGCCCATCTGTTGTATTTCAGTTCGAAGGATCGCCTGTGATCGGTGAGACCTTCCGTTCCCTGGGGCGCCCCAATTATCGTATCTGGGCCATGGGGTCCGTGTTTTCCAATATCGGAACATGGATGCAGCTTACGACCCAGGACTGGCTGGTCCTTACAGAACTGACAAACCACGATGCCATGGCTATCGGCATCGTCATGGCCCTTCAGCTCGCTCCCCCGCTTCTGCTTATCCTTTGGACCGGCCTCGTTGCGGATCGGGTTGAGAAACACAAATTCCTCCTGTTCACGCAGGCGGCACTGGGCACTCTGGCGGTTGGTCTTGGGCTTTTGGTCATTACAGGCACGGTTCGGCTGTGGCAGGTGGATCTGTTTGCTTTTCTCAGCGGCTGTGTGGCGGCGTTTGACAGTCCTATCCGGCAGACATTTGTCGGCGAGCTTGTGGGAGAGAAGGATCTCCCGAATGCGGTCGGCATCAACTCCATGTCCTATAATGCCGGGCGTATGATAGGCCCGGCAGTCGCCGGATTTTGCATTGCAGAGGTTGGGTCGGGCTGGTCCTTCATGCTGAATGGTCTGTCGTTTTTCGGTGTCACGGCCTCCCTTTTGCTCATCCGCAGGGATACTTTGTTCCGTTTTGAGCGTGCAAAGAAAAACGAGCGGAATGCTTTGACGAGTGGTCTGCGTTACGTCTGGGCGCGGGAAGACCTGCGAACCATTCTGGTGATGTTGTTTATCATTGGTGCTTTCGGGCTGAATTTTCCGATCTTTATTGCGACCATGGCCGTCAGTGTTTTCCATGTTGGTGCGCACGGTTACGGCGTTCTGAATTCTGCCATGGCGATCGGGACGCTGCTTGGCGGATTCCTGGCGGCACGTCGGGTGCAGGCAGATTTTGATGTGCTGCTGAGAGGCTCTGTGATTTTTGGCGTGGGCTGTCTGTTTGCGGCTCTGGCACCAGGGTACTGGATCTTTGCGCTGGCGCTTATCATTACGGGAATGTCGTCCCTGACCTTTACGGCAACCAGCAACAGCTTCATGCAGCTCTCCAGCGAACCTGCGATGCGCGGGCGTGTGCTGGCGATCCGCTTTGCTGTGTTTGCCGGTGCGTCTCCATTTGGGGCGCCTGTGGTGGGGTGGGTGGCCAATTCGTTTGGGCCGAGATGGTCGCTTGGGGTCGGGGCACTTTCAGGATTTCTGGCCGCGGGCGTGGCGTTGCTCTACATCACCCGTGTTCGCCAGCAGCAGAATGAGAAGCATCTGTGAAGCGCTCGCTTTTAAAAGCCGGGCTGGTAGCGCTTTGCGTTTTGGGCCTTCTGCTGACTGCTTGGTGCGGCGTTGTCGCGTGGTGCGGTGTGCGGTCTTCTGTTCAGCCTGCCGAAATGGCTGTGATCTTTGGAACGGCTGTCACGGATCAGGGGGTGCCGAAACCGGCCTTGCGGGATCGGTTGGAAAGCGGACTGGATCTCTGGAAAGAGCATCATGTGCGAACCTTGTTGGTCAGCGGTGCCGTCGAGACGGAAAACCATCAGGACGAAGCCGAGATCATGGCGCACTGGCTGGAGGCGCATGGTGTGCCAGCATCAGACATCATCGTAGATTCACAAGGCAACAACACCTGGCTCACCGCCTTGCATGTAGCGGAAGAATCTCCCGATGGCGCTGTTGTGGTCTCACAATGGTTTCACATCATGCGTGCGGAATGGGCCCTCCGCCATGCTGGCGTAAATCGGGTTTCAGGGGCGTATCCACCACGGTTTCGCATTCCGGAACTCTGGTATCTGTTCCGGGAAGCGGTGGCACTGCCAGTTTATGCCCTGACGAAAACGCTACCTTCCAGAGATGGGGCTCAGTAAGGGACGCCAATCTGTTCAATCGCCGTGGCGAGCGACGGTGACAAAGGCATCATCGGAGCAAGGGTGGCCTGATAGGCGTGATACAGATCGCCTTTTCCCTTGTAGATATGTTCGGTGGGTTCGCCTTCAGGGCTGACTTCGTTGAACCAGCTTCCGAAATCGCGATCAATCAGGGTCGTATCGATATAGTCCCAGATCGTTCTGTACCAGTGCTCGTAATGTGGATTACCGGTGCGCTTGTACAGGTTGATGGCGGCCGTCAGGGCTTCCGCGTGTGCCCAGTGCACACGGGATCGGATATGCGGCTTGTGCTCCCAGTCGATCGTGTAAACCATGCCGGGCAGGCCATCGACGTTCCAGCCGGTTTTCATGCCAGTCTCGAATAATGCCTGTGCATCATGGAGCATCCAGCCGGGGGCTTTTTCTCCTCGGCGCAAAAGAGCGGCTTCCAGCTTCACGGTCAGATGGGACCATTCCACGAAATGTCCGGGCGTCATGCCATAGGGGCGTAGGTCGTCTGTGGGTTTGTCTTCATGATAATTTCGCAGCAGATCCCAGTCCCGGCTGAAATGTTCTGGCATGGCAAAGCCTTGTTGGGACGCCAGGTCATGAACAAACTTCGTGACGATCCGCAGGGCGCGATGCAGCCATTTTACATCCCCGGTAACATCCGCGAGAGCCATAAAGGCTTCGGTGGAGTGCATGTTGCTGTTGGCACCGCGGTAGTTTTCTTCGTCTGACCAGTCGTCCGCGAAACTCTCGCGCATCACGCCTTCTTCTTCGGACCAGAAATGGGTCTCAATCTGATGGATGGCGTCCTTCAAAAGAGTATTCGCGTCTTCCACACCAATCAGCACTGCGGAGGACGCGGCCAAGGCAACGAACGCATGGAGATAGGCCTGTTTGCGATCATGAGGACGATCCGCAAAATGATTCCAGCCACCGTGTTCCTGGTCACGGAACGAGGTCAGGAGCGCATTCACGCCGTGTGCAACGAGGGGCGCGCTGCCCGGAATGCCCTGAAGTTCTGCTGTCGCATAAGCGTGGACGCAACGCGCGGTAAGGGTGGCTTCCGGCTTTGCGCCTTCTGGCAGATGTCCCTCTAGATCCAACCCTGCAAAGCCGCCATCAATGCAGCCTTCCTTGCTGAAATCCAGCAGTCGGCGTCCCTGCATTTCGAGCCACGCCCGGTGGGACGGCCGCCGGATCCAGGCGTCCCGGCTCAAAAGGCTCGGAGAAAGGCGATCGGACATAAAAACTCCACACTGCGCTTGTAGTCATCAGACAGTGTCAATGAGGACGCATCAGAGACCATCGGGTTCCGGGATGTGTAAATGCTGTGTCGCTCACGAACACGCGGGCATGTGCGGAACTGTCTTGCGTCTGGAGTTTGCTTTGCCGATACATAGATCATGACAGAACGATCCCCGATCATTGTCGCCCCCAGCCTGCTGGCTGCCGACTTCGCCCGTCTCGGAGATGAGATTGCATCCATCTCCCGTGCGCCCTGGTTGCATCTGGATGTGATGGACGGTCATTTCGTGCCGAACATCTCTTTCGGGCCACCGGTTATCGCTGCGTTGCGAAAGCACACGGACGCGAAGTTCGACGTGCATCTGATGATTGACCCGGTGGACCCATATCTGGAAGCCACGGCAAAGGCCGGTGCGGATCACATCACGGTTCATGTGGAAAATGCACCCCATGTGCATCGGACGCTCCAGACCATTCGGGCCCTGGGTTGTCGTCCCGGAATCGCGATCTGCCCTGCGACGCCGCCGGAAGCCCTGTCTCAGGTTCTGGATCTGGTGGACATCATTCTGGTTATGACCGTGAACCCGGGATTTGGGGGACAGAGTTTCCTGGAAAGCCAGCTTCCAAAGATCCGCACGCTGGCTCGCATGATCAAGGACAGTGGTCGGGATATTGTTCTGGCTGTCGATGGCGGAATTGATCCGACGACCGCGCCGCGTGTGGTTGAAGCGGGCGCCAGAATGCTGGTCGCGGGGTCTGCGATTTTCGGGAAGCCGGATCGCGATGCCGCTATTCACGCCCTTGAAGGTCCCTTCAAGGAAGACAGCGCCTGATGCCCATTAGTCGCTGGATCAAGGACGCAAAGCTTTCATTCGCACGTTTGCCTGTTGGTGGTGCCGCCCTCGAAGGGCCGGTTTATGTTTATCGTGACCCGTGGAAGGGGGATGCCGAACAGGGCGCCCGCCTGGTCGCGGGTCGTTTCCGGTTTGATCGACAGGATTACGAGCTTCCGCGCGGCAAGTGGGAACGTGGTCCATGGCCGGAACCTGCAAAACAATGGCTGCACAGTTTCGCATGGCTCCGTGACCTTCGTACCCTTGGAAGCGACGACGCCCGTCTGACTGCACGCGCTTTGGTCGGGGACTGGCTCGCGCATCCGCCGACCGACCCGCTGGTTAAAGACGCCTGCGTGACCGGGGCACGCCTGTCGTCTTGGCTGGCTAATCATGAGTTCTGTCTTGCGTCTGCTGACCGGAAACTTCAGCAGAAGCTGATGGAACGAATGCTGGTGGAAGGGCGGACCATTGCAGCCCTTTTGCCGCTGGAACCTCAGGGCTGGCGGGCTCTGACGGCTCTACGTGGCCTTTTGGCCGCAGCGCTGGCCATGCCGGATCATTCTGGTTTCATGACGCGGTTTCTGCGGTATCTACCCTCCGAAATCGAGCGTCTGATCCTGCCGGATGGCGCGGTGATCGAGCGTTCGCCGGAAGCGCAGTATCAGACAGCACGCGAATTGGCGGAAATGTCCGTCATGTTTCGTACGGCCCATTCCAGTGTGCCTCCGGTTCTTGATATGGCGTTGGATCGGGTTTGTCCGGTTTTGCGGGCCATGCGTCATGGGGATGGCGGTCTGGCTGTGTTCAATGGTTCCCGTGAGCATCACAGTGCAGCCGTTGAAGATGTACTGGCGCAGGGATCGCGGCAGAAGCTGATTGCTCCCGCTATGCCGCAGGGGAAATTCACCCGACTGGCGTTGGGGAAATCTCTTCTGATTGTTGATAACGGTGCACCAGCCCCTGCCGGATATGATCGCACAGCGCATGCAGGGACATTGTCTTTCGAGTTCTCGAACCAGCGTCATCGTCTGTTCGTTAACTGTGGCAGCGCACAGACAGGCGCATGGGAGCAGGCTTTGAGGGGCAGTGCCTCTCATACAGTGCTGGTCGCGGACGGTCTGTCTTCTTCGGATTTTGGTCCTGATGGACATGTGACCCGTCGCCCGGCGCACGTTACCTGCGAGCATCAGACCAGCGGCGAGGCTCACTGGCTGGATCTGTCTCATGATGGGTATCATCCACCGCTGGGCGTGAAATGGACGCGGCGTCTGTATCTGGGAGCAGATGGAGAGGACCTGCGCGGACAGGAGGTGCTCGAAGGCGAGCGTGAAACACCTTTTGCTCTGCGGTTTCATATTCATCCGGACGTGCGCGTCACGCGGGATGATGAGGACATTATTCTTCAGGTGGGGGGCATGATCTGGCGCTTCCGCCAGAAGGGCGGGATGCTGTTGCTGGAAGATGACGTCTATCTGGCGCGTGGCCGACGGGAAGCGACGAAGCAGATCGTGATTGCATCGCTGCGGAAGGTGGTTCCGGTTGTAGAAAAAGCCGAGACGGAAGGGTCAGAGAAGCAGGAAGACGTGAAGTCAGATGCGCCTAAATCCGAAATCCCGCCCACCAAACCGCTACAGACCGTATCGCAGACAGTGACATGGTTGCTGGAACGCATCCCGGAATAAAGGTCGCTCTGTGAAAATCCTCGAAATCACGAATGTTGATTTCTCCCTGAGGCAATTCCTGTTTCCGTTGATGAAAGCGCTACGGGATGCCGGACATGACGTTCAGGGGGCGTGTGCAGAAGGGCCTCATCTGGCTCCGGTGCGCGCTGATGGGTTTGTTGTTCACGCGGTTCCGATGGCGCGGTCCTTGTCTCCGGTGGCGCAGCTTCGGGCGTTTGTGGCGCTCGTCCGGCTTATCCGGCGGGAAAAGCCGGATGTCGTGCATGGACATATGCCAATTAGCGGGATTCTGGCCCGGTTTGCCGCAAGGATCTGTGGCGTTCCGATCATCGCCTATACCTGCCATGGCTTTCTGTTCAATCAGCCTGGCTCATTGGCACGGCGTCTGCTGTCTATTGTTCTGGAATGGGCGGCAGGGCGCATTACCACGCTTTACATGACCGTCTCTGTGGAAGAGGCGCGGGATGCGAGGCGACTGCATCTGAACAGTCATCCTCTTGCAATCGGTAATGGGCGTGACCCACAGCGTTACCATGCGGATCCGTTGGTTCGGGCGCGCATTCGCAAGGAGTTGGGTGTTCCGGAAGATCGGCCTGTCGTGATCGTGGTGTCCCGTCTGGTCCGTCATAAAGGCCACCCGGAACTGCTCAGGGCCATGGAAGATGTGCCGGAAGCGGAGCTGTGGGTCGTGGGTGAGCGCCTGCCGTCCGATCATGGAGACGATTTAGGGCCAGCCTTTGAAAGAGCCAGAGATCGGCTGGGCGACCGTTTGCGAATGTTGGGATATCGGGAGGATGTTCCGGATCTTCTGGCGGCGGCGGACGTGTTTGCGCTACCAAGCCACTTCGAAGGTCTGCCCATGTCCGTCATCGAAGCAATGCTGACGGAATTGCCAGTTGTTGCCACGGATGTTCGGGGCCCGCGGGAGCAGGTTGTGGACGGAGAAACCGGGTATCTGGTGCCGCCGGGTCTGTCAGCGCCATTATCCCGCGCCCTGAGGTCTCTGACGCAGGATCTGCCACGAGCCCGTACGATGGGGGAGCGCGGGCGGCAGCGGGCTGTTGCGTCTTATAGTGAAAAGCGGATCATGGATCGGGTTGTGCGGCTGATCGAGGTTGAGGGACAATAAGGCGGTGAACGGGGCATTTTGAAAAGTCTCTGGTATTCGCCCGTTATTCCGAAATGTTGATTTCCGCTCTTCAGAAAACGCACCAGAATAGATGTGTTCTATCTGGAGTGAGGGGCAATGTCTGACGGAACGAAGGTTCAGACTGAAGAAAAAAGCCGGTCTGGTATTTCTCTGGCACGTAGACAGGTTCTGTCAGGAGTCGCCGGGTTAGCCTGTCTGGGCGCGGTCAAGGCCCGGGCAGCAGCCATGCCCGGAGCGGTAGAGCCACCGAGCGTTGTCAGTCAGCCGCCGCGTGCCTGGGGCCCGAAAGCGGGACCAAGTTACCTACCCGATCCGGACGTCATCGCGATTGATCCATCCTTCCGGGATCTGACGTATTTTGCCGCCCCCATTCGTCGGGTTTGGGATCAGGCGGGCTGGCTGGAGGGCCCTGCCTGGAGCAGCGAAGGACGTTTTCTGCTTCTGAGCGATGTCATTCGCTCCCGTGCGCTGCGCTATATCTGGGAAACCGGAGAGATCACGGATTTCCGGCCTGATGGCTATGCGGCCAACGGAAACTGCTTTGATTTCGACGGTCGGCTTGTCGTTTGCGAAGACTTCTTCCGGCGTGTGGTTCGGTGGGAACATGACGGGAGCGTCAAGGTTCTTGCGGATAAGTTCGAAGGGAAGGGACTGAATTCGCCTAACGACGTGGTTCCACATCCAGATGGAAGCCTGTGGTTTACGGACCCCGGGTACGGGACGAACATCACGGAAGGTCACGCGGATGAACCCGGTGGGCCTACCAATCCGGACGGGAAAATCCGCTGGAATATTGGCCGTGAACTGACGGGAGAAATTGGCGGAACGAAACGCCAGACTGACCATGTCTTTCGCATTGCACCGGATGGGACATTGCAAGCTGTCTTGCAGGAAAAGGATCTGCATGACCCGAACGGCCTGTGTTTTTCTCCGGACTACAAGAAGCTGTATATCGTCTCGACGCCCAAAGGGCCGGGGCAGAAGGTGGGGGGCGATCAGGCGATCCACGTCTATGACGTGAACGGTAGCAGCCTTTCCAACGGGCGTATCTTTGCAGACATGAAGCTCAATGGAGCGCAGCTCAACCCGGATGGTATCCGCGTGGATGTATTCGGAAATCTGTGGTGTGGCGCATCGGGTCCGCTTGGCCTGTGCGGGGTTTTTGTTTTCAATCCAGCCGGCAAGCTGATTGGTCGACTTCGATTGCCGCAGGGGTGCTCGAACCTGACATTCGGTGGTCCGAAGCGCGACCATCTGTTCATGTGCGCGGCCGGGTCGCTCTTTGTGCTGCAGGTGGGCGTGCAGGGGTTTGCACCGTCCTGAATGGGTATTGCGGCTGGTGTCAGAGCCAGCCGTTCTGCCTCGCAATACGTCCGGCTTCGATCCGGTTCCGGGCATCGAGTTTCTGTACGATTTCCGAGAAATAATTGCGGACGGTTCCAGCCGATAAGGACAGCTCTTCGGCAATGTCCTTGTTGGTGCGTCCCGCTTCAGCCAGACGCAGCATGGACCGCTCCCGGTCTGACAGTGGATCGGGAAGAGCATCCCAGACGGCTTCCGCCAGATCGGATGCGATAGCCCGGCCACCAGCGGCCACCTTGCGGATGGCATTGGCCAGCTGGGTAATCGGGGCGTCCTTGAGCATATAGCCGCGCACGCCAGCCTGAAGCGCACGACGCAGATAACCTGCCCGACCAAAGGTCGTCACGATCATGACGCGGCTGGGAAGCCCCTGTTCACGAACCTGCTCGGCCAGTTCAATGCCGGTCATGTTCGGCATCTCGATATCGGTGATGATGACGTCCGGCCGCAGGGTGGTGGCGAGTTGCAGGGCCTGTTGCCCGTCTGCTGCACGCCCGACGATCTGGATGTCTTCTTCCAGGCCAAGAAGAGCTTCAAACGCATCCAGAAGCATGGCCTGATCTTCAGCCAGAATGAGACGGATCATGGGGTAATACTCGCTGTCAGTCGAAGGCCGCGGGGTGTGTGGCTCAGCATCAGGGAACCGCCTGCAGCGGCAAGACGTGTTCTCATGCCGCGCAAACCATTGCCTTCCTGGGGCGGTTCCGGGAGTCGTTCAGAATAGGACGCGCCATCGTCCTCGATCCGGATGGCGCAGGGTTGCCCCTGAGCGTCACAGTCGAAGCTGATGACGCAATGTTGTGCACCGGAATGGCGGATCACGTTGGTGACAGCTTCACGAAGCGCCATGGCGAGAACACTGCTCTGCGGGTGGTCAGCCAGATGGTCGTCATGGTGAACAGTCAGTGTGATGGACGCTGCTTCGAGGGCTTTGCGTGCGCGGTCCAGTTCATGCTGGAGGGAAGCGCCATTCATGCCCGTCACGGCATCGCGCACGTCTTTCAGGGACGTTCGGGCAATCTGCGTAATGTCCTGTAATTCGCGCCTGGCACGGTCTGGCTGTGTTTCAAACAGGCGGTTGGCAAGCTCGGCCTTGACGGAAATAACGGTCAGGGAATGACCCAGAAGGTCGTGCATGTCCCGCGCAATGCGCTCGCGCTCCGCGGTGGCGGCCAGTGTACGGATTTCATGCTGTGCTTTACGGAGCTGAAGATTTTGAAGCCCCAGCTTCCACTGCATCCAGGTCCCGATATAGGTGATGACGCTGAAAAAGGCCCCGAAACTGGCATGGAGCATGGACTTGTCCTGCAACCAGGCAAAGCCGAACAAGGTCCCCTGAAGTCCCAGAATTGTCAGAAGCGCTTGCCGCGGCTGTTGGAAGCACGCGCACATTGCTGTGGCATAGATGTTAAAGACCATCCAGTCTGCGTGCGTCCAAGATGTGGCAAAGCCCAGAAGTGCGGTGAAAATGATTTCGGGCAGGCCGTAGTAACGATCATTCCTGTAAGGTGCGAAATAGAGCAGCAGGAAGACGCCAATGGCTGCTACGGAAAAAAGGACGGCGGGAATGGTCGCTGATCCGTGGATCAGCCAGGGGATGGGATAGATCAGCAGATAGACGAGGTAAGAGACCCGGTACCGGTTGAAGCTCGGCCAGTTGTCTTCCTTGCTTCCGGGAAGAGGAATGAAGGTCTCTGGTGCCATCATGAGGGCAGAGCGTTCCTTGGCGGGACGGAGAACGTACCGGAATTGCGCAGACGCAGGACAGACCCGACCCAGATTGCCAGCGCGGTTCCGAACCCTGCGACTTCAAGATGTAGCGGTTCTGGCAGCAGGAAAGAAAGAGCGGAGATACCGACGATCACACCGCCCACGATGATATGGACCGGCTCCTGCATGGCCCGACCCATCGGGATATAGGACAGGCCGATGATGCAGCCGAGGAGCGGGTAGAGCAGTTCGGCGTGATGGGCGGAGCGGACGACGGTGATCATGACGGTGATGGCGACGATCCGCATGATCTTGACGCGTTGCAGAAGGGCAGCGTCCTGTACAGCTTCCGGTCTGCACTGGATCAGGTCACGATAGGCAAATCCCGCCAGAAGTATCAGACTGATGACGGCAAGTGACGCCACCACGACGGGTTTTGGAAGCTGGGCTGCCGTGGCCCCGCGTGTGGCCCAGATCGCTGCGAAGGCCAGACCCGCAGCGTCGGTGAAAAGGGCTTTCCAGTTCTTCTGACGTGTCATGACCAGGGACTCCATTGTTCCGGAAGAAGTATGACATGCGCCATGATCCGGAACAGTGAGAGTGGTCATGATGTCCTCATGACATCTGTCAGATCAGACGGGACGGATAAGAATGTGCTTCTTTTTGCCGGAAGACACCTTCAGCGTGCCTTCTCGCAGATCCTCGAGCGTGAAGACCTGATTTTCGTCTGAAATGACGGCATCGTTCACACGGCCACCGCCCCCACGGATCAGGCGACGGGCCTCCCCACCACTGGCAGCCAGACCGGCTTCCTGAAATACGCGGAAGGCCGGAAGGCCTTCTGCCAGCATGTTGGCAGGCAGATCGATTTCCGGAAGAGCGGCCGTCGTGGAGCCCTGTTCGAAGACCTTACGGGCCGTCTCAGCAGCCTCTTCCGCAGCCGTGCGACCGTGACAGATGGCGGTCGCTTCTGTGGCGAGTGTTTTCTTGGCCTCGTTGATGTCTGCTCCTTCAAGCGCACCCAGACGCTCGCATTCCTCAACAGGCAGATCCGTGAAGAGTTTGAGGAAGCGGCCGACATCGGCGTCTTCCGTATTGCGCCAGAACTGCCAGTAATCGAAGACCGAGCGCTTTTCAGCGCGCAGCCATGTGGCCCCTTGCGCGGACTTACCCATCTTCACGCCGGAAGATGTGGTGACGAGAGGTGTGGTGAGGCCGAACACCTGCTTGCCATCGGTCCGACGCGTCAGGTCGATGCCGGCGACAATGTTGCCCCACTGGTCCGAGCCGCCCATCTGGAGCACGGCACCATGGCGGCGGTTCAGTTCACGGAAGTCGTAGGACTGGAGGATGGAGTAATTGAACTCCAGAAACGTCAGCCCCTGCTCACGGTCCAGACGCTGCTTCACGCTCTCGAAAGACAGCATACGGCTGATGGAGAAATGAACGCCGACGTCCTGCAGCAGGTTGATGTAGGACAGTTTGTCCAGCCATTCCGCATTGTTAGCGAGGATCGCACCGCTGGACGGGTCTTCATCGCTGAAAGTGATGAACTGGCGCAGGGACTGCTCAATGCCAGCGATGTTGTGCGCGATGGTCTCGTTCGTCATGAGCGAACGGGCTTCGTCACGGAAGGACGGATCACCGATTTTGGCTGTTCCGCCGCCCATCAGGGCAATCGGGCGATGACCATGCTTCTGAAGTAGACGCAGCGCCATGATGGACATGGCATTACCGACATGCAGGGAGTCTGCCGTTGGATCGAAGCCTACATAGGCGGTGATCGGTCCAGCCTGCATGGCGGCATCGAGGGCATCGAGGTCGGTGCACTGGAAGATCAGGCCGCGTGCCTGGGCTTCGAGAAGGAACGGACTCTTGGGCATGGATCGGTCTTGCTGCTGCACTGTCAGAAAAGAAGGGACGGACTGTCTATCATAACATCCGCAAAAGCACGACCGCGCGGTGTGTCGATACGGGGAGCACTATGATGGTCATGGTTTGTCGCTTGAACGGCTGAGCATCAGGCCATTAAGAGATATGTTATATCGTAACATAATGTCTGAGTGTGTATCCACATATGCGTGTCCGTTTCTTCCAGAAAGCTGTTCGTCCGCTTTATCCGGCTCTGGTGGGTGGCATGATGTGGAGCCCGGCTCTTCTGGCCGATGAGCGGACGGAGAGCGTGAAGTCCTCGAAGTCGGAAGATATTGTCGTCACGGGATCTTATCTGGGTGGTTCGGGCAATAAGACGGCTAATCCGGTTCAGATCATTTCAGCCAAAGATATTCAGAAGACCTCTGCCATTTCCCTTGGAGATTATTTGACACGGCTCCCTTCTGTCGGTTCCTCGGGAACGCCGAATACGCGCACGAATGGCGGCGGTGGTGTCTCCTGCACGGACTTGCGAAATCTGGGGCAGGGACGTGTTCTGATCCTGATTGACGGCAAGCGCACGGCCATGAATGCGGGATCGGAATGTGTGGATCTCAATGCCATTCCCGTGCAGCAGATCGACCGGATTGAGATCCTGAAAGATGGTGGCTCCGAACTTTACGGAGCCGATGCTGTTTCGGGCGTCATCAATATCCGGCTGAAACATGATCTGACAGGCGGAAACCTGACGATCAAGGGAGGCATCACGCAGTATGGCGATAGCCGTTCCGGGCTGATTTCCGGCTATAAGGGCTTCAATTTCGATCACGGGCGGGGCAACGTCACGCTGTTTGGTCAGTACGATACGACAGGACCGATTGCTTCTCGGGATCGTCAATGGGCGGCACTCCCGCAGAATGACAATCCTGCATCGGGTACGCCGAGCTTCGGTTCTTCCATCATTCCATCAGGCGTGGCGCTCAACCCGGTTACGGGCAAGCGCATGGTGCCCGATGGGAAGGGTGGTTTCCGGGCCTTTCAGTCTTCGGATCTGTACAATTTTGCCGAAGGGTCAATGCTTCAGAACTATCATCAGAACGCGGCGCTTTCCGGTGATGCCCATTACGATCTGAACGCACACGTCACACTCTATTCCAACGTCCGGTATAGCCACACAGCGGCCTCCCGACAGCTTTCGCCGGCACCGGTGCAAGGCAGTATTCCACCATCCAGCCTTCCGTCCTCGTGGATTATTCCGGCTGATAGCCCCGATAACCCGTGGGGCAAGGATTATGCCGTGACAAAGAGGATGGAGGATGTCGGGTATCGGCAGAACGATTTCGCGGTTGATACCTGGACCGTCATGGGAGGGGCGAAGGGACGCATTGTCGGGGACTGGCAATATGATGCGTCCATGACCTATGGCGTCAGTCAGTTGACGGCGCAGACGCAGAACATGGTGAATTATCACCACCTGCTGGAAACGACCGGCACGGAACAGCTTGATCCGTCCAGTTCGTCGAGTGCGGTGCGATATAATCCGGACATTTGCGTGGCAGCGTCAGGATGCGTTCTGCAAAACCCGTTCGCGCCGTATTCGGAGCAAGCCGCGAATTACGTCCGGTTTACGCAGCGTGATCATGCGGATTACCAGATGCGGGACGTCAATCTGCGCTTTCACAATAACCATGTTCTAAGTCTGCCATACAGGCATGGCGGTCAGATTGGCCTGGCGCTTGGGATGGAGCACCGGAGCGAACAGCTCAGTTACAAGCCTGATCCCGTTGTGGAGCATGGGGATTCTACGGGTGCGACAACGGCTTATACGGGCGGCGGCTTTCATGTGACGGAAGGGTACGTTGAAGGGAAAATCCCGCTTCTCGAACATGCTTTTCTGGCACGGGACCTGACCTTGGATCTTCAGGGTCGTGTCTCGGCCTATAATACATTCGGGACGACGAAGAACTGGAAGGTCGGGCTGCACTGGGCGCCTGTTCAAGACATCGCGTTTCGCGCCACACTGGGAACGTCCTACCGGCAGCCAAGTATTTATAGTCTCTACGGGGGCCGCACGCTGAGCTATCCATCTGCGTCCGACCCATGCAGTCAGGCTGGAGCCTATGGAGCGCGGGCTGGAACGGTTCGGGCAAGGTGCCTGTCTGAAGGGATCAATCCGGAGACGTTCAGTTCGGCGTTCGTGGGGCAGTTGCCCACGCTCTCGGGTGGAAACACGGCACTGAAGCCGGAAACGGGTCGCACTTACACGATCGGAACAGTCGTCACACCGCACTGGGTGCCGCACCTCTCGCTGTCCGTCGAATACTGGCATTACACGTTGCAGAACATGATTTCGGCACCGAGTACGCAGTATATTCTGGATGGATGCTATACGGGCACGGAGCCGCAGCTTTGCTCTCTTGTATCTCCGCGGTCCACAAGCGGGCAGCTTACGGCGGTTTCTGCCGTTCAGCAGAACCTTGGTGGCCTGCGGACAAACGGTCTGGATATCGATCTGACTTACCGGATGCGTCTGGGGCCGCAGGATAGTCTGTCTCTATCCGAAAACTATCAGCAGTTGATCGGGTATTTCCAGCAGTACACACCCGGTGGGGCATGGCGGAATTACACGGGACGACTGCTGTATCTGTCGGGCAGCGGGATGCCGCGGGAGCGGAGTTATACCACAGTTAGTTGGCAGCATGGCGCATTCAGCCTGACCTACATGGTGCAGTATATTGGCGGTATGCACTGGAATGACGGCACGAACGATCTGGCGCCGCAGACGGCCGGGCGCACGCGCTCGCCGGGCGTTTTCCTTCAGGATGTGACGCTGGGGTATCGGGCGGGACGATGGACGGTCAATACGGGCGTCAACAACTTGTTTAACTGTCAGCCGCCGTTCGTTGTCGATGGTGCATCCAACACAGCGGTCGCGCAATATTCGGGGTTTATTCCGGGCCGCTATGTGTTTGCTCAGGTTGGAGTGGATTTCTGAAGTTTTAAAGGGAGAAGCATCCCGGGTATTCAGTCTGGACTGACCTGCCCGCATCGAGAAATGCGGGCAGGGATCTTCAGTGCTTGATGGCATCTGGTAGAGCGTAAACCACAAGCTGGTCCGTGATCGGCGTCATCATGAAATGATGGCCGCCAGCCATGATGGCAACATATTGGTGCCCGTTGGCCTCATACGTCATCGGGTTGGCCTGACCGCCACCCGGTAGCACCGCGCTCCACACGACCTTGCCGGTGTGTTCGTCAATGGCGCGGATCATGTTGTCTGTTGCCGCCGCAATGAAGATCAGGCCACCCGCCGTAACGACGGAACCGCCGTTATTCGGTGTACCAATCTCCCATGACAGACCCGTCGGCAGGCCCCACGGACCATTGGCACGCGCCGTACCGAGCGGATGCTGCCACAGCACCTTCTGGCCATGCTTCATGTCGATCGCTGTAATCATGCCGTAGGGCGGGCGATGGCACAGCATTTTGGTGACAGGATCCCAGAAGGGAGCAATGGCGATGGCATAGGGTGTGCCTTCCATCGGGCCGTTACCTTCTGCAGCTCCTGCGCCGGGCTTGTAGTTCGGATCATCAATTGGCATCAGCCCTAGAGAATCCGCCTTCTTGCGCGTGATGAGCTGTGCATACATGGGCGAGGCGTTCCAGTTCGCAATCAGGATGCCAGATTGCGGATCATAGGACATGGATCCCCAATCGCTTCCGCCATTGTTGCCGGGATACATGATCCATGGCTTGTCGAGACTTGGGGCTGTGAACTCACCATCATAATGCGCGCTGCGGAATTTGATGCGGCAGTAAAGCTGATCGAGGGGGGACATGCCCCACATGTCCTTTTCTTTCAGTTCCGGCATCCGGAGAGCGGGCATTCCGACGGACCATGGCTGCGTGGGTGCACGGCTGTCTCCCGGCACATTCCCCGCAGGAGCCGGACGTTCCTCAACAGGAAGGATCGGCTTGCCGGTACGGCGGTCCAGAACGAAGGTCTGGCCACGTTTGGTCGGCACGATCAGGGCTGGTGTGGGCGTGTCGTCCGAACCGGGCATGTCCATCATCGTGACCTGAGAACCCATGTCATAGTCCCAGACGTCCTTGCGGGTCGTCTGATAGACCCAACGTGGGGAGCCGCTCTTGACGTCCAGGGCCACCACGGATGTTGAAACTGCATTTTCCGCCGGGCTGCGCAGACCACTGAAATAATCCCCGGCAGAATTACCTGTCGGGACGTAAACCAGCCCCTGTTCGTTATCGCCTGTCATGGTGGCCCAGGAGTTCGGCGTTCCACGGCTATAATGGCGGTTGCCCGTTGGCTGGCTGTGATCGTCCGGGTTGCCGACATCCCAGGCCCAGACGAATTTTCCACTTTCCGCATCATAGCCTCGGACCACGCCTGATGGTGCCCAGCGGCGCTGACCGTCCAGCACTTCGTGGTTTACGACGACAACGCCGTTCACAACGGGTGGAGGCGCCGTCATGGCTACGAAGCCTGGAACGGATTCACCAAGGCCCTGCATGAGATTGACCTGACCATTATGGCCAAAAGCCGGGCAGAACGCGCCGGTTGCCGCATCGACGGCGACGAGGCGCATGTCCAGTGTGCCTTCGATGATGCGATTATGGCACGGCTCGTCCTCCGGCACGACGGAAGACGTGAAATACGTCACGCCTTTGCAGGCGGCCGTGTAGGGAATGGCTTCATATTTGACGCCAAGGTTGCGACGCCAGATCTCCTTACCCGTCGCAGGATCGAGTTTTATGATGTCGTTCTGCGCCGAGCACATATAGAGGCCGTCCCCCACCTTGATCGGTGTGGTTTCTGCGGCCCATTTGTTGGCCTGTCCGGGGCGCGGATAGCTGCCGGTATGATACACGAACGCTGGTTCAAGGCGCTTTACGGTTTCCGGGTTCAGTTCTGTCAGCGGGGAATAGCGCGTGGCCTTGTCGTCCCGCCCATAAGCAGGCCAGTCCTCACGGGCCGGGGTTGCGCTCTGCTGCGGAGCCATGGCCGGGACCTGCGAGGCATCGATCGACTCAATGTCCGGCAGATTGGCCGCATTCACGCCCGGAGCTTGAGGAGCATAGGGCGAAGGCCCTGCAAAGTAGCTTGAGTTGGGCGGCGTATTTTCCTTTGGTTCATCCGCATTGCCGGGGCCAGGAATGGTCGCGGAAGGCGGACCGCCTGACCCTGCGGGAGCGAACTGTGCGTTGGCAGCAAGCGGCGAACAGGCGAGAGCGAGGCCAGCGGCTGTTGCGAGAAGGTAAGACCGGCGCATCAGACGGCTCCTCTGAGAGTACGACGGCTTTCCATGCGACGCAGGACCGGGATGGTCAGGGCGACGAGAATGCCGAGGATGGTCGGGCCGAAAGCACGGGGCAGAAGGTCAACGGGGCTAAAACCGACTTCCCAGAGGGACCAGACCCAGGTGTAGGCCAGAGCAGCGAGATACAGGAATGCCCCGAGCGTGCGCCCCATGAGCATGAACACGCCACTGGCGACCAGCACGATGCCGCAGAGGACATAGTAGGTTGAGCCGCCCAGCATCGCGAGGTCACCGCCCGCGATAACGAAGAACAGGCCCACGAGAAGGATGACGACCCCCAGAAGCAGCGTCAGCCACTCCGTAAGAGTCCTGTTGTTAGTGATAGGCATGGAAAGTGTCTCCTGTAGAAGGTGAAGTTCGGTCGATCTGAAATGAATTTTGGGAATATTTCACAATCACTTATCCGTATTGGGATCTTAGAAAGTAATTCCAGTCTCAAAATCCAGTATCAGTGGATTTTTGTACCGATTTGTTCCGCCTGTGCTCCAGATGTACTGGGCTCCCGGACGAATCAGCAGCCAGGGGGTTGGGCGCCAGCCGTAGTTCAGTTCGATCGCATGTTCGCCGCTTGGGCGGTAAAGCCCTGTGGCACCATCCTTCTGGAGTTGCGCGACCCAGTTGCTGATCTTGGCGTTGACCCAGAGGAACTTCATGCCAAGGCTGACCGTATCGTCCGGGCGGTTTTTGAATGTTCCTTTGCGGGTGAGGCCCCAGTCCACGAAATAGGGGGCGACAGCGGTTCTTGGATCGCCCCATGTGAAGGAGGCGAAGAACGACGTGCCACGATGGGAGTCCGCCGCGTCTCGTTGAAGCATCCGGTCAAACTGGAACCAGCCACCGAAGCGCCCACGTACTTTTGCTGTAGGCGCACTAACTAGATAGTTACTAGGAATTTCAAACAATCCATACTGGGAGTATACGTTGTTGACCTGCGACGTATCCCAGTAGCCGCCGACCTTGATGTTGGTCTGGAGAGGCCCGCTGTAGTCGTCCTTTCCGCCTTGATGCCAGACAAGCTGGAACGGCAGGAATGTTCCGGTTGCGCCATGGAGGTTCAGCTTCCAGCCATTATGCGTGTTACCGATCGTCGGGTCGGCGGAATAGACGCCGAACTGGATGGAATAATGGTCGTTACCCGCCGGATAGAATTTTACCCACGCGCCGGGATGGGCGGTTGGGTAGTAGCCGTAACCAGAGTTGTAGGCGATGGATTGCGGCATGCCGCAGATCGCGTTGGTCTGGAACTGGCAGTAGTTGTTCATGCCCCAGTACATGGACCATGTTTCGAAGTCGGTTTCGGAATTAATTTCACCCACCGTTGTCGCGACGTAGCGGTTCCAGTGCATTTCCCATGACAGCAGGGACAGGCGCACTGTAGGCGAGCCGTAAATTTCCTGCGGGCTGTTCAGGGCCGGGAGTTTGGCGCCAAGTCCCTGTCCTGCACGGGAGGTCACGATGAAGTGGAAGAGGCCAATGCTGTAACCAGTTAGTTTCTTGAGGTCGAAATCGAAATTCAGGCCGATTTCGTGCGCATACCTCACGTTCTGGGATTTGCCGCCCATAGGGTTGCCGGCTGAATCCTGAAAGTAATGACCTGTGATGTTGACGCCCTTGTCTGTCAGCCATGGTCGCCAGCCACCCCAGTTTCCTGTCATGGTGCTCTGCTTCATCCAGTCATGCAGGCTTGCTGGCAGAAAGCCTTCGTCGGTCGTCGCAGACTGTGACAGGTCACTTGTTCCTGGCCCCGCGGGTGTCGGGGTTACAGGTTTGGGCGCGGGCCGGATGGTTCGGACGCGGTTCCTGGCATTGCTTTTCTGGTGAAGGGATTGCGGGTTTGATGATCCTGCATGTCCTTCCGTCGTGCCTGTTGATGAGGTTTGGGCATGTGCCTCACCGGATATCAGCGTGACCCCTGAGGTCATGGCGCAAACCAGCCCCAGGGATGTCACCCATTGTCTCGCAAACACCTGCATAATTTTAACGGCTGTGAACCGTGCCCCATTATCTGTTCGGGCGAATGGTCAAGTCCATTTCCCTGAGCGGGCATATTTCATGATAAATAATGACTGTTGAATGACAAGAATGAGAGGTTTTTGACAGCGGGTCAGGTGTAGACCCCAAGAAATATTACGACATAAAGTTGATATTATTTTTTCGCAGTTCTGAGCGGGGAAATATTTTGAAAATAATCAACGCCAATATTTATCACGCTTCTGTGTGTCTGGTGGACATTATATGCGGTTGCGTGCCGGTGGATGGGTTTGGATGCTCCCTCACTCGTTGTCGTAAGGCCAGTCTGACCGGCTGATCCGATAGGGGGCAAAGAGATAGCTGAGAAATCCTAGGACAAGCGCTGTGATAGCCAGATACGCGGCATTTCTGAGGCTCAGCAGGAAAGGTGAGCAGAGCTGGATCAGGAGGACCGGGGCGAGGTTAAAGGCGAAAACAATCGATTTTGCCGGGGAGCGTAACAGCAGGAATGGCAAGGCAGAGCAGAGGGTCATGCCAACGGCCAGGACGATCAGGTCCAGCGCGTAATAAAAAGCAGTGGTAGGAAGAAGCGGTTTCAGGACAGCATAAGGCACAACAAGGCTGAGGACACGGATCGGTGTGACAATCAGCATGCGGGCCAGTTTGGCTTTGAAAACTGCCTGTACGAACTTTATCCGGCTTCCGAACCGCCCGGTGACGAGCAGAAGAGGCCAGTGTTGTCGGTCCAGCAGCCATTTGTCCCCGATCACCAGCATGACGCAGCCCGTGCCAACGGACTTAATCCATGCCGCGCCGAAACTGCGATGGGAAAGAAAGGCCTCTATCATTGCAAAGACCGACAGGAACACGGGGATGAGGATCAGGCTTATCAGAATATCCGTTCTGAAAGTAACAGGGGCAGTGGGGGCAAGAAGCATCTGACGGAGCTGATAGGGCGTCAGGGGTTTCTGCGCGGAGGGTTCTACTGGGCCGGAGCGCGTACTTTCTACTGGAAGAGGCTGCTTATGCACAGATGGTGAAAGTGACTTGCTGTCGTGCAACCGGTTCGGGAGAGACAGGATACTTCCGATCAGCCCGATAAACAGAAAGATGCTGGCAGGGATGGTCAGAACAGCCGGCCGTGTCAGCATCCAGTAGGCAGCATTTGAAACGAATATCAGTGCAAACTGTCCCACCATCAGAGCTATGCCGAAGAAAAGAATGGCGCCCCCTTTTTTGCCAGATTGTTCACGCGGGGGGGCATACCACTGCACAGCGTAGGGAATGGCGTTGAACAGGATAAAGAACAGGGCGTCGTGAAACGGAACCGGGAGCAGACTCGTCAGACCTGCAAAACCCAGAATGGTAACGCTGGCAACAATGCTCGCGGCTCGGGCTTCGGCAAGCGCCAGCCCTGGAATGGAAGGAGCCTGAGACCCGCCGATCTGGTTGTTCGCATGAAGCTGAAGAACGCTCTGGACGAGCATAATGACCAGGATGGCATTGAAAATATTGGCGTGTGACAGAGCCTGCGCCAGTGTTTCATGCCTGAGCAGAGCATGTATATTCCAGAGCGTCACTGCAGCAGCGACCACCCAGCACGCGAGCATAAGCAGCATATAATTGCTGCGCAGGAACGTCGCGGTGAAGTAAAGGCCAAGCGCCCTGCGCAGATCCGACCATTCCAGCGGGGAGAGACGAAGCGATGCCATGGATCAGGCAGCCCGTGTGGCGGTGATTTCAAGGAAGGCATCCTCGAAATCGGGTACGGAAATCGTTGTCCCTTCAGGCAGGATGACGTCTTCAGACCATCCATGCACCAGCAACCCCGTTTCGCGCTGTCCGATGATCTGGAGGGGAAGATCATTGAGGATGTGTGGTGTCGCGTGATCCAGCCAGCGCGTTGTGGCGCGGAACACATTGGTCGGGACATCCAGCACCAAGCACCCTTGACGCAGGAATAGCAGGCGGGAGCACAGGCGTTCCAGATCGGAAAGAATATGCGAGGAAATCAGAACGCTGGCCCCCGTGCGGCGCGCATAGTCTCCAAGCAGATTCATGAAATCCCGTCGGGCGTGCGGGTCCAGACTGGCGACGGGTTCATCCAGCACTAGAAAGTCCGGTTCGTGACGCATGGCCAGCAGGATTGCGAGGCGTTGGCGCTGACCTCCGGAGAGGCTTTTGACAATTTTCTTGGGATCCAGATCTGCCCAGCGGAGAAGGGCCGGGTCAATTGGTGGCAGCCTACCGTAGAACGCTCCAATGTAATCAATGAGCTTGCCAACGGTGAACGCCCCGAACCCCGTCATGGTTTGAGGAACGAAACCGGTTTTGGCGCGCAGGTCTCTGGGAAGGTCCAGAACGTTCTGACCGAACAGGTCCACTGACCCCTTATCCGGTACAAGGAAGCCCATCAGGCACCCGATAAGTGTGGACTTTCCCGCACCGTTTCTTCCGAGTAGCGCAACGGTCTCGCCGGGTTCCACAGTGAACGACACGCCATCAAGAGCTGTGAAGCTGCCGAAGCGCTTGGTGAGGTTCGTCACTCGGACAGGGAGGACGTCTTGCCGGATGTTCATGTAACGATCGTTACATAATGTATATGATCCAGCAAGAGCTCCAAAAGAAAAGGCCCGCGTCCCGGAGGGCGCAGGCCTTTTTCTTCATAAGACTGTCAGATTTGTTCAGTCAGCAGCCAGTGCGAGAGCCTTGCGGCCGCGCATGGTCATGACATGATCCTCCAGTGCTTCACCAACGCGGTCAGCCTGTTTGGCGAAGATATGGTCGGCATCGTCGAAGATACGATAATCGACCGTCACGTTCTTCTGCGTGTTCAGCTTGTCTACCAGTTTACGGATACCCGGCTCTGGTGCCATTTCGTCTTTGCCGCCGGCAATCATCAGGCCGCCGCAGGGGCATGGCGCGAGGAAGCCGAAGTCATAGTCATTGGCAGGAGGCGCAACGCTGATCCAGCCACTGATTTCCGGACGACGCATGAGAAGCTGCATGCCGACGAACGCACCGAACGAATATCCTGCGATCCAAAGTTCGCTGGAGTTCGGGTTGACCATCTGCATCCAGTCAAGGGCTGCGGCTGCATCGGAGATCTCGCCGATGCCACCGTCATAGCGACCCTGCGAACGGCCAACGCCGCGCGAATTGTAGCGCATGACCGAGAAGCCCATCTTCTCGAAATGGCGATACATCGTGTAGGTAATGCGGTTGTTCATGGTGCCGCCGTGGAGCGGATGGGGGTGCAGCACCAGGGCGAGGGGAGCGTTTGGTTCGCTGGAGTGGTGGTAACGACCCTCAAGCCGGCCATCTGGGCCGGCGAACATCACTTCAGGCATGTATACTCTCGCTCTATGTCCGGCAGGATTACGGCCCTGCCTTCCGGTGGGCGTCTGTATATCGAGTTGAAAGCCTGAATTTCCACCAAAATCGACTCGGGATTGCGATTCCTGCAACTCTGCACGATCTAGGGAACATGACGAACGCATCTGCTCCGACCTATCTTGACGCCAATGCAACCGAGCCTCTGCGCCCCGCGGCGAGGGAGGCTGTGCTGGAAGGATTGATGCTGTCTGGCAATCCGTCTTCCGTCCATGCGGAGGGGCGTGAGGCCAGACGGTTTCTGGAAAATGCCCGGAGCCAGATCAGTGCCGGTTTTGGGCGGATTTCCGGGACTTGCGTGTTCACGTCCGGGGGGACGGAAGCGGATGCGATGGCCATTCATGCGTTCGGGCGTGGGCGGCGCATCCTGATCGGCGCCACAGAACATGACGCGGTGCGCAAGGCGGCTCCTGAAGCAGACATTATTCCTGTGAACGGACAGGGTGTTCTGGACCTTGAATATCTACGGAAAAAACTGTCCGATGGTGTGCCGACATTGGTGTGTGTCATGTCCGCCAACAACGAAACCGGTGTCCTTTCACCGTTGCGCGATGTGGCAACACTCTGCCGCGACTCGGGTGCGCATCTGCATGTGGATGCTGTTCAGAGTGCCGGACGCATTCCGTTTGAATTGACGGAGTGCAGTGTCGCCCTGTCGGGTCACAAGATGGGTGGTCCGAAGGGAGCGGGTGCGCTGCTTTTACCGCAGGATGAGCCGATTGATGCGCTGATGATCGGTGGAGGGCAGGAGCGTGGACGGCGTGGGGGCACACAGCCGCTGCCCGCAATTCTCGGTATGGCCGCTGCGTTTGAAGAGGCACAGAAGCAGGATTGGAGTCATGTTGATCGTCTGCGGGAGCGTGTTGAGCAGGTAGCTATGGAATCTGGGGCGCGTGTTGCCGGACGTGGGGCGCCGCGGCTGCCGAATACCAGTTGTCTTATTCTGGATGGTGTCGCCGCTCAGGTGCAGCTTATGACGCTGGATCTGGACGGATTTTGCGTGTCCGCGGGTTCGGCATGCTCGTCCGGAAAGGTTTCGGCATCGCATGTTCTGACGGCCATGGGCGAAACGACAGGCGCCAGTCAGGCCATTCGCGTGTCGTTGCCCTGGGATGTGCGGGAAGAGCAGGTTGAGGCGTTCTGTGCGGCATATGAGCGCATGGCAGCGCGTCTGCGGAAGGCCATCTCATGATTTATCTGGACTACTTTTCGACCACGCCCTGCGATCTGGCTGTCGTGGACGCGATGCTGCCGTGGTTTGCCGAGGATTATGGCAATCCGCATAGCGCGCACGGACCGGGACAGAAGGCAGCTCAGGCTGTGGAGCACGCACGGCAGAATGTGGCTGATCTGTTGGGGGTGGAGGCGCGCGAACTGGTGTTCACGTCTGGTGCGACGGAAGCCAACAACCTCGCCATCAAGGGGGCTGTTCGGCATTTCAGGCGGATGGGTGATGAGCGACGCCGGGTTATTACGGTCGCCACAGAGCATAAATGCGTTCTGGAATCTGTTCGTGATCTGGAATCGGAAGGGTTTGAACCTGTCGTTCTGGGTGTAGATTCCCAAGGGCGGGTTGATCTTGCTGCGCTTGAGGAGGCTCTGGCGGTGCCAACGCTGCTCGTCAGCATCATGGCCGCCAATAACGAGACCGGTGTGTTGCAGGATATTCCGGCTCTGTCACGAATCGTGCGGGGGGCAGGCGCCCTGTTTCACACCGATATGGCGCAGATGGCCGGGAAGCTTCCCGTCTCGTTGGCGGACGTCGATCTGGCGTCTTTTTCCGCTCACAAGATGTATGGTCCGAAAGGGATTGGCGCGTTGTATGTGCGGCGTCGGCCCCGTGTTCGGTTGCAGCCCCTTTTTTCGGGTGGGGGGCAGGAACGGGCGTTTCGTTCGGGGACGCTGCCCACACCTCTGGTTGTTGGTTTCGGGAAAGCAGCGGAACTGGCCGCGCAGAGACTGGAGGCTGATATTCAGCAGATTTCTGCACTGCGCGACGATCTCTGGAGCCAGATTAAAACGGCGCTCCCGGACTGCGCACTGAATGGCGGCGAGGCTACGCGATTACCGGGTGGGCTGAATATCTGTCTGCCGGATGGCGTTCGGGCAACAGACATCCTTGAACGCGTTCCGGAGGTCGCCATGTCTACGGGATCGGCCTGCTCGGCCGCGGAAATTACCCCGTCCTATGTGCTGACGGCGATGGGACTTTCTGCAGAGAAAGCATCGCGGTGCTTGCGCCTGTCGGTCGGACGCTCTACCTCCAAGCCCGGTATTGACCGTGCGGCGGCTCTTTTGATCGAGGCTGTCCGTACCTGCCAACCTTCAAGAGACTGAAAAAGACGGACAGCCCATGCCCAAGATGACCTTTATCGAACGTGACGGTTCCCGCCGTGAAGTTGACGCCCCTGTCGGCCTGTCGGTGCTGGAAATCGCCCACAAGCACGACATTGACCTTGAAGGTGCCTGTGAGGGTTCGCTGGCCTGCGCCACCTGTCATGTGATCGTGGACCCGGAATGGGCTGGCAAGCTGTCCGAGCCGACCGACGATGAAGAAGACATGCTCGATCTGGCGTTCGGCCTTGAGCAGACGTCCCGTCTGGGCTGCCAGATTGTCATGACCGAAGATCTGGATGGCCTGACCGTTCAGCTTCCGAAGGCGGGCTGAAGACCATGCGTATCCTCGTTGCCATGTCGGGAGGCGTGGACAGCTCCGTAGTGGCCGCGCTTTTAAAACGGCAGGGCCACGAGGTGATTGGCGCGACACTCCAGCTTTACGATCACGGTCAGGCGTCAAAGCCGGGCGCGTGCTGTGCCGGGCGCGACATCATGGATGCGCGCGCCGTGGCGGATAAGCTGGGCTTCCCGCATTACGTTATTGATGCGGAAAGCCGCTTCCGGGACAGTGTGATCGAGAACTTTGCGGACGCCTATGCGCGCGGGGAAACCCCCGTGCCGTGCGTGGCCTGTAATCAGGGCGTGAAGTTCACTGATCTTCTGGGCATGGCGCGCGATCTGGGCTGTGAAGCCATGGCGACCGGGCATTATGTCCGTCGTGTGGAAGGCCCGGATGGCGCAGAAATGCACCGCCCCGTTGATGCGGAGCGGGACCAGACCTGGTTCCTGTTCGCGACGACGAAAGACCAGCTCGATTACCTGCGCTTTCCGCTTGGCGAAATGCCGGACAAGGCGCATGTGCGGGAACTGGCGCAGGAACTTGGGCTGGAAATCGCGGCCAAGCCGGACAGTCAGGATATCTGCTTCGTCCCGAGCGGGTCTTACGTCGATATCGTAGAAAAGCTGCGGCCCGAAATTCGGGGTGAGGGCGAAATCGTGGATGAACAGGGCAATGTCCTTGGTCATCATGAGGGCGTTGCGCGCTATACGGTCGGCCAGAGTAAGCGTCTCGGAGACATCCATACGGCTGTTGGCGAGCGCCAGATGGTGACGCGGATTGATGTGCCCAAGCGTCGGATTGTCGTGGGACCTCGCGTTCAGGCGACTGAAGTCGAGACCCGCAAGACGATCCGTTTGCGAGATATGAACTGGCTGATGGATGCGCCCCCTGAAGGCGTGTCCTGCGGCGTGCAGATCCGTGCCCGTGAGAAGCTCCGAGATGCGGTTGTGAAGCCATTGGCGAACGGTGAGGCGCTCGTGGAGCTTCTGGAGCCAGCTATGCCGGCACCGGGGCAGGCCTGTGTTCTGTATGATGGAAGCCGTGTTCTGGGCGGCGGGTTTATTCTGGCGGGAGCATAAGAATGGCTGGCACACTTCTTATCGGATCAAGGCGCTACTCTTCCTGGTCCCTGCGAGGCTGGCTGGCCGTCAAGCTGGCGAAGCTGGATGTGGACGAGAAGGTCATTGCGCTCAAGGGCGGTGGCAAGACCACGGAAATCCACGCGCTGTCTCCCAACAAGCTGGTGCCGTATTTGCAGCATGACGGCGCGCATGTCTGGGAAAGTCTGGCGATCTGTGAATACTGTGCCGAGTACGAGCCCGGTCTTTGGCCGCAGGACCGTGTGGTACGCGCCCACGCTCGGAGCATTAGCGCGCAGATGCATGCCGGTTTCCGCCCGATCCGGCAGAACTGCCCGATGGATGTGGAGCGCGTTCCTTCACCCCTGGCAGAGATCAGCGAAGATCTTGCCAAGGATGTTGCCCTGTTGAGCGAGACGCTGGAGGGCGCGCTTCTGCGGTCTGGTACGGCCACGCCTTATCTTTTCGGTGACAGCCTGACCGTTGCGGACTGCATGTATGCGCCTGTCGCGATCCGCATTCACACCTATCAACTGGATGTCGATCCGGCCGTAAAGACATGGGTGCAGACGCTGTTGGCGCACCCACTGATGCAGGAATGGTATGCTCTTGCAGTGGCTGAGCCTGCCGAATGGCGGCTGTCTTACGAGGACAAGTAAGGCCTGCGGTTTCGTTCAGTGATGGACGAAGCCCATTCCGGTTTGCAGCGCGGTGCGGAAGACGTCTGACCAGATGCTGTTGTTGCCGCCCCGTCCTCCGCCTGGTCCACCTGCCGTTTGGGTATAAGGCGCACCATCACTTCCATCGGCAGTTTCCGACATATCGGACGGTGTGTGTGATGCACAGCTTGCGAGCAGGAGCAGGCCGCATCCCCACAACAGTCGTTTCATGACGGCGTTTTCCCTGTTCTGAAAAGAGTTCGCTTCTACGTCGCCTGCGACACGGTGGCTGTCATGTCAGGAAGTATCAGGAACCGTAAGCGGATCTGACGAAACTCCCGTTCCTGAAGCACGCTGTTACAGACGGACGGAGAGGGAACGGTAGAAACGTGACAGCAAAACTTTCACCAGAGCAGAAACAGGCCAGACGCGCAGGGCTTCACTACGTTGACCGCACTGAACCCGGCATTACACGTAGAAGAGCGGGTAAGGGGTTTGCTTATTATGATCCTACTGGAAAGCGCATTGCCGATCAGGACGTCATTAGCCGCCTGAAACGTCTTGGTATTCCTCCAGCGTATCGCGATGTATGGATCTGTGCTGATCCGGACGGGCATTTGCAGGCCGTAGGCACGGACGCGCGTGGACGGTTGCAGTATCGCTATCATCCCAAATGGCGCCAAACGCGGGATTTTGCGAAGTTTGATCGCATGCTGGTGTTCAGCGAGAAGCTTCCGGCGCTCCGGGCACAGGTTGCGAAGGATCTGGCACGTAAGAAGCTGGACCGGGACCGGGTTCTGGCTGCCATTGTCTTCATCATGGAGCGCACCATGGCCCGGATTGGCAATGACCGTTATGCACGCGAAAACCGGAGTTACGGCCTTACGACCCTTCGTCACCGGCATGTGGATGTCAGTGGGAAGCATGTCACGCTCGACTTCCGTGCCAAGCATGGCATTGAGCAGCATCTGGACCTTTCTGATGCGCGTCTGGCACGGCTTGTTTCCCGGCTGGAAGATCTGCCGGGGCAACGTCTGTTTCAGTATCTGGACGAAGACGGTGCGCGGCATGATGTGCATTCGCAGGACGTGAACGAGTATCTTCAGACGGTGACTGGCGAGGAGATTACAGCGAAGGATTTCCGAACCTGGGCTGCTACGCAGCTTGCGGCCGTTACGCTTTGTGCGTTCAATGACTACGATACGAAAGCGAAAGCCAAGAAACAGATTGTCGAGGCTGTGAAATCCGTGGCCGCCCGGCTTGGCAATACGCCTGCCGTGTGTCGGAAAAGCTATATCAATCCCTGCGTGGTGGATGGCCATCTGGATGGCACGCTTCGGGCAGCGTTCCAGAAAAGGGCGAAGGATGTTCTTGAGGCGCCGGAGCATGGATTGTCTGCTGAAGAAGCTGCTGTCACGGGCTTCCTGGCGAGCCGACTGTCACATCTTCAAAATAATGGCGCGGTAAAACCCTGAACAGCGATATGTTGAAATCTTACGGTTGAAACTCTGCCTGTTACAGAAGCTTTCTGTGTCTGACAGTGAATGTAAAAATGCGCCCTGATGAATGTTCAGGCGGGCGGCGGGAAGCTAGGGCATGATGGAGCAGGGCAGATGAATTCACTCGGACTTTTTGCGTTGCTGATGGTTGGGGCAACGTGTTTTGGAGTTCTGAACGAGCGTCTGCTCAAACTGCCCATGACAATCGGCATTCTCCTGATCTCCATGGTCATTTCGATGCTGGTCATGCTGATCAATCCGCTGATCCCCGGCTATGACCTTCAGCACATTCCCCGCTCCCTGCTCGGGCAGGTCAATCTGCCTGAAACCTTTCTCGAAGGGGCGCTTTCCTTCCTGCTGTTTGCGGGCGCCATGCAGGTCAATCTGGGGCTTCTGCTATCGAGAGGAAAAGCGGTCGCAGCACTGGCAATTTTTGGCACCGTACTGGCTGTGGCTCTTCTGGCCGGCGCGGCCTGGCTTGTTTTCCCGCTGTTGGGGATGAATGTGCCCTTCAGTTGGTGTGTGGTTCTTGGGGCCATTCTTGCACCGACAGATCCTGTGTCCGTGGTGGGTATGTTGCGTCGGCTTGGATTGCCGGACTCCTTACAGGCGGTCTTTGCTGGCGAAAGCCTGTTTAATGACGGCGTAGGTGTCGTGATTTTCGGGACAGTGATCGGAGTGGCAACCGGCGAGGTCCAGAGTGTGGCCATGATGGATTTTGTCGTACGGTTTTTGATTGAAGCCGTCGGAGGTGGCTTGTTGGGAGGCGTGACGGGCTGGCTCACCCTGAAAATCATTCGAGGCGTGGAGGATATGCAGATTGACCTCCTTGCTTCGCTGGCGCTTGCCACGGGGACGTATAGCCTGGCCAGCGCCTTCCATATGTCGGGCCCAATTGCGGTCGTGGTTGCAGGCATGTGGCTGGCGACCGACGCGGGAAAACGCGCTATTCCCGAGCGTTCCCGGCAGGAGCTGACGACGTTCTGGGGGCTGATTGACGAAATCCTGAATGCCCTGCTGTTTCTGCTGATTGGCTTTGAGCTTCTGGAGATCACGCCGCATCTTCCCAATCTGGTCGCAACCCTTCTGATCATCCCACTGTCTGTCATCGTGCGCGGACTGAGCGTCTTTCTCTCGACAATGCCGGTTCATCTTCAGCAGGGGGAGCGCGGAAAGGCTCTCGGTGTTTTGACCTGGGGTGGGCTGAGGGGGGGGATTTCCGTGGCGTTGGCTCTGGGATTACCGCCGGGTGAACTTCGGGAAACGCTGCTTCCGGTTTGCTATGGTGTCGTGGTCTTTACAATCGTCGTGCAGGGGCTGACGATGGAAAAGGTGGTCAACCGGCTTTATCCCAAGAGCACCAGTTGAAAAATACCTGCCGACCATGTCTGGCAGATGACAAACAGACCGGCAGGAGTACGACTGAATGACGACATTAAAGCGCGCAATGGGCTTGAAGGTCTGGTCAGCGGCTCTGATATAAGATAGGTAGTGGTGATTGGGGATTGATCTGTATTCGGTCTGACCGATCAATCATATTGACAGGAACTGTTTCCTGTCCCTCTCATTCTGTGGGACATAGGTTCCGCAACACAACACGAGCGACAAAGCAGGAGACCTTCTGATGGTTCGCATCAATTCGCCGCTGGCACCCTTCTCGACCGACGCATTCCGCGACGGCAAGTTCCTGACCGTCACGGACGCAGACGTCCGCGGCAAGTGGTCCGTTTTCTTCTTCTATCCGGCTGACTTCACGTTCGTCTGCCCGACGGAACTGGAAGACCTCGCTGACAACCAGGCTGCTTTCGACAAGCTGGGCGTTGAAATCTACGCTGTCTCCACAGACAAGCACTTCACGCACAAGGCCTGGCACGACACGTCCCCGGCAATCGGCAAGATCAAGTACACGATGCTTGGCGACCCGACGGGCACGATCTCCCGCAGCTTCGGTGTTCTGATCGAAGAAGCTGGTCTGGCTGACCGCGGTACGTTCCTGCTCGATCCTGAAGGCAAGGTTCAGTACATCGAGATCACGGCTGGTGGCGTTGGCCGCTCCGCGACCGAACTGCTCGCCAAGATCGAGGCTGCACAGTACGTCGCAAGCCACCCGGGTGAAGTCTGCCCGGCCAAGTGGAAGGAAGGCAGCGCAACGCTGAAGCCGTCCCTCGACCTCGTCGGCAAGATCTGATCCTGCCCGGTGAGGCAGGACAGCCTCACCATCCTCCTGCCTCTCCTGGAGAGGCAGGATTTTAACAAGAATTTTTCTTACAAAAACGCTGGAGAAAACGATGCTTCAGGACGACCTGAAAACCCAGATGCGCGCCTATATGGAGTACCTGCGGAGCGACGTCGTGCTCGAAGCCACGCTTGGCTCTGACGACCGCTCTGTTGAAGTACGCGGATTGCTGGAAGATATTGCCAGCCTGTCAGACAAGGTGACGTTTTCCGACGCCGGAACAGCATCGCGCCGCCCCTCCTTTGTGATCCGCCGTGCCGGTTCCGTAGAACAGGTGACGTTTGCCGGCCTGCCTATGGGACATGAGTTCACGTCTCTGGTTCTGGGTCTGCTTCAGGTTAGTGGGCATCCGCCCAAGATCGAGGCCGATCTTGTTGAACAGATCAAGGCGCTGGACGGGGACTTCCATTTCGAGACGTATTTCTCCCAGTCCTGCCAGAACTGCCCGGATGTTGTGCAGGCTCTGAACGCCATGAGCGTTCTCAACCCGAAGATCCATCACACAGCGATTGATGGCGCGGACTTCCCGGAAGAAGTGGAACGTCTGGGTATTCGCTCCGTCCCGCAGGTCTATCTGAATGGGGAGCCATTCGCATCTGGCCGTATGGAAGTTGCGGATATTCTCGCCAAGCTGGACGCCTCTTCCGTTGAGCGCGCTGCTGCGAAGCTGAAGGATGTGGCACCATTTGATGTGCTTGTGCTAGGTGCTGGCCCTGCTGGTGCGTCGGCTGCTATTTATGCTGCGCGTAAAGGCCTGCGGACGGGGCTGGTGGCTGATCGTTTTGGCGGGCAGGTCATGGATACGGCTGGGATTGAGAACTTCATTTCCGTGAAGGAAACGGAAGGTCCTCAGTTGGCCGGAGCGCTGGAAGCCCATGTGCGCCAGTATGATGTGCAGATTATTGCCTCCCAGAAAGCTGCGAAACTGGTTCCGACAAAGCAGCCGGGTGGATTGCACGAGATTGTTCTGGAAAGCGGAGCGACCCTGCGGTCCAAGACGATTATTCTGGCGACAGGCGCGCGCTGGCGTCAGCTTGGCGTCCCTGGTGAGGAAGAATATCGCACGAAGGGTGTAGCCTATTGCCCGCATTGCGACGGCCCGTTCTACAAGGGACGGCCGGTTGTCGTGACTGGCGGCGGTAATAGCGGCGTGGAAGCTGCGATCGATCTGGCCAATATCGTGTCCCATGTCACGCTTCTGCAGCGCGGTGCACATTTGAAAGCCGATAAGGTTTTGCAGGACAAGCTGTTGAGCCTGCCAAACGTCACGGTTCTGATGAGCGCGCTCACCACGAAGATCGAAGGCGATGGCAAGGAAGTCACGGGTCTGACTTACAGCGATGCGGATGGTGGTCTGCATCACATCAAGACAGATGGTGTGTTCGTGCAGATCGGACTGCTACCGAACACGGACTGGCTTAAGGGTTCTCTGGACCTGAGTCCGTATGGCGAAATCGTTATTAACGACCATTGCGCCACGTCCGTCCCCGGGATTTTCGCGGCTGGTGATGCGACGACTGTGCCCTACAAGCAGATCGTGATTGCGATGGGTGAGGGGGCAAAGGCATCTCTTTCCGCCTTTGATTATCTGATCCGTATGCCGGCTGTTCAAAAGGAAGTTGAACTGGCCTGATCAGGGATTGGGGGGCAGAAGAAGCGAGTGTATGGTCTGGCCATGCATCCCTATCTGCTTCCCCTTCTTGCGTTTGCTGCCACCGCAGCGATCTTCACCATTACCCCCGGTCTTGATACGGCCATGACCTTGCGAACAGCCACGACATCGGGCTGGAAAGCCGGGTTGGCAGCCGTTCTGGGGATCTGTCTTGGGCTTGCTGTCTGGGGGCTGGGTGCGGCCTTCGGCCTGACGGCCTTGCTGGCCGCTTCGGAAACAGCTTTCACGGCTGTTAAGTGGGCAGGGGCGCTCTATTTGGGATGGATGGGCATCAAGCTATTGCTTCATCCTCGTTCTTCCCTTGCCCATGAACAAGAAGAAGCTGCTGCCGGGCAGCTGACAAACCGCCCGGAAGCTGGGGCCGCGTTCCGCCGTGGTCTGCTGAGCAATCTGCTCAACCCAAAAGTCGGCGTGTTTTACATGACGTTCATGCCGCAGTTTATTCCGCCGCACGTCAATGTTCAGGAGTTTTCTTTGCTCCTCACGGCCATTCAGGCAGTCCTTTCCTTCGCATGGCTTGGGCTGCTGGTCGCGCTGACCATTCCGCTTGGGCGGTTTTTGTCGAGTCCTGTTGTGGTGCGCCGTATGGACCGTCTGACCGGCGGCGTCTTTCTGCTGTTCAGTCTGAAACTTGCTTTGGCACGCCGGGCCTGAGTTGTCAGACTGTTCTGGGAAGAACAAAAGCCCGATCTGTCTGAGGCATCCCGATATGCTGATAAAAGGACACAGCGTCAGGGGCGGCAATCAGGATGCAGGCACATTCCGGGCCTGCATGATCCTGTGTTGTCGCGATCAGTTTTTTGCCAATGCCATGACCCTTGTAATCTTCATGCACAGCAAGATCTGACAGATAGCAGGCATAGGCACCGTCCGTAATGGAGCGTGCTATTCCAACGAGTTCTCCGCTCTGACTATCCCGTGCCGTAACCGTCAGGTTTGCACCATCAAGCATACGCTGCAGGCGCGCGAGGTCATCGACGGGCCGACGCACACCTAGGCCTGATTTCCGTAATAGATGCGCAAATTCTTCGGCAGACGGTACGGCTCGATCATAAAGAATGGTCATGGGGTAAGGTCTTTGCCGGTCGAGAGAGACCCTGACGATCTGGACGAAGCAGATCGTCAGAGGTGAAGCTCAGGCTGCTGCCATGCCGCGCAGGACATAAGGTAGGATGCCGCCATGGCGGTAATAGTCGGCCTCGTCTACGGTATCGACACGGCAGAGCAGGGGAACCTGCTGCTGGCTGCCATCCTGACGAGTGATGGTCATGATCAGTGTCTTATGGGGCGTCAGGTCCTTGATGCCCGCAATGCTGATCGTCTCGGTCCCATCCAGCCCCAGGGTTTTGCGGGTTGTGCCGTCCTCGAACGTCAGGGGGAGAACGCCCATGCCGACGAGGTTTGAGCGGTGGATGCGTTCGAAACTTTCCGCAATCACAGCTTTGACGCCGAGCAGACGCGTGCCCTTGGCCGCCCAGTCTCGGGACGAGCCCATGCCGTATTCCTTCCCACCGAAGACGACGAGTGGTGTGCCTTCTTCGGCATAGCGCGTGGCGGCGTCGTAGATCGGCATGAGGGTTCCATCGGGCTGATGGCGTGTCATGCCGCCTTCAGTTCCCGGTGCCATCTCGTTGCGGATGCGGATGTTGGCGAATGTGCCTCGCACCATGACGCGATCATTGCCACGGCGGGAGCCGTAGGAGTTGAAATCCTTGACCGAGACCTGATGCTCCTGAAGGTATTCACCTGCGGGGGAAGATGCAGCGATGGAACCCGCCGGGGAGATATGGTCCGTCGTGATGTTGTCACCCAGCAGAGCCAGAACGCGGGCGCCGGAAATATCGGTCGGGTTCTGGGGATCAGCCTTCAGGTCCGTGAAGTAAGGCGGGTCCTGCACATAGGTTGAGCCGGGCTGCCACTTGAAAGTGGCGGACTCGCTGGCAGATCCGAGAGCCTGCCATTCCGGCGTGCCTTCGGTGATGCGGCTGTAGCGATCCACGAAGGCTTCCCGCGTGACAGCCGTGCCGACGAGTTCGGCGACTTCGTGGTTGGACGGCCAGAGGTCCTTGAGATGCACGGGCGTTCCGTCCGGTGCATGGCCCAGAACCGCCGTTGTAATATCCTGTCGCATGGTGCCAAGCAGGGCATAAGCGACTACAAGCGGGGGGCTGGCAAGGTAGTTCGCGCGGACGTTCGGCGAGATGCGACCCTCGAAGTTGCGGTTCCCTGAAAGAACGGACGTTGCAACCAGATTATGGCCTTCAATCGCATCAACCAGCGGCTGGTCCAGCGGGCCGGAGTTGCCGATGCAGGTTGTGCAGCCATAGCCTACGGTTTCGAAGCCGAGCGCATCAAGGTCAGCGGACAGGCCAGCGCGATCCAGATAATCCGTCACGACCTGAGAGCCGGGAGCGAGGGATGTCTTGACCCAGGGCTTGGGCTTGAGGCCAAGCGCACGCGCTTTCCGGGCGACCAGACCAGCCGCCACGAGAACAGCGGGATTGGACGTGTTGGTGCAGGACGTGATGGCCGCAATGACGACGGAGCCATGCTCCAGCGCGTAATCCGTTCCGGCGACCGGAGCGGTGACGATGGTGTTTTCCGGTTTGACGCCGAGCGTTTCTGTCAGGGCCTTCTCGAAAGCCTCGGAGGCCGAGCGGAGTTCAACACGATCCTGCGGGCGCTTCGGACCAGCAAGAGATGGGGTGACAGTGCTGAGATCCAGTGAGAGCGTGGATGAGAAAACTGGCTCTGGCGTGGAAGCATCACGGAACATGCCTTGCGCTCGCAGATAGGCTTCGACAAGTGCAATCCGGTGTTCATCCCGGCCGGTCTGGCGCAGGTAATCCAGTGCCAGTGCATCAACGGGGAAGAAGCCACAGGTCGCCCCGTATTCCGGGGCCATGTTGGCGATGGTTGCGCGGTCGGCAACGGGTAGGTGGTCCAGCGCAGGACCATAGAACTCGACAAATTTCCCGACAACGCCCTTGGCGCGCAGCATTTGCGTGATGGTCAGGACAAGGTCTGTGGCCGTGGTGCCTTCAGGAAGTTTGCCGTCCAGGCGGAAACCGACGACATCCGGAATGAGCATGGAAATCGGCTGGCCGAGCATCGCGGCTTCGGCTTCAATGCCCCCGACGCCCCAGCCCAAAACACCCAGACCATTGACCATGGTGGTGTGGGAATCCGTTCCATACAGCGTGTCCGGATAGGCGTAGGTCACGCCGTCGATCGTGCTGGTCCAGACGACCTGGGACAGGTATTCCAGATTGACCTGATGGCAGATGCCCGCACCCGGTGGCACAACGCGGAACTGGTCGAACGCCTGCTGGCCCCAGCGGAGGAATGCGTAACGCTCGCCATTTCGTTCGAATTCCAGCGATACGTTCTGCTGAAGGGCATCCGCACGACCTGCCACATCCACCATGACGGAATGGTCGATCACGAGATCCACGGGAACGAGCGGGTTGACCTTCCGCGGGTCGCCGTTGAGGGACAGGATACCGTCGCGCATGGCGGCCAGATCGACAACGGCTGGAACGCCCGTGAAATCCTGCATCAGAATGCGGGACGGCTTAAACGGTACTTCCTGCGTGGAACCGGCATAACGCAGCCAGTCCGCGATAGCCTGTGCATCTTCCACCTTGTAGCTCGTGCCGTCCGTAAAGCGCAGGACGTTTTCAAGCAGAACCTTGAGGCTGACAGGAAGACGGGAAATATCCCCGATCTTCTCCGCGGCCACGGGAAGGGAGAAATAGCGATAGGTCTGTCCGTCAACGGACAGGTCGCGCTGGCTGCCCAGAAGATCGTGTCCAACCTGTTTCATGATGTCTGTATCCCTGCTGGTCGTGTCGTCTGTTCAGTGAATGGCGCGCAGGAGGGCCTGCGTAACGTCTTCTGTCGTGGCAGTGCCGCCCAGATCGCGGGTGCGGACGCCGTCCGTCGTCAGGATCTGCTTCATGCCGCCATCAAGGCGGGCAGACAGATCCTGACGTCCCACATGGGCCAGCATCATGCTGGCGGCCATCATGAGCGCCAGCGGATTGGCAACACCCTTGCCAGCAATATCCGGGGCCGATCCGTGGACGGCCTCGAACACAGCCATCTTCTCTCCAATATTGGCTCCCGGAGCCATGCCCAGACCGCCTACGAGGCCAGCTGTCAGATCGGAGAGGATATCACCAAACAGGTTGGTTGTGACGATAACATCGTAGTTTTCCGGCTTGATGACGAGTTCCATCGCGCAGGCATCGACAATACGTTCTTCAAGCTCGATGCGGCCTTCATATTCGGCAGCTACGCGGCGGCCTTCGTGCAGGAAGATTCCGCTGAGGATCTTGAGAATATTGGCCTTGTGAACCAATGTGACCTTCTTGCGGCCATTTTTCACAGCGTATTCGAAAGCGAATCTTACGATACGATTACATTCCGCACGTGTGTTGAAGCCTGCGCCATAGGCTACGGCTTCCGGGTCATCGCCCACGCGCATGTAGTGTTCCATGGCGGCATAAAGGCCTTCGACATTCTCGCGGATCACGACCAGATCAACATTGCTGTAACGGCCGCCCGGCACAATTGTTTGCGTTGGGCGGACATTGGCATACAGGTCAAACTGCTGACGGAGGGTCACATTGATGGAGCGGAAACCCTTGCCGACCGGCGTTGTTAGCGGGCCCTTGAGAACCAACCCCGTGCGGGCAATGCTGTCGAGCGTGATGTCCGGCAAGGCGCTGCCCTGATTTTCCAGCGCGCCCATTCCGGCATTCTGATGATCCCAGACGAAGGGTGCGCCCAGCGCATCCAGTACAGTCGTGACAGAGGCCATGATCTCAGGTCCGATACCGTCACCGGCGATGAGCGTGGCGGGAATTTTGTCGGTCATGGCGTATCCTGTCTGTCCGTGCGTAGAAGGCGTGCGGACTTTAGAGGCGAAAACTGCTAGGTCCAATATTTCGTTGCAGGTTTCATCATACCTTAAAGGTATCGCATGGTTGAGTTACGTCATTTCCGCGCCGTTGTGGCTATTGCCGAAGAGGGAAACCTGACGCGGGCGGCAGAACGGCTGGGGATTCAGCAGCCCCCTCTGACGCGGATGTTGCGCTCCTGCGAGGAGGCGATGGGCGTTCAACTTTTTGAGCGCCATGCCAAAGGCATGCGTCTGACGGCTGCCGGGCGCAGCATGCTCAAAGGTGCGTATGATATTCTCGATCGGGTTGATGAGACGGTTGAGGATGTGAGGCGGGTCGTACGGGGCGAAAGTGGCGAACTCTCTGTTGGTTTTACCAATTCGGCCATGTGTCATCCCAGCTTGCCAGCCGTATTGGGGCACTTCAGGGAGAGTTGGCCGGATGTGACGCTGAGCCTGACAGAGGGAAATTCCAGTCAGCTTCTTGGGGCTTTGCGCGATGATCTTGTGGATGTGGCGTTCGTGCGTGCCTCCATCCCGGATGTATCGGATGTGATGGTGGAACTGATTCTGGAAGAGCCGATGGTGGTGGCTGTTCCCAGGGCGCACCCACTGGCTCTCAACCCCCCAGCAGAGGGGCTCAGGCTGGCGGATCTCGAGAACGAAGACTTCATCCTCTATCAGAGCCAGTATAACAACGGCCTCTACAAGACGATTGTGGATGCCTGTCTGGGTGCCGGATTTATGCCCAATATTCGGCAGAAAGGCCCGCAGCTTATGGCGGCGCTCAGTCTGGTGGCCGGAGGGCTGGGTATTTCTGTCGTGCCACACTCGATGCAACAGCATCATGCGGGGCAGATTACGTACATCCCCCTTTCATCCCGAACGGCTCTGACGGCACCCGTCTATCTTGTGTACCGGTCTGTGCGAATGACGGGTGCCAAGCTGTACTTTATTCATCAGGCGCGTCAGATGCGGACGCGCCAGTTCGGGGGAACTAAAGCTGCGTCTTAACGAAGGGCCTGTGTTTCCCGGATCAGGGCGTGAATGAATGCCAGCTTCTCCCGTACACCTAAAGTCAGGACAAACGGGTAAAAATCAGCCAGCCCCATGGATCGGTTGAGGCTGTTGACGGCAGAGGTCAGCGGAACCCAGGCATCCATGATCTCGTCAAAAGTCGCGGTTAGATACGGGTCATTCATCGGGCCGTCCGTCGACAGGGTGGATGGATCTGGGATGCCCGGATGGATCGTGACGCCGTAAGCCCAGGCTGTTTCGAGAGTGGAGACGATGTGCAGGTAGTGGGCCCATGTCTCGGCAAAGTCTTCCCATGGGTGGGATGTGGCGTAGCTGCTGACGTGGCGTTCGCGCCAGTCTTCCGGAGGGGGATTGTTATAATGGCGTTGTAGGGCTTCCTGATAATCCTGACTGTCATCTCCGAAGATGGCGCGGCAGCTTTCCAGACGCCCGGCATCGCGCACCAGAACATTCCAGTAATAATGGCCGATTTCGTGGCGGAAATGGCCCAGAAGGGTGCGGTAATATTCGCCCATTTCCACGCGCATGCGCTCGCGTTCGGCGTCATCGGCTTCCCGGATTGCAAGCGTGATAAGACCGTTGTTGTGGCCTGTCATGACTGGCGCTGAACCGTCGGGGGCATCATCGAGAAAATCGAAAGCAAGCCCATTATCCGAATCTTCCCGCCAACTGCGGATCGGAAGTTTCAGGCGAAGCAGCGTGTAGAACAGACGATGCTTGGCGACTTCGATTTTTCGCCACCGTTCAAGGTTTTTCGGATCTTCCAGATTGGGAATGGTTCGATTGAAGCGGCAGGCGAAACAAATGGGAGGCTGGCCTGTCTGGCTTGGAGTTGTGAGCCAGTTACAGGCGCCATGATCATGATTGGAGCAATAAACGAGTTCTGCATTCCGAACCTGTGGTTCCAGAGGGTGCCACCGGCCGTGCCCCGCAGGTTCAAGGGCCGTCAGCGCGGAGAGGCCGGGAAGATACCCAACCGGATGATGGCAGGACTCACATGCCGTATTTTCGAAATACAGAGCCTGCTGGCAGCACTGACACGAGAAAAGTTTCACAGTTTCGGCACCTTTGCAGCTCTTGCCGAAGCATGATGTCAGGTATTCGCCACTTCATGCAAATGCTGCGCTTCCATCAGGACGTCAAAACGTGCCTGACAGTGATCCAGCAGCCCTGAAACTGGAGCTGCGTCTTCCGGCGTGGCGGAAACGGCAAGAGGAATGTGGTTCTGCGCCGTGATCAGACCGGATGTAGTGTCAAAGCCAAACCAGCCCCGTTCCGGGATCAGAATCTCCGCCCAGGCGTGCAGGTCGCACGTCAGAGGATTGGATTCTGTGTTCTGGAGAGCGGACTGGATGAGATATCCGGAGACAAACCGGGCAGAAAAGCCAAGGTGTCGGGCCAGAGCGATCAGGAGCCATGCACTGTCCCGGCATGAACCCGTCTGTCGCGACAGTGTCTCAGTAGGAGACCAGATGCCCGGTTCCATGCGTGTCTTGTAATGGAGAAAAGCGGCGAGCTTCCGGTTGAGCCAGATTAGGCGATCCAGATCAGTTTCTCCCGAGGTGGAAAAGTCGCCATTGAGGAAAGTATCCAGAACGGACGCGTCAGAAATAGGCTGCCTGTAACTGGGCTTCTGATCTGCCGTAATGTCCGAAAAGGGGAGGCGTGTAATGGTAAATGGATCATACGGGGTCAGATCAACCGTCATCCGGACTTCAATGTCGAAATGCGACATCTGCTTGGTAAAAACTGCTTCGGCTACTGTGTTGTCGTACGTGTCCTGGCGCCAGATAAGCCTGCCGTCAGTGGGCCCGATATTGAGCGCATAGGTCAGGACAGGATTGTGTGTTCTCGCAGGGGGGCGAAGGCGAATGGTCTGTGGGCCGAGAAACACAGGTCGATCATAGCGATAGGAGGTGTGATGACGAAGCATCACGGCCGTATTCATTCTGGCCTCTGTCCTGAATGCAATCGCATGGTTGTCTGCTCCTGAACCCCTGACCTGTGAGGGGTATAATCCCTGATCCTTCTCTTATCGTAACAGGAAGAGCGGGAACGGCAACTCTCCTGATATGATCAGGAAAAAACAGAACTGCTCTGTGCTTTTAACGCTTGGCAAACAGGGGGGAGTTGATAGGTTAATAAATAATCGTAATGATCCGGCCGGGTATGCTTCATACAATTGTCGGGTAAGGAAGCGGGGCACACAGATGAAGTCCAACGTCTTGCAATCCCAGGCCCAGGAAGCCGGTATTTTTTCTGCCTATCACCGGCCTGAATTCTTCTGCGAACTTATGAACCGTGGAGAAGAGCTTCCGGAAGCGCTTCGTCAGGTTCAGGAACGTTTGGCCCATTTTGACATCAAGGAGCTTAGACACCGGACTGCGAATGCTGAAACCCAGCTTTATCGGCTGGGGATTACGTTCACCGTTTATACGGACCGGGAGGCTATTGACCGTGTCCTGCCATTCGACGTCATTCCCCGTGTTCTAACGGCTGAGGAATGGGCGTTCATCGAGCGGGGTGTGCAGCAGCGCGTCAAGGCGATCAACATGTTCCTGTGGGACATTTACCATGATCGGAAGATCCTCCAGGACGGTCTGATTCCGGCTGATCTGGTTCTGAAAAACGCTAATTACTGTCAGGCGATGGTCGGCGTGGATGTGCCGGGCGGTGTTTATGTCCATATTAATGGAACGGATCTGATCCGGGATCGATGCGGGCGCTTTCTGGTTCTGGAAGACAATGCGAGAACCCCCTCGGGTGTGTCGTATGTGATCGAGAACCGTCACATGATGCTTCGGCTTATGCCGGATCTGGCATCCGGAATGCCGCTGCGGTCCGTTGAGGATTATGGATTGCGCCTGCATAGGGCTTTGTGTGATGTCGCCCCGGAAGGGGTGGAAAACCCACAGGTCGTTCTGCTGTCCCCGGGGATCTACAATTCCGCCTATTTCGAGCATGTGTTTCTGGCTCGGGAGATGGGTGTGCCTCTGGTGGAAGGGCGCGATCTTCTGGTGGAGAACCACCATGTCTATATGCGGACCGTCGCGGGTCTGCGGCCAGTGCATTCCATCTATCGCCGCATTGATGACGCCTTTCTGGACCCCTTGGCCTTTAATCCAGAGAGTCTTCTCGGCGTGCCGGGGCTGGTCGAGGCGTATCGGCGTGGGAATGTGACGATTGCCAATGCGCTGGGCACCGGCGTTGCGGACGACAAGGCTGTGTATGCCTATATGCCTCGGATTATCCGGTATTATCTCAATGAAGAGCCTATTCTGGGGAGTGTAGAGACGCATATTTGCGCTGAGCCGGAAGGGTTGGCTTTTACGCTTGCCAATCTCGAGAAGCTTGTCGTGAAGCCTGTGGGAGAGTCGGGCGGGTACGGACTGTTGATTGGTCCACATGCGACTGAAAGCGAGCTCGAAGATTTCAGGCAGCGTTTGCAGGACAATCCCTCAAATTATATCAGCCAACCAGTCATCGACCTGTCGGTGGCGCCCACTTTGTGTGATGCGGGCGTGGAAGCGCGGCATGTGGATTTGCGACCCTTCGCCCTGACCGGGAAATCGACCTGGGTTCTGCCTGGCGGGTTATCCCGCGTGGCGCTTCGGAAAGGCTCTCTGGTTGTAAATTCTTCTCAGGGCGGCGGTTCCAAGGATACGTGGGTGATGTCCGTATGACACAGCTTTCTCCAACCTCGACCGGCATGCTCTCCAACCTCAACACACTTCTGTCGCGCTATGCAGAGAGTATGATGTGGCTGGCTCGTTATATGGAGCGTATCGAAAACCTAGCCCGGCTGATTGAAGTTACGGAAGCGTTCGTCCGGGGACCTGATGGCAAAACCGTCTGGGAAACCATCGTTCAGATCAACTCCGATGAGGAGCGCTTTCAGGCACTGCATCCTGCTGCAACGGAACAGGATTACATCCAGTTTTACATCACGGATCTGGCCAATCCGAGTTCCATCAAAGGTATGGCGAGTGCGGTGCGCGAGAATGCCCGCTCTGCACGACCACTGATTTCCACCGAAATGTGGATGCATCTGAACGTCTTCACACGATGGGTTCTGGATCTTGATCCGTCAGATATTCGCCGAACCGGTCTTTCTGCGCTTTGCAACAGGATCAAGCAGGACTGTCAGACGCATACAGGCGTGACGGAAGGCACGCTATACCGCGATCAGGCGTGGCTGTTCTATCTTCTGGGGCGCCATCTGGAGCGCAGCGACCAGATCACGCGCCTGATTGACACACGGTACCATACGCTTCTGCCCTGCGAGGAAGAGGTCGGCTCGGAAATCGATACGACGCAGTGGGCATCTGTCCTGCGTTCGGCTGCGGCTTATCATGCGTTCCGCCGTTTGCAGCCTGTGACAACCACGCCCGCCAATGTTGTTGGGTTTCTGCTGAAAAACGAAGGTTTTCCAAGGTCTCTGGCGTTGAACCTCCGGCAGACTGATGCGGTGCTGGCGGCCCTGTCTGCGCATTACAATCTCCGCCGGCAGAATTATGCCATTCAGGAACGGTTGTCTGAACTCCGGGCCACTCTGGAAGATCAGACGGCCGAGGAGATCATCATTCGCGGGCTTCATGAATACATGCACTGGATTCAGGCGCAGATCGAGGCCATTCAGAGTGAAGCCGCGTCGGCCTATTGGCCTCCGATTGAAAAGCTTCATGTTCCTGAATGTTATGTGGAGCAATGACGGGGTAAACGTATGAGTAGGAACGGTGATAGCATCAAAGGTGTTCTCAGCCGCTCCTGACTCTCCGAAGAGTTTAACACCGTCACAACCATTTTCGATGGTCGCGCAAAATACGCGTCTTCCGAATGACATAGGGTACGAGTGGTGAAGTGTTCCGAACGATTGGATCAGGACTTTCCCGCATGATTAGGGCGGAGAAGCGGTCTCCTACGATCCACATACCAATGGACGCTGTTACATCGTCAATGCGGTGATCCGCGAATTCCTCAAAGACTTTAGGATAGCCGGCCGACAGTAGATTGGGATGTCCCGGATAGCATTTCCAGAGGGCGGGAAGGAGAGCCTTGTTGGAAAGCAGGGCCGCCCATTGCGGATTGAGAAAGGTGGAGCCGCAGTTTTGAAGGTGGCGTGCTTCTGGGGCCCGGAACATCCGTTCCCATGGGTGCATACGGGCCATGCTTCGGAGGATCCGCCCGCGGTGAAGGAGCTATCCCTGATGAGTAATATCCAGGTCTTTTCAGCTCGCAACGAACCGCATCCAGACCGGCCTGCTGCACCTGTTGCTTGTAACACACGGCATGCGTCGTATGCTCGCTGTTGTCGGGTAAGGGACAATATGAACCGTTTGGTTCGTCTTGCCTGCCGTAACTCCCGAAGGTGTTCGATAAGTGTCTGGACTTCTAACGAGGGTGGGCATGGGGCTGCCCTCTCTGCTGATGCCATGCGGTCTGCATGCGCGTGCTTTCTGGGAGGGTAGCAGGTGTATCAGCATTGTACTTGATCAGTTTGAGCTGACCTTTGCATCAGCCCAGATCAAATCTGCCAATTAAAAATGGATCCTGGCGCCTTCAGGAGTCTCGGACAATATCCTGCATCGGCTGTGGAATATGGTAACTCATTTAGTCCTTCAGAACGATGGATCGCGGCCGTTATGACTTCAAGGGAGCGTTGATGAAGTGCATCGGTGAGACGCCGGATCAGCGTCAGAGATGATGCACTGAATTCGTAGCAGACGCCTTCGCCAGTCGAAGCTGCCATCCGCATTTTTATAGTAGTGATATCCAGTCTGAGCGGCCGGAAGGAAAGCGACGGTGGATGCTAGACATGAGCAGATATTATTCGCCGCCACTGCCGGAATGTCCCCCAGCACTTTCGCCAAAACCTGCATGGCTGCCTGACTCTGCCTCAGCCCCACCTTGGGCTGAATGGGAGTCATCCGTGCCGCCTGAAGAGCGAGGGGAATAAAAGCTATGACCGCCCGAGCCTCCATGCAGGGAAGAAAAATACTGGCCGTCATAAGTTTGACCGATGACATAAGAAGGAAAAAAGATTTCGGTCACTTCAGAGACTTGTGGTTTTAGTTTTGAGATCAAATCAAACGATTGGTCCCAGAATTTCAGAATGTGGCCTGCCTCTCATTGCAGGCGAAAGCTCTGGATCGATAGGTTGGAGAACATTTCATGCTGCGAGACATGGCAGTAGAGCCAGGTGACGGTTCGATGGAACAGAAAACAGTTCCATCACTCAGCATGATTGGAACGCGCGCGATGCTGTTTGAAGCGCCCGGGGATTTTACACTTGCTCAGCAGCGCCGCATTTGGGCGCTCACGGAAGCATCTCGCGAGCGGCATGACGTTGCTGAAGTGATTGTCGGTGTAACCAACCTGATGCTGGTTTTCTCGCAGGCGCCTGAAGATCCGGAAATCGTAGCGGATTGGCTTCTGAAAGCGTGGGACATGCTGCCGGAACGCCATATCAAGGGCAGGCTTTTTGAAATCGGTGTGCAGTACGGTGGTGAACTCGGGGAAGACCTGTTTCACGTAGCAGAACATGCGTGTCTGTCTCGGGAAGAGGTTATTTCTCTTCATCATGGAGCTGAATATACGGTCTGTGCTTTGGGAAGCGTTCCGGGTTTCGGCTATCTTCACGGATTGGACCCGCGGATTGCGACGCCTCGAAAATCGGTACCGTCCCTGAACATGCTGGCCGGTACAGTTACCATTGGGGGAATGCAGGCCGGGATATCGGCTCTGACTGGGCCTAATGGATGGAATTCGATCGGCTTTACGGAAATATCGCTTTTTAATCCTGAAAGGAACTCTCCTTCCCTGTTCGCAATGGGGGACCGGATCAGGTTCTATCCGGAGAGTATTGATCTGTGATTACAGTTCTTCAGACGCCGCCCCAGAATACCGTTCAGGATCTCGGGCGTTTCGGATATCGGGAATTAGGTGTCGGGACCGCCGGGGCGATGGATGGTGTTGCGCTTCAGGCTGGCAATATCCTTCTGGGAAATCAGCATGGTGCAGCTGCGCTGGAGATCCAGACTTTTCCCTTTGTCGTCAGGTTTGACGAAGCGTGTTTTGTTACCGTCACGGGTGGGGACGCAAAACTGGATTTGTCCGGGCAATCTTTTCTTCCCTGGACCTTGAAGCGCGTTGAAGCAGGGCAGACCCTATCGGTCGGTCGTCCTGCTGTTGGTGCGCGTGTGTATCTCTGCGTGCAAGGAGGGATCGACGTTCCTGCAATCCTTGGGTCACGTAGTACGCAGTTGCGGGGTGGTTTCGGGGGATTTGAGGGACGTTTCCTTGAGCTCGGGGATGTTCTGAAAACAGGCGACGGGCCAATGAGGCATTCGCTTTACGGCGCTTTGCCACCGGGCCAGAGGCTTGAGCAACTGGATCCAGAAAAAGGCATCATCGGGCTGAGAGCTATTCCGGCGACGGACTATTTCCGGTTTCCAGAACATGCCCGTCATCGTTTCTGGAATACGGACTGGAAAATTTCTCCACAGAGCAACCGCACTGGGTATCGCCTGAAGGGTGAAAAGGTTCTTCCGGACAAAGCGGTCGAACTCCGATCCTATGGTGTGGTTCCCGGTATTATACAGGTTCCTCCTTCAGGCGAGCCGATTGTGCAAATGGCCGATGCCAATACGGCTGGAGGCTATCCCAGGATTGCATCGGTCATCGAGGCAGATCTCTGGAGGCTTGGTCAGGCACCGGTTGGAGCCAGAATAAGGTTTATCCCGTGTGATCACGCCGAGGGAATTGCTGCGATGAGGGCTGTCACGTCGTATCTGTGTGATCTTATGCAGGTCACAGGTTTATATCAGGGAGAGCGCAACACGCTCTCGCGGGCTATTTCCTGATGCCTTGAAATTTGTTTCCTAACCATAGAAAAACATTATGGTCAGGAAACAAATTCCTATGAGAGAACTGTCCATAATCATCTTACACTCTTAAAAACCTAAAAGGGATGTCTTTTGATAAAGATATTCCGGATAAATAACAAACCATGCTTGGGTGTGGAGATTATTCGGGAGTCTGGCCAGCCGTGCGGCATGATCTGAAACGAGGCGCACTTCTGCTTGCAACAGCAACGCTGTTCAGCGCCATGGTCAATGCTCTTCAAAAGCTGACGGGTGTTCGTCTTCCGGCGGTGGAAATCACGTTTTTCCGGAATTTTTTCTCACTTCCGTTTGTGCTGTTAATCGCGAGCAGAAGAGGGATGGTTCTCAAAACCAGGCATTTTGGCGGCCATGTCATTCGGTCTGCCATTGGCCTCACCGGAATGATCATGGTTGTTGTGGCAGTAACCCGGCTTCCGCTCGCAGAACAGCAGATACTATCCTACACGCAGCCTCTGTTTCTGGTTCTGCTCTCCATTCCCTTGCTGAATGAGAAACCCTCTTTGACGCACTGTATTGCGGTGCTTATTGGTTTCTGTGGCGTATTGTTTGTTGCATTGGGGAAAAATACAGCATCAGCCGTTCCGGGCGTTATCATTCCCCATTGGGTGTATCTGCTTGCCATCGCACAAGGCGCGGTCGGCGCGTTGACGGCCATGCAGATCCGGCAGCTTTCCGCCACGGAATCCAGCACGACAATTGCGATCTGGCAAGCCATTCTCATGACGCTTGCCACCTTGGTGGCGCTGCCGTTCATTTGGGTTTCTCCCGGAATAACGGACCTGCTTTGCCTTATCGCCGTTGGGGCATTTGCCGGGATTGCCCAGATCCTCCAGACGGAAGCCTTTGCTTCGGCTCAGGTCTCGGCCGTTGGGCCTTTTTCGTACACTGGTTTGCTTTGGGCGGCTCTGATTGGCTGGCTTGGCTTTGGTGAACTGCCGGGTGTGACGCTGTTGCTCGGTGGATGTCTGATTATTGGTTCGGGCGTGTGGATGTTGCGCGCTGATCGCAACAAGCAAACCAGACAGCTTGCCACCCCTTCCAGTGCGGCAGCCTTGAGTAGCCAGGATGCGCCGCTCGAGGCCAGTGAGCTTACGAACGAAAATCTGGAAAGGACGCCTTCGACCTGATGGAGGCACGCAGGGTTCTGCGATTTTTCAATGTCGAATGTCCTGACGGGATGCCCAATCCCTGACTGACAAGGAGAGCGGACATGTCTGAATTTGGAGTTGCAGGATCCGATGTTGAGGACGGCGCACCAGCCATGAAACTCTCCCGCATCAACGCGTCGTCACAGACGACATCGGCCGCTGCATATCGTTATGTCATGTTTGGATTCATCTTCCTCATGTACATGATCAGCTATGCAGATCGCGCTGCGTTATCCATCGCGTTACCCGCTTTGGGACAGGAATTTGGACTTGGGTCCGTACAGCTCGGCTGGATTTCATCGAGTTTTCTGTGGTCTTATTTTATTCTGAATTTACCCTCGTCCATTCTGCTCGATACTATCGGACCTCGCCTGACAGGGGTAATTGCGGTTGCGTTATGGTCGTCTGCCATGGTGTATGGCGGGACGGTTTCCACAATCCGTCAGTTCATTGCGTCCCGGGTATTCCTTGGAATTGGTGAAGCGCCCACTTTCGGTGTGGGCAGCAGTGTCGTGCGTGCGTGGGCTCTTCCCAAGGAGCGTGGATCGGTTCTCACGACACTTCTGACTGGCCAGCAGATCGGTCTGGCACTTGGCACGCTCGCAGGCGCGTTTCTTATCGTGCGTTTTGGATGGCGGTTCGAGTTTGCTGCTCTGGGGGCGATCGGTCTTCTCTGGGCGGCACTCTGGTGGTTTTTTTATAAAGACTCACCTTATAAGCCAGTCGCTGAGAAAAAAGGGCCGATCACCAGAGCACAGTTCTTTTCCCTTTTCAGATCTCGTTCATTCTATGCAGTTGTCATTACGCAATGTCTTGGTAATTACTTTAATTTCCTCGTAATGTCGTGGCTCCCGGTCTATTTCATCCATAAATTTCATCAGAATGTTTTTCAGTCCGGTGCGAAAAGCGCGGTCTGTTATGTGTCTGCTTCATTTGGTGCAATTCTTCTTGGGCGCTTTCTGGAAACCTCCGTTCTGCGGCGTAGAACCGAAATCCATGCACGTCGCATCATCGTCTGTACCTGCATGGTGCTGAGTGCGAGCGTAGGGCTCTTACCCTTCATGACCTCAATGTCTCTGACGCTCGTGGTTATGGGTGTTTGTCTCGCGGGAATGATTGCAGGCAGTGGGGCCAATACCGCTCTTCTTGCGGATCTTCTGGATGATGGCAGCAAGATTGGTACCGTGACGGGTCTGACGCTGACCTTCAGTAATCTGTCCGGACTATTTGCGCCAATTGTCACGGGGTATATCGTGGCTGGAACTGGCAGTTTTGATATCGCCTGGTTTGGCTGCTCCGGAGCTCTCGTAATTGCTGGCCTGACGTCACTGTTTATGGTCAGCGGGCCTATTCGGACGCTCTTCAACAAGGCATGAAAAAAGGGAGGAAGCTTACGCTTCCTCCCTTTTGCTGGAATGGCTTTTCTTAGCGTAGGCTTGCAACGAATTCCGCGATGCGGCGGCATCCTTCACGGAGCGTATCCGTGTCTGTCGCATAGGAAATGCGGAAGAACGGGCTGAGGCCATAAGCTGTACCCTGAACGGTTGCGACCTGTTTTTCCTCAAGCAGAGCCATGACAAAATCGGTGTCGGTATCAATCGTTCTGCCGCTGGTCGTCTGCTTGCCAATGCAGTCCGTAATATCTGGATAGACATAAAACGCGCCCCGAGGCGTATGACATTTGATGCCCGGAATGTCGTTTAGAAGACCGACAACAAGGTCACGGCGCTTCTGGTATTCTGCTGCGCGGTCTTTCAGAAAATCCTGAGGACCTGTCAGCGCGGCTACGGCCGCAGCCTGTGCGATGGTATTGATTCCGCTGGTAGCCTGACCCTGCATGTTGTTCATGGCTGCAACGAGGTTCCGTGGACCGCCACAATAGCCGACACGCCAGCCCGTCATGGCATAACTCTTCGAGACACCATTAACCGTCAGGACACGGTCTTTCAGGCGGGGTTCGACTTCTGCCAAGGTGTAAAACTTGAAGTCATCATAAACAAGATGTTCGTAGATGTCGTCAGTCATGATCCACACCTGCGGGTGCTTCAGCATGATCCGGGCAATACTTTCCAGGTCTTCCTTGGAAGCGCATGTCCCGGTGGGGTTGTTGGGGAAGTTCAGGGCCAGCCACTTGGTTTTCGGGGTGATGGCCGCCTCTAGATCTTCAGGGGCCAGACGGAAGCCGTTTTCCGGACGACACGGAACCTGAACGACCTTTGCGCCTCCCAGTCGGGCGAGGTCAGCATAGCTGATCCAGTAGGGGGTCGGGAGGATGACTTCGTCGCCCGGATTGCAAGTCGCCATCATGGCGTTGAAAATAATCTGCTTGGCACCATTTGCGACGAGAATTTCGTCCAGATCGTAATGCAGATTGTTTTCACGCAGGAATTTTTCCTGGATCGCTTTTCTCAGCGCGGGCTTGCCATTTTGGGGCGGATATTTGGTATCCCCGCTTCGGGCAGCTTCAATCGCCGCTTCAATGACATGGTCCGGGGTTGGAAAATCAGGTTCTCCGGAGGAAAGTCCTACGATTTTCAGTCCCTGCGATCGTAGTTCCGAAGCCTTGTCGGTCATTGCCGCTGAAGCGGAAACGGAGATTCCGTTCAGTCTGTCTGCGAAGCCGGGCATCCATTTTTACTCCAATGGGTGAATGGTCAAACAAACCTGGATTCCTGTTCTAGAGGCTTTGCGGAACAATTTGATACCAACGAAAATCCTTTGCCCCTATCCAATAAAGATATGAGCGCAATATCCGATCTGGATATTACGGTTCCGGCACGGTTTATGTCAGAGGAAGCCCTGAATTAGCTCACCTGTCATGATCCGCGCCAGCCAGTTCCTGAACACGGAGTCTGCGAGGCGTTTCAACATAAGATATAACCGGAAAAAGCAGGCATGGATAATGCGGTGAATGACGGGCTGAAACGTCCGGTATATGACGATGCTACTGGCTCTCACGAAGATTTCCGCCCTGAAAAAGATCTTCTGGGCTTTCGGAAGATTCCGCAGAATGTCCGCTGGGGTATTCATACTGCGCGGGCTCAGGATAATTTTCCGATTAGTGGCATTCCCATTGGAGCCAGTCCGTTTCTTGTGAAGGGAATGGTTCTCGTCAAACAGGCCGCGGCGAGGACGAATTTCAGGCTTGGGACGCTGGAAACGTGGCGAGCGGACGCGATTGACAAGGCCTGTCAGAATATTCTGGATAACCAAGTTCTTCATGAAGAATTTGTCGTTGACGTCATGCAGGGTGGGGCGGGGACCTCCACCAATATGAATGTCAACGAGGTCATAGCAAATGTGGCGCTTGATCTATTGGGGAAAGCGCACGGTGATTACACCGTTTTGCATCCGAACGACCACGTGAACATGATGCAGTCTACAAATGATTCCTATCCAACCGGATTACGTGTCGCTGTTCTTCTGGCGCTGGAACCGCTGTTGGAGACACTCATGGATCTGGCGAAAAGCCTGCGAGCTAAAAGTGCTGAATTCAGGGATGTTCTGAAGCTCGGACGGACGCAGTTGCGGGATGCTGTACCCATGACGCTCGGACAGGAATTCGGGGCCTTCAGTACCATGATACAGTCCGAAATTGCCAACCTGAAAAATGTGTCTGGGCAGTTGCTGGCGATCAATCTGGGAGGCACGGCAATCGGGACAGGTATTACGGCACATCCGGACTTCGGGGCATTCGCAACGCAGGAGTTGCGGCGATTAACCGGCTATGAATTTGAAAGAGCTCCGGATCTGGTGGAGGCGACGTCTGATGTTGGTGCTTTTGTCAGCTTCTCGGGGGCGCTTAAAAGGCTATCCCTGAAACTCTCGAAAATAGCGGGAGATCTTCGTCTTCTGTCCAGCGGCCCATGGGCGGGATTTGGAGAGATCTCTCTTCCCGCTGTGCAGGCTGGGTCTTCCATTATGCCTGGGAAGGTGAATCCGGTTATTCCGGAGGCAATTAACCAGGTGGCCTATCTTGTCTGTGGGCATGATTTGACCGTCACTATGTGTGCGGAGGGGGGTCAGCTTCAGTTGAATCCATTCGAGCCCATGATTGCTCATTGTCTTTTCTCCTCAATGCACTGCCTCACCAATGCTGTGACGGTTCTGACCACGCGGTGTGTGGATGGCATTGAAGCTGAGTGGGAGCGTTGCCGATCCTATATCGAAGGAAGTGCCAGTATCATTACGGCGTTGGTACCTCGGCTCGGGTACGAAGTGTGCTCCAGGCTCGCGAAGCGAGCGTTGGTTGAGAAAAGAAAAATCCTCGATCTTCTTCTGGAAGAGAGTCTGCTTCCCTCCGAGGAACTGGCGGAACTGCTACGTCCGGAGCTTCTGACAGGTGCGGCTTCGGGTGTCTCGGTGGAAAGACCGCAGTCATAGTTCGTGACGATGGGTCGAGATGAAAACAATATTGGCGATCACCTTTACGAATACGCAACAATAATGAAAAGGCACCGGTCTGGCTGAGGAAGCGCCATTTCATGATCCTCAGTCAACGCTGGTTGGCACACGCCACGGAACTGCATCCGGGAGACTTTCCCGGATGCATTGCTCCGGCAGACCCCCGCTGTGTTTACCGCCCGGTTCCAGGTGTTATCGCCTGTAGAGATGGAGTAGCCGCCGATGAAAAAGCGCTTTCATATGACTGAGAAAAAACTGCTGCTGTGTACGACCCTGTGCCTGTTCGGTTTTTCTACCAGTGAAGCAGTCTCAGCAACGACGACGGCTACAACCAAACATACGGACAAGGCAGTCAAAGCCGCCAAGCCTGCCGCTCCTTCGAAGAAGTCGGCAATTCACGATCTTGAAGACCATCGGAGCGAACAGATCAGTGTGACGGTAGGGCGTCGTGTGGGCCGATCGGTTCTATCCCCATCTACTCCGGCACACAGTACCACGCAGGTCACGGTGGTCAGCGGCAGCCAACTTGCGGCAACTGGTCAGAGCAACCTGATGCAGGCACTCTCACAGCTTTCTCCATCCGTTACATCTCCACCAATGCCGGGCGGCGGTAATAACGGCTTTACACAAACCATGCAGCTTCGTGGGCTGTCTGCTGATCAGACGCTGATCCTCGTCAACGGTCACAGACGGCATATTGGTGCGAACTTCAATGCTCTTGTTGGACCGCAATGGGGATCTGAACCGGCTGATATTGCTCTTATTCCCATCAGCGCAGTTGATCATGTGGAAGTCATCACCGAAGGTGCAACGGCGCTGTATGGTCAGGATGCGATGGCAGGTGCCGTCAACATCGTTCTGAAATCAGCGACTCACGGCGGCTCCATCAATTTCAAGAACAGTGGCTTCTATGCTGGAGACGGGCAGAATATTGACGGTTCCGCCAATCTTGCTTTCGCCTTGGGAAAACAGGGTGGTTATCTGGATCTCGCAGCGCAGGTCATGCATCAGCTTCCGGCGTCCCGGAACGGTGACTACATCAACCCAAGTCGCTATCCGAACGATTTCTACTATGCGTTGCCCAACGGGAGCGTCGATCCCCGTTCAAATCGAAGCCGTGATGTTCAGAGATCGAACTCGCTTTCCAAGCGCACGATGGAAACGCTGTCAGCCAATATGAGTGTTCCGTTGACGGAACATATTGACCTCTATTCAACATCGACGTACGCGCACCGCAAAGTTTCAGTGGGGCAGACCTATCGTTCAGCAGCTGATGATCTGACGGTTACTTCCCTCTGGCCGGACGGGATGCAGCCTTATTATGACATGACTGAAAACGACTTTGAGGTCGATAATGGCTTCAAAGGCCATACATTCGGCTTTTCCTGGGACACTTATGTCAATTACGGTAAAGACCTTCAGTCTTATGACATGCGTGATACGGACAATGCGTCTTACGGGGATGCCAGCAAAACCAAGTTCTATACGGGTTCAGCTACTGCAAGCCAGTTGACGGCAGGTTTCCGGGCATCCCGTAATTTCGATGTTGGTTTCCTGCCTAAGCCTGTCAATCTGGAGTTCGGAGCAGAATATCGCCGCGATACTTTCACTCTTGGTGCAGGTGAATATGAGTCCTATGCAAGTGGTGGAGTGCCGATTCTCACGGGGCCAGATGCAGGAATGACGGCGACACCCGGTGCAGCGACCCATGCCGGTAATCCCGCTTCTGTGGCGGGGAAATACACCCGGGATGTTTATGACGGACACGTCAATCTGGATTTCTTCGTGACCCGGAAATGGGAATGGACCCTTGGCGGTCGGACGGTAGCCTATCACAACTATCCTGTTGTCACGACTGGCGCCATCGGAACGCGTTACAACTTCAACAAGAAGTGGGCGATCCGCGCCAATATCAACACCGGCTACCGTCCGCCAACGCTTGGCCAGACCTATTATTACTACAGCTCTCCAAGCGCCACCTACTCCACTTTGTCGCTGCCAAATAACAGTCCCGCAGCCCGCGCCTTGGGGGCAGGGCCTCTCAAGGGTGAATATTCCCGCAGCTACAGCATCGGTGTCGATGCCACTCCGATTACCAACATGCACCTCACCGGTAATCTGTATTACATCGCCATCAATGATCGGCTGGCCAGCACGCCAACCCTTGGCGGAACTTATGTTTCAAACACGCTGGCGGCGTATAATATGGGCAATGCAACTTACGCATCCTACTATGCAAACCCGGTCAACACGAATACCTGGGGCGGTGATCTGGCTCTGGATTACACATGGCGTACACAAGGATACGGGACATTCCGTTTTGGAATCGGTATCAACTTTTCCGACAATGAAATCCGTAGCTACAACAAGACCCCTGCCGTTCTTAAAGCCAATAACATTCCCTACTTCAATTCCTATGCGGTGGCGGAACTGCTTCATGCGTCACCCAAGAACCGTGAAAATCTGACCGTCAACTGGACAAAGGGCAAATGGTCCGCGAAGGTTGAGGAGTTGCGTTATGGTTCTTCTGTCTTCATTGCCGCTCCCAGCCTGCCTACCAACCTGTGGACGGTGCAGAATCCGGCGATCATCACGAATCTTGAAGTCGGTTATAAGATCGTTCCCTGGTGGAATGTCACAATCGGTGCCAACAATGTGGGTAATAAGTATCCGACCCGTGTGAAAGCGGCGTCCACTGCTTCCAGCTTCAATATGTACAAATATGCCGCATTCTCTCCGTACGGATATTTCGGTGGTATGTACTATGTCTCAACGTCCATGAATTTCTGAATAAATCATAAGTGGAAGGAAGTTGAGATGCTTGCAATATCCGGGCGTGTCATCATGGTTTCGGGGGCGTCCCGAGGAATTGGCGCCGCCGTATGTGCTCGTCTTCTCGAGGCCGGGTTCAAAGTTTCAGGGGGGATGCGCTCACCTGAAACCGCGCTGACGCATCCTAACTTCTTTCCATGCACCTACGACGCGGGATCGCTTGAAGCCGCGTCAGGCTGGGTGCAGGCCACGGTTCAGCATTTCGGCAGGATTGATGCGGTCGTCAATATTGCCGGGATCAACCCTCGCGTCACTGTTGAGCATGGGGATGAAGAAAAGCTTGATCAGATGTGGCGGGTGAACGTGAAAGGCCCTCTACGGCTTGTTCGTGCAGCACTTCCTCATCTGAAATCCAGCGGCACAGGGCGTGTTATAAATCTCGCCTCCCTGGCGGGAAAACGCGTGGGGACAAATGTCGGATATGCGATGACGAAGTTTGCGCTTGTCGCTCTGACCCATGGTATCAGGCAGGAATTCTGGAACGATGGCATCCGTGCCTGTGCTGTGTGTCCTGGTTACGTCGCCACTGACATGACGGCTCATGAAACGGAAGTGGCCGCGCCGGATATGACGCAGCCCGAAGATCTGGCGGAAATTGTTGAGACTGTCCTGCGCCTGCCAAATTCAGCATCCCTGTCAGAAATTCTGGTCAACTGCCGCAAGGAAGGAATGTTGTAGAGCGCGTGAATTAGGTGGCTGATGCACCGTGCAGGTTCATTGTCTCTTCCCTCAGGATCTCGATAACGGCGGTCGCTGCGACAGAGTGCGTGGCTTCGTCCTTCAGGCACAGGGAAATCGGCGCAATGATCTCTGGTTCCGTCAAGGCGCGGACCGTAACAGGAAATACGCGTTGCAATTCGAGCGCCACGGGAAAGGGCAGAATCGTGATGCCTAATCCTTCGGCGAGGGCTTCGCCCAGTGTCGAAAGGGATTCAAGCTCCGCAATGATGTGTGGGCTGAAACCACTTTCGCGGCATGCCTTTTCAATGCGAGCGCGGGGATAGGTTGAACGGACGGGGAGGAACATCTCTCTGTCCGCGAGTGCGGCCAGAGGAATGACGTCATTCCCTACAGGGAAAAATTCTTCCAGCCCGACAACACACCACCGTTCTGTCGCTATTGTCTCAAAAGACAGCCCTCTGATTGGACCGACATCGTAAAGAACGGCGACGTGCATCGCGTCTTTCATGATGAGTTCTGTCAGAGCAGGGCCAAAATGTTCCCTGATATGCAGGATGACATTGGGATATTTTTCCCGAACCTTTCTCAGGAGAGGAAGGGCGAGGGACGTTGCGCTACTGGACGGAGCCAGCCCGACGCAGACCTCACCTGAAACAACAAGTTCCGGTTGAGAAACGCTCCGGCGGGCCTCGGCCTCCTGACGGAGCATGATGTGGGCGTGATGATACAAGGCGCGTCCGGCGGGGGTGAGGCTAACGCCTCGCGGACTGCGGATAAGAAGCTTCTGCCGAAACTCCCCCTCCAGTGCGACCATCTGCTGGCTTAAGGCCGGTTGCGCGATGTGCAGCAGACTGGCCGCACGCGTCACGCTTCCAACGTCCACAACCTTGATGAATGCCGCGAGACGCCTTGTGTCCATGGAGATCAGCCTAGCAGAACATGGGCAGGAACAATTTCACCGCCGCCACTTTCGATCTCTGACCTTATGACACGGGCCAGATCTACGGAACCAGGTGTATCGCTGTGAACGAGAATGGAGGAAGCTTCGATCCGGCGGGTCTCGCCCTCGATCGTCTTGACGGTGCCACTATCCAGAAATTGACGAACCCTGTCCCGCAGTTGCGCATGATCGTGGATGACCGCGCCTTCGCGTCCGCGTGGAACCAGATTGCCTTTCAAATCATAAGCCCGGTCGGCCAGAAAGATTGGCAGAACCCGCAGACCTGCTTTTTCTGCTGCGCGGCCAACAGGTTGATCCGGCATGGAGAAGAAGATCAGGTTACGATCCATGGTGGCAATGACTTTGGCAAGCCGCTCGGCGAGGGCTTCGTCTGCATTGATCGCATTTCCAAAAGCCGCGTGGTACGACACATGCGTAACGCGGGCACCGTATCGGGACGCAACGCCCTGCAGGGCTCCGATCTGGTAGGCCAGAATGGCTTCCATTTCCTTGGGCGAAAGCTGCATGAAGCGGCGGCCAAAACCGCTCAGGTCCGGAAAGCCGGGGTGCGCCCCAATGCCGACACCTCGCTCAATGGCCATGCGGACGGTGTGGTCCATGATCGATGGGTCGCCGGCATGAAAGCCGCATGCAATGTTTGCGGAGGAAATGACGTCCAGAAGACCGTCGTCATCGGCCACTTTCCACCGGCCATATCCTTCACCGAGGTCCGAGTTCAGGTCGATCTTCATTCATTCCTCCTGGGTGTGTTTCTGGCGCGTTTTGTTCAGTCGTGCGTAGGGGTGAGTGTAAGAATGGTTGTCCCATAGCCGGTCAGATCGCCGTTCTGTGTCAGAACCTCTGCTACCGTTCCGGCGCAGGGTGCCGTAACGCTGATCTGCATGGGGCCAATCGAGAGTAGAGCCACGGTGTCGCCAGCGTTTATGGAACTACCTACAGGGGCCAGTGGCTCATTCTGCATAGGGCGCAACAGGGACAGAACACCAAAATAGGGGCTTTTTACAGCGACAGTGTCATCTTGTTTGGGAGCTGTCTCAGGAATTTGGACCGCTGCGGGCTCGGATGCGGTGATAGGGCTCAGAACGATTTTGAAGGACCGCTCTTCAGCCGTTACTTCCAGACTATCCAGGCCCGCATTTCGGAGCCAACCGATGATCTGCGCTGTTTCATCCGCAGTCGGGATCTGGAACAAAGCGAAGTCATTTTGCAAAGATGTCATGGTTCTTCGCGTATCCTGAGCCAGTTCTCCAGGAAGTGGATGTCGACGCTGCCCTCACGAAAGGCAGGGTCGGCAACAATATCCTGATGAAGGGAAAGGTTTGTCGTCACGCCCTCGACGCGCATTTCGGCAAGAGCAATTTCCAGACGGGCAAGAGCTTCTTCACGCGTTTCACCATGCACAATGATCTTCCCGATCATTGAGTCATAGTGAGGGGGAATGGTGTAGCCAGCTGTGACATGCGTATCGATGCGTACACCTGGGCCGCCGGGGAGATCCCATCTTGAAATACAGCCTGGAGAGGGGCGGAATGTCTTTGGGTCTTCCGCATTGATGCGACATTCAAACGCATGTCCGCGTGTCACGATGTCCTGCTGACGCAAATTCAGCTTTGCGCCGTGTGCGATACGAAGCTGCTCGCGGACAATGTCGATACCGGTCGTTTCTTCGGTAATCGGATGCTCTACCTGAACGCGCGTGTTCATTTCGATAAAGGCAAAGAGACCGTCTTCGTACAGGAACTCGAACGTCCCAGCGCCGCGATAGCCGATCCGATGACAGGCTTCGGCGCAGAGCGTTCCGATGCGGGCGATGTCTTCTGCCGGTATGTCACAGGGGGGCGCTTCTTCCAGAACTTTCTGATGACGTCGCTGGAGGGAACAATCCCGGGCGCCAAGCCATAATGCTGTTCCGTGCGTATCGCAGAGCACCTGGATCTCGATATGCCGCGGCTTTTGCATGAATTTTTCGAGGTAAAGGGTTCCGTTCCCGAAAGCCTGCCGCGCCTCATGCGCTGTCAGGCTGACGGCTTCGGCCAGTTCTTCCGTAGACCAGACAACGCGCATGCCTTTGCCACCACCGCCGCCGGTCGCTTTCACAATGACTGGGTAGCCTACGGAATCCGCAATGGTTGCAACGTCTTCAATTCTCTCGGGGAGGGAGCCGTCAGATCCGGGAACGCACGGTACGCCAGCTTCCAGCATGGCCTGCTTGGCGGAAATCTTGTCACCCATAATACGGATGGATTGCGCTGTCGGGCCTACGAAAATCAGCCCGACAGCTTCCACAGCTTCTGCAAAATCTGCATTCTCGGATAAAAAGCCGTAGCCGGGATGAATGGCGGTCGCGCCCGTCACCCGCGCGGCTAGCAGAAGCCGTTGCGGATCAAGGTAGCTTTTTGCTGCTGATGCCGGTCCAATGCAAAGCGCGATATCCGCTTCCTGAACATGGCGGCTCTCACGGTCAGCTTCTGAAAAGACCGCAACCGTTTCAAGTTTCAGGGCTCGGCACGCACGCTGGATGCGCAGGGCGATTTCACCGCGATTGGCAATCAGAACGCGGCCTGTGATCTGGGGCGCGGTCATTGAAGGCGCAGGAGAGGGGCGCCAGCCTCCACTTCCTCTCCATCTGAAGCGAGCAATGCCATGACCGTGCCTGAGGCGTCTGCCTCAATGGCACTAAAGACTTTCATTGATTCCATGAGGCCGACCTGCTGCCCTTTTTCTACTTTGTCTCCCACAGTGACAAAAGGGGGAGACCCAGGGGCTGGGCGTTGATGGAAAATGCCGTATGCCGGTGCGGAAACGATATGTTCGGACGGACGGACCTCTTCCACAATCGGGGAAGAGGGGGCTGGTATGGCCTGAATGGCCGTCGGGCTCTGGTCCTGTGGAAGGGGAGCGGACGGCACGGCAACGGCTGGACTGCGGGAAAGGCGGATGTAAATTTCGCCCTCTCTCAACTCCATCTCCGTAACGCCGGAGCGGCCGGCAAGCTCAATCGCCTCCCGGATACGGTCCATCCATGACATCATTCTTTTGGTGTCGTTCTTTTGGCGAAGTTCAGACCGCCCACGACCTGTGTGGTGGGCAGGACCTCCATGAAGCTGACATTCATGCGCTGCGGTGCCGTAACGGCGAAGGTAACGGAATTTGCGATGTCGATCGGGAGCAGGGAGTCGTATTCATCAAAGAACCGACGCTTGGCTTCTTCCATATTGCCGATCAAACGACCGAAGACTTCCGTTTCCACTCGGGCCGGGGAAATCTCGGTGACGCGGATATGAGATCCGTACAGGTCACAGCGGAGCTGTTGGGACAGGGAATGCACGCCTGCCTTGGTCGCGTGATAGACGGTATTGCCCCCCGCAAACGCATAATGGCCAGCGATGGAGCTGATGTTGACGATATGGCCGCGATCGCGCTCGACCATGCCCGGTACAATCAGGTGCGTGAGTTGTAGAACTGCACGCAGATTGACGTCTACCAGACTGTCAATGTCTTCACGGGTTGTTTTTGCGATATTGCCACTCCGGGACTGGCCTGCGTTGTTCACGAGAACGTCGAAAGGAATTTCCTGCGTGAGCTGCTTAAGCGCATCGTAGTCCTCAACACTGATTGCATGAGGAATACATCCCGTTTTCTCGGCCAGTTCAGCAAGGCGCCCTGCATCGCGTGCGATCGCATGAACTTCCAGGCCGCTTTCCCGAAGACGTGCGACAATAGAGGCTCCGATGCCGGAGGAGGCTCCTGTGACAAGTGCTGTACGGTAAGGAAATTCACTCATGATTGGCTGCCATCTGTTGCGGAGGAAGAGCTAGCTGCTCTTTCATTCAAGCGTATCAATGTGTCTCGAAAAACATGATAGTTCCGTAACAAAACCCGATCCAACAGAACTTCGGTCTTGGGTCATAAGAATATGTTATGTCCGGTTTTGTGAATGCCCAAAGGTTAAATTTTTTTTATCACAAGGTCTTAAAAACGCTGGACCTGGGTGACACTTTTTGTCACAGTGGCGATTGTCTGGTTAAAAATGGCAGGTAAATGTCATGGTTTGGATCAGGCAGGGAAGAAACTCATCTGACTATCTTAGGCCAGCCGAGAAGACATGAAGCCCTTACTCCTCGTGCCACGACCATCAAGCAACGGCAGCTTCGCTTCGAAAACTGAGTCTGGTTTTAAGTCTCATACTCTGTGGAGATTAGCCAATGGCTACAACGTCTAGTGGATCGACTTTCAGTGGCACCGTAGGGCCAGGGCAAAGTCAGGTTGCGCTCTCGGGCGCGAAAGTTGTTTCTGCAACTGTGTCAGGAAGTGGTGCAGTCCTGACTGTTTCGTCTGGCGCGAGCCTGACCGGAACGACTGTGGTTGCTGGTGGATCTATTCAGCTTTACGCCGGTAGTGGCAGCGCAAGTGGCAATATTATTAGTTCGGGTGGCGTCCTGAACGTTGCCCCCGGCGCCGCGACAAGCAAGGACACGATCTACTCTGGTGGCGTAGTGAACTACTCCAGTGGTTCGACGGTTACTTCAGGGGGAGAGACGGTCTCGTATGGTGGCCGCGTTGTTCTGGGATATGGTGCCATCGTTAGCGGAGTTGGCGCAACAATCAGCTCCGGTGGAACAGTCGAAATCATTAACGGCGTCAATTACGTCAATGGCGCGACCATTAATGTCCTCGAAGGCGGCGTCGTTGATTTCAACGCTGTTCAGTACAGTTCTGGATACACGTATTCGGGTGTTGTCAGCGGTAACCGTCTGGCAGCCTATGTGAATGGTGGCTTCACGGCTTACGTCTATCTCAGCACCAGTGCCTATAGCGGTCAGACCTTCTACGGCAGCAAAGATCCGTATGATAATGGGCTGGACATCATCATCTGCTATCTTGCAGGCACGATGATCCGGATGGCCGATGGCAGCGAACATGCTGTTGAAGACATCACGGTTGGCGACGAGATTCAGACGCTCGTTGACGGTCAGGTTCAGACGCAGGCTGTTACCTGGGCAGGCGCCAAAAAGCAGGTTGTTCAGGCTGGTGTGCCAGATGACCGTGCAGGCTATCCGGTGCGGGTCCGGGCAGGGGCACTTGGCGATGGTGTTCCTTACAAGGATCTACTCGTTACTGCTGATCATTGCCTGTATCTTGAAGGTCGTTTCGTTCCCGTCCGTATGCTGGTCAATGGTGCGTCAATTGATTACGATCGTTCGATCACTGAATTCACCTACTATCATATCGAGACCGAGCGTCATTCCGTAATCTGGGCTGACGGTGCTCTGGCGGAGAGCTATCTTGATACCGGTAACCGTCGTGGCTTCTCGCAGCACGGTCAGATTGCTGTTCTCAAGCCCCGGTCAACGAACTGGGTGGAGGATGCTGCCGCGCCGCTCTGTGTGGACCGGGAATTCGTAGAGCCGATCTATAACCGGATTATTGAACGCTGCGGCAATGTAGTGCGTGCGACTGAGACCGTCAGTGATCCAGCGCTCTCTCTGATCACGAATGAGGGGCATAAGGTCGAGGCTATCCGCCATAACGGCCAGCAGGTCATGTTCCTTCTGCCTGCGGGTACGACCTCCGTCCACATGGTGTCTCGGGCTTCTCGCCCATGTGACATCGTGGGGCCGTTTGTGGATGACCGTCGGGAACTGGGCGTACAGGTGCGCGATATCAGTTTGTGGTCTGGCAACAAGCACACGGTGATCGATACGCATCTCATGCACGATCATTCTGGGTGGCATGGTCGTGAAGAAGGCTCGCGTCGCTGGACCAACGGAAATGCGTTCCTGCCACTTCCTTCGCGACTGACTGAAGAAACGCTGTTGAGCGTCGAAGTCGTTGCGGGTGGTCCGTACCTTGAAAAGGCTGAGAGCCCTGTTCTCCTGAAGACGGCCTGAGCTTTCCGCCGCTGTTAAGAATCCTGCTGCCGTATCATGGTTCGGCAGCAGGGTTCTTCAGATTATTACCAGCTATACCCTATGCTGGCCTGCGCATTACGCCGCTCTCCGTAATAGCAGTATTCTCCATCTGATCCGTAAGCGAAGCAGTTGGCGATATAGTTCTTGTCAAAGAGATTACGGACGCTTGCTGACGCTTTCCATCCACGAAGCGAGTGAGACATGTTCGCCAGATCGTAGCTGATGGATGCGTCAAAGAGAGCGTATTGTGGGAGCCATACGCTGCCATATGTCGCTTCACCCCCATAAGTTTTCGCCGAGTACCGCATGCCCCCACCGAAGCCAAAGCCTTTGAGTGGTCCGGATGGCATCGTGTAGAATGCGAACAGGGACGCATTTCCCTTGCCGGATTGAATCAATGGCTTGCCCGTTGAGTCATCCTTGATCTTCTGGAAGCTTACCGCTGCTGTCAGCATAAGATTATGGAACGGCTCGGCGTGGGCTTCAAACTCAAAGCCATCCGAATGAACCAGTCCGCTCTGTACGCTGTATCCAGTATTGGCGACTGAGACGAGGACGTTACTCTGCTCGATATGGAAGCCAGCCGCCGTGAGCAGGAGGGACGTGCCGGGAACCTGATATTTGAGACCACCTTCAAGTTGCTTGCCGAGGGAAGGGTTGGCCTGTCGTACAGTCGCGCCTCCATCATTGGAGACAGAACCAGACTGTGGCTGGAAGGATGTCGAATAGCTGATGTAGGGCGAGAGGCCGAAGTCGAAGTGATAGAGGCCCGAGGCACGCCAGGTAATCTGGCTGGAATTCTGGCGGCTGTCAGAGGGTGTCAGAGACTCAACCTGATGGGAGCGGTACCAGTCATTGCGGATGCTGCCTGTCAGGATCAGCCGATGCCATCGGATTTCATCCTGACCGTAAGCACCGATCTGATGGGAATGCGTGACGTAATTCAGATAGGGCGAAAGAGCAGGAATGTTCATGTGATAGTCAGGGTGCAGCACGTCCAGATCCGGGGCTTCACCATAGGCTTCCGCATCGTTCGCTTTCTGCTGCATGTAGTCAAAGCCGAACATCAGGGCATGACGAAGTGGCCCGGTGCGAACACGACCTTTGAACTGGCTGTCAAAGGCCAGATTGTAAGTGTGTTCCTGCGTTCCGTATGCTGAGCGGGAGAGCATTTCACCGCTAGTGCCATCATCGCTGTCGTAATAGCCATTATTATAGACACTGCGGTAAATGGTCTTGATATCGTCGTAACGTCCGCGCGTGCTGAAGCTCCAGTCATCGTTGAAGCGATGATTGAGGATATAAGTAATCGCACCCTGCTTGCGGTTGAACTTCTCAGATGGCACGTCGCCATCATAGAAATTCCGAGGCAGATAGCCGTATGACGCCCGCTTGAGCGAGCCGACCAGAGGCACACCGCCGTATGAGCCGCTCTCAGGATCATACTGATAATTGCCGAGAAGGGTGAGGGTGGTTGGTCCGTCACCACCAAACGTAACGGCCGGGCTGATGCTGAAGCGTCGGCTTCCTGTTCTGCTGAGTTGAGTGTGCTGTCCGTTGATTGTGCCATAGAGCCGGTAGCGGACGAGCCCATCGTTGGTCGCAAATCCACCGACATCTGCATCGACACGATAAAGATCGAACATGCCGCCGGTTGTGTTGACACTGCCGTAAAACCGCTGGTCAGTCGGCAGTTTGCTGGACAATGCGGTCAGGCCACCGGGGCTGGACTGACCATAAAGCGCAGAAGCTGGCCCTTTGAGAAGTTCCACACGATCAAGGCGGAACGTGTCTGTCTGGGCTACGGCAAAGCCTGTTGGGCTGTCCTGAAACTTCAGCCCATCCAGGAAGGTCGGTACCGTGAAACCGCGCAGATCGAAGAGGTCATAGCGTGTACCTTCTCCGCCACGTGTGTCAGCAGTGATGCCGGCAGCATAGCGCACGGCCTGATTGAGGGTCAGGACACCGCGGACGTCCATTTCGTCACGGGTAATGACGGTGACGGACTGTGCGGTTTCGACAAGGGGGGTGTTTGTCTTTGTTGCGGAAGACGCAATCGTCGATGTTTTGCGACCGCGGACTTCAACCCGATCAACTGAAGGATTATGGGTCTTGGATTTCTCAGTGGCAGTCTGAGTGGTTGTTTTGGATTGGCGGGGTTCGTCGGGTTTCTTTTCCTGATCGGCAGCGAAGGCCGTGTCGCTCAGGATGAGCGAGAAAAGAACCGTGTAAATCATCCTGTTGCGCTGCATACCCAACTCATTTCGTTACCGGCTTGTGCTGGCTGCGAGGCAGAAACCGGCTTTATTGTTAAGAATGATACTTAATTGCGCTCCTATCTGTGTTCGGAAATGGCATCAAGCAGCCAGAAGGCTGTTGGCCCAAACGCGATTGAATTCTGCCTGATTGCTGAGATTTGGTCCGTTTGAAGAGCAGAGAGTGCTTGGAGGAACAGCTTTATGAACTGCGTACGGGTCGGTAATCTGAGGACAACGCCTTACGACCGTATGGCTGAAGTGGGGCTTGCGCGGAGTGTTCGGGGGGCAACACCAAAAGTTTTGTGGAACATGGCGCTGAAGCTGCTGGCATTATCATAGCCGAGATCGAATGCGACTTCGGCAATAGACTGGCCAGTTGCAATCCGGGAAGCCGCTTCAACGACCCGCACTCGGCGACGCCATGCGGCAAAGCCCAATCCCATTTCCTGTTGAAAGAGACGGGTGAAAGTCCGTCGGGCCATCCCTGCTTCCCGGGCCCAGTAATCGATGTCACGGGAGTTCCCTGGGTGTGCGATAATCGCCTCACACACACGACGCAGACGGGGATCGGAAGGAAACAGCAGGCGATCTGCGATGCGAGGTACACGGCCAATTTCATCAAGCAGAAGGCGGCCGATAGTCAACATTCGCTCGTCCATGGCGAATTCGAAACTCATGGCAATGATTGCGTCTATGAGACCTCGTATCAGGGAAGAGGCTTCAAACATCTTGCACGGGAGATCAGCGGCTCCGGTGAAACCCGGATCGACATAAATGACCTGAAATAGCAGATCGGTCCGGCATGTTGCCTGATGGACGGTGTTGGCGGGAAGCCAGAGCGCCTGACCGGGGCGAAGTACAAAACTTTCATCATGCGTGTTGACGGTCACGCTACCGGCCAGAAATACCGACAGTTGTGCGCGGTCATGGGTATGAAACCCATCCACGAAACCTCCGGCATAGTAATCCTCGAAACCAACCACAGGGGGTGGATGCAAGGGCAGGTCGGATGTCCGTTTCATGGTGTTTCGATCAAGACTGTCTTAAGGAACGTGCCGTGGCACTTTAGAATGCTCGGCGGCCTTCTCTCCATAAACAGAGAGAGGAGGCCGCCATCCAGTCCTTTCGGGCAAGAAAGGCTCGGAAACGTCAGTCCTGTTTCAGGATGCCGCAGGCGACGCGGGCACCGGAACCGCCGATTGGCTGGGTTTTGTAATCGTCGGCCTGAGCGTGAATGACCACCGAACTTCCGTCAGCATCCAGCAGCGCTGCACGTGAAGACGTGCCTCGCAGGGAAACAAACGTCGAGTAGATTTCTGCGGATGCAGTGCCGTCCGGGGCGGCATAAATGTTGGGCAGATCGCCAAAATCATTCGCATTGTCATTCAGGAGGCCATGCACGACGGACTTGGCCGTGTGAACATGCGCTCCAGCGCTCGTGAACTTCGGCGCGGCGCAGTCGCCTTTTTCATGGAAGTGAATTCCGTGCCAGCCGGGCGTAAGGCCTTTGGCTTCGATATGCAGCAGAACACCCTTCGGGGCTTCTGTAACCTGAAGTGTGCCCGCCGGTTTCCCGTTTGTATCGATGAGGCTTGCTGTGGCTGTCTCGGCAGAGAAAGCAACGGATGGCGCGGTTACCAGACCGATCGTCAAAAGGGCCCAGAGCGTCGGTTTCAGCGTGAACATTGAAAAATGCTTTCTCTGTTGAGGAGAATGGAGTGCTGTCTTGTGGGTGACGTTGTCGTAAATCAGAATGAATATCAACAACGTTTGCGTTTACCATCTTCTCTTCTGCGAGAGCATCATGGAGCTGCGCCTGTTTCGTTTTCCCGCCACATCAGCGGAAAGGCCATCGGGTATGGACAGCGCGCCATAACGGCGAATTCTCAGCATCCGTTATATGACAAAACGAAAACCAGTCACGAACACCGTTTCTTTCGTTTTATTCTAGCGTGAAGCATGGCAGAAGGCGATTTCGTCCCGCGTGATAGCTTCATCACAGTGGTCAGGGAAATTATGCTTTTCAAAACTCTTCCCACGCAGACCGTTATTGGCCTGTGTGCACTATTCGCGTGTACTTTTACCGCGCTGACCAGTGAAGTCGCGCCTGTTGGCCTGCTGATCGACATGGCGCAGGCATTCCATATTGCCGAAGGTCAGGCAGGACTGGCTGTCAGTGCATTTGCTCTGATGGTTGCTCTGGGCGCCGTGCCTTTGACTATTCTGACGGCTGCAATCGATCGCAAGAGACTGATGCTGCTGTCTTTGGGTGGCTATGTTCTTTCCAATCTGATTGTCGCTCTTGCTCCGACATTTCTGGTCTTATGTGCCGGCCGCGCTCTTGGTGGAATCGCGCACGCGCTGCTGATGTCGATTGTCTCAGCTTATGCGGCCCGGCTTGTGCCCCCCAAGATGACCGGAAGAGCCATTTCGTTTGTCTATGGTGGAACGTCCTTGGGTTCTATTCTGGGTGTGCCTGGCGCGGCCGCTATCGGGCATTTCGCCAGCTGGCGTGTTGCGATGCTGGTTATGACAGGTATTGCCGTGCTGCTGACGGCCTGCGTAGCCTTTTTCCTGCCGCCAGTCGCGACATCCGGAGACGCAAGCACGAACTTACCCTCAATGGGGTCGCGGAAAGCCATGCGGATCTTCCTGATGGTTGTGGCTATTGATGCGATCTTCTTCGTCGCTCACAACATGCTCTACACATATGTCACCCCTCTGCTGCTGGCCCATGGCCTTCCCAAAGGGGTTCTCAGCGTTGCGCTTCTTCTGACCGGCGCTGTGAGTATTCTGGGACTATGGGGGGCTGGTCAGATTGTAGATCGCTGGCCTGCCGCAGGAATGTTCGCAGGGGGAATGGCCATGCTGATTGGCATGGGGCTCATGTATGGACACATTCTCTCTGGGTGGGGGTCTGTAGCGTCAGTTGCTCTTTGGTGTAGCGGCTATTCGGCCATCATCCCGTTTGTCATGTCAGGGGCAATTCGTGCACGCGCAACCCGCCCGGACGTGGCCGGAGCGGCCATCAATGGGGGTAGCAATCTTGGTATTCTTCTGGGCTCCGCGCTGGGCGGCCAGATTCTGACCTGGAGCGGTTTCAATACACTCACCCCGATTGCCATTGTCATCACACTGAGTGCCATTCTGCTGGCAGTTCTTAATCCTGAATCATTTCCTCGAACGCTTCATTCCTCTGAGGATGAAGCGACGTCCTGAAAACGAGAAAGGGGGCCGGATGAAAAACCCAGCCCCCTTTCTTCTCTGTCGATCCAGCCCCGAAAGACTGGACTTCACGTTATCAGAATGATGTAGACAGCGTGCCCATCATCGCGAACGGCGGCATGATGTAATAGGTCGGTGCTGTATCAGCACTGATCTTGTGGCCATAGACACCGGTCGTGGCCTTGGCATTGTTGGAGAAGTAATAAACGCCACCCAGCTTGTACTGGCTTGTCAGGTTGGTGAAGTTCAGCTTGAACACCGGGGACTGGGCGATGAAGAACTTCGGCAGATGGTAGCCAAGTGTCAGGGAGTCCGAGAAGTAGGACGGCATGTACTGGTCGTTCATGAAGGACGAGGCCTGCTTGGACGTGTAATGCACGCTGGCGTTCAGGAAGAACGGACCTTCGTTATAGGTCAGGCCGACGCTGCCTGAGAACTTCGGTGACATGACCGCCGTCTTGCCCTTTGTTCGCAGATAATCAACCGAACCATCGTCTGCCGTTGTCTGCAGGTTGTTGTCCATCGTCGTGTGCAGGTATTCGAACGCGAAATACGGGCTGAAACGATGGAACAGTGGACGGGTGGACAGCATGACATCCACGCCACGGATTGTTTCGCCGCCTGCGTTGATGGTCTGGCTGACCTGAACGTCGTTGCTGAACATGTTGACCGACAGCAGACGGTTGGAGACGTTCATGTTGAAGAAGCTGATATCCGCCAGGAACAGATCATCATTATAGCGGTAACCCAGTTCTTCCTTGATGGAATACTGAGGCTTTGCTCCTGCGCCAGACGTCGTCATCTTACCCGTGCTTGTGCTGTAACGTGAGATCATGTTGATCGGGGACGGAGCACGGAAATCACCTTCAGCATTGATGTAAAGCTGATGATGAGGGGCGAAATTGTAGGACCAGGAGAAGCGCGGCGTCGGCGAGACATACGTATGGTTTATGCGGCCTGCCGTGCTGGGCAGGTAATCCTGTCCTTCCAGCGTCATGGACGTTACCTTGATGCCGCCTGTGATGGACATCTTGTGGTCCAGAAGATGGACGGTGTCTTCCAGGAAGCCCGAGTTCAGGCTGTACGATCCCAGATAGTCGACGGAATAATAGATATTGCCGCTGGTGGTCCGGTAATAGGATGACTTGTCGGTGTCGGACGGCTGAGCGCCTGTGGTCTGGTTCATCTTGGACATCGGGGTGCGCAGGGAATAGCGGTATTCCTCATGCCAGTAGCCGATCTGTCCGTCGTTGTTCTCGGAATGCCAGCCAAGCGCGGCAACGACGCCACCCTGCTGGGTTACGGACATGGAGTTCGTAGAGACCGCAGCGCGTGTTGACGTGCTGATCTTGCCATCGCCGTTCAGGTCAACCCGCTGGAGAGCTGTTCCCGCATAAGTGTAACCCTCCTGCAGGCGGGACGCGCTGTTCAGGGTGATGTCAGAGCGCTCGTAGTATGGCGAGATGTTCAGCGTGAAGGTGTTGTTCAGGGCGAACTTCATAGGCATGGACACATAGAACTGGTCCTTGTCCGTGCCATGCACGCCGTAATAGCTGCTCGGGGATGTAGCGCTGAACTGGGCGTTGTAGCTCAGGGGTGTGGAGACCGGGCGGCCATGCTTGTCGTTCTGGAAGTTTGCCAGCGTCGGGTAGCGGTTCAGGTAATAGTGCGAATGGTTGTATCCGGCGAACAGGTCGATGGAGCTTCGCGTGCCAATCTGCTTCTGCGCGCGGAAATCCATATGCTTGCGGTCGCTGTCGCCCGAGCCACGCCATGCATCAGAATGAGTGTTGGAGAACGATGCGTAGCTGGTGATGCCGGTGTGGCCAATCTCGCCTGAGTCCAGACGGATGAAGCCGCGTGTCCGGTTGAAAGATCCATAGCTGCCGGATACCAGGCCGCCAAACTTCTTGGAAGGAGCACGGGTCGTGATGCTCAAGGCACCAGCGCCAGCGGAGGTCAGTGGATCTTCAACGGAAATGGAGCCGGGGCTCATGCTTTCGGCGGCAATGTTGTTGCTGTCGATATAGTTCTGCACGAAATTGGATGCGGAGGACGTGCCACCATTTGCGATTGGCATGCCGTTCAGCATAATGCCGATATCGTTGTCATACAGACCACGGCTCTGCATGGAGCCACCTTCGTTTCCGCTCGGGTCCGGTGTTGTGATGTTCACACTTGGCAGATTGGCGATCAGATCGAGCGGGCTGCTCGTGGGGCTCTGCATCTCAATGTAGTTCTGCGTCACGGTCTGCACGGCACGGGAGGCCGTTTCAACGCGCATCATGCCGCCACCTGGCTGATGGCGCGTTCCCGTCACGCTGATGGACTCTTTGCCGGCTTCAACGGTGCGCGTGGAATGAGCACGGTGCTTGGTGGGCTCGGTCGTGGTGGAGGTTGCAGCGTAGGCAGTGGGAACAGTGACGGACAGACCGCTCAGAAATGTTGCTGCCGCGAGCGTTTTCTTTCCCTGCCCGAAAAGAGCGTTAAGCGGAACGGAAAGTCCGGAACGGCTGGAGCGGCTGGGAGGGAAAGAACAGGAAGACATGTCGTGGACTCATTCTGCAGGATGACAACGCTTCGATAGCGTTATGAATTTGGTAAACTAAGATAAAGGAGACAATTATAAGAACATTCCAAAGAAAAAATTGATAGTTTCAATTTCTGTCAAGGAAATGCTGGCGTTCAGGGTATACGGCGATCCAGCAGCGAACGGGCTGAAAAGACGCTGATGAACGAAATGATCGCTGTCAGGATCATGTAGAGGGCCGGGGCGTGAGAGAGGCCGGTCCAGGAAATCAGGGCTGCGTTTGTCAGGGGGGCGAGACCGCCGAACAGCACCACGCCGAAAGAATATCCCATTGTAAGACCACGCCCTCTGCGTTCACTGGGGAAGAGCTGGCCGATGAAGCCGTCGAGGGCAGCGAAATAGAACAGTCCGCTCAGATTGAACAGAAGGGGCATGAGCAGAACCGCTTCAGGGAGTGTTTTTATCAACTGGAAGGCAGGAATGGGCAGAAGGGTCAAAAACGCGCAGGACCAGAGCATTGGCCGTACACTGTGGGTTCTGTCAAAGCGGTCTGCCAGTTTCCATCTCAGCGGGGTGAACAGGAGTTGGCCACCATAGGTCAGAAGCGGGGCGAGGGATGTGCTGAGACGGGAGAGGCTGTACTGGCTCCGGGCATAGTGGGGCATGTAAAGCCCCAGGTAGGTGATGCCGCTGCCAAGGGCGACGGAGCCCATGATGAGGGCGGTTCGGCGAACTGTATCGGGTTGCAGAAATGGCGCCGGGGCTGAGCGGGGTTGGGGTGGTGTTTCGGAGTTCTCTGGCGTCAGCATCATACGCAGGATCAGGCCACTGATTCCTGCCGCAGCCCCCAGGCCAGTTGCAATGCGAAAACCAAAAGTCTCGAAGGTCGTTGAAGGAAGCACGAGACCGAGCATCAGTACGACGGTTGCCGCACACAGAGAAGCCGTGATCTGGCCGATGGCCTGCCAGCTTGCCGCGCGGGCTTCGTGTTTTGGGGCGTGTTCGATCAGATAGGATGTGGCGCTTCCGAATTCTCCGCCCAGCGAAAAGCCATGAAGAAGTCTGGCCAGAATGACCAGTGCAGGCGCGGCAATGCCAATCTTCTGATAGGAGGGCGTAAGTGTGATGAGCAGACTGCCCATGGCCATCAGGAGGATACAGACCATCATCGTGGAGATGCGGCCACGCCTGTCTGCGTAGTTTCCCAAAACGACGGCACCAAGCGGTCTCGCCAGAAGAGTCAGCCCAAAAGTCGCAAGGGACAGTCCAAGCTGGGACAGCGGCCAGTTGGCTGGGAAAAACGTACGGCCTATCGAGGCCGAAAAATATGCGTAAATGACGAAATCATAATACTCGATGATATTGCCGATAATGGAGGCAATCACCGCCTGATTGGGTCTTTGAGAGGGCCATGCGCCCATCATCCGGCATGCGGATTGCTGAGAGACTGGATCAGAAACTGAATGAATGATCGCAGCGTCGGGGCGCTGTAGCGCTCCTTGTGGTAGAGGAGATAGATCGGACGAGACGGGAGAGTGTAATCCGGCAGAAGCGCCGAAAGCTTTCCTTCCCGGATGTCTTCCCGCACCAGATCTGACGGCAGCATGGCAATGCCCATGCCCGAAAGGGCTGCACGCCGCATGGCCTGCGTGTTGTTGAACAATCCTTTGCGCTGCATTTCGACGGAGACGTTCCCCTGCGGCCCTTCAAAACGCCATTCACGCCGGGCCCAGTGCCAGGGAGAGGCAGGCGTATAGGAGAAGGCAAGCGCATCGTGCATGGCGAGCTGGTGCGGAGACAGGAGTTCTTCCCGCTGCGACAGATATGCCGGGGAGGCGCAGAGCGTCATGGTGTAGTCGGACAGGCGACGGCAGATCAGGGATGACGGCTCCGGAACGCCCAACCGGATGGCAATATCGAATTTTTCATGTGTCAGATCGACGCTGCGTTCTGTCAGGACAAGATCCACGTCCACGGCAGGGTGTTCGTTGAGATAGGCCGCGATACAGGGCGTGATGCTCTGAGTGCCGTAAGTGACGGGAGCGGTGATGCGGAGTGTTCCTGCGGGAAGGCTCTGGGCGGCTGCGGCCATGCGCTCGGTTTCGTCGAGCATGCTGAGGATCTTCTGGCATTTGGCGAAATAGATGGAGCCAAAGGCCGTCAGGCTCTGGCGTCTGGTCGTACGACGCAGCAGACTGGTGCCAAGCCGCTCTTCAAGCAGACGCACGTAGTTTCCCACCATTGTGGGTGAGATGCCGCAACGCTCTGCGGCGGCTGTCATGCTTCCTGTTTCGACGACGGCAATAAAGGTCGTCATGGCCTGAAAAACGTTCATTGCAAACCGAAGGTTGATAATTATCGCACCATAACAGCATTTATCGGGAAGATCGAAGACCGTAACGGTTTGACGTAGATGCTCCCCATCAGGAACTGAAGGTTGATATTGTCCATGCGTATCAGAAGTGCGGCTCTCTCCCAACGAAAGGTTTATGCCCGGACCCCTGTTCTTGTGGGTCTGCTGGGAGCAACCGCACTCGGCCTGAGCGCGTGTGCCCATCAGTTGCCGCCTGCAACGCCTGTTTCGTCACCGTCTGTGGCCAGCACGTTCATGGCCGCAACAGCCAATCCCATGGCATCCAAAGCGGCTTCGGATGTGCTCGCGAAAGGCGGAAGCGCGGTTGACGCGGCGATCGCAGCGCAGATGGTTCTGGCGGTAGTGGAGCCGCAGGCGTCTGGGCTCGGTGGTGGCTCGACAATCCTGTACTGGGACCGCGGAGCCGATCGTCTGAGTTTCTTTGACGGTTTGGCCAGCGCGCCGATGGGCATGCAGCGGGACTTCATGCACGATCAGAACGGTGTCCGCATTCCGGAAGCCAAGCTCCAGCGGAGCGGCCGCGTCGTTGGTGTTCCTGGCACGCTGCGGACGCTGGCTCTTCTGCATGACCGTTATGGCAAGCTTCCCTGGGCGGATCTGTTCCAGCCCGCGATTACCGCGGCCCGTGACGGCTTTCCGCTGGCAGGTTATCTCCATCTCGTCCTGACGGAGCGCCCCGAACTGGCTCACGAACCCCAGTTTTCCGGCTATTTCGATGCGGAAGGCCAGCCGCTTCCCAAGGGGACGATTCTGCATAATGCCGCTTTGGCGAGCACATTGGAGAATGTGTCGAAGCAGGGGGCCGAATATTTCTACACGGGCGATTTTGCAAAAAAGCTCTCAGCCGCAGTGGCCAGTGGTGCATATCCTGGCAAACTCACACCTGCAGACTTGAAGGCTTATAAGGTGCATGAGCGCACACCGCTCTGTGTGACGGCGTTCAATCGCCGGATCTGTTCTTCCGCACCGCCTGTCGCAGGCGGTCTGTCCGTGTTGCAGCAGCTGGCTATTCTTGATCGGCTGAAGATCGGTCAGTATGCGCCGGGAAGCGTTGAGGCCGCGCATCTTCTGCTGGAAGCGTCCCGTCTGGCTGAGGCAGACCGCCGGAAATACGCTGCCGACCCGGATTATACCCGCGTTGATACGGCTGCGCTTCTTGATTCGGCCTATCTGGATGGTCGCGCGGCGCTGGTGGCGAAGGGCGAAGCTGCAGATCGTGTCACGGCGGGGCAGCTCAAGGGAAAGCTGGCTCTTCTGCCGTCATCCGACCCGATGACTGTGCCAGCCACGACACATCTTTCCATTCGTGACGCGTCCGGCAATGCGCTGTCTTTCACCACGACGATCAACCTGAATTTTGGTTCAGATATCGTGGTGGATGGTGTGGTTCTGAACAATGCCATCACGAATTTTGCAGGCCGCCCTTTCGTCAATGGCTGCCCGACCGCCAATATCGCCGCTCCCGGCAAGCGCCCGATCACAACCATGTCTCCAACCATCGTTTTCGGCCAGAATGGTCAGCCTGAGGTGATCGTCGGCGCGGGCGGTGGTGCGCGGATTATTGATTCCGTTGTGCAGACGCTGGTTGGATATCTGGCTTGGGGGCAGAATATCCGCACAGCCATCGAACAGCCACGCATTGGCGCCCAGAACCATGCGGAGGAGCTGGAACAGGGAACTGCCGCCGCCGGGCTGGCTTCGGCGCTGAGTGCCATGGGGCATCATCCGAAAATCGATGTCATGAATGCCGCTGTTCAGGGCATCACCATTGGGCCAGACGGCCTCACGGGCTGGGGAGATCCGCACCGTGACGGCGTGGCCGTCGGTCAGTAATATCCGCCTCGATCTGCTGGAGACACTCATGAAGCTTTCATTCCGCTCGGCGCTTTGCACTGCCACCCTCCTGTCCCTCTCGGCCTGCGCGACGCCGTCCCAGCCCGAAAAGCCGCAGGTGGCTGTCGAGGTCGATCGTAATCTGGGGGATGGCGGGGTTAGCGACTTCTACACGCCTCCGGCTCAGGTTCCTGCAACGGTTGGTCAGATGATCCGCACGCAGGACATTACCGACCGTCCTCTGCCAGAAAACGCCGCCACAGCTGTACGGACGCTCTATACGTCCATTAGTGGCGTCAATGCGCCCGATCCGGTCACGGTCTCTGGGCAGATCCTTTTCCCGAAAGGGACGCCGCCGAAGGGTGGCTGGCCAGTTGTGGCATGGGAACACGGCACAACAGGTATTGCGGATATCTGTGCACCGTCCTGGAGAGGCTATCTGTCGCGTGACCGCGCCTATCTGGATCACTGGCTGAAGGCTGGTTTCGCGGTCGTTGCCAGTGATTATCAGGGGTTGGGGACGCCGGGCCCGCATCCGTATCTGATGTATCGTCCGGAAGGATACAGCGTTCTGAATGGCCTGCGGGCTGCGCTGACGCAGTACAAGGGAACGCTTCAGAACCGCATTATTCTGGTGGGGCAGTCACAGGGTGGTGGTGCAGCACTCGGAACGGCCTGGCTGGCTCCCCAATATGCGCCGGATCTGCATGTGGTTGGGACTGTGGCAACCGGCGTCGTGACGCAGTTCAAGCTTCCTGAGCACCCGAAGCACGCGCCTCTGCCACGCCTGAATGTGGAGCCGCCTCACATGGCTGCGGCGTTCGGGATCCTCACGATCGAAGGGTCGCGCAAGAGCCTGCATCCGGAAGTCGATGTTCGTGCAAACATGACGGAAAAGGGCAAGGACCTGTCGCATCAGGCCCGTCAGTCCTGTCTTGGCGATCTGTTTCGCTATACGGAAGCGCACGATATTACGGAAGACAATGCCTATGCGGGGGATACATCCCGGCTTGAGGCAGATTTTCAGGATGCCTTCATGATCCCTGATGCTCACATGACCATGCCGGTGTTTGTGGGAACTGGCCTTGCGGATAACGAAGCAGGCGTAGCCCAGCAGTACAATGCAGTTGCTGCCATGTGTGATGCCGGGACGAACGTGACGTGGAAGACCTATTCCGGGCTGACCCATAATGGTGCCGTCAATGGTTCGGCTGACGATTCAGTTCCGTTTGCATTGGCGCTCCTGAAAGGACATCATCCGAGAGGAAACTGCGGGACGATCAAACCCGTTTCCACAGTGGAGAAGGCGCTGCCGGGAATCCGCTGGAACAACTAAGAACTCTGTCGGCATATGCGCTTTCGCCGAACAGGATGGAGACGGGTATGCCGACGCTTGAAATCTGTGTTGAAGATGCTGTCGGCCTGCGGACAGCGCAGCGCCCCGGCGTCACACGCATTGAGCTTTGTTCTGCCCTCGCACTGGGCGGTTTGACGCCTTCAGCCGGGCTGATGCGTCTGGCTGGTCAGTCCACGGTGCCGGTCTATGCTATGATCCGCCCAAGAGAGGGCGGGTTCGTGTTTACCGCTGAAGAAATCGATCAGATGCTGGCGGATATTGACGCCGCCCGTGCTGCGGGTCTGGCGGGTGTTGTTCTTGGTGCAGCCCTGAACGACCGTACGCTCGATATGCAGACCTTGAAGCTGCTGTCTGACGCGTGTGGTGACATGGGTCGGACACTGCACCGCGTTTTTGATCTCACGCCTAATCCGCTGACTGCTGTCGATCAGGCTGTCGAGCTGGGCTTCGAGCGCATTCTGACGTCTGGCCAAGCGGTTATTGCGCCGAAGGGACAGTCTGTTTTGAAAAACATCGTGGATCATGCTGCTGGCCGTATCGAGATCATGGCTGGAAGCGGTGTGCGGGTCGGGAATGTGCGGGAGCTTGTGCAGGAAACGGGCGTTACGGCCATTCATGCGTCTTGCCGGGGGCCAGCGGTGGGGCAGGCATGTCGTGTGTGGGAGCTGGGCTTTGGGCGCCTTGCTTCAAGAACCAGTGGCCGGATCATAGATCAGATGCTTGCCATCCTCGCAGAAGATGCCACGCTGCCGGTGATATGACACTATTTCAGAGCCTTTTCTTTAAGGCTGCCTGAAGCTTGAGTGGCGTATTGGTCACCAGGATATCAATGGGAAGCGTTCGTGCGCGCTTGGCACATTCTTCAGGGGAAACAGCATCTACAATGGCCGTGGGGCCAAGAAGGTCTGTTATGACAACGGCTCCTGCCTCATGTGCTGCTTTGAACAGGGCGGGGTCTGAGTTCTGGGGCACATAGGCTGCAAAGCGGCGTGCTCCTGCGATCTTGCGATAGGTTGCAATATCCTCTGGCTTTGCAATCAGCACAGAAACCAGTGCTTCCGGATCAGCGGCGAAAGCCTCGCGGGCCTGCTTTTCGTGGAATGTGAGAACTACGACCCGGTTGGAAAGCTTATGGAGGCGGACAGGTTTCAGAGCTTCGGCAGGGAGAACATCCTTGATGTCGAGCATCAGTAAAGCGTCGGGGGTGCTGCCCGCCCAATCCAGAACATCGCTGTAGGCTGGAATGTGTTCCAGTGTAGTACCGGATGTGTTTTTCAGATGCAGTTTCTGAACCGCTTCCTGACTGAGTTCAGTGATAGGACCATGGCCCGTCGTCGTTCGGTCAACATCCGGATCGTGCAGTAGAACAATCCGGCCAGTTTTGTCCTTCGCGAGATCAATTTCCATCATGAACGGGCCGGCCTGATGGGTGCGGTGCATCTGGCTAAGGCTGTTTTCCGTTCCGGATGGGTCGATCCAGCCTCGGTGCGCGCAGATCAGCGGAGGCATCGCCATGCGGTCCGTTAGAGACTGAGCCACGGCAGAAAAGGGGCCTGACAAGCCTGTTAGCGCCGTCAGCCCGTAAGCGATGAAAATCCGGCGCTTCATGATTGGTTGTACCTGTTTGAAGTGGGGCATAAACACCGTATTGCTTCTGTTTGCGAAAGAGAAGATTGGCGTCTGTTTCGACATTTACTGGTGAGCTGCCGCCGGAGTGGCTACAGAATTTTCAGATTAATCAGAACAGGAAAACTCCGTCATGACCGCATCAGTCGTGCTGTATGGCATTAAAGCTTGTGACACCATGAAGAAGGCTCGTGCTTGGCTGGATGAACGGGGTGTTCCGTACACTTTCCATGACTACAAGAAGGACGGAATTTCTGAGGATGTTCTGAAGGACTGGGTCAGCCAGGTTGGCTGGGACGTTCTCCTCAACAAGGCTGGCACGACCTTCCGTAAATTGCTTCCTGAGCAGAAGGAAGGCCTGACGGAAGAGCGTGCTGTTGGCCTGATGGTGGCTCAGCCTTCCATGATCAAGAGACCTGTGTTGACGCGAGACGGTAAGGTTCTTCGTGTAGGCTTTCGACCAGCGGACTATGAAGAAACGTTTTCGGGCTAAGCTGGAAACTTTCAGATCGGCAGGTTCAGCGCTTTGATCTTGCGATGAAGTGTTGAGCGGCTGATTCCCAGCGTGCGGGCGGCCGCACTGACATTGCCCTGCGTCGTCGCCAGAGCAGATCGGATGACGTGAACTTCTGCCTTGCGGAAGCTCAGTTCGTCCTCTGAATCCAGAAAATTCATCAGAGCGGGCAGGTGTTCCAGTTCGCCGTCTGGCCAGTGCATCCGTACGCGGCTTGAATGCGTGGCACCACGAACATGCCCGTCACGATCCAGAGCCACTAGCGGCGTGGAACTCTCCGCAGCCAGACCAAGGGTAATGATGGTTTCGTTCGGGAAAAACTGGCGGAACAGCCGTTCTTCAATCTGGCGTGCCGTGGTGATCATGGTCTCCATCAGCAGGCCCGAAAACGGCATGATGTCATTACCGGCGAACGAGCAGATGTTCAGAACACCAGCCAGCTTCCCGCTTGCATTGTAAAGGGGAGCAGCAATTCCGGTCAGGTTCCTGAAGCACAGGCGCCAGTGCTGGTTTTGTAGCACCATGACGGGCTTTTTTTCCTGAAGACAGGTACCGATACTGTTGGTCCCGGCATTTTCCTCATCCCACAAGGCGCCTGCCTGAAAGCCCCAGCGGCGACAACCCGTCAGATCCTCCCGGCTTGTCTGCCGGGACAGGACAATCCCATTGGCATCGGCGAGCATCACGGTGAAGCCGAGCGTCATGACGAGGGAATGCAGCCGTTCCATTTCCGGCAGCGCATGCTGAATCAGCAATCGCGTCCGGCTGCTGACAAAGCGCAGTTCGGGAGCGCTCAACAGTCGCGTTTCCCAACGTGCGGCCGGGTCCAGATTGTAGTTGGTCGAGCACCGGATCCATGAGTCGGACAGGCCAGCCTGCGGCGTGATCTTGTTCATGCCATCGCTCCGGCCTGCCTAACTGTCTCAGAATTGCGACAGGTGGTGACGATGCAGTCACATTCGGGTGACTGTTGTGTGATTGAGGATGGTCCCCAACAGGATGCGGCGTGAACAAGGCAACGAGAGCGCAGGGCTGACCGGATCTGGTTATTTCCTCTGGATATCCCGGACCTGAGACAGCTCTCACCTTTCTTATGGAACGCTTTAGGCGGGAGGTCAGATTTATGGATGAGGAAAAAGCTTTTCAAGGCAGTCATCCGGTCAGCGGGGTCAAGCCTGTGAGCCAGTCTTTCACTCTCGCACAAGCATATGGGGCACGGACCATATCCTGCCTCCAGAGCAATTAAGAGAGACAAAATATTTCAGAAAAGATGGTTTTCCATTTTTTGAAGAACAGAGGTGTCATGTCTTCTTCTCTCCAGAGGGTGCTCTCGCCAGTAACCTCTATCCTGCTCGCACTTGTCGGGCTTTTCCTGCTGGGCGGGGGCGGTTACCTGCTCGTGCTCGGCGGATCGTGGTTCTACGCGCTGATGGGCCTTGTCATGCTCATGGCAGCGGCAGTCGGCCTGAAAAGCCCGGCTCAGGCAGGACGCATTTTTGCAGGCCTGCTGCTGGTCGCGACGATCTGGTCCGTCATTGAAGTCGGTTTCAACATCTGGGGCCTTGAAGTCCGTCTGTTCACGCTGATCGGCATTGCCTGCTGGATGATGCTGCCATGGGTCTGGCGTTCTGGTGCGTCCTGGATGTCGGACAAGCGTGAACTCGTCGGTTCAGCCGCTATCGCCGTTGTCGCGCTGGTTGCAAGCTGCTTCACGTCCTACTCGATCGACGGCACGCTGCCTGCTGACCGCATGGCAGCCGCCAATCAGGTCGATGAGACGGGCAAGAACACCCCGGCTTCCGACTGGCCCGCATATGGTCGCACGGTTGGCGGTGATCGCTACAGCCCGCTGGGTCAGATCACGCCTGCCAACATCAGCAACCTGAAGCGCGCCTGGGTCACCCGTACAGGTGACGTCCAGAAGGCGGACGAAGGCACTGTTGCGGGGCCGGATCAGGGACATGAGTTCAATCTCGAAGTCACGCCGATCAAGGTGGATGACACCCTGTATCTCTGCACGCCGCACAACTGGGTCATGGCCCTGGATGCAGCAACCGGCAAGGTGAAGTGGAAGTTCGATCCGAAGCCTGCTGCTGAAGATCTGGCGGCCAACGTCTATCTCGCCTGCCGTGGCGTCTCTTACTACAAGGCTCCGGACGACTATACGGCTCCTGATGGCTCCAAGGCCTGCCAGAAGCGTATTTTCTCCCCGGTTGGTGACGTTCGTCTCCTTGCTGTCGATGCGGAAACAGGCAAGCCCTGCGAAGACTTCGGCGAGCATGGCTTCATCTCCCTGCGCCAGTATCTGGGTCATGTGCCCCATGGCTTCCACTTCGTGACGTCTCCGCCGCTGGTGGTGAAGGATCGTGTGGTTCTCGGTGGCTGGATCTTTGATAACCAGGCGAACTTCGAGCCGTCCGGTGCAATCCGTGCGTTCAACCCGATCTCCGGTGAAATCGAGTGGGCCTGGGACGCTGGTCACAACCCGGAAAACTGGAAGCCTGGCCCGAACGACGAGCTGACGCGTGACACCCCGAATGCCTGGGGCGTTTACACGGCAGATCCGGACCTCGGCCTGCTGTATATCCCGACGGGTAACTCTCCGCCGGATAACTGGGGTGGCACACGTCGTCCGTTCGACGATGCAACCTCCAGCGCAACCATTGCTCTCGACATCGAGACGGGTGAGCGTCGCTGGACCTTCCAGACCGTTCATCATGATCTGTGGGACATGGATCTTCCGATCGGTCCGTCCATGGTTGATCTGCCTGGTCAGAATGGTGAGTCCGTACCGGCTCTGATCCAGAGCACGAAGCGTGGCGAGTTTTTCGTTCTGGATCGTCGTACCGGCAAGCCGGTTCCGGGTTATCCGGTTGAGGAACGTCCGGTTCCGACCGCTGGCGTTGCCGCAGATGACCATGTTTCTCCGACGCAGCCTTTCGCTGTCGGTCTGCCGTCTCTGACGCCGCCTGACCTGAAGGAAAGCGACATGTGGGGCGCGACGCTGCTGGATCAGATGATCTGCCGCATCCAGTTCCGTCAGTCCGCGTATGAAGGTCAGTTCACGCCGCCGCATGTTGGCAAGACGACCATCGTCTATCCGGCATTCTATGGTGTGGTTGACTGGCAGGGTGCGTCTATCGATCCGCAGCGCAAGCTGCTGATCGCCAACGCCAGCTACCTGCCGTTCCGGATCCGTCTGGAAAAGCGTAACCATGCTGAAGCCTCCGGCATTCTGCCGAAGTGGGACGGTAAGGGTGACAAGCCGGAAGCCAAGGGCGACGCGCTCAGTGTCTCTCCGGACTACGGTACGCCTTACATCGCTTACACCAGCCCATGGCTGAACCCGCTTCAGATCCCCTGCAAGGGCCCGGTCTGGGGTACGGTGACTGCGATTGATCTGGTGACGAAAAAGATCGTCTGGCAGCATCCGGTCGGCACAACGCGCGACACGGGGCCTTTCCGGACGCATAACAACCTTCCGCTTCCGACCGGCATGTACAACATCGGTGGCAGTGTGATCACAAAGGGTGGCGTATCCTTCATGGGTGCGACGGCTGACGATTACCTGCGTGCCTTTGATGTCTCGACCGGCAAGGTTATCTGGCGTGACCGTCTGCCGGCTGGCGGACAGGCAACCCCGATGTCCTATCAAATGGGCGGGAAGCAGTATGTTTTGATCGCCGCTGGTGGTCATGGGGGCCTTGGCACCCGCAGCGGTGACTATATCATCGCTTACACGATTGACGGACAGCAGGGCGCAGCCGCGAACTGATCTGACCGCGTTACTGGTGGAGCGTGTCCCTTAGGGGAGACGCTCCACACTCAATACTTCTCCAGCGGAAATAAATGTCATGGTTCGCACGATCTGGTCCGGAGGGTGTCTCCGGGCCCTGAGTCTCCTATTGCCCGCGTCATCCCTTCTGCCAGCCGTTGCGGCCCATGCTGCTGATATTCCGCTGGCCATTATTGGCCCGCATGAATATGACCTGCCGGTTGATTTCAAGCCCTTCAACGTGCTCGTTCAGTACGGAGACGGGAATGCTGCAGGCAGCACTTACGACAGTGGTGGCCGACGTCAGCCGACTGGCGGAAGTCACACCTGGGCTGGCATGACCAAATACGTGCACTTCCGTAGCTTTGACGCAATTCCCCATGTTGGATTTGCGTTTGAGGTCATTCAGTCGGAGAGCTTTGTGCTTTCACAAGGCACGAATTACGGCGGCCTTGGCCCGACCATCGTTGGGCCTGCTGTCTGGTTCAAGCCGAACGCGCACAGCACCTTCGGTATCCAGACCTTCATGCAGACGCCAGTTGGCACGCGGGATGCATTGTCACCGAGTTACTGGTCAAACCTGTCGAGCTTCATGTTCGATTATGAATGGAAGCATTTCAGTTTTGATGGTGATCTGGGTGCGATCGTAGCCTCGACCAAGCACAAGACTGGCGAACACAGCTATTCGCCGGGAACAGTTTTCCATTCCAACCTGCGTTTCAGTTGGAAAGCGAGCAAGATTATCGAACCGTTCTTCGCGTTTGACTGGCAGAATACCGCCGGAATGCGCGACAACACGGCGAATAGCTGGGTGAGCGATTCCAGCGGCCGTGAAGTTGCCCTTGGCGTAGGTGCCATGATCAACATCTCCAAGCGCGTATCCCTGACCGGGCGATACTCTCATTCCGTTGATGGCAGGAACGTGGCTGAGACGAACGCCTATTACATGAAGCTTGTTTATCTCTGGTAAACCTGCCTCTCCCCAGACGGACATTGGGCCGTTAGAGACCTAATGTTCGTCGGGCAAGGCGACAGGCTGCCAGATCCCAGGCGGCACAGCCGACACTTTTGAAGAAAACCGGCCCTTCTGGTTTCTCGTTCCCCGAGAGATAAGCGGCCAGCGGTTTGACCTCGGCCCAGTCTTTCCCCGCCTGAATGATATCGCCGGCTTCGGACGGCGCACCGATCGGGTCATCTACAATACAGGCGCTTCCGTTGACGATGGTCGGGCCGATTTCAATCATTTCAGGCCGATAAGCGCCAACGCCGATGACCAGCCGAGAAGAAACCGGAGGCTCGTCGTAGAGGATGCTCCGACTGCTGGTAACGGTGATGACGACATCTGGCTCGAAGTATTCCAGATCAGCATTGCGTAGTTGCAGGGCTGGGTATGCGTGGTTTTCTGTAAGGGCACTGACGCGCTCAGCGGAGCGACCTCGAATATAAATCGTGATACCGGGATAAAGCGTATTCAGGGCCTCAAGATGAGCTTTGGCCTGTACGCCCGTGCCAATGAGAAGAACCGTTTTCAGATGGGCGGGGCGAAAGCAGTCCAACCCAAGCATGGACATGGCGGCGGTGCGCCGTTCAGTCGTAGCAACCCCGTCCAGCGAGAAAAGAAAACGTCCGTCGATGGCGTCCATGCAGGTGACCTGACCCTGAATGGCAGGAAGGTTGCGGGTAGCATTGCCATTATAAAGAGTCAGCAGTTTTGTGGTGAGATTGTCGGGTGCGCAGGCGACCATGGACATGACAGTGCCGGTGCGATCAATCGTCGGAACGACCATGCGTTCAGGGCAGGATATTTGACCTTTGTGATAGTCCACGACTGTTTCACGCAGCATTTCCACAAGAGTAGGGAATGGGAGCAGCTTTCGTGTTTCGGCGGCAGTCAAGGTCTTCATGGGGCACTTTCCTGTTCTCGCTCAGGAAGGTGCCCCGTCTGGATTTAAAAATGAAGAGGGAGTAGCCCGTTTGGATCAGGCGGCAGCTTTGGGGCGGAAGCGGGCTGTTGAGACATCGCATTCATAGGCTTCCGCTACGGAATGCGGATCAAGTGCCAGTTCATCCACGGCATCCAGAATGCGCTCTACCTTGGTGTCATCCATCAGCACGCTGAAGTTCAGGCGCGTCCAGCCCGGCTTCTCGATTTCCTGACCGGAAAGAATGGCCTGACGGATCGTGTTGGAGGCAGTCTCATCAATATCCAGCAGACGATGGGCGTAGGGGCCGGCACAGGCACAGCCGCCACGGACCTGAATGCCGTAACGGTCTGACAGCATACGGGTGAAAAGCTGCTGATGGATCAGGCCACCTGTGGCGGTATCACGGATCTGGAACGAAAAGATCGGCAGGGCTTTTGCGGTGGCGTGACCCAGAATCCTGATATTCGGATTTTCGCTCCAGCGTGCCATGGCCCGTGCGCGAAGCTCGGCATTCCGTTCATCCATGAAGCTCTGACCGATCACATCCTTGACGATGAACGCCAGCGCGGCGCGGATATCGCCGATGACGTCCGGTGTTCCGCTTTCTTCAAGGGCGGCCAGATTGGTCGAATAATCATGGTTCCACGGAGAAACGAATTTGACCGTTCCACCACCCGGAAGCACTGGGCCACAGCGCGTAACAGCATCATTGCGAACGATTAGAACACCGGAGGCTGCCGGGCCGCCCATGAACTTGTGGCAGGACACAACAACTGCATCCTTTTCCACGTCTGTGCCCGGCTTCATGTCGATGGGCAGATACGGGGCAGCGCCTGCATAGTCCCAGATCGAAAGGGCGCCGTGTGTCTTCAGAAGTGCTGTGACGGCGTCCACGTCTGTCATGATGCCAGTCACGTTAGAAGCGGCTGAGAACGAGCCGACTTTCAGGCGTCCTTCGTCACAGGACGTCAGGGCTTTTTCAAGAATGGCCAGATCCGGACCACCATCCGTGGCTTCCGGGATCTCGATAATTTCGGCTCCACTTTCGCGCCAGGGAAGAATGTTGGAATGATGCTCGTAAGGCCCGATGAAAATAACGGGGCGGTTGCCAGCCGCACAACGCGCAGGAATTTCCAGCAGGTGTACGAGGCGGTTCAGGCCTGCTGTTGCGCCATTGCCCATGAAGATGGTCGTGAAACGGTCTTCTGGCGCATGGCAAAAGCGCGCGATCGTGGCTCGGGCAGAATTGCGCATCCGGGTCATATACGCGCCACAGAGCGAGGCTTCGGTGTGGCTGTTGGCATAGTAGGGAAGAACTTCGTTCATCACGAAGGTTTCGACCTGAACCAGTGCGCGGCCTGATGCGACGTAATCCGCATAGAGCATCGATTGCACGCCAAACGGGCTCATGAACTTCGTACCGTCTCCGAGAACACCTTTGCGCAGGGCATCACGCCCCTTGGCATGCAGGCTCTGCTCAAACTGCGCCAGTGCGGCTGCGCTGTTCTCAAGACTGCCGATCGTTTCCATGCTGCCTGGTCCTTCCCTGATCCGATGAACAGAAAATATCTCACCGAATTGGCAAAAACCGCACCTTTCTTGTAGACGAAAACAGAGTTTGTGTTGTCATTTAATCTATTATGAGCAGAATTATCGATCAAACGGATCGCGCTATCCTCCGCATCCTCCAGAAGCAGGGTACGCCGTCCCAGCGGGAACTGGCCGAACAGGTTGGTCTGTCCCAGAATGCCTGCTGGCGTCGCCTGAATGCCTTGCGGGAGAGTGGAATCATCAGTCATGATACCGTGCGCCTCAATGCGCAGGCGCTCGGGCTGACCTTGACGGTGTTTGTCCTGATGCGGACGCGCCATCATTCACGCGAATGGTTCGAAACGTTCCGCAACGTGGTCGTTTCGATTCCAAACATCGTTGATTTTTACCGGATTGCCGGTGAGTATGATTACCTTCTCAAGGTCGTGGCCTGTGACATGAACGATTTCGATCGTGTCTATCAGCAGATCATCAGCAAGGTCGAGCTGGATGCCATTACTTCCTACATGACCATGGAAGCCCTGGCGGATAACAGGGATCTTCCGGTGTGACAGACCACTGACAGGGACATTTCATGACTGAACCAGACCAACTCGCCCAAAGCCTGAGAACACGGCATATTGTCATGATTGCTTTGGGTGGCGTGATCGGTGCTGGTTTCTTCATCGGCTCATCAGCTGCTCTCTCAATGGGTGGTCCGGCGGTTATTGTGTCCTATGTTCTGGCAGGACTTCTGGTCTGGCTGGTCAACAGCATGATGCGGGATCTGTCCGCCCTGACGCCGGGGAGGGCGTCTTTTCTGGGGCAGATCCGTTATGCCCTCGGGGATCGTTTTGGCTTTGTGGCGGGCTGGACGTACTGGCTGACCTGGGTGACGGTCATTGGGGTCGAAGCGATTGCCGTCACGTCTATGCTTACACCCTATATTCCCGTTCCTTATGCAGTTCTGGAACTGCTGGTGCTGGGTGCCATGACGACCGTCAATCTGCTTTCCGTCAAAGGCTATGGCGAGTTTGAATACTGGTTTTCAGCCATCAAGGTCCTGGCCATCATTGTATTTAGCGGGATCGGTTTCTGGGCACTTGGGGCTCATTCCATTCCGGTGAAAGAAAACCTGTTCAGTCATGGGGGCGTTCTGCCTCATGGGCTTCTCGCGCTTCTGGCTGTCATTCCGACGGTCCTGTTTTCCATGGGGGGAAGTGAGATTGCGACCGTCGCCGCCGTTGAGTCCGACAATACGGAGCGAAATATCGCACGCGCGACCCGCACGATTCCCTTGCGGATCGGTGTTTTCTACCTCGTCACCATCTCGTTGATCCTGTGCCTTGTTCCATGGAGCGACGTCGTTCCGGGACAGTCACCGTTCCTGCTCGTACTGAATCGTTTTCATGTTCCTTTCGCCGGGCTAGCCATGGGGATCGTCATTCTCGTTGCGGCCCTATCGAGCCTGAATTCTGGCATCTACGTCACGTCCCGCATCCTGTATGAGCTTGCGGAAACGGGCGATGCGCCATCCACTTTCCTTGTGGTCGAGCCAAAAACGCAGCTTCCCCGTCGCGCCCTGCTGGCCAGCGTCGGAGCGTCCATTTTTGTTGCGGCGACGGCTGTTTTGTCACCCGGGCTGATCTTTGCTGTTCTCGTCAGTCTGACGGGCGGGTTCATGCTGTTCAATAATGCGCTTCTTGTGTTCGGGCGGCTGAAAATTATGCCGCAGAAACCTGCTGGCGCTTATCTGGCCCTGGCTCTCATTGCCATGGCGATTATTGCCATGATGATCCAGCCTGAGACGCGCTCACAGATCGAAATGGGTGCTTTTGCGATTGTAGTAATTCTGCTGGCAGAGCGTTTTTTGCCCCGGGCCAAACGTCTTCAGAACAACGCGCCCTGAGCGGGGGATAATGGAACATCCGCGCCCATATCCTTCAGGATCCAGGCGCGGAGAACAGCCAGAATCGCCTCTTGGTCTTCTTTTGTCAGAGGCTTTCCGGCGCTGAGACCGTGCCATTTCGACAGGCAACCACGGCAGCAGGAGCCGGTAGCGTGCTGGGCAATGAACACCGGATGGCCGCGCATCGGGGTCTGTTTTCCGTCCTGTGGGGGATGGGCCGGAGCTAGCCGATCCCGAATGAATGCCGCCCCGTGCTCCATCACGGCGTCCAATCCGCGGCTTTCCAGATACTGTCGTGCCTGTTCGTCCAGATGGAAGCGGGCTCTGAAACGGGATTTCTGCAGTCGCAGGAGAAGCTCTTCGGGGGAAGAAACGCTCAAGACAGACCAACCTTCTGAAAATACGTAAAAAAATGCTGTGAGGGCGCTGTCACCCTCTGTGAGAACATCTGTTCTTACTCCATATGGTGCGGGATGGACGCTTTTCCGAGACGCACCCGAACTGATTCTGCATCAGGCGACATGGCCAGCCTGCCAGTTTTGACCCCTCTTCAGGTTCAGGATCTGTTCACGGGCCGCCTGGATGAGATCTGTGCGCGGTTCGAAGAATGGGGTTTCCCGCTCGTTGTCGCCGGGCAACTGGGCGATGTCGCGCCTAATGCTTATCGCAAATATTATCAGCTTCCCCTGACGGACCCGCAGCTTGGCACATCGATTTCGCTTGAGGCCACCAAATCCATTCTGGCGGCAGCAGACGTCCGGGCAGGTGACTATGTACGGGTAACGGGCTTTCTGAGGGCCCGACACCTGCGGGGGCAGGTTGCACTGCGTTTCGAGGCACTGGCCGTGGAACCTTATGACCCTGGGCGGCAAAAGGTGGATCGCGCGGAAAAATCGCTTCTTGATGTTCTTCGAGGGCTAAGCTGGGAATTTCATCCTTATCCTGAGCGCCGCGAAGCAAGGCTCCTGCTGATCCACTCTGCCTCATCAAACGCTCTGGTAGCGGACGATTTTCTTCAAGGGCTGGGGGGTGGATGGCGGCCAGAACGTATTCGAGCCCTTCCTGTCGCCATGACAGACCCGCATCGTATTGCTGATGCCGTTGGGACGTGTCGGGAAGACATTGTTGTTCTGATCCGTGGTGGCGGAGACATCTCGGAATTTGCGGTGTTCGAACATCCGGCTGTTCTTGAGGCTCTTGCGATGTGTCAGGCGCATCGAGTTCTGGGTGTCGGGCATACTGCCAACCGGACACTGGCCGAGCGTCTTGTTGATCACGCTGCCACCACACCGGCCGATGCAGGGCATTATATTCGCAGGATGAGTGGCCGTGTCTGGCAGCAACAGGAAGAAGCACGGGCCCAGCAGGAAGAAATTGTCGCTCTGCGGGAAAGCGCGACCTCCATGGCGGTTGTGCCCTCTGCTCCGCCTCTGGGAGGAAGGCTCAGAAATGGTCTCGTCCTACTTGTGCTGGGTCTGCTTCTGGGGTGGCTTCTGCCACGCTTTCTTTAATTCTGGATGAGCATTTGTATTTCAGGGACTGCTTGGCCCAGTTCGGCACGAGCATCTTCAGACAATGTGGTTACAGCCCGTGCGATGTCGAGAAGAGAGCGGTTCGGATGAAAAAAGAGCCATGTGCAGAACCCCTGAAGAGATAGGCCTTCGGGCGTATCCGCACCGGGTAAAGACAGGGGAGCAGGTGAAAGCTCCAGCTTTGTAGGTATTTTTTTGAAGGCTTGAGTGCCGATATCGTCATTGACGAAGAACAGGACGGTATCTTCGGCTGGCATCTGTACGTTGAGCACCGGCTGCTGCAAAGTTCCCGTCTCGTAGCGAACTGGGCGTCCATCCCCAGATAGCAGCGTCAGTACACCGGCGTGACTATCCTGATAGACGGCAATCAGTTTCCTGTCGGGTTCGAGACCGTCTTCAGGACTGGTGGTTAGCCTTCCGTCTTCTGTCAGCGTCAAAAAGTGGCCGGATATATCCTGCAGAAAGCATGTTCTCGTCCGGCTCGGGAGGGGAGCGGCCTGCGGGCTCAGGAGGAGCCGTTCACGCTCGGAAGGGCGCACCCGGTGGAACGAAAAAGAAGCGTGGTGACCTTCGTCGGGAATGGTAGCGACGCTCTCCGTTGCGCGGACCTGCGACGAACGTAAGCTTTCTCCCAGACTGGCTAGGAGTGTTTCCAGGCCTTGGTGGGTAACGGCTCCCATCAATGTCTCCTGTATTGGAGCGATGGCGTCCAGTCTTCGTTCGGGCGAGCGATCTTCTTGATCCTGGCAAAGATAATGGGCGGCAAGATGAGATGGCATATGAGGATCCCCGGCCCAGACATAATGAAGAATACGGGCACCGTTCCATCGGGCAGATGTGGACGAATGCGTGAAAGGCTGTCCATCGGGGTGGACGATGTCAGTGAGGGGTATGCCAAAAAAAACTGTGTCTGAAATGGCTTTCAGGGCGGATGTACGGCCCAGAATACGGACAAAACCATTGTCAGGGAATGCTGGGGTGCTTCGGTAGTGAAAGCGCGTGACCGAGAACGCTCTGCTCACAAGTTGAGTTGGCTGGCCATAAACGCACCAGTTGATGGCAATTCCATTTGAGTCGCGACCGGCCTCCAGAAGGTTATCCAGCGTCAACGTCGGGTCAAGAAATTCATCCGCATCAAGAATCAGAAGCCAATCCTGATTCTGGCCGGCAAGCCGAATGGCTTGCGCCGTCAAGGCCTCACGGCGTTCTTCCGGCGACAGCGTGTCGGGGAGTGTACACTCCAGCAGTTCTACAGGCCCGACTGTGCCTGCAGCCTGAGCAATGGACTGCGTCCCGTCCGTTGAGTCAGCATCCACCACAAGAATGCGCTCGAACCCGAGGGCCAGATGCCAGGACAGCCATTCCCTCAGCAGAGGAGCGGCGTTTCGTGTCAGGACTGCGCAGGTCGCACTTGCCATAAGGAGGATTCTTTTCCCGTTTGGTTAGCGAACGTCCACTCGGACCACCGGATGCTTTACCGATCCATCTGCTATGGCATGCATCTCGATCTGGATAGGCTGGGCACCCGCCGTATTGATCCGTCGGGCTACGGGTTCCAGATCCGTCTGGGTGGCCTCGGTCATGGCTTTGGCTTGCGCCGCGGGGTCATTTTGTAGCGGTACCAGAAGCTGCACTAGGAACAGAACATTTTCCTTGCGTGCAAGCGCGGCTTTGACAGCCTTGTCTACGATAGGCCCGTAATCGGATTCCGGCGTTCCATCCTCGATCTGCAGGAAGGGTGGTTTTGGCTTTGGTGCAGGAGGTGCTGGTGGAACGTAAGGCTTGGGTGGCTTTCCAGCCTGCGGATTGAACGTGCGCTGATCAATCAGCTTGCAGCCGGCCAGCCAGGGAGTCACCAGCAGGATGCTTCCCGCCAGAAGAAGGGCACGTGGAGCCATGATGCCTCGGAAGGAACAAAAATTACGGATAATTGCAGCCATATTGTTGGGGACCGTCGCAGGAACGGAGGGTTTCGGCAAGATTAAGCGCATCAAGTTCATGAAAAACTGTGCCAACCCCCTGTTGCTTCCCTGTAGCGATGCTATGGATGATGCCCTTTCGTCAGAATAGCGGAGTAGGCAGGCATGGCGGTAAAAATCGCGATCAACGGTTTCGGACGTATCGGACGTCTCGTTCTGCGCGGCATCATTGAGAGCGGCCGTACGGACGTTGAAGTTGTGGCCATCAATGATCTGGGTTCGGTAGACGCGAACGCGCATCTTCTGGCTCATGACAGCGTTCATGGCCGCCTGCCGGGGAAGGTCCGCGCTGAGGGCAATACGCTCATCATCGAAGCAAATGGTCGCACCTATGGTCCGATCACGGTCTCTGCCGAGCGTGACCCGTCCAAGGTGCCGTTCGAAGGCATCGACGTGGCCATGGAATGCACGGGCCTGTTCACGACGCGTGAAAAGGCTGCGGCCCTTCTGGAAGCTGGCGCAAAGCGTGTGATCGTCTCCGCTCCGGCAACGGATGTGGACGCGACCATCGTCTTCGGTGTGAACGATGATGTTCTGACGCCAGACATGAAGGTGATTTCCAACGCTTCCTGCACCACGAACTGCCTTGCACCTGTTGCTTCCGTTCTGGATGAAGCTTTCGGCATTGAGCGTGGCTACATGGTCACGATCCATTCCTACACGGGTGACCAGCGTACGGTGGATACGCTCCACAAGGATCCGCGTCGCGCCCGCGCCGCTGCCCTGAACATGATCCCGACGTCCACTGGCGCTGCGAAGGCTGTTGGTCTGGTTCTGCCGCACCTGAAGGGTAAGCTGGACGGTACGGCCATCCGTGTTCCGACGCCGAATGTCTCCCTCGTGTCCCTCGACTTCGTACCGAAGACCGTCCCGGCTTCTGTCGAGGCTGTGAACGAGGCTCTCCGTGTGGCGTCTGAAGGTAAGCTGAAGGGCATCCTGGACTACAACACGGCCCCGCTGGTGAGCACGGATTTCAACCATTCTCCTGCATCCTCCACGTTTGATGCCACGCAGACGGCTCTGGTCGATGGCGGCCAGCTTGTTCGCATCTGCGCCTGGTATGACAACGAGTGGGGTTTCTCCAACCGTATGGCGGATACGGCCGCCGCTTTCGGGAGCCTCTGAACCATGGTGTTCCGCACGCTCGATAACCTGGAGGCACGCGGCAAACGCGTGCTTGTCCGGGCTGATCTGAACGTGCCGATGCATGACGGCGTCATCACTGACGCCACGCGCATCGAGCGCGTTGCCCCGACCATCAGCGAACTCGCCGGCAAGGGCGCGCGCGTTGTGGTCCTGAGCCATTTCGACCGCCCGAAGGGTAAGGTTGTTCCGAGCATGTCCCTCCACCCCATCGCCGAGAAGCTCGGTGAGGTGCTGGGCAAGCCGGTGGCGTTTGTTCCGGAATGTGTGGGTCCTACCGTCGAGGCCGCTGTTGCAGCCCTCAAGGATGGCGACGTGCTGGTTCTGGAAAACACGCGCTTCCATGCGGGCGAGGAAGCCAACGACCCGGCTTTCGCCAAGGCTCTCGCAGAAAATGGCGATATCTTCGTCAACGATGCGTTCTCGGCTGCTCATCGCGCCCACGCCTCGACAGAAGGTGTAGCTCACGATCTGCCGTCTTTCGCCGGGCGTCTGATGCAGGCTGAACTGTCTGCTCTGTCCGCAGCGCTGGAAAATCCGGAACGTCCGGTTGGTGCCATCATTGGTGGTTCCAAGATTTCCACAAAGCTGGATCTGATTGGCAACGTCATCGAGAAGGTGGACACACTGTTCATCACCGGTGCGATGGCCAACACATTTCTGGCAGCAGAAGGCATTGCTGTGGGCAAGTCCCTGCAGGAAGCCGACATGCACGAAACAGCCCGCAAGATTGCGCATCTTGCGCAGGAAAAAGGCTGTGAGATCGTGCTGCCGGTTGATGCCGTCGTAGCACGTGAGTTCAAGGCTGGTGCCGAGAGCTCAGTCTGCCTGATCGGTGAAGTCCCTGCTGATGCCATGATCCTCGATGCCGGTCCGCGTACGGTGGAACTGATCAACGAGCGTCTGGCAACCCTGAAGACACTGGTCTGGAATGGTCCGCTGGGCGCGTTCGAGATCGAGCCGTTTGATCGTGCGACGGTTGCAGTCGCACAGGAAGCAGCTCGCCTGACGCAGGCCGGTAAGCTGCGGACGGTAGCGGGTGGTGGCGATACGGTCTCTGCTCTGCGCCATGCCGGTGTGGCCAGTGAGATGAGCTATGTCTCGACGGCTGGTGGAGCATTTCTCGAATGGCTTGAAGGCAAGATCCTTCCGGGCATCGAGGTGCTCCGTACGACAGGCCAGCAACTCGGTCTGGACTGACTATCAGAAGGCGGGGAGGGCAACCTCCCCGCTTTTTTTTCATCACGTTTTGTGACGTCATGAAACTTTCTAACTTTTTCAATTGTAATTCGTGTCTCTGACCCAGCACACTGATTTCAGCCTTTCGTTCTGCTGGAATCCGCCTGATGCGCCTTCTCCCTGTCTTGATGAGGTCTTTTCCCCTGCTGGTTCTGGCAACGGGGACGTGTAGTGCATTGGCCACAGAGCCTGTCCCCTCTGTCGCACCTGCCAGAAAACCAATTTCAGCTTTTGCCCATCCTTTTGATGCGTCTCTGTCTCAGACGGTTTCAGAAGATCCGCGGCAGGGAGCGGCTCTCATGCATGGTTTGGAACAGCACCGGGCCAGTGTGATTGCGGCGCAGACGGCTTCAGGTTTTGGGGCAGCACCTTTGCCCGACGAGAATATTGAAGGACCTCAGGATGCGGTCCAGTCAGATGCCTATCTGAAACCGGATTTCTTTTCGAACAAGGTTGGCAAAATCGAAGATGCCGCGGCGGAAAATCATGCAGACCAGCATCGAAAGGGGGCGGGAACCGTTGCTGGAGGGCTGGCGCTAGCTGTTCCGCTTTCGCAGTAAGCTTGGTTGCCATCAGGTGCGTCGGTAGATGTAAATCGAATGGTTTAGACCTTGGAATCTATAAACCAATTTGTAGTTCGCATTGATTTCCAGGAAAATTTCCTCTCGGACGGAGGGATTTTCCAGAAGTGGTAGTGGGTCTTCCGTAACAATATATTCTGGCCTTTCTGCAAGAACCCTGTGGGTTTCATGCATGACATCTATGCTGGTTGCATGGGCCTCGATTTTTTCGTGGAAATGTCCCGGGAAAGGATGGTTTGTCAGGGGGCACCAGTAAGGGGTGTCATAGAGCGCTGGCGGTCCCTGATAAACAAAGACGCAGCCGGGCTTTTGGTTCATGACATTCACCATTGCCTGAAATGTCTGTTGATCTCCATTTTCAAGACGATGTTTCCGCACGCTGTACTGGCCCGTGAGTGAAACAGTGCAGAGAAGAGCGAGCATCCATGCCTGACCCGGTTTCCAGTACCACAAGGGGGCACAGGTCAGGGCCAAGGGAGCGTAAAGAGGAAGAGCGTAATGGGGATACCAGCCCCCAAACGCCAGAACGCCCAGACATGCGACGCAAGCCCAGAGCGTCAGATAGAGATATTGAGGCTGGGAGGCTTTTTTATACGCAAGGGCTGCTGTTGCGACGAGCCCGACCATGAGAGGCAGAGTAGCTCTCAGCATGCGTAATTGAAGGTGATGGGTTTCTTCGACGGGGGCGTGGCCTCGTAGGAAAATGGATTCAAGGTTGGCGAAAATCCACTCCCAGCCGTGTCCGATCGCCGTGTAAAAGCAGAAGACCGCAAGGGTGGGCAGGAGGCCTGCAGCCGCGAATAGTGCCGCTTTCTGGAGGGTTTTCGACACACATCGGCATGCGAGTCCAGTACAGGCAACGCTGTACAATCCGACGAAAATGCCTTCGAACACCACGGTATATTTCAACTGCATGGCGAGGCCGAACAGAAGCATTGCGAGAAGGGCGTGTCCGGCCGGATGTTTTCTGTCTGGTTGCGTGATGCCGCGCAGAACGAGCGCGACGGCTGCAGTTACAAAAAGATTGTAGAAAACGGGAGTCTGACCGCCTTCGCCCTGCGAAAGGTTGAGCAGCGCGACGTACAGAAGGGCTGCGACGAATGCTCCCGCCGTATTGGCAATCGTTTTCCCCATGCGGAACAGAAGCCATGCCGTTCCCCATATGGCTGCCATCGCGCCTATTTGATAGGCGAAAACCCTGTAAGAGCCGAAGAGATGAAAGAAAGCGTAGAGGAGAAAGATTCCGAACGGCTTTCTATCCCAGAACTGAAGATAGGGCAGATCTCCGTGAAGGAGACGTCCACCGCCGAAAAGGTAAAATTCTTCATCGACATGGATGAGAGGATTCCCAAAGGACTGGAACCTGCTCACAAAAATAAACAATACTAAAATAAAATTCAGTAAAAGTGTCTTGTGACGTTCAAGCATAAATCAAAATTGCCAATACGATGTCTGGCTACAAGTTTAGCAGTGATATCATTTCCTTATATATTTGTTTGTAACCGTCTGGAAGGCGCGTCTCCTATGGTTTCTGAAAATATTCCATTGGGAAATTTCATAAAATTGTCTTGTGAAGGCCGACTTTCGATCTCCCGTAATCAATGCAGAGAGTAGCCCAATAAAAAGGGCTGCCAAGCATGATGCTGGCAGCCCTTTTTATTGGGAAAACTGGATGATCAGTTCTGAAGGCCGTTTTCACGCCGGCGGTGTTCAACCTCAGAAGCCATGGCTTTCTGCAGCTTTTCCATCGCGCGGGCCTCAATCTGACGGATCCGCTCACGGGAAACATTGTAGTGGTGAGACAGATCTTCGAGCGTTGATGGCTCTTCCTTCAGGCGACGTTCGGCCAGGATGTGACGCTCACGTTCATTCAGGGTCATCATGGCCTGATCAAGCAGAGCTTTCCGTCCACTGAACTCCTCGGAAGCAGCATAGGTCTGCTCCTGGTTTTCCGTGTCGTCCACCAGCCAGTCCTGCCACTCACCTTCGCCATCAATGCGGAGGGGAGCATTCAGACTATGATCTGGCGCGGCAAGGCGCTGGTTCATGGACACCACGTCCTGCTCAGGGACACCGAGGGTGGTGGCGATGGAATTGACCTGCTCGGGTTTCAGATCACCGTCATCAATGGCCTGCATCTGCCCTTTCAGGCGACGCAGGTTGAAGAACAGTTTCTTCTGCGAGGCGGTCGTGCCCATTTTCACCAGAGACCAGCTATGCAGAATGTATTCCTGCATGGCGGCGCGGATCCACCACATAGCGTAGGTTGCAAGGCGGAAGCCGCGCTCCGGATCGAACCGGCGGACGGCCTGCATCATGCCGATGTTGCCTTCGCTGATCAGTTCGTTCACGGGCAGCCCGTAGCCGCGATAGCCCATGGCAATCTTGGCGACGAGACGCAGATGAGAGGTAACCAAGCGGTGTGCAGCGCTGGTGTCTTCGTTCTTGCGCCAGGCGCGGGAGAGATCAAGCTCTTCCTGTGGCGTCAGAAGGGGGAATTTGCGGATTTCCTGAAGATAACGGGTCAGGTTGTTTTCAGGACCCACTGAAATGACAGCTGGAGATGCCATGGTCTTCGACTCCTTTCGCCCGGGGTGTGCCTGGCCCGATGAGGTGAAGACTCATACGAACTGGCGGCAGGAAGGTTCCTCACACCCAGGTGACGCATTGGGAAGGACTATCACGTCCCCAGCCGCTTGCCCCCGAATTGGGCGACGTACGGTGGTACGATCCGTTCCGGCGGCGCGTCAGCTCGTCGGATAAGAATGTTTATGACAGGCTGAGCCGAAAAGGTCAAGAACTTTTAGAGGTTGAGCCTGTCAGGCGCATTTTCAAGTCCTGAAAATCCTGAGGAGGTGCAGTTTCGAAGGAAAGGGGCTTTTTTGTTCGTGGGTGGATGAAGCCGAGTCGAGCTGCGTGGAGGGCCTGCCGGGGGAAATCAAGAGCAGCATCCTTTGCATCCTGTGGCAACCCACGTGCTGCGGCAGGGATTCGACGGAGGTAAACCGGGTCTCCGAGAAGTGGATGTCCTGCCTGGGATAGATGAACGCGAATCTGGTGTGTCCGGCCGGTAGCCAGTTTGCATTCAATCAGGGAGACACTCGCATGAATGGGCTCCAGCAGTTTGAAGCGTGTCAGCGCGGGCTTCCCACCTGACTGCACGACCGTCATGCGTTTGCGGTCTTTCTTGTCTCGACCAATGGCGCCATCGAATTCACCTGACGCAGGCAGGAGACCCCAGGCTAGGGCCATGTAAGTACGGTCGATGTCTCTGGCGGCAAAGGCCTCGGACAGGGCGTTATGGGCCATCGCATTTTTTGCAACAACCATCAGTCCAGACGTGTCCTTGTCCAGACGATGCACAATTCCTGGCCGTTTTTCGCCACCAATGCCTTCAAAACCCTCACCGCAATGTCCGAGGAGGGCGTTTACGAGTGTCCCGGTTTCATTACCGGGAGCCGGGTGAGTGACGAGGCCAGCCTGCTTGTCCAGAACGATCAGATCTCTGTCTTCATAGAGAATGGTGAGTGGCAGATCCTCGGCCATCGGACGTGCGGGCAAAGGAACAGGGAAGGACAGAACGAGGTCCATTCCATCGCGTAGCGTGTCGGAAGGCTCACGAACGACTTGTCCGTTGCGGGTCAGATGGCCCTCTTCGATAAGGGTCTTGACCCGGGAACGGGAAATCGTGCCGATGGCGTCAGCAAGGGCGCGATCTACGCGCTGGCCTGCCAGACTGGCATCAACAACAAGGCGGAACGGGGTTTCAGGATCTGACATGAATCAGGGTTTAGCCGAGGATCGGACGGGCAGCGAGTCAGGGACACCAAAAGCGTTGCTTGCTGCCGTCATCATTATGGGCGTCATGATTGTAGCGGGTGTCGCCGTTATGATCGGTGTCATTGCGCATCGTGTCATGCATCCTCATCAGGGTGTGGCTCTTGAGGCGTCATCGACAAATGGCTTTACCCGTCTGGCTCTGCCGTTGGCTGAAGGTGAACATATCACCAACGTGACGGCGCGTGGTGACGGGATGATGGCGGTCACGCTTGGTCGCCCGGGATCCGAGCGTGTTCTGCTGTGGAATCCTAATGCCGGAAAAGTGGTGGCTGAGCTGGATTTTGGGTCTGTTGCTGGCGCACCCTGAACGTTCCAGAGGCTGGCGCGTTTCTATGGGTGAGATCATATCAGGACAAAGATCATGGGACGCATCATCGACGCCGCTCTGGCTACGGCAACAGTTTTCGGAGCGCAGTATCTCGGGCGGGAAGTCAGTCCCGTCGAGGACGGTTCAACCCGCCGCTGGTATCATCACCTGAACAAACCCGGCTTTTCTCCTCCCGCTCCTGTCTATGCTATCGTCTGGACACTGCTTGATGGCCTTTTGGCGTGGTCGGGATATCGTTTGCTGAGGGCAGAGTCGTCCTTTAAGCGGACGCTGGCGCTTTCCCTCTGGGCCATCTGTGTGGCGGGTGTAGCGGGATTTCCGTTCGCCGTTTTCCGCAAGCGACGTCTTGATGCTGGGCTGGCTATCTGCATTGGGCTGGTGGTGACGTCTGGTGCGTCAATCTGCACAGCCAAAAAGGTTGATCAGTGTGCTGCGAAGCTTCAGATCCCCTTCTTTGTCTGGCTGACGTTTGCCGTATTTGTTCAGGAAGAAGTCTGGCGTCGCAACTGACCGGCTTCAATGTTCCCCAGGATGGAAGCCATAAGGCCAGGGAACCGACTTTCCAATTCCTGAAGGCGTAGCGAGTTATGATGCTGCACACCCTCAATTCGGGTGTGCAGGATGCCGCTTTCCCGCAAGACCTGAAAATGATGGGACATACTGGATTTAGGACGCGACCCGATCAGAGCCGCGCAATTTGCCTCTCCCAGGGCATAAAGTCGCTGAACGATGTCCAGTCGTACGGGATCAGCCAAAGCCCGAAGGACCGTGATCAGATCAAGTTTCTCAAGATCGGGCGAGTCATAGCAGGGCATAGGGCGTCTTATCCCTTCCTTGTAGAATTGACGCAACACTTCTATAGTTCGATCGTTGTCGAACTATAGAAGTTTCGATCAAGGAGTACCCTTTCATGCCCGATCTTTTTGATCCTATTGAACTTGGTGACTTTTCAGCCAAAAATCGCATTTTCATGTCTCCGCTTACGCGTGCCCGTGCTGGTCGTGATGCTGTTCCGACGCCGATCATGGCAAAGTATTACGCGCAGCGGGCCGAAGCCGGCCTCATCATTTCCGAAGCCACTGGAATTTCTCGGGAAGGGCTTGGGTGGCCTTACGCGCCTGGAATCTGGTCCGACGAACAGGTTGAGGCGTGGAAGCCGATTACAAAGGCTGTTCATGACAAGGGCGGCCGAATTGTCTGCCAGCTCTGGCACATGGGCCGGATGGTTCATTCGTCAGTGACGGGGCTGCAGCCGGTTGCTCCTTCCGCAACGACCGCTCCCGGTCATGCGCATACCTATGATGGTAAGGTGCCATACGAAGAGGCCCGGGCACTTCAGCTTGATGAAATTCCGCGGATACTGGCGGATTACGAAACTGCATCGCGAAACGCTATCGAAGCAGGCTTTGATGGTATTCAGCTTCATGCGGCTAATGGCTATCTGATTGATGAATTCCTGAAAGACGGAACGAACCATCGTACAGACGAATATGGTGGATCTCCGGAAAACAGAATTCGTCTTCTTTCGCAGGTGGTGCAGCGTATTACGGCGACCATCGGTGCAGAAAAGACTGGCGTTCGATTGTCTCCCAACGGGGATACACAGGGATGTATCGATTCAGCACCTGAGACAGTTTTTGTCCCTGCCGCAGCAGAGTTGGAGCGTCTGGGAGTAGCTTGGCTTGAACTGCGTGAGCCTGGCCCCGATGGGACCTTTGGCAGCACGGATCAGCCCAAACTGTCTCCCGAAATTCGGAAAGTGTTCCGCCGGCCGTTGGTTTTGAATCAGGATTATACGTTCGAAGCGGCGCAGGAAGCGGTTCAGCAGGGACAGGCGGACGCGATCGCATTTGGGCGCAAATTCGTTGCCAACCCTGATCTCCCGACCCGTTTTGCCAAGGGACTACCTTTACAGGCAGACGAGATGGCAACCTGGTATAGCCGTGGAGAGCATGGATATACGGATTATCCGTTTGCAGACTGATTGAAAAACAATACCGGAGGATTTATATCCTCCGGTATTATCATACGAAGAGGCCTGGTCAGGCAGACAGTGTAATCAGTTCTGCTTCCTGCTCGTCTTCAGCCAGATAGGGGCCCCCAGCGACAACTTCGATGGCGAGCATTCCCAAACTGTTTGGCAGTCTGTCGTTGAGGGTGAGTAGGGCGTCCCCGTTTGTCCAACGGCGCCCCCCAGCTTCGCGGGCGTACCATCCATTTTGAGCATTCTCACCGTTCAGGGCTGTCAGACAAACTGAGCGGCCTGAATCGTAGAATGTGATGTCTCCAACGCAGACGCCGAGTTTACGACGGTCATCAACGAAGGGACCGATCGTCTCATGCGGAGAGTTTGCTCTGGAGACCAAACGAACAGAGCTGACAAAAGCCGGGATCATGAACATGCTCCGGCCGCCCACTTCGCGGGTTTTCTGGATAATCAGGCCTGTATTGGTAATGAGATGGAGGTCAGGATTTGTGACAAGGCGTCCCTGCTGCTGGTCTTGAGAAAAGCCGAGAAGAGGCAACCGGTTACAAATCTGATGAAATAGCGGCTGAACGGCGTCCTGAAATACAGACAAAGGAGCTGCGGCGTCCGTATCCCAGCTCAGCACTTTGCCGCCCAGTTTGATAACTGTTCCACCCTGACGGAAGCTGAAACGGTTTCCTGTATCCAGATATGTTTCCGTCAACAGGCCATTTGCCATAATGATGGAATGGTTCTGGGTCTCGATGTGGAAATAATTATAGCTGGTAATGCTACGATCGTAGAAAACGGATTGCCCGTTGACCAGCATCCGCACGGGAGTGAATGCCCCGTTCAGGAAAAGGCAATGTTCTGCGGTGACAAGGAGATCCTGGGAAGGAACGCCATCTGCAATGGCGTCCTTGATGATCCTGACGGGATAACCTGCTTTATCGTCCGGCAGGTGTGTATTGACGGTTACGCGAGCTGTTCCCGTCCAGACAAGAGGGGCGATAATTTCCTGGCCGTTAAGGTAGGTCTTGACGAGATCGCCAGCCTGGAGCGTTTCAACCGCTTTCTCTCCGTCAGGCGTCTGGATCATGCTGCCAGCGAGATAGCAGGTGATTACACCACCACTGCCGTCAGATTGCGTAAATGACTTGGAGTATGAAACCACCGTACCGAACAAGGAGTAATTGGCTGTACCGGTAGTCGCTAGATTGAACGGATCTCCGGTCAGGGTAATCGTACGGCCTGCTCCAAGAACTCCAAGTAGACTTACCCCGTCTCCGATAGTCGTTGTATTTGTTGAGACATTATAGGTGGCTGGAATTGACGAGGCGCTTGGAAAATCCATCACAAAATTTTGGGGAATTGTTGTGGTGGTATTCCCATTTGCATCTACAAAAGTAATGGGAAGATCCAGGACGCCTACACTGAGGCCTGTCGTTTCAATTTTGACTTCGCCGCCTGCGGGCCCAACCGTAACATTGTTCAGGACCTTTGCGCCAATAAGGCTGCCTTGAACATCCAGAATGCCACCGTTGACTGTTACTGAAGTTCCGACACCAGCATTCAAAAGGCCGCCGCCCATCTTGGCGGTGGCCCCATTTTGTATGGTTACTGATGAAAGGGCCTGAACGCCGGTAAGCCCTGTGGATAGATCCACAACAACATTATCCCCCGCTGGGGTGCTGCTATTCTTTGTTACTACAATAGAACTGAGTGCAGAAATTCCAGCTAAAGAAGACAAGTCACCAGAGCTATAGACTGTAGCGACACCTGCATTCACACTTACTAATGAAGCTGTCATTTTGGATCTCCTGACATCCAAATTAACGAGAACGATAGTTAAGATAACGATCTTTCTCGAAAAGATGACTTTTAGCCTAATTCCTGTAACGATTCTTATGCAAGGAAAAAATTAACACACCCGTTTATGGAAAAATAACGAATTTATTATATTAAGATATTGAAAAATAATACTTTATTTGTGTCACAAGATTTCTGTGATTTCAAAGTGTGTTCACAATTTTGTTATAAAATCAGAATTTATCATTAATTTTTTCGAAAATTGTAGATTTCATTGGGGCGGGGCCGGATTGTAATTACTGAATTTGACGATTGTTTTTATTTTAGAGAATGATGGACTGAAGCATTCCTGCAGGATCTCGGATCCTCACCATCAAGGGCTTATTGCCGCGAGGAATTTACAAAGAGAATGAGGTTGTCTGTGCTTTCCTCAGAGGGCGAGAAAAACTTTTCCTGAGAGGCATGCGGTAATCTCGTGAAAGATGCGGCCGCATGGTTGGACCATTTTTATATGAGAGGCAGAGGAATATGGTCTGTCAGGGAACCAGCAAGCAGCGTCTGAAAAATGTTTGGGACGCTGCTTGTCCGTACAATGATTTACTTCGTCGGCCGAGCCAGTTCGTATAGGGCTACTGCTGCAGCGTTGGAAACATTGAGACTTTCCATGTTCCCGGGCATGTAGACACTCGAAATTTCATCGCATGTCTCGCGCGTCAGTCGACGAAGCCCTGCTCCTTCAGCGCCGAGCACCAGGGCGACGCGCCGGTTTCCGAAACTTTCTCCCTCCAGGCGTGTGCCTCCGGCATCGAGGCCTACGACCCAGACATCCTGAGACTGGAGAGTGGCAAGAGCGCGTGAGAGATTGACTTCGCGGATGATGGGGACCAGATCCAGTGCGCCCGAAGCGGCCTTTGCCATGGCGCCGCTTTCCTGTGGGGTGTTGCGATCCTGAACGAGAAGGGCGCATGCACCAAAAGCCGCGGCAGAGCGGAGGATCGCACCGATGTTGCGGGGATCTGTGACCTGATCAAGGACCAGGATCGGGCCGGGCCGTTCAAGAGCTTCGTGGATGGTGGGTGGTTCAAGGGGCTCCACGCGCAGGCAGACGCCCTGATGAACGGCATCCCGCTCGCAGAGGCGATCCAGCCGCTCCCGGTCAACGGTCTGAGGCTGGGCACGAGAAGACTGGCTGAATGCGGCTCCGGCTTCACGCGTGGCGAGAAATTCAAGAATGACGCGGTCTGGATTGTTCAAAGCAGCTTCCACGGCATGGTGACCGTATATCCAATAACCTGAAGCTGGCTTTCCTGAGCGTGGGGAGCGCTCGGCATTGCCGGAGCGCTGTGGGCCTTTCTCCGCATGGCGGGACGGGGCGGCGGAACGGGGGGAAGGTCGTCTGGACATGAAAAAATCATATAATCGACGATAGGCAATTGACATAGCCGTCTATCCGCCATATTCCAACCGCCGACCCGGAGAGGTGCCCGAGTGGCTAAAGGGGGCGGACTGTAAATCCGCTGGCGTACGCCTACGTTGGTTCGAATCCAACTCTCTCCACCAGGTCCTCTTTTTCGATAAAATCAGTCAGCTATGTCAGCATTTTGGTAGTGGTTTACTACCATGCTGGTAGAATCTTGTCGGTAGTTCTGCCGTAATCAGGGGAGTGCTATCGAGTTGTGATATGCATGGCCTCACCAACTCGGATGATCAAGCATAATTGCCTTATATGCTTTGATTTTTCTTCCGTGTTTTGAGCTCCCTTTCGATTTCGATAAGTCGCTGTTTTCGCCAGAGCCCACCCGCGTATCCAGTCAGGGAACCATCTGCACCGATGACGCGGTGGCAGGGAATCATCAATGCAATCTGGTTGGCGCCATTGGCGCGCGCGACAGCCCTCACGGCGGAGGGGCGGCCAATTTGTCGGGCGATTTCCGAATAGCTTCGTGTCTCCCCTGCTGGAATCGTTTGAAGAGCATTCCAGACCTGACGTGTGAACGGCGTGCCATTCAAGGCAAGTGGAGTCTGAAAATTCTCCGAGCGAGCGGAGAAATATGCAGTCAGTTCACTTGCGGCCTGCTCTGATGGCGGGAGGCGTCCGATCCCAATACCACTATTGGAAGACTGGTGAAGCCGCTTGAGTTCTGTAGGGAGTGCTTTGCGGTCCAAAAATTCCAGAAGATGCAGGTGGCTTCGACTGCTGACAGCAATCATGTCACCCAGCGGGGTCGGTATCCATGTTGCCTGAAGGGGTTTGTTCGGGCGTAGATCTGCGGGAGTCGTGCCCAGGAGACGGGCAAAAGCGGAGCGGAACGCGCTGGCGGATTCAAAGCTGGCCTCATGTTGCGCCGTGATGACCTTACCGCCGCCTGCTAATGTTTCGAAGCCTTCGCGAAGCCGCCTTTGACGCGCCATTTCCAGAAATGTCATTCCAAACTGGCGTTTGAAACTACGGCGTATTGTCGAAGGGTCGTAACCCATTCTGACGATATGATCTTCTGACCAGCGAACATCAGGTTGTGATTCAAGACTGTGCAAAAGGGCTGAAATTGCTGGATCAGCAAGTGCGGCAGCCTGAAGAGGGTGACAACGCTTGCAGGGTCGAAAACCTGCTTCGATGCATTCCCCAATGGTCTGGTAGAACGTGCAATGCTCACGCTTGGGCTTTCGCGCGGGGCACGTCAGGCGGCAGAAAACGCCTGTGGAAGAGACGCAAACAAAAGCCTGTCCATCGAAACTCTCGTTCCGGGACAGGAGGGCTGCATAGAGCGTTTCGGGGTCTGGAAGATCGAAGAGCATCCTGAAACTTTAGAGCCATAGGACGCGACATGTCGCCGGTTTTCAGGCGTGGATTTTTTTTAGTCAAAATCCCGCTTCAGGCATGAACTGGAAAGTGCCTCGATATTCACTTTTGAAGTGTCGATTCAAATAAACTGAACGTTTGGTCAGAAAATTCTTGCATCCAAGTGTTCCGAACTCATACCGTTCTGATTACGAACCAATCAGGGGCATGAGATGGGTACGCGATTCGACATTGCCTGCGGCCGGTTGCCAGAGGCCGTTCTGGATCTCAATTTCGCCGACGCTCATCCTGGCCTGAGCAACGAGCAGGCCGCGCTGGAAGCGGATCGGTGTTTCTATTGTTATGACGCACCCTGCGTTGAGGCGTGTCCAACGGACATCGATATTCCGCGCTTCATCAAGGCGATTGCCTCGGACAATCTGGCAGGCGCATCGAAGACCATTCTTCAGTCCAACATTCTTGGTGGGTCGTGTGCCCGGGTTTGCCCAACCGAAATTCTGTGTGAACAAAAATGCGTTCACACCGCGATTGAGGCCAATCATGCCGTCCGGATTGGCGCGCTTCAGCGATTTGCAACAGACTGGCAGATGAACCAGACAACTCACCCGTTTCAACGTGCGCAAAGCACGGGACGGCGTGTTGCGATTGTTGGCGCGGGTCCGGCAGGTCTGGCCTGTGCGCATCGTCTGGCGATGCATGGTCATGACGTCACGATCTTTGATCGGCACGAAGCACCCGGTGGTCTTAATCAGTACGGCGTGGCTGCTTACAAGCTGGCTGATAATTTCGCTCAGAAAGAGATCGATTTCCTCATGTCTATCGGGGGAATCCAGTTTCAGGGCGGTGCGGTGCTAGGGCAAACCATAACACTCGCTGACCTGCGCCAGAGCTACCACGCTGTTTTCCTCGGGATCGGCCTGTCCGGAGTACGGGCTCTCGGGTTTGAGAATGAGGGTGTGGAAGGGGTTCTGGATGCGGTCGCCTTCATTGAGGCGCTCAGATCCAGCACCCTTTCTGAAGTTCCGGTGGGGCGGCGGGTTGTGGTGATCGGGGGCGGAAATACCGCTGTTGATGCTGCGGTGCAGGCAAAGCGTCTGGGGGCTGAGGAGATCACGCTTGTCTATCGGCGGGGCCCCGAACACATGTCTGCCACATCTGTTGAGCGGGAGTGGGCGCAGACCAATGGCGTCACCGTACGTTTCTGGGCCTCTCCCCATCATCTCCTGACGGATCAGGACGCGGTGCAAGGCATTTGCTTTAGCCGTGGAACGCCAGAAGGTGGCTACGACCCTCAGGACAGCTTTACCCTTGAAGCTGACATGGTTCTGAAAGCAATCGGGCAGGTGTTCGTGCCTGATCCAATTCAGAAAGATCAGATCCTTGTTGAAAATGGCCGCATCGTTGTGGACGCTCACGGGCGAACGTCCATGCCAGGCGTTTATGCCGGGGGTGACTGCACTGCTGGTGAAGATCTGACAGTAGCGGCCGTGCGGGATGGCCGGGATGCTGCCGAAGCCATTCATGCAGAACTGATGGCCTCCAGCGTTGAAAAGGACGCGAACAATGGCTGATTTACGGACCGTTTTTGCCGGTATTAAATCTCCCAATCCTTTCTGGCTGGCTTCCGCCCCTCCGACTGACAAGGAATATAATGTCCGTCGTGCTTTTCAGGCGGGCTGGGGCGGTGTTGTCTGGAAAACGCTTGGTGAAGATCCGCCTGTCGTCAACCTGAGTTCTCGTTATGGAGCGTTGGGCTTTGAAGGACGCAGGCTCATTGGTCTCAACAACATCGAGCTGATTTCAGATCGTCCTCTTGCGACCAATATTGCGGAAATCAAACGCGTCAAACGGGAATTTCCAGACAGGGCCGTAATCGTCAGCCTCATGGTTCCCTGCGAGGAAGACAAGTGGAAAGCCATTCTTCCCATCGTGGAGGAAACGGGTGCTGATGGGATTGAACTGAATTTCGGATGCCCGCATGGCATGTCCGAGCGCAATATGGGCGCGGCGGTCGGGCAGGTTCCGGAATACGTGGAGATGGTGACGCGGTGGTGCAAGCAGAACACCCGCATGCCAGTCATCGTCAAATTGACACCGAACGTGACCAATATCCTGATGCCGGCCAGAGCGGCGCGTGCTGGCGGTGCGGATGCCGTGTCGCTGATCAACACGATCCAGTCTGTCATCGGTGTTGATCTGGACGCTATGGCGCCGATGCCTGTGGTGGGCGGCAAAGGGACGCATGGCGGATATTGTGGTCCTGCCGTCAAGCCGATTGCCTTGCGCATGATTGGGGAGATCGCCCGGGACCCGACCATGGCCGGGATTCCGATTTCCGGGATCGGCGGCATCAGCAACTGGCGGGATTCGGCGGAATTTCTGGCTATGGGAGCGGGGTCTCTTCAGGTCTGTACGGCTGCCATGCATTATGGCTTCCGCATCGTTGAAGACATGATTGATGGTCTGTCCAACTGGATGGACGGGAAGGGTTATGAGCGGCTGGACGATGTGACAGGGCGGGCGGTTTCGCAGTTTGTTCCCTGGAACCAGCTCAATATGAAATTCCGGACCATCGCCGATATTGATCAGGACGCCTGTGTCGGGTGTGGGCTCTGTCACATTGCCTGTGAAGATACGTCCCATCAGGCCATTTCAAAACGTAATGGGCCGGATCGTCGCCATTATGAAGTGATCGAGGATGAGTGTGTCGGGTGCAATCTCTGCGCCCATGTCTGCCCGGTCGACGACTGTATCACGATGGTTCCGCAGCCTGTCGATGGAGAACTGACATGGCCTGAACATCCTTCAAACCCTCACCGGATTACAGCCTGAAAAGCAGGAGGCGCCCCTCCAGGACAGGGCGTACCTATACGAACTGACGAAGGACCCTCGGTATGAGTCAAAGCAATATCCGCATCGACGGGAACGCTCTGTGGGCAGATCTGATGGAAACCGCCCGTTTTGGTGGGACGTCTAAAGGCGGTATTCGTCGCCTGACACTGACGCAGGAAGACAGACAGGTTCGGGAATGGTTTGCCGCGACCTGTGAAAAGCTGGGCTGCACTATCACCATCGATACGATGGGGAACATGTTTGCGCGACGTCCGGGTCAGGATGCCAGTTTGCCCCCCATTACCATGGGCAGCCATCTTGATACCCAGCCGACGGGTGGAAAATTCGACGGTATCCTGGGTGTTCTGGGTGGTCTCGCCGTTCTGCGAGCCCTTCACGAGGCAGGGCATGTCACGCGGCATCCGATCGAACTGATCAACTGGACGAACGAGGAAGGCTCACGTTTTACACCTCCGATGATGTGTTCAGGCGTTTTTGCGAGGGTGTTCACCGAACAGGAGGTGCTGGACAAGCGCGATCGTACTGGTGCCCGATTTGGGGATGAACTGGTGGCCATTGGCTACCGGGGGCAGGAGCCCTGCGGAGATCATCCGATAGGCGCTTATTTCGAACTCCACATCGAGCAGGGACCCATTCTCGAAGTGGAGAACCGGGTCATTGGTGCTGTCTCGGGTGTGCAGGGGATGCGCTGGTATGAAGTGACGGTAAAGGGCAAGGACGCGCATGCGGGATCAACGCCGATGCCGATGCGGCATGATGCCCTGCTGGCGGCATCTAAAATGGTCGTTGCCCTTTCGGAGGTGGCACACGCCAATGCCCCCGGAGCCGTTGGAACGGTTGGTCTGATCGAGAACAGACCCAACAGCAACAATGTGGTGCCGGGCGAGACGTTCTTTACTGTCGATATTCGGCACCCAGATGACGCAGTCGTTGCGGCCATGGAGCAGGATTTCATGGCCCGCTTCCGGCAGATTGCTGAGGTGGCTGGTGTGACGCTGGAGATTGTTCCAATCTGGGATGCTCCCGCAGTCCATTTTGATGCCCGTTGCGTGGATATGGTTGCGGAGTCAGCGCGTCAGATGGGGTATGAGCCACGCCCGATCGTGTCCGGGCCGGGCCATGATGCGGCTTATCTGGCCAAGGTTGCCCCGACAGCCATGATTTTCGTCCCGTGCAGGGATGGCCTGAGCCACAACGAGGAAGAAAGCATCACAGAAAGCGAAGCCGAGGCGGGTGCCAATGTTCTTCTCGGCGCTGTTCTACGTGCGGATAGTGTCCTCTAGATCCTCGCTGACGAGAAAGGCTTGTCGTTCGTCCTGAGAACTGTCAAAAATCTGCTCCCGCATAGCAGGCTGGGAGCAATACGGTGCCAAAAGACAGTCTGGAGGTCGCTCCGAGCCCCAGAAAAAGAGCAAAAGCCGGGGCGCCTCGACGGGCCACCATTCCGCAGATCCTCAATGCAGCGGAATGGACGTTCGGCACGCGCGGCCTGAAAGGGACGCGGTTAGAGGATATTGCCAAGGTCTGTGATATCCCCAAGGCGAATATTCTTTACTATTTTGGCTCCAAGGAAGACCTCTACAATGCCACATTGACCCGGCTTCTGGATGTCTGGCTGACGGATGCGGATACCTGGCTGTCTCCTGAAAGAGATCCGTTAGAAGGGTTGAAGGGTTATATTGAAGCCAAGATAGCGTTCTCCCGCACGCGGCCTGAAGGCTCACGTCTGTTTGCACAGGAGCTGCTTTCGGGAGGGCTTATGGTGCAAGACTTCCTGAAGGGGGAATTACGCGCGCATGTTGCCCGGCACGTCGCTATTTTCCTTGAATGGCAGGCAAGGGGCATTATGGCTCCCATCGACCCGACACATTTTCTCTTTCTGCTTTGGTCAGGTACGCAGGCTTATGCGGACATGCAGGTCCAGTACGAAGCCGTTCTGGACCGGGCGCCCCTGATTGATGCTGACTACGAGACTGGCGTTGCCACGATCATGACGCTTGTTGGCCCGCTTTTCCGTCCACTGGCGCCAGACGCGTCAGGAGGAGATGGAAAGCCAGCCCAGAGAAAAAGCCTGTAAACCAGGCGAAGTTCTGAAATGCGGCCAACTGGGGCATGAACACGTTGGCCAAACCTACCAGAACAGCAAGCACGAGCGCATAGACTGCCACTGGGTTGACGCCTCCGCGGTACCAGTATCGGGCTGCGGGATCGGTACTGTATAGTGCTCCAACGTCCAGTCTCTGTCGCTGAACAAGATAATAATCCGCCAGTAGAATGCCCGTGACCGGCGCAATAAACAGCCCCAGAACATCAAGGGTGAGATGGATCAGGTCAGGGCGTGCATAAAGATTCCATGGGGTGAGGAGAATGGCACCAATGGAGGCGATAATTCCGCCACCCTTCCATGAAATTGACGCGGGAGCGATATTCGAAAAATCAAAGGCGGCAGAAACAAAATTGGCGGAAATATTGATGCCGATGGTTGCCACGACAAATGTCAGAATGCCCACAAGCATGATTGCCTGATTATCAAGTCTGGTGACAGTTTCGACCGGGTCGATCAGGATTTTTCCGAAGACTGGCTGGGTCAGTGTCACTGTTGTCAAAGCGAGGGCGGAGAATGCCATAAAATTAATGGGCAGCCCCCAGAAATTCCCGCGCCGCACAGCCTCGATACTGACACCGTATCGAGAAAAATCGCCAAAGTTCAGAATGATGGGGGAAAAGAAAGCGATCGTCAGGGAAATGACATTCAGGAGCCCGGTCAGGTGTTGACTCAAGGTAAGATCTGAACGCGGGAGAACGGAGAAGCTGATTTGCCCCCGGGTTTTCCAAAGCAGGATACCGTCCAGAAGAACCATCATGATGTAAATCGCCGGGCCGGCCCAGTCGATGAAATGACGGATAGACTCCATGCCACGCCAGAACACGGCCAGTTGCAGGGACCAGACCAACAGGAATGCGCCCCATCCCATCATGGATAGTCCCAGAAAACCATGCTGGTGCACATCACTGTAAGCAGTCAGCGATGGCATCACGCGCAGCAAAAACAGGACAACAGCATTCGAGGCCAGCCAGGTCTGAATTCCATACCAGCCAATTGCGATAATCCCACGCACAAGAGCCGGGATAATGGCGCCATAAACGCCGAAGACGCTTCGGATGATAACAGGGAAGGGCGCGCCGGAACGCAGACTCGGCACCGCGATCAGATTGCACAGAACCTGCACGGCAACGATTGCGACCAGAAGCCCGAAAAGCACACTCCTGACCGGTAGCCCCATGGCGAAGAACGTACCGACTGTCATGTAGCCAGCGACGCTGTGAACATCCGACATCCAGAGAAAAAGATAGTCTTTCCAGGCCCAGTGTCTGTCTCGAACAGGTGCTAGATCGGCATTGGTCAAACGACCTGAAGGGTTCACGTCCGGCAGTTGTGTCATGACTGATGATCCCTGTTCTCGAAAAAAATCCGGCAGTGCAATCGTTATGTTGACCGAATGGTCAGATTAGCCATACAGTTTCGGTAAGACAACGACATTGTGCCAATCGCTTTTCTTGAATGGAAGGGATGACATGCTCCTGATCAAGGGTGGAACAGTTGTTACGTCGGAAAGGCAGTTTCGCGCAGACGTCCTGTGTGACGATGACGGGCGGATCGCAGACGTTCAGCCGGATATGGACGCGCCGACTGGCAGCACGATCGTCGAGGCCGACGGACTGCTTGTCATGCCGGGCGGTATAGACCCGCATACCCATATGGAAATGCCCTTCATGGGCACGACGGCCAGTGATGATTTTTACACAGGCACGGCCGCCGGGCTGGCTGGCGGAAACACCAGCATCATCGACTTCGTTATTCCTGACCAAAAGCAGCCCCTGCATGATGCCTGGAAAGCATGGCGGGGCAAGGCTGAGAAAGCGGCTTCCGATTATGGCTTTCATGTCGCGGTAACGCACTGGGATGATCAGGTTCATAAAGATATGGGCACGCTTGTGCGGGAGTGTGGGGTCAATTCCTTCAAGCACTTCATGGCCTATAAAAATGCCTTGATGGTGGATGATGAGACGTTTCTCAATTCCATGCGTCGTGCGGGCGAACTGGGCGCGTTGTGTACCGTACATGCCGAAAACGGGGACGCTGTTTCTTTCCTTCAGGACGCCCTGCTGAAGGAAGGCAGAACCGGCCCGGATGCTCATCCGCTTTCCCGCCCCGCCAGTGTCGAAGGTGAGGCGGCCCAACGAGCCATTACACTGGCGTGCGTTAGTAACACGCCCCTCTACATCGTTCATGTTTCCACACGAGAGGCGACCGAAGCCATTGCGGCAGCGCGTCTGCGTGGCATGAAAGTCTATGGAGAAGTGCTCCCCCAGCATCTGGTTTTTGATGAGAGCGTCTATCAAGCCTCGGACTGGCTGCAGGCGTCCCGTTATGTCATGAGCCCGCCGTTCCGGGAAAAGTCCCATCAGCAGGCGCTTTGGGGTGGTCTTTCGTCGGGGCAGCTACAGACAACGGCAACGGATCACTGCTGCTTCTGCCGATCCCAGAAGGAAATGGGGCTGACAAATTTCACGCGCATTCCTAATGGCGTTCCCGGTATTGAAGATCGAATGAGCGTTCTGTGGCATCATGGGGTCGCAAGCGGAAAGCTCACCCCGGAGCAGTTCGTTGCAGTGACATCGACCAATACGGCGCGCATTTTCAATCTCGGCGCCCGTAAAGGACTGATTGCTACAGGGGCCGATGCCGATATCGTGCTGTGGGATCCGTTGGCCACGAGAACCATTTCGTCCGTCACTCATCATCAAAACGTCGATTACAATATTTACGAAGGCATGACCGTTACTGGGGTGGCCAAAAAGACCATCAGTCAGGGACGCGTTGTCTGGGATGATGGCACGTTGCGGGCCGAGCGTGGACAGGGCCGATACGTGGAACGCAAGCCTTTCGGGAACAGTGCTCTTAAGGGCACGGAGATAGTCCTATGAACGATCTAAAAAATGAAAGCCTGTGTGCTCTTGCGATGAGCGAAGGCCGCAACTGGATGCCTTTCACCGCCAACAGGCTGGTGAACGGTCGGGGCGACCATCGTGTGGTGGCTTCGGCTCAGGGCCCTTACTATACAATGGCCGATGGTCGGACCGTTTTTGATACCTTGTCCGGCCTATGGTGTACGCCGCTCGGGCATGGACATCCCCGTATTGTAGAGGCCCTTCGTCAGCAGGCTGAAACGCTCGATTTCGCTCCTGGATTCCAGATGACCCATGCTCCAGCGGTGACGTTGGCAGCGCGCATTGCCAAGATGGCGCCGGAAGGGCTGGAGCATGTTTTCTTTGCAAACTCCGGATCAGAAGCTGTTGATACAGCGCTCAAAATTGCCATTGGTTTTCACAAGTTACGTGGAGAGGGTGGTCGTTTCCGCCTGATTGGGCGGGAGCGCGGGTATCATGGCGTCGGGTTTGGCGGAATGTCCGTTGGTGGCATTGTTTCCAACCGGAAGATGTTTGCGACAGTTATGATGCCGGGTGTCGATCACCTTCGCCATCCTTATGACCACGCCCATGTTGCCTTTTCAAAAGGACAGCCGGAATGGGGGGCGTGCCTTGCCGATGACCTTGAAAGACTGGTGGCGCTCCATGATGCTTCCACGATCGCTGCGGTGATTGTGGAACCCGTGCAGGGCTCTACAGGTGTGCTGGTCCCTCCCATTGGGTATTTGCAGAAGCTTAGGGAAATCTGCACGAAGCACGGTATTCTTTTGATTTTTGATGAAGTGATTACCGGATTTGGCCGAATGGGAGAAAATTTCGCGTCCCAAAGATTCGGTGTCACACCTGACATGATCACGTTTGCCAAGGCCGTCACGAACGGGATTGTGCCGATGGGAGGTGTCATCGTCACATCTGAAATTTATAAGACCTTCATGAGTGGGCCGGAAAGCGCGATAGAGTTTGCCCACGGCTACACCTATTCTGGACATCCCCTGGCAGCCGCTGTTGCTCATACCGTCCTCGATATTATGGAAGAGGAAGAGACAAATGCGCGGGTGAGAGCACTTGAACCGGTTTTGGAAGAAGCAGTGCATGCTCTTCGGGATCTGCGTTCCGTCAAAGATTTGAGAAATATCGGCCTTACTGCGGCTATCGAGCTTGCCCCATTGGATGAAAAATCTGCTCTCCGGAGTGTTCAGCTTTTCGAGTATGGCTTGCAGGAAGGTATGCTTTTGAGAGTGACAGGAGACACGATTTCCTTTGGGCCGCCATTTATTTCTACTCCTGATCAAATCAGGGAGATGATCCATAAGGTTCGGAATGTTCTTTTGAGGTGTGAAGAAGAGTTCTGATCTATCTAGCGTAGAACCTAAAAATTTAATCAATAATTTTTAAAAGCCGAATGATGCCATCATCATTCGGCTAATTCTTTTCCCAGTTATTTCATTCATATTATTTGAATTATTCTTGAGATTTCTGTTGACCGGAAAATACATAATATTTCATTATTATATCGTAATATATACGTAGCGACTTTCCTGACTGCCCCTGATTGTCGGAGAAAAAAAAGTGAAAGCACTGGTTTCTCGTTTGCTTCTCAGTACCATTTTGGGTTCGGCGATCATTGTAGGGGAGGCGAACAGCCTTAAAGCGGCCCCATTATCACGGCCGCGACATGCGCCAGCCAGACATTCTGCAGCACCTCAATCCGCAAAAACCCGTCCGCATAAAACCTCCATGACGGCGACCAGTGAAGAAAATGTTGGGGTGAGGGGGTCAAGGCGGGCACGTGATTCCGGTGGCGGCATGATGCGCGTCGAGACGGCTCCCTACGCGGTGCAGTCTGTGGGAAAGCAGTATATCGAGATGAGAAGCCCGACATCCACGGGTTTGGATGTCGTACAAAATCTGCCGAGTGTCAGTATCGCGATGCCGGATACGTCCGGCATAAAAGGTGGCGCTCTCTATATGCGGGGCTTCACAGATGCTGATACGGCGCTTCTTCTCGATGGCGCTCCGGCATCTTTAGCTGCGTATCTGCAGCAGAATGTGGATGCAGAAAATATTGAAACCGTCACCATGACGCCTGGCAGTTCTCCCATTGATGCCCCTGCATCGAATGCTACCGCGGGTACATTGGACGAGCGGACATACACACCCGGCAAGAAAGCGGGTGGGAGCATGGATTTCTCTTATGGCACCAATAATATGTCACGCGAGTTCGTGCGGCTGGAATCTGGAGAAATTGGAAACTCGGGAGTTCGGTCTTACATTTCGGTTTCGAATACACATGCGCGCCAATGGATGGGAGCGGGAACAAACCGCAGAACACATGTGGATGTTGGGCTATTCAAGGAATTTACGAATGGTTCGACCGTAAAGTTTTTTGGCTCCTGGAACAATTCGATGTTCACGATTGATGCCTATCCGGATGCCAAGACGTTCTACGATTATAAGCACACTGGAAATGGATATAATCGCACAGATATCTGGGACAGAAATTCTACCTCAGCAGGGAATTACTGGCAGGGAAATATTGATTCCTGGAACCAGTTTTTCGTCACAACCCAAGCCCATATCATCATCAATAAGCGCGTGAGTTTCGACTTGTCCCCTTATTTTGCGACCGGTTTTGGTTGGGATGGTTCTTCCGCTGGTACGCCTGCTTCCACAGGGGCGACCTATTATTACGGAAACGGACAAAAGGTAGATGCGTCCGCTCCTCTAAGCACATACTGGGCCCAGCATTGGTCTCCTCAGGTTGGACTTGTGGCCAAGCTTGGATATGACATTGATCGCCATAATCATCTGTCTTTTGGCTACTGGTATGAGAATAATGCCGTCGATTATTTCTTCCCAACGATGGCGACGCAGGGAGATGGTCGTAACGCCAAGACCAATGCCGCGGCCTATAAACTTTATACAGCGGACGGGCAGGAAGCCATTTACACGTACAATGCCGGTTACGAACTGAATTCATTCTTTGTTGAAGATACAGCAAAATATTTCGACGATCGACTGCTCGTAAATGCAGGGTTCAAATATATTATGTCCAACTACTGGGACAGAGCGTCAGGATTAAGCCAATTTACGATTGGTGCCAATTCGACAGCACCGTTGCCGCATCTGTCAGTCTCGTACAAGTTCGATACACACAGTCAGATTTATCTGAATGCAGAAGGGGATTTCCGCCAGCCATCGCCATCGCAGCTTTCTGCATCAACATCCTTGCCCAAAAACCAGTATTCAATCACCGAACAAATTGGGTATCGGTATAATAACCGCTACCTGACTCTCGATATTGCCGCATTTAATTCGAATATTACGAACCGGCTTCTGACAACGTACCTTCCCAACACGGCCTATGCGGTTTCAAATGCCGGCAATCAAACAATCCGCGGTTTTGATGCCATGATTGCAGGGCGGGATTTTCATCATTTTAGCCCTTACGCTTCCGTTGAGTACCTGCACGGCACGTTTGATTCCAACATCCCTTATGGAGATACCTATCTCCCGACAAAGGGCAAGCAATCCATTCTGACGCCCCGGGTTCTGGCGAATTTTGGTCTTACTTACAGCAATGCAGGATTTTTCGGGAACTTCAGCCTCCATTACACCGGCCCTCAATCCGTTACGCTTGTGAATGATCAGAGAATGCCCGGGTTCGTCACAAATACTCTGGCTCTTGGCTATCATTTCAAGCCACTTTATTTTTTGAAGACACCAACATTCCGTCTGAATTTTTCAAATCTGACAGGGTCAATCATTCGCGTGGGGACAACTGGAATTACCAATAACTATCGCAGCGTCACGTTGCTCGATGGTAGCACTCTTGCAGGGGGCAGCGGTGCATCCTTTTATGTCCTTCCCAGATTTTCAATGACCGGCACAATTTCTTCGGATTTTTAACATGGGAACCATGAGTTGTAATGCCTTTGGGTGTTGGTTTGTATAACACCCATTTGTTATTAGGGTTTCTGGCGAAATAATACTTCCTGTCTTCTCTAAAGTAGCTTTGCAAGATAGAGTTTAGATAATATAAATATATAAGTGCATAGGTGTAAAACAATTCGTTAATATTTGTTATTAATTTCGTGTGTATTTTCTCTATGGTTCGTCGGTCTTAATAAAAAACGATGAACCATGGCACTTTTCCCTTCACGGTCTTCGAGAGATATTCACAGTTCGGAACAGGGATGGATGGATCCGCTCTGGCAGGATGCTTGGCGAGCTATTTTGCCATATCTTTCGCCAAATGACCGTATTCTATTACCGGAGGGAAATTGGCCAACGGCGAATGTAGCCGAGGTTCGAACCTATCATTACGTTATTGATATTGATGATGCGACGGTTCTGATCCTTTACAAGGCAAGAATGGCGGGTATTCCGCATGACGTTCTGAAAAAGATCTACACGACCTGGAAACCGATTTTTGCCAACGAGGTTTTCGCGTGTTTCAAGCGCTATGGCTTTCGAGGGATTCTTGATCCGGTCATGCGACGGGCCAAACATTATCGTGTCATTAAAGAGGCCCTGTATTCACGGAAATTACGACGTTGCCGGGATACGCTTTTTTTTGTGCATATTCCTAAGACGGCAGGTACGACTGTTTGGGAGGCAATAGGAGAACGGACCCCCTCCAAGTTATATTACGAAAGTTATGAATCTATTGTCTGTAGTCCTCCGGAATGCAAAAATTTTGATCTGATTGGCGGGCACGTCCCTCTCCCTCTTTTTGCAGCCTTGGCTGCATCAAACGATTGTATTGCGGCGGTACTGCGTGATCCGTTGGCGCGCTTCCGTTCTGCATTTCTGCATTCCCGGCGAGTAAACGAAGACCCGCAGACCTTTACCGATACCATGCGGTTTATGCGCGACAATTCTCTTAGGGATTTTTTGACATGTCCCGATGCTGTGATGGAGATATGCCAGCAGACGGTAATGCTAGGGTTTGACTTCAATTCCCCTTACGATTCCAGTATGGAGCAAGGTATTTTTGAGCAGGCTCGTGCGGCAGTTGAGCAGCCAAAAAATCTGTTTGCGACAACATGCCAATTAGAATCCTTTATTGGTGCGATGCGTACGAAATTGAAATTACCACTCCTGGATAAGCCTCTTCCTATTCGTAATGCCAGTAATCATATTTCTCAAAAGCAGGATATCGAAGAATTTGAAGATTCTATTTCTAAAATAAGGGAAATTCTGCATATGGATCAGGATCTTTACAATATTGTTCGTAGAAAAAGTGAAAAATATTTTGCATAGTTAAATTATAATAATATTTTTTTGTAAATACTAAACGTAAATGACGATATAAAAGAAAATATATTGAACGTATTTCATGAATATCTCATAATAAAAATTTGGCGGATTGGTTTTTGATTTTCTTAACCGGTTGCTTTATCGAGATAGTAAGGTGGCCCCCCTCTAGGGTTCTGATTGGAAATGCAGGTCTCAAGAGACGGCTTTACGATCTGTCGCTGACTGGCCTGCTGTAAAATTGGGATATTCCTAGGGATTTTTTCAATCTCGTTGCCATAGTCTCTCGACAAGACCGACGTTGGCAGACTGGTCCCTACACCAATCCGACACAGAGACGTTCTATATTATCTTTGGTTATACGTGAGATAATGATATTTCGTTTTTATTCACGAAGACAATTTTTTACCTCCTGTAACTCAATCAGAGTGCAGGAAAGCAACCTTTCATGTTCAGGACGGCTTCTTATCGTTGGCGTTTTCTATATGGCACGATGCTTGGGGCCTGCTGCACGTCATTGATTTCGCTTCCCGCCGATGCACGCGAAGGAACCGACACAGATCATGACACCAGTGTCTCGGCTGAAAATGTTATTGTAACGGGCACTCGCACGGCGGTTAAAGCTTCTCGAAGCATGGCTCCCATTGCCATCTTTACGGCAAATGATCTGAAGAAAACCGGGCAGACCAGTCTTCGAAATGCCCTGACGGCGCTTGACCCCTCCATCAATAATACACCTGGCTATCCCGGCCAGCTTGGTTTTACGACGAAGACCATGTCCCTGCGCGGGCTCCCTGCCAACGAGACTCTTGTTCTCGTGAATGGAAAGCGCCGGCATACGATGTCTTCCGTGTTTTATGGGGGTGCCATGCAGGGGCAGTCCCCCGTGGATCTGGACATGATTCCGTTTTCCGCAGTGGATCATGTCGAAATTCTCAAGGACGGTGCCGCTGCTCAATACGGATCGGACGCTATTGCCGGTGTGATCAACATCATTCTCAAATCCGCTGATCACGGAGGCAGCGCTGAGTTGGGATATAACCAGTATGGCTGGACCGTAGGGACATTGGGGGATTATGGGCGTGGCGGAAACCTGAACTACAATCAGGGATTCAAGATCGGCAATCACGGCTTCCTGAATGTTACCGCGGAATTTGTAGGCAATCAGGCGACGAATAATGCCGGTTCTGTTCCCAGGACGCAGGGTGGAGCAGCCGTGCTTCTTTATCCGCTGCTGGCGAATGGTGCGCAGGACCCCCGCGAAAACGGAAATCGCTATCGTCAGATTTCGGGGCAGCCGGAATCAGAGCGGCAAAGTATTGCGTACAATATGGAAGTCCCGCTTTCAGATGCGGCGACGTTCTATTCATACGCGACATATAGCCATCGCACGATTTTCGCGTCTGCTTGGTACAGGCCATCCAATTCCCAGCAAAACATCATGAGTGTCTATCCGAATGGCTATCTGCCAACGGATACCACGGAAGATCATGATTTTCAGATTACCAATGGCGTTCGTGGTCGAGATTTTTTCGGGTGGCAGTGGGATGCAAGCGTCAATTACGGGCGAAATCTCAGCAGTATTGGTATTCAGAATACACTGAACAATTCCCTTGGACCGACCAGCCAGCACGCGTTTCATCTCCAGTCACTGGATAATTCGGAACTGACCGCAGATTTCGATCTCAAGCGTAGCTTTCGCACCGGTGTATTCTCCAGCCCGCTTCAGGTCGCTGGAGGAATTGAATATCGCTACAACGAATACAGCGTGTCGGCTGGTGAGCCTGCATCCTACGCTGACGGGGGATACGTCTTTCCTGCAAGCTATGTTTTTCCGAATGCCAGCCCAGCACTACCGGGAGCCTCAGGGTTGGGCTTTACGTCACCTTCGCAGGCGGGAACACATTCCCGGATGAACGGGGCGTTTTATCTGGATCTGACCCAGAAGCTGACAAAAAAACTGACAGTGAATCTTTCCGGCCGTGACGAACAGTATAGCGATTTTGGGAATACGCTGAGTGGAAAGGCCTCGGTTCGATATCAGGTGACGCCGTGGTTGGCCTTGAGAGGATCTGCCAGTAACGGATTTCATGCGCCAACACTTCAGCAGGAATATTTCCAGAGCACGGCGCTTTATTACTCCGTGCTCCCAAGCACCAATCAGCTTGTGCAGTCCTACACGACCTATGCTTCGGTGAATAATCCTGGCGCGCGTGCGCTGGGTGCCACTCCCTTGAAGCCTGAGACATCCCATAATTTCAACGTTGGTTTTGTGCTGACGCCTTTGAAAAATCTGGATCTGTCGTTGGATGCGTACCGGATCGACATTTTCAATCAGATCGTGCCGATTTCTGTAGCAGGTTCAGGCGTTGCTGGTGCCCGTGTGCTGGAGATCCTTCATGCCGCAGGTGTTGTTCCCAATGATGGCCGTTATTATGGCTATACCTATGAACGAAACGCTGCGCATACGCGGGCGACAGGTCTCGATCTTCAGGTCCATTACCTGACGCGCTTCGGCCGTGCGGGCTCTGTGACATGGAGCCTGATGATGAACCAGCAGCAGCATCAGATCATTCGGGTCAATCCACTCAACGTCAATCTGGGGTCTGGTATTACAGCCCTGTTTCGCAGTCAGATCGGCAACATCACGACGCTTTATCCGCGTAATACCATTCGTTTGAATGCGACATGGAATATTCAGCGCTGGTCCACCACGCTCCGGCTTTCACGCTACTCCGCAACCAAGCTGCTGAGTGATCGAGGGGCTGCTTATGATGAAACTGTTGCTCCGGCGTGGCTGGTGGATTTCGATCTGACCTATCGCTTCCCGAACCGCATCAAAGTGTCTGTTGGCGGGAATAATGTTTTCAATCATCGCCCACAGACCCTGAGTGCAACAGCCCAAAGTGCTGCGTCTCTTCTTCAGGTGAACCCGAATTACAGCTCCGCCGCCATCTATGGTGCGGAGGGAGGATATTACTATGGCAAAGTCGCCTGGAGCTGGTGAACTCATGACACTGACACGTCGACGCAGTCTTATGCTCGGGCTGGGAGGCCTTTCGTTCGCTGCGGTCCACCGGCATGGCATTTCGAGCGCTTACGCCGCGGAACCTTTGCGGATCGGGGATCAGAAGGGAGGGGCACGCTCTCTTCTGAAAGCCGCAGGAATAGGAGATAACGCTTCGTCACCCCTTCAGTGGAGCCTGTTTGCCGGAGCTCCGATGCTGATACAGGCGTTGACGGCAAAGGCTATTGATGCCGGGGTTATTGGAGATGCGCCGCTGGTCTTTGCCCAGAGTGGGTCTGACGAAATCAGGGCTATCGCCGGTGTGCAAACGGATGGAACGACAACGGCTGTCGTCGTGCAGCCAGACAGTACCGTCCGATCTGTCGCGGATCTGAGAGGAAAGCGTATTGCGACCCTGAAGGGACAGACCGGACATTATCTTGTTCTGGCGGCACTGAAAGCGGCAGGGCTTCAAGCGACCGATGTTCGGTTTGTTTTCATTCCACCTGTAGCGGCAAAACTGGCCTTACAAACGGGCGCCGTAGATGCCTGGGCAACATGGGGGCCCTACATTTCGGATGCCAAGGTCTCTAATGGAGCACGGGAGATCGTAAACGGCGGTCAGCTGATGAGCGGTCTGAGCTACGTCGTCGCCACTCGTGAAGCGCTGGAAAAGAGCCGGGGCGGCCTGGTGAATTATGTGCAGCAGCTCAAGGCCGGGCATCAGTGGATGCAAACGCATACAGACGATTACGCCAAGGTGTGGGCAGAAGAAGTGGGCCTGTCCCTTCCTGTAGCGAAGGATGTCGTACGCACGATGCGAGGGACGATTATTCCCCTGACGCCAGACATCGTTGCCAAGCAGCAGCAGGTTTCTGACTTCATGACTGAAACGGGAATGATCTCTGGAAAGCTGAATGCGCAGGCCGTCATGGATGGCAGTTTCACGTTCTGAGAAAAGGGTTGCAGATGTCTTATTCACCAGGCCGCAGCTTCGCACTTGGAGCGTATCTGACCGGTTCCGCCACGAACGGAGATGCCTGGCGGGCACCGGGCGAAGATGTTGACGCGGATATCAGTTTTGAACGGTATCGCTCCTATGTAGATTTGCTGGAGCAGGGCCGATTTGACAGCATCTTTCTGTATGACAACGTGCTGCCTATCCCTGACCCTTCAGCGATTGCTGACACGCCTGCGCTGGCTCGATGGGACACTTTTACGCTTTTGTCTGCGCTGGCGGTCACATCGCGGCATATCGGCCTGATTGGCACGGCCAGCACAACATTCAATGAGCCGTATAATGTGGCCCGGCGTGTCGCCTCGCTGGATCGGTTGAGTAATGGACGCGCTGGCTGGAATGTCGTGACTGCGACGGGTGGAGGCGAAAACTTCAATCTGCCACGACATGTCGATCATCAGGAGCGTTATGAGCGCGCGCATGAGTTCGTGGATGTCGTGACTGGGCTATGGAAGAGCGTGCAACCGGATGCTGTCCTGCGGGACAAGGAAAGCGGTCAATGGCTCGACCCTGCCAGGGTTCACCCCCTCAATCATAAAGGGCGCTTTTACAGTGTCGCGGGTCCGCTGAATGCGCCGCCTCCGGTCCAGAGCCGTCCCGTTTTGGCGCAGGCAGGTGCGTCCGGGGCAGGGAAGGAACTGGCGGCGCGCATTGGTGAAGTCATTTACACGGCAGAATATGACCCTGCTGCGGGCCGGGATTACAGGGCAGATGTTCTGGATCGGGCACGGCGCTACGGCCGGACAGGCGCGCACTTGCGGATCCTTCCTGGGTTAGCGCCTTTTGTGGGACGCACAGAGGACGAAGCGCGTGGGAAATTCGAAACCTATCTAAGCTATTTGAACCGAGGGGAAGTCCTTCGAAGCTTCTCGGCTTATGCCAGCTTGGGAATTGATCTGTCTCAATGGCCAGACGGACAACCTATCCGACTAAAAGACGTGGAAGAGACCAACAGTCACAAGAGCCGACAATCTCTTATTGTGGACTGGATCAGGCGCGAAGCTCCTACGACCAAGGATGTCCTCAAAACTTTCACAAAAGGCGGCCATCGTATTCTTGTGGGGACGCCTCAGTCCATTGTGGATGATATGGAAGGCTGGTACCGGACGGGAGCTTCAGATGGCTTCAACATCATGTTCACGTCTGCTCCGGATGGTGTCCATGATTTCGTGACATTGGTTGTTCCCGAACTGCAAAGACGTGGGCTTCTGCGTCGGGAATATGCTGGCCGTACTCTGCGTGAGAACTTGGGCTTACCACTTCTTTGACGTTACAAAATGCGGGATAGCTATTGCCTGCATTGCCAACGAAAAATTTTGCCGTCCTTAATGAACGTTTCGTAGATGCAGATTGACCTGCGTATATGTTCTGGTTTCCGCGGTCAGTGCGGCCACCTGTTCTGACAACTTTGTCACGGCCTCTTCACCCGGGCTTCTTTTGTCCTTGCCTAGTTTGTGAATGGTGTCGGTCAGGGCATTGATTTCGGGACCAATCTTTTCAAGAACGCTGGAAACTCGCTGATGGTCTTCCATGCGTGCCAGAAGATGCTCGGCATTCATGGTTTTATAGCGAGCCTTGAGAGCCTGAATCTCACTGTCGTAGGTCTGGACAATGGACTGGAACAGGTCCTGCTGGACAGGATGCAGGTCAGATGTGGCCAGAGCCTCCTGAAAGGTCTCAACCGCCTTGTTGAGCGAGGATGTTTCTTCCGATGAAGACATGGCCAGACTGATGCACTCGAAAAGCTGAGAGGTCAGTCCATACATGGCACAGGCACGGGTTCTGGCAAGATTTCTGTCGAGGGTTTCCAGAGAGTGCCAGATTTCCCGTTTCCCCAGAGCAGGCCGAAAACGAACGGGAATCCCGCGTCTGAAATGGAAACCGGATTGCAGACGAATCAGCACAACAGGGCTCGTTTTGTAGAAGCCCTTTGTAGAAGAATGGGGGCTCCGGGTTGTTGAAAACCCTAAAAGCCGTTTATTTTCAATAACTTAGATGTGGTGCGAGCTGCGGGACTCGAACCCGCACGCCCTTACGGACTCGAGATTTTAAGTCTCGTGCGTCTACCATTCCGCCAAGCTCGCACACGCCTCATGCTGCGCGCAGCAGGGCGGTCCCGTTTTCGCGCAACCAGCGCTCCGCTGCAAGACGTCCTGATCGACCATTTGAGCAAAAATGATCAACAAGAGCCCAAAAATCAGCCCCATGATCAAAATGTCTGAGATGTGCGAGTTCGTGGATGATAACGTAGTCCCGGATTTCGATCGGCGTCATAAGCAGTCGCCAGCTCAACATGATGCGGCCCTGTCGGGTGCAACTGCCCCACCGTGTTCGAACGTCCCGGAGATCAAGGCGCGAAGGGGTGAGCTGCATTTTCTCGCTTTGGCGTTTTACGGCAGTGCTTAGCCGATCTTTTGCAAGCTTGAGCAAGAAATCCCGAACCCTGCGTTCGGTATGTTCGGCATCCCCGCTGACATGAAGTCCGTCATTGTCGAGCCAAGCGCCGCGACGTGCGGTTGGCTCATGAAGAATGGGAACGAGGTTGCCTTCGATCATGATGTCATGCCCATTCGCCAGAATGGGCCTTTCCGGCAACGAGGCGAGGGAGGACGAAATCCAGTTCATATGCTGCTGGAGGAACAGCAGCCCCTGTTTGCGACTTGTGCGATCCGGCAATGTCAGAACGACGCTTCCTTGCATGGCATCAATTCGCAGGGTCATGCGGCGTGCACGTTTCGAACGTCGCCAGACAAGGGGGACGGTCGGTGGGAGCATGAAAGGCGTTCTAGTCTGACTGCTTTAAGGACATGCAGGGTGGCGAGTTCTCGGGCCACTCTCCTGGCCAATCCACGATGTAATTTTCCAATGAGCCCGCGCGCCGTTCACTGATGCAGCGACCGCCAGCCGATGCCCCGGACGTGTGGACGCTGTCGCGGGTGCCGCTGCGAAGAGGGTGCCATTCAGGCAGGTCAAAGCCGTCACGCAGTAGTCGGTAGGCGCAGCTTGGGGGAAGCCAGTCGATGTCTGCAAGGAGTTCCGGCGTCAATGTAATGCAGTCCGGGACTTTCCGATGGCGTTTGAGATAACTCGTGCATCGGCAGGTCTGTGTGTCCAGAAGCCGGCAGGCGACCGTTGTATAAACGACCTCATCCGTGTCTTCATCGCGCAGTTTGTTCAGGCAGCAGCGCCCGCATCCATCACACAGGGATTCCCATTGTTCGGGCGTCATCTGGTCCAGAGGCGTAGTCTGCCAGAAAGGAAGTACGGACGTCATGGACGATCCAGTATCACACACCCGACCGTCAGTAGAACTGCCATTGTGAATGACAGGAGCGTCGCGGGGAGCAAAAGGGGCAACCAGATCAGGCGTGCTCGGGTTGCGAAGTTGGCTCCCAGTCCGATTGCTGCCCGCGTTGTGCCGACAGGCAGACCCAGAAGCGTGGCTCCGAAAGGAAGCATGACAGCAGGGGATATCAATCCACCCTGCAGAATATCGTAATATCGCCCGGTGAAAGCGACACCTGCTTTATGGAGTTCAGGAATCGCGAATGCGAGTGCTGGTCCAGGCAGAAGCACCAACAACCCGAGTAGTCGCACATGTTTGGCGGGCAGCAGACGCATCAATAGCCCGATAACAGCACACCCCAGAAACAGACCGAGAAGAAGCGGCGCCAGATGAAGGCGCATTGAGAGTGCCATCATTGTGGGTTGCTGCCGTACCAGTCCTGGAATCTTTGTTCCAACTGGTCTCCGTATTTGGTCCAGAATGCTTCGTTGACCGGTAATATCGTCCCATTCGGGTCGGCTGCACTGTCCGGGGTGTCATCCAGATGGGGAGACGTCGTGTTCAGACGTTCAAGCGTTTTTCTGGCAACATCCTCTGGTGTATTGGCTGGAATGGCCCAGTAAAGAGCGGTGCGCAGCACAACGTCAGGCTGGGCGACGAAAAGCGAAGACGCTGGACCTGCCTTGACCTTTGCGCTGACGCTGGAAATTTCCGTCATGGGAGCGCTGGTCATCAGTGCGCTGCTCTGCTCCATGATGCGGGCCGCATCGTCAGGTGTTTTCCACCACACAACATAAGGGCGCAACAGATCCAGCTTATGAAATGCACGATCTACACCCGCCCGTGTGGAGAGGGCCGTGTAAATATCCCTCGGGTCAATACCATCGGCGAGGAGGGCTATTTCAAGAGTGGTCCGGGCGCCCATACGCAGGCCTCGGCGCCCCGGATGGCGTGCGACGTCCCAGAAATCTTTCCAGTTGGGCGCGGAAGGCAGGCGGGATCGGTCCCAGGCGAGGGCAAGAGTACTCTGGCCGCCTGGGAGGCCGCATGTTGTGCTTCCCGCCAGAGCGCGGACCCAGCTTTTCTGGCAGGCGTCAGCAAGCTGACTGCCATCCAGCAGCACTGCGGCCCAGTCTGCTCTGGAGGCATGGACACCGACGTCCAGTGTGGGGCGCTGGCCATCCCACTCAATAAGCCGAACGGTGCTATCCGTTCCTGCAAGGGCATTAGCGGCCACGGTTCCTTCTGGAACGCCCCATCCGGGCGGCGGAGGCGCGCTTGGTTTCGTTGCTTTTCGGCGTTTTGTCACATGTCGCGCTTTGGAATGTTTGTGCGCATGAGCCGAGGCTTCAGGGGCTGAAAAGACGGACGTCACGCTTTGGCCAATATGTGAGAAAAACTTCTCAACGCCGCCGGTTGCTCCGTGAAAAGAGCCGGATGTCGTGGCGTGCGCGTGCATAGTGAGGGGAAGGCACTGGAAGAGCAGAAGACCTGTCAGCAATCGCACAGGGCGTAGAGCACGACCGAGACCCGCCCGAATACAGATCGGGAGCGTTTGTCGCAGAGGGGAGGCGGGCCGGGACAGAAGATGATCCTTGTTCAGCAAAAACGGGGCGGGTGCACGAACTCACCCTAAAACGGCGGCACTTTAATACAGGTCGGGCCGAAGCGGAAAGGCCGTCGCATGCCCCGCTGGCCATGCAAGCTGAACAGCAGTACCCGGGCGGGGTAGTTTTTGTGTCTGAAGAGGGGGACGGCGCAGTTCGATTTCGGTTCCGTCAGGGCATCGGATCCGCATCCTGATATGATCACCCAGATGCACAGTATCTGTCAGTGTGCCTCGGACGGGAGGCATGTCTTCGTCCTCAAGTCCAAGGGATTGTGTGCCGAAAAATGGAGAAATCCTGTCAGGACGGACGCAGACCAGGCAGGCCTGCCCTTCTGCCAACTCGCTTTCTGAGGCGATCGCCTCGACGATACCTCCGCATGCAAGCTGGATGCGGGCAATATCGTCCCCGATATCGAGGACTTGTCCTGTCAGGCTATTCGCGTCTCCAAAAAATGTAGCAACTTCGACGCCCGCAGGTTGGTCGTAAAGATCCGCCGCAGGTCCGAACTGAAGAAGTGTCTGGTTCTGGAAAAGGGCGATAGGCCCTCCCGATCGCAATGCGTCTTCTTTATTGGGCACTGTCTGAAGAATGCTGAGATCTCGTGCACGTACCAGTTTGGAGAGCAGGGACGCCATGCGCCGTGCCGCCTGTGCATCCAGGGCAGCGTATGGATTGTCCAGCAGGAGGATAGCTGGAGACGTGACAAATGCTCTTGCAAGCATGACACGCAAGGTTTGTTCGGGCGAAAGCGTTTGAGGGGGGGCTTTTCCCAAGCCGTCCAGGCCGAGAAGAGACATCGTACGGCCTGCGCCAGCCTGAGCTTCTGCTTGATTCTGCCTCTGTGCGCGAAGCGCAAAAACGATATTGGCCTGCACATCCAGATGCGGAAACAAAGGATCCCGCGGGCTGATCAAAGCCACCCCGCGTTGCCCGGGCGGTCGCGATGTGATGTCGGTGCCCTGCACGAGAACTCGTCCACCCAATGGAGGAGAAAAACCGGCAATCAGATCCAAAATATCAGAAAGGGCTGCAGCATCTGTTCCGTACGCCGTTACCGTCTCACCTTGTGAAACCGCCAGATCAAAGGCATCCGCCTGCAAACCCGGCCGGAAAGCCTCAAGCTGCAAGGCCAGTGGAGCGCGGGGAGCGGTCTGACGTCGGGGACTGGTAAGTGGAGCGCCGGGTGGGCGGGGCATGCAACCTCTGATGATGGTTTTGCGTTTGAAGAAAGATACAGGGTCTGATTCCCAGGCCCCTACTTTAATTGCAACGAGGGTTTGAACATGAGCCGTGACACCGTCAAGAAGAACATCGAAGTCGCTGCTGAAACGACGCAGGAGCAGATTGACAGCCTTCGCAAGCAGGTTGAGCAGATCCTGAACGATTATGTCAGCCCGGCACTTCTGCAGGCTGCTGATCGCACGGAACACGCCGTTGCAAATGCCCGTAAAATCACGGATCATGAGATCGAAAACGTATCAACGCGTGTGCAGTCGCGGCCTATTGCCGCTGTTCTGATCTCTGCTGTGGTCGGTTTCCTGGCGGGCCGTTTCTCCAAGTAATCGGCACGTAACCTTTTCAGGCGGGAAGCAGGCGACCGGGTAGACCTGCACCCGTCCTGTTAAGAATAAAGGCGAACGACCCTCCATGAAGCCTCTCGAACTCGGTCAGGAAGTCCTGTCCGCCCAAGGCCAGATCCTCTCACGTTCCGCGATGCGAATCGGTCGGCGGGTGGCCTGCGCTCTGGTCGCAGTCGTTTTTCTGCTGTTCGCAGCCATTTCTTTCCATGGCTTCCTGTGGGCGTTCTTCATCAGCGTCGCAGGACTGAGCTACGTGAAAGCCAGTCTGTGCGTTATTGGTGTGGATCTGTTCTTCGTTCTGATTTTTGCCGTGCTTGCAGCATGGTCGATTCCGGATGTGGTAGAAATCGAAGCTCGCATCCTGCGCGACCGCAAACTTGTCGAACTCAAGCAGTCGATTGCAATTACAGCGGTGACGGGTCTGCTGCTTGGGCCGGCAGGGCGGTTTACTGGCAGAAAACTCTTCTCTCTCATCAGAAGTTTTTTCAGTCATTCCAAATAAGACATTTTATGACTGATTTTTGTCAAAGCCATCTGGCCACCCGTAGGTTAATGGCGTAAGGACTTCGCCTGTACCGTGATCACGCCCTTGTGGGAGTCGTCACGGACTTGCGAGGAGTCCCGTGGAAAGTTCGCCGAACAGTCCGATAGTTGGCAGCAAGGTCACAGCCTGATGCTTACGGAAGTCAATCTCTTCGGCGTCTTTGTCGCACCCCTCTCAATCTATGCCGTTGCAGCAGTGTTTGTGACATTGCTGTTGAGAAGCATTCTGTGGCGAACCGGCGCCCTGAGCTGGTTCTGGCACGTCGCTCTATTTGAAATAGCGCTCTATGTCTGTGTTCTCTGTCTACTCATCCTTTACGTCTAGGAGGGGTCGGCTATGAACTGGACCCGCAGTGTGATCCGCGTTCTGCTGACTCTGATTGTCCTCGCCATGGCTATCGGCCTTGGCCGGACCATGTGGGACATTTACGTTCTCGCCCCCTGGACCAGAGATGGCCGGGTTCGCGTTTACGTTGTAGATGCGGCCCCTGAAGTTTCAGGGACTGTAGTCTCTGTCCCTGTCGTGGATAACCAGTTTGTTCATCGTGGTGATCCGCTCTTTGTCCTTGATCCTGTCCGCTTCCGCCTTGATATCGACGCGGCCCGCGCCCGTCTTGCAGGCGCAGACGAAGATCTGAAGCTCCGCTCTTCGGACGCCAAGCGCCGTATGGGGCTGGGTGGCATTGTCTCTGCGGAAGAGCAGGAAGACTTCAACTCAAATGTTGAGACACAGCGCGCCAAGGTGAATGCAGCGAAGGCCGAACTGAATACGGCCCTGCTCAATCTTCAACGTTCGACCGTCTATTCGCCGGTTGACGGCTATATCACCAACCTGAACCTCCGGGTCGGTGACTACGCCCATGCCGGCCAGCCGGGTCTGGCCGTGATTGACGCCCATAGCTACTGGATCAACGGATACTTCGAAGAAACCAAGATGCACGGCGTGCATGTCGGTGATGAAGCCCGGGTGAAGCTGATGGGTTACAAGCAGATCCTTCCTGCACACGTCGTCAGCATTGGCCGCGGTATCAATGACCGAAATGGCGTCTCAGACCGCCTTGGCCTGCCGGATGTAAACCCGATCTTCACCTGGGTCCGTCTGGCACAGCGTATTCCGGTCCGTCTGGAACTGGATAACGTTCCGCCGGAAATCACCCTTGCGGCCGGTATGACCGCGACTGTCACGATCGGCCGCGAGACGCCCGGCGCTCGTGGCAAGTTGACCACCTGGCTGCAGAATCATCTCTGATCATGTCCCGCAAACTCCTCACCTTTGCTCTCAGTACCTGTCTGTCGCTTACGGCCTGCACCGTTGGGCCAAACTTCAAGCCAGACAGGATCAAGGTGCCAGACTCCTTTGTGGAGCAGCCTCACTCAGTAACGGCAGAGGAGATTGCCCGCACGGAAGCGGACATGAAGGACTGGTGGGCCCAGTTTCACGATCCGATGCTGAATGAGCTGGTCGAGCAGGCCATCAAAGGCAACTACGATCTGCAGATTGCATCGCAGCACATTATTTCGGAACGGGCTGTCCGCCGGCAGGCGCAGGCGGCCTGGTATCCGCAGCTTGATGCGGCCATGGGCGGTGGTGATGACCGTTATTCCATCAATGTCGATAACTGGCCGCTCCGGCCGGGTAATACTGCCAACCGGCCTCAGGCATCTGTCCTGACCTACGGCGCCCGTGCGAGCTGGGAAATCGATCTGTTCGGCCATATTTCCCGGCAGGTGGAAGAGCGTAAGAGGCTCGTTGAAGAGTCCATCGAGAACCGGCGCGCCATTCTGCTTTCCCTGCTGGCTGAACTTGCCTCGGACTATGTCTCACTGCGGGGCGTGCAGGAGCGGTTGGCCGTTACCGAACGCAGCATTGATGTGGCGCAGCGTTCGCGCGAACTGACGGAAAAGCTGTACACACACGGTCTTGGCAATACGCTGGCGGTGGCCCAGGCGCAGACGGAAGAGCATCTCGAACGTTCACGGCTGGCTCCTCTTCACTCTCAGGAAGAGCGTCTGATCCATGCGATTTCCGTACTGCTGGGTGAAATGCCCGGTAAGCTGGAAGAAGAGCTGGATGTCCGTCGTCCTCTTCCGACTGTGCCGACATTCCCAGCGTCTCTGCCATCCATCGTTCTGGCCAATCGTCCGGATATCCGCGCGGCAGAGGCTCATTATGCCGCCGATACTGCGCAAGTAGGTGTAGCGGTCGCGAACCTCTATCCGAAGTTCATGATCCCGCTGACCTTTAATCCCAATGCATCGGCCGCCTATCAGGCGTTCCAGATGGGCGGCATGGCCTGGAGCTTCATGATGATGGCATCACTGCCTATCATTCATGGTGGTCGCTATACGGCGGAGATTGCCCAGGCGCGTGCGGAAGCAGAAGCCAGCCGGCTGACGTATCGCAAGACAGTGCTCAAGGCGTTTGAGGAAGTCGAAGACTCTCTCGGTGACTGGCGGCACGATAATGAACTGGTCAGCCAGCTCGAAGATGCAGCCCGGGACTCCGGACTGGCCCGCGATCGGGCGCAGAAGCTGTTTGGTGCAGGTCTGACGGGCTATCTGAATGTTCTGACCACGGAGCAGACAGCCCTGACCGCACAGGATCAGGCTGTTGTTGGCCGTACGGCCCGCCTGCGGGATGCTATTTCGCTCTACACGGAAATGGGCGCCGGCTGGCAGGGACGTGAGCTCACGGATACGCGTCTGCCGGTTGAAATCGGGAAGCAGAACGCTCTGGCGCGTGCCTTTACGCGCTGAGTGAAAAACGTGGCGGGGCGTGGTTTCCCGTGGCAGATTTCTCGGTGCGTCACGTAAGGGGACTGAGATGTATCGTTTCCGCCATTACCTGCTGCTTTTGGGGGTGATGACACTCCTGCCTTCGACTGCGCTGGCGGCCAAGGAAAGGTCTGTCGAGGCGCCGGGTCCGCAGGGTGTACTCGCAGGAACCTTCCTTGATGCGGGAGCGAAAAAACCTGTTGTTCTTCTGATTCCCGGCTCTGGCGCGACTGACCGAAACGGAAACAGTCTTACCTCCATAAAGCCCGCAACGCTCCGCCTTCTTGCAGAAGGGCTGGCAGAACATGGAATTTCTTCCGTCCGCATCGACAAGCGGGGTATGTTTGGAAGTGCCCGAGCTATTCCAGATGCGAATAACGTCACAATTCATGATTACGTTATGGATGTGCAGAGTTGGATAAACACGATCCAGCATCAGACTGGGGTGTCTTGTGTGTGGGTGGCAGGCCATAGTGAAGGGGCCCTTGTCGCCCTCGCTTCTGCGTCCTCGGTGAAGCCCTTATGCGGATTGATCCTGCTGTCGGCGCAGGGGCGGCCACCGGGGGAAGTCCTCCGGAGTCAGCTCCATGCTGCTCCCGGCGCGCAAGTTATTCTGCCCCAGATTGATGGAGCGTTGAATGACCTTGAGGCAGGAAAAACTGTTGATCCACAGACGCTGCATCCGGGCCTGCGCACCCTTTTCCGCCCAGCCGTTCAGCATTACCTCATCGATGAAATGCATTATGATCCGGCGAAACTGGCCGCCGCCTATCAAGGCCCTATGCTGCTGGTTCAGGGGGGGCGGGACGCGCAGATCAGTCCGGTAGCCGATTTCGCTCCTCTCAAGGCTGCCGCGCCAAAAGCAGACGCACTTTATCTTCCCGACGCCAATCATATGCTGAAGGATGTGCAAGGCACGGACAAAGCGGATTTTATGAAGGCCTATACAGACTCAACCGTGCCTCTGGACCCAAAACTTGTCCCGCATATTGCAGAGTTTGTCCTCAATCATTGACCCAACGCCACTGGCGTCACACATCTGTGGATAACGGAGGAACAACACATATGGCACAGGATGGACATCCGGCTGAGGATTACCTCAGCCCTAGGCTGGAAAGCCTGATTGCAGATGGCGTTAAGGCGGGCTTTGCGCGTGACGTTGTTATCGCAGTCCTGATTGACCTGCTGGATGATGGCCCGGCAGATGATGCGGAGGTGAGATGAAAGACCCTTATTCGGTTCTCGGTGTTTCCAAGACGGCGACGGACAAGGAAATCCGCAGCGCATACCGGAAGCTGGCCAAGCAGTATCACCCCGATCATAATCCTGACAGCAAGGACGCCGAGGAAAAATTCAAGGCTGTAGGTCAGGCCTATAACATCATCGGGGACAAGGAAAAGCGCGAGCGCTTCGACCGTGGTGAGATCGATGCTGACGGGCAGGAACGTGGACCGTTCGGTGGTGCCGGGTTTGGCGGTGGACCGGGCGGTGGCGCACACGGCTTCCAGGGGAATTTCAACCAGGAAGACCTAGGCGCATTCTTCTCGGATATGTTCGGCGGTGGCGGTTTCAGTGGGGACTTCCGCCCCGGCGGCTCTGCCGGACGGCGTGCCTCCAAAGGTTCAGACCGACGCTTCGCCGTCACGATCAGTTTTGAACAGGCAGTTCTTGGCACCTCACTGGATCTCGCTCTGGGAGAAGGGGGGCATACGGAAGTGCGCGTGCCTCCCGGTGTTGAAGACGGCCAGACCCTGCGTGTCCGGGGTAAAGGTGCACCGGGTCGGCCGGGTATGGATGGGCAGCCCGGTGTTCCGGGCGATGCGCTCCTGACCATCAGTGTTACACCTGACAAGCGTTACACCCGCGATGGGCGTAACCTTCGTATGACCCAGAATGTCGATCTTCGGACGGCTGTTCTTGGCGGCAAGGTGACTGTGTCGACGCCGAAAGGTGATGTGGCAGTCAAGGTGCCCAAGCATTCTGATAGTGGGAAAGTTCTGCGGCTGGCAGGGCGCGGTGTTGGTGCAGACAAGAAGCATCCGGCGGGCGATCTGTTTGTAACCCTTCAGGTTCACATCGGCACAGTGTCGCCTGAGCTTGAAGCCTTTTTCGCTGCTCAGGAGGCCTGAGGATGGGAATGGTCCGGCGCGCGAAGGCGCGCCTGCCAGACTGGCCATGGCGGCAGATCATTGGCGGGATTTTTGCCATTATCTTCGTTGTGGCTCTGAGCATTATCGGAGCGCATGCTCTCGTCCTCGCCGGGGAGTGGCATTTGCCGTAAGGTAAGGCCCGTCTTTGCTTTTGACGGGTATTTCATGGCGTCCTTTTCTTCCTCTACCGCCGTCCAGGCGCCGACGGCGCAGCGCCGGCGCGCTTTTACTGTCGTGCTGGCCATCGAACTGTGGGAACGGTTCGGCTATTACGGGATGCAGGCTGTCCTGACGCTATTCATGGTGCAGCAGCTCCGGATGGCGGACACGGCGGCCAACCTGATGATGGGCGCCTTTTCCGCTCTGACATATATTACGCCAGCGCTGGGCGGCGTTCTGGGGGACCGCATTCTCGGAACACGGCGGACCGTTGTCATGGGGACCATCTCCCTTGCTCTCGGCTATGCCTGCCTTGCTGCGTCTCTAAATTCAACGACGCTTCTTCTGCTGGCAATGGCTCTGATTTCTACGGGCAATGGCCTGTTTAAACCCAATGCTGGAAATCTGGTCAGGCGCATCTACGAAGGCGATGATGCTGCCTTGGATGCGGCGTTCACGTTGTACTACATGTCTGTGAATGTCGGCTCGACAGTGTCCATGCTGCTGACACCCTGGCTACAGGTGCATTATGGCGCCCCCGTCGCCTTCGCCACATGTTCCGGTGGGTTGGTGATCGGGCTACTCTATTATTTATGGCGGTCCAACTGGCTAGATTATACGGCGAGCGCGATCGAGCAGAAGGCTGTCCCACTCAGCCGTTTTGGTCTGGTCGGGCTGGGACTGCTTCTTCTGACCGTCTTCAATGCATGGGTTCTGAGCCGCGATGGTCTGGCGCGACTTTGCATTGTCATTGCGGGCCTTGGGTTGGCTGTCATATGGGCTGTGCTGTACTTCCGGGCCCCTGTGGAAGAACGTCCTGGCCTGAAGCTGACCTACATGCTGTCCCTGCAAGGGACGATTTATCTGATTTACTATCAGCAGATGATCACGTCCCTGACGCTGTATGCGCTTCGGGATGTTTCGGGTGACTTCAAGATTGCCGGTGTGACGCTCTTTCATATGTCTGCCGGGCAGTTTCAGGCTCTGAACTCGCTCTGGATCATGGCACTCAGCCCTGTGTTAGCCTCATTGTATAATCGCTTTGGTGCACAGGGGCGGGATCTGTCCATCGCCCGCAAGATGCTGATTGGGTACGCGATGGTTGCCCTGGCCTTTGGTGTCTGGTGGTTCGCGACGGCCACCACCAAGGGGCTTGTTTCTCCCTGGATCATGGTTGTTGGCTACGGACTGCTGTCCTTCGCAGAACTCCTCACCAACGGGCTGGGGCTCGCCATTATTGCCCGTTATGCACCCGCCCGACTGGGTGGTTTTATGATGGGTGGGCTTTATCTGCTCTGGGGCATTGCCATGTATGTGGGGAGTGTCATTGCGAACGAGGCCGCCATGCCAGCCGATGTCGGTACGTCTGCAGGCAATGTTCTTTACGCCGGGCTGTTCCGGACACTCTGTGAAATTGCCGTTGCGATTGTTGTGATTCTGGCGTGTGTGGAGCCTTTGACGCGCCGTTGGGATCGACAACACATAACTGTGAACAGGAAACTTTCGTCGACGTCGCAGACGTGAAACTTTTGTAATTCGGGAGAAAACCTAGGAAAATCATTGGACATGCTTTGTCTTAAAACCTCGAAGCTGTCTGATTAGGAAAACAACCGTCTTCCTCTCTCTATTCCGGACCGGTATCGGCCTGTATGGGAAAGTCATTCAGGATTTTCGGCTACAGGCGATACCAGAGGGAGACGCGGGAAAAGATGCAGAGGTTTAGAAGCGGTTTGACGAAGGCTCTGGCGACGGCCTGTCTTTTGAGCACGGCGCTGTCCACATTCCAGATTGCACACGCCGAGACGGCTTCTGCGTCCGACCAGCCACCGGCAGGGCAGCCCCGTGCCCACAACAGCGCCGGTCATCCGGTGCTCCGGACCAAGTCCATCCAGCCCAGCCCTCTGCTGGTCAAACCTGCGCCGACCCCCTCGCATCTGGCAGACGTACAGCCTTCAGATACGACGGAGAACCGTTTCTTTCCGGCCAGCTTTCATGACTGGCTGACGCAAAGCACCATGACGGGTGACTGGGGCGGCTACCGAACCTGGCTTACGGAAAAAGGTATCAATATCGGCGGTCACTTCCTGCAGGACAGTGCAGGTAACCCGATGGGTGGCAAGGCCAAGACCGTTCGCTATGCGGATGAGTTTGGTCTGAATATTGACCTTGATCTGAAGCGGCTGACTGGCTGGAACCTTGGTCTCTTCCACTTCCTGAGCACGGCCCGACAGGGTCTGGGTATTGGGGCCAAGCTCCCGGCGCTTGATAGTCCGCAGCAGATCTTCGGCTCGGGTGAAACCGTTCGTCTGACCCGGCTGTCATGGGAAATGCCGTGGAACCGGTATGTCTCTACGGAAGTCGGCGAAATCAATACCGAGAACGATTTCGAACAGTCTTCCATGTACTGGGGTATGAGCCAGTACTGCCAGTTCGAGTCCAACGCCATCTGCGGTATGCCTCAGTCTGTCGCGATGAACTCGGGCTATGGATATTATCCGACGGCGCATCCGGGTGCGTGGGTGAAGTTTTACCCCGCTGGAAACAATCATTACCTGATCCAGTTCGGCGCGTATTCGGTCGATCCGACCATCGCCAATACGCATAACGGCTGGAAGATGAATCTCCATGGTGCAACGGGCACATATGTTCCGTTCCAGCTTGGCTGGCACCAGGGTGGCAAGGACGATTACAGCGGTCCGCTCCAGACCAATATCAAGATTGGCGGTTACTGGGATTCTTCGCAGGTGAAGAATGTCTATGGCCAGCTTGGAACGTTCGGCGTTCCGACGGAATATCTGATTTCGGCACCGACCCAGCAGGTTCGCGGCCGTTTTGGTGGCTGGTTCCAGTTTGATCGTATGCTGGAGCGTGACAAGGCTGATCCGAACCGTGGAACATCCTTCTTTGGTTCGTTCACCTGGGGTGATCCGCGCACGGCGATTGCACCTTACTTCATCACGTGGGGCATCACGCGTAAGGGGACTTTCCGGAACCGGCCTAACGATACGATCAGCCTTGGCATGAAAATGCTGTGGGTGAACCCGAAGCTGACCATCTGGGCTCGCCAGATGCAGGCGGCGGGCGCCACGGGTATCTACAAGCCGTCCGAAGAACATGCCATCGAACTGAACTATGGCTGGCGTCCAACACCCTGGCTCGTGATTCGTCCTGGCGCGCAGTACCTCATGCACCCGGGTGGCACCAACCGATACAAGAATGCACTGCTGCTTGATTTTGAAACGGGCATTACGTTCTGAGCAACAGCCAAGAGCAGACATGAAAAACGCGCCACCCGATCAAGGTGGCGCGTTTTTTTGTCCCCGCGATCTGAAGTGAAATCAGAGATCGGTCGTGAAGGAGAACTTGAAGGTCCGGGGCAGACCCTGAAGCAGATAGCCGTTGAAAGCTGAAGACCAGTACCGGGTATTGGCGATGTTATCGATGCCGAAGCGTAGCGTGACGGGCTTGTGATAGGTCGTGAACGTATAGCGGGCGCCGACGTCAAAGCGTGTCCAGACCGGGATATGCAGCGTGTTGGTCTCGTTGACCCATTGCTTGCCTGTATTGACGACACGCCCAACAACGGTCGCACCCTTCAGGAACGGCAGGTCATATTCCAGATTGCCATTGATCGTATAGTTGGGAACGCCAATCGCCGTATTGCCATCGTAAGCGCCTCCGGCCGTGCGGCGCAGGGACGCCTGAATAAGCGTGCCACCGCCGTTGAAACGCAGGCCCGGAAGGATCTCGCCATTGACGGTCAGTTCCATGCCCCGGTTTCGCTGGAGACCGTCCACGCGGTAGACATAACTGCCTGTCGTTCCCAGTGCTTCAGAATAAGCATTCGGTTGTGAAATCTGATAAAATGCCAGTCCTGCGCTGAACCGTCCGATGTCATATTTCGCGCCGACTTCGTACTGGGTGGATTTGTAAGGCGGAAAGACTTCCCCCAGATTGACGACGTTTCCTGAGGCGGTCGGCCCCTGGGACAGCCCTTCGATCCGGTTGAAATAGAGCGATGTCTGTCGTGTCGGGTGAATGACCAGCCCGACGACAGGCGTAATGGCATCCTGATCGTAATGGGACGAAAGCGCGCCGCGGCCAGTCGTGCTGTAGTCATACGCGTTGATCAGCATGTTCTGATAACGGAAGCCGCCTGTCAGCGCGACGCGGCCTTTCAGGAACGTCATCGTGTCTGAGAAGAACAGACTGTAAAGCTGCGTCGAACTGGTTGTCTGTGGATTGTCCAAGACGCCGCCGACATAGGTTTCAGCCGGAGAGGACACTCTGGGTGTGTTGTACAGATTTGTGTTCAGAGATGTGAGCGCCATGGAGTAGGCGGCACCCGTATCTTCCCAGAGTGCGGAGCCACCTGCATTGATCTCGTGCTTGATGAACCCGGTGCGGAAATGGGCCCGGACACCCGCACGGGTACTTTCGTTGGTTTGCGAATATGGCACATACATGGCCCCGGCCGTTCCATCGCCGGTGCTGGAGTTTGTGATTGTGGGGCTTGAGTAGTTACCTTTCTCATCGCCGTGCAGCGCGCCGAATGCGCCATACAGGGTGACGTTCTTCGAAAGATCATGCTCGATGTTGAGCATGCCGAAGATGTAGTTCAGATCGTTATAGGCCCATTTCTGACCGTAATTATGGGATGGGGAAGCCGGGCGTGGCACGGATGTGGCTGTACTGCTGAGAAAGATCGCAGGCCTGCCGCCATCCACGCCCTGATTCTGATAGTTCATATCCATCGAGATACGCGTGCGGTTATCCCGGCTGCGCCAGTCAAAATCGGCACCCAGAGCCGTCGAGTGACGATATTCGTTATTGATGGAGTCTTCACCGGACTGGCCCGCGACATTCAGGCGCACACCAAACTGCTTGTCCGTTCCGAAGCGTCGTCCAACATCAATGCTGCCGTCGCCCATTGCACTGCTGGTATAACCCGCGCTCAGGCGCGTGATCGGTGCATCCGTTGCATGCTTGAACATCAGGTTGATGTTGCCGCCAATGGCAGACCCACCCGGAGCAGCTCCATTGAGGAACGCGCTGGCTCCGTTCAGAACCTGCACACTGTCATAAAGCTGTGGCGAGACAAGTTGGCGGGGGGTGATGCCGTACAGGCCGTTAATGGCAACGTCGTCTCCGTTCACGGCAAAGCCACGAATGACGAACATTTCCGAGAAATTGCCATATCCATACGTGGTGCGAACGGACGGGTCATTTTCCAGAACCTGTCCGAGCGTCTGGGACTGCTGGTTCAGGATCAGGCTGGAGGAGTAGCTGCGAATATTGAAAGGCACATCCAGGCCTTTCTTGTTTCCCAGAACACCAAGCTGCCCCCCGCTTGTGACTTCCATCTGGTTCCGGCGCTTGGCCTTGACGATGATTTCTTCATCATTCGGGATGGCTGATGCCGGTGCTTTCGAAACATGCGCAGCTTTTTGAGGCGCCGTCTGTGGGGCAATGGACGGATCTGCCGCTGCATAAGCGAATACGGGAAGCGTGGTTCCAGCAAGCAGAAGACAGGCCAGATGATGGGGGCGGCGGGCAGGCTTGGAACGAAAGGTCGGATATGCGCGCACGATGGAAGCCTCAACTGGAGGAGAGTGTGAGCGCTACATACGGTAATGAGAATTAATCTCAAATAAATCAATGTAACTTAATATGACTTCAACCAAAGCGTGGCTTTTAGGTCATAAAAAAAGCGAAGCCTGGGAAGGGCTTCGCTTCGTATTCGGCCGCAGTGTGGGTCGCCTCAGAGCACGACTGTGAACTGAACTCCCAAGACCGCAGCGTCATGGAATGTTGTGGTCGCACTAGGCCGCTGGATGTACTGGAAGTCCGGCTGGATCGCCATCGCGCGGGCAACATGCGCACTGTAGAACAGTTCGTACACGTTCTCATGGCTCTGCGGGCCATAAACTGCGCCCCACTGGGTGTCCTGATAAGGAAGATTGAGTTCCTTGGAGGATTCCTGCTGGAGAGCGGCCGTGGTGCTCATGTCGAAATGCTGCCACATGGCACCAATCGTATCGAGCGGACGTCCCCAGGCCTTGCCCGTATCGATCATGCCGACCCAGGTATGATCGCGCATGGAGACAGTCTTGCCATCACTGTACATGGCGCCGGCCATGAGGATCAGACCGTTGGTGTCGCCCGGACCATTGCGCATGAGCATCTGATCCATAATGAGCCATGCGCTGTTTCGGCCGGCTTCATAGCGGCGGGGCAGGCCCGTCTGCTGCCAGGAATTGCCATGAATATCTTCGTACAGGTTGGGATAGCGAGAATTGTCGTACGAGTAACCAAGTTCGTAATGGCCTACGAGACGGTTCTTCCCGAAATGCGGAACCCAGCCAATTTCAACCGGCGTTGAAAACTTGCCGAGCCCGGACTGCGCCCAGGACCAGCCGGAGATACCGCCGTTATATGCGTGAGGACTGACCGCAAACAGGCCACCCATGATGTAGGTATTGACGGTTGGCATAACGCGAACGATGGCCGCCAGATTACCGGAGGGCCAGTCACGGTTGCCTTCCGTATATTTGTTCGGCGCCGGATTACCGCAGACAGCCACGTTCATGAAGTCACAGAACAGAGGCGAGGCCGCAAAGAAGGAACCAACTGGAATCCAACCTGCACTGATGTCGATGCGGTTATGGTAAAACGACGTTTCGCCATACATCGAGACCAGATGCGCAACGACGTTACCACGAGCGCCATAGATTTCCTGAACGGGGGCAATGGAATCCCCGAACATGCGCGATACGTTCTGACCGTGGCCGTTCACGATCAAGGTATGAGTCCAGAAATTCGGAATGCCTGCCAGTTTGTCCCAGTCAACGTCCAGTTCAACGCCAACCTGGCCGGTATCCGAATAGGCGTGCTGTTTGCCACCAGTCACGTTGCCAGCAAATTCTTCGTTGATGGATGCCAGAAGGTGGATGCCGTGATCGACCAGCCAGGGTTGGATACCGCCCCAGTCACCGAAGAAGTGCTGTGAACCCATGGGAGCTGCGAAGAACGAACCTGGATCTGCAATCTCGTCAGACGCGCTTGCGCTGCGAACACCCCGCATATTCTTCTGCATGAGCGGAACGCGGAGCCCTGTATCCATGGGGTGAGATGTCATCTCGGATTTGCTGTTCCCGGCGGACGGCTCCGCGGATGGACCTGCCGTAGGCGTCGATCCGGAGGGAGATGCGGCCTGTCCCCAGGCGTATCCGGGCAGGAATGCCAGTGTCGTGGCGGACAAAACGCCGAGCAAAGCCGAACGAAAATATCCGGAACGAGGAACGCGAGCAGGAATAGGCAGCACGACCATGAGGCAGCAGGTCTCTCTTCTGTCTGATGATGGTGGAGAGGAAAACACGTTTTCTTCAAGGACGTTCCCGTGATGGGACGAAGAAAATGAATTCCAATTTAGGGAGTGAGAAACGGTGTGTCGCAGACGGGCCGCCCAGGTGTCAATGCGGTGATAAGGATTTAAGTGGGTTTAGAGAGAAAGTCTCGGAATTGTGACGTTGTGTGGATGGGGACTGCCCTAGTCTGAATAATTGGCAACCTCACCTCCTCTTTGGCGTAAAGGTAGGTCTCTTATTTTTTTTCAAGGCACAGGAGGCAGCATGATGTTTTCTCATTCCATGCTGAAGCAGGCGGCTTCGGGGCTTGGCCTGGGAGCGATCTTACTGGTGGGGTCGGCGCTTGCCGATCCAGCAACACCACCCGCTCCTCCCCCTGTTCCCGCCATGGATGCTCCCCTCCAACTTGGAACGATTGCCGTTGAGGGCAACAAGAGTGTTCCTTCGGAGGAGATTTTAAAGACGTTCGGCTATCGCTCCGGCCAGACTGTAAGCCGGGCGCAGTTGTCTGATGCACAGAAGCGGGTGGCTGACCTGTATCAGTCGCGAGGTGTAGGCGCAGATCTTGGGGAGCAGATGCACATTTCCGCTGACAGGGTGGATGTAAAGCTGGTCCTCCGGGAGGAGGTTCCCCCTACTCGTGAGGCGCGGCAACTGATCGTGGACAAGGTGGCCTTTGACGGAAACACCAAGGTTCCAACTCCCGCCCTGGCTGCTGCAACGCATTTGCAGGAAGGTGCCTCTATTTCAGACCAGACGCTGGCGGCTGATGAAGCTGCCATCCAGAAGGTCTATGACGAAAAGAAGCTGGGCGCGGAAATCCAGCCTCAGGTCGTGTACCCTAACCACGACAACCATCTGGTTCTGGTCTGGCAGATCAAGGAACGTGGGCCTGAAGGAAGCTCATACTGATCCTGTCTTTCAGGACAGGGTTTCGGGATCGAGTGGCTGCGGCGTCAGGGCAGAGGGTAGGTACAGCGGGTGCTCTGGCCTGCCACTCTTGCTTAACCGGAGAGCCGTCACCGTAATGCCATGGTGGCCAAGCATACGGGCGACTTCGGTGCCTCTTGGGCGCAGGGCTTTGGCCTGTGGAGCGCCATACGCCAGAACGACAAGATCTGCCTTTTTGGCCATGGCCAGTAGGTGAGAGTCATTGTCTGGCCCGACCGGATCATCAACCTCAAGAAGGCGTTTCTGATCCGTGCAGCGATATGCAAAGCTGTTTCCAACAAAAATGCCGCCATATCCCCATGCCCGGGCATAACGCTGGCATTTGGCGACCGTACGATCGTCCCCCATTTCCGTTGCGACAGACGGGTTCATCATCAGCCACATGATCATGGGTTTGCTATCGTCCCATACCCGCTCAAGCGTGTAACGGTAGCAGTCACCCGGACCTGCATAGAGAGCTGTGCTGGATACATCGTCTGAAAGGCGAAGCGGTCGCGCATGGCCGACATGATGCTGGCCGAACAGATCGGAAGAACCAGCCTGCTCCTTTTCGGGAGCAGGACGGGGAGAGCGGGGCATAACAGGGAAATCCGGTCGTAGTGTAACGCGTTAGTGGCCGGCTTTAAGGGCCTTCACGGCAGCGAGCGTCCGTTCAACATGTTCGTCCGGAGACATGGATGCGTAAGACAGGACGATATGTCCGTCCGGCGCAATCACATAGGACGTACGGCTTGCCAGATGCTTCGCGGGCATTTTGGCCTTGTATGCGTTCGTCACCGTGCCGCTCGGGTCTGCGGCAACTGGAAAGGCGCTGCGGCATTCGCTGACGGAAAACTGCGTCAGCTTGTCGATCGGGTCCATGGAGATTCCGATAACGGTGGCCCCCATTTCCTTGAACTGCGGAATGGCTTCCGCAAAGTCATGGGCTTCGATCGTGCATCCCTTGGTGAAAGCGGCCGGGTAGAAATACAGGACGACAGGGCCTGACTTCAGGGCCTCGGCAAGATGATAGCTGAACTGATGTCCCCCCATGCTGGCCTGCGCCGTGAAATCAGGAGCGTGGGCGCCCGTTTCCAGTGCGGCATGGGCCGGGGAGGCAAGAGTGCCAATCGAAGCTAGGGCGCAAAAGGCGGAGATTGGCAGCAGAAAACGCATAGGATCAGTTCTGTTCCCTGAATGAATGTCAGAATGCGCCGGGCGGAACCACGACACAGGGCGAACCGTGCGGCAGACGGTGGCACGCTGCAAGTGCACTGTCATGTGTCAGGCCTGTCAAACGTGCGCGATAGAGATGACCCTTGCCCGTTTTGACGCTGGCAACCTGGGTCCGGGCCGAGGCGACAACAGCACCCGCATGGCTGTGGGCCTGAGACGCGGCCGTGCTGGCCTGACTGGCATTGGCAAACGCTCCGACCTGAATAGCCCAGGTGCGAGGCCCTGACGTATCCTGCTGAACGGGTGCAGCGCGGTGGATGACGGGGGCGGGGCCGGGTGACAGGCGATACTGCTGCTGGTTGGCGGCAGGCATGACGGCCATGATCGGCTGTGGCTTCAGGCGATGCCCGATGGGAATTTCCTGCGCTGTAACCTGACTGTCAGCCAGTTCGGTATCCATGTTGCTTGCAACGGATGGCCGGTACGCTGCCTCCTGAACTGCTGGAGCAGGGGAGGTAATACCGCGCGCGGCCCATGCTGCACTGACGCTGCTCGGTCCAGCAGAAGGTGTGGCCGCCGAAGCTACGGCGATGGGTGCAGCCGGTGTGTCAGGAGCCTCGGCCACTTCCTCGGGGGCAGCAGAAGCAGTGCCATTATCGGCCGCATCCTTGTGCGACCAGGCAGCACTGACCGCCTGACTGGTCGGAGACGCCGGGGCGCTGTTCTCTGCGATCTGGATCTGGGCATTTGGATCGTGCTGCGCCACCAGAAGATCCGCCGCCGAACGGTTGTGAGGCGTTATGCCAGCAATCCGTGGCCCGATGGAGGCAACATACCGGCGCGTTTCACGAGGCAGTGGACGGCCGCGGCGAAGATAGCTGTCCAGACTTCCCGGACCATCATTGTAGGCGGCCAGAAATCCGGGAGAACCGTAGATATCATACATCTGCCGGAGATAGGCCGTTCCGGCGAGGATATTGTCGTGCGGATCGAAGGGGTCATCCCCGAGGCCGTACTGCTGGCGCATGTCGTCATAAGTGGGCGGCATCAGCTGAAGCAGACCCATCGCGCCCGGGGTCGATGTAATGAAATTGCCGTTGTGGTCAAAAAGATGGCCACCGGACTCCTGCTGCATCACGGCCCTGATCCACTGGCCCGGTATATCGAAGCGTGCGGACGCTTCTTCGATATAGGGCCCCCACGGATCATCTGGCGGGCCGGGAGGTGCGTAGTAGGACTTGGCGTGCGCCCGGTATTTCGCGGCTTCCTGCGTAACCGGCAGACGGGAAGTCGAACTCATGTCAGGGGTGTTTGCGCAGGCCGCGAGCAGGCCGATCAGACCAAGTGCCAGACCAGAACGGAGAGTGGTCAGGAAACGTGGAGTAGTCTGGGGCGGCACGGCGGAGCTGGGCATCGGGGCAGGGTACCTGACAAGGGAAGAACTGTCGCAACCCGCAAAGCATACACAGGGATTACGGCAAAACTAGGAAAAATGACGAAAACCGGATGTTTTCCGGGAACCATCTCTCCCAAGGACGCTATCTGCCCGATACATGGGGAAACCACTTAGCGCCATCAAGGGCCTACCTGCTTGCGGGATGAGGGGGTATCGGCTAGGCGGACCATATGAGCGCATTGTCTCCGGCCCCGACCGAACCTCACGCTGACAGCCTGTCAAAGCCTGCTTCCGGCCTGATAAGGTTTGATCAGCGACGTGGCAGCCCCGCCGCTCGTGCCTGGAATGATTTCCGGGAAACACGCCAGCTCTGGCGGCTCGGCGTCATGCTGGGATGGCTGGATATCAAGCTGCGCTATCGCGGGTCTGCGCTGGGCCCCTTCTGGCTGACCATCACGTCAGTTCTCATGGTGGCCTCGATGGGCGTTCTGTATGGGCGGCTGTTCCATCAGGATCTCAAGGTTTATCTGCCGTTTCTGGCACTGTCCCTCACGCTTTGGCAGACCGGGCTGGCAAGTCTCATCCAGGAATCCTGCACGAGCTTTCTGGATGCGGACAGCATGATCCGGTCCAGCCGTTTGCCGCTACTGCTCCAGGCCGTTCGTGTCGTTGTTCGCAATGCCATCGTGTTCGGGCACAACATCATCGTGCCGATTGGCGTGTTCGCCATCTACCATGTCTGGCCGGGTGCCTCGGCATTGCTTGCCGTTCCATCGCTGTTTCTCTGGGGAATCGACGGTTTCGCTGCGTCCATGCTGCTCGGTGCGCTGTGTGCAAGGTTCAGGGATATTCCGCCGATCGTCGGCGCGCTTATGCAGATCGTATTTTACGTCACCCCAGTGATCTGGCAGCCCGAACAGCTCGCGGGCAAGGCCAGGTTTCTGCTCTACAATCCGTTCTATGCCTTGCTGGAAATCGTACGCGCTCCCCTGCTAGGGCATGTTCCATCAGCGGGTGTGTGGGGTGTGGCACTTGGAACGAGTGCCGTATTCTGTGCGCTGGCAGTCTGGGTTTTCGTGCGAGTTCGGGCGCGGCTGGTGTTCTGGATCTGAGCATGACCCATATCCGCCTTGAAAATCTGTCCCTGTCGTTTCCTGTTCTGCACGGCGCTTCACGGTCCTTGAAAAAGACGCTTCTGGCCCGTGCGAAAGCGACGGTTACGAAGCCCGCCAGTGTGGGCGGCCGTATGCGCCTTGGCGCAGCCACTTCTGATGCGGTGCTCGTTCAGGCGCTTTCCGGCCTGACGTTTCAAATCGCAGGTGGTGAGCGTGTGGGGTTGATCGGTCATAACGGAGCAGGGAAATCCACGTTGCTCCGCGTCCTGGCCGGGATCTACGAAACAACGGATGGGTTGCTGGATATTGACGGTGACAGTCATGCCCTGATTGATCCGCAGTCCGGTATGAACCCTGAACTGACCGGCCGTGAAAACCTTCATCTGTTTGCCTGCAGGATGGGCGTGGCAAAAGAACAGATCCCGGCTCTTGAAGCGGATGTTGAGGCCTTTGCTGAACTGGGGCCGTTTTTCGATCTGCCCGTCCGGCTCTATTCGTCTGGAATGGGAATCCGGCTGGGTTTTGCACTGGCGACAGTTCCCCGGCCACGTATCCTGCTGATGGACGAATGGTTTATGGCCGGAGATCAGCGTTTCCAGGACAAGGCGAGGAACCGGATGGAAGGCATGGTGGACGCGGCAGAAATTCTCGTCGTCACTTCGCATTCCCTTCCTGTTCTACGGAAATGGTGCACTCGTATCCTGTGGCTGGAAGGGGGGCGGGTTCGTATGGATGGGCCGACCCAGACTGTTCTGGATGCCTATGAGGCGTCCCTGGCCTGATCTGTACGATTTGGTCTGACCCGAAGGGTGCGGTAGGGTCGCGCGAGTTTACCCCCCATCATGGAGACAGACCATGTCCTATGCCGCAATTGATGCAGCCCGCGTTGCCAAGGCCGCCAAGTCTGCCTTGCAGACCCTGTCCACGGTCAAGGAACAGTCCGAAGCGCACCAGCGCAAGACGATCATGATCGAGCGTATTGAAGCCCTCGCCACGGCTGCTGCCGAGACGAAAGACTGCAATCAGATTACATTGACGTCTGAAGAATTCTGGCTGATTTCCAAGAACTGGTAAAAGCCATTCAGGCAGGGGGAAGCCCTGCCTGTTACCGCTGGTAGGATGCGATTTCTACCAGATTGCCATCAGGGTCCCGGCAATAAACGGACGTAATGGGGCCAAGGGCTCCCAGACGCGCTACAGGGCCTTCCGTCACCACGACCCCACATTTTTCCAGGTGCCGGATGACGTCTTCGCTGGCAATGGCCGAGGTGAAGCACAGATCAGAGGTGCCTGGCTGCGCGCCTTCAGCCGTTTCCCATCCCTTGGAATTTTCCGGACGAAGATTGATCTTCTGCCCCCCGAAGCAGAGGGCAACGCGATTGTTCCGTCCGTACTCCTCGATATCCATACCAAGAACCCGCTGATACCAGGACGCCGAGATGCTCCTGTCGCGGACGGTCAGAACGATGTGATCGAGACGATCGACGGTAAAGCGCATGATGATCCCTTACGAGAACGGCGTCAGGTGCCTCGGAGCAAGCCTTCCGGGGCTGGAGGTTTTTCAGGTCGGTGGGCGCTTGCGGAAGGCCGCCAGGCTGACGACTTCGGCTTCCTTCTTCTCATCCTCTGCCGGTGGTTCTTCGATTTTGACCTCCGGGTGATGAGCGGGATCAACATCATCTGGCTCGACGGCGCCTTCCGGGATCTCGATGTCCTCATCATCCTGCATGGAACTGACGAAGCGCAGGGCCATACGGATATGCGGATCGGCAAAGGCCGTGATCGCGGAGACGGGGATGACCAGAATACTGCCAACGCCGCCGAAGGACAGGCCGACGGAAATGATGTTCTTGTCGCGGTCCAGCGCCAGATCCCAGAACTGGTGCTGGAGAACGATGGTCATTTCTTCCGGGTATTGCGCACGCAGTCGAGCCGGAATGATGACGTCCGGGCGGTTGGTGCGGAATGTCAGATAGAAATGGTGGGCACCGGGCAGGCCTTCTGCCGCGACATGCTCAATGGCGCGCAGCATGACTTCACGGTAGGCGTCTTCCACCCAGTCGTCATAGGGAAGAAGGCTTTCCGGCAGTTCGTGTTCGAAGCCGTCCTGGCCGTTGTGATCGTCGTCGCTCATGGTCGCAAGCCTGATGTTTCAGTCAATCATCTCAGGGATGCGACAGACCGGCCTGAATGGCAAGACGTTTTGCAGAAAAGGAAATTTGAGGTGGGAGGGCTTCTGTTGCCCGGTGCCCTCCCGAACCGCGCTTATCGCTTATGCAGCGACAGCGAGCACCTCAGAGTTATCATTGGCACTTGTAAGTTTAGCCCGATGACGGTGGTACAATGCCGGGCAAAAGATAAGTCTTTACCATGCGCGTCGAGCCTGTTTCGTCCCCACAGATCCCTTTTGCGAGGGATTTTTCCTGGTGGAGACGCCGGGCACTGCCCCCGGGTCCACAACACTTATTTCACTTACCGTTTATCGCCATAGCCGGGGACGAACCCCTTGCACTGCTGAACATAGGAGCGCTGTGGCCGTCCTGCAAGGGGAAAAGACGAAGCGTAAAATTGATGCCTGTTGGAATCGCGCGCGCGGTGGCGAGAGTGGTGTCGTCATGCTAGAGCCGCGGCCTATGGCACTGACATCCGAACAGCGCGCTGAGATCGAAGCTCAGCGCAACGAGCCCCAGCTGACCTCCCGCCCGACCGTTCCGGCGATGGAGAAACTCCTTTTCACGCCTATCGAAGTGCTGGACCATGGGTTCCTGCGCGTCGTCGATTACATGGGCGATGATGGGGCCGTCGTTCAGGCCGCCCGCGTCTCCTATGGTCGCGGCACGAAGAAGGTTTCCGAGGATGCGGGGCTGATCCGCTACCTGATGCGCCATCGTCATTCCACGCCGTTTGAAATGTGCGAGATCAAGTTTCATGTGAAGCTGCCGGTTTTTGTGGCGCGTCAGTGGATCCGTCATCGCATGGCGAGCGTGAACGAGTATTCTGCGCGCTATTCCATTCTGGATCGGGAATTTTATCTTCCTGCGCTGGATCAGGTTGCGTCCCAGAGTGCGTCCAACCGGCAGGGTCGTAGCGAAGCGCTTGATCCGGAAACAGCCGAGCGCGTTCTGGACATCCTGCGTCGCGACGCCAGCCAGTGCTACGACGATTACGAGAGCCTGCTGAATCCGGAAGAGACGGGCCTTGCCCGTGAACTGGCGCGGATGAACCTGACGCTCAACACCTATACGCAGTGGTACTGGAAGATTGATCTGCATAATCTGATGCACTTCCTGGCCCTGCGCGCTGACCCGCATGCGCAGTACGAAATCCGCGTTTATGCGGAAAAGATGATTGAGCTGCTGCATGCCTGGGTTCCGGCGACGGCCGCGGCTTTTGAAGAATATCGTCGCGGGGCATTCACGTTCTCGGCCGGTATGCTGAAGGTGCTGCGTCGTCGTTTGGCCGGAGAGGCTGTGACGCAGGAAACATCTGGCCTGACGAAGCGTGAGTGGATCGAGATGAACGCCATCATCGAATCCGAAGCCTAAGGCGGTTCGGACCCACGTGAGCGATCTTGATAAAATCCTGCACGACCCTGCACCTGTGCCGGAGGAGTCTGCTGCTGGACTCGATCAGCGGCCACCCCGGATGTGGCCCTGGGCGATTCTGGCAGGATTGCTCATGCTTGCATCAGTTTTGATTCATGTGTTCTGGCCTGTTCCGGCGCATAAGCACATGGCTTTATGCAAACACGGCCTCACAGAACATTGCTATAAAACGGACCCCACAGCAGAAAACTGAATGTCTGGTTTCCAGCTTTCTGGCCCAGTGGATGACCTGTTTTTCTAGAATCGCTGTTTCTGAACAGATTCCACGGAGAACGAATGTAGAATCCCGTCGGACTCACATTTCAGGAACCTTAATCAACAAACTTATCCACAGGGTTCTGCCCCGAAAAGGTGGATAAAAAAGCGCGCGCAGTTCTCTGAGGAGAATCGCGTCAAGGTCTTGATTTTCTGGGAAAAATCGTGGTGCCGGGTGAGGGATTTGAACCCCCGGCCTTCGGTTTACAAAACCGCTGCACTACCACTGTGCTAACCCGGCATCCACAGCCCGGCTTTTTCCATGCCGGGACCCCTTTGGTCAAGCGTCAGAGTGTCGATTCCTGTAATTTTCTCACTTTGACGGTGTCATGAGGCTGGGTGGTGGGGGCAAATGGGATGAGTTGTTTGTGAATCCATAGCCGTCAGACGAGAGCCCGTGATGCACGACAGGGGGGCGGGCGCAGGCTGACAGAATCAGCGCTGTTCCCAGAAGCAGAATTCGGGTCATGAGGAAGCCTTTTCGTCTGATGCAACAAGTGCTGCGGCAATGTTCGAAGCGAGAGCCGTATAGGCACGGGCCGCTTCGCTATCGGGAGCGGAGAGGATGATCGGGGTCCCATCATCTCCGCTGGCGCGGATATCTGCCAGGAGCGGAATTTCTCCAAGGAAAGGAACGCCAAGGCGTTTCGCTTCCTCCTGTGCGCCACCATGACCGAAGAGTTCGGTCCGATGGTTGCAGTTCGGGCAACAGAAATAGGACATGTTTTCGACCACGCCGAGAATGGGTGTTTCCATCCGTTCGAACATGGAGACGCCGCGTCGGGCATCCAGCAGGGCAATATCCTGCGGTGTGGAGACAATGACAGCGCCCCCTTTGGCCATCTTGGCTCCGAGCTTCTGGGCAAGGGTCAGTTGAGCGTCCCCCGTCCCCGGCGGCATGTCGATCACAAGAACATCCAGCTCACCCCAGTCCACCTCTCCGAGGAACTGCGTCAGGGCACCCATGACCATGGGGCCGCGCCAGATCATGGCCTGGTGCTCATCCACCAGATATCCAATGGACATGCTCTTCAACCCCCAGGCCTCGATGGGGATGATACGCCCGTCCACCACTTCCGGACGCGCATTTTTGCCCAGCATACGCGGAAGAGATGGGCCATAAATGTCGGCATCTAGCAGGCCTGTACGAACACCCTGCTTTGCCAGACCAGCAGCAAGGTTCACGGCTGTGGTGGATTTGCCCACACCGCCTTTTCCGGATGCGACAGCAACAACGGCTTTCACACCGGGCAGCAACGTTTCAGGTGCATGACGGCTCGACGCATTGCGGCTCTTGCCCCCCAGATTGAAGGGGCGATGGCCGCCACCAGCGGGAGCGGTGGGGGCATTGGCGGGCGGAGGCGTCGTGGCGCGGTGGGCTGTGAGGGAGATTGTCGCGCCTGTCAGTCCGGGAATCCGGGCGATTTCGGCTTCAACATGCGGTCTTATGGGTTCCATGCGGGAGACGTTGTCCCGCGAAGTGGCCAGAGACACATGCGCGTGCCCGTCCCGCACCGAAACGCCTTCCAGAGACGCGAAGGCCAGAACATTTGAACCCAGTCCTGCCTGTTCGCTACCAAGAATTTCGGAAATGCGTTTCTCGGCACTGACAGACGGCGTGTCGGATGGGTCAGTCGGGGGGATTTGGTCGGTCATGCCAAGACTCTTTTCTGGAAAACGGCCTGTCTGGGAAAGCTGACAAGCCTAGCACACGCATCTCCTGATCGCATCCTGAACTGCAGGATAGTGACGAAGGATGGTCTTCTGCGTTAGCGTGTCACCATGAGCAGATTGACCGCCCGCCTTGCCCTTTCCTGCGCCGTTTCTCTGGCGCTGTCCGCCCCGTTAGCGCAGGCACAGACCACGTCACAGCCCTCTCCGGCCCCCGTTCCGGCTCCGCGTTCGGTTCCATCGAGCTTTGCGGATCTGGCTAACCGGCTCCTTCCGTCGGTTGTGAATGTCTCGACATCCGCCGTGCTCAAGCCGGGAAAGGATGAGGATAAGGGGCCAGACTCCAGCAGCCCGGACGGGCCGCAGGTGCCACAGTTTCCGCCGGGTTCCCCGCTGGAAAAGTTCTTCCATGACTACATGACGCACAAGCCGGCCCCGAACCGGCCGCCCCGCCGGATGCAGGCGCTGGGATCGGGTTTCATCCTCGACCCGGCTGGCATCATTGTGACGAACAATCACGTCATTGAAGGCGCAGACCAGGTTTCCGTGACGCTCCAGGACGGGACAGAGCTTCCGGCTCGGATCGTCGGGCGTGACAGTCAGGTTGATCTGGCTGTACTGGAAGTAAAGCCCAAACACCCGCTGCCTGCGGTTCCGCTGGGGCATAGCGATGCGGCACGGATTGGTGACTGGGTTGTGGCCATCGGTAACCCGTTTGGCCTGAACGGCACCGTGACGGCAGGTATCATTTCCTCCCGTGGACGGAATGTCGAACACGGCCTGTATGATGACTACATCCAGACAGATGCTGCCATTAATCGTGGCAATTCTGGCGGTCCGCTGTTCAATCTTTCCGGCGAAGTCATCGGTATTAACACGTTGATTTATGGCGGCGCTGGTGGAGATTCCATTGGTATTGGTTTCGCCATTCCCGCTGACGATGCACGCGGCATCATCGACCAGTTGCGGAAGACCGGGCATGTCTCTCGCGGCTGGATGGGGCTGAAATTCCAGAACGTATCTTACGAAATTGCCGAAGATCTTGATTTTCACAAGGCAGATGGCACCATTGGCAAAGGCGCGCTGGTTTCTGAAGTTGGGCCGAAAAGCCCGGCTTCACAGGCGGGCCTGCAGGTCGGTGACATCATCACCCGTGTGGGTGATCAGGATGTGACGGGGCAGACCATGCCCCGCATCATTGCGTCTATCCTGCCTGGCAGGAAGACTGAGCTGACAGTGTGGCACAAGGGAAGTACCAGGACGCTGCCTATCACGCTGGCACAGTCTCCCAACGCGCCGGATATGCCGCCGTCTGACACGCATCAGCCGACGCATACCAAGGCAGCCTTTGGCGAACTGGGTCTAACGGTTCGGTCCATTGATGCTGAAATGCGCACGCAATATGCCCTGACGGATGACCAGCGAGGCGTTCTGGTGGATCGGGTGGAGCCATCCAGCCCGGCAACATCACGCGGCATTGCGGTTGGGAATGTGATTACGCAGGTTGGTCAGGATCAGATCGACACGCCGGATGCCTTTGCCAAGGCCATTCATCAGGCGCAGGAGCAGAAGAAGACAGAGGTGCTGCTTCTGGTTCAGGATGATGATGGTCTGCGTTGGGTTCCTGTGCCTTTTCTCGGGAACTGATCGCGGGAACGGGCGCTGGAACGTCCCATGACGATTTTGAATGGCCTGATGCGGAAGTGGCTGCTTGTTCCGCCAAGGGGAACGAGCTGGCATGAGGTCATGCGGCCCGCGACGCGCCAGACCATCCGGGTGCTGGTTTCTATCGCCGCTGCGTGGCTGGTCGGGTTTGCGCTGCATTTGCAGGAAACCATCTGGGCTCTGGTGACGGCGCTGATCGTTACGCAGTCCAGCATTACCCAGACCATGGCCACCGCTCGCGACCAGATTACCGGAACGCTGCTGGGTGCGGTGGCGGGAACAGTGGCGGTTCTGCTGGAACTCTGGACAGGCCAGCAATGGCTGTCCTTCTGGATCGTTCTGACGCCTCTCGCTTTTCTGGCTGCGGTGCAGACGAACCTTCGGTTTGCCTGCATCACGCTCATGATCGTGTATTTGTTTCCCAGTCAGGGCAGTCCGTTTCTGCCTATGGTAACGCGTCTGACAGCCATTCTGATTGGTGTCATGGTTTCGCTGGTCGTGTCTTTTGTCGTCCTGCACAGCAGCGCCCGGAAGCAGGCTTTTCATACTTCGGGTCGCCTTCTGAGGCGCCTTGATGGATTGCTGGATGGCGCGCTGGATCAGGAAACAAGCTGGCGGGAAATCGAGAAGCGAAACGAAGCCTGTGTCTCTCTGCTGATCGAACTGGAAGGGGCGGTGGAAGAGGCGCGACGCGAGCGTTTCAGCGATCTGGAGAAGCGTGATCCGGTGTTGGCTGCGCTCCCTAGGTTGATGCGGAGGCTTCTGAACGATACAATGCTGGTGGCTCGTGCAATCGCAACGGGCCGCGCAGCAGGCAATACGGGTCTTGTTCCGCTCTATAAAAGTCTCAGCCATGCACTTCGTGCGCTGGCTCACAGCTGTGAACAACGTCTCGTTCGGCAGCAGAACCGTCATCCGCATCAGCCGGAAGACAAAGACATCCTTGATCTTCTTCCACGTCTGGAAGAGCAGACGCGCCCCGAGATGCGTTTTGTCATGTCCTTGTTCAAGGAAGATCTGCAACGCGCCGTAGGTGTCATCATGCGTGATGATGCCGGTGCTGCCAAAGGTCTCTGAGCGGCTTCTGTCCGCATTGTGACGAAACCCTGTCGTAGTTTCCTGCGTTTTTTCGCAGACCTTGCGGCATTTGCCCGGAAAGCCGGTCCCCGTCAGTGGCCGGTCGTCAGGAACGGAGAATTCCATGATCACGCACGAAACCCTCAAGTCTCTTCCCGCCGGTGTGCAGGCTCCGCCCTATGACATCAACGGGATCAAACCGGGGATCGTGCATTTCGGCGTGGGGAACTTTTTCCGGGCGCACGAGGCCTTCTACGTAGAGCAGATCCTCAAGGATGATCCGAACTGGGGAATCATCGGTGTTGGTCTGACTGGTAGCGATCGGTCGAAAAAGAAGGCTGAGGAATTCAAAAAGCAGGATTGCCTGTTTTCCCTGACCGAGACCGCTCCATCCGGCAAGAGCACGGTCCGCGTCATGGGCGCTCTGCGTGACTATCTCCTGGCGCCGGCTGATCCGGACGCTGTCCTGAAACATCTCGCTGACCCGACAATCCGTATCGTGTCCATGACGATCACGGAAGGTGGCTACAATATCAACGAGACGTCAGGTGAGTTCGATCTTGAGAACACAGCTGTCCAGCAGGATCTGAAGACGCCGGAAACGCCGTCCACGATTTTTGGATATGTCGTGGAAGGACTGCGCCGCCGTCGTGATGCAGGGGGCAAGGCCTTCACGATCATGTCCTGCGATAACCTGCGCCATAACGGCAATGTTGCCCGCAAAGCATTCCTTGGATATGCGAAGGCCCGGGACCCGGAACTGGCCAGGTGGATTGAAGACAACGCGACGTTCCCGAATGGCATGGTCGATCGCATCACGCCGACCGTTTCTGCTGACATTGCAAAGAAGCTGAACGAGGCCAGCGGGCTGAACGACGATCTGCCGCTCGTGGCGGAAGATTTTCATCAGTGGGTGCTGGAAGACAATTTCGCCGACGGTCGTCCCGCGCTGGAAAAGGCCGGCGTGCAGTTCGTTGACGATGTGACGGACTACGAGCATGTGAAAATCCGCATGCTTAACGCTGGGCATATCATGCTCTGTTTCCCGGCTGTTCTGGTAGGATATGAAAACGTTGATCAGGCGGTGAGCGACGCGGACCTGCGCCGTAACCTGGAAAACTTCCTGAACAAGGACGTCATTCCGACTCTGAAGGCTCCTCCGGGCATGACGCTGGAAGGCTACCGGGACAGCGTGATCAGCCGTTTCTCAAATCCTGCAATGGCAGATCAGACGTTGCGTATTTCCGGGGACGGCAGCTCGAAGATTCAGGTCTTCTGGACAGAAACGGTTCGCAAGGCTCTTGAAGGCAAGCGTGATCTGTCCCGCATTGCTTTTGGCATGGCATCCTATCTGGAAATGCTGCGCGGTAAGGACGAAAAGGGCGACACTTACGAGCCGTTCGAGCCGACTTTCGGTGACAGCCAGAAGGCTCTGGCCAAGGCCGATGATTTTGAGAGTGCGCTTAAACTGCCAGCCTTCGATGCCTGGAGCGATCTGGATACATCAGAGCTGAACAGCCAGGTCGTGGCGCTTCGCAAGATTATCCGCGAGAAGGGCGTTAAGGCTGCTCTTCCCGTCTGACGGGACGCTTTTTAAGCTGATGAAAGCCGCCTCTTCGGGAGAAGGGCGGCTTTTTTGTTGGAAGAACAGGTCTTTCAGACTGTTGCCTATGGTTTCTTCTGTGTCTCCAGAATTTGCAGGAACGCGTCTGCTGCCTTGCTGCGGTAACGTTCTTTATGTCGCAGTCCGAAGAAAATGCGCGGCCCCAGATCGACGGGCGCTGCGTAGAGCGTTCTGGCAGCAAGTGAAGGGGCAACGACAAGAGAAGACAGGGCAGCCACGCCTGCACCTGCCTCCACTGCCGTCCGGACGCTTTCATTTGACGGAAGGGCGAGAACTTCTTTTAAGGTGTCAGGATTAACGCCTCTCGCTCGGAGAGCATGATTTAGCGAGGACCGCGTCCCGGACCCGCTTTCGCGCATGATCCATTCGGCAGTCTGTAACCACTCGGAATCGATCGTCGTACCCTGGAACGGTATGGACCCCACGAGTTGGAGGCGGTCTTCCCCGATGGGCCAGTGAGCTAGTGCAGGATCGTCCACATATCCCTCGACGATGCCCAGATCTGAATATCCATCCCGGACATGTCCTGCTGCCTGCTGGGTGTTCCCGATTTCCAGAACAACGCCGATATGGGGAAATGCCTGACGAAAGGCGACGAGTGCCGAAGGCAGCCAGTAAGCCGCAATTGTCTGGCTCGCGACAACGCGAAGGCTGCCACGTCTGAGGCCGCTCAGATCGTCGAGTATGGCTTCTGCCGAGGCTGCGCTGGTCAATACATTGCGGGCTTCCACGAGGAAGATCTTTCCTGCGTCTGTCAGGGAAATCCCGCGTCCGACGCGGTGAAAGAGCTTGATGCCATGGCGCTCTTCAAGAGCTGAAATAGCGGCGGAAGCCGTGGACTGTGTGACATTCAGGGCTTTGGCGGCAGCGGTGACATGTTCGCGCTCTGCTACTTCGATGAAGATACGTAACTGTTCGAGAGTCATGACGTCATCCGGCTTGAACCAATCGAAATTTACGAACGGAATAACATAATCAATTTGTTTTATTGATAATTTTTAAGTGCGTATTTCGGAGGGCAGGAGAAATTCAAAGATGCCCCAGCCTTCCAATCGCAATATCGTTCATCTCGCACATCGCGTCTGGAGAGGTCTGTCGCTATGTCTGCTCGTGACAGCGCTGGCCTATCTTCTGGAAGCAGGTGAAAGGGTGCTGTTCGGGAAAGCCTGGCTGGAAGCACTCGTGCTGGCCATCCTTCTGGGGATGTTTATCCGGACTTTCCGTGCTCCAGGTGAAGCATTCCAGCCCGGCATTGATTTCAGTGGGCGCTTCCTTCTGGAAATTTCCGTTGTTCTGTTGGGGGCCACCGTCAGTGCCGCAAGTCTTTTGGCGGTAGGACCGGGGCTGGTTGCAGGGATTCTGCTGCTCGTCGGTGTCAGCCTGATATCGAGTTTCGGGATCGGGCGCCTGTTGGGGCTGCCGTTCCGGATGGCGCTTCTGGTTGCCTGCGGCAATTCAATTTGCGGTAATTCGGCTATTGCCGCCGTCGCCCCGATCATTCGCGCTGACGGAGAGGATGTTGCTGCCTCTATTGCCTTTACGGCTGTTTTAGGCGTGTTCGTTGTGCTTGGGCTGCCGTTTCTGGGGCTTGTTTCCGGCATGAGCGGCAGCACGTTTGGCGCTTTTGCCGGGCTTACAGTTTACGCTGTGCCGCAGGTCGTCGCGGCAACTGCGCCTCTGGGGTTACTTGCGGTGCAGACAGGAACGGTTGTGAAGCTTGTTCGGGTTCTGATGCTTGGACCTGTATGCTTTGGGCTGTCCCTGCTGGCGCCCCTGTTTCCCGGTCAGGACATGAACGTTTCGAATGCCGGGCGAGCACCCTCAGGCATTTTCCGGTTCGTGCCGTGGTTTATTCTTGGATTTCTCGGCATGGTCTGCTGCCGTTCTTTCGGCCTTCTTCCGCCTTTTTTGATCGAACCGATTGGGCAGGCAGCGACCGTTCTGACCGTTATTTCGATGGGCGCTCTGGGCCTGGGCGTGAATATGCGCAGCGTAGCAAAAGCGGGACCACGCGTGATGTGCACAGTGGTTCTGTCGCTGCTTACGCTGGGTGGCATCAGCTACACCTTACTGGCCGTCCTGCATTTCCAAGGATGAGATGGCCAAAGCCGGATCAGAGCTGCCGATCGCGCTTGATCCGGTCCCAGGCTGCATTGATGCGGGCCACACGTTCCTGAGCCCGTTTGCGCTCCAGATCACTCATTGGTTTTTGGGCAATGACATCCGGATGATATTCACGGATCAACATGCGCCAGCGTACGCGGACCTCCTTGTCCGAAGCCGTGCGGGCAATGCCGAGAACGCGATAGGCGTCTGGCTCGCCAGTGCTTGCTGCACGCGAGCCGCCACTCTCTGCACGGTCCCAGGCACCGGGAGGAAGTCCAAAGGCGCGATGAACGCGCTGAAGGAAATCTACTTCCTTCGGGTGCAGTTCGCGTGAGGAGCCTGCATCCGCTCGGGCAATGCGGAAGAGGGCCGTCATCAGGTTTTCCAGCGGCGCTTTGTCGTCTCCGTAGGCGTTGCCCATTTCACGAGCATACATCTCAAAGTCGTCCGTCCGCTCGCGGGCACGATCGAACAGCATCCCAACTTCCTTGACGTTGTCAGGCGGGAACTGGAAGCAGGTTTTGAAAGCGTTGATCTCGGAGCGGTTAACCGGCCCGTCGATCTTGGCGAGTTTCGCACACAGCGCTACGAGACCAATGGCGTATAGCTGGTCTTTCTTCCCCATGGCGGCAGCGATTTTTGCCGCACCGAAAAACGCTGCGTTGTTAGGGTCCGGACGTCCGCGCGCTGGAAAGCGCTCGCTCCAGCCGCCTGTGGACGGGTTAAGCAGGGAGCCACTGTCAGCGGCATGCCCGAGAGCAGCCCCCATCAGTGCCCCGAACGGGCCGCCGACTGCGAAGCCAGCAACACCACCGAACATTTTGCCCCAGATAGCCATATCAACAATCTAGCATGGTCCCGGAAAGCGGCAAATGACAGATCGGACATATAAGTTGTGGAGAAAAAACTGGATCTCCACTGCTGGCTGGGTGTTGAAGACGCATGACAAAAGAGACCGATTCAATCATGTCCGACCAGAACAAGAATTTGCCTGTGAGCCAGCCACAAGCTGTCAACGATTATGAGGCGCAAATGCAGGCGCTGATCCGCAAACTGCCGGAGTGGATGCAGAAAACCCTGAGCTGGCTGCGTAAGCCAGAACGGAAATGGGTGCGTATTCCCGCAGGAATCCTGTTCATGCTCGGGGGGTGTATGGCATTTCTGCCTGTTCTGGGTGTCTGGATGGTTCCGGTCGGCATCTTGCTGTTGTCCGAGGATATTCCGTTTTTCCGTCGCCTCATGGAAAAAGCCCTGAACTGGATACAGAGAAAGCATCCTGACTGGATGGATTTACCCTCCAGCGCAAAATGATCTTCGGTCAGGTCTCTTCGGGCCGGGTGGCTGTCGTCAGTGCGGCGACTCTTAGTGCAGAGGCTAAAGGTCTGTCAGGGGTTCGTTTCGCATCAATGGATGCCACAAGCGCAGAAAAATTCAGTTTCTGACGCTCCGCCATCTGGTCCAGAACTGCCCAGAATTCCGGTTCAAGCGCGACGGATGTTCGGTGTCCGGAAAGCGACAGGCTGCGTTTGACGAGGTCACTCATGTCAGGCGCTCCAAGGCCCAGCGGGCCGTTTCGGCAATATCCGGATCAGGATCGGATTGCAGAGCCTGTGCAGAAGGCATCAGGCTAGGATCGTTTGAATTGCCTATCGCAATCAGAACATTGCGGACGAACCTGTTGCGACCAATCCGCTTGACAGGCGAGCCTGAAAAAAGCGTGCGGAAAGCTGCATCATCCAGAGCCGCAAGGTCAGCCAGTCTGGGTTCAACCAGTTCAGGTCGGGCCTGAAGCTTGATGTGGCGGGACGCCTCGGCGAAGCGGTTCCAGGGGCAGGCGGCAATGCAATCGTCACAGCCATAGATGTGGTTACCCATCTTTTCCCGTAGGTCATGCGGGATCGGTCCTTTGTGTTCGATGGTCAGATAGGAAATGCAGCGCCGGGCATCCATGCGATAGGGACCAAGGAAGGCATCTGTGGGGCAGGCTGTCAGGCAACTCGTACAGGTGCCGCAACTTCCGCCCTTTGGCTCGGACGCGCTTAAATCCAGCGTCGTGTAGATTTCTCCCAGCAGAAGCCAGGAGCCATGGGTGCGGGAGACCAGACAGGTATGTTTGCCCTGCCAGCCCAGATGCGCCTTTTCCGCCAAAGCGCGTTCCGAAACCGGGGCTGTATCGACGAAGACCTTCACCTGCGTGGTCTCGTCGCCCAGCTTCACGACGAACTGGGCCAGATGCTTCAGCATCCCTTTGATGACGTCATGGTAGTCCCGATTACGGGCATAGACGGAAATATTGCCCCGATCCGGCTGACGTAGCGTTGCATCCGGGGCTTCTGCGGGCGCGTAACAGAGGGCTAGGGAAATGACGCTGCGGGCTTCGGGCCAGAGGGCCTGCGGGTGGCTGCGCTGTTCGATGCGCGTTTCCATCCATTCCATCGTTCCGTGATTGCCCTGGGCAACAAAAGCGCGCAGGCCGGCTTCCACATCCGGGCCAAGCTCCGCCGCGCAGAAGCCCACGGCATCAAATCCCAGATGCCGGGCATGGTCCTCGATCCGTTCCTCAAGGGAACGTCCGGGGCGGGAAAGGGACGGGCGTGATGTCATGCGCTCAGCAGATGGATGGAAAGCAGAATCAGCAGTTTACGCCATCTTTCCCCCAAGGAGCCAATCAGACATGATTGGGATGTCTTCATTCTCTGATGAGAGAACCGGTTATGCGTCGTTCCTATGTCACCCTGGATGTTTTCACGGACCAGCTTTTCGGGGGCAATCCTCTGGCTGTCGTGCTCGATGCGGCAGGGCTTTCCACCGAACAGATGCAGAAGATTGCCATTGAATTCGGCTATTCCGAGACAACCTTCGTGCTGCCTGCGGTAGAGGCGGATCATACGGCGCATGTCCGTATTTTCACGCCAGCCGGGGAGTTGCCCTTCGCCGGTCATCCCAATATCGGAACGGCTTTCGCCTTGGCGCGCCAGGCGGAAACGCAGGGGCAAGACCTGCCGGAAACGCTTTTGTTTGAAGAAAAGGCCGGTCTTGTTCCTGTCCGGCTGGAGTGTGAGAACGGACGTGTCGTTCGGGCGGAACTCATGGCGCCGGAAGCCATGACACGCCGGAGCCGGATGATCCCTGAAAATGCAGCTGCGTGTCTGGGGCTTGAGCCGGAAGATATTCGCACAGAGCATCATGCGCCGCAGGTTGTTTCGGTCGGGCTGCCGTTCCTGATTGTTGAGCTTGCGTCCCGTGATGCTTTGCGTCGCGCTCACGGAGAGCTTGCTGCGCATCGCAGGCTCCTTGCCTCCAACGGGATCAGCTCCGTTTATGCTTATACGCGCAATGCGGGGGAGAGCGCATTTGAAAAAGGCAGCGACATTCAGGGGCGCATGTTCTCGCCATTGGATGGCATTGCCGAAGATCCTGCCACGGGCAGTGCCACGGTTGCTGCCGTCGCGTTCCTGTCTGCACTGGAGAATGGAGCCGATCTGTCCCTGACCTTCACGCAGGGCGTGGATATGGGGCGCCCGAGCCTTCTGGAAGCCAGAACCGAAGCGGGGAAGGCTTATGTCGCTGGGTCCTGTGTCCCTGTCATGGATGGAATTTTCGCTCTGGAAAGCGCAGTTTAAGAACGGTCTGTTGCAGAGTTTATAACGCTCTGAAAATGTCTTGTCAGGGGCGCGGGCAGGCGGCATCGTGCGCTCATGCGATGCACCCTTCCTTCCGTTCTCGTAGCGGCTGCCCTGTCCCTGACGGCCCTGTCCCCCCTGGCAAGGGCTGAAACTCCGTCTTCCATTGAACAGACTTACAACGCCTTACGGACTGATCCTGTCCGGCTCGGCCTGTTTCTGCGCGGTTTTCCCAAGGGGGCCGATCTGCACATCCACCTCTCGGGTGCAATCTACGCGGAAAACATGCTGGATTGGGCGGCGAAGGATGGATTGTGCGTCTCTTTGAAGGCGCTCGATATTCTGGATCATGCCTGCCCGCATGCGAAGGGCGATGAAATGCCCGCTTCGGCGCTGGTGGGGAATGAAAAAGCCACGAACCAGATGATCGATGCGATGTCGATGCGGGATTTCGTTCCAGCAGCATCCGATCGTTCAGGGCATGACCACTTCTTTACGTCCTTCCGGCATTTCGATGCGATCGAAAAAGACCATCAGGGCGACATGCTCGCTGAAGCGATGGACCGTGCGGCTGCCGATCACATCACCTATATCGAGCCCATGGTCTCCCCGGCCCTTGGCAGCATGATCGGCGCAGGCTTCCGTCATCCCCTCAAGGACGAGGATTTCGCTGCTGCCCATCAGGCTCTCAAGGCGGAGATTCCCGCTCTTGTTGCACAGGCCCGTCGTGAAACCGACGCGATGGAACATAAGGCGCAGGCTCTTCTCCAATGCGGTACGGCCAAGGCGCATCCTGGCTGTGGCGTGAGCGTCCATTATCTGTTCCAGACGCTTCGTATTCTGCCGCCTCAGGCTGTTTATGCGCAGCTTGATGCGGGGTATGCCGTTGTGAAGGCCGATCCTCGGTTCGTCGGCATCAATATTGTTGCCCCTGAGGATGATACCGTCGCCATGCGGGATTACAGCCTGCATATGCGGATGTTCCAGTTCCTGTCGCAGGTCTATCCAGGTGTGAACCTCAGCCTTCATGCTGGTGAACTGACGGGCAAGCTCGTTCCGCCTGAAGGCCTGAAGCATCACATTCGTGAGGCCATAGAAATCGCTGGTGCCAAGCGTATCGGCCATGGCGTCGATATTGCTTCGGAAGACGACGTCGCCGGGCTACTGGCCGAAATGGCGAAGCAGCACGTCATGGTGGAAATCAACCTGACGAGCAATGACGAGATCCTGAACGTGAAGGGTGCTGAGCATCCACTACCACTCTATCGCCGGGCCAGGGTTCCTGTTGCGCTCTCCACGGATGACGAAGGCGTCTCCCGCGGTGATCTGACGCAGGAATATGTTCGCGCTGCCCGAACCTACAACCTGAGCTATGCGGACCTGAAACAGATGTCCCGGACCGGTCTGGAATATGCGTTTATTCCGGGGCAAAGCCTTTGGGACGCTCATCAGGTTGGGAAGCCTGTTGCCGCCTGTCAGACCGTGTCTTCCTCTCAGCCTGAAAGTGGCCCCTGTGCCGATCTGTTGAAAACCAGCGAGAAAGCACGCCTCCAATGGCAGCTTGAATCGCGGTTTGCAGCCTTTGAAAATTCCGCTCCTCACGAAAGCCTGTATCAATGACACGCCTGAAAACCCTTCTTGGGGCGACTGCCCTGTCCGTCCTAGCAGTTTCAGGCGGCTTCTCCAGCGCATCCGCCAAGAATCGACCCATCCCCGTGCGGGTCGTCGTGGTGACGACATTTGAACTTGGGAAGGACACGGGCGACACGCCGGGCGAGTACCAGAACTGGGTTGAGAAGCTCCCGCTCTCGCAGGAAATTCCAGCTCCGGGCACAGATCATGACGTCATGCACTACAATCCGGAACTGCATGTTCTGGGTATCGCGTCCGGGGAAGGACCGGAGCATATGGCATCGGCCATCACGGCGCTTGTCCTTGATCCGCGTTTTGACCTGAAGCACGCCTATTTCGTTCTGGCCGGAATTGGCGGTGTCGATCCAAAGTTTGGCACGGTCGGGTCTGCTGTCTGGGCGCCGCGCGTGATCAATGGCGGTCTGTCGCATCTGATTGACCCACGGGAAATTCCGAAGTCCTGGCCTGATGGCTTTACGCCAGTTCAAGGCAGCGTACCGGATGAGCAGCCACGGCCGCCGCTGCATTCTGTGAGTGGTGACATGGTTTACACTTTCAATCCGCAACTCGTGCAGTGGGCCTACGGCCTCACGAAAAACATGACCCTGCCAGACACACCGGGTCTTCAGGCGTCCCGGGCCCGATACAAGGGTTATCCGGAAGCACTGAAGGCGCCGTCCGTCATGATGGGCGACACCATTTCCGGCGAGACCTTCTGGGTTGGCGAGAAAATGAATGCCTGGGCTGAGCGGTGGGTTCGCTACTGGACGGATAATCAGGGGACATTGGCCACGACAGCGGAAGAGGACGTTGCGTTCTGTCAGGCGCTTGCCGCACAGGCGAAGGCAGGACGTGTAGATCCGCAGCGTGCCCTGATCCTGCGAACGACCAGCAACTTCGACATGCAGTATCCCGGCCAGTCAGCCGCCGAGTTGTTGGCAGAAGAGGCGCATGAGGGTAGTTACTCTGCGTTCATTCCGTCTGTCGAAGCTGCTTATGCAGTGGGTAGTGTTGTGGTGCGTGAACTGGCGACACACTGGGACAAATACGAGAAGACGATGCCGCAGTCTGAGTAAAAGTTTACAGCCTTTTACTTAAAGGCAAGAGGTGTACTGCTCGGATTCCCGGAAGTGCCGCGAGGGCAATGATACCGTGGGAAACAGCGCGTTTCCCGCGGATCCTGACGATCATGGTGGGGGTATTTCCGGAACCGGCATCAGTATTGCCAAAGGTAAGGCTCTCAAGCGAAAAGCCCAGTTCTGTCAGGCATATCAGAACGGGTTTCGCCACGTCGCCTTGATACTGTATCGAAAGATCCGCAGTGCGTTCTCGTGTGTTGGGAAGACGTTTCAGGAGGCGGGGATACAGCACCATGACGATAAAATGGGCGCCGGTCGTAGCGAGGGCCAGTAGAATAAGCCCTCCGCCGCAAGCCATCCCCAGCGCTGCTGTGAACCAGATGGAGGCTGCTGTTGTCAGGCCCCGGACGATATCCCGGCGCATGAAAATCACCCCGCCGCCTACAAATCCGATTCCGGAAACGACCTGAGCGGCCACGCGCGACGGGTCCAGGACGACTCTGCCGGGCACCAGAATATCCATAAAGCCGTATTTTGAGATCAGCATGAACAGGGCAGCGGAGACCCCAACAAGAGTGTGGGTTCTCAGGCCTGCGCTTTTTTGCCGCAGTTCCCGCTCCAGCCCGACAAGGGAGGAGAGAATGAAGGCCAGTACCAATTCTTCGAGCTGAAGCCGACCCTCACCGATCAAGCCTCTTGCGGTCAGATCGAAAAAACCTGTCACGATCCAGCTTCCTCCCCTTCATACAGCGGGTCTAACGTTGCATGGAGGAGGAGTGTTCGGGATCATGACGTAAAAACCAGCCGGGTGAATTAATTCTGGCCGGGGATATGCGTCCGGTATGTTGCCCAATGCGCGATCAGTTCATGGACAACCGGCTCACCAGCGCGCTCGTTGTTATCAAACGCAAGCTTCTGGCCGGGCGCTTCGTCCCCGATGCTCTCGGTGATCGGCACGCCTGGGGGCGGCATATCAAAATTGCTTCCTGAGCGCAGAACCATGACGCGGTTCAGATCGACATATCCCAGACGGGCCAATGTCCGCATATCGAGCTGATAGGTCTGGCTTTCCTCATTGGTCATGACAAACTGGCCCTGATCCTTTGTCCACAGTTTGACCCATTTTTCCGCCCACTCGTTGCGGGAAGGGCCATGCCAGTAACGAAGAGCACCGAGGGTTTCACCCATGATGAGCATTGGCGGTTTCTGGGCGTTGGGGAAGCCTTTCCAGGCCTTCCGGCGCTCGGCAATGGCGGGATCATCCGCCATCGGAGTGTTCTTGCTCAGGTTGAACGCCCAGTTTGCTAGACCCTGATTGAGCGGATAGGCCTTGCTGAGTTCCGCCACATCCGTGACAGAGCCATAATGGTTTGGGTTGGCTGGTAGCGTATCCGGCTTGTCAGCCCCGATGGCGTACAGACCATACGGCCAGCCTTTCGGAACTGTGCGGTCGTCGATTTCGCGCAACGCATCGCCATCCACAACCCAGCGTGCCCAGGCCACGCTACCCACAGAGGCGACATTTGGGTTTACGCCGGAAATGCCGGTGAAAATCCAGTAGGTGTGCGTCAGATCGTAATGCGGGTCGAGCGCCAGGGCGTGCAGATCAATGTTGCCGCTCTTGAGGGCGATGCCGTACACGCCATCCGCATTGCGGCGTAGCTTTTCCTGTACGCCGCGAATGGGGCGTTCTTCATCAAGATGGAGACGCTCCACCCAGTCTTGGTATTCGCCGGGTTCATCGCCCTTGTCCGCGCCGACTTCCCAGTTGGCCACAACAAGGACCTTGATTTCTTCCTTATGTGGCGCAGCCAGAGCACTGCCCGCACAGAGAAGCCCTGCAAGAGCCAGGCCTGCATTGAAGCGTTTCAAATCCATATTCCCCAAAGCGAAAGGTCATTGGAGAACACATTATTGGAACAGGATCAGAATGAAAACTTACAAAGCGAGAGAGGGCATGGGCCATTCATCTTCGGTCCAGTCTCCCTTGGACCAGTCCTCGCGCAGTTTGATCGCCAGTTCGTTCAGCGTGCCATCCACGATAGCGGCCCGGATTTGTCGCATCAGGCGTTGGTAATAGGCCAGATTGTGCCATGTCAGCAGCATCGGGCCGAGCATCTCTCCAGCCCGGAACAGGTGATGCAGGTAGGCGCGGGTGTAACGGTCAGCCATCGGGCTGTCGTCATGCGGCGTAATCGGGCGCGTGTCTTCGGCAAAACGGGCGTTGCGCAGGTTGATATAGCCGCGCTCCGTATAGGCGCGGGCCGTGCGACCGGCACGCGAGGGCATCACGCAGTCGAACATGTCCACGCCACGCATGACTGACCCTAGCAGATCGTCCGGTGTGCCGACGCCCATGAGGTAACGGGCTTTGTCCTGCGGCAGCAGCGGTGTTGTGAAATCAAGGGTCGAGAACATGAGTTCCTGACCTTCGCCCACGGCCAGCCCGCCGATCGCATAGCCTTCGAAGCCGATCTCCGTCAGGGCCTTGACCGAATATTCGCGCAGGTCCCGTTCTGTGCCGCCCTGTACGATACCGAACTGGCCGTAGCCTTCACGCGCCGTGAAAGCCTCACGTGAGCGGGCCGCCCAACGCATGGAGAGTTCCATGGACTTGCGAAGTGTTTCCGGCGTAGCGGGCAGGGCGGGGCACTCATCGAACGCCATGCTGATCGTGGCATCGAGCTTGTACTGGATGTCCGTCGAGATCTCCGGCGACAGGCGATGCTTGCTGCCATCAATATGGGACTGGAACGTCACACCATCCTGATCGAGCTTGCGCAATGCACCAAGGGACATGACCTGAAATCCGCCGGAATCCGTCAGGATCGGGCCAGACCAGTCCATCATTTTGTGCAAACCGCCCAGCTTCTGCACACGGTCTGCCGTAGGGCGCAGCATCAGATGGTAGGTATTGCCCAGAACAATGCCTGCGCCCGTGGAGCGAACGGCATCCATGGTCATGCCCTTCACGGTGCCGACCGTGCCAACGGGCATGAAGGTCGGGGTCGGGACGGTGCCGTGACGGGTGTGTAGATGGCCGGCGCGGGCCTGTCCGCAGGCTGCTTCCGGAACCCACGTCATCTTTGTGGCCTGTTCGGTCATGGTGTTCGCTCCAGAAGGCAGGCATCACCGTAGGAATAGAATCTCAGTCCGTTGGCGATGGCGTAGGCATAGGCCTCACGCATGGTGTCGGTGCCGCTGAACGCGCAGACCAGCATGAAGAGCGTCGAGCGCGGCAGATGGAAATTGGTCATGAGCAGGTCCACCGCCTTGAAGCGATAGCCCGGCTTGATGAAAATGGACGTCTCGCCCCGCCAGGGCTGAACAGTACCGTCTTCCTGCGCTGCACTTTCCAGCAAGCGGAGAGACGTGGTTCCGACAGCAACAACACGGCCACCGCGGGCGCGTGTTTCATTGATGGCCTGCGCCGTCTCTGCGTCGATCTCGCCCCATTCCGCATGCATGCGATGCTCGGCAATGGAGGATCGAACGGGCAGGAACGTGCCAGCGCCGACATGCAGGGTCAGTGTCCGGCGCTGGATGCCTTTTGCGTCGAGCGCGGCCAGAAGATCCGGCGTGAAATGCAGGCCCGCAGTGGGAGCCGCCACAGCCCCGCGATGTTCGGAAAAGATTGTCCGGTAATCGCTGTCATCCTGCACGGTTGGGCCGAAAGGACGGTCGATATAAGGCGGCAGGGCCAATGCTCCGACGCGCTCGAGGAACGCATCGAACGCATCCCCTTCGACGGAAAAGCGGATGCTGACGGCACCATCGCCTTCATTTTCCACAACGGATGCCGTGACCGGATCATCGCCAAAATTCAGCGTATCGTTCGGTTTCAGCTTGCGGGAGTTGCGGGCGAGCGCATGCCAGCTTCCGTCAGCCAGAATGCGGTCCAGCGTGATGCCGATTTTCGCCTCGCCGCGCGTGGCGGAGAGCTGGGCACGGATGACGGCTGTATTGTTGGCAATCAACAGATCACCTTCCCGCAGCAGGCCGGGCAGATCGCGTATGATCCGAAGATCGGGGGCTTCCCCGGAACGCACATGCAGCAGCTTTGCGCTGTCACGCGGTCTGGCGGGTTCGGTCGCAATATGGTCGCGGGGCAGTTCGAAATCGAACGTGGCGAGTTCATCCGTCATGGGATGCTCTCTAGCAGGTTCAGCCAACATGAAAACGCCGGACCGGGCAGCCCGGCGCATCTTTTCGGTCAAAAGGCGATTTTTTTGGCCTCGACCCGTCGAGGATGATGCCTTTCAGGCATCCTGCTCGCCTTCATGAATAATAACAGGCTCGTTCATAACCGGGAAATTGACCGATCGTGCGATGAAGCACATGTCGTGCGCCTTGTGGTGCAGGTCCAGTGCTTTCTCGGCGTCTGACGTGGCGGACAGGGTGACGCGGGGATGAAGCGTTACGGACGTGAACTGCCCTGCACCGGTGCGGTCTTCTTTCATTTCGCCGGTAGCATGGTCTTCGTATGCCGTAACGATGATGCCTGCCTGTGCACAGAGCCCCAGAAACCAGAGTTTGTGACAGGCCGACAGGGACGCCAGAAGCAGATCTTCAGGATTCCATCGGGCAGGATTACCGCGAAAAGAAGGGTCGGATGACCCTTCAATCGTGGGCTTGCCCGGCGCGGTAATATCGTAATCGCGCGTGTAGCTGCGGGCAGAGGATGTGCCGGTTCCCGTATTGCCGGTCCAGACAACCTTCACGGAATAAGTGTGCTGTTTTCCGGCCATGGTTAATCCTGCCTCCTACTGTCTTCCTGCCCTGATGGCAGGAAGACAGTATGCTCATGGGGCTTTGGGTAATGCAAAGGCCACGACTTCATCGCTGTTGCGCGTTTTTAGCCCACCGTGGCCGCCCACAGCCAGCACGACATATTGCCGGCCGTCTTCGCCCATATAGGTCAGCGGCGTGGCATTGCCGCCGGCATCCAGTTCCGTCTTGAAGAGGGTATGACCGTCATGCCCATCAAGAACATGGAAGCTTTGATCCGCCAGCGCGCCCATGAACACCAGACCATTCGGCGTGGTCACGCTGCCGCCCATGGAGAAGACACTGGTGGGCAGGCCAACGGGCATCCGCAGCATGTTTGTCGGGCCAACATTCTTCGTGGTGCCCAAAGCCCGCTCCCAGATGACCCGACGGTGAACAAGATCAATCGCCTGCATCTTGCCCCAGGGTGGTGCGAGGCAAGGGGCACCAAACGGGCCAAGCCATGGCTTCACGACGGCCGCGAACGGCAGGCCATGTTGGGGATTGTTCGTGAAAACAGGCTCTGGATAAGGCTGTGTCCAGTCATGCCAGGATTTGTAGAGCCCTTTGGCAAGAGCTTTTTCCTGTGGCACCAGCGTCATCAGGAACGGAATAAACGTGGTGTTGATATACATGACACCATGCGTCGGATCGATGGTGCCACCATACCAGTCCGCCACACCATCAAACGCTGGAAACCCTACGGTGCCCTGCTGGCTCGGCGGTGTGAAAAGGCCCTTGTCCCGCATGGAGCGGAAGGCAATGCGGCAGAACATCTGATCGTACGGGGTCGCGCCCCACATATCGTCTTCCGTCAGATTAGGGCGGCGCAGATTGGGCATATCGACGGAGAGTGGCTGCGTCGGCGAATAATGCTCACCCGGCGTGTCCCCGGCAGGTACCGGCGTTTCCTGAACGCGATAGAATGGGGCTCCGGTTCGACGGTCCAGCACGAAGAGTTCGCCCTGCTTGGTTGTTTGTACCAGCGCGGGCGTCAGGGTGCCGTGGGGATCTGGTAGATCCACCAGAGATGGGCCGACCGGGAGGTCAAAATCCCACAGATCATGATGAACGGTCTGGAAATGCCAGCGCTCTTCGCCCGTCGTGATATCCAAGGCGACAAGGGAGCTGTCATACTTCTCGTCAAAGCTCCGGCGCTTGCCACCGAAATAGTCAGGCGTGGCAATCCCGAGCGGGACGTAAACCATGTTCAGCCCGGCATCGGCCGTATAGACGCCCCAGCCATTGGCAGTGCCACGGGTAAAGACTTCGCCGGGATCCAGAGGTTTGTTGGTCGGTGTGCGGCCCATGTCCCAGGCCCAGGCCAGTTGGCCCGTAATGGCATCAAAGCCACGAATAACGCCGGAAGGTTCGCCAACCGTCTGATCATCATAAACCCAGCCACTCGTCATGATGCGGTTATGCAGCACCATGGGTGGGGACGTGATGAAGTGAAAGCCGGGCGGAATGGCACCCATCCCACCCCGGAGATCCACAACGCCATGATCACCAAAGCTTTCGCAGAGTTTTCCCGTGTCTGCATCGACTTCAAACAGGGTTGGAGGGGAGCTGGAATTTGTTGAGACGATGCGATGGGCACAGTCCGTTCCGGGCGCATTGACGTAGGATACGCCACGGCAGGCCTGATAGATGTTCTTGCCGAATTCCCCACCCGGCGAATATCGCCAGATTTCCTTTCCCGATGTTGCATCCAGCGCCACGACATCTCGGTGTGGCGTGCAGAAAAACAGCCGGTTGCCGATCTTGATGGGGGTTGCTTCAAAGCTGAATTCCCGCCCGCGGGAGTTCTCGCCAGCGCGTGGCAGATCCTTGCTGTGATAGACCCACGCCACTTTCAGAGCGTGAGCGTTGGAAGCGTTGATCTGGGTTGGCATGGCAAAGCGGTCTCCTGCCGGAGTGCCACCGTAGAACTGCCAGTCATTGGCAGCCTGCTGGTCTGCGCCCGGAAGGGTCGCACCGGTCTCCCCGGGGAACGGATTGAACTGCTGGTCGCGTGATGCGGTAATGTGCCATCCGCAGGCAAACACGAAGACAAACAGTGCCGCGCAGAATGTCATGCCGCCTGCAATAACGGGTTTGCCGAAGGAGCGACGCTCCGTGCCCTGGAGTAGTCGCCCTGTAATCCAGGGGCTGAACACCCACAGGCCCATTCCTGCGGGCAGGGCGAGAGGCGGGAGAAGGCGCCAGCCATCAAGGCCAACGCGCCCAAGTGCCCAGACAAGCGTATAAAGCAGGAGCCCTGTATAAACTGCGGAAGCGCCGGGGTGCAGCCGGATCATCAGAACGCCGGATGCCACCATGAGAACGCCTGCAATGGCGTAATAGAAAGAGCCTCCCAGCCCAATTAACCACAGACCGGGTAAAGCCAGCCCTAGGCCGAGCAGAACGAGCAAGATGCCCGTCACAAGGGGCAGGAACGAACTGCGTCGCAACGTAGGCGGCATGGAATTTTTCCTTTGGGGTAACCGAAAGGATTAATCCCGCACGGGGGAGCGCAGTTTCCTAAAAAAGAAAATAGGGCGTTCTTTTGCGCCCGACTGTTTCAGATCGACTTCAGTGCGCCGCCATCAATACGGATCATGCTGCCTGTCACGTAAGCCGCCGCCGTGCCGGCAAGGAAAGCGGCAGTCGCGCCGAATTCTTCGACAGTGCCGTATCGTCCAACGGGGATATTGCGGGCTTCTTCCGCCTGAATGTCTTCTGATGCTTTACCCGTCTTGCGGGCTTCAGCCTCTGCCAGGAAATGGGTTCGATCCGTTGTGATATGGCCGGGCAGTAGCATGTTGACCGTCACGCCATAGGGAGCCACTTCCGTTGCAAGTGTTTTGGACCAGCCCGCGAGTGCTGAGCGTAATGTGACGGAGACGCCAAGCCTGATATTCGGCTCAACCACAACAGATGAAGCGATGGTGAGGATGCGTCCCCACTGGCGCTCCTTCATACCGGGCAGTACAGCATCCGTAATTCTGAACAGGCTCAGAACCATGGTTTCAAACTGCTGTTTCCATGTGTCTACGGAAATGCCCTCAACACCTGATGGAGAGGGGCCGCCAGTATTGTTTACCAGAATGGAAATATCCGGATGCTGCGTGCGGATGGCCTGAGCGAATTCCTCAACGGAGGCGCTGTCCGACAGATCAACCGGCAGCGCCACAGTCTGAACGCCGTGCTGGCTGGCAATGGCCATGGCCGCTTCTGTCAGCCTGTCACTGGCGCGTGCAGCCAGAATGATATGGACCCCTTCTGCCGCCAGTGCCTCTGCAACGCCCCGGCCCAGGCCGGAAGAGGCGCCAAGAACAAGAGCTTTGCGGCCGGAAATCTGGAGGTCCATATACGGTGTCCCTTATGGAGCGCGCGCCTTAAAGACGGGGAGAAAACGGAATGGGTTTCAGCGCATACCCGGCTGTTTCTTGACGGTTTGCCAGAGGGCTTCCAGTGTTTGCAGATCCTGTTCGCCCATCGTTTTGCCTTCCGCCGCCAGACTGGCTTCCATGGCCTCGAACCGGCGTGTGAACTTCCGGTTGCTGCGACGCAGAGCTGCTTCGGGATCTAGTCCGAGCTTGCGCGCAAGACTGGCCATCGTGAACAGGACGTCTCCAAGCTCATCCTCGATCCGGTCCCGGTCACCATCCAGTTCGGCTTTCAGTTCGCTGATTTCCTCCTGAACCTTTTCCAGAACCCCTGACGGGTCATCCCAGTCAAATCCCACGCGGGCTGCTCGGCGACAGAGTTTTGCGGCCCGGACCAGTGCTGGAAGATTCGGCGCAATTCCAGCCAAGGCACCATATTCGGCTTTGCCGTGGCGCTCGGTTTCCTTGGTCCGCTCCCAGAGGTCTTCGTCGTGCTCGACATTGCTGAAAATATTGGGATGACGGCGTACCATCTTGTCTGCGATTTTTCCGGCCACGGCGTCAAAGTCGAAAAGCCCCTTTTCCTGAGCCATCTGCGCCTGAAACACGACCTGAAGCAGCAGATCTCCCAGTTCATCCGGCAGAGAGTCACTGTCATCGCGGGCAATGGCGTCCATCACCTCGTAGGCTTCTTCGATAGCGAAAGGCGCGATCGTCTCTGGCGTTTGCGCCACGTCCCAAGGGCAGCCGTTTTCCGGATCCCGCAGGCGCTTCATGATGTCCAGAAGGCGGTCAATCTGACGGACGGGCTGGGTCTGGGTCATAACGGCTCCTGGGCGGTAGTCTGATTATGGGGGCAGACTGTACATCATACCCTTTCAGTACCGTCACAGAAAGCACGGAGCATCTGTTCGCGCGTGCCGGGATGACATGCCACAGAATAAAAGAGTAAGAAGGGCGGCCCGGCTGGCGGAATTTCTCTGTGCCGGACATTTTTTGCAGACCGGATACGATGGACATGGCCAGGATTTTTATTGACGGCGAAGCTGGGACCACGGGGCTGGGAATTCGTCAGCGCATTGAGGCGCTTCCCGAGACTTATGGGATCGAAGTGCTGTCAATTGAGCCTGCCCTGCGAAAAGATGCGGATGCGCGCCGCGCGATGCTGTCTCAGGCGGATGTTGCCATTCTCTGCCTTCCCGATGATGCCGCGCGCGAAACGGTCGCGCTGGCAGAGGGGCTGAACGTCCGTATTCTGGATGCCAGTACGGCTCATCGTATTGCGGATGGCTGGGTCTATGGACTGCCAGAACTGGATGAGGAGCAGGGTGCGCTCATCCGGGGCGCGACACATGTTGCGAATCCGGGATGTTATCCGACGGGGGCGATCGCTCTTCTGCGGCCGCTGGTTCGGGCAGGGCTGATTCCGCCGGATCATTCCATCTCCATTAACGCGGTTTCGGGCTACAGCGGGGCAGGACGCTCTGCGATTGAAGCCCATGAGCGCGATGGTGGCCCGGCGTTTTTCCTGTACGGCCTCACGCTGGAACACAAGCACCTGCCGGAAATCCAGCATTACTCAGGTCTGACCCGCCAGCCGGTCTTTGTACCGTCCGTCGGGCATTTCCCGCAGGGCATGATCGTGTCCATCCCGCTGCATCTTGCCGATCTGCCGGGGCATCCGACGCCGCGCGATCTGGAAGCTACACTGGAAAAAGCTTACCGTGGCTGTGAGCATGTGCGTGTCCTGCCATCCGAGCCCAAACTGCTTGCCGACACGCTCGCAAATACGGACAACATGGAACTTCGCGTTCACAGCAACCCGTCCGGTGAGAAGGTTTTGTTGACGGCGCGGCTTGATAATCTGGGCAAGGGCGCCTCTGGTGCAGCCATCCAGAACCTGCTTTTGATGCTGGGTCTCTGATTTTTTCTTTACGGTCTGGTCCTTTTGTCAGGAATGCACTAGGGTCTGGGCCGTTCGCGCGAGAGTGGCGGAACGGTAGACGCAGTCGGCTCAAAATCGACCGCCGAAAGGCATGGGGGTTCGAATCCCCCCTCTCGCACCAAAACCGGGCGCACCAGTCTGGCTGCACCCGAGGACCGTTTAGCCCGGAACGAGCATGTCCAAGCCGAGTGTCAAACCCTCCCGCCCGTTCTTTTCCTCCGGTCCCTGCGCAAAACGCCCCGGATGGTCCCTTTCAGCACTCGATCAGGCGCTTCTGGGCCGTTCGCATCGCGCCACTGAAGGCCGTGCACGCCTCAAGGAAGTCATCACGCGTTCCAAGGATGTGCTTGGCATTCCGGCTGACTGGCGAGTCGCCGTTGTCCCCGCATCCGATACCGGCGCTGTAGAAATGGTTCTCTGGGCGCTGGCTGGCGGCGAACGCGGCATGGATGTTCTGTCTTTCGAGAGTTTTTCCGGAACATGGGCGCAGGATCTGCGGGACGTTCTGAAAATCGAAGACCTTCGTGTTCACGAAGCGCCTTATGGCCGTCTTCCGGACCTTTCCGCCGTTGACTGGTCCCGCGATGTCGTTCTGACATGGAATGGCACGACATCCGGCGTCCGTATCCCGAATGCAGACGCTATTCCGGCAGAGCATGAAGGGCTTGTGATCTGCGATGCCACGTCTGCGGCTTTCGCCATGGATCTTCCATGGGATCGCCTCGATATCGTGACGTGGTCATGGCAGAAGGCGCTGGGCGGCGAGGCTGCTCATGGCATGCTCGCCATCAGCCCGCGCGCTGCTGCGCGTCTGGCTGAAGCCTCTCCGCGTCCGCTTCCAAAGATTTTCCGTCTGGCCAACAAGAAGGGCCTGATGGAAGCTGTTTTTGAAGGCGACACCATTAACACCCCATCCATGCTTTGCGTTGAAGATGCTCTGGATGGATTGCGCTGGGCCGAAAGCGTCGGCGGTCTTGAAGCCCTGAAGGCTCGTTCGCAGGCCAGTCTGGCAGTCGTCGCCGAGTGGGTGGAAAAGACCGACTGGGTGTCATTCCTTGCTGAATTGCCTGAGACACGTTCCTGCACATCCATCTGTCTGAAAATTTCCGCGCCATGGTTCGAAGAGCTTGCTCCTGAAACACAGAGCAAGGTCGTGAAGCATCTAACCGGGCTGGTCGCGCAGGAAGGGGCAGGCTATGACCTCGCGTCCTATCGAGATGCCCCGGCCGGGCTGCGGATCTGGGGAGGGGCGACAGTGAATGCGGAAGACATTCAGGCTCTCCTGCCGTGGCTGGACTGGGCTTATGAGTGCACACGCGAGGAGTTTTCTGCATGAGCCTGTATTCCGAGACCCCGAGCGCTGCCCTTTTACCATCCGGCTTTTCTGATCTTCTGCCGGGAGAAGCCGAGGCGGAAGCCCGTGGCATTGCCTGTGTCATGGAAGCGTTCTCCCGCCATGGGTACGAGCGCGTCCGTCCGCCCATGCTGGAATTCGAAACGTCTCTTCTGAACGGTTCCGGCTCGGCACTTTCCACGCAGACCTTCCGCCTGATGGACCCGAGTTCCCATCGCATGATGGCACTGCGCCCGGACATGACGACGCAGATCGCGCGTATTGCCAGTGTGCGCCTGCAGGATGCGCCGCGCCCACTGCGGCTGTCCTATTCCGGAAGCTGCATCGTTATTGGGACGCCGGGCCGCGAGGCTGATCGTCAGGTGTCGCAGGCCGGGATCGAACTGATTGGCCCGGATTCCGCTCAGGCGGATGCCGAGGTGGTGGCGCTTGGTGCGACGGCTCTCGAAGAACTCGGTATCAAGGGTGTGTCTTTTGATCTGTCCATGCCAGCTCTGGCTCTTGGCCTTATCGAGAGTGCCATTCCAGCAGCTGATCAGGATGAACTGATTCAGGCATTGAACCGCAAGGATGCTGCCTCTGTTGCTGAACTGGGCGGCCCGATTGCAGATATGCTGGCCGTGATGCTTCAGGCCGCGGGTCCTGCGGATCGTGCGCTGGATATGCTGGCGTCACTGGACTTCCCCGAGATCGTGCGTCCGCATTTCGAGCGTTTGGTTGCGTCCGTTGCAGCGATCCGTGAGCGGGCTCCGTCTCTGCGTCTGACGGTCGATCCTGTCGATTTCCGTGGCTGGCAGTATCATACTGGCCTCTGCATCACGGTGTTCTCCACGACCTCTCGTGAGGAACTCGGCCGGGGTGGCCGCTACGTTGCAGGTCAGGAGCCCGCGTGTGGCCTGACGCTCCGTCCGCAGGCCCTTTTGCGTGCCGCGCCGGTACCTCCGGCCCGTCCACGCTGCTATGTCCCCGTTCGTCTGGGTGGCGAAGACATGGCGGCTCTGCATGCGCAGGGTTTCGCGACCGTGTCTGCCCTTGAAGCCGATGCAGACCCTGCCGCCGAAGCGCGCCATCTGCGTTGCACCCATTTCTGGCGGGATGGCGCGGCTCACGCGCTCTGACCTCCAGTTTTCCTGAATTTTTCATTCCTGTATCCCAAGTCGAGGAAGCCAGCTCATGTCCAACGTCACCGTGATCGGAACCCAGTGGGGGGACGAGGGTAAAGGCAAGATTGTAGACTGGCTTGCCAGTCGCGCTGATATCGTTGTCCGTTTCCAGGGTGGTCACAACGCTGGTCATACGCTGGTTGTCGGCGATCAGGTCTATAAGTTGTCGCTGCTGCCATCGGGTCTCGTGCGTGGCCAGATCGGCGTAATCGGCAACGGCGTCGTCATCGACCCGAAGGCCCTGATGTCCGAGATTGACCGCGTGACGGCTCAGGGCCTGAAGGTCACGCCGGAAACGCTGTGGATTGCCGAGAATGCTCCGCTGATTCTGCCGGTACATGGTGCGCTGGATCGTGCGCGTGAAGCTGCGCGTGGGGATCGCAAGATCGGCACAACGGGTCGCGGCATTGGCCCGGCCTATGAAGACAAGGTGGCCCGTCGCGCCATTCGCGTCTGTGATCTGGCTGAGCCCGAGACGCTGGACTGGAAGCTGGACGAAGTTCTGCTGCACCACAACACGCTGCTGGCGGGTCTGGGTGCTGAGACCTTCACGAAGGAAGAACTCAAGGACTTCCTGACGGAAATCACGCCGCGCCTCATGTCCTTCGCATGCCCGGTCTGGGATCGTCTGGACGAGGCCCGTCGTGCTGGCCGTCGCATCCTGTTCGAAGGTGCGCAGGCTGTCATGCTGGACGTCGATCACGGCACCTATCCGTTCGTGACCAGTTCCAACACGGTTGCTGCTGTTGCCGCATCTGGCAGTGGTGTCAGCCCGTCTTCCATTGGGTTCGTTCTGGGTATTGCCAAGGCATATACAACCCGCGTGGGCGAAGGTCCGTTCCCGAGCGAACTGTTCGATGATGTTGGGCGCACGATCGGTGAGCGTGGCCATGAGTTCGGCACGGTCACTGGCCGTCCGCGTCGTTGCGGCTGGTTCGATGCCGTCATGCTGCGCCGTGCAGCCCGCGTTGGCGGCGTGACGGGTATTGCACTGACGAAGCTGGACGTGCTGGATGGTCTGGAAGAAATCTCGATCTGCGTTGGCTATGAACTGGACGGCAAGAAGATCGACACCTTCCCGTCCGCGCCCGGTGCGCAGGCTCGTGTGAAGCCGATCTACGAGACGATGCCGGGCTGGCAGGAAACCACTGCTGGTGCCCGTTCGTGGGGCGAGCTGCCAGCGCAGGCCATCAAGTATGTGCGCCGGATCGAGGAACTGATCGAAGCGCCCGTGACGCTGCTATCCACGAGCCCAGAACGTGACGACACGATCCTGATGCGCGATCCGTTCGAGGACTGATCCTCTTTTCTTGCGAGACTCTCCAGTCCGTTAACGAAGCCTCAATTCCTGTCCGGCATAAAGTGTCAGACAGGATTTTGACGGAACGGACATGGATTACACTCAGGGAGATGACAGCCCGGAACTGCTGATCGCAGACCGCTATCTGGTCAACACGACGCAGAAGCAGCCAGCGATCGGGGGCTGTCCTACCTGGGTTGCACAGGACATTACTGCCACAGGCTCGACCTGGCTGGCGCTGGCACCGTCCATGCCGTCCCCCAAATTTTCAGAGCTGATGTTCTTTCGACATGAGAGTGTCATTGGCCTCCATGCTCATGAATATCATAACGGTGCCCTCTGGGTGCTGTGTGCTCACCCGCCCGGCCCGTCCCTTGTCGAGGGGTTGGGTCTGTGGTCGGAAAGCCAGATTATCGACGGCGTTATCCGGCCCATGGCCGATGCTCTTGAGAAGCTTGATGCTGCGGGGCTGACCTGCCGTGGCATCCGGCCTGATAATCTGTTTGTAGGGCAGGGACTGCACAAGGTCGTGCTTGGTCCTCTGGGTGTGACAGGAGGTGCTGAACTCCAACCCGCCCTGTTTGAGCCCCTATGCTCCGCTGTCTGCCATCCGACGGCACGCGGGGTAGGAACTATCGCCGGAGATATTTTTTCGCTCGGCGTGCTGGTGCTGTCGCTCTGTATCGGTGAACTTCCGCTTCAGGGCTTGTCAGATGCGGATATTCTCAGGCGTCGTTTTGAGATGGGGTCGGCCACAGCCTATATGCAGGGCCATAATGTGCCCGTAGGTCTGGTCTCCCTGCTGGAAGCCATGTTGTCCGATACGCCGGAAAACCGGCCTGTTCCCAGCGACCTGATTACGATTGCACCTAGCAAGCTTTTTTCTATCCGAGCTGAAATTCCGGCTCGTACGCCCCTGATGATTGGGGGCGTCGAAGTCAGAACTCCACGTGCGCTGGCTTGGTATGCGGGCAAATATCAGAACGAATTTCTGTCTCTGCTTCAACGGAAAATCATCAGTCAGTGGCTGCATCGGGAGCTTGAATTGTCTGTCATGTCCAGCCTGATCGAGCAGGCTGGCGTGGCCTTTCTTCCCTCCAGCGGGAACAAGGCTGTTGACCCGACGACGATGGTCGTAACGCGCGCGATTGCTATTCTTGATCCTGCTGCGCCTATGTTCTGGGCGGGCCGCTGGTTCTGGCCCGAGGCCATTCCTCAGATGCTGGCTCATGCCGAGGCGGGTTTGTATCCACCTGATGAGCAGCGGAACATTCGAGGGATTGCCGGTTTTTTGACGACAAGTCCAGAGGTCTTCGATGCACCAACGTTGCCTGCGTTACAGTCAACGCAGATTGGCGCTCTCGCTGCGGCGGCGCGTCGAACTGGGGCAAAGGGCATGGAGCAGATCCGGCGTCTGCCTTATGACATCAATGTCTTTCAACCCTGTCTCTCATCGCGATGTCTGAAAGAACGCATTTCGCTCTCCGCGGGGTTGTTGCAATGGCTCAACCGGCATGTCTCAGAAGACGAGCTTTCTGCTGATGACATTGGCCGCTCAGGCTTCATGGACGACCAGATGCGGACGTTTCTGGAAAGTCATTGTGCCCGACAGGGCATTATTCCTTTGGCACAATCCCAGAAAGCCGGGTTACCATCCTGGCTAGCAGATCTGACGCTTCTGGCAGCGGCGCAACGTCGTTTTGACAAGGAAGCACTGAGCTCTGTTGCGAGACGGGCACTTCCGCTGCTGGAAACAGAACTGAAACAATGGCGCAGTAAAACAGCCAGAGCAAGGCGACGTGCCAAGCTGTCTCAACTGGCTGAAGCAGGGAATCTCACGAAGTTTCTTGAAAACGTCAACGATCCGGCGGGCTTGCAAAAGGATCGTAAAATGGCACGACAGGCTGAGGTTGAAATCGCTCATCTCGAGCAAATTCTTGAGGAAGAGCCCAATCGTAAGGCTGCTCATGAGAGACAGGCACGGAATGCCGGTGAGTTTTTTTCCCTACTCGTCGGGATAGCAGTCTCTATGGCCAGTATCTGGCTGGAGTTCTGTGAATGAAAGAGCCGTCAGCGCGTGGTCGGGAAGGATTGACGGGCTTCAAATGGTGGCATGGTCTGATTCTTGGTCTGTTGCTGGCTTATGTGCCAGGCAGCCTTCTGGTTGGCGGTGTTCTGTTGCTACCGCTGGTCGTGCTGCATTTTGTGGACCCTGACGCCGACCGACAGCGCATGATGATCGTTCTGTTCTATCTGGGGGCCGTAATGGTTCATCCCCTGAGGGCTGCATGGCTGGCTCACGGGGACTGGCAGACCTGTGTTCAACAGATCACCCAACCGCTGACATTGATTCTGGATTGGATGGCGGTCGGCGTGGCGTGGCTGGTCGCCGAAGCCTCGGCGATCGGGGCGAGGCTCTGGTATGCGGATTACGCACGCAGAGAGCGCAGGGCGATCGAAAAAAGGATCACGGCCCTGCGTGACGAATGGCTTGATGCAGAGGGACAGGGAAAAACCTGAGAAGGCTTTTACGTTATCAAGCCTGCTCAGGAGTGTCTGGTTGGCTATCGACAAGCCGTGACGCCAGATCGCCAGCAGCCCCACCAACGAGGCCACGGGCGTAATCCTGTGCGGAGAATGGGCGTAGATCTTCAACCTGTTCACCGACCCCGACCATATGGACCGGTAGCTTGAACTGTTCAGCAAGGGCCACGACAATCCCGCCACGGGCCGAGCCGTCCAGCTTCGTCACGATCAGCCCGGTAACATTCACCAGTTCCCGGAACACCCGAACCTGTTCAATGGCGTTCTGGCCTGTCGTTGCATCCAGAACCAGCAGGACGGAGTGCGGAGCGGTTTCGTCAAACTTCCGCATGACGCGGATGATCTTGGCCAGTTCTTCCATGAGTGCCCCCTTGTTATGGAGGCGGCCGGCGGTGTCGATCAGGAGAAGGTTCTTACCTTCCTCTGTAGCCCGCTTGATGCCGTCATAGGCCAGACCTGCGGCATCGGCGCCATGCTTGCCAGCGATGACGGGCACGTCGGAGCGCTGTCCCCAGACCTGAAGCTGTTCGACGGCTGCTGCCCGGAAGGTATCGCCAGCTACCAGCATGACGGATTTACCTTCGTCGCTGTAATGGCGCGCCATCTTTCCGATGGTCGTGGTTTTGCCAACGCCGTTGACACCAACAACCAGAACGACATGAGGCTTTTTCTTCGGGTCCGGCTCGAACGGAATGGCGACCGGTTCCAGAACACGGGCGATCTCCTCGGCCAGTGCGTCCCGGATCTCATCGCTTGTGACGTCTTTACCAAAGCGTGAGCTTCGGAAGCTCTCAATGACGCGTTCTGCCACGACCGGGCCGAGGTCTGCCGCGATCAGTTCGTCTTCGAGTTCTTCAAGAGCGGCATCGTCCAGCTTGCGATGTGTGAACACGGCCCCGAGCCGGGAGCTCGAGCGCGAAAGACCCTGTTTGAGTCGTGAGAAAAATCCAGCCATGCACGGGAGTTCGGACAGCTCAGGCCAGACGTCAAGTGTTGAACGGTGTTTTCGTCCGGTTATTAAACGGCGCTCAGCTCTATTTGGTGCGCATCTTCAGGATTGTCTTGGCAGAAAATACTGTGAGGGTCAGCTCTCTAGGCAGTTCGACGCCCAAGAAGCTGGCCGTCTGACAGGGCATGGACATTGATCGGGAGGATGCTTCCGCGCAAAGGCGCAGGAAGGTCGTCGGTCAGTCGTACAGGGGCAAATTCAGCCGAGTGTCCCCGGTCAGGTGTTTCAATCAGAACATCCAGTGTTTGACCGACAAATCGGTTAAGGAAAGCGTCCCGATTGTTGTTTCCGGCCTCCCGTAAACGAGCTGCACGGGCCTGGCGCTCTTTATTCGGGACGGCTGGCATCCTTGCGGCGGGCGTCCCCGGGCGCTCGCTGTAGGGAAAGACATGCAGAAACGGGATGGCCTGCTCTTCGATAAAGGAGAGCGTCTCCTGGAAAAGGGCGTCCGTTTCCGTGGGGAAACCGGCAATCAGATCTGCCCCGATACCCATATCCGGGCGTAGGGACCGAGCGTGCCGGAGCATGGCGGCGACACGTGCTGTGTCATGACGGCGTTTCATGCGCTTGAGAATCAGGTCGGAGCCTGCCTGAAGCGAAAGGTGAAGGTGAGGCATGAGGCGCGGCTCGTTTTCCAGAAGCCACCAGAGATCTTTGTCGCCCGTCTCCGGATCCAGAATAACCGGGTCAATCGAAGACAGGCGCAGGCGTTCGATCCCTGTTACGTCCCTCAGGAGCGTCCGACACATCTGGCCCAGACCTTCGCCGGTTATGCCTTGCCAGGATGCAATATCCACGCCAGTCAGAACAATTTCACGGTGCCCGTTTTCGGTGAGCGCGCGTGCGCGGGTAATGGCTTCTGCAATTGGTGTGGAGCGGGAGTCCCCGCGGCCATATGGAATGATACAGAATGTGCAGCGGTGATCGCAGCCCTGCTGAACCTGAAGGAGGGCGCGGGCGTGCCGTGAGGGCGGGAGACCGGGCCTCGCATCTCCCCATGTCGCGGGTTTGAGCTTGTCAGCATTGGGAACGACCCGGACAACGCCGGGCAGTTCCATCCAGCGTTTCCCGTCAATTTCGGATGCGCACCCTGTCACCACGATTTTTGTGTTCGGACGTTCCCGGTGTGCCCGGCGAATAGCCTGCCGGGCCTGCCGTTCGGCGGCGGTTGTCACGGCACAGGTATTCACGATGATTGTATCATCCTGCCCCTGCGCGTGATGAGCCATGCCATCGCTCTCATGAGCATTGAGGCGGCAGCCGAAGGTCAGAACAGACGGCGCTGTCACGGGAGTTTGCCGTGGAAAACAGAAGTTGCAGGGCCAGTCATGAGAACGTCGCCGTTGTCCTGCCATGTGATGCGCAGATCGCCCCCATCCATGGTGACGACACAACTGCGTTCGGTGAGGCCGCGACGCACGGCATTTACGACGGCCGCGCAGGCTCCGGAACCACAGGCGAGGGTCAGACCCGCTCCCCGTTCCCAGACACGAAGACGCATATGCGTTGGTGTGAGGATGTCCGCAAAGCCAATATTGGCGCGCTGTGGGAAGAGTGGTGAGTTCTCAAGGGAGGGCCCCAGATCCTCGGCGCGGGAAACATCTCCGAACACGGTCGCATGAGGATTGCCCATGGAGCAGGCCGCAGCATCATGCAGGGGCAAATGCAATGTGTCGCACTCTTTTGCCAGTGGCACGTCCTGCCATTCGAAGCGCGGTGTCCCCATATTTACTGTGATCAGTTCGCCATCCTGAGATGTGGGCAGCAGGCCAGCGCGTGTCTGAAGGACCGGATTTCCGCCAACCAGCGTTGCCACGCAGCGGGATGCGTTGCCGCAGGCGCCGGATTCCGAACCATCCGCATTGAAAAAACGCACCAGAACGTCCGCACCATCTGCTGTGGGTGCAGAGAGAACGACAAGCTGGTCGCATCCTATGCCGAAGCGTCGATCGCAGAGGTGACGGATCTTGTCGGCATCGAGAGCGGGGTCGGTTTCACGGCCATCAATGATGATGAAATCATTGCCCAGGCCGTGCATCTTGGTGAAGGAAAGGGTCATGGTGGGGCCTCTCTTAGAGCATCCTGCGGGTTGACGCACGAGGAACATACCCTCATCTCGACAGGTCAGTCAGGAGGAGATGCACATGAGCGGCACAGAACAGATCGAAGGTTTTCACGCAGCGGCGTTTACACGCGTCAATAATGAACCCGACACGATCTTCTATGCGCAGCGTCTTCCGGATTCGCTCATGGATATGGGGGCACGCACGGCTGTGACCGCCCTCTACCAGACGTCTCTTCCCGTGGGCGGCACGGTTCTGGATCTTATGGCGGGGTCTCTCAGCCATTATCCGGAGGAAGCCCATTTCCAGGATGTGATCGGGCTTGGTGCTTCAAAAGCGGCCTTGGATACAAATCCTGTTCTGAAAACGCGCATCGTGCAGGATCTGAATGCGGATCCCATTCTGCCTTTTGAGGATGACAGTCTGGATGTCATTACGCTGTGTGATGGTATCGCCTATCTGACCCAGCCTTTGACAGTATTGACGGAAGCGCTGCGTGTTCTGAAGGAAGGGGCACCCCTGATCGTCACGTTCTCGGACCAGTTTCATCAGCAGAAGGCTGTCGCCATGTGGCAGGCGCTGGAGCCGGAAGATCGCGCACGTCTTGTCAGTATCCTGCTTTCCCGCGCCGGTTTTGGCGAACTGGACACGGGTGAAGTGGTTCCGCCTGAAGATCTGACGGCATGGCGCGATACGGTTCGGGCTGTCGTTGGACGCAAGCCCAGAGCCTGAATCTAACTGATTCGCAGGTTGACATGCGTTACTTCTGGCATTTGTGCGCGGAAGTCTTTATGCAGCGGCATCCCAGCCGCCGCTTTTTGCCGTCGGCGTGACGTTTGCCGAGTGTTCATCAAATATGCCTTTCCCCGATACTCATCCTGCCCTTGGGCGCGCCCTGACGGCGCGCGGCTACGAACAGCCAACTCCCGTTCAGGAAGCCGTTCTGCAGCCAGGGCTGGAGGATCGTGATCTTCTGGTTTCCGCCCAAACGGGCTCAGGCAAGACCGTAGCCTTTGGTCTGGCCATTGCGCCGACGCTGCTGGGCGAGGCCGATCGCCTCCCGCCGTCGCCGCAGCCGCTGGCTCTGGTCATTGCCCCAACGCGTGAACTGGCCCTGCAGGTCCAGTCCGAACTTGAATGGCTCTATGCCGAAACCGGTGCCCGCATTGCGAGCTGCATTGGTGGCACGGATGCCCGCCGTGAAGCCCGCGATCTCAACCGTGGCGCCCATATCGTCGTTGGGACGCCGGGCCGCCTGTGTGATCATCAGTCCCGTGGTTCCCTTGACCTGTCCGGTCTGCGCTGCGTCGTGCTCGACGAAGCTGACGAAATGCTGGACATGGGCTTCCGTGACGAGCTGGAGCAGCTTCTGGATGCGTCCCCGGCCGAGCGCCGTACGCTGCTGTTCTCCGCCACGATCGCCCGCGAAATTGCGTCCCTGGCCAAGCGTTTCCAGAAAGATGCCAAGCGCATTGATACGGTCACGGGTGCGAAGCAGCATTCCGATATCACCTATCGCTGCGTCGTAACGGCTCCGCAGGAAATTGAGCGTTCCCTCGTGAACGTTCTGCGTTTCTACGAGAGCCCGACGGCCATGGTGTTCTGCAACACCCGTATGATGGTTGGTCAGGTGCAGGCAGCTCTTCTGGAGCGTGGGTTCGCCTCTGTCGCCATTTCCGGTGAGATGGGTCAGAATGAGCGTAGCCGTGCGATCGAGAGCCTGCGTTCCGGTCAAGCCCGTGTCTGTGTTGCGACTGACGTTGCAGCCCGTGGCATTGATGTTCCGGCGCTGAACCTCGTCATTCATGCAAGCATCCCGACGGCTTCTGAAACGCTGCTGCACCGTTCCGGCCGTACGGGTCGTGCAGGTCGTAAGGGCACCAGTGTGCTCATGGTGCCGATGAATCAGCGTCGTCGTGCTGAGCGTCTGCTGGCCATGGCTCGCGTGAATGCTGAGTGGGAAGCTGTTCCGACGGCTGCGGCTATTGCTGCTCAGGACACACAGCGTCTTCTGGAAGATCCGATTCTTGCCAACGCCTCGGAAGAGACGACGGATGAACTGGTTCTGAAGCTGGCCGAAACCTACGACGCCAAGAAGCTCGCAGCGGCTCTGGTAGAAATGTATCGTGCCCGCCTTCCGCAGGTCGAGCAGATCCGTCCGATGTCCGTTGAAGCTCCGAGCAGCCGTGGTGAACGCGGCGAGCGTGGGGAACGTGCTCCGCGTGAAGAGCGTGTTGTATCCGGTCAGTGGTTCAAGATGGGCGTTGGCCGCACCGAGCGTGCCGATCCAAAGTGGCTGATCCCGCTGATCTGCCGTCTTGGCAATGTTCAGAAGCGTGACATTGGCAGCATCCGCATTGAGCAGGATCAGACCTATTTCCAGATCACGGATGAGAGCGTCGAGCGCTTCAAGTCCTGTGTTGCTGGGGCCGAGCCTGATGAAGTGACGATCGAGCCATCTGCCGAGCCTGCTGGCGGCGGTTATGGTTCGCGTGGCCGTAATCCGGGCGAAGGCAAGCGCTTTGGTCGTCCCGGTGGGGGCGGTGGCTTCAAGGGTGGCCCGCGTTCCGGCGGCGGTGGCGGATACAAGGGCCGTGGCGGCGCGGGTTTCAGCCGTTCCAAGTCCAGCGGTCCGACCGGTGAGGGAACGAGCCGCAAGCGCCGTTCCTGATCTGCCAGTCGGATCGAACTAAAAAGCCCCGCCGGATCAGTCCGGCGGGGCTTTTTCTTTTCAGGGCTTTTTGGAGTCTTCCGCAAGGAGCGTATCCCGCGCGGCTCTCAACGTATCCGAGAGTTTTTCGTCTGGCACCTTGAGATGTAGCCCTTCCAATACTTCCAGAAGGGCTTCCGCCACCATCAGCCGTGCGACCCATTTATGATCGGCCGGAATGATGTGCCAAGGAGCCTCGGGCGTTGAGGTTGCCTGAATGGCGGCTTCATAGGCCTGTGTATACTCCGGCCATTTTCCGCGTTCGGCGAGATCGGAAGGCGAGAACTTCCAACGCTTCTCGGGTTGGGTCAGGCGTTTAAGAATACGTTTCTTCTGCTCATCCGCCGAGATATGCAGAAAGAGCTTTAGAATAACGATATTCTGATGCGTGAGATAAGTCTCAAAATGCCGGAGATCTGCCAGGCGGTGATCCCAGAAATCGGGGGTATCCGGGTCAAGGCCGCGTGCTCTAACGATATCGGGGTGGACGCGCGCAATCAGAACATCCTCGTAGTGGCTGCGATTGAAGACAGCAATGTCACCACGAGCGGGCGCCATCAGATGAACCCGCCACAGATCATCCCGCTTTTCTGCTGCCCCTGCCGGGGTCTTGAAGGATGTGACGTGAAATCCCTGAGGGTTCAGGCCGGAAAAGGCATGTCGGATGGCCCCATCCTTGCCAGCCGTGTCCATACCCTGCAGGACAACCAGAATCCCATGGGAGCCATGAGCGGCGAGACGGCCCTGCAGAACGGCCATGCGGTCCACGCAGTCCCGGATACGGGTATGTGCGCTTTTCTTGTCATGCCCGATCCGGTCATCGGTCTTGAAATCAGAGAGGCGAAACTTGCTGCCATCAGTGATTTTCAGACGGGAGGGAATACCACTTTCAGCCGACATGCCGGTTCACCGTCAGTCCACCCGAAGCCTGACAGACGGGCATGATTTCCATGGTATTGACGTTCATATGCCATGGCAGGCCGACCAGCCACGAGACGGTTTCGGCAATATCTTCCGGGGTGAGGGGAGTGGTGTCCTTGTAGACGTCTGCAGCTTTCCCGTCGTCTTTCAGGCGGACATTGCTGAACTCGCTTCCCCCACAGAGACCGGGTTCAATATCCGTAACGCGGATCCGCTTGCCGAGAAGATCCGTGCGGAGGTTCTGGCTGAACTGGCGAACAAACGCCTTCGTGGCTCCATAAACGTTTCCGCCAGCATAAGGATAGGTTCCAGCCGTGCTGCCCAGTGTAAGAACATAGCCGGAATTCCGTTCGACCATGCCGGGAAGAAGGGCATGGGTAATTTCGACCAGACCGGAAATGTTGGTGGCAATCATGGTCTCCCAGTTTTCCACCTCTGCTTCCTGAGCGGGTTCCATACCGAGGGCGAGGCCAGCGTTGTTCACAAGAACATCAACTGTCTGCCAGCCTTCCGGTAGACTCGTGGGAAGCTGACGTAAGGCCGCTTTGTCCGTCATGTCCAGCGGGAAGGGAAGCAGGCTGTCACCGAGCTCTTTCTGGAGCGCATCAAGCCGTTCTGCTCGTCGCCCTGTTGCGATGACGCGGTGGCCATCCCGCACAAGGCGAGTGGCGATGGCGTGCCCGAAGCCTGCGGTAGCACCGGTCACGAGAACAGTCAGGGACATGGGGACCTCCATAAAACTCTCGACAGGGGAACGCTTGCAAAGAGGCAAGAGATGCACCCATCTTTAAGGAATGAAGAAAACACTCGCCGGACAGAATGACAACCTGACAGGCATGCTCCTGGTCGCCGCTCCGCAACTGGCAGAGACGGTCTTTGCCCAGAGCGTGATCTACCTGTGTGCTCATTCCCCTGAAGACGGGGCGATGGGGCTCATCATCAACCGTCGTCTGGCCCAGCCGGGGCTGGATGATCTTTTTGCCCAACTGGGAATTGAACCCAATCCACCGGAGCGTCGTATTGCGGTCTGTATGGGCGGCCCGGTCGATCACTCGCATGGGTTTGTTCTTCACTCGACGGACTGGACCGGAGAAGGGAGCCTGGGCGTAAATGAACAGGCCACGCTTACAGCCAGTCTGGATGTGCTTCGGGATCTGGCCTCCGGGCAGGGTCCGAAGCAGGCGCTGATGGCTCTGGGACATGCTGCCTGGGGTCCGGGTCAGTTAGAGGAAGAAATCCTGCGGGACAGTTCCTGGTATGTGGTGCCAGCCAGTGATGAGATTGTTTTCGGGCTGGATCATGCGAAGAAATGGCGCAAGGCCCTGGCCGCCATCAATATTGACCCTCTGCTTCTATCGGGAGCCGTTGGGGAAGCCTGATACCTGCCCGGCGTGATCAGCGCTCTATTTTTAAAAGGACACTGAAACCCGTGAACCAGACAACACGCATCCTGCATATCTATGAGCACTGCCCGTTCTGCGTGAAAGCTCTTATGATTTTCGGGCTCAAAAATATTCTGTTCGAGCGGCGCGTTTTTCTGAATGATGACGAAGCTGGCCCGATCAGCATGGTGGGTCGCAAGGTCGTACCGATCCTCGAAGAAAATGGGCGGTACATGCCCGAGAGCATGGATATCGTCTCCCATATCGATGGGATCGGTGAGCCTGTCCTGACAGGGCCAGTCCGGACAGAGATAGCGGACTGGCTGAAAGCAGGGGGCCGTGCGACGTACCGTCTTTTCCTACCGCGTGCTGTCTGCACGCCGCTGCCTGAATTTGCGACGACTTCAGCGCGTGCTGGTTTCATTCGACGCAAGGAAGAGTCGACGGGACCGTTCTGGGAAATTCTTGCAGACGGGTCCAAGGAGATCGCTGAACTGAATGCGTTGCTGGAGAAGCTGGCGCCGTTGATCCAGTCGCCGGAGGCAGTGAACGGCACTCTTTCGACAGACGATATCCATCTGTTTGCGCAGTTACACAGCATGTCCCTGATCAAAGGGCTCCGTTACCCATTAGAAGTCGAGGCATATCGTCAGACCATGTCCGAGAAATCAGGTGTTGGTCTTTTGGATATGTTTGCTGTTTGAGAACATCCGAGGCTGGCCTGAAAGAATTCCGGGGATACCCTGTCACGGCTTTTTCAGGTCATTCAGCAGTGTGGGTATAACTGATCCACACTGTGAGAGGGGAGAGATGTCTGGCTTTCTCGTTCTCTCCGCCTTTCCAAGTAAAAGCGTTTGAGTGGGACTGCCAAAATCCGCAAACTTGTCGTTGCGTCCGCGTCTTCGCGCGTTGTGAGGAAATGTTGCATAAAAACAACATGAAGACGGTAGTACGTGGAAATATGATACGTATCATTTTCGAAAAACTAAGAAACGAATATAGATAACGTCGTAACTATTTGTGTCGTTTTGATGCAGAGTTTTTATTTTAACAGATTACGGATTATCTGATGCGATCGTTCAGCCTGCTTCGTCCCTTCTGTCATGCGGGAAGCAGGACACTGACAGGATTGCTTCTCGGTACGGTTTCGACTCTCGGGTTCGTGCAGGAAGCACAGGCAGCGTCAGATACGCAGGCAATTTCAGGCTCATTTACTGGAACTACAGTCAATCAGGTCTATGACGGTCCGGTGTCCGTGGATGGCCTGCTGACTCTTAAAAATGGCGCAAAACTGACGGCGCCCTCAATGATTGCGGGCCCAGGGCCAGATGGATCGGCTCTTGTCACGGTTACGGGAAGTGGGAGTGCGCTCTCAACAAGCGGCAACCTGATTGTCGGGGCCGCGCCCGAGGCTTACATTGGAACGACACTGACAATGGCGTCCGGTGGCGCCGTAACGGCCGGAAACATCATTGCAGGCCAAGGTGATGGCACTCTTGGAACCCTGAATGTCACGGCGAACAATAGCGGTGATACCACCCGTCTGACGACCAACAATCTGTTTCTCGGCACTGAAGGCGGAAATGCTGCCCTGAATGTCACCGGTCAGGGCACCGGTGTCGCCACAGTGCATGTCGATGGTCAACTGGTTGTCGGTAAGCCGGACGCTATTGATGGGCTTGGTGCCAATACCGTTTACATTGCCGGGGGCGGTGTTCTGGAAGTTGGCGGTACGAACGGCATTCAGGTTTCAGGCAGTAAAAGCGATTACACGTTTACGCTGGCTGGCGGGATCTTGCGGGCAATCGGTGCAGACCTGACGACGGATGCCAACATCACCCTCGGTCGGACGACGGGGACGTCTATTCTCGATACGGGCAGCTTCGACATGCGTCTGAGTGGGACTGTCACGGGGAGTTCAAACCTTACCAAGACCGGGTCCGGCACCTTAACCATGACGGGAGATACCCAGTATGCCCATGGTGTGGGATCTCCACCCAACACGTTTATTCGGGAAGGAATGCTCGCAGCGTCTCCGTTAAGTCTGCGAGGCGTCGGAACGATCCAGAACGACAGTACCCTTTTGATCGACCGCGCACTGTATACTGGCTCCCTGACGACTTGGCCCGATATGGTCTTCAATACGATTACGGGCACTGGCCAACTGGTCAAAGTGGGCTCCGCAACTGTCACGCTGACAACGGACAATTCCTATACAGGCGCGACAGTGGTCCGAGAGGGTGTTCTTCAGCTTGGTACGGGCGGCAAGACGGGAAGTATTGGCAAGACAAGCGGCATTGAGCTTCTGGATCCGTCGTCCAATCTCACTGTCTATCACGGCAATGATCTGACAATTGCGTCGCCAATTACGGGCGTCGGTTCTGTCACACAAAAGGGGACTGGTAGTCTCACGTTGGCTGCGGCCAACAGCTACACCGGTGGAACGCAGGTTCAGGCTGGGACGCTGACAGGAACGACACAGAGCTTCGGCAGTGGTGCGATCGGCACGGCGTCTGGTACCACTCTGTCGCTGAATCAGTCCACGGATGGTGTTCTGGCCAACCTGGTGTCTGGTGACGGGCAGCTGGTGAAGCAGGGGAGTGGCAATGTCACACTGGCAGCTGCCAATAGCTACACGGGTGGAACGCAGGTTCAGGCTGGGACGCTGAGGGGAGCGACACAGAGCTTCGGCAATGGTGCGATCGGCACGGCGTCTGGTACCACCCTGTCGCTGAATCAGTCCACGGATGGTGTTCTGGCCAACACGGTGTCTGGTGATGGTCAACTGGTGAAGCAGGGCAGTGGCAATGTCACGCTGGCTGCTGCCAACAGCTACACGGGTGGAACGCAGATTCAGGCCGGTACGTTGACGGGAACGACGCAGAGTTTTGGGAGTGGAGCAATTGGGGCCACCGCTGGTGCCACTCTGTCTCTGAACCAGTCAGCAGATGATGTATTGGCCAACACGGTGTCTGGCAACGGACAACTGGTGAAGCAGGGAAGCAGCAACGTCACGTTGGCTGGGGCCAATAACTATACCGGCGGAACGCAGATTCAGGCGGGTACGCTGACGGGAACCACCCAGAGCTTCGGTAGTGGAGCGATTGGTACGGCTTCTGGCACAACCCTGTCGCTGGATCAGTCCACGGATGGTGTTCTGGCCAACATGGTGTCTGGTGACGGACAGCTGGTGAAGCAGGGCAGTGGCACAGTTACCCTTACAGGCTTCAACAGCTACACCGGGGGAACATCCCTTCAGATGGGTACGCTGGCTGGCAGTGCTCAGGGTTTCGGGACCGGGGCGGTTGATGCTGCGGCAGGAACGAGCCTGCTTATAAATTCAGGCGGCACCTTTCATAATAGCCTTGTGGGAGAGGGGCGCTTTGTGAAGGTGGGGCAGGGTGCCCTGTCCTACACAGGCAACGGTGCAGCGTTCACGGGAAACACGGACGTCCGTCAGGGAACGCTTTCCGTGGACGGAGATCTGCAACACTCCACCGTGACTGTTGAAAATACTGCTGCGCTGTCCGGAACGGGCCTGATTGGGAATGCAGTCGTGCAGGGTGTGTTTGCACCCGGATCTGGCGCTTTTGATGCTCTGCATGTCGCGGGAAATGTCTCGATGCAGGGTGGTTCTACATTGGCCGTGAATGTCGGGTCCGATCTGCAGTCCAGCCAGGCGCTGGTTGCTGGAGCATTTGCGATTGCTCCCGGTGCGACACTCGCGGTGACGGCACAGGACGGAGCGGCGCTGTCAGTCGGGCAGCATTACACGCTCGTTCAGGCGCAGGGTGGCGTGACAGGACAGTTTGCCCAATACGATCAGACCGGGCTTGTGAACACACATTCCCTGCTTCTGATGACGCAACCTGCTTATACTGCCGATGAAGTGCAACTGGTGCTGACGCGGAATACCAGCCGTAGTTTCGGATATGGTTCGGCTACGCGAAACCAGAAGGCGGCGGGTTACGGCCTTGATGGGTTGGCCGTGACCGCTGGCGGTCTGGCGCTGACAGACACGGTTGCGGGGCTGAGCGATCAGCAGCGTTACCGTGCTCTCAACACGCTGTCTGGGGAAATCAATGCCAGCGCAAAGGCGGCAATGATCAATGACGCATTCTATATCCGGGATGCTGCATTGAACCGTCTGGATTGTGCGGATGACGTTTTGCGCCAGACGGGAGTCGATCAGAAATCCGGAGCGTGCAGAACTACCGACGGGCATCGCCTGAGTGTTTGGGGAACTGTTTACGGCGCCAAAGGACAGAACAGCGGAACCGCTTCTGCTGCGAGGTTGTCCAACAGTTCTGTCGGCTGGATCATGGGGGCTGATACGCGCCTTGGTGAGTGGCGTGTTGGTGGGTTGCTGGCTTATGGCCGCAGCATGTTCTCTAGCGGGGAGGGTCGCAACGCCTCCGGTCACTCTAATAATGCAACGCTTGGTGCTTATGGTGGAACCGACTGGCGCGTTGGTGGTCTGACCCCGGATGCACGCGTGACGCTGAAGCTGGGGGCTGATTATACATGGAATGTGATGGATATTCGCCGGACCGTTCAGATGCCTAGCTATCAGTCTCGGACGAACAGCAGTCCTCTGGGTGGGACCGGACAGGTCTACGGTGAGAGCGGTTATCGTATCGTTTTGAAAGCAGCGCGTACGCCTGTCGAACTTGAGCCGTTCGTGCGTATGACATACCTGAATTATCAGGCTGACGGCTTCCATGAGCATGGCGGCGCAGCGCTGAAAGTTCAGGGGATGGACCAGAGCCTTGGATATTCAACATTTGGCTTGAAGGCCGCGACATCTCTGCGCTGGGGCTCGATGGTGGTCATGCCAAATACCATGCTTGCCTATCGCCACACGTTTGGCATGACGAACACGACGGCCCGGGAAAACTTTGCAGGCCTTCAGGGCTACAGCATGGATGTTGCCGGTACACCGATTGCGACAGATGCTGCGGTGCTGAAAGCCGGTCTGAGTGCCAAACTGGCAGATCGGGTCAATGTCAGCGTGGATTACATCGGACAGTACGGCAATCATCTGACCACAAGTGGCGGCAGCGGAACGGTCTCTTACCGCTGGTAACATGATTGAAAGCACCGCTGACTTTCACGAGGGCAGCGGTGCTATTCCAAGGCTGGCAGATGTCTGACTAGGCACAGCCAGAAAGCACGGTTACGCTTCCGTATCTGATTCAGGAGAGACGGATGCGGAAAAGTACCGGAGCGATATTGTCACTGGCCTTGATGGCGGGGAGTGCACTGGCGGCAACACCAGACCATCAGGATGCAGCGCATCAGGCTCTTGATCTCGCGGAAAAATCCATCGCCCTTCGCTCGGTCGCGGGGGATGGTAACCAGACGCCTCAGGTTGCGGCTCTTTTCCGGGACGCCCTGATCAAGGGAGGTTTTGCGCCCGCAGATGTCGTTATCACTCCCTATAAAGACACGGCGTATCTGATCGCTCGTTGGCCGGGCAGTGATCCCGCTCTGAAGCCTCTGGTTATTTCCGGTCATATGGATGTGGTGGAAGCCAAAGCGTCTGACTGGACGCATGATCCGTTCAAGCCCCAGATTGAAAACGGATATCTGCTCGGGCGCGGTTCAACCGACATGAAGCTCGATGATACGCTGGCGATTGCCGCGCTTCTGGAGCTGAAAAAAGAAGGCTACAAGCCACGTCGTGACATCATTCTCGAATTTTCGGGCGATGAGGAAACGACGATGGCGACCGGCGCCATCATCGCGAGCAAGCTGGCCAATGCGGAACTTGTCCTAAATATGGATGGCGCCAATGGCACGCTGGATGAAAAGACTGGCAAGCCCGATTACTTTACATGGGAAGGTGCGGAGAAGACCTACGCTGATTTCCGCCTGACTGTGACCAATCCGGGTGGGCATTCTTCCGAACCGCGTGCTGTTAACGCGATTGATGAGCTTGCGGCTGACCTGCTGCACATTCAACAGCATCGTTTTAAGCCGGAACTGAACGATCTGAGCCGGAGCTATTTCGTGAATGCGGCCCGGTGGCAGAAGCCGGATATTGCATCGGCCATGAAAGCGTTTGCGGCCAATCCGTCTGATGAAAAAGCCATTCGCACGCTTTCTGCGGACCCGGCCTTCATCGGACGAATTGGAACGACCTGCGTCGTGACCATGATTGATGGTGGGCACGCCTTGAATGCGCTTCCTCAGCGGGCGACGGCGAATATCAACTGCCGTATTTTTCCTGGTCACCCTCGGGCGGCCATCATGGAGGAACTGCGTCAGGCCGCTCATGATCCGGGTATGACGATTGAAGACGTAACAGAAGGGTCTGTGGAAACGGCAGCATCTCCGATGCGACCGGATGTCGTGCAGGCTATTGAGCATGGCATGCACGTTGCTTATCCGGGGGTTCCGGTTTTTGCGGCTATGTCTTCAGGGGCGAGTGACAGCATGTGGTTCCGTTCCCATGGTGTCCCGAGCTACGGGATTAGCCCGATTTTCATCAAAAACTCTGATTCTTTCATGCATGGCCTGAATGAACGCACGCCTGTGTCGGCCATTGCTCCGGCGATGGAAGATCTGCTGGTGTTGATCCCGGACCTGTCTCACTGACAATAGAACAGCGTCTTCGGAAGTGTCGAAGACGCTGTCTTTAAAAAAACCTCAGGGCTTCAGAACGTCCCCTAGAAATTCTGCCCGTCTCTGCGTGACGCGGGCGCGGAGGATTGGGTCTGGCAACATGTGCGTGCCGGGCAGAAGCAGAAGATCGTAGGGCTTCCCGGCTTTCAGGAGGGCCTGCGTTAGCTTCATCGTGTTTTCGAAATAGACGTTATCGTCAGTCAGGCCGTGCATGAGCAAGAGCGGGCGTTTCAGGTCATCGGCATACGTCAGGACATTGCTTTTGCGATATCCGTCAGCGTCGTTCTGCGGTGTGTCGAGGTAGCGCTCGGTATAAGCGGTGTCATAATCCGCGAAATCGACCGGTGGCGCGCCAGCAACGCCGACCTTGAAGACATCCGGGCGGCGGATTGTCGCCATGGCGGTGAAATAGCCACCGAAAGACCATCCGTAGACACCAACACGGATCAGATCGAGTTCAGGGTAGGTTTTACCGAGCGCCTGAAGACCATCGATCTGATCCTGAAGAGGTGCGTCGATCAGGTTCCCCTTGATGGCGCGCTCGAAATCATGATCCCGGCCGGGTGTGCCGCGCCCGTCCAGTGTGACGACGACATAGCCCTGATTGGCGAGGCACTGCTCTTCCATGAAGCTTGATGGCGTGTCGTGCACGAGTTTGACGCCCGGGCCGCCATAGACGGACAGCACCACAGGATAGTGATGTCCTTTCTGGAAATGCTCCGGTCGGATGACGGCGGCATCCAACTGATGCTCGCCAGCGGTTGTGAACTGAACATGGACGGGAAGGTGAGGGGGCTGTGCTACGCCGGGTAGGGTGGCGAGGATCTTGCCTTTTGCATCCCGGAGCAGAGTGCGTCGGGTGCCATCAGCCGACGCGAAGCTGTCGATCATCAGGCGGTGAGCGCCCGGAGTGAAATGGATGGTGTGGGTGCCGGCTTCTGTTGCGAGAGGCGTTGTTTTGCCGTCAGCCAGAGAAATACGGACGACCTGATTATCGATCCGGTTCGGGCGCACCGTAACGACGACACTATTGCTGTCGGCGTCATAATCATTGAACGCGACGTAAGGTGTCGTGTCCGGAGTGAGAATCCGCTTCAGGGAGCCGTCGGCAGCGTGATGCTCAAGCTGCCAGGTTTTTCCGCGTTCGGAGGCCCACAGGAAGCCTTGTCCCCCATTGAGAACAATCGGGAGAGCCTGCGCACCAGCCGCTTCCCGCGGGTTCAGGTTCAGCCATGCCTTGTCTGCCTCTGCGAGCAGGACTGAGGTTTTTCCGGTTGCCGGATCGACGGAAAGAACCTGTTCCTGTGTCTGCTGGCGGTTCAGGACAACAAGGAACAGGCCGCCGTTCTTTCGCCAGACCGCACGGGCCATGTAAGGCCATGCATCATGGTCCCAGCTAATCCAGCGTGTCTCGCCCCCCTTGGCACTTATGAGGCCGAACCGTGTGCGGGCATTGGGCGTCCCGGCACGGGGATAGCGGAACTCGACAGGAGCGGTTTGGGGCGTTTCCGGGTTGGTGATGTAGTGTTTTTCAACCGTGCTGGAATCTGCTTCCTCGAACAGGATCGTCTGGCTGTCCGGGGACCACCAGGCACCGTCCGGCCGTTCCAGTTCTTCCGCCGCTGCAAATTCGGCGAGGCCGTTTGTCAGGGTTGGTGTGCCTGTTGTGGTCAGGCGTGTCTGGGCACCACTGACGAGATCGACGGCATAGAGATCATTTTCGCGAACCACGGCGATAGTCTGACCATTCGGAGACAGACGCGGGGCAATCCAGTTGCCATCAATGGAAGAGACGCGTCCGTCATCAGTGGCGATCCGGATGAGGCGACCACCCTGAGAGGCCAGGATTGTGCCGCCGTCTTCGCTCATCTGATAGTCCGTAATGCCGGACATAGACTGTCGGGCACGCTCGCGCCGGGCTTTTTCTTCTACGGACAGGTGCTCCGGACCGGCTTCGGGAGCAGCTAGTTCGTGAAGGGTATGATCCGGGAAGTCGTAGCGGAACAAGTGCAGGCGTGTGTCGAACGGTCCGGAGCGCAGGAACAGGACCGAATGCCCATCCGGGGTGACTTCGGCGTGGTTCGGTAGTCCAAGCGTGCCGTTTCGTGTTTTGGCAAGATCGACCATGCAGGCGGCCGGTTCGGCGGCTTTGACAGGCATGGCAGCCAGCAGGGACGGGAGAAACACGCAGGACAGCAAGGCTCTGCGGAGACGGAATGACGGCATGGCGGCTCCGGATCGAAGGATTTTGACATCAATCATGGACTGGCCTGCTGATCCTGAACAGAGTGCCTGCACATGAGAGGCCGGGTTGCTCACGATTATGGGAGCAGGTTGGAATTTACCGGGACCGATGCGCCAGTGAGGTGTTGTCTGTCATGGTGTGTCTCAGAAGAGGAACCTGATGGATATGCAGTATCGTCAGCTAGGTCGTTCTGGCCTCAAGATTTCCGCTCTCAATTTTGGCTCTGTTACATTTGGTGGGCAGGGTGATTTTGCCGCGACGGGTAATATTGATGTTTCAGAGGCCACCCGCATGGTGGATCTCTGCGTCGAGCATGGGGTGAACATGTTCGATACTGCTGATGCTTATTCCGGCGGTGAAGCTGAAGAAATCCTGGAGCGTGTTCTGAAAGGACGCAGCAGGGAACTGCTTGTGACCAGCAAGGTTCGGTTCCCGACAGGAAAAGGTCCGAACGAGCAGGGCCTGTCCCGGCATCATATTCTCAATGCCTGTGAGGATAGTCTGCGTCGGCTGGGGCGTGACCATATCGACCTGTATTATCTGCATGAATGGGACGGGCTGACGCCGGTTGAGGAAACGCTGGAAGCGCTTCAGACCCTCCGGGATCAGGGCAAGATCCGTTATGCGGGCATTTCCAACTTTGCAGGCTGGCAGGCCATGAAGCTTCTGTCCGCGGCTGAGCGGGATCGGTTGATTACGCCCGTTTCCGAGCAGATCTATTATTCGCTGGAAGCACGTGACGCCGAGTATGAGCTGCTGCCGCTAGCAGTGGATCAGGGCTTGGGTGTTCAGATCTGGAGCCCGCTGGCCTGTGGGTTGCTGACGGGTAAGTATCGTCGCGGAAAGACCGCCCCAGCTGATAGCCGCCGTATCTCGGGATGGCCGGAGCCGGAAGTCCGGAATATCGAAAAGCTTTACGATACCGTTGAGGTTCTGGTCGAGATCGCGGAGGAGCATGATGTTTCAGCGGCTCGGGTGGCACTGGCATGGTTGCTGCATAAACCAGGCGTGACGTCTCTGGTGATCGGGGCACGCAAGGAAAGCCAGCTTCTGGATAATCTGGCAGCGGCTTCGCTCCGTCTGACCAAGGTGCAGGTTGCGCGGCTGGACGATGTCAGTGCGCCTGATCTGATTTATCCGTACTGGCACCAGCAACGAAACGCCTTTGATCGGCTGTCAGAGGCTGACATGGTGTTGCATGGGCCTGCGAAACGTCATCGGGAGGCTCTTGAAACGAAAAAATGAGTGCCTAAATATTCATCACCGGTCGTCGCCTTCGGGGGCGGCCGAGACATCATATGCCGCCGATACGGGGCATGAGAGGACATATTAGAATGGACATTCAGAAGTTTACGGAACGCAGCCAGGGTTTTCTTCAGGCTGCACAAACCATTGCTCTTCGGGAGTATCATCAGCAGTTGACGCCGGAGCATTTGCTCAAGGCCCTGCTGGATGACGAACAGGGTGCTGCGTCGGGGCTGATTCGCGCAGCAGGCGGCGATCCGAAAGTTGTTCAGGCGGCCAATGATGCGGCGCTTGCCAAACTGCCGAAAGTGCAGGGCGGTGGTGCCGGTCAGCCGCAGGCCACACCTGATTTCGTGCGTCTGTTGGATTCCGCCGAAGCCGCAGCAAAGAATGCGGGTGACAGTCATGTTGCGCAGGACCGACTGCTAGTGGCGATTGCCGCCAGTAACTCTCCGGCAGGTAAAGCGCTGGTTGAAGGCAAGGCTGATGCCAGTGCGCTGGAACGTGCTGTCGCCCAGATCCGCAAGGGCCGCACTGTGACCAGTGCATCTGCTGAAAACACGTTTGACGCATTGAAAAAATATGCTCGCGATGTGACGGCAGTAGCGCAGGCTGGCAAGCTTGATCCAGTTATCGGTCGTGATGAAGAAATCCGCCGGGCCATTCAGGTTCTGGCCCGCCGCAGCAAGAACAATCCGGTTCTGATCGGTGAGCCGGGTGTGGGTAAAACCGCGATCGTTGAAGGTCTGGCGCTGCGTATCGTCAACGGCGACGTGCCCGAGGCTCTCCGCAACAAGAAGCTGATGTCGCTCGACATGGGCGCTTTGATTGCCGGTGCGAAATTTCGTGGTGAGTTCGAGGAACGTCTGAAGGCTGTTCTCAAGGAAGTTGAGACCGCAGAAGGCGAAATCATTCTCTTCATTGATGAAATGCATACGCTGGTCGGCGCTGGCCGCTCCGATGGTGCGATGGATGCGTCCAACCTCATCAAGCCGGAACTGGCCCGCGGTACGCTTCACTGCATCGGTGCGACCACACTTGATGAATACCGGAAGTACATTGAGAAGGACGCAGCTCTTGCCCGTCGCTTCCAGCCGGTTTTCGTCGGTGAGCCGTCCGTCGCTGATACGATTTCGATCCTGCGTGGCATCAAGGAGAAGTACGAGCTTCACCATGGTGTTCGCATTACGGATAACGCCATCGTTTCCGCCGCAACGCTTTCCAACCGTTACATCACGGATCGCTTCCTGCCGGACAAGGCTATTGATCTGATCGACGAGGCCGCCAGCCGTCTGCGGATGCAGATTGACAGCAAGCCGGAAGCTTTGGATGAGCTTGATCGGCGCATTATTCAGCTGAAGATCGAGCGTGAGGCCATCCGCAAGGAAGACGATACAGCGTCGAAGGATCGGCTGCAGGCTCTGGAAGCCGAACTGGCTGATCTGGAAGAGCAGTCCGATGCGATGGGTGCCGAGTGGCACGCTGAGAAGGATCGCGTTAACGCCATCCAGAAGCTAAAGGAACAGCTGGATACAGCGCGTTCCGACGTCGATGTGGCGCAGCGGCAGGGTAATCTCGCCAAGGCGTCTGAGCTGATGTACGGCCTGATCCCGAACCTTGAAGCCCAGATTGCCAAGGCTCAGGAAGAAGAAGACGCAGCATCCAAGTCGGGTCTGTTCGCTGACAGCGTGACAGAGCAGGGCATTGCGTCGGTTGTGTCGCGCTGGACGGGTATTCCGGTAGACCGCATGCTGGAAGGCGAGCGCGCCAAGCTCATGCGGATGGAAGATACGCTGCGTGATCGGGTCGTCGGTCAGGAGCAGGCTCTTGTTGCGGTTTCCAATGCTGTTCGTCGTGCGCGTGCAGGTCTTCAGGATCCGAACCGCCCGATTGGCTCGTTCCTGTTCCTTGGCCCGACGGGTGTTGGCAAGACCGAACTGACGAAGGCGCTGGCCCAGTTCCTGTTTGATGACGAAAAGGCTCTGCTGCGGATCGACATGAGTGAATTCATGGAGAAGCACGCGGTGTCCCGTCTGATCGGTGCGCCTCCGGGTTACGTTGGTTACGACGAAGGTGGCGTGCTGACGGAAGCAGTTCGTCGTCGTCCGTATCAGGTCATCCTGTTTGATGAGGTGGAGAAGGCCCATGAGGACATCTTCAACATCCTGCTTCAGGTTCTTGACGATGGTCGCCTGACGGATGGGCAGGGTCGTGTGGTGGATTTCCGCAATACGATCATTGTTCTGACGAGCAACCTTGGCTCGGATGTTCTGGCCAATCAGGAAGATGGTGAATCGCCGGATCTGGTTCAGGCTCAGGTCATGCAGGTCGTGCGTAATCACTTCCGGCCGGAATTCCTGAACCGTCTGGATGAGATCATCCTGTTCTCCCGTCTGCAGCGTGCAGATATGGGGCGGATTGTCGATATTCAGCTCAGCCGCCTGCGGCAGCTTCTGGAAGATCGCAAGATCACTCTGGAGCTGGATGAGAAGGGGCGGGAGTGGCTTGCTGAAGCCGGATACGACCCTGTCTACGGTGCGCGGCCTCTGAAGCGTGTGATCCAGCGTAGTCTTCAGAACCCGCTGGCAGGTCTGTTGCTGGATGGAACCATCCGGGACGGGGACACCATCCACGTTTCTGCCGGTGACAAGGGACTTACGATTAACGGTCATCCCGTCTCGCAGGACTGAGTTCTGCGGAAAACTAAGACATTCAGAAGAAACGCCAGATTTTT
>NZ_BEWN01000003.1 GCF_002723955.1 Gluconobacter frateurii
CCAAGGCCCGTCACCATTCTGGAGAGAGCAAAACTGACGGTCCCCCATGCACAGGCCGACGCCCCGACCCCGAGGACATATAATCCAAGGGTAAGAAAGAAAATCTGTTTACGCCCTAGACGATCCGTCATCCAGCCAAAAACAAGAGCGCCAAGAACGGCACCTGTTACATAGGCAGAAGACGCAAGGCCAACCCCTTCTGCGCTGAGGTGAAGGGTGTCTGCTCTTTGCAGCGATGGCCCGAGAGAGCCAATGACGGTGACTTCCAGTCCGTCAAGGATCCATGTAATACCCAGGGCAATGACGATGAGCATGTGAAATCGGGACCAGGGCAGCCGGTCCAGCCGTGCAGGAATATCCGTCTCCAATGGTTTTCCATCCTGAAACGCCCGGATGGAAGAATGGAAATCCTTGATATGTTTCTGCAAGGCCGTCTCCTTTTTGCCCGTTTTGAACTTTAGGTGGGTGTAAGGAAACGCAGGGAGTTTGACGTCGCCGTGGCAAAGGCAGGTTTGCAGCGCTCACATTTTCTCGATTGGTATCGGTGGGACCAGATCTGCCTGCTCGTCAGGCATGTATCCACTTAGTAAGGCACGGATTATGGGAAGAAAAAGAAAACTGAATACGTCTTTGCTTCTGGCTGTACAGGCCTTACGAAATTATGCACTGTTTGTTACGATTTACTTTATTGGTCTTTGTTCGGGGCTGAACTATCGTAAATTATGATCGAATCTCCATTCATGTCTTGTTAATATTTCAAGGTTTTAGAACAAATTACTGAGGCAGATTTTACTGGGTCTGTTACTCGCCATCCCAGGAATAATTCGAAATCCTATGTTTTCCCGTATTGCAGAAAAATACCTCCCTGCACTTGTCGTTGCCGGAGTTGTGTTTTTCGCGGCGGTAATAGGTATTTATTCCAGACACTTTGGTCAGCTTGCGCAGATCTGGCCTGCCAATGCGCTTCTTCTGTGGCTCATGATTACCTATTCCCGATTTGCCAGAATGTCTGGCTGGCTTGGGGCCTGTGCGGGTTATCTGCTGGCAGGCTGGGTGATGGGTGACACGCTTCTGATCAATGTCTGGTTGGGAGCAGCCAATCTGGCGGGTGTGTGTGTCGGATATGTGCTCTTCAAGGCTTTGAAGGGGGACAGCGAAGGGCTTATCGGTCCTAAGTCAGTTCTTTACCTTCTACTTGTCTGTAGTGGGGCCGCCGGAGCATCCGCTGCGGTCGGAACAGGCCTTTCCATGCCCCTTCCCGGAAGTACGGCATGGAGCCGCTTTATTCTGTGGTTCAGCAGTGAACTCAACCGACATCTTGTTCTTCTGCCGGTGTGTTTTGCAGGACGGGAATGGTTTTCCCGACAGAGGCTCCCCCATTGGCGCAGTATTTTTGCCATTCGAAATGTAAATGCCGCACCAGTGGGAAGTCTGGCCGCATCAGTTGGTCTTGCGGCCATTACAGGCGGTCCGGGCGCTATAGCGTTTCCGGTTCCTGCGCTTCTATGGTGTGCTTTGAGCTATACGGTACTGCCCTTGTGTCTCATTGTACTGGTTTTCAATGCGACCGTCATGGGTATGGTTGAGGCTGGGCTTCTGAATTTTGATCAGATGAACCAGCGGACAGGCGTGATTGTCTCTTTCCGTCTGGGGTTATCTTTTCTGGTTTTGGGTCCATTGACCGTAACTGCGATTATGACAACCCAGCGGGCTCTCGTAGAGCGTCTTAACCAATCGGTTACATGGGACAGTCTGACGAAGGTTTTGAGTCGGCAAGCCTATCTTGAGCGAAGCCTCTCTCTTATTGCGAAGGACGTTCCGCGATCGGGATCAGGGATTGCCATTCTCATGCTGGACATTGATCACTTCAAAAGGATTAATGACACATACGGGCATTTTATCGGTGACAACGCTCTGATGGCAGTTGCAGACGCAATGTCGAGTATTCTTGCGGAAGGCCAGATCTGTGGGCGCCTGGGTGGTGAGGAGTTCGCTCTTACTATTTCGGCCCGCACTCCCGAAGAAGCGACCTGTCTCGCTGAACAGATCAGGCTCGCTGTTGAAAAAATATCCATTCCTTTGAATGAAAACACATTTATTCAGATGACGGTCAGTATCGGCGTGGCATTTCAGCGTCTTACGAAGAATTTGAAGCTGCGTGTCCTGCTGGCACAAGCGGATGCGGCACTCTATCTGGCAAAGGCGAACGGCCGAAATCGCATTGAGTTGTCGTCGACTGTATCGGGGCAGCGAAGTGTGAACGCGGCCCCGCCCCTTTAGATGAAAATACGTCGCTTGTTAGTGGCCAATGTAACGGCCAGGCCTGTGGAAGACCATCAGAACGCTACTCATGGCAAAAGCACTCACAGCGGAAAGAAGCGCTTTTTCCCAAGGAAGAAAGAAAGCTGACGTTGCCAGAATGGCAGCATCAATCATGATCTGGACCCGCCCAGCATTGATCCCGCGGCTCTTCTGAAGCCAAAGCGTAATGACGCCTGTGCCGCCGACGCCCGCCTGATGACGTGCCAGCGACAGAATACCCATGCCGATAACCGTTCCGCCGAACAGGGCTGCGAAGAGCGGCTGAACGTAAGAAAGCATGAGGACGTTCGGGAGCAGGCTGGCCAGTGCCGTGATGCCGAAGCTCGCAATGGTTGTCTTGAGTGCGAACTGCGGTCCCATCGCTCTGATGGCGAACAGCAGAAATGGAATGTTGATGATCGTGAAAAGATTTCCGGGCGTCAGAGGCACAAGATAGGACAGTAACAGGGCAATGCCCGCGACACCCCCTGTTACCAGACCTGCTTTGTGAAGACACATCAGGCCCATGACAATCAGGGAACATCCGATCAGAAAGGCGTAGACATCTTCTGCGTGAGAATGACGCAGCCCAGGCCCGTATGGCGAAGTCATATTCGGAAAATCCAGCCATCCATTCGAAAACCCCTGTCTGTCGCTCTGGAGCAGATTTATGGGAATTCGAGCCAGATAGTTCAGCTGCGCCCCACTGCCCAGCCTCTTTCATCAGAAGAAAATATTGTTTCAAGAATACCATCTCAGCTTTACTTGAAGCTGCTTTTGACATGCCCCGGTCGGGTGTTTGAGAAGGTGTCACTGCCAAGCTACGATTCTCAGAACCACTTGCTGGCAAGGCAAAAGAAAACCCGGCCTGAGCCGGGTTCCAAAATCACATTCTGCCGCCTGGGCCACCATTGCCCATACCGCCCATGTTGCCACCACCTTGGCCGCCTCCGCCGCCACCTTGGCTATAACCGCCCGGTCCACCCTGGCCGCCACCATGATGACCGTGATGACCGCCGCGACCCATGCCATCCGGGCCTGGGCCCCAGCATGCAGAGAGAGCGAGGGCCAGACCAATACCTGTGCCGATTTTAATGATCTTGTTCATATGTTCCTCCTGAGATGCATAACGCAGAACTGAACAAGCCAGATCATGGCAATATTGAAACAAAAAGAAACGAGTTTCTTAAAAGACGGAAAATCCTGAGGAAAAGTCGAATTCGTTTGCACAGCGAAAAGTATGTGCGATACCAGAGCTGACAGGCCCCACTATATCTACAGTCAGTTCTGAAACGAATTTTGCTGTGAATACAGGTTCGGAAGCGTTTTCGCTGGAAGAATACTGCAGATTTTCAGAAAATTCGAATGGTGGGCACGACAGGGATTGAACCTGTGACCCCTCCCGTGTGAAGGGAGTGCTCTACCGCTGAGCTACGCGCCCATTCGATGGACGGGCTTTTATCAGTGGGCCAACTCCCTGACAAGACGCTTTTTTCGCCATCCCCTCGCCTTTCTTTGAACTCATTGCGCCGCCAGAAACACTTTGTCTGACAGGGAATGGCAATGACACGGAATGCGGCTCTGGATTGTATGCGCGGTGCTGCAATCCTTCTCGTGCTTGGAAACCATCTCGGGATCCGTATTCCCCTTGTTCATACGGCTTTGGGTGATTTTCTGCCGCACTGGCTTCTGGTCGGCGTGAATTACAATGGCGGGGAAGGTGTCAGCATCTTTTTCGTGCTGTCGGGCTTCCTGATTGCATCGCGCGTCATTCAGCGCTTTGGGTCGCTGGACCAGATCCAGCCCCTGCCCTTCATTGTCCATCGTGCCGCACGCATTCTGCCCTGCCTTGTTGCCCTCGTCACGGTTTTGGGGCTGCTCGACTATATCGGTTTCGAGGACTACCGTTTTGTTAAGCCAGGTCAGACGTTTTCTGGTGCAGCAATGGCTGCGTTCGGTCTGTACTTCAATGTCTGGCAGGCACGGCATGGCTGGAGCGTGGCGGGCTGGACCATACTCTGGTCCCTCTCGATTGAAGAACTGTTCTATCTGTTTTTCCCGTTCTTCTGCCGCCTGAACAGTCGTATTCGGGTTGGGCTCCTTGTTGCTCTCGCCATCACCGCGCCGATTTATCGGGCGACACTGCATGGCAACGAAATCTGGCGCGAACAGGCCACGCTGACGGGCGTCGGAACCATCGCGATGGGTGTGCTCATGGCGATTGTTGCTACCAACTACAGACCCAAAGGGCGCTGGCCTGTTGTCATGGGGGCTGTTGGCTTACTCATGATGCTGGCGGAGATGTGGGGCCCGATGTCTTGGTGGCACCTGCTCCCGAATGGCCTGATCGCTATCTTTTACGCCGGGATTGCCATGCTGGTGCTGGCCTGCGGCTGGAAGTCTTTCGAAGGAGGTGCAGGAAGCTGGTGGGTCCGCCGGATGGGGCAGTTGTCCTACGAGGTCTATCTGACGCACATGTTCGTGGTCATGGCTGCTGTGCGGGTCTGGAAACACAACCATTGGCCACAAAGCATGGGCTGGATCGTCTATCCGATCTGTCTGGTGCTGATCTGGGGGCTGGGAGAAGCGGTCTCCCGTTTCTTCTCCCGCCCGGTTGCTCTCCTGCTGGACCGGGAGGTCGCCTCCCGGTTTCGGCGAAGGGTGCTGGTTCAGAACCCGAACATGTGATCGAGGGAGAAGCCACCCTCGCCATTTTCGAGGCCATGATAGCCAAACAGCCTGCATGTCAGATCGCGGATCAGCACATATCCGCCAACGCCAGCCCGCTCCAGATGCGCGCCTTCGAACAGTTCGTGTGGGCGGACCATGAACGAACCTGAAGGTTGAATGTGGATGGCGGTCTCAGCGATGAGACTGCCATCTGCCGCATGAAGATGCAGAACCGTCTCGGACGGACTGGTGCCTTCGATGGAGGCCGGATGGATCAGGCAGCAGAAACTCCGCAGCGCATCATGGCCAAGCTTCAGGAACAGGCGCGTCGTCAGGCCCGGAGGTGGCCCGGAATAGGACTGCGGCTCGGAGCGCCATGTCATCAACGTGTTAAAGATGTGGGCACCAAAGCTGGTCTCGGCGGCATGATCCGTGTCGCGGTTGCGATAGCGCATCAGGGCATGAAGCCAGCCATCCGCCTCCCCGCCATCGCGGAAATCATAGACCAGATCTGCGTGACCCGGACGATCGGTCAGATCGTGCAGGGCAATGGCCGTGGAATGGTCGCGGGGCAGATTTCCGAGGAAATGCGAACCAACGGGCTGACCGGCCTCATCGAAAATATCCAGTCGAACAGGCAGCGTTTCCAGAGCCTCTGACATCGGGTTGGGCTGAACGAAGCTCTCGAACTTTGCGGGATCCAGAATGGGGAATGGCAAAAGGAACCCACGGCCCAGCGAGGGGGCGAAGTTCCGGATAGCTGGGTCTGGGCGAATATTGTCCCGCTCGACATTTAGATGCGCGATACGCGTGCGGCCACGCTGCTCGATTTCGTAGCGTGGACGCACAAGATGGCGGCCTGAACGCATTTCAAGCTGGGATGGCCATGAGAGATCCGGGAAAAGTGCCCCGACATTGACGGCCACCGTCTCAAATGGCCCGATCGTACGATCAACGCCGCGATGCTCGTCCACGCCCATTGGATTGAACGTAATGGCACCAGCCGGAATGGTCGTGGCGTGGCTGTTCTGCACCCAGACCGTCAGGGTTTCGTCAGCTTCTGGAGCAGGAAGCGTCGCATAGCGCACGGACGGCCAGGCGTTGGCATCGTGTGTGACCGAAAGGCTCGGATCGCCGTTCTTGCCCCACACGTCGAGCGCATATTTCACCACGTCATGGCCACGGGCGCCAATGACGTGGATGAACAGCTGCCCCATAAAGGCAGGTAGACCAAAGCGTTTACGGACATCTGCACTGTCGATGGTGATGCCAGCGCCTGCGTGTTCAACGGGCTGTTCCCACTGCGCGATGATCTTCCCTGTTCCGTCATAGAGACGCAGCCAGTAGCGCAGGTTCTGCGCGCCGTAATTGGACCAGTAGTTCGCCGTGACGATCCGCGTAGAGAAGCGATCATCGTCGCGGAAAAATGCGAAATTCGTCGCGAAATTAAGTTTGTCGAGATATGGACGGCCACGAACGATCATATCGTCCGGCAGGCGTGCAGGCGCGAGTGTGTGAAGGTCACGACCGTTCAGGAGCGAGCCCAGTCGGCCACGCATTTTTGCATCGTCGAAGGACAGCGCGAGGATGATATCCGCATCCACATGCGGCAGGTCCACGAGAGCCTTTCGTTCGCCGCCAAATCCGTCCGGTTGGCCAACCTGTTCCGTATCATGAACCAGAACCACGGAGGGACGCAGGCCAGGATAAAGGGCCACCAGCGTCCGGACCGTATCTTCGGGATCATAAATGGCGATCGTCTGCCCGGCGAAGTCCTGCTCCATACGCGTCAGCGCCTCGGCGGCAAGCGGGTGGGCCAGCGCCTTGTAGAGCACATTGCCACCCTGTGGACCGAACGTGCGGATATCGAGCATAGAGGGCCCTTTCAGAGCTTCAGTCGTTGGCGCATTTCTCTCGCCGCAGCAGGGGTGTCGTCAAGCGGGTGGACGGACCAGGGTTCAAGACCGGGGCTGAAGGGCCGGATACGCCCGGCGTCCTGAAGGGTTTCGACAAACCTGCCAATCCGGGTGGACTTGCCGGGCAGCGGCAGGATCATGACCGGAGCGGTCGTCGCCGCTGCCTCCGAAATCATTGAGACACTGTCTGTCGTGACGGCAATGACGTCCGCGCAGGCCAGCATCCCCAGATAGGGGTTATCGTCACCCTGCCCTTCCAGAATCCGTATTCCCGCCGGGATGAGCTTGTCCTTCAGAACAGCCAGCGCTGCTACATCCGTTCTGCGGGATGGTGTCAGAACGGCCTGCATCCCATTGCGGCTGGTGAAAGCGATCAGTCCATCAGCCATCTCTGCTGCTTCGGTGGCTCCAAGAGAAAAACGTCCATTCGTTCCGCCGATCAGGATGGACAGGAGTGGTCTGTCATCGAGTTTCAGGCGGCTTTCCCACGCGGCGCGTGCGACCTCCAGCTTTTGCGGTGTTACGGGGTGAAGCGCATTGCGAGAAATCAAAACATTCTCGCCGATGATGCCATCATGTGTGTTTGCAATCACAAGATCGAATTTGGAGAGCGCCGTTCTGGGGTTCTGAATCTGGACGACCGGCAGCCCTTCCCGTCTTGCAACCGCAGCGCCAGCAATCCCCCCGGTTCCACCAATGCTGATGATGAGGCGGCTGTCGGACGCAATACTGATCGGGGTAATCCGCTTCAAAGGAGACGGCCAGTAGCGGGCCGGAAAATGGTTCCAGTGTTTATGGATGAAGACCGGGCGGAACTCCCATTCCAAACCCGCCTTTTCAGCAAGGCCTGCCCCCTGTGCCCGCATGCCGGCGAAGTCTTCTGCGATGATTGTCGCCTTCATGGCGGGCCTCCTGAAAAAAGAGCTATTTCCCGAAACGGAAGAAATTTGGCAAGAAGCGCATATGACGATGCCAGAAACACCCTCGACTGACACACCTTCGACCGACGCACCTGATGGCTTTGCCGCATTTGGACTGATCCCTCCTCTGCTGGCCACGCTGGAACAGGTGGGACACAAGCGGCCCAGCACGATTCAGGTTCAGGCCATCCCGCCTTTGCTGAAGGGGCGCGATGTTCTTGTGGCATCCCAAACGGGAAGCGGCAAAACGGCTGCTTTTGTTCTTCCCATGCTTCAGATCCTGTCCAAGGGTGAGAGTGCCCATGGCCCGCGTGCCCTGATTCTGGAGCCGACCCGTGAACTGGCCGCCCAGACAGCGTCGGTCTGCCGCCAGCTCGGCCGTCGCCTCTCCCTGAAGACACGTGTGATCTGTGGCGGAACATCACGTGAACAGCAGGTGCGTTCCATTATCGATGGTGTTGACATCGTTGTCGCGACGCATGGTCGTTTGCTGGATCTCGTCATGCAGGGTGATCTGGTTCTGGAATATCTGACCTACCTTGTTCTGGATGAGGCTGATCGTCTTCTGGATGAAGATTTTTCCGAGAGCATGACGGCCCTGACGCCTTATTTCCCGGATGTTCCGCCCCAGACGGTCTTTTGTTCCGCCACCTTGCCGGAGCCGGTCATGGATCTGGCCAAGCGTGTGACGCGTGATCCTGTCCGGGTCGAGGTTGCTGCGGAGACTTTTACGCCCAAGAAGATCCGCCAGCGTGCGATGTTTGTGGAAAAAGAAGACAAGCCTGAGACTGTGGCTCGTATTCTGAAACGTTTTCCCGGTCGCAGCATGGTTTTCGCACGGACGAAGGTGAACGTGGATCTGATGGCGAAGGTTCTGCGCCGCCATGACATCAAGGCTGAAACCCTGCACGGTGACCGGACCCAGGGGGCACGTAACAAGGCGCTCGATCTGTTCCGTCAGGGACGCGTGCCGGTTCTGGTGACTACGGACATTGCGTCCCGCGGACTGGATATTTCTGACGTAGATCTGGTGATCAACATGGATATGCCTGAGACTCCGGAGGCCTATGTTCACCGTATCGGGCGTACAGCGCGGGCTGGCAAAAAAGGCGCGGCTTTCTCATTGATCAATATCGACGAGCGCCTGTCTCTTCGGGATATCGAGAAACATATCGGCTATCGTATCCGGATTGCCACCGAAGACGCGCTTGATACCTAACGGCCTGCTGCGCTCAGAATTTTCTGTCCCAGTTCCTGCCACGCCCTGGCGCTATCTGGAACTGGGGCAATCGGCGGAGGAGCCTCCAGAAGCTGCGTGATGGCTACTGCTATGGACGCAGCATCCGGCTCGCAGAGTACGGCCTGAGGGTTGTCAGAGAATTGTTCAGCCAACCCGCCGACATTGGTGGCTACCACATAACGTCCCCCTGCTGCGGCCATTGCGCCCACGCCGCTCTGTGATGCTTCCCGGTAAGGGAGAAGCAGCACATCTGCCCATGCAATCAGCCGTGAGAGTTCGTCCTCTGGCACCCATCTGTTTTCGACGGTTACATCCCTTATTCCGGAAAGCTGGGTAAGTTCAGGACTTTTCGGTCCTTTCCCTATCACTCTGCAATCTACGGCAGTTTCCAGTTGCGGAAGAGCTTCGGCTAGTAGGTCTAGGCCCTTGTAGGGAAGCAGCCGACCAAACATCAGTAGTCTTGGCTTTCCTCCGTGGCTGAAAGGTGGAGGAGCTTCTGTTCCAACGAACGGTGGGTGCGAAAGGGAAAGAACTGGTTTCCCACGGCAAATCGCATCACCTGACAACACACTGGCGACGTGCTGGCTGAACGTCACCAGAAGGGACGACTGGGTGATGAGTGCTTTTTGCAAGAGCATCTGAAAGGGATAGCCGTCGCCCGGATGTGCCCGTGCATCATGAACAATCGTCACGACTTTGACGCCGGCTCTTCGCAGGGCATGAGCCATGAGGACATCGAGCGGAGCTGGCATCGCGCAGATGGCGATGTCCGGCTTGTTACGGAGCATCATCAGGAACAGCTTCGTGATGATCAGCGGTGCTTGTAGAAACCTGCCAAACAGCCCTAGGGCCGATCTGTAGGTCTTGAACACCAGAGCATCTTGCGGAGCGTGGTGGCTGTGAAGAATTTCAGCCTCGTCCGAGAGCGACAGCCGTACGGAGATGTCCGGTAAGGATGCCAGTCCATTAGCCAGATCAACCGCAATGCGCGGTCCCGCCCCTCTTTTCCCCCATTGCCAGACGAAGACACTCTTTACCGCCACGCTTTAACTCCTGCCGCGTGGATGGCGTTCAAAAGGCTTGTCCCGTCAAGACGTTCCGCAATGCGTTCTTGAGCGGATTTACCTAAACGGTTTCGAAGATCAGGATTGTCCGCTGCCAGACTAAGCGCCTGCACGGCCGAGTGCCTGTCCGGAAGTGCCCAGCATGTTTGGGGCATGTCCAGCACGCCCCGCGGATCATGAGCTGGCACGAGGCTATAAGCAACAGGGAGGCCACAGGTAGCATCCATGAATTCTGCTGTGGCAGACCAGTCGGTCGCGATCACACATCGACCCAGAGCCATCGCCTCGGCCACAACAAGGCCGAAGCCTTCACTGCGATGCAGAGACAGCACAATGTCGCAGCAGCCCATCAAGGCAAGTCGGTCGGCACTACTGTAGTGGTGCGTATCTATGCGGATGTTGATGGAATTTCCAACGGCTTCCCGGATAGCAGCCATATCTTCAGGATAATTGTCGATATGGCCGATCTTTAGAATCAGCATTCGGTCCTGACGGTCACCGAATGCTTCGCGAAACGCCAGAATTGTATCGATCGGGTTCTTGCGCACCATGCTTGATGCAAGATTGAAAGAAACCAGAATAACGACGGCGTTTTCTGGGAGCCCGAAGGATGCCCGGTCGCGCCCGGAGGGTACCTGATCTGCCACTCCAACCGGGTGTTCCACCACCCGCACAGGCCGCCCCAAGGGGATTAGGGCATCAGCGGTAAAACGTGAGGGAGCCCAGATTTCATGAACGTGCCGTCTGGCGTGTTTCCAGGTGTCTGGAACGACTGGGAGTTCCCACGCCCAGTAGCCGATGATTTTTCGTCCCGTTCGAAGCGTACGTGGCATTCTAAGCAACGTAGCAGGGAGCATCGGTGCGTTGACATGAACGATCAGCGGCGCCCCCGGGCCGACAGCGTCACCGTCCAGGCGGCACGTATCAATATCCCATGTGGCACACAGAATGCCGAGCTTGCGAAGAGCCGACACCATAAGACGTGCGCCTTCGCCGAGACCAGAGCCCCGGCTGAGCTCGCCTGCGATAATGACGCCGCAGGCATGCCGCGGGTAACTGGCTCTGACGCCGGGCGTTACGCCTGCTGTAGCCCATGCAAAGAAACGCCGTCTCTGTTGCTGGGGAAGTTTTCGCCACAACCTGTGAAAAACAGATAGGCCCGCACTGCGACTCACAGAAATTCCTTCAAGGCGTCTCTCGAGAGAGACGAAAACTGTTAGAAACTAAAACCACAGTTTTCGTGTCTCATTTTTTACAACGTGTTTCGGGCGTACACATCGTCACTCCATCACTGTTTAAAGTCTCTATGGTGGGGAGCAAGGAACGTGCTTACAGTACAATTTATGACGGATCAGCGCCCCATTTCCCTCAATGCAGAAACGATTCTTTCGGTATTGATATCGTTTGATACAACGAGCAGCCGATCCAACCTGCCGATCATTGAATGGATTGAATCCTACCTCGCCTCACATGAGGTCTCGTTCGTCCGTTATCCAGGTGGAGACGACGGGAAATGGAATCTGCATGCTATTATCGGCCCTCAGAGTGCCGGTGGCATAGCGTTCTCCGGGCATGTGGACTGCGTGCCTGTCGATGGGCAGGACTGGTCATCTGATCCATTTGTTATGCGTGAGGAAAATGGCCTTCTTTATGGGCGCGGTGCAGCGGATATGAAGGGGTACGTGGCCTGTATGCTGGCCGCTATTCCTGATCTCAAGGCGATGGAACTTCCCAAGCCGGTTCATCTTCTCTTCACGTGTGATGAAGAAATTACCTGCGATGGTGCGCGGTATCTGATTGCGGATATCCGCCGTGCTGACCGTCTACCGGAGCTTTGTGTGGTGGGAGAACCGACCATGATGAGCCCCGTGATTGCGCATAAGGGGCGTTTCGCTGTTCGAGTGCAACTAACGGGGAAGCCCGGTCACTCCTCTCTTCCGGAAGGTGGTCGAAACGCTCTGCATGCCATGGGGCGTGCCATTGCGTTGTGCGCTGATGAAGCGGACCGGTTTGCTCTTGAAGGGCGCCGGGTTGATGGATTCACGCCCCCTTACACCACCATGCAGGTCGGGCTGGCCTCAGGGGGCAGTATTCTCAATATCATTCCCGAGCAAGCGCAGTTCGACGTGGAATGGCGGAACGTGCCGGGAGATGAAGGCGCTGAAGAGTTTGAGAAACTAAAGGAAGCTCTTGCGCCTCTGGACGCGGATCTCAGGAAGGACAACCCCGATGGCGGGATCAGTTATCTCCAACTGGTAGACCTTCCGCCCCTCGCGTTGCCTGTGAATCATCCACTGACAGATATGACCTGTCAGATCACTGGCCGAAACACGACTGGCATGGTTTCATACGGAACCGAGGCGGGCATCTATCAACGGGGCGGTATGGACAGCATCGTCTGTGGGCCGGGCGACATCGCGCAGGCCCATCGCCCGGATGAATTTGTCGCCAGAGAGCAGTTGGAGCGCTGTGAAAAGGCGCTTCGGGACTTTGCACGGAGGGTGAGCGGGACGGCATGAGTTGTAAGGCTGGTCAGAGACATCATCCGATCAGGATTCGTCAGCCTCGCCTGACGGAAGACCTGCCCGGATGTGGTCGTCCGGCTTATCCTTTGGATGTGTGCCTGGACCCTCCCGATCTTGCCGCCTGGCGTAATCCCGCGTCAGGCATTCCCGGCGTCCAGATTTTTGATTCCGGCCTGAGGGGGCCGGACCTTGTCATTGTCGGCATGGTGCATGGCAACGAGTATGCAGGCGGCCATGCTCTCGAAATCCTCCGTCGAAGCAATCCCGTCCCACTCACCGGACGGTTGACCCTGCTTCTTGCAAATCTGGAAGCTTTCGATCGCTTCGATCAGGCAGCCCCGATGAACTCACGCTATCTGACCGAGGATCTGAACCGCCTGTGGCACCCATCGCGGTTGCAGAGTGACGAGCATTCCAGGGAACTGGATCGGGCTCGGGAAATCCTTCCCTTTATCGAGCGTGCGGACCTGCTGCTGGACCTTCATTCCACGCTCTGGCCGTCCGATCCTGTCTTTATCGTTCCACCACGTCGACGCTCCAGCGATTTTGCCTGCATTCTGGCCTCCGAAGAGCATCCGGCCGCACTGGTTCTGACGGATCTCGGGCATCACGGTGGTTCGCGCTTGATTGAACATCCACGGTTTATGGCGATTGGTGGAACTGGCCGCGCCTGTCTTCTGGAAGCCGGTCTGCACTGGCAGCCAGAAACCGTGGATATGATGGTGAAGATTTCCGAGCATTTCCTGAAAGACGCGATGCGGATTCATTTTCAGGGGCGCGGAACGGACACAAAGCAGCCGGCGGAAATGGCTGTCGTGACGGATAACGTCATGGCTCGGAGTGGGGATTTCAGATTTGTGGAGCCATGGGTTGGCAATACTTGCATCCCGAATGCGGGAACCGTTATTGCCCGGGATGGCCATGACCTGATCTGCACACCTTATGACAAGTGTTTGCTGATCGTCCCGAATTTGCGCCCCAGACAGGGGCAGCTTGCGGTGCGTCTGGCCAGACGCACCGCAGTCCACCTCAACTCTTAGGCGGAAGCGCGATCATAGATCGGGAAGCGACGGCAGAGTGCCTTCACCTCTTCATGGACACGGTTGGTCGTGTCATTGACGTCGCCCTCTTCCAGAGCTGCCGTCAGAACTTCGTCCATCATGCGGGCAATGGTGCGGAACTCGTCTTCGCCGAACCCACGCGCCGTTGCAGCTGGGCTGCCCAGACGAATGCCAGACGTGACGAACGGCTTTTCCGGATCGAACGGAATGGCGTTCTTGTTAGCCGTGATGCCAGCGCGCTCCAGAATTTCTTCCGCAAGTTTGCCCGTCACTTTCTTGGGGCGAAGATCAACCAGCACCAGATGGCTGTCCGTGCCACCCGTCACGATGTCGAAGCCACGTAGCTGAAGTTCGTCAGCCAGTGCCTTCGCATTGGCCACCACACGCTTCTGGTAATCGCGGAAGTCGTCCTTCAGGGCCTCACCGAAGGCAACGGCCTTGCCAGCGATGACATGCATTAGCGGACCGCCCTGTAGACCCGGGAACACGGCGGAATTAACCTTCTTGGCGAGCTCGGCGCTGTTCGTCAGGATGATGCCGCCGCGTGGACCCCGTAGCGTCTTGTGGGTCGTCGACGTCACGATGTCAGCGTACGGAAGCGGGCTTGGATACAGGCCAGCTGCGACCAGACCGGCAAAATGCGCCATGTCCACCATCAGATAAGCGCCAACTTCGTCAGCAATCTTCCGGAAGCGCGGGAAGTCGATCACGCGCGGATAGGCGGAGCTGCCTGCGACGATAATCTTCGGCTTGTGCTCACGAGCCAGCTCTTCCATCTGATCGTAATCGATCAGGCCGTCCTGCGCGCGCACACCATACTGAACGGCGTTGAACCATTTGCCGGAATAGTTCGGAGCTGCGCCGTGGGTCAGATGTCCGCCAGCCGCGAGGCTCAGACCCAGAATGGTGTCGCCCGGCTTTGCCATCGCCATGAAGGCGGCCTGATTGGCATTGGCGCCGGAATGCGGCTGCACGTTTGCAAATTCTGCGCCAAACAGCTTCTTAAGGCGTTCGATGGCGAGGGTTTCAACGCGGTCCACGTCAACGCAGCCACCATAGTAGCGCTTGCCCGGAAGGCCTTCAGCGTACTTGTTGGTCAGAACAGAGCCCTGCGCTTCCATCACGGCAAAAGATGCCATGTTCTCGGACGCGATCAGCTCGATACCATCCTGCTGACGGGTCAGTTCGTCATTCAGGATTGCGGCAACTTCGGCATCAGCCTCTTTCAGAGGCGCGTGGAAAAAAGGATTCAGCGTGGACTGGCTGGCGTGTTCCGACATCGTGGTCCATTCTCCAGGGTGAGTTCGCCCCGTCACTACCGCAGAATGCGCGCGTCGGCAAAAACAATCCGTGTTTCCAACGAGGATCTTTCATGACCAATCCGCTCTGGCGGACCAAGCCTGTGTCTTCCGCTGCGTCTGACAATACAGGCCTGAAACGTGTTCTTGGCCCCTGGCATCTGATTGCACTCGGTGTGGGTGTGACCATCGGTGCCGGCCTGTTCTCGCTGACAGGCGTTGCAGCGGGCCAGAATGCAGGCCCGGCTGTCACGCTGTCCTATCTTATTGCCGCCCTCGCCTGCGGATTTGCCGGCCTCTGTTACGGCGAACTGGCTGGCATGATCCCGTCTGGCGGCTCTGCTTATTCCTACGCCTATGCGTCCATGGGCGAACTGATCGCGTGGATCATCGGCTGGGATCTTGTGCTGGAATATACAGTGGGTGCGGCCGCTGTAGCCTCAAGCTGGTCGGGCTATGTGTCCTCCCTGCTCTCAGGCTGGGGCGTTACGATCGATCCGCGGCTTCTGGCAACACCCATGACACCTGTGACACTGGCGGATGGGTCGGTGGTCAGTGCCTGGTTCAATTTTCCGGCGGTTCTGGCCATCTGGGTCGTGACAGCCTTGTTGATGCGTGGTGTCAGCCAGTCCGCCGCAGTGAATAATGCCATCGTGGTGGTAAAGCTGGCGGTGATCGCGTTGGTGCTGGTGTTCTGCATCCCGCATATCAAGCTGGCAAACTATCATCCGTATATTCCGCCGAATGAGGGCACCTTCGGGCATTTCGGCTTTTCGGGCGTGATGCGTGCCGCGGGGATGGCATTCTTTGCCTATCTGGGATTCGATATCGTCTCCACAACCGCCCAGGACAGCAAAAACCCGGCTCGCGATATTCCTGTTGGGATTATCGGCAGCCTGCTGATCTGTGGTGTCGTCTATGCTGTGTTCTCGGCGGTTCTGACGGGGGTCGTGAACTATAAAGGCATGGCGAATGATCCGAGCCCGGTAGCAACGGCGATTGATGCTGCCGGTGCCCCCTGGCTCGCCAGCCTTGTAAAGCTGGGAATTACAGTAGGGTATGTTTCTGTCCTGTTTGGGCTTCTTCTCGGTCAGGCGCGCGTATTTCTGGCCATGTCACATGACGGGCTGCTCCCGAAAATCTTTGCGAAGCTGAACACGCGCACGCATACACCCTGGACGTCCCATCTCTGCTTTGCTGCCCTGACAAGTGTTCTGACCGCAGTGCTGCCTATTGGTGAGCTAGGCAACATGACATCCATCGGAACCCTACTCGCGTTCATCATTGTCTGCGTCGGTGTTCCGCTTTTGCGGATGCGGGAGCCTCAGGCGCCACGTCTCTTCCGTGTGCCAGGTGGCCCGATCATTCCGGTTCTGGGTGTGCTGTCCTGCGGTGCGGTCATGGTGTCTCTGGATCTGCTGACCTGGGTTCGGCTGGTGGTATGGCTCGTGATCGGGCTGGGGATCTATTTCTGTTACGGAGTACGTCACAGCCTGCTTTCCAGACGCGGAATATAGGAGCATGATCGGGGGCATGACGAACGCATCATTCCCCCTCTTCCGCCCGCGGCGTAATCGCCACGATGCCTTTACACGTCGGCTGGTTCAGGAAAATCGACTGCACGTCGATGACCTGATCTGGCCGATTTTCGTTTGTGAAGGCGAAAACCAGCGCCAGAAAGTGTCTTCCATGCCCGGTGTTGAGCGCGTCAGCCTCGACAATCTGGTGGAGCATGTCCGCCCGGCCGTTGAGCTTGGCATTCCGGCGGTTGCCATTTTCCCGATCACGCCAGTCGAACTGCGTGATGCAACGGGTACCGAAGCCCTGAATCCGGACAATCTGATGTGCCGCGCATCCCGCGTCATAAAGGAAGCCTTCCCGGAGCTTGGTGTCATTGGTGACGTGGCGCTCGATCCTTACACGGATCATGGCCATGACGGTGTTATCAAGGACGGCCGTATCCTCAATGACGAGTCTGTCGAAATCCTGCGTCAGCAGGCACTCAATCAGGCTCGCGCTGGAAACGACATTATTGCGCCGTCCGACATGATGGATGGTCGTGTGCAGGCAATCCGCGAGACACTTGATGCCAACGGCTTCGAGACCGTCCGCATCATGGCTTACACCGCAAAGTATGCTTCTGCCTTCTACGGCCCATTCCGTGATGCGCTGGGATCAGGTGGCCTTCTGACGGGTGACAAGAAAACCTATCAGATGGATCCGGCCAATTCTGACGAAGCTCTGCGTGAAGTCGAGCAGGATATCCGTGAAGGTGCGGATATGATCATGGTCAAGCCCGGCATGCCGTATCTGGATATCATCCGCCGTATTCGTGACCGTTTCTCGGTGCCGACCTTCGCTTATCAGGTGTCCGGTGAGTATGCGATGCTGGCCGGTGCCATCCAGAATGGCTGGCTTGAGCGGGATCGCACCATCATGGAGAGCCTGATCGCTTTCAAGCGTGCTGGCTGTAACGGCATTCTGACGTATTTTGCGATTGATGCTGCCCGTCTTCTGAAAGAAGAGCACTGATTAATCGTCGCGCGAAAGGCGTTCAGGCTTATTATGGAGGCCTGAACGCCGAAGAGATCGCTAAACGCCATATGGTGGAAGCAGGGCTGGAAATTCTGGCTCAGAGGCTCAGAACACCCTATGGCGAGATTGATCTTCTTGTCGCGGATGAGAACTGGATTATTGGGGTAGAGGTCAAAAGCCGCTCTACGCTTCGAGATGGCGCAGAGGCTCTGGCTCCCCGTCAGGCAGAACGCCTGATGGCGTCATTCGGTTATGTTCTGGAAACCAGACCCGAATGGTGTCGTCCCAACACGAGGTTCGACGTTATTGTCGTTGATCGCGAGGGACAGGCGCGACGCATCATGGATGCGCTACGCCTTACATAGAGATCAGGTGCGGCGGCTGCGTGTATGACGATGAGCTGCCGTCGCAACAGATGCGTGCGGACGGTAAGCCACGTTACGGATCACGGCGCGATGTCCGCTCCACGCCATGGAATGGCTTGCAGAATGACGAGCGAAATGAACAACAGGGCGATGATAGACTGGTGCGGCAGTCAGAGCGTCGAATGTGAGCTTGCTGGCTTCGAAATCAGTAATCGCTGCACGGGCATGAGCTTTTCCGGCTCCCATGCAAAGACCAATTCCCATAATGCCGAGAGCAATTCGGCCAGCCCACTGTCGCGCCATTGACGTGATCCCATCCCTGTTCTGATAGGTTTACCGTATGACGTAAACGCAGAGTTCGACAACCCCGTTCGGGTAAGTTTTAGAAAAAATCAAGGTCTTGCCATTTTTGGGCGGAACATGGCTGAATTGTGGCGACCGCAGAGCTTGCAAAAGGTTGAATTCCGGCCATTTTACAGGCCGGAATTAACAAATCAGGCATTCGCCGTAGCGATTCCCTTTTCCGTCAGCAGCGTTTCAAGTTCGCCGCTCTGGTACATATCCGTGACGATATCGCAGCCGCCAACAAACTCACCCTTGACGTAGAGCTGCGGAACGGTTGGCCACTGGGAGAAATCCTTGATGCCCTGACGGAGTTCAGCACTCTCAAGAATGTTGCAGGTCTCGAACGGAACACCAAGATGGGTCAGAATCTGCACAACACGCGCAGAGAAGCCGCATTGTGGGAAGAGCTTGTCACCCTTCATGAACAGCATGACCGGGTTTGCGTCGATCAGGTTCTGGATGTGCTGGAACACGGTCTCGGACATTGGGTTTTTCCTCTTATGGGCAGAAGAGAGAGGTTGTACCTCTCTCCCACTGTCGGCAGTCACTTCAGAAGGGAATGATCCCCCTGGAGTTCAAGGGGTCAGGGTTTTGAGAGCCATCGCGTGGAGCTCTGTGCCCATTCGATTTCCGAATGCATCATAAACCAGTTTGTGCTGGCGTACACGGGAAAGCCCCTGAAAGGCTTCACTGACGACCGTGCAGGCGTAATGATCGCCGTCTCCGGCAAGATCCTGGATCGTAATCTCGGCATCCGGGATCGCTGCAAGAATCGTACGTTCGATTTCAGCGGCACTCATCGGCATAACTCAGGCCTCCTCACCCATGAATTTCGGGAAAAAGGCGGCGTTGATCTTGCGCAGCCTGCTGGCTTCCAGGGAAATCCCGTCAGCAAGGTTCAATGCTGTACCGCCCGAACGGCCCAGCTTGCGTGCCGGAACATGGGCTTTTTCAGCCGCGGCAAGAAGCTTCTGGGCATCTGGCGTTGCCACGACATAGCAGGCCTGATCTTCACCGAACCAGAAGGCATGCAGCGGCAGATTGGATGGAGGCGGATTGAGTGTACAGCCGACATTCCCGGCCATCACCATTTCGGCAATCGTGACCAGAAGTCCACCATCCGCGATGTCATGACAGGCTGTCACGGCACCGGCTTCGATCTGACCGCGGACAAAGTCGCCATTCCGGCGTTCAGCCACGAGATCAACATGCGGTGGGGCGCCCTCTTCCCGATGGCAGATTTCACGCAGCCATAGGGATTGACCCAGTTCGCCGCGGATTTCACCTATCAGGACAAGACCATGGGCATCGGGCATCGCAAGCCCGATCGAGCGTGAGGCATCTGCCAGGACGCCAAGGGCACCAATGGCCGGCGTCGGTAGAATAGCCTGCGCCAGACCTGTCGGAGAGCGCGTTTCATTATAGAGCGAGACGTTGCCGCTCACGACCGGAAAGTCGAGCGCGCGGCAGGCATCGCCCATGCCTTTGATGGCGTCTGCGAACTGCGCCATGATTTCCGGGCGTTCCGGGTTGCCGAAGTTCAGGTTGTCTGTCACGGCAAGTGGCTTGGCGCCTGTTGCCGTGATGTTGCGCCATGCTTCGGCAACGGCCTGTGCACCGCCAACTTTCGGGTCCGCCTGACAGTAGCGTGGTGTGCAGTCCGTTGTCAGGGCCAGCCCCAGACGCGACCCTTCCACGCGAACAACCGCAGCATCGGCTGCACCCGGGCGACGCGCCGTATTGCCACCAACCGAACCGTCATACTGGTTCCAGACCCAGGCACGAGAGGCCAGGTCAGGGCAGCCGATCAGTGTCAGAAGAGCATGTTCAACACCTACCGGGTCAGCGGGAGGCTGAATGTGGCGCGGCTTTTCCAGCGGCACGGTCGGACGGTTATAGATCGGAGCTTCGTCGGCCAGCGGTGCCAGTTCGATGTCAGCTTCGACCACGCCCTTGTGCTTGACCGTGATGCGTCCGGTATCAGTCAGATACCCGACAACAGCGAAATCCAGCTCCCATTTTTCGAAAATGGCGCGGGCCTGTTCGGTGCTTTCCGGCTTGAGGACCATGAGCATCCGCTCCTGGCTCTCAGACAGCATCATCTCATAGGCGGACATGTTGGGCTCGCGCTGTGGAACTGCATCAAGATCCATCTCGATGCCAACGCCCCCCTTGCCTGCCATTTCAACCGCAGACGACGTTAGGCCCGCAGCACCCATGTCCTGAATAGCCACGATCGCATCGGTCGCCATCAGTTCGAGGCATGCTTCAATCAGAAGCTTCTCAATAAACGGGTCCCCGACCTGCACGGTCGGACGCTTGGACGCGGCCTCTTCGTCAAACTCAGCGGATGACATGGTAGCGCCATGAATGCCATCGCGGCCCGTCTTAGACCCGACATATACCACCGGATTGCCCACACCAGCAGCGGCGGACAAGAAGATTTTGTCCTGCTTTGCCACGCCAACCGTCATGGCATTGACGAGCGGATTGCCGTCATAGGCCTTATGGAAGTTGACTTCGCCACCGACAGTCGGAACGCCAACGCAGTTGCCGTAGCCACCCACGCCGCGAACGACACCGTCAACAATCCGGCGCGTTCCCGGTGTTTTTGGATCACCGAAACGCAGGGCATTCAGATTGGCGACCGGACGGGCGCCCATGGTGAACACGTCACGCAGAATACCGCCCACGCCTGTTGCAGCGCCCTGATAGGGCTCGATGAAGGATGGGTGGTTGTGGCTTTCCATCTTAAAGACGGCTGCCAGACCTTCACCGATATCGACAACTCCTGCGTTTTCACCTGGACCATGGATGACCCATGGAGCTTTGGTGGGCAGCGTCTTGAGATGGATGCGGGAGGATTTGTAGGAGCAGTGCTCCGACCACATGACCGAGAAGATCCCAAGCTCAGTGAAGCTCGGGGTCCGACCCATAATGGTCAGGACCTTCTCATATTCCTCGACCGTCAGACCGAAGGACTGAGCCAGTTTGGCGTCGATTGTCACACTCATCCGACGAGAGCCTCCACAAGGCCTTTGAAGAGCGGCACACCATCGGTGTCACCGATTTCCGGGTCAGTCAGGTTTTCCGGGTGCGGCATCAGACCGCAGACACGGCCGTTTTCGCTCAGGATACCCGCGATAGAACGAGCGCTTCCGTTAGGGTTCGTATGACGATCATCATGCGAAATCTCTCCACCAGCACCCGAATAACGGAATGCAACACGGCCTTCCCCTTCAAGGCGCGCAAGCGTCTCGTCAGAGGCCGTGTAGTTGCCGTCTCCATGAGCCAGTGGCGCACGGAAGACGTCCCCAGAAGACCAGCCTTGCGTGAAGGGAGACGATGCGTTCTCGACCTTCAGGTGGCAGTCTTGTGACAGGAACCGCAGCCCCGCATTCCGAAGCAGCGCACCCGGCAGAAGATGGGATTCCGTCAGGATCTGGAAGCCATTGCAGACACCCAGAACGTGACCGCCCTTTTCTGCGAAGGCTTTGACCTCGCGCAAGATGGGTGAGTGAGCCGCCATGGCGCCACTGCGCAGGTAGTCCCCGAAGCTGAAGCCACCCGGCAGAACCACGAGATCCAGATCACCGAGAGACGTCTCGCGGTGCCAGATCATTTTCGGGGTCTGGCCGGAGACCAGCTTCAGGGCATGCACCATGTCGCGCTCCCGGTTCGTGCCGGGAAATACGACGATACCTGCCTTCATTTCTGGCCCTCCGCTGGAGCCGAAGCTGCTGCATGGCAAGGATAAGCCTCGTGCAGCGCGCGATAAACGGCCTTGCCGCCCGACTGGGTCAGAGCATCATTATGAGCGTGCAGCCATGAAATCAGCTTGCCGCGGACCTGCGTTGTCGTTTCGCTTACCGGAACGCAGAACGCGACTGGAGCACCCGCATCATCCGCGTAGCTGTCGTATTTTTTGGCCCAGACTTCGCTGTCCATGACGCCTGCGAGATAGGCATCGCACAGAGCGGTGGACTTGCTGGCCGAGCACATATTGCCCAGAGCCTTGCCGGAGACCTTGGAGACGCGTTGTGCGTGAGCAGGAACGGCAGTTGCGGCCAGAAGGCCAGTTACCAGAAGGGTTGCGGAGAAGAGCTTCATGCTGCCACCTCGACGCTGAAATCCTCGATCACTTCATTGGCCAGAAGCGCATGGGCCATGGCTTCGCCCTGCTTGACCGCTTCGGCCTTGTCCGTTGCAGGAACGTCTAGCTCGACAACGCGGTTCACACGGACTTCACCAACACCTTTGAAGCCAAGGGACTCAAGGGCATGGCCGACAGCCTTGCCCTGTGGATCAAGAACGCCGTCTTTCAGGGAAACAAAAACGCGGATCTTCACTGTACTGCCTCCGGACCCTTGAGGTCTCCATTGCTGGCTTCGGGAAGGATCCCGAGACGCCGTGCGACTTCCTGATAAGCTTCCTCGACGCGGCCCATGTCCCTGCGGAACCGGTCCTTGTCCATCTTTTCGCTGGTTTTCGCGTCCCACAGGCGGCAGTTGTCCGGAGAGATCTCGTCAGCGACGATGATCCGCATCTCCTCGCCTTCCCATAGACGGCCAAATTCCAGCTTGAAATCAACGAGCGTGATGCCGACACCCATGAAAATTCCCATCAGGAAATCATTGGTCCGGAGCGCCAGTGTGTTCATGTCATCCAGGTCCTGCGGCGAGGCCCAGTCGAACGCGGCGATATGCTCCTCCGAGACCATCGGGTCTCCAAGGGAATCATTTTTGTAATAATATTCGATGATGGTGCGTGGCAGGCGTGTTCCCTCAGGAATGCCCAGACGCTTGGCGATGGAGCCAGCCGCCACGTTGCGGACGACAACTTCCAGCGGGATAATCTCGACTTCCCGGATCAGCTGCTCGCGCATGTTAAGACGGCGAATGAAGTGCGTGGGGATGTTGATGTCATGCAGCTTCATCATCAGGTGTTCGCTGATGCGGTTGTTCAGCACACCCTTCCCGGTGATGATGCCGCTTTTCGCGCCGTTTCCGGCGGTGGCGTCATCCTTGAAATACTGCACGAGTGTTCCGGGCTCTGGTCCTTCAAAAAGAACCTTGGCTTTGCCTTCGTAAAGCTGGCGGCGGCGGGCCATGAGCAATCCTTACTGCGTTGCGCCGTCCCGGTTCATAGGGATGCGGAAACGGCTGGTCCAGCGACGGTTTTCCGGTTCCATAGCATTACGGAACCGGAACCGCGAGAGTGCGGGAAAACTATTCCCGCCCAGATTTGTCCAGATTAGCCGAAAACGCGGCTGTAGATACGATCAATCTGCTTGAGATGCTGCGCCGGATCGAAAGCGCGATCCAGAACCTCGGCACTCACACGGCCTGACACTTCCGGGTCGGCCTCCAGATTTTCGCGGAACGTGCGGAAGCCCGGCTTACCCAGCTTCGTCCATGTCTCCATGGCGTTGCGCTGCACGATCCGGTAGGCGTCTTCACGGGAAATACCGGCACGGGCCAGAACCAGCAGAACTTCGCCGGAATGCACCACGCCACCGAGGCTTTCCATGTTGGCAATCATCTGATCCGGATAGATCACCAGCTTTTCCATCATGCCAGCCAGACGGATCAGTGCGAAATCAAGCCCGATTGTCCCATCCGGGCAGATGTTTCGCTCTACGGAAGAATGGCTGATGTCCCGCTCGTGCCACAGCGCCACGTTCTCGAGAGCCGGAACGACGTGCGAGCGGATCAGACGGGCAAGGCCGGTCAGGTTTTCGGAAAGAACCGGATTCCGCTTGTGCGGCATCGCGGAGCTGCCCTTCTGCCCCTTGTGGAAGAACTCTTCCGCTTCCCGGACTTCGGAGCGCTGGAGGTGGCGCACTTCAACGGCCAGGCGCTCAATGCCACTCGCAATGACGCCGAGCGTACAGAAGAAAGCAGCGTGGCGGTCACGCGGGATGACCTGCGTAGAGACGCTTTCTGCAACAAGACCGAGCTTGTCGGCGACATACTCTTCAACAGCCGGGTCGATATGCGCATAGGTGCCAACTGCACCGGAAATGGCGCAGACGGCGATTTCCTTGCGCGCCTGCAGCAGACGCTCTTTGTTACGGGCGAATTCAGCGTAATGACCAGCCAATTTCAGGCCGAAGCTCGTCGGCTCGGCATGGATGGCGTGGCTGCGGCCGATCGTGACGGTCAGCTTGTGCTCATAGGCGCGTGTCTTGAGCGCTTCCAGAACGCGATCCAGATCTTCAAGGAGAAGATCGGCAGCCTGCGTCATCTGAACGGACAGGCAGGTGTCCAGCACGTCGGAAGACGTCATGCCGAGATGCACGAAGCGGCTATCCGGACCGACTTTTTCTGCAAGCCAGGTCAGGAACGCAATGACGTCATGGCGCGTTTCCGCTTCGATCTCGTCAATCCGGGCAAGATCAGCGTCAGAGAACGCAGCCATGGCGGCGTCTCCCTTTTCGCGGATGGTTTTGGCTGATTCGGCAGGCATGGCGCCCTGCTGGGCCATGGCTTCACAGGCCAGAGCTTCGATTTCGAACCAGATCCGGTAGCGATTGGCGGGCGACCAGATTGCGGTCATCTGGGGGCGGCTGTAACGCGGAACCATGAGAACTCCGGGAGCGAGTGGGGCTTTACGGAGGCTGCTTAGACCAAATACGAAGAGATTGCACGGACCCCTTTTGGAAGAATGACCCTTTGACGCCTGATACTCTTACGCATGCCCTGATCGCTCTTGCGCAGGTCACGCTCATCGACATCACCCTGGCTGGAGACAATGCGGTTGTCATTGGCATGGCAGTCCGTAGTCTTCAGGGGCGACAGAGGCGTCTGGCCATTCTCATTGGTACGGCCTTTGCAGCACTGCTGCGTATCGCTCTGGCCCTTGTCGCAGCCCGCCTTCTTGCAATTGTGGGACTGACACTCGCCGGTGGCTGTCTTCTTTTGTGGGTGTGCTGGAAGATGTACCGCGAATTGCGCCATAGCGATGGGGAGGCCGAGGTTGATGCCCCATCCCGGCTTGGTCCTGCCATTCTTAAGATTGTCATTGCCGATCTCTCCATGAGCCTCGACAATGTTCTGGCCGTCGCCGGGGCGGCAGTCGGTCATCCATGGATTCTTGTTGGCGGCCTGGCTTTTTCTGTGCTGCTGATGGGGGTCGCAGCGTCTTTCATTGCGGGGCTTCTCGCCCGTTACCGCTGGATCGCCTGGTGTGGTCTGCTTGTTGTACTGGCCGTGGCAATCGAACTCATTATCCGCGGCGGAGGAGAAATCTTGCATCATGTTGTGCTGCCGAGCTAAGCGCCCTGTTCTTCTAGCTGCTGCCCTGTGTCTGGGGGCAGCCGCGCCTCCTCCGAATACTACGCCCCCTGTCCGGGACAGGCTCGTCCAGTGGCTGCAACTGGTAACGCCCGGTGCAGGAAATCTTCCTGCCGAAACCTACGAATCCTTTCTGGTCCAGGCGCCTGTATGGCCGCAGCGGGCAAAAATCATGTGGCGGTATCAAACCGCCCTCTCCCACACGTCTGATCCGGCAACACTTGACCAGCTCTGTCCGACGGTGCCGCTGACGATGGTTTCAGCCTTTCTTGCCTGTTCTGACCATCTGCCCGATGGGGCTACGCTGGCTCGCAATCTCTGGGTTTCAGGGGCTGGCAATGCTCAGGAAGAGGCGACGTTACTGGGACTGTACGGCGCGGCCTTCACGCCAAGTGACCAGTGGCGTCGATATGAGCGCCTTGAAAGCTCGGGCCAGATTGCGGCAGCAAGTCGCCAGATTGATCGCCTGCCTGTTGATCGTCAGGCCCTCGCAGAAGCCCGTATCGCTGAGCGTGCGGCATCGCCAGACGCGGATACGGCTTTTAATGCTCTCTCATCTGCAGAGCGGTCCGACCCCACACTGATACGCTATCGCCTGAAAGCATTGCGTCGTGGCAATCGTCTGGATGAGGCCCTGGCTCTCTGGACCTCCGCGGGTTACGCCCTTCAGGCGACCGCCCCATCGCATGACTGGTCCAGCGAAAGGGGCAGTTTGGCACGGGCCTTTCTTCTCGCAGGGCGGACTCAAGACGCTTATGCGCTAGCACAGGACATGACGCTTCCTCTGACCGAAATTGATCGTCAGGAGGCGCAAAACCTTTCTGGTTTCATCGCGCTGCGTTTGCTTGATCAACCCCGACAAGCCGAGCAGTTCTTCCTTCCGCTACAACAGGCGACATCCCTCGCCATGCAGGCGCGCGGCTGGTACTGGGTCGGGCGTTGCCGGCAGACTGCGGGAGATTCCGAAGGCGCACAGGCGGCCTTCCAACAGGCAACACGCTTTCCTACGACATTTCACGGTCAGCTTGCTCAGGCATCGCTGACCGGAGAAAAGTCCTTTCTCGTCGCAGGCGCGTCTTCGCCAGATTTTGATCACGCTCTCCAGCAGGAGTTGCAGGCGCTTCCGTCTCTTTCCGCCGGTGCGTTACAACGTCAGGATCTGGTTGAGGCCGCCACGGAGCTGGCTCAATCAGGTGATCTGGAGCATGCGAAAGACTTTCTCCTTCTGCTTCAGATCGCCAATCCTTCCCCGGAAGGCCAGAAAGCCGTCGCTGATCTGGGCCGACGCCTGAATGTTCCTGCTGCTGAAGTTTTCGCGGCGCATGCTTTGTCCCGAAAAGGCGTGGCGCTTTATCCGCAGGGTTTTCCGGATCCCTGGCCTGAGGCTTCCACCGTGCCAGAAGGTCTTTTACCGGCTGTTATCCGGCAGGAAAGTGGATTTGATCCAGCAGCGATCAGCAGTGCGCACGCCATCGGGCTATTACAGATTCTTCCCGCAGCCGCAAAGGATGTTATCCGTCGCGCACATATGGGCAGCCTGAACGTCTCTGCCGCTGCCCTGCTTGATCCGCATACTAATCTGATTGTCGGCAATGCGTATGTGTCGCAGCTTTTGACACGATTTGAGAATACGATTCCCTATGCATTGGCTGCTTATAATGCGGGACCACATAGAGTGGATCTCTGGCTCCAGGCAAATCCACCCGCAAGCCCCATGACGGAAGATGGACTTCTGGACTGGATCGAACGTCTGCCCTACCGGGAGACACGCATGTATATTGAGAATATTGAAGCCAATATGATGGTTTATCGCGTGAGTGCTACCAATGTCAGAAACTGATCTTCGCACCCTGTCGGAGAATGTGCTGAAGCATCTCTCTGATCGAAACATGCGTCTCATCACGGTTGAAAGCTGCACCGGGGGGATGATCTGTGCCGCCCTGACAGGCATCCCGGGCTCGTCAAGTGTGATTGAAGGTGGTCTTGTCACATATTCCAATGCCTTGAAGTCGAGTGCTGCAGGCGTTCCTGAAAGCATTCTGGCGCGTTACGGAGCTGTCAGTGAAGAAACTGCGCGAGCCATGGCTGAAGGGGCGTTATGTCATGCGGCAGATGCAACAGTCGCCATATCTGTGACAGGGATCGCTGGCCCCGATGGCGGCACGACTGGCAAGCCCGTTGGTACAATCTGCTTTGGAATCTCAGTATTCCAAGGGATGAGCCATACGGAGCGACATATATTTTCAGGCGATCGGGCGGATGTGCGGAATGCAACAGTTCGGCACGCGCTCGAGATGCTTCTGAAAATCTGACATAAAAAAAGCCCCTGCCAATTTAGCAGGGGCTTTTTTATCGGCGAAGAGCCTAAAAGCTTATTGCCCGTCGTTCGGGGCCGTCGCTGGCATTGTGGATGCAGGCGGTGCTGGCGGAACAGGGGCCGTCGGCACGACAGCAGACGTTGGCGCGGTTGCAACCGGCATTGGCGCTTGTGGAGCCTGTGCCTGAACCGGGGTCTGGGCCTGCTGAAGAGAGCGGGCGTTCAGAGCATCCGTAGCGGAGGCTTCATCAGACTTCTGAGCATGCTCACCAGACTTTTTGTGATGGTGATGATGGCCGTGCTGTTCGGCCGCCAGAGCAGGAGATGCAGCAGCGATCAGAGCCGAGAGGGCAAATGCGCCGAAGGAAAGCTTCTTCATTGCGTAATCCTTTCATGACACCATTCGGTGGTTGGGCCTGAAACGGTCCGTACGCCGAATGGTTCATAACATATTACGAATTTTATCTTTTGCTCAGGACAGTCCAGGCTGTGGCGCACGGCTCTGGGCAGTCTGCACGCCATAGGTGTCACGAGCCCGCTTGATGAACGCAGACACCATCAGACGAACACCCTCGTTGAACACCACGCCCATGGCATTTTGCAGCAAACGGGAGCGAAATTCGAAATCCACGAAGAAGTCCACAAGGCAGCCTCGTGGGTCCGGCGTGAATGTCCAGACGTTATTCAGGTACCGGAAAGGCCCCTTCTCATAGCGCACCCGAATGCGCGATGGCCGCTCGAGTGTAACGCGGCTGGTGAACGTCTCGCGAAAAGGCCCGAACCCGATGGTCAGATCTGCCACAAGTTCCTGCTCTGTCTGTGACTTGATGGTCGCTTTGACGCACCATGGCAGGAACTGCGGATATTTCTCTACATCTGCCACCAGATCAAAAAGCTGTTCCGGCGTATAGGCGATCAACCGTTGCTCGGCATGTGTCGGCATCAGAGACTTTCTTTCAGACGGCTGTTCCGCGCGGCCTGGAGCTTCGCGAAATCGCTGTCCGCATGATAGGAGGATCGTGTCAGAGGGCTTGCGCTGACCTGAAGAAATCCTTTTGAACGGGCAGCACCAGCATAGCCGTCAAACTCTTCCGGGGTAACAAACTTTTCGACAGCCGCATGCTTCACGCTCGGCTGAAGATACTGTCCCAGCGTTAGGAAATCCACGTCGGCAACCCTGAAATCATCCATGACCTGCCATACTTCCATCTTCTCTTCACCCAGGCCAAGCATAAGGCCAGACTTGGTGAAAATGGATGGATCGAGCCTCTTCACACCGTCCAGCAGGCGCAATGATTGGTAGTATCGCGCACCCGGCCGGATTGTGGGATAGAGACGTGGTACAGTCTCGATATTGTGATTGAAAACGTCTGGCCGTGCTTCCACTACGATCTCAAGTGCCCCCGGTTTTCGAAGAAAATCAGGTGTCAGGATCTCAATAGTCGTTTCCGGAGAAGCTGATCGTATGGCCTGAATGACCCGCGCGAAATGATGTGCGCCGCCATCCGCAAGGTCATCACGGTCAACCGACGTGATGACAACGTGCTTGAGGCCCAGCTTTGCTACAGCTTCCGCCACCCGACGCGGTTCGTCCGTGTCCAGTGCTTTTGGAAGCCCCGTCGTCACGTTGCAAAAGGAGCAGGCCCGCGTGCAGATTTCCCCCATGATCATCATGGTCGCGTGACGTTGGGACCAGCACTCCCCGATATTCGGACAGGCTGCTTCCTCACAGACCGTGACCAGATTAGCCTCCCGCATCAGCGCCCGTGTCTCGTGATACACGGGATGATTGGGCGCCTTTACCCGAATCCAGGACGGCTTACGCTGGATCGGGTTATCGGGACGATGTGCCTTCTCCGGATGGCGGAGAGCGGACATCTCACGGTGATCTATGGTGATGCGCTGGGACATGGTGCTCAGATATGGAGCGGCCCGTCGAAGGCCGCCAGAGTGGCTTCGTGCATCGTCTCAGAAATTGTCGGATGCGGGAAAACCGTCTCGATCAGTTCTGCTTCCGTCAGTTCGCCTGTCCGGGCAATGACGTAGCCCTGAATCATTTCCGTGACTTCCGCACCGATCATGTGAGCGCCCAGAAGCTCCCCGGTTGTGGCATCAAACACGGTCTTGACCATGCCTTCCGTCTCACCCATCGCAACGGCCTTGCCATTCGCCATGAACGGGAAGCGGCCAACACGAACTTTGTGACCGGATGCGATGGCTTTCTCTTCACTTAGACCGACCGAAGCGATCTGAGGACGGGAATAGGTGCAGCCCGGAATGTTCAGCGCATGCAGAGGCTGTGGGGAACGACCGGCAATCTTCTCGACGCAGAGAATACCTTCATGGCTTGCCTTGTGAGCGAGCCATGGAGCGCCCGCAACGTCACCGATGGCATAGATGCCCGGCTCTGCCGTGCGGCAGAAGCCGTCCGTGATGATATGAGTGCGATCGACCTGAACCTTGGTTCCCTCGAGGCCCAGATCTTCAACGTTTCCAACAATTCCAACGGCGCAGATCACGCGATCCACGGTCAGATCAATTGTGCCGGATGCGCTTTCAATGGTGGTGGAAACCTCGTTCTCGCCCTTCTGAAGCGGACCAACCTTTGCTCCGGTGATGATCTTCATCCCCTGCTTCTCAAAGGCCTTGCGAGCGGCGGCGCTGATCTCGGGATCTTCGGCAATCAGAATTCGGTCCGCAACTTCCGCAATGGTCACTTCGCTGCCCATATTGCGATAGAAGGACGCAAATTCGATACCAATGGCACCAGAGCCGATGACCAGCAAACGCTTCGGCAGTTCAGCCGGGGTCATGGCTTCACGCGCGCCCCAGATCAGCTTGCCATCTGTCTCCAGACCCGGAAGCTGACGGCCGCGTGCACCAGTCGCCAGAATAACGTTGGGCGACTTGATGACCGCAACCTCGGCACCATCCTTGGTGATGGAAACCTTGTGCGCTTCCCCTGCCCGGCCAGCCAGTTTGGCACGACCGTCAAAGGTCGTAACTTTGGCCTTCTTGAGCAGATGAGCAATGCCACCCCCCATACGGCGTGCAATTCCGCGGGATCGCGCAACAATCTTGGGCAGATCAAAGGACACATTTTCGGCCGAGAAGCCGAAGGTCCCCAGATCATGTAGGAGGTGATGAATCTCGGAAGACCGCAGGAGCGCCTTGGTTGGAATACAGCCCCAGTTGAGGCAGACACCGCCAAAATGCGTGCTCTCCACGATGGCAACGCTCATCCCGAGCTGGCTGGCTCGGAGTGCTGCAACGTAACCGCCAGGACCGCCACCAACAACGATCAGATCGAAAGTATCGGACATGGATCAGACCACCAGAGTGTAAGGGTTCTGTACGATGTCGCGCAGGGCGTTCAGCCACTGTGCGCCAAGCGCGCCATCAACGGCACGATGGTCAACAGAAAGTGTCGCCGTCATGACGGTTGCAATCGCAAGCTGGTCTCCCCGAACCACGGCACGTTTCTCACCTGATGCAATGGCCAGGATGCCAGCCTGCGGAGGATTGATAATCGCAGCAAAATCGCGGACTCCAAACATCCCCATATTCGAGATGGAGAACGTCCCGCCCTGGAATTCTTCCGGCTTAAGCTTGCCTGCACGGGCGCGCTTCGCCAGATCTTTGGCTTCACGGCTGATCTCGCGCAGGGACTTCAGGTCCGCATTCCGGATGATTGGCGTGATGAGGCCTTCCGGAATGGAGACGGCCATCGAGATGTCCACATTCTCGAAATGCAGTGTCTCCGCATCAGTAAACTGCACATTGAGACCGGGCTGCTTCTTCAGCGCGAGACCGACCGCCTTGATCATCATATCGTTGACGGAGATCTTGAAGCTGTTGTCCTCAGCCGTCGCGTTCAGTTTCGAACGAAGGGCCAGCAGGGCATCAAGTTCGATGTCCACGGATACATAGAAGTGCGGAACCTGAGTCTTTGATTCCGTCAGGCGCCTCGCAATAACCTTCCGCATCGTGGAGTTCGGAACACGCTTTACATCGCCCTCAATAGCAACGGCGGTCGCGGGAGCGGCTTTCGGCGCGACTGGTGCAGCGTTTCCGCTCTTCTCCACATCCCGCTTCAAGATTCGTCCGTTCGGGCCGGTTCCGTTTAGGGATCCAAGAGCAATTCCGCGGTCTTTAGCCATGCGCTTTGCCAGCGGAGAGACGAAAATACGCTCGCTACTCTCCTCTCTCGACGCGGCTTTGGCGCTTGCCGGAGGTGTACTTGCAGCAACAGGCTCAGCGGCCGGAGCAACAATAGCAGGTGTTTGGCCGGAAGATGCAGCAGGGACATCTTCGCCTTCCTCAACCAGAACGGCGATAGGGGTGTTGACTGCAACGCCCTCTATACCTTCCTGAACAAGAATGCGGCCAAGAATACCCTCGTCCACGGCCTCGACTTCCATCGTGGCCTTGTCGGTTTCGATTTCAGCGATCACATCGCCGGCTGAAACCTTATCGCCCTCATTCTTGAGCCAGCGGGCCAGTTTGCCTTCAGTCATTGTCGGCGACAGGGCCGGCATCAGGATATCAGTTGCCATTGTCGGTCAGTCCCCGAACTGCTTGCGGACTGCTTCCACAACCCATTCAGGTTTTGGAAGTGCCAGTTTTTCAAGATTGGATGCGTAAGGCAGCGGCAGGTCAAGACCGCAGACGCGTGCTGGGGGGGCATCGAGCCAGTCAAACGCCTGCTCAACGGCAACCGTGCAGATTTCCGCACCTATACCTGCAACCGGCCAGCCTTCCTCCACGGAAACAATCCGGTTCGTCTTCTTGACGCTCTTGATGATGGTCTCGGTGTCTAACGGACGTATAGTGCGCAGGTTGATGACCTCTGCGTCGATACCTTGTTCGGCCAACTTGGCAGCCGCGTCCAGCGCTACGCCCACCATGATGGAGAACGCCACCAGCGTCACATCCTTGCCTTCCCGTTCGATCTTGGCTTTCCCGATCGGCAGGATGAAATCTTCATCCGTGGGGCATGGGAATTTCTGGCCGTACAGGATCTCGTTTTCCAGCACCACAACCGGGTTCGGATCACGAATAGCCGCGCGCAACAGACCCTTCGCATCAGCAGCAGACCACGGAGCGACAACTTTCAGGCCTGGAATGTGAGCATACCAGCTCGCAAAGCACTGGGAGTGCTGAGCGCCGACGCGTGCCGCCGCACCATTCGGGCCACGGAAGACAATTGGACAACCCATCTGACCGCCCGACATGTAAAGCGTCTTGGCTGCGGAATTAATAATATGATCAATGGCTTGAAGAGAGAAGTTCATAGTCATGAACTCAACGATCGGCTTCAGTCCCGTCAGGGCCGCACCGACTGCCATGCCGGTAAAACCATGCTCGGTGATCGGCATATCGATGACGCGCTTTTCACCAAACTCATCCAGCAGACCCTGGCTGATCTTGTACGCACCCTGATACTGGGCAACTTCTTCACCCATCAGGAACACATCTTCATCGCGACGAAGTTCGGCAGCCATTGCATCGCGCAGAGCTTCACGGACGGTGATGTTCTTCGTCTCGCCCCAGTCTTTTTCTTCTTCCGCCTGCTTGATGGCGGGAGCCTCAACAATGGCAGGAGCGGACGGTGTTTCAATCGCGACTGTCACACCTGCAGCCGGATCAGCTGAGCGTGTCACGCTCTCTGCGGCTGCGGCATCCTCACCCTCTTCAAGCAGAACGGCGATCGGTGTGTTCACGGCGACGTTTTCGCTGCCTTCAGGGACCAGAACTTTGCCAAACACGCCGTCTTCGACAGCCTCGACTTCCATCGTGGCCTTGTCGGTCTCGATTTCGGCGATTACATCGCCGGACTTCACGGCCTCACCCGGCTGTCGGAGCCAGCGTGCAATCGTACCTTCGGTCATGGTCGGCGACAGGGCCGGCATCAGAATCAGAGATGCCATGGAACTCAGGCCTCCACCAGAATGTCAGTCCAGAGTTCGGATTCATCCGGCTCCGGGCAAGTCTGTGCAAATTCGACAGCGTCCGCCACAACGGCTTTCACGTCAGTTTCGATGTCCTTGAAGACCTCTTCGCCAATGCCGTTACGCAGCATTTCGGCTTTCAGGTTCTCAATTGGATCGCGCGTGCGACGCATTTCCTCGACTTCAGTCCGCTGACGGTACTTGGCCGGATCGGACATGGAGTGCCCGCGATAGCGATAGGTTTCCATTTCCAGTAGGAACGGTCCCTTACCTGCGCGGCAATGCTCCATCGCTTCCTGTGCGGCCTGATGCACAGCGAAGACATCCATGCCGTCAACCTTACGGCTCGGAATACCCCATGGCTCTGCATTGCGAGACAGATCCCGGGATGCAGACGCACGCTCAATGGACGTGCCCATGCCGTAGCGGTTATTTTCGATCACATAGATGCAGGGAAGCTTGTGAAGAGCGGCTAGATTGAAGCTCTCGTAGACCTGTCCCTGTGCAGAAGCACCTTCGCCAAAATAGACGATCGAGACTTCGTCTGTGCCGCGATAATGGTTGGCAAAGGCCAGACCTGTACCAAGCGCAACCTGCGCGCCAACGATACCATGGCCACCGTAGAACTCCTTTTCACGGGAGAACATGTGCATTGAGCCGCCCTTACCGCGGGAATAGCCACCGGAGCGTCCCGTCAGTTCAGCCATGACACCACGGGCGGTCATGCCGGCTACCAGCATCTGACCATGATCACGGTATGACGTGATGGACTTGTCACCCTGCTTCATGTTCAGGCCGATGCCGACCACAACGGCTTCCTGCCCGATATAAAGATGGCAGAAGCCTCCGATGAGCCCCATTCCGTAGAGCTGCCCAGCCTTTTCCTCAAAACGTCGGACCAGCAGCATGTCCTTGTAGGCACGCTTCATTGTCTCCGGCGAAAGGGCCGGACCGTTGCTCCGGTTGGAAGCGGACGTTGTCTCGTCCATGGCGGTCTCCTGGAAATGCACAAATCTGGGGAAGCTCTTACCGATACTTGGCCTGGAAGGCCAGAGTGACCCCAGTTACATCTCCGAAAGGAAAAGCAGGGTCCGGAAGCTTGATGGAACCGACCTGTTGAAGGGATCCGCGAATGCGACACCTTCAACAGGACCGGATGTCAGGTAAAGCCAAGAAGGCGACGGGCAGCTGCCCCCGGATCATCTTCACGGAGAAGGCTTTCGCCAACAAGTACGGCGCTGGCACCCACCTCTCCAACCTTGAGGAGATCGTCCTGCGTCTTGATGCCGCTTTCAGAGACAACCAGACGATCGGGTGGCACCATGGGGGCCAGATCTAGGGTCGTCTGGATGTCTGTCTTGAGCGTGCGGAGATTACGGTTGTTGATACCGATCAGGGACGTATCAAGAGCCAGCGCACGGTTCAGTTCATCTGCGTCGTGCACTTCCACCAGAACGTCCATATCCAGACCACGGGCAATGCCGATCAGTTCAGATGCTTGCGTTTCCGTCAGGGCCGCCATGATGAGCAGGATACAGTCCGCGCCAATCAGGCGGCTTTCATGAACCTGCCAGGGGTCAAGAATGAAATCCTTACGGAGGATTGGAAGGCTGCATGCTTCACGAACAGCACGAATATCGTCCGTGCTGCCATGGAAGCACGATCCTTCTGTCAAAACGGACAGGCAGGTCGCACCCGCTGCCTGATAGGCCTGTGCAATACCAACGGGATCGTATGTCGGGCGAAGAACGCCAGCTGAAGGAGAGGCTTTCTTGATCTCGGCAATCAATCCAACCTGTCGGTCGGCCGTCAGATGCTGGAGAGCCTGTCCGAAACCGCGTGTTGGCGTCGTAACTTCACGTGCTCGGAGCGTAATGTCTTTGAGGGACATGATCTGGGATCGCTGCTCCACGTCCACACGGGTACGCGCACAGATACGGGCCAGAACATCGCTCCGGTCCGTTGTTTCGACCGAAGGGTCCTTGATGGGTGGCGTGGTCGTTTCCGGCACTTCCGGGTCAGGAAACTGCTCTACCCCTTCAGGTGCATAGGTCATCGCTGGTCGCTGATGCATGAAGGTCATGATAGTCCTGCATTTGTCTCTGTAAGGGAGGCCATGGCATTGCGTGCCCGCGTCAGGGCTGTGCGTGCGTGCCCATCGTCGATGGAACGGGCTGCCATTGCCATATTGTTACGGAACGCCTGAGCGTCAATCGTGCCACTATGCACAACATTTCCGCGTCCAGCCACATGAAGCGCAGCTGCGGCATTCAAAAGAACGGTATCACGGTAAGGTCCGCGCTCCCCATCAAGAAGCGCGGTGAGAGCTCTCGCGTTCGCATCCGAGTCTCCGCCACGGATGGCAGAGATGGGAGCTGACGCAATGCCTGCCATATCGGGGTCGAAGGTTAGTCGGCTGATCGTTCCATTTTCAAGGCTCACGATTTCAGCGGGACCCGCAAGTGTCAGTTCATCACTGCCGCCCTCATCTGTCGTGCCATGCACAGCCCAGACATGCGTGCTGCCGAGGCTGTCGAGAGTTCGAACGACCGGTTCACACCAAAGAGCGTCAAAAACACCAATAAGCTGACGTTTTACCTCAGCAGGATTGCAGAGAGGTCCAAGCAGATTGAATAGTGTTCGAAATCCTAGCGCCTTCCGGACCGGAGCCGCATGACGCATGGCTGGATGATGGAATGGTGCGGCAAGGAACGCCAGGTGGTTCTTCCGTAACTGGGTACTTTGAAAAGCCGGATCGTCGATCGGCGGAATTCCAAGCGTTTCCAGAACATCCGTCGCGCCCGACCGGGACGAAAGCGCGCGATTGCCATGTTTGGCGACCGGAACCCCCAGCCCTGCCAGAACGAAAGCAACGGCGGTCGAGACATTAAGCGTGCCAAGGCCGTCCCCGCCCGTTCCACAGACGTCCAGCGTATCGACTGGAACATCTGGCAAAACCGTCATATAGCGACGGACGGCCTGCACTGCTCCCGTCAATTCATCAGCAGCTTCACCGCGCATCTTGAGCGCCGTGAGGAAGGCTGCGAGTTGAGCAGGCTCCACGTCTCCCGCCATGATTGCCGAAAATGCTTTTTCAGCATCACCGGCAGTCAGAGTGGCACCATCAGCAACACGGCGTAGAATAGCCGGAAAATCAGCTGCTGCCGTCATGCCGCCTCTACGGCTTTATGTGGAATACCGGCGATCGTTAGGAAATTCGCGAGCAACTCGCGGCCCGCTGTAGAAGCAATGCTCTCCGGGTGGAACTGAACGCCATGCACATCGTGGTCCCGGTGGCGGACGCCCATGATGATACCATCCTTCGTGGACGCATTGACGATCAGTTCTGGCGGAATGCTCGCAGGTTCCAGCGTCAGGCTATGATAGCGCACGACGTTCACCGGGTTGGGGAGACCCGCGAAAACGCCAGTGTCGTCATGGTCGACCGCGCTGATCTTGCCATGCATCGGAACAGGTGCGCGGACAACTTTCGCGCCAAAAACCTGTCCGATCGCCTGATGGCCGAGGCAGACACCGAAGACTGGTACTTTCCCGGCGGCTTCCTGGATCAGATCACAGCAGATCCCTGCACCATCAGGTGCGCAGGGACCAGGGGAAATCACGATGGCGGAGGGCTTGAGAGCAAGAGCCTCCTCGACACTCAGCGCATCATTGCGCCGTACGTCACATTCAACACCCAGTGCGCCCAGATGATGCACAATGTTGAAGGTGAAGCTGTCGTAGTTGTCGATGAGCAGGATCATGGCAACAGGATGGCCTTCACGTTTCGTTACGTCAAATGCAACATTGTTTCAGGATTTTGCTGCGTTGGAGACAGCGACTTCCGCAGCCCGGAAAAGTGCTCTCGCCTTTGCCTGCGTTTCCCGGAATTCCGAGTTCGGATCACTGTCCGCCACGACGCCACACCCCGCCTGAACATACATCTGACCATTTTTCAAAACGGCCATCCGAAGCCCTATGCAGGTATCCATTTCTCCATCCGCACCGAAATATCCGACGCAGCCGGAGTACGGTCCGCGGCGGGTCGGCTCCAGCTCATCAATAATTTCCATGGCACGGATTTTCGGTGCGCCCGTGAGGGTTCCGGCCGGGAATGCGGCAACAAGCGCATCCATGGCGGTTTTTCCAGCCTTGATCTGTCCCGTGACCGTCGAGGAAATATGCATGACGTGGCTGTAGCGTTCGATCACGAACTGATCGGGAACCTGCACGGTGCCCAGTTCCGAGACGCGGCCTACGTCATTCCGCCCCAGATCAATGAGCATGAGATGCTCGGCGAGTTCCTTCTGATCCGCGAGCAGTTCTTTCTCAAGCTCCAGATCATGTGCCCGGTCGTTGCCACGCGGACGGGTGCCAGCGAGGGGGCGAACCGTGACTTCTCCTGCCCGCAGACGGACGAGAATTTCCGGCGACGAGCCAACCAGTGCGTAATCTTCCAGCTCCATCAGGAACAGGAACGGCGCCGGGTTGATGCGACGCAGGCTCCGGTACAGCGCAAGCGGAGACAGCGGGAATGGTGTTGTGAAACGCTGGCTAGGCACGATCTGGAACGCATCTCCGGCCGCGATGTAATCCTGCGCGGTTCGGACATTCGCTTCGAACTGCTCCTGCGTCATATTCGATGATGGTGGAGCAAGTTCAGTGCCAGCAGGCAGAGTTTCCGTCGCATCTTCCAGAGGGGCAGCCAGTGCAGCCCGTGCCCGATCCAGCAGGGCATGAGCTTCTGCGGTCGTCATGGCACCGCGAACCGGCACAGCCAGGGTTAATTCATCACGGACCGAATCAAACACGGCAAAAAGCTGAGGACGGATCATGATGCCTTCCGGCAGATCCACATCATTAACCGGAGCGTTCGGTAGGAACTCCATCTGGCGGACCATGTCGTAGCCCAGCACCCCGAAAACACCGCCAATCATGGGCGGCATATCAACCGGAAGGTCCATCTGGCTCTGATCGATGATGTCCTTCAGCGTCTCCAGTGGTTTGCCTTGAAGCGGCGTTCCATCAAGCGTTACCTCTCCGTTCCGGCACTTCCAGACCAGATCAGGCAGAAGGGCAATCACGGAATAACGGCCCCTCGCCGCGCCGCCTTCCACGCTCTCCAGCAACATCCGGTAAGGATCATCGGAAAGACGGGACAGGCGCAGATAGGCTGAGACCGGAGTCAGAAGGTCAGCGGCTTCAATACTGTGAACAATCGGCATCACTGCGCTCCGTTAGCGGCCGCCGGGGATGTCGAGGCGACAACCTGATTGAACAGGTTCATGTTCATGTGTGAGACGGGAACGGTCTTTTCCAGCGCTGCGTCCAGAGCCATCGGAATGTCAGCCTGCAGGGACTGAACATACTGAGCGTCCAGATCGTGGCGCAGGGACTGACTATCCCCGGCATCGCCTAGCTTCTGCGCGGTTACGTTGACCAGCCAGAACGCATCCGGGCCTTCATACATGCCCGTGGTGCCGACCTTTAGGCCGAAGGCAGCCCGCAGGACGTTCTGTGGAAGGGACTGATCAGGATGAACACGGGAAACAGCAACGTCCTTGCGCAGGCTTGCTGCTTCCGGCTGGTTTTCCAGAGCCTTGGCCAGCGTGCCCATCTTGGCTTCAGTGAACAGGGCTGTGACGCGTGCATCAGCGGCATGACGCTGCTGGTCTGCGGTCCACGCCTGAACGACTTGATCGCGGACTTCCGTGAAAGGACGCAGCGTGCCAGGGTGAATTTCGTCAACGGCAACCGCAAAGGCAGAGCCGTCCGGACCGTTCACGACAACCGGTTGTGCATCCTTCTTATGGGAGAAGATGTGCTGGATGATGGACTGGCGCAGACCAGCATCGCCCGGGATCGGAGCCGGTGCGCCATCCTGAGTCAGGCCACGAGCATCAAGCGAGCCTGCGGCCGGTATAGCGCCGAGGTTGGACGGAATTTTCTCAAGCGTTGTTGAAGCTGCAATCGCGTCCTGAAACTGCGTGAGTCGAGCCTGCAGGGCCTGCGGGGCTTCCTGCTTCTGGACCTGATCGCGCAGATCGTTCTTGGCCTGCTCGAAGCTTGTCTGATGCGGTGCGACAACGGCCGTGACGTTGAACACTACCCAGCCTGCTGACGTTTTCGTCGGGCCGCTAATCTGGTTGGCTGGGGCGGCAAATGCCAGCTTAGCGAGTTCCGGGTTCGGGATGTCGCTCTGACGCACATGGGGAAGAGCGACGGCTGCGGCGTCCGGGTAGGCCTTCTGGATGGCATCCCACGCATTCGTGTTGCGCCATGCTGTCGCAGCCGCGTTGGCTTTTGCCTCGTCCTGGAAAGTCAGAACCTGAAGTGTCCGTGTTTCAGGAACGTTGTAGGTACGGGCCTGGAAATCATACAGCTTGTGCAGGACGTCATCCGGAACTTCGATCGTCTTGGCGACGCTGTCTGCCGTCATGACGACCATCTTGGCATGACGGTATTCCGTGGTGCGGAAATCCTGCGGATGGTTGTCATAATAGCGGTGAAGCTGCTCGTCTGTCGGTGCGGCAGGAACCGTACCCGCCGTGAACGGCACGCGTAGAACATCCAGAACACGCTGGTCTGCATCAAATGCAAACAGACGATCCATCAGGGACGTCGGTGCCTGTACCGATGCGCCCATGCCCTGAAGCAATCCACGGGAAATGATGTCCTCGCGAATCATCTGGATCAGACGCTTTTCAGTAATGCCGATGCGCGTCAGGCGGTCATTAAGCATCGCGCGATCGAACTGGCCAGCAGCATTGTGAAAGGCCGGGATCGCAAAAATTTCTTTCCGGATCAGGTCATCAGGTACGTTCATCCCTGCCCGCTCACCTGCAAGCTGGACTTCGTTTTGAATCACAAGATTGTGAAGAACCTGCCGGGCGATCTGCTGTTTGGTTCCATCCGGAAGGTGGGACGCATCTGCCAGACCCATCTGCTGCGCTGCGGCTGGAAGCTGGGTGGAGAGCGCCCGTGCCAGATCATCGGGTGTGATGCTGCGGCTTCCGACCTGCACGATCGTATTGGAGCTGCTGGTCCCCATATTGGAGTAAACATCCCCTACGCCCCACCCGATAAAGGCCAGGAAGATCAGGATTGCGGCGGCGCGGCCGGCCCAGGAGTCAACGAGGAGATGGCGTAGGGTGGTAATCATAGGGTCAGGACGGATCCGGATGGCGGGATGGTGCAGGCGCGGAAGGCCCGCTAAACTTGCGGCACCATAATGTCGTGAGCCGCGCTTGACCAGTAAGCGGACGGCTCACCCTCAGGAGGACGCATGGACGTATCGCCGAAACTCGTAATCGGTAACTGGAAGATGAATGGCTTGCGGGACCAGACCGTACAGCTTGCAACTGCCGTAGCCGAAGGCGCACGCTCCCTGCCTGACGACGTCAAACTGGTCATCTGCCCGCCCTTCACCCAGCTTGAGCGGGTGTCTGATATTCTTGGCAAACTCGGCCCTGATCCGAAGCTTCAGTTAGGCGCGCAGGATTGCCACACCGCGTCATCCGGTGCGCATACGGGTGAAATTTCAGCGGATATGCTGGCGGATGTCGGTGTTAAGTACGTTTTGCTGGGGCATTCCGAGCGGCGCCAGAACTTCGGTGAAACAGACGCTCTCATTCGTTGCAAGGTGCAGGCGGCTGAAGCGGCCGGGCTGGTGCCGGTTGTCTGTATTGGCGAAACCATGGCCGAGCGTCAGGATGGGCGCGCGGCGACTGTTCTGGCCAGTCAGATCGATGGATCTCTGACCGATAACTTCAACGGCGTTCTGGCTTACGAGCCCGTCTGGGCCATCGGGAGTGGCGTTACGCCGTCTCGCGATGAACTGGAGCGGACGCTGTTTCTTCTGCGTGGATTGTTGCAGTCCCGCCTCAAGATGGATGACATTCGCGTGCCAATCCTGTATGGCGGCTCCGTAACACCGGCCCAGGCGCCGACCATTCTTTCCATCGGGGTGCTGGGCGGAGTGCTGGTTGGCAGTGCGAGCCTGGAAGCAAAAAGCTTCCTGCGCATTGCTGAAGCCGCATCGCTCCGCCTGTCCTCCCAACCATTGTCCGGACCCTATCGTTCATGACCACTTTCCTGCTTGTCATCAATCTGCTGGTCACCCTGGCCCTGATCGGTACGATCCTGATCCAGCGCAGCGAAGGCGGCGGCCTTGGAATCGGCAGTAGCCAGGGCATGGGCTCTTTCATGACCGGCCGCGGAACGGCAACGCTTCTGACGCGTGCCACCTCCGTCCTTGCTGGCGTTTTCATGCTGCTCTGCCTGGTACTGGCGCTTCTGAACCGTGGTGCGTCTTCGGGGGTTGGCGGTCATGATATTCTTGCTGATCCGCCGGCTCCGGCCGCTGCAACAACAGCTCCTGCTGCGCCTGCAACCCCTGCCGCTCCGGCTCCTGCCGAGACGCCTGCTCACTAAGTGAATTGGGAAGCATCTCGACGCTTCCCCTCGCCCCCACCTTCGGTGTATGAGGAGCGCCCATGACGCGCTTCGTATTCATCACCGGCGGTGTGGTATCTTCTCTCGGCAAGGGTATCGCTTCTGCGGCTCTTGCTGCCCTTCTCCAGGCACGCGGCTACAAGGTCCGCATGCGCAAGCTGGACCCCTACCTGAACGTGGATCCGGGCACGATGAGCCCGTATCAGCATGGTGAAGTGTTCATCACCGATGACGGGGCTGAAACAGACCTCGATCTCGGTCATTATGAGCGTTTCACGGGTGTTCACGCCCGCCGTGCTGACAACACCACGACAGGCCGTATCTATTCCGATGTCATCGCCCGCGAACGCCGTGGCGATTATCTGGGCGGAACCGTTCAGGTCATTCCGCACATCACGGACGCCATCAAGGACGTCGTGGTGGCTGGAACGGAAGATTATGACTTCGTTCTGGTGGAAATCGGCGGAACGGTTGGCGACATCGAAAGCCTTCCTTTCCTTGAAGCCATTCGTCAGCTTCGCAATGATCTGGGTCACAACCAGACCATGTGCGTTCACCTGACGCTCCTGCCCTATATTCCATCAGCAGGTGAACTGAAGACGAAGCCGACGCAGCATTCCGTCAAGGAACTGCAGAATGTCGGTATCCAGCCTCAGGTTCTGCTCTGCCGTTCCGATCGTCCGATTCCGGAAAACGAACGCCGCAAGATCGCCAATTTCTGTAACGTGCGCCCGGAAGCTGTGATTGCGGCACTGGATGTGGACACGATCTATGCGTGCCCGATTTCCTATCATAACGAAGGCATGGACCGTGAAGTCCTGCGTTATTTCGGTCTACCGTTCGAAGGTTCGCCGGATCTGACACGCTGGGAAAAGATCGTCCACGCGATTCGCGAGCCTGAGGGCGAAGTGAATGTTGCTGTCGTGGGTAAGTACACAGCCCTGCTGGACAGCTACAAGTCGCTGGCCGAAGCGCTGCTGCATGGCGGGATCGCGAATAATGTTCGTGTGAAGCTCGACTGGATCGAATCGGAAGAATTCGAAAAGACGGCCGACATTGCTGAGCGTCTGAAGGATGCGGATGCCATTCTGGTGCCGGGCGGCTTCGGTGAGCGCGGTGCGGAAGGTAAGGTTCAGGCCGTTCGCTATGCCCGCGAAAACGGTATCCCATTCCTTGGAATCTGCTTCGGTATGCAGATGGCTGTGATCGAATGCGCGCGTTCCCTCGCCGGTCTGCCCAAAGCCTCTTCAACTGAATTCGGCCCGACGAGCGAACCGCTGGTTGGTCTTATGACGGAATGGGCAAACGGCAATGAACTGATGCGACGTCGCGAAGGTGGAGATCTTGGTGGCACGATGCGTCTGGGCGCCTTCCCGGCCAAGCTTGCTCCCGGGTCCCGCGTTGCGGAAATCTACGGCAAGACGGAAGTGCGGGAACGCCATCGTCACCGTTGGGAAGTGAACCTGCATTACAAGGATCGTCTGGAAAAGACGGGCCTGCGCTTCTCCGGCATGTCTCCGGACGGCGTTCTTCCGGAAGTTGTGGAATACCCCGATCATCCATGGTTCATCGGTGTGCAGTACCATCCGGAGCTGCTGTCCAAGCCATTTGATCCGCACCCTCTCTTTGCAGGCTTCATCGGTGCAGCCCACAAGCGGACGGAAAGCAAGTGAGCTTCCGCGTCGGGGAACTCGAGATTGGTCAGGACCGGCCGTTCACCCTGATTTCAGGGCCGTGCCAAATCGAATCCCGGGACCACGCCGTGGAGATGGCGGATGCTCTCTCCACGATCTGTCGGGAGCTTGAGATCGGCCTGATCTACAAGAGCAGCTATGACAAGGCGAACCGCAGCTCCGTGAACGCGGCGCGCGGAGTGGGTATGGAAAAGGGGCTGGATATTCTGGCCTCTATCCGTGAGCGCTTTAATGTTCCGGTTCTGACAGACGTTCATTCTGCCGAGCAGTGCGCCATCGCGGCGCAGGCCGTGGATGTTCTGCAGATCCCTGCTTTCCTGTGTCGGCAGACAGACCTTCTCCTTGCTGCGGGTCAGACGGGCCGGGCCATCAACGTCAAGAAGGGCCAGTTTCTGGCTCCCTGGGACATGGCCAATGTTGCGGCGAAGCTGGCTTCGACGGGGAATGAGCGCATCATGCTCTGTGACCGTGGGACAAGCTTTGGGTACAACACGCTCGTCAGCGATATGCGTGGACTGCCGATCATGGCCCAGACGGGTTATCCCGTTGTTTTTGATGCCACCCATTCAGTCCAGCAGCCGGGTGGTCTTGGGGCTTCGACCGGTGGGCAGCGGGAGTTCGTTGAACCCCTCGCCCGGGCTGCATTGTCGATCGGTGTTGCTGCGGTCTTTATTGAAACGCATCAGGACCCTGACAATGCCCCGAGCGATGGCCCCACCATGGTTCCGCTTGCGGAAATGCGGGGCCTTCTGACGCGCCTTAAAGCGTTTGACGCGCTGGCGAAGTCTTACAGCGTATAGTTTTGCAACGGTGCGAGGGCTGCCATAAGGAGACTTATGACAGCCCCCACTGTCAGAACGGCCCGCAAGGGCATGTAACCGGGTGGGAGAGCGCCATGCTTCCAGGCTACCCGTTCCACAGCAAATGTGGAAATGAAGCCGATGACTTCCAGTAGGTATCCGGCACGCAGACCTCCCAATAGCCCGACGCATAGTGAAAGCCATGCCCAGAGCGCAGGGCAGACTCCCAGGAGGAGTCTCTGACGATCACGGTCTGTCGTTCCCTGAACTGTGATGATGTCGGGCCGTTCCATGGCCAGCCCCCAATGAACCGCCCCCAGAAAAGACAGGATGCAGGCGCCATATGCCAGAAGAATGATGGTCAGGTGCGGCAGTGGAGAAAAGAGCCCGGCCAGAAAAATCCAGCCTCCCAGTGCCATGAACGGGATGAGTCCCGCGAGGCCAAGGATCAGGGCGAAGAAAGGAAGACGCATGTCGTCGATTGACCTTATGTTCTGATTTTGAGACGAAACGGTGATCCGTCCCGAACGGTTATGAGCCACCCCCGGTTCACGCATATCCAGGAGAGCTTCCATTGAGCGCCATTGTTGATATCACTGCCCGCGAGATCCTGGACAGCCGTGGTAACCCGACCGTTGAGGTTGAGGTTGAGCTGTCGTCTGGTGCCCGCGGTCGCGCCGCCGTTCCCTCTGGTGCTTCTACTGGCGCCCACGAAGCTGTCGAGCTGCGTGACGGGGACAAGTCCCGCTACAACGGCAAGGGTGTTCTGAAGGCCTGTGGGTTCGTTGAAGACGAAATCCTTGAAGTGCTGCAGGGCGCCGAATCTGAAGACCAGATCGCCATCGATAACGCGATGATCGAACTGGATGGCACGCCGAACAAGTCCCGCATCGGTGCGAACGCCATCCTCGGTGTTTCCCTTGCGGTTGCCAAGGCCACAGCAGAAGAGCTGGAACTGCCGCTCTACCGTTATGTCGGTGGCGTGTTTGCACATACCCTGCCCGTTCCGATGATGAATATCGTCAACGGTGGTGAGCACGCAGACAACCCGATCGACATCCAGGAATTCATGATTCAGCCCGTTGGTGCGCCAACGATCGCTGATGCTGTGCGCATGGGCTCTGAAATCTTCACCGCGCTGAAGAAGGGTCTGTCTGCTGCTGGTCACAACACGAATGTTGGTGACGAAGGTGGCTTCGCTCCGGGTCTGAAGTCCGCTGACGAAGCCCTGAGCTTCATCATGAAGTCCGTAGAGGCTGCGGGTTACCGTCCGGGTGATGATGTCACGTTCGCGCTCGATTGCGCCGCGACTGAATTCTATGCCGATGGTCGCTACAATCTGAAGGGTGAAGGCAAGGAATTCGATTCTTCAGGTATGATTTCCTACCTGGAAGAGCTGACGAAGAAGTACCCGATCGTCTCCATCGAAGACGGTCTTGCAGAAGATGACTGGGAAGGATGGGCAGAACTGACCGCGCGTCTGGGCGGCAAGCTTCAGCTCGTTGGTGATGATCTGTTCGTAACGAACCCTGAGCGTCTGCGTCGTGGCATCAAGGCTGGCACGGCCAATTCCCTACTCGTAAAGGTGAACCAGATCGGGACGCTGACGGAGACGCTGGAAGCTGTCGAGACAGCTCATAAGGCTGGCTACACCTGCGTGATGAGTCATCGTTCGGGTGAGACGGAAGACGCCGTGATTGCGGATCTGGCCGTTGCTACAAACTGTGGTCAGATCAAGACGGGGTCTCTCTCCCGCTCTGACCGTACAGCCAAGTACAACCAGCTGATCCGCATCGAGCAGCAGCTCGGGAGTGCGGCACGTTATGCAGGTCGCAGCATTCTCAAGAGCGCCTGATTAGGCAGCCGGCCCTTCTTGGGCCGGCTTTTTTTTGCCAAAATAATCTGGTGTCTTTTGACATGAATGATTGTTTCGCTCTGTCTCTCTGAGGTAGGCTGCCAATACGTTTGAAAGCCAAGGGAGACTGTACACCGCGTGAGACCTCTTCGACTCATCAAGCGCGCTATCCGTACGGTTGCGCCCCCTGTCCTGTTCCTCTCGCTGACGGGTTATTTCGGCTGGAACGCTCTGCATGGGGCGCATGGTATCCGTGCTTATCAGGATCAACTGGTTCTTCAGCAGCAGGCGATTCAGTCGCAGCAGGATGCCAAGGATGAGCAGGCCGTCTGGCACCGACGCGTGCTGGCTCTCAAGGAAAAGGCGTTAGATGCTGATATTCTCGACGAGCGGTCACGTGCCATGCTGAACCTGACCCGGAATGGGGATATCGTTGTGCCTTATGGTCCGCACGACAAGCTTTTCTGAGGTCAGTTTTTGAAAGAGCCGTTTAGTCGGCTCTTTTTTTGTGCCGATTTGGGGCTGGAGCAACAAAAAAGGCGACCCGAAGGTCGCCTTTTTCAAACTCGTATGATCCGCGAGATCTTACTTGATCTTGGCTTCGCGGAAGGTCACGTGCTTGCGAGCGACCGGGTCATACTTGCGGACTTCCATCTTGCCCGTAGCAGAACGTGCGTTCTTCTTCGTAACATAGAAGTAGCCGGTGTCAGCCGACGAGACGAGACGGATCTGAATAACGTTGGTTTTTGCCATGATACCCTCGGGCTTGCGCCGTCCTGATGCCGCTCGCAAGTGCCAAAGCAGCAGGTTGATCTAGTTCGGCGCACCATGCTGATTTGTCTGTCTCAGGTCAAGGCTTTCTCGTGAAAATCCGCTGATAACGTGTCTTTTTCCGAAAAAATCATTGTTTTGGCTTGGTAAAAGCTTCGTTTTCAGGGTGTTGATCTCCTTGTGGTCCGGTAAAGGGGAACCTATAAGGAACAAAAGGGAGATACATGCTGGTCATGTGTCTTCCGGTTTTCAGGATCATGCCTCCACCGAGGCGCATGGGAGCGCCTGTATGCTGACGCGCAAGCAGCACCAGCTTTTGCTATATATTGACGAGCACCTCCGCCGGACGGGGTATTCCCCATCTTTCGACGAAATGAAGGATGCGCTCGAACTTCGCTCCAAATCCGGTATTCACCGTCTGATTTCCGCTCTTGAGGAACGGGGCTTTTTGCGTCGGCATCACCATCGTGCAAGAGCGCTCGAAGTCCTGCGTTTGCCTCACATGGGCACCGATGCGCCTCATGCTGACGGAGCCGTTCCGCAGGCGCCGTTTGTTCCGACTGTCGTTGAGGGTGGGCGGCAGTCGATGGAGGGCACTTTTTCCGAGGCCCCCCGGTCGCCTGTAGAGGATATGAGCGTCCAGATCCCTTTATACGGACGGATCGCAGCCGGTCTTCCGATCGAGGCCCTCCAGGATGAGAGTGCTCACATTCAGGTACCATCTTCCCTTTTAGGAACAGGCGAGCATTACGCCCTGACTGTTGCTGGTGACTCGATGATCGAAGCGGGAATTCTGGATGGTGATGTTGCTATCATTCGTCGGGGAGAACTGGCGGATAATGGTCAGATCGTTGTGGCACTGATTGATGATCAGGAAGTGACGCTCAAGAAACTGCGTCGGCGCGGCTCCACTATTGCTCTTGAGGCTGCTAACCGGGATTACGAAACCCGTATTCTGCCTGCCTCCCGTGTTCGTATACAGGGGCGCCTGGTGGCGCTCTTTCGGCAGTATTGATTTATCCCGTCCCTGCAAGCCTGTGAGGTTACTTGCAGGGACGAGAACACCGACTATTTTTTCGGCGCGGACGGGACGCCGCGTACAACGCGCACCGTTCCGTCCGGTGCTATCAGCGTGCTCGTTCCGTCACCGTTTGGAATAGTGATCGTCTTATCGGGATTTTTCGACAGGAAGCGCGATGCATTGTCCGGAACACTTGTCGGGAGTGCTGGGATCAGATTGCTGCGATCCTGAGAAACGCCGAAATGTGTATCGGAACTTTCACCGGCTGAGATGCTCTCGCCCGGTTTCATTTGATGGCCCATCGCCCCCAGCGCGCCGGTACCAGCAATTCCACCCATGAATGTCTTGTCGATTGCTGCGCCCCCAAAGTAGGTCGCAGGATCGCCCAGAGCGCGGTTAAAGACGCTATCAGGATTTTCAACGTCTTTCAGCGTTGGTAGCGGCTGTGGTGAACCTGGCCACATGTTGCCGCCTTCTGGAAGAATTGGCGTTGAGGCTACAGTTTCACCGCGTGCACGGCGCAGGTTCTCGCTATCCCCACGTGGTGCATTAGGATTACTCCCTGACCACAGAGACGTGTCGTTAATGAACTTGCCCATGCCCGAACAGCCACTCAGGGCGAGAGGTAATGCCAATAGAGCGGCCTTACGCATTGCGTACTCCCATAAGGTCGATCCTTGACCTTTAGCGGTCATTGCATGAAAGCGCCAGATGATGGGCTGATAACTGCAATAATAATCACGCACAGTCCAGATCAGGAGACGATCTTCGAGGACTTGCGTGGATCAGATGCCATCATTCTGGAAAAGCCGGCTGTAAGGTAACCCCACCCGCTAAGAACTGTCGGAATAACTGAGATCCAGAGCAGAATACCACCAATGAGCGTAGCGGGCAGGAAGGAAAGATGGAGTGCGACAGCGGCCTTGTCGCCACCAATCAGGAAACCGATGGCGACCATTTGGATGCCGGTTTTCCATTTTGCCAGACGGGTGGACGGCAGTGTTTCCCGCTGGGAGGCCATATATTCACGCAAGCCACTGACGAGAATCTCGCGCAGCATGATGATGATTGCGGCGTACAGCGAAAAGACAGGAAGAACTGTCAGGCCAGCCAGAGCCAGGAGGAGTGCTCCCACCAGAAGCTTGTCTGCGATGGGATCCATCATCCGCCCTAGCTCGGACAGCATCTGCCACCGACGGGCCAGAGCGCCATCCAGATAGTCCGTGATGCAGGCTGCCGTATACACAACACATGCAGCTACATTCCCGAGTGCGGAATGCAGTGCCAGCAGAGCAACCAGAACTGGGATGGCCGCTATGCGAAGCAGGGTCAGGACATTTGGCAGATCAGTAAGCATCGAGGACAGTCTAGAACAGTTTAGCTGGTACCGGTATGCGCCAATCTGCTCAGAATGTGTGTATTTTTTGTGCCCAAGGAGACTTGGGCCGCCGTCCTCACGGAATTGTCAGCTTTGGGTCCTGAGCCATTCGGGATGAAAATGCCCGTAGATCGCCCGAGCGATGCCCGAGCTGATTCCGGGGGCAGTTTCAAGCTCTTCGAGACTGGCTTGTTTCACACTTTTCGCTGAGCCAAAGTGATTGAGGAGAGCTTTTTTGCGTGCTCCCCCGATTCCAGCGACATCATCCAGTTCAGATTTCCGCAGTCCTTTGGACCGCCCTGCCCTATGCGTCGTGATGGCAAAGCGATGAGCCTCATCACGCAATCTCTGGAGGTAGTAGAGGACCGGATCTCGTGGCGGAAGCTGGAATGGTGCCTGCGTTTCTGTAAAGAACCACTCCCTGCCCGCATCCCGATCCGGACCTTTGGCGATGGCTACAATGGGAATATCTGTGACGCCCAGATCCGTCAGTACGGCACGAACCGCATTGAATTGACCCAGACCGCCGTCAATGAGCAGAAGATCCGGCCAGTCTTCCGGCCTCTCGCCATCTTCACGGTTCTTGCCGAACCTGCGTTCCATGACTTCCCGCATCATGCCAAAGTCATCTCCTGGCGTAACCGGGCCTTTAATGGCGTATTTTCGGTAGGATTTTTTTTCAAATCCTTCCGGGCCGCCTACGACCATCACGCCATAGGGTGCCTGTCCCATGATGTGTGAGTTGTCATAGGTTTCGATGCGTTGAGGGGGCTCTGGCAGGTTGAAGACTTTCGCGACGCCTTCAAGCAGCTTTTTCTGACCGGTATTTTCGGCAAGTTTCCGTTCCAGCGCTTCTCGTGCGTTCAGGGCCGCGTGATCAACAACACTTTTCTTTTCGCCACGCTGCGGGAACAGAATCTCAACTTTCTGTTCGCGGCGAATAGTCAACGCCTCTTCCACGAGTTTCTGCTCGGGCAACTCATGATTCACCAGAATGGACGGCGGCGGCGGTTTGTTATCGTAAAACTGGAGAAGGAATGCTGACAGCACATCCGCTGGCGCTTCTTCTTCGGCATGAACGGGATAAAAAGCCCGGTTTCCGTTGTTTCTGCTGCCACGGATGAAGAAGACCTGAATGCAGGTCTGGCCAGCATTCTGCCAGATTGCCACAATATCCGCGTCATTGATCGACGTCGGGTTGATGGTTCCCGAGTTCTGGATGCCTGCAAAACCGCGGATACGATCGCGGATAGCGGCTGCCTTCTCATACTCCATGGCTGCGGAAGCCCGCTCCATCTCAATGGCCAGTTCCTGTTGCAACTCGGTATTTTTGCCTGACAGGAACTGCTTCGCCTGCGTCACCAGTTCGGCGTAATCAGGCTTGGAGATACGGTCCACGCAAGGTGCAGAACAGCGCTTGATCTGAAACAGCAGGCACGGCCGCGTCCTGCTGTTCAGAACGGAATCTGAACATGACCGAAGAAGAAAGGTCTTCTGCACTAGGTTGAGCGTCTGATTGACCGCCCAGGCTGATGCAAACGGTCCCCAGTAAGTCGCACCCTTGACCGGCTTGCCGCGCTGCTTGGTAAGCTGTGGAAATTCATGATTTTCCGTCAGCATCAGCCAAGGATAGCTTTTGTCATCCCGTAGCAGGATGTTGAAGCGTGGCTTCATACGCTTGATGTAGTTGGCTTCCAGCAGAAGTGCGTCTGCTTCCGTTCTGGTGATGACAATCTCCATGGAGACCGTCATAGACACCATCCGGCGCAGACGTTCAGGAAGCTGGTTGATCCGCGTATAGGACGACACACGTTTCTTGAGGCTCAATGCCTTGCCGACATACAGGACCTCCCCCTTCTCTCCCAGCATGCGATACACGCCAGAGCTGTAGGGAATGGTCTTCAAGGCCTCACGGATTGCGTCCACACCCTGTTTTTTAACAGTCGGAACAGGGACTTCCTCAGCCGTCATTCTTGTTTTCATCTCCTTGGGCGTGAGGTCATTCATGCCGGTTCTTCAGTCATCCACTGAACCTGTGGACAAGTCTGTGGGTTGCTCCATGACAGAATCATGAAGGCCAAGGTTTGCAAGCCCTGCCATCAGATTGCCTAATTTTTAATCAGTAAACGTAAATAATTGAAAAGACTTATAAATTCTTTCCGTTGCGTGGATGGGCAAGAAATTTTCCCCATCCTCGGCTTTAGTTGAACGGGACGTCTTGACTCTTAAAAGCATGGTGGACGAGTGCACTCCACTTTAAGTCTTCATGGTCCCGTTCTGTTCCCGTTTGAGAGAACTTTTTTGCTGAGCTGAAAGCGATTTTCAGGCTGAAATTGATGCTTGTTCGGCCTTTTCCATCAGTCGCAGCATATTACCACCCCAGATGGCAGAAAGGTCTTCCTTCCCGAAGCCGACAGCTTCCAGAGCGCGGGTTACATTTCGCGTTTCAGTCGCGTCCTGCCAGCCCGGAATGCCTCCCCCCCCATCGAAGTCAGACGAGACGCCCACATGCCTTACGCCGATGCGCTCCGCGACGTAGGCCACATGGCGTGCCAGATCTTCGACGGTTCCCCCGCCGCCTTTGCGAAGGAATGACCCCATGGCCGTAATCTGGATCAGGCCATCCGTTTCTTTGAGACGATCCAGCTGTTCATCATCCAGATTGCGGGGATGATCGCAGAGACTGCGGACGCATGAGTGGCTGGCAAAGACAGGCGTCGTGGAGACTTCGGAAGCCTGCATCATTGTGGATTTCGCAGCGTGAGAGACATCCACCAGAACGCCATGCCGATTCATCTCACGAATTGTCTCACGGCCAAGTTCTGACAGGCCTCCATGAAGCGCTGGCACATCGTTGAGGTTCTTAAGGGGAATGGCCGCATCCGCCAACACATTGTGCCCGTTATGGGTCAACGTCATGTATCGAACACCATAGTCCCGGGCCAACTGCCCGATTCGAGCGGGGACACCTCCAAGAGCGTGGCCATTCTCAATTGCTGGCACAATGGCGAGGGCATTGTTCTCAAAGGCTAAGCGGACGTCCTGAGCAGTCCGGCAGACGCGCGCCGTCACTCCATCCTGCTCTCCTCCCAGAGAATCAATGACTTTCAGCATCGCCTGCACGCGCTCCCACGCCTCTTCATGCCCGGTCTCATCGCGTGGGCCTTGTGGGATGTAGGCTGCAAGGCAGACGGATCGCAGTTTGCCTTGATGGCACTTCCGAACATCCACTTTCCGCGGGTTATCCGAAGACCAGGCATCGGCCATGTCAGGCCATGGAATGTCGATATGAGTGTCGAAAGTGAGAAGCGTGTCGTGAAGGTCAGTCATGATCCGTCCTAGATCGGGTGCAGGCTTTCTTGACGCAAGAGGTGCTTGTCAAAGAGGGCAATTCAGTCGATCCAGAGGTGATGCGTCTGATTACATGGAACATCAACTCCCTCCGGCTTCGGCTGCCCCTTTTGCAGAAGCTGGTTGAGGAGGAAAATCCGGACATCGTCTGCCTTCAGGAGACGAAAGTTCCCGATCCGCTCTTTCCGGCTGAAGCGCTGACGGCGCTGGGGCTGCCCCATCAGCTCTATCGCGGCATGAAGGGGTACAATGGGGTAGCGATTCTTTCGCGTCTGCCTCTGACATCCGTCGCGAATACCCCGAACTGGTGTAGCCGTGAGGACTGTCGGCACATCGCGGCCTCCATCGAAACTCCTGGTGGCCCGGTTCTGCTTCATGATTTCTACGTGCCGGCAGGCGGCGATATTCCTGATCCGGAAGAAAACGAGAAGTTCGCCCACAAACTCGCATTCATAGAAGAAGCTACCGCTTGGTTTTCAGAAACGCCCCCTGCCCGCAGTATCGTGGTCGGAGACCTCAACATTGCGCCTCTGGAGCATGACGTCTGGAGTCACCGTCAGCTTCTGAAGATTGTCAGCCATACGCCACCGGAGACGGAGCGGCTTAACGCCTGGATGGCAACAGGTTTTCAGGATGCAATGCGGCGTCTCACGCCTGAACCGTCCAAGCTCTATACGTGGTGGTCTTATCGTAACAAGGACTGGAAAAAGTCTGACCGTGGGCGCCGCCTTGATCACGTCTGGATGACGCCTGACCTGATGCCGGGACTACGCGATATCCGTATTCGTCGGGATGTGCGGGACTGGGAAAGCCCGTCAGATCATGTGCCGGTCGTGCTGGACTTCGATCCAGCCTGACCGGCTTGCTCCCGGTTTCAGGCCGGGAGCGATTCCGCTGTGGCGACTGTCTTGCCTTCCGGATCAAGGCGATAACCGCCCCCTTCCGTGATGAGCAGAGATGTCTTGGTTGGATCTGGCTCGATCTTCTGACGCAGGCGATAGATATGCGTCTCAAGCGTATGCGTGGTGACGGCGGCGTTGTAGCCCCAGACTTCGTTCAGAAGAACCTGCCGCGCTACTGGACGGTGGCCTGCGCGGTAAAGATACTTAAGAATCGCAGCTTCCTTTTCCGTCAGGCGGATCCGGCGGTTACGTGCAGTCTCGACCAGAAGCTTGGCAGAAGGTCGGAATGCATACGGGCCAATCTCAAAGACGGCATCTTCGCTGTTCTCGAAAATCCGCAGCTGTGCGCGGAGGCGCGCTAGAAGTTCGCCAATCCGGAAAGGTTTGGCCACGTAGTCATTGGCGCCGGCATCCAGGCCACGCACAATATCGCTCTCATCATCTGAACCGGTCAGAATGATGATTGGCATCCGAACGCCTTCGCGGCGCAGTTCTGCACAGAAATCGCGTCCATCCCCATCTGGAAGGGTGATGTCCAGCAGCATCGCATCATAGCGTGCCCCCGGCTTCTTCAGCAGTTCCCGAGCGGTTGCGACAGAAGTCGCTTCAATTGTCTCAAGTTCGCCACCGTGCTGGAGCTGTTCCGCCAGCAGATGCCGCAATGTGTCGTCGTCATCAACTACGAGGATGGGGCGGGGACCTGCCATAATACCTGTCTCGTTTTATCTGAGCGGAAGCGTCACATCCGCGTGGGTTCGCGTTGATAAGCCACGCATCCAATTCTTCTCTTCCCATTGCTGGAAAGCGAAGCAAACTTGCAACATGAGGTATGACAAATGCAAATTGAAAAGAAAACAGGCAGATGACTAAAGCTAATTTGAGAATCGCTGAAAACCGCGCTTTTCTTCACTTCCGAAACGAAGTTATTCCGGCTCTGATTGGATCGGGCGGCATAAGTCTTGACAAACGCGAAGGCGATCATGCGACGCCTGTTGGAGAACTGCCTCTCCGGCGTATTCTTTATCGTGCTGACCGTACTGAAAGGCCGGTTTCCGGCGCTGGTCTGCCCATTGAGCCAATAGCCCCTTCAGATGGATGGTGTGACGATGCGGACGCTTCCGATTACAACCGTCCGGTTACTCTTCCGCACCCTGCTTCATGTGAAAAAATGTGGAGAGAAGACCATGCTTACGATCTCTGCATTGTGATGGGATGGAACGATCTCAAACCCGAGTCGGGTCGTGGGTCAGCAATTTTTCTGCATTTGCCGACTGTGACGGGGTTCACGGAAGGGTGCATCGCTTTACAGGAACGCGATCTCCGTCGCTTGCTCGCACAGGGGTTGACCTCGATCATTGTGGAAGCGCCTTAAGACGCTTCCCTTTCTGCTCTGGTTTGATCGGTTGGTGGAACCATGGAAATCATCAGATCTCCCGCCATCGGCATGACCGTTGCGGGGTCTTCCGCTGATCGAATGAGAATGGCTGTCCTTCGACTGACAAGGATATCCAATCGGTTATCATCCGTTCCGAAGCTGTCGGCATTCGCTTCCGTGGCAACGCGGGATGTAAAACGCCATCCCTGCTCGAACAGCGTGTCGAACAGCGTGTAGTTCCAGGCAGGTTCTCCAAGAACCTTCCCGCGCGAATCACGGGACAGGCCGTGATAGAAATCCAGTCTCGCCACGCCCGGGCTGATCTGAAACACGCGCTCCCGTCCCATGGCCGGGGCCAGATGGCCACAGATCATGCCGTTATAAATACCATCCCCCGTCGTCGCGATCAGGTAATCAGCAGGGCGCTCCTCAAGGGCCTCCTGCCCGTGCTGGGACAACAGTTCAGTGCGCAGAACCGGAATATCCATCTGTGCCGCTGGCATCAGGGCACTCGATCTGTTGTCCACGAGAAGGACCGGAATACCTTCCCGGTGCAGGCACGCTGCAAGATCAACTGACCATCCGCTGGCACCCAGAATGGCAATGGCAGGATCGTTTGAAAGGGTCAGTTTGAGTGCTCTTGCAATGGGCCGGAGCGAGAAGCCATGCAGGATCATCGTTACCGCTATGACAGCAAACACGGCTGGCATGATAAGGTCAGCGGACTGATAGCCGGTTTCCTTCAGGCGAATACCTGCCGCACCTGCGACGGCGGCGGCCACAATACCGCGAGGTGCGATCCACCCGACGAAAAGCCGTTCTTTCCACGGCATGCTCGTTCCAAGTGTGGAAAAGAAAATCCCTACGGGCCTGACAACAAACAGAACGACCAGTGTCAGCATCAGAATTGGGATGGAAAGATGTTTGAGCACATCACGATGCAGGTCGGCCGTCAGCAGGATAAACAGCACTGACACCACCAGAACCACCATGGATTCCTTGATGCGGCGAAGTTCTGCGACGCCGGGAATATGAAGGTTGGTCAGCGCCATACCAAAGATGGTCACGGCGACCAGTCCTGCACCTTCCATCTCCAGATTGCAGGCTGTGAAAATCAAAAGCGCCATGGAAATGAGAACCGGCGTTTTGAGGATTTCCGGCATCATGTCCCGCGTGAAAAGATAGCGGATCAGATAAGCCGGAAGAATGCCTGCCGAGATGGACTCAGTTGCGGCAGCCAGAAGGTCTGGCAGCGTGTGAGTAAAGAAAACGCCGGTATGCAGATCGACATGCAGGAGCATGAGCTGCAGAACGACCGCAGCAAGAATTGCGCCCAATGGATCGTTAACGATGGCTTCCCATCTTAGGAAGGCTGCGACCCGGGGCTGAAGCTTGGCGCTGCGCAAAAGTGGCAGCACGACGGTCGGGCCTGTCACAACGATGATGGCCCCGAAGAGCATCGCCGTTCCCCACTCAAGATGGGCAACATAATGAGCTGCAAGTGATCCCAGGACCCAATTTATGGGCAGGGCGAGCATCGTCAGGCGTGCGACGCCTTCCCCGGCTTCCCGAAGCTGGCGAATGTCCAGCGCCATCCCTCCCTCGAACACCACGATGGCAACGAGGAGCGAAACCAGTGGCCGGAAGACCCATCCCATCGTCTCGGATGGGTGGAGAATACCGAGCCCAGGCCCGAACAGCAGCCCCATGGTGAAGAGAAGGACGATCGCTGGAAGGCGGAACCGCCACGCGACCCACTGGGCCAGCATTCCGGCCCCGAATGTCAGGGCTATGCCGAGGAAGATATCATACTGCATGTGTAAGAGCGCGTCTGTCCCGTTCTGACTTGGAAACCGGTATCATAACCCGGATCATGGTCCGGGCCTAACCGTCTCACTTTGCAGGGAGTATCTGCGTGTCAGAATCGAAACTGGTCATCCGTCCCGCGCAGTCGCTGGATCGGGAGGGCATCTGGCGTGTTCTTGCGCCTGTTCTCAAGGCTGGGGAAACATATGCCCTTCCGAGAGCATGGGGCCGCAGACAGGCACTCGGGTACTGGATGGCTGTCGAACATCGCGTGTTTGTGGCGGAAAGTCCTGAAGGTAAAATCGTCGGAACTTTTTATCTTCAGGACAATCAGTCAGGTGGCGGCCGACATGTCGGGAATGCGGGCTTCGTGGCATCTCCCGGATACGGTGCTGGCCGTCAAATGGGCGAGTTCGCCCTGAAAGAAGCACAGGCCTTAGGCTACCGGGCTATGCAGTTTAATTTCGTTGTCAGCACCAATGAACGCGCAATCGCTCTTTGGAAACATCTCGGATTCCGGGTGGTTGGAACGCTCCCTGGGGCGTTCCACCACCCGCAAAATGGCTATGTGGATGCTCTTGTTATGTGGAAGGAACTTCTTCCGTCTGAGAAACAGGCTCCAGACGCTGCATGACGCAGGCAAAGAAGCCGTCTGTTCCATCACGAAGTGGTGTGAGAGAGAACTGGGCCTTCTCACGCAGCTCAGCAGGTAGAAGCTCGGGCAGTTCTTCCGTTGGAACCCGAACGAAATCCGTCCGGCGCTTAAGAAACGCGTCAATCTGCTGTCCATTTTCAGCCGCCAGAAGAGAGCACGTCGCATAGATCATCCGGCCGCCGGGTTTGACCAAAGATGCTGCACGATCAAGGATTTCGGACTGTTTGATAACAAGTTCCTGAATATCCTCCGGCGTCAGGCGCAGGCGTGCATCTGGGTTGCGGCGCCACGTGCCCGTCCCTGAACATGGTGCGTCCACCAGAACACGATCGAAGCTTGCTGCACGCCGCTTGGCCCATTTGTCTCCCGTCACCAAAAGGTGGCGTTCGACATTGTGGACCCCTGCCCGACGCAGACGCTTCACGGCGCCTTCGAGGCGTTTTTCGTGAACATCGCAGGCCACGATATGGCCCTTGTTTTCCATGGTCATGGCAAGGGCGAGCGTCTTGCCGCCAGCCCCGGCACAGTAATCAAGAACACGGTTGTCTGGCCGGGCGTCGGCTGCCGCCACAACCAGTTGCGATCCTTCGTCCTGAATTTCTACCAGGCCATCCTTGAACGCCTGTGCGGCCGTGACGGGCTGGCGCCCATCCAGTCGCAAACCCCAAGGGGAAAGCTTTGTCGGAACAGCATTCAGCCCTTCCCGCTTCAGCGCGCGCAGAGCATCTTCCCGCGTGCCTTTCAGCAGGTTTACGCGCAGATCCAGCGTGGGAGTGCCTAGCATGGCTTCCATTTCATCCGCCATGCGAGAACCGAAGGTCTCGCGAAGCGCAGGTTCGATCCAGTCCGGATATTCCAGGCGGATGGCGATTGGCTGCTTCTGGCTGGAAAGTTCTTTTCCTTCCAGATGCTTGAGGTTGATATCCTCACGCGGCGTCAGAGGGTTTTGGGCATAGCGCTCTCCGCTGAACATCATCCGGACCTGATCCATCGTCGTGCCAGACAGCAGCATGGAGGCCGCACAGAGCAGGCGTGGAGAGATATCGCCCTGGCTGCCTTCCAGATGCCAATGCAGCCGTCTCCAGCCACGCAGCACATCCCATGCCAGCGTGGAAATGGCGCGTCTGTCACCGCCACCGATATAGCGGCGTTCACGGAAGAAAGCGTTGGCGGTAGCGTCTGCGGGACGGCGGGGCGCATTCTGGATCGCACAAAGCAGATCAATGGCGCCGGAAAGGCGAGCTGCGGGGGTCATATGGCCCCCGTAGCCGGTTTGGCCTCTCAAAGCGAGAGGCCAATGTGTATGAAATGTCAGTCCCGACGGTAGTTCGGGGCTTCGCGCGTGATTGTCACGTCATGAACATGGCTTTCACGCAGACCAGCATTTGTGATGCGACGGAACATGGTGCGGACCTGAAGATCAGCAACTGTGGCAGATCCGGTGTAGCCCATGCCTGCTTTCAGGCCACCAACGAGTTGGTGCACGACCGGGGCCATGCCACCCTTATAGGGAACCTGTCCTTCGATACCTTCCGGCACAAGCTTCAGCGTGTCGCGAACTTCCGCCTGGAAATAACGATCCGCAGAACCACGAGCCATGGCACCAAGAGAACCCATGCCACGATACGACTTATAAGCACGCCCCTGATACAGGAACGTCTCCCCCGGGCTCTCATCCGTGCCTGCCAGCAGCGAACCAACCATCACGACGTCAGCACCAGCGCCGATAGCCTTCACAATGTCGCCGGATGTCCGGATGCCACCATCCGCGATAGCCGGGACGTCAAGTTCATGACAGGCTGCAGCGGTTTCCATAACAGCGGAAAACTGAGGGACACCAACACCCGCAACAACACGTGTCGTGCAGATGGACCCGGGACCAATACCCACCTTGATGCAGTCGGCTCCGGCTTCAATAAGAGCGCGCGCGGCCTGGGGGGTGGCGACGTTACCGGCAATAACCTGCAGGCCTGGATGACGCTCTTTCAGCGTCCGAACCGTGTTCAGAACGCCGTGGGAGTGACCATGAGCCGTATCAACAACAATGACGTCTACGCCCGCTTCAACGAGCGCCGCAGCGCGGTTCAGGCCATCTTCACCAACGCCGACAGCAGCAGCGCAGCGCAGACGCCCCTGTGCATCCTTGATGGCGAGCGGGTGAGTGGTGGCCTTGTCCATGTCCTTGACGGTGATCAGGCCGATGCAGCGACCGCCCTCATCAACAACCAGCAGTTTCTCGATGCGGTGACGGTGCAGCAGTGCGCGAGCTTCTTCCGGCGCGGCACCGTTCAGAACCGTGACAAGGTTCTCTTTCGTCATCAGATCGCGAACGCGGGTATTCAGATCCGTCGTGAAGCGGACGTCACGATTGGTCAGGATACCAACAAGAACGCCCGTACCTTCTTCAACGACCGGCAGGCCCGATACACCATGGCGGGCCATGATGGCATTGACGTCTGCCAGTGTCTGGTCCGGACCAACGGTGACGGGGTTGACCACCATGCCGGATTCAAAGCGCTTGACGCGGCGAACCTGCTCCGCCTGCTCTTCAATGGAAAGGTTCTTGTGAATGACGCCCATGCCGCCCTGCTGAGCCATGGCAATCGCCATGCCATCTTCCGTCACCGTGTCCATGGCGGAGGACATCAGGGGAATGTTCAGCTCGATTGTGCGTGTAAGGCGTGTACGTGTCGATGTCTGGGCCGGAAGCACGGACGATTCAGCCGGCTCGACGAGAACATCGTCGAATGCCAGTGCCTCGCGAATGCGTGCGCTTAGATCAGTTGTGCAGGAAGAATATGTCATGCCCGCTGGCCCCCGTTGGTCATGCGTCGTGAGACGCTGAAATCAGAACCGGGAGCCAAAAGGCCCGACCGGCCGTTGGCGGGTCCTCATAGACTAATTCCCCCCTGGAGGGGAAGTCTCTTTTTTGCGGTAGATTTTAAGGAATTTGTTGGCTGGGAGACCTGGATTCGAACCAGGGCTGACCGGGTCAGAGCCGGTAGTTCTACCGCTAAACTATCTCCCAAGCGGTGAGTGGGTGTTTACCCATCACGCCTGAGTGACGCAAGGGGGTATTTCCATTTTTTTTAGAAAAACTGATATTTTTCTTGCGGTAAGACGTTTTCCCGTCTCATGCTGCTTATGCAAGGTCCCAAAACGGGCAAATCGGGAGCCTAAACAAGATGATGAGGCAAGGAACGGAGCACAGGCTATCAGGTCAGGCGTCAGTACGGACGTCTGGAACCCGTCAGGCCGGACCGTTCTTTGGTGCCATCGACCTTGGAACCAACAATTGCCGTCTCATGATTGCTGCGGGAACAGCCAATGGTTTCCGTGTGGTCGACAGCTTCAATCGCTCCGTTCGCCTCGGCGAAGGACTGCGTCTAAGCGGCCGTCTGGCGGAAGAGTCCATGACGCGTGCGCTGGATGCCCTGCGGATCTGTGTGGAACGCATGAAGCAGTGGCCCCTCTCCCATGTCCGGGCCGTTGCAACCGAAGCCTGTCGCAAAGCAGCGAATGGCCGTGAATTTCTTGAGCGTGTTCAGAGCGAAATCGGTCTGACCATTGATATCATTACAGCTCGCGAAGAAGCTGAGCTGGCTCTTGAAAGCTGTTCCCCGCTTTTTCGTGTTCCCTCTCACGCACCTGCACGGGCTGAGCGCGGCGTTCTGTTTGATATTGGTGGCGGCTCAACGGAAGTGGCGTGGGTCCGGGTGGATCAAGCACGCAAGTCCCAGACACTGATTGGCACGACCAGCATGCCTGTCGGCGTCATTACCCTTCAGGAAATGTTCGGAGAGGGACATGGCTCTTCTTATGAAGAGATGGTGTCCTATGTGCAGAGCCATCTGTCAGGCTTTGAAAATATTCACCGTATCCGGCGGGAAATCAGCCAGGGCAACGCCTGCCTTCTGGGAACATCCGGAACGGTTACGACACTTGCCGGTGTGGCGCTCTCCCTGCCCCGTTACAATCGCGCCGCGATTGATGGCCTTACTCTGCCTGGTGCTGTGATGCGTGAAGCCATCGCTACGCTGCGTGGACTTTCGAGGGATCATCTTTCCGCACATCCGTGCGTGGGCGAGGATCGTGTAAAATATGTTCTCCCGGGTTGCGCGATTTTCGAGGCAATTCATCGCGCATGGCCTATAGAAGAGGTCACGATTGCCGATCGGGGGTTGCGTGACGGCATGCTGCTGCGTATGGCCCGCGATCATGGCCAGCGTTTCACACGGGAACGCCGCAGGCCCCATCGTCATGTCACGCCCCGTTCAAGGGGCCCTCTCGGGAATTACGCCACGATATGAAGCCGCCCAGATCCCGCTCCGGTTCTTCCAAGAAGGATACGGGACCCAAGCGCATCCCTGGAAAAGCTCTTAAGAGCGCAGCTGCACCAGGGGCAGCAGATGCAACACAGGACGCCTCGACGTCACAGACGGCCCGTAACAAGGTCGTCACACTGCGAACGGCTCGTGGTCGCACCACTGCCCAGCAGCGCTGGTTGAACCGTCAGCTCAATGACCCTTATGTGGCTGCAGCCCGAAAGCAGGGCTGGCGGTCTCGTGCCGCCTTCAAGCTGATCGAAATTGATGACCGCTTTCACATCATCAAGCCGGGCGCGCGCGTCATTGATCTTGGTGCGGCGCCGGGTGGCTGGTCGCAGGTTGCGGTCAAGCGTGGTGCGGGCAACATTGCAGGCGTTGACCTCCTGCCGGTTGATCCGGTGAGCGGAGCCGAAATCATTGAGGGTGATTTCACAGATCCGGAAATGCCGGATCGCCTTAAGGAAATCCTTGGCGGCCCTGCGGATCTGGTGATGTCTGACATGGCTCCGAACACGACGGGCCATGCAGCAACAGACCATATGCGCATCATGGGTCTCGCCGAAGGTGCGCTCGATTTTGCCATGCAGGTTCTCGCTGAAGGCGGCAGCTTCGTTGCCAAGGTTTTCCAAGGCGGCTCTGAAAAGCAGATGCTTGATTCCATGAAGCTCGCCTTCGCTTCCGTCAAACACGTCAAGCCGCCTGCTTCCAGAAAAGAATCAAGCGAGCTGTACGTCATCGCCACCGGATTTCGTCCCGAGCGTCTGGCCGAAGAAGGCTGAGCTTTTCCTGATGAGTGCTTTTCAAAAGTGCTCATCAGTTTGCGCGCTTGACCGGAACACGTTGCGGCTACAGAACGGACAGGATGATCCAGAGCCTGACTGTAATCCTGCTGTACTTGGTGTCCCTGCCCGTTTTCGCGCTTACACTGGCACGTCAGCCCCATAAAGACTTGCCGCCCTGGGCCATATGCCTTTCCCTGGTGGCCACAGAAACATCAACGCTCACAATCGTTAGTGTTCCCGGCGTTGCCTTTCTTAATGGCTATGTCTTCTTGGGGCTGGCTCTGGGATACCTGTTTGGGCGCGTTGCCGTTGCGATATGGTTTCTGCCACTTCATGAGCGCGGCGCCACATCCATTTACCGGTATGTCGGGCAGCGTTTCGGGCATCGCCTTCAGAAGCTTGTCTCAGGCACATTTCTCCTGACACGTCTTTTGGCGGAGGGGGTGCGCCTTTATGCAGGCATGGTCCCCGTCTCCCTCCTGTTTGCGAGTATTGGATACCCCGTCCCTGACTTCGTTTTGCTCATGGGCATCGTAGTGCTGACATTGGCTTATACGTTGGCGGGTGGTCTGAAGGCTGTGGTGTGGTCCGATACGCTCCAGCTTGTTCTTTATCTGGGTGGAAGTGCTGCCTGTGGTATTGTGCTGTTTGACCGCATTGGTTCTGCGGTCTTCCATGCCGCCCCACTCTTCACATCCGGTCTGCCCGCTTTCACCAACCCTTTCTCGGTAACGGGTGCTGTTGTTGGTGGCGCGATCCTTTCCCTAGCGTCTCATGGTACGGACCAGTTGATGCTACAACGTTGCCTTGCCGCCAGAAGTCTTGGAGGCGCGCGTGCTGCGATGATCGGAAGCGTCTTTGTCGTGGCGCTTCTCTTTGCATTGTTGTCTTTTATCGGGGTTGGGCTGCATGTTCTCTGGCCGGAGTATCATGGCGCGCCAGATGCGCTTTTCCCGCAGTTCATCCTGGCGTTACCGCCAATTCTTCGTGGATTGCTGATCGCGGGTATCCTGGCCGCGACAATGGGATCGCTTTCCAGCGCCATGAATTCCATGGCCGCGGCAACGAGAAGTGACTTCTTTCCCAAGAACACGCTTTCCCTGCGGACGGCGACATCGTTCTGGGCTGTGCTATTGGTCGCAACCGCTTTGCTGTTCTCGCACCCGACCGGATCTGCTGTGGTGTTCGGTCTCTCCATAGCATCCTATAGCTACGGTGCGACGTTAGGCATTTTCCTGCTGGCCATGCTCGCACATTCTCGCGACGAAGCGAGCGGAATTGCTGGCTTTCTGGTATCGATTGCCGTGTTGGGTCTGTTGGCGATGGTGCGTCTTGATGGGCACCCCATCGCCTTCCCGTGGCTCGTTCCGGCGGGTGTTATCGCCGCGTTTATCGGTGCGAGCGTTTTCTCAAAGCTGCGGCGGATAGGTTTCCAGAAATAAGGCGATGGCCTTCTGGGCCGCTGCTGCGTCTCTTCCAAGTCCCATCAGGGCTGGAATCTGCTTGGGATGCCTCACGAGAGAGCTAAGCAATCCGGGAAGATATATCGCACCATCTTTCAAGCCATCACGAGCAGCGGGCGGCAGATCTCGGTCCGAATCATCGCAGACTACCCGTAGAACAGCAAAGGTCTTGCCCGTCTGGGCAACCGCGCCACTTTCCATATCGACCGCCACGCAACGGGTCTGGCCGTATAGACGGCTTTTTTCTTCTGCTGTTTCGATCAGGCTGTTGCTGTGCAGAAGACCTCCACGTCGCGCATGATCGGCCCCGAAGCTTCTGCTCAGGGCAATGTCTGCGTTGTAGGACGTGTCTTGAACAACAACCCGGTCTGCAACGATGATCGTTCCCGGCATAACGCTGGACGATAGACCCCCGGCACAGCCAAAGGATAACAGTCGTGTTGCACCCGCTTGAACAAGCCGCGCGGCTCCCTCCACTGCACCTGAGGCTGTCGCGTTGCTCAGGGCAATGGGGGCATCAGGCAGGAAGCGGCGGATAATGCGCGCTTCCTGCTTCATTCCAACCAGGACACCGAGCATCAGAAACCGTATTCCACTCGGCCCGTGTTGCTGGTGCCCAGATTGCGATATCGGGACAGGGCCTGGAGCGGGAAGAACTGCTTGTAGCCGTGATAACGAAGGTAGAAGACTTTCGGGAAGCCTACGGCATTATAGGCTTCTTCCTGCCATTCCCCGTTTTCGTCCTGCCGGGACATCAGGAAGTTGATACCGCGCTTCACGGCCTCACTGTCCCTGCGCCCCACAGCCATGAGGGCCAGAACGGCCCAAGCCGTCTGAGACGGCAGGCTTTCCTTGTAAATTCCCGGTGGTGCGCCTTCATAAGTGGCGCAATCCTCGCCCCAGCCACCGTCCGAACGTTGAATATCCTCCAGCCAGTTCACGGCGCGCTTCACCATGGGATCGTCATAGGAAATGCCGGCAATGTTGAGGGCGCAAAGAACGGACCAGGTTCCATAGATGTAATTCGTTCCCCATCGACCGAACCAGCAGCCCTCTTTTTCCTGCTCTTTTCGCAGGTAATCCAACGCCTTGTCGATCACCGGGCGATCTTCCGGATGACCAAGCTGGCACAAGAAGGAAATGCATCGTGCCGAGACGTCTGCCGTAGGAGGATCAAGGAGTGCGCCATGATCCGAGAACGGGATATGGTTCAGCATCTCAAGGTCATTATCGACGTCGAACGCGCCCCAGCCTCCGTTCGTACTCTGCATCCCGATGATCCATTCGCGGGCGCGCTCAATCGCCTCACGGTTTTCTTCGGGGTCAACACGGTGAAGCAGCATGCCGACGACGGCAGTGTCATCTACGTCTGGATAATAATCATTTTCATACTGGAAGGCCCATCCCCCCGGCCGCAAATCGGGGGTGTTGATTGCCCAGTCGCCCTTGACGTCCAGAATCTGGCGATCCCGCAGCCACTCAGCACTTTTCTTCAGCTTCGCGAGTGTTTCATCACGTTTTGTCGGATGGGCCCCGGATGCGGCTTCCATCATGGCCAGACCGGACAATCCTGTGTCCCAAACGGGAGAAACGCAGGGCTGGCAGTAAATTTCGTCTTCTTTTTGAACAAGAAGATCCTGAATGGACTCCCAGGCCGTCACAACGCGAGGGTCGCTGTCGGGCACGCCAAGAGCGCGATACAGCATGACCACATTAGCCATGGCAGGATAGATCGCGCCGAGGCCGCCCCGGCTCAGGCGGGGTTCGATAAAGCTGATGGCCGCCTTGAGGGCTTTGTCATGAATTTTCTTGGGAATGAGCGGCAGAACTGGCCGTAGTGCCGTATCCAGATGTTTGAAAGCGCGGCCCCACATAGAGCGGTAAGGCCCGCGGATCCAGTCCTTGACCTCGGAAGGCGGCTTAACGAACAGCTCTTGTATGTGAATGTCCCGCGGATTGATGGCCTGTGGTTTCAGGGCGCCCACAGCCAGCATGGGAGCAAGCACTGCGCGGGACCAGTAAGACATGTTCCAAACGGAGAAAAACGCCGTCCGTGGGAGCAGCATCAGCTCAACCGGCATGACAGGCGTCGCATCCCAGGGAACTTCACCAAACAGGGCAAGCTGGATCCGCGTGAAGACATTGGATCGCGCAGCCCCGCCGTGGTCCAGAACAGCTTCACGCGCGCGCCGCATGTGAGGCGCGTCAATGTTGTCACCAATGGCTTTCAGAGCAAAATAGGCTTTTACCGTCGCGGAAAGGTCAAAGCCGCCGCCAAAATACAGAGGCCAGCCGCCGTGTTCGCCCTGAATGCGGCGCAGATAAACGCCGATCTTGTTCTGCTTGTCCTGATCGATCCGGTCCAGATAGTGTTCCAGAAGAACGTATTCGGCTGGAATGGTGGCGTCGGCTTCAAGCTCGAAAACCCAGTGGCCATCGTCTTTCTGACGTTTGCCAAGAGCCGCATGGGCGCCTTCGATCGCACGAGTGACGTCGTCTCCCTCAATGGGCTTGCGGGAAAGGGCCTCGCTCACGCGGTCCTCCTTTTCATCTGGATAAATCAGCATTGTTCAGCTCTCCCGGGACATGTAGCCCTCATCAAGGGGAGTGGTGCTACAGACATAATTTTGCGAGATCGCATCACGATTCCGTGTGCTTTACAGCTGAACGAAACCCCAGCGCACTGACGGCAGCCAGCCCGGACTGGATTGCGCCTTCAATCGTCGAGGGAAGACCCGTATTCGTCCAGTCCCCAGCAAGCGCCATGTTTGCGATGTCTGTCTTCGCAACAGGGCGACGGCGGTTCTGCTCGGGGGTTGCGGCAAAAGTAGCCCGCTTTTCGCGCAGCAGACGGGCTGGCGGCATCCCGACAGGTAATGGCTGGGGAAGAACCGGATCGAGCGCACGCCGGATTTCCGACCAGATCGTGGCCAGCATTTCGTTGCTGTCGCGGTCAGCATATCGGTTGGCAGCACTGACCGTCACGGAAAGCACGTCGCCCTTGAGGAAGATCCACTCCGAAATGCCTCCGACGAGACCAACAAATCGCGCCTGAGCGACCACGCCTCTCGCCTTGACGGGGGCAGGAAGCTTGAAATGTGCGTTTGCAATGCTCTCGAAAGCGTCAGGAACGACAAGTTCTGGAAGCAGAGTTTGAGCTACAGGCCCCGGCACAGCAACGATGACATGATCTTCCGGTCCAAGCTCGATCCGTCCCTCAGTGGTCTCGATCGCTGTAACGCGACCCTTGTCACGGACGATTGCACTGACGCGTACGCCGGTTCGGACATCACCATGATAGCGGCGCAGATACGAAAGAGCTGGATCCACGAGTGTTTCGGAAAGCCCGATTTCAGGGAACCAAGGGCAACAGGCCATTCCACCCTGCGCCAGAGACTTACGGATCACATTCCCCAGCAGAAGAGCGCTTCCGGTATGGAGATCCGTGTTCAGAACCGAAATGGCAAAGGGTTCGAGAAGGCGGCGGCTGAGTTGACCTGGCTTGAGACAATCCTCGACAACCGTATTGTCATTGGCTTTCAGGAAGCGACCTAGAGACGCAAGCTCTGACAGCTTCATGCCTGGAACGCGACGGCCCCCTGGAAGCGCCCAGAACGGTATCTTTCCCTTGGACAGGCGAAGCGTCCAGGCGAGATCGTCCTGCAGATCATAATACGGGAAAATGGGGATACCGGGGCCGCTCAATGTGTGGCGGGAGCCGAGAATGTCAAGATAACGGAAAGTCAGACCGTTTGCGGACAGGATCAGGTGGTTGCCGTTATCGATCAGCGTGTCGAGTGTCTTGTCATGGAACGACCGTGCCCGACCCCCACATGCTGGACCTGCCTCGTAAATTGTGACCTTGGCCTGCGCGGCGAGTTCGACGGCTGCAGAAAGGCCTGCAAGGCCGCCGCCAATGATATGAACGTGGCTCATCAGCTTACTTCACATAAGCCGCCAGAGCGCGAACAGCACGCCAGCCCTTGCTGACTTTCGGCGCAATCTCGGGGTTCTTCCATCCTCGCTTTTCAAGCGCATTCAAAACGGGCTCATAGGAGGCTGCCATCATGCGCGCTGGCCGCATTGCGGTATGATTGCAGTCTTTCATTGCGCGGCGCGCATCCCGAAAATGATCGTGCGCGCGGCGGGCGAGAATATGGGCCACGCCATCAAGGCCATGGGCATATATGGCTTCTTTCGGATTGCTTGGAACGTTGAAGCGCTCCAGCAATTCCGACGGCAGATAAAGGCGGCTGCGTTCAGCATCCTCAGCAATATCCCGAAGAATATTTGTGAGCTGAAGCGCTCTTCCAAGATGCTTCGACACGAGGTCTGCGGCCGGGGACGCGTCTCCGAACGCACGGACGGACAATCGACCAACAGCGGAGGCAACGCGATCACAGTACAGATCAAGCGTCTTTTCATCTGGTGCAACGATGGGGGCGCCGCAGTCCATGGCCATGCCATCAATGATGGCGTGAAAGTCTGCTGCCCGTAAATCGAAGCGGAAAATGGTTGCTACAAGAACACGATCCAGAGCGTCCTGCGTCTCGCCCTTGTAGAGGCGGTCGATGCGGTCGTGCCATTCCTGAAGCGCCTGCAACGGATCTTCAACACCGGCATCGCCGTCGGCAATATCGTCCACTTCACGGCAGAAGGCGTAAATTGCGAACATGGCCTGACGTCTTGCCGTCAGCAGAACCTTCATGCCACGGGCAAACGACGTACCGGATGCAGTGACGATCTGCTCGACATGGTCAAGATCGGCCTGCGCGCAGGGAAGGCCGGAAGAAGCACGCGCCCTGCTGAAAACCATGTCTGTCCCCTGTCCTGTTTCAGAAATTCTGCGTTCTAGCCGCAAACGGGCCTGTCACAAAGTCGGCACGAACGGAATGGGATGCCATACGTTTGTATGGTGCCAAAAGGCAACACCCTTCCCCAAGGAGGATCCCATGAAGTTCCGTCTCTTTCTCGCCGTTGTCGCTGCCTGTTCGAGTTTTTCAGTCGCCGAAGCAGAGTCGTCAGCTAGCAAAGCACATGCAGATCATCTTCTGAACGCCACGCATTCATGGAACGGCGTATCTTACACCCCGTACACGACCTCGCAGCCAGAACTCAGCATGATTCGCCTGACAATTCCGGCACATACTGCCCTGCCCTGGCATACGCATCCCTTCCCGAATGCGGGATATGTGCTCCAGGGTTCTCTGACAATTCAGGATAAGGAAAGTGGCAAAAGCCGGACCTTCCATCAGGGAGAGGCCTTTGCTGAGTCCGTCAACGATGTTCATCGGGGTGTAGCGGGAGACGAACCGACTGTTCTTCTCCTGACATATGCGGGTGCTGAGGGACAGCCGACGTCGATCCCGGTGGATAAACAAAACCCCGAATATTGAAATCGGATGGCAATTGGGCCTTTGACAGACAGATCGTTTCGTTTTTAGTATGTTTTCAGACACTCTAGGAGCGTGAGCCGAGCATGACCGACTGCCTGTCCCCCGAAGCAAAAGATGATCTCCTCTCACGCGGTTATTCCCGTCGTAGTCTGGGCCGCGTCGCTGCACTCATGAGTGCAGGTATGGCAGTACGGTCTATCGTCGGACGCGCTGAAGCGGGCCCTCTTACCGCCCTCCCGCCCGGTGACGTTACCAAGATGGTCCGCATTGGCAGCAATGAGTGCTGGACTGGCCCCTTCCCGGCTGCTGCCAAGGCGGGCGCAGCTGCGGTTTTCGAAGGCAATCGATATGACCCTACGGGCCATACGCGCGAAGATCTGATCAGCACGGCTGCCAAAATTGATAACGTGCCTGAGAACTGCATCCTGCCGTGGGGCGGATCATCTGATCCGCTTTGTCGCACGATCGTGACGTTCTGCTCCCCGACGCGCGGCCTGGTTACGGCTGATCCCAGTTACGAAGCTGGCTGGGTCGCGTCCGAATGGCTCAAGATCCCGCTGAAGAAAGTCCCTCTGGATGCTTCCAACGGTTACAAGACCGATGTGAAGGCAATGCTGAAGGCTGATCCGAACGCTGGTGTCTATTATATCTGCTCGCCAAACAATCCGACCGGTACGATCACGCCGCTGGAAGATATCCGCTGGCTCGTTGCCAACAAGCCCAAAGATTCCATCGTTCTCGTTGATGAAGCCTACATCCACTTCTCCAATGCCCCGAGCGCAGTTTCGCTTGTTGCTGAAGGGCGCGATGTGGTTGTTCTTCGCACGTTCTCGAAGATGTTTGCGATGGCCGGTCTGCGTCTGGGCTTCAGCATGGCTCCGCCGGCGCTTCATGAGAAGATGATGCGCTATGACGGCGTGAATCAGACGCACATGCTGCCAGTTCCAGCGGTGGTTTGCGGGACAAAGAGCCTGACCATGAAGTCAGACATTGATGCTCGTCGTCGCGAAATGATCGCAGCTCGCGCCATGACGTATGAACACCTTCAGAAGAAGGGAATCAGCTTCATTCCTTCTGATGCAAATATGTTCGTTATCGACTGGAAGCGCCCCGCCGGCCCGATCAAGGATGCGTTCCTGAAGGAAAACATCATCATTGGCCGCTCCTGGCCGATCTGGCCAAATGCGTCCCGCATCACGGTTGGGTCGATGAGTGAAATGAAGAAGTTTTGCGCGGCACTGGACCGCATCATCGGCTGATATTTCAAACGGGAGGCTCTCTGGCCTCCCGTTTTTTTTATTCAGTGTGTTGGCCAGTAGCGCATTGCCAGAAGCAGAGCTTTTGCTCCGTCGGCTTTAGTCAGCGCAACCCGTTCTGCCACCGGGTCCTGACGTCGCAGACGTCGTGCCAGAATATGTGACAGTTCAACAATCACAGCGGCCTCAAGCCGCATCCGCCTATCCCGGATCAGCATCGGAAGACCGCGAGCTTCGCGGTTTAGTGCATCTACCCCGTCCAGCATTCTGTCAAAAACCCGTCGCAGGCCGGGCTTGCTGCGCACCAGCCTTAGATCGTCGATTGTGACGCCCTCTTCCGCAAGCCAGGGCAGTGGAATGTAGCAGCGGTCCAGAACCTGTAGGTCCTCAGCTGCATCCTGTAGATGATTGATTACCTGAAGCGCCGAGCAGAGAGCATCTGAAGGAGCGAGTGTTTCGTGCCCTTCTGCATGAAGCAGCAGCAGGAACCGGCCAACAGGATTGGCGGAATACCGGCAATAATGCAGGAGTTCCTGCCAGCTGTCGTATCTTGTTTTTTCTGCATCCATGCAGAACGCTTCAAGAAGATCCGTCGCTGTTTCCAGGGGAACGCCCGTCTTGAGAAGAACCTCTCTCAACTTCACCGCCGTTTGAGCGTCAGCTCGCTGCGGAGCCTGTAGTTCTCCCCTGATGACGGCAGCCATGCCACGCAGGCGGGAAATTTTCTGCTGTGGCGTCAGCTCAGATGTATCCACCATATCATCCGCCACGCGGGCGAAATTATAGTAGGTATGAACATACGGCCGCAAATGTCGGGAAATCAGCAGGGAACCAACGGGAAAATTTTCGTCGGTTTTGCCTTTTTCAGAGGTGACGTCTTTCGTCCCCCAGATGTCTTCTGTCACGATGCCTCATCCGTATAGGAACGATTTTTCCAGCGTACGCCGACGCCCCTGTGATGGTCGATCGCCGACCCGATGGTTGCGGCCATGTAAAAGGCAGCAATCAGCGGCAGTGGCAATGCGCGCCAGAGAGGAAGTCCGAACCGTCGCAGGGTTGGAAGAAATGTAGCGCAGGACAGGAGATAGGTCAGCAGGCCAACCTTTCTCGTACGTCCTTTGCCAAAAAGGGCCAGCCCAACCGGGAGGAGCCAGATCAGTATCATCCCAAGAATAGTTGCGAGAAGCAGGACGGGCGATTGGCGGAGCTGGACATACGCCGTCCGTGCAATCATTTCCCAGATATCTTTTGCACCCCGATACGGTCGGACTGACCAGGCCAGTGCGCTATGGCCAAGATAGAGACGTCCGCCTGAGCGTTTGACGTGCGCTGCAAGGGTGCAATCGTCGATCAGTGCACCCCGGATAGCCTCGATGCCACCAATTCGCTCAAGTGCGCGCCGACGGAGTAGAATGGTTCCACCTGCGGCGCCTGCGATCCTGGACCGCTCATTTGCTGTCCAGGCAAAGGGATAAAGCATGGCGAAAAAGTAAACGAATGCCGGGACCAGAAATCGCTCTGCGGAACTCTCGCAGTTCAGGGCCACCATCTCGGAAACAAGATCCAGATTGTCTTCACGTGCCTTGGAGAGAAGCGTCGAAAGATGCTTCGGCGCGTGCATGATGTCTGCATCCGTGAACAGGATGTAGCCATAAGGCCCAATATGGTTGAGAGCCTCCTGCGCGCCCTGATTGACTGCCCAGAGCTTGCCACTCCATCCGGCAGGGCGCGAAGCGCCCGTCAAAACGGTGAGACGCTTCTGTGGGTCAGATAGAGCACGGGCCAGATCTCCTGTCCCGTCGGTGCTGTTGTCATCCACCAGGATGACTGACAGCTTCCCGTCATAGTCCTGCTCAAGCAGAGACGTCAGGCAGGCTTCAATTGACTCAGCCTCATCCCGTGCTGGCACAACGATGGCTACGTCCGGGGCACAGGGTGGCGGAGAACCGGGCTTGAGGATTGGTCCGCCCTGCCAGAATTTTCCATGGAAGAGCGTCAGATAGATCCAGGCGCCAAGGCTGGTGAGTGCACTTCCGTAGAGCATTATTTCATCCGTCCATGCAGACGGAACCATGAAATTGCGTCTGCTATGGCGTCTCTTGCAGGTCGAGGGGCATAACCAAGTTCCCTCTGGGCTTTGAGCGACGAGAAGAACATCAGCTTCCGGGACATGGCAAGAGTTTCACGCGTAACACGCGGCTCGATGCCAAACCCACGGGCCAGCCATTCGGACACAACAGCCACCGGATAGAGCCAGGACTGCTTGAGTTTGATGCGGGGTGGTTTGACGCAGGCGATCTCGCTGGTGAGGCGAAAGAGATCGCCCAGCATCATGTTTTCCCCGCCGAGAATATATTTCTCGCCGATCTTGCCGCGTTCAAGCGCCAGGACATGCCCTTCGGCAACGTCATCAACATGAACGATGTTGAGGCCCGTTTCCACATAGGCTGGCATCCTGCCAGAGGCACAGTCGAGGATCATCTGACCTGTCGGCGTGGGCTTGATGTCCCGCGGACCAATAGGAGTCGAAGGATTGACGATGATCGCGGGAAGCCCTTTTTCACGGACCAGCTTCAGCACTTCCTGTTCTGCCCTATACTTCGAGAGCTTGTAGGTCCCGATAACGGTGCTTTCCGTGACGTAGGTTTCTTCGTCTGCCGGCGTTCCGTCCTTGTTAAGCCCGAGCGCTGCCACGGAAGAGCAGTACACGATCTTTTCCACGCCTGCGTCGAGTGCGGCCAACATCAGGTTTCGCGTTCCCTCCACATTGGCTTTCATCATCACTTCCGGGTCTGGAACCCAGAGTCGGTAATCAGCGGCAACGTGGAAAAGAATTTTTACGCCCTTCAGAGCCTCAGGGAGAGTTGAGGGATCTGATAGATCTCCGATGGCGAGCTCCGCGTCGAGTTCTGCGATATTGGATCGGTCCGAGTTTTCCCGAACGAACAGACGCAAGCGGTGCCCACGTTCCCGGAGCACGCGGGCAACAGCAGAACCGACGAACCCGGTAGCCCCTGTAACGAGTGTGACATCGTTCATGGTGGCAATCTTCTCCTTGGCTCATCAGCAACAGGTTGAAATTTTTCAGGTACCTTACTGCCGGTGGCTTTCGGGGGAAAGCGTCTGCAAGGCTGGAATATTGGAGAACTGTGCGTTAGAGCGTGTTGCAAACGACATGTGACGAAGACGTTGAAAAAAACCCTCCCCATCATCCTCTCCCTTCTGGGCGTGGCTCTCTTCACATTCATCGCAGCCAAGGCAGGCATTCATCCTGTCATGGAAGCACTCGGAAAAGTTGGCGTCGGAGGGTTCTTCCTTCTGGTGCTGGTCCAGATCGTGATCGATATCGGACTCGGCATCGCATGGAAGTCGTCCGTTCCTCAGATCGGGTTTCTGAGACTGACCGCTGCTCGTCTGGTGCGTGATGCAGCGGGTGCGTGCCTCCCGTTCTCCCAGCTTGGGGGAATGGTGCTTGGTGTACGCGCCACGCTTGCCGGGCGCAGTGCGCAGGCAGTGGATGGAGAAGATCTGCATTGGCCCGAGGGTGTCGCCGCCAATCTCGTCGATATCACTACTGAGGTTCTGGGACAGATCGCGTTCATTCTGGTCGCCATTCTCTGTCTTGTTGGCCATCAGGGAGCGGCACGTTTCATCTGGCCCCTGATGGGTGGCATGGTTCTTCTGTCACTCGGGATCGCGGGGTTTATCTGGACCCAGCACCGCGGTGGTTCGATGGTCCGTAAGGCAGCGATGTTCTTCGGGCGCCATATTGCCGCCGACTGGCGTGAAAGCCTCATTGGCAATACGGAGATTTTTCAGGCTCGTCTGGAGTCTCTCTGGAGCCGCCCTGATCGTATCATGATGGGAGCCCTTTCCCATTTCGTCTGCTGGGTTGGAGGTGCGGCCGCAACGTGGATCGCTCTGACCCTGCTGGGCGCGCATGTTGGGTTCCTGTCTGCTCTCGCTATCGAAGGTGTGGTGTGTGGCATCATGTCAGCAGGCTTCCTTGTTCCCGCAGCGCTTGGAGTGCAGGAAGCAGCGTATGTTGCCCTTGGTCTGATCTTCGGTATCGACTCACAGATCTCCCTGAGTCTTTCCCTGCTACGTCGCGGACGGGACATTCTGATTGGAATTCCGGTTCTGTTAGGCTGGCAGCTTGTTGAGATGAGCCGTCTTCGCAAGCAGAGTGCTCCTGTCCCACCACGGGAAAAGACCGTTACATCCGTTCTGAAGAAAACCAAAACGTCCGTCATGTCGGGAAGTGTCAAAAAGGACGTCTCCGCAAATCGCGACACCGAGGATAAGGACGACGCGGCATTCGCGACTGCGCCGCGTGTTCTCTGATGGCACTTTTTAAATCTCTGGCAGTTATCGGGCCGGGACTGATTGGCTCGTCTGTTCTACGCCGCGCATGCGAGACAGGCCTTCTGGCGGACCAATTGATTGCAGCAGATATCAGCCCTGCAGTTCTGGATCGTGTCCGTGAGCTGAAGATCGCGGATCTCGTGACTAACAACATGGCTGAGGCTGCGCAGGCTGAATGTGTCATGCTCTGCGTGCCGGTTGGAGCAGTTGAGGCAACGGCCCGTGCCGTGCTCCCCTCTATGCAGCCTGGCTCCATCCTGACAGATGTGGCTTCTGTTCGTGGCAAGCTGGGTCCCACAATTCAGGCCCTGCTTCCGGCTGGCGTGGATTATGTTCCTGGTCACCCAATGGCTGGGACGGAACATTCAGGGCCAGACGCAGGGTTTTCCACTCTTTTTGAAAATCGCTGGTGTCTGCTTGTTCCCCCTGAAGGCGCACATGACCATGCCGTTCAGAAGATCCAGAAGCTTTGGGAACTCTGTGGTGCAAGAACGAAAATTCTGCCCGATGACAAGCATGACCGTATCTGCGCCATGGTGAGTCACCTACCCCACCTGCTGGCCTTTACCATTTGTGATACGGCCGACAATCTTTCCGAAGAAATCCGGGCCGCCGTTCTTGATTATGCGGCCTCAGGATTTCGAGACTTTACGCGGATTGCTGCCTCAGACCCGGTGATGTGGCGGGATATTTTCATCGCCAACAAGGATGTTCTTCTGGAAACCCTTGATCGTTTTGTGGCGGATGCTCAAGGCATGGCGCAAGCGATCCGGGAAAGCGATGAGGCGGCGATTACAACCCGTATTGAACGCGGGCGCCGGATCAGACGAACGCTGATTGAAAACCGTCAGGCCTGAGGGGTTGAGTTTCTTCCATCCAGTCAAGGTCCGGATGGAAGAAATAATTCAAAATCAGGCAGTTATGATGCGAAGCGTATTTGTGCTTCCAGCAACGCCGTAAGGCAGGCCAGCCAGAACAATTACGTGATCGCCGGCGCGGCAAAGCTGCATGGAACGCGCCATGGCTGCAGTAGGTTCAGCCAGTTCTTCGATGCTCTGGGCGATGTGCTCTTTTTCCACGACCTGCGGGAACACACCCCACACGACGCAAAGGCGACGGGCGACTTCCTGATGAGGCGTAACAGCCAGGATCGGGCAATGGGGCCGCTCACGCGCCATGCGTAGCGCGCCCCCGCCACCCTGCGTGCGAACACCAATGGTTTTTGCGCTGAGAGCCGTACTGACCTGCCATGCTGCCTGAACGATGGCATCCTGAACGGTACCTTCAGGCTTCGGACGGGCACGATCCATCCGCAGGCGCCACTCGACGTCCTGCTCCACGCGAGAGGCGATGCGGGCCATGATGGAAACGGCTTCGATCGGGTATCTGCCGGCGGCGCTTTCAGCTGAGAGCATGACAGCATCTGCGCCATCATAAACAGCGTTGGAAACGTCCGAAACTTCAGCGCGTGTCGGGGTCGGGCTTTCGATCATGCTTTCGAGCATCTGCGTTGCCACGATGACAGGGCGGCACTGGCGTCGTGCTTCAGCAATCGCGCGCTTCTGGGCGACTGGAACTTCCTCAGGTGGGAGCTCCACGCCGAGATCGCCTCGAGCCACCATGATGGCATCGGACAGGCGTACGATACGCTCCAGATCTTCCATCGCCTGTGGTTTTTCAAGCTTGGTGACAATCGCAGCACGGCCCTTGGCGATCTCGCGAGCTTCCTCGACGTCCTCGGGGCGCTGCACAAAGGAGAGCGCAATGAAGTCAACACCCAGCGAAAGCGCAAAGTCGAAGTCCTTGCGATCCTTCTCCGTCAGGGCCGGGATTGGCAGCGTTACGTCAGGAACATTGACGCCTTTGCGCTCGGACAGCTTGCCCCCGATAACAACTTCCGTTTCGAGCGCACCTTCCAGAACCTTGACCACGCGCAGCTTGAGCTTGCCGTCGTCAAGGAGGAGATGGCTGCCCGGCTTGGCAGCGGAGATAATTTCCGGATGTGGCAGGCAAACGCGGTTTCCGTTGCCAGGAGTTTTATCCAGATCGAGGCGGAAAGGCTTGCCCTCTTCAAGGACAACGGGTCCGTTCTCAAATACGCCGACACGCAGTTTCGGCCCCTGGAGATCAGCCAGAATAGCGAGTGGGCGCCCCACTTTCGTCTCCGCCGCGCGGATCGCTGCATGACGTTCGCCGTGATCCTCATGGGCACCATGAGAGAAATTCAGGCGGAAAACGTTTACCCCGGCTTCAGCCAGAGACAGGATCATCTCGGGTGAGGATGAGGCCGGGCCAAGAGTTGCGACGATCCGCGTACGACGATGGTGGGAGCTGGATGTCATGGAGTGGCGTCCTCGCTATGAAAAATCAGTTGGATTGAATCGTCTCGCCAGGGAGAAGTCCCCAGAACAGACGACGTGGCAGCCATCCCTCGTAGCCTTTGACGACGACGTGGCACCATTGAGAACTTTGTGGGCAGGCCTTGATGTTGCCCACGGTTCCCCGCTGAAGGACAGCAACCACGCTGCTGTCTTCCTCCGGATGGCTCATGAGGAGAACATCACTTTTATGCGCGCGGGCTTCATCCTGCGTTGCGACATGACCCAGAACGCGCGCATCAGCACGGCCGATATGGTCGCCGTCCTTTTCGGAAGCCTCACCGGATTGTGCTTTTACGCCCTCGGGAGGAAGACCCGGGATCACGAAGGTACGGCTGCCATACAAGGTGGCCTGATGAACCCAGCCCTTCTGCCCATCGGAATCTTCGACCAGACGCCACACATCGAATTCGCGTTCGATTTCAACAGGCAGACCACGCCGGTGATAGACCCAGTCAATTGGATACCGATCACCGGGCCCGCGGCGCATATAAACCTTGTCTGCTCTCAACGCGGCATAACGTGGCAGAGGCAGGCCCGTATTGCTTCCCTTGTCTGTTGGCGCGTCGGCTGGTGGAGCATCCGGTGACGGCGCTGGCGTCTGGGCCGCATTGGCGGCAGCAACTCCGGCGGCGCCTGCTGCTGCACCGGCTGCAAGAGGCGCAGCGTGACGCGTGACGGTCGTATGCCGCGCAGCATGATGCGCTTTTTTGGAAGAACTGGCCGTGTCACCCGTGTTTTTTGAAGGCTTTTTCTTTGCATGCGCAGCCTTGGCGGTTTTCGCATCGGCCTTGGTCGCATGATCATGCTTATGATGGGCCGCTTCTGCGGGTGAAATGACCATCAGGGCCGTTGCCGCCGCGAAAGACAGCAGAAGCTGACGGCAGCGCAGGGGTCGGGACAGAGGAGTGACAAGCGTTCTCATGAGCGCATCCCTGCCAAGGGTGGAGAGTTTCGGCAAGTCACCAAATGACGAAAATCGCGATTTGGATGCGGGAAATAGGTCACAGTGCAAGGATTGGTCGGTCTCCGGCCTGTTCCAGAAAGGTGACAATTCCCCGGACAGAAACTGTTTCGCACAGAGTGTCTGGTGTCAGGTCAGTCAACGCAAGCCCTGTTTCGCACACCATTAGATGTGCTCCGAGGTCGATGACCGCGTCCCGAAGGTCCCTGAAGCTGGCAACGCCTCTGCTGTCGAGTTCGGCATCCGGGATGATGTCTTTTAGACCCGACCAGTCTTTTGCCAGAGCATGGACGCTTTTGCCGCCTGCAAAAATCGTTACCGTACGTCCCAGAGACAACGCGCCAGCCGCGACAATCAGCGCGTAATGGGCGCGCTGCCAGGAATCGTCTGCCAGCGTGATGAACAGGGACATTGTCATGCGGGTTGATCCAAATGGGATTGGTGAACCGGGCAGCTAGGATCTCTCGAGAGTGGAAAGCTGCGCAGCGTGCCCCCCAAGGCATCCCACATCATGAAGCGTGTTTCTTCCCTGCCCTCAAGGTCCATGATTTCTCTCATGACTTCCACGGCCATCATGCTTCCCATGACGCCTGTGGCAGCTCCCAGAACACCGGACTGACCGCAGTTGGGGGCCTCCGTTTCTCCGGCTTCCGGGAAAAGGCAACGGTAGCATGGTCCTCCGCATTGCGGACGAAAAACGGCAAGCTGTCCCGCGAAACCCTGCACAGCGCCAGACACCAGTGTCTTTCCATGCCGGACACATGCATCCGAAACTGCGAGGCGTGTTTCAAAATTATCAGTCCCATCACAGATGAGATCATATTGTGGAACAAGCGCGTTCAAGGTGTCAGGTATGGCCCGGACGGCGTGGGTCTTTACCGTGATCAGTGGGTTGATGGCTCGAAGGTGGTCTGAGGCGGCATCTACTTTCAGGCGACCAACGTCCTGGGTGGTGTACAGAACCTGTCTCTGAAGGTTGCTGAGTTCCAGAACATCATGATCCATCAGGCCAATATGACCGATTCCTGACGCAGCCAGCTGTTGGGACAGCGGGGCGCCCAGCCCGCCAGCTCCAATGATTAGAACGGAGGCATTTTTCAGCCGTGCCTGTCCGGTGGCACCGACCTGAGGAAGCAGGATGTGGCGTGAATACCGCTCGAGTTCGGCGTCAGAAAAATCAAGGGTCATGTCCGTCAAGATAATTGCTGACTTTTCAGACGGAAAGACGTTAGATTCAGCATTGTCCACCTTCCCCCGGATTTTCGGGGCCTGTGCGGAGGCTTGATCATGCAAAGTTCATTCTGGAAAATGTCTTCCCGGACACGGCAGGGCCTTGGCGTTGGCCTCGGCGCGACATTGGCTGCCTATGCCATTTCGCCCTATTTGGCGCTTTGGGATATCGATCGGGCCATGAAGGGTAATAATCCTGCCCGTCTCGTCCCCCATGTCGACTGAACGTCCCTCACCCATTCCCTCAAAGAACAGTTCAGACCGCCGGCGCCGGCATCGGACGATGAGCTTCCGGATTTCGGGAGTTCTTTTGCGGGCAATGCCATATCGAATGCGATTGATACCGAGCTTTCGCCTGGTACGCTGATGACGACAGCCCATCAGCTTATGCCTGCTGGCGGCGCAGCATCTTCTAGTGGTGGCTGGCCCGTCTGGGGCGGTTTGCACGCCCACTTCGTAAGCCTGAACAAGTTCGAGGCTCAGGTGGACCAGCCGGGGCAGACGCCTTTCGTCCTGCACATGAAATTCGAGCACTGGGGCTGGAAAATCACGCGCTTTGAACTGCCGCAGCCTGCCCGCCGGGCCTGAAAAAGCCGTTAGGCCGGAGGAAGATCTTCCTCAAGAACAGTGATGTGAATGGCGTAGGACACTTCGCCTTCATCCTCGTCACGGTGAACCGTGCCGATTACTTCGCCTGCAACGGCGAGTTCAACACTCATTCCCTTACGGGCTGGCTTGGTCACAGTTAGTTTCGGTGAGCCGAGCAGACGCTGCAGTGTCGTCTGGAGGCGTGTCACTTCGGAAGGGGTCATGTCGGCCATCGGTGGCACTCCTGAGTTTGGCAAGGTCTTGCCCTGTAGCTCATCGTTACCCTGAAAGAAACCCATCACCCCTACCCTGAATAGTATTCCTGTTGTAGAAACCGGGCTCTTCCAATCTTTCGCCCTGTTCCTCGGCTTTATCCGGAGGTGTAGGGCGGGTCATCCTGACCTTGCGCAAAGGAGACAGAATGCGCCCCTCCATCCTCCGTGTTTTTGGAGCACTGGCTACTACCGTAACGCTTTCCGGCTGCGGTTATTTCGATTCTCGGAGTGCTCATAAAGCTCAGTTCGAGATGGTCGGCATGACCGGCTACGACCTTCAGGCCTGTGCAGGTCTTCCGGGCAGCACCAAGAAGCTGAATGATACAACGGAAATCTGGCAGTATGACGGTAGCCAGAGCACGCCGACGATTTCTACGGATTCAGGCCTGATCCCTGCCCAGTCGATCATCAGCATCTATCAGTCTGCTTTTGGTGGCGGTGGTACGACGTGCCGCATGGTACTGCGTCTGGACCATGATCGCGTTTCCGAAGTGCACTACACCGGGAATGATGATGAGTATATTGGAACAGACGGTATCTGCTCCATCATCACGCGTGGTTGTGCCCGTCAGCGTGAATCGACGATGCATCATGTAAATGCTGGCCCGTTTGGTCCCGTTTCTGCTTTCCATCCGCCTGCTACGCCTGCGCAGAGCAGCTCGGCCACATATTCGGACCAGTCCGGAAAGTATGTGCCGCAGTTCAGTGGAGACAAGACGCAGCCAGTTATCCAGCCTGCCAAGTAAATTGAAGAGCCGGGAGTTTTCTCCCGGCTTTTTTATGGGCAGTTAATAAGATATTTCATTTTGCGGACCGTGGGACCAAGCCCATCAAATACGGCCTGGCTTATCAGAAAGTGCCCTATGTTCAGTTCCGCCAGGCCCGGCAGTTTCGCGATGGACTGTACATTGTCATAGGTCAGGCCATGACCGGCATGCAGTTCAAGCCCGCAGTTCGTGGCCGTGCTTGCTGCCTGATAGAGACGTTCCAGCTCTCCCTCTTTGCCATGGGCGTAAGCACCCGTGTGTAACTCGATAACGGGGGCTCCGAGCTCAGCGGCAGTTTCGATCTGTCGTGTGTCAGGGTCAATGAAGAGCGAAACCCTAATTCCGGCATCTTTCAGGCGAGCAATCTTGGGGGCCAGAATTTCTTTATGCGCGGCAACATCAAGCCCCCCTTCGGTTGTGACTTCAGCGCGTTTTTCCGGCACAAGGCAGCAGGCATGAGGATGCAAAAGGCAGGCAATGCGGACCATTTCCGTTGTTGCGGCCATTTCGAAATTAAGTGGTGCTGCCAGAGCCTTGAGTCGCGGCATGTCGGCGTCGCGGATGTGCCGACGATCTTCTCTCAGGTGGGCTGTAATTCCGTCTGCGCCCCATTGGATTGCCAGTTTCGCCGCTTCCACGGGGTCCGGATAAACATCGCCTCGTGCATTTCGCAATGTGGCAACGTGGTCAATATTAACGCCAAGCCGGATCATTGGCCGTCTCCCCTTCTGTGCTGGGACATGAAATCTGCCAGTCTGAGTGCTGCCAGAAGGCTGGATGGATCTGCCCGGCCAGTGCTGCGTCCAACCGGGCTTGCAATGTCAAAGGCCGTTCCATGATCCGGGGAGGTTCGGATGATCGGTAGGCCCAGGGTGACATTGACGCCTTCCGCCATATCGAGCGTTTTAAGCGGAATTAGGGCCTGATCATGGTACATGCAGATCGCAACGTCATATTTCGGACGCGCTGTGGCGCTGAACATGGTGTCGGGGGGGAATGGTCCGGATACGCACAACCCCTCGTTCTTCAGGCGGGCGATAGCGGGACCGATGATGGTCTGCTCTTCTGTGCCCATGAGTCCTTCTTCCCCCGCATGAGGGTTCAGGCCCGCAATGGCAAGCCGGGGTGACGTCAGCCCGAAATCCCGTCGCAGCGCGGTATGAGTTGCTCTGGCAACGGCAATAATGCGGTCTGTCGTGAGGTTTTCGAGCGCCTGCCGGAGCGAAATATGAATTGTGACCGGAACCACTTTGAGCTGAGGTGACGCCAGCATCATCACTTCCCGGCCTATTGTATGACAGAGAGCTGCCAGGAACTCCGTATGTCCCGGATACGCAAATCCTGCTGCTGCCAGAATATGCTTGGCAATAGGGTTGGTCGTTACCCCGCCCGCGCGACCCTCCTGAACGTAGCTGACAGCGCGTTCGATGCTCTCAATGACGGCAGACGCATTTTCTGACGTGGGCTGTCCAGGCGTAACGTTCACTGGGCAGGTGATCGGGATGACAGGTAATGCGTCTGGAAAGGTCTCAGCCGCATCCTCCGGCTTTTCAATAAGCCGGAATGGGATGGCATCGTTCAGTAGCAGAGGATCGCCCAGCCAGAAGAAGACTGGCCCGGTGTCTCGCATAGCCTGCCATGCGGCAACAGCGAGCTCCGGGCCGATCCCGGCCGGATCACCGAGGGTCAGGGCGATCGGTGCCTTCATATCAGCCTGCATCAGCCAAAGCAGCGAGGATACGGACCCAGGAGCGGATACCTTTGTGGAACGCTTCCAGACCGTATTGCTCATTGGGAGAATGAATGCGGTCATCAGCTTGGGCGAAACCGACCATCAGTGCGTCCAGTCCAAGTGCGTCCCGCACTTCGCCTGCCACTGGAATGGATCCGCCGCATCCGATCGTCGCGGCCGGAACATTCCATTCATCCGTCAGGGCTTTGAGCGTAGGCGCAAGGAACTGGCTATCACGTGCAACCTCAAACCCTGGCGACCCACCGTGCGCTGTAAACGTAACTTTCGCGTCTGCTGGAAGTGCTGCGTTTATATGCGCCCGGAATGCTTTGCGGATTTTATCAGGGTCTTGCCCTGGAACCAGCCGGAAAGAGACCTTTGCCATGGCTTTTGCCGGAAGAACGGTTTTGAAGCCCTCACCTTCATAGCCGCCAGAAATGCCGTTAATTTCGCAACTCGGTCGGCACCATGTCTGTTCAATAGCGGTATAGGCCTTTTCGCCCGCAGCGATGGACAGTCCAGCTTCCTCAAGGAGCGCAGCATCATCCGGGAAAAGGGTTTTCCACTGGGCGCGGGTTTCCGGGGAAGGATCCAGAATGCCGTCATAGAAGCCAGGAAGTGTTACTCTTCCACCTGCATCCCGAAGAGTTGCCAGGATCTGGCAGAGAAGCGCAATCGGGTTTGCGGCCGCGTTTCCGTAAATGCCTGAATGCAAGTCATGCGATGCACATTCAATGACGATCTCTTCCGCCATCATGCCTCGTAGTGAGGTGGTGATGCCGGGTGTCGTGCGGTCCGCCATCGACGTATCACAGACAAGCGCGACGTCTGCTTTCAGTTCGTCCGAAAACTCTTTGAGGAATGGCAGCAGATTGGCGCCCCCACACTCCTCCTCTCCTTCAAGAAGCACGCTGACCTGAACTGGAATGGAGCCATGGACGGCTTTCCAGGCGCGGCACGCTTCAAGGAAGGTCATAACCTGTCCCTTGTCATCACTGGCACCGCGCGCCACGATAACTTTTCGACCTGTAGCATCTTCCACGAGACGGGGCTCGAAGGGGGGCGCTTTCCAGAGATTTTCTGGATCCGTCGGCTGAACGTCATAATGCCCATAAAACAGGACATGTGGTTTGCCAGCCTGCGTGGCATCGTGTGCCACGACCATCGGATGCCCCGGTGCTGCCCAATGCACGTCCCTGACGTCCGCAGAGAAACCCATTGCACTCAGATCCTGACGAAGCCATTCCGCAGCCTTGCGGCAGTCGGGTGCATGGACAGGCTGTGTGGAAATGCTAGGGATGCGAAGCAGGTTGAACAACCGTTCCACGGCGCTGTCCAGTGAGCTGTCAACGTGAGCCAGAACGGTATCAAGAGGGATTGGTGTCGAAGTCGTCATGAGGTCAAAGTTCCGAAAACGGTAGTGAAATTCCGACGCGGGGAGCCAGTGTCGTAGGAGTTGGGGCTTCTTCCTGTGGCGTAAGCTTGGACAAATCTTCAGGCTCTGCGTGTGGGTCTGTGGTTTTACGAGGTTGAAGTCGAATGGGCGCGGGCGCCACAGGACCATTGGGTTTGTCCTGTCTGATCAGTCGAGGTGCATATTTTGGAGGCGCAACCGGGATCTGTCCCGCAGCGAGCGCCAGAATATCCTCAAGCTGCTGATCAAAGGTTCCAGATTCAGAAAATGTTGCTACAAAATTTTTGGCATTATGACTGACACGGTTCCAGAGCTCTTCATCTTCATAGAGGCGTATTACCGCCTCTGCGAATAAAGCTGGATTGCAGAAACCACCCGCAACGCAGTTTTCTGAATCTCCTGACCAGCCAAGTTGCTGCATGGTTGTTTCTGTCAGGACTGCTGGAAGACCCCATGCGGCGGCATCCAGAATTTCCTGGCCAGGCGCGCTCATGACGCGGGACGGATCGACCATGATCCTGCGTGAGCGATAGAGCGCGTTCATGTCAACGCTGTCTGGTAGAGGCTCAACCCCGGGTGCCCTTGCATAGGGTGTCAGATCAATGTCGCTACCACGATGGCCCGCAAAAAGGACTGTCGCATCTGGCGGCAGACGTCCGGACAGTTCATGAAGAACCTGATGGACAAACCAGTCGAGTCCATCATGTGCGGCATTGCCTGCAGCTTCACAGGGCAGTGCGAAAAGGATGCCGGTACGATCATGAAAGCCGGGGACTGTAGGGGTGACTGAGCGAGGGGGATGGGTCAGCGTCCGTACATTGCCGTAGCCCAGCATTCGAAGGTTCTCAGCTTCGCCGGCATATGAACAGACAAGTGCCTGACACATCCATGCATCTGTCAACTCACGATCAAGATCATCCAGCATCTGTTCACGATCATCGAGCAGACCAACGCGCTTTCGGAGGTAGCTCTCTTCGGCAGCCGTTCCAGCAAGATCCAGAACCATATTCAGTCTGGGAAGCACACCCGAATGCGCCCGTAGAAGGGCACCCGTACGGTGAAGAGTACTGCCCCCAGAGATCCAGACGAAATCAAAGGATGCAGCGCGATCATTCAGAAACTCTGGGAGTTCAGAGATGTCGCTCTCATTCATGATTTCCACGTTTGAGGGGAAATCGAGTGCAACGCTCACCGGATCGGTTACTTCCCCGTCGAGTGGGAACACCGTGACATGATAACCCTTTCGACTGAGCGCAAGGATCAGTTCCTGCGTCCGAAGATGGGGTGATCCGAGGAAGCGGTGGGGTAATTTCTCACACAGGATAAGGACAGTCGGTACACCAGAAGCAAAACGTGCTCTGAAGAGAGATGTGCCAGCCATCGGATATCGGGACAGCAGGGCCGAGAACCGACGTTTCAGCCAGGCCTGATTCCGCTGCAGAAACTCTGCGGGTAAGGTGGTAGGGGGTCGCGTCCGATCAAGGATGGAAGGATCGTAAACAATCTTGCCTCCTGCCTGCCGGAGCGCGAGGCAAAGGGAAAGAAGGCGCGCTTCAGAACCGATACAGAACCGATCAATGCCCCCACACTCAAGCAGTTTCTCACGGCGACAGAACAGCATGCCGACTGAAATCGCATCGACCTGGCGGCAAAAGCCAATCTCAGGTTCATTGGCCCGCTGACCTGTCCCAAATCTGAGTGTCGATGCATCTCGCCAGACAATTGTACCCGCTTCCAAAACTCGACCGTCGAGACCAAGAGACTGTCCCCCCACAGCCCACACATCAGGGGAATTGAACGCATGCAGTGCAGCTTGCAGAGTATTGGGGAACGGCTGCGTGCCTGGTTCCATCAATAGGACGATACTGGCTTGGGCGAGTTCTACGCCGTGCCCAACCTGCTCCGTACTGGTGGTTCTGGATGTGGGCCGTATAACCCGGATACCTCTGACAAGACGCTCAATCTGGGCCGTTTCATCAGTTGATCCTGTGTCGACAATAATGATGTCGAGTGCCCCTGCCCCATTCGCATGTAAAGCAGACAGAGTGGAAAGGATTTCCAGAAACTGATTGGTTACGGGAATGACGACGCTGATCTCTGGCGGTCTTATCAAACGGAAATCCAGAGGAGAACGCACAATGGACGGAATGAGGGTCCCTGCCCGTTGCAAATCCAGATTTCTGTACTGTTCCGGCGAGGCGTCAGGAATATTCTGCTGGAGGGCTATGTTACCCTGGGACTGGACCCAGAGTGCAAAAACGTCCCGGAACTGCCCTTCACGCAGCTTGCGCTGAATTCCAGGCTGTTCGGAGAAAGCTCTCAGATCGACATCCACCTGGGGTGTCCGCATTTCGCGGGCGCCATAACGCACGAAATGATCGTATCCGTTTCGAAAGCCGCCAGCTGCAACGATTTGCGCGACGTCCGGATAAAGATGCGCATAATGGGCTTCGCTAAACCACTGGTTAGGGTTGTAAGCCACTGGATCTGAATTTGTCAGATAATGATGCAGGGCATTGAGAAAGGTGCCGTCCTTGATGGCATTCTCAACGTCCGGGTATGTCGCGAGATACCATTCTGGATCAAAATACCACGAGCTTCGGCACAGTCCGGCTTCTGACGATGTCAGGAACTGACGGAAGTCACCTTTTCCGAGATCGTAGGAAAAGCCCCGCGTTAAACTGGCCATACGAAAAACGGACGGCTTGAAGAAGGCGTGAGCCTGCCTCTGTTCCTGTTCACCGTCTGTCAGGTAATGATCATATCCGTTGCTGAAGCCCTGAGAAATCAGGACGGGAAGACTCAGATCGGTATTGCGGGTGAAATATTCAGTTTCTGAGAAGAGCCAGTGGGGGGAGCGGCTGCGAAAGCCACTTTCACAGTAATGCAGGAAACCGCAACTGAAGACCCCATAATTAATTCCATCGCGAACGTCGGGATTTTGCCTCAGATACCATTCTTCATCGAAGAAACGGTTGGGCGATAACCCTTGGTTTGCCCCTTGCTCCAGCCAATGTGTTTCCATCGCCTCGTTGCTGAGATCGAGAGCAGAACCATCACTTTTGAGAAGCTTTTCCTCACGAAGGAGACGCGCATACCGGGTCCGATACCATTCGGCATCGAAGCGGCCCCAGACCGGAGGCCTGCTGCCCGAAAAGGCCGGGGAAGCGAGGATATAGTCTTTCAGGCTCATGAGGACCTTTTCCTGTGCGCGTCTTGGTCTTGGAATGTCAGGTGTTATCAGCCCTGCTGGAGCCGGCGGCTCTGCCAGAGGTCATGAAAATTGATGGGCTGGATATTGCCGACAGGGAAGCCTGCTTCCCGAACGACATTCAGCATCGCTGCACGCGCCGAGGGGAACAGATATTTCGGAGCCTCGACCAGAAGAAGCGGCTCTGCTGTCGCCTGTGAGATTGCGCCTGATAGTCCGAAAAGACCTGCGTAGGCGATATGCACCTCATAGAGCACACGGGGTGCAGGCGCATTCTCGACAGGAGCGGCATCCAGACCCTGGGCGCGGATGACGAGCGTGACTTCGAAGCTTGGCTGTCCACCCGGTAGCTGGCGAGCAGTCACGTCAACTGTCATGCCGACATGGGGCTGCGCCGGAATGTCACGATAGATATCAGGCGTATTCTGCACATCGATTGACAGGGTACGAAGGTACTGGGAACCAACAACCAGCGTGGGGCTGGCCTCAGAGGAGGCAGTGCCTGATGCGCCCTGAAGTGTATCTGCGTGATTGTGATCGTTCATCCTGACCTTACCTGTAAGCTGCACAAGAACAGTCTGCGTTGTCATTTGAAAACGCAGGGAAATGACATAAGGCTATCTTGTGTCATGAGGGTGACGCTTTGGCTACCCAGGGCTTTTTGAAACAGACTATATGAATCGTCCACGCAGCATCCCGAGAGCAGGTAATGGGGCCCATCGTCTCGGAAGCTCGGCCCGGGCTATCCGCCGGACATGATAGCTGGGTGGGGGCTGCTGTTCTCCCATTAAAAAGTGAGCATAGGCTCTGACCTGGGATGTGCGCCATTGGCAGTCTGATTCTGCAGCGTCCCGTGACAAATGAATATCAGCAATGACTGTACGCTTTCCCTGAGAAGCAATGACCGCCCATAATGTGTCGGCTTTTGGTAATGATGGACGCAGTGGTATGACTTCAGACACGGCGGTCCCTTTCAGTAAGATACTGGGAATGTTATCGCCTTAACGGAACGTCAGCATCGGTGCTTGGTTATGTCCGAGACAAGAGCACACCATGAGTGCTGACAGGAAATCAATCCTCTTGCGGGTGTCTTGTCGCCCTGCAGGCAGCACGATAGGACCTCCCTATGCTGAGACTTCTTTTTATCGTTATTTTCCTGGCCGCCCTGATCGTTTTTGCCCTGAGCAATACCGATCTTGAGCCAATCTGGCTGATTTCCTTCGGCTGGCATCTGTCTGTCGGAACGCTTGCACTCGGTATCGGTGTTGTGGGGCTGATCTTTGGCTTCCTGACCGGTTGGGTGGGAGAACTGCGTCAGCGTTCACGCGCCCGTCGTTCAGAAGCCCATGTCCGCACACTGGAAAGCCAGTTGGTTGAACTGCATCAGCGGCTTGACCGTCTCCAGACCCCACCGGTTGCTGCACCAGCAACAACGGTCTCCTCACCTGAAAACCGGATCTGATCATTACCATGTCCAAGCGCACCAAGCTGATTGCTGCTTTTGATACGAACAGCCGATCGCAGGCAGAAGAGTGGTCTTCAACACTTGGCAATACGGTTGATGCCATCAAGCTTGGGCTTGAATTCACCTATGCCTGCGGTCTGGATGCAGTTCGGGAAGTATCCGCAGGCCACAAGCTTTTTCTGGACCTGAAGCTACACGATATCCCGAATACCGTAGCGTCAGGTTTGTCAGCGCTTGCACCATTGAGGCCCGCCCTCACAACGATTCATGCCTGTGGCGGTGCCGAGATGATCTCTCGCTCTCGCGAAGCTCTGGAAAAATCCTTTCCAGATGAGGCACAGCGCCCTCGCCTGCTCGCCGTTACCGTGTTGACCAGTATGGATGATGCTGGCCTGCGGGAGACGGGTGTGGACACTACGCCACGGGAGCAGGTGCTGCGCCTCGGGAAGCTGGCGATCGCATCGGGCGCGGATGGGTTGGTCTGTTCCGCTCATGAAATCGGGCTTCTGCGTGATGCTTTGGGTGATAAGCCTGTTCTGGTGGTTCCTGGAATTCGCCCTGCCGGTAGCGCATCCAATGATCAGAAACGGATCATGACGCCTACGCAGGCTGCTCAGGCGGGTGCAGACTGGATCGTCGTAGGACGACCTATCACACGTGCAGTCAATCCCGCCTTGGCGGCCCAGGACATCATGGCTGAGCTTGCCAGCGCATGACCGGCATCAAGATATGCGGTGTGCGGGATGTTGCAACTATGCAGGCCTGTGCTGATCTGCGTGTCGACTGGGTCGGTTTGGTCTTTTATCAGGCATCCCCTCGTTACGTGACGCCTGAGCAGGCGCAGGTCCTTACCCGCAGCATTCCATCCCACGGCGATGGTGGACCTGCCCGTGTTGGTCTTTTTGTTAAAGCAGATGATGAGACAATCGAACGGACCCTTCAGTCCGTGCCGCTTGATATCCTTCAGATCTACGATACGGAAGAACGGGCTGGGGCAATCAAAAGCCGGTTTGGTCTTCCGACCTGGCTTGCGCGAGGTGTGTCATCCTCTTCGGACCTTCCATCCCGTGCTCAATTCGATGGCTATGTCATTGAGGCCCCTCACCAGAAGGGCGACGATCGCCCCGGGGGGCTAGGGCGAACATTTGACTGGACGTTGACCAAAAACTGGACTGCCCCAGTGTTCTGGATGCTGGCGGGTGGGCTAAATCCGTCGAACGTTCGCGACGCATTGCACGCGAGTGGAGCGCCTGCTGTCGATGTCTCTTCAGGTGTCGAAGACAGGCCTGGTCATAAGTCTCACGACTTAATCAAAAAATTTGTTGAAAAAGTTCGTTTGGGGGGTTGATCTCCGAAAGGCCTTTTCGTAAACACCACCTCGCTCGACAGGAGAGATGGCCGAGCGGCTTAAGGCGCACGCTTGGAAAGCGTGTGTACGTTAATAGCGTACCGAGGGTTCGAATCCCTCTCTCTCCGCCATGCATCGAGAAATCCAGTAAACTCAGTAAGTTACTTTTCGGTGAGTAATTTTTTGTCACTAGGTTTGTTGCTCTTTCGTGATAAAGCGGCGCCAGTAATAACCTGCCAAGGGACGAAAGCCGCTTGATTACGGTAGATCTGGACACCCAGGAAAAAATAAATTCAAGACGGCGGCAATGTGCGCGAGTGCGATTTGCAAATGACCAGCCTGATAGCGGCGAACCCAAGTTTGGTATGCTTACCGTGGGGGCTGGTTTGTGATGACTGCAGATATGTCCTCTACCCGAAAAACAGTACGACAGCGGCCGCCCTCGCCTACTCCAAAATGGATGGGCAGAGGGTTTTTGAGTCTCGTTTTGGCTTGGGTTTTTGCTCATTTGGTAACCTTGGGATCTCCTCACTGGGGACCTGGTACGCGACATGACGCTGTGATTTTCGGTCAGATGATTGCAATCGCACTCTTTCCCATATTGTTTCTGGTCGCTTTCGGGACAAAAAATCCTTTGCGAGGTGCCGTTTTCGTCGGAATTACCTGCATCGTCGCCGCCTCTGGCTTACTGTTTCATCGCTGATGCAAGATAATCTCCGTACCCGCATGGGATGGCTCCATGCATGGATTGGGTTTGTTGCTGGTCTTCTTCTTTTCTGCGTTTTTGTGACAGGAAGTCTGGCAGTCTTCGATACCGAACTGACACGATGGCTTCAGCCTGAGGTTCCCCCGCAAGCCCCGCCTTTCTCTGCACACGCCCTTGATAGCACACTGCCGGCTGTCCGCAGTCTGCTGCTACAAGGAGAAAAGCCCTTTATAACACTGCCTTCCACGCGTGATCCGTTCATGCGCGTGCAGCATCACGACGGTTATGAATTTCTGAATGTGCCGTTCAACCCTCAGACTGGTAAGCAGATTTCTGCTCGCGCAACAGCAGGAGGCACATTTTTTTATGACCTGCATTATACAATGCGGACTGGCCTTTACGGCGAAACAGTTATTGCCGTTGCGGGGCTGGCGTTATTGGTCACGCTGGGTTCTGGCATCATCATTCACCTGAAAGGGCTGATTCCTGATCTGCTACTGCTGCGGCCGTTTGGTGCCAGGCTGAGGGCGTGGCTGGACGTACATGTTCTGGCCAGCGTCCCTTTTCTGCCTTTTGTAATTATGATGGCCTATACAGGGACCTTCATACGTGCACGCACCGTTTTCCCACCGGTGCCTTATGTCGCTTCGTTTGAAGCCCTTTTTATCGCCAACTCCCATCCGGATGTACCCGCGGAAGAAGAGAAACCAAGTGTACCGACTTTGCCTTCCCTACCTTCGTTGTTGTCACAAGCTGAGCAGACATTAGGAAGCGGCCAGGTCGGCCACATCCTTTTTCTGCCAGACAGCATGCTCTTTACGCGGACGGATATGTCTGGCCCGCTGCTAACGCGCGAACATATAGATTTCAGCCCGGTTGACGGGCGTTTCCTTCGGCATGTTCTGCTACCGACGCCTGTGACACATGCGCAGCAGTTGATGGAGGGCATTCATTATGCACGATGGACGGGATCAGGACTGCGATGGATGTATTTTCTGTCAGGCGTCACGGGAGCTGTCATGTTTGCGAGCGGCTCAATCATTTTCCTGATGAAGCGCCGTAAGCAATCGGGAGAGCGGGCTATATTCCGTATTGCGGAAGGTTTGGCTATCGGGTCGATTCCGGGTTTTCTTCTGGCAACACTCGCTTTTTTCTGGGCTAATCGCCTTCTGCCGGTCTCTCTCTCATCCCGTCCCCTGGCCGAGGTCCATAGCTTTTTTGTCGTGTGGGCTATAAGCGCGATAGTCGGACTCTTGGCATGTTTGTATGGACGTCAAATGCTGGGATGGAAAATACAGCTGGGTATTCTTGGTTTCTTGTCGATATTTCTCACGCCCCTCGATCTTCTTACACGGTCCGGCGTGTCCATTCTTCATCTTCCAACTGTTTTTGCTGCAACTGATCTTTGTGCCCTTATGCTGGGATTGGTGTCGCTTCAGATTGCTCGTCGACTATGATGCTATGTCTCTGCCTGTTGTTGTGTAGCTGCGGCTTGGTCATGCATGCTCTATGCGAGCCCAAAATGCTTCGCTTCGCCAAATTACATCACAATGAGCCATCACCTTTTATGCGGATTGGCCGTTTTGCGTGTCTCTTCCTTGCGTTTCTCTTTCCACTATGGACTCAGCCAAAGACCGCTATTTTTATATGGTCAGGTGCGTTTTCATTGGGTGCGGTGGCAGTTTCCCTAAGTTGGGCTGCTTTCGCCCGTTTCCGTGAAGTCCAACAGACGCGCATTCGGTCAGGCGAACAGGTCCGTAACTAGGGAATGTTTTGCATGGGGGCGCCGTACGGGACGCGCTTTTTCTACCCCTTAGTGGTAGACCATGGATTGAGAAGGTAGCGCCGAACTGCATGTTTGTTCACGTTCTCTGAAGAGAAATAGAGAGGCTGAATTTCCCCATTCCCTAACGTCACAAACCATTAGAAAACTGGCCCTGCCTGTTGTGGCATAGGGGTTTTCCTTGGAGTGAGAGGGATCATACCAACGTGCCATTACCGTGTACGGGTCTCCTTCGCTTCTTAGAGGCACTTGGTAAGTGTCTCGTCCTTGGTAATTCGCTCACGATGTCCAAAATGCTTTTCCGGAGACCGGAGTAAGGTAAGTTGAACGGAGGGACTTAGAGGGCCTTGAAGTAAATTATGAAGGTCTATTGGAATGATGGCGGCATGAACATTAGCGCAGATATGTGTCCATCAGACCTCGTAAAGTGCAGATGCCGGTCTAGCCTGATCTACTCTGCCATTATAGTTTCTCAGAAGACGATATTCAGACTTTGTTTCTTCGGGATTCTCTTGAAAAATCTGAATGATCTCTAACGCCACTTATGAAAATTTATAGTATTGCAAATCTATGCTGTGATGCAAAGATGCATGATGAACTGCGTCAAGAACGTGCGTTGCCCGCTTATAACGGGATAGTTCACTCCATTCATAGCTGACTTTATATTTATTTAGTGAATAGGCAGCGAGTAGATTCATTTGGAATGATAGAAATGCCTATGATCATGATGCACAAATGCGCTTCAATCGGGTCCCAGTCTCTGTATATCGAACGGTTATTTCCCTCGGGCAAGTGGGAGCGTTAAGTCTCAAGGTCAGACATACAGAATAGAACCGTTAGAGAAGTCGAAATCTCATGCCCTTGATCAGGAAGGAGATATTAGACCTAAATCGCGCGCTGCTTCGGTTGCGATGTCATGGCGTAGCTTTACGACACTGTGTCCGCCGGAAGGATGAACGCGGTTTGTGAGGATCAGGACATAACTGTCACTCTCCGGGTCGATCCACAGAGACGTTCCGGTAAAGCCCGTATGCCCAAAAGAGTTACGCGAGAAAATATCGCCGCGTGGAGACGAATAATGCGTCGAAATGTCCCAACCTAGGCCCCTGAGATCAGTTTTTGCAGTCGGCTGCTGCGGCGTAACCATGAGGACAAGTGTCTCACGTCTCAAAGGGAATGAGCTCGGGCGCCCAGCTAGTCGATCAAGGAGTGCCTGCGCATAGAGGCACATATCATGAGCATCTGAAAAAAGCCCGGCATGTCCCGCTACACCCCCCATTCTTCGGGCCGTCGGGTCATGGACAACACCACGCAGCAGTATTCCCTTTTCGTCGTATTGCGTGGGGGCAATAATTGGCGTCAGGGACGCATCAGGAAGATAGCCGGACTGCGTCATTCCCAATGGGAAAAGAATATTTCTGCGGACATAATCGTTAAGAGCAAGGCCGCTCACTTTTTCGACGATGAGGCCCAAGGTGATGAAATTGATATCACTGTATACAAATTTCTCGGCAGGAGGATTGGCCAGCGGCGAGGTCATGACGCGGCGAACAGCCTCGACTTTTCCGTTCCAGGCGTCTTCCAGAGGGAGGTCTGGTGGAAGGCCGGAATAGTGTGTCAGAAGAAGGCGGAGCGTGATGCTGCTTTTGCCATTGGTACCAAATGCAGGAAGATAGCGCGTTACAGGATCATCAAGGTGCAGTTGCCCCTCCTCCACTAACTGCATGACGGCCAGCGCTGTCATGGTTGGCTTGGTCAGGGAGGCCATGTCGAAATGCGTTTCCCACGTCATGGGTTCCTGGCGAGGAACGAGGACCTGATGGCCATAAACGTATCGATGAACGATTTGCTCATTATGGCCGATTGCGACAACAGCGCCCGGGGCCTGCCCGTCCAGTATGGCGTCTCTGACTAACCGATCTACCCCTGAGAATTGATCGTGCGATGGGCGGGCGCATGCTGTGAACATCGAGCAGGTAAGCGCCATACCACCGGCCAGAAAAGATCTTCTGCCTGAAACTTGTTGGCGCAACTTCATCATGCCCGGTTCTCCAGCCTCTAATTCTTACGATCCCGAAAGAAGGTGCGAGAGTAGCCGGGTTATGATGAAGCGCAAGTGCCAATAAAATTGGAAATTCTCAACGTTCCGCGCGGTAGGTAAAATGCCCTACCACTTTATGAAGCTGTTGCGCCTCGTGCTTGAGATTATGGCTGGCTGTCGTGGTTTCTTCGACCATAGCTGCATTGTGCTGTGTGGCCTGATCCATTGCGCTGATCCGGGTATTGATATCGGACAGACTTTCGGCTTGATCAGTCGCAGCTGACGAGATGCTCTCAACCAGAGAGGTAATACGACCAACATTCGCAGTGATCGTGCTGATTGCCTGATTGGCTTGAGCGACAAGTCCCACTCCTTCGGAAACTCGTGTGCCAGAAACGGAAATAAGGGCACGGATCTCTTTTGCCGAAGTGGAGGACCGATGGGCAAGATTGCGGATCTCAGTTGCAACGACGGAAAAGCCAGCCCCGGCCTCCCCGGCGCGAGCAGCTTCGATGCCGGCATTCAGGGCGAGAAGATTGGTCTGAAACGCCATTTCTTCCATCAGTCCGATTGTTGCCCCCACCTGCCCTGACGAAGCCTTGATGCCTTCCATGGCGCCATTGGCCAGCTTCATGACTTCGGCTACTGCTACGGCTTCATCTCGAGCGCTGGAAGCAGCCAGCCTGGCGTCCTGAACAGCCTGAGCAGTGTCACGCACTGTCGCTGTAACAGAACTGACTGCCGTAGCAGCCTCCGCAAGATTGGCCGCCTGCTGCTCTGTCCGAGCGGCAAGATCGTCTGATGCGGAAGATATTTCTGCTGTACCGCTGGCGATGACTGATGCGCCATCGGCGATTTGCTCCACGGAAGACCGGTAGTTGGCAATGAGAGCATTGAAATTCACCCGGAAATCTTCGAATTTTTCTTGAAATGGCTCGGGAAAAGAAAAGGTCAGGTTGCCAGTTTTGACGATCTCCATACCGGCACAGATCTGTTCTATTGTTTCACTCTGGACCTGCCGGATCCGATCACTCTCTTCAGAAAGGTGCTTTTGAGCCTCAGCGGCTTTGCGGGCTTCGTGTGCAGCCTCTTCCTGGGCCCGGATCCGGTGTTGGCTACTGTCGATGAACTTAAGAAGGGATTTGGCGAGCCGCCCGGCGTCATCCAAGCGGTCGCCATAAGGAACACGGGATTTGAAATCCCCGTCTGCAACCTTTTCCGTTGCTTCCGTAATTCGTTCAAAAGGGACCGCGATGATGCGAATGGCAAAGCTGCCAATCACCAGGGTCAAAATAATCTGCAGCAGAACACCGAGCAGCTGGGTAACGATCTGCGCCCCTGCATAGTGAACAAGAAACCTCTCGCACACTTCATCCACAACAAACTGAACGGCAGAAACAACGAGAAGGGCCGTGATGATGACCCGAAGTTTCTGTCGGATCGGAGCTTTCGTTTCAATCCAACGGAGCAAGGGAAGTTTCTCCCGAAAATATAATGGCAGCCGTATGCGGGTCAGAACGGCTTCCAGAACCCGGAAGAAATCTAAAGGCAGTTTCTTAATTTATCCTGAATGGCCCAATGGACGCTCAACTTGTGATGCGCGCGAGTGCGTGGCGTCACAGGAAGCCCGTCAGGTCATACCTTCAGCCAGCATTTCGCCATCTGCGTTGATGCGGAAATCCGCGCTTCCTTCGGTAACAAGAAGCCGACTGTATTCACACACACCATGGCCAGTACATGTCGTCACACGCTTTATCCGCATTAATGGAGCGCCTGTATCCACTTTCAGCCACTCCGCAACGTCTTGAGACGCCCGTGACAGGCCGATGGAAATGTCTGCATGACTGATGCGTAGCTTGAGCACGTCCTGCAAAATGGAGGCAGATGTTGTGCGGGCAGCAAGTTCTGGCGTGACAAGCTCAGCGAGCGGTCCCGGATAGAATACCTCCGTCACGCCCAACGGCCCTTCTTCTGAGCGATAGCCACGTCGAATGAAGAGCGTATCGCCTGTCACGGAAAGTGCCTTTGCAACCTCTTCGGGTGGCTGACGCATTCTGTAATCCAGAAGCGTCATCTCAGGGCTTAAACCCTTGCCTGCCAGAATTTCAAAAAATGAGTGAATGGTCTGCTGTCGGCCCGGCCGATGCAATGCCCCGACAAACGTGCCCCGGCCATGCTGGCGCACGACGACATCACGCTCCGCGAGATAGGACAGTGCCTGGCGGACCGTGATGCGACTGACGCCATACATCTGGCAAAGCTCCGCCTCTGAAGGCAGGCGCTCCATGAACCGGCTGTCCTTGCCAATCAGCCCGGAGATATGGTGCCCCACCTGAAGATACAGGGGGGTTGGACCATTCGGATCCAGATCTGATGAAAAGACGGCATGACGCATAAGGAAAAAATCCGGGGAACGTTTCACTTTTGGATTGAACGAAAGTCGATGAGACGATACTAAGACGTCTTATAACAACCTAATACGTCTTTGCCGATTCATGTGTCGCCTTTACGGCCGATCCATGGGGATCTGTGTCACTTCGGGCGTCTCCGTATCGTTTGAGAGCTTCTTCCATGCGCGCTTCGACCTTCCTGAGTACAGCCGTTATCGGCAATCTGTTTTGGGTGGCAGCGTACGCTGCTCCCGTTGCAGATACAAAACACGCTGCGGAGAAACGTCATTCTCCTGCATCCCGCAAGACTATAAAACCGGCGCCGTCACGGCCAGAAGTGATCCGGGTGGCGGCTGAGGCTGTCGCTGGTGGGCGTATGGTCCCGCAGAATGGCACAAAATCACGCAGCGAGATTACTCAGGCTTATATCGCCAAGCAGGCCCCTACCCCGAACGTTTTCAAACTTCTCGGTAACCTGCCCGGTGCGAATGTCGCGAGTGCTGATCCCTTTGGTATGGTCAGCGGAAACATGACGATCCGTGGCATGAACAGTGACCAGATCGGTTTCACGGTTGAGGGTGCCCCCCTCAACGACATCGGGTCGTACATGGCATTTCCCACAGAATGGGTAGATTCCGAAAACCTCAACGAAGTCACGATGCAGCAGGGTTCTGCCAACCTTGATTCGCCGGTCATTGGTGCGTCGGGCGGTATCGTGTCCATGAACCTGATCGATCCGTCCCATAAGATGGGTGCAACGATCGCTGGTTCATTCGGATCATACAACACTCATCGTGAATATGTCCGTCTCCAGAGCGGTGACATTGGCAATACGGGCATGCGAGCGTTTGTGGCCTGGTCTCATCTTGAAGAGCCGCATTTCCGTGGTGCGGGTGATGATCACAAGCAGCATATTGATGCCAAACTGGTGAAAGACTGGACCAATGGCAGCCGTAGCACGGTCGCCTTGACGTTCGATGATTCCATGAAAGTCGCGTATCTGAACCCGACGCTTTCAGCCTGGCAGCAATACGGACGTGGCGCCAATTATACCGAGGCATTCTCGCCGACAGATACGAAATACTGGAAGCTTCATCAGAGCCCCTATCGCGTGCTGATCCTCAGTGCCCCGCAGAATATTGTGGTGAATGACAAGCTGGGTTTTGACTTTACGCCGTATTTCTACTGGAACTCCGGCACGATTGCTTCGGCGTCCCTTCTGTCTGAAAACGCTGTTTATTCCGGCACACAAAAATACAGCATTGATCTGAATGGAAACGGTACCACAACTGATAAGGTCATGATGTACACGCCATTTGGAACCCCTTATGTTTATCGACCGGGTCTGGTGTCCAAAGTCCATTACACCATGGGCAGGCACACGCTTGTCTTCGGATACTGGTTTGACTGGTCCCGTGAGCGGATGGTCAACCCCTACAGCGCGGTTGGCGAAAATGGCGGCCCGGCGAATGTGTGGGGGTACCTGGGTAATGTGAAGCTGTCTGACGGCACTCGTCTGGCCAGCTATGACAACCTGACGATCACACGCGTCAATACCCTGTTCTTTGGTGACACATTCAACGCATTGCATAATCGTCTGCGTGTTGAAGCCGGGATCAAGGAGTCCATGGTAACCCGTATCGGCTATAACTACCTACCTGGAGCACAGTACCGCACCAGTATGAACGCCGCCGTTGCTACGCCCAATCTCGGCGCGCGTTACCGGATCGACAGCCATAATCAGATCTTCGCAGATGTCGCGACCAATTTCCGTACCCCAACGCTGAACGCGCTTTACAACACTTACAGCGCGACGACAGGCAAGGTGGCGACGCAGGCCAATCCGTCTCAGAAGACTGAATATTCCATCTCGGAAGAGCTGGGATATCGGTATCAGGGCGATATTCTCAACGGATCCATTACGTTCTTCAACTACAACTTCACGAACCGTCAGGTATCCACACAGGTTACGATCAATAACGCGCAGATCACCCAGAATATCAACGCGGGCGGTCAGACGTCCCGGGGTGTGGATATCGAAATGGGTCTTCGTCCCTGGCACCATTTCCGTCCGTATATGTCTGCGGAATATCTGCATGCCACGATCGACAACAACTATCAGGTCGGCTCGGATTACCTTCCAACCGCGGGTAAAACTGCTGTTCGTAGTCCGAGCGTTCAGGCCTCTGTCGGATTGGACTATGATGATGGAACATATTTTGCGGGCTTTGCCGTCAAATATGTCGGTCGTCAGTTCTCGACGTTCATGAATGATCAGGCCATGCCGGGTTATGTGAACGCCGATATGAATTTCGGCTACCGTGCGCCAAAGATCTTTCACACGCATCCGGAAATCAGGCTGAACCTCATGAATGTCGGCAACAACAAGTATCTTTCCGGTGTCGCTGGTGTTGCTGCTTCATCCAGAGCAGCTCAGGGCATTTATGGCAGCACCATCGCAGCGCAGGGCTCACCAACATATTACGTCGCAGGCAGCTTTGCAGCTCTCGTGACAGCAAAGATCGATCTTTGACCGGCATGTGGCGAGAGCATCTGGATCGTTTTTTCAACCTCACGGCCAGCGGGACGACTGCTGGCCGTGAGGTTGTTGCGGGCCTAACGACCTTTGCTGCGATGGTTTACTGCGTGGCGGTCAATCCGATGATCATGGCCGAAGCCGGGATGGATCGGGCCAGTGTTCTGACGGCGACCTGCCTCATCGCGCTCTTCAGCACGACGCTGATGGGTCTGCTGGCCAATCTGCCTCTCGGTGTTGCGCCCGCCATGGGCTCGAATGTCGTTTTCGCGATCATTCTCGTCAAACAGATGGGCGTGCCCTGGCAATCCGCACTGGCGCTGGTCTGCCTGACGGGTGTGATCTTCATGATCATGAGCCTGACGCGCCTTCGGGAGCGCATCGCCCACGATATTCCTGATACGCTGCGGATCGGTATTCAGGTCGCGGTCGGGCTGGTCATCATGTTTATCGGAATGCGGAATTCCGGTTTCGTCGTCCCTAGTCCCTCGACATTCGTAACCATGGGGCCGATCACCAGCCCAAAAGTTCTGATGACGCTGGCCGGATTCATTTTGACGCCCGTTCTCGTGGCTCGACGTGTCCCTGGCTCCCTGATCCTGTCCATCATCGCCCTGACGATTGTGGGGCTTTTCCTGCCGGATGGAAAAGGCAGCACCATCACGCGCTGGCCAGCGCATATTTTCGCTCTGCCTCAGTGGCCACATGCCACGGCCTTCCAGTTGCAGCCGCTCTATCTCGTGCAGCACATTCTGTATGTGCTGCCGATGCTGTTTTTCTTCCTGTGTACGGAGCTTTTTGGCACACTGGCTAACCTGCTGGGGGTTGTTACGGCCACCGGGATGGTCTCGAAAAGCGGTCGTATTCCTCGTGCCCGGGAAGCGTTCATCACGGACGCGGCAGGCAGCATTCTGGCGCCATTGCTGGGGACGTCCATCGTGACTGTCTATTCTGAATCCATCACGGGCGTGCATGCCGGGGGGCGAACCGGCCTGACGGCTCTGGTGATCGCGGGCGGATTTCTGGCATCCCTGTTCCTGTGGCCGCTATTCATGATTATTCCGCCGCAGGCGACGGCACCCTCTCTGCTCATGGTCGGGATGATGATGTTCCAAGGCGTTCGTCACCTGGACCTGTCCGACCTGCGAGAGAGCGCACCAGCCGCGTTGACGTTCATTATTGCGCTCCTGACGGGCAATCTCATCAACGGCATGGCTATCGGAACATTTTCCTACACGGCCATGGCTCTCGCTACAGGACGCGGACGTGCGATCCCACCTGTCGTGTGGGGGCTTTGTGTCATCTTCATTCTGTTCTTTGTCGTTTCCGCCCGAATGCACGGCCATCACGCCTGAGAGGACCCATCATGTTTTTAAAATCCGGCCTTCCGGCCCTTCTGCTTGGGCTTGCCTCTCTTCTGCCATTTCGTGCCGAAGCGGCCACTGATCCGAATTACATCATTATCGACAATGATTTTGCGGGCCCGGGCGGCACCAATATCCAGTCCGTCATTCCGCTGCTGGGACAGGCAGACAGAGCAACGCTTCTTGGCTTTACGGTCGTTATCGGCGATGGCTGGGAAAATGAGGCCGTAGCTCATCTCTCCCGTTTTCTGGATATTGCGAACGCGCCCTCCAGCATTCCCGTAGTGCCTGGTGCCACACAACCGCTTGTCAATTCACGGGCGCGGCTGCTGGCATGGGAAAAATCAAACGGAAAAATGCCGTGGAAAGGGGCCTGGCGCGGAGATGCACCGGATCTTCAACCTCCCGTAAAGTCTCTGAAAGAAGGCGCTACGGAGCGGAAAACTCTCCCTGAAACGGCGGCTCTCTTCCTCATCAGACAAGTGCATGCGCATCCGCATCAGGTCACGGTTCTCGCAGCGGGTCCCCTGACAAACATCGCTCTGGCTATCAAGCTGGACCCGGATTTCGCCTCCCTTTGCCGTCGTCTGGTGTTCATGGGCGCGATCGTGGATGGAAATCTGGCGCAGGTGACGGAAAGCGCGGATTATTACACGGACTTCAACCTGATGTTTGATCCGGAAGCCGCCAGCATTGCGCTTGAAGCGCCCTTCCCGGAGGTCATCTCCGTGGGGGCTGTCGCGAACCCGATCCGCATGACGGCGGAAATCCGGGACAAGGCGACGCAGACACCCGGCCCGGTTTCAAACTATCTACGTCAGTATTTCCATCCTCAGCCCATGTGGGATGAACTTGCCGCGGCCATCGCCGTAGACCCGGCACTCATCACAAGCAGCGTCACAGCCTATATGGACGTCGATCTCACACATGGTCCGAATTATGGCTACGCACATGTCTGGCCGGAAAGCACGCGCCCCCATATCGGGGAGCGTCCCGTGAAGATCGTGACGGGAGTTGATGCGCCACGCTTTATTCAGACTTTCGTGGATGCCGCCAACCGGATGAACACGCATGGTTGATGTGAACTGCTCGCTGGCAGATCCCCAACTCCGCAGGCGCGCAGTCGATGCGGCTATGGGCCGTGCGGAGTTTGATGTTCTGCTTTGCAACGGCCTTGTTGCGGATGTTGCGACGGGCGAGCTTCGGGAAGCAGATGTCGGGTTGGTTGGCCCCCTTATTGCCAGCACGCATCCCAGAGGTCAGCGGCAGGACGCCCATAAGGTCTTTGACCTTGAGGGAGCCGTTATCGCTCCTGGACTCGTCGACGCCCATATGCATGTCGAAAGTTCGATGGTTACCCCTCGGGTCTATGCTCAGACCGTTGTTCCTCAGGGCACGACGACCATCTGCTGGGATCCTCATGAGATCGGAAATGTCAGCGGTCTTGAAGGTGTTCGCTGGGCCATTGAAGCGACCAGAGGGCTTCCCCTGCGCATTCTGGTCGAAGCTCCATCCTGCGTTCCCTCAGCTCCTGGCCTGGAACGGTCCGGCGCTGTTTTTGACGTTACGGCCATGGAGGAGATGCTCTCCTGGCCTGAGGTGATTGGCGTCGCTGAAGTGATGGATATGCGCGGGGTCGTGAATGGCTCGCCGCGTATGAGCGGGATTGTTAATGCTGGCTGTGCCAGCGGAAAGCTGGTCTGCGGGCATGCTCGCAATCTCGCAGGCAAAGATCTGCAGGCCTTCATGGCGGCGGGCGTTGAGTCCGACCATGAACTGACCAGTAAGACTGACATTCTGGAAAAACTGCGCTCGGGCATGACGCTTGAGCTTCGTGTCTCCCACGAAAACATCCTTCCAGAAGCTGTCGCTGCGTTTGAAGAGCTGGGTTGCGTCCCACAGACTGTTACCCTGTGTACGGACGACATCTTTCCGGACGATCTGTTGCGCCGCGGCGGAATGGTTCATCACCTGAGATGTCTGGTCGCGTTAGGCATGAAGCCGCTGGATGTTCTGCGGTGCGCCACTTTGAATGCGGCAATGCGCCTTGAGCGGCGTGATCTTGGGTTGGTTGCCGCCGGACGCCGGGCCGATCTGGTTGTTTTCGACAATCTCCGGGATTTTACGCCACTGGAAGTTTTTACATCCGGTGCACATTCGGCGTCCCGGGGAGCGCTTCTTGCAGATCTGCCGCCCGAGCTTCCGGGCCTGCCGCTTCATACTGTCCGACGCTCTCCTGTAACTGCGGCGGATTTCGAAGTCCGTGCCCCGGATCGTCAGAGAGTTCAGGTCCGTACGGTGCATACGCCCCGTGCGACCCGCTGGGGCCAAAGAGAGATGGACGTTCAGAATGGCCATCTGGTCCTTCCCTCCGATACGGCTCTGATGGCGGTTTTCAATCGCTATGGGGAGGAAGGCCCTCCCGGGCTTGGGGTGCTTGAAGGATGGGGAGACTGGTCCGCTACCATCGGCACCACCATTCTCCATGACAGCCATAATCTGGCGATTTTTGGCCGTAATGCGGAAGAAATGGCGCTTGTAGCAAACACTCTCATCGCCAGTGGCGGTGGAATCGCAGTCGCTCGCGGTGGCAAGATCGTTGCTCATGTTCCTCTTCCCGTCTGCGGGCTCCTGTCTCCTGAAAGTCCCGAAGTGGTGAGCGAGCAGTTTGCTGCTGTCCGCCGGGCTGCTGCGGCTGCCGCGACGTGGGATGGTCCGACCTCCATGATCAAGCTCGTAACCGGGGCATCCCTTGCCTGTAATCCTGGCCCGCACGTCACGGATCTTGGAATTGCAGATGGAGGCACGGGAGACATTTTTACTGACATGATTATTGAGAGCGTCTGATGCAGTTTCCCCGTGACGTCGTGGGTATGCGCCGCGAACTGCATCGCTTCCCGGAAACAGCTTTTCTGGAATATCGGACTGCTTCCGTCGTGGCGGAGCGCCTGTTCGATCTTGGATATACTGTAAAGGCAGGCGCGGAGATCATGTGCATGGACGATGTCCGTGGCATTCCGTCGGCCGGGGACGTTGAGGCAGCAAAGGAAGCGGCGCTTCAGGCTGGGGCCAGTCCAAAATGGCTGGACAAAATGTCTGACGGGCAAACGGCTATTTGCGGCGAAATGCGACGTGGGGATGGCCCGGTTCTGGTGCTCCGCTTTGATATGGATGCCCTGCCCGTTCATGAATCTGATGCCGGTGAGCATCGCCCAGCCAATGAAGGGTTTGCCTCCCAGTGTGAAGGTCGCATGCACGCCTGTGGCCACGATGGTCATACCGCGATCGGTCTGGCTGTTGCGGAACGGCTCTCACAAATAGATGCGAAATGGGCCGGGACGCTCCGTTTCATTTTTCAGCCGGCGGAGGAAGGTGGGCGCGGTGCACAGCCTGTCGTTGCTAGCGGGCTACTTGATGACGTTGATATCTTTCTGGCCTCGCATCTTGGTTGCCAGCTCCCAAGTGGGCAGATCGCTCTTGCTGCTGATGGCTTCCTCTGGGCCGAAAAATGGAACGTCACCTTTTCCGGTACTGCGGCTCACGCGGCGATGTGCCCCGAAGAAGGTCGGAATGCCCTTCTCGCGGCATCTATCGCCGTCCCTGGTCTCTACGCTCTTCCGAGGGACGGTCAGTCTGATACCCGTATCAATGTCGGGCTGCTCCACGCTGGCCGGACCCGCAACGTCATAGCCGATCGTGCTTATCTGGAGCTGGAACTGCGCGCCTCAGCCCATGAAGGGCTACAACGCCTGACTGAAGGAGCAAGGCGAACGCTTGAAGGCGCCGCTTTGAGTCAGGGCGTGCATGTCGAGATCGACGTCTATGGAACGGCCATCAGCGCACATTCGGACGAATCGATCATGAAGCGTCTGGAGGCTGCGGTTCAGGAAACACAATCTGGAACGGTGGTTCGGAACTGGCCTATCGGTGGGGGCGACGACGCAACTTTCATGATGCAACGTGTTCAGGACCGGGGCGGACAGGCAGGATATTGCCTGATTGGAGCTGATATCGCCGCGCCTCATCATGCAAGCCTGTTTGATTTTGATGAGACTGTTCTTGAAAACGCAGTGAACCTGCTGACAGCCTTCGTCGAGAGGTCCGCATGAGTACCCTGCCCTTCTGGCAGAATTTAGCACCGGATGAGGATCTCTCCGCTCCTTACACGGATCGTTTCCGTGTCCGGTTCGCGACTCACAGGCTGGATCTGCCGTTGCGTGTCCTTCCAGATGACCAGCAGGCCGTCTCATCCTTACTGGTGAATCAGGCCTCATTCCGGGTAATGGATGCGCTGTCCGAAAATCTGGCTGAAATCGCTCGTTCCTTAGCCCCCGACCTCATCGTCGGAATGCCAACTCTCGGGCTGGTGCTCGCCGCAACGATTGCACGGGCCTGTCGTCATGAACGCTATGTCCCGCTGAGTACATCGCGCAAGTTCTGGTATGATGAACGCCTTTCGGCACCACTGTCCTCGATTACCAGCCCGGACAAAACCAAGCGGCTTTACCTGGACCCGAACCTGCTTCCGTTGCTTCAGGTAGCAAAGCGGATTGTCATCGTGGATGATGTTGTCAGCACAGGGGTGTCTCTGGAAGCTGGCGTCAGAGTTCTGGCCGAAGCCGGTGTTTCTCCTTGTGCAGCACTTTGCGTGATGACACAGAGTGAATGCTGGCAGGGTAAATTTTCGTTTCCTGTTATGAGCTGCTTTTCGTCTCCTCTCTTCCAGCGAAGTCAAGGTGGCTGGGTTGAGCAGGATGGACCATGAGTGCAGAGGCTTTTTGATAATCCCCATACAGCACTGCCGTTCATTAATGCTGAACACTTTCACATTTTTCCCGTTCGCTCTTTACGCTGACAGTGCCGCCAGATGACATTGCGGCATGGGAAAGTCACCAAAACTCGTTCAGTCCATCGAGCGCTCTGCCGCACTGCTTGAAATCATCGCGCAGGAAGGTGGCGGCGCACGTCTGCGAGATCTGGCTGCGATTTCCGGCCTCGGGAAAACGACAGCGCACAACATTCTGCAAACCCTTGAATATCTCGGATATGTTCATCGTCGACCGGGAGATATGCGCTATCATCTTGGGGGCCGCATCCTGAATCTCGCTCGCATCTTGGGAGACGATCATCTTCTGAGAGACAAGGTGCGACCCATCCTCGAAGCAATCGCTCGAGACAGCAAGGCGACTGTTTATCTGGGCGTTCCTAGCGGAGATGAGACGGCCTATCTGGATATCGTCGATCTGGAAGAGCCAAATATCGCCGCCTCGCGCCTGAGAAATCGCGAAAAACTGGAAGGTTCTGCGGTTGGTCTCGTATTCCTCGCCTTCGTTCCGGGCCTTGGGACGCGTGTTCTCACAACGCGGGCCAACGCCTTGAATGACCACACGCTGACTGACATCGAAAACGTGCGCATCAAGGGATATGCTCTTGATCTTGAAGCATACCATCCCGGTGTAAATGCGGTTGCCATTCCTTTGCGGGAAAGCGGCGAAGTGCGTGCCAGCATAGCAGTGGCCGGACCCGCAGCGGATTTCCCGCGCCACCGCCTCATCCGCCTGGCCTGGATTATGATGAAGCACGTGGAAGATGCAAATATCCAGTAATGCTGAACAGCTAAGGTTTGATGAGAAGCTGCGTTCCTTTATTCATCGCACGCTCAAATATCGTGTCCTCAAGACAGTTCGTAGCCCAGCCAGCTGATCGAATTCCCTTCGAGCACGTCCAAATCTTGAATTCATAAGCAGCAATGAGGCCATTATGGATCTGAAACTCACAGGTAAGACTGCTCTGATTACGGGCTCAACATCCGGGATCGGTCTCGCAATAGCCATGCGGTTCGTGGCTGAAGGCGTCAATGTCGTTATTTGCGGTCGGAGTCCGTCAAAGCTTGAGGCGGCAGCGGCGGAACTGAATGCACCAGCGCAGGTTCGTGCCATTCAGGCCGACGCTGGAACGCCAGCAGGTGCCGCCACTCTGATCGACGCTGTGCCTTCCGTGGACATTCTCATCAACAACCTTGGTATTTTCGAGCCCAAGGCGTTTGGCGATATCGCGGATGAAGAGTGGACCCACATTTTCGAAGTCAACATCATGAGCGGTGTCAGGCTTTCCCGGCATTACTTCCCGAAAATGATCGAGCAGAACTGGGGGCGCATCATCTTCGTCTCCAGCGAATGTGGTGTGGTGACGCCGGGTGACACCATTCACTATGCCATGACCAAAACAGCTCAACTTGCTGTGTCACGCGGTCTGGCGGAAGAAACCAAAGGAACGGGTGTTACAGTCAACTGCGTTCTCCCCGGCCCCACAAAATCCGAGGGCAGCACCGCCTTCATTAAGGCTGCCGTCACGAACAAAGAAGCGTCTGAAGAGGAGCGTGAAGCGGAATTCTTCAAAACCATGAGGCCTCTTTCGCTTCTTCGGCGTCTCATTCACCCTGACGAAATTGCTGCGCAAGTCGCCCTGCTCTCCAGCCCGCTCGGAGCGGTCACCAATGGTGCGGCAATCAGGTGCGAAGGCGGGATCGTTCCAACGATCCTGTAAGCCTCAGCCCATCTGCACTACGGCCTGAGAGCTCGGACAAGAGCTTTCAGCGCCTTCTGGGCCGCCTTGCTCCCCCATGCTTTCAGGAGTTTCTGCCCGTTTGACCGGTGAGCGAGCGCATACGGGCTCTGCCGGACAGGCGGCATCGCTGACACATGGTCTTTGAGGGATGCCGGTAGTGATGGAAACGGGTCAATATTCACAAGCTGTGTCAGCGTAGCCACGGATGTGATCTTGCAGGTCGGATGGGAGGTATTAAGGCACACGTAGGCGCCTGTCCCACTCCCCGCCGGATCATAGACGGCTTTCCATGTGACGGCTGGGACAGGAATACGACTGGTTCCAATGGTTTTCTGGATATGGTCCGGATCATATCCAGGCCCCGTTACAACGAAGATTTCGCCTTCCTGTTCAGCCCAGCCTCTTACCGCACTTTCCACTCCTTCCCATGCGCCACGGTTCAATTCAGCTGTCTGAGGAACGATGTTGGAAAGCAGAAAGGACTGATCCTGCGCCGTGGCACCCGGCTCATCTCCGCTCGGCGTCATGTGGCCGCGATCATATCCGGAGGAGCGATAGTCCGTTAGGAGTGCCTGCATGGTCCGAGGCAAGCGCGCGTCGGGTTGGAAACTGTCATTACGCTGCGTCTGACGTGCAATAGAAACGTTCTCTTCCGTCAGATCTTCGGCAGACCAGAGGGGATCTTTGGTCTGTTCGGAGACGAGAACAGCATAGTCATCGTTGCAAAGCAGGACTGTCCCGATCCGCTGTGTTTCAGACAGCACGGCGGGCGGAGTACCGCCAGCAAAGAACTGTGGGCAGCTTGCGGCCTGTGCTCTGCACAGCATTGTCAGCTCAAGCAGCGCTCCAAAAATGATACACGGCCCAAGCCTCTCTCTCACAGGTCAATGATCCCTTCAACATCTCATGGATGCGGAAAGGGATAGTGAGTTTATCCTTTTAAAACAACATTATAACTTATCGTACGCAGCTAGAGTGGCTGGAGGCTGATCTGTCTCTCAGGCTCTTTCCGGGGAACACCAAAGTGCGATGGTACCGATCAGGGCCGTGAACGCGACGTAAATCGCTGGGGCTAAAGGCGTATGCGGCGTCAGCGCGGATATGATCGCGGGCGTCAACCCACCAAACACCGCATAGGAAATGTTGTACGACAGGGAAAGCCCTGAGAAGCGGACCATGGCAGGGAATGCACGAAGCATCCCGATAGGCACCAGCCCCACAAACCCACAGCACAGACCACTAAAGCCCGCCCACACCGGCAGCATGTGGGGGAAGTTTGGAGACACCCCGTAGAGCCCAAGAGCTCCTGCCGCCAGCGCCAGACCACTGATCACACCAAGGATCCTTAGGGGAAAAATATCCGTCAGGCTACTCATCACAATAACCGAAAGCGTCAGGCAGAGAGTTGCCGCCAGACTGGCGATCATCGTTTCAGAGGGCGAGACGTGATGAAGCGTTTGCATGAGTGGCGGCATCATCAGGACGAGAACTACAATGGCCGCTGTCAGCGTCCACGTCGTCAGCATGGAACACAGAATGCCACGGCGATGATCGCGGAGAAGGATCTTCGCGGGCAGCGTACCAGCGGTTTCTGCGCGATCATGCATTTCCCGGAAGACAGGCGTTTCTTCCAGCCACCGACGCAGGAACATCGCCCCAAAGCCGAAAACGCCACCAATCACAAACGGAATACGCCAGCCCCATGACGAGACAACGTCCGGTGCGAGGATGGCATGCAGACTCAGAATAATAATGGAGCCAAGCAGGATACCGCCAGTCAGCCCACCCGTCAGAAGCCCTGTGGCCAGACCGGTACGGCCCGCAGACGCATGTTCGGAGACAAAAACCCAGCCACCCGGTGCTTCGCCACCGATCGCTGCCCCTTGCATCACCCGCAACGCGAGAAGGATCAGGGGTGCTGAGACGCCAAGTGTTTCATATCCTGGCAGCAGGCCCATCAGCAAAGTTGGAACGGCCATGAGAAGAACACTGAGGGTAAAAACCTTTTTGCGGCCTGACACGTCTCCAAAATGCGCCATGACGAGGCCACCAAGGGGCCGTGCCAGATACCCTGCCCCGAAAAGGCCAAATGCCTCGGCCTGCCTTAACCATTCGGCCTGACTTGCAGGAAAGAAATGAGCTGCAATCAGTTTGGCCAGAAAGGCGAAAATAACAAAATCGTAAAATTCCAGCGCGCCACCGAGAGAAGCAAGAGCAAGAATGCGAAGCTGGGACAGGCTGAGTGAAGCAGGCACAGCTTCAGGGCGAGACAACATGAAAAATGATCCCTGAATCTCTGGGAATGACCGATAGCCCATTCTGAGCCGCTGAAGATGGGTGGTTATGATAACTGTTTCTGGAAGTCTATAATTTATGGAAGATAATATCCTGAATTGGTTATTTTTTATCGAAAAATTTTCTCTGCGATTAATTTTGAAGGTTCAAAAAATATCATTTCTGAATTGTATTTGGCTCTATCGATAAGAGATCAACGGGATATGCAGGACGTCCTATCTTATTCAGGGGTTGGAGCGTACAGTTTCTTCTTGTTTTCAAGTAATATCTTTATATATTCATAAATAAATACAGATTAGTTCTCATTAATCAATTTTTCGATACCTTATTATCCTCATGAAAATATTATTATTATTTCTTATGAAAATCTGTATTTTTTGTTGAAGTTCTTTAGCAGCCCAAGATTCAGTCTTTGGGCGGAGGCTTTGAAATTCATGAAACCACAGTCAGAAATTCTGATCGTTGGAGGTGGTGTCGCTGGTCTTTCGCTGGCTGCCAGTCTTGGAAAAACCTTGGGAAAGCGCCGCAAGGCGCGCATCACGTTAATCGACAAAAGCTTTTCCCACGTCTGGAAGCCGATGCTGCATTGTTTTGCCGCAGGGACGGTCGCCAATGAAAATGACAGGATCAGCTTCATTACCCAGGCCAGTGAACATCATTTTGAATTCTGGCCGGGCGAAGTTGTCTCGATTGACCGTGAAAACCGTCAGGTCGTTCTCAGCCCCTTCCATGCCACAGACGGCTCTCTGGTTCTTGAAAGTCGCACAATCCAGTATGACACGATCATTCTTGCGATCGGCAGTTGCGCAAACGATTTCGGTACGCCTGGGGTCAAGGAACATTGTCTCTGTATCGATAACCTCGTTGAAGCGAATGTTTTCAATGAAAAATTTCGTATGGAACTGATGCGGGCCTTTGCCCATGGGTCGGAACTGGACATCGCTATTGTCGGTGGTGGCGCTACGGGTACGCAACTGGCTGCGGAACTCCATAAAGCTCTGGATATCGTTGATCCCTACAGTCTGCATGCTTTTGGAAAAACGCCTCCAAAACTGAGAGTGACGTTGCTCCAGTCTGGACCTCGTATTCTACCCGCCTTTCCTGAGTCCGTTTCGCTTGCTGCGCAGCAGGAGCTTGAACGGATAGGTGTAACGGTAAGAACGTCCGCCCGCGTTGCAGCAGCGGATGCTGAAGGCTTCATTTTGAAAGACGGGACCCATATTCCTGCCAAGCTTCGGGTATGGGCTGCAGGCGTGAAAGCGCCAGAAGTCACCCAGACTTATGGAAATCTATCCCTGAACCCAACCGGCCAGATCCTGACCCATTCGAATCTGTGCTCTATTGATGATGATCGTATCTTTGCAGTGGGAGACTGCTCCTTCATCAAGGATGACCCTCTCCCCGCAACCGCTCAGGTTGCCCGTCAGCAGGCGCTTCATCTGGCTCGCCATTTACCCGCATTCATTGAGCGAGGCGTGAAGGTTCCGGGCTGTGTTTTCAAGAACAAGGGCGCCATTGTTGCTTTGGGAAAATATAATGGATGGGCAGCTCTTCCTGGTGGAACAGTCTGGGGAGGAGGCTTTTTCCATGGTTTCTCTGCCCGCATGGCCCATCTGTTTATCTACCGGCGACATCAGATTGAATTGTTCGGTTTTTACAGAGGACTGATCTCGCTTTATTCGGATTGGATCGAGACTTTTGTGCGGCCCTCTGTGCGGCTGGATTAGAGTTTTAATATAAATAAATATCGAGTGTAATTTGAGGTTATTTTTGTATTCTCAAATATAAATTAAATACATATTCCGTTCGCCATGGCGCCTTGAAACCTTCCCGTTTCAGGGCGTTTTTTTGCCGATTGGTATTTTTCCTAATATTTCAGAATTGGCATATTTGAGACACACGCTGGAAAAGAACCCCTTCTAAGAACGGCTCTAATACGGAGCGCCGCCAGAAGCGAAGCATCCGTGAATTTGGATACATCTCCTTTTTCAAAGAGAGCTAGTCATGATTTTTCCAGTTCGGCCGCCCGCGCCAGGTGCTTTCCCTAATATGCATTTACGGCGCTTCTCTGTTGCGGGAGCTCTGATGTCCTGCGCGTTCATGGTTTCGCTCTCAGGATGTGCCGGGCAGAAAACTACTGAGACTGGTTTTATCCCTCAGGATACATATCGGGAAATGGCCCATCAGAAAAACCACACGAGAGACCTCGTCTATGTCTCCCCCAAAATTGACGTCACCAAATATCATTTCGTGGTGGTCGATCCAGTAGTCTGGCATCCGGTGGCAAAGGCTCCCAAACTGAAGCCTCAGGTTGAAGCGCGGATGACCCAGGCGTTCCATGATGAGCTGGGGAAAGCGCTGGGCCACGACTTTCAGATTGTCTCAGCTGATAACTGCGCTACGTCCTGCGCGGGAACCATCCGGGTCCGCGCGGCAATTACCAACATCCGGCGCAGCAAGTGGTACTACAATGCTATTCCTGTCGTTGTAGGCTTTGCGGCTGGTGCAGCTGGTGGCGGTCTGCCCCCGATACCGCCGCCGTTTCCCGGTGGAGCAAGCGAGGAGCTGGTCGCTACAGACGCAGAGACGGGCGAAACCCTGATTGCCATTGCAACCTATAATAACGGGATGCCTTGGAATCCTCTTGGGCAATGGCTTCCCTATGCGCATGCCAAAAGAGCTTTTCATCTCGCATCACAGCTGCTGGACGAGGAATTCCGGAAAATCAAAAAGGATGAGAACACCCAACTCGCTTCCCAACAGCCATCCTGATTTTATAACGACGTGGAGTTTGAGCCATGGGACGGCTAAGAACCCAGATCAGAAAGCATTGGCCCCTTCTGGGGTTCGTCGTGAACCGATCAATCCTGACGGTTCTCGAAACCTACCTGCCTCTCGCAATCCAGTGTTGCGCGAGGCGCTCCTTGCGAGGTCCCCAGTTGTTTGACTGACCATCATAAATGGGTTTTACGAATAGGTGAGCGTACTGCTGCTATAAGTCCACTGTACGTCATGTGCCGATATATAATTTTTTAAGAGAAAATATCGCTCATCTATCGCTGGATATCGATAAGTAAACTAGCCAGTTTACTGGGAAGAGACGTAAAAAAGTGCAATTTCGTTGCAGTTAAAGAAATGCGGCATTTTATTTCTTTCTGCATGAGGATATAACCCGATTATGTCCTCACAGATTGTTTCATAAATGTTTCACTCCACGCGACACATACCACAAGCCGCAGGCAGAAGTCCAAGAACCGCTATTGTGACAGGGGCGTCCGGGGGGATCGGAGCGATTGTTGTCCGCTCCCTTCTGAATGAAGGATACAATGTCGTTGGGTTGTCGCGTTCACGTCCAGATATTTCGCATGACTCGTTTACGTTTGTCCCATTCGATGCTTCGCAGGCCTCGGAACTTGAGCGGGTTTGCGAGAATGTTAAGAAAAATCTCTCTTCCGTTTCAGTGTTGATTCACTGTGCTGCAATCATAACCCCGACAGATGTCGAAAGCATGGCTACAGACGATGTGCTGAGCCAGATTTCTATCAATTTGACTATGCCCGTCGTGCTGACATCCACGCTCCTTCCGCTTATGGAAAAAGGCAGTCGGATTGTTTTTGTAAACTCCATGGCCGCGACGATGCCTCTGGCGGGCAGCAGTATCTATGGTGCGACAAAAGCTGGCCTTCGGAACTTTGCCCTCTCCCTCTCTCAAGAGGTGGAAGGTCGAGGGATTGCTGTGTCGTCTATTTTTCCAGGGGCAGTCTTAACTGAGATGCTGCGTCAGGAAATGGCGTCAGGCGGCTCCGTTCTGAACTTTGTGAGTTGCCCTGCCCGTCCCGAAGCCGTCGCTCGCGAAATTCTCTCTCTTGTAAATAAACCCAGGCTTGAGCGCTTTCTTCCAGCACTGGATGGGATTTTCGGTGGTCTGTGTATGCTCATGCCCGGATTGCTAAGGATTTCGATGCCCGCACTGACATATTTCGGGAAACGAGGGTATGCCCGGGCCATTCGGAAGAATATTTTCCAGAGCAGGGTCTGAACGTCTACCCTATCCCGGCGCAGGTGTGGGCAGACCTACCGGGACATGCAGGTGCAATAAATATGGACCGCGGAAAAGATTATAAACCCTGACATCCAGAACAGGTTTGCATGGACATGACCCGCGGAATCCAGGGTCGTTGTCATGCAGGCGATGAGGAAGAAGCCGGTCATCAATGCCCCGGACAAAACAATCCATATAAGCCGCTTCTTGTTCATCTGCGTTGTTACTTTCGTGATTGCCTTAAGTCAGGAGGCGAAAACTGGACCCAAAAATTGACCTACGCAAGCCGTACCTCCTCTGAACTAGCAAAAAAATTTCTAAAATGAGCAAATTTCCTGTTTAAGTAATTGTTTTTATTGGTATTATTTACTTTATGAAATGATAAAACTTTATAGCCTCTTACCCAGCTAAAAATCAGGATTAAGAGTCTCACATCTGAATTTTCCGGATTATACTTTTTGCGTCTATGATCAGGCAGTCTGCACTCTCAATGAGCAGTGAGAAGAATGTCTGATAAAGTTTCCTTGGCCGCTGCAAATCACGATCTCCTATCCCGGCAGGACAGCCGCTGCATGGGAGCAAAATTGCGGAAATCCATGCCGCGTGCTGCACAGGCGGAATGGGCTCCTCCCAAAGATCGTGCAGATCCGGTTGAGATCTTGAAACAGCAGGGCAAGACGCGTATCGCCTCGCTGTTGCCCGTTCGCTATGATCGTATGAAAGTCTCTCCCTTTACCTTCTTGCGGGGGGCGGCAGCAGTGATGGCGCAAGATATGGCCCAGGCTCCGGTTTCAGGTCTTCGTGTCCAGTCCTGTGGAGACTGTCATCTCGCCAATTTCGGCAGTTATGCTTCTCCGGAAGGTGTGCCCGTCTTCGACATCAATGATTTCGACGAGACGCTTGATGCGCCCTTCGAATGGGACGTCAAACGCCTTGGAACGTCTTTCGTCTTGTCTGGGTTGGAAAGCGGCCTTTCCCCCAAAGCAGCGCGCCACCTCGTTAGGACCATGTCGCTGTCCTATACGCAGCAAATGACGCGACTGGCAGGAATGACGCCCTTGCAGGTTTGGCTCGATCGCATCGACCTCATGTCGGCGATTTCAGATTTTGAAGATTCGAAGGTCAGAGCAAAAGCGGAAAAGCTTCTGTCCGATCGTCTTGATGCAGCCAAGGGATATTTCGGGCTTGTCAGCAGCGATAAAAGCGGGCCGTCTCTCAAAGAAAAGCCTCCCCTCGTTATGCGTATGCCGGACCAGGAAGAGACCATCCGGCTTGCCTTTGCGCGTTATATCGCTACGCAACCCCCTGAGCGTGCCATCCTGCTGAAGCGTTACAATCTCCGAGACGTCATTTTCAAGGTTGTGGGCATCGGTAGTGTCGGCACGTTTTGCGCTATCGGTCTGTTTGCGACGGCCGACGGCGAGACCATGCTTCTTCAGATCAAAGAGGCCCAGACCTCAGTCCTTGAGGCCGGTGCTCCTCCCTCACCGTTCAAAAATCAGGGAGAGCGCGTCGTCACGGGGCAGCGGATCATGCAGGCGGTCTCAGACACGTTTCTTGGATGGACGCACAGCAATGCGTCCATCGGGGGCGATACACCGGATATGGCTGGCGCAGGACGGCAGTTCTACGTGCGCCGCGTCAAGGACAGTCGTCTTGCCGCGATCGGTGCCGATGTTGCTCAGGAAGGATTGGAAGATTATGCGCGCCTGTGTGGTCGCACCCTGGCGCGCGCTCATGCCCGCTCTGGAAATGCCAGCATGATTTCCGGCTATCTGGGAAAAGGTGCAGGATTTGCGGACGCGATGGCCGAATTCTCAGAAGCCTACGCCCAGCAGACCGAGACAGACTGGAAAAACTTTGTCGACGCTCTGGAACATGGAAAGCTGGCCGCTCAATAGAGGCCGTTCCTAACCCGGCAGGGTTTTACCTGATGTGGATCACCGACTATAGGAAAGCCAGATTCACCGATACGCCCGGCGGCTTTCCTCAAGCGGACTTCCCTTCATGATACGTCAGTCATCGTCTCTCACAACCTATATCGTCACATTCAGTTGCCCGAACCGCCCGGGTATCGTCGCCGCGGTCAGTCAGCGACTTTTCGAGTTGGGGGCGAATATCACTGAGGCACAGCAGTTCGATGATATGGCCAGTACCCAGTTTTTCATGCGGATCGTTTTTGAACTTCCGAAGGATGGTCTTTCAGAAGATGCGCTGAAGACGGAGTTTGCCGGGCTGGCTAACACTTTCTCGATGAACTGGTCCATCAGCGATCGGTCAAAGCGTCTCAAAGTCCTTCTCTTCGTTTCCCGCTTTGATCATTGTCTCGTCGATCTGCTTTATCGCTGGCGGATTGGCGAACTCCAGATCGACCCTGTGGGCATCGTTTCCAATCATCCGCGAGAAACCTACGCGGATCTGGACTTCCATGGCATCCCTTTCCACCATCTGCCGATCACGAAAGAGACCAAGGCGGACCAGGAAGAGCGCATCTGGACCGTGTTTCAGGAAAGCGGAGCAGAACTGGCTGTCCTTGCCCGCTACATGCAGATCCTCTCGAACGAAATGGCGACACGTCTTTCCGGACGTTGCATCAACATTCACCACTCGTTCCTGCCTGGTTTCAAGGGCGCCCGTCCCTACCATCAGGCGTTCAGTCGCGGCGTCAAACTGATCGGGGCTACCGCTCACTATGTGACCAGTGATCTCGATGAAGGTCCAATCATCGAGCAGGATGTAGAACGCATCTCCCATGCGGATGACCCGGACGATCTGATCCGCAAAGGCAGAGACATCGAACGCCGGGTTCTGGCCCGTGCCGTCCGGTATCATGTGGAGCGTCGGGCCATTCTGAACGGAAACAAGACAATCGTTTTCACCCCCTGACACAGTTCGACGATCACGCAGGCTTACATACCGGAAGCGCTTGGACAGGCCTTTTCCGATGTGTCAGCATGGCGCGTCATGTCCTGAGCAGTTCCGGTAGAAACAGTCTTTGAAACCTGTCAAAATCCTCCACACATCCGACTGGCATCTCGGTCACGAACTTGCGGGCCATTCCCGTGAGGCAGAACACGATGCTTTCCTCGCCTGGCTGCTGGATGCAACTGAAGAACAGTTCTGTGACGTCCTGCTTGTCACGGGTGATCTGTATGACATGGCGAACCCGCCCGTCTCGGCCCAGCAGAGGCTCTATACTTTCATAGCGAACGCCAGAAACCGGTTGCCGCATCTCCAGATCATCATGATCGGGGGAAACCATGACAGTGCCCTGCGGATCGATCTGCCTGGCGCTCTAGTTGATGAGCGGGTTTATCTTGTTGGCGGCCTTCCGAAAAAGAACCGTCAGCCGGATTTCGAACGGATCTGCATCCCGCTTGAAAACTCAGATGGTCAGGTTGCCGGCTGGCTCGGAGCAGTCCCTTTCTGTCGCCCCGGCGATCTTGGAAAGGAAAGCCTAGAAGAGCTTTACGCGGAAACAACCCGGCAGCTTCTGGCTCGGGCAAACGGCCTTCCCATTGTTCTCACCGGGCATCTGCATGTTGCGGGCGGCGATGTGTCAGAGCTGTCAGAGCGCCGGATCGTTATAGGGGGCGAAGAAGCCCATGCCGCGTCCCTGTTCAGCGCGGACGTGACCTATGGTGCACTTGGACATTTGCACCGCCCTCAGCGGATCACTGGACCATCGCTGATCCGATATGCTGGCTCTCCCTTCCCGCTATCCGTAACGGAACGGAACTATCGACATTCCGTCACCCTTGTAACGATGACACCCGGTGAGCCAGTGGCGGAAGAGCTGCTCATTCCCCGCACCGTTCCGTTTCTGCGTGTGCCAAATGGCGGGCCGCGTTCTCTTGATGATGTCGTGAAAGAGCTTGAGGCTCTTCCTGTGAAAACACTCCCGCGCGATCAGCAGCCGTTTCTGGAAGTTTCCGTTCTTATGGAGACTGCCGAACCTCATCTGCAAGCCCGGATTTTGAATGCGTTAGAGGGGAAATCCCTCAGGTTGACGCGGATCAACCGTGTTGTTCAGCAAGGTGGGCACTTGGGATCACTTGCAGACCAAAGGCAGGAACTCGCCGATCTTCATCCCGAAAAGGTTTTCGCGGCACTTCATGAGCGGAGGTACGCCAAGACCCCGGATACAGCGCTGGAACGTGCCTTCGCCGAACTTCTCCTTTTGGCAGAAACCGCTGATCCAACTCTTACAAAGGGCGACTGATGCAGATCCTTGCTATCCGAGGCAGTAACCTCGCCAGTCTCGCGGGATCATTCGAGGTCAACTTCAGCACGGGGGTTCTGGCCGATGCTGGTATCTTTGCGATTACCGGCCCTACAGGGGCGGGAAAATCCACACTTCTCGATGCCATAAGTCTAGCCCTCTTCGATACGATCCCTCGTTTGGAAAGTGCGCCCAAAACCGGACAGATCACTCAAGATGACATTGGTCCGCAGGATCCGCGGGCTATTTTGCGGCATGGCGCGGGTCATGGCTTTGCAGAGCTCGACTTTATGGGGCGGGATGGCAGGAGTTATCGTAGTCGCTGGACGGTCCGCCGCGCCCGGGAACGCGCAGATGGTAAGCTGCAAGCCAGTACGCTTGATCTGGAATGTCTCGATACCGGGGAGCGACTGGGCGGGAAAAAGACCGAAACCAAAGCGGAAATTCTCCGGCTGGTTGGCCTGAATGCGCAGCAGTTTGGCCGTGCGGTTGTTCTGGCGCAGGGAGAGTTCGAGGCCTTCATCAAGGCTGATGGCGATGAACGGGCACAACTGCTCGAAAAACTGACGGGCGCTGATATCTACAGCCGTGTTGGCCGGCTCGCTTTTGAGAAAGCCCGAGACGTCCGGGCGGGATACGACAGTCTAGAGAGGCAGATCGCGGCCATGAATGGCCTCGATACTGAGGCTCGGGAAGGACTGGAGGAAGAGCAGCGAGCCGCTCAGACCGCCCATGACGAAAAACTGGCCGTCTATGAGCAACTCCAGAACGCTCAGAACTGGCATAACAGGCTGGCCGATCTGAAAGCCAAACGTGATGAGGCAGTTCAGGCTTGTGAAGCTGCGCGAAAGGCGTGTGAGAATGCTGCTCCTCGTGTCATTGCCCTGAACCGTCACAAGCAAGCTTTAACCCATCTGGGCGCCTGGGGAAGATTGAGGGATGCTGAAGAAAGGGTCCGCCAGGCCGAGAGGGCTGCGCTTCAAGCCCAACAGACCGAACAAAGCGCCATTCATGCACTGACGAACGCCGAAAATACGCTTGAAACTGCCCGGCAGGCTTTAGATGCTGCCAAGGCTACCCAGCAGAACGCGGCCGCTGATATTCAGATAGCTCGCCAACTGGACATGGAGCTAAAACACGTCGCTGAAAGCCTCGATCTCGCGAAGATCACCCTCCAGAATCAGGCCGAGAAATCTCAGATCGCCGATGCGACGCTGACAAAGGTCATGCAGGCCGTTCGTGAGGCTCAACTCAAGAAAAATGAACTCACTGGATGGCTGAATGAAAGGTCTGAGCTTGCAAAGCTGGTTCCCTTTGAGGCGGAGTTAGTCTCTGATTTCAAGGCTCACAAGCGCCTGTTTGACCAGTTGTCGGAGCTCACCGAGACAGAGCATCTCGTTCGCAGTCAGCATGCTGAGGCTGAGGCACAGGTTCAGCGCACTAAGGATACGTTCGATAGTGCTGCTCAAACGCTGAAATCGTCAGAAAACGCGACAAGACAGGCAGAAGCAGACGCTCCTCGCCCGGAAAAATTTGAAGACCTGACCTCACGTATTCGAGCGATCGAAAACATTCAGAGGAAAAATCTGGAGGTTCAGCGTTTCCACGAAGATCTGCAGACTGCTGAGGCAACTTACGCAAAGACAGTTGATGACATTCAGCGACTGACTGCTGAACAGGCAGAACATCAAAGTGAACTCAAGCAGCTTGATGCGCAGCTCCCAACCCTTTCGGCTATTTTGAAAGAGGCAAGGCGTTCGGAAGAGCATTGTCGCAATACAACCAGTGATGCAGCAGTATTGATGCGAGCCGCATTGGTTGACGGAGAAGCTTGTCCCGTCTGCGGCTCTATAGAGCACCATCTCAACGCGCTGGATGCGATGCTGGGCAGTGCACTCGAGATAGCACAGAAAAGGACAGCCGACGCGACTAACGCGCTTGAAACTGCGCGCGAACGTGTCACGGTTCTAAAGACCTGGGGCGAGAACGCACGCCAGCGCCTCTGCCAGTTGCAAGCGCAACAGGACGACCAAAGTAAGACAAAAGAGGCCTGTCGTGCTGCGTGGCAATCAGGGGTGGATCACTTGGCGCATGACTGTCAGGCCTATGGTCTGAACAATCAGCTTTCCGGCGTCACACTCACCGATGAAACGGAAAAGTGTCTTACGGCTCTGGAGCAGGAACAGGCTGCGTTTAATACGAAAATAACTGCTCTGGATGCTGTTAGAAAAGCAGAACGCACCGCCCGGACAGATTGCGACACGGCCCGTCAGTCTTATGAAGCGGCCGAAAGTCATTGTCGGGCTTTAGAAAACGGGTTGAAAGAAGCGGCGCATAAGCTTCTGCACGCAGAGACAGAGCAGAAGCGGCTGGAAAAACAGCTGGATGACAGGCTTTCCGGAATGGTCGCATGGCGGGACTTTTCAGAAGATCCGGCTGTATGGCTGTCTCGCACCCTTGAGGCATGGCGCCAAAAAAATGATGCACTCCTCCAGTTGGAAAACGACTGGCCCAGCCTGCACGCCGCACAGGTATGCGCTGAAAGTGAGGTACAGTCCGCCAAATCGGCACTGACGGACGTTCAAACGGACTGGCAGACAAAACAGGATGTCCATCAGGCGCTTTCCCAAAAGCGTTTGAGGCTTCTTGAAGGGCAATCGGTTGAAAGCGTCGTTGAGAGACTAGGGGGAGCGGTTAAAGCTGCTGAAGACGCATTCCAGGCAGCGCTTGGCGTCAGAAATACGCTTTCAGAGGACGCGGTGGGTGCAAAAACACGTCGTGAAGGTGCGGAAAAACTCTTTGAAGACACACAGAAAGAGTTGATTCGTTTCTCCGAAGGTTTTGATGCACAACTGGCGATGGATGGGTTCGGTAGGTCAGAGATCCAGGACGCAGAAGGTCTTGGGCCTGAATATGTTGCTGCTGAAGAAAAAATTCTGTTCGAGCTGACCAAGACCCATAGCGATGCCTGCGCTACTCTGAAGCCGCGTGAAAGTGATTACGCAGAGCACGAAGCCAGCAGGCAGGCGGCTTTTGATATTGCGGATCTGGAGCCGCAGCTTTTACGCGCAAAAGCAGCCGTTACGGATGCCAAGACCGCGTTGACCCGGCTGGAAGCAAGGATCCTTCAGGATGACGAAACGCGCTTTCAGACAGCCGAACTCCGGACGCAACTCGATGCGAAACGTGCTGAAGGTCACGTCTGGGAGCAATTGGGAGATATGCTGGGCGATGCTCAGGGCAAACGGTTCCGTAATTTCGCCCAGAGTCTGACGCTTGATCACCTTCTCGATTTTGCGAACGAGCGCTTGGCAGACCTTAAGCCCCGTTACACCCTGCAACGGGCCCCTGCAGGGGAAATGCTGATTGAAGTTATTGATAACGACATGGGCGGTCTCGTCCGTGGGTTGCAGAACCTCTCTGGCGGTGAACGCTTTCTTGTCAGCCTGGCGCTCGCATTAGGGCTTTCGGAAATGTCCACAGGGCGTGGCATCCGGATCGAGAGCCTGTTTATTGATGAGGGGTTCGGGGCACTGGACTCTGCAAGTCTCGGACAGGCGATTGCCGTGCTCGAACACCTGCAGGCACAGGGACGCCGCGTTGGCGTGATCAGTCATGTGGAAGAACTGAAAGAGCGCATCCCGGTAAAGGTCGAGGTGACGCCAGTGTCGGGTGGAAAAAGCCAGATCGCAATTGTCGTCGATTAAGAACTGACACTCTATGCGATGGTACGGGCAGAGGGACTTGAACCCCCACAGCTTGCGCCACCAGAACCTAAATCTGGCGTGTCTACCAATTCCACCATGCCCGCGGACTGTGGGGTGGATCTATACGATGTCCCCGATCTCGGCAATGGCATTTATCGCCATCAGTCTGAAAATATGTGCCTATCATGCCTGATGCAGGCAAGACGAGCCTGCATCAGGTTTTTCGAGAAAGGACGACTGAAATTTAAACCTCAGTCCTTAATCTTCTGGAACTTGAGAACAAAATTGTCCCCTTCCCCGATGGCTTCATACTTCTCATGGTCCTTGGCCCCGAGTGCGTAAGTCGGAGGCAACGTCCACACGCCTTTGGGCCAGTTGGCTGTATCTTTCGGGTTGGCATTGATTTCAGAACTGCCCACCAGTTTAAAGCCTGCCTTCTGAATCAGATCGATCGCATAGGCCTGGCGAACGTATCCGTCTTTTGCCTTGGGATCCTGCGGTGCAGTCGTATGCCCGCGATGGTCTTCAATCCCCAGAATGCCCCCTGGCTTCAACGCTCGATGAATGGCGGCAAGCATCTCCGGCGCGTTCCCGGCTTCCATCCAGTTGTGCATGTTGCGAAACGTCAACACGAGATCCACACTGTTTTCTGGCGCAAAATCCAGATGTTGCGCATCGAATTGGGTCGTCTTGATCCGTCCGTAAATTTCAGGATGCTCGCTCTGAAATGTACTGATGGTGTGTTTCTTGAGATCAAACGGTCCTAATGCGACGGTATATGTCCCGTGATCGTAGAGATATGGCGCCAGAATTTGCGTCCAGTATCCTCCGAAGGGCCAGATTTCCACGACATTGGCATCTGGCTTCAATCCAAAAAAAGTGAGCTCTTCAACGGGATGACGCACGACATCGCGTGATACGAAAGCGATTGTTCTCCCAGGGGACTGCACAGCCTGATCCAGGGTAGGATCAGCAAGTGCTGGAGCGATAGAAATCAGGGAAAACATACACAGGAAGGCAGATTTCGACAGCATGGAAACGCTCCGGTCATGAAGCCAGAGACTGTGACTGCAAATTCGGGAAAAGTCTTCAGTTTTCCAAGGCAATTTCCTGCGAGCAGAGAAATTATCCCGCTTTTGCAAGCTCATCTTCAAACCTGCTACGATCGGGGCAGTTCAAGCCGTGAACAAGCAATAAAAAACGGGACACTCTATCCATGCGTCTGGACGATCAGCGGGAAAGTAGCAACATCGATGACGTACGGGGTTCCGGCGGCGGAGGGGGGCGTACCCCTTTGCGAATTGGTGGGATCGGCGGCGTCATCCTTGTGATTGGCGCGCTTTACTTCGGTGTCGATCCCCGGATTGTCCTGAATCTTTTACAGACTGGCCCCTCTTCCAGCAGCCCGACGGTGGCTCAGGTGCAGCGGCCCGCGAACGATGCAGGAAAACAGTTTATCGCCCGTATTCTCGGCTCAACGGAAGATGTCTGGACAGCTTATTTTCAGCAGATGGGCCGGACATATCATGACCCTCGCCTGACGCTCTTCAGCGGTGGCGTACAATCCGCCTGTGGTTATGCCCAAACCTCGGTTGGACCGTTCTACTGCCCTGCTGATCACAAGGTGTATCTGGATCTTCAGTTCTTCCAGGAATTGCAGAACCGTCTTGGTGCTGGTGGCGACTTTGCCAAAGCGTATGTCGTTGCTCATGAGATCGGCCATCACGTTCAGAATGAGCTTGGCATCATGCAGCAGGTCAGTCGCCAGGGAGATGCTGCGCAAAAGGGTGCCAACGGGCCTTCTGTGCGTGTGGAACTTCAGGCTGACTGTTTTGCTGGCGTCTGGGCCAAGCGAGCCAATGACGCAAAGCATCTTCTTGAAACAGGAGATATTGAAGAGGGCATGAACGCCGCCGCCGCTGTAGGAGACGATCGGCTGGAGCGTCAGGCCAGAGGATATGTTGTTCCCGACAGCTTCACGCATGGGACGTCTGCCCAGCGCGTCAGCTGGTTCAAACGCGGCCTGAGCAGCGGCGATATCAACCGTTGTGACACATTCAGCGCACCAAGCCTCTGATTTTTCGTAATGCAATTTGGAAGCTGCTTTTTACAGGATGAAGTGACATTTTCCGATGCCGTTATGGCTCTGGAAAAGTCCGTAAATCTGGTGCTTCATGATGAGACTGCTGCTGATCAGGACATTCATCATGAAGCGTATCTTTGTTCCCCTGTCTCTCGCTCTGTTTGCCTGTTATGGAAGTTCAGCACGGGCCGACGACGCAAGTTGCAAGAGTGGCCCGCATCCCCTGCCCGCAGGATATGAAGGATGGAGCAATCCCTCCTCTTTGAACGCCGCAACTCAGGCTGACGGTCTTCCTGCCAGCACACTAACATTGGGCCACGCCGCCAAAATCCACCTTGCTCACACGCCGGAGGTGCATTTCGCCCAGCGGCCGGCTGAGCCGGGAGGAAGTGTCAGCTACAGTGGCATGGTGGCGTTTGAGGTCCCTAAAGACGGGACATACCGGGTGATGCTCCCAAACAAGACGTGGATTGATGTTCTGGGTGGCACTGCTCCGGCAAGCTCGACCCATCATCAACATGGTCCTGACTGCTCCGGCATTCGCAAGATGGTTGATTTCTCACTCAAGACAGGGACCTACATCCTGCAGCTTGCTGGCAGTGGCCAGCAGGATATTCCGGTGATGGTGTCTGCTGTTCCGTGAAGTTCTCTGGTCTGACTCTGCTGGTGGCCACATTGAGTTGGTTGCCAGCGCCAACTTTCGCTGCTTCCCTGTCTCCGGAGACAGCAAAGAGAGAACTGGGCCATCGTCTCTTCTACGATGCGGATCTGTCTCTGGATGGCAGTATGTCCTGCGCCACATGTCACGAGCAGAGACATGCCTTTTCTGACGGAAATTCAACACATCCTGGCGTTACAGATGAGCAGGGCATCCGAAACGTCCCCGCTCTTGCCAATGTTGGGGCATTTCAGAGCCTTACGTGGATAGATCAGCATGTCACCTCTCTTGAAAAACAGCTTTTCATCCCTTTGAGTGGTCATCATCCGGTTGAGATGGGGATGACTGATATGGCGGAACTCTCCCGGCGTCTCTCAGGAAATTCCTGTTACCGTGCTCTGTTTGCAATCGCCTTTCCGGACAAATCCAGCGTCATAGATGCTGAACACGTGTCTCAGGCAGTAGCAGCGTTTGAGCGCATTCTGGTCTCAGAGAGCGCACTGTGGGACCAGCCCGGGCACAGAGAGACACCTCAGCAACAGCGGGGCGAGGAACTGTTTTTCGGAAGAGCGAAATGCAGTTCCTGTCATGCGCCTCCTCTGTTCATGGATCAGCACTTTCACGTGCTTTCTGTTAGTCAGAACGGCCCCATAAGAACGCCGTCTCTTCGCAATGTGGAAGTCACGGCTCCGTATTTGCATGATGGATCTGCACCAACACTGGTTGCGGCCATTCAGGCACACGCGGGTGCAGGCGATTTATCGAAGCTGGAAATAGAAAGTATTTCTGATTTTCTATCTCTTCTGACAGATCATACGTTTCTATCGCGTCAGGACTTCGCCTTGCCTGCCGAACAATGCCCTGTCAGGATTGCGCCCTGAAGGATCTCACATCTCCACGATTTGACGCTATGATATTTCGGATCGCACCTATGTTTAAATTTAACGCCTTCCTTCTGACCGCTGCATTAGGGGCGTTTTCTGTCGCGCAGGCAGAAGACGGTCTGGCGATTTACAACAGCCGCTGTAGCGTCTGCCACCAATCGGCGGGAATTGGCTCTCCCAGCCAGTTTCCTCCGCTCAGTGGTCGCATCGGTAAGATCGCCGGTTCTCCCGAAGGTAAAACCTACCTGACCCATGTTCTGCTGAATGGACTTCACGGAGCTCTTGAAGCGTCGGATGTGAGCTATATGGGCTATATGCCGCCCTTCAAGTCCTTGACTGACGCAGAACTCGCTGCGGTTCTGACCTATGTATCCTCGTTGAATACCCCCGGTACGTCCCCTGTCTTTTCTGCAGACGAGTTCAAGGTGCAGCGTTCTAAGTCGATGAAGGCCAATGACATCCTGTCGGAACGTGAAGCGCTGGATGCTCTGCATCCCCTGCCCTGATCCGGGATACAGCTCTTTCGTTTTGCTCAGACATAATCATTTGGGAGCCAACACCAGGATGGTCAGGCATGACAGGACAAACATTCCTGTTCGATGCCTGAAAGGCTCCTGACATCATGCGCTAGCTGAGGAAGTATCGGGTCTGCTCCAGCGGAATATTTGATGGAGCGGTAGAAATATCGGCCTTTTATAGGTTGAGCCGCATGACAACACCGCCCTTACGGGAGAGCATTCAGTAAGACTTAGGGACGATTGGCATTATTCCCAGACAGGAAATGGATCTGGAAGACTGTCAAAGTGCCAGGACATAAAAATGCCGTCTATAGCATCTGGCATCAGGCAATTATCCAGCGCTGCCCGAATATCTGCTTCCTCCATGTCCGCGCCAATAAAGACAAGTTCCTGCCGCCGATCGCCATATGTGTCGTCCCAATATTTTGCGAGTGTTTCTCGCCAAGCGGCATCATCAGGCCAGGACTGCTGCGGCACGCTGCTCCACCATCGGCCTGCGGCCTGATTTCGGGCCAGCGCACCTGCAATGCTCAGTTCACCGACCCAGTCCGGTCGCGTCGCCAGCCAGAAATAGCCTTTGACGCGCACGACACCTGGCCATGACTGTTCAATGAATTGTGCAAAGGCTTGGGGTGAGAACGGACGACGGGCTCTGTAAACAAAGCTTGAAATTCCGTATTCCTGCGTTTCCGGAGCATGGTCTGCATGACCATAGAGTTCCTTGAACCACATCGGATGCTGATGAGCCCGATCAAAGTCGAAATGGCCGGTGTTGAGGACCTTGTCCAAAGAAACCTTGCTCTGATTGGTTTCGATGACTTCTGCGTCCCTGTTGAGCGATCTGATGATGAGGCGAGCTGCTTCCCGCTGTTCGGGCGTTGCCGTGTCCGTCTTGTTCAGAAGCACGACATCGGCGAACTCGATCTGCTCCACAAGAAGGTCAACAAGTGCCCGTTCGTCATCTTCTCCCGCAACTTCGCCGCGGTCTTTCAGGAAATCCGTCGAACCGTAATCGCCGAGCAGGTTAACCGCATCCACAACTGTCACCATGGTATCGAGGCGCGCGATATCGCTGAGGCTACGGCCGTCCTCGTCCCGAAACTCGAAGGTTGCCGCGACAGGAAGTGGTTCTGCGATGCCCGTTGATTCGATCAGCAGATAATCGAACCGCTGTTCACGAGCCAGTCGATCGACTTCCTGTAGAAGATCATCCCGTAAGGTGCAGCAGATACATCCATTACTCATCTCGACAAGCTTCTCGTCGGTGCGGGAAAGATCACTCCCTCCCTGTCGCACCAGATCCGCATCAATGTTTACTTCGCTCATATCATTGACGATGACTGCGACTTTCCGACCTTCGCGGTTGTTCAGGATATGATTGAGGAGTGTAGTTTTTCCAGCACCGAGAAAACCGGAGAGAACGGTAACGGGCAATCGGTCATCCATGATGACTAAAGCTCCTTGATGGAATGAACGGTCTTGCGTGAAAGGCTTATATTGTTATGATATAACATATCAATATGTAAGAGCGATTTTGTTGAGATGTCCTCATGCCCAACGCGCCACCAGATGGTCAGCCAATTGTCTTTCTCGGCAATACTCTCCCCGGAACGCACGATTGCCGTTCATTCTCAAACCCTTGCTGAGTCTGTCAGGAGAGCCTCCGAGAGTCATCTCCGGCATGGCGCACGGCTGGTCATGGCTCAGGGGACGCTTGAGACTATCAGTAGCGTTCTGGCCGAAGCTTTTCCGGATGAGACCTTCCCCTTGTTGGCAGATATGATTGACCTGGCAAGTCGATATCAGGAGGTCTCCGGGCATCAGGCGTTACGCGTTCGCCTTGAAAAAGTGACGACTGACAGTTGCCGGAAATTCCATGTTGACTGTGTGGGGCTGCGATTGCTCCGCGCGTATGTCGGCCCTGGTGTTGAATGGACGACAGATGGAGGTTTGAACATTCATCAGCCCCCGGAAGGAGCCGTTGTCTTTCTCAAAGGAAAGCATTTTCCGGGATGGTCTGAAGCAACCAGTGTCCGCCATCGCTCGCCACGTTTATCGGCTCTACCGCTGGAGAAACGCTACAGGCTTCTTCTGACGATTGACGAAGCTGATACGTGTGGAGCGTCCATGGACGCTCCTGTGATGATTGCGACCTAACATCATGTTTGTGATTGAAAGCTGGCCTGATCCTGTCCTCGCCGATGCCCCGCGTGTCAGGGCCTCAAGTCGACCGGAAATTCTCGTAGACATCGCCAGGACCGATCTGGACATGGTTGTCTGGACCCGGAAAGTGCCGAACGACTGGCAGCAGAGATTGCAGGTTCATCAACTTCCTGCGGAAGATCTTTTTCTGGACGGGACACTCAATGATATTCTGAGTCAGTTGAAGGTTTCCGCCATCCGTGAGCGCTATCCGGCCTTCATGATTGAAGATGTGGAGCAGACGGCAGCTCTGGCTGCAGCATTTGCTGTCTCGGACAGGATGGTCTTGCGGCTGACATCAGACAAACAGCCAGAGCAGCAGTTCGGGAAAGCCAAACTGCGGGCGTTTTGCTGCTATGGAGCTGGGCAACTCTATTGGAAGTCGGGAACGTTTAATGGTTACGATCCGACCAATAGTCTGGCTCCTTTTGATCTTGCGTTCGTTCCTTCATGGAGTGGGAACAGGGTGCGCGTCAGCTGCGATGCCAGTCCACAGGCTGTGTATCTTGCGTTGTCTGTTCTCTGAAAGCGCATGTTCACAAAACAAACATAAAATATCCTGCTCTTGCCTCGTGATTTCCTGAAGGCAGACTGTTAATCGTTCCCCCAATTCTGACTACTCGAGAGAGATGATCCGGTGACCGTAAAACTCGACCGTCGTGGCCTTCTGGGCCTTGGTGCCGGCTTTTCCCTGAGCGCCCTCCTGCCCTCAATCCAGCGTGCCCGCGCCATTCCTGCGCATCGTGAGAGCGGAACGCTTGAGGACGTGCAGCATATTGTCGTGCTGATGCAGGAAAACCGTTCGTTCGACCATTACCTTGGCCATCTTTCAGGCGTTCGCGGTTACGGAGATCGGCACGTTGTTCGCGGACCGGGCGGTGAATCCATCTGGTGGCAGCAACGGCAAAAGGCGGAAAACGGCTGGATAACCCCGTTTCATTTGCCAACCCAGACGTCAAGCGCGGAATGCGTGATAGACCTCGACCATAGCTGGTCGCCAACGCATGCAGCGATCAACAAGGGCTGGAACAACCAGTGGCCTCGTCACAAAAAAGATATGACGATGGGGTACTACACGCGCGAAGATATTCCCTTCCACTACGCATTGGCGGACGCCTTCACAGTCTGCGACCACTACTTCTGCTCCACACCAACCCAGACGCATCCAAACCGCTTCTATCTGATGTCCGGGATGGTGGATCCGAATGCGACGGGTGGCGGTCCCATTCTCGATAACGTGGACTGGGTGGACCGGGAATTTTACCCCAAGGTGCCAGATCCGTTTACCTGGACAACCTATCCGGAGCGTTTGCAGGACGCTGGCGTCTCTTGGCAGGTGTATCAGCAGGGTCTTTCTGGCGCGGATATTGAAAACGGAAATTTCGGCACGAATGTGCTGATGTGTTTCAAGAAATTTGCTGAGGCACAGCCGGGCTCCGCGCTTCATGACCGCGCCATGACGGCCCGGACACTGGATCATCTCAAACAGGATGTGCTGGCCGACAAACTTCCACAGGTTTCCTGGATTTTACCACCCGCCGCGTATTCCGAACATCCGCGCTGGACGCCCGGATATGGGGCGACGTTTATCGCGCATGCTCTTGATGCCCTGACGGCAAATCCCGAGGTCTGGGCCAAGACCGTCTTTCTGGTCATGTATGACGAGAATGACGGCTACTTTGATCACATGCCGCCGCCACAGCCTCCGACCCCGGTCCTACCCGGCATCAGCACGGTTTCAACCGAAGGAGAGATCCACAGGCATCTTCAGAACTTTGAAACGCAGCGCTATAAGCCCGACAATCTACCTTACGGCCTTGGCCCGCGCGTTCCTGCATTTGCGATCTCGCCTTGGAGCACAGGCGGTTTTGTCTGCTCGGAAGTCTTTGATCACACATCGGTCATTCGCTTCATTGAGAGCCGGTTTGGCGTCAGGGAAACCAACATTACGCCTTGGCGTCGTGCGGTTTGCGGCGATCTGACCAGCGCGTTTGACTTCTCTCGCAAGAGCCATGTGAAAGTCCCGCTCCCCGATACGGCTGCATACAAGAAAATCGCAGATGCCTCCTGCAAGCTGCCCAACCCTGTCATTCCTCATCAGAGCACATTGGATGACATCGGAGATCAGGAGCGTGGTGCGCGCCCTGCCCGTCCGTTGCCATACAATCTGACTGTAGATCTGGTTGAAGACACCTCTAATGCGATGGCGTTAGAGATCCGAAATACGGGGACAGTCGGTGCCAGCTTCTATGTCTATCGGGACGGCACAACTGAGACGCCTCGCCGTCACACGGTAGAGCCCGGTAAATCCATCGTGGATCGTTGGGATATCTCGCATAAAGACCAGCATGACTTCACGGTGCTCGGCCCGAATGGCTTCGCGCGGTATTTCAAGCGTGCTGTCCCGTCAACGCTAGTCGTGCGGGCTCACAATCAGGGCGAGACGGGCCATCTTGTTCTTGACCTGAAGAATACTGGCACGACCGATAAAAACGTGCTGATTAAGGATAACGCTTACGGTACAGAAGACAGGCTCCTCTCCTTAGCAGCCGGACAGACACTGACTCTGTCTCTCGATCTGAGCTCAAGCCATCAATGGTATGATGTGAGCGTATCGGCCGATGATGAAACCGGTAATCGCCAACGCTTCGCAGGTCATGTGGAAACTGGTCGCGCCAGCATTACAGACCCTGTCATGGGTGCAGTCATGGCCCATCAGACCGCCGGCTGAGTTTGAAACCCTGAGGGCTACTTTCGAGTAGCCTCAGAAGGCCGCCAGTTTTAGCCCTCAATATCCAGCCCGATATCGAGAGCCTTGACGGTATGCGTTAGCCAGCCGAGGGAAATGATATCGACACCGGTTTCCGCAATCGGGCGAACTGTTTCAGGGGTGACGCCGCCTGATGCTTCCGCGATACCTCGTCCATCTATTAACCTGACAGCCTGACGCAACTGGTCCGGGCTCATATTGTCGAGAAGATACGCGTCTGCTCCCCCGGCAGACAGGGCTTCGTCAAGCTGCTCTAGTGTATCAACCTCAAGCTCGATTTTCACGAGATGCCCCGCACGGTTACGGGCTCTGGTCAGGGCAGCAGACACACCGCCACACAGTGCCAGATGGTTGTCCTTGATCAAGATGGCATCATCCAGTCTGTAGCGGTGGCTGGATCCTCCACCGGCCCGAACTGCATATTTCTGAACGGCCTTCATCCCGGGGAGTGTCTTGCGCGTACAGCAGATGCGCACGCCGGTCCCATTAACCGCATCCACAATTTCGCGCGTGGCTGTTGCAATGCCACTGAGATGAGACAGAAGATTCAGCGCGGTTCGCTCACCAGCGAGAACGGTTCCAGCCCCTCCTTCGACAACTGCCAGAACATCACCGGCAACGATCTGCTCCCCATCGCTCTTCTGAGGCAGGAACCGAACGCTCTTATCCAGGAGAGTGAAAGCAAGTTCAGCCCCTTTCAGGCCCGCAAGCACACCCGTTTTTCGGGCACAGAAGATGGCCTGCAATCGTCGTTCGGGGTCTAGAAGTGCCTGCGTCGTGACATCGCCTCCTGTTCCCAGATCTTCCAGAAGTGCAGTACGGACCAGAGGCTCCCAGAGAAGATCTGGCAGAAAAGTCTGGAATGTCATGAGAGTAATCTTTCAGGAACAGGGAGGTCTGAGAACGTAAGAGTTGTTCGGTAAGGATCTGTTATTTCAGGATAATCTGTCCGGTAATGACTTCCTCGGCTCTCGCGTCGTTTGAGCGCGGACTGAGCGACAAGGGCCGCCACGAGGGCACCGTCGTTTGTTTCGACGTCCGGTAGAGCTGCATGAAGGAGCGTCTGAAGGCCGGTTTCGTCTCTGAGAATTCCAGCATACTCACTCATGAGTTTCGGTATCTGACCTGAAAACTGCGAGTGAGCCTGACGGGTCGGTACAGAGCGAAGGAGTATGTGCTGATAGCCGACATGGTCGATATCTTCCGCTGCCCATTGTCCCGTCAGGAAGGCTTCCAGCAGGGAATTGCTGGCCAGACGGTTTGCACCATGAAGACCGGTGCAGGCTGCTTCACCTGCCGCCCAGACGCCGGAAACAGAGGTGCGTCCGCGCGCGTCCACGTCTAGGCCGCCCATGTGATAATGCATCGCGGGGCTTACCGGGATGGGGCTTTTCTCTGGATCGACGCCAATGGCATGGCAGGCTGCGGTAATGGCCGGAAACTGCTGACTGAACACTGTCTCCCTCAAACGCCGCCCATCCAGAAAAACGTCATGTCCTTCGCGGATATGAGCAAAAATCGCTCTGGCCACGACATCCCGAGATTGTAGCTCGTCCGTAAAGCGCTCGCCTTTTTCATTCACAAGAATGGCCCCGGCACCTCGAACGGCTTCACTGACAAGTGGGCGCCGTCCCGTCATCGAACCAGTTTTCAGGGCCGTAGGATGGAACTGGGTGAACTCCATATCAGCCACCCGCGCGCCCGCTCGAGCAGCGTGAGCAAGACCTGATCCGCTCACTGTGGATGGACTGGTGGCCTCGCTGTAAAGTGCTCCTATTCCTCCAGAGGCTACAAGACACGCAGATGTGGGCAGGAAACCTGCGGATGTATGGACGCCTCGCAGCCGGCCATCCTGAACCATGAACCCCTTCAGGCTGGTGTCTTCCAGCACTGTAATGTTCTCCCGGGCCAGCACGCGTCTGATGAGCGTCTGCATGATGGCCGCGCCGCTCCCATCGCCTCCGATGTGCAGAATGCGCTTGCGGGAATGCGCAGCTTCCAGATGCAGGTCCAAGACGCCGTTTTTCCGCGCGAATGGAACACCCCAGTCCAGCAGTGTCTGGATGACCTGCGGCGCTGCGGTTGTTACGCGCCTCACAACTTCAGGCACACTCAGACCCGCGCCAGCAGCCAACGTATCCGCTGCATGCAGCTCTGGGAAGTCATCCGAACCGATGGCTGCCGCGATCCCTCCCTGTGCCAGAGAGCTGGCGGCCTCCAGCCCCAATGGTGACGGTGTGAGGATGACGCAGGGTTGGCGCAGATGGAGTGCAGCGGACAGGCCGGCCAATCCTGCCCCAACAATCACGGGCTGACCGGCGAGAGCGCTCAGAAGAGCCTTGCTCATAGCTAGATCGCCAGCATCCGTTCTACGGCCGCTCGGGCAGGTGCTTCAAGAGCGGAGGGAATGGTGACGGGTGTCTCCATATTTTCCAGAGCGCGACGAATGCCAGCCAGCGTGATGCGCTTCATGTGTGGGCACAGGTTGCACGGGCGCACAAACTCTGTCTCCGGATTGAGTGTCGTCAGATTGTCGCTCATCGAGCATTCGGTCACGAGCAGCACCTTTTCCGGCTTCTGTGTGGCCACATAGTCAATCATGTTGGCTGTCGAGCCTGAATAATCGGCTTCAGCCACCACCTCGGGCGGGCATTCCGGGTGGGCTATGATCGTCACGCCGGGGTGCATGCGCCGATACTGGCGAATTTCCTGCGGCGTAAAACGTTCGTGCACTTCGCAGTGGCCCGGCCACGTGAGCATTTCAATGCCGGTTTCGTTCTGGATGTTCTGTGCCAGAAATTCATCCGGGATCATGATGACGCGCGGCACATTCAGGCTTTCGACAACGCGTTTCGCGTTTCCGGATGTGCAGCACACGTCTGTTTCGGCTTTCACGTCAGCGGTGCTGTTGACGTAAGTCACGACCGGAACGCCGGGATAACGCTCTTTCATTTTCCGCACGTCTTCGGCCGTAATGCTCTCTGCTAACGAGCAACCTGCCCGCTCGTCGGGGATCAGAACGGTTTTGTCGGAATTCATGAGCTTGGCGGTTTCCGCCATGAAGTGAACGCCCGCCATGACGATTACATCGGCTTCAAGATCCTGAGCGTCACGCGCGAGAGCAAGGCTGTCTCCGCGGATATCGGCCACGCAATGAAAGATTTCGGGTGTCTGATAGTTGTGAGCGAGAATGACTGCGTTGCGTTCCTGCTTCAGGCGCAGAATGGCTTCGATATCATCCGCATAAAGACGCTCCCAATCCTCCCGGGCCATCAGGCGGGAGACGGGTTCGTACAGCCTGTCTCGGCTTTGCAAGGCACTTGGACCGCCCATGATGGACTCCATAAACTATTATGCTCTTATTGAGCATATATTATCTTACTCCATCAGCAACACGTCCATGCAACACATTTTCAGGAGATCTCCCCCAAGGGGAGCTTGGCACCCGAAAGATAACAGTTTTCAGAATTCTCCCGGCGGAACCTGTAAAGCCGCGCAGGACGTCCCTGCACACCGCTTTCGTAGCGGTCCGTTTCTTCTACAAGTTGTTGATTTTGCACAAGGCGTCGGAAATTTTGCTTGTGCATGAGACGACCCGACAGGGCCTCCATGGCTTGCTGAAGATGTAGGAGTGTAAACTCTTCGGGAACCAGTTCGAAAACGGCTGGCGTATAGCGAATTTTTGCGCGCAGCCGTGAAAGCGCTGTCGCGAGAATGCGTCGATGGTCCCAAAGCATCGGCTGGCCATTGATCTGCGATACGGTTTCTCGCCCTGCCTCCGGTACCAAACCTGCTTCCCAGAGTAGTTCATATCGCTCCAGAACCGCATCGTCATTCCAGTTCTCACCATTCAGCCCAAATGCCTGATTGCAGCGTTCAAGCCTTGCGGGTTGATCGCCAGCCCAGCCTTTCAGCCGATCTTCAATGGTCTTCAGGACCGTAAGGCAGGCATTGGTCCGGCGATCTTCCCATGGGAAATAATTATACCAGCTCTGCCAGCCACCCTGCGTCTGTCCGTCCCGGGTCAGGGCCATGTAGGAAATACGAACCAGCCTGTCTTGCTGAGCCAGTGCAGCATCCCCGAACGTATAAAGCTGTTCCACATGCCCCAGTCGAAAGCCTGTCTGCTGCTCGACCCAGTGCCTCAGGCCGCGCTGAAGAGACGTGTGCTCGGTTTCCAGCGGCCCGGCTGGCAGGCAACGCCCATTTTGAAGAGTCAGAACTTCTGGCATGCCGTTCCGCAATGTTGTCAGAACGGCAACCAGTTCGGCACGGCAGGTTGCTACGTGGTGATCCATGCTGAGATCGTGCCTTTTTACCACAGGATCAGTCTTTACACTCATAGAGTTCGTTTTCTGCGAAACAGGCTGGAAATCATCTGTTTCGCAGAACGATATCAGTCTTCGAGTGTTGCTGGCATGGAGGCCATGTCGATGACGAACCGGTACTTCACATCGGAGCGAAGCACGCGGTCATAGGCTTCATTGATTTCATCCATGCGAATGACTTCAATATCGCTGGTGATGTTATGTTTTCCGCAGAAATCAAGCATTTCCTGCGTCTCCTGGATCCCACCAATGGCCGATCCTGCAAGGCTGCGGCGCTTGGCGACAAGGCTGAAAGCCCCGATGGACATTGGCTTTTCTGGAAGGCCGACCAGAACCATGTGTCCGTCCTGCTTCAGAAGCGCGAGATAGGCGTTGATGTCGTGGTCGGCGGAGACGGCATCCAGAATGAAGTCAAACCGGTTCGCTTCTGCCGCCATGGCATCGGAATCACGGGAGATGACAACCCGGTGTGCGCCGAGACGCTTGCCGTCTTCGATTTTGCCAGGCGACGTCGTGAACAGCGTCACTTCTGCCCCCAGCGCTACGGCAAATTTGACGGCCATATGCCCAAGCCCGCCAAGCCCAACGACACCAACTTTGTGGCCTACGCCGATCTTCCAGTGCGCTAGCGGAGACCAGGTTGTAATGCCCGCGCAGAGCAGAGGTGCCGCAGCGGCTGGATCCAGATTTTCGGGAATGCGAAGAACAAATCCCTCATCCGCGACAACCGCACGAGAATAACCGCCATATGTGTGGGCGCCTTCTACGGGAAATGACGTGTCAGGGCTGTTGTAGGTCCAGGTCGGACCAGCATCGCAATACTGCTCGAGTCCCGCTTCGCAGGACGCACAGGACCGACATGAATCAACCATGCAGCCGACGCCAACCAGATCTCCAGCCTTAAAGCGGGTGACGTCACGTCCTACGGCACTGACACGCCCGACGATCTCGTGACCCGGAACGACCGGATATGAGGCAGGGCCCCACTCGCTTCGGGCCGTATGAATGTCCGAATGGCAGACCCCGCAATGCGTGATGTCAATCTGAACATCCAGAGGGCCGCAGTCACGGCGTTCAAAAGCAAATGGCGTCAGCGGTGACGTCGGGCTGGAAGCGGCATAGCCAACGCAGGTCAGCATGGAATTTCCTTTTCTGGGAAGACAGCTGGGAATTCAAACGAGACAGGCACGAATACCAGAAGACGAGCTTCAGCCATAGGTCATGCCCTGCATTGGTTCCTGTCACGAAACTGCGAGGCACCCCACAACGCTTCTCGCCTCCGCCAGAAGTGCCTCGAGATCCAGTCCTGGAATCATTCCATCTACAACAACGGGCTTCCCATCCATCAGGACGTGCCGGACGGTTGTGGCTCCAGAGACAACTGGTGCAATCAGCGGATCATGCATCCCTGCACATCGTGGGGCATCCAGACTATGAATGACCAGATCTGCCGTTGCTCCGACTTCTATCCGGCCCACATCTGGAAGCCCCAGAATGGTGGCTCCTTCTGACGTGGACCACCGCATGACATCTTCGGCTGTTACAGCCCCTGCTCCCTGAACCGCGCGATGGACCATCCAGGCACAGTGCATTTCTGCACTCATGTCACAGGCTTCATTCGACGCTGCCCCATCGACAGCCAGAGAGATGCGCCCTCCCAAGGCATCCAGAGCGGGTGCGGGCGCAATTCCTGAACCAAGTCGACAATTACTTTGCGGGCAATGCGCCATGCCGGTGCCCGTCTGGGCAAGGAGCTTGAGTTCGCTCTCATCCAGATGGACCAGATGTGCGAACCACACGTCATTTCCGACCCAGCCATGCTCCGCTACGAACTGGACGGGCCGCATATTGTATGTTTCCAGGCAGAACCTGACGTAATTATCCGTCTCCGACAGGTGCGAATGCAGTGGAATGCCCATACTTCGTGCCGCCACGGCCATCTGCCGCAATTCGTCCGGCGTGACGCCCCATGTGGGCGTATTGGGCGCCAGAGCAATCCGACGTTTCGCGTTCGGCCCGGACTGATGATACCGGCTGACAAGCGCATCGACGCGCTTGAGCATGACATCCAAAGTTTCGGTCGGGGCAGGAATAACTTCGTCCGTATCGAATTTTCTGGCCCGTGTTGTCCCTCCTCGCGCCAGAACGTACCGAAGGCCCAGATCTTCGGCAGCATCGAACAGAACAGAAGCCGGGTCGTAAGCATACATGTCTGCAAACAGGTAATGATGGTCCGCAACCGTGGTACAGCCTGAGAGGAGCAACTCCACCATCCCGACCCGCGCGGCGACATTCAGGGCCCGCTCGTCGATGCGGCTCCAGTAGGTGTTGGGAACAAGGCGCAGCCAAGGCTCAAGCGGCTTGTTGATAGCAGTCGGGACGGCCTTGAGAACACTCTGGAACAGATGATGATGCGTGCTGATCAGGCCGGGCGAAACAACGCCGCCCTTGGCGTCAAGCACTGTTTCTCCGTCCCGTGGAGACAACTCGCCAATTTCGACAATTTTCCCATCGCGGATGCGAAGACTTCCCTTTCTTCTGGCTGGTTCACCTTTCAGGCCCGTCAGAATACCGCAGGTGTTGTGGATAAGGAGCGTCATGTGGGCATGATCCGGAGGTTGTCTACAAATTCTGTTGTGAAGGCGCTTTTCCAGTCTGCATCGGCTGGGAGAAGGTTTTGACTGACCATGAAATCCCGTGTCGCCTGCCATCGGGCAGTCGTCATCGCGCCCAGTCCTTTTGTTCGGACATCGTCCGACAGAAGAACGTCCGCTTTCTTCAGCCCTTCGTAACCGAATGTCAGGTGTTCTAGCGTCATGTTCGGATTGGCTTTCAGGATTAAGCTATTTCCTGGTGTGGGGTCTTTAAAATAGTCGTTCCAGCCCAGCAGAGACGCCTTTACGAAGCTGTTCACCTTGCCTTTGTCTGTCTTCACCATCTGCTGGGTGGTGACCATCGGGGCGCCATAAGGCGGGTATCCCAGATCCTTGAACAGGAAGAACTCGACCGCCATTCCTTTCAATTTCGCATCCCACAGCTCAGATGACGCGTAAGCCTGCACGGCCATGGTTTTATCGAAAAAGAAAGGTTGGAGATTGAAAGAGTAAGGCCTCGCCTGCTCTTCCGCATAGCCAGAGCGTTTCCTGAGCCATGGCCAGAATGTCGCATGTGAAGATGATGCAATCAGGATTGGATGATTTTTGAGCTGCTGAAGATCAGTAACGCCAGCATGCGTCATCAGCCCTTGCTGGTCATGCTGAAACGTACTCGCTACGGCAACGAGGGGAATGCCAGACGCGACAGCAGAGAGAAGCTGGAAGTCATATCCGGTGATGAAGTCGGCTCGTCCCGCGGCAAGGAGCTGTGGGACATTCATCTGCGGACTGGCTGCCTCGATTGTGACGTCCAGCCCTTCCCGCTCATAATACTCTTTGGCAAGCGCCTGATAAAAACCGCCGAATTCTGCCTGTGCGTACCAGGATGTGACGAGCTTGACGGGCGTCCCAGCAGCGCGCGCTGTTTGAATAAACGGCATAGAAAGCGCGCCAAGACCGGCGGTCAAGCCAAGCAGAGACTGGCGACGACCAAGCATGTTTCTGGACATAAGGGGACATTCTCCCGTTTCTTTGTGGGTACAGTTTATGAACCGAAATGAATTTTCCGGAAGTCTCTATTTGCGATTGATCTGATGCTGTTTTGACGACGACATTTTGGAATTGACAGCTCATGCTTCGATATGATTTGAATTCAGAACGAGTATAAGCGGTCGGGATCTCCAAGAAGATTTTGGGCATTGCTCCAGCAGGTCTGCGCAACAGGCTTGGATGGAGGAATATGTTCGGAGCCACCCCCGTTTGTCCCCCATCCATTGTACGCGTGGTCCTTGCTGTCTTTCGTCAGGCATAAGGAGAGACTGAGCAGATGAGCACCTCAGCCACGACATCCATGAGTGAAATTGAGACCGAGCGTCGCATTGGCGGAGCTGGAACCAATATCGTCAGAGACATTCCCAGAATTGACCTGTCGTCATTCGAAGAGCGTAAGAAGGAAATCGCCGACGCTCTATGGTCGGCTGCGACTGACATTGGATTTTTCCAGGTCTATAATCACGGCATTCCGCAGGACGACATTGACCGTGCATTTTCTCTGGCCGAGCAGTTTTTCGCTCTTCCGACAGAGACAAAAGCAACTCTTCCGTTGAAGCCAGGCACCAATGCTGGTTGGGAGTTTCGGGAACAGGTCAGACCCTCAACAGGTACCCCCGACCATAAAGAATCCTTCCAGATCACTCTTCCGCGCATGAAGGGGCTGTGGCCTCAGGATGCGGATATTGCCGGTTTTCAAGGATTTCTCACGCAGTTCGAACATCAGAACTGGCTGCTGGGAATGAAAATCCTGTCGTGTTTTGCGATGAAGCTCGGCTTCGATGAGGATTTTTTCACATCGCGGCATGAGCCGTCTTCGCCGGATTATCAGTGTACCCTGCGCCTCATCCACTACATGAGCATGGAAAATGCCCAACCCGCAGACTTTGAAAACTGGCGCGCCGGAGCACATTCAGATTTTGACTGCCTGACCCTGCTCCATCAACGTACTGGTGAAGGCGGATTACAGGTCTGTCCGGGTAAGGATGTTGATAGTGGGGCTTGGACGGACGTCGAGCCAGCCACCGGTTACGTGACTTGCAATATCGGGGACATGCTGATGCGCTGGAGTGATGACAAACTCCTTTCCACTCTGCATCGTGTCCGGATGCCGAAAGCCGGTGAATATCTCGGAGAACGGTTGTCCATCCCGTTTTTCTGTCAGGCCAACCGCGATGCGATCATTCAGGGGCCAGACAAGAAATACGCGGCTATCTCGGCCCAGAATTATCTTCTTGAACGTCTTCAGGCCAATTTCACCGCGTTGCAAAAAGCCAAGTCTTCATAACACGGCGGAACGTCAGGCTACGACGCGATGCTGCCTGACCTGAAAAATGGTCAGGCAGCCCATGCTCAGGGCGCAGAATGCAAACAGGGCGTAGCTGGTCCAGAGCGTGGTGGAAAAGTAAAGATAAGGCATCAGGACGGCCGAAACAGAAATGAACTGCCCGACTGTGCCTGCGACTGCGCCACGGGTTTTCCGGTCTGTCGCAACGACGGGTAGCAGGGACATCCCTGCTCCACTCAGGCCGCTATAGGCGAAAGTCCAGAGGAACAGTCCGAGGGAGGCCACAACCATCGTGCTGCCGGGGAAAAGTAGCATCCATTGCGCGGCCATGCCGATCGCCGCCATGACGCAGAACATGACGCGGGAGCGACGTTCCGTGCCTACACAAAGACTGACGATCAGACCCCCAGCCATCATCACGACGATTTTCATGATTGCCACTTCAGCAGCAGACGCTGCCAGACTGACATGATGCACACGTGCCAGATAGGATGGCGCAATCAGGCTTGTCCCATATGCAATCCCATTTGGGAGCGTGACTGAAAGGCCAAGTGCAGTTACCAGCCAAGGCGAAAGTTTTTTAACAGGGCCAGAAGTCATTTCCGCTGTTAAGGGCTCTTTCAGTCTGGCCAGGGTCAAAATGCCGACGGCGAGAATGACCAGCATCAGTGCCATATGGGACAGGCAGGCTGCCTGCCACCGGCTGCCTGCAAGGAACGGAATGGCGAGGAGCAATCCCGCAGAATATCCCGCGGGAGCGAAGGTGGACCAGAACGCCAGGGCACGGGATCGGTTTTTCTCCGGCAAATACCGCATAAACAGAACAGGAGAGCCCGCAGTCGCAAAGGCAAACCCGCATCCGCAAAACATCAGACCAGTCCGAAGGCTCCACAATGTAGTGGTGGACAGCAGAAGAGTGTCACCGACCAACGTCAGTCCAATAGAAATCGGGAAAGCCTTTTTTACCCCGATGCGATCAACGATCATGCCGAAAAGAAACGACGTGAACGCTGCTGGAACGGAGAAGAATGACAGGCTCGTTCCGACTGGCCCTGGCGAGACGTGCCTTGCTTCCGCAATGGCGCTGATGAACGGAACCACCAGCCCCACGACAGCCATGGATACGGCCGAGTAGACATAAATTATCAGAATGAGAAAAAGGTGATAGCCTGATCTGTCATCCGTGGTCTGCATGGTCTCGTATCCTAGAAAGAGCCGGCCACCGGCCTGGCTACAGGGCGTTTTCAGGCTCTCAATTGTTCCATGGAATGTTTGGTAATGGCTTTTCGATAGGTCCGGGAACCGTTACGGCGGAGCAGTTTTGTGGAGGCTTTCGCCCAGCCAGAAGGCTCTTCACAAAGGGAACAGAATCCTTCAGCGAGACATTGACCGCGCCATTATGCGTTACGCCCGGATAACGCTTCCACAGAACATGCGTCCCGGCGTCGCACATCGCTGCCACAGCATTGTACTGACCATTCACACCCGCCTCGCCGTCCGCCAATCCGGTGCCAGCAAAGACAGGAAAATTGATCCGGGCGTCAGGGATGGTGAACGCGGTGTCATGTCCGGTCTCAAAAGCGGGTAGCTTGTCATTGAACAAGACATCGCTTTGCACCTTCATCTCGTCGGCTTTGTCGAAAAGAGTGTGCAGACAGGCATGCCGTGCAATTTCAGACATCTTGCGACCAGCATCGGTCATGACGGTTTGGCTATCCGTCTCCGGATGCAAAGACTGATCCGACCCCTCCACCCGGAGCATGGCAAAAGCAGAGTCCATCTTCGTCGCGTCGGTGTAGACTTCCGGGATGGGAGAGTGTTTGGCCGTCGGCGAAGGCGTAAAGCCTGTGACGAGACCGGTCGCGACGACACCATGGATTTTCAGGTCTGGAGCGTAAGAAGGAGCCAGCCAAGCCGTGCCCAATGCTGCACCGGAACCCTGAGACTGGCCAACCAGAACAATCCAGTTCCTGATCTGTCCCGGAAACCCGCTTAAAGATGCGCGCAGACCATCCAGAACGCTGTACCCTTCCGGTCGATACAGAAGATAAGGATGTGGCCCTGAAGTGCCCAGGCCCTGATAGTCGCTGGCGACCACGGCAAAACCTTCAGAAAGCCAGCGAGACAGATAGGCCTTGTCACGGCTGGAATATCCCCGCCAGGACGGGGCGCAGACGTCAGCAACGCCTGTGGTTCCATGCTCCCAGGCGACAACGGGCCACCCGTGTGTGGGCATCTTGCCTTGTGGCAGTAGAATTTGTCCGGAAACTGCAACCGGGGCACCCTTCCCCAGACCATTCGTCGAGGAATAGAGGATCCTGATTCCGCGACTGGTGCCTTTGGGGAGTTTTGTCAGATCCATATCTTCCTGTTGGATCAACTGGCCCGGCATCGACGGAATGGCTGTCTGGGGACGATAAAACGCGCTGACGCCGCCGTCTCCGTAGAGATCACTGCTACGTTGTGCGTCATGAGACACAGGGGCCTTGTTTCCCGTCTCCGAACATCCTCCTAATATGAGGAGTGCTGCCATGGATGTGAGAACGAAAGGTCTATGCATCATGACGGTTCTCCAGTGCCTGAACAGGACAGGTTACGGCGCCATTCGAGCGTCCGGGCGATGGCTCCAAACGGATAAAAGTGCAATCCGTGGAAGAGTGTATCCGGCGTTTCAGCAATGGAGCCGGCGATCGCATCCACCAGATCTTTCGGATTGCACGGGGTGAACCAGCGATGCAGTTTCCAGCGTTGTTTCTGCATGAATCGCAGGGATTGTCCGACACCGCAGGCCAAACCGTAACGAACCAGCGTCTTGGGTGTCGTCAGGCCATACACGCCGAGATTGATTGGCAATCTTATTCCAGCAGTTCGTAGGCGCTTTTCCCAATCCAGAACCGGCGTTGCATCAAAGCAGAACTGCGTGACAATCTGCATGTTCAGACCCTGCGCCCGGGCCAGTTCCTGTTTCCGGAGCAGATACTGTTCCAGTTGCTTCTCCGAGGCCTGTGGGTGCCCCTCTGGATGGCCTGCCACATAGACCGTTCTAATCCCGGCCTGGGCAGGAATTTCCGTTTCCAGAACCTGAACGGTGTCTGTGAAAATCCCGGCCGGTTTGTCTGCCCCGCCCGCGATCAGAAGCATGCGTGGAATGTCGCGTTCGATCAGTGCGGCGCAGATGTTCCTGAGATGCTCAGTGTCTCTTATCGAACGAGCTGCAACATGTGGGACCGAAAGATACCCGCAGAGTTTCAAGAGGTCACAAGCGGCGAGAACCTCGGCGAACGGTACGCCGGGCAGCCATGTCACAAAGACCCGGGAGCCGCGGTCAAGGTCCGGCAAAACCCCTGAGAGTTCAAGAATACGGGACGGCAAAAGCTCGATCGAGCTTTCTGTCATCAGATCTGCACGAACCTGTCCGATCGACCTGATCATGTGGCGGCCTTCTTTTCAGCAAGATCCAGAACGGTTTTCAGAAGCATCATACGGGTCATGACGCCAAAGCTTCGGTCAGGGGGTGTCATCCATCCTGCAACTTCGGCAACATCCGGATGAACATCTCCACGGAGCGTGCCCTCCGGCCAGCTCATGCCGACATCAATCACAATAGCTCCTGCCCCGACCATATCCGGTGTAACCAGATGAGCGGAGCCGGCGGCCGCAATGATGATATCGGAATTTTTCAGGATATTCCCCAGGTTTTTACTTTTACGGTGCAAGATCGTAACGGTTGTATTGCGCGACTGTCCAGAGAGCAAGAGGCTGGCGGGAAGACCAACAAGCGTGCCTCTTCCAAGAATGGCAACACGCGCTCCGTCAAGTGCAAGACCTGTCTCTGAGAGCAGAGCATCAATGCCTCTCACTGTGCAAGGAATGACGGATGGCTCAGAGGCGGTCAGGGACAACAGATTGACGGGATGAAGCCCGTCAACGTCTTTATGGGGGCTGATGGCCTGAATGACCGCGTCTTCATCCAGATGAGATGGCAGAGGGAGCTGCACCAGAATACCACTAACAGTGTTATCTGCATCTAGCATCTGGACCTGCGTCAAAAGCTCGGATTGCGTGACAGACTGTGGAAGAACCACCTTCTGCACGTCGATTCCAACCTTCTTACAGTCTTCGATCTTGCGAGTAACATAGGTTGCGCTCTGGGGATCGTCCCCCACTTCAACAAGAGCAAGACAAGGGACGATACCGTGCGCCCGGAGTGCCACTGCCCTGTGACGACTGTCTTCCAGGAGCCGCAGCCCCGTAGCCTCCAGATCAAAGAAACGAGCAGTCACTGCATGTCCTCCTGCAAATAGCCGGTTCAGATGGCTTTCAACTTGCGGATCACTTTTTTCATGAAGCTCCGACGCGCATCCAGTGTCGTGTTGTTCATGTTGTAAAGTCCCAGATAATCCACGCTAACACGACGGTTCATCACGGCGCGCAGAAAGCGGGTTCCGTTCTTCCGTGGCGGATCTCCCAGAACAAAGGCCCTGTGGCGGGGGCATCCATATGTCGTGACGGTCATGACTTTCTTGATGTTCGTGAAGCCAGGTGAGAGTTTGCCGTCAATCAGCTTGAAGGACACATCCGGCAGGAACACGCGATCAAAATAGCCCTTCATGATCGCGGGCCAGCCAAAGTTCCAGACTGGATGACACAGAACCAGCGCATCCGTGCTTTGCAGGCGCTTCACATAATCGGCCACGCGATGCTGATTGATCGTGACGTCATGATATTCGATGCGATCCTGCGGGCTGAGCACAGGGTCGAAATTGTCCCGATACAGGTCCAGGCTATCGACTTCGTGCCCTTCCGCTTCCAGTGTCTGGGTCACCAGTCTGAACAGGGCAGCGTTGAAGCTGTCTTCCAGAGGATGGGCAAAAATGACGTGAACTTTCACAAGGCACTTCCTGATCAGGGACTTTAGTCTGGAACATTTGGTTCGATATTCGAACACTTGTTCGATTTATTTATTTTAGGCATAATCGTTTTCAGCCTGCAATGACATTCGCAACATCATGCATGGTTTTCTGCCAAGGACCGTCTTCCCATGGATCAGCCCCTACCCATTCCTGAAACGGAAATTTCCCTGACTTTCGCCAAAGGCCTTGAAGTTCTGAGGGCATTTGATGGCGGTCAGACGGACATGACTGTTGCCGATATTGCCCGGCAAGTCGGGCACACGCGGGCAGCAACGAGGCGTCTGGTTCGCACGCTCGAATCTCTCGGTTATGTCAAAGGAGTAGAGCAGCGATATCGTTTGACGGCGCGGGCTTTGAAGCTCGGTCTTGGATTTCTGCAAAGCCGTTCAATCGGGCACCTCGTCGGTCCGGTCCTGCGGGCAGAATCTCTCGCACTTGGTGAATCGATCTCTCTCGCACTTCTTGATGCGATGGAGGCGATCTACGTGTTTCATAATCCCGCAGATAAAGTCGCAGAAATGGCAGGCCATACCATTGGCAGTAGCATGTCCTTGGCAACGACGGCGACGGGTCAGGCAATATGTGCCTTTCTGCCCTCAGCGGTGCAGGAACAGGTTTTCAGGACCTCCAAACTTTCCGAAACAGAGCATGACGAACTGACGCGTCACCTGACGAAAATTACAGCGCAGGGCTTTGCTCTCAAGGATATATCGCCGCAGAGCGATCTGCGGGCTCTGGGTGTGCCCGCATTCAATCTTGATGGAGAGGTTGCTGGCGCGCTCAGCATTGTCTTCCCAGCCAGCCGCTACGACGATGCACAGATCCGGCATTCTCTCGTTCCTCACCTTCAGCGATGCGCGACGTATCTCGTCAGCGCCCTGTGAGACCGCATATGACAACCATTCTGCATACGTCTGACCTGGCTGAACACTATCTGGGAATGCTCAAAGCCCAGATCGGCAGTTATCCAGGCACAAAACCTGCTCTTGCAGTGATCACGGGGTCTTCAGAGGCCGGCCCACAGGCTTATATCCGGCGCATTGCGGCGTTAGGAGAGCTTGGGGGTATCACTATTCAAACTGTTGACGCTACCGGACAGGATGAGAATGCCTTCTGTCAAACGGTTCGTGAACTTGGCGTAAATCCGCAGATAGACGGCATTCTGGTGCTCTTTCCTCTGCCCGAAGGGATCTCACGCGATGCGGTTCTCGCTGCGATACCCGCCGAAAAGGATGTGGATTGTCTTCACCCGCTTAATCTGGGGAAAGCGACGGCTGGAACTCCCGGATTTCAGCCCTGCACTGCCACCGGAGCGCTGATGGCGGCAGAATATCTTGCAGGAGACCTTCGCGGAAAGAACTGCGTGATTATCGGAAGTTCAGCAGTCGTCGGACGCCCCTTGGCAATGTGTTTGCTGGATCGGGGTGCGACAGTTTCCGTGGTTCATATTGATACGCAGGATATCACGTCTCATTGCCGCAACGCTGATGTGCTGTTCTCGGCCGTTGGGAAGGCCAGACTTGTAAACAGTGCGTGGATCAAGCCGGGAGCTATCCTGATTGATATCGGGATCAGTTATTGCCCGGCAGAGGGACGCGTTGTGGGGGATGTAGATCTTGAGACCGTCGATCACATCGCATCGGCCGTTACAGCGGTTCCAGACGGTGTCGGTCCGCTCACGACGTGCACCCTGCTGGCTAACACAGCCAAGAGCGCCTTTGACCGTATGGGGTTGAGCTTCACCTTCCCGACCTTGCCTCGTCAGGTATGAAAAAAGCCGGGAAGATGATTTTCCCGGCTCTCTGTCTCAGTCCTGAGGCTCCAGCGTTTTGGCGCTGAGCATCTTGCCCGGATTGAGCAGAAGCAGCGGATCATAACGCTTCTTGATGGCAGCCAGATCCGGCGATGCCACTCGATGCATGCCGCCCTCCTCGATCGTCACAACATGAGGGTTGGCGATGTTCACGCCACGCTTTTCATGCTCTGCAATGATGTGATTGAGGCGGTCTTCATCCGTAAAGCGAATGACCGGAAGAGCCGCACAACTGACGTGACCACCCATCGGGAAAAATTCCAGATGCATCATCAGTTCATCAGGGAAAAGTGCCCGGATTTCCGCAACCTTGTCGAGTGTGCCGTCTGCCGGATAGCCGCACTGGAGATAGGTATATCCACGGTCCTTCTTCAACACCTGAAGTGTCGTGTGATTCCATGTCAGTTCATATAGCGGCGTTGCGCCGGACGTATTTTCCATGTCCCGCGTGTTGGCTTCGTAACAAAGCTGGCCGCCTGCCTTGGTTGCCAGAAGCTTGACTGTCTCTATTCCTGCCGGAGCAATCATGAGAATCACGAGGGAAGCTCCCTCTGGGACGTGCTCGCGCACAGAGGCAAAAAACGGCGGTAGGTCGCCATCCACAACAGAGACGAGCTTCTTCTGAATGCCGCTCTGCAAGGCGATGTCTCTTGCGAACACAGCGGCTTCCTCGAATGAACCGAACGAAACGGCCATATCCTGCCAGTTCACGGCAGGTTCCACACCGATTTCGAGCTCGGTAATCAGCCCGGTCGTTCCGTAAGTATGCAGAACGCTTCGGGCATCCTCGCCCCGGAGCTCTACAACTTCCGGCTCTTTACCAAGTGTCATGAGGCGCAGGGCCAGAACGTTTCCAGGCGATGACAGACCGCCCCATCGAACTGACCCGATGCCGCCGGAACCACCCGCAATGAAGCCACCAATCGTGGCTGTCCGCTTGGTGGACGGATACATTCGGACTTCCCAGCCCTGCTCCTGCAAAGCCCGATCCAGATCCAGCATATTCATGCCGGCCTGTACGCGTGCAACGCCGTCCTTGACCCAGAGCAGCTTGTTCAGCTCCGTCATTTCAATGACAGCCCCGCCCTCCATCGGCACAGCCTGACCATAATTGCCGGTGCCGCCTCCACGTGGGGTCAAGCGTGTCTTCGTTTCGCGTGCCGCAGAGGCAATCTTGAGAAGATCCTCTTCATTGCGCGGCATCACGATACAATCGGCAAAACAGCTATCGAGCTGGCGCTTCAGAACCGGGCTATACCAGTAGAAATCGCGGCTTTTACGCTTTACGAGTGCTGGAACCGTCTGAACAGGAACGTCATCGAGTAGCGAGAGGAAGGTATCGATACCGCTCATCGGCCAAGATCCTCAGTGATGGGGCGAATGCGGTCGAGCGGGTATTCTGCAATTTCTGCAAGAAGCTCAAGGAAGCCTTTGATCCATTGGTTGGCAACTGCCTCGCCCTTCTCTGCCGTCGCAATGCCTGCATTGCCAGCAGCCCCAGAGGGATGAATGTCATGGGTCAGCCAACCAAAGCCGACGCGGCCTTCTGCTTCCAGCCACTTTGCTGTCTCGGCCAGCTTTTGCGGCCAGGGCTCGAAATTGTCTGCGCGGCTCATATCCACGAGGTCGGGCCGAAGATGCAGCATCAGAGAGGTTTCGATGTCGCCGCCATGAATGCCGTACTGGCGCTCGTCGGCTGTGAACATGCCATCCGGCACGCCAAACCGGGACCAGCCCACACAAACAACAAACATTCCATGCGTCCGGCGCAGCGTTCGTGCAACAATATCAAGGATCTGCGGCTGACCGCCATGGGAATTCAGAAGAACCAGTCGCTTCACGCCCGAACGCGCAACACTCTCGCCAATCTCGATCAGAACCTGCGTCAGGGTCTGGGCGCTCAGTGTCAGTGTGCCGGGATAAGCCACATGCTCTTCACTTTTTCCGACAGCCTGAATCGGAAGCGCGGTTGCGGGAACTGTTGAAGGAAGAGCCTCCAGAGCCTTGTCGAGCAGCATCTCGTTGATGCAGGCATCCACATAGACTGGCAGATGCGGGCCATGCTGTTCAACGGCAGCCACCGGCAAAATCGCCACCGTTTCTGGCGGAAGATGGCGGAACTGGCGTGAAATCATGTCACACCAATATTTCTTGGGCCAGAAAACCGTCTCGGGGCTGCTTGTCATGGGTTGGCTTCCGTTGTTCGTCGTGTGGAATGACGCATCCCGGTCGAGCCGGGCCGACAAATTTCCTGTTCCGATATGATATTATCCCGGAACGAAAAGATAGGAGAAACAGGAACTTTGCAACTTTTAAAGCATCTATTTTCGATCATATGAGTGCAAAAAAAAGCGCACAAACTACTCAGACATTCCGTTAGCGTTCCTGAAAACCCCTTGGAAGACCACGCATGTCACTCTCTTCTTCACCCGCGCTTCCCACTCGGGCTGTTCTCCTGAGTCGGGTATCCAAAACCGTTATGGTCGCGTCTCTTGGAGTGTTCGGACTCCTGGTTGCCGTGAATAATATGACGGATTACGGATCAAACTATGAGTTTGTCCGACATGTCCTGTCTATGGATACGACATTTCCGGGCAACGCGCTGAAATGGAGAGCCGTCTCTTCTCCTGTGCTCTGGCATATCTTTTATGTCCTGATTATCGCGGCGGAATTCCTGACTGGCGCCCTCTTCTCCTTCGCTGCGCTGCAAATGGCACGGGCCGTCAAGGTGCCTGCTGAAGAGTTCCGCTCTGCCCGTGCGCTGGTTCCTGTCGCGACTGCACTGGGCTTCATGATCTGGTTCTTCGGGTTCTCTGTTGTCGGTGGCGAGTGGTTTGCGATGTGGCAGTCCCATGTCTGGAACGGGCAGGAAGCCGCGTTCCGTTTCTTCATGGCAATGCTGGGGGTATGTGTGTTCACGCTGCAGGGAGACTGAGTGCATCCTTTTTGCGTGCACAAAGAGGTGAAAAAGGTATCGGTCTGGCAGCAGAATAAGTCTTCACAGCGGAATGAAAAAGCCGTTACGGTCTGATTATAAAAATCAAGTCGGGAGGCAGCGCATGACATTACCAAGGCTCAACCGCCGCAGCATGCTTCAGGGCATCATGGCTGCGGGAGCTCTGTCTTCCCTGCCTACCACAAGAGCCAAAGCTGCGACGAAGCCGCTCAGTCTCCTGACTAACTGGTATGCCCAGGCAGAGCATGGCGGCTACTATCAGGCAGCAGAAGACGGTCTTTACGCCCAGCAGGATCTGGATGTCTCCATTCAGATGGGCGGCCCCCAGATGAATATGACGCAGCTTCTGATGGCTGGTCAGTGTGATATCGCCATCATGCAGGGCGAAGAAGCGATCCGCTGCGCCATTCAGGGTATCCCGGCCGTCGCTATCGGCACGACCTTTCAAAAGGGTGTCGGCGGCTTGATGACCCACCCGGATATCCACGATATCTCGCAGCTTAAGGGCCATCCTATTCTGATCAGTTCAGAAGGTCGCGCCAGCTTCTGGGTATGGCTCAAGAAGCGTTATGGCTTCACTGAAGATCAGGTTCATCCCTACACCTATAATCTCCAACCTTTCGCCTTCAATCCACAGATGGCCATGCAGGCATTCGTCTCGTCCGAGCCTTATGGTGCGAAAAAAGCCGGTATCCCTTTCAATTTCTTCCTATTGGATGACCTGGGATATGCGGCCTACGGAAACGTTCTGATGGTTTCGCGGAAGACACTTGAAGAGCGCGGACCGGAATTGCGGAAGTTCATTGCGGCCAGCAGTGAGGGCTGGAAGCGCTACATCTTCGGGGATGCGAGCAAGGGTGACGCGGCTATTCGCAAGGCTAATCCGGACATGAGCGCCGATCAGCTCGTCTGGTCCCGGCAGAAACTGCGGGACATCAAGGCTCTTGGCGCGCCTGGAGCCCCGATCATGACGATGAATGATGAACGCTGGAAGCGCATTTACGATATTCAGCTCGCAGCTCAGCTTGTTCCAGAAAACCCGCAATGGAAGAGTGCCTACACGCTGGATTGCGTACGCGATGGCCTGGCGACGGTACCGGCATGAGCAGCCCTGTCCTCTCCCTCGCTGGCATTGAAAAAGTTTTCCCAAATGGCGTCCGCGGACTCTCTCCCGTCGATCTCACAGTCGAAAAAGGAGACTTTGTTACGCTCATTGGTCCATCGGGGTGTGGAAAAAGCACCCTTCTCAAGCTGATCGCCAATCTGCACACCCCATCGGGTGGCAAAATGAGCTGGTGGGGTGGAAACTTTGGCGATGTCGGCCGGAAGGGCCGCCGCATGGCGTTCGTTTTTCAGGACGCCACGCTGATGCCCTGGGCGACCATCGCGAAAAATGTTCGCCTTCCCCTCGATCTGGAAAAAGTAGACCGGGCCACGGCGGACAAGCGCGCTTTGGCCGCTCTGGAACGCGTAGGCCTCGGGCACGTCACGGAGCATTATCCCGCCCAGCTTTCCGGCGGCATGAAAATGCGTGTGTCCATCGCTCGGGCGCTTGTCACGGAACCTGACCTTCTCCTGATGGACGAACCCTTCGGTGCTCTGGATGAATTCACCCGCAATCGTCTCGACGAAGAAATGGCGCGGCTTTGTTACGAAGATGGCCTGACAACACTGTTCGTGACTCATGCTCTACATGAAGCAGCTTTTCTCTCCAGCCGCGTCATGGTGATGGCCGCCCGGCCGGGTCGTATTCATGCCCAGTATGAGATTGATCGGTCCATCCTCCGCAATGAAGAGTTCCGCCTGTCGGATCAGTTTGCGGGGATCAGCCGTGAACTGGCCATTCTTCTGGAAGATGCCAGTCGGGAAAGTATGATTCAGCAGGAGATGCGCGCATGATGTCCTCCCGCACGTTCTCTCTGTTGGCCCCTGTCACGCTCGGTATCATTATTCTCGGGATCTGGGAGGGTATCTGCCGTTTCTGGCATATCCCGCCCTATCTGATGCCGTCTCCCTCGGCCATATGGCGCGCCCTGATGCTTGATGGTGTGGCTCTACTCCATGCCCTGCTCATCACGCTGGAAATCACGTTCGCTGCCTTGATCGCTGCCGTTGTAGGGGGCGTGCTCGTCGCATTCCTGCTTGTGCAGAGTCCTCTCATTGAGCGTTGCCTGATGCCTTATGTGGTCATCATGCAGGTCACACCGATTGTCGCGATTGCCCCTTTGATCATCATCTTGATCCACAACACGCCGTTGGCTTTGACGGCCTGTGCGGCATTGGTCGCCATTTTCCCGGTTATTTCCAACACGCTCCAGGGACTACGGAGCGTTGATCCTGATCTGGCTGCATACTTCCAGATGCACAAGGCTTCGCGCCTTCAGACACTGAGCCGCCTTCGCATTCCCAGCGCGCTTCCCATGTTCATGGCGGGGCTGCGAATTGCCACGGGCCTCTCCTTGGTCGGCGCGATTGTTGCCGAATTTGTTGCGGGAACAGGCGGTAACTCAGCCGGTCTGGCCTATCAGATCCTTCAGTCGGGTTTTCAGATGGATATCCCGCGTATGTTCGCGGCGCTTTTCCTCATTACCGTCGCTGGCCTCGTTCTTTACGCCGCCGCCGCCAGCCTGCAACGCTTCGCCCTGAGACACCGCTCATGACCTTTCCTTTTCCCGTCGGCCAATCTCCTTCCGGCCTTCTGAACGCGAGCATTCCGAAAGATCTGCTTCCTTCAGCACTCGCAGGCAGCAAGCTCTGCGATATCGCGCTCGAAAACGGACACATCGCGGAGATCGTCCCGGCAGGTCAACTCCCCCATACCTTCGGCAACGTCGACCTGAAGGGCCAAATGGTCTGGTCCTGCTTTGCCGATAGTCACACCCACCTGGACAAAGCCTTCATTTGGGATCGGACGCCCAATCCTGATGGAACATTCATGGGTGCGCTTCAGGCGACGACCCAAGACCGGGAGGCTTACTGGACGGATGCGGATGTAGAACGCCGCATGGAGTTCAGTCTGAACTGTGCTTATGCCCATGGCACAAGCGCGATCCGGACCCACTTGGATACGTTCGGTGTTCATGGAGCCCGGGTCTGGCCCCTTCTTCGCAGACTCCAGAAGAAATGGGCTGGAAAAATCGCGCTCCAGGGCGTCTCCCTCACCATGCCGGAACGCTATATGGGCGAAGACCGGGACGGTATTGTGCGGAGTGTCGCGGAGACAGAAGGCGGCGTTCTAGGAGCCGTCCTGATGAAGCACAATACGACAGAAGACGCGTTGGACGTGCTGTTCGGTCTGGCGACGGAGTACGGGCTGGAACTGGACCTGCATGTCGATGAAAATGGCGAAACAGGTGGCACCGCGCTCGAACTGGTGGCTCAGGCAGCACTCAGGCATCGTTTTCGCCAGAAAATCCTGTGCGGGCATTGCTGCAGCCTGACAGTGCAGGATGACGCCGATCAAACGCGTATCATTTCGCTTCTGGCCGAAGCCGGGATTGGTATCGTCAGCCTCCCCCTCTGCAACATGTATCTTCAGGATCGGACTGCTGGCCGAACCCCGCGCTGGCGGGGCGTGACACTGTTGCAGGAACTGGATGCCGCAGGCGTGCCGGTCATGCTGGCGAGCGACAATGTGCGCGACCCCTTCTACGCCTACGGGGATTTTGACATGCATGAAATCCTTCAGGGAGGCACACGCATTGGGCAACTCGACCATACCAGCCGACCCTGGGTGCAGTCCGTCACCAGCCGTCCGGGAGACTGGATGGGACGCAACCATCGTCTTGAGAAAGGTGCTGTAGCTGATCTTATCGTTTTCCCGGCCCGGAACATGAACGAGTGGATGAGCCGCAATCAGACAGGTCGTACGGTTCTCCGAGCCGGGCGCGTCATTGACTCTGTACCCCCAGCCTATGAAACCCTTGGAGGGGAACTCTAATGGTTGCTCTCAAGCCGCGTCGTACGGAAACCATGCTGACACGGGACGGTATCCGTCTCGTGGCAGATATCTGGGAGCCAGAAGGAGAAGGTCCCTTCCCCGTTCTTCTCATGCGTCAGGCGTATGGTCGCCGGATTGGCACGTCACTGTGTTATGCGCCGCCAGAATGGTATGCCCGTCACGGTTATATCGTCGTCATGCAGGACGTCCGGGGCCGTGGAGACTCAGGCGGTGAGTTCATTCTTTTCGAGCATGAAGCAGAAGATGGCGCTGACACGATTGCCTGGGCCGCTTCGCTTCCTCGAAGCAACGGCCGCGTCGGCATGTTTGGCTTTTCCTTCCAAGGGAGCAATCAGCTACTGGCAGCCGGCGAAAAGCCTGAGGCGCTGAAGGCGATTGCACCAGCCATGATTGGCTGGCAACTGGATCGGGACTGGGCGTACGAGAATGGCGCATTCGCGATGCGTGCGAACATCGGATGGGCCACACAGCTCGCGGCCGAAACTGCCCGTCTCAAAGGAGACTACGACACACAGCAGATCCTGTTTGCTGCCAGTCGCGGGACGTCCTTCAACGGACGTCAGCCTACCGTTCCCGCCCACGACGCCCTACTGGCCAAGTATAGTCATTACACCCGCTGGCGGGACACGCCTCCCGGTGATGCGTACTGGGACAAAATCTCACCTGCTAGCCGCTTAAGCAATATCGCCGAACTTGCTCCAGCGGTCCTGCTCATCGGTGGGTGGTATGACAGTCATCTTCCTGGAACGCTCGAAGCCTATCGCGCGCTTTCCTCCCATATGCCGACCCGGCTCATTGTCGGACCATGGGCTCATTTCCCCTGGGACCGCCATATCGGGGATGTGGATGTTGGCGACGATGCGATTACGGACATCGATCAGCAGCAGATCAGGTTCTTCGATCACTGGCTGAAATCAGAACCTGAGCAGCAGGTCGCTCCTGTTCGCCTTTTCGATATGGGAGCTTGTCAGTGGCAGGATCTGCAAGACCTGCCGGAAGGGAATACGCAAGCGTTTCCGTCTGGTAACGGCCGTGCTGCCATTGATACCCGAGATGGTGCCTTGGCTCCTAGGGTGCCGGATGATGCACTGGCTTTGTCTGAAGAAAGCCTCACTCTCGACCCATGGCGTCCGGCAGCGCCTTGCGGTGGGAGTTTCGGCTTTCCTGGAGGGCCGGTGGATCGGGCCCGGACCGATGCACGCTCAGACGTTTTAACTTTCACGACTGCTCCTCAGACATCAGACAGGCTTCTGGCGGGCACCGTCACAGGATGCTTCGAGTTCGAAGGCGAATACGAAAGCTTCGATATCCACGCCACTCTGTCCCGTGTGGATGGGCAAGGAAAAGTCCACCCGATGGCCGAAGGCTATGCCTTGGCTAAGCCCGGTCAGACTCTCCTTCCGATGCGCGGCACATGCCTGACCCTCCAAAAGGGTGAACGGCTCAGGCTTTCCCTCTCCCTCGCCTGCTTCCCGGTCTTTCCAGTCAATCCCGGCACAGGCGGCAGCCCAATCACAGCGACGCTGGATCAGCAGCGGGTCACAACAGTTCACCTGAAATGCGGTTCCGGCACCTATCTTCTTCTTCCTTGGCTCAAACAGGAAAGCTAATTCTCATGCCTTTTGCAAAATGCAGCCCCGATAGTGTGGAAGCCTTCCGGATTGCGCCGGACTCAAGCAATTACTTTGCCATCCTGTTTGACAGGAAAGCTGGGGATTATTCTTCCATCGCTGTCGTGGAAATCTTTGAACCCGGAGGAGCTACACCTCCAAATACCCATACAGATGCTGACGAAATGTTCTTCGTCCTGTCGGGTACTGGTCGCGCCTGGTGTGACGGCAAAAGCTGTGAACTGAAAGCTGGCGATGCGCTTCTGGTCAAACCCGGCTCGGAACATGTTCTGGAGAATACCGGCACCAGCAAGCTTTATACGCTGACGGTCATGACACCAGACGAAGCATTCGGAGACCTGATCCGGAGCGGCATTCCGGTCAAGCTGGATGCTGAAGACCTCGCCGTCCTCTGTGGAGGGAGTCAATGAGACGTCTGGGCAGTACTTATGCCAACAGTTGGGGCGCAACAGAGAATTCCATCAGTCTGCTGCGACCAGAACGTAAGCCCAAGCCTATTAGTGTTCCGTCTGCGCCCCAGACATTGACTTTCGATCTCGCTCGGACGGCAATCATTGTCATCGATATGCAGAACGACTTCTGTCATTCGGATGGCTGGCTCGCGTCCATTGGTGTGGATATTGCTGCGGCCCGCCGCCCGATCAAGCCCTTACAGACGCTCCTTCCGATCCTGCGCGAACATGACGTGCCCGTGGTTTGGCTGAACTGGGGAAACCGTCGGGATAAACTCAATCTCCCACCATCTGTTCTGCATGTTTATGATCCGGCAGGAGAAGATAAAGGAATTGGATCACCGGTTGGTGCTGCGGACAGGAAAGTTCTTGAGGATGGAAGCTGGAATGCTGCCATCGTCGATGAACTGGACGTCGAGGCTGAGGACATTCATGTCTCGAAATACCGGATGAGTGGCTTCTGGGATACGCCTCTTGAGGGCATCCTCCGGAACCTGCGTGTGGATACCCTGCTTTTTGCCGGTGTGAATAGCGATCAGTGTGTTCTCAGCACCCTCACTGACGCAGGCTGCCTAGGATATGACTGTATTCTGCTGAATGACTGCGCTGCAACAACGTCTCCTGAATTTTGCGAGCAGGCTACAATTTATAATGTCCGGCAGTGCTACGGTTTTGTGGCAACGGGATCAGATCTTGTGAAGGCTTTGAGAAAGTAAAATTTTCCCAATTTATATCTGAACGTAAAAAGGCCTAATACCCAGTTTGGTATTAGGCCTTTTTACGTTTGTACGACACTCTAAGATTCTATCTGGGCTTATCAAGAAACAGTTTTTAGCGAGTGCTATTTATTCACAAAGCCTTCAGGTACGCCAGTGCGTCAGGGTTACGGATGCAGTCTATGATGAGAGATGGTGTCGGTTGGTTCAGCAGCACAGCGACAGGCTGAGTGGCCAGAGCGCATAGATGATGAAAGATATACCTTCATCCGGCTCCATACCTGGCGTTGCCAAATACAAAAAAACCCTCAGAAGCGGGTGAGCTTCTGAGGGTATAAATCGAACTAAAAGGCTTTGATCAGAACGCCGTAGAAATCGTTCCGGTCATGCTGAACCGTGGAGTAACGTAGAATTGCGCGCCTGACGTAGCTGCAGCAAGATTGCCATTCATCAAGCGTACTGCCGATGCATTTGTACCTACGCCAGCAACGCCTGTCCGAACAATCGAACCCGTCAAGTTCGTAAAGTTTAAGCGGATCGTTGGCGACTTAGCATACCAGACGGGCTTGAAATGGTAACCAAGAGACAGCGTATCAGTCACGTAGCCCGGGATACGCTGGTCACCAGCAATAGTAACCGATTGTGGGCCAGTATAATGAACCGTGGCATTAGCAAAGAAGCCCTGATTTACGTATGTCAGACCAAAATTGGCCATGACATGTGGTGAAAGAGGGGCTTGTGTTCCCTTGGTTCTGTACGCTGTCAGGTTTCCATCAGCATCGGAGGCGGCAATATTGCTATCCATCCGGGCATTCAGATACTCAAACGATACATACGGGCTGAAACCGTAGATCGGCTGGGTAGAGAACATGGCGTCAAAGCCACGTGCTGTCTGGTTGCCCGCATTAACGACGCCAGTCTGATTGTTACCGACATAGGTCGTCAGCAGCCGATTGGTGATGTTGTAGTTAAACAGGTCCAGATCAACAATGACGTACTTGTCATTATAGCGGTAACCAAGTTCTTCCTTGATGGAATACTGATTTTTCGGAAGCGTACCGGTATAAGCGGTGTTTCCAAGTGCCGAGGCAGATGGCTGACGGAAATCACCCTCTGCATTCACATACACCTGGTGATGTTCATTAAAGTGGTAGCTGATGGAGAGATGAGGCAGTGGCGCCGTCAGGTTTTGACCCATCTGGCTGTGGCCCGGATATGTAATGTACCAGACATTGGACATGACATATTTGAACCCACCAGCAACCTGAAGCTTATCATGGAAATACTTCGCGGTATCCTGCAGGAACAGGGAATGGATTTCGTATCCGGTCGTGTTACCGTAGTAGGAGCGGCTTCCGCCAGAATAGACCTGATAGGCAGCATCATTCGGGCTTGGGTTTGAGCCGTCCGCCTTCGTCACGCTGACTGGGAAGTGCTGCGTATAGTCCTGATTTTCGTACCAGTATCCGAGCTCAATATGGTTATGCTTGTCGATGTCATAACCCAGCTTGGCCGTCGCGCCGACGTCAAGAGCTCCGTTTTCTTGGAAGTAGCTTGTTAGCGGCGTCCCTGCTGCGATTGTTTGTCCGGACTTGTATGTCGTCGTTCCGTCAGCAAAGTCACCCGAGCTACCGTCCCAACCTTGACCCCAGTTATAATAGGGGCGCAGGTCGAACTGTAGCTTGTCCGTGAGGACTACGTGAATAGGAGCACTCAGGAAAAGCTGATTCCAGTGATCGATATTGTTCTTCCAATAATCGTTTCCGATTGCGTCAAAGCCAGCTTTGCGGCCGTATCCCTGTCCGGTGCTCTTGTATTTGTAGAACTCAGCAGCAGTCGGATAATTGTCGATTGTGAAATCTTCATTATTCCAGGACATAAAGAGCTTGGCATAAGATCCGTTTTGCCAGTCTTTACGGATACCGAAGTCAAGATGGCGTCGCTCGTTGATGCCTGCTCCCATCCAGGAGCGGGCATGACTGTTGGAAAAGGAAAGATAGCTGCGAACGCCTGTGTTTCCGATTTCACCAGATTCAAGACGGATAAATTCACGCGACAGATTGTTTGTGCCGTATGAAAAATCAACCAAGCCACCGAACGTATGCGATGGGTCATGAGATGTTTCATTCATGACGCCAGCCGCAGCAGATGTCGCTGGCAGATCAATCGGCGAGGACCCAGGCATCATGCTGACGCTGTCCAGGTTTTCTGAATCGATATCCTCAGCCATATAGGACGCGCTTGCCGCCGGTGCGCCATCCACCATCAGAGCCATATCAGCATCTGTCAGGCTTCGACTCTGGATGGTACCACCCTGCATGCCTGACGTATCTGGCGTAGAGACGCTGACACTCGGCAGGTTCTTGATGAGATCAAGTGCCGTGCTGGTTGGGCTCTTGGCTTCAATAAACGCTTTTGTGATCGTCTGGATAGCGTAGGGAGCCGTTTCGACACGCATCATCCCGCCGCCGCGGCTCCGCGCCAGGCGGGAGGTGGAAACCGTTACGTGTTCGTCACCCGTAGAATTGATCGACGATGGCCGACGCATCTTGGGACGCTCTGGAACAGTCGTAGCGACGGCATTGCGGGATGCCTTCTGGCTGTGGGCCGCTACACCGTGAGCGTGAGACTTGTGTTTTACAGCAGTGGCCCCGGTCGCCGCCTGTGCTGGTGCAGCCAGAGATGCTGAACCAAAACCTGCCAGACACGTTACAAGAAGAAGGGCCTTCCTGGACGACTGCTTTTCAGATCGATACGGACACATAACCTGCTGGCTTCCCCTGCTGCAAGACACTCGACGTTCCCCACAGGACCTGGTCTCCGATCAGAAGACCCTTCCCATAACGAAGTCGTAACATAATCGACCACTGCCTCAAAAGGCGAATAATTGCCTCGGAGTGACATCAAAAATAGATCACTCGCGAAATCGGACACACTTGTGGATCTTTCTACACACTTACAGAAATGCTTTGCAATCCGATCCTCTTCCGAAATCAGATCTGTGTCATCTCGAAAAACTACATGTATAACAATCACTTATCGGAAAACCGAAGATATAAAAGCATATTTGTCGCGATGGATTTTTTTCCTATGGCACCATAAGGACCTGCAATGTGTCTTTTGTGCCACACGAGCTTTGCGAAAAATGAACTGCCCATAAACAGGTAGGCTCAGTTCGAAATCGGTACAAAATCTTGATGGTGCCGCAAAATGTTCTTATCGTGCATCTTTTGGGCGAGAGTTCGGTCATGCTGCACAGTCGACTTCTAACCTATCTGGATACGGTCGCCCGTTGCGGTTCGATAAGGAAAGCTGGCGAGCATCTGAACGTCGCGTCCACGGCTATCAATAGGCAGATCCTGACGTTGGAGCAGGATCTCGGCACGCCAATCTTCCAGAGACTGCCCAGAAAACTCGTTCTTACGGCCTCAGGTGAAATCCTGCTCGCGCATGTTCGCGAAACCCTGAAGAACATGAACCATACAAGGCAGATTCTCGAAGACCTGAAAGGATTGAAGCGCGGAGAATTCTCCATTGCCACGATGGTAGGTCCTGTTTCTACCTTTCTTCCCCTAGCCCTTACAGATTTCCATAATACGCATCAGAATGTCCGCACGCATGTCAGTACCTATGGTACGCATGATTTGGTCGAAGCGGTTAAGAACGGGCAGGCCGATATTGGAATAGGCTTCGATATCCCACCCGAAAACGGGTTGGTGGTCCAAGCGTCCAGAAGCGTGCCCTTGGGTGTTGTGATGAGTGCCCAGCACCCCCTCGCCCATCAGGAGTCCATCAGTCTTGAAGACTGCAATGCATGGCCGTTGATAGTCGCAGATGACAGTATGGCGATCCGCCCGCATCTGGAAGATCTCTATACTGCCAAAGGTCTGACCCTGGCACCTTCTCTGGAAACCAATTCCATCGAACTTATGCGGCAAATGGCACTCGTACCGGGCAACATCACGTTTTTAACCCCACTCGACATCATTCAGGAACAGTCCGAAGGCAAACTTAAATTTCTTACATTAAGAGAGAATGGCATTCACCCACAGACCGTTTCCATTGTCGCACGGTCCCGAATTTCAAATCCTTTTACATCTCTCTTTATTGAGAGGGTTGAATATTTTCTTCAGGAATACAGTTCCGCCCATTTTGTATGAATCTTAAAAGAACGGAATTCGAGATAATTCCGAGATCCGCACTTCTTGACTACTTAAGAATGTCTGTCTGGAATAGAAAGACCTTCAGCCCTCCATGAGGGATGGGCGCACCAGTCGGTAGAAATGGCAGACCAGTCGCGTGAGCAAGGGACGTTTCAGTGGTGATGATCCCAACGCGCCAGCCTTTAAAATGCTCAAGCATCCGCTGCCCAAGTGCTCGATACAAGGCTGAAAGTTTCTTTTTGTCACCAATACGCGTTCCATAGGGAGCGTTCAGGATCACCAGACCGGGAGGCCCTGCCGGAGGCAGGATGTCACTCACCGTCGCCTGATTGAAGGTTGTATAGGCTGTGACGCCAGCGCGTTCAGCGTTAGCCCGGCTCATGGTGATCGCCCCTGCATCGCGATCACTTCCATAAAAATGAAATTCCGGAGCACGTTGGCTCTTCACCGCCCGCATCTGTTCCCAAGCTTCCGGATCAAATGTGGCAAAATGCTCGAATGCAAAATGTCGAGACCGGCCCGGATTTAGACGCGCGGCTACTTCTGCCGCTTCGATAACGAATGTCCCAGACCCACACATCGGGTCGAGGACAGGCTCCTGCCCATTATATCCGCATTTCCTTAGAAACAGGGACGCCATCGTCTCTCGCATGGGAGCCCGGTTGACGGCTTCTTTATGTCCGCGACGGTGTAGAAGGTCTCCAGACGTATCAAGACTGAGCGTGCAGAAATTGTTCTCAATCCGTGCGCGAACGATGATATCCGCAGTTTCGGATCTCGGAACTCCCAGTGTCTCGGTAATTGCTTTGGCAATGCGCTCAGCCGCAGCGCCGCTGTGATAAATTCGGGACGTAGAGCAGGAAACCTCAACCCGAAATGGAACATCCGTCCGCAAGAGTTCCCCCCAGGAGACTTCCTTAGCCCGGACCTCAAGCTGGTTCAGATATTCCGCCCGGAACTGTCCGATACGAGCGAGAACCCGGCTGGCCCCCCTGATCCAGAGGTTTGCGCGCCAGACTTCAGGCCATCCTCCCCGCAACGTTACTCCCCCAGGCACAGCTTTGGGTTGGCGGAACCCCTTCAGCTTCACTTCGGCGCAGAGCATGTCCTCAAGACCGGGGGATGTTGCGAGAAAAATTTCAAAGTGCCTGTTTTTCGTCATGGCGCCTCCATGGCAGGAAGCGGCCAATTGAGCAATCATTTCTGACAGATTTGGGGATAGGAGGGACTTATTTTTAGTAATGTTTTGTCAAGTAACCAGATACGATTGTAAAGTTATCGTGGCATCGTCACTCCTTTCATGGATCGGACGTAAGTATCCATACTCTTGGAAGCCCCCTGCGTTGGTCACAGAGGTGAAGCCAGCGGCCTTTCCGTCATATTTCGTCCCATGTCGTGAAAAGAACCCCATCGGGAGGATCGACGATGAAGCCATCAGAAACACGCAAGTTTGGCCGCAACGACTTTAGCGTTACAGCCTTCGCTTTTGGAACTGCTCCGCTCGGAAATTTTCTGCAGGAAGTGTCCGAAGAAGACGCCGCCCAGATGATACAGCATGCCTGGGATGCAGGTATCCGGCTTTACGATACGTCACCCATGTATGGTCATGGGTTAGCTGAACTCAGGCTGGGACAGGCTCTCAGATGGAAAAACCGGGACGACTTTGTCGTTGCCACAAAAGTTGGGCGTACACTGCACGCGGCGCCTCGCGCCGAAATAGATTTTGCTCCCTGGGTCAACGCAGCACCCAACCGCATGACATTCGACTATACTTATGACGGAACAATGCGATCATTTGAAGATTCATTGCAGCGATTGGCCCTTGAGCGTATCGACATGGTGTTCATCCATGACATTGACCGGTTTACACATGGGCAAAACCAGCCGGAAGTTTTCAAACAGGCAATGGATGGTGCGTGGCGAGCCCTGGAAAAGTTGCGCACCGAGGGCGTCGTCAAGGCTATAGGGGTTGGTGTGAATGAATGGGAAGTTTGTCACGCTGCTCTTCAACAGCATGATTTCGACTGCTTTCTTCTCGCAGGTCGTTACACCTTGCTTGAACAAGACGCCTTGCGGGATTTTCTGCCGCTTTGTGAACAAAGGAATGTTACGCTGCTTGTGGGTGGCGGCTTTAATTCTGGTATTCTTGCTACCGGTGCTGTGAAGGGCGCCAAATATAATTACGCCCCTGCCCCTTCGCATATTCTCGATCGGGTTTCCCGTATCGAGGCTGTTTGTAAAAGGCATCATGTCCCATTACCTGCAGCGGCTTTGCAGTTTGTCGTGGCGCATCCGGCGATTTCATCTTTTTGTGCCGGGACCCGCAATACCAGTCAGCTCACGCAAAACCTGGCATGGTTCAGCCATCACATTCCGGAAGAGTTCTGGAACGACCTTAAAGCCGAGCACCTTCTGGCTGAAGAAGCGCCTGTCCCTGTTGCTGCATAGCGTAATGTATGGAGGACGGGGTGTTGAGTGCCGCGTCCTCGCAAAACATCCGTGGCATTCATCTTTTTGCGATCTGTACGTTTTCCTTTCTGAATTCCATTTCGCGCTATGGACAGCCGGTAAGCTATATGTAACATAAACACTGTTATATATTCTGGATTGTGCGTTATCTTTGGAAGTGACATAACATAGCGGTATCGGGATTTTTTAAGGTTGCCCATGGTTCTCAGAGGCAATTTTTGGTCACGGACGCTTGGTATGACACTGGAGAGATAGCTCTCCCGAAATCTCGGCAATCTATCTGCACGATACAACCTGGGTGTGGCCTTATGGATCTGGTTCTTGGAGTTGATGTTGGAACAGGGAGCGCCCGGGCCGGTCTCTTCACCCTCGATGGGGAAAAGAAGGCCTCTGCCGTCCAGCCGACCCGGACATGGACACCTGCAGACAATTACGCCCAGCAGTCTTCCGCCAATATCTGGGAGGCTGTTTGCACGGCAACCCGAACGGCGCTTTCCATGCTGGACCAGCCTTATCGAATTGTAGGTATAGGTTTCGACGCAACCTGCTCTCTTGTTGTCCTTGATCCAGAAGGCCGTCCGTTATCCGTCGACCCTGACGGTGCGGATGGGCAGGATGTTATCCTTTGGGCGGATCATCGCGCCCTGAAGGAAACCGCCGAAATCAATGCAGGTGGCTACGAAGTCCTGCGTTACGTAGGAGGCAAAATCTCCCCGGAGATGGAGACGCCAAAGCTTCTCTGGCTCAAACGGAACCTGCCGGACATTTTCGCCAAGGCTGGCCATTTTTTCGATCTGCCGGATTTCCTGACTTGGCGAGCCACAGGGTCCCTGTCTCGCTCGGCGTGTTCCACGGCCTGTAAGTGGACCTATCTGGCCCATGAAGATCGTTGGGATGATACGTACTTCAAAGCCATTGGCCTCGAAGAGCTGACAGAAGACAACTATGCCCGGATTGGCAATGACATTCGGGCGCTGGGCGGCGTTGCTGGAGACGGTCTGAGCGCTCAGGCTGCAGCGGAACTTGGTCTTGAGCCAGGGATTCCTGTCGGAGTGTCCGCCATTGATGCTCATGCTGGGGGTATCGGCGTCCTCGGTATTGAGGCAGCCGGTGCGCTTTCAGACGATGTACTTGAGCGCTCAATTTCGCTAATCTGCGGTACATCCAGCTGCCATATGGCAGCCTCCAGAGAGGCCCGCTTTGTTCCGGGAGTCTGGGGACCGTACTGGAATGCCATGGTGCCTGACATGTGGCTCAATGAAGCGGGCCAGTCTGCAACAGGCGCCTTGATCGATTTTGTTATTTCCAAGCATTCGGCGGGTCCTGCCCTCAAGCAGGAAGCAGAACAGTCAGGGACAAACATCTACGCTCTGCTGAACGATCGTGCGGATGCTCTTGAGCAGGACCAGCTTCCAGGAACGAGCACTGCGAACCTGCATGTGCTGCCGGATTTCCACGGCAATCGTTCGCCTCACGCTGACCCAGACCTCAAGGGCGTCGTCAGCGGGCTAAGCCTGTCCGCCAGTGGCGATGATCTGGCAAAGCTGTATCTGGCGACGTTGCAAGGCCTTGCCTATGGCACCAAAGACATCATTGATGCGCTTAATGCCCAAGGCTACCGGATCGACACGATCCTCGCCACGGGTGGCAGCACCAAGAACCACGTCTTCCTGCGTGAGCACGCCAACGCAACAGGTTGTCGCATTCTCCTGCCCGAAGAGCCGGACTCAGTCCTTCTGGGGGCAGCCATTCTTGGCGCCGTCGCCAGCGGAGAATACGCAGATCTTCGCACCGCCATGGCCCGGATGAGCCATGCCGGAACCGAAATCCTGCCTGATGAGCGAACAGGCGCCTATCACGCAGCCAAACGTTCCATCTGTCATGACATGCTGAACAGTCAACTCGCATGGCGTCAGCAGATGCGGGACGTCCTTGAGCCTGTCCCTTCCCACTGATCCTGCTTCCTTTTTCGAAAGGTCTGAGTTTCATGTCCCGTCTAAAGTCACTCTGCGCACTGACTCTTCTCTTGAGCGGTTCAGTGCTCTCTTCAGCTCATGCTGCTGGCACCCTGACAATCGCCACCGTGAACAACGGCGACATGATCGTCATGCGACAGCTTTCCTCGGAATTCGAGAAAGCCCATCCAGATATTCACCTGAACTGGGTGACGCTGGAGGAAAACGTTCTCCGCCAACGCGTCACGACCGATATCGCCATGAAAACCGGTCAGTTCGACGTCGTGACCATCGGCAACTACGAAGTACCCATCTGGGCCAAGCAGGGCTGGCTGACGGAACTCAAGCCGGACGCAGCCTATGACGTAAACGACGTCCTCCCGTCCGTGCGTGATGCCCTGACATCTGACGGCAAGCTGTACGCCCTGCCCTTCTATGCAGAAAGCGTCATGACCTACTACCGCAAGGATCTGTTCCAGAAGGCTGGTTTGACCATGCCCGAGGACCCGACTTACGACCAGATCCGACAGTTTGCTGACAAGATCACGGACAAGTCCGGTCAGGTCTATGGCATCTGCCTCCGCGGAAAGCCCGGCTGGGGCGAGAACATGGCCTATGTGGACTCCCTGGCAAACACCTATGGCGCACAGTGGTTCGACATGTCCTGGAAGCCCCTGCTGACGTCTGATGCCTGGAAGAAGGCACTCACATGGTATGTTTCTACCCTCAAGGAAGATGGCCCTCCAGGAGCGACGTCCAACGGTTTTAACGAAAATCTGGCTTTGTTTGCTAGCGGACATTGCGGAATCTGGATTGATTCCACCGTTGCTGGAGGCCTGCTGTTCGATCCAAAGCAGTCTCAGGTGGCCGACAAGGTTGGCTTTGCGACTGCTCCCAAAGGCCCTTATGGCAAGGGACCGACGTGGCTCTGGGCCTGGAGTCTCGCCGTTCCGGTCAGTTCCCATCAGAGCGCCGATGCCCAGACCTTCATTACATGGGCGACGTCCAAGGAATACGTAAAACTGGTTGCCGACCGTAAGGGATGGGTTGCCGTCCCTGCCGGAACACGTGCTTCTACTTATGCTACGCCTGAATATCAGCAGGCCGCACCCTTCGCTTCCTTCGTGCTGAACGCCATCAAGACAGCCGATCCGAACGGGCAGACGGCCCAGCCTCGCCCCTACACTGGTGCGCAGTTTGTCGGCATTCCCGAGTTCCAGGCCATGGGCACACAGGTTGGCCAGACGGTCGCTGCGACGCTCTCCGGCCAGATGACAGTCGATCAGGCTCTCGCATCCGCACAGTCTTCCGTAACCCGTTCGCTGCGCCAGTCCGGCCGCGCCAGATAAGGCTCCCATGCCATGCAGGCCGTTGTCGAACATAGCCCCACACCGGGAGCCTCCGCACGGAAGGGAAAAGGAGCAGGTTTCCTGCTTCTTTCCCCGGCTGTTCTGATTCTTCTGGTCTGGTCGCTCGTCCCACTGGGAATGACCCTGTGGTACTCCCTCCTGAATTACAACCTTGTAGACCCGACGCTTCACGGCTTCGCAGGCTTCAGTAACTACTGGTACCTGCTAACCGATCCTGATTTCCTGCACTCCCTTCTGAATACATTCATTCTCGTGGGAGGGGTGCTCGTCATTAGCGTTGGCGGCGGTACATTACTCGCCGTCCTGTACGATCAGGAATTCTTTGGGCGTGGCATTGCCCGCGTACTGGTGATTTCCCCGTTCTTCATCATGCCAACGGTCTCCGCCCTGCTGTGGAAGAACCTGATGCTGCACCCGATCTATGGCGTCTATTCTGCCATGATGCGGGCTGTCGGCCTCACGCCAATCGACTGGCTGGCACAGTTCCCGCTCCTGACCGTCATGATGATCGTCGCCTGGGAATGGCTGCCTTTCGCCGTGCTCATTCTTCTCACGGCAGTCCAGTCACTGGACAGTGAGCAGAAGGAAGCCGCCCGTATGGATGGCGCAGGCCCTGTCGCACAGTTCCGGCATATTATCCTGCCCCATCTGGGACGTGCGATCAGTGTCGTCGTGATGATCGAGACGATCTATCTGCTGACGGTCTTTGCCGAAATTTCCGTGACGACGGCCGGTGGCCCCGGCGTGGCCTCTACCAATCTGGCCTACCTCATTTACTCCCGCGCCCTGCTCCAGTTTGACGTCGGTGGTGCCTCCGCCGGTGGCGTTGTCGCCATTATCATCGCCAATATCGTTGCGGTCTTCCTCGTCCGCTCCGTTGCTCGCAATCTGGAGGTCTGAGATGGCCGTTAAAACAAAACGCAGCACTCAGATTGCCGTCACCCTTCTGGGGTGGGGCATCGCGCTGTGGCTGTTCTTCCCGATCTTCTGGATGATCCTGACCGGCTTCAAGGGCGAAGTGGAGGCTGTCTCTTCACCACCCAAACTGCTCTTCATGCCGACCCTTAGCAGTTACGCGGAAGTCTTTGAGCGGGCCAGCTATTGGCACTTTGCTCTCAACACCGTCGTTGTTTCGGTCGGAGCGACGGTCGCTGCCCTGTTGCTGGCTATTCCGGCAGCCTATTCAATGGCGTTCATGCCCTCGAAGCGGACGCGTGGCACGCTGCTCTGGATGCTCTCGACCCGGATGCTGCCTCCGGTCGGTGTGCTGGTTCCGATCTACCTTCTGGCCCGCAACACCCATCTTCTGGATACCCGCACCGGTCTGGCCATCGTGGACATGCTCACGAACCTGCCAATCATCGTCTGGATGCTCTTCACGTTCTTCCGTGAAGTCCCCGCTCCCATTCTGGAAGCTGGCCGGATGGATGGGGCCACGCGCTGGCAGGAAATGACAATGGTTCTGCTGCCTCTGGCGTTGCCTGGCATTGCATCCACGGCCCTGCTGTCGCTGATCCTGTGCTGGAACGAGGCTTTCTGGTCCTTGAACCTGACGTCCTCCAACGCGGCTCCGCTGACGGCATTCATTGCCTCCTTCTCCTCCCCGGAAGGACTGTTTTTCGGCAAGCTTTCCGCCGCCTCGACCCTCGCTGTTGCGCCAATCCTCATCTTTGGCTGGATCAGCCAGAAGCAGCTTGTCCGCGGCCTGACGTTCGGAGCCGTAAAGTGACCGACCTTTTCCTTCCTGCCGTTGCCCCCACGCTTACAAACGGGATCTGACCCATGGCTACGCTTGAACTCAAGAACATCCGCAAGACGTACCTTACGGAAGAAATCATCAAGGGCATTTCCCTGTCGATCGAGAACCAGGAGTTTGTGGTGTTTGTCGGGCCATCTGGCTGTGGCAAATCCACCCTTCTGCGCATGATTGCCGGCCTCGAAGACATTACATCCGGAGATCTGCTGATTGATGGCCAGCGCGTCAACGACGTTGAGCCCGGCAAGCGCGGTCTGGCGATGGTGTTTCAGTCTTATGCGCTCTACCCGCATATGAACGTCTACAAGAACATGGAATTTGGCCTGAAGCTTGCCGGTATGCCGGAGGCAGAGCGCCGGCAGAAAATCGAGCATGTCGCCCGTACGCTTCAGCTTGAGCCCTATCTGAACCACAAGCCCGGCCAGCTTTCAGGCGGACAGCGTCAGCGTGTAGCCATCGGGCGCGCCATTGTGCGGAACCCGAAGGTGTTCCTGTTCGACGAACCGCTGTCCAATCTTGACGCCGCTCTGCGTGGCCAGATGCGTGTGGAGCTTTCAGCTCTGCATCGCAAACTCGGTGCTACGACGATCTACGTGACCCACGATCAGGTCGAAGCCATGACCATGGCAGACAAGATCGTCGTGCTCCAGAAGGGCGTCGTGGAGCAGATCGGTTCTCCCTTGGAACTGTACCATCACCCGCGCAACCTTTTCGTGGCGAAGTTCATCGGCTCCCCTCCCATGAACTTCTTCTCGGCCATTTTCCAGGATGGTGATGCGGAAGGCTCGACGGTCCAGCTTCGGGACGGAACAATCCTCAGGGTTCCTGTCGCTCCACCCGAAGTTCTGCCCGGTACGAAACTTACGCTTGGTATCCGTCCAGAGCATCTGGAACTCGCAGCACCCGGCCCGAATAGCGGCGGCGTTGAAGTCATCGAACGGCTTGGTGCCACCACGCTTGTTCACGTTCGTCTGGAAGACGGGCAGAGCGTCGTCGTCCAGACGGATGGCTTTACAACCATTGAGGTTGAGACCCGCGTCAGCCTGAGAATGCCTCCTCAGTACTGTCATCTTTTCGCCCCTGATGGACTGGCCTTCGAGGCTTGCCGTCGTCATCCCCTCGCCGCCTGATTTCAGGAATATTCAAGATGTACATGGAAAAACTTCGCCTTGATGGCCGCACCGCTGTTGTCACCGGCGGCGCACAGAATATCGGTCTGGCATGCGTAACGGCTCTCGCTGAAGCGGGTGCCCGCGTTGTGATTGCAGATCTGGATGAAGCTCTGGCTGCAAAGTCCGCTGAAGGCCTTCGTGCGGAAGGGTTGGACGTCGGCAGCATCCGCATGGATGTCACGAACACGGAAAATGTTCAGGCCGCAATCAAGACCGTGCATGAGCAGGAAGGTCATCTGGATATTCTGGTTGCCTGCGCCGGGATCTGCATTTCCGAAGTGAAGGCAGAAGATATGACAGATGGCCAATGGCTCAAGCAGGTTGATATCAACCTGAACGGCATGTTCCGCTGCTGCCAGGCCGTCGGTCGCATCATGCTTGAGCAAAAGAAAGGCGCGATTGTTGCAATCGGTTCCATGTCCGGGCAGATCGTCAACCGCCCGCAGCAGCAGGCCGCCTATAATGCCTCGAAGGCGGGTGTGCACCAGTATATCCGCTCACTGGCGGCAGAATGGGCCCCTCACGGCATCCGAGCCAATGCCGTTGCTCCAACCTATATCGAGACGACCCTGACGCGCTTCGGCATGGAAAAGCCGGAACTGTATGATGCCTGGATTGCAGGGACGCCAATGGGGCGCGTGGGACAGCCCGACGAAGTGGCCTCTGTCGTACACTTTCTAGCCTCGGAAGCTGCGAGCCTGATGACGGGTTCGATCGTCAACGTGGATGCTGGCTTTACCGTCTGGTAACTGACTTCCAAAAAAACCGGGCCTGTCGTCAGGTCCGGATATTTCAACTCCGGCGGCTCATCAACGGATCAGTCCGGCTTGGTCGCCCGGTTTCTACATGCCCGGCAACCTGTATATGCCCCGCAGCGCTGCCCTTGCGGTTTGTGACTGTCAGATCATACCAGAAGTCGCTGCCTTCTAGCGGATAAAAGCGGGACAACTCCTGCTCCGGCCTCAGAAGAGCAGTCCAGTCAGCCGTCGCACCATAGGCGTCTTCAACAACCAGTTCCGCCTCTTCCGACGCGATGCTTTTGAGAAACAGAGTCGCGCCTTCGGTCTCTTCACGAACCCGGACCTGCAAGCCTGAAATGTTCTTGCCAGAGCGGTAAAAGCCGTTGGGTCCAGAAAGTGTGAAGTCATCATGAGGATGGAGCGAAATACTCAATGTGGCTCCCTCACCAACAGTATAGTGGCGCGACGGTCCTTGCCCCGAAAAGCGGAAAACCGCTCCTTTCCGGCCCATATTGTTGAGAAGGAGCTCAGCTTTCTCGGTGTTCACCATCAGGTCTGCTGTTAGATGATACGGAAGAGCACACGTCACTCTCTGCCCTTCCTCCTGCCGGGGCAACGTCTGGTATTGTGGAACCAGAGGTAGGGGCAACATGCAGGACTTGCGGGTCTGCGGCATGTAATCATCTGTGTTGGGAAGATCAGCCTTCCAACTGGTATCTTTGGCTGAAAAGTCAAAAGCGGATGTCAGATCCCCGCAGACAGCACGCCGCCAGGGTGTGATATTGGGAGCCCGAACGCCAAAGCGCTTTTCAAGAAACATCAGAACAGATGTGTGGTCGAACACTTCCGAATTCACACGTCCGCCCTTGCTCCATGGGGAAATCAGGATGGCAGGAACGCGCGGCCCAAGACCCACGGAAACTCCATGATAACTCTCGCCTGTCACTGAGACAGTGCTGCTCCCCTCGTCTCCGTAAAGGGCGGGAACCGGGGGTGGAACATGATCGAAGAAGCCGTCGTTTTCATCGTAATTCAGGATGAAAACCGTTTTGGACCATACGTCCGGATGGCGGACAAACACATCCATCAGGCGTGAGATCAGATGCTCGCCGTATCCGGGCGGTGCGTTCGGGTGTTCAGAGAGCGCAGCAGCAGGCACAATCCAGGAAACCTGAGGCAATGTCCCAGCGGCCACATCCTTTTCAAATGCCTCAATCAGGAAGCGCCCTTCGGATGTCGCAGCGTTTTCAGCCGTAGAGCCTTCAACAATCCGGCGCCCCTGCTGATACTGCCAGAACTGTTCGGAAAGGCCCCGAAAGGCGGCAAAGCCTGCGAGAGCGTTGTCTCCGAAATTGTCGTATTCCTGATAGACCCTCCAGGACACGCCCGCTTTCTGAAGCTCTTCGGCGTAGGTCGTCCACTGGAAGGACTGAAATTTCGGGTTGTCGTGGCGCATATCAGCCGAGACGTTTCCGTCATCGACGTTCTCGACCGCCTGTTTGCCATCGTGCCCGACGCTCAATCCGTTCGTACCCGAGAACAGGAACAGCCGGTTGGGGTTAGTCGGGCCAAAAATCGAGCAGTGATAGGCATCGCAGATCGTGAAAGCGTCTGCGAGCGCGTAGTAATAGGGAATATCCCGACGTGTAAAATGGCCCATCGTCATGGCGGTCTTGTGCGGGATCCAGCAGTCCCACTCGTTCCAGACTTTCTGGCTGCCCTTCCAGCTATGATCCAGACTGGCAATGCAGGCACTCGACGTATGCACGGTGTTCATGCGGAACGGCAGAACCGTGGAGCCGTCAGCCTTTTTTTGTGCGAAAACAGATGTTCCGCCGGGCTGCTGTGCGGCGCGCGGGTCTCCATATCCCCGAACGCCGTTCAGGCAGCCGAAATAATGATCGAATGAGCGGTTTTCCTGCATCAGGATCACCACATGTTCGACATCCTGGATCGTCCCGGTCTTTCGGTTGGCCGGAACCGCCAGAGCCTGTCGCAAATTGCCCGGCAATGACCCGGCAGCAGCAAAAGCTGCTCCCAGTTCAAGAAATCTGCGTCGGCTGGAAAGCGGTCCGGTCATGATGTGATCCGATCAGTCGAAGTGCTTGCGAAGCGTGAAGAAGACCATGCGGGGTGCGCCAGCCTGAAGTGTCTGGAAAGTGCCGGACGGATCGGAGTTGACGAAGCCGTTGCTTCCAACCGTTGCCACATATCGCTTGTTGAACAGGTTTGTGACGTTGATCTGGGCGTCGACACCACGTAGGAACCAGTTCTGGCTCTGGAAGCGATAGCCGACATTCAGATTGAAGATCGCATTGGCCGGAACGGACGCATCATTGGTATAGGTGTAATAACGCTTGTCCTGAAACTGCATCAGGACGTTGCCCCAGATCGCGCCATCGTCATATCCAAGTTCTACGTTAGCGAGGTTGGCTGGCATCCCGACGGTGTGCTTGCCCTTGATGCGGGCAGAGATCACGCCGTCTGCGTAAACGTTGTTATCATACAGCGAATTGTTGAACGCGTAGGAGGCAAAGAGCGACCAGTTCCGGGCGAACTTCCAGTTCGCGGCAACGTCCACACCGCGTGCCGTAACGCCGCCAACGTTACTCAGAATGGAGGCATTACCCTGAATGCCGACGCCCTGTGTCACAGCCAGAAGTCGGTTCTGGAACTCCACATAGTAGCCCGTAACCGAGGCCTGGAATGTCCGGTTATGGAAGCGATATCCGAGCTCTTCGGTGTTGGACATTTCAGGCTTCAGCTTCTTCTGAAGAACCTCAAAGCCTGCGATTGTCGTGGAAAATGGACCCGAAGTCTGGGCACTGTCGTAGGCCGCCATGTTGCGAGCAAAATCAGCGAAGATTTCGTTATGCTGGTTAATGCGATAGTTCGCACCGATCTGCGGAAGGAAGCCGTTTGAAGCGCTGAGTGAACCTGAGGGATAGGTCGTGCCGGTCGGTGTGCCCAGAAGATTGCCGCTAAGGGCCCGCGCAGAGTTATCCACGATGAGGGATTTGAAACCATAAGTCAGCTTCAGGGCTGGCATGATCTGCCATGTATCACCCAGATGGACCTGATAGGTCTTGGTATTAAATGTGCTCTGCCACTGGGTGTAGAAGGCATTGCCCTGATACCAGTGAATGGATGACGGAGATCCGCTGTCCTGAAGCGCATAGAAACGCCGCGCCTGCTCGAAATTGTTGTTTTCGAACCAGAAGCCCCAGTCAATGGTATGGTTTGCGATCTTGTATGTCAGGCCCCCAATGAAGCCGGCACGATGAATGTCGTATTCTGTAGTTCGGGTTGTCAGCGGTGATCCGCCGAGAGCTGCCGGGGTGGCGAGATAAGGTGTGACCCATGCGCCCTCACCCGTATTGGTGTGGCCATATCCGGTCACGAAGCCTTTAAGGCGGCTCGTGATGTCAAAATCCAGACGGCCGTATCCCATAGCATCTTCACGCAGGCCAGCTGCGTTGTAATAGACGGTATCCTGATCCTGAACGCTGGAAGGAAACGCCGTACCCGTCTGGTAGGCTGTGGCGATCTGTTTGGCGAGCGCGTAGTTGCCAGTAATATTATCGAGATTGTATCCGTACTTCTTGATCTGGGCGAGCGAGAGATCCTGGTAATCGTTTTCCTTACGCTTGGACCAGTCTCCATAAACCGTGAGCTTTACATGCTCGCCGAATGGCTGAACGTACTTGGCATTCGCCTGGTCCTGAACCTGGACACCATCGCCTTTCCACTTGTTTGCGTCCTGATGATTGTAGGACACATAGAAGCGGCCACCGCCTTTGAGTTCGCCGCTGTTGATGCGGGCGAAGGTACGCCAGGTCGATGCCGAGCCGATCGTTCCAGCTACGTCCACACCGAATTTCTTGGTCGGATCGACAGAGGTGAACTGCAATGCCCCGCCCAGATCGTTCGATGCGGCAACGCCTAGAGCACCTGCGCCCTGCGTCAGGGTTGAGGGGCCATTGTTTTCGGTTTCAAGCGCACGGCCGATGGAAAGACCGTTATCGTTACCATAGGCCAGATTGCCTAGTGGAATGCCATCCATTGTGAAGCCGAGGCGACTTTGGTCAAAGCCACGAATGATGATCTGTTGCGACCACTCGTAAGACCCCAAGGGATCGGAGGACGTAAACATTACGCCAGGCAGTTTTGAGAGCGTCTTGAACGGGCTTGTTCCCGGTGTCATTTCCTGAATGGCCCGACGAGAAACAGTCTGCGTCTCGCGAGCTGCGCCTGCCCCGAGGACAACAACGGATTCTGCGGAGGCAGCTTCAGTAGATTGTGGAACGCTCTTTTTAGAGGATGCTTTTCTGACCTGTGCATGAGGCGTGGCTTTGCGCGGAGAGTGAATGGAAGCCGGATTTGCCGCAAACGCAAACTGAGAGGCTGAGAGAGCTACAATTCCGCTTAGACAGGTCGTCAGGGCAAGCATCGTTTTCATGAGTGTGTGTTCCTGCTGGGGCTGGAGCCGTCCGTTAATTTGCAGGGACGTTATGAAGGCGGTTCCTTTCTGTCGTGTTATTGTTTCAAGACACTGCAATATGGTTTTCACATTTGCCGGGACCATAAAAAAGGCCCGCCATTCAGCGAGCCCTTTTCGAAAAGAACGAATTTTACGTTGCGCTTTCAGGCGAGAATGTAGAACAGAAGTGCGGAAACCGTGATCGTGACAGGCAGGGTAAACAGCCACGCCAAAGCAATCTTGGTCAGCATCTGCATGTTGATGCCTGACCCGGACGCCACCATCGTTCCCGCCACGCCGGATGTGATGATGTGCGTCGTGGAAACCGGCAGGCCCGTATAACCGGCAGTCATGATGAGGCCGGCGCCTACGACTTCAGAGGCGGCACCCTGAGCCGGGGTTAGATGGGTCTTGCCAATGCCCTCACCCAGCGTCTGAACGATACGGCGATACCCGATCATCGTTCCAACGCCGAGGCAAAGCGCACTGAGGAGACGAACCCAGAATGGTGCGTATTCCACAGTCGGGCGCAGCTTTTTGGCTAGGGATGCAGCTTCTTTCTTCTGCTCACCAGAGGCCGCCGGGTTGGAGCTTACGGAGCGCAGGCCGGACAGAACCTGATAGATGTCCCCACGCGTCTCTGCGGGACTTGCGTGAATTTCCGCACCTTTTTCAAGGCGATTAATAGACGCCATCGCGTCAGCCTTGAAGGAGTAGCGATCAAATTCTGCCACCAGTGGACGTGCGGCCTGAACCTCCTGACGAATCATATCGTACTGAACTGGAACTTCCGGGTTCAGAGCAAAAGCAGCAGGCATCAGACCAATGATGGTAAGCATAATGAGACCAATGCTCTTCTGCCCATCGTTGTTACCATGCGAGAAACTGACCAGCGTACAGGTTGTGATGAGGAGCGCCCGCACAATCGGGTTTGGTTTGTGATGTGGCTCCGGGCGCTGATAAAGAGCTGGCAGGTGCACTGTCTTCCGAATGATCAGGAAGAGAATACCGGCTCCAATGAAGCCAAGCGGCGGTGAAACGGCCAGTGTCGTCAGAACCTTCCAGATCTGGTTCCAGTCCACGCTATGCCCAAGGTCACGGGCATGCAGGAATGAATCCCCGATTGCAATACCGACGAGCGAACCAATCACACAGTGGGAAGACGAATTTGGAATACCGAACCACCAGGTCAGGAGGTTCCAGGCCAGAGCGGTGCCGAACAGGGACACCAGCATAGGCACCGCAGGATTTCCGTTTGGCGGAGACAGCACATCCGGCGGCAGCAGTTCAACCAGCGTGTAAGCCACGGCAATACCGCCGAGCAGCACACCCAGAAGATTCATCAGGCCGGACCAGACAACAGCGACCTTGGGCTTGAGGGAATTGGTGTAAATGACTGTCGCAACAGCATTTGCCGTGTCATGGAAGCCATTGGCAAATTCAAACACGCAGACCAGCAGAAAGCAGAGTCCAAGCGCGATGATTGACCAGATAGATTCTGGGGCGAAGTGCAGCATTCTGAATGCCAGCTCCTAGTAAAGGGTAGGTTAATTCTCGTAGCTGTATTCATGTGTTTGCCAAAGACTGTCAGAACGCCTTTCATGAAAATTTCATCAGTGGGAATTATTCCCATCATTTAATGGAACAATCACATTTCTTTCCCGGACATTGGGATAAGAGAACGGTGGCTCTATCGCCTGCTTCACTCAAAAGGCTATCCGATGAACCAGCCCGAAAAAAAGCAGCCCCATGAATTATGGCGTGAGACACTCATGTCGGCCTGGGACAACAGACCCAAACCAGAGAAAAGTTCTGGCCTCCATGTTATTTTTGCCGGTACAGAACAGACAGATAGCCGCCCGTCCTCCTATTCCCCAAAAGATGCTAGATTTCCGCCTGCATGACTTTTCGCGCCACTCTCCTTCTCTCTGCCCTCACGCCTTTTCTGCTGGCTTCAGCCTGCGCAGAAGACGCTCCTCGGAAAACAGAAACCACGACGCCTATTCGGCATCTGGTGGTGATCTATCAGGAAAACGTCTCCTTCGATCACTACTTTGGGACGTATCCATCTGCCGTAAACCCACCAGGTGAACCGGCATTTCAGGCGCGCTCCGATACGCCACGCGCCAATACGCTCGTCACCGCTGACCTTTTGCTGAAGAACCCGAATACACGCGCGGAAAACGGAAAAGACGCGTCACTGCCCTTTCGGCTGGATCGCACCCAAGCCAGCACGGCGGATCAGAACCATGCCTACAGCGCCGAACAGCAGGCGTATCACCATGGTCTGGCTGATCTGTTCCCGCGGTATACAGGACGTGGAACGCCCGGTGGTGTAGGTGCTTTTTCAACCCGTGGGCAGGTTATGGGGTATTTTGACGGCAACACCGTCACAGCCTTCTGGAACTATGCGCAGAACTTCGCCATGAGCGACGCGGCTTATACCGATACATACGGTCCATCCACACCGGGTGCGCTCGAAGTGGTGTCAGGCCAGACGAACGGCATGAAGATCGTGAAATCTGCCCAGAAGCGCTCCACACCCGAGGTCCAGTCTCCGTTCATCCCGGATGGTCAGGGTGGCTGGACGATGGTCAACGATATTGATCCGGCTGGAGATGTCTGCTCCGTCCCGACCGAACAGGTCATGATGACCAGTCGCAATATTGGAGACCTTCTGAACCAGCAGCATGTCAGCTGGGGTGGTTTCATGGGGGGCTTTGATCTGACGCTGCGTAATCCGGATGGAACGACGGGCTGCAAACGCCAGACCTATTCCACAGTGGTGGCGCAGAACATTCCCGACTACATCCCCCATCACAACTGGTTCCAGTATTACGCGAGCACGGCCAATCCGACCCATGCGCGCCCTTCATCATCCGATGTCATTGGTCAGACTTTTCAGAAAGACGGGATTCATAAAGACCCGGCCAACCATCAGTATGATCTGAAAGATTTTTACGCGACTGTGAGGGCGGGTCATCTTCCGGCTGTATCGTTTCTCAAAATGCCCGCTCTTCAGGATGGGCACGCTGGGTATTCGGACCCTCTGGATGAGCAACGCGGCGTTGTCAGTGCAATCAATCTGATCCAGAGTAGTCCGGACTGGCGTGATACGGCCATTATCATCGCTTACGATGACTCAGATGGCTGGTACGATCATGCCTATGTCACGCCAACACATGGCTCTTATGACAACCCGGCTGATCAACTGAACGGTCCCGGCCGTTGTGGAACGGCTCCCGCTCCAGCCGGGGTCTCCGGTCAGCCTGTAAACGGCCGATGCGGTCCAGGGACGCGGACGCCACTGATCGTGATCTCCCCATGGGCCAAGACCAATTTCGTCAGCCATATTCAGATTACGCAAAGTTCGATTACACGCTTCATCGAAGACAACTGGCTGCATGGTCAGCGTCTTGGCCAAGGCTCTTTCGATGCGGATGCCGCAGCTCTGAGGGACCTGTTCGATTTCAGCCGCCAGCCGCGTCTGTCTCCTGTTTTCCTGAGCCCCAAGACGGGTGAGCCTGCCTCACAGCCACCCCCGTCCGCGCTTTGACCTCACGAACAGTCTGGGGAGCCCTCTATTCCGGGCTCCTTCTGGGCGTAATTTTGCCGGGACAGCTCCGTGCTCAGGATTGTCTCCCGACAGCAGACGGCAGCAATCCCTGCCCGGTTTCCCTGCAACGGCCTAGAATAGAGCCATTGTCGGAAATGGCCCTGATCGGGCGGGAGATCTTTTACGATCCGCTTCTTTCTGGCTCTGGCCGCCTGTCCTGTGCGTCCTGTCACGACCCACATCACAACTACGGCCCTTCGAATAAGCAGTCCGTTTTCATGGGTGGAAAAGTCCTTAAAAGCCCCGGGAAACGCGCCATTCCGTCTCTCGCCTACCTGGAGCATGTGCCTAATTTCAGTATTGGACCCGACAATCCCGAGAGCGAAACGGCTCCTGTGCTGCCTGTCGCCGGTGCTACTGCCTCACACGTAGCAAAAAGTGCAGCCACCAGTTCTGCCACGGCTGTTGTTCCCCAGGGCGGTCTTTTCTGGGACGGGCGCGCGGATACCCTTCAGCAACAGGCCTCCGGCCCACTTTTTGATCCGGCGGAGATGGCCTCTACGCCGTCAATAGCGCAGAATCGCATCGAAAACGCGCCTTATACCAAACGCCTCAAGGCTCTCGCAGGTCCAGCAGCAGAGACATCCCCGGATCTGCTGCTGTCTGAAGCCATATTCGCTCTGGCACGGTACCAGATCGAGGAGCCGTCTTTTCATCGTTACAATAGCAAGTTCGATGCGTGGCTTGAGGGGCAGGCTCGTTTCACGCCGCAGGAAAGCGCAGGATATCGTCTTTTCAACGACCCTATTAAGGGCAACTGTGCCGCGTGTCACCTTGATCGCCCTCTTCCCGGAAATCTGCCGCCGCTGTTGACTGACCGGCAATACGAAGCCCTTGGTGTTCCACGCAATATGGCCCTCATGGGTCCATATGAGAACGGTCATTTCGATCTTGGGCTGTGCGAAGTCATGCCTGGTGGGTCGAAACAGTCAGGTGCCTATTGTGGAATGTTCGCCACCCCGACCCTCAGGAACGTGGCAGACCGCAAGGTCTTCTTCCACAATGGCATTTTTCACGATCTCAGACAGGTTCTGGATTTCTATGTTCTGAGAGACATTCAGCCGGAGCTATTCTACAGCCATGACACACACGGGCGTGTTCGAAAAGCGGACGATTTACCGGCGCAGTATCAACCAAACCTTGATCGAACCGATGCCCCAATGGATCGTAAACCGGGCGATCAGCCTGCACTGACGCCCGAGGAGCGGACAGCTGTCATCGGCTTCCTCCAAACCCTGACGGACGGATGGTCTCCCACCCGTCCGTAAGTTCTTACTTCTGGCTGTCAGCCGTCAGGCCACGATGGGCCAGCATCGGTTCAATATCCGGTGCCTTGCCATAAAAAGCTTCAAACATCGGGCCGTAATCCATGGTGTGACCCCTCGACAGGATCATGTCACGGAAGCGCTGGCCGTTTTCACGCGTCAGGCCACCATGCTGCGTGAACCAGGCGAACACGTCCTGATCCAGCATTTCCGTCCACAAATAGGCATAATAACCGGCCGAATATCCGTTGGACCAGATGTGCAGGAAGTAGCTGGACCGGTAGCGCGGCGGTACGTTCGCCACATCAAGGCCCATGCTGTTCAGGGCATTGGCCTCGAACTTGTCTGCATCCTGACGCGGTGCGCTCGCCGGGAGAGCGTGCCACTTCATGTCCAGTTCAGCAGCCGCGACGATTTCGCCCAGATCATAGCCCTGGTTGAACTTGGCTGCCTTCTTGATCTTGTTGACCAGCTCCTGCGGCATCGGTGCGCCCGTCTTGTAGTGGCGGGCGTAATGCGACAGCACCTTCGGATCGAGCGCCCAGTTTTCGTTAAACTGAGACGGAAATTCCACGAAGTCACGGGCAACGTTCGTACCGGACAGCGTCGGGTAGGTCTGGCTCGCGAACAGACCATGCAGCGCATGACCGAACTCATGGAACATGGTCGTCACATCATCAGACGTGATGAGCTGTGGTTGACCTGGTGCAGCTTTTGTGAAGTTCGCAACATTGTAAATGACGGGCTTTGTGCCAAGGAGCGTGGATTGGCCAACAAAGTTGGACATCCAGGCGCCCCCCGACTTCGTGTCGCGCTTGAAGTAATCGAAATACATCAGGCCAAGCTGTGAACCGTCCTTGTCGAACACCTCAAACACCATGACGTCCGGATTATAGACCGGAATATCCGTGCGCTGCTTGAATGTGACTCCGTAAAGCTGATTAGCGGCGAAAAACACGCCATCCGTCAGAACTGTTTTCAGTTCGAAGTATGGCTTCACATCATCCTGATTCAGCGCATATTTCTCATGACGGACCTGCTCCGCATACCGGTTCCAGTCCCAGGGCTTCAGCGTGAAGTTTTCACCGTCACGATGGATTGCATCCTGAAGAACGGCACCTTCCCGCTTCTGCTCGGCAGCCACGGCCGGAACGAGCTTCTGCATGAAATCTTCGGCAGCTTCAGGCGTCTTGGCCATCTGGTCGTAGAGCGTGTAGGCGGCGAAGCTCGGATATCCGAACAGCGCGGCCTTCTGGGCGCGAAGCTGTGCCAGTTCGGAAATCGTGGCGCGGGTGTCGTTCTTGTCACCCTTCTCCGCACGGTTCCAGCTCTGTTCGAACAGGGCCTGACGGGTCTCGCGCTTGCTCAGGTTTTCCAAGGCGGGCTGCTGGGTCGTGTTCTGAAGCGGGAGAACCCACTTGCCGGTCAGCTTGCGGCTTTCCGCGTCCTTCTGAGCCGAGGCGATGGCACCGTCATCAAGACCGGCCAATGCATCCTTGCTGTCAACGACAAGGGCGCCGTCTTTCGCAGCGGCAATCAGTTTCTGCTGATAGACGGATTCAAGATTGGCCAGCTTGGTGTTGATGGCGCGCAGCTTGACCTTGTCGGCCTTCGACAGCTCTGCACCGGCATGAACGAACTGCTGGTAATACACATCCAGAAGCTGCGCCTGCTCGGCATTCAGGTTCAGGCTGTCACGGGTGTCATGCAGTTTCTTGACGCGCGCGAAAAGGCGTTCGTTAAGATAGATCTCGTCTTCATGCTGAGAAAGGCGCGGCGCTTCGCGGCTTTCAACCTTGTCCAGTTCTGCATCGCTATTGGCTTGATAGACGCCAAAGAACGTTTCCTGTACGCGATCCAGAAGACGGCCGGCCTTTTCCATGGCAACGATCGTGTTGTCGAACGTGGGCGCAGCCTTGTTGTTCGCAATGGCCGTGATTTCGCGCAGATGATCCGCCATGCCACGCTCAAAAGCGGGCGCGTAGTCACTGTCCTTGATCAGATCGAAGCGTGGAGCCTGATAAGGAAGCGTGCTGGCCGTAAAGAAAGGATTAGTTGCGGCGGCTTGTGCTTCAGTCCCCGCAAGAGAGACCATAGACAGGGCGAAAGCGGCCCTGATCCAGAGGTTGGAAGTCATTGAAACATCCTGAATGTCATACGTTGGCGCGACTGTATGGGAGAAGCCGCGCAACGTCCAACCCCCCGTTTGGTCTGGTCTTTATGGGAACAGACGGGCCGCCCAGTCTTCCACGCTGTCTCCGCTGCTGAACGCCGGATCAATCAGCCCGTCCACCATGAAGGTTGGAGAAACGTGAATGCCGTTCTGCCGCGAATATTTCGCATGCCACTTTACGGCTTTTGTGACGTCTTCGAACGTAAAAGCCTCAGCAAGCGCGACACCGCTATAAGTCTCGAGACGTGCGAGGATTTCAGCTGGAGTGGTGTTCATATTCGGGCCAGAACAATGGTCGGTGAACTCGAACTCTTCCCGATGGTTCGCCACGGCTAGCATGACATCATGCGCTCTGTCCCGTCCCTGCTCCAGCGTGGACGCTGCAAGAATGGCGCGGACGATCACGCCGGAAAACATGTGCCATGGCTGCGACTGAAGGCGGATATGAACCGTTAGCGTCTCCTCTCCAACCCTTTCAAGAAGGGGCGGAATTTTACGAAGCGCCTTGACGGAAAACGGGCACGTCGGCTCCAGAAACATCTCAAACGTTCTGGTGCCTGCTCCCCATTTCAGTGCGGACAGATGTGCCATCATGTCTTTCCTTCCTAATCGTCCAGACGTACCTTGCGGTTGCGCTTGATCCCCGCCCGATGGGATTTTCCGTCCATTCGCCTTTGACGGGCCGCTTTGCCCGGGCGCGTCGGAACACGGAATGCCTGTCGATGCGCGGCTTCGCGGATCATAACCGCCAGTCGTTCGATAACGTCTTCCCGGTTGCGCTGCTGCGTCCGGAAGCGCCGTCCCGTCAACACGATTTCCCCGTCACGGGTTGCGCGACTGCCTGCAATTTCGAGCAGGCGCGTCCGTACGCGCTCTGACAGTGCCGGAGAGCCTGCTGCGTCAAAACGAAGCTGCGCGGCTGTTGCAACCTTATTGACGTTCTGTCCACCCGGGCCAGACGCAAGGATATAGGTCACTCTTAGATCTTCGTCTTTGAGGATCAGACCGGGCATGACTTCAACACTCATGCATGCGTTCCTACACGAGGCGGTCTCTCACAGGAAATGCCTATCGACTGGGTTGTCCGTTATTCTGTTGTTGCCAGACCCGGGGAGACATTCCGAACCAGCGACGGAAAGCCCGGCTGAAGGCACTTGTTTCGGTGTAACCCAGCAGAATGGCAATTTCGCTGATGTCTCTGGTGGCTTCCGCCAGAAGGCGAATAGCGTCAATTTGACGCACTTCATCCAGCAGCGCGGAATAAGAAAGTCCAATTTGACCCAATTTGCGCTGAAGCGTCCAGGGAGAGAGGGCAAGTTTCTCCGCGATTTCCCAAAACTCACATCCCCCATGCGGCAGGCTGGCCCTGATCTGCACGATAACCTGCTGCCTCAGAGACGGCACCTGTGACGACGCAGTATTCTCTGGCCCTCGGGTCAGTGTCACCAGAGACGATTTCATGACCTGCAACAGGCCAGCATCTGCTCCCGGCATCCGCGTCTCCAGCCTGTCTCTCCGGAAGATCAGCGCATTCCGTCCTGCAGAAAAACGGACATCGGACTGAAAAGCATCGCGATGTTCTCCTGCCTGCTCCGGCTGGTCGTGGGCGAACAGAACAGCCTGTGGGGTCCAGGCCGGACCCAGCGCCGTCCGGAGGATATTGGCAAACATGCCCATTGTCAGTTCGGCATCATGGCGGCGATGCTGAATGGTCGGGTCAGTGATCATGTAGTCGAGTTGAAACGTCTCTGCGGTTTCGGTCAGACATGTCACGGTCGAGGCCTGATGATACCCAAAATAGGCAGCCAGATTGCGGACGGCCTGTTCTACGGTCTCTGAACACAGGGCGATGTAGCCGATGAGGCCAAGTTGGTGGGGTTTGAACTGCTGGCCGAAGCGCAAACCAATATTTCCATTGTGCGTCTCTGTTTCGGCTTCGGCAAACAGGCGGCAGTAGGCTGCAAGGTTCAGTGCGTCTGTGGGTAAGGCAAATTGCTGCGTTGAAAGGCCTGACCGTCCGGCAATACGCTCCATGTCTCCGCCCTGAGATGTCAGAAAATCTTCTACCCCCGCTGCTGCGGCGGCGAGAACATGGGCCTCTGATCCAGGAGACTTTGAAAAGGATGACATCGCATCTTCGTGTTGCTGCTCACTCAACGCGAAGTGTTGGGCGGATTGTTGTCAAATGTCAAAACCTTGTCGTCTGGCGTCAAGTCAGGATCAATCCGAAAAAGATATAATTGCGCTAACGGACAAAACCTTGAACGTCTTCTGATAGAGTTCGGACAGATCAGAGAAACAGGATTGTGGCCATGGCTTACGGATGCACCCTGAGAGGGGAACATTACACATTCGGGGATCTGAAAACCCTGATGGCCAAAGCCTCCCCAGCGCGTTCCGGCGATGAACTAGCTGGCCTCTCGGCCAGCTCTGACGCTCAGCGGATTGCAGCCCGCTATGCCCTCGCCGACCTTCCACTCAGCACGTTTCTGCATGAAACGCTCATCCCTTACGAGGCAGATGACGTCACGCGCCTGATTATGGATACATATGATGGTCAGGCGTTTTCGCCTGTGGCGTCTCTGACCGTTGGCGGCTTCCGGGACTGGTTGTTGTCCGATGAGGCCACATCTGAAACGCTGTCTTCCATCGCTGCTGGGATTACGCCGGAAATGGCGGCTGCTGTCAGCAAGATCATGCGCAATCAGGATCTCATGACGGTCTCCCGCAAGATCCGGGTCATTACGAAGTTTCGAAACACCATTGGTCTGGAAGGCTGTCTGGCGACGCGCCTTCAACCCAATCACCCGACCGATGATCTGAAGGGAATTGCGGCTTCAACTCTGGACGGCCTTCTGCGCGGGATGGGGGATGCCGTCATTGGTATTAACCCCGCGACCGACAGCGTCTCGAACGGCCTCGCTCTTCTGGAGATGCTCGACCACGCCCGACAGCGTTATGACATTCCGACCCAGACCTGCGTTCTGACACACGTTACGAACACTATTGAGATCATGAACCGCGGCGGCGCGGTCGATCTCGTCTTTCAGTCCATTGCGGGGACACAGAAAGCCAATGAAGGCTTTGGCGTCAGTCTCGGGATTCTGAAAGAGGCTTATGAGGCAGCGCTGGCTCTCAATCGTGGCACTCTTGGCAACAACGTTATGTATTTCGAGACGGGCCAGGGCGCCGCGCTTTCTGCCGAAGCCCATCACGGTGTGGACCAGCAGACTGTGGAAGCCCGCGCTTACGCCGTAGCACGGGCCTATAATCCCTTGCTGGTGAATACGGTCGTGGGCTTTATCGGCCCTGAATATCTTTACGATGGCAAACAGATCATCCGGGCCGCGCTGGAAGATCATTTCTGCGCCAAACTGCTCGGCGTGCCGATGGGCTGTGATGCCTGTTACACCAACCACGCCGAAGCCGATCAGGATGACATGGATAACCTGATGGTCCTTCTGGGGGCAGCAGGCATCACGTTCCTGATCGGAGTGCCCGGCGCGGATGACATCATGCTCAATTATCAGAGCCTGTCCTTCCACGATCTTCTAAGTCTCCGCAAGCTTCTGAACCTGAAACCAGCGCCGGAATTTGCGGGCTGGCTGGAGCGAATGGGCCTGTATGATGCACGGCACGACCGGGTTCTGGACATCCCGCCCGGACAGACTCTTCTTGGTCAGATGGTGCGCTAATCATGACGGATGACCGCATCGCCTCCACGCCATCCCGGATACCAGATCCATGGCAGGACTTGCGCCAACTCACCCGCGCCCGGATTGGATTGGGTCGCACAGGAAACGCCCTGAAAACCGACGATGTTCTGGATTTTCAGGCGTCCCACGCCCAGGCACGGGATGCCGTTCATACGCCTCTGAATATTGAAGCTCTGACAGGTTCTCTAGGGAACGAGCCATACTATTGCGTTCAGAGCCGTGCGCCCGACCGTTCTACCTATTTGCGCCGCCCGGATCTCGGACGGCGGCTTGACCCGGAAGCAGCTGCCACGCTTCCAAAAGGTGACTGGAATGTGGTTTTCGTCGCGGCGGACGGCTTGTCGTCCTTTGCCACACAACAGAGCGCTCTCCCCCTGTTTCGGACCATGCAGGCCTGGCTTTCTGACTGGACCGTGGCGCCTCTGGTCATCGCCACACAAGCCCGTGTTGCTTTGGGGGATGAGATCGCTGTGACGCTTGGCGCGAGGATGGTCGTCATGATGATTGGCGAGAGACCCGGCCTCAGCGTTGCAGACAGCATGGGCGTTTATTTGACCTACGCGCCCTATGTGGGCTGCCCCGATTCATCCCGGAACTGCCTCTCCAACATCCACCCACACGGCATGACCGTCCCGGCCGCAGCGGTAAAGCTTTCCTGGCTGATGCGGGAAGCCACGCACCTGAAACTCACAGGCGTGGGCCTCAAAGATGCCGCTCCTGAAACCGCGGCCTTGGAAAATTCCAAAACCCTTCTGGAAAAGGACAACGATCAATGAGCAATGCGCCCACGCATCTCAACAAGTCCCTGAGTGCATTTCATCTCTGGGGTATTGCCGTTGGTCTGGTCATTTCCGGGGAGTATTTCGGCTGGAGCTATGGCTGGTCAACAGCCGGAACGCTTGGCTTCCTGATCGCTACCGTGTTTGTCGCGCTGGTCTATACGAGCTTTATTTTCAGCTTCACGGAACTGACCTGCGCGATCCCACAGGCTGGTGGCCCGTTCGCCTATAGTCATCGTGCCCTTGGTCGATGGGGTGGGCTCATTGCGGGTCTCGCCACTTTGGTCGAGTTCATTTTTGCACCGCCGGCGATCGCTCTCGCGATTGGTGCTTATCTGAACGTCCAGTTTCCGCATCTCTCGCCCAAAGTCGCGGCTCTGGGCGCTTATGTGATCTTCATGGCACTCAACATTATCGGCGTGCATATCGCGGCAACGTTCGAACTGTTCATTACCATTGCCGCTATCGTTGAGTTGCTCGTCTTCATGGGCGTCGTTGCCCCTGCCTTTTCATGGAACAATTTCCTGCATGATGGCTGGGGCGGGGCGCCTCATTTCGGCTGGGAAGCTATGGGAGGCATCTTCGCGGCCATCCCGTTTGCCATCTGGTTCTTCCTTGCCATCGAAGGTGTGGCTATGGCGGCTGAAGAGGCCAGTAATCCGCGCCGTTCCATCCCGATTGCTTATGTCGCGGGTGTTCTCACGCTTGTTATTTTGGCCTTTGGCGTCATGGTTTTTGCTGGAGGGGCCGGAGACTGGCATGCTCTTGCCAATCTGAATGATCCCCTCCCACAGGCGATGAAGCATGTCGTGGGCGCGCATAGCGGGTGGCTGCATATGCTGGTCTGGCTGGGACTATTCGGCCTTGTGGCTTCCCTGCATGGCATCATCATGGGTTATGCAAGGCAGATCTTTGCCATGGCACGTGCCGGTTTCCTTCCGGCAGTTCTGGGAAAAGTTCATCCACGTTTCCACACGCCTTATACGGCTACAATCGCCGGCGGTGTCATTGGGATTGCAGCCATTTTTTCCGATGACGTCATCTCAATCCACGGTCAGTCCCTGACAGCAACACTTGTAACCATGGCCGTGTTTGGCTCTCTGACGATGTATATCCTCAGCATGGTCAGCCTGTTCCGCCTTCGCCGAACAGAGCCTTCCCTGCCGCGCACTTACCGCGCACCATTCTATCCCGTTCTGCCTGGTATTGCCCTGACTGGCGCGGTCATCCTTCTTGTGGCCGTGACGTACTGCAACCCAGAAGTCTGCGCGCTCTACATGGTATTCATGGCAGTTCTGAGTGTTTTCTTTATGCGGAAATATCAGAACGCACAGGCTCGGATCCCGTCAGAGGTCTGAGTCTACCTCCCCTCTATATTTTGCTCCTCCCGAAACTTTCAGGAACGGATTTCGCGTGTCGGACAAACACGTCCTGGCAGTCTTCTGGCTGCTTGTTGGAACTGCCCTCCCGTCTTTCGCGCACGCTCAGGCGGCAGCTACGTCGAACACAGCCATTACGCCTGATGGGACACCCAACCCCAATCCACCGACCACGCTGCCGTCAACGTCCCATCAGGCTGACAGCACTGATCCGGATATTCCGGCCCTGAAAGCGGGAAACCTGTTCTCACCCAAAGCCGGGCATTCCCTTTCCTACTGGGATGGTCTGATTGGGCATCTGACTGTTGAAGCTGGCATCACCGGCAATCCGTGGACACGTTCAGGAAGGAATTTCGGCCAGTTCTATCTGGATCGCGCCAATACCGTGACGCTCAACCAGATCATGGGCTCGATCTCTCATCCCATCACGTCCGTAGGTGGCGGTTACGGGATCGGCTTTGTGGCTGAAGTCATGTACGGGTCAGACGCGCGGTTCGATCCCACAATCGGCATGGGAGACGGTACGCTTACCGGCCTTTATCAGTGGGCGCCCACACAGGCGCATATCGACGTCCACACGCCGTGGATCTTCCGTCATGGCATCGATTTTCAGGCTGGGCAGATGTATGCCCTGATCGGCGCTGAAGGCACGCCTGCCCTCGCCCGTCCGTTCTACTCCTTCAATTACGCATCAGACTATATCGTTCCTTTCGAAACGGTTGGCGTCATTGCGACAATGCATCTCAGCCAGCATATGGACTGGATCCTCGGTATCGACGCAGGCAATTCCACGACGTTTGGTCAGGCCGGAAACAACAGTCGCCCCAAAGGGTATTTCGGCTTCGCCTGGAACAATCTGATGGGCGGTAAACTAAATCTGCATGCCATCGGTCATTTCGGACCACAGGGAAACAATGGTGCAAGTCGAACCTCCCCCGCCGGCTGGACCAGTTCGGGGATCGGCAAGGCCGCAAACGGTCTCATGCAGTACAATGCAAGCCTTCTGGCCACCTATCATGTCAACAAAACGCTCTCATTGATGGCGGAAGCACTTTACCTTCATGATGATGCGTCTCGCGATGATGCTTACGGTGTCACGTCCTACCTGTCGTGGGACATTCATCCGTCTCTGACGTTGAACGTTCGCGGTGAAATTTTCCGCGACAATACCGGCGGCATCATCAATCAGTATCCCGGCAATATGTCTTACACGAATGCCCTGAGAAACCGGCCCTATTTCTATTACGGTGCTCCTCCCACAACCTATGGAGCGCTTACGGTCGGCGTGGCCTATCGACCGCCCTTCATCAACCGACACCTCGGCACTGGCACATTGACTGTTCGGCCGGAAGTTCGTCTGGATAAGTCCCTGAACGGAACTCACCCCTTCAATCAGGCTGCCACAACGTCTGGGACCGCCGTCAATAACGGGACCAGCAACATGCTCTGGTTCAATCTGGATGCGGTGCTGAGTTTCTGATCTGCCACACTTGACGCTTTCGGGAGCAGTCAAGCACGAAATTTCTTGACAGGTTGTGCGTGTTTATGACGGTTTGCGCGTGTTTTACGCCCTCCCGGAGCAAATCCCATCCTCAAAGACGAACGCCTGAGCCAGATTCGTGCTCGTTTGCAAAGCCACGGACGCGTCCTTGCGTCTGATCTGGCCACTGAATGGCACGTGCCGGTGGATATGATCCGGCGTGATCTGCGCGAACTTGCGGAAACTGGCGAATGCCGTCGCGTGTATGGTGGCGCGTTGCGTTTGCAGCCCGATGCATCCCATATCCGCGCGCGAATGGGTGAAAATATTGCCCTCAAAAATGCTCTTGCCCAGCATACCGCGGGCCTTTTCAAGCCCAAACAGGTGGCCTTCATTGATACAGGCTCCACCAACATTGCTCTGGCGGCCTCTCTTCCACGGGATATGCCTCTTACGGTCGTAACGTCCAGCCCGGCGGTGGCGGTGGCTCTGAATGATGCAAGCCAGATCGAAACCATCATGATTGGCGGGCGTCTTGATGGCGCGACCGGAGGAGTCATCGGTTCGGTGGCTGTCCAATCGCTCCAGCATTACCGGTTCGATCTCTGCTCCCTCGGTGTCTGGGCGATTTCCGCCGAGGGGCCAAGCGTGTGGGACCCCGAAGAAGCTGCCTTCAAACGTGAAGTTCTCAGCAGGAGCGAAAGCGTCGTGGTGATGGCCGAGGGCAGCAAGATCGGTTCAGGTGGCCGTTTCCCGGTTGCGCCGCTGGATGCCGTTCACACTCTCATTGTCGCGGAAGATGCCCCTTCCGACGAACTCTCCCGTATGACCGCCTCGGGCGTGTCCATTCTCAAGGTTCCAGTCCATGACTGATGCGTCAGCCGAAACAGCTCGTCCCGCCCAGCGTGACCTCATCATCATTCTGGGGCTTCTGACGTGCCTGGGGCCGCTCAATATCGATATGTATCTGCCCGGTTTTCCAAACATCGGGCATGACTTCCAGGCCAGTGAAACGGCCGTTCAGTTCAGTCTGACCAGTACGCTCATCGGGCTTGCCGTCGGGCAGCTTATGGTGGGTCCCTTCAGTGACTCCCGCGGGCGGAAAATCCCGCTTCTGGGGGCGATGGCTCTTTTTGCCCTGTCGTCCTTGTTCTGTGCGGTGTCATCCAGCATCACTGCCTTCATCATTGCGCGCTTCCTGCAGGGCCTGACCGCTTCGGCGGGGCTGGTGCTCTCTCGCGCTGTGGTCAGGGACGTGTTCAACGGTCCGGAACTCGCACGATTTTTCTCACGTCTCATGATTATCAACGCTGTGGCTCCCATGGTTGCGCCTATGCTGGGTGGAGCAATTTTAGCTTTACCTTCAGCTACATGGCGAACAATGTTCTGGTTCCTTACCGGGTTTGGTATTCTCGCGCTGGGGCTGGTCGCTGCCCGACTCACCGAAACTCTTGAGTTGCATAGACGTCTTCCAAATTCAGCCCGCGCTACAATGGAAACGTTCCATAGCCTGCTGACCGATCGGGAGTTCATTGGCCATGCTCTGACCGTTGGCCTTATCCATGGCGGCAGCTTCGCCTATGTCGCAGGAACCCCCTTTGTCTATCAGGACATCTACGGTGTAACGCCCCAGACATTCAGCATCCTTTTTGGCATCAACGGTCTGGCACTGGTAGGCGGAAGCTGGCTGATCGGGCGCGCTGGCAGCATGGAACGCACCAGTACGTTCCTGCGTGCTTCCGTCATCTGCATCACTGTCGCAGCCGCTCTCATTACACTGATTGCGACCCTTAAAGGTCCGCTCTTTTTGCTGGTGGCTGCGATCTTCCTCTATATGACCTGTATCGGGATGATCCTGACAGCAACCTTCGTTCTTGCCATTGCAAAACAGGGACATCGCGCAGGAAGCGCCAGCGCGATCCTTGGGTCTCTGAACCTTCTTGTAGGCGGTGTGGCTGCACCGTTAGTAGGCCTGAGCAAAACCAGCGCTCTTCCTATGGGGCTGGTTCTGCTGCTGACGTCACTGGCCGGACTGTTCACCTGTTTCCGGCTGGCTTCCCGTCATCAGGATGAAGTAACATCCTGATAATACAAGTTATCTCAGGCTTTCTCGAGCCCCGGATGTCCACGCTCGACGGCGAATCTTGCATAGGTTGAAAGCTGCCCCTCATGGCTGCTCACCTGATCCAGCGTCTTGAGATCTGCATGCCAGATATCTCGGCCGACATCACAAAGGACATAGCCACGCCTGTCGGTCGTGGCCTTCAGATGCGGGTTTTCACGACGAACGGACTGGCTATGTGCATCATTATCCCCGACACCGTCACCGCCTGAAGAGATGGACGTCGCCAGAAACTCTACAGAGACTGGCTTCTGCCTGTCTGGATCAATCACGAGATTGCCCGCGTAATGCCGGTGCGCATCGCCCGTAACATTGACGACGTTGCCGGGACAATGATCCCCGATGAACTGAAGTAGCCGGTTTCGGCTGTACATATACCCCGACCACTGATCCATGCTGTAAAGCAGCTCGGAATGGGCCGATTTCCGGTGAGCAAGATCCATCACCATGACCTGATGCGCCAGAAGGTTCCAACGGGTGTCGGACTTGCTTAACCCGTTGAAGAGCCACTCTTCCTGTTGAGCCCCCATCATCGTGCGGTTTGGAGACCAGACATCCGGCCCCTGTGGAGCATCCTTGTCGCCATACACCTGGTCACTGCGGTACTGGCGCGTGTCCAGTACGAATGTGTTCATCAGATCACCAAAGCGGAAGCTGCGGTATATCTGCATGTGGCTCCCATCAGGCAACGAACTCGCGCGTAACGGCATATTCTCGTAATAGGCCTGCATGGCTGCGGCGCGGCGCAGGCGGAACAGGTCTGGCGGGGTCCCGTCCTGATCCGTGTCCCCTGCCCAGTTATTATCCACTTCATGATCGTCAAAACTGACAAGCCATGGGGCGGCGGCGTGAGCCGCCTGAAGATCGGGGTCCATCTTGTACTGTGCGTAGCGCCGACGGTATTCGTCCAGCGAGTAGATTTCCGGGCCGAAATGGCGGCGAACTGCCGTAAAGGGCTTGCCGTACACCGTGTGAACGCCAGCGCCAATATCCGCGCCTTCGTAAATGTAGTCGCCGTAATGGAAGATAAAATCGACGCTCTCATTAGCGATGGCACGCCATGCGGAATAATACCCGAACTCATAATGCTGGCAGCCCGCGGCCACAAACCGGATGCGCTGAACCGAGGCACCTGGAAGAGGCAGCGTCCGCCCGCGGCCGACCGGGCTTTCATACCCGGCGATGCGAAAGCGATACCAGTAGGGACGATCGGGCTGTAGCCCCTCGACCTCGACATGAACGGAATGCGCCAGTTCAGGGTGAGCGATGGTCTGGCCTGTGCGGAGAACCGTGGAGAACTTCGGGTCTTCGCTGATGTCCCAGTCCACCAGAACAGGCTTGAGATGCTCAAGTCCTCCCGCTTCTTCCATCGGGCGAGGTGCAAGGCGCGTCCAGATGACGAAGCCGTCCGTTGCCGGGTCTCCGGACGCCACGCCAAGCTGGAACGGAGACACGTCAAACGCGGGTTTCTTGTCCAGATTATGGGGGGACGCGGCGGAAAGCTGCCTAAGGCGATAGGAGAACAGAAGACCCGCCCCAAGGCCGGTCAGTACGCGTCTGCGGTTCAGAAACATCGTTCAGGATCTTTCGCTGAAATCGAGCGGTGATTGTTCACTCAAGACAGCGGATCGGTTCGTTTGCCCATGCCCTGGCATCGTTCTTCATGAAACTGTCACAGACCTGCCGACACAATTTCCGTAATGCATCGCCGCACGCTGTCCATCTTTCGAACGGAATGAGACGACCCTTGGCGGAAAACTGGTTTCCCTGTCAGCAGGAATGGCTGCGTCTGCGCCGTCGCATCAGGACCTTCACGCATCGTGATGATGCCGAGGATCATCTTCAGACCGCTCTTGCGAACTATTACGAGCGTTCGCAGGGGCAGGTCACGCACCCGGAGGCCTACATCACCAGAAGTGCTCTTAATCTTCATTTGAATGATCTGAAAAAAGCCGCCTCAAGCACTGTGTCGACCACCGGAGAACAGGAACAGATCCTGGAGCTGCGGGACCCTGCGCCTTCTCAGGAAGAGACTTATGCGTCCAATCAGCGAATGGCGCGCTTTCATGCGGGGTGTCAGCAGCTTCCAGAAAGGACGCGTCAGGCATTTCTGCTGAATCGTGTTGAAAAAATGAAATATCGTGAGATTGCCGCAGCCCTAGGAATAAGCGAAAGCAGCGTTGAAAAACATATCGCCAAGGCTCTCGTCTTTCTTTCCTCATGGATGGACCAGTGATCCCCTCTGAAAATCTGCTCGCCACCCGCGAGCGTGCAGCGGAGTGGATTGCGCGTCTGCATGCGGATGACTGCACCGACAGTGATCGCACCGAGTTCGTTCAATGGATGCGCGTGGACACACGTAGAGCGGACGCGGTGGAGCTTCTCACAGAATACTGGGAGCTGGGTGGTGGGGTTCAGGCAAAAGGCATTCTACAAACTGCCATGGTTCCGGAGGTACGCCCGAGCCAGATGCGGCGGCGTGTTTTGCTGGCTCTTGCGTCTGTAGGGGCTGTTGCTCTGTTTCCCATGAACAGGAGTGCAAAGGCTTCCCGCATTCTACAGACCACTGTTGGCCATACGCTTCGAACCCCTTTGCCAGATTACGGGACCTGCCTGCTGGATTCCGGAAGCCGGATGGTTCTGTCTCAAGATGGAAGCCGGGCACGGCTGGATCAGGGGCAGGTTCTTCTTTCACCTCGCGGCCGTAACGCGTTTCATTTGTCAGCCCGGAACATTACGGTTCATTTGCCGGAGCAGACATCAACGAATATCCGCACAGACAGTGCATGCACCGACATCACTGCGGTTCGAGGGCAGGTTCTCCTGCGCAAGGGGGCGGCCTCATCGAACGATGTGTGGATCAAGACGGGTCAGCGGTTACGGATTTTCCAGAACGGCCGGATGAGTGTCGATTATCCCAATATTGAATCCCTTTTATCGTGGCAGACAGGGAGGCTCATTTTCCGCAATACACCCTTGTCGGATGCCATTTCCCAGATCCAGCGATACACAACCCGACAGATCACCATTGCTTCTCCGGCACTGGAAAATCTCAAGCTGAGTGGGGTCTATTTCGTCTCGCAAGGCGACATGTTTTTACGCATGTTGCCGCGCCTGCTCCCCGTCAGGCTGGAAGAGCACGGCAATCTTTACACGCTTCGGCCATTGTGACGGTTTCATGAAAACGCCGGAAATGTCCTGAGGTTTTTCGAATTGTAATTGTCTTTCTGTGGAGACCGCCTTCTGCGATCGCCAACAGGATAGAGAATACATGGCCGTGACCGCCCGGTGCCCCCTTCGCGCAGCTTTGCTCCTGACTGTGGGAATGACCATTCTGACCCATACTGCCGTTGCTGCTCCCGCAGTGGCTGCAAATGTTCATATTGACCGGCAGCCAATGGCACAGGCGCTGGAATCCCTGAGCCGACAGACCGGGCAAAGCATTCTTTTCTCTCCTGATCTGGTCGAGCATCTTCAGGCCCCTTCTGTCAGTGGCTCACTGACACCGGATGCGGCGGCGGGAAAGTTGCTCAACGGAAGCGGACTGACGGTGGAAGTCGCTCCGGGTGGCGGTATGATTGTCCGGCGAGCCGCGGGCGCAAAGCGGCCCTCCAAAGCAAGACGTGCCCCGCGCGTCCGGGAAGCAAGCGATATTGAGCAGATTGTTGCTACGGGCCACAGAACACGGTCTGTCCTGAGCATCAGCGGTGACCAGATGCAGGAGATGATGCCGGGTCAGAACCCTATGCAGGCTCTTGATCTTCTGCCGGGCGTGACATTCACCAATGTCGACCCATGGGGCAATAACGAGCAGAACTCCAGCATCTACGTGCATGGATTTTCCAACACGCAGATCGGGTACACGCTGGACGGCGTTCCTCTGGGAGCTGGCGCTTACGGCAATTACAACGGTCTTTCTCCGCAACGTGCTGCGATCAGCGAAGATATCGGCCAGACGTCCCTCTCGTCGGGTGCTGGTGCCCTCGGAACTGCGTCGACCAGTAATCTCGGCGGAACAATCGAGTTCAATACCCGCGATCCAAAAGCCAAGGCAGGTGCCACGATCCGTCAGACCTTCGGAAGTTATTCAACGTTCCGAACTTATGCCCGGCTTGATACCGGAAACTTCGGGAATGGCAATTCTGCATACGTCTCTTTTTCACGACAGGACGCACGACCGTGGAACCTTGGCGAAGGAAACCGGCAGGGTGGGTATCAGGTCGATGGAAAGTTCATCCACAAAGGTGAGAACACAACCATCACGGCTTATTTTGACTGGCAGAACAAAGCCGAACCGAACACACAGGGCCTGACTGCTCCAACGGATCTCTATGCCCGCGGTGCATTTTACCCGGACCTGAACGCCGCGATGGCCAATTATCCTGCCATGACCTCAAAGTCCGCTGCACCTGGAACGCCAAATAACAAATACTATTACTCAGCAGCTCAACGGACGGATTACCTCACCTATCTGAAAATCTCACATCGGTTCTCTCCGAACCTGACATGGGATAACCAGCTCTACTTTCATTATGATGATGGTGCGGGCGTCGTCGCAACATCGATCCGGACAAACGCAATCCTGACTATTCTTGGAAGTTACCTTGATCCGACAGGCTCAAAATATATCAAGAACGGTCAGTTCACCTACAGTGTCGCAGGTATTGATCCGAAAGTCTGGAATGCAACAGGTGGGACCGGGTTTGCGGTCCGTACTACTGAATACGAAGATTATCGCGGCGGTCTGACCAGCACCCTGCACTATCATCTTGGCCACCATAATATTGAAGTTGGTGGCTGGTACGAGCGCAATAACAACACGCAGGGACGCCTCTGGTATCCGCTGACGGCAACAGACACGTTGACACCCTACAAGCGTGCGACCAACCCGCTTTTCACGCAGTGGATGAATGCGTTCTATACCAACACGTTCGTCACGCACTTGCAGGATAGCTGGAAGGTTACGCCTCATCTGACCCTGACAGCAGGGTTCAAATCCGAAATGGTTTATACGAACGGGACGCTTCCGATTGCGGCCCTCCCGCAGTCTCTGGCATCGTCAGTTTCCGGCGCGAAAACCATCGTTGATACCAGCACCCATACGGTTGCTGGTGGGACGATACCCTCTTACAAGCCGTTTCTCCCGGCTTTTGGCGCTCTGTGGAATTTCACACCTCATGAGCAGTTCTTCGCCAATATTCAGGAAAACATGAATTCCTTTGCCCAGACGGGCTACAGCACCACCTCACCCTGGGCCGTTACAAGTCAGGAAGCCTTTGAAGACTTCAAGAAAACCGGGAAGCCGGAAACATCCTGGACCTACGAGACAGGCATTCGTACCAATCGCCCACTGTTTCTAGGCCCGCTGACGGGCATTAGTGGCCAGCTTGAATATTACCATGTTGATTTCTTCAACCGTCTTGGTGCGATCAAGCCGCCCAATCAGGGTATTTCAGGCGTGGGCGGGACGGTTGCCAATCTTGGCAGCGTTTCAACAAATGGCATGGATCTGTCCTTCACCCTACGCTTCGGGCAACACTTCTCCGTCTATGATGCGGTGTCTTATGTCAGCAGCATCTACGGAAGCGATTTCATGGATGGGTCGACGCTTTACGCCACAAAGGGCGAAAAAGTCCCGGCTATTCCTGTCTGGTCTGACAAATTTGCTATTAATTACAATCAGGCTGGCTTCAATGCCCAGCTTTTCGGAACCTATATGGGCGTCCGGCCCGGCACCATCACGAACACCGTTATGGTGCCGCCGCGGTTCCAGCTGGGCTTTAGTTCGGGATATACCTTCAAGCATATTCCCCACATGCAGAGCCTCAAGCTCCAGTTCAATGTCAGTAACCTGACGAATACCCGCTCCTGGTCCACGATTACCGCCGGGGATGGATCAACCTATGTGGGTTATCCAACCCCTCCCCGTATGTTCTTTGGAACAGTAGCGGCCTCGTTCTGAAGACGCCAACAAGGGATGGCTTTTATCGCCATCCCTTTTCAACTCAGAAGTCTGCGCGAACGCGGACTTCCCAGGTTGCCGGACGGCCAGCGACAGCAATGTTGTCGCCGCCTACAAAGTAACCCCGCGTCACGTCGTAGTGCTTGTCAGTAATGTTGCGGCCAATGCCCTCAATTTTCCAGTGTCCCTTATGCGGTGCGAAGGAAATATATCCGCCCCACAATGTGTACCCCGGAATGGTATTGGCGGAGTTCAGAGCCGTGCTTGTGGTGCGAAGGCTGTAATCCACACCGGATACAAGATCATATTTCCCGACGCGCCACGTATAATCGACGGAACCGTTGGCCGTGAAATGCGGCACTTCGATACCACGCCCAGAAACGTCCTGCGTCACGCCGACCCATACGCCATTGACCTGCTTTGAACTCGTGACAGCACTGAACTTGTCGTACGCGCCCTCAACATAGGCTCCGGATTGCGCCACATGCAGTCCGGGGATCGGGGACCATTCGATCTCGTACTCGCCACCGAACATGTGGGAGCGCGGTGCGTTTACGAACAGACCAATCGCAGAGCCCGTCGTCGGGCTGTAGGCGATGGACTGAACCTGACGGTCAAAATAGTCATAGTAGAAGAAGTCAGCATTCACCCGCAGGTTATACCTTGGCAGGATCAGCTTGTTTCCGACTTCGAAAGAATAAAGCTGCTCGGGCTTGAAGGGATTGGTCATCTGCGTGACGTCAGATGAGTTGTACACCGTGAAGCCACCGGATTTCACACCTTTGCTGAAGGTGAAATACGTCATGTCATGGCTGAACGGATGGTACTGAATGCTGAATTTTGCAGACGGCAACGTATAGGACTGAGACTGCTGGGCGATGGAATTCTGTGGGTTGGTAACCACTCCGCCGACAAGATAATGCGCATAAACGTTGTCCAGAGTACGTTTTTCATGCTCCAGTCGAATTCCGCCCACAAGTTGCAGTTTGGGTGTCAGATCGTATGTCACCTGACCGAAGCCACTGATGGTATTGACCGTCTGAGAGTAACGAACGTCCCCGTCCGTGTTGTATAGTGCCTGAAATCCTGACTGGTATCGGTCATTCAACCATTGGTGACCGTAATAAATGCCGCCGATCCAGTGTAGCCGCCCCGATGTGTTGGATGAGAACCGAAGTTCGTCAGCTACGACGTTTGCACGTGTGTTGAACTTTACGTCTGCCAGCGACAACGATGAGTCATCGAAGTTGTCATATTCATCACGCTGCATGTAGTCGTAACTGGCGAGATTCGTGATGGTGAAATCACGAAGATGCTTCTCTACCCGCAGGCTGCTACCACCCGTATCGATGTGGCTGTACGGCTTCTGATCTGGCGTTAGACCCGTTTCCTTGGCAAACTGCTCGGACGTTCCCCAACGCGTATTATAGCGGCTGCTGGATGCGGGCATGGGATTGGTGGAACTCAGGCTGGTAATCGGCTCCCAGGCGTACACACCCGTTCCGTCAGACCGGTCCCGACTTCCATGCAGGTTCCACTCCAGTTTCCAGCTCTCTGACGGCGCATAATCGACCAAAAGTCGTGCAGCGCCCCGGTCAACATTACCGAGATGGGCCTTCGCTTCCGGATTATACTGCCATGCGCCGCCCTGCTGGGTTTCTCCAGACAGGCGGAACTTGAGTTTGTCGTTGATTGGGCCGGAAATATAACCGTCAATTTTGCCGCTGTCGAAGCGACCATACTGAACAGCCACGCCCCCTGCCAGCTTATCGGTTGGCTTGTTCGTGATGTAGTTGATCGCCCCGCCCGTCGTGTTACGTCCATAAAGCGTGCCCTGAGGTCCGCGCAGGACTTCAACGCGCTGCATGTCAAACATCATCCCGTTAATGCCGAACGGAACAGGATTGGCGACTTCATCGATATAGATGCCAACAGTCGGGGAGTTGTTGCTGGCATAGTTGTTAAATCCGACGCCTCGGATCGTATAAGTATATTGGCCGCTCCCATAAGACGGCTGGATCTGAAGCGACGGGGTAGCATACTGAAGATCGAACACATTGTTGATGTTCCGATTTTCCAGCATCTTGGCGGAAACGACGCTGATGGACGTTCCGATATTCTGCGGACTGTCTGCACGTCGTTCAGATGTCACGACCACATTTTCTACACGTGAGGCTTCGTGATCCTGGGTTTTTGGTGCCGGGCGCACATGAGCGGTTTTGGAGGGAAGCGTCTCCCCTTTTCGCGTGCTAATCTGCGCGGGCTTTTTGGCTGGAGCGCTATCCTCCGCAGCTGCCGCAACATTCCAGAATGGCAGCAGTGCTACACTGGAGATAAGGGCAACCCGCCCACGGACAAGGAGGGCATTTCTGCGGTACGGAGCAGTGTGAACGTCGTGCATCGGTTCCGCCTAATAACTAATATTTATCGTTGTTATATAAAACAACTATCTATTTGCGTTTAAGGGATAGAAAAACGATTCACAACAGGTTATGCTGTGAACGCAACATTTTTTTGTGTTTCTGATCGTGACAAAGCAAGAGATCGAACGTCCATGGCTCCCCAGATGAAACTCGCCGCATTCCTTCTCCCAACCGGCCATCATGCGGCAGCCTGGCGCCATCCTGGTTCGGCCCCGGACGCTGGCAGCAACTTTCAGCGGCAGCTCGAACAGGCGCGCCTTGCCGAGAGTGGGCTCTTCGATGCAGTATTTATTGCTGATTTTACAAGCTCCATCGACGAAGCCACCCTCGATGGTTTCCGCCGCATGACCTATGCCGCGTCCTTTGAGCCTCTGACGCTTCTTTCTGCTCTCGCAGCCACCACCAACAAGATTGGGCTGATCGGTACGGTCAGTACAACCTATTCCGTACCCTATCATCTGGCCCGACAGTTTTTGTCTCTGGACCAGATCAGTGGCGGCCGTGCGGGATGGAATCTTGTCACAACCGCTAACGTCAAAGAGTCCATCCATTACGGCCGCCCAAGCCACGTCCCTCACGCAGATCGCTATCGGCAGGCGCGCGAATTTGCTCAAATCGTGCAGAATTTCTGGGATAGCTGGGACGATGACGCTTTCCTGCGCGACACGGACAGCGGAGAGTTTTTTAAGCCACAAGGCAGACGTCCCTTCGAGTTCAAGGGGGAATTCCTTTCAGCTGCAGGGCAGATCGATATTCCCCGCTCTCCGCAAGGTAGGCCTGTGCTCGTTCAGGCTGGATCTTCCGAGCCGGGCCGTCAGCTTGCCGCGGAGACCGCTGAAATGGTCTTCACGGCCCAGCAGACCCTTGAAGAAGCAAAGGCATTCCGCCTCGATCTGCATCGTCGTATGCGGAACATTGGCCGAGATCCGGCATCCCTGAAGGTCATGCCCGGCGTCTACCCGCTCGTGGGACGTACACAGATGGAAGCGGAAGATCTGCGGGCACAGCTCGATGATCTGACACATCCGGATGTCGGACTATTTCTTTTGGGTGGCATGACTGGCACTGATCTTCGCGGATTGCCTCTTGATGGCCCGCTCCCGGACGCTCCGGCCGACTTCAATGGAAATCGCAGCCGGCAGACGCTTCTGGTCGAGATGGCAAAGCGCCGGAACATGACATTGCGTGACCTGTATCTGGAAGTCAGCGGTGCACGCGGGCACTGGTCCATTTATGGTGGCCCGAAGGAGATTGCGGATCAGCTTGAAGAGTGGTTTGTGGAGGGTGCAGCTGATGGCTTCAACGTGATGCCGCCGATCCTGCCGCAGAGTCTGGAGATCTTCGTGGATCATGTCGTGCCTGAGCTACAGCGTCGCGGTCTCTTCCGCACGGCTTATGAGGGCTCGACCCTGCGCGAGCATCTGGGCCTGAAGCGCCCGGCACCCGGCGAGACCCCATGAAATCAGCCTGCGTTCTGTTGGCCGTAGCGGGCCTAAGATTTGTATCATCAGCCTCAGCTGATCCGCGAGAAACCATGAGCATCGGTGTTTCCATCGAGCCGCCCGGCCTGGACCCAACCCGCACACCGAGTGAGGCGGTGGGTACGATCACATATAACAATATCTACGAGGGCCTGACCCGCCTGGACCGGGAGGGGCATGTGCAACCACTCCTCGCCCGTGAATGGACTGTCTCCGACGACGGGCGCGTCTATCACTTCACCTTGCAGGATAATGTTCATTTTCACGATGGGTCCCTCTTAACCTGCGAGAATGTCCGCTTTTCGCTTCTTCGTGCGGGCGCATCCACAAGCACCAACCCGGATCGCAGTTTCTTCACGAATATTGTGGACGTTGCCTGCCCGGATGCATCACATGCGGACGTCACGCTGAAGAAGCCTCATGGCAGCTTTACCTATGAGCTGGCATGGAATGACGCTTCCATTCTCTCACCGGCATCGGCAGACAAAAACGTCAGCCACCCGATTGGAACCGGTCCGTTCCAGTTTCAGGAATGGCAACGGGGAGATCATGTCACCCTGTCCCGAAATCCGGATTACTGGGGCAAAGCCCCGCTTTTAAAGACGGTGATATTCCGGTTCATGCCTGACCCGCTGGCTGCGAGTAATGCCCTTCTCGCCGGAGAACTGGATGCCTATCCGTCTTTTCCCGCACCAGAGGTTCTGAGCCGTTTTATCGATCATCCGAGTATCCGGATCGTTCGCGGCACATTTCCGTTCAAGGCCATTCTGGCTCTGAACAACGCCCGCCGGCCCTTTAACGACATCCGGGTCCGTCAGGCAGTTGCCTACGCCATTGATCGCAAGGCCCTTGTTCAGGCAGGGGCAGACGGTGAAGGCACGGTTCTGCAATCACATATGGCGCCTAATGATCCGGATTATGCAGCGCTACCTGACCGTTATCCTTACAATCCTGAAAGAGCACGCGCGCTTCTGAAGGAAGCGGGTATACGGCCGGGGACGCAGCTCACCCTCTCCTATCCGCCCATCACTTATGCGCGTGATACCAGTGAAATCGTCGCCGCGTATCTCGAACAGGTCGGGCTGATCGTGACGTTACAGCCGCTTGAATGGCCAGCCTGGCTGGGTCAGGTCTTCGGAAAGGGTAAGTTCGACATGACGGTCATTGCCCATACGGAGCCCCATGACATCGGTATCTATGATCGGGAGGCCATATACTTCCACTACAAGAGTCCGGAGTTCCACAGCCTCTTCGAACAGTATGAGGCGACGGAAAATCCCGAAGAGAGACATCGTTTGTCAGTTGCCATGCAGGACCGTCTTGCACAGGATGAACCCAATGTTTTCCTGTACTCCCGCCCGCGGGACACGGTCATGAACAGTCACATCTTAGGTCTCTGGACAGATCAGCAGATCGCCGCTTGCCCCATGGGTGATGTTTCCTGGGAACCATGATGATTGGTCTTGCTCAAACCATTTTTGGACGGCTCGCCGTACTGGCGATTGCCAGTGTGATTGTTTTCGCCCTCCTCAGCGTCCTTCCGGGTGATCCCGCGACTGTGATGCTGGGTCTGGACGCCAGCCCTGAAAGTATTGCTGCTCTTCACCATCAGCTTGGCCTCGATGCGTCTCCCATCACCCGCTATTTTCGCTGGATCTTCGGCCTTTTCCGTGGAAACGCAGGAACGAGTTACGTCTATGACGTACCGGTTTCTGGTCTGATCCTTGAGCGCTTTCAAAGCACTTTGCCTCTCATCATCCTTGCGACCATTCTGGCGCTTCTGATCGGCCTTCCGGTTGGAGCTGTTGCAGCAACCAACCGTGGAAAACGGCTGGATCTGACACTCATGGCAACACTCCAGCTCCTGAAATCCATTCCGGATTTCTGGCTGGCCATGATGATGACGTTTCTTTTTTCTTTGACCCTGCACTGGTTTCCCGCTGGTGGGTTCAGTGGTTGGAACAATGGCGTTATTTCCGGCCTTCGTGCCCTCACCCTGCCAGCAATTGCTCTCGCCATTCCACAGGCTGCGATCATCGCCCGGTTTATGCGATCATCCCTGATCGATACACTGGAACAGGACTTCATCCGCACTGCTCGTGCCCAGGGTTATAGTCGCCAAGGTATGCTGTGGCAGGTTGCAATCCCGAATGCGGTTATCCCGGTTCTGACGTTGATCGGAATTCAGCTTCCTGTTCTTGTAACAGGCTCGATCATTGTTGAAAATGTGTTCAACATTCCCGGCTGCGGAAAGCTGCTTCTGGAAGCCGTCAATCAGCGGGATATTCCGGTTGTGCAGAACCTTGTCATGCTGATTGTCGCTGGCGTGCTGCTGTTGAACCTGGGTCTTTCGGTTATCATCCGCTGGCTGGACCCGCGCTTGGCAGGAGGCAACACATGACGTTGCATCGCGCTCCAAAGAGCCTGCTCGCCGGGAGTGTCCTGCTTCTTGGGTGCCTGATTCCGGCAACGATTGTCTGGATCTGGCACGGCGGTCATGCACCGTTCATCGATATTCCGAACCGTTATGCTCCGCCCTCTCTGACCCACCCTCTGGGAACCGATCCCTTCGGACGAGACCTTGCCAGCTATGTTCTGACCGGCGCGTTCAATACGACGGCGATTGCAGTGCTTTCCGTCGCACTTGCGACGGTTATCGGAACCATTCTCGGACTGGTTGGCGCGAACGGTGGAAAACGAGGCTGGGCCGTGATGAGCGCTGCCGATCTTGGCTTGGCATTCCCCCCTATTCTTATCGCGGCCATGCTCGTGACCGCACAGGGCGCCTCTGCGACAGGTGAGATTCTGGCGATCGCTCTGTTCGGTATTCCCGCACAGATCCGCATTACGAAGCAGGCCGCGCAGTCCATCCTTGTGCTGGATTACATCTCCGCCGCGCGCATGGCGGGCTTTGGCTCCGTCGCTGTGACAATCCGCCATGTTCTTCCCAACATCGCGCCGATCCTGATTGTTCATGCCTCGACGTCCCTGGCTCTAGCTATCCTGTCTGAAGCAGGTCTGTCCTATCTGGGTCTCGGCGCTCCTCCGCCGCAGCCGGATCTGGGACGGGCTTTGGCGTCCTATCAGATCCACATTTTTGATCATCCCTTTCTGGTTGCTGCGCCCGGTGTCACGGTCATGGTGCTCGTTCTCGGCTTCAACCTCCTTGGAGACGGTCTGAGGGACCTTCTTGAGCGCCCCTTTGCCCGTAACGAGGAGAGCCTGTCATGACAGCATGCCTTTCTGTTCGGGATCTGTCGGTTCTGGCAAGTGCGAAGCCCATTCTTCATCCCATTTCCTTTACGGTAAGCCCTGGCGAGACAGTCGCTGTGACGGGTGAATCCGGGTCCGGAAAATCGACGCTGGCCCGTGCGCTGATGGGGCTGCTTCCAAACGGTTTCAAAACCTGCGGACAGATTATTTTTGAAGGGAAGGATCTTACCACCCTGCCCGAGAGCGCATTTCGTGATCTCCGTGGTTGTCGCATCGCCATGGTGTTTCAGGAGCCCATGACCGCGCTTAACCCGATCCGCCGTATTGGCAAACAGATCAGTGATACGCTCAGACTTCACGGCGCGGTTCCATCGCGCGACATTGCGCCGCATGTCCAGCAGTTGCTGGATCGTGTTGGCCTGCGTCGCGCTGGCGTGTCGGCACAAGCCTATCCACACGCACTGTCAGGTGGGCAACGTCAGCGTGTTCTTCTGGCAATGGCAATTGCCTGCAAACCTGCCCTTCTCATTGCCGACGAATTCACGACCGCGCTCGATAGCAGGACGCAGGCAGAGATGATGGATCTTGTGAAGGAGCTTGCGGTCGAACATGAGATGGGTGTTCTGATGATTTCTCATGACCTCGGTGTCATCAGGCGTCAGGCGCAGCGCGTTCTGGTTCTTCAGCAAGGCTATCTCGTTGAAAGCAACGAGACAGAACAGCTATTTGATGCCCCCCGACATCCCTACACGCGTGCGCTTCTCAGCATGTCCCTGCATGGGACCAGCCATCCTCCTTTGACCCGTATTCCTGTTCCCACGGATGTTTCTAAAGGCGTTCAGCGATGAGTGCTCTACTGGAAGCAAAGAACATCGCATACAGCGTGCCCGAACGTGGCTCTTCTGTTTTCGGTTCTCGCAAAAAAACAGTTCTGCAGGACGTCAGCCTTCATGTGGCTGAGCGCGAAACATTGGGCATCGTCGGGTCTTCCGGCAGTGGAAAATCCACCCTCTCCCGTATTCTGACCGGGCTTATAAGGCCGGAAAAGGGTAAGATCCTGTTTCAGGGTCAGGATCTGCGCGATGCTAACAGGCAGGTCAGGAAAGACATCCGGCCCAGCATTCAGATGATTTTCCAGGACCCTCAGGGGGCGCTCGATCCTCGCCAGACCGTGCGGCAGATTGTGAAAGAGCCGCTCCATCAGATGGCCCTGAGCAACGACGAAAAAGAACGTCGGGTTCTTGAGGCGCTGGCAGATGTTGCTCTTCCTCAGGATGCTGCCGATCGGTACCCGAGGATGTTCTCCGGTGGCCAGAGACAGCGGATTGCCATCGCCCGTGCCCTCGTGACACGTCCCTCAGTCATTGTCGCAGATGAGGCAGTCTCCGCTTTGGATGTCTCGACGCAAGCTGTGGTTCTGAACCTGCTGCTGGACCTTCAGAAGCGGCATGGCCTTTCCTATATTTTTGTTAGTCACGATCTGGCAGTTATCCGCCATATTTCCCATCGTGTTGCCGTCCTTGACGAGGGCAAGATTGTGGAAACCGGTCCTACCCTGTCAGTGATGGATCATCCTCAGCATGCCGCCACCCAAGACCTTATTGACGCCAGCCTTTGAAACGACGCCAATCATGATTTCCAGACCACGCAATAACCTTATTACAGACGTGCCGGGCATCCGCGTCGGTAATGTTCAGAACCTTGACCAGAGAACGGGGGTGACAGCCCTGCTTTTTGATCAGCCAGCAGTCGCATCCGGAAGCTTTCCGGGAGGTGCCCCGGCATTGCGGGAAAGTGCATTACTGGAACCGGAAATGATCGTGAGTGGCATTGATGCGGTCGTGCTGTCAGGCGGATCTACCTACGGCCTGGATGCGACTTCGGGTGTGCAGGCCTGGTTACGGGAACAGGCGGCACATCTGCCCATCCCCGAAAAACAGGTCCGCGTGCCCATCGTTGTTCAGGCAAGCCTGTTTGATCTCGTGAATGGCGGTGACAAAGACTGGGGCCGGTACTCCCCCTATGCAGAACTGGGCTATCAGGCCGCTCAAGCCGCACAAAATGGCGATTTTGCACTTGGAACCACAGGAGCCGGAACCGGGGCGACCACCACGCCGCTAAGGGGTGGTCTGGGGTCTGCGAGCGCAATGACGCCTTCAGGCCATACCGTTGCTGCCCTGATGGTGGTCAATGCGGTCGGGACGGCGACAATCGGCGATGGACCACATTTTTGGAGCGCCCCTTTTGAGCAGGATAATGAATTCGGCGGCTTAGGCTTTCCATCACGCCTGACAGAAAATGATCTTCGTTTGCGCATGAAGCCGAACTATGTGGCGGGAACGACGATCGGTGTCATCGCTACCGATGCGATTTTGACAAAAGCTGAGGCCAAGCGTCTTGCCATTCTGGCGCAAGATGGCATCGCGCGCGGGGTCTTTCCAGCTCATCTGCCGCAGGATGGCGATGCGGTCTTCGGTGTCTCAACGGGCCATGCGCCAGCGCCAGCGTCTGTAGAAGTATGGACGGAAATTCTGCACGCAGCGACGCAGGTCACGGCCCGCGCCATTGCCCGGGGTGTCTATGAAGCCTCGCCCTTGCCGGGAGAGCCGTTCCTTCCGACATGGAGCGAACGGTTTGGTGCCCTGAAACAGGGAAATGCGAATCATGGCTGATGTTCTTCCTGCGCCTACGGCTTTCTTCCGTGTTCCGGGGCGTCGTCTGGCACTTTCCACGCTTGAAAAAGGCAGTGACACGACGCTGGTCTTTGTTCATGGGCTAGGAGGAAACCGGCAGCAATGGCGGTTGCAATGGGAGCGTTTTTCTCAGGAAAACGTCAATCTTGTTGCGTGGGATGCGTACGGTCATGGCGAGAGTGCGCGCTCCCAGCATGAGCAGGCTTTCCTCAGCACCTATGTGGTTGAGGATCTCGCTACGATCCTGAAGGATCACCCGTCTTCAAAACGCATTCTGGTGGCTCATTCATTCGGTTGCCGAGTGACGCTGGAATGGATTGCGGGTCTGCTCCAGGCTGGAAAGACTGTCCCTGTCGATGAACTCATCCTTCTCGGGCCAGCGTCTCTCACGCCGTCCCTTAAAGGGCCGATGTTTGGGAATTGGATGGACCGGCTGCCCTTCTGGCTGGCCTCTTTCGCACGACCTTTCCTGCAGAAGCGCTTTGAAGCTCTGGCGTGGGGGCCAAATGTTGATCCGGCCATTTTGAAGGCCGAACGCAAGGCAACGAAACGGAACAGCCTGTTCATGATCAATGCGGTCCGCTCAGGTGCCCAACCCATTGATACCCAGATTTTGCGACAGTTCGGAAAGCCCGTGCATATTCTCGCGGGACAGGACGACGGTATTGTCCCTCTCGCAGAAATACAGAAAATTCATGACCTTATTCCGGCAAGCTCTCTCGATGTCCTTTCCGATTGCGGGCATCAGATCATGCTGGAGCAACCTGCCATCGTGAACCACGTCATCGAAAGTGCCCTCAACCGCCTCTCCTCTGGGCAGGATACGCATTCATGAGTCAGGACGCTCTCGGGAACGAAGTTTCGACAACCGATGAGAAGACGCTGCAAGGGATCAACGCCTTTATCCTCGGCTATCTAGGCTATGATCTCAGACTGGTGGAAATCCTTGGTATTGCAGATCAATCCGATGATTGTCTGGCGAACACCTATGCCGGGCTTCTCTGGATGCTGTCTGAAACTGGAGATATTCCTGCCGAAGCGCTTCGCTATCGAGACCGGGCAAAAGCTTCGTATGATCAGGCCCTGCCGCGGGAAAAACTGCTTTTCGCCGTGCTGGAAGCATCCATTGCAGAAGATCCAGACCAGATTGTCGAACTGACGGATATCATTCTGTCGCAGTGGCCACGCGACTTGGTAACGCTGAAGCTCCGGCAATATCATGATTTCATTCGTGGGCGCTTCACGGACATGCTGGCTATCGCCCAGAACAGCGAGGAGGCTGCCGGAGATGTGGCCGCGCTGCATGGAATGCTCGCGTTCGGTTTCGAGCAGTGTCATGACCTGGACGCGGCTGAAGGGTCGGCCCGACGCGCACTTGAAATGGACCCGTCCGAGCCTTGGGCGCAACACGCACTGGCGCATGTGTTCCTGACGCAAGGGCGGATCGAGGAAGGTATCGCGTTTCTGGAAGCCCGATCAGCAGGCTGGGAACGCCTGACGTCTTTCATGTACACGCATCTCTGGTGGCATCTCGCCCTGTTCTATCTGGCTCAGAACCGAGTAACAGACGCGCTTAAGATCTATGATGAGCACTGCTGGAGCAGAGAGCGCAGTTTTTCACAGGATCAGGTGGGCGCGGTGTCCCTGCTCGTGCGACTTGAGCTTGCAGATGCAGATGTGGGACAACGTTGGGCAGATCTCGCAGACTGGCTTGCTCCCCGACAGGACGATGTTAGCCAGCCCTTCCTGAGTTTGCAGTATCTCTATGGCCTGCTGAAAGCTGGCAGGCCGGAAGGAGAGCATCTGCTCCAGCGCATTGAAAATCTCTCGGGCAAGAACCTTCCCGATCAGCGGGCCTGGGATCTTGTCGGTATTCCACTGGCGCGTGGCTTGAAGGCTTATCTGGGCCATGATCCCCTTACGGCTCAGGGATATTTTGAAACGGCGCTCCCTCACCTTCAGGATATTGGGGGAAGCCATGCACAACGTGATCTCTTCCTGCAAATTCAAAAGGATATCACACGTCAGCTATCAGGGCTGTCAGACTGAAATCTCGGATTTGATTTTGGCAGCCAACTCCAGCGAGCGGCAACGGCTGTCATGGTCATGAACAGGGACAGCGATCATGAGTTCATCAGGTCTGTGGCGGTTTACAAACGCCTGGATCTGCTCAGAGACGGTCTCCCTTGAGCCTGCAAAGGTGTAGGATAATGTCTGTTCAAGCATGATCTGCTCTTCAGCAGACCAGAGGGACAGAACATTGCTGACGGGCGGAGGAAACGCCATCGGCCGTCCGCGCCTTAGTGCCATGAAGTATTGATAAAGCGACGTAGCAAGGCGCTTCCCTTCGGCTTCTTCATCAGCGGCGATGACGTTTACTGTTAGCATTACATGGGGTTTGGCACAGCGTTCTGAAGGCACGAAACGTGAGCGATAAAGCGTAATGGCCTCTTCCATCTGTGCCGGCGCAAAGTGGGAAGCAAACGCATATGGGAGCCCCAGTTGCGCTGCCAGAACTGCGGAAAACAACGAAGAGCCCAAAATCCAGACGGGGACACGCAGGCCCATACCCGGGACCGCCTTTATCAGATGAGTATCGTCGTCAGTGGCAGGCTCAAAATAGTGCAGCAGTTCCACGACATCTTCGGGGAAACGATCAGGGGCAGCAGGATCACGACGCAAAGCACGAGCGGTCTTCTGATCGGCACCGGGGGCGCGGCCCAGCCCAAGATCTATCCGTCCGGGAAACAGCGTTTCCAGCGTTCCGAATTGTTCGGCAATAACAAGTGGAGAATGGTTGGGAAGCATGATGCCGCCCGATCCTACCCTGATGCGGGTGGTCGCGCCTGCAACCTGCCCGATCAGAACAGCGGTCGCAGCAGATGCAATTCCCGGCATCGCATGATGCTCGGCCAGCCAGTATCGATGGAAGCCGAGACTTTCAGCACGTTTTGCAAAATCTATCGAATGGCGGAACGCCTCCCGTGGACCAGAACCCTGCGTAATGATCGACAGATCAAGAACAGAAAATGGGATCATGGTCATTGTCCTTGAAAGCTAAGGTTCCGGGCCCTTGAGGGTAACATGGAATAACCAATAGCACGGCATGATGTTGGCTTCTTCAGAGTCCTGACGCCGGGTAATCGCGTATGTTGCGTTCAAAATCCTGTCATCGTCAGGTTTTCCCGACTGACGAAATAAATGAAGAGAAATGCAGGAAGAATTTGAGAAAACTCGCCTCTTCCATATTTCCCGCCTTCCACTCTTCCGTCATTGAGAAAGCCGTGTTCAGGCCTCTACGGCGTTCATGACGCAGACTTTACAGCAGAATTTTCAGGTATTGGGCGTATGGGTCTGAGAATGATGCTGGCAATGTTCGGGAGATCTGATTTCGCTGTTCTTTTACTCTCGTTTCTGAACCTCTTTCTCGTTCTGACAGGGCTGCGTTCCATATGACAACAACCTTTGCCATTCTGCTGGCGACAGCCGCAATCATTGCTGTGGTCGTCCTTATTGCCCGTTTTCGTCTGAATCCCTTTATCGTTCTCTTTAGCGTTTCACTTCTCCTCGCCCTATGCGCTGGAATGCCTCCCAATCAGGTTGTGGCCTCCTTTGAAGCTGGTGCGGGGCATGTGCTGGGTCACGTTGGCACCATCATCGCTCTGGGCACCATGCTTGGAAAAATGCTTGCAGAGTCTGGCGGTGCAGACCGCATTGCTCTCACCATTTCCGAACGGGCCGGCCGGCAGAGGATTGACTGGGCCATGATGGTCATCGGGCTATTGGTCGGGTTGCCGGTCTTCTTCGAAGTTGGCGTTGTTCTGCTGTTCCCACTGGCCTTTGTGCTGGCTGCGCGAACCGATACGTCCATCCTTCGGGTTGCACTTCCAATGGGGGCGGCGTTGTCTGTCACGCACGCCATGATCCCCCCGCACCCCGCTACACTTCTGGCGCTCTCCGCCTATCATGCGAACACAGGAACGACGATTTTCTGGGGTGTTCTCCTGGGAACACCTATCGCCGCTATTGCCGGCCCACTTTTTGCGCGGTTCATCAGCCCGCGGGTAGCAATTACCGAAAAGAACGCTTTGGCAGAACAGTTTGTCCGACGTGAAATTCCTACTGACCTGCCTGGGTTCACCATCACGGTTCTTACCATCACCTGCCCGGTCATTCTTATGCTGATCGGATCGGCAGCAGACCTTTTCACGACGCCGAAGGGCACGCTCAACACGTTCCTGCATTTCATCGGCAACACTGACATCGCACTGCTTCTGGCAACGGTCATGTCCTTTTATGTGCTTGGGTTGGCACGCGGCTTTTCCCGCGAAACGATCCTGCGCTTTACCAATGAATGCCTTGGTCCGACTGCGCTTATCATGCTGCTAGTTGGTGCAGGCGTTGGCTTCGGACGCGAACTGATCGACAGCGGCGTTTCCAAGGCCATTACCGATGCGGCTGTCAGTGCGCATGTGCCCCTGCTGGTTCTGGCATGGCTTCTGGCAGCAATCGTCCGTGTAGCTTGCGGTTCGTCCACCGTTGCCATGAGCACGGCCTCCGGTATTGCGGGACCAATTCTTGCTCATTCACAGGGTGTGTCACCTGAACTGATGGTTATTGCTACCGGCGCGGGCTCGGTTGCTTTTGGTCCGATGAATGATGCCGGCTTCTGGCAGATGAAGGAATATCTGGGCCTGACCGTCCCTCAGACGATCAAGACATGGTCGGTTCTGGAAACGATCATTGCCGTTCTGGGGCTGACATTCTGTCTCGGTGCGTCACTGGTCATCTGACGGCGGCTCTCATGAACATGGACAGGGAGAAGATTTTGCGATGAGTACCTCTCTTTTTGATCTAACGGGCCGTCGGGCCCTTGTGACGGGTTCATCTCAAGGCATTGGTTTCAGCCTCGCACAGGGCCTTCAGGCAGCGGGAGCCGAAATTGTTCTCAATGGTCGGGACCCTCAAAAACTGACCGCTGCGGCTGAAAAATTGGGTGGAGTGAAAACGCTACCTTTTGATGTGACAGATCATGCTGCCGTTAAGGCTGCCATTGATCGCTTTGAAGCGGAAACTGGCCCGATCGACATTCTCGTCAACAATGCCGGAATGCAGTACCGTGCGCCGCTGGAGGATTTCCCACCGGAGATGTTCCAGAAGGTTCTCCAGACAAATCTGACCTCCATCTTCAATGTTGGTCAGGCTGTTGCAAAGCACATGCTGGGCCGGAAGAGTGGTAAGATCATCAATGTTGCGAGTGTACAGACAGCCCTCGCCCGCCCGAATATTTCGCCGTACACCGCGACCAAAGGGGCCGTGGGCAATCTGACCAAAGGTATGGCCACCGAGTGGGCAAGGCATGGCCTGCAGTGCAACGCGATTGCACCGGGGTATTTTGATACCCCTTTGAATGCCGCTCTCGTCAATGATGCAGAGTTCTCACAATGGCTGGAGAAGCGCACTCCCGCCGGACGCTGGGGTCAATTGGAAGAACTCACCGGAGCATGCATTTTTCTGGCATCCTCGGCATCCTCTTTTGTAAACGGTCACGTCTTATATGTTGATGGCGGGATCACCGTCTCTCTTTGAGAGAGCATTATCGGCGCAGTAGCAGAACCAGTAGAAACGCTGCGCCGATTGCCGAAATAACGATCCCGACTGGCAATTCCTGAGACGGCAGCACGCAGCGGCTGAGGATATCTGCCATGACCGTCAGCATGCCTCCGGCAACCATCGCAGGCATGAAGCTCCCTTTCAAAGAGCTACCCCAGATTGGACGGACAAGATGCGGTACAATCAGGCCTACAAAACCGATCGGGCCACAAAGGGCGACGGTCATGGCGCAGCCAAAGGCACAGAGCGCGAGAACGCATAACCTGAGCTTTTGAATATGGATCCCCAGAGAAGCGGCCGTCTCTTCGCCGGCCATCAAGGCATCAAGTTCTCTTCGATAGGCAAGGCCACCCAACAATACCGGCAGGAAGCCAAGACCGACAACAGGAAGCGCTGACCAGGACGCTCCTGAAAAACTTCCCATTGTCCAGAACAGAACCGACTGCGCCGTATTTCGATCCCCCCAGAAGATCAGGAGGTTGGTCAGTGTTGAAAAAATAAACGACACAGCAAGCCCCGACAGCAAGACGCGTTCTGTCGAAACGGCAAGGTTGTTCTTTCGTCTGAACACAATCAAAAGAAGCAGTGCGCCTGTTGCGAGGAAAGCTCCCACTGAGGCACCCACAGCAGCCGTCCAGATCCCCAATAGATCGCCACAGAGTACAATGACTGCGACGGCCCCTGTCGCGGCCCCGGAAGACAGGCCGAAGAGAAAGGGATCTGCCAGAGGATTGCGGGTGGCAGCCTGAAGAAGAGCCCCTGCGCCGGCCAGAGTAGCGCCGGTCAGGAAGGCAAGAAAAAATCGGGGTATTCGCAGAGACCAGAGAATACGAGCGGCGATATCATGACTATGCGGGCCAGCCCAGAAACCTGTCTTCAGTGCTCCCCAGGACATGGAAGCGCTGCCAAGCACAGTTTCGAGCACACCCAGCCCCACAATGACGGGGATGGCAACATAAAGACTGATCTGCCGGATCACGGTTTGGTCTCTGGATGCAGAAATACAGATATTTTTTCGATTGCATCAATGTTGGCCGGAGACGGCGTCATCTCATCATAGCGTACTGCCAGAATGCGATTGGCTTTTAGGGCAGCATTCTCGATCAGAAGAGGATGGCTCCGCAGAAACGCCAGGCTCTCTGAAATGCCACTGCCGTAATCCACGATGAGAATAGCCTCAGGGTCTCTGACAGCCACATTCTCCCAAGATGCTGAACCCCAGTTTGTCGGTAGATCGCTGAAGATGTTCTGGCCGCCTCCGAGCCAGATCAGCTCCGTTGCCAGAGCATATTTCCCGGCCGTAAAGGGACGATCACGTCCGCTATCGTAGAGAAACACGCGCAAAGGGTGATGCCCAACAAGCCGGCTCTGGACTGCCCGAACGCGATTTTTCCAGCCTTCTACAAGACTCTGGGCTTCTGCGGTGCGGTCAAAGACCTGCCCCAGACGCTCCTCATCGTCATAGAGTAAGTCTAGCGTGGGGCGTCCAGAAGTCTGTCCCACCCTCATGCAGCTTTCGGAGAGAACAAGGGTTGGAATCCCTTGTGCGGCCAGCGTTTCCGGTGTGACGTCTCCTCCGACATGCATTCCGTAGTTCCAGCCGGCAAAGAAGAAATCCGTTCCAGCATTCAGAAGCTGCTCAAGCGTCGGGTAATGTGTAGCGATCTCCGGAAGAGCGCCGAGTTTTTTTTGAAATGCAGGTGTGCGCTTGTTCCAGCCGGAAATGCCCGTCACCCCTGCCATGAAAGGCTGCAAGTGAAGCGCAAAGGCCATTTCTGCCATGTTGACGTCGTGAATGACGGCGTGGGTCGGTCTGTGGGTGATCGTCACAGGCTTGCCGCAGCTCTGGATCGTTATCGGGTAAGAAAAAGCATTCTGAACACTCAAAAGCGCTCCCAGGCCCATAGCCCATAAGGAATTTTTCAAGGCTTTACGGACCTGAACAGGAGCGACACGTGCCCATCGTCGAGCGTAATCTGATGCGTGTTCAACCTGAACGTTTCTTCAAACATTTTTGAAAACAAGATCTGGCGGGACGGTCCATCCATGAGCAGGTGGCCATTACTCAAAAGAAGCGTTCTGGCTGCGAAGTCAGGAATGAAAGACAGATCGTGTAGGACCGCCAGAATAGTCATAGGGAGTGTTCGTAACAGAGTCAGAAGCTCTGATCGTGCCGCGAGGTCCAGATGATTTGTGGGTTCATCCAGCAGCAGGATACGGGGTGTCTGTGCCAGACATCGCGCCAGCATAACCCGCTGACGCTCCCCGCCTGAAAGGCTTCCCATGGTGCGCTTCATCAGCGAACTGACACTACAATGGTCAACAGCACTTTGTATTGTCACGTCATCTTCGACATGAGTGGACGTCCCCTGAAATGGGAGGCGCCCAAGCGCAATGTAATCAGACACCAGAAACTCGGACGCAACGTCATCGCTCTGGGACAACCACGCGATCTGACGGGCGATCTCACGCCGCGAAAGATTTTTGAGTGGCTGACCCACCAGCGCAACATGCCCCTGAGAGGGTGTTAGCAAGCCTGCCAAAAGTTTCAACAGAGTGCTTTTTCCGGCTCCGTTCGGGCCGATAACCGCGATATGCTCGCCAGCTCTGACGGAGAGATCCGCCAGAGCCAGCGCGCCGTCATATCCCAACTCTTTAGCCTGTAATATGACGTCCGACACTGTCAGAAACCGGCCTGAAGACTGATTGAGAAAGACCGTGGTGCGCCCAGCATCACTTCGCTCGGGTAGCTGGTATCAGCCCACTGGATGAAATGCTTGTTCCCCACATTATCAATCCGACCATACACCGTAATGCCCCGATAGGCATGCCAGGCGGCGAAAAGATTGACCAGAGAATAATCTTTCAAACTCAATGTGTTAGCATAGTCTCCTTTGCGTGCGGAGACATAGCGCATCCCGGCACCCAGATCGACAGGTAGATCAGCCACGCGGGACCAGACGCCCCAGAGATTGGCTGTCACCGCCGGGACGTTCGGCACTTCGTTACCTGAGGCATTAACCGTCGCCGACGGATAGAAAGACCCATACCGGGACCATGTATATGCGACGTTCCCGGAAAGGCTCCAGTGCTTACCGAGCGTCAGATCACCCTGCCATTCCACACCGCGCGACTTCTGCACCCCCGCCGTGGCAACGGTATCAACCCCGGTTGCCACCAGAACCCGCGTTCGTCGGATATCGTAAAGAGACAACGTCGATGTGAGATGCCCTTTCCAGAATGACCCTTTGGCCCCGATCTCACCCTGTCGAGAGCGGCTCAACTGGCTGAACTGACCTTTGTTAACAAGGAAAATGTTGGAACCTGGCGGATCTTCAGCAGTCGTGTAAACGCCGTAGAGGCTAATGTTGTCCGTCAGATCATAAACCGGGCCAATCCGGAAATTGGCGGGATGATAGGTTCCTTTGAAGCTTGTCCCTGCGTTGAAGGTACCATTCTGATTGTAGTTCTGCCGGTCCAGCTTCAGCCAGTCATACCGGAAGCCGCCTACAAGGCGGAGGTTGTCGCGGATTGTCAGGACGTCTTCCATGAAAATGCCGGCATCCAGCATTGTCGTGGGTGACTTCGTATAGGGATACTCGCCAGCAAAGCTTCCCGTAGATGTCTGCTCCGGATCGGCCAGCGAGACGCTGTCCGCATAATCGGCGCTGGGAAACCCGCGGTTTCGGATCAACCGCACGTAATAGGCATCTCCACCCACAACCAGACGGTTCTTCATTCCGAACAGACGGAAATCGAACTGTCCGTCCACGGTGTCTCCAACCTGATGCTGGTTCATGTAAACATAGAACCTGTCACGACCTACGCGCCCCGGAGCGATCGCATTTCCAGAAGCATCTGTCTGACCCGGAGTGCTGATGTAGCTGTAGGACTCAGCGTTGTTCCAGCTACGATTGGCATACACGACGTAGGTCTTGTTATGAAAAGCCGTATTTACAGTGGGTTGCCACGTTAAATGTAGGGTGGGTGTTACGTTGACTGAGCCTGCTTTGGCGTCCTTGGTATTATAATATCGCCATAGTGAAGACCGGCTAACCCCAAGCCCTTTGGAGGAAGACAGGAGGCCGCCGACCCCATCATGCACCTGAGAGAGTGGGACAAGAGGCGTTCCGTAATAGGTTGAAAGCCGATCTGTCAGATAGTCCACGCCAAGGCGGGCGGTGAATTTGCTTGACGGGTGCCAAAGCAGCGTTGTTGTAAAATCGTTACTGTGCGGGTCCGCCCCCGACACATATCCATCTGAAGATGTTCGGCTGAAATCACTGCGGATCGCCAGAGTATCGGTGATGGGGATAGAGCCGCCAACACCTGCGTTCCAGGTATTGAAGCTGCCATAGGACACGAGCGCGTTGGCATGTGGGCCATCGAACGCAGGATCGCGTGTTCGCATATCCACGGTTCCACCTACGGCGCCCTGTCCATAAAGAACCGACGACGGGCCCTTGAGAACCTGAACGCTTTCCAGATTGAAGCTGTTGAGCGGCCGGTTCACCATTGTCGTCGGGCCGTAATAGATCCCGTCCCGCAGGATCAGAACCTGATTGCCACTAAATCCACGCATCATCATTTGAGCGGGGCTGCCGGGAGAGCCGCCGGATGACACACCCGGGGCACTATCGGCAGCGTCTTCAGCATGAACATAGCCCCGCTGCTCCATGACACTCCGCTGGATCACGTTGATGGTCGCGGGATTATGCTGGACTGTGAGCCCAAGTCGGCCGCCGATCGCTGCTGTGTCCTTAAGAGACTGCACCCGGCCATGCGCGGTGATGTGCTCTTCTTTGGCTCTGGTGCCAGCCTTGCGGACGTCGTCAGTCTGGGCAAATGCCGGTTGAAATACGGTGAGCGCCGCAACAGGCAGAACACCGACAAAACTCTTTTTCCTCATGGATAACGCAAACTTCACTCAACAATGCGTCACTACGATGAGTGAGAGCAAAAAGACCCTCACTGCGTCCGGTGCACCCCGCCCTTCCGCCTCGTCTGTAACCATTTTCGATGGCAGGTCTCCTGGCTCGCGGATCAATGACGGGTCACAAACCTTCCCAAAGCAAGCGCTTCAGTGGTCGGGCGTAAAAGCCTCCGTGTGACACGTCTCACCACTTACAGTTGCGGGGGCAGCCACAGCATTTCACTGCGTTCCCTTTTCATCCTCTTTCGAGGAACCATCCGTGAGCAAAGGACATAACCAAAACTCTCAAACAGTCAAACACGTATGTTATAACATATCAATAATTTTTCTTGGTTTCGTAAAGCAACATTACGGTTACCAAACGGTTTCAGGTGCGCTAATAGCAGTTGGTCACCAACGATTCCCCCATGGGGTATATATAACAAAGGTTTTCTGCGGTTTCTGACTTCATAGGAAATGCGTGAAAAATCTTGTCGTTGCGTTTTGATATTGAAAAAACATTTAGTTTTGATATTGCGGTTTCTGCAAGTGCGTATCAATCTCACAAAAAGTTCCGGAAACATATATAACTTTTCCGCGAACTGTCATTCTCGCTGGAGGTAGTCAGACCATTCCATGAAATCTGTGTTGTCGGGTTCGTCACCCCGGAAGAAGCTCTATCCTGCGGTGTTCACGGCTATACTGCTGTCCGGGTCATGGACAGGCGCATTTGCCGCTACGTCTGACGATACGACGGCGTCTGAAGAAGGACGCAAAAAGGCGCTCCTTGCACCCTCTTCCAAAACATCCTCTGTTCCTCCGGATCGGCACGCCCACCCACATCCCAGGCATCAGGATGACAATCAGACCCCCAGCAGCATCGAACAGCTTCTTGTTGAAGGGCACCACCGGAATGCCTCGACGGACGGGACTGGCACTTACACTGTATCGGCTGTCTCGACGACCAAGATGCTTCTCAAGCCCATGGATGTTCCGCAGTCCATCTCGGTGCTGAGCAGCCAGCAGATGAAGGATCAGAACCTCAACACGGTCGATGCGGCGCTCAAGCAGGTCGCAGGCGTTAACGTCAACCTGTACGGAGACGGCACCGGCGGCTACACGGCCCGTGGCTTCACCCTTCAGGCACAGTATGACGGGGTCCCCTCAACTGGCGGCCTGTCGTTGAGCCAGCAGTACGATCTGGCGATCTACGACCGGATTGAGGTGCTGCGCGGCCCCGATGGAATGCTTCAGGGCTCCAGCACACCAGGCGGTAGCGTTAACTTCGTGCATAAGCGACCGACTGACGACTTTCAGGGCAATGCCTCTTTCTCAGCAGGGTCCTGGAACAACTACCACGCCACACTTGATGTCGGCGGCCCTATCGCGCATTCAAAGATTATCTCCGCTCGTCTTGTTTTTGCAGGAACAGATCGCAATCAGTTCTATAACAACGCCTATGATCGTCGCTGGACAATCTATGGCGTGACAGACGTCCACCTGAGCCGACGCGACACGCTAACTGTCTCCGTCACATCCCAGACCAACGACACGACGCGCTACATGGGCCTTCCCCGCGCAAGCAATGGTGCGGATCTGAACCTGCCAACCAGCACGTTCGTGGGGGCCAACTGGGGCAAGTCCGAAGTGCCCATGACTGAAGTTGAAGCCCAGTTGGAGCATCTGTTCTCACACGGATGGCGCGGACGCATTAACTACCGTCACCGGACGGCAGATACGACGCTGCAATATGCGTATCTCAACGCCTATAATGCCACAGCCAAAACCGGGAATTTCGTAGCGGCCAATACCCGATATGACGAAACCAATGATGGTCTGGACGCATACGTCACCGGCCCGCTTCACCTGTTCGGGCAGCGGCATGTTCTGATGATGGGCGCCAATTATGACCGTTACGTCTATGAAGGCGGCGGAGCCAGCGCGAACTCCCGTACCTACGCCGCTTTGGGTGGAATACCGCTGACAGCGTCCGGGTCCGTTCCGTCCCTCGCCTTGCCTGCCATCAGCACCCGCTATTGGGAGCCTTCCACGCAATGGGGTGTCTATGGGCAGGCGCAGATCAAGCCGATTTCGCCTTTCGCTATTCTGATTGGTGGCCGTGTCAGCGGTTATGTCAGCAAGACACGACGTATTTCACCGACCGTTGGCGCAACCAGTACCGACATCGACCAGCAAGGCATTCTGACGCCCTATATCGGCGGGGTCCTGCATCTGCGGCCAAACGTAACGGCCTACGTCAGCTACGTTTCGACTTTCTCGCCGCAGTCAGCTTTCGACACAACCGGTCGGCTTGCCCCTGTCCGTGGCAACCAGCTTGAGGGTGGCATCAAGGGCGAGTTCTTCAAAGGCCATCTTGGCATGACGCTGTCAGGCTACAAGATCATCCAGAAGAACGAAGCGCTCTATAACAGCACCATCGGTGCCATCTGTGGCCCCGGAGGCGTGGATGACTGCTACGTCGCTACTGGCAAAACCCGCAGTCAGGGCGCTGAGGCTGAACTGATCGGTCGTCCGCTGGAAGGCTGGGATATTAACGCCAGCTATACTTACAACGACAACAGGATCGTCAATAACGGCAGCGCGACCCAGGCTGGCCTGACTTATGCTGGCAACTCGCCCAAGCACCTGTGGAAGCTCTGGACGCATTATCGCTTCGAGCCCTACCACGGCGCACAGAAGAATATCTGGAGCATTGGAGGCGGTCTGAACGCCCAGACCAGCACCTTCGGGACGAACCGTACCGTTACGCAGGGTGGCTACATTATTGGTTCCGTCCAGGTCAGCTACCAGTGGAACAAGTACCTGTCTCTCTCCGCGACACTGAATAATATCGCTAACAAGCGTTATTACCAGCGCCTCGGAAATCTCTATTATTACAACTACTACGGAGAGCCCAGAAACTTCATGTTCACGCTCAGATCCAACTTCTGATGTGACTTTCAGGCTGCTTCGCAGGGAGACTGGATAACAGCGTGGCTCAGTGGATAGGGAGCCACCATGTTCAGTGCCTGTGGGGCAGTTTTCTCCGTATGCGTATCTGGGCCTGTGGTGCCGGGATCGGTTTGTCTGGACCACAGTAACAACATGATGAGCGCGGCAAGGACGATAACGATCGTCAGAATAACCCAGCGTTTTTCCATGATCTTTCTCCACGCAGTCCTAAAGCACAAAGGATGTGCTGCGACCGCTTGGAATCAGAAACCAGCATAGGGTTAAGGGTTTCCTTCACACAGAAGGAAATAAGCTCGCTAGCTCCAGAATGGTACAGTTTTCGAGAAAGCTTTCCACTTTTTGGGAAGCTTGGTCAGGATTTTCTTTTTTGAATGGTGCGCGGTCTTCACGATTGTACGACCCGTTTCTGCAAGCTCGGGAGCTTTCTTCACAGCTTGCTCGACAAGCCTTTCTGCAGTCGCAGAATCATTAAACTGGCCGAAGATCTCCTGTAGATCCTTACAATGCTCTATATAGGCTTCCAGCCGTTTCCCTGGATAAAGTCCTGCGACACCGTCAACGCTGTATCGCAGTCCTTTTAACGCCTTGCGGACACCGTGAAGATGCCGGTCCGAAAGCCGGGTAATATGCTCACCTCGATGCTGAACCTTTCGGGCCATCCGATCCAGCAAGTCCGGGGCGTGCTCTTCAAGCAACGAGGAAGACACATCTTTTCCAAAGAGGTCGTCTACCTTTTCTATACTGGCCCCAAGAGACAGAATTGCCGCTGTGACAGACGGATCTGTCATGCGCTGGCACATCTCTTTTCGCGCTTCATGGCGGCTATTTTCAGCAAATATCCTGAAGGTCTCAGAAGCTGGCGGTTCAAGAAAGTCAGGAAGCATTTCTGCGAGGAAAACATCCCAGTCCCTGACGTTTCCAAGGCTTTGTCCCAGTTTTTGAAGCGTTATGCCTTCGTGCGCGAATGCATTTTTTGGCAGAATGGGGCGGAAGAATTTCAGGACAGTCCGAATGCGCCGGATCGCCACACGCATTTGATGCACCCCCTCGATACTTCCGTGCGCGGCCATCGCCTGATGGCGCAACAATGCATTCAGTGCGGAAGTCACCGATAGCGCCCACGCGGTCCCCACCGTAATATCTGCTTTAGGCAGATTAGGTTTGGACGTTGTTAAAGAGGGTAATTTCGCATTGGCCAGTCGGGCACCCTGCATGGAAATGCTCTCGCCAATCAGCCAGATCGGAAGATCTGCAAGCCTTTCTGCCATTTCATACAGACCAGAAACCTGACCGTCCGCCAGTACGAGGTCCAACATGCAGACTGTTTCAGAGTGCTTTCCCGCGAGTACGGATCCTCGCGAAAGTGTGAGCTGTATGGCACTCTTGCCGGTGCTCTGCTGTCCTCTCAGCTCCCAGAAATCAGAGTGATAGATCGGAAAAACATTTGCCCCGAGGTTCATGTCGGCCAAGGGTGTCTGTTTCAGCAAAACCGGATCAGGCCGCAGGCCCTTTCGAAACCAGATCCAGTATTCAGAGGGTTTGGTGTCCGGTAATCCCCCCCAAAAAGCGGGTAACAGTTTCTGAACTGACTGGCGGCCGTTACGCCCGGTGCATAAAGCCCAGCCATGGAGAGACAGATCGGCCGCGGGAGTATCGTAAAAAGTCCAGACCCGGTGTCGCGGCCTGACACTTTTTAAACAGGGCGCGATTGCCACATGATAGCGGATGGCTGGCCATGCCTCTGGCAGAAAGCGGAATGTCAGGCGTGCCGGCATAACATTTCGAATCATTCTTTTCTCCCGCCCTGGATGACTTTCGACCAATCATGAACCCGTGTTTCTAGCGTTGCCAGAGAATAAAAGGTGCTTCCAGAGGTACGTACAGAGTGCCCATCGCGGGAATGATACGAAGCGTATAGTCAGAGGCCTCCCCCTTCAGATCAGCGTCCGTTTCGTAGGCGATCCAGCCTTCCTGAAGATTTTCAGTACGGCGAAGAGATACGACACGCGCGCTGCCCTCCAGGGGTTCGGCGTAAAACTGAACATCGAGCCAGGTCGGGTCGAGCGATCCCGGATGTATGAACGCGTGAGCAACTTTTCCGCGTCCAGCCTCGGGAATGACGACTTCTCCAATCTGCAGACTTTTCCACCCTTCCCTCAGTTTCTTGACCTGATCAAGAATGTCGATGGGAACGTTCCCCATGCCCGCACAACGGTCCCTGTAGCGTTGTGACAATGGTAGATAAAACGTCTCGGTATACTCGCGTACAGTGCGGTTGGCAGAAAACTGGGGTGTAAGGCGTGCCATGCTCTCACGGATTTTTGCCACCCACGCATGCGGAATACCGTTGTCATTCCGGTCGAAGAATTCTGGCAAAACATGCTCTTCCAGCAGACGATACAGTTCCTGCGCATCACTGTGATCAAAAGCCGGGTCGCCTCCATGCTCCAGACCGTCTCCCAGTGCCCATCCAACCTCTGGCGTATACGCCTCGGCCCACCATCCATCCCTTTCAGACAAATTAAGGCCCCCATTGACCAGAACCTTCATCCCGCTCGTGCCACTGGCTTCCCATGGGCGACGCGGGGTATTCAGCCAGAGATCAACGCCCTGCACCATTTTTTGGGCAAGAGCCATGTCGTAATCTGCAAGGAAAACGACTTTCCCAGCGATGTCCTGACGCTGGCAGAAATTGATCCATCGCGTAATCATAGCCTGCCCCTCCATGTCTTTCGGATGGGCCTTACCAGCAAGAATGATCTGCACCGGACGATTGGTGTCTTTCAGGAGACGGACAAGGCGTTCTTCATCATGCAGAAGGAGATCCGGGCGCTTGTAAGTCGCAAATCGCCGCGCAAAACCGATCGTCAGGGCATCCGGCCGGAGGGCGGGACTTGGCAGGCACCACAACCCGTTCTCTCCGACCGTACATTGCCGTGACCTGAGTTCCTCTGACAGCGCCTGTATCAACCCACAACGCGACGCACATCGCATTTGCCACAACGCATCATCATCCAACTGCCGAATAGCATCTCCCAGACCTTCAAGTGTTCCCTCCCAGCGCCCCTTTCCTCCGGCCTTTGTCCAGAGTTCATCAGCCGCAACGCAATCCCACGTCGGCGTATGAACGCCGTTTGTTACAAAGGACACCGGAACTTCCGCTTTGGGCCACCGTGGAAACAAAGGAGCAAACAGGGACCGGCTGACCTCTCCGTGCAACTGACTGACTCCATTCACGGCACAACTGCTTCTCACGGCGAGATAGGCCATGTTGAAAAACTCATCCCTGTTCGACGGATCGAGCCTTCCAAGTGCCAGAAACTCCTGAATGGGAAGGCCCAGGCGTTCTTCGGAGTAGAACGTCAAATGGCTTTCGATCAGTTTGGGTGGAAAAAGGTCAAATCCGGCGGGGACAGCCGTGTGCGTTGTGAAAAGAGTTCCCGCTCTGGCGATGACCTGCGCCTGTGAGAACGGGATGCCTAACTCTTCCGCGAGACATCTTGCTCTTTCCAGCGCAGCAAAGGCTGCGTGTCCTTCATTGAGATGGCAGATTTCCGGCCGATGCCCGAGAGCGTACAAGAGCCTCCAGCCGGCAATACCCAACACCATTTCCTGCCGCAGCCGTAGCTCCGCGTCTCCACCATAAAGCTGGGTGGTAATGCAGCGGATGGCAGGTGGATTGGAAGGATCGTTCGTATCCAGAAGATACAGGGTTGCGCGCCCTATGACCGCTTTCCATGCTCTGAGCCAGATTTCACCGGTCGCTGTCTGGACCGACAGCCGAAACCAGTCACCTTCCGGGGTCAGAACCGGCTGAATGGGAAGATGAGCCGGATCATTGAAGGGATAGAGGGCTTTCTGTGCGCCCTCTGGCGTAATTTCCTGCCGGAAATAGCCCTGGGCATACAAAAGTCCTACCGCGACAACCGGTACACCCAAGTCACTGGCCGCCTTCAGTTGATCTGCGGCCACATTCCCCAACCCGCCCGAATAGATGGGAAGCGCTTCGCTCAGCATGAACTCCATACTGAAATAAGCAACTTCGGACAGGCTGCTTTCCGGATACTTCTCACCAAACCAGGTGGAGCGTTCAAGTTCATACTTTCGTCGCCCCATGCCGGCCTTTATCAAGGCCTTTGTGTCCGGATCAGCCAAGGCCTTGGCAAGGTCGGATCTGGCCGTTCGGGTCAATGTAATCCACGGATTACGGGTTTTCTCCCAAAGGTCAGGATTAATGCTTTGCCACAGAAGATCGGCTTCATGATTCCACGTCCAGTGAAGATCCAGAGCCAGCGTTTTCAAGGCAGTTTCTGTAGCCCGTAACGGGCGGGATGATGTTGTAGCCATTAGACCGGAACTCCCATGGCTTTGACCTGAAGGTAATCACCGCAGGAGACCGCGTTGACCAGAGGCATAACGCACCAAAGATGGAGAAGGACATTTTCAAGGCTACATAGACATACTTCGTGACATTACAATTGATCGTGATGCTACCAATGCGTCTGGTAGACGTCTCGAAAAAAGCTGACTTGCTTACATCTCTCCAAGTGCGGTCCGCGAGAGGCGAATGCCAGATACTGTCTGGATCGAAATCTGACGGAGCCAAAAACGCGTGACGGCTGCTCCAAGAAGAAGCAATAGGAAATAGCGCATGGTGTTCCCCTTTTCAGAGGCTATCATGAAGCACAAATCTGTCAGATATGCGCAGGAAACGTGGCAAACGTGCTTCAAAGCGTAAAAGTTTCCCGTTTTAAAATGGAGAAAAGCAATATGTCGTTTGGTGTTATTATTTTGATAGGAATTGTGGCCGCGCTTTTTATTCTTGGTCCAATTCTTGTTGCCGTGGGAGCTGCGGCATGGATCAATGATCGTTTTCTGAGCCGGAAATAATTTCAGAAAAATACTTTATCTGGCGGCAGGGATAATGCCTGAAGCCGCCAGCTCCGGACATAAGACAGGATGCTCCAGCTCGACGGCAGGATATCCAAGCGATCTGCCAATGTCACATCAAGCCCGAGGCAAATCAGAACAAGAATTCGAACGATATCGGCGTCGACAATCAGAATGACGGTCTCATTTTCGATGCCAGAATTTCTAAACCAGTGGGCAACACGATCAATCACCATAGAGCGGCTTTCTCCGCCCGGCGGGACAAATTCCGGATCACGAAGCCAAAGAGACAGATCTTCTGTAGGAACCGCCTTCAGGGAACGACCGCTCCATTCTCCGTATTGGCACGCAGCCAGCTCAGGCACGACCGTAACCTGTTTTCCAATAAGCGTTTCAAGCCGGTCTGCATCTTCAATATTTCCAGCAACCCCGCGATCAGCCTTTGGCCATCTGATAATATTCATCCCTGAGAAATTGCGATGCGGCTCTGGACCCGGAAAGACGCCCTGCTTCATGCAGAAATATGCTGGCAACGCGAAACAGAGAAGCTTCATCGGAAACAAAGTGCCCATTCAGAGAGGGCATTTTCAAGTCGCGTCCAGCCTTCCTGACTCCGGGGTAAACCAAATCTCAGTTCTGTAGGCCGTTCGGGAAAGGCTCGCGTGACGATCCCTTTTCTGCATAGAAATATCCAGAGGTCGGACGCCCGTTCCGACCTGACCAGAGTGAACAGACGCGTATATCCGTGTACGACAAGTCCAGCCTGCGTCAGAGCGTCATTGAGCCTTATACTGTCAGCTTCAAGGCGTGTTTTGATCTGGCCCAGCCACGTCGCGTCCGCCAGCGCCTGACGCCCCGCAGAAAGCGCAAGCGCACTGACAGCCCAATCTCCCATCATTGTCCGCATCTGGCGTGCCACTCCACTGGATGCAGCCAGAAAACCTAACCGTACCCCTGGCAATCCATAGCTTTTGCCAAAAGACCGTAGAACGATCAGCCCACGTTCCGGAAGAAGCGACATAGCCGTTTCGGATTCAAAGTCGGCAAAGGCCTCATCCACGATCAGGTACGATCCTGATCGTGCACACCTGTCCAGAAGCTTCGGAAGCTGTTCAACAGAAAGACGCCGCCCGTCCGGGTTGTTAGGATTGCAGACCACACAAACATGGTCTTTCTGATCGGCTGAATCTTCGAATGTCTGGAAATCTGTCACGATCGAGACGTCTATCCCGGCATTGCGCCAGGACTGCTCATGCCCGGAATATGTCGGGCCAAAAATCGTGACGTGTTCGACTTTTAGCACTAGCGGCAGAAGCGCAATGAGCATCTGCGTTCCCGGCCCCGCAACAATCATGTCCGGAGACGGAACACCGTAAGTCTTGGCTGCGGCCTGGCGGAGCGCCTCTTCTTCCTCAGCTTCCGGTAGTCGTGTCCAATCTCCCATTTCCACGTAATCCACAGGGTATGCGTATGGGCTGATCCCTGTCGAAAGATCGACGAACGGCTGGGGAGCATCCGGAAAATGCTGCATTACCTCACGGACCTGCCCTCCATGGGCCGGCATGTTTTTCAGCATGGTGAACGTCATGCTAGATCACGACATCCGGATGAAATATGCAGGTCCATGAGCGTCTCCTTCCTGTCCCACACGTTTTTCGTTGCCTGTCTCGCCTGTGTTGCCGAGGTTGTCTTTGGCTATCCGGCCTGGCTGTTTCGTCTGATCGGCCATCCCGTGACGTGGGTAGGCGCTCTTATCGCCCGACTGGACCGCGGGCTCAACCATTCCAAGGACACTTCAGGGCGACGAAAGCTCTACGGCGTTATTGCTCTTGGCGTCCTGACGGCCACACCGGTCCTGATCGTCTCACTGTGCCTCAAGCTTTTGAGCTGGATGTTCACACCTCTGGAAACCCATATTATGGAAGGGCTGGCTGCGAGCACACTGATTGCTCAGAGATCCCTTTGGGAACACGTCCGCGCTGTTCTCGATGGCTTTGAAAGCAATGGCCTGATGGGGGGCAGACACGCTGTTTCCATGATCGTGGGACGTGACCCGGAGCAGCTGGGCGAAGCCGGGGTGGTCAGGGCCGCCATCGAGAGTCTGGCTGAAAATTTCTCGGATGGGATTGTCGCCCCCCTGTTCTGGGCGGCTCTTGGTGGCCTTCCCGGGGCTACAGCCTACAAATCCATCAATACGGCTGACAGCATGATCGGGCACCTAACATCCCGTCATGCCGCATTCGGTTGGGCCTCCGCAAAGCTGGATGATCTGGTCAACCTCCCTGCTTCACGCCTGTCTGCGCTTTGGATTATCCTCGGAGCGATGACAATGCGCGGTGCCAGCCCGTCCCGCGCCTTTCGCGCTGTCAGGCGAGATGCCCGTCATCATCGCTCACCCAATGCGGGCTGGCCCGAAGCCGCCATGGCAGGTGCATTAGGGCTCAGACTTGCAGGTCCCCGCGTTTATGCTGGCGTGAGGGTTGAGGATCACTGGATGGGCGATGGCCGGTCTGAGGCCACACCGGACGACCTTGCGAAAGCACTCCGGCTTTATCGTCGGGCTTGCGTTGTTCAGGGCGCCGTTCTTATCAGCCTGACTTCGCTGCTTTGGCTCTGACGGGTATCAAACAGGCTGAGCTAGAGACAGAAGCGCTTCCAGATCCAGACATTTTTCCAGATGATCGGCCCACTCATCGAGGGCAGCTTCAACACGTAAGTCCTGATCCTGCAAGGGACTGAGCGGCATCCCGAGACGTGTAAGAAGTGCCGCACGGGCCTTGCCGCCCGAAAGCAGGCCATGCAGATAGGTTCCCCAGACCTGCCCGTTTGCAGAAACAGCGCCATCAGGCTGTCCGTCAAGATCAGCAAAGGGTCTACCGCAATCGGGGCCTGTTGTACGCCCGATATGAATTTCATAGCCAGACATCGCGATCTTTTCGGGTAAGAGCATCCCGCGCACTTCAGTGAGACATTTATCTTTTGTCAGAACCGTCTCAACGTCCAGCAGACCCAGTCCTTCTGTTATTCCAGAGGGGCCTTCAATCCCCTCGCGATCTTCAATCGTCCGGCCAAGCATCTGGTAGCCACCACAGATCCCGAGAACACGTCCTCCCCGCCGCACATGGGCTTTGAGATCAATATCCCATCCCTGCTCCTTGAAAACCTTCAGGTCAGAGATGGTCGCTTTAGATCCTGGGAGGATCACGAGATCACAGACGGGTAAAGGCTGACCCGGAGGAATAATGTCCAGAGAAACGCCCGGATCAGATTTCAAAGGATCGAGATCATCAAAATTGGCAATTGTCGGCAGATGCGGCACGACAATCCGGAGCCCACCGGAGACATTGATGCTGGCAATGAGATCTGAGGCATCTTCTGCGGGAAGGTCTCCCACACGCGCCAGATGCGTGACAAGCCCAAGGGGAGCCCACCCTGTCTGTTGAGCAACAACAGCCATGCCTGCTGAGAACAGCGAGGCGTCTCCCCTCATTTTGTTGACAATGAATCCCTTGATACGAGCGGCATCTCCATCAGGCAGAACAGTGTTAGTCCCCACCAGACTGGCAATCACGCCGCCACGATCTATATCGCCAACCAGAATGACATTGACATTCGCCGCTTCTGCAAAGCCCATATTGGCAATATCGTTGGCCCGGAGGTTAACTTCCGACGCTGACCCCGCCCCTTCAATCAGAACGATATCCGCCTCAGCCGCCAGCCTTCGAAAGGCGCCTAAAACCTCAGGCATGAGGGCTTTCTTGACGTCCTGGTACTCGCGGGCGCGAACGGTTCCGCGCACCTTTCCACAGACGACCAGTTGTGAGCCGGTTTCGCTCTGCGGTTTCAGCAGAACGGGGTTCATGTCAACCGTCGGTGCGACGCCGCAGGCCCGGGCCTGAAGAGCTTGTGCCCGCCCGATTTCGCCTCCATCGCGTGTCACGGCGGCGTTATTGGACATGTTCTGGGGCTTGAAGGGTCTTACCTTGAGGCCGCGCCGCGTCAAAGCGCGGGCAATGCCCGCAACCAGCACCGATTTTCCAACGCTGGAACCGGTTCCCTGAAACATCAGAGCCCGCGTCTTCGGTGCAGTATCCATCAGAATTCGAACCCGGCCTGTGCTTTCACACCTGCGCTGAAATGATGCTTCACCAATGTCATTTCCGTCACAAGATCCGCCGCTTCCACCAAGGCGGGTTTAGCGTTTCGGCCTGTAATCACGACGTGCTGCATGGCTGGTCGGCTCTTGAGATCAGCCAGAACCTGCTCCAGCGGCAGGTAGTCATACCGCAGCGCAATATTCAGCTCGTCGAGAACCACCAGACCGACATCGTCCCGCGCGAGGGCAGCTTTCGCAACCTCCCAGGCGCGTTCACAGGCCGCGACATCCCGTGACCGATCCTGCGTCTCCCATGTGAATCCTTCGCCCATGGTGTGCCACTCAAGAAGGTCATCAAACCGCTCCAAAGCAGCGCGCTCCCCCGTGATCCAGGCCCCCTTGATGAACTGCACCACAACTACCCGCTTGCCATGGCCCAAAGCTCTCAGCGCAAGGCCGAAAGCCGCTGTGGACTTGCCTTTTCCGGGCCCGGTGTGAACAGCCAGAACACCTTTTTCCACGGTCTTGGACGCGACTTCCTGATCCTGCACGTCCTTGCGTTTCTGCATTTTTTCCCGATGCCGGGCGTTTTCATCCGTATTGCTCATGCCGCGTTCCTGTCCCTGCATGCCATGACGTGAAAAAATGAGCCTGACACGTGCCCGCGATACCCGCCCGCCTGTCCCAGATCGTTGCCATTGCCGTCCCGGAGCGTTGCCAACGGATTATCTGTTCCAGCATTCGTCACGCGGGCATAGTGGAATTCGTGCCCGCGGAAAACTGTCCCTTTCATGCCCAGAGCACAGTCCGTTTGAAGGGCCGCCTCCCGATAGCCGAGGTTCATTTTCCGCTTTGCAAAGCTGGTTTCGTGGCCAAGCAGACCGGCCATCCGATGTGTTGTGCCATTGGCATCCTCAAGCGTCTGCCCCAGAACCATGAAACCTCCACACTCTCCGTGAACGGGGCGTGTTCTGGAAAAAATCTCCAGACGGCTGAGAAATTGATTCGCCGTCGCCAAAGAGCCTGCATGTAGTTCCGGATATCCGCCGGGAAGCCAGCAGGCATCACAACTGTCGTCCGGCCCTTCATTGGCGAGCGGAGAAAACGGGACCAGCTCCGCCCCCGCTTGCCGCCAGCTTTTTGCAACATGCCCATAGAGAAACGAAAATGCCGCATCATCCGCAATAGCGATCCGTTGTCCCGGCGGCAAAACGGCAAGCTCCCCCTTGTCGTGCGCGTTCAATGGGGCCGCGGCCTGAAGAATCCCATCGAGATCAAGCGCCTCCTCCGTTCGGGTTCGAAGACGTTCTAGAAGTTCTGTTAATGTCGTCTGTTCGCGCGCCTGGACCAGACCAAGATGGCGCTCTGGCAACGCCAGAGAGGGATCACGCATGAAGGCCCCGAGAACCGGAATTCCTGCGGCCAGTACGGCCTCATGAGCCATGGACAGATGCCGGGGAGAAGCGACCTGATTCAGCACAACACCCGCGACATGGACGTCCGGGTCAAGCGTTGCGAAGCCATGCGCGATGGCTGCGGCAGACTGCCCCTGCCCCGAAACATCCAGAACCAGTACAACCGGAATACCGAAACGTGCCGCGATATCCGATGGCGCTCCACGCGATTTCTCCGGCCCGAGTAGCCCGTCGAACAATCCCATGGCCGATTCAACCACGAGTAGATCGGCACCCTCCGCGGACCGGGCCAGTATGGTTTCCAGCAGGTCGGGCGTCATAGCCCAGCTATCCAGATTGAGGCTGGGACGTCCCGTCACAACCTCATGAAACGCAGGGTCAATATAGTCCGGCCCGGTTTTCGCGGCCTGCACGGCAACGTTTCTTGCGCGCAGTGCAGCCAGTAGCCCAAGGGTCGTCGTCGTTTTCCCCCCACCTGAGCGAGGGGCGGCAATCATGATAGCGCGTGTCATTTTTGGCCTCCGCTCAGAGAGTGTGGCTCGCTTTCAGGTTGAAATATCGTATTCTGCACCCAATGACTGCCCACGCGCCCCCACTCCGATATGGCTGGACGACCGGAAGCTGCGCGACTGCGGCGGCCAAGGCGGCATGGACGGCTTTGAAGACGGGTCAGTTCCCCGACCCGGTCGTTATTACGCTGCCCGGTGGCAAATCTGTCAGCTTTGCTCTGGCCGGTCACGGATTCAACGAAAATGGCGCATGGGCGGCGGTCGTCAAGGACGCGGGTGATGACCCAGACGTCACGCATGGTGCTCTCATTCATGCTGCGGTCCGACAGCCGCCAGAGGGCCAAGGCGTTACGTTTATAGCAGGTGCTGGCGTCGGTACGATCACCCGCCCCGGTCTGCCTTTGCCGCCCGGAGAACCTGCCATCAATCCTGTCCCCCGCCAGATGATTATCCGAGCCCTCGAAGACGTATCCGGCCCGGATGTTTGTGCAGAAGTGACGGTATCCGTCGAAAACGGCGTGGCTTTGGCCCAGAAGACGCTGAACAGCCGCCTGGGTATTCTCGGGGGCCTTTCCATTCTGGGCACGACCGGAATTGTCGTGCCCTTCTCCTGTTCCGCATGGATCGACAGCATCCACCGGGGCATTGACGTGGCACGGGCCCTGAATCTTCCCCATTTGGCGGCGACCACCGGAAATGTGTCCGAACGTGCGGTTCAGGCTCTTTACGGGTTGCCTGAGACGGCTCTGATCGAAATGGGAGATTTCGCAGGCGGCGTTCTCAAATATATCCGGCGCCATCCTGTCCCGCGCCTGACGATCGGGGGCGGTATTGCGAAAATGACCAAGCTGGCTCAGGGCCGAATGGATCTGCATTCCAAACGTGGAAGCGCCGATATGCCTGCCCTCGCGGCGCTTGCTACTACTGCCGGTGCCGATATGGAGCTTGCCGCGTCCATTGCGGCTGCGCCCACCGTCGCGGAGGCGTTTCTGCTCGCATCCCATGCGGAGATTCCGCTTGGAGATCATATCGCTCAGGCTGCTCGGCAATTTGCGCTCAGCGTGCTGGAAGGCAGTGATGTCGTGCTGGACGTTCTGGTGTTTGACCGGCATGGTCAATGCGTTGGGCGCAGTCATCCAGTGGGTAATCCACCTCTGAAGCGTCTTTGATACTCGGGATCGTACAGCGCACTTTCGCGAAACCCCTCGGCCCCCAGAGCCGAACCGACCAGCACAAGCGCGGTGCGTTCAACCGGGTTTTCAGCAGCTTTTTCCAGCAGTGTGCCGAGTGTTGCCCGTACAGTGATCTGGTCCGGCCAGCTGGCCCGCGCGACAACGGCCACAGGGCAATCTGCACCATAAAACGGCAGCAGTTCCGTCACGATCCGCTCAAGCGCATGAACCGCGAGATGAATGGCGAGCGTCGCCCCTGTCGCGGCGTAAGCGGCCAGCGTTTCGCGGGCAGGCATAGACGACGCCCGCCCGCTGACACGTGTGAGCACGACAGTCTGCGCCACTTCCGGGACTGTGAGTTCTTTACCAAGAACAGACGCTGCCGCAGCGAAGGCGGGAACACCCGGTGTCATGGTCCAGGGGATACCAAGCCTGTCCAGACGGCGCGTCTGTTCGGCGATTGCGCTGTAAATGGAGAGATCACCGGAATGTAGACGCGCAACGTCCTGCCCGGCTTCGTGGGCGCGGACGTATTCCTGCTCGATCTGGTCGAGGGAAAGTGGTGCAGTGTTCACTTTGCGGGCATCCTGAGGACAATGCTCCAGCATGTCCTCAGGTACAATGGAGCCCGCATACAGACAGACCGGGCAGGACGCCAGAAGGTCACGTCCACGCAGGGTCAGAAGGTCAGCAGCGCCCGGACCGGCACCAATGAAATGAACCGTCATCCGTTCTCTATTCCTGTCATGTCTGATGATGTTGCGAGAGCGCAGGTCACGTCTCTGTCGCTTTGGCGCGTGACCAGAAGACGGCTCTTAGGTCCTGCACCGGCAAGAGCACAGGCCTCTGCAACGGAACTGAAGCCGGTTTTTTCAAAGGCAATTGCGGAATGCGTTTCACATTCCACCTGCCGTTCGGTCATGTCCAGAGCACCGACCCAGATAAGCTCGACCTTCAAAGCTTTTGCAAGGTCGGGAATGGCCGCCTCTCCCTGTCGAAACGACGGTGCAGCCAGCCTGTCCAGTGTGTGACGTCCCGCGACACGCTGAACGAGAGCCAATAGGGCGTCTGTAGTGATATCCGGCCGACAGCCAATTCCTGCGACAATCACGCTCCGTCTCCTGATACCGTGGTCGCGTACTGGGTCACACGCATGGCTGGTCGGAACGCATGCAGACGGCCAACTGTATCAAGCCGTTCAATGCCAATGCGCGTTAGGGTGCCACCATATTTCGCATGTTGAGACGCCAGTATGGCCTCCCCTTCGAGGGTCACGGCATTGGCAACGAGACGCCCTCCAATACGAAGCGCCTCCCTCACCTGTATGAAGATGTCTTCGCTGGTCAGGCCGCCGCCAATGAAAACGACGTCCGGTCGCTCCAGAGACCGCAGGACATCTGGCGCACGCCCTTCGACAACCTGCAAACCAGGAACGCCGAGCGTCAGTGCGTTGCGGCCAATACGGGCGACACGATCCGAATTCTGTTCAATGGCAATCGCGCGATTAGACGGATGACGCAGCATCCATTCAATAGCGATAGACCCAGCACCGGCGCCGACATCCCATAAAACCTCACCAGCTTTCGGAGCGAGTGTAGACAGCGTGATGGCACGGATTTCGCGTTTCGTAATCTGCCCGTCATGCTCGAACAGGTCGTCATCAAGCCCGGACACCAGAGGAATGACCCGCGCGTTTTCGTGCGCCTCAACTTCAATGCCCATTAGATTTAAAGCGGCGACAGAAGAGAAACCGTCTTCGGCCAGGCAACTCTGTGTACGTTCGTCAGGTCCGCCCAAATGCTCTATGACGTGCACTTTGGATTTTCCAAAGCCGCGATCAGCAAGAAAACGACAGACGGTGTCTGGCGTCGAACCGTCTGCGGAAAGAACAATCAGTCTTGCGGCCGGTTGTAATTGCGGTGCAAGCGTCTCGATGGGCCGACCACATAGCGAGATGATGCGCACGTCCTGTTGTGCCCATCCAAGACGAGCACAGGCCCATGAAATCGACGATGGCGCAGGCACGCAGAACAGTTCTCCGGGCTCAAGATGCTTTGCAAGCGTGCTTCCGACGCCAAAAAAGAATGGGTCTCCCGATGCGAGAACGGTAACCGGCCTTCCCCGCATTGCGAGAACGCGATGCACCCCATCAGAGAATGGAGTACCCCAGATCTCAGTCGTCCCCCGGATCAGGCTGGCCGCCAGCTTCAGATGACGCTCTCCACCGATAACGCTCTCGGCCTGAGCAATGATCTGGCGCGCCAGAGACGAAAGTCCCTCGACACCATCCTCGCCAATTCCGATAACGCTGAGCCACGGAGCTTTCATCGGCCCGCTCCGATAAAGGAACCAATCCTATGCGCGTCCTGATCCTTGGGGGCACCACCCAGGCCAGCCAGTTGGCTCAGCAGCTTGGCTCTCATGAGGGTTATGAGACCGTTTTTTCCCTTGCCGGAGTAACTAAAAATCCGGTTTTGCCAAACACTTCGGTCAGAATTGGCGGGTTCGGCGGCGTGGACGGTCTGCGTGATTTCCTGCGGGTTCAGAACATAGAGGCTGTTGTAGATGCCACTCACCCTTTTGCAGCCCAGATGAGTCGCCATGCTGCGATGGCCTGTGCCAGCAGCGGTGTTCCTGTGTTGCGCATAGACCGCCCAGCCTGGACGGAAGGTGCGGGAGATCGATGGACGCATGTTTCGAGCATTGAAGACGCCGCGGCAGCCCTTGGAGACAGCCCTCGGACTGTCTTCCTGACAACCGGCCGAAAGGATCTCGGCCCGTTTCAGCGCGCCTCTCAGCATCACTACATTCTGCGCAGCATCGACGCGCCCGAGCCATCGTCCTTGCCACGAAAGGTGACGCTTCTCCTCGCCCGTCCGCCATTTACCGTTGCCAGTGAAATGGCGCTTATGAAAGACCATGCGGTGACCGTGCTCGTTACGAAAAATGCCGGAGCTGAGGCTACGGCCGCCAAGCTTGTTGCTGCCAAGATGCTTGGTCTGCCGGTCATCATGATTGATCGCCCTGTATTGCCCCCAGTGAAGACGGTTTCGACCATTGAGAGTGCCATCGCATGGCTGTGTGAGCGTCGTCATGCTGGGACAGACCGGGACGTGTAGAGCCACGCCTCTCCCTGCGGGCGATCAATCTTCCGGGTCAGTTCGCTACCAATCAGAACCAGCGTGCTCATATCCACAAGCTCCGGATCAGCATGCGTAAGATCCGTCAGAACCAGCCGCTCGTCCGGGCGGCCGATGGCGCGGGCAAACGCGACGGGTACCGTGTCGGGCAGGCTTTTCCGCAGAACGTCCAGCGCCTCGCCAAGCTGCCAGGGTCTGGCTTTGGAGCGCGGGTTGTACAATGCGATCACGAACCCGGCCTCTGCCGCCAGTGTCAGCCTGCGACAGACCATGTTCCACGGTTTGAGATTGTCCGAGAGGGACATGACGCAGAAATCACCGCCCAAAGGTGCACCCATCCGGGCTGCCGCAGCAAGTACGGCCGAAACGCCGGGAACAACAGTCACGTCTGTGGCACGCCAGTGCTCCGGTCCTTGATCTATGGCCTCAAACAGAGCGCTGGCCATGCCAAACACGCCCGCATCGCCTCCAGAAACAATCGCTACACAGCGTCCTTGCTCCGCGAGTTCCAAGGCATGGCGGGCACGATCCAGTTCCACCCGATTATCGGACGGATGGCGCACAACAGTCTCAGGCAAATCCACTCGATCCACGTAAGGACCGTAGCCAATCACGTCCGTTGCCAGAGACAATGCATTTCGCGCTTCCGGAGTCTGCTGATCCGGATTGCCCGGACCAAGACCGATGACGAAAATTCGGCTCATCTAACGCCTCGGCGCCCCGGCAGGAGAGCAAGAGAAAAATATGGTGCAGGTTCACACATGTCGGCCAAAGGCATGACGCGGGCATCGTCCTGTGTGCCGCGCTCGACATAGACTGCGTCCTGCATTCTGCCTGCGCGTTTCAGGGCCGTCTGAAGTTTGGGAAGGTTACGCCCAAGCTTCATCACTACTGCTGCATCTGCCCGTTCAAGCCAGTGAGCCAGATCATCTTCCGGCATGGTGGCAGGCAGGACGCAGAGCACGTCATCGCCATGGGTCATGGGAAGCGCGGCTTCCGTCCAGCACCCGCTCATGCCCGTGATGCCCGGAATGACTTCACAGGAAATACCCGCTTTCAGACGATCAAACAGATACATGGCGGACCCATACAGGAACGGATCTCCCTCACACAGGATCGCTACATCTCGTCCAAGCCGGATTTCAGCTTCGATCCGGCTCGCACATTCGTCATAAAAAGATGACATATCAGGATGATAGGACGGATCATTCACCAGACGCTCTGTGGTGAACGGATAGGCAAATCTCAGCTCCCGCGTCCCTTCCGCAATATGAGCGTCAGCGATGCGACGAGCGTGACCCATCCGGTCATGGCGGCAGAAATACGCCACAGTGGGAGATCGGGCGATGACCCGCGCCGCTTTGAGCGTCATGAGTTCCGGATCGCCCGGGCCCACACCCACAACATAGACCGTAGCGTCTGTCATTCGGCTTCACTGGCCAGTGCATTAATGGCTCCAGCAGCCATTGCACTTCCCCCCAGACGTCCACGAACGATCACATGCGGTAGATCAGGCCTCTCGGCGAGCGCGTCCTTTGATTCAGCCGCTCCAACAAATCCTACCGGCATCCCGATAATGGCCGCAGGTCGTGGGCCGCCTGCGTCAATCAGTTCCAGAAGATGGAACAAGGCAGTGGGTGCATTTCCGATTGCAACAACGGCGCCCTCAAGCTGGTCTCCCCACAGATCAAGTGCCGCCGCAGAGCGTGTATTACCGATCTCCCGGGCAAGGTCAGGGGTGCGAGGATCACGAAGGGTACAGATCACAGCGTTATTCGCTGGAAGCCGCGCCCGGGTGACACCATGCGCGACCATCTCTGAATCACACAAAATGGGCTTTCCAGCCTTCAAGGCATTTCGCGCGGCACTCACAAGATCGGCTGTCATACTGACCGACCCCGCAACATCCACCATCCCGCAGGCATGAATGATGCGAACCACGATCTGTGCCTGCTCAGGGGTGAAGGCAGACAGGTCAGCTTCGGCCCGGATGGTGGCAAAGGATCGGGCGTAAATGGCTGCGCCATCCCGGATGTAGTCGTAAGAATAAGGTCCGGCGCTCAAGCCTGTATCTCCTTCAGTTCGCGGGACAGGAGGGCCCGGATGTCGGGTAAGTCCCTGTTACCCCATGAGATTATATCTTTCGTGCACCCATTGCGCACAACATCATATCGTCCGTTCCTGGCAATGAGCGTCATATCCGCTCCGCCGGGATGAGCGCATCCTTTTACGCAGCCTGAAACATGCAGCACACAGCCAGGAGGGACGTCAGATGCCAGAGCCAAGGCGGTTTCGGCAACATCCTCTGTTGCTCTTTCACATCCGGAAACGCCTACACAAGCCTCAACACGAAGACGCGGGTCAGTAGCGTCCATGATGAAACCCGGATGATCCATGGTTTTGTCTGGCATGATGACATTTCGCCATGGCGTAACACGCAGGCGGTCTTCTCCCTGCTGTTTAGCAAGAAAATAAAAATCGGATGCAGGAAGGCGCCCAAACGGAACCCCGAGGCCAACCCTGTGTCCAGGTAATTTCCCTACAGGAAGGGCAAAAGTCGGGGGCATCGTGGATTGGAGGCAGCCCTGCAACCCTGCCTTTTCCAGAACCTTCTTCGTAATGTTCGCATCGTGTGCAGGGCGTTTGACCTCAGGCTGCCGCGCGAACGTAAAGGAAATAGCCTGCACAGCGTTTACAGCCTGAGCTTCGTTGAGGGCTTCCGTAACAACCTCCCCGCAGCGCACTGACCACCCGTCTTGTCCGGCCTGAAGAACGAGATCGGCGGAAATCGCTCTCACAGGCAGTAATCCGCCGCCGTCCACACCCCAGCCAAATTTTCCCGGAAGGCTTGCAAGACGATCATCCGCAAGAAGTGCGGCCTGAAGTTTCCGGGCGACCGCGATTGTGTCAGGGTGACAGGCAGGGTCATATCCAGCCAGCGGCGAGACCAGAACCGCCCGTTTCCGCTCTCGTGCCGGGTCGGGATCGGCAAGTCCGCATTCTATCGCAGTTCTGCCCGCCAGACGCGCACTGTCCCGCGAAAAGCCACGCAGTTGCAGATTGCCCCGGTTTGTCAGTTCAATCGTACCATTGCCGTGATCGGACGCCAGGGCGGCTATGGTCTGCACCTGACCAGCATCAAGCCCTTCTATGGGAGGCCTGATCCGCACAAGAAAACCATCGCGGGCCTGCATTGGAGCAAACAGATCGGGACACCAGCCACGGACCAGAGGCGCATCGCTCATCCCTGCCCGTCCTCCAGAAGTGCTGCTACACTGTTAAGTCGGGGGTGCCACAGACCTCGAAGCATCATGTCGTGAAAGCGCTTTTGCATCGCACGTCTTGCCTGCGGGTTAGCGCTCCGCAGAAACACGTCGCACGTCTCATCCCCAAGCGTTGCTGCAAAGACAAGATCGAACTGATGATCGAACCTCGTCGGTAAAGTTGCGGCGAACGCACACAGTCCGTCCAGCCCACGCGCTATTTCCGCCGCCCCGCGATAATCATGTCGCTGCATGCCCTCAAGCCATCGCGGGTTCGCCAGACGCCCGCGTACGATCCGCGCAACTTCAGCTTCGGTATCGCGCAGACGTGGTGCTTCCGGGCGAGACGTGTCGCCATGCCAAAGGACGGGGTCTGCGCCTAGCAGCTCGGCCGCCGCTGAGAGACCACCCTCATGAGCCGCCACGTCGGGGCTTTCCAGAATATCGGTTTCTGCATGATCCTGAACATGCAGAATGGCATCTGTCCGTGCGAGCTTTTCTGCCAGCGCATCTGCATTCCGTGTGCCGTCCCGGCCTCCCCCATACATCCAGTCATTGCCATCAAGATAGGACTGACCGAGTTCAGACCGGTTCTCCCATGTTCCCCTTGCCAGCGTCTCCTCGATGCCGGTTCCATACGTTCCTGGAGCAGCCCCGAAGATCCGCGCCGTTGCCGCTTTGCGCTCTTCGCCTTCAAGGTGGAGGACACTGGCAGCAAGGGGATTCCACTCTTCCCCTTCTTCACGGGCTGCGACCGCCTGAACGGCCTGATCGAAAAGCGCGATCTGCCCCGGAAAAGCATCCCGGAAAAGGCCGGAAATCCTGAGTGTCACGTCCACACGCGGCCGATCCAGAACAGGCAGAGGCGTAACCTCAATTCCGGAGACACGTCCGCTTGAGGCATCCCAGACAGGCTCAACGCCCATCAGGAGAAGTGCCAGTGCCAGATCTTCGCCACCGGTTCTGAGCGTGGAGGAACCCCATAGGTCCATGACGATGCGCTGAAGTGGCTCTCCCTCTTCCTGAAGGTGCCGCAACAGGATCTGCTGGGCCTGCGCTTTCGCCAGTTCGACGGCAGACGCTGTGGGGACGGCCCGTGGGTCCATGGTAAACAGATTGCGACCAGTTGGAAGAACATCCACCCGCCCCCGCGTCGGCGCACCAGACGGCCCTGGCTGAACGAAACGTCCCTCCAGCCCAGCAAGCAGCGCATTCATTTCCGCGCCTGCGCTGGCTTCGATCAGTGCGGTTATGTCCTCCTTGGGCACCTGAGCAATTGAGGACACCATTGTCGCAAGCCTGTCTGCATGCGGAGCGACTTTTCCGAAGACGTGCAATCCATCGCGGATCTGCAGGTCCTTCACGTCACAGAGATAGGCATCCAGTCGGGCCAAAGCCTCGGCTTCATCGCCTTCGCCCGGCTTGACACCGGTCTCCGCCAGCAGACCCATTCCGGAAGCACGGTCCAGAATATCACGCCGCAGGATTGCCCCACGCCGGCGGTCCAGACCGTCTGCTTCCGCGAATTCGTCAATCAACTGCTCCAGATCAGCCATGCCAGCGTCCAGTCCGGCCTTCATGACGGGTGGGGTCATGTGCCCAATGGTCACAGCGCCAAGGCGTCGCTTGGCGGCGGCTGCTTCGCCGGGATTGTTGACGATAAAGGGATAGAGAACTGGCACTGAACCCCTTAGAACGGCAGGAGCACAGTTTTCCGACAATGCGACGGCTTTTCCGGGTAGCCATTCCAGAGTGCCGTGCGTTCCAAGATGGACCATCGCGTGGATCTGGCAAACCTGACGAAGCCAGATATGAAACGCGACATAGGCATGTCGGGGCGGCGTATCGGGGTCGTGATACTGCGTCTTGCGATCCTGTGGTGCGCCACGATCCGGCTGCACTGCGATGGTGATGTTCCCCAGCGTCAGGATTTTCAGGCAGAACGCTTCCCCCTGAACCGCCGCATCGTCCTGTGGCTCGCCCCATGCGGATAGAACAGCTTGCCGGAACTTATCCGGTAGCGCTTCAAACGCAGTCCGATAATCTTTCAGGCTGAGAACCTGCTTTGGTGGTTCCCCACAGAGCGACTGCACCAATGCCGCTTTGTTGGACCAGGCTCCGACCTGACCGCAGTCGTATCCAGCGTTCTTCAGCGTCCCAAGAATGGAGCAAAGGCTGGCAAATGTATCCAGCCCGACAGCATGTGCGGACTGACCTTCTGCGCCCGGATAGTCGGACAGGATCAAAGCCAGATGTTTGTTTGCAGGCTTGAGATGTCTCAGCCTCGCCCAGGCGCGCGCCTGGGCAACGATAGCCGATATGCCCGCGTGATAAGGGGCATGTCTGGCCGCATCACCGGGAGCTGTTTCCGACTTGAACGAAATTGGCCCTGCGGAGAGGCGTCCGTCCAGTTCCGGCAGAACGACCTGCATGGCGAGGTCGGACTGAGACAGGCCTCGGCCACTCTCTTCCCATGACTGATGGGTTGATCCGGGTTGCAGGACCTGAAGAACGGGCGCATCCGCATGGTCCAACGGGGAAGATCCTGTCTCGCCCCGGGCGGAAAAAAATGTTGCGTTCAGGATGATGTCTGGGCGCGTCTGTGCCAGATGACTGCGGACATATTCTACGGCGTCAGGGTTCTTGAGGGACGAGACGTACAGCACATCTGCTGACAGACCAGCCTCTTCCAACGCGTGCGCCAGGCAATCGATGGGAGCTGTATCAGCAGCGAGAAGATGGGCACGATAAAAGACAACAGTCGCACGCAAGGAAAGATCAGGCTTCCCGGCGCGATAGAGCCCAGCAAGCGGTAGAGGCTCTGGCGTCCCGACCAGATCCTCGCCACGACCAGCCAGATGCGCCATCAGAAGTAGTGCACGACGGGCGTTGTCCGGGCCTCCCTCTTTCAGAAAGCCGGTCAGACGTTCATGGATACCCACGTCAACATTGGACCAGTCTTCCAGTCGCGCATCCTGACGCGCATCTCCTGGAAGCAGGGCCAGCGGGATAGAGTTTCTGGCGCAGGAGTTTCGTACTTCTTCCGCACCATAGCGCCAGTAATCGACGCCTCCCAAGAGACGCACCACGACACAACGCGCTTCTGAAAGAGTCTGCTCCACATACAGATCAACAGACATCGGGTGCCTGAGCCGGGAGAGGCTTACTAATCTCAGCGAGAAACCAGCGCCTTCTGGCGACAGCGCGCTCAGGTCTTCATACGCTCGCTCAAGCGCCAGAAGGTCGCTATCCGAAAAAGACAGGAACACGACGTCAGCAGGCGCATGACCGAGATCCTCGGCCACGTCCTGGTCGTCTATTCCATGTCTTTCCCGGACGAGCAGATGCATGATGGGCTCAGGCGGCCAGTAGCGCTGCTTCGATGGCAGCCCGATCCAGACCGGTCTGACCAATCACGACAAGGCGTCCGTCACGCGTGTCGCCTGTCAGGGGCACATCGAATTCATGGCGGAAACGCGTGCCGACGCCCTGCACAGCCAGGCGCATTTTTTTGCCCTGTACGGCCATGAAGCCCTTCATCCGCAGGATATCGAACGTTCCAGCCACGTCGCTGAGACGCTTCAGCACTGCGTCAGCACTGGTTTGCTCCGGCAGAACGACAACAAAGCTTTCGAAATCATCGTGTTCATGATCATCCGCGCCATCATGATTGGATGGCCGCCCCTCAAGGTCATCTTCAGCGCCCGCTCCAATTCCGAGAAGCACAGCCGGGTCCAGTCGCCCTTCCACGGCCCGAAGTGTCACCACCTTGCGCGGCACAGCTTTGACGATCGCCGCCTCAACAGCATCCGTTTCGGTGCTGTCCAGCAGATCGGTCTTGTTGAGGACGATCAGATCCGCAGCGTTCAGCTGATCCTCATAAACTTCGGCGAGAGGGTTATCGTGATCAAGGGAAGGATCAGCCGCGCGCTGGGCTGCGACGGCAGCCGGATCATCAGCAAAACGGCCAGCCGCCACCGCAGGGGCATCGACCAGCGTGATCACGCCGTCCACTGTCATACGAGTGCGGATTGCGGGCCAACTGAAGGCTTTCAGAAGAGGCTTGGGCAATGCGAGGCCGGACGTCTCAATGACGATATGCTCTGGCGGATCTGCGCGATCAATCAGAGCCTGCATAGTGGGGATAAAGTCGTCTGCGACGGTGCAGCACAGGCAGCCATTTGTCAGCTCGACGATATCTTCGTCAGGGCAGTTTTCGATGCCGCAGGACCGCAGAACCTCGCCATCAATCCCCAGAGAACCAAACTCATTGACCACAATGGCAATCCGGCGACCATTCGCCTGCGCCAGGAGGTTCCGGAGAAGCGTGGTTTTCCCAGCCCCGAGGAAGCCTGTGATAATCGTGACCGGAATCTTGCGACCGGCACCTGAAACAGATTGGGACATCATGAAAGTTCCTGTGAGGCAGAAAGAGATGCTGGCAAACGGGCGAGGATCATATCAGAAAGAGACGCAGGCCGCTTCGATGGCATGACTGTTCCTGTTTTCGAAGTCCGATAGACGTTCAGGAATGTTAGCAGATCCTCGACCTTCTCAGGGCCAAGCTGCCCCAGAAGCAAGGTCCATTTTTTCGGCATGGAAACAGCCGCAACACACCCGCGGCTGCATGTGGCCATACATTCCACAGGCTCAACGCTGAAATCGCCGTTCTCAGCGTGGCTGGTCAGGGCATCGTAAAGCTGGCGCCCCTGAACGGGATCGTCCGTCAGTGGCAATCCGCGGCGGCATGTTATGCAGACATGCAGGACAGGCCTGGTCTGAGGCAGGTTTTCTGCCATGGTTTCGTCTCTCTTGCAGCCCGAAGAGGCATAACAAAAGGCGCGACAGAAGGCCTCCGCAGTTCGGAGGGGACGTGCCTGTATTGGCGCGACCTCACAGTCCGGGCACCCCGCCGGATCATGACACTCGGCTCAGATGGCAGGTCTCCTGACTTACGGTCGAGACGCCTTCAGCGCCTCCTCTCCTGCCAGACCTTCCCGGACTCAAGCCCAGTGGTCGCACACCCCAAAAAGATATGCCGACAGGACAGATAACCGTCCACAGTTGCGGGGGCAGTGCCGGATTTGACCAGTTTGGCCGCACCGGCTTCCCTTTTCATCCTCCTTTCGGAGGAACCATCACGTTCTTTCCTATCGCTGGTCTAGCAGAGTGTCAAAAGCCTTGGTGGTCGCTCATTTGAGTTTCACTGGCAAACCGGCGGCAACGAAGAGCACCTCGTCTGCGATGGCGGCAATCCGCTGGTGAAGCAGACCCGCCTCGTCCCGGAAACGTCGTGCAAGTGCATTGTCGGGAACAATCCCCAGCCCAACTTCATTGCCCACGAGCACGGTCTGATGCTGACGCTCGCAAAGCGCCGATAACAGCCCCTCCGTTGCAGCGCTGATGTCCCTCTCATCCAGAATAAGGTTCGTGAGCCAAAGCGTGAGGCAATCAACCAGAACAGGTTCTGGCCCTGCCTTTTGAAGCACGGTCGTGATGTCATAGGGCTCTTCAATTGTCTGCCAACCCAGCTCGCCACGGCTGGCGCGGTGCAAGTTAATCCGGCTCTGCATTTCGTCATCATAAGCACGGCCAGTGGCCAGATAAATCCACGGTGCGGGCTGACTTGTGATCAGGGCCTCGGCAACGCGGCTTTTCCCAGATCTTGCACCACCGAGAACCAGCGAAACCTGCCCACGCCCTGCTGGCTCAGCCGAATGCACCACGATCTCTCCCTCTTCCTCATCTTGCATGCGCCCGAATAACAGCACAAAAGACATCTCATGCCGACTGATGCCGCATTTTCCGTGTCCGAATTACAATTCACCAGCATGGCAGCCCTTCGGGCCGCCTGTCTGTCCTTGCCTGAACGGGATCTGGCCTGTGGAGATCGTATCAGACAACGGGATGCGGCGCTGACCAAGCCTCCCGGCAGTTTGGGTAGGCTTGAAGAACTGGCAGTTTGGCTGGGTGAATGGCAGGGCACTGACCGGCCCGCGCTGGATAAAGTCCAGATTACGATTTTCGCAGGCAATCACGGTGTTGTTCAACGCGGGGTGTCGCCTTGGCCCTCTGACGTTACACGCCAGATGGTCGCGAATTTCGAGCATGGTGGCGCGGCCATTAATCAGCTTGCGCGCAATGCCGGGGCTAAACTCAACGTGGTTTGCCTTCAGAATCTAAAGCCGACTGAAGACCTCTCTCAAACGGCCGCGATGACGGAAAAGGATTTTCTGTCTGCTGTTTCAGCCGGGTATAGGGCTGTTCCTAAAGATGCTGATCTGTTTTGCCCCGGTGAAATGGGAATTGGGAATACAACGCCGGCTGCATCGCTGTGTGCGGCGCTCCTGGGCGGAAGGGGCAGCGACTGGGCTGGTCGTGGAACAGGTCTCGATAATGACGGGGTGAGGCTGAAAGCCGCAGTCATTGATGACGCTCTTGCTCTTCACAGTCCCATCCTGAGTGATCCATTGGAGGTCGCCCGTAGCCTCGGTGGGTATGAACTGGCAGCTATTATGGGAAGCGTTCTGGCAGCGCGCCACTATGGCATTCCCGTACTTCTGGATGGATTTGTCTGTACGGCCGCAGTGTTGCCTTTTGTAAAGATAACGCCAGAAGCACTTGATCATACACGTCTTTCTCATTGTTCCGCAGAGGCAGGGCACCGCAGATTAGCAGCAGCTCTTGCGCTGAAGCCTCTTCTGGATTTCGGACTAAGGCTGGGAGAAGCGTCGGGCTCAGGTCTGGTTGTTCCACTTTTGCGTGGCGCTATAGCCTGTCACAATGGCATGGCGACATTTGCAGAAGCTGCCGTCTCCCAGCAGTCAGCTCCCCCCACAGAATGAAACTCTGGCGCATTATCCGAGAGGATATTGCCTGCGGTGCGGGGCTATTGACGCGCCTTCCGCTCGGATGGTTGCGCGTCAGGGGCCAGGCGTGGTCTTTGCCCAGATCTGTCTGGTGCTGGCCGCTGGTTGGAGCTTTTACGGGCGTTCTGGCCGGAACCGTATTTCTGATCCTCCGTGCCCTGCATGTTCCTGCCACCATTGCGGCTGTTTGGAGCATCGGGATACAGGTTCTTCTGACGGGCGGTCTCCATGAAGATGGTTTGGCGGATATGGCTGATGGCTGTGGCGGTGGTTCCACGTTGGAGCGACGGCTGGAGATCATGCGCGATAGCCGGATCGGAAGTTACGGGGCATTGGCCCTAGGGATATGCTTACTGATCCGTGTCACAGCACTTGCCGCCTTACCGGTCATGCTGGTCCTTCCTGCCCTTGCCTTGGCGGGCGCGTTATCTCGAGCCATGCTGCCGCTCCTGCCGTTCACTCTGCGTCCTGCCCGGGAGAATGGACTGGCACGTCAGCTGATAGGCCTGACACGGGATCAGGTATTGGGATGCCTTTTCTCAGCATTCTGTGTTGCGTTGCTCTGCGTCTCGTCACACGTCGCTCTGTTGGCCTGTCTGCTGGCTTTATGTGTGGCATGCGTCTTGAGAGCCACGGCCAAGCGGCTTCTGAACGGTTACACGGGTGACGTTCTCGGGGCCACCGCAAGCATTACCGACTGTGTGGTGCTGACGGCCCTCGTCGCTGTATGGAACGGTTGACACTTCACAGCGGAAGACTACTCTCGCAACACGCAGAACAAGGGGAAACCGGTGGAAACCCGGTGCGGTCGCGCCACTGTAACGCTTTTGCTGTCGCAATGCGGAGCCAGACCTCCTTTTTCAAAACAGTTTTTCACCGCAGAACGCGCATCTTCCTTGCGGAGTCCATCATGAGCCAAAGCCTCTCCTCTAATTCTCATTCCGGCAGTATCGTTGCTCCCGTAGCCATCCCGATCAGCGCTCTTGTGCCATGGGCCATCTTCACAATCGTGCTGAGCCTCCTGCTGCTTTATTTTGTGGGAGCCGAACAGGGCGCGACGTCGCTGATCTCCGGGCACGAGGTCCACGAATTTGTTCATGATGGCCGCCATCTTCTTGGATTTCCCTGCCACTAAGGGCTGGGTTTTATAATGGCTGGTCGTCTTCTGACCCGTGGCATGATCGCCGGGGTTGTTGCCGCTTTTCTTGCGTTCCTGTTTGCCCGCATCTTTGGCGAACCTCAGGTCAATCTGGCGATTGCCTTTGAAAGTGCAAAAGATCTCGCTGCTGGAGAACCTCCGGAAGCTGAACTGGTCAGCCGAGGCGTGCAGGCGTCCTTTGGACTTCTGACGGCTGCCGTCATGTATGGTGCGGCTTATGGTGGAATTTTCGCGACGGTTTTCGCATTCGCCTATGGCCGAGTGGGGCGTTTCTCACCGCGTGCTCTTTCAGCACTACTGGCTGCTGCTGCGTTTGTAGTGTTCGTGCTTGTCCCGGATTTGAAATACCCTCCCAATCCACCTGCTGTTGGCTTGCCGGGAACGATCAATTTGCGGACCGAAACCTATTTCGGAATGATCCTTCTTTCCCTGTGTGCAGCCGTGGCATCCTTTATGACCGGTCGGCCGCTTGTCCGGCGTCTTGGTGCGTGGAATGGAACACTTGTGTCCATAGTCATGTTCATTGCTCTCATCGCGGCGGTACAGTCTGGAATGCCGGATATCAATGAAGTACCGACGGACCTCCCTGCAACAGTTCTCTGGCGCTTTCGTGAAGCAGCCCTTGGAATGCAGATCGTTCTCTGGGCCACGATCGGGCTGATTTTTGGTCCGATGGCCGGTCGTATTCTCGATGAACAAGCTGGCCGTACCGGTTCGGCTATGGAAAAATTGTGACGTCTCCTGTGTTTTCTGACGAATTTCGGCTCGATCTCGAGCGTCTTTTCACCTGGCGCCGGGATGTCCGTCATTTCAGGCGGGATCCTGTTGTGCCTGCACTCCTTGATGATCTGCTTCAGGCGTCAACACTGGCGCCATCCGTAGGGTTGAGCGAGCCTTGGCGTTTTGTTCTGGTAGAGGATCAAGCTCGGAAAGCGGCAGTTCGTAACAGCTTTGAGGTGTGCAACGCACGGGCGCTGGAAGGTTATGAGGGCGAACAGGCAGCGGGGTATGCTGCCCTCAAACTTGCCGGGTTGGATGATGCCCCTCATCATGTTGCCGTCTTCTGTGAGACTGCTCCAGATCAGGGGCACGGGCTGGGGCGTGCGACCATGCCTGAAACCACCACATGGTCTGCCGTCATGGCGATCCACACGTTTTGGCTTGCCGCAACAGCATCGGGGGTCGGGCTCGGGTGGGTGTCCATTCTGGAGCCTGAAGCCGTTTCAACAATGCTGGATGCTGAACCGGGCTGGGATCTCGTCGCCTATCTTTGTGTCGGGTACCCGATGGAACAGGCCAATACGCCTGAACTGGAACGCATGGGGTGGGAAAAGCGAAACCCTGAACGCCGCCAGTGGATCAGACGCTGACGTAGTATAACCTGCTGCTTCCCTGGGGCATTGATGGAGCAAGAAGATCGGGGCGAATTCCCCGTGCCAAGCCATCCAGCAGACGTAACGGTCCCCCATGGGAAATAACCAACGCCGGCCGCGCGGCGCGGATCAGGTCTTCCCAGAAAGACTGCACTCGCTCGCGCAGGTTAGTGCCACTCTCCCCTCCTGGAGGAGAAAAGCCTTCCGGATCGGCGGCCCAGCTATCCAATGCCTCACGCGGCACATCAGCCCAGGTCATTCCTTCCCACTGGCCGAAATTCAGTTCCTGAAGACGCTCATCCTGCGAAACTGGCAAACTACTATGCTCTGCCAGCTTCCGTGCGACAGCCAAACAGCGCATGGAGGGCGAAGTATAGACGATGGAACAACCAATCCCCTTTGCCAAGGTTAGCAGACCGGATGCAATAGGCTCCCAGCCCGCCTTTAGCGTCATGTTCTGTCGGCCGTAACAAACGCCTTCGGCACTCTCAACCTGTGGATGACGGGATAGGAGAACCGGAAGAGTGGAAATTTTCATGTGAAGAAACATGGGGTGGGCGTCTGTTTTCCGTCAACCCACCATGCAAGCGATTTTATCCCATTTCCGGAACAGCCGTGTGATGTGTAAAGTGCTCGTCATCTCATCAGAACTGCCGTTAAGACATACACTGAGGACATGATGCACACACTGTCTTTCCGCCTTCGCCTACAACTCGCTACGGGTCTGGCAGCTTTCGCTTTCGCGCCTCTGGCAGCAGGTCTTTCCGCTGCACAGGCAGCGACGAACACTGGTGCCTCCGGGCCAATTGATCCGGCTCGCATGTCCGAGACAATGCGTGTGCTGTCGTCGGATGAATTCGAGGGCCGCGCACCGGGCACGCCAGGAGAAGCTGTTACAGTCAAATGGCTGATCGAGCAGTATCAGAAGATCGGTCTTGAACCGGGTGGCGAGAATGGCGGATGGACGCAAAACGTCCCAATGATCCGCACCCGGCCTGACCCAAAGGCAACAGCGACCGTGACCACACGCGGCCATACTTTGGAGCTGCACCAGCTCAAGGATGTGGCGCTTTCCACGTTGCAGCCCATTCAGCGCCTGCGTCTGTCGCATGTTCCGCTGGTGTTTGTTGGATATGGTGTGACGGCCCCCGAACGTCGCTGGAACGATTTCAAGCAGGTTGATCTGCACGGTAAGATTGCAGTCTTCCTCGTCAACGATCCGGATTTCGATGCTGGACCAGAAGAGCCTGTAGCCGGGCGTTTTGGCGGCAAGACCATGACCTATTATGGTCGCTGGACATACAAGTTCGAAGAAGCAGCCCGTCGCGGTGCTGCAGGTGCGCTGATCATTCATGATACGCCGGGTGCGTCCTACCCGTGGAGCACCGTTGTTGCACCACAGGGTGAGGAATATGACATCCTGCATGGTGACAAGGATCTGAAGTCCGTTCCGCTGATTGGCTGGATCGAAGGCAACGCGGCGCATGCGCTCTTTGCCCAGGCAGGGCTGGATCTGGATCGTCTGCGTCGTCAGGCTCGTTCGCCAGATTTCCACCCGGTCAATATCCATGACACGACGTTCTCGCTTGATATGCCGGTCAAGGTGGATCATCTCCAGAGCCAGAACGTGATCGGTAAGCTCACAGGCTCGACCTATCCGGACGAGACCGTCATGTTCGGCGCTCACTGGGATGCATTTGGCAAGAGCACAGACGCACAGGGCAACACCGTCATCCGCCGTGGCGCGATCGATGATGGCTCCGGCATTGCCGCTGTTCTTGAAATCGCCCGCGCTTTCAAGAATGGTCCGAAGCCAAAGCGCACGGTGAGCTTTGCGTCCTGGACGGGTGAAGAGCGTGGCCTGTTGGGGTCAAGCTGGTATGTGGCGCATCCCCTCGCCCCGCTGGACAAAACTGCTGCCAATCTGACGATGGATGTTCTTCAAATGGCTGGCCCCGCTCATAATGCCTTTATCATTGGTGCCGGTCAGGACACGCTTCAGGATGACTTCTCTGCCGCAGCCCTGAAGCAGGGTCGTACAACGCAGCCGGAAGCCATGCCGGAGCGTGGCGCATTCTATCGTGCAGACCACCTCCCCTTCGCGCGAGTTGGCGTGCCCGTTCTGGCCGTGATGGACATGGCTGGCCCATTCGATCTGCTCAATGGCGGAACAGCAGCAGGCAGCAAGTGGCTGACGTCTTACATGGCCTGCTATCATCAGGCTTGTGATGCCTGGAGCGCCGACTGGGATGTTCGCGGCGCAGCGCAGGACGTCGAAGTTGTTCGTCAGGTTGGTTATAGCGCCGCCTTCTCGCATGACTGGCCGACCTGGAAGGCTGGTTCGGAGTTCCGGGCTATTCGCGAGAAGAGCGACGCCAACCGCTCGGCTCATTGAGAGAGAATATCCGAGCGGATCCTGTGTTTAGTCCGCTCGGAATTCTTTCAGGCGATATCCTGCCGGATCCAGTCCGTCACTGAATGATGGACTGGTGCCCAGCCAAGTTCCCGCCTCGCCTTGTCAGCCCTGACGCGGCTGTTGGAACTCAGGCCAAACACCGCGAGTTCACGGCCCCAGCGCTTGATCGCCTCTTCAGGGGCCCAGTCCTGCGATGGCCCAAGACCTAAAGCGGCCCCAATCGCATCCGTGATTTCACGAAACGATGCTTCGCCGTTTTCAACAAAGTAAAAGCTGCCAGCTGGCGCTTTCGTAAGAGCCAGTTCGTATAACGCGGCAACGTCTGCAATATGGACGTTTGACCAGCGACTGAGACCACGGCCGATATGTCGGCTGATGCCGCTTTCCCGGGCCTGCGCCACGAGAGGCGGAATCTGAACACTCTGCGAAACTGGCCCCAAATGCCTCCCATAGATCATGGTGTTGCACAGAACTACTGAGCGGACACCAGGTGCGGCATTCCGAATGAGAGTATCGATTGCGATACGCGCAACCTTATCTGGTGCCGGAGCTACGGGGGTTTCTTCCGTAAAAATGGCATCGGAAGGTTCACCGAGGGCTTCGTCTCCGACTAGGGAGCTGCCGCTTGTATGCAAAAACGGCTTTCCGCTGCCTTCGAGCCCCTTTAAGAGCGCTTCAACCGCGCCACGGTGATCGCTGTCGGCAGCATTGATTACAGCATCAGCATTCTGCGCCTCAACCATCAGAAGGTCGCTATCGTCGAGGGTACCAACAACGGGTTCGATACCGAAAGATCGAAGTTCTTCCGCACGGGATTCATTGCGGATCAGACCTCGGATCTGATGCCCTTTTGCGGCGAGATGGGCTGCGACCGAGCCCCCGATATAGCCACTTGCGCCAGTGATGAAGATTTTCATCTGTTTTGCCTCTGCTTCAGAAAGACTGGAACGTACGGAAAAGATGATCTTTTCTTTGTGAGTTGATAATTCTCTCAATCTGCACAAAACTTGTGAATGAAATTCATAGGTGGATTTGCATGGATAATCGCGTCGGAGAAATGCAGGTTTTCGTGCGCGTTGTGGAGAGTGGCAGCTTTTCAGAGGCTGCACGTCTTTTGAGAATGACGCCCTCGACGGTCAGCAAGCTCATTGCACGCATTGAGGCTCGTCTGGGATTGCGCCTGATTGAACGGTCCACACGTCGCCTGTCCGTGACGCAGGAAGGGCAAACCTATTACGCGCGCGCCACCGCTCTGATCGCGGACCTTGATGACATTGAACGCAGCCTTACGACCGGGAACCTGCAGCCCAAGGGCACGGTCCGGGTGAATGCCTCGGTTGCGTTCGGAACGCTCGGGCTTGAACCCCTTCTGCCTGCTTTCTGGGAGGCTTACCCGGATATTGTGATTGACCTCTCCCTGTCAGATGAAATGACCGATCTTTATCTGGATCGAACGGATGTCGCATTCCGGGTAGGGCGTTTACAGAATTCAGGATTGACCGCACGGCCTCTTGGCTCTGTCCCGCGAAAGATCGTCGCATCTCCTGCCTATCTGGCACGACATGGAACGCCCCAGACACCCGAAGATCTGAGCCATCACCGGTGTCTGGGTTTCAACTTCCAACGATCCGCGCCTGTCTGGCCTCTTCATGAAAAAGGCAGGCTGGTTGACCGGTTGGTGCATGGGCCGCTGCTGGCCAATAATGGGGAGACCGTGCGCAGGCTTGCTCTTCAGGGCGCTGGTCTGGCGCGCTTGGGGGAGTACCATGTGCGGAATGATGTTCAGGCGGGGCGCCTGATCGAAGTCCTGACGGATGCAGGCATGCAGGATGAGGAAGACATTCATGCGCTTTATCCGGGGGGCCGTCAGAGTCCGCCCCGAGTGAGAGCCTTTCTGGATTTCATGGTCCCTCGCCTTCAGGATTATCTGGCGATGTCCTGAGCGTCAGGATTTTTTACTTTCAATGGGCGGGCAGCCCAGAATGTGGCGAGAACAGACCCTGACACGTTGTGCCATACCGAGAACACAGCTCCCGGAAGAGCCGCAACCGGTGAGAAATACAGTCGACCTAGTGTGGCTGCGAGTGCGGAATTCTGCATTCCAACTTCAAGGGCCAGTGTTCGGCATACGGACTCATCAAAGCCCAGAAGGCGTCCTCCCCAATATCCTCCCGCAAGCCCGATAGCGTTATGCAGAACGACGCCCAGCATGAGCAGCGGACCAGCCTGAGCAAGGGAAGGCCCTGCTCCAGCCACCACGCAGCCAATGATCAGCAGGATCGACACCATCGCGATGGGTGGAAGGGCAGCCTCAACGCGCTTCACCATGCGCTGGCAGAGTGTATTGACGAGCACGCCCGCCAGAACAGGCAATGCAACCATCGTAATGATACTGCGGAACAGGCCCCAACTATCAACGGATACTCCCGCCGAGACATAAAGGCGGGTCAATAACGGTGTCGCGAAAATTCCAACCAGTGTGGAGAGCGCACTGATGCTGACCGACAGAGCGACGTCCCCTTTGGACAGGAAGATCATGACGTTCGAAGCAGTACCGCTCGAAACGCACCCGACGAGGATCATGCCCGTCGCCAGCGCAGGCGGCATTCCAAGCAGATGCGCAATGCCCCAGGCAGCGACCGGCATCACCAGATAATGGAGGCCCACACCCGCCAGAACAGGATAGGGACGGCGCGCGATCCGGGAGAAATCCTGCACCGTTAGAGAAACCCCCATCGTGAACATGATGAAAGCGAGAAGTGGCGTGATGATGGGCAGAAGCTTCAGGAATGGTGCAGGAAATGCAATAGCACCGACTGTCACCAGAATGGCCCAGACAGGGAAAAGGCGTGTCATCATCTAACGGGACGTCTCCATTCTCGTGCAGTGAGTTTCCTCATACCGGCATTGGGGAGGTTTTGACACACGTCAGAACGGAGCGGTTGGCAATCAATTCCGCCCTTTCCTGCCCTAACCGAGTATGCGACGTTCAGATCACCTTTGAAACACAGCGCCATACGCCGTTTTCGATATTCCTTTTACCGATCAAGGACAGACTTCATGATGCGCCGCCTCCTGGCTCTCAGTACCCTTCTTGCCGGCCTGCCCTTCACGGTAGCGCATGCCGAAGGCACCTTCTCGTTCCAGCAGACGCCGGGAGAGCTCCCAAAAACGGTCGCTCCGGAAACCTATGTCATTGATCTTGAAACTGATCCCGAGCACCTGACCCTCAAAGGGCAGGAAACCATTGACGTGAACGTCCTGACCGATGCGCAGGATATTGTTCTCAATCAGGCCGGTCTCAAACTTTCCACGGCTATTCTGGATGGAACGCATCACGCCACCATTACCCAGAACGATACAGCGGAAACAGCAACGCTTCATTTTGAGCAAGCGGTTTCTAAAGGCCCGCATACGCTCGCCATCAGCTATACGGGACCGATCCTCAAGACACCGAACGGCCTGTATATTAACGACTACACCTCAGCCAAAGGCGAGAAGCGACGGATGCTGGTGACGCAGTTTGAGGTCGCCGATGCGCGCCGGATGTTCCCCGGCTGGGACGAGCCCGCGTTCAAGGCCAGTTTCCAGCTCAACGTGACCCTGCCGTTCGATGATGCCGCCGTCAGCAACATGCCCATCATCGGAACCACGCAGCAGGATACGAAAACCAAGCGCGTGTCTTTCGCTCCCACCCCCCGCATGTCCAGCTATCTACTGGCGCTTGTTGCAGGCGATATGGGCGCAGTCCATGGCGGCGCAGACGGCACGGACATGAGCGTGTATGCACCGGCTGGTCTTGAGGAACAGGGCCGTTACGCCCTGGAATCCGCCGAGAAGATTCTGCCCTATTACAACACCTATTTCGGCGTGAAATATCCTCTTCCCAAGATGGATATGCTGGCCATTCCCGGCAATTATCAAGCCGGTGCGATGGAGAACTGGGGCGCCCTCACCTACATCGACAATGTTCTTCTCTTTGATCCGAAGAACAGCACGCCCCGCACTCGTGAACTGATCCACGAAGTTGTTGCGCACGAGATGGCCCATCAGTGGTCGGGCGATCTTGTGACGATGGGCTGGTGGAACAATATCTGGCTCAATGAGGGTTTCGCGTCCTGGATGGAGATCAAGGTCACGGACAAGCTGAACCCTCAGTGGGACATTTGGCCTCGCCAGCATGACACCCGGGAAGAAACGATGGCGATTGACGCTCTCGCCACCACACATCCGATCCAGCAGACGATCCATAATGTCAGCGAAGCCAATTCGGCGTTTGACAGCATCAGCTATGGTAAGGGTGAACTTGTCATCCGGATGCTGGAAGGTTGGCTGGGCGAAGACAAGTTCCGTGATGGAATGCGCGCCTACATGAAGGCTCATGCCTATGGAAACGCCACCAGTCAGGATCTGTGGAACGCCTTGTCCTCCACATCCGGCGAGGACGTTGCCAAGGTCGCCCGCAGCTTTACGGAACAGCCGGGTATTCCGCTGGTCAATGTGACGTCGTTCTGCCAGAACGATCAGGCGACTTATACGCTAACGCAGAGCCGCTTCACCATTCATGACCCGCAGGCCCAGCCCTTGACGTGGAGCATTCCGGTTGTTGCTGGCGGCCCCGGACTTCCCAGCAAGACGATCGTTCTGGGAACGGAGCCTGTCACCATCACGACGCCGCATTGTGGAGCGCCGTTCAAGCTCAATCTTGGCGAGAGTGGCTACTATCGCGTCGCCTACGACAAGAATGCGTTCGCTGCTCTTTCTGCCTCCATCAGCAAATTCTCAGCTGTAGACCGTGCGAATCTGCTTGGGGATCAGTATGCCCTCTTCCGGGCGGGTCAGGCAGGGCTGGCTCCGTATCTGGATCTCGTGGACCGTCTGACGACGGCACATGAAAGCGATATTGCGGTTCTTGAAGAGATTATCGACCGTCTGGAAACGATTGATCTTTACGAAATTGGCAACCCGGTTCGTGATGATTTCCAGGCTTATGCCCGAAGCCGTCTGGCCCCCGTTCTGGCGCGCCTTGGGTGGGACGAAAAGCCCCATGAGAATGTTCTGGATACGATGCTGCGTCCATCGGTCATCAGCGCACTCGGAGCCTTCAACGATCCAAAGGTCACCGCGGAAGCCAAGCGTCGCTTTGCGCTCTGGAAGAATAATCCGGCATCCCTGCGCCCTGATCTTGTCGCCGCCGTCACAACGATTGCCATGAAAAACGCTGACGAGCAGACATGGGCCTTTATGGCCGACAAGGTTCGCACGACGCAGGCAACCGAGCTGAAACTGCGCTACTTCGCCGCTCTTGCCAGCGCGACCAATCCGGATCTGATCCGCAAGACTGTTGAACTGGCGTATACCGGCGCCATTCCGAATGGACGGATTGCCCGTTCGCTCGCTGTCGTTGCGGTTTCTAGCGAAAATCCGGATCTGGTGTGGCAGTTGGTAAAGGAACACGAAGCCAATATCCGCCCCCATCTGGCACCATGGTCACAGGATGACTTCCTCGCCACAATTGCTGCTCACTCTAACAGCCCGCAGGTTCTGGCCGCTCTGCAGAGCGATCCGTGGGCCACGAAGACAACGGGATCCAAGATTGCGACGGCCAAGGCTGTCAATACGATCAACGCCCGTCAGGACGCGATCCGCGCCACCCAGACGCAAATCCACGACTGGCTTTCAACGCATCACTAATTTTTAGAAAGAATTTGGGAGGATCATCAGATCCTCCCAAATTTCAGGCTTCGACTTTGGGTCGAGGCGCGACAAGCTTGAACATCGGGCCTGTCAGGACTGTGGAAATCACAGCCAGAACCATCAGAGACGCAAAAGCAAATTCCGAGATCATGCCCTGTGCGTGGAAGATCGTTGCGGCAACAATCTCCATCAGCCCTTTGCATTGCAGAAGCACGCCGACGCTCAACGCCTGACGACGACTGAGACCTGCCGCGGGCGGGAAAATGTACACGGCGACAATCTTGGTCACGATCGAAATGGCGACCAGGGACAGCGAAGCAATGACGGAAGGCCATGTCAGGGCGTCACCATCAATATTCAGGCCGCTATGCCCAAAGAACATTGGAGCAAGCCAGATGAGGGAGAACGTTCCAACTTTTTCGACGGGCAGGCGACGGACCCAGGATGGCGGCATGATCGCGCCGGCAAAATAAGCGCCAATCAGCTCATGAAGGCCAAGCTGCATACTCGCCCAGGACCCGGCCGCAAGATAGACTGGAACGGCAAGCCAGATCACGGCCAGAGGCGGATGGCGGAAATGGCGAGACGCCCAGTTCCCAAGCAGAGCCAGTCCGACTAGCAGCGCAATCGCCAGCACTTCCAGACCGGTCCAGCCATGCAATGCGGCTGTGCCCCGCTCTGCGACCTGCAAGGCCGCCAGTCCGATCCAGAGCGCCGCGTCATCCACAACAGCAAGTTTCAGAGCAAGCTGGCCGAGTGGGCGCTGTGAGGCATCGAGTTCACGAACGACACCAATCAGAACCGGCAGTGCACTGACGGCAATGCACAGGCCAATTGATGCTGCCGCTACCCACGGCTGAGCATGCGGGGGATGCCAACCCGGCAGAGGCAGAAAGAATTCATAAGCCAGAATGGAGCCAACGAGCAGCGGACCGCCTAGAGCAACCGCCGCACCGCCCAAAAGGCGGCCTAGCGAAGGCGCAGGCAGGGTATGGTCCGCATCGGCTTTTCCAGGTGACTGCCACATCTCGAGCCCCGCTGTAAAAGCCAGAACGAGAACTGCAACCCACCCAATATCACTTCCATAAACAGAAGGAATTCCAAGAGATTTTACTGGAAGGTGCCAAACAGAAATCAATATACCGATAAGTATTGGCAATACGACAATCGGTATTGATCTGCGAAGAACGCGCCATAAAATCCATGGGAGAAAAACGAAAACCGCAGCATCTGCAATAAGTGCCGTAATGTTTGTCATCAGCCTCCCCTATATACCTACATGAACGGACAGGGTACTCGATTATAGGCTTTAAGTGCAAACCAATGGTATTAGAGAGCGTCTTATAACGGTCTCGTAAAATCTCCTGACCGTTATCTTCCGCTACGATAATACGGAGTTCCAAGAGCCGCCGGAGCAGCCATAGCGGATCTGAGTTTCGCAAAGGCAAGCATAGGTACAATGATGCAGGCGACTGTCCCGAGATACGGCAGCGTGTTGAGGATCGCAGGTGCTACTGGCCACCCTCTCGCCTGCCCCATGAAACCGATAGCTGTTACCAGCCCGAACAACAGGCCAGACAGCACAGCCACCACAGGGCGATATCCCGCAAAGATCACAAGCGCGACGGCAATCCACCCTCGCCCGGCGATCATTCCGTCTGACCAGACCGGAACAACCGCCAGGGTCAGATCAGCGCCAGCCAAACCAGCCAGAACGCCTCCCAGAATGACAGCGACTGCTCTCAGCTTCATAACAGGTACACCGACGGCATCGGCGGCAGCGGGGTTTTCGCCAACAGCACGAAGATCCAGTCCTGAGCGTGTTCGAAACATCCAGAAATGCACCAGCGCCGGCAGAACCAGATAGATTAGATAAACAAGCACATTCTGGCTGAAAAATGCAGGTCCAATAACGGGAATGGAGGACAGAACCGGGATGGAGACTGGTTCAAATACAGCAGACACGGGAATACCGGCAACAGACCGTCCGATGACGGAACTCAGTCCCAACCCCAGGAATGTAATGGCAACGCCACACAGAACCTGATTGGCGCGAAGCACCACACTGGAAAGCGCCAATACGCCGGCTCCCAGCCCACCGACTAGTCCGGCAGCCAGAAGGCCCAGCCATGGATGAGGCGTTGCCGTTACCGTCATGACGGCAACAACTGCCCCGAGAGACATGAGCCCCTCGACACCAAGATCAAGAACGCCAGCACGCTCGGCAATCACTTCGCCAAGGGCGCCAAGAGCCAGAACACTACCGGACAGAACGGCATGACCAAGAAGATCGCTGAGAAGTGCCATGGTCAGGTCCTGTTCACGCGGACATAGGCCGCCAGTTCGTCTCCCGCCGCGATGGCGAGAACAAGAAGGCCAGTGATTGCCAGAACAGCCGAGGAACTGATCTGGGTGGTCTGTAGAACGATGCCTGTATCAAGGATCAACGCCATCAGGAGAGCAGCCGGGATCAGCGCGAGGCATGATCCGCGAGCCAACAGCGCAACAACGATACCCAGATAGCCATAGTTGTTGGCAAGGCCTCCCTGAAGCCGGTGCACAGTTCCTGCGACCTCAAAGACACCCGCCAGCCCGGCCAAGGCACCCGACAGCAGCAAAACAGCCAGAATGCGGGGAGCAACACCAATTCCAGCGTAATGCGCAGCCTGTGGGTTCGAGCCACAGACCGCCGTTTCGTACCCGAAGCGGCTCTTGGCCAGACCGATCCCCAAACCGATGACGGTTGCGAGCGCCAGAATAAAGCCAAGGTGAACAGCACCCCAGAGTTCCGGAAAAGCCATATGCAAACGCTCGGTGGAGGCCAGAGCTCCGGTTACACGATCGGCCCATGGACCAGTTGCAAGATAATAGACCAGCAAAGAGGCCACGAAATTGAGCAGAAGCGAGGTGACGATTTCACTCACGCCTAACCATGCCCGAGCAGCAGCTGGTACGAAGATCCAAGCCGCACCAGCAAGCATGCCAGCGACAATCATGGCGGGCAGCGCAACAAGTGCAGGCCAGTGCGTGAACAGCCCGATCGCCGTGGCAGCAGTCGCGCCGGCATAGAGCTGCCCTTCCGCGCCGATATTCCACAGATTGACGCGGATACCGACCCAGACTGCCGCACCCGTCAGCATCAATGGGGTCATGAACAGGGCCAGATCTTCAATTCCGAACCGGGAACCAACCGTAGAGCGTACAACCAGCGCGGCGAGTTCGATGGGAGAGCGGCCCATGGCAGCCAGAGTTATGGCGACGACGCTGAGGGCTGCGAGGATGGATAATCCCCGCCCCACAGCGATGCGATAAGAGGGAACAACCGTCAGACGGGTGCGATGCGATACAGCGCTCATGCTGCCTCCGACAGGCTACGACCACTCATGAGAGCCCCAATACTGTCTCTGCCCGCGTCCGCACGCGCCATGATCCCCATGAGGCGCCCTGCATACAGGACGGCAATTCGATCGCTGAGAGCAAAAATTTCGTCCAGATCTTCCGACATGAGAACCACGGCCACACCTGCGTCCCGTGCGCGGGCAAGCATGTCGCGCATAGCGGAAATGGCGCCGATATCCAGGCCGCGGCTTGGGTAACTCGCGACCAGCACATGGCTTGCAATCCGGATTTCCCGTTCCAGAACCAGTCTCTGCTGATTGCCACCAGACAGTCCACGGATCTGAACCTGCGTTCCGGGGAGTTTGACACCGGCTTTGTCGGCCAGCATCTGAGCGAATTTGCGGGCCTGCGGCATGGAAAAGCTGAATTTTCCGCCAATGGGAGGGTGATCATACTCCCGTAGGGCCATGTTTTCCGCGACACTCAATCCCGGCATCAATGCACGTTTGAGGCGGTCTTCCGGAACATGCCCAACCCCGGCATGGGCAAACATGGCCGGGTCTGCACGGTTTACAGCCTTGCCGTTCAGAAAAATGGTTCCACTTTCAGGGTCCTTCAGGCCGGTTAGAACTTCTGCCAGCTCAGGCTGGCCGTTTCCCGTCACCCCTGCAATTCCGAGGATCTCGCCGGGGCGCAGGGAAAGACTGACATTATCAAGCCGCACGACCCCTGCATTATCGCGCACAATGACCTGCTGGAGGGAAAGTGGTTCTGCCTTCCCAACCTCCGGAGCGGAAGCCTGACGGGGATAGGACGTCGCAAGAGCAACAGGGCGCCCAATCATTTCTGTCACCAGGCTGTCAGGTGTGACATCCGCAACCTGATGGGTGCCGATCAAGCGGCCCTGACGCAGAACGGAGACACGATCTGCCAGAGCCATAATCTCGTCCAGCTTATGGCTGATGATGATGACTGCCCCACCTTCAGACCGAAACCGCCGTAGAGCCGAAAACAGCTCCCCGACCTCAACCGGGCTGAGAACTGCCGTAGGTTCATCCAGAATGAGCAGCCGCGCGCCGCGAGAAAGCACGCGCAAAATTTCGACCCGCTGCTGCTCACCAGCCGACAATGAGGAAACAATGGCTGAAGGCCGCACCGGCAATCCAAATTTGGTAGAAAGCGCTTTTGCCCGTGCCTCAATATCTTTTGCCGAGAGGCGCTTGGGCGTCTCTGACCAGCCAAGATGCAGGTTTTCCGCAACCGTAAAGCGCGGCACCAGCCGGAAATGCTGGTGCACCATGCCGATCCCCGCCGAAATGGCGGCATCCGGAGCCGGAAATGTAGTGCCATATCCATCAATGATGATTTCACCGGCATCTGGCTGATACAGACCCGTAACCACGTTCATCAGAGTGGATTTCCCTGCCCCGTTCTCACCCAGAAGCGCGTGGATTTCACCAGGGAAGACGTTTAGGGAAACATGCTCATTGGCGATGACACCGGGAAAGTACTTCGCGATGTTCACCAGTTCCAGAATGGGCGGTGTTCCGGCGGGAAGATGGCGCGGCGGAGCGTTAGGCGTATGTGTGACGTCAGCCAAGGCCGGATACTCCCTGCACCTGCCAGCTCCAGCCATACATCTCCGCGTCTGTCATGACATGACCCGGTGCAACACGGAGCTTGCCGTCTGAATCATAGATTGGTCCCTGGAATGGCGACCACCCAGCGAGCATCCGGTCTCTAACTGCGTCAGCTTCCTTCTGGACCGCCTCGGGCACGTTCTGGCCCCAGCGGTCACGGTCGACGCCCTTCCCCAGCGTCAGGAAACGACCTTCCGGGGCCCATTCCCCCCGGATTCGAGCGCCAACCTGTTGAATATAGAAATCAGCAAAATCTAGCGTGACAGAACTGACATAGGCGTTCGGCCCAAACTCTCGCATGTCGGTGTTCCACATAGCCGCCCAGACGCCGCGCTTTTCCGCCACACGCAGATAGCCCGGATCATCCATGATGCCACACAGGAAGTCACATCCACTGTCTACGAGAGCAGCACCAGCCTCGGTTGCGGCCTGTGGGTCAAACCAGGAATTGATGGAAATGACGCGCATTGTCGCGTTCGGATTGACCGATCTCGCGCCAAGAAGAACAGCATTGGCGCTTGCATAGACGGACGGTACCGGGAACGACGCCACATATCCCAGCTTCCCGCTTTTGCTGAGCCGGGCTGCCGCAATGCCGATCACATAACTCGCATACCAGTGCGTGATGTAATACCAGCCGAGATTGTTGCTGACGGTATGACCGTCACATTCCATGAACGCCACATTCGGCGCCCGGTCCGCAACGTCCTTGATGAAATCTCCATAATTCGACGTGGAGATGACCATCTGAGCGCCTTCCGCTACGAACTGGCGAAAGATGCGCGTTGCGTCCGCGGAATATGGCACGCTCTCAACAAACAGCGTCTTTACTGCCGGATAGGCGCGCTTCACGGCTTCGACGCCCTGATTATGCGCGTAACTCCACCCTCCGTCCGTGATGGGGCTGGTGTGCCCGAAGCCGACAAGAAGATCTTCTTCCCGAATAGGTGCGAAACGGCGTTCGGCAGCCTTGAGCGCGGAAGGCAGCAATAGCGAACTTCCGAGAGCGACCAATGCTCTGCGCCGGGGAAGACGTGTCAGGTCTTTCAATGACATTCCGGCACTCCTGGCATCGTCATGAATCCGGGTAGCGCCTTGAACTGCCGGATGAAATTTCGGATCGCTGGATAAAGATCCAGCGGTACTTCCAGATCCTGACTTAAAGCGACGATCGGGAACAGCAGAATATCGGCAACACCCGGATGCCTTCCCGAGAGCCAGGGACGGTCACACAGCCGGTCGTCTGACAGGCGATCCTCAATTTCAGTCATCAGACGAAACACTGAGGGAGGAACCCCGTCTGTCGGTAACGCAGCCAGAAGCGCGGCCCGGCGAAGATGTGAAAGCTGTTCCAGCGCACTCTCTGCCCATGCGTCTCGCCGTTCTTCCCCAATACCAAGATGCCAGTCCCGGGAAACTTCGGGCAGACTGGTCAGTCTTTGCAGGATATCGGCGGGGCCACGAAGACAACCCCCGTCAATTTCAAGCACGGGTCCGGTTTCCAGAGCAGCAGCGTCTGTGATGGTTGGAAGATGTACGCCCATCAATGACGCGCCCAGCCGGACGGCATAGCACCGGTCGTCGAGTGCCCAGTCTCGCAGCCTCATGCCGGAACCTTTTCGTTGAGTGCTTCGAGATGGTCTCTGGTCGTTTTGGCTCTGGCGGCAATATCCAGCCGGTTAGCCAGCGTTGCCGATGCCATGTGCAGCATTGTCAGACCGGGTTCGGGTTCATGAGCGGCCACGAGACAGTCTTCCTGCCACTTCCACCCCTCCTCCGGGAGCGCCAGAGCGACACGCACTGAAGCCAAAGGTGCCTGAACGAGAATACTGCGCGCGCCGAACGCATCCTCATCCGGCAGCTCGTCCAGACTGGCGTCCTCATTCAGGGACACCCAGATTATACCGGCCCGCTCTTCCGCCCGATAGGCATGAGCATGGATTGTTCCCGGTACACGTAATTCAGGATGCGCTGGAATATGACGGCAGGTGGCATCCGCGCCGAACTGCCAGCCGTGATACAGACAGGCCAGATTGCCATTCCGCACGAAGCCGAAGCTCAGTCGCATACCTCGATGGGGGCAGCGGTCCTCCCAGGCATGAACCTGCCCGTCTGCACCGCGCCAAAGCGCAATCTCCTTCCCGTACAAACGGGCCGGTGCTGCAGTTTCGGATGGGACATCCATCCCAAGCGCAAGGGGAAACCAGTCTGTCACGCGATGTCTTCCGCACCAGTCACGATACAGCCTGCAGGCCCCAAAAGGCAGGACATTTCAAACATGCCAAGCAGGGCTTCCTCCCCAACGATCCGGGCTTCGAAACGGGACTGTGAAACGGACATCTTTGTAATCTCCACGGCCAGAAGCTCTGCGCGGGCCATTGCAAAGCCTTGCAATGCCTCAGGATCAAAATGCCCTGTGAGACGAATCTCCCGGACCATATAATCATGCCCTCCTTATCTCATTTCACAATAAGAATTTTCCGGCTTATCAATATTCCTTATTCCACCCACACCAGATGTCATGATTAACTCAGGGTCAACCGCCACCAGCAGCAGGTCCATGCGCCATGAGTACCGTTGATCCGGAAACGTTATCACAATGGTATCCGCTCGCCATGCTGGAAGATCTGACGGAACCGCATTTCCAGACAATGCTGTTGGACAAGCTCATCGACGTTTCACGAGACGATAAAGGCGCTCTTCAGGTTCTCTGTGGGAACCGCTCCCTGCCCGCCCGCGAACGCTACGGATATCTCTGGACGTCTCTGGGCGAGCCGGTGCGCGATATTCCGTCTATCCCTGAAGCGGAGGAGCCAGATCGGCGACTGGTCTGTTGCGGGTCCATTGCCGTCCATTCATCTGGCCTCAGGGTTGTTGAGAACTTTCTCGACATGGCGCATTTTCCGTTTGTTCACACCAATATTCTCGGGGCAGAGCCGGAAACCGAGGTCCGCCGCTATCAGATTGAAACCCGTGAAGGGGGCGAAGAAATCTGGGCAACGGACTGTACATTCTTTCAGCCACAGGCCGCTCTTTCGGCTTCCGGCGGTATTCTCACCGATTATACCTACCGGGTTGCGGCGCCCTTCTCGACGCTTCTTTACAAGACCTGCCCTGCCTCTCCTGAACGGCAGGACGTGATCGCTCTTTTCGTCCAGCCCATGACACCTACACGCTCACGGGCCCATCCCGTCATGTTTCTGATCGATGAAGCCTCGCCTCTTGAAGGGCTGGTGGAGTTCCAGCAGTTCATCTTCCTTCAGGACAGGATTATTCTTGAGAACCAGCGCCCTCGCCTGATGCCACTTGATGGTAAGTATGAGATCCCGACCATGGCGGACCGATCCTCGGTGGCCTATCGGCGCTGGCTGAAGGGTAAAGGCGTCACCTATGGTGTGCTCGCGTGACTGAGACCATCATCATCGGGCGGGTTCTGACATCGGAGACGCCCCAGAGCACTCGCCTCGAAAACGTAGCTCTTCTGGTCGATACAGACGGCACCATTCAGGAACGCATCCCTCAAGGTACAGCACGCTATGACGTTCTGTCTGCACGAAGGGACGCAGTCTGGCTGCCCGATGAAACACTTCTGACCCCCGGTCTGACAGATCTGCACATTCACGCACCGCAATGGCCACAAGCTGGTATGGCGCTGGATCGACCGCTTGAAGACTGGCTCGGCACCTATACTTTCCCGCTGGAAGCCAGCTACGCTGACCCTGCTTTTGCGGAAGATGTTTATGACGATCTTGTCCGCACCCTGCTGGAGAACGGCACCACAACGGCGCTTTATTTCGCGACGATCCATGAAGAGGCCAGTCTCGTTCTGGCCCGGACCTGCCTTCGCTATGGGCAGCGCGGGTTTGTTGGCTTGGTCGCCATGGATCACCCGGACCTTTGTCCGCCGGACTACCGGCAGGCCAGCGCTCGGGAGGCTCTGGATGCAACGCGTCGGTTCATTGGGGCTGTTCGCGCTCTTCCGGGTAACGAACATGGCCTCGTTCAGCCTGTCATAACTCCCCGGTTCATCCCCGCCTGTTCCGACGCACTCCTTGAAGGACTGGGAGAACTGGCCGCCGAGCTGAACGTTCGGGTTCAAACCCATGCGTCTGAAAGTGACTGGGAACACCAGCACGTTCTGAATCGCACAGGCCAGACGGATACCCACGCGCTGGACCATTTTGGTCTACTACGTGATCATACTGTTCTGGCCCATGCTGGATTTCTAGATCAGACCGACCGGGCGCTTGTTAGAAACCGCAACGCCGCGCTGGCACACTGCCCTATTTCCAATGCGTTTTTTGCCGGAGCCGCACTTCCTGTGCGTGACGTTCTGGACGAGCATGTCCATTGCGGGCTGGGCACGGATATTTCCGGCGGCTATTCGCCCTCGATTTTCGAAAATGCCCGGCAAGCGGTTCTGACCTCCCGTCTGCTGGAAAGCGGCACAAATCCTCACCTTCCTGCTTCAGAGCGTGGGTTACCCAAAAGCCGGATCGACTTTCAGGAAGCCTTCTGGCTGGCCACACGCGGAGGGGCTGAAGCCCTGGGGGTTTCTGCCGGGCAACTCATGCCAGGTCAGATGTTCGATGCCGTCGAAATTCTGGGAACGTCTGGCGCTCTGCGACTGCATCCAAAAGACGATGCCGCCACCTGTGCGCAAAAAATCGTTTGCCACGCATCGTCACAGACCATTGGCCGCGTCTGGGTCAATGGCCGTCAAATCAAGGAAAAGGCGTCTCACCCATGCTGACAGACACTGATGATCTCCGCTTCCTTCGCATGTCCTTTGATATTGCGCGTAAATCGCGTGAAGGTGGCGACCATCCGTTCGGCTCCATCCTTGTAGACGCGGATGGGACAGTCCTGATGGAACAGGGCAACGGCTACAGCGCGGAAGGCTGCGACATGACAGCTCATGCCGAACGTCTGCTCGCCAGTCGTGCAAGCCGCGCTTATGGCTCTGAACGCCTGCGAAGCTGCACGCTCTACAGCTCCGCCGAGCCTTGCGCGATGTGTTCTGGCGCCATTTACTGGGCTGGCATTGGACGCGTCGTGTACGGCCAGTCGGAAAAAGGCCTAAAGGACATGACGGGCAATCACGCGGAAAATCCGACGCTGGATCTTCCCTGCCGCACGGTTTTCGACGCCGGGCAGCAGAACGTTGAGGTCATCGGCCCCCTTCTTGAAGATGAAGCAGCGGCCCTTCAGGCAGAATTTTGGGACGCCCATCCGGCGTGACATCCCCGCCACCCTGATGCTAGGCTGACCGTTCCTCGCCCGTTCAAGACCAGCTTGATGACGATCCGGAGTTCGCACCTTCGGAACAGGGCCTTCTGCGAAAGTCATGATCCGTCATGGCTTGCTGATGGTATCGGGAAAGGACGCCGCAATGACGGTCAGCCTCCTTATTACAAACGCCTATCTTTACATTGATCGAGACTGGGAAATCCCGAACGGATGGATCGCCCTGAAGGACGGTCGTGTTCATTCCGTGGGACATTCTGGCGACACGCCACCACCGGCTGAAAAAATGCTCTCAGCCAATGGAAAGCTGGTGACGCCGGGTCTCATCAATGCCCATCACCACATGTACCAGAACCTGACCCGCGCCTATGCGCCCGTCACGAACGGAACGCTGTTCGAGTGGCTGCAAGGGTTATATCCGCTCTGGGCCGGGCTGGATGAAGAGTCCGTTTATCTTTCAACTGCCGTGGCCATGGTTGAGCTTCTCATGGGTGGTTGCACAACATCCATGGATCACATGTACGTCCATCCCAAGCCGTTTCTGATTGATGCGCAGTTCCGTGCGGCGAAAGACATCGGATTTCGCTTCCATGCCACGCGTGGTTCCATGACGCGTTCCGTTGAGGATGGCGGTCTACCACCTGCGTCGGTCGTACAGGATGAAGACACCATTCTCGCGGACAGTGAACGTCTGGTTCATGCCTATCATGATGCCTCACCCGGTGCGATGGGTCGTGTTGCTCTCGCGCCCTGCTCGCTCTTCAGTGTTTCCGAACGGATCATGACGGAATCTGCCGCCATGGCAGACCGGTATGATCTACGCCTCCATACGCATCTGGCGGAAGATCACGACGAAGACCGCTACTGTGCGGACGTTTATGGGTGCACCCCGACGGAATATTTCGAACGTGTGGGTTGGGCCAGTCCGCGCTCCTGGATTGCCCATTACATCTACCCTTCTACGGACGAAATCGACCGCCTCGCCCATGCGGGTGTCTGTACGGCGCAATGTCCGTGCTCGAACATGATGATCGGTGGTGGCTCTGCTGATGCCATGGACATGCGCCGCAGGGGAATGCGGGTTGGGCTTGGCTGTGACGGATCGGCCTCCACCGATCATGCATCGCTCTGGCTGGAGACCCGCATGGCGCTCCTGCTGGGACGGTTCCGCAATGGCCCCCATTCCATGACGGCTCGGGACGCGCTGGATATGGCAACACGGGGTGGAGCAGCCTGTCTGGGCTGGGAGGATGAAATCGGGCATCTAAGACCCGGTGCCTGTGCCGATCTGGTCATCTGGCAAATGTCAGAAATCTCCCTCGCCGGTGCACTGACAGACCCGGTGGAAGCATGGCTTCGCTGCGCTCCTGCGACAGCGGGCACAACCATCGTGAATGGCCGTATCCTTGTGGAAAATGGACAGCCCGTCCTGAAAAACCTGGGAGACATTCTTGGAGCGCATCGCAAAGAGGCCATGCGCATCCAGCGCCTGAACGTCTCGGCGTGATCAGAAGCGGGGCGATGGCATACGTCGCCCCGTTGCAAAGCAATGTTCCATTACTGAAGGAGACGTGAAAGACTTTTCATCTCTCGGGAACTTGTAAGGCTTTCGTATTCCTTCCAGAATAATCGCACTATGTAAGGAGTTACACCGTGCGTACCAAGATTTTGACCTGCTCTCTCCTTGCGGCAGGCCTACTGGCTGCGACCAGCCTGACAGCTCATGCAGAAGCCCCTTCTTCAGAAACCGTGAAAGCACCGGAAGGCGTATCTCACTTTCTGACAACGCCCCAGAAGGTCGTTTCAGATGGGGCTGCAACCATTCGTGGGCAGCACATCGCGTATCAGGCTGTGACCGGAACGCTGATCGTTCATGCTCAGGGCTGGGATGATTCCGATACCGGCAGCAAAGATGAGAAGACCGACAAGAAGAACCCGGACGCCGTGGCGTCAATCTTCTATGTGGCCTACTTCAAGAAAGGCACCCATCCGGAAAACCGTCCGATCACCTTTGTCTATAACGGTGGTCCAGGGTCATCGAGTGTCTGGATGCACATGGGAGCCTTTGGGCCGCACCGTATTGTCACCGCAGACGATACCCATACACCGGCTGCGCCCTATCATCTGATTGAGAACAACGACAGCCCGCTGGATGCGACCGATCTGGTCTTCATTGATGCCCCGGGTACCGGGTTCGGGCGCCTCGTTGGCAAGGACAAGGAAAAGGCATTTTACGGCACGGACCCGGATGCAGCAGCCTTTACGGACTTCATCGCACAATTCCTGACACGCTTTAACCGTTTCAACTCCCCCAAATACCTTTTTGGCGAGAGCTACGGCACAACGCGCTCCGCGATCATTGCCAATCAGTTGGCGTCGGAAAAAGGTATTGATCTGAACGGCGTTATGCTGCTGTCCCAGATCCTAGACTATGACAACTCGATCGACAGTGTAAAGTCGAACCCGAGCGTCGATCAGCCCTATGTTCTGGCTCTCCCCAGCTTTGCCGCAACTGCGTGGTATCATCACAAGCTGCCGAACCAGCCAAAAGACCTGAAGCCTTTCCTGTCCGAAGTCGAGCACTTCGCCCTGACGGATTACACGTCTGCCCTCCAGGACGGCACATCCATTTCAGATGAAAAACTGGAGCAGACGGCCCAGAAACTTCATCAGTACACAGGCCTTCCGGTCGAATATCTGAAAAAGGCAGACCTGCGCGTAAGCGGCGGTGAATTTGCCAAGACTCTTCTTGGGGATGACGGCATGGATACAGGCCGTCTGGACAGCCGGTTCTCCGGACCATCCATTGATCCGCTCGGGCAGACGCCAGATTATGACCCACAGTTTGCGGCCATGCAATCTGCCTACGTTTCAGCATTCAATGATTACGTGCGCAATACCCTGCACTACGGCATAAATCCTGCGTTCGATGACGGGTATCAGGAATACAAGGTCAGTGCTCATTCGATTGGAAAATGGGCCTTCGTGCACAAGCAGCCCGGCTCAGGCCGTCCAGCCAAGGGCGCGCCGAACGTTCTGCCGGATCTGGCCAGCGCCATGAAGCAGAACCCAAGCCTCAAAATCATGCTGAACCAGGGCTATTATGATCTTGGAACACCATTCTTTGAGGGCATCTACGAGATGCAGCATCTTCCGATCCCCCGGAAACTGGCTTCGAATATTGAATTTCACCAGTATGAATCCGGCCACATGGTCTATGCCCATGCCCCAGCTCTTGCAGAACTGCATGACAACGTCGTCAACTTCATCAACAAGACGCACGGCTAAGGTTTGAAGTCGGTTGGGCAGTTGCATGGAGCTGCCCAACCTTTTCCCATCTGCATTAAATTTCACATCGAACCAGAACGATTTCGTATCGGTTTGACATCCAGATAACTGCATGTCTTCATATTCGGAAAATGAATATATTCTTCTGATCTTCGGATAAGCGCCCCATCTGGACGTCCCGTTTCAGAAGCCATCTTCCGGAGCCCCTGCATGAGCGGAAATACCCAGAGAACATCTGCCTCTTTCCGCGTACCCAGTCTTTTCGTTCAGGTTGTTCTCGCGACCGTTCTGGGAATGCTGGTTGGAATTCTTATCCCATCCATTGCCCCGGATGTCCGATGGACGACTGATCTGTTCCTGAAACTGATCGTTATGGCGGTGGGCCCTCTTCTCTTCTGCATCGTTGCTTTAGGGATTATCGGAGCTGGCTCTCTCAAGACCGTTGGACGTCTAGGAGGTCGAGCGCTGTTATACTTCGAGGGCATGACAACACTGGTTCTGTTCGCGTCGGTCGGTATCACTATGCTTCTGGGCGCAGGCAAAGGCATCCGATTTGTTCCAACGCCGGGAGATGAACAGCTTGTCGCAACGTATAGCGGCAACGCAAAGCATCTTCATGATCGGGGTATCAGTGATTTTCTGCTCTCGCTGGTTCCTCATACCCCTGTCTCCGCTTTTGCAGACGGGAATATTCTTCAGATCTTGTTTATTGCGATCCTGTCTGGCTGCTGCCTGAACCAGATGGGGTCATCGGCTGCACCAGTCGTTACCCTTCTGGAAAGCCTGTCAGCACTCTTTTCACGGATGATGCGCTTCATTATCTGCCTGGCTCCCCTTGGCGTATTTGGCGCAATGGTCACGACAACGGCGCGCTACGGCCTCGATACCGTGGTGCATCTGGCAGGTTTTGTGCTGCTGTATTTCCTCATGATTGCGATGTTCATTATTGGCATTCTCGGCGGGTTGCTCAAGTTATGCGGTCTTAGTCCACTCCGCTTTGCGCGATATTTCCGCGAAGAAAGCGCCATTGTCATGACCACCACAGCGTCGGACGCGGTCCTCCCGCGGCTTATGGAAAAGCTGGAAGCCTTGGGAATTGAGCGCCAGGTCGTCGGGCTGGTTGTTCCTGCGGGTTATTCTTTCAATCTGGATGCCCTGTCCATTTATCTGGGCGTGGCTGTCATTTTTCTTGCCAATGCGACCGGGACACACCTCACCTTCTGGCAGATCACCACTATGCTGGTTACAGCGCTCTTCACATCCAAGGGCGCACATGGCGTTCCCGGAATTGGCATTGTGATTCTGGCGGCCACACTGGCTGCTGTTCCATCTATTCCAGTCGCCAGTCTTGTCATGCTTCTTGCAGTCGACTGGTTCGTGGGGATTGCGCGCGCCGTCGGGAATTTTGCCGGAAACTGCGTGGCTCCAGTGGTGATCGGGCGCTGGGAGAACAAGATTGACCTTGAGCAGGCAAAACGTGTGCTGGCGATGCACTAGATCCACCCCACCCTTAACCCAGGGTTATGGGTCATGTGATTTTTGAGAATTTCATTTCTGGTCCGTTTCGGTAATTGTCAGTATGACGTCGGAACGAATGTGATGGTTTCCCTCGAAACCACGAGAAAACAGAGGGTTTTATTGTGATGCAGACTGCGCGTGGTCTTCTTGGATCTGTAGCTTGTATCGCCCTGATGGCCAGTTCGGCCTATGGTCAGGATACGGCAGCCTCTCCCACCGTAAAAACAGAGAAAAAGCAGGCCCATAAAGCCAGTGCCCTGAAATCCCGCCATTCTCATGCCGCGGCCGCTCAGGATGAGAACATGATCGTGACGGGAACCCGTGCGGCCCATGTCTCCGCACGCTCCAGCACCAGCCCGATTGACGTCATCAGTGCGGCAGATCTGAAACGGACAGGCCAGGTGGATCTCAGGGATGCACTTGCAAGAACCGTCCCGTCGATCAGTGTTCAGTCCATGGGCTATGATACGGGCGCTCTGACAGATTCAATCCGTATGCGTGGTCTGAATCCCAACTATACCCTTGTACTCGTTGACGGAAAGCGTCGTCACACGACGGCCAACATCTACGCGGATGCAGGACTTCAGCAGGGTTCAACCCCTGTCGATATTGACATGATCCCGGCCGGGGCAATCGATCACATCGAAGTTCTGCGAGACGGTGCGGCCGCTCAGTACGGCTCCGACGCAATCGCAGGCGTCGTGAATATCATCCTCAAGAAAACCCCTCACGGATTTAATATTTCCGGACAGACAGGCGCCTATGCTTACAAAGGTGATGGCTGGCAGAGCAATCTGAATCTTGATGGTGGTTTCAGGTTCCTGGGTGACGGTTATATCCACCTGAGTGGACAGTATATCCATACTGATATGACCAACCGTTCTTCCCCTGACGATCGGACTGGCGAGGTCAGCACCAAAATGCTCGGTCGGCCGGAGCAGACACGTGGCACGATGGGACTGGAATTCGGAAAGCGTCTGACAGACGATATCGAACTATACGGTAACGCCACTTACGCCCATCGCCATGCGCAGTCTTTCCAGTATTTCCGCCTCGCAAGTGCACTGCCATCCTACTATCCAAACGGCTTCTCTCCCGTTGAAACCAATGATGAGGATGATTACGGCGCGACGATTGGTATCAAGGGGCAAACGTTCCTCGGATTTAATTACGATCTGAGTTCGACTTACGGTCGGGATATTGTGGATATCCATAATGTCAGTACTGCCAATCTGGGGCTTTATGCCGCAACCGGTTCTACACCAACAACATTCTACGCCGCTGGGTACAGGGACTCCCAGTGGACGAACAACTTCGACCTTCATCGTCTTTTCAAGATGTGGAACATGCCGGTTAACGTCGCCCTCGGTGCCGAACACCGATATGAGGATTATACGATCGTTCCAGGGGATGAGGCGTCTTACAGCTATGGTGGCGCAGCCGGGTTCGTCGGGCTTCAGCCTGTAAATGCAGGATCCTCACATCGCAATGTTTATGCCGGCTATGTGGACCTTGACGTTCATCCGGTAAAGAAACTCGACGTCGATCTGGCAGGCCGATACGAGACCTATTCCGATTTCGGACATACATTTAACGGTAAGATTGCCTCCCGTTACGACTTTACGAAGCGAATTGCCGTTCGGGGTGCCATCAGTAACGGCTTCCGTGCGCCTTCCCTGGCACAGGAATATTACGGCAACCTCAACATCGCCCCCACAAGTGCAAGCGGACAGCTTGCCGTCAACAGTATTGCAGCCCGCAGTCTTGGGGCGAGCGCCCTTAAGCCTGAGCGGTCGACCAACGCCAGCGGTGGCATTGTTCTCACACCGCTCACCAACTGGCATGTGGCTGTTGACGTCTATCAGATCAATATTCGAGACCAGATCGTTGCCGGTGGAAATTACACGGGTCAGGCTGCACTGGACGCTATTGAATCCCAAGGTATCACTCTTCCAAGCGGGATCATCACCAGCAGCGTCAGTGCAAAGTACTTCTCGAACGGTGTCTCAACCCGTACCCAGGGTATGGATATAACGAGTGATTACAAAACGGACTTCCACCAGTACGGGAAGATCCTCTGGACGGCAGCCGTCAACCTGAACCGCGTCCGCATGCATCACCTCGGGAAGGACACACTCGGCAACTCACTCCTGAGCACAAGCGGTGTTTCCACTCTGACGACCGGCTCTCCCCGGAGCAAAATCATCCTGAACGCCAACTGGACCCTCGGTCAGTGGGACGTGAACATCCGTCAGAGCCGGTGGGGGTCTTCCAAGGTTCTCCTCGGATATTCCAACGAAGCTCCGGCGGACCTGCGTTATTCCAACACGATTTTCAAGGAATTCACCAACGCACCGCGCTGGACGACAGATCTTGAAGTGGGATACCGCCCCGATGACCACTGGCATATCTCGCTTGGCGCGAACAACATCTTCAATGTTCGCCCTAGCAAGGTGCCGACCATGAACACGCTGTATGGCATCACGCGCTATTATGTTTCGTCTTCGCAGATGGATTTCAACGGGGCGTATTACTATCTTCAGGCTGCCGCATCCTTCTAAGAATTCTGGTCCCGTATCAGTACGGGACCACGATCCACTTCATTCCCGACCGGAATTCTGTCTCAATGCGTCTTCTTTCCCGTCGTCATGCTTTGACGAGTGCCGCATCCCTGATAGGCCTTTCAACCCTGCCAGGATGCGCAGACAGAGGTCTTCGCAATCTGGATCTGGATGCGGATGTTCGCTCCCTCCCCGTCATCCGGGCACGCACGGACCGGATTGACCGCATCACGGTCTGTCTTCGTCCGTTCCGCGCAGCGGGCCCCCGTCTGGGCGTCGAACAGGTCGGACACAAAACCGTGGTCCATAATTATGGGCACGGAGGAAGCGGATGGTCGCTTTCCTGGGGAAGTGCCAAGCTGGCTGTAGAACGGGCGTTACCAGTCAGTTCCCAGAAAATCGGCGTTATAGGCTGCGGTGCCATTGGTCTCACGACCGCTATCGTGGCTCAGCAGGCTGGAGCGCAGGTGACGATCTATGCAGAGGCCCTTCCACCCTTTGTTCGCTCCGCCAGGGCTTCGGGAAGCTGGACGCCCTCTTCCCGCATCGCTCAGAAAGACGCGATGACGCCGGAATTTGCTACGCGCTGGGAGACCATGGCCCGGTATTCGTTCTCCTGTTACCAGAACCTTCAGGGGCTGCCGGGAAATCCCATTGAGTGGGATACATTCTATGGCATGAAATCGAGAGAGCCTGCTCCTTCTCACGCAGACCCGATCGGCTTTGCCAAGCTGGATGATCGTATTCAGGACATTGAGCCTCAGGGAAATCTGATCAAGATTGATGACACTCGGCTTCCCTATTCGGAAGTCCACAAAAAACCCAATCTGATTTTCAATGTCACAAGCTATTCGGACTATCTGCTACGCCAGTTTCTGGAACGCGGCGGCAAGATCAAAACCATGACCTTGCATCATCCTTCCGAACTGACAGCCCTACCCGAGCCTGTTTTCATCAATTGTACCGGATATGGCGCCCGGGCGCTCTGGAATGATGATAGCATTGTTCCTGTCCGAGGCCAGATTGCGTGGCTAATCCCGCAGCCGGAGGCCCTGTGCAGCATGAGTTTCGGGAACGTGTATGTCGTCTCCCGGCGGGATGGAATTGTTGTTCAGTGGATGGGCGATGATATGGGTTTTGGATACAACCGCACGGATGAAACGCCTGACCTGACGGAAGCCCACCGCAGTGTTTCGGTCATCAACGGCTTATATAAAAGTATGGGCTACACTGTCTGATAGAGGTTCGACTTCGAACCAACAGCGCTCTCTATAAACGCTAAGAAGGAGGAGTGCCCGGGCAAAAATCCGAACATTCCTCCCTTTTAGATCTCAGGGCTGCAGATCGCTCGACTGTTCGGACTTATCCTTGAAAAAACGTGCGTAAAGCGTTGGAAGAACAAGAAGCGTCAGTAGCGTCGAGGATACCAGACCGCCAATCACTACGGTCGCCAGAGGCCGTTCGACCTCTGCGCCAGCACTTCCGGAAAATGCCATCGGAAAGAAGCCGAGACTTGCAACGGACGCTGTTGCAATCACAGGCCGAAACCGCGCACTCGCTGCGGAAAACGCAGCCTTGGCAGCACTCATGCCTTGCAGGCGGAAGGTGCGGATCTGGCTTAGCAGAACAACGCCATTCAGGATCGCCACCCCAAAGAGTGCTATGAACCCGATACCAGCGGCGATACTGAATGGAAGGCCACGCAGAACGAGCGCCAGTATGCCCCCTGTTGCGGCGACAGGCAGGTTGATGAATACCAGCGCCGCTGCGCCGAACGAGCCCAGCGCCGCGATCAGCAGCCCAAAAATCAGAGCCAGTGCGATAGGGACGACAATTTCCAGCCGCTTCATAGCTGACTGGAGGTTCCTGAACTGACCTGCCCAACTCATGCGATATCCATGAGGCAATTTGACCTGCTTCGTCACCGCCTCCTGAGCGGCTGCCACAAATGAACTCACGTCCCGGCCCCGCACATTGGCCTGAACGATCACGCGCCGATGTGTCCCATCACGGTCAATACGGGACGTCCCGTCTACAAGGGAAATATGGGCGACGTCTGTCAGAAGGACCCAGCCCGCGCCATCCGCACGTCGAACCTGAAGGTGGGCAATCCTGTCCTGAGAGTTCACGGCGCCGTCCCGGAACTGAACCTGCGTTGGAATGATGGCGTTTTCAACTGTAACCGGCCGCCCAATATGACCGCCGATGGCTTCAACTTCCGCAAGAATATCCGCCACGGAAACCCCCAGACGCGCCGCGGAATCCCGGTCCACATCCACATGGAGATAAGGAACCGTGCCTTCGCTCTCCGACGCAACATCTGCCGCACCCGGCACACTCTGCACTACGGTGGCGACTTTCTGGGCAAGCCGGTTCAGGACGTCCAGATCATCACCATAGATGGAAATGGCAAGCTGAGTACGAACCCCTGAAAGAAGATCGTCCATGCGCATCTGAATTGGCTGCGTCCAGGAATAATGAGCGTCCGGCACTTTCCTGTTCAGTTCCGCACTCATCTTCTCGACAAGCCCCGCCTCGCTAGACGACGTTGTCCATTGAGAGCGCGGTTTGAGAAACACGAACGTGTCTGTTTCTGCCGTTCCCATAGGGTCCGTCGGGATGGCAGACGTCCCGGTATTGCTGACGACCGTCTCGACATCCGGGAAGGATTTGAGAATTTTTTCCTGCTGCGTCACACCATCCAGAACGGTCGGAAGAGACGCACTGGGAAGACGAATAGAGGTGACCAGCAATGCGCCTTCATCGAGTTGTGGCACGAACTCCCCGCCAAGACGGCTGGCAAGGAACACCGAGACCAGAAATGCTCCACCGGTAATGGCAATCAGCGTTCTGCTATGAGTTTCGCTCCATGCCAGCGCTGGCTCATAGTAGCGACGCAATGTCCGGATAAAGCGTGTTTCATGGTCAGGTGGGCTTCTGTGCATGACGAGTGCGGCCAGAACCGGAATACAGACCACGCAGTAAAGCAGCGAGGCCAGCAATGCCATAATGACGGTCTGCGCCATCGGGCTGAACATACGCCCCTCGATGCTCTGAAGCGTCAAAATGGGCAGATACACCATGATGATTACGAAGATCGCAAACGTCACAGGCCGAATGACCGCCCGAAGAGCTTCTGTCGCAAGGTCAGGCAGCGCAGCCCGATCTTTGGTTGTTCCCCGAATGGACAGAAGATGCTCGACCACGACGAGAGAACTGTCGACAATCATGCCAAAATCGATCGCGCCGAGGCTCAACAGATTGGCAGAAACGCCAAAGAACCTCATGCCGGCCATTGCAAAGATCAGGGCAGCGGGGATGACAGACGCAATAACCAGCGCGGCACGCCAGTCTCCCAGAACGACAATCAGAACGATCAGGACAAGAGCCGCACCGATAACCAGGTTTTCCTTGACTGTATCAATCGTCTCGCCTGTCAGGGTCGAGCGCTTATAAAATGGCTCGAGACTCACGCCTGCGGGAAGCGACTGTATGATCCCGGGTAGAGATGCGTTGATCGCCGCAAGTGTAGCGTTGGAACTGGCACCGTTCTGCATGAGAACCACGCCGTTGACGATTTCACCCTGCCCGTCCCGCGTTACGGCACCCAGTCTTGTCCGAGGCCCTGTTGTAACCTGCCCCACGTCCCTGAGGCGAACAACATTGCCGTTTGCCCCCATACGGACGGGGATGGCTCCAAAAGCCTCCAGGCTTCCCACGAGCGCGCGACCAACCACGACCTGCTGTTCTGCGTGGTGAGCGATCCAGCCACCACCCGCGGAGGCGTTATTCTCGTCAACGGCCTTGTAAACGTCGCCCACGGTGACGTTGAAGGCACGAAGGAGCGCAGGATCCAAAAGAACCTGATATGTCTCTTCTCCGCCACCGTTGACGTTGACGTCCACAACACCCGGAACCAGCTTGAGCTGTGGAACGACCGTCCACCGCATCAGGCGGTTGAGATCCATGGGAGAATAACCTTCTCCCTTGATCTGGATCTGCATGATTTCGCCCATGCCTGTGGCAAGCGGCCCCATGGAGACCGAGATGTTAGGGACCGTGATCGTTTCGCGCGCGGTCTGCATCCGCGCACTGACGCGGGTGCGATCAAGGTCGATATTCGTATTGTCGTCAAACTGAAGATAAACGACGGAAACGCCGGTGCGGGAGACGGATCTAAGATCCGTTACACCGGGAATTCCCGTCATGCTGGCTTCAAGAGGAAATGTAATGAGTTTTTCCACTTCTTCGGTCGCCAGACCAGGGGCAGTAACGGATACGAGAACCTGCTTGGGTGATATATCCGGTACCGGCTCAACAGGAAGTCCCGGGATCGTCAGCAGCCCCCCGATCAGAAGCGCGCAGACAAGCCCCAACAGGACGAAACGGTTCGTCTGAAAAAATTTCAGCATGATGAAAGTATTCAGCCCCCGTCCGCACCAAGGAGCGTCATGCTTTTCAGCACGAAGCTCCCATTACCGACAATCGAGGCTTCCTGGGGTAAATTCCCTTCCACCACAGCCTGATCATCGTTTTCCAGCAACAGTTTTACTTCATGGGGCTGAAATGCTTCAGGGCCGGTTTTAACATAAACGACTGTGTGCCCGTCCACTCTCTCAACGGCGGATGCAGGAACAACGAGACCATGAACTGTTCTTACAGTGTCAAGCGAAGCGTCCAACATGCTTCCTGGCCGTAACTGACCATCTGAGCGGTCTACCACACACACAACACGCACCAGTCCGGTCATGGCGTCTGTCAGGCCATCAATGGTTGTAATGTGAGCGGTAAATGGCGTGGCGGAAGCGTCACCTGATGGCCTAACGAAGACCTTGCTACCAATAGCCAGTTGAGATGCTTCCTGAGGGCGGACCTGAGCAACGATCCAGACACTCGATAAATCCACAACCGTAGCGAGTGCCTCTCCCGAATTGATATCCGAAGCTGCTGACGTACTGACGGTTTGCACAATACCGTTAACGGGTGAAATCAAACTGGATGCCTCGTCCTGAACAATCTTCTCCGTGACGGATGTGAACTCTTCGTTCACTCTGTGCTCGATTGTTCCCATGTCAGCCTGACGAGCTACGACAATGCTTCGGTCCTGCTGGAGTTGAGCAAGCCGGCGCTTGACTTCCCCTGTCGAAACGGTTGTTCCCGCCAGTGCAAGACCGCGTCGGTATGCCTGATCCGCTTCAGTAACGGCCGCCCTCGCAGATGCCAGAGCCGCCTGAACCTGCATGCGCTGCAGATGAAGTTCGTGAAGGGTGTGATCCGTGTAATTAATCAGAGTCTGGCCCTGACGAACCCGTTGTCCCGGAGTGACCAGAACATCCGTTACCTTGCCGCCTCCCGCCGGGCGGATAACCACAACACGTGACGTATCTGCGCTGACCGTGGCCATCGCAGATATGGTGGCATGCATATCGCCATATCGGGCAGGAGAAACCTGAAAATTTTCGTTTTTCTGGGCTACGACATCAAGTTTCAGCGGGAGAAGCCATGCGGGTGTTTCTGCCTTAACTGGCTGCAAGCAACTCGCCATCAACAGACCTGTCAGACAGGTGATCTTTTTCACGGCATCGTTCCTGTAGCAATTCCAATACGGATAATCGCCCCATGCCAGGCGATCTCTGCCCTGTTCAGAGCCAGAAGGCTTCTGTAAGCATCAGTGCGGGCTCTGAGAGCTTCTATCAAGGGGCTTTCTCCCAGCCGCCAGGAATGTTCCATAGCATCAGCGCGCCGGAGCATGGCGCTTGCAGAGACACGCGCGTCATCAAGTGTCGTCGTCGCAGCCTCCACACGGGCGCGGACTTGTGCCATTTCGTTCTGAACAGCCCGACGAGCCTGAATTTCCTGCCGGCTGGCAGCGGCAAGACGGTCACGTGCGGCAGATGTGACCGGCGTCGTTGTGACGGCATTTGGCAAGGGCACACGGACATTGAAACCAACCTGCGTATCCCAGGGACTGCCATACTGCGCCTGATCGATCGCATCCACACCCACCTCAGGGTTCGGCATAAAGCTGGCGCGTGCAAGACGAACCTGTGCCTGGGCCGCAATAACCTCCTCATGAGCCGCACGAACGCGCGGATCGTCGTCTTCTACCCATCGGAGGTTATTGGCACGCGTTAGTACCAGCCAACGGCGATCCGCCTGCGTAATATCAGGAATACCATCTACACCCAGCAGGGTTTGGAGTGCAGCGCGGGACGTGAATATTTCTTCCCGCGCACCTTCGAGCTCGCTTCTCGCATCTGCAAGCTGGGCCGTGACCGCCTGACTGTCGACTGAGCCAGACTCTCCCGCACGTACAGCACGAGAAACAGCACTCGAGATCCGTTCGAGAGCCGAAAGCGTAGCCTGAGCAGCAGTTTCTCTCTTCCTTGCAAGAATAGCCGCTCCGGCCGCATCGACGACGCGAACCGCGACAGCCATTCGCTCGACGTCGAGCCTTATTAACGCCGTGCGGGCATCGGCATGGGCCACGTTTTCAGTCGCAGTCCCCTGCCCCGGAAGCCACAACGGCACTGAAACGCCACCTTGCCAGGTAATATACCCCAGATGCGAACCGCCAATGCGATCATCGTAATAGTCCGCACTCAATGTAGGACCACCAGCAAACCATGATTGGGCAGCTTTTGCGCGGGCATCTGCTGACTGCTGATTGGTCTGAAGTTCCGTCCTTACCGGGTCGTTGTTCCAGGCATCTGTAATGGCTTCATGGACTGATATCGAGATGTCACGAGACGACGTCTGCCCATGTGCTGGAGCACATATCAGAAGGGCCGCGAGACCTAGAACACTACCACCATATCGACGTCCCTTAAGAAATGAGTTCGATGTGGGACCAGACATAACCATGAACATTCCTAGATCAGAGATATTTGGCCAGAGCTGCAAATTCCCGGATGGCAGTCTCACGGTTCATAGTGCCGTCCGCGACTTCATCAACAACACAATGCTCAAGATGGTCCTGAATTAGGCGCCGCTTGGCATTGTGGATTGTGCTCTCAACCGCCTGAATCTGTTGGACAAGCTCCCCACACGGTCGCTTTTCATTCATCATCTCGAGAATCTTCGCCAGATGCCCGTGCGCCTGTTTCAGACGTTGAAGAATTTGAACATGTGTTTCGTTAGTCATCTCTCCCCTATCCCCTCGGGGGGAGGGTATGTCAAGCGGATTTTTTATGAGGAAGAGCAGCTATAGAATGAGGCATGAGCCAAGTTTCTGAATTGATATGAATATCAGAATTTAGGACACAAAGAGATCGCATGGCATGATCTGCTATGTGATGATCAACCTAATTCTGGAAATCAAATATGATCTCCGCATTCTGAAATTGTCTCTTCAATAGTATTTACCAAATCAAAAAAATGCGGGAGCTATAACTCCCGCATTTCTACTTCCAAGTTTTGTTTTTTACAGGCTTACGTTCACACCGAACTGGAACGAGCGGAGAACCACGCCTTTTTGTGTCCAGGACGAGTTATACAGATAACCACCATATGTCGCGTAATCGAGCGGTGCACGGAAGCCGAGCAGGTTGTAAACGTTTGCGTAAACAGACCACCTCTGATTGACCCTGTAGTTGACCGTCAGATCAACATCCCAGAACCCTTTGACTTTGCACTGCGTCGTCGGGGCATTGTTATTATAGCTACCCGACAACGTGCCTGCGCAGGAACGGCTGTAAGTAACGCCATTTGCGTTAAGGGCAGAAGAACCAGAGTCATCCGCAACGGTCTTATACCCACTTGTGTAGTAAACGGTCGGAGTGACGGCCAGATTCTTCCAGGTCAGAGTATTAGACCAGTTAGCCCGCCAGTGAGGTGTGCCGGATGCGGATACTGCAGAGTACGGACCAAGCGTCCCTGCGAAGCGGTAGACAGTTCCGTCAGGGTTAGTCTGATTGAAACGACGAACATATGTGCCCTGCCCTTTGCTGTACCACATTACGTCATGAAAAATACCAGGCAAACGATGATGAACCTCAATGCCGAAATCAAAGCCATCCGTCATAAGGCTACGAGCATTAACGTACTGCGCACTAATGATACCCGGAGACGGTTGGGCGTTAGGATACTGCGGATCAACTGGATTAGGAGTAACAGTAATGCCTGACGGTAGGCAGGTGTTACCGCAGTTCAGCCATGAGTTAGCGACCGAACTGGCAGCAAGTGTATCACCAGTAATGTAATGGTTCTTCTTGATATACCAGTATTCAAAATCCAAGGTCATCCAGCTGGTTGGCTTAAAGATTGGCCCCGCTGAAATATTCGTGGATGTTTCAGGTTTCAGGTTAGGGTTTCCAACGTTCTGAAGACCAATACTGGTACCCTGCGAATATGCATTGTTCCCATGAGAAGCCTGCCAAGCTGGATTATTAACAGTCCAGCCCGTGTATCCGACAGTCGTACCGCCCGTTTCCGCAAAACTGGGAACACGGAAGCCCTTGGAGAAGGTGCCACGCAGTGTCAGCTCTTTAACGGGCCGGAATTGAAGGCCAACTTTTGGAGAAAAATGATGGAAACCTTCAGAGTAATTGTCATAACGGCCAGATGTGTCTATGTTCAGCATCTTCACAACTGGAATATTAACTTCGTAGAAACCGGCCTCGACCCAGCGTTGCCCATATGCACTGACAGGATTGATTTTGCTGGTGTATTGAGCACCGAGATCGCTGTAATCAATGGGGTTTGCGCTCGGATCGTTCATGGATTCCCAGCGGATATTGCCACCAACAGCAAGCTTCACCATACCGCCCGGCAATTTGAACAGCCCCTTACTGGCTGTTGCCTCACCGGAATATTCCTGCGTGCGTGCGTGAATGGTGTCCACAGGGAAAATTGAATTCAGGACCGAACGGGAATTCTGAGACGGATCTACAAAATTATAGGTGCCATTATTAATGGCGTTGTTGATGCCATTAATCGTGGGAACGCCCGTATAGGTCTCATCCAGAAGAGAATTCATACCAACAAAGTTGACGTCATAGTTCCAGTCTGAACCCCATTTAGACGGCTCCCACCCAGAGTAACGCACAGAGCCACGATAATTCTGTGTTGTCTGTGTCGTGGTGGGAATCACGTTTCCAAATGTTCCCAGAATCTGAGCTTCCTCATTCTGAGCTGCGTAAGGATTATTCGGGTTTAGCTGACCATTGATCGTCACCGGCAGCAGCGTCAGGCTGGATGTTGCAAGGCGATCCTGCGTGTAAACTCCAATGGCTGAAGGGCTGTCAGTGGTGATCGTCCGGGTCTGAGACCAGTTGAACATTGCAACCAATTGTGAGCGATCGGTGACATTCGCCGTAAAATGCGCCGTGCCTTCAATACGGCGCTGGTCAGGCGCCACCTGCGCATATTGCTGCGAATTCTGCATGCAGGTCTGGGTTGCTCCACCGGGAGCACTGACCAGATTTCCGGAAACAAGCTGCCCGACAGAACTGCATCCTGCCGATTGATTGAGCAGGCTGTAAGGCCCGGTTCCACGCGTAGCTCCTGCGGTTACCGGACGCACGACCGCGGCCGGTGTCGCTCCGAAGAAGGTTGAGTTAATCGTCCCATCGGGAGAAAGGGCATTTGTGTTCCCGTTCACACCACCAAGACTTGTCAGATCCCCATTGTTGTACGGAGACTGAAGCTGGCGATAATAGAGCGGATCGTCCTGCTGATATTCGCCGTTAATATAGAAGTTATAGCCATCACGATGCAGGTCACCATGACCGAATGTCGCGTAAAGGCGCTGGTGGCCACTGTCTCCACGCTGCGAGAGCCCGCCTTCGGCGTTTCCTTCGAAGCCTTTGATTTCTTTACGCGTAATATAGTTCACGACACCAGCGACGGCATCTGCACCATATGTCGCTGAGCCGCCATCCTGCTGTACATCAACAGCTTCGATAATCGATTGCGGAATCCAGTTCGTATCCACAAAGTTACGAACGCCGTCATCCGCCAGAGGATAGTACGAGTTTCGCTGACCATCCATAAGAACCAGCGTTGAATCCGTGCTCAAACCACGAAGCGACGGCGCAGAGCCACCCGCAGCAAAACCACCGCCTGCAGACCACGCATTTGTCAGGTTGCCAGCACCATTTGATGAGAGCTGCTGCACAACGTCAGTTGCCGTCTTCAGGCCACGCTGTTGCATGTCCTGACGCGTAAGATGGGTGATGGGCGAGGAGCTGTGGGTATTGGGATCGCGAAACAACGTACCGGTTACGACAATGCTTTCGTTCCCGGAGGGAGCGGCGGGAAGTTGAGCAGCATCTGTCTGAGCCTGCGCAATCGTCGCTTTCCGACCTGGATATGCCACTCCAGAACCGGTTGCTACTGGCGAGTTCCCAGTCACTGCTGGTTTACTGCTTGCTGTGTTAGTGGAAGTCAATGCCGTGCGATGATGCGATTTTTTGTGGCTTGCAGCGTGAGATGTAGCGGCGGCAGCCAAGGCTGACTGGGTAGATAGCACTGTTGCTCCGAGCAGCAGCAGCGTTCGATTCGTCTTCGAATGGATTAGCATGGCATTGTTAATCTTTGCATTCTGGGATTACGGACTGTATCCGCGACTTCCGAGAAGATGCTGAACGTTTCGATGTCTGACAATTATATTATTGCAATATGACATTGAATTGAGATTCTTTGAAAAATTGCGTTGTTAATCCGACACACTCGGATCCGCACCATATTGTTTCGGATTGCATATCGCCCCATTGACCCTGGTGCGGTTTATCCCGTCATGGCTGCGCGTGATATGAAGTCTCAAGGGCGAGAAATGATTTTTTCTTAGGTGTGTTTCATTGAAGATTATTTATCGAAAAACGTTACCTCAAAGCAACTCCTAATCCGTACCAAAAATTACCCAAGAATATATTTGTAATTACTTAATAAACACATCCTGTAATTACATTTCTTATTTATATTTATCAGTCGGCACAAATTTCTTTGCTCGGACTGACTGAAAGCATCAGTTACCTATCCCGTTTGCGTATCGCCGATTAACAGGTTCTACCACTGACGAGTATTTTCCTCTGTGGTTCGGGAAAATGGTCTGACAAGAGATATCTGGGTCCTTTGCAGTCAATCAGGAGAAGCGTTATCTGCCGGACCCAGACGTCACCATAGACACTATTACATTCTAAAATGTTACACCGGTCTTCAACCCTAAAACCGTAATCATGCTTTTTTGAGTATATCCACCCGGATCAACCCAGAACTGTATGTTAGGTTCTAAGTACAGCCATTTTGTCACCTGAGCGGTATAATCCGTTTCAATTGCAAACTCTGAATCACGTCTCGGACCCTTTTTTCCCGCCTGATACCAATCCAGTGTCGCAAGTCTCGAATTCACGTGATTGGTTCCGAATGCCAGGGTCACTGCATCATGTTTGCGGCCCGGAAGCCCCAGATAACGCAGGCTGGCCGTGACTTGGGAAGAAACAGGCCCAGTCTCTTTATCAACCATGGTCAATGTAACGTATGCCGTAAGCCCTTGCGTAACAATTGCATCTTCTCCTGGCGTTTCTGTAAAAGTTCCAGTCAGTTGCTGTTGAAACCACAGATAGCCGCCGTGGCTTCCACTGCGTTCAAGCATTGACATTCCTGCCATGACGGCAGGCTGCCCATTACTTGCAAGAAGCACGTCTGCTGCCGGGGCAGTATTGATCCACCCACCAATCCGGTAAGCTCCAGGATAGCCATGCGCTCCTAAATGTACACGCAAACCCGTTTCGAACGGCAGAAGAACGCCTGTTGCACCATGCAGGTAGCCAATGAACAGGTAATTATCGAGATTTCGATCATTCTGTTCATAAGCACCAGCCTGAAAATACCAGCGTGGATTGTTATATTTTACCAGACCACCCCAGACACTCACTGGCCAGTTAAGCCACCGACTTCCATCCATATTTCCCGTCGTGGCACCACAGAAATAGTTAACCATCGTCAAGCATGGAACATTGTCGAAATCAGCACCAGTTGGCAGTCGTCCGACCTTGAAACTGAAGCCGCTTCCCAAATTTTGATTATACCAAAGCTGCGTCAACCGTGTGGTCTGTCCTCTTCCCCAGACTTCCTGAGGTTGTTGTAAAGTGTACAAACCTGCGTCAGTGATCAGATTGCGACCCGACCTCCACGTGAAGGTGAAATTGAAAGACGCACCTTTCCAGTGCAGAAGCTTCTCTGCGTTGACATCCAGACCCGCCGTAATCTGGTTGGTTTGAGCAGCTGTGTGGCGATCTCCTCCTGTAACGTTTCCCGCAGTTTCATTGGTCCAACTGGCACCGAATTCTATTCCCTTGTTGCGTAAATAGGTTCTTACGCCTCCCCAATCTCCCGTCAGGGTTGCACGTGAGTTCGGGCTATTATCGAATAGAGAGTAACTGGCATCGTCGCTTTCATTGCCGTTTGTCTGATCCGCCGCTACAGCTTGACCAGATATGCTCGCAAGCAACAGCATCCAGATCGAAAAAGTTCTAGAGGAACTTGACCATTTCATAAGGGAATCCCCTTTCCCATTGGGATATTTCACCTAAATTGGTGTTTTTCTCTTTTTAATTTGGGGATTTATAAGAACTGATATTTTTAATACCGTAGTTCTATTTGATAAAATAAATACGTTTGTGAATGAAAGTGCAGATCCAGGAAGTTCTCTTCCTGGATCTGGTATCTGGAAGGCTTTTCCAGTTTTATGGCAGCGTATAAGCCATGACGTAGTCACCACGGTTTGCATTGGTACCCGTACGGGTCGCACCACCGACAACGACGACGACGTACTGTTTGCCGTCTTTGCCAATATACGACATGGGAGCCCCCTGCCCGCCAACCGGAAGTCGGGCGCGCCATAGTTCCGTACCCGTGTCGTTATCCAAAGCACGAACGTAGTAATCCAGTGTGCCATGGAAGAAGGTCAGGCCGCCCTTCGTTACGAGTGGTCCGCCCATCGTCGGCATTCCCAGCGGAATACGTACACCTGGAACAATACCATGCACCGGAGCATCCTGAATGCTGCCCATAGGAACCTGCCACTTTGTCTTTCCTGTAGCGAGGTCAATGGCAGTCATGGTGCCAAATGGCGGCTTGAAGCATGGAACTCCAAGAGGTGAGACAAACATTGAGCGCTCAACACCCCATGGTGTCCCGATCTGCTCCGAGTATTCACCTTCAGCACTTGGCTTCAGACCAATACGCTTTGCTTCGTCCTGTTTGATAAACCGGCCCCACTGAGCCATGCGAATATCATTGACAATCAGCGTTCCGGTCGAAGCATCAATAGCGCCACCACCCCAGTTGGAACCACCGTAATAGCTCGGATAGATCAGAGTGCGCTGCTTGTCAGAAAGTGGCGTGAACTCGCCCTTCCAGCGCATCTGCTTGAACTGGATCCGGCAATACAGCTGGTCGAGGATCGTACCGCCCCACATATCGGATTCCTTGAACGGCGTCGTGCCGATTGAAATCGCGGAGAAAGGCTGCGTTGGTGATATACGCATTCCCGGCATGCCATCCGTCGGAACCTTGCGGTATTCCACCGGAATAACAGGCTTACCATCACGACGATCCAGCACGAAGACTTCGCCACGCTTGGTCAACTGGATGATGACAGGCGTCGTGGTGCCGTCTTTGCCGGGAAGATCATAGAGGATCGGCTGGGACGTAACGTCATAGTCAAACTGGTCGTTGTTAGCCGTACGGAAGTGCCAGTGCTCTTTGCCGGTCTTGATCTCGACCGCAACAATGGCATCCGTGTATTCATCCGAATACGGGAAGCGATCACCGTTCCAGAAATCTGGTGTCTGGTTACCAGTCGGGAAATAAGCCAGCCCCAGCTTGGGATCGTAAGCTGCCGTGCCCCAGAAGTTCGGAGTTTGGGGAGCATAGTGCTCACCTGGAGGCAGAGGAGTGCTGTCTTTAGCCCCACGGGACGCATCCCATGCCCAAAGGAGCTTACCTGTTCGGACGTCAAAGCCACGGACTACGCCAGATGGTTCTCCAACCGAAATGTTATCGTTGATCTTGCCGCCAACCATGATGACGCCATCGGCAACCAGAGGCGCAGAGGTCAAATAATACGAGCCGTTTTCCGGAGCATCCGTCAGACCATCAAGCAGGTTAACAAAACCATGATCGCCAAAGTCTTCGCATGGCTTGCCAGTCTCGGCGTCCACTTCAAACAGGCGAGCATCATTGGTATTGGAGACAATCCGCTTACGGCATGCCCCGGAAGGGGGCGAGGCGTCCTGCGTAACAGCCTGATCCGCTCCTGTCTGATCTGTAGCAGGCTGAAGAGCTTCGGGAGGAAGCGTAGAAGTGTCTGCGTAGCCTACACCACGGCAGCGCTTCCAGCCTCTATTGCTATCAGTAATTCTCAGCTTGGGATCAAAGCGCCACAGCTCTTTCCCCGTTACCGCATCGAGGGCAATCACCTTGTTCAGCGGTGTGCACAGATACATCGTGTTATCGATTTTGATTGGCGTAACCTGATATTCTGAGCCATCAATGGCCAGGTCGCCAGTACGATAGGTCCAAGCCACCTTCAGGTTCTTGACGTTGGATTTATTGATCTGATCGAACTGGGCAAATCTGTTGCCAGCCGTGCTACGTCCCCAGGCTGGCCAGTCATTTCCACTGTCCTGCCCAGCCTGTGGCTGAATAACCGGTGCTGGACCAGAAGACTCAGCAACCACTGTAGGATGTGGGAAAAACATTCCCACGATGAAGGCGACCAGAGAGCCGAGCAGTACCACTCCCAGGCTATTGGCCACCACGCGTGGAAATGCCGGACGACCGTCTTTCTGAAACAGTCGGCGCGCAAGAGCCGTGACGATCAGTGCGATGATAATGAACGCCAGAAGCCGAGGCACGAGCTGCCAGAAGTCGAAACCGACCTCCCACAGGGCCCAAAGCACGCTAACTGCGAGCAGTCCAAGCGCAGTGTAGAGTGCGTAAGCAGCACGTTTGAAAAGGCCAAAACTAATGGCAATAATGGCGATGCCTGCTAATAGATAAAATGGTGATCCTCCAAGGAAGAGCAACCAAAGGCCGCCAAAAACCAGTGTTAAGCCTAGAACCACGCCTAAAAATTCAACAACCCAGAAGGCTGTCTTTTCCAAGGTGAGCATCAGGAACTTCTCCCAGCCCGTTTTGAACGGGGTCAACGATAATCAATCTTCTTACGGTCTGGTTTTGAAACACCCCCACTAGACGTGTTCTGTTTCCGAACGCAGATACGCCTATGGAAAACGAACATTTTCGTGATCTACCCTCGGAAAAAAGGGAGAAGTGGGTAAAATCTTTAACCAGTCAGTGGGCGTTATCTGTATCACTCAGTGGTTGAATATCAATCAAATCCTTCCCGAATTAGGGATTGGCGAAATCACAGTATGGAGAGCAGGCATTGAAGAGTGATGAAAACAGCATGCAAGGGGTGAGCCGGGCCGCCGCAATCCTGAGGGTTTTATCAAGTACGCATGTCAGTCTGGGGTACATCGCCAAGGCAACCGGATTACCGAGATCCACGGTCCAACGGCTGGTCAACGCACTCGCGGTCGAAGAACTGGTGGAAGTCACCAATGACGGCGTATCCCTGTCATGGGGAATCATGCGTCTGGCTGAAGCCGCTCAGTCCAGCCTTCTGGCGAAATTCAGAGCTGCGCTCGAAACCATGTTCCAGGAGACCCATGAGACAGTTGATCTCAGTACAATTTATGGAAAAGAGGTCGCTTTTATCGAGAAAATCCACTCAGATCAGGAAATTCGCGTCGTTCCCAAAACGGGACGCCCGATGCCTTTACACGCGATGTCGAATGGCAAAGCGATGCTGTCAGTGATGACAAAATCCGAAATGCGCAGCCTGATCGGTACCAAGCCGATCAAAATGACGTCACATACAAAAACGCATATTCCGGATATTCTCACTGAGATCGAAACCGTGAAAATGACCGGTTTTGCTTATGATTTTGAAGAGCATAGCGACGGGGTATGTTGCATCGCTTCCCCTATTCGTCTTCCTGGACACAAGCCTTACGCCATTTCAATTACGGTCCCGTTCTTTCGATTTGAAAAAGGTTTACCCGCATTCCGTGAGGCGCTTACACGGTGTAAAAATAAAATAGAGCAATCATTTAATGAAGAAAAAAAGGAACTGAAGCCAGTTGAATGAAATTTCCATTCTCTGATCACGAACAAACATATCCCAGAAAGAAATATAAATGAGAAATCCCGACTTCAGCTCTTGGCACAGTACGTTGATAACCATTGTCGGGTTAGTGTTCTTGTCTCTTATGGGTGTCGGGATTCGGCTTATAATGATGCTCACACTTCAACAGCGCAGAGAACGTTTGAACCGACAAATTAATGAACGTGTCCGGACGCTTATCGCAGCATACAAAACCTTGGGCGGCTCTTTTACTGGAGATCTGAGTGTCAGCCCGCTCCATTTACGAGACCTGAAACACCGCAATTCTAACATTCAGGATACGCTTCCTCTTGAGCTGTCCGGTAATTCTGAGCGCGCTCGGCGCATCCGGGATGCTGTCGAAGGCGCTTTGTCAGACATCATCCTTCTGGGAACCGAGGAACACGTACGTCTGGCGGTAAGAGCAGCCACAGAGCTGTCTGAGGGCCGAGACGTTCACACTCATGATCTGGTCGTCGCGCTACGTGATTTTATACGTAAGGCCCTGGATATCGAACGCATACCTTCTGACCTCAAGCTTCCACGCCAAGGGCCTAGCCGTCCCTCGGGAAGCGGAGGACGTGACAAAGGGGACAGCGGAAAAGAGGGTGGCGCAAAGGGAGGTGGCGACGGAGGCATGAATGGCGGTGGCATGGGAGGAGGTGCTTTTTCTACGCATACCTCCTCAGACGGCGCTACTGACCACCGGGAATGACTTTCCTTGTGATGGGAGAGACCTAAAGACCTTTTGTGTCATTCGGCTTTTTTTAACCCACATCAACCCGCAGCGAGACCGTCCGGCTTGAAGGTTTCGCAATTTGTTTGCGGCCCTTCAGAAGGGGAATGAAATTTTCACCCGATTGTGACCCTTATCACTGCGTTGTCGATAGACACGCAGCTTTCATTACCAGCATTAAATACGCCATAATGGCGCAACAAGAAAAATGAGTAATCCATTTCGTTGCTGCATCGAGTTGTTCACGACACCGGTTGCGTTCCACGCTACCAAAATCTTTCTGATAAATGATGGAAAGACACCACTTCATGACTCATCACAGAAGTGGCAAATGGGCCCACGTCTATAAAGTCTGCATGCTTCTCCTCAACGGACAGTTTGCTTGCATGCTCACAAGCAGTCTTCCGTCATTATGAACGCAATTGTTCGCCTGGCTTTGGCGCGGCCCTACACGTTCGTTGTCATGGCGATCCTGATTGTTATCGCAGGTATTCTGTCAGCATTCCGAACTCCCAAGGATATTTTCCCTGATATAGGAATCCCCGTCGTTGCGGTCGCCTGGACCTATACAAACCTTTCTCCTCAGGACATTTCAGGTCGCATTCAGCTCCCGTTCCAAAGATCGCTTACAACGACAGTGAATGATATCGAGCATATCGAGGGTCAGGCGCTTACAGGCATTGGCATTACCAAAATCTTTTTCCAACCGGGTGCGGATATTCGACTTGCAAATGCGCAGGTCACGGCTATCGCGCAAACGCTTCTTCGGCAATTACCGACCGGTACTACGCCTCCCCTGATCCTGAACTACAATGCTTCGACTGTGCCGATCCTTCAGCTTGCCTTGTCAGGATCAGGGCTGACAGAGCAGCAACTCTATGATTTTGGCTTCAATTTCATCCGTACCCGGCTCGTTATGGTACCAGGTGCCGCCCTTCCCTTCCCGAATGGTGGTCGTGTGAGGCAGATCCAAATGGATCTTGACCCCAGCCAGTTACAGGCCCGTGGTGTCTCCGGGCAGGATGTTGCCAATGCACTGACCCTGCAAACCCAGATCACGCCAGCCGGTTTCGTGAAAATTGGCGAATATCAATATAATTTCCGGCTGAACAACGCGCCCCTTTCGGTCGAGCAACTGAACATGTTGCCAGTCAAAACCGTAAATGGCGCTGTAGTACGTATACGTGACGTAGCTCACGTGCGCGACGGCTCTCCCCCCCAGCAGAATGTCGTGCATGTGGATGGCCAGAGGTCTGCCATGTTGACCGTTCTGAAATCAGGCGCAACATCTACCCCTGCGATCGTCGAAGGGATCAGAGCTACAATCCCGGACGCTACGCGAGGCTTGCCAAAACAGCTTCAGGTCACGCCGGTCAACGATCAGTCAGTCTTTGTCAAAGCAGCTGTAAATGGTGTTATCCGGGAGGGAGCAATCGCTGCCGGACTAACGAGCCTTATGATCCTGCTTTTTCTAGGCTCCTGGCGCTCAACACTGATTGTTGCCACCTCAATTCCCCTCTCTATCCTGGGGGCAATCGCCATTCTGTCAGCACTGGGAGAAACATTGAATGTCATGACATTGGGCGGTCTGGGTCTCGCAGTTGGCATTCTGGTCGATGAGGCCACAGTAACAATTGAAAATATAGAGCGCCATCTGGATATGGATAAGGACGTTCATACTGCAATTATCGATGGTTCTGGTGAAATCATCGTTCCGGCTTTCCTGTCCCTTCTCTGTATCTGTATCGTTTTTGTTCCGATGTTTTATCTTCCCGGTGTATCGGGGTTTCTTTTTGTGCCCATGGCGCTCGCCGTCATATTCGCGATGGTGATGTCTTTCATTCTGTCGCGCACACTCGTTCCGACAATGGCCATGTTTTTGTTGCGAACGCATAAGAGCGGCCAGCCTGCACAAAATAATGTGTTCGCTCGCTTTCAGAAAGGCTTCGAGCGTCGCTTTGAAGCCCTGAAAAACCTTTACGGCGCTATCCTGACTGTGGCGCTGACACATAGGGTAAGATCGGTTCTAGGCTTTCTCGCCGTTGGCTTTTCCAGTCTGGCTCTCCTGTTCTTTCTCGGAAGAAATTTCTTCCCAACCGTGGATGCCGGGGCAATGACCCTCCACGTCCGCGGGCCGATAGGGATGCGTATTGAAGAAACCGGTGCTCTGTTTCTGGATATCGAAAAGCAGATCCGTGCACGCCTTCCGACGGGGGAAGTCGATTCCATCGCTGACACTATTGGCCTGCCTAACAGCGCTATCAACGTCGCTTACAGCGCATCCGGTACGATCGGCCCGGAAGATGGTGACATTCTGATTGCGCTCAAGGAAAACCATCACCCGACCGAGCAGTACATCCACAGGCTACGGGCCGATCTGCCTCGGCTTTTTCCTCAGGCAGAATTCGCCTTCCTGCCATCTGACATGACGAGCCAGATTCTGAACTTCGGAGCACCCGCCCCCATCGATATCCAGATTGTGGGACCAAAACCGGAGGAGACACGCCAGTTTGCAGAACTGGTGCTACGCGAAATCCGCCACATCGACGGTTTGGTTGACGCACGGATTCAGCAACCAGCCAACTACCCGGAGCTGCGCTTCGACGTTGATCGGACCCGGATCAGTCAGCTTGGCCTGACTGAAGGGGATGTTACCAACAGTATAGCAACGTCAATCGCTGGAACCTCGCAAACGGCACCGCTTTACTGGCTTAACCCCCAGAACAACGTGACCTATCCTATCGCCGTGCAGATGCCCGAATACCGGATTGGCACACTTTCAGACGTGATTGGTTTACCGGTAACGGGAGCGCGGGCTTCAGTCATGCAGTTGCAGGTCCTCGGCGCTCTGGGAAAGATTACCCGTGGCACAACCTCTCCCGTGGAAGGGCAGTTTAATATCAGACCTTTGATCAACGTATTTGCGGGCGTTGATGGACGGGATCTTGGAGCAGTGGCGTCGGATGTGCAGACTGTTCTTGACCGGTTGGGCCACCAAAGGCCAGCGACAGTCAGCGTGACACTTGCCGGTCAGTATCAATCCATGATGACAGCTTTTTCCGGTCTTGGGGCGGGTCTTCTAGGGGCTATCGTCCTCATTTATCTGCTGATTGTGGTCAATTTCCAGAGCTGGACAGATCCGTTTATCGTCGTCCTGGCGTTGCCGACGGCCCTTGCGGGCATTTGCTGGATGCTTTTTGCAACCGAAACGCCTCTGTCTGTCCCTGCCCTCACAGGAGCTATCATGTGCATGGGGGTGGCGACAGCAAACTCCATTCTGGTCATTTCTTTCTGCCGTGAACATCTCGGCACCCATGGCGATGCACTTGAGGCGGCGCTCGAAGGCGGAAAGACGCGCCTTCGTCCCGTGCTGATGACGGCCCTGGCCATGATCATCGGCATGCTGCCTATGGCGATGGGACTAGGCGAAGGTGGCGAGCAGAATGCTCCCCTTGGTCGGGCTGTGATTGGTGGTCTGATCTTCGCAACCTGTGCATCCCTGTTTTTCGTACCCACCCTGTTCGCTGTCATCTATCATCGGCGCAAACTGAACACCCCACATGAGGCCTCTCCCCATGCCTGAGCTGGAAGTGCGCCCACGTCGTCTTCGCTGGTTCTTTCTGGCTGTGGTGATCATCTTCGTCCTCATCCTGGCAATCGGAACGGTCCTGCGCCTCCGTGCCCGGCATCAGCTTCATGATACAACGGCCGCAGCCGCTATTCTGACAGTTGCTATTGTTCATCCAGGCGGAATGGCTGCCGACAAGCTGGTTCTGCCTGGACGAATTCAGGCATGGTATGCGGCCCCCGTCTATGCGCGCACCAATGGGTATCTCCAGCACTGGTACGCCGATATCGGCCAGAAAGTGCAGGAAGGCCAACTCCTTGCGGACATCGACACACCAGATGTGGATCTCCAGCTGAAAGGCGCCCGCGCTGCGCTGGCCACACGCAAGGCTCAGCGCAACCTTGCCGGTATTACAACGCGCCGCTGGGACCGCCTGAATTCCCAAAATGCTGTATCACAGCAGGAGACAGACGAGCGACGAGGCAATTTTGCCGCCAGCGAGGCTACGGAAAACGAAGCGTCTGCTGAAGTCGGGCGGCTGGAGACACTTTCTGACTTCAAGCATATCGTTGCGCCATTTACGGGTGTGGTTACCAGCCGCGCCACGGATATTGGGGCGTTGATCGCAGCTGGATCATCAACAGCCCAACCGCTCTTTACGGTTTCTGACGTATCGCGGTTACGCATCTATGTCAGCGTGCCTCAGGCTTATAGCGCCCGAATGCACAACGAAATGACAGTAGATTTCATGGTCCCAGATTATCCGGGCCGCATCTTTCAAGCCCGTCTCATCCACTCCTCGGATGCTGTTGATCCTCAGTCTGGAGCAATGCTCGTCCAGTTCGTCTATGACAATGCCGAAAGTCTTCTGAAGCCTGGGGCCTATGCGCAGGTCTCTTTCACGTTTCCCGAGACGAATGCTTCGGGTGCAGTCCGTATTCCCGCGAGCAGTCTATTATTTCAGCGCGCCGGCCCAACCATTGCCACGATGGACGCTCGCCATCACGTCAAGATCCAGCCTGTGACCATATTGGTCGATTTCGGTACGGAACTTGAGGTTACCGGGCTCACGTCCGAAAGCGCCGTTATTAACAATCCACGGGATGATCTGCGCGACGGGGATGAGGTTAAGCCTCAGGAAAGTGGGCATGATCACTAAAGCGCCCCAACTAGAAAAACATACTTCAGGCAGCGATTACCAAGCGCGACGCCGTGTGTCAGGTTTTATTAGGAAAACCTTCTGGGCTGCTCCCTTACTTGCGCTAGCCTGCTGCAACCTTGCGCCAGAATACCGAAAACCCACACAAACCATACTGCCTCTCACCTTTAAGGAAGCAGGTCCGTGGACACCTACCCAACCAGCAGCTCCGCTCCCATCGTCCAACTGGTGGACGGTCATGCAGGACGAGCAGTTGAACGCTCTTGAGGAACGGATCGAGGCAAACAGTCCACAGCTCGCAGCGGCGCTTGCCCGGTACGATCAATCCCGCGCCATGGTACGGCGTGCACGCGCCGATTTCTTTCCCCAGATCGATGCAACAGGCAGCGCCCAACGCGAACAGACCCTGTTTTTACAGAATGGCTCCTACTTCGATTACCGCGATTATGCTGCGGGAGGTACCGTTTCATGGGAGCCTGATCTCTGGGGCCGTATCCGCAATCTCGTCTCCGCGGCTCGATCTGGTGCTCAGGCCAGCATTAGTGATCTCGCCGCTCTTCGGCTCAGCCTTCAGGCTGAACTGGGTGATGACTATTTTCAACTGCGTGGTCTGGATGCTCATATCGCAATCCTGAGACAAACGATCTCAGCTTATCGGGCAGCCCTGGAACTCACTCAGAAACGCTTTGCTGGTGGTGCGTCGAGTGAACTTGATGTCAGACGGGCCAGCACCCAGTTGACCGCGACACAATCCAGACTGGAGCAGGAAACGGCTGATCGCGCATTAATGGAACATGCCATCGCTGTATTGATTGGCGAAGAACCTACTATTTTTTCATTGCCTCCGGACAGCTCAATGGTTCCGGTACCTGTCATCCCCGTCAACGCCCCCTCTACATTATTACAACGTCGCCCCGATGTGGCCGCGGCAGAGCGACGCATGGCAGCCGCGAACGCCCGGATCGGGGTCGCAAGAGCCGCATTTTTCCCGAATATTACTCTTGGTGCATCAGGTGGCTCTGAAACGACCATCAGTACACTTCTCTCTGCCGGAACAGGCGTTTGGGCTTTAGGTCCCGCACTTGCGACGCTGGCGATCTTTGACGGCGGCCGGCGCTTTGCCGATCTGGAAGCTACGCATGCTGCCTATGCCGAGGCGGCCGCAAATTATCGGCAGGCATCTCTTCAGGCTTTTCGGGAGGTCGAGGACCAGTTGGCTCTCCTGAACCATCTGGCCGACGCTTCCGACAGACAGTCTGAGGCTGTCTCCGCGGCTATCCGGACCAATCAGCTTGCCTCGATCCAGTATCGTGAAGGGGCAGTCGATTACCTCCAGGTTGTCACGGCCCAGACGGCAGAATTACAGGCTCGGGAAGATATGATCACGCTTGTCATGCGACGTCTGGTCGCAGGAATTGATCTTGTGCGCGCTCTGGGCGGCGGCTGGCAGCCCAGCCAGCCAACTTCAAACGGGACAGGATGATCCAAAATAGCTTGAAGCATCAGATTTTGAGCCTTTGGGCACAGGGCAAACATGCTTTACGCTCCTAAATAACCAAACTGAATTTAGGCCATCAAAGCGGTAGGAATGCCTTTTCCGGCCAGCCGCTTTGACATCGATAGCCAAAATAACATGACTGTTCCGATCACGTCTGCTCAGGGGCAAAAAGGCATCCCCGTCGGTCCAAGGACAGAAAATGGCTTCCCGACCATGCCAGCCCGGCAGATCAATCGTCAGATGAATATTGATGTCGTAGGTGTTCTCCGTATCGAAAACCGTAATACGTCCAATCATAACCCCCAGGCAGCGTCGATCATCCACGAATGGACCAATGGTATCGCACGGCCGTCCCCAGCGGGATATCAGCTGAACGCTGTTTGCAGAGGAGGGAGTGAAAATATATGCCGAGCGCTGGCGACGCGGAGGGGCCGTACCTTGGGGCCGTCAGGAAGGAGGAGCCCAAACGCAGGCTCCTGCATGCTATCGGTTTTCGGACTGGAACCAACATATCCCATCTCCAGTGCACGTCTCACGATACGACCATAAAAGGCCTCAATAAATGCTTGATCCGTGCAAAGGAGGGAAGCTGCATGATCAGATCAGTTCCGCACTGGTCCATTGAAGGCAGACACAACTGCGCCGTTCGCTAACGGTCGGAAATGACGGCGGTTTCCCGTATCGAGATAGCTTTGCTTCAAAGGACCATTTGTCTGAATGACAGCGTGATCGCAGGTCTCCACATGATAACATTCATACGAGCGGATTTTATGGGCGTAAGCGATGGTGACGCCGTTTACGAGCATCCGAACTGGTACGAAACGCCCATCGAAATACAGGCAATGCTCAGGCGTGACCAGAAAGTCCCTATGAGGCACACCAGCCTGCAAAGTGTCCTTACAGATGCGGACTGGCACACTGGCATCCTACCCAGATGATATCTTTTGGTGTCGCCCCACCATGATCGAAAGTCAGAACTGACATGCCCGGACGCAGGGTCTCAACTGCGAACTCTTCGGCCGGGGTCGCAATCATACTCCCGGGTAGGAAACATACAACGTCCTGAAGGAGCAGAGATCTATCTGTATATTTTGCGATTTCCATGTATTACAATGAGTCTGCAAAATAGACTGTCAGCGTATAATGTACGTTATTACTGATAATATTTACCTAATCACCTGAAGTACTGATCGTCGCCCCCGTACCATAGAAAAATTCGGAAAAATCTACACTGTTCCCGGTGGAAAAGTTTAAAAGTTCTACTAAGAAGGACGATGCACTTCCAAGAACAAGCAATGCCCCGGTACTGAAGGTAACGGTTTCAGTAGAGGGTGCGCTTCCTTGCGCCGTTAACGTCCCATTCTCTGCGAACGAAATTGTAGAATAGGATTGCGTTCCAGAAAGAACCCAGCTCCCGAAGACCGACATATTTTCGAAGTTGATCGCGCCGTCGAACGTGCCTGAGCCCGATAGATTTACGGTGTCAGTCCCTGCCCCGCCATCGACTGTTCCAGAAATAACGGAACCTGTCAGGATATGGAGTGTATCGTTGCCATCTCCGAGCAGGATGGAATCTACAGTCCCGGAAATCGTTCCTGAATTTGTAATCGTATCTCCCAAGGTATCAGTGATAGAAATCCCATATCCATCCAGTCCCTGAATGGTTCCATAATTGGTAATGGTCGTCTGGTAAGGAGCGTCTCCCTGACTGCTGTTATCAACCAGAATACCATTTGCCGTTCCCCTAATAAGAGCGCCGTTTTCGTTTACAATGACGCCGGCGCCAATAGAAATACCCTCACTGGTATTCCAGCATACTGTTTGAATAACGTCTTAAAGATCAAATCGCGCGTTGAGAGACACCGTCCGAGGTGCGCCAGGAAACAGGTTCCTGTTTCCACGACTCAGCCAGTAACGGACATTACCAATATTTTCGACGGACGCTCTAAGTACAACGTGATGACTTCCAATTTTCGTGCTGTAAGCCGCTCCTAAATTCCCGACAATATAAGAGGGCAATCGAACCGTATTGGCAGCGTCGAGCCAACTTTTGGAAACATAATTGAAGCCAGCGTTAAAGCTCAATCCCTTGATTACCTTCAAACGGTACTCCGCGTTGAATGACGCCTGAAAGGGAGCCACAGCCTCCAGCTCATGGTTTTGATACCCAGCCGCCGCCTCGACATAACGTGCATCGAGATAAGCTAAACTTCCGTTGACATTGAGATCACGCGTAAGCAGCCAGGAACCTGCTGCCTCCACACCTTGGTACCGGGAGAGGCCGTCCTGAACATAATAATTTTGAGCATTTGTGTAAGCTGCTCCAGTATCCATACGAAAGACAGCGAGAGTTCCGGTCCATTTCTTTTTCTGTATTTTGACGCCGAGCTCATACTCGTCACTGCGAATGGGCCCGAAAACCTGCATGTAATTGACGTTGGATGTGGCCGCCTGCCCTCCGGACTGCATGGCCTGCACCCAACTGAAATAGGTGTTTATTTCTGGTGTAACCTTGTAGCTCAGCGAAACGAGAGGCGTGACAGGATTATTCCTGTGAGCCGCCGTCTGGGTGCCTGACGTCGAATAGTCGTTTTCAAGATAGTTCGTGTATCGGGCGCCCGCCATGAGGGACCAGCGATGATAGGTAACCGTATCACTCCAGAACGGTGCGATTTGCTGGTAATCAATGTACCGATACATCCGTGGATTAAAACTGGTCGCACTCGTCAATGTCGGGCGATTAACAAAAATATTTCCGTATTCCACAGCGCCTTTAACGCCAGAGTTTGCGTCTGCATCAAACATCTGCCGCAACCATGTAACCCCGGCAATGACATCGTGATGAAATGGCCCAGTCTCGAAATGCCCCTGCGTTGTAGCATCAACCTGATGATAGGTCAGAACACGAACCATCTCGAAGGCCTGGCTCATATAGTCGCCGTTTGTGCCGGTAAACGTCACCTGATTGGAGGGAAATTTCTCATCAAGATGCGTATAACCATATGTCAGGTGGGCACTCCAGTTCTTGGAAAAATCCCAGTCAAACCCAGTACTGAAACGCTTCATGTCGTTGGTTTTCCATGAATCCGGAGCACCAAAGGCTTCACGCCCGCTCATGGTTTCCACGGCCCCCACGCCATTGGCCGAAGCAATTGTATTCACCATCCCTTTCTGGAGGGTATTCATGTAAAATGAATTGAAGTGCCAGTGTAGATTGTTCGTGATGCGAACGTTTGTTGTAAAAGACAAAGACAGGTTGCGTACGAAACTGTCATTCACCTGATTTCCGACTTCGCTGGCAAAAACAAATCGCGTCTGCACCCGATGGTTTTTATCCAGGGACCCGCCAGCATCCACCATCTGCCTGAAGACTGCATCAGAACGATACCCTGCTTCCAGCGTCAGCTTTCGTTCCTCAACTGGCGCTTTCAACTGATAATCCAGAACACCCCCGGGTGAGCCAAAGCCATACATAAACGCCGAAGCGCCTTTCACGACCTGCACCCGATCAAAATTCGCCAGAGGCAGATCAATATACCAGTAAGGAATAGCCAGACCGTCGATCTTGTAGCCATTCGTCCAGTCAAGGTTTAAGCCGCGCACCCTGACACTCGAGCCGGAAGCTGTGGACGATCCATTAGAATTGGCCTGAACACCCGGTTCATAACGCATGACATCGTTGATATCGGTCGCCTGCATCTGTTCGATCCGATCAGCCGAAATCGTGCTGACCGAGAACGGTGTGTCAAACTCCGAACGGGTTCCAAATGCGCCAAGCGGGACCTTACGCGCCAGTTTGGGTGCCTGACGTGTTACATGGACCGTAACGGACTCCTGCGTATCGCTGTTAATATCGTGCGGTGCGGGATGGTGCGCGGGCGAGTTGGCTGCTGGCTCCCCAGTAGACGTATGATGGATGCGAGTTTGCTTTCGTGTGTCATGATGGACTGTCGCAGCCATGGACAGGTCAGGCAGACTGATAAGCAGAAATGCGCGCAGGCTGAGACGCTTCATAATAAACATATCCCTGGATAACTGGAGTTTTCAACCTGACTTGCGGCGGAGCGTGTCTTCCTGCTCCACCAGTGCACGGACCCGGGGAATTAGATCCCGACCATACCGCACGGCGTCCGTCAGAGGATCGAACCCCCGTATGAGGAAGGTTTCAATTCCAAGGCGATAATATTGAAGAAGGCTCTCCGCCACCTGATCGGCAGTGCCCACCAAAGACGTGGAATTCCATCGGCCTCCTGTAGCCTTCGTTACCCCCGTCCAAAGACGATCATCATGTCGGGCAGACTTTGCCGCGATCGCCTGAAGCCGTCGTGACCCCTCATTTGTCGGAAGCGTCTGCTCTGTTGGGGACGGGCCTGCATGATCGAGAGCTATTCCGTTTTGTGCTGGCAGAACGGCAGCCTGTCGTTTTTCGATTTGCTGCTGGATAGAAGCTGCCCGTTCCCAGGCCTCTTCTTCCGTATCCGCAATGATCGGTCGGAAGGAGACAGAGAACCGCAAAGAACGATGATGATGTTGGGCTGCCGCCTGCACTTTCCCAACAAGTTCTGCGGCATTGGCAAGCGGCTCACCCCATAGGGCGTAACCATCGGCCAACTCCCCCGCAACTCTGATCGCCTCTTCCGACGCGCCGCCGAAATACACCGGAATGCCATTCGGTTGAAAAGGCAAAACCACGGATGAGGCGCCTCGAAGGCGATAGAACTCACCATCGTGATCAAAAGGTGTGCCACCAGCCCATTCACGTCGTAAGATTTTTAGATATTCAGACGTTCGTTGGTAGCGTTCTACTTTGGACAGATGGTCCCCATCCGCCTCGAGTTCACGGTCATTCCCACCGGTAATGATATGAACAGCCACCCGCCCCCGACTAAGATGATCAAGGGTTGCGAGTTGCCTTGCTGCAAGAGTAGGCGCCGTAAACCCCGGTCTATGTGCAATCAGCAACCCCAACGTTGATGTGACGGACGCTGCATACTGGGCAATCAGCGTGCTATCTGGAGACGTGGAATGAGCGGCAACGAGAACTCTGTCAAACCCGCCTTGTTCGTGAACAAGAGCCGTTGCGGCGATATAAGCCGGATCAATTGCAGGCCCAGGAAGATCGAGAATTTCTGTCTGCTCTCGCGCACTGACGTAACCGATAAATTCGACGGACATAAACCACCTCACAGGAAAGTGGTTCCATTTTAATAACTTTTTCTATTCATACATTTTAATAATCAAAAAATCTCATTTGAAAATATAAAATGTTTCTGTGTTTTTATCTCATGTTAACTTTAATGAAATTAATTTATAAGTTTCGATATTAATTAAATATATTCCTTCTGAGAAACAATAAAAGGCCCCTCCAAATCTGAAGAGGCCCTCCTTACAGAGCTTGGAAAAAGATGATGTTTGAAGAGCACCTCACACCTCTACTGGGCTGAAACGCCCTTCAAACGCGAGCTTCTCCAGCGGAAAGCGGTGAGAGGGTTTTTCGCGTTGACGTATTTCTTCCGGCAGAGCGGTCGCATCCGCCTGCTGGCCAATGACGAGCGCTGCATGAACCTGATAGTCTTCCGGCAATTCCAGCCCGGCTCGCGCCAGATCATGATCAAAACCACTGATCGGATGGACTGCCCACCCTGCGTGTGAGGCCTGGAGCTGTATGAGAACAGAAGCCGCGCCAGTATCGAAAGCATGCGTTGGTACTGGAGAAGGCTCTCCCGTTCTACTGGAAATTATGATTGTTCTGGAAACGATATAGACAATTGCAGAGGCATTTTCTGCCCAGTTTCGGTTGAACGGAATAAGCCATGACAGGAACCGCTCCCAATCCGAGGTGTTCCGGCGCGCATAAACAAAGCGCCATGGCTGAATATTATACGCCGATGGTGCCCAGCGCCCCGCATCCAGAAAGCCGAGCAGATCTTTCAGATCAATGTCCGTCGGCTGAAAAGCCCGTGGAGACCATCGATCGAGAATAACCGGTAGGACGTCAGAATCCGGCGCACGGTCAGGGGCAGTTGTCATGAAATTGGCCTTATAAGAAATCCAGATTTACGCAGCATGAACGCCCAGAGCGTCGAGTAGTAGGCTCCGTAGCCCCTCGAATCCCGGATCGGAGTGTCGCCGAGGACGCGGTATCGTAATGGGAACATCCACACGGATGCGTCCGCGTTCAAGCACCACAGCCCGGTCAGCGAGAAGAAGCGCTTCATCCACGTCGTGTGTCACAAGCAGAACTGCACAGCCGTGCTTCTTCCAAAGATCAGCCACCAGTTGCTGCATCTTCAGCCGCGTAAGGGCGTCCAAAGCAGCAAACGGCTCATCCAGCATCAGAAAGGCCGGTTCCCTCACAAGAGCCCGGGCAAGCGCCGCACGCTGAGCTTCGCCCCCTGAGAGCGTGAGTGGCCATGCATTACTGCGATGAGACAGTCCAACCTCTTCCAGCACGGCTTCCGCACGCTGCCGAATTCCTTTGTCTTCCTGCCCCAGCACAATATTTTTCCACACACGTTTCCATGGTAGCAGACGGTGCTCCTGAAACACGACCGAGACTTCACGGGGGCGGGTCACAGCCCCATCCGTTACCGGATCAAGACCCGCCAGCGTTCGCAACAGAGTCGACTTTCCGGAGCCGCTATGCCCCAACAGGGCGACAAACTCACCGGGAGCAATCGCCAGATCCAGGCCGTCCAGAACAGGAGGACCATTATTGAACCGCCGCGTCAGCTGTTCCACGATTACGGCCGTGCCTGGATGAGGGTCGGAGTGAGAATGCGTGTGGGTCATGCCGAGCGACCTTTCCGTCCATCAGGGCGCCAGGCCAGCAGTGTGTTCTCCAGAAAACGGACAATCTGGTCAGACATCAGACCGAGCACACCGTAAACAAGAAGCCCGACAAGGATGATGTCCGTGCGCAGGAAATCCTGAGCATCCATCATCATGTGCCCGATCCCACTTTCCGCATTCACCTGTTCGGCAACGACCAGCATCAGCCAGGACACACCAACGGCATAGCGCAGTCCCGTCAGGAAATCAGGTAGCGCCCCGGGAAGAAAAACGTCCCTGATGGTTTGCCACCGCGACAGACCAAGTGTGGACGCCATTTCCACGAGCTTCGGATCAATAGACCGGATCCCCTTGTGCAGATTCAGATAGATCGGAAACATTGCTCCAACCGCAACGAGAAGAATTTTGGGCGTTTCACCAATCCCAAACCACAGAATATATAGCGGAACGAGCGCCAGCGCAGGCAACGTCCGCAGGATTTGCAGAGGCGCATCAACAACATCTTCTCCGATACGAGACAGACCTGAAATCAGCGCCAGCGCCACCCCTAAGGTAATGGCAAGACCTAGACCACTTCCCGCCCGCAGAAGCGAAACACCAAGATTGAAAGGCAGCGTCCCGTCACGCACCAGCGTCCAGCCCGTCACAACAATCTGAAGCGGAGACGCAACCAGCCGCGTTGAAAGAAACCCTAGGGAGCATGCAACCTGCCAGAGACAGACCAGCACAAGGGGAGACGCGTAACGCCTTATGGAAACAAGCGTCCTCAAACTCCGGGTTTTCCCCTTGGCTTCGGCAGTCTTGTAAGGTCCAGTCAGTGTGATGGCGTCTGACATCGGGCGTCCTCCCACAGGCAGCAATAGACGTCCAGCTTCCCTATTCTACGCGCCAATGTCAGGTGAATATTTTAAATACCAATGTTTGACGTGATTTAATTGTTCTTGAGCAGACATGGAGTCAGGCTGGAGACTTTCCTGTGGTGTGCAGGCCCCATTTCCCAGACCTAAACGAGTTATTTGCCATGGCCTCTGTAAGAAAATTTCTGCCCTTCATGGCGGCTCTCCTTTTGGGAACCTCGTTTGCCCAGGCAGAAGACACCCTGATTGTCGCCGATCAGAAAGGCCAGCAAAAAGCCCTTCTTGAGGCGGCCGGACAGGACAAAAACCTGCCCTACACTCTTCATTGGACCGAATTTGAAGCCGCGGCGCCTCTTCTACAGGCGCTCGCGGCAAACGCCGTGGATACGGGAATTGCGGGAGATGGCCCGTTTCTTTTTGCGTGGGGCGCTCATCTCCCCATCAAGGCAGCTTTCCTAGTTCCGCCCCGAGGCGGCGGAGAGTCTACGGCGGTAGTCACGACCAGTTCCTCACCCATTCACAACGCGGCTGATCTGTCAGGGAAAAAGATCGGAACCGGCAAAGGCTCGATCGGCCATCTCCTACTTCTACGCCTGATTGCGACTGGCGCTATTCCTGCGCCCGCTCCGCATATCGTATTTCTTGCTCCTGCTCAGGCTAAAGCGGCCCTTGATACGGGGCAGATTGATGCCTGGTCCACATGGGAACCGTATGTCTCGCTGGCGGTCGTCCAGAGCCATGCACGCAACATCGTGGATGGCCGAAACGTCATGCCCAACAACAGTTTCTTTGTTGCCACCAACGAGGCTCTGGCAACAAAACACGCGCAACTTGCAGACTTCTACAAGCGAATGACGGCAGCTTATGCGTGGGGGACAGAGCATCAAGCCGAATATGCCGCCATTCTGGCCCGCCAAACCGGCCTGCCCTTGCCCGTCGCAACCGCCGTAGCCAAACGCCTTATTGCCTCTCCTGCGCCTTTGACACCGAAGGTCATTCAGCAGGAACAGACCACACTGGACGCCTATCGTTCAGGCGGTTTCCTGAAAGATGCCGGGAAGCTGGAAGACGCTTTCGATCTGACTGTTTCCACGTCACGATAAATAGGCTCTAGTATCTGCCAGATCGAGGAAAGACGGAGAACCGCCATGGGTGACAGTCCATTTTCCCCCACAACCAGTACCGCCGCCACGGACAAGACACTCGATGAACTGGTTCACGTCTTTGCCGAGCGCGCGCCACGCTATGACCGCAGTGGGAATATTGCGACCGAGAACCTGCATGACCTCCATGACGCGGGCTTCCTCGCTCTGGCACTCCCAAAGGAGGTTGGTGGAGGGGATATCTCTCTTCGCACCGTGACGCAGATCATCAGCCGCCTTGCCCAAGGCGATCCATCAACCGCCCTCATTCTGGCGATGCAGTATCTTCAGTCCGGAGCTTTCGCACATTCGCCGCAATGGTCCGATGATGTGAAGCAGGAACTGTTCGAGAGCATCCGTCAGGAAGGTGCTCTCATCAATGCCCTGCGCGTAGAACCGGAACTTGGCACGCCTGCCCGTGGTGGACTTCCCGCAACGACGGTCAGCCGGAACGGTTCTACGTGGCGTATTTCGGGGCGCAAAATCTTCTCAACAGGCTCCACAGCTCTTCAATGGGGCGTAGTCTGGGCAAAAACCGACGATGCTGAACCCAAAGTCGGGCCGGTTCTCGTTCCACTCGACCTGAGGGGCGTGCGGATCGAGAAAAGCTGGCATCAGCTCGGAATGCGCGCCACAGGAAGTCATACGATCATCTTCGATGACGTGGAGATTCCGGAGCGCTATCTGGGCCTTCTGGCGCCTTCACCCGCAAAAGAAACTGGTCCGGTCGCGATTGCAAGCTGGCATGCCGTTGTCATCGCGGGGCTCTATAATGGCATCGCCATCGCGGCGCGGGACTGGCTGGTGACATTTCTCCACAGCCGCATCCCCTCCAATCTTGGGGCATCTCTTGCAACCCTACCCCGCTTTCAGGTCCTGCTGGGAGAGATCGATGCTCTGCTTCTGTCAAATGAAGCTCTGATCGATCACGCAATCACCCTAGCGGAACAGGGCACAGAAAGCGATACCCGCGCTGGACTGGCCAAACAGGTCGTCACTGAAAATGCCATTACAGCCGTGAGTAAAGCAGTCGCTGCCATTGGGAATCCCGGACTGAGCCAGGATAATCCTCTTGAACGGCATTATCGCAATGTCCTGTGCGGTCGCGTTCATACGCCGCAGGGCGATAGTGCCTTTCTAACAGCGGGCCGCGAGGCATTGAAAATCTAGACACAAAAAACCCGGCGACCATGAAAGTCGCCGGGGAAAAGGGTTATCAGGCTTCAGATATCTTCCAGAACCCTGAAACCATGGGTTCCATCCTTTTCAAGCTGAGCAACCAACCCGTACTCCCAGTCCAGATAAGCCTGCATGGCTTCTGTCGCGTTGTCCGTCCCTTCATAAGGGCGCTTATAAACATCATCCGGCTCCGAGAGCGCTTGCGCCTCATTTAGCCCTGCCTCAAGCCCATACCCTTCTGCCTGCCATGCTTCCGTCCCCCCTTTCAGGACACGAACACGGCGGCTTTCCCCAGCAAGATCCGGCGCTGCCAGATGAGCTGCAATACCATTCGGGGACACCAGAACGATTTCTTTGGCCTTCCGAACTGCCGAGTGAGACCCCAGATCCGGGCGGATCACGAACCTTGCGCCCGGAATATGTCCTTTTCGGAAAGCCGGACTGGTGGCGAGATCCAGAACGAGAATATCGCCAGTTACAAGACTCTTTTGCAGCTCAACGGCAGAAATCGTCTCCACATCTGGTAAGGGCTGCGAAAGCAGAGGTGCTTCCTGTCCAGTTTCAAAGGGCAGACCATCCCATTTATCCAGAACGTAGACTTCGTTCCACCCCAACTGCCTGAGCCAATGGGCCGTCATTCTGGCCCGAACCCCATCATCGTCCGTCAGAACAATGGTTCCATGCCGCACTCCGACCCATTCGTCCGTAGCCTGCACAAGCTGGCCGCCCGGTGCGGAACGGAAATCCTTCAGATGGCCTTCCACATATTCTTCAGGGGAACGGACATCCAGCCGATAGACAGTTCGTTCCGGATCAGCCTGGAGCCTATCCAGGCCATCCGCAGTAATAAGTCGAACACCTGTCCGTTCCGCCAGAAGTTCCGCACGGGCACGTGCCGCCTGATGGTTCTGCTCTGAAACGTCTGTTCCCTTGCGGCTAGCCCCATGTTCGAGCGAAAGCCCTTCGAGCGTCCAGCCAATCGTACCGTTTCGAAGCGCAAAAACCGGGTTGGGAATTCCAGCATTGACGAGGGACTGCGTGCCAATGATGGATCTCGTCCGTCCCGCGCAGTTCACAATGACAGTTGTTTCCGGCGAAGGCGCAATATCCCGGACCCGCAGCGCCAGTTCGCCGCCCGGAACCGAACGACCGCCAGGGATGGCCATAACATTGTATTCGATGAACCGGCGTGCATCGAGAATGACAAGATCATCGCCGCGCTTGATCCTGTCATGAACCTCACGCGCTGGCAGGGACGGTGTGTGCCGGACATGTTCGACAAGTTCGCCAAATGCCTTGGACGGGACGTTCACATCAATGAAGATCTCACCCCCGGAGCGTTTCCAGCCTTCCAGACCGCCCTCCAGCGCCGAGACGTCCGAATATCCAAGGAACTGGAGTAGTCGAACAGCTTTTGCCGTACGGCCTTCCCCGTTATCATACACAACAATTGGAGCATCCTTGCGCGGCACCAGCCCGGCAATGCGCTCTTCGATGCGTCCAATGGGAAGATTGACAGCGAAGAGCGGATGCGCCGAGGCAAATGGTCCTTCTTCACGTACATCCAGAAGCGCGATTTCAGCACCGTTTTTCAGGCTCTGCCGGACAGCCTCGGAAGAGGTCACTGGCAGAAGGTTTGTAATGCTGTTCATGCAGCCTTGCTCCTGGAACGATCCCAGAGATTGGGAACATCCTCGCTCGAATATCCGGATATGAAAGTCTTCTCGGTGCCATTGGCCTCATCATAGACGGCGCGGGAAACGCCGCCGATATTGGCGCCATAGACATGGATGGAAATGGACGTCTGATCTGGCAGGGCGTTGGCCACGAGATGATAGTCATTCACCCCCGGCGCCAGAAACGCGACTTCACCCGGTTCAAGGAAATCCGTTTCGCCTTTTTCAAATCTTCCGTCGTCCTTTCGTGTGAACTGCGTTTCGCTCTCCTTTCCGCGCAGCATCCCGATCAGCCCCCAGACGCGATGGTCGTGCAGAGGCGTTTTCTGCCCCGGGCCCCAGACGAAACTGACGACAGAAAACCGCTCCAATGGATCACAGTGCAGGAGATACTGGCTGTAGCGTTCGGGATGTGGCCGGGTATAGGTTTCGGGTAGCCAGTCATCGCGCGAAACAAGAGTTTTCAGAAGCTCCGCACCTGCTTTCTGGATCGACGCAGCATCCGAATGTGTCTCGAAAAGCCGCGTAAATCCGGAAACGAACTCCCGCAATGGCTCAATATTCGTCATTGATTTCGCAGTCCTTAATCGAGCAGATCTGGCTCAAGTGCGACGATCCAGTCCCAAAGAGGCTGGAACGAATAATAGGCGCCCTGTGCCGTCCCGACCTGGCTGGCGGTCAGACGGGCAATATCCGGCGCGATAGGCTTCAGCGGCCCGGCGGCCTGCGCCAGAAGCTGAGTATGGGCAGCGTTATCCATGGCCAGAAACCACCACGCCACGGCCTCAACGGTTGGCCCGGCGGTCAGAAGACCATGGTTCTGAAGGATCAGGGCTTTCCGGTTTCCCAGCGTCGCGGCCAGACGGTCGCCTTCACTGTCATCCAGAACTACCCCACTGAAAGGATCGAAGACCGCATGGTCCTCATAAAAAGCGCAGGAATCCTGCGTGATGGGCAGCAGTTCGGTCCCTAAGGCAGAGAACGCCTTGCCATATGTGGAATGGGTATGTGCCGCAGCGACTACATCCGGACGCGCACGGTGCAGAGCCGAATGAATGGTGAAGCCGGCCGTATTGATCGGGCGATCCCCGATCAGGATATTCCCTTCATGATCCACAAGCTGAAGGTCAGAAACCTTGATCTGCGAGAAATGCACAGCCAGCGGGTTAATCCAGTACCGGTCCGGGAACTCCGGATCACGGGCAGTCACATGGCCTGCAAGCCCCTGATCGAAGCCATAGCGCCCGAAGAGCCGGAACGTCGCAGCCAAGCGCTGCTTCCGATGGAGGCGCTCCTCTTCAAACGTCGCTGCGGGTTTGCGCGGCTGAAGACGATGGGTCCGTGCACGGACTTCCTGCAGGGACGAGATGTTATGCTGTGTCGCACTCATGAGAGTCTTCCTTGAGAAATCAGTAGCCACGGCTCAGATCCAACCGGGCTTCCAGCGGCCGCCCCTGAAGGAAATTTTCGAAATTTCGGGTAATGCGCTGCCCCAGACTGGCCAACACGTCTGGTCCGGACCAGGAAATGTGTGGCGTCAGCCGAATTTTGGGGTGGGTATAAAAAGGATGCCCCGCAGGAGGAGGCTCCGTCGCCGTAACATCAAGCGTAGCCGCCGCGACACGTCCATGATCCAGACTGCCTAAAAGCGCTGCTTCATCTATCAGCTTTCCACGCGCCACATTGACGAGATGCAGCCCGGGCTTTGCTCGCGCCAAAACAGCCGCTCCCACGATCCTGTCCGTTTCTGAAGTCAGCGGCAGAGCCAGCACCAGATGATCCGAGCGTTCAAACAGCGTCCCCAGATCGGCCACAGGCTGCACATTTTCCCGGCCGACCTCTCCATCCGTCCAGGCGCTTCTGCGCCAGACGAGAACAGTCATCCCGAAACTCCGTGCCAGACGAGCAATCTGCTGCCCAATGGCCCCATACCCCGCGAGACCAAGTGTCTGCCCTGCCAGCGATCCCAATGGCGCGTTGTGCTTAACGACGGAAGCCTGCTGGACCCACTCCTCCGGAGATAAGGGCTTGAACGTTTCGAACCGCTTGGCCCGGGCCAGAAGGGCAAGAAGGACGTACTCAGCAATTGGCCCGGCAGCATTGCCACGGCCCGTCGTAATCTCGCGTCCCTGAAGCAGCCATTCCGGAAAACCATCGACACCAGCCGATGCAATTTGCACCCAGCGGAGAGACGAATTCCAACCAACGGGAGGCGTATCAGGGGCGTTGCGCCATGCCGCTGATGGTCCCGTCAGCAGAATATCTGCCTTGCCCGTCTTCCACGGCTCGGAAATATCCCTGCTCTGAGCCACCACCCGAACGCGTTCACCCAGCCCAGAAAGAATATGGCTGATTTCCGGCCCGATCTGGTTGATGACCGTCAAGACGTTGGAGGCAGTTGCCATATTTCAGGCGGCCTTCTGGCCAGAGCGCTGATCTTCCTGTGCCACCAGTTCACGAACACGCGGCAGCAGATCCCGCCCGTAGTCATATGCATCCACCAGCGGGTCAAACCCACGGATCAGGAACGTTGAAATTCCCAAGCGGTAATAATCCAGAAGGGCTTCGGCCACCTGATCCGGCGTTCCGACCAGTGACGTGGAATTGCCCTTGGCGCCTGTCAGAGCGGCAATGCCCGTCCAGAGCCGCTTATCCAGCCGCGAACCCTGCTCAGCCGCAGCCAGCAGACGGCGAGACCCTTCGTTCGGAATGAAGGAAGAACGCGTGTAGCCCGTCTTTTCCTGGAGAGCCTTGGCCTTTTCGAGAATGGCATCTGCCTTCGCCCAAGCGGCCTCTTCTGTCTCGGCCAATATGGGCCGAAGGGAGAGCGAGAACCGCAGGTTGCTGCGCCCCGCCTTTTCCGCCGCGGCCCGAACACGGGAAACGGTTTCCCGAACCTGCTCGTAGGTTTCACCCCATAGGGCATAAACGTCCGCCTGTTCCCCGGCTACGGCAATGGCTTCGTCCGAAGACCCGCCAAAGTAAACCGGAATGGCGTCACCTTGTTTCGGGAGCACGCGGGACTGGGCGCCACGCACATTGTAGAATTTGCCCTGATAGTCAAACGGCTCACGGCTGCTCCACTCTTGGCGCACAATCTCAAGATATTCGCGAGTCCGGGCATATCGCTCCGCCTTGACGGTATGATCACCGTCCGCCTCGAGTTCCGTATCACTACCGCCGGTAATGATATGCACCGCAGCGCGGCCGCCGCTGATTTGATCAAGCGTTGCAAACTGGCGAGCCGCCAGAGTCGGGGCCGTAAAGCCGGGACGGTGCGCCACCATCAAACCCAGCGTCCGCGTGGACGCAGCAACATGCTGGGCCAGCAGGATGCTCTCGGGCGAATTGGAATGGAAAGCAATCAACACCCGGTCGAAACCGCCATTTTCATGAATTTTAGCGGCCGTCTCGATGTGGGCAAGATCAATGACCGGCCCAGTTGGAGGAATAATCTCGGAATGGTTCTGACTGCTCACGAACCCGATGAATTCCACAGGCATGGCTAACACCCCTAAAAGACTATAATAAATTGTTGTATTGACAATATACTCGTTTTCTTACGTCATAATTCAAACAAGAAACACAAATGCCACACTTTTGCATGGTTAATTATAGAGCCATGCCTCCAGCACGGAGCGCTGCTATGTCCAACACGTCCCTTCCCCAGCGCATGGCACGTAATGTTCCGACCGAGCTTCTGCGGTCTTTCGTCGCGATCGTGGAAGCCGGGTCCATGGCGCAGGCAACCGAGACAATCTTCCTGACCCAGTCCGCCCTGAGTTTGCAGATGAAACGGCTGGAAGACGTTCTCCAGCAGAAGCTCTTCCGCCGGGACGGGCGAAAGCTGGTTCTCACGCCCGCGGGCGAAGAACTCGTGGCCTACGCACGGCAGCTTCTCGCCCTCAATGACAGGATCATGCACAAGCTTGGCGATGTTTCCGAGCCGGAACCGATTACGATCGGTATGGTACAGGACTTTGCAGATACCATCCTCCCCGACGTTCTTGCCCGTTTCCGTCTTGAGCATCCCCGTTGCAGGCTGACCGTCCGCGTTGGCGGATCAGCAGAACTGCTGGAGATGTTTGATCGCTCCCGGCTGGATATCGTTCTCTGCCTGGGTCAGCACGGAGATCGTCCCAATTCGTCCTGGCGCATTGTCGGACATGACAGGATGGTCTGGATCGGAGATCCGAGTGTTCTGGATCAATCTGAAATTCCACTTGTGCTTCTGGAGCCACCCTGCCGTTTCCGAGAAGCGGCGCTCAGAACCCTTGCGAAAGCGCGTCGGGACTATCGCATTGTGCTGGAAACCCCTCACCTTCCCGCCATGCGCGCCGGCGTCCGAAGCGGGCTTGGTGCAAGTTGCCGGACACGTCGCTTTGCGACTTCCGAAGGGCTTTCCATCTTGCCAACAGGCATTCTGCCGGAAGTCCCGGAAATTGAAACCATCCTCGTGCAGAGAAACGGGCTGCCTGAAGCTGCACAGGATCTTGCCGAGCTTCTGGGTCAGGCGACAGCGGATCAATGACCGGGCGCAAATTGCCACATAAGAAAAACTCCTTGGAAACCGTGCTCGGTTCTCCCGCATGGTGAGCCAATCAGGTCACCTTTTGGGTCTATTGAGCATGAGCACTTTCTCTTCTTCTCTCCAAAGCCGGTATGAAGCCGTTGAGGCTGAACGTCGCAGGACATGGTCCCCCGAAGCTCTGGCTGTAAATATCGCACAACGAGAGGCTCTTGTCCGGGCACAGCCTGAAACGAAGCACGTCAAAGCAGGCGACGTTCTTTCGCCCCACGTGCTCTTGAACGCAGAAGGTACCACGATTTCACTCGATGATCTGACATCTTCGGGCCCTGCCGTTCTGGTATTTTTCAGGTTCGCAGGTTGTCCTGCCTGCAACATTGCGCTGCCCTACTATGCAGAAACGCTAGCCCCCGTCCTGAAAGCCGCTGGTATCCCGCTTGTCGCAGTCTCCTCCCAGCCTTTTCCGGAACTCGACAGTATCAGAACACGCAATGATCTGCCTTTCCCGGTCTTGAATGACCCGGAACTGACGCTGTCTCGTGCTCTGGGTATTACCTATCTCTTCGATGAGGCCGCGCAAGAAGCTGCGATTTCCAAAGGTGGCCGAAGCGAGACCCTGAATGGAACATCGAGCTGGGAACTTCCTAAACCTACTGTTCTGGTTCTCAGTCCCGGCCGCGTCGTGAGTTTTATCGATATCTCGCCTGATTGGATGCGCAGAACCGAAACTCCAGCCATCCTGAAAGCTCTTGGGCTGGAAAACAGGAGCGTTTCTCATGCCGCATGACACTGCAACCCTGTTTCCACAGACCACCTTTGAAACACCTGCCGTCAGTCAGGACCAGTTCCGGGAAGCCATGAGCCTGCTTGGGGCTCCGGTCGTTCTCGTCACGACAGACGGCCCCGGAGGACGTCAGGGATTGACGGTTTCAGCCATCAGCAGCGTCAGTGACACGCCTCCCACGGTGTTGGTCTGCCTTAATCGCAGTAATCGTTCTCATCAGGCGTTTCTGAAGAACGGGGTCATCGGCATCAGCGTTCTGTCGCCGACTCATCATAATCTGGCGCGGGTCTTTGCCAGCCGATCCGTAGAGCCTGACGAGAAATTCGCGCAAGGCGACTGGGTTCTTGGCGAGACAGGATCAGCACTCCTTTCTGACGCACTCGTCACGCTCGACTGCGAAATTGACGCCATTCACAGCGCAGGCACGCACGACGTCCTGTTCTGTGCCGTTAAATCCATTTCCACCAGCGCAGACGCCGAACATGGGCTTGCCTGGTTCTCCCGTGATTTTCACCACTTGCCCGTCAAACGGGTCTGATTGATTTTTCAGGATAACTGCTGATGACCAATGCGTTTCATCCTTCACGCCGTACTGTCCTGACTGGCTCGCTGGCAAGTGCATCCGTGTTAAGCGTGCACGGACGCGCATTCGCACAGGCCATGGATCATATGGACATGGGAGGAACGCAAAATCAGTGTCAGGCCGCAGGCCCTGCGACCGTCGAACCCGTTTCAGGACCGCCGCGCAACCTGACAATTGCCTGGAACGAGGCCTCGATCTGCACCGCAGCCGTTCCGGTCGCGAAGGAGAAAGGGTTCTTCAAGAAATACAATCTGAACATCGACTACGTGAATTTTGCAGGGGCAACCGATCAGCTTCTGGAAGCGCTTTCGACCGGCAAGGCTGATGGCGCGCCCGGCATGGCTCTGCGCTGGCTGAAGCCGCTTCAACAGGGTTTTGACGTCAAGCTCGTGGCGGGGCTACATGCGGGTTGCATGTACCTCATGACGGCGCCATCCACGGGTATCAAAACGCTTACGGACTTGAAGGGCAAGACCGTCGGCGTAACGGATATTGGTGGTCCAGACCGAAATTTCTTCAGCATTCGCCTGAAGGAAGCGGGACTTGATCCCGAAACAGACGTTCAGTGGAGGCAGTTCCCGGCTGATCTCCTGCCTCTCGCTCTGCAACGCGGAGACGTTCAGGCTATTTCTGATGCCGACCCATTTTCTTACCCACAGCGGCGTCAGTTCGGTCTTCTCGATATTGATAACAACATGAAGGGCGAATGGGCTCATTTGACATGCTGCGTCATTGGGTTGCGTGGAAGCCTCATCCGGAATGAGCCAAAAGTCGCGGCGGCCGTCACGCGTGCGATCATGGAGGCCGGTGCCTGGCTGGCCTGCAATCCCGAGGAGGCCGCTACCATTTTTCAGCCATACGCTCCGAAAGCAAATATCAAGGATCTTGCGGCCATGCTTCAGATGCAAGGCCATCACCATCAGACGCTGACGGGCGATTTCAGGCAGGAGATTGCTCGATATGCCGACGCTTTGAAGCAGATCGGGGTTTTCCGCCCTTCCTTGGACACTGAGCGGTATGCACAGCGTGTCACGCAGGACCTGTTCAGCGGATGAGCGACGCACAGACTTCGTTGGGTCATCCTCGTGCCTTAGGGACGGCCGCCCAAACAACGAAAAGCCGCTTTAGTCCAACGCAGCTCTGGCGTTGGACCGCAGGGCCTGCATGGCTGCTGGCAGCACTGGTGACATGGAAATGGCCAGACGCAGATGACTTCCCTGCCACAAACGAGTTCGCAGCCCTTCTACTGGCGGTCGGCCTTGTGCTGATTGCCGTTGCAGCAACAGGTCGCTTGAAAGACCGTGCTCCCTGGACTGTTGTTCTCGGACTTGGCTTCGGGGCATGGGAACTCATTCAGGCAAAGCTCCTGCTTCTTCCGAGGCCATTTTTCGGAACGCCGCAGGATTTGCTCGATGTTTTCCTGACCGACTGGAAACGTCTTGGAGACAGTCTGTTCCACTCTCTGCTTCTGTTGACAGGAGGGTACCTACCCGGCTCTATTCTCGGAATTATCATAGGGCTTGCTCTGGGACGCTCCCATCACGTCCGTTACTGGGTTCGTCCGGTGATGCGGGTGATCGGTCCATTGCCACCCGTGGCACTCCTGCCACTGGCCTTTGTCGTCATTCCCTCAACCCGCTGGGCAGGTGAAGCTCTTATGGCGCTTGCAGCTGGATTTCCGGTCGCTGTCCTGACATGGTCCGGCGTGTCCGCCGTCGATCCGGCCTATTACGATGTCGCCAGAACAATGGGGGCGAAAAACCGCTTTCTGGTTCTCCGTGTGGCCCTTCCCGCCGCAACGCCACAGATTTTTGTCGGGCTGTTCATGGGGCTTGGCGCGTCTTTTGCAATGCTCGTCGTGGCAGAAATGCTGGGTGTGAAATCAGGACTGGGCTTTTACATGCAGTGGGCTCAGGGATGGGCCGCTTATCCAAACATGTATGCCGCCCTGTTCGTCATGTCCCTGATGTGCACAACACTCATGACGGTGCTGTTCAAGGTCCGGGATCATCTTCTCAAATGGCAGAAGGACGGCCTCAAATGGTAAACTCCACGCACCCCGAAGCTCCCCTTGGCCTGACATTATCTCACATCCATCACAGCTATGACATGCCATCAGGCTCCAGGCTCGTTCTGGAGAATGTAAGCCTTGATGTGGAGCCGGGTGAATTCGTGGCTCTGATCGGACCATCCGGGTGCGGAAAATCCACCCTTCTTCGTCTGGTCGCTGGTCTCGAAGCTCCGGATGCCGGGACGCTTCTTGCGGATGACACTCCCATTACGGAACCTGATCCCAGCCGCATCATCATGTTTCAGGACCCCACGCTTTATCCATGGCGTACAGTGCGTGGCAATATTTCTCTTGGTCTGGATATCCGCAAGGAAAAGGACCCCGAGGCGATTGATGCGGCAATTCGCCTCGTCGGTTTGCAAGAGTTTGCCGCAGCATGGCCGCATCAGCTCTCAGGCGGCATGGCCCAACGCGTTGCGCTGGCGCGCGCGCTGATTAACAATCCGCGTCTGCTTCTTCTGGATGAACCACTCGGCAAACTCGACAGCCTGACCCGACTGGCCATGCAGGCAGAGCTTTACCGCCTCTGGAAATCCCAGGGCTTTACGGCGCTGATGGTAACCCATGACATAGAAGAAGCGCTTCTTCTGGCAACCCGCGTCATTGTTTTCAGCCCGCGCCCCGCACGCATACTGGCCAACATCCCTTTAGAATGGCCCTCTCCTCCCCATCGAGAAGATCCCCGTCTACAGGAACTCCGGGCTGAAATTCTGCGACATCTTGAAGCTGTCATGGCTTCGGGGTGATGTAGCGGGACCAAATCAGCCCCACTGAAGGTCTCCGCTTTGTTGTATAGTTTCAGTCCAAGCAGCGCTCAGCGCGTATTTGCATAAATCCTAGGCGGGCCAGCCTCCCCCAAATCCCCCCATGAGCTTCCTCAATCGCCCCCGCCGCAAGGCTATACGGGGCAGAGCGCGCGCTGATAACGCGCCCGCAAGGAGGTATTTTCCGAATCGAATCTGATCATCATTTCCAGAATCTGGACAGCTGTAATCCGGTTTGTATTCCAATATATGGAACTAATATTTTTTATGTTGCAAGAAAAAGAATATGGTTTGACATCGATCTCATATATTTGCCTCTAATTCACCACGGGCCTTCCTCTTCCGATTGGGGCCGGTTCAGCATTTTCGGACATCACACGGCGCAAAGCTGTACGAGAAAGGTTGGGCGATGAATGTCAGGGATTTGGAATATTTTATTTCGGTAGCGGAATGCGGTTCATTCTCCCGCGCTTCCGTTCAGCTTGGACGGCCGCAGCCCGTCCTGAGCCGGCATATCCGTGACCTTGAAACAGAATTACAGGTTACGTTGCTATATCGGAATGGTCGTGGCGTCGTCATGACGCAGGCAGGTGAGCGCCTCAAGCAACTTGGCGCAACGATCATTCAGCAGATCCAGGAAGCTCAGAACCAGATCCGTCACCTCTCCCCGGATCACCTTGGCTCCGCGGCCATCGGAATGCCTGCGAGTGTCAGCGCCATCCTGTTGCCGCCCCTCGCTCGTGCCCTGCGCGACGCCCATACCGATGCCAAACTTCACTTTCGCGATGGCTGCAACGGTGATCTGCTGAGCAGCCTGAATGCGGGTTCACTGGATGTCGCACTCGTTTATGACGCTCCCGGTATCGCCCACCCCAACCTCGAAGCCCTGCTGTCACAACCGATTTATCTGATTGAATCCACCCATAACACCCCGAAAGCACTTGTCGCCACCGACACAATCGAAGCGGCTGAACTCATGGATATTCCACTTGTCCTTCCGGGCACACGACATGGTTTGCGGCAGATCGTCACGTCCTGGGCTAACCGGAACGCACTCGGTCTGAACGTACAGTTCGAATGTGATTCCTATTCCTCAATGCTTCAGGTTGTGTCTTCTGGACTGGCCGCCACCCTGTTACCTGCGGCTTCCCTGAAACGTGAAATTCTCTCCGGATATTTCCGGTGTCGCCTCATCACGAAACCAGCGCTCTACCGCACGATCGCATTAGCTGCATCGCAAAGCCGCCCGGTTAATGCTGGGCTCGTTACGCAGATCAAAAAGATGGTCGAAACAATGCGCGGTGATTTCCTGTGGCCCCAATCCCATAACACCCTACAAACCAGTGCCCGTGTCACGTCCCCCCCTGCCGTCACACATGCATTACAGAACAACAGAACAGAAGTTTTTGGTGAGACCTTTCTCAGAAGTCTTCAAGAAGCGTCGCCTCTTTAAAAAGGCGACGCACAGAATTTATACTCTGTCTTTCAGACTGAGATTTTGACGTATTCCTGCGATCGCTTTGAAACCCCACGAATAGCTGTGACTTCAAACTCGACCTTCAGATCATCGCGCGCGAGAGGCGTGCACGCTGTGGTGGCCGCAGGATCAATCCCCTTAAAGACCTCGCCTAAAACCTGGGCGACAGCCTCCATATTGGCACGATCTGGAACGTGTGTGATGATCCGCACCACATCAGAAAGCGATGAGCCCACCGCTTCCAGCGCCCCCTCAATCGTCTGAAGTGCACGACGGGCCTGAATGGCCACATCCGGCGAGATTTCACGCGTTTTGTAATCAACGCCCGCCGTATTCGCGACGAACAGCATGTCACCGACTGCAACCAGCCGCGAATAGCTATTGCGCTCCTCATACATGCTACCTGATTTGACCTTTATGACGTCCGACATCTTTGGCTCCTCAATGAAATGGACCTCATCAGAAGCGTCTCTCATCACGAAGTTTTTTTCCTTCCATAACAGCTATACGGGAACCAACCTTGGCCACATCCCGCCTGCCATGGGACAATGAACGCTGTACATTTTCATTAAAGGAGTCCGTATCATGGTCGAGCTACCCACCGTCTCCCTGACGCCCGGCATCGAGATGCCCCAGTTCGGCCTTGGCGTCTGGCAAACGCCTGCCGATCAGACAGCCGATGTCGTACGATCTGCCATCGACGCTGGCTATCGTGCCGTCGATACTGCTGCAATCTATGGCAATGAAGACGGGGTCGGCACCGGTCTGGCAAATCATCCAGAGATTTTCCTGACGACGAAGCTCTGGAATACGGACCAAGGCTATGACAGCACGCTACGCGCGTTCGATCTAAGCTGCGAAAAACTCCAGCGCGAGACTCTCGACCTCTATCTGATCCACTGGCCCGCCCCGCGCCTCGACCGCTATGTCGAGAGCTGGAAAGCCATGATCCGCCTGCGCGACGAGGGCAGAATTCGTGCCATCGGTGTCTCGAATTTCACACAAGAGCATATCGAACGGGTTATCGCCGAGACGGGCGTTGTTCCAGCCGTCAACCAGATCGAACTACACCCCGAGTTTCAACAGCACGCCCTGCGGAACTTCCACGCCACAAAAGGCATTCACACGCAATCCTGGAGCCCGCTCGGTCAAGGCCGGACACTCAGCAGCCCGGTCATCGCCAAAATCGCGCAAAAGCACGGGAAAACCCAGGCGCAGGTCATTATCCGCTGGCATCTCCAAAGCGGCCTGATCGTGATCCCGAAATCCGTTACCCCATCGAGAATTGCAGAAAACATTGCCGTTTTCGACTTCGCGCTCGATACGGACGACATCGCTGCCATTGCCACAATGGATCGCCCGGATGGGCGTATGGGTCCTGACCCAATGACCGCAGATTTCTGATTTCCATAAAATGAAATGCCGGGATCAAGGTCCCGGCAAAATCCAGATATGACGCTGGTGTAAACGGGGCTTAACGCCCCGTTTCAACAATCAAATTCAGATGTGGCTCGACAAGACCGCGGGTTCCCGGCGGTAAAACAGTTGTCGCATCCATTTGCTCGATGATGGCTGGCCCGAGGATCTCATGGCCACTCCTAAGCAGACTGCGTTCATAAATCGGGCAGGAAACGAAGCCTTCTGTCTCCGGAAACCACACGTCGCGTGCGCCGGTGACAGCCTCCTGCGCATTCGTCTCTCCACTGGGATGCGATGTGAATGAGGCCTTTTCCACCTTACCGGTCGCCTCGATACGGAAGGTCACGAATTGCACGGGATCGGTCTGCGAAGCAAAGCCGTATTGCGCCTCGTGGGTTGCAACGAAGTTCTGTACCATTTCAGTGACCGTCTCTGCGCCAATCGCTTCGACCGACACTGGCATGTCCACAGCCAGTTCGTAATTCTGTCCGACATAACGCATATCAGCGCTCATCTTGAGACCACGATCTCCCGCCAGCACCCCTTCCTGTTCGAACCAGTGATCAGCCTGCTTCAACAGTTCCTGGAAGATCGACACAATCTCCGTGTGCATTCCAGGCCGCGCCACCATGATCTGCGTGCTGGAAAAGTCTGCCCGTAGATCGGTCAGCAGCAAGCCAAGCGCACACATTACACCGGGCGTTAGCGGGATAATGACCCGCTTCATATCAAGCTCCTGCGCCAGACGCACAGCATGCAACGGGCCTGCCCCCCCCAACGCCATCAAAGCATAATCCCGTGGATCATGGCCTTTCTGCACGCTGATTACGCGTACCGCCCGCGCCATATTCGCGGTAACGACTGAAATGATACCCTGCGCCGTAGCCATCACGTCCATGCCGAGTTCATCAGCGAGCAACCCGATACGCTCCAAAGCAAGATCCCGCCGGATCGCCATGCGACCGCCAAGAAGATACTCAGGATTAAGCGTCTGCAACACCACATTGGCGTCGGTAGTCGACGGGGTCAGATTGCCCTGATTGTAACACACAGGCCCTGGAAATGCACCGCAACTCTGCGGTCCGACCTTCAGCAGCCCACCATTGTCTCGATAGGCCAGTGAGCCTCCGCCTGCCCCGACAGTATGGATGTCCAGCATCGGAGCCTTGACCGGATAGCCATGCACTTCGGCCTCACCGGTCAGACGACAGATCCCATCCTTCAGCAGTGCGACGTCCGTACTCGTTCCTCCCATATCGAACGTGATGATGTTGGGAATCCCGATGGCACATCCAATGGCCTGTGCGGCAACAACACCCGTGGACGGCCCAGACAGAACCGTCCGCACCGGCAAGGCGCGCGCCAGGTCGAAGCTGATGACGCCACCATTGGATTGAGTGATACGCGGAGCAACAGAAAGACCCAGCTCCAGAAGACGCGCACCCAACCGCGCAATATAGACTTCCATTACCGGGCCGAGATACGCATTCACCGCCGTGGTCGAAAAGCGTTCATACTCGCGGAATTCTGGTGCAACCTGATAACTGGCGCACGCAAACGCTTCGGGGAATTCCTCCCGGACAATTTCATAAGCCCGCCGTTCGTGCTGCGGACTGATAAAAGCATAGAGGAAGCCGATGGCAACCGCTTTGACACCAGCCTCCTTCAGGGCACGGGCAGCATCGCGCACGCTTGCCTCATCGAGAGCGACTTCTACAGTGCCGTCATGTCGTACGCGCTCGGGCACCTCGAACCGCAGGGCCTGAGCAACCAGTGTTTCGGGCTTGTCTTCCTGCGTGTCGTAGAGGCTGGGGCGTTGCTGACGACCAATTTCCAGCAGATCGCGAAAACCATCCGTCGTAATAAAGCCCGTCAGGGCGCCCTTATGCTGAATAAGCGCATTCGTACCGACAGTCGTCCCATGCCCTAGGAAAATGATATCCGAAGTCCTGGCTGAAACGGTGTCCAGCCCCTCGGTAATACCAGTTAAAATCCCACGGGATGGATCGTCAGGCGTCGAAGAGACCTTCCAGATCGCGAATCTTTTCGATTCCGTATCATAAAGACAGATGTCACAGAATGTGCCTCCAGAATCGACACCAAGCCTCCACGCCATTTTCCGCTCCGCTCATTGATTGCGTCGTGATCAGTGAACGATACGCTTCTCTTTCAGCCTTAAATAAGATGCGTTTTGAAATAACAGCTATGCCAAGACAGGCAACGAACCCTCATGGCATCCCTCGTTAAAGATAGAAAACGACCCTGAGTCATTTCGAGGACGAAAAATATGGCGCCGAAGGTTACTCCCGTTCGGTCGGATGAAAGTCTGCCAGAGGCTGTTGATGTCGTCATTATCGGCGGCGGCATCATCGGTGTGACAACCGCGTTTTTTCTTGCTCGCGCTGGCGTGTCCGTTGCGCTCTGTGAAAAAGGCGCAATTGGCGGAGAGCAATCGAGCCGAAACTGGGGCTGGACCCGCGTCATGGGCCGCGATGAGCGCGAGCTGCCGCTGGGAATGAGCAGCCTCGGTCTATGGCGTGAGATGAATGAACTGACCGGTCGGGAAACCGGCTTTCGCCAGTGCGGCATCCTCTATGCCTGCGATGACCAGAAGCAGCTTGATGAATTTCAGGACTGGAAAAAAATCGCTGATACCTACCAGATCCAGACCACGCTCATGGATGGCGCAAAGACGGCTGAAATGGCGGCAGGATCCCAGCGTATGTTCAAGGGAGGTCTGTTCTGTGCCACGGATGGCCGCGCAGAACCCACGATGGCGGCACCTGCCATTGCTGAAGCAGCACGCGAGCACGGCGCAGCAATCCTGACGAACTGCGCTGTCCGCGCGTTAGATCGTCAGGGCGGTCAGATTTCAGGCGTCATCACGGAGCACGGGCGCATCAAATCCAGTACGGTCGTTCTGGCTGGTGGCGCATGGTCGCGGCTTTTCGGGGGAAACGAGGGCATCAACCTGCCCGCCCTGAATGTGCTGGGTAGCGTCATGCGGGTGGATAATGTGGAAGGCGCCCCGGAAGAGACAGTCGGTGGCAGTGACTTCGCCTTTCGGCGTAACATTCAGGGCGGCTACAATATCAGCCGTAGGAATGCGAGCGTTTCGGAAATCACTCCGGATACATTCCGCCAGCTACGCCAGTTTGCAGGCTCTTACCTGAAAAACCGCAAGGAACTTAGGGTGCGGCTCAGCCGTGCCTTCCTCGATGAGTGGAAAATAGAGCGCCACTGGACGGTCGACAGTGTCACGCCCTTCGAAAAAATCCGTACACTGGACCCCGAGCCGTCCCATGGATTGCTCGAAGAGGCAGCGCGGATCATCAAACGTGATTTCCCGCCCTTCCGAACCATGCGCGAAGTGGAACGCTGGGGCGGCATGATCGACGTCACCCCCGACGCCGTGCCGATCATCGACCGTGCAGAGCAAATTCCGGGTCTTGTACTGGGGGTCGGTTTCTCCGGTCATGGGTTCGGCATCGGACCAGGCGCAGGGAAACTCCTGTCCGAAATTGTCCGCAATGTGACGACGACAGTCGACCCCACTCCCTTCAGCTTTAAGCGCTTCAGCTGATCCTTTCAGCCCTACACCACATAAAGACGACGCATCGGAGATCCCGCATCATGACCCTTTTCCAGCGCATCGCCCTAGACCCAGTCACCGTCGAAATCATCGGAAGCGCACTGGCTTCAGTGGTGGAAGAGATGGGCGAAGCCCTCGTCCGCACCAGCTATTCCACGAACATCAAGGAGCGCCGGGATTGCTCAACGGCCCTATTCGACCAGTTCGGCCATACGCTCTGTCAGGCCGAACATATCCCGATGCATCTTGGGTCGTTTATTGAGTTCATCCCGCTGGTCATGAACCGGTACCCGCTCAGCCAGATCGAGCCGGGGGATGTCTTCATTGGAAATGATGCCTTCGTTGGCGGCGGCACACATCTGCCAGATATCGTGCTGGCTGAACCCGTCTTTGTAGAAAACAAGCTGGTCGCCTGGGCGATCAACACCGCCCATCATTCGGATTTTGCCGACCGCGGAGATGCCCATATCTTTCAGGAAGGCATCCGTATTCCACCGATCAAGCTCTACAAACGTGGCGTTCTGCAACAGGATGTGCAGGACCTTATCCTGCTTAACTGTCAGGTGCCCGACGAACGCATTTCGGACTTGCGGGCGCAGATGGCAGCCAACAGGCTTGGTGTCAGCCGTTTCACTGGCCTTTGCAAAAAATACGGCGTCGATGTCATGGTGAGCGCAGGTTTGACGCTTCAGGATTATGCGGAACGCAAGATGCGCGCTGGCATCGCTGCCATTCCGGATGGCACCTATACCGCGTCAGACCTTTTCGAGACCATTGACCACCCAGAGATCATGGAAATCGGCTGCACTATTACCATCACAGACGACGAAATGACGCTGGCCTTCCAAAGCCCGCCACAGGTCCGCGCGAACATGAACATGACGCGCTCAGCCCTGCTCGCAACCGTCTATTATGCCATCAAATCAGTCGTGGATCCGACGATCCCCCCCAATGCTGGTCTTGCCCGCCCCCTGCATGTCGAAGCAGAGACTGGAACACTCCTCTGCTGTGCACTTCCCGCCGCCGTCATGGGGCGCATTTCCACCTGCCAGCGCGTTGTGGACGTCATTATGGCGGCCCTTGCTCCCGTATGCCCGGAAAGCATCACGGCAGCTGCAAACGGATGTGTCGGTTCCGCTACCTTTAGTGGTACACGCAAAGGCAGCAACAAGTTCTGGATCTACCTCGAAACCATCGGTGGTGGCGCAGGCGCTCGACACAACAAGGATGGGCTTGATGGCGTTCAGGTTCATCTGACCAATACCTCCAACCTGCCGATCGAGGCGCTTGAAACGGAATATCCGCTTACGCTCCTGCGTTATGAACTGGTTGAAGGTTCAGGAGGCAATGGCAAATTCAAGGGCGGCAGAGGCCTCCGCCGCGTCTATCGGGCGGAAGAGGAATGCTACGTTTCCACCAGCATGTCCCGGCTTTCTACAGCTCCGTGGGGTCTGAATGGTGGTGAGGCTGGCGGCATGGCGCAGGTGAAATGTACTGCACCAATGGTCCGCGGCAACGCGACGCTGGCGCCATCGGACATCGTGGAGATCGTGACACCGGGCGCAGGTGGGTACGGGATACCAGACGTTCTCTAACTAACAGTAAGGAATCCACACGATGACGACAGATCGCTCCGCCTTATCCTCCAAGCGGGTTGCCCTGATTTCAGGCGCATCACGAGGGATCGGGAAATCCATTGCGGAACGTCTGGCAGCGGAGGGTTGGCTGATCAGCGCCGGGATGAGGGATGTCAACACAAGCTGGCTCTCTGCGCCGCACCTCACCTGCCCCTTTGACGCAGTTGATCCGGCGTCAGAAACTGCCTGGGTTGCTCGCACGATGGAGCTGTTCGGTCGGATCGATGCTGTCATCCTCTCAGCGGGAATTATGATCCCCGGCTCGATCCTTGAGACGGAAGATGCTGATCTTGAGAGGATGTTCCAGATCAACGTCCGCTCACCCACCCGGCTGGTGAAAACTGCATGGTCCGCCTTGGCCGCTGGGGGTCGCGGGCGCGTCGTGCTCCTTTCATCGATGTCCGGGAAACGGGTCAAGTCGGCTCGTTCCGGGCCCTACGCCATCACGAAGTTCGCCGTCACAGGCCTCGCTGCTGCCATCCGCCGTACAGGCTGGAATGACGGAATTCGTTCGATCGTGGTCTGCCCCAGCTTCGTCGCCACCGATATGACCAGTAACGTCGACGGCTGGGCACCGGAGGAGATGACACAACCCGTTGATATTGCAGCCATGATCGCCGCGACGCTTGATCTGCCCAATGCAGCCAGCGTCTCTGAACTCTGCTTTACCTGCCAGGATGAGGACATGGTATGACCCTGGCGCACGCCCGCTGGAAATCCTGTGCGCCAGACAAGGCACCTACTGTGCAGGTTTCCATCGATGGGCAAAAAGTTACGGCCATCGCCGGGATACGTGTGGCCGCATTACTGCTCCAGAATACGTCCGCTGAAACACGCCACAACCATGATGGCACTCCTCGCACGCCCTACTGCATGATGGGCGTCTGTCATGAATGCCTTGCCGTTATCGACGGCAAGACGACGGAGCGCACCTGTCTCATTCCGGTCTATAACGGGATGCGGATCACCAGATGTTCAGGCCCCTTTCAGCTCCCTGATGTTCGCTGACCACACCCACCCTGATCTCCTCATCATCGGTGCAGGACCAGCCGGGCTGAGTGCAGCATCAACCGCCGCCGCCTATGGGCTCCACACGGTCGTTATCGATGCTTACGACACCATTGGTGGCATGATCTGGCGGGGTATGAGCGGAGAGCTACGGGATCTGGCCCAGACGCTTCCCGGCATCAAAAATGCCGAAGCAACAGCGGAAATCCAGCGTTTCCAGGCTTCAGGCGTTCCTTTCTTCGGGCAAAACCGAGCCTGGCACATTGCAGATGACAAACGCGTTTTCGTCACCGGTCCGAAAGGAACCGGCAGCCTTTCACCTGCCCGCATTCTTCTCGCAACTGGAGCACAGGAACGCCCCTTTCCCTTTGAAGGGTGGACGCTGCCAGGCGTCATGACCATCGGTGCGGCGCAACTTCTGCTCAAGGCGTCCGCCACGGTTCCGGCGCAAGCCGTCTGGCTTTGTGGTCACGGTCCGCTTCTGCTGCTCTATGCCAACCAGCTTATGGCGATGGGCGGACAGATCGCCGGAATTCTGGACACGTCCGGGCCGCGCGCATGGGGGGCCATTATCCATGCCCTTCCAAAAGCGCTCTGGTATGGATGGCGCGACGTGGCCAATGGCATCCGTCTTACTGCCCGCATCCACTGCGCGAAAATTCCCATTTTCCACGGCATAGGCAATCTGCGCGCTCATGGGGACAACGCTCTCACCGCCATTTCATTCCGTGATGCCCGTGGCAATGCCCATTATGTCGAAACCCCGTGCCTTCTTGTCCACCACGGTCTTGAACCGGGTCTACAGGCAGCCCGCACAGCAGGCTGTGCGGTGACATGGGATGCGGAAAACGGGAATTTCCAAACCATTCATGATTTTTGGGGAGAAACGACCATCCCCCATCTGTTCATCGCCGGGGACGGCGCCAGCATTGGAGGCGCGCAGGCTGCGATCGCACGCGGACAGCTCAGCGCGCTGCGCATAGCCAACCAATTCGGCAAACTGAGCGATGACGCCCTTGTGCGGCAAGCCGAACATCCACAAAAAATACTTAAGGCCACTCGCGCCACCCGTAAGCTGATCGACGCCGTTTACCGGCCGGACACCAGCCACTTCACCCCCACCGACAGAACCCTGATCTGCCGGTGCGAGTCCGTCTGTGCCGGGCAGATCCGCGAAGCCATTCGCAGCGGATTACACGCACCCGATCAAATCAAGGCCTTTACGCGCGCTGGAATGGGCGCCTGTCAGGGGCAACAATGCGCGGGTTCTCTCAACGCAATGGTGGCACAGGAAACCGGCCGTCCTCCCGAAACCGTCAGCCTCTATCGCCGTCGTCCGCCATTCGCCCCCCTGACGCTCGGTGAACTTTGCGCCCTCGACGAGGAGGCAGGCTAATGGCTCTCCAGGTGGATGTCGCCATTCTCGGCGGCGGCCTGCACGGCCTGTCCTGTGCACTCCAGCTTGCCCGGCAGGGTGCTGAGGTCGTGGTGCTGGAGCGAGACTGGATCGGGCGCCATGCCTCCACGGCCAATGCCGGCGGGGTACGCACGCTCAACCGCGATCGACAGGAACTGGACCTCGGACTGGCTGCGCTCACCCTCTGGTCGTCGCTTCCTGAGATGCTCGACGAAGACTGTGGGTTCCGTCCGGTAGGCCAAGTGCGCATCGCACGCACGGAAACAGATTTTGCGACTGAAGCCGCCCGCGTGCAGGCCTTGCAATCCGATGGCTATACCCATGAGGAAATGATCAACGCAAATGATCTGAAAGCGCTACTTCCTCAGCTTGGCCCAGAATGCGCAGGCGCGTCCTATGCCCGTAACGACGGTGCAGCCGACCCGCACCTCACCCTGCGCGCCTTTCGCAGGGCAGCGGAGCGAGCGGGCGCACGAATGATGGAAGGTGTAACAGTTACGCAATTGAGCCGGCACAACACATATTGGGATCTCGACGGGATCGTCCATGCTCCAAACATTGTCGTCGCCGCTGGAGCCTGGAGCGGCTCACTGGCGCGCTCACTCGGAGACGAACTCCCTTCTCGTGTCCGCGCATCGATGATGACTGTAACAGAGCGAACGAGTCCTTTCCCCGGACCCGTCGTCGGTTGCGTCGGGGCAGCGCTATCCCTGAAGCAGACGACGGCCGGAACACTCGTGATCGGCGGCGGCGTTCAGGGCAGAGCAGATCTCAACACCGGGCGTAGTCAGGTGGACTTTGAGCGCCTCGCCATCGGCCTGCGTCTGCCACTACAGCTGTTCCCCTGTCTGGAGCATGTCCGAATTACCCGCTGCTGGACCGGGATCGAAGCCCTCACCCCAGATCATCTCCCGGTCATTGGCCCCTCACCCCGGAGAGAAGGAGTGTTCTACTGCTATGGTTTCTCGGGACATGGCTTCGAACTCGCTCCGATCACAGGGTTCGTCCTCGCCGATCTCATCGCTGGTCATGCCCCCAGATGGCCTTTAAAGGCCCTTTGCCCGAGCCGTTTCTGGAAATAACTTACGCAGGCGGCCCTGAAAAGCCACGGCATCAGGCAAGAAGCTCAATATAGCTGGCAATCTTTTCAACAATCTTCCCTGCTTCCCGATCCGATAGCGCCTCCGTCGGCTTGGACACGGTTACGGCGGCACAGCACGTCCCGTCTCCTTCCCAGATTGGCAGGGAAATACCAGACATCCCGTGCAGCACCGCGTTACGTCGAAAGTCATATCCTGTGTCGCGGACACGGCCCAGAAGCTCGCGCAATGCCGCGACATCCAAATTCAGTGCCTGATAGCGCGGCTCGTTTGCGCAGAGAATCGCCAACTGGTTGTCAGAGTTCTGGTTCGCCAGAATAACCGTGCTTCCCATGCCATAGCCCAGTGGCAGGCGCCCACCCAATCCATCATGACCTAGAACGGGAAGACGGCTGTCCGTGATATACATGTCGGTAATGATCGCATCGAGGCCAGAGCGCTCCAGCAAAAAAGCCGAAGCCTTGAATTCACGCCCCAGAGACGCAAGAGAAGACTTCCATTGGCGGATTCTTTCCACTGGGTTTGCCCGACGACGGCCGAGCGCCAAAGCTGCCGGCCCCAGACGATAGCGCCCCCGCTGCGCTGCCTGAGACACCAGTCCATGCCGCCGCAGCGCGAGCAAGGACCGATGAACAGCCGATTTTTCAGCGTCCACCATTTCAGCCAGTTTGCCCAACGCCAACCCTTCTGGCCCACAGGAGTTCAGCACGATGAGAAGTTGGGCGGCGCGGTCGGAATTCTGGGAATACTGGGCCTGGCTTACAGCCGCAGACACTTTTTCCCGCGACGTGTTTTCCTGAGTCAACAAAACCGGTGCTACCACGCTATGCTCCCTCGACTGGCCCTTCGATCGGGCGTTCCGGATGCGTGGCTGAACAGCAGACAGAACCGATCAGACCCGCCACGAACGGTAGAAGCAGAGCAGTCGACCAGCTTCCCGTCATCCTGACGATATACACCATGACAATCGGTGCAATACCACTAGCCGCATTTCCCCAGAATGTGGTCCAGCCTGCAACAAGACCTGTCTGTCCCCGCGTAAGATCCTGAACCGACGTCCAGATTGAGATCTGGCTTAGACCGGAGCAGCCCAGTGCAAAACTGAAGATCACGATCATCACCGGAATATTCTGTATATGATCGCCGATCAGAACCAGCGTACCGCAGCAAAACGTGCCGATCATGCCCATTGGAGTCCTGGCTTTCCAGAGTGACCGGGTGCGTCGGAGAACTAAATCCGCGATCATCCCGCTGAGGAAAACCGATACATAAAGAAAGGACCAAGGCATGGAATAAAGCCAGCCCATCGAAGTAAACTGAAGATGCCGGTGATCCATAAGATAAAACGGCATAAGCGTGAGAAAGAAAGACTGGATGGTGAGCAGGCACATGTAATGAATACCAATGGACCAGAACTGTCTTGACTGAAGAAGCTGCTTCATTGGAAGGCCGGGCAGTAGAGTCCTCTCCCCTTTGGCCACCTGTACTTCAGGTGGTCTATCGCGCATGAAAACAGCCCAGAGGCAACTCCAGATCACGCCACCAAATCCGAAAATATAAAAACCAAGCTTCCACGACCAGTGGGCCGTAATCTGCGTCAGAAGCGGGCCGCCAATCACAGAGCCCATGTAGAGGAAGCCCAGCAGGACAGCATTTGCTTTTGCCCGCCTGCCAGCGGGAAACCAGTTATTGATCGCTACAATACTTGATGACCAGTCGGGCGCTTGCCCCACACCCATCGCGAGCCTGACAACCATGAAACCGAAGAACGAACTGCATATAGGCGTCAGGATCGTGGCGATGGACCAGGCGAGGCAACCGACAAACAGGCATTTGCGCGGCCCATAGCGATTGACGAGTGCCCCAGCGGGGATCTGGAGCAATGCGTAGGTCCATAATACACAGGCGATGATAAGGGATATCTGAACCAGAGAAAAACCGAATTGCTGCTGAATGCGCGGAGCAGACAGTGTCATAGCCTGCCGGTCCAGCGACATGAGCAGATTAATCGGAGCCACAAGCGAGAAAAGAACGATCCAGCCCCTACTCCATGATGTTCGCACAGGCTTTTCGCCGCACGCGTCGATGAGGCCCGCATCAGTCTCTGTCACGCCTGTCCCCTTTTTCGAGCATCATACACTATGTCGAATTTATAACGGAACGTTCCGGATAGACATTATGACATGTTCAAAATCGGAACCTGTATATCAGTTATATCCCCAGCTTAGCGGAACGGGAGTCCTACAGGTTTTTGAATAACAGCTATGTATTGGATTTTTACGAACCCCAGAAGATGCTTTCCATATCGTAATGACAACCCCAGCCTGCGGCGAGTCCTGAGAACGGAGACCATGTCAGTGGCATCTTTCACATCTTCCAGAGGTCTGTCGGCAACTGCCCTCCTGCTCGCAGCAAGCGCGATGTCGCCCATCACCGCATTTGCTGCACCTGAGCCGCAGACCAATCATCCACGTACCAGACAGCCTGCGTCTACCCCTGCGACCCAAGCAGCGCCTGCTGCGGCCCATAAGAGAAATGCAACTGCCAAGGTACAGTCGGACCCTGAAGAAATTCATGTCTCCGCAGGGCGGAGAATGGCGGGTGGCTTCATGAAACGTCAGATTGCACCAGAATCGACAAGCTCCATTACAGCGGCTGCCATAGCGCGCAAGTCAGCGATTGCCTCGCCACTACAGCTCATTTCTACAATGCCAGGCGTCAATTATGGGACACAGGACGCATTCGGCCTTAGTATCCGTAATACGATTAGCGTCCGCGGTTTCCAGCAGACGCAGCTCGGGTACACGATCGAAGGCGCGCCAGGCGTCGATCAGGCCTATTACAACCCCTATACCGAAACCTACGCCGACAACGAAAACCTGTCGGACATCACACTCATCCCGAGCACCTCGCGCATCAATGATCCTGTGCAGTCCTCCTCGGGTGGAGAACTCATTGAAACAGTCCGCGATCCTTCGGAAAAAGCGGGGGGAATGATCTCCTATGCAGCAGGCTCCTATCGTTCGCAGCGCGTATTCGGTCGCCTCGACAGCGGGTATATCGGCCATTCCGGAATTCGTCTGTTCGGGTCCGCCTCTTACACGGCCGCCGATATCTTCGCCGGCTCCGGCCGCAGCAACAAGACACATGTTGATTTCAAAGCCATCAAGGAGTGGGGGAATGTTGGTCGCACCAGCCTTTTCCTGTCTTACGACGCCTGGAAAAATGCTCGAAGCAACCCCTATACTCTTGCTGCCTATGAGGCTGCTGCCCGTGTGAATAACAACTATTCCGCTGGAAACTACGCTTCGACCTACGTTCCCGGCGTGACGACCAATTACTGGAAAAATTACATCTACCACCGCAACAGCGTTCTGATTTCCCTACAGAACGAAGTCTCCCTCGGGCGTCATCTGAACCTCCACATCACACCCTATTTCCACTGGAATTTTTCCAACAGCCCAGGCCAGACATCTCTTAATCCCGCCTCGCTCTATTCCGGCGAGAACCCTGTCACGTTGGATACGTCGAACCTGACTGTCGTCAACGGGAACGTCAGCGGCCTCGCCAACACCGCACAGCGGGAATACGACACTGGCGTCAACACCTATCTCCAGTATGACCCGATCCACAGCAACCATTTGATTTTCGGCTACTGGTTCGATCACTGGAACATGGATGCGACGTCTGGCGTCACCCCTCTGGACATTCACGGCAACGCATCCAGCTATATGGGCAAGGATTTACTCTATGCCACAGATGGAAGTCTCATTGCCGGTACAAAGTACCAGATATCCACGATGATCAACGAATTTTACCTTTCTGACACGCAGACTTTCTTTAACGACAAACTGAAAATTACTGCGGGACTGAAGGAAATGATGTTTTACGTCTCCGGCACCAACCAGCTGGCCGGACCGCAATATCATTTCTCACAGGCGATCACACAGCCCATGCCGCGTGTGTCGATTTCTTACAACATCAACAAAGACATGCAGGTCTACATCAATGGTACCACGAATGCGCGTCCACCGGTGCCACTTTCAACCTACCCCAACATCTACAGCACAGCGACGGGGGCAATTTCTCAAAGCGGGTCGAACACTGCCCGTATGGAATATACGATCAGCGAAGAACTGGGCTTTCGTTATTACGGCGCATTCAATTTCGATGCGGCATTCTTCAATGCCAATCTGACAAACCATCAGGTCACGACGCAGGCCTTCATTAACGGTGCCTCAACCAACACTGCCATCGCAGCAGGCGGCCAGACTGTGCGCGGTGTTACGGCAGAAGCCTCCCTCCACCCGTATTACGGCTTTTCTCCTTATGTAAACGGTCAATATCTCCATTCCACAATGGACAACAACTTCACCACAGCGTCAGGGACCCTGCGAACCGCCGGAAAAATTGCTGTTCTCAGCCCCAAATTCATGGCCAACGTCGGCGTGATGTACACAAACGGACCGTTCTTCGCCAACGTGACATTCAAATATGTTGATTCCCAATATTCGAGCTTTATGAACGACCAGTCTATGCCCGCCTACAAGACCGTCGATCTGGGATTGGGCTATCATTTCCCGAAATGGTTCATTCTGCACGAGCCGGTACTCCGTCTGAACTTCATGAATCTGACGAACAAGGCTTATCTGGGTGGTGTCAGTACCGTCGTCGCCAATGCCCGGCCGGCCCGCGCTACCAATGGGCAGACCGTCGCGGCTTCAACTCCCGCCTACTTCCTGGCAGCGCCGATGACTTTCGTTATCAACGTTTCATCATCATTCTAACCAGAAACAAATTCAAAAGAGGAAAAGTCTTTAAGTTTAGAACAAGGATGATTTGCAATATCTGATTGTATTATAAGAATTTTTACCACTATCTTCAAGAAACCTGAATCCTTGAATATCAACAATAATATCTAACTCTAGAAGCAAGACTGATTTCAGGCGCCTATGACACTGCTAAAATATATCTCCAACCTATCATGGCTGTCGTAAGGAAAAACAACAATCAATGGAGAGAGTTTTAGACTGGTTTAATCCAGTCTAATCGATGGACGAACAAATGTTTCAACCCAGTTCGAATAACATGAAATAAGCCCACGATAGAGGCCAAACAACTCAACCTGATGCTGGCGATACAGCATGGCGTGCCCCAGACGTGCAGAAAGACCGTGCGATATGCCGCCTCCCCAGACCGTACCACCGGGCAGAGCAGCCCAACCATTATACTTGCCAAGTGCGACAATCGCACCTTTGTTGTGAAATACACATCCTGGAACCGGCTGTCCGTTTTCTATAAATGCAGGAAGGTGTCGGGCCAGATGACGCGCCTGCTGCCGCGCGACCTGGGCAGTTGCTGGCAACGGATCGTCTGAAATGAACGAGCAGTCTCCAACAGCAAAAATTCTATCATCGTCAATGGAACACAGATTGGGGTGCGTCAGGATCTGACCTGTCCGATTAAGCGGTAAACCGCCATAAGTTGTTGTAACTTGCGGAGCTTTGACGCCGGCCGCCCAGACACGAAGTTTCGCTGTCACATGACTTCCATCCTTAAGCGTGAAGCCTGTGGCGTCAGCAGCAGCAACGCGCGCGGAAGTCCGAACTGTCACACCAATGGACTCAAGCTCTTTCTGCGCAGCCTCAGAAACGGATTCAGGAAAAGCCGGTAGAATGCGGGCGCCAGACTGCAGCAATGTTACGCGCAGTTTGGGAGGCGGCCCACCGAATGCATGAAGATTGTACGGCCCGACAATCTCGAGCGCTTTATGCAGTTCGGCTGCAAGCTGTGTTCCAGTAGCCCCGCCACCTACAATCGCAATATCCAGCTCAGAATTATTGGCAAATGCTCTCAGAAGTTCCATGCGGAATTTCTCATTGAAAACATTGGCTTCCACCAGATTATCAATGGAAAGACAGTGGTCCTTGACACCCGGGGTTCCGAAGTCGTTTGCGCAACTGCCAATGGCAATAACAATGGTATCGTACCGGATACTACGGCTTTCCAGTACAACACTTCCGTCCGAGGCATGAAGCGGGCTTAACACAACCTCGCGTTTTTCGCGGTCAATCGAGACAACCTCTCCAGGCCAAAACTCAAAGTGATGTCCGCTTGCCTGAGAGATGAAATTCACTCGATCATTTTCATTACTGACCGTCCCGGATGCAAAGCAGTGCAACATTGGCTTCCAGACATGAGAAAAGCTTTTGTCAATCAGTGTGATCCGCGCTCTTCCATGCCTACCCATTGTTTTACCAAGACGCGTCGCAAGTGAAAGACCGGCTACACCTCCACCAACAATCAGAATTTCAGGTTTGGACGCCATACGTTTCAGGCCTCTTGCAAGGAGTATTCCAAAAGGAATTGATCTGGTTTTCGGGATTGTATTGAGCAGTTCTATGATCAGGATCTGTATTTTCTGGAAATACAGATCCTTTGTCACGTCCAGCTTCAAATTATTCGATAGACATGAAAAGAACTATTCCCCTTCTTTCCATGCCTCATTTACATCAAACTGGGGCGTCAATATCCACGATATTGATCAGCTTGTGATTAACAAACTCCTTGATACCCAGACCGATGAGTTCACGCCCGTAACCTGATCGTGCAATACCACCAAAGGGAAGATCGGCTTTTGGAATCAGAGGATGGTTCACAAAAACCATTCCCGTGCGAATTTTTGCTGCCACACGGGCACCACGTTCTTCATCGGCCGTGAAAATAGCGCCACCCAGACCGTAGGGAGAATCATTGGCGATGCGAATGGCATCGTTTTCGTCTTTTGCACGGTACAGCTGTGTGACGGGGCCAAAGAACTCCCAGTGGCGAGCTTCGTTGTTTTCGTCCAGACCGGTCATCAGAAGCGGTTGAAAGAAAGCCCCTTTCTCAGGAACCGGCGCTCCTATGACTTCTACCTTGGCACCATGCGCCTTGGCTTCTTCCACCTGCTTTTTCAAATCGTCAGCAGCCCCCTGTGAGGAAAGCGGAGCCAGTGTGGTGGAGGGGTCCATCGGGTCGCCTGCCTTCAGTTCAGCCACGCCCTTTTTGTAAATTTCGAGAAAGCGGTCATAGAGAGTATCGGCGACGATGATGCGCTTTGCTGAAACACAGACCTGGCCAGCGTTCCAATGACGCCCCATGACAGCCCATTTTGCAGCTTTTTCAACATCTGCATCATCAAGAACAATGAAGGCATCCGCGCCACCGAGTTCCATTGTGGCCTTCTTGAGCGCCTTGCCCGCTGTGCCGGCAATGACCACACCAGCCCCCTCGGAACCTGTCAAAGCCACGCCACAGACACGAGGATCGTTCAGGATCATCGCAGTATGAGGACGCGCTGCATAAAGGTTACGAAATAGCCCTTTGGGAAGACCAGCTTCAATCATCAGGTCTTCGCAAATTGCTGCGCATTGCGGCAAGTTGGACGCGTGCTTCAGCAGGACGGCGTTTCCTGCTGAAAGCTGGGGAGCAATAATGCGAACAACCTGGTAAAATGGAAAATTCCAAGGTTCGATGGCCAGCACAATGCCAAGAGGCTCGTGCACCAGGATTGCCTTTCCTTCGGCAGGGTCCGCAACCGGAAGAACTTCCGGCTTCAGAAGCTCTTCCGCGTACTTGGCATAGTATTCAAATATTTCTGCCGAAAGAATGACTTCTTTTTTGGACTCTTCAAATATCTTTCCCATCTCAAGCGTTCCAAGCCGGGCATACTTATCAATGTCCCGACGCAGGATTGCTGCCGCAGCTGCCATGACATTGGCGCGGTCTTTGAAAGATGTTTCACGCCAGCTTTCATAAGCAGAATGTGCTTCAGAAAGTGCAACCTGAACTTCTTCATCTGTCGCATCTGCAAATGTCGCAACGACTTCGCCCGTATAGGGATTTGTGCTTGCGTAGGCCATCTTTACCTCAGGCTGTAGGAAATGCAGGAAAGAACCGGAAAACGCCGGTTCCTGCTCTTTCGCAGAGAAAAAACGCTGGAGCGCTGACCATAACGAGCATCATGAAGGTCGACATTTGTATCATCACACCTGTTTCAGCCATATAGTTGACCGGTCTACTATTATTAGACCGGTCAACTATATGGCGTCTTCACAAAAGCTTTGGCTCAGTGCTGCCGCTGTCAGGTATGATCCAAAACCCTTTGAGTCGCCACCCAAGCTGTATCAAATGGATGTGATGACCGTGTGATCTTCACCATGAGTGTTGCTCCCAACCACCCTTGGTAAACGGCTGCAGCTAAGGTTCGGGCCTCGGCGTTCGAGCGAATGGAGCCGTCTTTCTGACCTCGCAACATCAAGATCGTAATGCGCTCAATGGCAGCTTCTGTTCCAGCTTCAAGCACCTGCCGCATGGGTTCCGAGAGATCCGAAATTTCCGCACCAAGCTTTACAATCAAACACTTATCGCCAACTTTTCCGTCGACATGAGTGTCCCACCAGAAACGACAATACGCGAAGAGCCGTTCTGCGCCCGAGCCTTCGGGTTCCATAAAAAGATGATCCATGTTCGCCAGGTAGTCGGACACATATTGCCGGAGAAGCTCCTCTCCAAATGCTTCCTTGGACTCAAAATAGTGATAAAATGACCCCTTGGGGATTTGGGCAACCTCAAGGATTTGTGAAATTCCAACGTTAGAAAACCCACGCGCACCAATAAGAGGGCGCGCCGCTTCTACGATATGACGTCTTGCTGCATCTTGTTTGTCTGCAATCTTCATTCCGATCTTCTGACAGTTTGAGCGAACATCGGTCAAGAATATCTTGCCTTTATCCCTAGGCGCCCAGTTCCTCCCAACAGTCCTGCCCTTTCATGAAAATAACGGGGGAACGCATTGGACATGTCAGTTTTTTCCAGACATTTGGTAAAATCCACTGATATCGGGCGTTATACATAACCAGGGCATCATCCGGCCTTCTGCGTTTACCAACCAATTACCGACGGCAGAAAATAGGCAGACTCATTCGCGTAAAAACAGTTCATGACAATATGGGACAAAGACAAGCCTTACGTCTTTTAGCTTATTAATAGAAGTACAAATATTTCTTGGTATTCCAGTCTTCTTCGACAAACTTCAAAAAAGGAAGTTGATAAAAATTTTGACCGATATCAAAAGTAGTTTTTATAATATTTGGCACTGCCATTTTCTTGGAGTACATCCAAACTGCTTCTGAAAAGCCGCACTAAAGTGGCTTACATTGCTATACCCAAGCTCCATTGCTGTTTCTGTTACATTTTTCTGTTGCAGTAAATGGCGTGCATGTTCCATCCGATGCATCTGGTAAAGAGCGTAGGGTGCACACCCAAACTGCTGGCGGAACAGCTCCTTGAAGCGCGTCTGGCTGAGGTCGCACATCGCTGCCAGTTGCGGGATCGTGGGGGCCTGATCAAAGTGTTTCAGCAGAGCCAGCCGTGCATTTTCGAGAGACGCCGTAGTCCTCGCATTCAACTGCGGTAACTTCATGTTCCTCGGCGTAAAGGCATGCCCCAGTGTGGTCATTGCCAATCCGTAGCCGACTAACATGTCAGAGCCGCGAGCCTGCGAGCAAGAACGTTGCGTGGCACGCAAATAACCAAAAAGTTGTCTGGCCGTTTTTATGACTGGGTCCTGAAGGCCCAATGATCGTGTCTGGATGCCAGAAAGAGATTCAATCTTCAGCTGTTCAAGGAACAGCGATGGAACATGGATTTCGAGAGCGGAAAACTCTGCACTGTTCTCAAATGTAAAACTCTCAGGAGATGTATGAGCCAGGACAAGATCACAGGCCTGGAAATAATGGCTCTGACCGCCTGCCTTCATACTGCATGCCCCTGACAGAATGACCGTGCAACGGGTTGTCAGGCCAGGCTCGTCGAAATAACCGCTCAACTCATCCGCCCGAGCTGCCACAAACCCACTCGTCTGCAGACCTCCGGGAAAGCACTGCGAGTGCGGATACCGTAGGGATGTCCCCGCAACACGGTCCGGGTGCGGTTGATGAACCTGGGTTGAGCTGACGTCTGCCATCAAGGAGCGGCCTTTCCTGTCCGATCGGGGTAAACAGACTGATCCGGGTAGCGAAGATAATAAGAATTATTATCATCACGAACCATGAATAAAAACCTCCCCCTTCCAAGGCTCAGGAACAGCTCCCGTGTGCGGAATGTCAGTTCCTTGACCTTCGTTTGTACGGCTCTGACTGCGCTGCCTGTCTCTGGATGGGCGGCACAAGAACCAACAGTAAAATGCGTCCACAAACCCGGAGGCAGCCCCTCAAATCCTGCAGCTCGATGTCTGAACACCAAGGACACTCTCACTGTATGGGGCAAGCGCTCTGCCTTTACTTCCCCCGTCAGCACAACCCGTATTTCTGCCCAGGACATGCAGGCTTACAGAATGCAAACTCTGGGCGACATCGCTGAACGGGTTCCCAATCTTTCTTTCACCAACACAACGGCCAACAATCCCGTTCTGATGGTACGTGGGCTTGGTGGCACGGAAGATGAAGGGCCTGTACTTTACACGACAGTTCTGATTGATGGCGTACCTGTCCCAAGTTTTGCCATGGGACAGATGTTCGATTTCAGCAATGTGGACGTCCTGCGCGGCCCTCAACTTACGGAGGGCATCAATGCATTTGGCGGTATGGTCTCAGCCCAGTCACGTGATCCAGGAAACCGTTTGGCGGGAGCGCTGGATTTCGAATACGGAACCGGAAACCGTAAACGGGCAACATTTTCGGGTGATCTTCCCATTAACGCTTCCACCAGCCTGCGCCTATCGGTCGGCGGAGAAACTGCTGATGGCTACATCCATAACCGCGCCCTGAACCGGCGTGATACAGGGGGGTGGCACGGCTGGTTTGGCCGCATCAAGCTACTGCACAAAGATAATGCCGGAGGAGAATGGCGCTTCAGCCTGCATCATATGCTGAACCACGGCGGCAATGATTACTTTGAAACTCCAGAGAATGCCCGTAACCACGTTTCCTATAATACATCGGAAGGTGTGAACGATACGGAGTACCTCATCGGTTCCGCGCAATACCACCGGAAGTTCAGCCAACACGCCATTCTCGATGTTACGTTCGGAGGGACTTCCACCGACTGGCGCTACAGCAACCCCTACTCCGTTTTTTCCGCCAACTCCGGCTTTACGTTACCAACACGCCAGATTGGCGGTTCCGTCATGCTGTCAGGAACCTCCAGAACCCTGGACTGGAAAGGTGGGATCTATGGGCAGCAGGTCAAACGTTGGGCACCCTATGATTTTGACATGTCGCCCTACTATGCCAGCCGCACGACTGCGACATTGGGAACAGCCAACGTCGCCTTCATGGGTGAACTGGGCTGGCATTTTTTGAAGAACTGGCGTCTCGTGCCCTCACTGCGTATCGAGCATGTTGATAGTTCTCTCAGCAACTGGACTAGCTCCATGAGCGGAGACACGCCCTACGTCTACAGCATGCAGGAGAGCCTCCCCCGGCAGACGCTTTCCAAGACTGCGCCTCTCCCCGGCCTGAAACTTGAGTACACTCCCCAGCCTTCCGGGAAGCTGAGCCAGTTCGGGTGGTTAAGCTATTCACGCTCACTTCTGCCTCCGAACTACAGCCCTTACGGGTCCTATGGCAGCACGGTTTCAGTGCCTTATGCCTCCAGTTACGGCAATAATATTGAATTGGGTTACCGGCTCGGAGATCTCACGGGTCGATGGTCCGTGGAAGCCACGGGCTTTGCAAATTTCCTCTCAAACCTTCAGGTTTCCGCAACCAATGGCGCAGGGGAATCCCTTATCGGGACAGCCGGCACCGCACATTCACGAGGTATGGAAGCAACAGCACACTGGAAGCCGCTCGACACGCTTCAGCTTAACGCTTTCCTTGGGCTAACTTATGCTGCCTATGATCGCTTCGTGTTCGGTGGCACGGATTACAGCGGCAAACAGATGGCCGGGACGCCACGGAGCAATTTCGGCTTCTCGGGCGAATGGCATCCTGCTCCCGACTGGACCGTCAACGCAAGCGTTGTGCGGCGCGGACGGACAACACTCTACCCCAGCAGCAGTATCCAGAACGCACCTTATGTACTCGTTGATGCGCAGATCGAGAAACGCTGGAAACACTGGACTGTAGCGCTTTACGGACACAACCTGACCAACTCGAGCTATTTTACACGCGGTCTGTCAGGTGGATATGTCGTGGCCGCCAATCCGCGTCAGCTTGGCTTCCGCGTCGGGGTGAATTTCTGACATGGAGACCGCATTATACTCCAGCCAGAATATTGGAACCGGAGACGAGGCCGGAAAAACGCCCTTTAGGCGTTTTCTGGCCATCGGATTCATGTATGGCGCTCAGGGCATTCCAGCAGGCTTGGCCTTCAACGCGTTTGCAAGCATTCTGCGCCACGGCGGCACGCCCTTGAAAGAGATTGGCCTGACAGGACTGATATTTCTCCCTTGGGCATTGAAATGCTTCTGGTCCAGCTTGGCCGATAATGCTGGCAAACGATGGGGTTACGGAAATCTCGCAGTATGGACGCATGTGTCAGCCGTGGTTGTCTGCCTGCTTCTGGGATTCGCCTCCCCTGACCGGTATTTTCTGCTGGCCCTGTCGGGCATCCTGCTTCTGAACACGATTTTTGCCACGCAGGATATTTTCACAAATGCCTGCGTCGTATCCCATATGAAGGGCCGCGATGCCGGACTGGCCAATGCTCTACAGGTTATTTCATTTCTGCTGGGTATGGTGGTTGGTGGGACAGGATCGCTCTTCATCTATGAGCGCTTCGGCTGGTCCGGCGCCATGTGGGGGATGGCGTGTGAACTCTCCATTCTGTGGTTGGCACTTCTGCCATTAAGAGCCTGCATCGAACCGGCCAATATCTCTCAAAAACCATCTCGATTCATGGATCTCTTTCAACAACGGGGATTTCTCTGGGCATTCCTGATGGCCATTGCCTTCAAGTTTGCAAGCTCCTCCATTGCCATGCTGCTTCAGCCCTGGCTGATCGACAGGTCTTTCAGCCTGGAGTTTGCCGGAACACTACAGATGTCCAACATCATCTGTGGGGCTCTGGGCGGAGCGCTCATTGGTTTTCCGTCCGTCAGATTTCTGGGATGTCGTCGCGCTGTGGGTGTGCTCATCTGGCCCTCCACTCTTCTACTTGGAGCCCTCGTGCTTCTACAGGCTGCGAATATTGCAACCCCGGCGCTTCTATATATAGGCCTTGGCGTAGAAAATTTTATTGATGGAGGGTTTTATGTCTCCGTCTGGGCCACGCTCATGAATTGGTCTTCGGAAGAAAGACCCGGAATGGACTACAGCTTTCTCCAGTGCGGGGAAAGTCTGGCGAATGTCCTCGCTGGCATCTCGATTGCTCCACTAGCATCTGTCGTCGGATACAACAGAAGCTTTCTGATTACATGGATCGCTGGTGCATTCACGCTCTTGCTTGTGGTGTCAGTAACCAGAAAACTTGCGGGCCTGTGTGGTAGCAAGCCGTCCTCTATGCAAACATCCAATAAATTGAGACACTCATGACTATCTTCAATCTCCCTAAAGAAGCCGCCGATCTATCGGTTATTGATATCGAAAAAAAAACAGAAACCGTTTCGTCAAACGGGCTCAAAATGCTTTTCCCGTTTGGAACACATGACGTTGGACTTTTGCGTTTCAAGGGTTCTACCCCTTGGGAAGAACACCCCAACGATGAATTTCTTCTTGTGGTCGAGGGAGAAACAACGCTGACTCTTCGCACGGAAGATGGTGAAGCCAGCTCCACAGCAACGCAGGGAGACGTTCTGGTTATTCCGGGAAAGACCTGGCACCGGCAGGATGCCCCGGTTTCAGTAACTCTGATGTTCATCACCAATCATGATGGCAATCGCCATCAGGCTGCTTCTTAGACTTCAAATTTATAGCCAGATCATGACGGTGACGACATGACAGATGTCTGGTGAAAAGACGGTCGGGCATCTGTCATCGTGTATGACGTCATATCGCCATGGTTGCCTAACACCCATTGCATTTCTTTCAATTCGTAATGCTTTCTTTCCTTCCACGATTTACGTTCCAACAGGGAACGTCCTGCAATATTCCTTCCGGGAACGCGGGGGAAACTGAGTGTCGGTCAGAGCTGACCCAGAAGAATATTATTATTTTGACATCGGATCATTCCATAATATAGTGTTCTTCCTGCAGTATGATGACACTTCGTCAGTGGCGGTGAGGTGTTAGGTTTGTCCGGTCAGGACAGAGACGCATGGGGTGGATCAATGGCGGTCCACTGGCCCCGAAAGGGCGATGAAGCAGCTTTATTCGATGCTTCATCTGGAAACGTATTGTGGACAGAGGCTTCCTGAAAGCCGGGCACGCACCAACCCTGCTGGCCGCTTTTCTGTATTTCGACGTCTCATTCATGATCTGGGTGTTGCTGGGCCCTCTCGGCATTGCCATTGCGCATGACCTGCATCTGAATGCCGGGCAGAAAGGCCTTCTTGTCGCAACTCCAGTCCTGGCTGGGGCCGGGTTTCGCGTGCTGGCAGGTGGCCTCGTGGACGTGTTCGGACCTCGCCGTGTTGCGATTGCCGCACAGCTTACGGTCATTATCGGCCTTGCCCTGACTTGGTACCTTGCGCCGCATACCTACCCCCAGATGTTTGGGCTTGCGGGTATTCTTGGCGTTGCAGGCGCGTCTTTCGCAATTGCTCTTCCCCTCGCCTCTGTCTGGTATCCCCCACATTATCAAGGCACCGCGCTCGGTATTGCTGGCGCAGGCAACTCAGGAACTGCTCTGGCTTCCCTCTTTGCGCCTGGACTTGCGGTTCTGGTCGGATGGCGCAATGTCATAGGACTTGCGACGCTTCCGCTCATCTGTGTTCTGCTGCTTTTTCTCGTTCTGGCCAAAGAACCTGCCAATCGACCGCCATCCCCCGGCCTGCGCGCATGGGGCCCCGTTCTGGGGTCAGTCGATAGCTGGTTGCTGATGTTTTTTTACAGCGTAACCTTCGGAGGTTTCGTTGGTCTTGCGTCGTTCCTGACCATCTATTTTAATGACCAGTACAACCTTTCACCCGCACTTGCCGGTGCATGCACGGCGTTTGTCGTTTTCGTCGGCTCTTTTGTGCGGCCGGTTGGCGGAGCTTTTGCCGATCGCGTGGGTGGGACAAAGGCTCTGACCGTTCTGTATGCAATCGCAGCGTTCTGCTTTGGCATCATCTCTCTCGGGCTGCCGACGATTTATCTCGCCTTCCCGGCATTCTTCTTCGGGATGTTGACACTCGGTCTGGGAAATGGAGCCGTCTTCCAGCTTGTGCCAACCCGTTTCCCACGTCAGGTCGGCATTCTGACAGGCTTGGTTGGAATGGCTGGCGGTGTTGGCGGATTTTATCTGGCCCTGTCACTTGGTGAAGCCCGGCAGATCGTCAATTCCTACGGGCCTGGATTTCTTACCTTTGCCGGGATTTGCCTGATTGCCTGTCTCTCCGTTGGTCTGTGTCATCGTCGCTGGATGGAGAAAGCATGATGGCTGGCCTCTCCATTTTTACTCCCCGTCCCTATGCCCCAGTTCTGGCAGGTCTCGCATTGGGAGCGCTGGCATTCTCCAGTTCTTTGAAAGCTGACGATAGCCCTCCCTCCAGCACGAAAATTCACCCGACCGGAACATCAAAAGTAAAAGCAGTCAGCCAGACGGTTTATTCTCAGCAGACCCGGCCTCTCCACTCCCCGGACTGGGGCGTTTTCAATGCGGGGAACGGAGCCGCTTCCGGTTTCGGGTCAATGGCGGGCTTTGGTCAGGTTCGTTGGGCGGAAGACTGGAGCGATATTGTCAACACGCCGCCAGAACAGCGCAGAAATGACTGGTTCAATCGCCTGAAATACATTCGTTTGAATGAGAGCGGAAGTATCTGGCTGTCTCTGAACGCGGAGGAACGCTTCCGTTACATCTATGAAAATCAACCCTTGATGGGAACGGCAGGCAAAACCAACGCCAACCGTATTCTTCTTCGCAATCTGTATGGCGCGGATCTCCATCTGGGGGAGCATGTCCGCGCCTATGCCGAGTTTCTGTATGGCATTGCAGGGGGCTCTAATACGTATGGTTATCAGACAGGCGTTCAAAGAGAGCGACTGGATCTGCAGCAGGGTATTCTGGAAATCAAGAGTAATATTCTGGGTGCCAAGGCAGGTATTATTGGCGGTCGTCAGGTATTCCTTGATACGCCAGTCTTCATGCAGTCTGCCAGAGACCTGACCAATGCTCAGCAAACCTGGGACGGCTTCCGTGGCTATGCCATCTGGAAACGTTTTCGGGTGGATCTGTTCGATTTCATGCAGACCAATAAATTACCAGACGCTGTCTTTGGGGACGGCACGAACTACAGTGCCCGGATGTATGGCGCCATGACGTCCACGGCGCTTCCTGCATTCAGAGCCATGGGAAAGAAGAGTCAGCTTTTCGCAGACGTCTTTTACATCGGCTATCTCTACAGTGGCTCCACTGCATCTATCCCGACGACAACGGGTACAGAGGCAGGTTCCAGCCGCCGAGACAATGTCGGCATGCGACTATGGGGAAATGTCGGCCCTTTCTCGACGAGTCTGAGCGGTGTGTTTCAGGGAGGCCAGTTTCGGCCAGCACAGGAAAGCCAGCCAACCCGCGCCGTACGGGCTTATGCCGTCAATGCATCTCTGCTGTATAACCGACCCGATCTTCCGACAAAGCCAAGCGCTGGCCTTCAGGCAGACCTTTTCTCCGGCGGTTCGTACAAGAGCAAAGATGGAGCAATCGGAACATTTGCCTCCCCCTATTTTCCCCTGCCGTACTACAATGACGTCACATTGTCCGTGACGTCCCAGAACCTGATTGGTGTAGGGCCTCTCGCAACGTTTGCCCTACAGAAAAACCTCCACTTCAAGCTGCATGTTCCTTTCTTCTGGCGGGAAAGCACACAGGATGCGGTTTATGGCACAGGCAAGATCTATTCCTGGCGCAATGGGTTATCCGGCGGCTTTATCGGAGCTGCTCCCCAGACGCAGCTTGCCTGGAATTTTGCTCCGCACTGGACCTGGACGCACGACATCGTGGGCTTCATCGCGTCCCGTAGCATGCACGCAGCAGGCGCAAAGAGCGACGCATTCTACATGCAGACCCTCGAATTCAAGTTCTGACCATGACTGACCCACAGAACGGACGGATGACCATGAAAGAAAACATCATCATCATCGGCAACGGGATGGTTGGACATTACTGCGCCGAGCAGCTCGTCATGCACGGACTGCATGAAACGCATCAAATCCATGTCTTTGGTGCTGAACGCCACCATGCCTATGACCGCGTTCATCTGACGGAATACATGACGGGTCAGGATGCGCTGGCCCTGCGTCTGCATGAGGAAGATTTTCACTCGGCTCACGGCATCACCATGCATCTGGGTGTTCCTGTCATGCAGATCGACCGTGACGCCAGGACCGTTGAAAGCGAGGAAGGCGTCCTGCCCTACAGCACCCTGATCCTGGCGACCGGTTCCACGCCCTTCGTACCGTCAATCCCGGGCAATACCGGAACTGCGGGACTGGTCTACCGAACCCTTGAAGATCTGGACGTTATCCGGGCTGCAGCCGAAGGAGCTCGCCACGGAACTGTCATTGGTGGGGGCCTGCTTGGTCTGGAAGCCGCTCACGCCCTGAAACTTCTTGGTCTGGAGGTCAGCGTCGTCCAGCTTGGAACACATCTGATGTCCGCACAGCTCGATGAAGACGGAGGACGCGCCCTCCGCAGACGTATCGAGGCACTCGGGATTGATGTGAGAACATCCCATGCGACCAGAGAAATCGTTGCAGGGGAGCAGCATCGTCATCGTCTGATATTTGCAGACAGTCCTTCGTTTGAAACCGATATGGTGGTCTTTTCCGCAGGCATCCGCCCCACGGATCAACTCGGGCGGGCCTGCGGGCTGGCTGTGGGAGCCCGTGGCGGCATCGTGATCGACAATCAGTGCAGGACGTCCGATCCGGACATTTTTGCCATAGGCGAATGCGCCCTCTGGCAGGATCAGGTCTTTGGTCTGGTCGGGCCGGGATACACCATGGCGCGCACTGTGGCCTCCCTGCTGGCCGGAGAAGACGCGGCCTTCACGGGGGCGGACATGTCTACCAAGCTCAAGCTTCAGGGCGTGGATGTCGGCTCGATCGGCGATGCACATGGCCGTGAGCACGGCGCGACGAGCTATCGCTTTATCGGCGAAGCAGACGGCTCCTATCGCCGCCTCGTTCTCTCTGCGGATGGCCAGCGCGTGACAGGGGCGATCCTCGTCGGAGACAACTCCTATTATGACACCATCTTTCAGTATGTTCAGAATGGTATCAAGCCGCCGGCTGACCCTGCTGTACTGATCCTGCCGCGTGGTGAAGGGGCAGAACTCCTGGGTGCGGATGCCCTGCCCGATACGGCCATGATCTGCTCCTGCCACAACGTCACGAAAGGCTCGATCTGTAACGCTATCGACGCGGGATGCGCTGACCTTGCTGCGCTCAAGCAGGGCACAAAAGCCAGTACAGGCTGCGGGGGCTGCGCAGCCCTGCTCAAAAGCGTGTTCGAAACGGAACTGGCAGCCAGAGGCATTGAGGTCGATCACAGCCTCTGCGAGCATTTTTCCCATACGCGTCAGGAGCTCTATTCCCTGGTTCGTGTCCATGGAATCCGCAGCTTTGAAGAGCTGATGGCGCGCCATGGTAACGGGGGTCTTGGCTGCGATATCTGCAAGCCAACCGTTGGCTCGATCCTGGCCTCTGCGTGGAACAAACCCATCACAGACCCGCTCTATATTCCTTTGCAGGACACGAACGACACGTTCATGGCCAATATGCAGAAGAACGGCACTTATTCCGTGGTTCCCCGCATTGCTGGTGGGGAAATTACCCCAGACAGACTGATTGTCCTCGGGCAGGTCGCAAAGAAATATGGCCTTTACACCAAAATCACCGGTGGCCAGCGCGTCGATCTGTTTGGAGCCCAACTGCATCAGCTTCCTGAAATCTGGGGAGAGCTTCTGGATGCAGGATTTGAGACAGGGCACGCCTATGGAAAGTCTACCCGGACCGTAAAATCCTGCGTTGGCAGTACATGGTGCCGTTATGGGGTGCAGGACAGCGTCGGCAAAGCGCTGGATCTGGAGAACCGTTACAAGGGGCTGCGTTCCCCACACAAGCTCAAATTCGCCGTATCCGGCTGTACCCGTGAATGCGCCGAAGCACAGAGCAAGGATGTGGGCATCATCGCCACGGAGAATGGCTGGAACCTGTATGTCTGTGGCAATGGCGGAATGCGTCCTCGCCATGCAGAGCTGTTCGCGACCGATCTCGATTCAGAAACGCTCGTGAAATACATCGACCGGTTTCTGATGTTCTACATTCGCACCGCAGACAAGCTCCAGCGCACGTCTGTCTGGCGGGAAGGCCTGGAGGGCGGTCTGGATTATCTCAAGGACGTCATCATCAAGGACAGCCTTGGCATTGCCGAAGAGCTGGAACGTCAGATGCAACATGTGGTCGAAACATACCACTGTGAATGGAAAGATGCCCTGACGGACAGCGAGAAGCTCAAACGCTTCCGCACCTTCGTCAATGACAGCCGCCCCGATCCAAACGTTCAGCTTGTTCCTGAGCGGGATCAGGTCAAGCCAGCCCCAAATCAGGCGGCCGTTCCTGAAGAACCCGGCCCTGTGGAGTGGACAGCCCTCTGCAACACCAGCGATCTGGTCCCGAAATCAGGCGTGGTTGCTTGGTATGAAGGTGCACAGATCGCCCTGTTTTACCTGCCGGAAACGGAAACCACGATGGCTCGTGTTTTTGCCGTGGACAACCATGACCCGTTCTCGAAAGCCAATATCATCGGGCGCGGCATCATGGGGGACCTCCGGGGGCAGCTCGTTGTCGCTTCCCCGCTTTACAAACAGCACTTCAATCTGGAAAGCGGGCTCTGCCTTGAAGATCCCAGCAAATCCCTGCGGACCTGGGAGGGTCGCCTGACAGCGGAGGGCAAGGTTGAAATCCGCGCCAGAGTTATGGAGACCACCGCAGAACGTCTTTCCGCCTGACAGTCATGATACGGGAAGACATCCGTTCTGTCTGCCCCTATTGCGGTGTCGGTTGCGGCATCGTGCTGGAGGTTGAGAACCATCAGATCGTCAAGGTGCGTGGAGATACCGAGCACCCGACGAATGGTGGTCGCCTGTGCACCAAGGGAAGCTCCTGCAACAAGCCGGTGTCGTCGTCCGCGCGGCTGGATATCGCCCAGATCCGGCCTGACAGAGCGTCCCTGCCCGTTCCCGCCAAAATGAAGGCTGCCATCAAGGAAACGGCCCGTCGCCTGAAGAACATTCTGGAGAAACATGGGCCGGATGCGATCTCTCTGTATGTGTCTGGGCAGATGTCATTGGAAGCGCAGTATCTGGCGAACAAACTCGTCAAGGGATACCTGAGAACCCAGCATATCGAGTCCAACTCGCGCCTGTGCATGGCTGCGGCAGGTGCTGGATACAAGCTCTCTCTGGGCGCAGACGCTCCCCCCGGCAGCTACGAGGACTTCGACTGCACGGACCTGTTCTTCGTGATTGGCGCCAATATGGCCGACTGTCACCCGATCCTGTTCCTGCGCCTGATGGACCGTAAGCGTCAGGGAGCAAAACTCATCGTCGTTGATCCACGGCGGACTGCGACGGCAGACAAGGCCGACCTGTTCCTTCAGATCCGTCCCGGCACTGATCTGGCTCTGCTGAACGGCCTGCTTCACATTCTGGTCCGCGATGACGCGATAGATCCGGACTTTATAGCCAGTGCGACAAAAGGCTGGAGCGAGATGCCCGCTTTTCTCGCGGATTATTCTCCCGAGCGCGTTGCCGAGATTACCGGCCTTTCGAAGGACGATATCGAAACCACCGCCAGATGGATTGCGGAAGCAGATACATGGCTGACTTTATGGACCATGGGACTGAACCAGAGCACTTCGGGAGCGTGGAATACCAACGCAATTTGCAATCTTCACCTCGCGACGGGCGCCATCTGTCGCCCTGGCGCTGGGCCTTTTTCCCTTACCGGGCAGCCCAACGCCATGGGTGGCAGGGAAATGGGCTATATGGGACCCGGCCTCCCCGGGCAGCGCTCGGCATTGGTCGATGATGACCGCGCCTTTGTAGAGCAGCAATGGAAGCTACCCGCAGGAACCATTCGCAAGGCGGGCGGCAATGGCGCGATAGCAATGTTCGAGGCCATGAGCCGCGGTGAAATCCGTGCGTGCTGGATCATCTGCACCAACCCTGTCGTGACCGTGCCACGGCGCGCCAACGTCACGGCTGCCCTTGAAGCCGCAGAGCTGGTTATTGTTCAGGATACCTACGCCGACATGGAAACCGCTGCATATGCGGATATTCTTCTTCCGGGGGCATTATGGGCCGAAGGAGACGGCGTACTGGTCAACTCAGACCGCACCATGACCCTGGCCCGGCAGGCTGTCTCCGCGCCTGGTGAAGCCATCGCAGACTGGGACATCATTGCACGCGTTGCCTGCGAAATGGGCTTTGAGAAGGCTTTCACCTTCTCATCTGCTGCCGAAGTCTTCGCGGAACTCAGCCGTTTCACCAACCCCAAAACGGGGTACGATATTTCCGGGGTCAGTCATAGCCGCCTGAAATCCGGACCTGTCCAGTGGCCGAGCCAGATGGGGGACACCGTACCCCGCCATCCGATCCGCTACCGGCCAGACCCGAATAAACCGCCTGTCTTCGCCACGGATGACGGAAAAGCGGTTTTTCATCCTCGGCCTTATCTCCCCTTCGAAGAGCAGCCGGATGAGGATTTTCCTTTCCTGCTCAACACGGGCCGTCTTCAGCACCAATGGCACACGCTCACAAAAACCGGTCGGGTCGATGGACTTAACAAGCTTAACCCCGGGCCTTTTGTCGAAATCGCTCTGGCCGACGCCGAACGACTGGGTATCGGCAAGGAAGATCCTGTCGAACTTCGGTCACGCCGAGGCACAGCGGTCCTCCCCGCCCGTCCTACCGATCGCGTTTCGCCCGGAACATGCTTCACGCCCTTCCACTGGAACGACCGTTTCGGCGAAAATCTGACAATCAATGCTGTCACAGCCGACTTCACGGACCCCGTCTCGCTTCAGCCCGGGATCAAACACTGCGCGGTGTCCCTCTCGCGCATCGAACCTTTTTCTGCTTCGGCAGAGGAGAACGCTGCTACTATGCCGCTTGACCACCTGACACAGCATCTTGGCCTCGTTGCTTCAGAGCCACTGGCTCTGTCTGTCGAAAGTCGTCAGTGGTTGACGGGCTTTATGGAAGGCCTGAGGCTTGCTCCACCGGAAAACGAGCTTCCCTTTGTTCCTCCGAGCGCTCCTTTACCGACAGAGCAGAAAGCCAGAATTAATGGCCTTTTAGCAGGCCTATATGCACGCAGTCCTGTAAGGAAGGATATTGCTGTTTCAGAAAGACCGACAAACACCCAGCTCAAACTGCTTCTTCGATGGGCCTCCCAGACAGGTCGGGCAGAAGGCCTTGCCGAAGAACTCATCATCTGGCTGAAAGAAAGCGGGTACGACGTCGATGCGATGAGCCTAGAGACCTGCAAACCAGCCCATCTTTCCGGAACAGTCCTCTTCGTCGTCTCCACCTTCGGCGACGGAGATGCTCCCGATAGCGCCAGCGCTTTCTGGGATGAGCTTCGCAAAACTCAAGGATCGCTTGAAGATGTTCGTTACGCCATGGTGGCGCTGGGGGACTCTTCATACGCCAATTTCTGCGGGTTTGGTCGGGCTCTTGATGAGCGCCTGATAACCCTCGGTGCAACCCCACTTATGCCTCGGCTGGATTGCGAGCCCGATTACGAAGAAACCGTTGAGGCTTGGCAACACAGATTCCTGGCCGCCCTTGGCATCAAAGCAGTTTCCGAACCAGACGTTCCGTTACGTGACGCACCTGCCATCACACGGGCCACTCCTGCAATTGCACGCGTCAGCCTTAATCACTGCCTGACGGGGTGTAATAGCGACAAGGAAACCCGGCAGATCGTTCTGAATCTTTCAGGGACAGGGTTGCACTATGAACCTGGGGACGCTCTCGGGGTCTGGCCCTGCAATGCTGGCTTGACTGTTGAAACAGTTTTGAACTCTCTGGGTCTGTCTCCCGATACGACAGTCTCCGTTCGGGGCCATGGGATCGTATCTCTGGAAGATGCCCTGACCAGACATTTCGATCTTTCCCGGCCATCTCCTGCGCTTCTGGAAAAATTGGTAGCACAATCTGCCGGCTACCTGCCCGAATTGCTGGCTACCACCAAACTCGACGTGCAGGCGCAGGAGATCCCGAACCTTTTTCGACGGATGCAGCCGCGCCTTTATTCAATCGCATCGTCCCTGAAAGCTTGCCTTGAGAGCGTCCACATCACTGTGGGTATCAATAATGATCCCTATCCCGGCCTATGCTCAAACTGGCTGGCGAGTTTACACGAGGGGGCGGAGGTCCCGGTTTTCCTGCAGGCAACCTCCCAATTCCGTCTGCCGAAAGACGATGCCAAACCTGTCATCATGGTTGGACCGGGCACAGGCATTGCCCCCTTCCGCGCCTTTCTTCAAGAGCGTGCCGCCTGTAACAGCCCCGGCCGAAACTGGCTTTTTTTCGGAGAACGTCATGAAGAAAACGGGTTCTACTATCGCGAGGAACTCGAAGGCTTCATGGCGCAAGGCTGCCTGACGCATTTGCACACGGCATTCTCCCGTGATCAGGGCCAACGTATTTATGTCCAGGACCGGATGGAAGAAAACGGGGAAGAACTTTGGAACTGGCTGCAGGAAGGCGCCTATTTCTACGTCTGTGGAGATGCCGCCCGTATGGCTCGGGATGTGGACAGTGCCTTGCGGCGCATCGTGGCACGTCATGGCATTATGTCTTCGGAGCAGGCTGATGACTATGTCAGTACCCTCACCCGAAATGGACGCTACGTCCGTGACGTGTACTGAGCCGGGCCCATGACAATGAAAATTCTTCTCGCAGACGAGAATTCCCAGCGTGCTGGGGCCCTGTCAGAAATTTTGAAAGCTGACCCTTCACTGGAGGTCATCCGGCTTGAAGGGTATGAAAGCCTGATTGCAGCCGTCAAAACCCATGTTCCTGACATTGTGCTCGTGGATATCTGCCGCGCTGACCGCGATGGACTAGATAGTGTCCGTGCGCTGTCTTCTTCCGGTCTTGAACGCCCCATCGCACTGTTTGTCGACGAAGACGATGAGACTCTTATGGAAGATGCTTTTGCAGCAGGAGTCTGTTCCTACAACGTGATGGATACACCGCCTCGGAACGTCAAACCCCTGCTTCGATCGGCAATTGCCCTATATCGCCGTTTTCAGGAAACAACGGCTGAACTCAAAGCAGCCCGGCAGGTTCTCTCGGATCGGGAAACGGTCGATACAGCGAAGAAAATCTTCATGCGTAACGAACGCTGCGGCGAGGCTGAAGCCTATCGTTGGTTCAGACGCCGGGCCATGCAACAGGCCCGCAAAATGGTGGATGTTGCCGCCGATTACCTCCGGGTTCAGACCAAGGATGATGCATCATGAGTTCTGCCATCAGAATAGGCTTGCTGAGGCTGGCAGATAGCGCCCCTCTTATTATCGCTCGTAATCTAGGAATATTTGAGAGACATGGGCTGGATGCAGAACTTATCGTATCGCCATCCTGGGCCAATGTTGCAGATGGTCTCGTCTGGAACGGACTGGACGCTGCTCTGATTTTTCCGCCTCTGGCGATTATGACAGCGCTTGGTCACCGTGGCCGAGAAATCAATCTCGGGCCGGGAATTCCTGTCAGCCGCGGTGGTAACACGGTTGTCCTGCGTGGACAGCTCATCCCCTCTTTCCTTGATACAGATGACATAACGAGACGCCGAAGCTTTGGAAGCTGGCGTAATGGCCTAAGCCGCCGCCCAAAGCTGGCCGTTGTGCATCTGTACTCGACCCACTTCCTTATTCTGATGGATTTCCTCAGAAGCGTGAAGGTTGACACAGAACAGGACGTGGAAATCGTCATCATGCCACCGGACCGCATGATCGATGCTCTGGCTGACGGGGAAATCGACGGCTTTTGTGCGGGTCCACCATGGGGAACGGAAGCGGACCTGCGTGGCCTCGGCTCTATCGTAGCTGGCTCCGCCAATATCCATCCCGGTCATTTGGAGAAGACGCTCGTAACCACACAACGATGGGAGCAGAGTTCACCTGCGCTCTTGCAAGCTTTGCAGGCTGCCATCGGCGAAGCCACACGCTTCTGTATGAACCCCGGCAATTCTGCAGAAGTCGTTCGTCAGCTTTCCCGCTCACTTTCAAATGGCGGTTTAAGCCTTCCATCAAAAGCCACCGAGCAGATCATGCCTTATCAGAATAATCCAAACGCCATGCAATTCGATTTTTCGACCACAGGCGCCGATCTTTCAATTAACTGGATGGTCCAGGCAATGCAGGCACAGTCTTGGTTAACGCCTGCGAACATGAAGCGTCTTTACGAACTAGGCTGGCTTACACCAGCACCTATTTCGTGAACGGCCCTGCTTTTCAAGAGACAGAACCATGATCGCAAATCTACAGATATTCGGGTTCGAGCGCGATTTTGCAGAGACGTTACGTTGTATTCCCATGAGCGTACGCATGAAGCTCGATGAATGTGGAATAAAGCTCAGTCTTCGTCAGTGGAGCCGTTTCAATTATGAGGATCGCTACGAACTCTGTTACCGCTCTACAGATTCAGACACACACAGGCAGATCTATCGAGGATTACTTGAAGATTTAATTCGGGCTCGCGCCAATGAAGAGCCTGTTTTTCTTACTCAGACGCAACCTACAGAATGGAAAGAAAGCCACTCTGTGCCGACCTGCCTCCAGAAACAGCTTGTGGAAAAAGATCTCTCTCCCGTACCGCCACAAAAATGGGCGGCTCTAACGCCATTACAACGCTTCTCTCTGATAAAGCTCTGTCGATCTGGCCACGAAAATCATAACCTTCCTGCGGCTCTTAAGGAGTTCAATCTTTAAAATCGAAGATGACGTTTTCCGCCGTACAGCCGTTTCAATCATCTAAATGAACAGTCCGAGCAAATCGCAACCCTCTCTGCCCCGAAAGCAGAGGGGGCAAACTTCAAGAAACCGACGATACACTCAGCCAATCTTAAACTTGCACCAGAGCCCGTTTGAGAGACCTTTACTTACAGGACTGGCTTGGTCCCACCATGTATTTCCAACCAACTACCTGCGACATCCACCGAAATAGTCGCTGATTTATATGCGCTCTTTGGAGCGATCATAATGTTATCGACGTAAGTTTGCGGATTGCGGTCGTAAAGCGGAAACCAACTCGACTGGACTTGTATCATGATACGATGCCCTGGCAGGAAGGTATGGTTCACCATCGGCAGACGCACGGGATAGACCTGCTTTACGTTCGCCGGAATTGGCTCAGGATGTTCAAAGCTTTTGCGGTACCGACCGCGCAAAATATTGCCAGATACCATCAACTGATAACCACCCATGGCAGGCTGAGATGCAACCTCATCAGGATAAACGTCGATCAGTTTGACGACAAAATCTCCATCAGTCCCGGTTGTTGTCGCCGTGAGATGCATCAGAGGCTCACCCGTGATGGTAAACGGCTTCGTCAGAACGTCTGAAGTCAAAGATAAGACATCCGGGCGGGCGCCAGCGTTGCGCTGATCAGTAGTCAACCACCAACGCCACCCCGAATTAGCCTCATCTTTCGAAATGACGGGACGAGAGACATACGGAACCGGGTGATCCGGATCAGAAACATAGGTCAACTGCCCTGCATGTCCGTCCGGTTTTGAAAAAGAAAGACCATGGTTTGGCTGGAAATAGAGAGAGGAACAGTCACTATCACATTCCGGCGCAGGCAAAGCGTCCATGCTCTCCCATTCGTTTTCACCACTGCGATAGGCTGTCACGCGTGCAGGAAGTGGGATTGCATCATCCTTGAGATAATGCGCCAGGAACGGCATCAGAACGTGCTTGCGGAAATACAGCCCTGTATCGGAATGGAGATCCACTGAACCGAGCATACTGGCTGCGTGGATTTCACCACCATGATTCCAGGGGCCCATCGCAAGCCAGAGATTAGGCCGTGCCCCGGCGTTTTTCCGCAACGCATCATAGACGGCAATCGCGCCATAGTTGTCTTCCTGATCCCACAGACTATGCACCAGCATGGTTGGGACTTTCAGCCCCTCTTTGGGAAGAAGGCGGTCAAGCGCCTGTAACTGCCACCACGAATCATAAGCAGGATGGGCCAGCAACTGTCGAAAGAAGCCGATCTGGTCCATGCCGCGAGACTTGCCAACTGCCCCTGCGGAAACACCATTCAGGAAAAATGTGTAAGAGTCATAAGCGCTGTTCCACCATTTGGCGGTGTTTTTTCGCGTAGCCCCCTGATCGTAAATATATGGGAGCATCTCCTCGCGGAACGCACCATTATGAAACCAGTCATCCCCCATCCAGCCATCGACCATGGGGTTCATTGGCACCGAAACCTTCAAGGCCGGATGCGGATGGAATAGCGCAGTGATCGCGGTGTATCCGTCGTACGATACACCCAGAATGCCGACCTTACCGTTGCTCTGCGGGACGTTATGCACCAGCCATTCAATAGTGTCCCAGGTATCGGTACTTTCATCGACAGCGGTGCCATTCAAGGGCCCCCGCATTGGCCGGTTCATGACATAGTCACCTTCGGAACCGAATTTACCACGGATGTCCTGAAGAATGCGGATATATCCCCCTTCAACGATGACATCAGGCATGTTGTCATACCCAGGAAGAATGGATGCCATATGGTTACTCGATCCGAGCGAGGCCATATGAGCAGCATTGTAAGGTGTACGGGTCATTAACATCCCGGCGTTTTTGGCCGCTTTCGGAATGAGGATGACGGTGTGAAGCTTAACCCCGTCACGCATCGGGATCATCACATCCTGGCGGGTATAGTCGAAAGCTGAATTGGTCTCATGGAAGTCCGCCGGCATGTCTGTATAGACTGAGCCAGTAATCGGCTGTGCAAGAGCCGTTTGCGAGAACGTCAGCGCACAGACCGACACCATAAGAAGCTTTTTCATAATCGTTCCAGAGAGTGAATGGCAGGCGAGTGGTCTATGTCTATGCCATAGACCACTCCATTGAGCTATCGCGTCAGGTTAAAATTCCGCAGAGACAGTACCAAAGTACTCACGAGGCGCGCCAACAAACAGATTGGCGTTATCATCTCCGGAGACTGATGCTGCGCCGTAAATGCCCCCAATATAGTTGCTATCGAACAGATTAGTGATACCGAAAGTAGTTTTTATATTTTGCGCAAACCCGACCTTACCGAAGTTGTATGCAAGATTGAGATTTGCCATCCAATAGGACGGAACATATTCATCGTTAAGATATGTCATGGGTCTGGAACCAATGTAATTGACGTTAAAATTGAACATCGCCTTGCGCCAAGTATAATTTAGGTTCGCCTTATACATGAATTTTGGATAATATACTTGGTGCTTACCCTTCAGGCTGTAGGTGCTACCCCCATAATTGATGGATGTCGTCTGATACTCTGCGTCGTTCCAGCTAAAGCTGTTTGTAATTTCAAGCCCACGAAACGGACGGATCGTCACGGCAGCATCTGCACCATTCATGGTTTCACGGCCGACATTCAGATAGGCACTGTGGGCCGTGGCTGTGCTTCCCTCCGTAATAGATGCAAGACGATTGTAATAATCAGTATGATAGAAGTCTGCGCTTCCGGAGAAAAATTGAGAATCATACCGATAGCCTACAATGTAGTTCCACGTCCGTTCCGGCTTGAGGACATTCTTGTTGGCATCAAATACTGATTGGGCAGATTGCGAGGCATTACCAAGGCCTCCCCATGGGCCTGCGGTGGAAGTCTGGGAATAATAATCATACGCGCGTAGGTTCTCGGCAATATCCCAGTAAATTTCATGATGATCAAGAAAATGATAATCAAAGTTGAAATGAGGAAGAAACGCGCCTGAAGCCGTCATGGTGCCGTTAGCAGGATGACGGTAATAGGTATTCCAACCTTCGGCTGCCAGTTGATCCGTGTAATCAGCTTTCGTGCCACCATGAGTTGTTTGCGTCAGAGACTTGAACCCGGCCAGAACCGTCATACCCGGAATAATTTTCCAACGATCCTGAAGAAAGAACTGAAATGTGTTGGTATTGTAGGCATCATTATACCAGGTGCTTCCCGTACCCTTTTTAAAGTCAGCCAGTGGGTTATGGCCGGTCGTCAATCCATCTTCGTAAAGCATGGAGTCATAGATCCAGCGGTTATTTTCGTACCAGAGGCCGCTTTCAATATAGTTGTTGTGGGATGTTTCAATCGAGACTTTCTGAGTGAACCCCAGTCGGCGCATATCTGCATGTGACATACCCAGCGCCATCGGAACACCAGTGACCGAGCCGTCCGCCTGTAATGTCGGAGTACCGTAGCTGGGAGACGTCACGAAGTTATTGGTGCCTCCATATAGACCGCTACTGACATTTCCATATGCGACTGTATCTGAATGGATCTTCTCTGAGAGATCAAAATGGCCCGTAACCGCCGAAAGATAGGTTCTCTGCACCTGAGAGGCGTCCCAAGCGTAGTCCCCGATCTCGTCGTTGGACAACTTTCCCTCATAACCCGGAGGAACATCGGACGTGTATTGTGCATAGTAGGCCCATTGCTTGGCCTTTTCGTAATCCGGCTTCAGATAAGTCGTATCGCGTCCCATCTGCCGCCACATGTTTTTGGTGAGGGTCAGATAGTTCATCTGCTGAAAGTTGCCGTACCCAAAGAAGCCGGTAATTTTCCCATGCTGCCCAACAGGCTGAACAATCTTCGCATCTGCCTGCAATTCGCTCTGGCCTCCTGCCCCTTTCCAGAGATCACTGTCCGTACGGGCAAAGGATGCATAAAACTTCGTGCCTGTTTGATTCAGAATACCGCTATCCACGCGAGCATAGGTTCGATACGCGTTATAGCTTCCGAAAGTCTGGCTAATCTTGCCACCTGCCTTGTCTTTCGGGTCGGACGACATATAGGTCATGGCGCCACCCAGATTCTGGGCAGAAAATGAATCCAGTGCGCCCGCTCCTTGCGACATGCTCATCCCGGTAACGTCATCCTGGATCATCGCCTGAGTGATGGAAACACCGTTATTGTTGGCAAAGCCTTGCGTTCCCAGCGGTATACCATCCAGCGTTGCGCCGATCTGCATCTGGGTAAAACCGCGCACGTAGAATGTGTTGCCATATGTATCGAGGCCAAAGGCATCCGTAGACGTGAAATTTGCTCCAGGGGTTGTCATGCCCAAGACCTGCATAGGGTTTGTCCCAGCGACAAACCTGTCCATGACCTTGCGCGTCACCGCGACTTCCGGGCCATGACTGCGAACACGTGATACACTGACCGAAATCGATTCAGAATCAGCGCTCTCAATCGTACTGCGCCGTTTTCGTGAAATCGCGCCTGGATGGGAAGCCGTGGGAGACGAAACGTGTCTAGCCCTGGCGGCCGGATGTGATTCCGCAGCAGCTGCTGCCCCATAGGGAGCAACACTCGCCACAACAATTCCGAGGAGGCTGGTCGTAAACAGATAACGAGATTTGTTTCCCGACTTACCTGAGAACTTTATTGCCGACATCACCCGTATTCCCTCGAAAGATCACATCGGGTTTATGTTACGTTTTCGATATATTAAGCGTCTACGTTGATTTTTTTTAGCAACTGATAGACTAAGGTTAAGAAACAACCGCTTCAAAAGAAGGCTATTTCAGCAATATTCCCAAAATGCCACAGGAGAGCTATGAAAGCCGCACGTTTGTCGTGTTGGAAGATATGTCTGCCTATTTGCTCTCTGGAAAGTATCGCTCGTGAGATTACGTCAGATCGAAGTCTTCTATGCGATTATGACGACCGGCTCGCTGCGAAAAGCAGCCGAAGTCCTGCACGTTTCGCAACCGGCCGCCAGCAAGGTTCTTCGCTACGCGGAGCACTCTCTTGGGTTCGCATTATTCGAGCGAAAAGGTGGTCGACTGATCCCGACGCGTGAGGCACAGATCATGTTGCCCCACGTCAACGCTATCTTCGGAAAACTCTCAGACCTGCGCCGCCTGACCCATAATCTGCGCTATGCCCGTGATGGTCACTCTATCCATATCGGATGTGTGCCAAGCCTCGGCCTTAGTCTTATTCCTCGAGTGGTACGGAGCTATTGCGCCAGTCATCCTGACACGGATGTCACAATCGACACCCTGCACGGTTCCGAGATCGTCTCGCGAATTTTCAATCATGATCTCGATCTTGGTGTGGTTTTTGGCAATTATTCCCGAGAAGGCCTGACCGCACAGCATATCGGCGATATTCCGTTGGTACTGATTGATAAAGAGAGAGAAAGCGGTCCCGTGGCACTGATGGATATCGATCGCCATCGCTACCTGGGCCTCTCGGAAAAAGATCCGACAGCCGATCTGCTCGATATCGCGCTTGACGAGGCTGGCGTGACGATGACGCCCGCCATTCGGGTACGCACTCACTTCATGGCGGCAGAACTGGTCCGTCTTGGGGTTGGCTGCGCAGTCGTGGATGCTCTGACTGTGTTACATCATCCAGGCCTGCCCCGCCCCTGCGTGCTCTCTCCATCGCTGAATGTTACCTGCACAGTCCTGTACCGGGCAGACTATGCCCTCTCGCATATATCACGCGATATTCTCACGTTGATGCAGCACGAACTGGACAGTGACCTGCGTCAGCTGAATGAGATGATTTAGACTAAGGTTATCACCGACATATATCTCGTCATGGGACACGGGCCGCCATTCCATGCTTTATCTGATGCAATGAACATCAAGGTTCATTGCTGAGCCACCAAAACGGCAGGAGTATTGGAGAGGTTATGATGAAGCGTTGTGGCCTGTATGGAATGACGATCCTTTCAGGGGCGCTGCTACTGCTCCCTCTTCGTCAGGTTAAGGCCACCACTCTCCCTGCGGGACTGACAACACAGGACATCGACGCGACCGTTGAACGCGCCCGCAAAGCTTTTAATGTCCCCGGGATTGCCGTCGCCATCGTACAGGATGGAAAAATCGTTTTCAGTCGTGGATATGGACGACGCTCGGAAGATCCCGGCAGTCTGGCGGCAGACAGCCGCACTCTGTTCGCCATCGGATCCAATAGCAAAGAGTTCACGGCGACAGCGCTCGCGCAGCTTGTCGATGCCGGAAAGCTGAAATGGGATGATCATGTTATTGATCATATCCCGGAATTCCGTGTTTCCGACCCATCGATCACGCGTGATTTCCGCGTGTCGGATCTGCTGACCCATCACAGCGGCATGGGATTAGGTGCCGGGGATCTGATGCTGTTCTCGCACAGTACGTTCACGCGAAAAGACGTTTTGGCAGGGCTTGAACATATGCCGTTCACTGCCCCCTTCCGAAGTGACTACGCCTATAACAATCTGCTCTACGTTGTCGCCGGAGCACTGGTTGAGCGGATTACAGGTCATAGCTGGGAGGATGCGCTCCAAACGCGTATCATTGATGCTGCTGGTCTGCCCGCATGCCAGTCTACGCCGCCTTACCGCGGCGAGCCGGACGTTGCTACGGGCCAAGGAGATCACTCTTCCTTACCCGAGAAGGCCGCTCGTCAATTTCCCGCCGTGGCGCCTGCGGGCGGCATATGGTGTAGCGTGGACGGAATGGCCCGTTGGGCCCAGGTTTATCTTGATGGCGGTCAGACGCCTGAAGGCAGGCGAATATTCAGCACTGAAAGCCGAGATATACTCTGGTCCCCTCACGCCCTGCTTCCTCTGCCAGACATCGCGGCTTTGACCGGCACGCATTTTCGCGCTTACGGCTATGGCTGGTTCATGGAAGATTTCTTCGGCCACAAGCGCGTTTGGCATACCGGGACGATCGGTGGAATGGTCAGTTACGTCACATTCCTGCCTGAGCTGAAAAGCGCTGTTGTGATCCTGACCAATCACGATGACCATAACGCCACTTACGCTCTGGCCACGACACTCAGCGCACGCATTGCCACCGGGCACAGCGATGACTGGATCAGCTACTGGAAGCATCAGGAAGACGAAGCAAAAGCCCGGGACGCAACCTCCGCTGCCTCGACCGGACCAGGATCGCCAGCCCGGCCGTTTGTGGCGCTCTCCCCTGCACAGCAGAAGGATTATCTCGGGAACTACAAGGACGACTGGCGCGGCCTGATGTTCGTCACGCAACGCGGCAACGACCTGCGACTGACATTCTCCAAGGCTGACGGCCTAAGCGGCACCCTGCATCCTCTACCGCATGACCTGTTCTTTGTTCGATGGGACAACCGGGAACAGGATGGCGAGGACGATGCCTATGTTCAGTTTGAACGGACTGTTGAGGGTAAGGTCACTGGGATGACAATGAAGCTTCTGGGGTCGGATTTTAGTTTTGATGCGCAGGATCTGCATCCCCGGAAAGTAGAGCCAACACCCCGCGAGGCCGCACGGTGAAACAGCATATCGCGGTTATAGGCGGTGGTGTCATTGGTCTCTCTACGGCTTACGCCCTGATCCGGGCAGGCCACGACGTCACATTGATCGAGCAGAACGAAGATGTTGGTTTAGGAGCGAGCTACGCCAACGGGGGCCAGCTCAGCTATCGTTATGTCAGCCCTCTTGCCGATGCCGGAATACCCCGTCAGGCGCTCGGCTGGATGCTGAAACCCGGCTCACCGGTTTCTCTTCACCTCAGGGCTGACCCGCGGCAATGGAGATGGATGCTCTCGTTCCTTTCGGCCTGCAATCGTTCTACCAATCGCAGAAACGCGAAATCGCTCCTGCAACTCGGACTGGAGGGGCAGGCTGAGATGGCGGCGTGGCGTGCCGACGGTCTGGACGGATATTTTTGGCGGCAGGCCGGGAAGCTGGTGCTATATCGCCAGAATAAAGCCTTTCGGAAAGCAGTATCGGCCATTCAGGATCCCATACTGGAACAAGCTCTGTCTCCGGCGGAATGTGCAAAAATCGAGCCTGCATTTGCCCATCTTGAGCCCGATCTGGCGGGAGGCATCTTCTCGCCTGAAGATGAGGTTGCGGACAGTTATCTTTTCTGTAAAGCCCTGAAAACATCTCTCCTTAGCCACCAAAAGTTTCGCTTCCTTCCGGGAAAGGCTGCTCTTGTGCCGGAAACGGCCAAAAGGTGCGCACTGATGGTGGACGGAACCCGTTTTGCAACGGATCTGGTTGTCCTGGCAGCCGGTCTGAACGCACGTGACATTGCTGCCCCGCTTGGTATCCATCTCCCCCTTTATGGCCTCAAGGGATATAGCCTTACGCTGCGGCCCTCCCCTGAAACACTTCCTTCCGTCAGCGTCACTGATTACGATAACCGTATCGTTTATGCGCGCCTGGGTGATGCTCTGCGGGTAGCGGCTATGGTCGATATCGGTGCAGAGGACCGCTCTCTCAACCCTAATCGTCTGGCCTCCCTCCGCAATCTTGTCAGGCAGACACTGCCGGGTGTTATCGCCCATAATATCCCGGACGCTCCTTGGACAGGATTGCGCCCCGCCACCCCCACGGGAGTTCCCATGGTTGGACACAGCGGTTGCGAGAACCTGTTGCTCAACGTGGGGCATGGCGCGCTCGGATTTACACTTGCGGCGGGGTCAGCCGCACGGATTGTTAAAATGATCGGCCAAGCTCATGGCGACGGAGCTCAGAAATGACGCAGCGTTTTATTTGTAATCTTTCTGCCCTGTTGCTCATGACAAGCTGCGGAGCGGCCTACGCCGCCCCTTCTCCTTCGAGAGATACACAGCTTGAACAGGTTCTTGCTCACGGCGAAGCGCGTCCACTGGCAGCCATCGCCGCAATGCGCATCCATAATGGCGCAGTATCCTATCGTTATGTAGGCGGTTTCGCGCGCAAAAACGGAATGGACCTTACATCTGTGCGGTCAGACACGTTGTTTCGGATTGCCTCCGTTTCGAAATTTGTTACTACCATTGGCCTGATGCAGTTGGTCGACCAGGGAAAAGTTGACCTGGATGCCGATGCATCTCGCTATCTTGGCTTCACCATCCGTAATCCTGATTTTCCAAATGTTCCAATCACACCGCGCATGTTGCTGAGCCATACGGCCAGCATCGCCGATGCAGACGACTACGTGATCCCGGCCAATCATGCGGTTTCAGAATTTTTTGATCCGTCACGCCGCCCCGGAATGGTGACCTATCACTTCCTTCCCGGACGAAAGCCAGGGACATGGTTCAGTTATTGTAACCTGTGTTACGGCCTCATCGGCACCATGGTCGAGCGTGTCAGCAGGGAACGTTTCGACCTTTATCAGCAAAAGCATGTTCTGACGCCACTCGGAATTGATGGGGGTTACGATCCGGCACTTCTTGACCATCCAGAACGGCTCGCAACCCTCTATCATCACACAGTAAATGGCTACGAAGCGGCGAAAGACGATAGTATTCACTTTCTTCCCGAAGCCTCTGCCCAATACCGGATCGGTACGAATGCCACGATCTTCTCTCCCCAGGGAGGTCTTCGCATATCTCTGGACGGCCTTTATCGCCTGTCTCAGTTCGTATTCGGCGAAGGAAAGGTTGATGGTATAACTGTACTGTCCTCACAATCGCTTCGCACAATGTTGCAACCAGAATGGCGATACGACGGACATAATGGTGAGGGCACTTATCCTATTGCGAGCTATGGACTGGCCACCATCCAATTGACCGGCGCACACGATCCTTCGGGTCATCCAACCGCCCCATGGCGCGGGTATCGGGGAGGCTTCGTTGGTCATCTTGGAGATGCGTACGGCCTGCGATCCGGCTTCTGGCTTAATCCGAAGACGCACGAGGGTTACCTGTTCATCGTAGACGGATTTCCGGAAGATGGCCAAGAAAAACCTGGAAAATTATCTTCATTTACTAATGTGGAAGAAAAGATTTTCAGTGCTTTGGGAGGCTTGGAGGCTGTTTCACATACAACGGAATGAATATCTTGGCCTCTCGGGCCCCAAGATACCCATGCCAGCATTATCATCACATCGACGTCTTACATTCGATTCAATGCCCGTATAAATCAAGGCTGGTTCGCATGTCTTATTGCCAAAAAAACGTTACTGTAGAGAACACCATTGCTGCTTTCGTCACATTTTTCTGCTTTAGCAAAGGCGTGAGTGGTCCATGACACGGGTGTGGCCGCTAGTTTTTGTCTGCATGTCCCTACCCCCCCCGGCCAATCGTAAATATATTTGCAGGCCCGGACAGAACACGGATGATCATCCAAATCAGTGGATCCTCTTGAGAGAAACACTTAAGTTTCAGGCGAACGGTCCGCTTTTACGAAGGCCACGCAGGACTATCCACATCCCTGTAGAATATACGAGCCTATAGAATGCTAACTCTGCGATATCGCTAAAAGGGTTACACACCTTTCCTTTAGATACGACACCTAAAAGCTTGGTATTGGTGCGCAAACTTAGCCGGGCCGAAGATGATGGCCATGGAGCAGATAGTGAAAGGCGGGACCTCCCGATTGGTGACCATTTTCTTGTACCTAGAAATTTTGTTTTCAAAACTAATTGTTAAGTGAATTTATCACTCTTTTTATATTTTCAATAACATGCACGGAAGTTATTTTCTGAGTACATTCGAACTGCCGATCCGTTTTTGAATGTCTCGGGCAAAACAGAAAATCGTCATGGACAAATGGATGACGAATATCGTGCCAGCAACTATTGCAGATATTCGTATTAAAAACTCTATACGGTGTCTCGAATTCATTAATCGGATGCGTAAATCCAGAAATCATAACAACAGGTGTTTGTGCAGCCCAGGCGAGCCAGGACAAGCCGCTGGATAGCCCCACGAAAAACTCGGCATGTGCGAGCCACCAGGCTCGTTCCGATAAAGGGCGCGCTCCCGTTTGATCTTCTGCCCCGTGGGGGATTTGATTCCAGTGCAAGCCCTGCCCATAGATCTGATCTTTATCTATACAAATTACACGATAACCTGACCTCTTCAAATATTCAACAACATCGTACCATCCATATGGATTGTTCCAGTATTTACATTGAGTGCTTGCTTGAGTAGCTATTACAACATAGGGTTCAGAAATCGGTCGTTCTTCCGAAACAACCAAACGGGGTGCCTCCTCGATAGGAGAAACACCCAGAATATATCCCGCCGTTCTATGCAAGCCGACAAGTCGGAAATCTACAGGTTGCCAGGTATTATCTTCATCATGAAAAAAAAGCCCCATGTAATATGTGGCGTAGAGATTGTCTTTGATATCATCAAACGAAGACTGCTCTACAAACGTTATATTCAAATAGGCAGGTTCCAGCAATTCTTTCATATGTGGTGACAGCATAACAACCAATTGGCATTTGTGCTGCTCACAAAATCGGACAGCATAGGGAAACCATCCTATACTATCCCCCACGGTCCCACCGGGTAGAATTACTGCCACCTGTCGATTGCTGGCATCATAAATATGCGAGAAAATTAGCAGACCCTTTTGAAAGACTTCCAATTTAATGCGAAGATAGTGTTTTTTTCGCCCCTGGAAGATACAACCACTCCCCTTCCCGTCGAAAAATACAGTTGAAGTATCTAAATCCGTAAAACGGACACGCCATTCTCCAACCGGAACTTGAACACGAACACCGTGGTTAAAATCATAACGAATACCTTCAGGACCTATCTGCGTCGGTGTTTCACTTGGTGATGGATAAGACGGTTTTTTATCACTCTTAATCGATTTTCCGTGATTTTGGCCTGGAACAAAAAGGTTTTCTTTAAGCGGCGATTGCTCTGATTTTACAGTTTTTACTTCGGCAGACGTGATTGAATTGCCAGAATTCAAGATTGATTGAAGAATATCTGAAGTGTTAGCGTTGCTCATTCCGATATTCCTACAAAATCAGGGATGTTCTGAATTGTCTCGATAACCTGTTGCGACGAGATCAATTTCGTACATTCAAATTGTCTCTCTGTGTTTCTTTGACGAGGGCACCAAAAATAATCGGCCGGATCGAGTTGGCATCGGATATCATTCGAGCATCCATTGCAGGCATTCCAGTTAATCACACGATATGGCGTCTGAAATTCATTATCAGGTCTTGTAAACCCACTGATGAGAACAATAGGCACACCTACAGCCCAAGCCAGCCAACTCAGCCCACTAGACAGCCCTATAAAAAATTCCGCGTGTTGAATCCAGCGTGCCCGCTCTGATAAGGGGAGCGCCCCTGTAAAGTCCTCGGCTCCATATGGAATATGGTTCCATATAGTTGATTGCCCACTAACCCTATTTTTATCAATGCAAATAACACGATATCCATTTTTCTTTAAAAACCGAACGGTCTCCAGCCATCCATAAGGGTTATTCCAATACTTATTTTGAGATGTTGCCTGCGTAGCGATGCAGACATAGGGTTCAGCCAAAGGTCGGCCGCCATCCATAATACAAATTTCAGGCCTTCGTGAAATTTTTGACAATCCCAAGATTAAAGCCGCATTTCCTTCCAGCCCTGCTTCTCTGTAATCAACCGGACTGTGGGAATGCGATAAATCATTATAAAAAATAAGAACTTTATATTTTGCATAGTATACACCATCTACTTCAACCTCAGAGGACACCATATTTATTTCTGGGTATTTGGGCTGCAGCAATTCTACGACGTCCGGGCGCACAATGCAGGTCAGGTGACACTCATGTTTTCTTGCAAATTCTGCCACATGTCCGAACCACGCAAGGTGATCTCCTATACCTCCTTGTCGCATGGAAATAAGAACCGGTTTCCTTTTCAAGTTCATTTCATGAACAAAAAATTCTTGATCATGTTTTTTTATCTCAATTCGAAACCGCACATAATATCTTTTGGAACTCTGGACATAGCCGGAAGTGATGTCTTCTGAGAACAGAATGGTATGAGTATCCAAATCCCTTAACGTAACGTGCCAGTTGCCTGATGGCAGATACACGCGGCAACCGTCATTGAAATCAAAACGTATGCCCTCTGGCCCCTGTTGGGTCAGATGGACTGCAGACTTTTCCGCGGAAGTATCTAAGGGATAATTCACGGTCAAACTTTCCCCTCAGCAACTCTCAAAATACGGACCTGATTTGACCCCGGTTGGATATATGTTTCGTCACCAACGATACTGATATCCCCCGAAACAAGCCGCTTCCACATTTCTGAAACCCGGATTTTACCACTCGGCGTCTTCAGCATAGCACCGGGCCTCATGTATATGACACGGAAATACTGAACCGGGAAATACTCGCAGATCTTCTGACCAATATGTTGAGCGAGCACTTTCTGATCCACTTCAGATCCACTAAATAACTCGGTAATAATAACCAGATATGTACGATTTTTTTCTTTTTCCGAAACAACAGCCGTTGAAAAAAGACGAATTTCGGAAGAAAAGTTATCTAAACAGGCGATGATATCTTCAGGGTCAAGCGTGGTATTTTCAATTACTATACGATTATCCTGTCGACCAACAATATATAGTGCACTATTCAGAATAAATCCTCGATCTCCGGTTCTGAGAAAGCAGCCACTCTCTTCTACAACCTCGCTACCAAAAACTCTGCTATTTTCAACCGGTTTGTTAATATAACCTGACGCAACACCCGGACTCTGAACGCGAATTTCCCCAACATGCCCATCTGGTAATAATGCGTCTGTCTCAACGTCTGTAATTCTCACCAGAATATCTTCTGAAAGAACGCCGCAACTTGCTAATAATCGTTTATCGAGAGCATTTTCAGGAGGCACTGCGATCCCGTGAGCCAGGCCCTTTCTGGAAAACCCTTGGAATGAAACACCCTCCCCCCTTTTACTTGCCGTTACAAGAAGGGTAGCCTCTGCCAGTCCATAACACGCAAAAAATGAGTGGCCTTCGAAGCCCGTTGAGGCAAACCTCTTCTGGAAAGCCTGCATTGTATCAGGCCGAATATACTCTGCTCCGTTGAAGGCGACTTCCCAACAGGTCAGATCCAGATCGGAAATTTCATCGTCAGTGATGGAACGCGCGCACATCCCATATATAAAATCTGGTCCTCCCGAGAGAGTGGCACGATAGCGGTTGATCGCACGGAGCCATCGTACTGGCTTCTCAGCGACATTCTCCGGGGATAGAAGAATACATCGCCCTCCTGTGGCCAGCGTCATTAGAGCCCCCCCAATCAACCCCATATCATGAGAGAGCGGCAGCCAGTTCACGCCACAATCCCCCCTGCGATAGCCGAATGCCTCAGACTGACGAAACAGGTTATGAGCAATATTCCGATGTGTAAGCTGCACACCTCGCGGTGTTCGGGTTGATCCGGAGGTGTATTGTATTAATGCGATGTTTTCTGGAGCAGGTCTGAAAGGGATATCGCCGTCCGGAATGCGAAGGGTATCTGTGGGCACCCAGAGAAACTTCTCAGCGCCTTTTGCATCCGGGCAAACCTTCTGAAATTCTGTCAGGACTTTACCATTACCAATGACCGCAGAAGCAGCGCTATCGTCTCGTATAGCGAGGAAGCGGTCTCTGGCACCGAACGCCTTAGGATGAACTCCGGAAACAGGAATTAATCCTGCGCACAGACATCCCATCAGTCCCCGCACATAATCCAGACTACTCTCATAAAGCAGGATAGCCTTCTCACCTGGCGACAATAACTTCCTTAACCAAACAGCAAGAGATGAGGCCTGTAAGGCAAGTTCGGAGGCGGTAACGCTATCTGTCTCGTTCTCTCCATCTCCGAGAAACGTATACAGCTTCAGATCTGGTGTTCTCAGCGCGTGGAAGAACAAGGCATCGACGATCGTGCTTTTCTGCCAATCAAGAATGTCTTCGCCGTCTGAACTGGTGATGAGATGAAAATTTTCTGTCATGGCAAATTTGTCGTCTGTCCGATTTTGATCCTGTTCAGAAGGAACTGGGACATTTTCTGAATGCTCTCATCGCGTGCGAGAACCAGAATTGATACTTCCACTCCAAATTCGACACGAAGCGCTGTCTGCAGCTCAACTCCAGCCAGGGAATCAATTCCCAACTCGGAAAGACGTGCCCGATCGTCAATAGCAGTTGGCTCCAGATGCAAAGTATGCCCGATGAGAACTTTAACCTGTTCCACGACATAAGGGAGACGCTCATCTTCCGGTAGCACCGAAAGCGCAGCAAGCCTCGCGCTTACGCCTTCGCTGTTGCTATCTGCGAGCCGTACGAGTGAAAACCGCGCTGACTGGTCTGCCCCTGGAAAAATCTGAGCCCATTTTTTCCAGTCAATATCCACACAGGCCACCTCAGGAATGTCCAGCGTCAACATTCTGGGCAATTCCCCTAGAGCATCCTGAGCTGTCATGCCTTTCAGGCCAGCAGCTTCGAGGGCGCGAGCCGCATTTTCATTCCGACTGAGCATACCCACGTCTGAAATAGCGCCCCAATCCACGGCCAAAGCAGTATGACCTGCCTGCCAACGATTAGTTGCAATTGCGGCAAGTACGCTGTTCGCCGCTATATAAGCACTTTGCCCGATATTTCCCAGAAGCGTGGTTACTGAAGAAAACATTACAAAGTAATCAAGCTTCACAGCCCTGGTTAAATTATCCAGGATGATGGCACTTTCTGCTTTTGATCTTAGAACACGGCTAATACGCTGACTATCCAGATTATAGATCAAGCCGTCATCAAGAATGCCCGCGCAATGGAATACGCCCTTTAGCGGAGGATGTTCACCAGATTGCGTCAGATCCTCTAGGATATCCGCCATTCTGCTGGAGTCAGAAACATCCGCCTGAAGAGTTGTGATTTTTATTCCAGCGGCCAGATGTTTCGAAATTTTCTGAGAAATTTCTGTTTCTTCCAAGGCACGGCGGCTTAATAGCAGAAGATGCTGCGCTCCCTGGCCTATCAGCCACTCCGCGGTCGCCCAGCCGAAACCCCCGAGACCGCCGGTTATCAGATAGGTTCCCTCTGGACAGACATGCGGCTGAACGCGCGCGAGGGGATAGGCTTTGAGATCTTCCGGATGGGAATAATCAATCACCACTTTCCCAATGTGCTTTGCTGATGCCAGCAGGCGGAATGCGTCAGATGCTTTCTCTGCAGGAAAGTTGCTGTAAGGGAGAGGCTTGACGGACCCAGTCGTGAGAAGGCCTGCCACATCAGAGAGGAGCGAGCGCATGAGCGACGGGCGCTCATGCATCATTCGATCCAGATCCAGAGAGAAAAAAGAAAGATTTTCATTGAACGGCGCCAGTGGAAGACCGCGTTTTTCAATAATGTCTTTCTTCCCGATTTCCACAAATCGCCCATAAGGCGCGACAAGAGACAGACTATGCGTCTGCCCTTCGCCCGGCAGGGAATTCAAAACAACATCCACGCCTCGCCCATGCGTAACGGCCCAAACACCTTCAACAAATTCCAGAGATCGAGAGTCCCAGACTCCTTCGCAACCCAGGTTTTTCAGGTATTGCCGCTTTTCAGGGCTTCCGGCCGTGGCAAAAACGCGTGCACCAATTTTCTGTGCCAGTTGGATGGCGGCCAGTCCAACACCCCCCGTTCCTGCATGAATAAGGACTGTCTCGCCAGCGGCTAGCTGCGCAAGACGACACAAACCATAATATGCGGTGACGAACGCGACAGGAAGCGTCGCGGCTTCGAGGGGTGAACCAAGCCCTTGTAACGGCAAAGCGAAAATGTTTTTCGCGTCTGCCGTAAAGTGAGACGCAAAGCAACCAGGCCATGAGACAAGATACCGTTCGCCCGGTGAGAAACCTTCTACACACGATCCGACTGAAACAACTTCAACGGAGGCTTCCATGCCAAGGCTTTCCCCATGGAATGTATCCTCCACAACGCTTTGAGGAATCAGGCCAGTTGCCTTGAGAATATCCTTAAAATTAAGCGAGGCCGCCAGTGTTCGAAACACCACCTGCCCGGCTTGAGGAGGCTCGCAGACAAACCGCTCATGATGTAACTTATCCAGCGATCCCGTAGAGCCACTGACAAGACGTACTCCGACAATTTTGCCGTCTATTGTCTCACCCGAATGATACGACGTAGAGACGGGATCAGGCCTGTTTTCAGAAGGCGTCAGCCTGCAAACCGCGCGGATTTCTGGACGCAGAATAATATCGTCTTCCGCATCCTGTTGCATAACTTCAGCACAAAGCTGGCGCAGGATGAGAGGTTCGATCGCCTGTCTACCAATATCAACGATCCGCAAAGCAAGATCCGGACGTTCGGAAGAGACACCTCGGGAAAAGCCACGAACAGCGGCCTGTCCGGTAAAAAGCTGTTCCGTGAATTCTTCATCGGCTGAGACAGCCGCCCGTGTCGCGACAACAAAGCGAGGAACAGTGTCTCCCTCCTCTGACGCCTTGATACCTCGAGCCAAACGAAGAATATCCTCGATGCCATCCTCTCCAGTGCCACCAAGGTTCGTGTCGCAGAGGTAAAGAATGCTATCAGCGGTAGACGAAAGCGCGTGTTCCAGTTCTCTGTCGTCAAGCTCATGAATCGGCCAGATATCGACCATGAGGCACTGCTCGCCAAAGACCTGCTGTAGCATCGTAAGATCGCTGCTATCACGCCCGAAAGCCGTGACTGTCAGAGGCGCCGCGAACAGAGGAAGCAGGTCAGTCTTGATCCAGGTCGGTCGATAAAGGCGACGGCCAATTAAAGCGGTATCAGAGTTCCCTTTGAATTTCTGAATGGCTTTTGCTTTGAAACCAAGAATTTCTGCAACGGATTCACCCTCCTCGGTCACGAGCAGAATATTACCTTCAATTCCCTTTTCAGACTGCTTCGTCAGAATGGCACGTGCCAAAATCTGGTTATGGCGGCCACCACGGTAAATAATCTGACGGACCCCGACTGGAATGAAAACCCGTTCTTCAGCAGGGTCGTAGCCGGCACCGATGAGTGCCTGAAAGGCTCCATCCAGCAAAGCCGGATGAAGAAAATATTCTCCGATCTGCTGAGCCTCTGCAAACTCCAGACGCGCATAGGCCGCGCCTCGTCCAACCTTCAGTTCTTTGATAACTTGAAAAGACGGCCCATAGGAAAAGCCATGATCCGCCAGACGCGCATAAAAAATGTCCGGAGAGATCTCGTGGGTCAGTCCTTCCAGCAGACTATTCGGCACGACTGTTTCGACTGTCCAGGGTGCGCTTGCCAGTACACGCAATTTAGCGTGCTGGATCCATTCTTCTTCCCCGCTATTACCGTGAACAGACGATACAGTCAGAACACGTGTTTCAGCATCGAATGCCCAATCAACGACTGGCGGCGTCAAACTGTCCAGAAGAAGGGCCTGGCCGATCTCAAGATCTTCGAGGATTGCAGCATCGCTGTTCTCAATCTGCCTATGCACTGCGAGGGCGCCTTCAATGTATCCGGCAGCAGGGAAAAGGCAAAGACCATCGACCTGATGGTCTGGAATCCAGGGCATGTAATTCCGGTTTATATCTGCCCGCCACTCTGGACGCGATGCATTGATCGGCATCCCAAGAACCGGATGAACAGTCCCGTCCAGACGGTCACGGCGGGAGATTTCTGTTTCCGACCAGAACCGGCTCCGTGCCCAAGCATAATGAGGCAGGGTTGTCCTTTGGCCCCCGGTCAAAAGAGACCAGTCCAGCGGAACGCCAGCCATATAAAGCCGGGCCATGCTGCGTGCCATAGCGGTGTTTTCCGGGTCTTTCCGGCTCAGACTGGGAACAACTGTAACGTCCCCGTCGACAAACTGTGCACTTTCGCGAATAAGACCACTAAGGACCGGGTGTGCTCCAATTTCCAGAAAAACGCGGTGACCATCCTTCAGAAGCTCCTGAATCGCATCATGAAACAGGACAGGCTGTCGGGCATTTGCATACCAGTAAGCAGCGTCATGACACTCGTTCTCCTCCCACCGGGCACCCGTCACAGTGGAATAAAGAACCGTTTCAGGGAGCGTGGGAGACAGTGTCTCAAGAGGCGCGAGAAGCTCTTCCCGGATCTCTTCCATCATGATGCTGTGATACGGAATTTCCACTTTTAGCAGCCGGTTGAAGATCCCGTCCTGATCACAGTGCCTGGCGATAGCCTTGAGTGAATCCTCGTCCCCGGCAAGAGTACATGAACGTCCGCTATTGAGTGCCGCGACCGAAACCAGTTCCTTATGATCGCCGATCAGCTTCTCTTCTGCTTCAGCCCCGGAGAGCCCAACTGCCAGCATCGTACCACGTCCTGCGAGCCGGGCCTGTTGCTGACTTCGGTGGAAAATGACCGTTACGGCATCTTCAAGAGTCAGCGCGCCTGCCACATAGCTTGCTGCAACTTCCCCGACACTATGCCCGACAATAGCGACAGGCGTAACGCCATGCAGGCGAAAAAGCCCTGCCAAAGCGACCTGAATGATGAAAATAGCAGGCTGGGCAATGCTCGTCTCATCAATCCTGGACTGTTCCTCAGGACGCAGGACTTCTTCAAGTATAGACCAGCCAGCGAGAGCAGTAAAAAAGGTGTCAATGTACCGGACAGTTTCAAGGACAGACTGTGGGGCATGCCGAAGGATATGGTGCCCCATGCCCTTCCACTGAGACCCCATTCCTGAAAATACAAAGACAGGCTGTTGCATCTCGCCGTTGCGGCGGCGGCCCGTGACAACGCTGGCAGATGTTTTTCCTTCAGAAACTGCCATTAATCCCGTGACGAGAGCGTCTTTGCTCTCACCACAAATGACGGCCTGCAGCGGCAGCCGGGATCTATAGGACGCGGCAGAAAAGCAGACGTCCTCAATCGATGGACCGTCTTCGGCTCCCAAGAGTTCAGCGTAAGACCGGGCGAGTGCTCGGAGGGAGGCGTCGGCCACAGCATTGACAGGCAAAAGCAACTGTCCGGACGGTCGGAGGTGCTTGGTCCGGTCTTTTTGAAGGCATTGCGGCGTTTCGTTATAAGTACGCAGGAACGCTACAGCGTTCGTCCCACCATACCCGAAGGAATTGACGCCCGCATAGACGCGATTTCCTTCTACCGGTGCTTCCAGATGCACCTCCCCACTATTGGGAACATTCAGACCCAAGTCGCCAAATGGAATGGAAGGGTTCAACACCTCCAAATTAGGCTGGGGGGGAACAGCACCATTTTTTAGACAGAGAAGCGCCTTGATAAGACCAGTAACGCCAGCGGCAGCTTCCAGATGCCCCAGATTGGCTTTTACGGAGCCGATGACGAGTGGTTTATCAGCGGGGCGCTTTTGGCCAATGGATGTCCCAAGAGCACGAGCCTCAATAGGATCACCAACTGGCGTACCCGTGCCATGGGCTTCTACATAACCAATATCGGCAGGGTCTATCTCGGCCCTGCGAGCGACGTCCAGCAACAGGTCCCGTTGGGCGTCCTCGCTTGGCATTGTCAGGGAAAGGGTTCTACCATCCTGATTCACGCCAGTACCGGTAATCACACCGTGAATGAAATCTCCGTCTCTCTCCGCATCTGCAAGACGTTTCAGCAGGACAATACCGCACCCCTCGCCTCGCCCATAGCCGTCAGCATCGGCAGAAAAACTTTTGCATCGTCCGTCTGTCGCCAGAAAATGCCCCTTGGACATCGTAATGGACGCGGGTGGTGCGACCATGATGTTGACGCCCCCAGCAACCACAACGTCGCTTTCAGCGGTCAGCAGACTGGTGCAAGCCTGATGGACAGCGACCAGAGATGACGAACATGCCGTATCAATTGACATGCACGGCCCTTGCAGACCGAGATTATGCGAGATTCTTGCCGCCAACATCGTTGCGGACGCTGCAGTAGCAGCAAAATGATCCGTAATAAGGGGGCGATTAAGAGGAGATCCGCAGGCAACCAGCCAGTCGAGGGAAAAAGTTCCGATAAATACACCGGTTCGCGTTCCAGTAAGGCTTGCAGGCAAAATCCCTGCATCTTCCATCGCTTCCCACACGACCTCCAGCAACAACCTTTGCTGAGGGTCCATAATGGCTGCTTCGCGCGGAGATATTCCGAAAAAAAGCGGGTCCATTTCATCAATCTTCTGAGTGATGAAAGACCCTCGCCGCATATAGGTCTTGTTAGGGGTCTCATATTCAGGGTCGTAAAATCGCTTTATGCCCCATCGATCTGCCGGAACATCCGACGAAGCATCTCCCTTGTCACACAGGAAGCGCCACAGGGCGTCCGTCGTTTCGATCCCGCCCGGAAGGCGGCATCCAATCCCTACGACAGCGACTTCATTCCCGTAATCGACCATTTGTGACCTGTTTTTTCTGTAATTCTAGGAAAAATGCATCATGAGGTATCTTGCGATCAGGACGATTGAACGGCTTTCAACAACGCCACTCGATCAGGCTGACCACTTTCAAGCCTTGGGACAGCACTGATCCATACGACTGTTACATCTGGTAGATTGGGGAAAATCTCGCGCATCCATGTAGACAGCTCATCCAGTTTGAAATCCACATCTGTCACAAGTGCCACCCACGGTGCGGCCACTCCTTGCCTGTCGGGTACGACAAACATGGCACCGTCCTTCACCCCTGCACAGCCAAGGAGGCGTTCATCCAAAGCATCAAGATCGAACTTGTCTCCCCCAAAGCTGACAAGGGCATCGGTTCGTCCGACTAGATGCAGGTTCCCTTCCAGATCCAGAAAGCCCCGATCTCCAGGGTAGAACCACCCATTTTTAAACTGGGCCGCAGTTGCGTCTGGATCATTGTGATAACCGTCCACCACACCAGTCCCACAAACACGCACAGTTCCGGTACTCCCTGCCGGAACCGGACTGCCCTGCTCATCCACGATCTGAAGACCCACCCAAGGGAGAACCTGCCCGACGACATCATCACTTATCTGAGGATCTGACTGCGCAACCGTAACGACCCCGCATTCGTCAGCGCCGTAAACAACCTGAACATTTGGCGTAAGCATTTGGCAAATGCTGTCACGCAGCGTTGAAGGCAATTTTCCACCGGCGATCGTAAGATATAGTTCTGGCAGAGGAGCCATACCCGGTGGAAGCTGCGACAGTATAGCCTCAATCTGACGCGGAGATACGACAGCAACAGTCGGAGTTTTCTGACTGAAAACCAGTCCCAGTTGTGCTGCAGTGAGCATTTGTAGACGTGTACCAGCCGCCAATGCTGCCAGAATAACAAGGAAGCCGCTGGACGTTTCAGCCCCCAGTGTCGGAAGAACACGTAAGTCGCCTTCTCGATACTTCTGAGAAACCAGATCCTGAAACACCAGGTGATAGATGGCCGTTTCCACATATCGCGCTGTCAGCGCAATTCGTTTGGTCGTATGACCTGTGCCCCCTGCCAGGGAGAGACGCAAAACATCATCCGGAAGCACCGGAATGATCTCGTCCAGTTCTTTACCGATAGAACAGACATGCTCAAACCAGTTCTCGTCGAGAACCAGGGATTGCGAGAAATTCCCTTCCGTGGGTTGATCCAGCAACACAATGTCGGGCGTGAGAATATCCACCGCACGGTGAAAGTTTGCATCAACATGACCCGGCAGGGATGCTGAAGGAAGCCCCAGGCGCGCCAGGGCCAGCACAAGTATCCAATGCCTGTAGGGATGCTCATATCGTATTGCGACCACTGACGGCATCAGGGTACGAAGCTGAAACAGCGCAGAAGATACTCGGCCTACATCTTGGGCAAGCTGCCCGAATGTTGCTTCGCCTTCCAGCCAACTCATTGCGATAGAGTCTGGAGCACCAGCTCCCCGAGCCAGAGCCAAGCGATCAAACATATTGAAACAACCTATTTTTCAAAATCTATGCATACACCAAATATGGAAAACAAAAGTAACGTGCGTTCTCTACAACGCACGTTACCTTCGTCTTGTTCAGAAAAATATCGTCCTAATCAGGATGCGATGACCTCTGCGTCATCTTCCTGTTCTACAACCACATAAGGGCCGGCATGTTTCACTTCGAGCGAGAGAACTGCGATGGAAAGCGTCTGTCGCTGTGGAAGTCTCAGAAGAGCATTGCCATTTGTCCAACGAGCACCGCCGACTTCAATGGCATGCCATCCAGACAGATTTTCATCTGTCATGTGTTCCGTCAGCCTTGTCTGTCCGTTTCCGGCCCAGAGACTGATTTCCCCTACAAGAATGCCGAGATAACGACGGTCGTCCACCATCGGACCAATCACATCAGACGGGCGGGACGCACGAGAGACAATACGCACCTCTTCAATGCCCGCTGGCAGCATGAAGACCAGCTCGCCGTTCTCTGCCTTGCGAGCCATGTTGATACGATGGCCATCACGCGTCATGAGATGCAGATCAGCATCATCGGTCAGAACAACGGGAGAGCGCTGGTCCGGTAGAGAAAGTTCGGCAGCCCGACTTTCGAGCATGCGATAAACAGGCTCTACAAGTTCCCGAGAGACAGTCAGCGGTGCCGCAGCATCGACGCTCCAGTCACGGGCGCCACCAGTGACGAAGCGAACCACCCCACCTTGCTGCCCAAACTCGCGACGGTTTCCAGTATCAAGATAGCTCTCGCTCAGTGCCCCATTGGACCACAATACGGAGTGCTTCTCTGTCTCGACGTGGAAATACTCGTAATTCGTCATTGTCAGATCGTAGAAAATGCTCTGACCGTTGACGAGCATACGCGCAGGAATGAAACGTCCGTCGAAATACAGGCAGTGTTCTGGAGTAACCAGCAGGTCCTTATGCGGGACACCATGTGAAATGGCATCTTTGAGAATACGAACTGGATAGCCTGCTTCATCAACAGGGAGATCAACCCGAACCTGCGCAGTACGATGACCGACCCATGTCACTGGCTGGACAACTTCGCGTCCATCGACATAGGTAACGACCCGATCGCCAATCCTAAGGTTTTCGACAGCCTCTTCGCCATCCTGTGTCCGGATGAGCGTACCAGCGCAGAAGCAGACGAAGGTAGCAATCGTACTGCCATCTGTGTCCTTACTCAGAACGAAATAATCCGTGCTGTTGAATGTTCCACCAAGCGTTGTGCTCCAGGAGGAACCGCCCTCACTCACCGTTAGCGTATTGCCACTCAGATGAACCGTACCACCCGAAACATAGGACAACGTGTCCACGTCAATGACGGCACCCTGATTGACGACAGTTCCCGAGAGTGATGCGCCTGCAGCAACAACCAGCGATCCGCCAGACGAGATAGTCACATTCAGAGACGTGGCCCCCGAGGAAACAATTTCCTCGCCGCCCTTCAAAACGGTACCACCCGAAACTGTTCCTCCAGACTGAACAATTTCTGTGCCGCCCGAAGACACGGTGACACCGGAAGCCGTGGCACCACTGGATACGGTGACTTCGCCACCCGCAGAAACAACGGCGCCATTGAGCACTGCACCAACATTCAGAAGAACCGCACCACCAGACACCTTTGTAGCGCTAGCAATACCTGCGGAACTCACGACAGCAGTACCACCTGAACCCACCGTCGTGCTGGTTGTCGTTGCACCAGACAGAATGTTCTGAATACCGCCGCTATTAACGGTATCACTGATGGTCAGACCGCCAGCGGAAACATACTGCGCTCCCTGAATCAGAGATCCAATATCCGTGCCACCAGAACCAATATATTCTTCTGCACCGACGTGAACAGTTCCGCCTGAGACAAAGCCCGTTCCGCTAGTTGTGACCCCTTTGGATGTCAGATATCCATTGATGGTTATGTTATTGCTGAGAGCCCCGACATTGCCAACGAACAGTGCGCCCCCAGCTGCCACGTCGGGATTAACGCCTGTGCCACCGGCGAATACGGCCATCGCTGCCGAATTTGCGATGGACGCACCGGAAACATACCCAGCGTCGACAATTGCACCACCGGAAGTTGCGCTGAGGCTCTTACCAACGGCACCAGGAGAAATAACGATTGCCCCAAGAAGGCCCGCTGTATCGCTAGTAGCTGTAGCACCATTATTAATTGAAGCTAGGTGGATTGTTGCTGTGCCACCATTAGCGCTCGTAGGCGGATCACCAACAATCGTCTGACTGGACCACGCCCCATTAATACGAGTACCACTACTCGTATAGTAACTACTATACGCCGAAATGACTGTCGACGAACTCGTCACCGCATCTGCCATTTTTTCCTCCCACAACGGGTTGACGGAATCGTTAATCCCTTTGTGGGTTTTAATAAAATTAACTTCTATGTGTCAAGTATATGAAATATTTGTTTACCATTACCCCAATATGTATTCATTACGCTTAATAAATAAACGTCAAATTTAAATTAAAAGTACCGTCAATATGTCGTTAAACTTAAATACTTATTTGATAAAAACTTTTAAAAAAGTAGACCACCTCCATTTATCAAGAAATTAATCTTGCTTAATCATAAATTCCATAGCGATTTATCTATATTTTTTGTTTTTTTATTATTTATTAAATAACAAAAATTACTGATATAGATGGTGAATAAATTTTATAATATGTTATATTATTAATTATCGCTGAACTTTAATTTTTCAAAAATTTTATCAGGGCCAAAAAACTACCCCCACTTTCTCAAAACATCACAGCTTTCCGTTAAAATTTGGGGGGGGAATTTTAGGCAATTCCTTACAAGAATAGGACTTTCTGATTGCCTACATATACAAATTAGGGGTGCTTTCTGCGTCATTCATTCGTTTTTTGAAGAAAGCATAAGTTATACGCTCTATTGATCTACAAGAAAAAACTCCCTTTATGGTCCTCCCATCAGGGCAACCAGAGTGAAATCAAGAATTTTCGCGAGATGAGCACGATAGTCCGCAATCGTCAGCTCGACTGATGGGTCTTTTATAACGTCCGCTGCGAGGTATGTCGGGAGGGACGTCATACCCAGAAATTGATTGGCCTTGTGAAACGGAAAATAGACAGCATCAATTCCTTTGCCTTCGAAAAACTGGTCTGCATCCACGAAAGCTTCTTGAGGCGCATTCCATGTGAGAGACAACATATGGTGTTTCCTCTGCAGCAAACCTCCGGAACCATATTTTCTCTCCGGATGAGAACGGCTTCGGCCATCGCTCGTATAAAGTAGACCATGGCCGGCTGTAAAAACCTCGTCGATATACTTTTTGACAGTCCACGGAATTCCCATCCACCAACCTGGCATCTGGTATACAACCAGATCAGCCCAAAGAAAATTCTCGACCTCTACCTGGATATCGTAGCCGGCATCAATTTTGGTCTGACGGATCACGAACCCCGCCTTTCCTAAAGTTTCGCATGCCGTTTTGTGCAGCGTGTCGTTCAATCGACCAAGGGAATGAGCAAAAGCTTTCCCGCCATTCAGAAGAAGAATATTTTTCATCGGATACGTACTCCTGACTGTTGCGAATTTCCAAAAACTTTACACTGCGTAGACTGAGATATTTCCCCGGTGAAGCCAGTTCAACACTCGCCCACTCAGATTGACTGCTCTCAGGATGCAGGCCTACGCGTCACAGAGACATATGGACAAAAAGAGGCGGTACGTTTCCGATGTTTGCTGTCCTGCTGCAGGCGTCGGTCACGTTCACAAAATATACAGGTGAAATATCCGCACAATGGAATAGATTAAATATAAATATCTTAATGTAATAAAATATTACTGATACCATAAGAAAAACTGAAAACTTATTTATAAATTTTCAGTTTTGAAAATAATCAAGGGAAAATGATATTTTTCCATGAAATCAGGATCAATCGGATTATCATGCATTTTTCCCACCAGTAGAGTCCTGTTTAGAAAAGAGCTTTGGGTGTACGTTGAATTTGACTACGCATGATAACCTAGCAGCACCCGACATGGGCAGCCGCATCCTTGTGATTGAAGATGATCAAGACATTCGACAGCTGTTGACGCGATTTCTTTGTCTCAAGGGGTATTCGGTAAGCGTTGCGATCAACAAGGCAGAACTGCAAAAGCAGCTTCACTCCGTTTCAATAGATCTGGTGCTTCTTGACATTACCCTTCCCGAGGAAAGCGGTTACGAGCTTTTTGAATTCCTGCGGCAAACAACTGCACTCCCTGTGATCATGGTCACGGCTTTGGCGGAGACACGAGACCGGATCGCTGGCCTGGATCTGGGAGCTGATGACTATATCGGCAAACCGTTCGATCTGGCTGAACTCGAGGCACGTATTCGTGCCGTTCTCAGGCGATCCGAACGTCCTGTTCTCTCCAGTTCAGCACTCGGAGAACATCTTTTTGGGCCCTGGAAATTCATTCCTGCAAAACGCGCCCTGTACGGAAAATCGGGCATTCGCGTTACGCTTAGCAGCTCTGAAACGGATTTGATGCTCACTCTTTGCCAGCACCCCAATGTCCTTTTGACACGTCTCCAGATTATTGAATTGATTTATGATGCCAAGGACGCAGTGGAAGAAAGAACGATTGACCTTCTGATAAGCCGCCTGCGCCGAAAACTGGCCGAAGGTGGACGCCAACTGGAGTTAATACGCACCATACGTGGTGATGGATATATCTTTGATCTTAAAGGTATTTCCTCATGAATGTCGTTTCCTTTTTTTTGCATCCTAACCGGATCCTGCCAAAAACGATTTATGGGCAGATGGTCGCAATTCTGATCTCCAGTCTTCTGGTGACGCTTTTGCTAATTACCTTTCTTTTAAGCGCGTTACGTCCCGCAATTCCTCCGCTTCCCGAAGGACCATGGCCAAGCGCCCTCGCGATAGAAACTGGTATCCGTGCTATCCGCGCTGTTCCGGTTTCTGAAAGAGCAACGATGTCACGGGGATTCTCGACACCGGATTTGCGCTTCCAGGTCAATGCTGCATTTCCTTGCGTGCCGCGCACCATGGATCATGAAGCCGAACTGCTGCGTCGCATTCTTCAGTCCCACCTACCCGAGGATAAGGAAACTCTTCAGGTCTTTAATTGCGAAAAGTATGAGGGAGCAGAAAAAACAACCAACGTTTTCCTCCCGCGTGACGGCATTCATCTCTCCATACGTTCTGGCATCAATTTTCAGTTGGCCCAGATCATGCATATGACGCTACCGATCACGGTACCTTTCATTTCCCTTCTGGTCATGACGGGTGCGCTCTCCATCTGGAGTATCTGGCGCGTTAATCGTCCTCTGTCGACGCTCGCGTCCTATGCAGAAACACTGGGATACGACACCGCGTCCTCTCCTATCAAAGAGCAGGGACCGAGAGAGGTCCGACACGTTATTCGTGCTTTCAATCGTATGCAGACACGGATCAGCGCCGCCGCATCAGAACGTACCCGGATGCTGATGTCAGTCAGTCATGATCTGCGCACGCCACTAACCCGCCTGTCCATGCGTGTCGAAATGGGTGGGGAAGATGCTGCCCCCGAGGCGATGCGCCACGACCTCAATTTGATGAAGCAAATGCTCAACGGCGCCTTGTCTTTCCTGAAAGGACAGCGTGAAGCAGAGATGTTCGAAGCTGTGGAGCTTGGCTCCCTTATTGAAAGTCTGTGTGAAGAATTTTCAGCAGTTGGCAGGGACGTACAGTATCAGGGAGCAGTTCGGCTTCCGTGTTACTGCCAGCCAGTCTCCATCGCACGGGCCGTCAGCAATCTTATTGAGAACGGCTTGAAATACGGTGAACAGGCAAAGGTTGATGCCTGGGCTAACGACGGTCAGATCTTCATTGAGGTGCAAGATCGCGGACCTGGAATTCCTGAAACGATGCGACAGGCCATGCTCCAACCTTTTGCACGCATGGATCAGGCCAGGAGCTCTGACGGCAGTCTCGGATTAGGACTGTCCATTGTTTATGACGTTGTCGCACGTCATCACGGTACGATCGAATTTCGGGATGCTGCTCCCTCCTCCGGTCTTATTGTCAGGCTTGTTTTACCTGAACGCCTGAAAGCAAATTCACCAGCCAACCGTTCGAAACCAGTCTTTTCTTCCCATTCGTCCCGGTCTTCTACCCCTCAGTTATAATCTCGTGGAGCCTGTCTGGCATGTCCAAACCGAATTCTTCATTCCACTCTGTTCTCCGCTCACCTCGGATAATCCGTCAGGTCGTAATGACAGGTGTCTTCGGGATTGGAGTTCTTGCGGCGACCACCAGCCTAACCTCATTGGGCGCCCGCGCTGCGGGAGCGAACCCAGCGCAGGGTGGTCAGCCCGTTGGCGTGGAAACGGTCAGTAAAGGAGATATGCCTTATATCCTGAGCGAACTGGGGACAGTGGTACCTATTGCCACCGTCACGGTTCAATCCCGCGTCGATGGCTATCTTACACAGGTTCTCTTCACGGAAGGTCAGGAAGTCAAAGAAGGCGATTTGCTCGCGGTCATCGATCCACGGCCTTATGAGGCGCAGCTCAAGCAGTATGAGGGGCAACTTGCTGCTGACACCGCTCAGCTTGAAGAAGCAAAGATCGACGATGCGCGCTATCAGAAACTGCTCAAACACGACAGCGTGGATGCCCAGACAGCACTGGACCAACATTACAAGGTTCAGCAGTTGACCGGGACAGTCAAATACGACCAGGGCCTTGTCGATACTTACAGGCTCGATATTGAGTATTGCCATATCAAGGCACCTGTCAGTGGGCGCATCGGCATCCGTGCCGTGGACAAAGGCAATTATTTTGTCGCTGGTCAGACAGATGGTCTGGCGACACTGACACAGATGAAGCCCATCTCAGTCATTTTCACCGTCCCTCAGGACAAGCTCGGGCTCATCTGGAAGCGGCTTCGTCAGGTCAAGGAACTTCCCGTTGAAGCCTGGGATAGTGCTGATAGTGCCAAACTGACAACAGGCAAGGTCAGTAGTCTGGATAGTGAAATAGACACATCCACAGGAACGGTCCGTCTACGTGCGATTTTCGACAATCCTGATGAAGACCTGTTCCCCAATCAGTTCGTCAATGCTCACCTCATGGTAGATACGGAACAGGGTGTTCTTCTGGCTCCGACCAGTGCGCTTCAAACGGGTCCAAACGGCACGTTTGTGTACGTCGTGCAGAGCAATAACACTGTGTCCGCCAAGACTGTGAAAACGGGCATCAGTCAGGGAAGCACGGTCGTTATCACATCAGGTATCAATGCCGGTGACCGCGTCGTCACGTCTGGCGTCGACAGACTTCATGACGGTGCAAAAGTCACCGTCCCCGACAGCACTTCTGCTGGCACTACGGACAAGGCGGCGAAATGAACCCCTCACGCCTTTTTATCCAGCGGCCGGTCGCCACTACGCTTCTGATGTTCGCCCTGCTTCTCGCAGGAATGATCGGCTATCGCTTTCTGCCGATTTCAGCCCTTCCGGAAGTTGACTATCCGACAATTGTCGTCAGAACATTCTACCCTGGCGCCAGTTCGGACGTCATGATGACGTCGGTTACCGCTCCACTGGAAGACCAGATGGGTGAGATGGCAGGACTGGATCAGATGACGTCTCAGTCGTCTGCCGGGGCGTCTGTCATCACATTGCGTTTTGCCCTGACAACGTCTCTCGATGTTGCGGAGCAGGAAGTTCAGGAAGCCATCAACGCTGCTAATTCGCTCCTGCCTTCTGCGCTTCCCGCTCCTCCGATCTATTCCAAGGTCAACCCTGCGGACACACCGGTCCTCATCCTTGGTGTCACGTCCGATACGCTTCCGTTGACGGAAGTTGAGGATTACGTCGCCACACGTCTCCAGCAGAAAATCAGCGAAATTTCCGGGGTAGGTGAAGTTTCACTCTCAGGCGGAAACAAGAAGGCCTACCGCGTTCAGGTCAACGTCCAGAAAGCGACCTCCTATGGGCTGGATATGGACACCCTGCGGACGACAATCGGCAACGTGAATGTCAACTCTCCAACCGGTAGCTTCAACGGCACCGAACAGGCCCGTACGATCCGGCTGAACAGTCAGATCTCCAGTACCGAGCAGCTCATGAATCAGGTGGTCGGCTGGTCAAGCACGACTAAAGGACCTGTGCGACTGAAGAATATCGCAACCGTTGTGGAGGCTCCTGAAGACACACAACTGGCAGGCTGGGCCAATACGACGCCCGCGATCATTCTTAACATCCGTCGCCAGCCATCGGCCAACATCCTCAGCACCGTCAACGCCATCAAGACCGCCCTGCCCCGCCTTGAACAGGATATGCCCGCAGGCATTCACATCACAGCACTGACAGACCGAACCACCACCATCCGGGCTTCTGTCTCCGATGTGGAGTTTGAACTGACACTTGCTCTGGTGCTGGTCGTGGCCGTGATCTTTGTATTCCTCCATGATCCAGCGGCTACGATGGTTCCTGCCCTGTCTGTGCCCTTGTCCATTGTCGGTACTCTGGCGGTCATGCAGTTGATGGGCTTCTCCCTCGATAACCTGTCCCTGATGTCACTGACCATCGCAACGGGCTTCGTTGTGGACGATGCGATCGTCATGATCGAAAATATCGCCCGCTACATCGAAATGGGGAAAGACCGTATGACAGCGGCCCTGGAAGGGGCTGGAGAAATCGGCTTCACCATTATCTCGCTGACGGTATCGCTTATTGCAGTGCTAATTCCGCTGCTCTTCATGAGCGACGTGATTGGCCGCCTGTTTTACGAATTCGCGGTCACGCTGGCCGTAACGATTATCATCTCTGCCATCGTGTCCCTGACGCTGGTGCCCATGATGTGTGCGCGCGTTCTGAAAGATGAGGCACACCAGACCACCAAACCGAAATGGGCTCTTAAAGCCGATCAACTCATTAATGGCCTGATCTCCGCCTATGACCGCGGCCTGATCCATATCCTGCGTCACCAGACGGCGACCCTGTTGTTCTTTGTCTTCACGGTAGCGCTAACCGGCGTCCTGGTAGTCGTTATTCCGAAAGGACTGTTTCCCAATCAGGATACAGGCGTGATTCAGGGCGTTTCCGTCATGGATTCATCGATTTCCTTTGATGCGATGAAAACCCTTCAGCAGCGCCTTGGAACAGCTATCCTCAAGGACCCTGATGTCGCCAGTCTGTCATCCTATATCGGCGTGGATGGTGACAATACGACGCTGAACCGGGGGCGCTTCCAAATTACGCTTCGCGATCATGACAAGCGCAGTCTTTCGGCCAGCAAGATTTCCGCCCGCATCCTGAACGAAGTCCGCGATATTCCCGGCACGCAGCTTTATCTGCAACCTGTTCAGGATCTGACGCTCAACACGAATGTTTCCGCCACGCAGTACCAGTTCCTGATTGAGGATTCCGATAGTAGCCGCCTCAGCACCTGGTCGGACCGCCTCGTGGCCGAGATGCAGAAATCCCCTGCGCTGGCGGATGTTACATCAGACCTTCAGGCGCAAGGCCTTGCCGAGGATGTGACACTCGACCGTGCAACAGGTGCCCGGTTCTCCATCACGCCGCAAACGATCGATAATCTGCTGTATGACTCATTCGGACAACGCCAGATTTCCACAATCTACACGCAGTCCAACCAGTATCGGGTCATTCTGGAAGCATCTCCGGGATTACAGAATACTCCGGACTCTCTCGACAAACTGTATATGGCGGGAAGTGCCAGCACGGGGACCATAGATTCCGGTCCAACCCGTACGCCAACATCCGGACTGGTCCCCCTGACGGCCGTCACGAAAATGACGGCGTCCACCGCGCCACTTCTGATCACTCATGTGGCCCAGTTTCCCGCAACCACCGTCTCTTTTAACGTCGCTCCCGGCTATTCGCTTGGAGCCGCCACTTCAGCCATCGACGCGGCACGCGCAAAGCTGAAAATGCCTGATACCGTTCAGACATCTTTCATCGGCACAGCCGCCGTTTTTGAAAATAGCATGGGCAATGAGGCATGGCTGGTCGTTGCGGCCCTTGTCGCGGTCTATATCGTTTTGGGGGTGCTCTATGAGAGCTTTATTCATCCCCTCACCATTCTTTCCACCCTGCCTTCTGCCGCTATCGGCGCCCTGCTGATCCTTTGGATCACGGGAAGCGGACTGGATGTAATGGGCGTTATCGGCATCGTTCTGCTGATCGGCATCGTCAAGAAAAATGCCATCATGATGATCGACTTCGCTCTTGAAGCCGAGCGCGAGGAAGGACTTTCTCCCGTAGAATCCATTACGAAGGCAGCCCATCTGCGCTTCAGGCCAATCCTCATGACAACCCTTGCCGCCATGCTGGGTGCGGTGCCTATGGTGATTGGCAGCGGCGTAGGGTCTGAGCTTCGTCGTCCGCTTGGTTATGCGATCGTGGGTGGCCTGATGGTCAGCCAGCTTCTCACACTCTTCACCACCCCGGTCATCTATCTCTTTATGGAGCGTATAAGGCTTCGGGTGTCACGCCTGCGTCAGCATAGGGCATCATCGACACAGGGAGCCTCCTGATGTCGGTCATTGCCCTCTGCATCCGGCGACCCATCGGCACCACACTTGTCGTAATCGGGCTTATGATTGCCGGGATGATTGGCTACTGGCTTCTCCCAATTGCCGATCTTCCCAATGTGGATCTACCAGTCATTCAGGTTCAGGCCCAGCAGGCAGGCGGCACACCGGAAGAAATTGCCAGCACGATTGCCGAACCGCTGGAACGGCATCTGGGCACAATCTCCGGTCTGACGGAAATGACATCCCAGTCTGTAACCGGACAGGTCAATATTTCCCTTCAGTTCGACACCTCCCGCAACGTCAACAGCGCGGCTCGTGACGTACAGGCTGCGATCCATGCAGCGCGTGCTGACCTCCCCGCGACCCTGCGACAGGATCCGACCTATCACGCCGCCAACACTGCCGGGATGCCAATCCTCATCATGGCGCTGACATCCAAGACCAAGACTTCCGCGCAAATCTATGATGCGGCGACCAATATTCTGGAGCAGCATCTTGCCCAGATCAGCGGCGTTGGTCAGGTTGAGCTTGGCGGAAGCGCATTGCCTGCCGTCCGGGTGGAAATGAACCCACTCAAGATTTTCAAGTACGGCATTGGGTTCGAAGACATTCGCGCGGCTCTTGCCGCAGCCAATGCCAATACGCCCAAGGGGTTCGTCAATCGCGGCAACCAGCGCATCATCCTTCGGACCAACGATCAGGTGCACGGCGCCAAGGATCTTCAGGGGCTGATCGTTGCCTATCGCAGCAATCGACCCGTGCGGCTGGAAGATGTCGCGGATGTTTCAGACGGCGTGGAAGACGTGGAGAATGGCGGTTTCTATAACGGACAGCCTGCTGTTCTTGTCATCATCTTTCCTCGCGCTGGCGCAAATGTAGTTCAGACGATTGACCAGGTCCGGGCAGAATTTCCGATGCTCACCTCTGCTCTCCCAGCGGATGTGGAACTGCATGTCGGTATGGATCGCTCCTATACGATCCGCGCGGCCCTGAAAGACACGAAAAGCACCCTTGTCCTGTCGATCCTGCTGGTCGTGGGTGTTGTCCTGCTCTTTCTCCGCTCCCCACGTACAACCATCGTTCCCGCCGTCGTTATCCCAGCTTCGCTGGTTACGACGTTCGGGGTGATGAAGCTGCTGCATTATTCTCTCGACAGCCTGTCACTGATGGCCCTGACAATCGCAACAGGCTTTGTCGTGGATGACGCCATTGTGGTGATCGAGAACATCAGCCGTCACATGGAGATGGGAAAGACACGGGCAGAGGCGGTTCTTCTGGGAGCACAGGAAGTCTCGTTTACGGTGCTGTCCGTCTCAATCTCACTTGTGGCCGTGTTCTTTCCGATCCTGATGCTGGGTGGGCTGATCGGCAACGTCCTGCATGAATTCGCCGTGACGATCTCTGTCACTGTGCTGGTGTCCATGGTTCTCTCACTGACACTTACGCCCATGATGTGCTCCCGCATCCTTCGGGCCGATGACATGCACCATTCAACGGAAACGACAGGAGGGCTATGGTCCCGAGTATCAGCCTGGCTGGAACGGGCTTTCAACCGTCTTCAGCATGGCTATGAGCGCTCTCTGCTCGTCGCCCTGCGCCATCACCGGCTCGTCATTCTCTCGCTTCCACTGTCGATCGGGCTGATGATTGGCCTGTTCATGATCATGCATCGTGGCCTGCTTCCCACAACGGACAGTGGTACCATGATGGCACATCTTACCGCCGATCAAGCTGTCTCCTTTCAGAAGATGATGGGCAAGATTACAGAGGTGGAAAAGAAGATCCTTTCAAACCCGGATGTCGTAAGTGTCACAGGGTTTATCGGTGGCCGGAGCGCGGCAAACCAAGCCAACATGTTCATCGAACTGAAAGACAAGAGCGAGCGCCACGTTTCTGCCCTTGAGACCATCGCGGATCTGCGCCGCCGCACCCATGATCTTCTGGGTGCCCAGTTCATCGCCATGCTGCCGAACCTCCTGCCCTCCGGTGCACGACAGGCCAATGCGGCATATCAATATTCCCTTCAAAGCAGCGATGCGACCACCCTTTATGAATGGATGCCGCGCTTGCAGGCAGCCCTTCAGCGCCATCCGCAACTGACAGACATTTCGACGGACGTTCAGCGTGGAGGTCTGGCAACCAATGTGGATATCGACCGGGATCTTGCAGCCCGCACGACCCTAACACCCCAACTTGTTGCCAACGCCCTCTATGACGCGTTTGGGCAGCGTTCAGCCTCCGTAATTTACAACCCCCTGAACCAGTACCGCGTCGTCATGAACGTCAAACCAGAGTACTGGCAGAACGCCGAGATGCTCCAGCGCGTCTGGGTCAGCGCTTCCGGTGGCACGGCCAGTGGCAGCACTCAGACAAACACCATCCGCATGTCTTCGGACAGCAGCTCCACCACGACGTCAGCCAGTACTACCTCTTTCAAAAACTCTGTCGCCAACAGCCTCGCAGGGGGCAGCAGTACGTCCAGTGGTTCAGCCGTTTCCTCAACTGCCGAAACGCTTATTCCTCTCTCGGTTGTCTCCAGAATTTACGATGCCACGACGTCTTTGACCGTCAATCATCAGGGACAGGCGCTCGCTGCAACGCTTTCCTTCAACCTTGCTTCAGGCGCCTCGATGTCGGATGCGGTAAGGATTATCAATGAAGAGATGGTGAAGCTGAATGTGCCATCCACGATCCATGGCAGCTTCGCGGGAACAGCCGCCCAGTTCCAGAGTTCGGCCAGTTCGGAACCGCTGCTGATTATCGCTGCTCTGGCGGCTGTCTATATGGTTCTGGGTATCCTGTATGAGAGTTTCGTCCATCCTCTGACCATTCTCTCAACACTTCCCTCAGCCGGTGTCGGAGCCCTTCTGGCCCTCTACCTTTTTGGGCAGGAGTTCGACATCATTGCTCTGATCGGGCTCATCCTGCTCATCGGCATCGTCAAGAAAAATGCGATCATGCTTGTGGATTTTGCCATCAACGCGGAGCGCAACGAGAACCAGTCCGCGAAGGATGCCATCCATACTGCCTGTCTTTTACGGTTCCGCCCCATTCTCATGACAACGATCGCGGCAGCCATGGGAGCCCTTCCCCTTGTTCTTGGTAATGGTTACGGCGCGGAAATACGCCGCCCGCTGGGCATCGCTATCGTAGGCGGACTGTTCTTCAGCCAGATCCTGACGCTGTACACCACGCCCGTTGTCTATCTGTATCTCGATCATTTTGGTCAGTGGGGACGGAAAACGATCCCGCCATTTTTCCATAATCTCGTCCGGATCATCCGTCCGGCACGCTCCTCTTAATGTCACGCCTGCCCCAGGACGTTCTCATGACAAGACGCTCTCGATCTGTATTGATCAGCCTCCGCGCCAATGCGCTGGTTTTCACATCTCTGGCTCTGTCCGGCTGCCTGATGGTGGGGCCGACCTACAAGCGCCCGCATGCCATTGTCTCTGCAAAGTTCAAGGAACTGAAGCCTACTCCTGGCTGGACTGTGGCGACCCCACATATGGCCGACTATCCGAAAGGTGAATGGTGGAGGATCTATAACGATCCTGTCCTCAACCAACTTGAAAGCCAGGTTACGCTTAATAACCAGAACCTGAAGGAATATGAGGCCGCATTTCGCAAGGCTCGGGCCACAGTGACAGCAGCCAGAGCCAGTCTGTATCCGACACTCGCCGGCAGCCTGAGCTTTGCACGAAACAGCCAGGGCGGCACTGCCAGTTCCACAAGCGGCACCCAGTACACAACGGGTTCAACCAAGAATACCTATGCAGCCCAGATGACGGCAGACTGGGATCTGGACCTGTGGGGCAAGATCAGACGGCAGGTTCAGGAACAGGTTGCAGCCGCACAGATCAGTGCCGCGGACGTCGCCAATGCCCGTCTGTCTTACCAGTCCGAGCTTGCTCAGGATTATTTCTCCCTCCGATACGAAGAATCTCTGAAGTCCCTACTGGAGCGGTCTGCCGCTCTGTATGAACATTATCTGGATATCGTTCATAATCAGCATGTTGGTGGAACTGTCAGTGGTGCGGATGAATATCAGGCTGAGAACACACTCCAGCAAGCTCGGGCGAGTGCGACGGCAACGGATGTCAATCGTTCGGAGTATGAACACGCCATTGCCGTATTGATCGGCCGGGCACCTGGTGACTTTTCTTTAGCTCGAGCAGGCATGCCTAACGCCGTACCGTCCGTGCCGATAACAGTACCTTCTGAACTCCTGCAAAGACGTCCGGATATTGCTGCGGCCGAGCGGCAGATGGAAGAATACAATGCAGAGATTGGAGCTGCCATCGCAGCTTTTTTCCCAGAAGTCTCACTCTCCGCCGCATACGGGTATAGTGGAAACCCCGTTCAATCATTAATTCAGGTTTCTAACCGGATCTGGTCCCTGGGGGCTTCAGCCAGTCAAACCCTGTTTGAAGGGGGGGCCCGCACAGCAGCTGTGCAGGAAGCCAATGCTGATTATGACAGTGCCGTTGCCAATTATCGGCAGGTTGTATTGACGGCTCTTCAGGACACGGAAGATCAGCTTTCAAGCTTACGTATCCTTGAAGAACAGGGACGTCAGGAACAACAGGCCGTCACCTCTGCGCTAAAGGCAGCAGACATATCGATGAATGAATATCGTTATGGAACAGCGATTTACACCACGGTCATTACCAGTCAGCAAACAGCCCTCTCCAATCAGGAGACGGTTCTGCAAATCCAGGAAAGCCGCTTGCTGGCAAGCGTCAAACTCATAGCAGATCTCGGTGGAGGCTGGGACACGACGAAACTGCCGAGCAAGAGCTCGTTGCAGTCTGACAACCCTCTGGTTCCAACATTCCTTGAAAAGCCAGACACTTACAGGCCATAGCCCGCTTTCTGTAAGAAACTGCATTTTTTACAAAATGGGAGCATCAACGAGATGAAGGGTGTTCCCGTCTTATGGCGGGAACGGCTTGCCCATCGTAGTTTTCTATTAGCACGCATCCGCCCCATGTCTCTTTGTTCAGAGCCAGAATCAAAGGAAACTTGACTGCTCTGATTAAAATGGAACAAAACAGGAACATAAATACACCCCTCTCAAGGGTTCCAACCTGTGACATGACGATGCGCCCTGAACCAAAACCCGCGATTGAAACACTCCGTACCGCGATCAGCCGACTGGAAGGCCAGAGTGATCGCCAGCATGCGGTGTTGCCATTTGGCGTCCGTGAAATCGACAGCCGTCTTCCCAACGGGGGGCTGGCACTTGGGGCCTTACATGAGGTGACCGGAGGAGGAAACGATGCCCTTCACTGTGCGGCTGCCGGGCAATTCTGTGCCGGGATTGTGGCCCGAACACGCGGCAAGGTGCTGTGGATCCTGACACGACAAACTGTGTTTGCACCTGCCCTAAAGCAGGCAGGATTAGCGGCTCAGAGGATCATTTATGTAGAGGCCGCATCCGATACCGATGTTCTGGCCTGCTTTGAAGAAGGACTACGACACGGCGGCCTTGGCGCCGTTGTTGCCGAGGTCTCCCGCCTGCCTATGACAGCCTCAAGACGCCTGCAACTGGCCGCCGAGACCTCTGGCAGCCTGGGTCTTGCGATCCGGCGTTGGCGTCGATCAACAGATACAGCAGATTTCTGGCAACCTACCGCCAGCGTGACCCGCTGGCGCGTCTCGGTCCTCCCCTCCACGCCATTGCCCGTTCCCGGGGTGGGGCGTTCCCGCTGGTTTCTGGAACTTCTCCGCGCCCGCTCAGGCGAATGCGCCGTTTTTGAAGTGGAGGCCTGTGATGACAAGGGTCGTCTCGCTTTATCTTCCACTCTGGCCAACCGATCGAATCAGGAAACGATTGGGAAGAGACGCACCAGCGCCTGACGCTCCGCTGGCTCTGGTCGGGCGAGAAAAACAGCGAAGGGTCGTGCTGTCAGTCGACCTCGCAGCCCGGAAGCTGGGCCTGCGTCCCGGCATACCGGTCGCCAAGGCTCTGGCGCTCTATCCCGATCTGGCACTGATGGACGCCGATCCTGAAGGAGATCGTTTGGGGCTCGAAAGGCTGGCATTATGGTTTCAACACAGGATTGCACCCATTGTCGCCGCCGACCCACCGGATGGAGTGGTGCTGGACACGACAGGATCAGATCACCTCCATGGCGGTGAACCTGCCATGCTCAGCAGTATGGTTCATCGTCTGGCAGAAGCCGGGTTCCGCGCGAAAGCTGCGGTCGCCGACAGTTGGGGGGCAGCTCATGCGTTGGCCAGGTATGGTCGTGGCTCTGTTAGTGTAGTGCGGCCCGGCGAGACACAGGCTATTTTAGCCGACCTTCCAATCAAGGCACTCCGGCTTTCGCCTTCCATCGTCGCAGAACTGGCAACGTTGGGAGTAGCCCATATTGGTACTTTAGCTACCATGCCCCGAGCCCCCCTCGCCTTGCGCTTCGGCGGGCAGATTGCCCACCGCCTGGATCAGGCTTTTGGATATACAGATGAAGTCATTACGCCCATACGTTCTGTGAGTCCGGTGGAAGTCAGCAGAAATTTTGCTGAGCCTATTGCTGCAGCCGAGACCATCGCACGGTATATTGAAAAGCTTGCCTCTCCACTCTGTCAGGGGCTGGAAGAGCGTGGACAGGGTGTGCGTCATCTTGATCTGATACTACATCGTGTCGATAGCCACAAAGCAACCATCCGCGTTGCTACCGCTGTGCCTGTGCGAAACGCCAAACGACTTACACGTCTCCTTTGCGAAAAAATCGAAACCATCGATCCCGGCTTTGGCATCGAGCGCATGGTATTGCTGGCGAGCCGAGCGGAACCCATGGAACGACGACAGATCGTCTCTTCATTGATCGCTGAGGAGGAGCATGACATCTCCGATCTGATTGACACCCTGACGAACCGCGTCGGCGCGCAGGCTCTTTATCGTTTTGCACCAGTAGAAAGTGACCTGCCCGAACGCTCTTTTTGTCGTGTACCGCCTTTGTCGCCTGACGAAACAAGAGGCTGGCCAGAACACTGGCCACGGCCGCCCCGTCTTCTAGGGCGTCCTGAGCCTGTTCAGGCTATGGCTGAACTTCCGGATCAGCCACCTCTGTTCTTTATCTGGCGCGGTATTCGACACCGGGTAAAGTGCGCCGATGGACCGGAACGCGTTTTTGGCGAATGGTGGAAAAACGATGCCGAACTGACAATTTCCCGCGATTATTTCCGGGTTGAGAACACCCATGGCGAACGGTTCTGGCTTTACAGGGCGGGCGATGGAGAGCACGGCGAAACCGGTTCACAGGGCTGGTTTCTTCATGGAATTTTTGGATGATTCCGCCACAATACGCCGAACTTCAGGTGACGACTTATTTTTCGTTCCTGCGTGGTGCGTCTTCACCGATGGAACTGTTCGCAGAGGCCAAAGCGCTCGGACTTGACGCTCTCGGCGTCTGTGACCGCAACTCTCTTGCGGGCATGGTGCAAGCCCATCTGGCCGCAAAGCAGGTTGGGCTAAGGTTGATCGTCGGATGCCATCTTGATCTGGCCAATTTTCCGCCCGTATTGGTTTACCCTACTGATCGCGCAGCTTATGGCCGCCTTTGCCGCCTGCTGAGTCTGGGCAAGGCTCGTGCCGGGAAAGGGAAATGCCACCTTCTCTGGGCGGATCTTGTGACATGGGGCAAAGGCCTGATTGTCATCATGATCCCGCCTGCCGCAGATAATACCTGCGCCATGCATCTGCGCACATTGAAGGATGTTTTTACCAATCGGGCCTATGTAGCCCTGACTCTGCTTCGTCGCCCCAATGACCAGATGCGGATTTACGACCTCGCGACCATAGCCCATGAGGCATGCGTACCGACCGTTGTGACCAACGACGTGCTGTTCCACACCTATGACCGACGCATCCTTCAGGATGTCGTCACCTGCATCCGGCACAATACTACGATTGATGAAGCCGGGTTTATCCGTGAGCGTCACGCCGACCGTTATCTTAAACCGCCACAGGAAATGGCGCGCCTGTTCAGCCGCTATCCCGAAGCCATCGAACGTACGGCCGAAATTGCAAAACAGTGCCGCTTCAGTTTGGACGATCTGGCCTATCAGTACCCTGACGAAATCTCGGTGCCAGACCAGACCCCACAGCAGGCCTTGGAAACACTGACCTGGAAAGGTGCAGAAAAGACTTATCCCAAAGGCATTCCCGCCGAAGTCCGCGCCAAGCTGAACCACGAACTGGCTCTGATCGGCCGCATGAATTATGCACCGTATTTCCTGACCGTGAACAGCATCGTCCGCTATGCCCGTTCTCAGGATATCCTTTGCCAGGGACGCGGGTCGGCCGCAAATTCAGCGGTCTGTTTTGTACTCGGCATTACGGCCATTGATCCTACCCGAAGCTCACTCCTGTTCGAGCGTTTCGTATCCGAAGAGCGGGGCGAGCCACCCGATATTGACGTCGATTTTGAACATGCCCGACGCGAGCAGGTCATACAATGGATCTACGACCATTACGGACGAGACCGGGCAGCACTAACGGCTGTAGTGATCCGCTATCGTGCGAAAGGTGCACTCCGGGATGTCGGTAAGGTCATGGGACTACCGGAAGATCTGATCCGTACCCTCTCGGGACAGATATGGGGGTGGGGACGCACTCTTGATAATGAGGCTCTCAACGAGACGGGCATTGATCTGTCGGACCGACGCATTCGTCTGACGCTGGATCTGGCACGATGCCTGATGGGCGTACCACGCCATCTGTCGCAGCATCCTGGCGGATTTGTTCTCACACGAGACCGACTGGATGAGCTTGTCCCCATTGAACCGGCATCCATGGAGCACCGCCAGGTCATTGAATGGGACAAGGATGATATCGATATTTTGAAGTTCATGAAGGTTGATATTCTTGCACTCGGAATGCTGACCTGCATGAAAAAAGGGCTGGACCTTCTGGCGCGCCACAAGGGTCAGAATTTGACCCTTCAGACGATACCAGCTGAAGATCCGAAAACTTACGCGATGATCCGGAAGGCTGACACGATCGGCGTATTTCAGATCGAGAGCCGCGCGCAGATGTCCATGCTTCCACGCCTGAAACCTCGCACCTTCTACGATCTCGTCATTGAAGTTGCCATTGTGCGGCCCGGCCCTATCCAGGGGGACATGGTTCATCCTTATCTGCGGCGACGGGATGGACTGGAGAAGCCGGATTACCCCACGGAGGAATTGAAAGATGTCTTGAAGCGCACTCTTGGCGTTCCGTTGTTTCAGGAACAGGTCATGCAGGTTGCCATGGTCTGCGCCGGCTTTACAGCCTCTGAAGCCGACCAGCTTCGTCGCGCAATGGCGACATTCAAGAACAACGGAACCATCAACCATTTCAAGGAGCGCCTTCTTTCAGGGATGGCGATCCGGGAGTACCAAGCAGAATTTGCCGAGCGTATCTATCAACAGTTGGAAGGCTTTGGCTCCTACGGATTTCCAGAAAGCCATGCAGCCAGCTTTGCCATTCTGGCCTACTCCTCATCCTGGCTGAAATGCAACCATCCTGATGTCTTTCTGGCATCGCTCCTTAACAGCCAGCCGATGGGATTTTACGCCCCCGCACAACTGGTCCGGGATGCCAGGGAGCACGGGGTTGAAATTCGGCCAGTCTGTATAAATACCTCACACTGGGACAGCACGCTGGAAGAGCCGCATAAGCCAGGGGACCTGCTTGCCGTTCGATTGGGAATGAGCTTGGTAAAAGGGCTGTCGAACAAGGATGCTGCCCGACTTGTTGATGCACGCTCAAGGGGCATTTTTGCGTCGGTGGACGATCTCTGGCGGCGAACTGGAATAAAACCGGCTGCTCTGATCGAATTGGCCGAAGCAGACGCGTTCCGCCCTTCTTTAGGACTGGCCAGACGAGAAGCCATCTGGGCCGTGAAAGCCCTGCGAGACGAACCATTACCATTATTTGCAGCCGCACAGACCCCAAAAGAAATGGAAGAGCCAGATATTCTCCTACAACCCATGACGGACGGAGCGGAAGTGGTACGGGACTACAATCGCATTGGTTTGACATTGCGGGATCATCCACTGACTTTTCTACGTGAAGATCTTCAGCAGCAGAATATTGTGCCCTGCCAGCAAGCACTAACAACGAGAGATGGCAAACGTCTGGCTGTAGCTGGGCTGGTTCTGGTCAGGCAACGCCCTGGATCGGCTGAAGGTGTCGTGTTCATGACGCTGGAAGACGAAACTGCTACCCTGAACGTCATCGTCTGGCCTGCCTTATTCGATGCCAAGCGTCGCATTATTCTTGGAAGCCAGATGCTGGCTGTCCAAGGCACGCTTCAGAAGGAAGGAGATGTCGTCCATCTTGTAGCGAGAGAAATTCGGGATCTGTCAGGCATGCTGACGGGTGTCGCCAACCGCTCCCATCAAAATACAGGACAAAATCAGACCCCGCCAAGTCCTGAGTGTATCACCGTAAAAGCGCGTAATTTCCATTAACCCTGGGGGTCGCTGCCCATCCCAGCCATTTCAATGTTCCCCGAACTACAAAGACCCCCATGACCTTCGGTCGATCCGCCATGATCATCATGACGAGCATGATGGGTACTGCTGCGATACCATTCAGAACAGCGCTCCAAAACAGTGCCTTCATAGGATCAACTGGTAGGAAATTGATGATCATGCCGACAAGCGTGGCAATCATCAGTGTCGCATAAAAAGCCTGCGCCTCCTGGGGCCGTCGCTTCAATCCGGTCGGCCACTGACGTGCTTCCCCAACTACATAAGCCGCCGAACCCGCCAGAACAGGCACTGCCAATAGTCCTGTGCCAACAATTCCCAAAGCAAAGACAGCGCCTGCGAATTGCCCGGCGATAGGACGGAAGGCTTCTGCGCCCTAAGCCCTGAAAGGGCACATGCAGAATATAATAGAATGATCAAAAATGAGCATCAATCCGACCAAAATAATAACCACCGGTCATCGGTACCTGAGCCGAGTTCGCATCGTAAATCCGGGCACCGTAATTGTTGTTCAGCTCATGAACGCGTCTTGGGCGTATATTGAAAATATTATTGGCACCTACGGTCAGATGCCAATGCGAGTTGACGCGATATCCGACTTCAAGGTCAGTCAACCAGCGGGGTGTATTTTTGAACTGTGCAAAGCATTTGTTGGAGTACCGGAGAGCACTGGCCACGCCATTACTGATGCACTGAGCGCTACTGGGAGTCCAATCCTGATAGGCCAGCATTGTTGTCGTCTCGCCATAGCGGGTCTGACGAAGATTGATGTCCCAGTTATCAACCGTCCAATAGGCATTCAAAATAAGCTTGCTGCGAGGATAGGATGTCGTGATGTAGCTTGCACTGGCAGCCGTCAGCAGAGGCGTAGTAACGCCATTGACCGTCGTGGTACCCACGTGGCTCAGACGAGTGCGGTTCAGGTCCAGAGAAGCTGAAAGGGCCAGATTGCCGTATCGGTAGAAATGCAGGAGATAATCGGCTTTTAGATCAAGACCTTGGGTCCGCGTACTCGCGCCGTTCGCAAAATAATACGTGCTGACTGCATTTGGATCGAGACCAGACGGCAGAACAAAGCCTAGCTGTTGAACAGCATTGATGGCCGTCAGACCATTGGTAGAACCACCAGCAATGATACGGTCCCGGACATTGATCTGATAAGCATCAACTTCAACATGGAAATCCTTTAGAGGCTGAAGAACGAAGCCTCCACTTGCGTTCGTGGACCGTTCGGGCTTGAGAGCGGCAGCCCCCAGGATACGAGCAGATTCAGAACTGACCGGAAGCAGACCTGATACACTGGTCGCCCCAACATTGATGGCGCTGAAATGCTGCTCGGCGAGTGTCGGCGCGCGGAAGCCATTGCTAATTGTCGCACGAACGGCAATACGCGGCGTAATGTCGTATCGTGTTGAAATCTTGCCGTTTTCGGTATTACCGACATCCGTATAGTGCTCGAAACGCCCTGCGAAATCCAGATCCCAGTTTTTCGTAGGATGGAAATCGCCGTCCAGATAGCCAGCCCAGATATCCCGGCTCCAGTTTCCGGCATTCTGAGGTTGTAGCCCGACATATCCTGCCATCCCGCCAGCCTCATAAGAAGGCGGTGTTCCTGCTTCAATCTTGTATGTCTCAAGACGATGTTCCGCACCAAACGCCACGGTCACAGGAACCGTCGAGGCTATTCGGAAATTTCTCTTCAGATCGAGATTGTTTGTCCACTGAGCCATTCGATAGGTCTCAGCACGGGTCGTTGTCGGCGACCACCCGCACCCATCCGTAGAAAGATAGGGACTGGTACTCCCAGAGTTCGCCGAGCGTACAAGACAGCTGCTGCTCAACATTCCCGCATTGATACTGTTCTTGTCTCCGATATCGTCCTCATCCGCGCCATAAGTCGTGCTGAGATCCCACGAGAAGCCGAGGAAATCATTCCCTTTTAGCCCCAATGTAGCCGCATAATCGTTCTCCTCGATCGTTTCCAGAGGAGAAAAACCATAGGGATAAACTGAGGGAAGAGTGCTGGGAACGCGATAGTTCTGATAGGATTCAGCATGACGGTGAGCATAGGTAATCAGACCGTAGCCTTCTATGCCGTCCGTAATTTTTTTTCCGAAATCGATGCTTAGGTTCTGTCGGGTTTCTTCAGGTGTACTGGTCACCTTGTTGGAATCCTTGGGAACCGCGACCGAGCCAGTATACATTGTAGTTCCGGCACCAGCCGGCCTGTAATTCAGAAGACGGTGATCCTCGGTGTACGGAACCATATGATCCGTATGATAAAGCTGTCCGCTAATATGCAGATATCCGTCATGGCCCAATGACAGGCCTCCATCCACATTCGCCTGATATTGCCACCCGTCGCCATTATAAGCATTGGCACCTGTCTGGAAGCTGGTGTTCAAGCCATGATTTGTCTTCTTGGTGATGATGTTTACCACACCCGCAATGGCATCCGATCCGTAGAGAGCTGCCGCGCCATCCTCCAGAACCTCGATATGGTCGATGGCAGCTGCTGGAATCATGTTCAGATCGACCGGCGTGGCACCGAAAGCGGGACCGGCATCTGCATAGATATTCGCGGTCGTATGGCGGCGCTTGCCATCTACCAGAACAAGCACCTGATTAGGGTTCAGCCCTCGCATCCGGAAGGCTGACGTCAAGGCACCCGCGTCATTGCCCATGTTGCTCACGTTGATGGAAGAATAGGTGCGCGTAATGGCTTGTGCGAGATTCATTTCCCCGGACCGACGAAGAACTTCCGCTGAAATAACGGAGATTGGTGTCGTACTTTGCCGCGCCTTGCGGTTCGAGGCATGGGTTCCTGTAACAATAAGCGTCTCGTTATTACCCATTTCTGAAGAACGGGACGCTTTATCATGCGCCAAATGCTGCTTTGCAGGAGTATCCTCGGCTTTGAGGCGACCCGTAGCTTCTTCTGAATAAGCATTCCCAGCTAAAATCGAGGAGAAAAGGCATGAAGTTACGAGGAGAGCTTTTCTGATTTTCATGGAGAGGTTTTCCAGGCAGGGAGCAGCAGATCAGTGAACGGAGCTCTCCTACAACCAATGCCACAACGGGAGGATGAAATAAATATGACATCGTTCATTATGTTATATAGTGTTTCTTGCGAAGTTATATATTTATATTTCTAGATTAAATCTGTCATTTGCATCCATTGTCAGAAATACCTGGAGTTCCTGCTTTGTCATCTTGCAACCGTCGCACGCTATTGCAGACTGCCAGTTTTGTCCTTCCTGCCCTCGCCACAATTGGTACTCGCGAAGTCGCACAGGCTCAGGTGCCAACACACGCCCGACTTAATGTTACAGAAAATCCCTTTGGCCCCTCTCCTGCGGCCAGACGCGCTATCGCACAAAGCATTTCTCAGGCTGCTTATTACGTCGAGGATGAACATGCTCTTCGAGACATCATTGGAAAGAGAGAAAACCTGTCTCGGGAGAAAGTCGCACTTTCCAACGGCTCGCTGGATGCGCTTTCCCTTCTCTGCACGGATATCGGCCTGAAAGGGCATATCATTGCCCCCCAGCCCGGCTATTCCACTCATCTGTCCTATGCAGCTCGCCGTGGCGTCAAAACCCGCTTTATTCCTTTGAAAAATCATCAGATTGATCTGGAAGCGATAAAGAAAGCCATAACGTCTGACACCGCTCTGATCTATTTGTGCAACCCGAATAATCCGACTGGTCAGATGGTCCCGCACGCTCAACTGTCGGCTTTCTGTCAGGACATCGCCAGCAAGGTGCCCGTCATTATCGATGAAGCTTACTTCGAATTGCTGCCCTCCCCGAGGCAGCAGACAATGTCATCTCTGGTCCAGTCTGATCTGGACATCATTGTAACGCGCACGTTCTCCAAGGTTTACGGCATGGCTGGGCTGAGGATCGGATATGTTCTGGCTCAGCCGGCACGTGTTCGTCAGCTTTATGGTTTGACAACAACCTCCCGGAATCAGCCCGGGTATGCCGCTGCAATGGCTTGCCTGGGCGACGAGCAGTACCTTTCCGGAGCCGTGGCATATCTCAAAAACTGTCGCAGCATGATTTATGAAATCTGCAACGAGAACAAACTGGCCTATCTCGAAAGTCAGGGGACGTTCGTTTACATTGATACGCAGCGATCAGCCTTGAAAATGAAAGAAGCTCTTGCTCAGCGCAGCGTGGATATCCGGATTTTCGAGGCTGAGGGTTATGAGACATGGATCCGCGTCGGTACAGCTACACCTGAAGAGCTCAGACTTTTCAAAAAAGCCCTACCTGAAGCGCTGAGGCTCATACCCAAAAAGGTCTGAACCTCCGTAAGCACTTTGCTCTTCTGTCTATCGCTTTTCAATCGACAGGCAGTGTCAGGACTTCCAGGCGACAGCTACTTCTCCAAGCGCTTTGAGAACGGCTTCGTCTGCCGGACGTACATCTTCAGAAAAGGCTGGATTTTCAAAATATCCAGTCACAATGAGGGGGCTGCCGTGGTCAGGGGGAATAAGCACAGCCAAATCATTAGTTTTGTTTCCAACACCCGGCCGCATACCGGTGCCGGTCTTGTCAAAACCACCCCAACTGCTCGGGATTCCACCCCTGATACGGTTCAGCCCGCTTTTCGTTGACGCCATCCAGCCCTGAAGGCGTTCACGATTTGCCGTGCCAAGTACATTACCAAGAACGATTTTCCTGACGGTCTCGGCCATAATCCTTGGTGTTGTGCTGTTCTTGTCCGTTCCCGGCGGAATCACGTTGATGGAGGGTTCGTAGCCGTCCAGTCGGCTCGTGCTGTCCCCAATCTCGCGCCAGAACCGCGTGACGGCTTCAGGGCCACCAAAACGACGTAAAAGCACATTTGCTGCTGCATTGTCGCTTGTTATTTGTACAGCCTGAGCAAGTGTCAGGAACGACAACCGGCCCTTGGCCAGATTTTCTTCAACGACAGGTGAGTATGCAACGATATCCGCGCGGCTAACGGCCAGAGTCTCCGACAAGTCGAGCCGGCCCGCATCATTTTCGCGGAGCACCATGGCGGCGAGAGAGAGTTTGAAGGTCGAGCAATGGCAAAAGCGTTCGTCCATGCGCCAGCCAAAGCTTCGTCCACTGCCAGTGTCCAGCACAAATGCTCCCAGCCTTCCTCCGGCAGACTGCTCTATGGCACGCAAGCGCGCTACAGGGTCAACAGAGGATGCTTTTGCACTGGGCGCCGCAGGAAGCAGAAGACCCGCCCCTAAAGTAATAGCAAAGTCACGACGTTTTATCATGAAATATCAATATCTTTCGTTTTCGAACTTAACCATCGTAGCACTTACGGATCAAAGATGTTACTGCCCAGAATAGCCGTACACACAAAGAAACTACACTTCATTCAAAACTGGGTAATGTTCCATACCCAATATGATCTCATCTAAAATACAAATCCGGCATTCTGGTGGCAGATGACGAACCGTTCGACATATATCCAGGCTGAGCAAAGCCTTTTTCTCCTCCCTACAGATGGTTTTGCCTGACTCTGCTTTAGTCGGATCACAAAGCGTTAACCTCCCCACTACCCTCACCAGCTCACCGCCCATCCTTCATCCCGGTACCCCTGTCGTTCTCGTTGGCACGCTCGACAGCAACGGCAAACCAAACATCATGCCCATTTCATGCGCCTGATCATTAGGATCAGAATATTGTTATAGGGTTGGGCACAGCCGGACAGATTCTGCAGAATATTCGTGCTGACATTCACCGAGACAAACCGGAGAATACTTCATCCTGTCGAGCTGAAAGTTACTGGCATTTCCACGTCGACCATGTCGGACCATGCCCGCAAGTTGATAGAAGGTATGCTGATCCTTGGGTATAGTCAGGGAAAACACCGCTATTATAGGCCACCAGACCCTCAAATCGCGAACCTTCCGATTACCAAAGGGATTTTCAGCCCCTCACGGCTGTTTGAGAACCCCCCTTGGCCTAGGAGGTGCCTCTCCTAGGGTACTCATTTACGTGATAGGCATCTGGCAGGAGAAGCAAATACTCAAAGGTACGACAGCTTTCTGAAGCGAAATTTTCTGGCACATACATCACGAGAATTACAGCTGACGACAAGTGGCCAGAATTTTATCGCCTCCCGCACATGGACCTGACGGATCTGTTGTAGAAACGTCCTCCATATCGCAGGGACTGCATTATGGACGGGAGTGAAAAACCGAATCATCTCGAAAGGCAGCTCAAAGGGAGCAGGACATCTATCGTGTCAGAAGTCGTGTCCTCCACTTTCACGTTAAAAGGAAAGACTGCCTCTTAGACAATTCTCTTCTCCGAGCAGGAGAGATAAGAAACCGGGGCTTATATGTACTTGGAGACCTTAAAGGCTCGACACCCAGATTGCCTCTTGAGAGAACTTACGCTGAGAACTCCCTCTCCCCTGCATATCTGAGCCGTTGTGCATCCCGAGCGGGCGGGACGCCAAACATGCGCCGATACTCGCGGCTGAACTGAGACGGGCTGTCATAGCCAACCGCAAATCCTGCCTCCGCCGCATCGACAGTGGCGTTTAACAGGCGTCGGCGCGCTTCCTGCAAGCGAAGGCGAGTACGATACTGTAGCGGGCTCATCATGGTTGCAGCTCGAAAATGCCGATGAAAGGATGAAGGACTCATCCCTGCAATCTTTGCGACGGACGCAATATCAAAAGCTTCTGCGTAGTGCGTCCGTATCCACCCTATCGCTCGGTTGAGCTGGGAGAGATTAGTCCCTGCAGTCGCAATCTGCCGCAGAACATAACCCTGCGGTCCTTGCAGAAGGCGATAGAGCAGTTCGCGTATGATGCCAGGCAGAAGAATTGGAACATCCTCAGGAGTTTCCAGCAACCCCACAAGGCGTGTTACTGGCCCGAGGATCTCATGTGTCAGTGCACTGACCGTCATACATGACGGACATGCCGTTCCATTTGAAGGAAAGGCATCTTTCATTTCAAGCAGCAGATCGGCGATCTGTGCCGGGTCCAGAGCGAGACAAAGCGCAAGATATGGTTTTTCGTGCGTGGCTTGAGTAACCTGACCGGTAACGGGCAGATCAACAGCCGTTACAAGATACTTGCTAGCGTCATAATCGAAGACCTTGTCGCAGAGCATCACCTGCTTGGAGCCCTGTACGATGACACAGAAGCGCGGTTCATAGACAACATCCATCGGTGTCGTAGGCGCATCGGCACGAAACAGCAGCAAGCCAGGTACAACCGATCTTGTTGTCGGTTCTATGCAATGACGGTCAATCGTGTCGCGGAGCCGTGACAGAATATCCTGCATGAAGAAAGGTTTCCGGTTTTTTCGGTCAGTCGGTTGTTTATTGCACATTTAGGATCATGCCTGATCCACCCAAGCATACACCAGAAGACTTTGGTCGGATCGTGCAAGTATCTGATCGGATCGGGCACAATCGTGAAGATCGCCGAGCTAAATTTGGTCACCTTGCGACCCGTATCGCACAGTTTCCCGAAGGTCTTACCCATTTGATTTTCCCACGCAGGATTTCGTGAGGCAGGATTGTGCAATCATCTGATTGGATTACTCTACCGGATAACACGCCCGAAGTTGCATGATCCGCCCAAGCCTTCCGCAGCAGTCCCCTCCCCTGAGAGCATTCTTTCCAGAGGAAAACGGACAATGCGGCGCGGCATCATGTCATGGCGAAAAGCTTGCCGATTTGTCCGCGCATTCGAGGGTGCCGGACAAGCGGGGTGCGGCTTCCGTGCTCCAAAGCCATCTGAACAGAGATATTCAATGGGGATCGTCGCCTTTGCGTTACGACGGCCTTACACATTCCTTGTCGCAGGCGTGCTCATCCTGCTTCTGGGCATTACGGCCGTCTTCAGAACACCAACGGATGTGTTTCCAAACATCGATATCCCGGTCGTTACCGTCGTCTGGTACTATGACGGGCTCGATGCTGCTGAGACCGAGAAGCGGATCAGCACTTATACGGAATTTTCCGAAAGCTTCTTCGTCAACAATCTGCGCACGATTGAAAGCCAGACGACGCCAGGTCTGGTCCTGCAAAAGCTGTATTTTCAGCCGGGCGTAAACGTGGACCTTGCCGTAGCCCAGACCGTTTCGGCTACGAATTCGATCCGCGCTTTGTTGCCTCCCGGTATCCAGCCCCCAATCATCATGCAGTACAGCGCATCCAGTGTTCCGGTTCTGCAACTTTCCTTGTCTTCTGAGAAACTGACGGAAAGCGAACTGTACGATTACGGCATTTACCGTATCCGCCAGCAGCTCGCCCCCATCCCCGGCACGATGCTGCCCCCACCCTATGGCGGAAAGATCCGTCAGGTGATGGTGGACATTGATGAGACCAAGCTGGCGGGTGTCGGCCTCACGCCGCTGGATGTTTCGAATGCCATCAATGTGCAAAACCTGACACTACCCGGCGGAACAGTGAAATTCGGCGCCACCCAGTACGACGTGCGCATGAACGGTATGCCAGACGTCGCAGCACGCCTGAACGATGTTCCCCTCAAGCGTGACCCGAAAACGGGCGCCATTGTGCGTATTGCCGATGTCGCGCAGGTGCGTGATGGAACGGCAGTGCAACAGAATGTCGTGCGCCGAGAAGGGCGTCGCTCCGTGCTGCTCTCAATCATGAAAGCCGGCAATGCCTCGACGCTAAATGTTGTAAACGCCATCCGTAATCAGGTTCTGCCGGTCACTCGGGCAGCAGCCCCGGCAGGCATGAAGATTGAGGAACTGTTTGATCAGTCTCTGTTCGTCAAGGCGGCTATTACCGGAGTGGCGTCTGAAGCCGTCATCGCCGGGCTGCTGACAGCGGCAATGATCCTTGCGTTTCTTGCAAGCTGGCGCTCGACCATTATCGTTGCCGTGTCCATCCCGCTGGCCATCCTGTCCTCCATCGCCGTGCTGTCCTGGACAGGTCAGACGTTGAATCTCATGACCTTGGGCGGTCTCGCGCTTGCTGTTGGCATTCTGGTGGATGATGCGACTGTTACCATCGAAAACATCCACCGTATCCGACATGAAGGAACAGAACTGCGGCAAGCCGTTCTCAAGGGTGCTTCGGAAATTGCATTGCCGACGCTGGTTTCGACGCTAGCCATCTCCAGTGTGTTTGTATCGGTGGAGTTCCTTGTCGGCCCTTCCCGCTTCCTTTTCACACCGATGGCGTTGGCCGTTGTGTACGCCATGCTGGCTTCCTATGCGATCAGCCGGACGCTAGTGCCAATCTTTGCGGCTATCCTCCTCAGGTCTGAAGAACGACAGGCTATGCGACGTCGGGATGCCGGCTTGCCGCCTGATGTCATTACCCGGTTCGGGATTGCTTTTGATCGGCGCTTTGACCGGTTGCGGGAGAGCTATATCCGTCATCTGCACGGGCTCATTGCCAGCGGCTGGAAAGTTCCCGTTCTGGCGAGCGTGACATTACTCATCGCCGGGGGGCTTGCAACCCAGGTCGGGCAAGACTTCTTCCCCACGATCGATGCGGGAGAATTCAAGTTGCACGTCCGAGCCCCGGAAGGGACGCGTATCGAGAGCACTGAGCAATTGTTCGATCGGGTTGAAGACGTCATCCGTGAGGTCGTACCCGAGCATGAACGCTCGTTGGTTCTCGATAACATGGGTGTGCCATTCCGGTACTCCATGCCTTTCGACGACGGCACGACCGTTGGACCGAATGACGGTCAGATCATGGTTGAGCTGAAAGAAGGACATCGCCCAACTGCCGATTATATCCGCAAGCTCCGGACCGAACTGGCTCGTCGCTTTCCTGACTGCGTGTTTTATTTCCAGCCAGCCGATATCGTGACGCAGATCCTGAATTTCGGCCTCCCTGCACAGGTGGATATCCGCATTTCAGGTTATGACGCGGCAAATAACCGCAAGGTCATGCAAGAGGTCCGTCAGGAAGTCTCCCGCATTCCCGGCTTGGTGGACGTTCATCTGCACCAGCAGATTTCGGCTCCAGAACTGGCGGTCGCGATTGATCGTGAGCGCGCTCTGGACCTCGGTCTGACGCTCAATGACGTCGCCCGCAACGTGATGGTGTCTCTGGCGTCCTCCAATACTGTCACGCCAAACTTCTGGGTCGATCCGGCAACAGGCATCCAGTACCCGCTCGCGGTCCAGACGCCGCAGTATCGGGTCAACAACCTTGGAGATCTGCGTAACACGGTCATCGCTTCTGCAATGGGGCCACAGCACGCATCAGCCCTGCTCAACAACGTCGCAACGATCAAGCGCGGCACGGCACAGAACGTCATTTCGCATAGCAACATCCAGCCGACACTCGATGTGGATGCGAGCGCTGAAGGGCGTGATCTGGGGAGTATTGCCCGGGACATCGATCGGGTCATTGCGCGCCATCGTGGAGAGCTGTCACCAGGCAATGTGATCTCCGTTCAAGGGCAGATCGAGAGCATGCATTCTGCCTTTACCCGCCTGGGTATTGGTCTGATGGTCGCAGCCATTGCGGTCTATCTTCTGATGGTCGTGAACTTCCAGTCCTTCATGGACCCATTCGTGGTCGTCCTTGGCCTTCCAGGGGCCATGTGCGGGATTGTATTCATGCTGTTCGTCACGGGAACGACATTTTCCGTTCCGTCCCTGATGGGCGCGATCATGAGTGTCGGTGTGGCCAGCGCCAATTCGATCCTCCTTGTGACCTTTGCCAAGGAAAGACGTGCTGAAGGATTGAGCGCCGTCGAAGCCGCCGTCGCTGCCGGACAGGCACGCCTGCGCCCCATTCTGATGACGTCGCTCGCGATGATCATCGGCATGCTGCCCATGTCACTGGGTCTTGGCGATGGCGGAGAACAGAACGCGCCACTCGGACGCGCCGTGATTGGCGGTCTGATGATGGGCACCTGCGCCACGCTCTTCATTGTGCCCTGGCTCTACACACGCCTGAGAAAACGAGAAAGCCGCATTCTTGAGGAATACAGTCATGTCTGAACCCGTCCAGTCCTCTGCCGGTATCCGCGAAGAACGCCGCGGGCTACCTGTTGCCCCTTTGCTTGGCGTTGGCGCTATCCTTCTGCTGGGTTACGGAATTTATACGCATACCGAACGGGGCATTGCGGTTCGTGCTCTGGCTGACACCCGTCAGAACCAGATCCCGGAGGTCAGCTTCATGGTTGCCCACAGAGAGACAAAACCCGTCTCTCTCGATCTTCCAGGCGAAACCGCTCCCTTTGAAACAGCGGCGATTGGTGCGCGAGCCTCCGGTTACATTGCTGAACGCCGGGTCGATATTGGCACTCATGTGAAGGCTGGCGACGTTCTGGCCATCATTCATGCGCCAGAGCTGGATCGTCAGGAAGCCCGCGCCAAAGCCGCCCTTGAACAGGCTCGTGCCAATCTCGACCTTGCCCGTGTCACGGCAAGACGCTCGGGCGGCCTTGTTGGGGGGGGCGCAGTGAGCAAGCAGAACTTTGATACGGACCGCATGACCCAGCAGGCACAGAACGCTGCGCGTGCCGCCGCTGATGCCGCCTTGGCGGAAAGCGCACAACGGCGTGCCTATACCATCGTGACCGCACCCTTCGATGGCGTGGTCACGGTGAGAAACGTTGAGGTTGGGGACCTCGTGGGTGCAGATAGCACGCAATCTGCACCTCTGTTTGTTATCGCTCGAACAGACCGACTACGCGTTCGGGTACATGTGCCTCAGGAAGAAGCTGGCACGGTGCAGAGCGGCACGCCTGTCAGCCTGACAGTTCCGGACCGTCCGGGCGAGAGTTTTGGAGGGACCGTCACACGGACGGGCCACGCGCTGGAGCGGGACAGCCGTATGCTTCCGGTGGAAATCGAACTGGATAATCGTGACGGAAGGCTCTCTGCCGGGGTCTACGGTTCCATTCATTTCGACTTGCCACGTCCTGCCCCTACTCTTCTGATTCCTACTGAATCCCTGATCTACAATGCAGATGGGCTGTCCGTTGCAACAGTGGAGGATGGCAACCGGCTGCGTCTCCATAAGGTCACCGTGGGGCGCGATTATGGGGATCGAATTGAAATCCAGACAGGCCTGCCTGAAGGCAGTCGTCTGATCCTGCATCCGCCCTCGGCTTTGACAGATGGCCGACAGGTTGCACCTCATGATGTGAAGGGAGCGTAAGGATGCGGTCTTCCATCAGAACCCTCACGGTCGGAATGGCGCTGACGCTTGGGGGATGCACAATGATCCCGGATTATCATCGTCCGACGGCACCAATCGCAAAAGAATGGCCGACAGACGCAAAAGGCTCTACGTCTGTAGATGCAAGCGAGCTCGAAAACTGGCGGGATTTCTACCGAGATCCTGTCCTGCAATCCTTGATCGAGACAGCGCTGACGAACAACCGTGACCTCCAGATTGCCCAGCATCAGGTCGAGGCATCCAGTGCACAGTTCGATATCGAAAATGCCGCCCTCTTCCCGACCTTAAACGGCACTGCGGGGGCGAACGTACAAAAAATGAACTCACGTATCTGGAGCCTGTCTCAGGGCAACGGTCCATTCTACATGCGCCAATATGCCGTGGGATTCGGTGTGTCGGCCTATGAAGTCGATTTGTGGGGCCGCATCCGCTCCGCCTCGCGCGCGTCGTTTGATCGGTATGTTGGGGACGAACTTGGACGTGAAAGCATGCGTCTGAGCATCATTGCGAGTGTTTCAACGGCGATGCTCAACTGGGTCGCCAACAATCAGGCACTACGGGTCACACAGAACGTGCTCGAGAACCGACGTCACACATACAGCCTTGTCAAACAGACCGCAGACGTAGGCACCGGAACGCAGCTTGATGTCGCTGAGGCTGAGGCGGCACTTCGCGATGCAGAAACCAATCTTCAGATCTACACACGCCAGCGCGATCAGGCGATGAACCAGATTGAGCTTCTTGTAGGGACGCCGTTGACTCCGGGTACGCGCCAAGAACTGGAACATAAGACGTCTCTTGAAGACGTGATACCTTTCCCGGAAGTACCAGAGGGGTTGCCATCGGATATGATTGCACGCCGACCAGACATTCTTTCAGCCGAGCAGGCTTTACGCGCAGCCAACGACGATATTGGTGCGGCCCGAGCCGACTTCTTTCCGAAAATCCAGATCACGGCAGCAAACGGCACAGCCAGCAACAATATCACCCGACTTTTTCAGAGCGGCATGGGCGCCTGGAACGTTGCCCCACAGATCACACTACCACTATTCGATGCCGGCCGGCTGACGGCGCAGCTCCATCAGGCAAAAGCACGCAAAAAAGAGGAAATTTCACGCTACGAAAAGACTGTACAAACAGCCTTCCGGGAAGTTGCTGACGCTTTGGCTGGACGCTCTACCTATCTGGAACAGCTCCAATCTCAAATGTTATTGGTGAATGCTGGCAATCGTCAGTACCAGCTGGCTTTGGCTCGTTTCAGAGGCGGCTATGACCCGTATCTGGAAACGCTTGTCGCGCAACGCACACTTTATGAAGCACAACTGGGAGCGATCGAAACAAAACTCCAACAAATGTCGAATACCATAACATTGTACAAGACATTAGGAGGAGGTTGGAGTGAGACTGTAGCCTCAAGAAAAAATTCACTTACAAATCGGATTCTTTAATAATTATTTTTAAATAAAATTGCGAAGTCTTAGAATTATTGAAAATACTTTCTATAGACGGACTTCGCATTTCTACACCATAATTTTTTATATATTTCTCATTGCAATATATATGGATGGATATATATAAAAATAACCAATACTATCTTTATCAATATCAAACCGATCTGAATTGAAGTTATTTACCTATTCTTCCGCGTGACCAAAATCTGAAGTATGACGACTTTCTCCACTTCTTGACCCATGGCTTAGGGCAGCCTGAATACGGTCGATTAATTCAGAGCGCTGGTAAGGTTTACCCAGAACTTCAAAACTATTATTTTCCGGTGCGTTGAGCGACATCTCATCATTATAGCCTGTAGTGAGAATGACAGGCGTCTGAGGATGCAACTGACTAATTTTCTCTGCCAGAACCAAGCCGTTTGGCCCTCCTGGCATAATGACATCTGAGAAAACGGCACTAAATGGACTCTGTTCAGACAAGGCCTTTTGAAAAACATCCAATGCTTCTGTGGCATTCTGCGCAATCGTTACCTGATACCCGGTTTCCTCAAGAGAGTCTGCGGCATACTGGGCAATATCTGCATTGTCCTCCACAATAAGAATATGGGGTGAATTTGGACTTTCATCGACCGGATACGCTTTATAGCCCGTATTTTTCTTGACGGTTTTGGTCTGCTCCTTTGAGGCATGGACCGGAAAAATCATATGGATGCTTGTGCCACGCTGATGTTCGCTTTCGACCTCCAAACGGCCGCCGGACTGCTGAACAAACCCCTGCACCATCGCAAGCCCCAGCCCGGTTCCGTGTCCCGATGGCTTGGTTGTGAAAAACGGCTCAGTGGCACGGAGCACGATATGAGGAAGCATTCCCTGCCCTTCATCAGCCACCGTCACAACGACGTACTCCCCTGGCTTAAGACGGCGCGCTTCTGCGTCACCATTGAGATGCAGAAGCTTTGTCTTGATAGTAATTGAGCCGCCGGGTGAAGATGCGTCCCGAGCATTGGCGACAACGTTCAGAAGCGCCATTTCGAAATAATTTGCATCCAGTTTTACATCTGGAAGCCGCAATCTCAGGTTCAGATAAAGTTCAATCTGAGTTCCAACAGACATTTCTATCAATTCCTTGAAAGAATTGATGAGAGAACTCAGATTAACTTCTGTTGGATCAAGTCGGGTTCGACGAGCGAAAGACAGTAACTGGCGCGTGAGCCTGGCGCCTCGATCCGCCGCCTGTTGCGCGATCAGGTGCTGCCGTTCAAAGGCCTGATGATCGAGGCGCTTTTCTTTCATGCGCCCCAAACTGTTGTTCAGTATTTGCAGAAGATTATTGAAATCGTGAGCTAAACCGGCCGTCAGTTGCCCGATTGCTTCCATTTTTTGGCCCTGTCGCAGAGCCATCTCGCTTTCGCGCCGTTTGGAAACGTCAAGCTGGCTCGCGAAAAAATAGATCAGTTCACCCTGATCATCAAATACAGGCCCCATGAAAATGGCATTCCAGAACGGTGTGCCATTCCGTCGATAATTCAGGATTTCGAGTGCTACCGGCTTGCAGTTGGCAATCGCCTCTCTCAACTGACGAACATCGTTGGGATCGGTCCCGGCCCCCTGCAGAAAGCGACAGTTTCTTCCGACGACTTCACTTGCCTGATATCCCGTCAGGTCAAGAAAGGCGTTGTTGGCAAATGCAATCGGACAATCTGGCAAACGCGGATCTGCCAAGATCATTGGCATTCTGGTCATTTCGACCGCCGCAAAGAAAACATTACTCCGGTTCTCAAGGGTGGGGTCACTGATTGTTGTCTGTACCCAGTGACGGGGCTCACGATCGCCTAATGTTTCCAAGTCGTTAAGGGAAGGCTGACCCGCAGACATCTGGCGCGACAGGGATGTCTTGGAAGTATTTTCGTCGTCGTTCATGAACTCTGCCGGTAACAGGATTGCAATTACACAGCTTTTCATTCCACGACAAAAAACAAAACAGCAACACAAATCTTGTTTCCGAACGAAATTCTTTACCTTAGCCATTTGCGCTAATTGTTAGGTCTGGTGATTTTCTGGATGAAAGTGAGAATAAGTTTTTCTAAATCTGAAACCCAAATTTTACCGCTTAGGGTCTTGCGCCCTCCCTCCTGGACAGAGGCAGCCACAAAGTCGTCGAGGTGGATTGCCACTACTCATGGCTGAATATTGGAAATGCTTGACCCTCGCCATCCTTGATAGCCTGCTTCATCCGGTTTAGCTGGCTGCTGGGGTGAGGATGAGTGGGGTTTATCAGGAGACGCTCAGTCTTACGCGTCTCAAAGCGTACCTGATGTACCCAACCACATTACGATTGTATAGAATTCGAAGAATTGGATCTTATTGTCCCCAATAAAAAATTCTAAATCTAACACAAAAAATAAATCCCACACACCCAGATTATTAATAATGAATTTTTAATTTATTGGGATTATACATTTAATATCCCGAGTATTTATCGATTTCCCCGATCATTTTCAGTCCGTCTTCGTAGTGCACGATATTTCGGAGGATCATTTCACCGCCGGTTTCCGCACGTGAAGAACTCGCAATATGCGGTGTCAGAGCGATAGAGGGGTGGCTCCAGAAAGGGTGGTCCTCCGGCAGAGGCTCGGGATCGGTTACATCCAGCACGACTTGGCTCAATAGTCCTTCATCCAACGCCCATAGAAGGTCATCCTGAACAAGATGTCCTCCCCTGCCACAATTGATAAGGCAGGCTCCTTTTGGAAGTTTTTCAAACAGTTCCCGGTTTAAGATGCCTTTTGTGGCCGCAGTCAGCGGCATAAGGCAGACAAGGACATCTGTGGTCGCCAGAAAAGCATCCAGTTCCTCAGACCCGGCATAGCTTTTGATGCCGGGAACGTCATGCCGGCTTCGGCTCCAGCCATTACAAACGTATCCAAACTCCGCAAGCTTTTTCAGGACAGGTGTGCCAAGTGCCCCCATGCCCATGACGCCAACCCGAAACAGGCCTGAAGACACGTTTGGTGCCCCCTTCCAGACGCGCTCCCCTTGCTGGCGCGCGTAGTGAAACATATTCCGATGATGAGAAAGAACAGCCCAGAGAACGTATTCTATCATTCCCTCCGCCAGTCCTGGCTCCATCATACGGACGACCCGAACATTTTCAGGTATTGAGGCGAGGTTCAGTTGATCCACCCCTGCCCCAACGGAAAATAGAACTTCGAGATTGGGAAAAACCTCCGCCAGATTTTCCGGTGGCTGCCATGCAGCCAGATAGCGGACTTTCTCCGCATCTCCTGTTTCCGGCCAGACATGAAAAGGGAGTTCGGGCAGTTCCCTGGCGAACATTGGCTTCCACAGGCGTGCACGCTCTTCGGTGGACTTCAGAACAAAAGACATTTCAACAATCCTTAACCGAGTGCCTGACTGGTCAGAGCAAAATATTGCGGAGCATTTTCAGAGATCACCACGGGCTCGGTCGACATTGTGTTGACGACGTCTACACGGATGAGACCCATTTCATCCAGCCAGCCTGAGAGACCGGATGAAGTCGGTGTATCAATTCTGATGAATTCTCCACCGTAAGTACCGATCCAGTGAGAAATAAGCGCCTTTGCCTGCTCTGTTGTTTCCGCAGCGACAGGCCCAATCAACCATCCCCACCCGAACCGACGGCAAAATGAATAGCCTCGTATTCCATCTTCCGTATCGATCACCACTCCTTTAGCGTTCTGCACCAGTTCCTCGATAAGAGCAGACCGCTCCATCCCCGTGGCCGCTCTGTCAAATGCTATGAGATCCTGAAGATCATATTGAACAACCGGCCGCAGCCTCTGACCTGCATCGAGGGCAATGATGGAAGAAGACACCCCATTGCCCTGATGCTGCTCTACAATACCAGTCGGAACAAAGCCGTGTTTTTCATAGAGCGGCTGGCCAGCCGGGGTCGCATTAAGGGATATTGAGCGGCCAGGCAGAAGTCTGCGCACCGTTGTCAGCATGTTGGTGCCAATGCCGTGCCCCTGCCACGCGCCATTGACGATAATCAGCCCGACTGTGGCATGACGTTCGCCGAATGACCACCACATGATCGTGCCTATGATTTCTCCACTTTCCAACGTGGCTACCAGTCCATGACCAAGGCGCAGCATGAAATCCCAGTCTTCCAGACGGTGGGGCCATCCCAGCACTTTTGAAAGACCGGATGCAGCCGCAAGATCCTCCTCGGTCATACTGCGAAGGTTTATAGCCGTCTGTTCACGCAGGTTCGCGTTTTGAGATGTCATAACGACCGCTCCGTGTTTCTGGTAAGACTCTCGATCAGAAATGCAGGCTTCAATATGGGAGATTTTATAACAATATAACTGAAATACTTTTCAATACCAATATTCTGGTCAAGAAGAGCCTCTATTGTTTCCTGATAATGATCAATATTCCTGACCATGAATTTTAAGAGATAGTCATACCCGCCACTAATAAGATGGGCCTCCACCAGGGATTCCACCTTGTGCATTGCCGTCTCAAAGCGGAAAAAATCATCCCGTCTGTGATCTGACAATGTCACCTCTGTAAAGACGGTCATGACGCTTGAAATTTTTTGCAGGGCAATCTGTGCCCCATATCCCACGATATAGCCCGCGGCCTCCAACCGCTTGACGCGGATCAGACATGGACTGGCAGATAGCCCTACACGATTTGCCAGCTCCACATTGGTCAGCCGACCGTTCTTCTGTAACTGAGCCAGAATTTTGAGATCAATACGATCAAGCTTGGGCGCGATTGCCATAAGTCAGGCCATTCTTTCTTCAACGGAGGTCATTGTGCAGGCGGCAGTCCGATGTGAAAACTCTTTGTTTCAAGAAATTCTTCAAGGCCAAGCGCTCCCCCTTCGCGACCGAGCCCGGATTGCTTGACGCCCCCAAAAGGCGCTGACACAAGGGAGATAGATCCGGTGTTCAGTCCCACCATTCCAAAATCTAGAGCCTCTCCGACCCGCCAGCCTCGCGCGATGTCATTAGTGAAAAAATAGCTTGCAAGCCCGAATGGGGTCGCATTGGCCTGTTGAACGGCATCTTGCTCGTTATCGAAGCGGAACACGGGCAGGATCGGGCCGAATGTCTCTTCCTGCGCGATCCGCATTTCGGACGTCACATCTGCCAGCAATACCGGGGATGCAAAGCGACCGTTGATTTCCAGGGGTTTGCCAACAATGCGAGCCCCTTTGGCCAGAGCGTCTTCCACATGCTCCTTAACCTTGGCGACAGCAGCTTCATTGATCAGCGGTCCAATCTGCGTTTGCGGATCAAAGCCGTCGCCCGTCTTCAGGGTCATCACCTCTGTAGCGAGTTGTTCCAGAAACGCATCATGAATTCCGGACTGAACGTAGACACGGTTCGCGCAAACGCAGGTCTGTCCCGCGTTACGGAATTTGCTGAGCATTGTTCCAGACACTGCCACCGCCAGGTCGGCATCATCAAACACGATCAGCGGAGCGTTTCCGCCCAGTTCAAGGCTCAGCTTTTTGATCGTGTCCGCAGACTGACGCATCAGAAGCGCACCAACTTTTGTAGAGCCCGTGAACGACAGCTTGCGCACAACAGAGCTTGCTGTCAGTTCCGGACCAATGTCCTGCGCATAGCCCGTCACAATAGACAGGAGTCCTTTTGGAAGGCCTGCCCGCTCCGCCAGAACAGCGAGAGCCAAAGCCGAATACGGGGTGAGTTCTGATGGTTTGATCACCATGCTGCACCCAGCGGCGAGAGCCGGGGCGCATTTGCGGGTAATCATGGCAAGCGGGAAGTTCCAGGGCGTAATGGCCGCTGTCACTCCCACCGGCTCTTTCAGGATGATGACCCGGCGGTCCGCTGTCGGCACCAGAGCACTCCCCTGCACATGCTCAGCTTCCGCCGCAAACCATTTGAGGAAAGACGCAGCGTAAGCGACTTCTCCTTTGGCTTCTGCCAGAGGCTTACCTTGCTCAAGTGTCATGATTTTGGCCAGATCATCAGCATGGTCCAGCATCAGCTGGTACCATGCCATCAGCAGACCCGCACGATCTGCGGCTGAGCTACGACGCCATTTGCCCTGCGCAATCCGCGCGCTTTCGATGGCAGCGCGGGTTTCTTCAGCCGTGCAGGCCGGAATACTGCCGATGATCTCACCTGTGGAAGGGTTATCGACCGTCAGGGTCTTGCCGCTCGTGGATGCTCTCCAGTCTCCCCCGAGAAAGGCGGTCTGACGGAAAAGATCTGGATCATTCAGGGAAAATGTCATGTCGAAAACTCCGGACGGTCGAACGCAGGAAGGTGACAAAGAACTCTGGGGCCCTCTGGAACAGAGCGAACAGGAGGAGGCACCCTGTCGCAAAGGCCGCTGACACGATCGGGACACCGCGCAAGAAAGCAGCATAATCCCGGATCGAGAGATAGGGGGCTTATGGGAGCGGGCGTCGCTTCCGCCAAACGCCGTGTTTGTGTGGCCTCAAGCCACCCTGGCTCCATAAGAGGAACGGAATCATGCAACAGCCGGGTGTAGGGGTGATGCACCCCTTGCCCCAACGCCACGGCTGGGCCTACCTCAACGGCCTGCCCAGCATATAATACGGCAACACGATCGCAGATGGACTGAAGAGCATGTAGATCGTGGGTAATGAAAATGAAGGCGAGCCCCAAATCACGCTGCAGTTCCTTCATGAGATCCAGAATAGCCGCCGCAACGACGGTATCCAGCGCCGCTGTGATCTCATCACACAGCACGATCTGTGGATCGGCAGCCAAGGCCCGGGCAAAGTTGATCCTCTGCTTCTGGCCACCTGAAAGCTCCGACGGCAATCGGGAGGCGAGTGTGGGCGAAAGCCGGACCATATCCAGCAGTTCATTCACACGCCGCGTGGCCGCCCCTCCTCGCAGGCCCCCATAAAAACGAACAACACGCTCAAGGGCCTGCCCTATGGGTTTCGAAGGGTTCAGCACGCTGTCTGCATTCTGGGCCACAAGCTGCAGATGGCGTCGCTGCTCAGGCGTGCGCTCTCTCACGTCGGCTGCCAATGGTGTTCCGTTCAGCAAAAGCTCTCCGGCAGCCCAAGGCTGAAGCCCTGAAATCGCGCGCGCCAAGGTGCTCTTTCCACAACCGGATTCTCCAATCACGCCCAGCATGCTTCCTTTCGGAACACTGAAGTTGACGTGATTGACAATCACCTTCTCTGGTAATCCAGCGCTCGTGGGCTGCCCATATCCCACCACCAGATTACGCACGTCCAGCAGGCTGGGTTGCTCAGGCTGTCTGGCAAGGTCCGCTTGTCGTGAACGGGGTTCTGCAGCGGTAAGAAGGGCCTGGCTATACGGATCTTCTGGCTGAAACAGGATCTTAGAGACCGTTCCGGATTCCTTGATGGCTCCATCCTTGAGAACAACGGCATGATCGGCAATCTGGGCCACGACCGACAGATCATGCGTCACATATACGCCGGTTATGCCCCGTTCTGCGAAAACAGCTTTGAAGGCAGCAAGCACTTCAATCTGGGTCGTGACATCCAGAGCAGTGGTCGGCTCATCGAAAACGACGACTTCAGGGTCTGTCATCAGAGCCATGGCGGCCATTAACCGCTGCAACTGGCCACCCGACAGCTCTCCAGGATACCTTTCACCGATTGTTTCAGGGTCAGGAAGTGCCAGCGCCCGAAACAGGGAAACCGCCCGGGCTTCCAGATCCCGTCTGGGCAGAATGCGATGGACCAGAGCAGGCTCTACAACCTGTCGCATGATGGACAATGCCGGATTGAAGGCACTTCCGGCATTCTGCGCGACATAACTGATGATTCTCCCCCGGATAGACCGGCATTCATGCGGGGTCAGAGCCGTCACATCATATCCCGCAACCCGGATCTTACCTCCGGCAATCCGACATCCTTTGCGGATATGGCCGAGAAGCGAGAGCGCCACCGTGGTCTTGCCGGAACCGGATTCACCAATCAGAGCCAGCATTTCTCCACGCTGTACTGAAAAGCTGACGTCCCGGACGATCGGAAGCTCCGCTCCCTTCCCTCGACGTCCAACGATTTCAAGGTTTTCAACCTGAATGGTGGCAGCCATGTTCAGCGCCTCCCCCCACTGGAATCCAGCGCAAGGTTAATCCCTACCGTCAGCACTGCGATTACGATAACGGGTACGATCATTGCAGGCGAACCATAGGCCATGCCCAGCATGTTTTCCCGAACCATGGACCCCAGATCGACCTCTGGCGGCTGAACCCCAATTCCGAGAAAGCTGAGATTACTGAGCAACAGCACCGAATAGATGAACCTTAGCCCTACATCTGTAATCATCGGGCCTGCCATGTTGGGAAGAATTTCCTGCAGGATGATGTAAGTCGTGCTTTCGCCTCTGGCTCGCGCCACGGTTACAAAATCGAGCCGCGCAATTCTTTGAGCCAATGCACGGCTCGTACGGTATGCGCCAGGCGTATAAATGACGCCCATCGTTACGATCAAAGCCGTCGTCGATGTTCCAAATACGGCAATGACCAGCAGAGCGAAAAGCAGACTTGGAATGGACAAAAAGCCATCCGCCAACCTCCCTGTCAGTGCCTCAACCCACGGTCGGGCCGTAACCGCCGCGATCCCCAGGAACGTACCGATAGAGCACGACAAGACCGTAGATGCAAAGCACAGAAGAACAGTGTGCCGAATACCGTTTAGCAACCGCGCAAGGGTGTCGCGACCAAGATAGTCTGTTCCCAAAAGATGAGCGGGGGAAGGACCAGAAAAGACGGGCTGACTACCAATCGCGCCCAGATCGTAAGACGAACACAGCGGCCCGAGAAGAGCCAGAAGAAGCCAGAACGCAATCAGCACAACTGCCCGATCATGCCTGCTACGGAAGCTCCCGATCCTGACGATCATGTTTTTCTTCCCCTCGGCAGAGACAGGATCGTGACAATGTCGGCAAACGTTGTGAGAAAGAGATAGGTCACACAGAACACAAGCGCACAGGCCTGTACTGTCGGAACATCGCGTGAGCTGACGGCATCCACCATCAGACCCGAGATTCCAGGGTACGTGAACACAACTTCTATCACCACAACCCCGCCAAGCAGGGAAGAAAGACTAAGGGCTACGGCATTAACGATCGGACCGATCGCATTGGGAATGGCATGCACAAGGATCAGTCGTATCGGACCGACGCCCTTGAGAAGCGCCATTTCGATATAGGGAGCGGATAGCGTATCCGCCATCGCGGCACGCGTCATGCGGACCATCTGCGCAAGAGTTACAAGCGCAAGGCTCGCAACAGGCATAAAAAAGGCCGAAAGAAACTGCCGCAGAGAATGGACACTCCCGACATCTGCCAGTGCAGGCAGCAGGTGTAGACGTACTGCAAAAACATAAACCGCTATTGTGGCGATCACGAACTCCGGGACCGACACCATCCCCAGCGTCAGAATCGAAACGACACGGTCATAAACCGTGTCTTTCCATATGGCTGACGTAACCCCCAAAAACAGCGAGACCGGCACAGAAACCGCTGCGGACGCCCCTGCGAGAAGGAGCGAGTTGTGCAGACGCGGCCCAATGGCATCCGCAACAGAAAGACCATTCAGCAAGGAGTTTCCAAATTCTGCGTGCAGAATTCCCCAGAGCCAGAACCAGAATCGAACAAACACAGACCGGTCCAAACCCAGATTGTGCCGCATGGCGGCTACAGCCTGCGGTGTTGCACCCTGCCCCAAAAGGGCGTCGGTTGCATCACCGGGAAGGACATTCGTGATGGCGAAGACAGTCACTACCACGAAGACAAGTGACGTAGCTGCAGCAAGAAAGCGACGGCCAATCAGCAGAACAAGGTGGCGATTCAAGCCTTCCTCCCCTGCTTTTCACTGAGCCAGACCGAACGCGCAAAATCATAACCCATCAACTGACCAGCCTGGCTGGGACGCAAGCCGCAGATATGGGGCGCATACGCATCCAGGCTGTTCGTGAAATTGGGGATACACACCCCGGATCCAGATGCGACAAGCTCCTGCATATCCCAGTAAAGCTGGCGCTTTTTGGCATCATCCCGCGTGGATTTTGCTTCCTGCAAAAGCCGATCAAAATATGGATTGTGCCAGCGGGATTCATTCCAGGGCGACGCACTGGCAAAACCCACTTCGAACGTCAAACTGGGAGCCGGTCTCGGATTGATGTTGCCAAACCCCAGAGATGACTTCATCCAGTACTGCGTCCAGTAACCATCTGCTGGAACACGCTGCACGGCCATTTTCTGTCCAATCCGGGAGGCAGCATATTGCAGGACAACAGCAATATCGACGGATGCCAGAGCGGCAGGAGAGCAGACCAGTGGAATGGTTTCTCCCAGAAACCCGCTCCGCTTCAGAAGAAATTGTGCCTTGTCAGGATCGTAAACGCGCTGAGGCAATTGATTATTGAAATATGGACTTTCTGGAGGAATAGGTTGATCGTTACCAAGCCGAGAAAAACCCAAAAAAACAGATTGCCGGATTTGTTCTCGATTGAGAAGGAACTTGATGCCTTCGACAAAATCTGGCGAATGGCCATACCTTTGATCCAGCCGAACGGATAAATCCGTGTACGTACCTACCGGACTTTCCACGATACCAAAGCCCGCTTTTTCCAGCATCTGAACAAGACGGGGGTTGACGGTGGCAATCAGGTCTACATCCCCGGACATCAACGCATTATGCCGAGCCATCTCATCGGGAATGGCAATCAGCTCGACGCTGTCAAGGTGCGGTTTCTCACCCCAGAATTCCGAGTTCCTGACGGCAACAGTCCGAATGCCTGGAGCGAATTCCTGACATCGAAAGGGACCGGTACCATTTGCAGTCCTGAAATCTCTTGTTCCAGCTTTCAGAATAGCAAAATTACTGATCCCCAGAATGGCAGGAAAATCCGAATTGGGTGTTTGGAGAACAATTTCCACCATGAGCGGTGATACAGCCCGTACAGACTGCATCGTTCGGGCAAGCGCGTATTGTTGCGAGCCTATCCCAGGATCCTGATGCCTAAGTAGAGAAAAAACGACATCATCTGCTGTCAGGACAGCGCCGTCGTGAAACCGAACATTGCGGCGCAAACGGATATGCCATGTGAGAAGATCATCGCTATCCAGCGCTTCTGCAAGCGCCGGACGAGGGTTGAGCCTGTCGTCCAGGGAGACCAGACCATCATAAAATAGATGACCGCGGATATAGTCCGTCGCCATGGACTGATGTGCGGGATCAAGAGTTTCTGACGCCGAGCCCACTGCGCCAGCCACTTTCAGATGCCCACCAGAAATGGGAGCTGACATTGCTGACCGCGTGGACATTCCCGCCACAAAAAGCCCCGCACCCTTCAGAACAGGTCGACGGCCAAGGACAGATGCAACGCGCATCTTAATTCCTCAGAAAGGAGAACCTGGAAGCCTACCAACATAAGGAGCAACGGAGCCGAACATCTGATTGAAAGAAGTCATTTGAGCCTCCGCTGTGGTCCTGCAACCCCCATCAGGGAATTGCTTTCATTTCGATATAAACACGGATTGACTGAATGTTTTACTCAAAATATCTCGCTTCGCAGGGAAATCTGCTGAATGATTTTTCTCATGCAGCAGATTCAACGGCGCCTCTAGGCGAGCATGACGAGTTCATCACGGTCCGCAGCGTCCGCCAGTTCAGCCAAGGTATGATAATGATAATCTGGTGTCGTTATTTCCTGTACGGCGACAGTTCCTCCGAAGCCGCCCCCTACAGCCTTGCGACGCTCAATCCAGCACACGGTGTAACCCAATTCCCGTGCAATCCCGATGTCATGAAACTGACTCTGGGCCACGTGCAGCACATCCTCCTTCGTGTAACCATCCGGCGCAAGCTGCTCCAGCACATAGGTGAAGTACCGCGGATCAGGCTTTTCGCAGCCACTGTCGTCTACAGTGAACCCCTTGAAAAAAGGGTATTCAAGTGTCTTGTCCATGCCATCAAATGCCCATCTCCGCGCATTCGTCATGGCCACAAGATGGAAATGCTTTTCCAATCTTTTCAGAGCATCCACACTGTCACTAAATGCGGGCCACGACGTAGCGCTTTCGACAAATACATTCTCTTCGCCGCCCCCGGTTGGAAGACCAAATTTTTCTGCCAAGATCAAATAGATAGGCGCCAGATCTTCTGGAAACAATTTCTTTTCTGAACGGTTCCGCAAAGCGCGATATTCCGTTAGAAATTCTTCGAAATCAAGTGTCCCTCCCCTTGTTCCCAAAATTTGCAGCAGCGCGTTTTTCATCCCGTTTTCAAAATCGATCAGCGTTCCAACCACATCAAATGTCAGAACTTTAGGTTTACGCGTCATGGCCTGAATTTTCCTGAAAAAAGATTAGAAACCGGTTGTGAAGGAAAGAACGCCCGCAAAGCCACCACCAACAAAATAAGTCGGCGAGCTGCCCGCTATGGTTGTTCCGTAAACACCCTTTGTAGATTTCGCGTTCGTGCTGAGACCACTTACCCCGGAAAGAAAACCATTATTCCCAATATTCATGAGGTTAAGCTGAATTTGTGGATGCTTGAAATACATATAGCTGTGGAAGCGATATCCAAAGTTGAGATTGAAGGTCTCGAAAGATGGAATACTCTGATCATCCATAAATGTTGAGTATTGTTTGCTGACATAATTCATATTGAAAGCCCCAAAAAGGCTTCCATCATCATAAGACAACCCAACAGCAACAGTGACTTTCGGGCTTTTGACAGCAATTTTTCCAGCAGACCGGACGTAATCATTACCAACTTGAAGATTGTTGTCAGTCGTGGCGTGCAGGTATTGTGCTGAAACATAGGGGCTGAAATGATGCCAGGGGCGCAGTCCCATCTCAATCTGGGCACCACGAGCCGTTTGGCCGCCGCCATTGATAGACTCTGTAACGGGGGTACCGCTCGCATATGTTGTCGTATTGATCTGGCGGTTCGTGAAATTATAATTGAAGAGTGCTAACGCCACACTGACGAGACCGGTATGGCGATACCCGATTTCTTCCCCGATCGCATATTCAGATTTGGGATTAACAGTATGAGACCGTGTCTGTGCTCCCGTAGAGACGCTGTAACGGTCGACATATGACATGATGGAAGCTGGCAGACGAAAGGCTGTCGTGCCGTTGATGTAAATCTGGTCATGCGGCGTAATTTTATAACTGATGGCGACCTGGGGCAGAGGCGCCGCATCACTCTGGCCATTCTGATAATTCGTACCTGGAATATTTTGGGTCACCTTACGGGTCACCATTGTTTCCTTAAAGCCGGCAGTCAGCGTCAAACGATCATTCAAAGCCTTGTAAGTATCATTGATAAACAGAGAGTTCGTTTGTTGGATCAGATGAATATCATACTGGGAAAGCAGTGATCCATCCTGCGTTCTGACCGCCCACTGTCCATACATACTGGAGACCTGCCCATCCGAACCAAGAGCTTCGTAAAGGGATGGTTCAGACTGGTCGAAATAGGAATACCAGTATCCTACAGCAAGTGTATTGTTTCCTTTGGTCCAGGAGAGCGTTGTGTTCAATCCGCTATAATACAGGTCATACTTGTCGATCGAGATCGCAGAAAAAGAGCTTCCACTACCGGTTCCCGTATTTTGCAAGATCCCCGCACTCTGATTACCGTAATAGCTTCCAGTTCTTGAAAGATTCGTCCCGCCATTGTCATAGCCAGTAGCGTAGGTGAAATACGGCGTTGTATTGAGACTGAGCCCATGACCGAGGTTCAGATTGACCGGGGCGCCGAGAATAAGTGTGCGATGCAGATTTTCCTGGAGCTTATAATAATCAGAACTGCCTTTTGTGTACTTGTCTGCATAATTATAATTGACACCATACTGTGCCCACTGGGCCTTCGTAGGTGCACGCAGGTAATATTGGAGCGGATCATTGTAGGACAGAACGAAGGAAGCCTTATTGCCTTCTCCCCATTCCTTCACGAATTTTCCGTCTACGTGATAACGTCGTGTCTGACCTACCCCGCGCCATTCATCGGCTGTTCTGGCAGAAAAAGACAGAAACCCGCGAATTCCCGTATGGCCAATATCTCCCGTATCCATACGGATGAACTCCCGGCGCAGACTGAATGACCCATAAGAAAAATTGGCGAGGCCGCCAAATTTGTGTGACGGATCACGAAGGCTTTCGGTCAATTCCCCTCCCACCGCATTATAGAGGGGGGATGTAATGTCGGGAGATCCCTGCGTCAGGGTGATACTCTGAATGTTTTCGTTATCTGCCGTGGAAGACGTGTATGGCAGAAGATAGACCGGAGCAGCGGCTGGGATACCTTCGTAGAGATACCCGATTTCCGTTTGATCCAAGCCACGAACACTCAGTCCCTGCTGGTCGTCATTTGTTCCCAGAGGATCGTTACCAGAATAAACGACCCCTGGGAGACTGGCTACCATAGACACAGGGTTTGCCGTCGGGCTCTGTTTCGCAATGAAGTCACGCGTAATGCCGCTACGGGATTTTGCCACAGTCTGCGGAGGCATGAGCCCGCCGCCGGGCGTCGTGTTCGTTACACCCGTAGCCGAGGCGATGCCCTTGTGGACTACTACGCTTTCGGTTGCTGCGGATTCCACGTCATGATGCACAGGTGCCGTAGCAGGCGTATTTTCTTTAAGGGCACTTGCGCCATGCTGTGCAACTTTGCTGGCAGGGCGAGCGTGCTGATGATGAGTAACCTCTGCAGCGAAAGCCCCTTGCATGGACAGCCAGGTTGAAAGCGTGAGAAGAACCAGACGTCCCGGCTTCTTCGTAGCTCTCGAGAGCCCCTTGGAGCCGCAACTTTGAAGAACGAACATTTGCGCTGTATCTGACATGTCTGTTCCCATCAGTAGCCGGTTCTCCTTGAAATCTCAGAGAACCTTATTTGCATTCTTACTGTCAGACAATTCGTTGCATATTCGGTTCAGTTCATTCTCCCGTTTCCCTGCCTCGATTGGCATATAATTCCGTTATTGGAACGGTTTCCCCACGTTGCTCTTCAGAGCTCATCCAACGCCTGAAGTAAGAGCTTCGGCGATGGCATTCCCGACATCTGACGTTTTGGCCCGACCGCCCATATCGGGGGTGCGAGGAGCATTCTGGGTGGAAAGAACATCCGTCATGGCTTTCAAAATCAGAGCGGCTGCCTCGGTCTCTCCAAGATGGTCCAGCATCATGGAAGCCGCCCAGATCTGGCCAATTGGATTGGCGATATTCTGGCCGAAGATATCCGGGGCAGACCCATGAACGGGTTCAAACATGGAGGGGTATTTTTTTTCGGGGTTGATGTTGGCAGATGGAGCAACGGCGATTGTTCCCGTCATTCCGGGACCCAGATCGGAAAGAATGTCACCAAACAGATTACTTCCAACAACGACATCAAACCGTTCCGGAGACATTACAAAGCGCGCAGCAAGAATATCGATATGGTATTGATCCATACGGACATCCGGGTATTCTGCACCAATTGCCGCAAACCGCTCATCCCAATACGGCATGGAATGATACAAACCATTCGACTTTGTGGCAGACGTTACGTGAAGACGACCGATTTTCCGCGCCATTTCAAACGCATACCGCAAGATTCGATCCGTTCCGAGCTTCGTAAAAACGGCACTCTGAACAACACCCTCCGCCTCAGTTCCTTCCGCGAAGCGCCCTCCAACCTGAGAATATTCCCCTTCAACGTTCTCCCGAACAATCCAGAAATCCACATCTCCCGGCTTCTTGTTGGCCAGAGGGCATGGAATCCCGGGGAGAAGCCGCACAGGACGCAGGTTCACATATTGATCAAACTCTCTGCGAATCTTCAGGAGCAGTCCCCAGAGGGACAGATGATCCGGAACACCCGGATACCCCACAGCGCCCAGTAAGATGGCATCGTTCTGAGCCAGCTGGCTCATGCCATCTTCGGGCATCATCTGCCCGGTCTTCAGCCAGGTTTCGCAACTCCAGTCGAAGTGGGTATAATCAAACCCGATCCCGCACAGGCGCCCGACACTGTCGAGCACTTTAAGTGCTTCAGGCATAACCTCCTTGCCAATTCCATCTCCTGGCAGGACAGCAATCTTGTAAGTCGTCATGGTCAAATGTCCTGATTGTTGCGCAGGCATGTGTGGGCGAGCGCCACCCAATAGGCGATGCCGTGCGGAATGATCTTGTCATCAAAGTCATAATCGGGCGCATGCAGAGGCGCGGACGTGCCGTTTCCCAGCATGACCAACGCACCGGGCCGCTTTTCCAACAGGAAGCCGAAATCCTCGGAGGCCATGCTTGGTGTCATGTCAGGAACCACCATTCCCTGCGCGCCAACGACCTGGCTCATTGCAGTCAGCGCCAACGCTGTTTCGTCCGCTGTATTTACTGTTACGGGATAAGGTTGGTGAAACTGAACTTTAATCGTTACGTCATGCGCAAGCGCAAGACCTGTGGCCAAACGCGTCATGCCTTCTTTCAGAGATTCCAATTCCTGAACATCCAGCGAACGGATCGTGCCCCGCAGTGTAGCGGTTTCAGGCAAAATGTTGTCCGTTGTGCCCGCATGAAATGTACAAATGGAAAGAACTGCTGCCGTCAACGGGTTTGAGCGACGTGAAACCAGCAGTTGGGCTTCCTGAACAAAGGCGGCCCCCACGGTCAGGGCATCCCGGCCCAAATGTGGCTGAGCCGCATGTGATCCCTTCCCTTTTATGTCTATCAGAAACCTCCAACCTCCAGCCATAATCGCACCTGTACGGGTCGCCATCGAGCCAATGGGAAGGCCGGGCCAGTTATGCATTCCAAAGACACGCCCCGCGGGGAAGTGCTCCAGTAGCCCCTCATCCAGCATGACTTTGGCGCCAGCGCCGCCCTCCTCTCCTGGCTGGAACACAAAATGGACCGTTCCGCAGTCTGGCGGGTCAGCAGCCAATGCGGCAGCAGCTCCCAGAAGCATGGCCGTATGCCCGTCATGGCCACAGGCATGCATCCGTCCAGAATGGCGGGAAATATGAGCGTGGTTCCCCCGCTCCTCAATCGGTAGAGCGTCCATATCCGCGCGTAAAATGATGGATGGACCGGCCTGCTTTCCTGGGAGAGACGCCACAACTCCGGTTTTTGCCAGTCCTCTGGATGGGCGATATCCGAGAGACGTCAGAACATCCGCCACGATATCGGACGTCCTAAATTCTTCGAACCTGAGCTCCGGATGGGCATGAAGATCTTTTCGCAGGGCGACGAGGTCAGAAAGCTCCATGGCCTCAACCCTCAAACGCCATGAGGACGCTTTTGTAGCGCAGATTGGCCTCAACAGCCTGCCGCCCCAGATCCTTCCCAATTCCTGAACCACCATATCCACCGGTGGGAATCACAAAATCCGATGACCGTCCATACCGATTGACCCAAACAGTTCCAGCCTTCAGGTTGCGTACAGCCCGCATGGCACGCCCGAGATCAGAAGTATGAACGCCTGCGGCAAGACCGTATGTCGCATGAGACGCCAGCGATAACGCCTCAGCCTCATCATCAAATGTCTGAACCGTCAGCACCGGACCGAAAAGCTCGTCCTTTACTGCCCGCGTCTGCGGCGTCACCTCTGTAAGAATGCACGGGGAGAGAAATGCGCCTCCCGGGCCGTCCATACGGCTAAGAGGAAGAAGCGTTGAGGCTCCCGCCTGCACACTGTCATAGACCGCAGCTTCAATGGACGTTGCCTGCCGCTCCGAAATGATAGGAGAATACCGCGTTTCGGCTTTTTCAAGCGCACCAGAAGAAAATCCCTGTGCCCGCTGAACGATCTTCTCCAAAAGAGCATCGTGAACCGCCCTCTGCACGATCAGTCGTGAGCCAGACACACAGACCTGCCCTGCATTGCCTGTAAAAGCTCGCAGGATACGATCCGCAACGGCGTCTATATTGCGGATATCATCGAAAACGATCTGTGGACTTTTCCCACCCAACTCGAGCGTGACAGGCTTTGGGCCGCTCTCCGCCGCCGCTTTCATGATTTCGATGCCAGTTCTCGTAGAGCCGGTGAACGTCAGTTTTCCGCAGACCGGATGTCGAGCCAGAGCGTCGCCCGTGATCGGACCCGTTCCTTGTACGACATTGAACAGACCGGCCGGAACCCCGGCGTCGATTGCCAGTTCAGCCAGACGAACAATCGAGAATGGTGTCATTTCTGATGGCTTGAGTACGACACCATTTCCAGCCGCTAGCGCAGGGATCACTTTCCAGCTCCCCATGACCAGAGGGAAATTCCAAGGAGCAATGGCACCAATAACGCCATAGGGCTCAGCCAGAACCATCCCTAACAGGTCGCTCTGGGTCGCAGCGACTTCTCCACCCAACTTGTCGGCATATTCAGCGAAAAAGCGGATCCCCTCTGCCGTAAAAGGCACATCCCACGCTGTTGTTTCTGCAATCGGACGCGTGGAACAGGCTGTTTCCAGTCGTGCCAGTTCTATAGCATTTTCTTCTACAAGATCGGCCCATCGACGCAGGACACGCCCCCGTTCCCGTGGCGCGCAGGTCGCCCAACCGGAGCGCATCTGTACATCTCTCGAAAGGCAGACAGCATAATCAACCAGATCCGCACCAGCTTCCGGCAGATGACAGAGCAACCGACCATCCGAAGGTGCATGAACAGGAATGGCTCCCTCGCCTTTCAGGATATTTCCACCCACAAAATGCGCGTTTGGCAGCGCCACCAGGGTCGGGTCAAAGGTAATGCCTGTCATCATTCATGCCTGCGGAAGACCATTGCGGGAAGGATACAATGTGCGCAGCCTTACAGAGGGGCAAACAGCAAAATACTCTGTCAGCACATTTGAATATCCCTGCTATTCAGATCGCACCAACAGCATTTTATGCTCCGGATATCGGCTTTTCTTACATTACATATCGCTAGCTTTGCGCAATGATCGCATCCAGGATCAGGACAGGAATCACCATGGATACGCCACGTCTCGTCTCGCTTGACCGCGAACACCTCATCCATCCCGTCTCGTCATGGCAGGGTCACGAAGCCAGCGGAGCAACCATTCTGGAATCCGGCAAAGGTGTCTGGCTGACAGACAGCAAAGGAAACCGTCTTCTGGACGGATTTTCTGGCCTCTGGTGCGTCAATACCGGTTACGGTTGTGAGAGCGTTATTGAGGCAGGCCGACGTCAGCTTGAAAAACTTCCCTATGCCACCGGCTATTTCGGCTTTTCAAACGAGCCTGCTATCGAATTGGCCGCGCGACTGACCCGGCATGCTCCAGGACATCTTAATCACATCTATTTCGCGCTTGGTGGTTCCGATGCCGTGGACAGTACGCTCCGCTTCATCCGTTACTACCAGCACGCACGGGGAACGCCTGAAAAGCGCCATGTTATCGGGTTACAGAAGGGTTATCATGGCTCATCATTCGTCGGCGCAGGCCTGACCGCACTTCCGGTCTTTCATCGTGATGCAGATGTTCCCCTTCCGTGGCAGCATCATATCCCGAGCCCCGATCCCTACCGCCATCTTGCTGGCCCTGATGCTGAGGCCATCATCCGAGCCTCAGTACAGGCGCTGCATGACGAAATTGCAAAAATAGGCGGCCCACAGCATGTCGCGGCCTTCTACTGCGAACTCGTCCAAGGGTCGGGCGGTGTCATAATACCGCCAAAGGGTTGGGCAACGGCAATGCAGACAGCCTGCCGCGAGCTGGACATTCTGTTCGTCGTCGATGAAGTCATCACAGGTTTCGGACGGACTGGCCCGCTCTTTGCCTGCGCTCATGAAAACATTGAGCCCGACATGATGACGGTCGCAAAAGGTCTGACGGCTGGCTACGCTCCGATGGGTGGCGTTTTCATGTCCGATACGATCTACGAAACGATTCGTGACAAGACCCCCCCAGGCGTCTCAGTCGGGCACGGGCAGACCTATAGCGCCCATCCTGTCAGCGCAGCCATCGGTCTTGCAGTTCTGGACCTTTACGAGGGTGGACTGCTTGAAAACGGAACCCGTGTTGGTGAGCATCTTGCTACGCGGTTGCGCGGACTTGGTAATCATCCACTCGTGGGCACAACCCGGTCTCTTGGAATGCTCGCCGGTATCGAACTCGTGACCGATAAAGCGACCAAAACCAAGCCGGATGCGCAACTCGGAATTTCCGGAAAGCTCAGCCGCTATGGCTATGAACAGGGTATTCTTTTCCGGGCCTTTGGGGACGATGTCATCGGGCTTGCACCGCCTCTGTGCAGCACGATTGCTGAGATGGATCAGCTTTGTGATGGGATTGTCTCAATACTGGACCGCGTCATGGACGACCCAGCCGTAGCAAGCGCCCTCAAAACCTGACCGAGACATGGGAGGAAGCAGAAGATTGACCCATCATGACACCTGACGTTTCCTCCTCTGCTCCTGTCGCCCTGGACGATCTGCCTCCCAACAGGTTTCATTCGAAACTCGCGCTGATTTCTGCGGGCGGGCCGTTTTGTGACGGTTATATTCTCGGGATCATCGGTATTGCTCTCCCGTCCATCGTACGGGAACTTCATCTCAATGGCGCGGAAACGGGCCTAGTCGGCGCGGCGGCTCTTCTGGGCGTTCTGGCGGGCGGCATGCTGGGTGGTGCGGTCTCGGATCGGCTGGGACGACGACCGCTCTTTACGCTAAATATTGCGGCATTTGTGATCTTATCCCTGTTGCAGGGAGCATGTTCCGGTCTCCTGCTATTAGTGAGCCTCCGCTTCCTGCTCGGTGTGGCTGTGGGCGCGGATTATCCGATTGCGACGTCTTACGTCGCAGAGTTCATGCCGCGCAAACTCCGCGGCCCTGTCCTTTCGGGATTAATTCTCGCGTGGTGGGTAGGATATACCGCGAGCTATGCCGTGGGCTATGGGCTTTCCTTTTTCCCGGACATCTCCTGGCGGATCATGCTGGTCTCCAGCGCCATTCCGTCAAGTGTGCTCTTCTGCCTGCGCCTGGGATTACCGGAATCTCCCCGTTGGCTGGTTCAGCAGGGACGAACCGAAGATGCGAGAAACGTTGTACGCGAGCACCTGAAGGCTGACAGTCTTCCCAGTGCAGAAAGTCAGGGACACCTCTCCCTGCTTCAGATCATTCGATCCCCGTATAGGGGAGCACTTGTATTCGTCAGTGCGTTCTGGATCCTGCAAAGTGCTCCGGGGTTTGCCATCCATACCCTTCAGGCTCAGCTCCTGCATCAGTATCACGTACAAAACGCGCTGCTTGGGTCGCTCTGCATTACGGGACTGACCATTTTGGGTATCCTGCCCGTCACACTGGGACTGATCAATCTGATGGGGCGGCGCCTCCTGCTGATCGGCACTTTCGCAATCAGTATGCTGGGCCTTCTGCTCCTTGGAATATCACCTGTCCCTGCCAACTGGATGATTTTTTCCGGATTCATTCTTTATTCCGTGTCCGAGGCAGCTGGAAGCGGTCTGCAGTTTGTCTATCCCAACGAGTTGTTTCCAACTGCTATCCGGGCCAGTGCAGTCGGTATGGCCTGCTCCTTCAGCAGATTAGGCGCAGCACTGGGAACCTTTCTGCTTCCTTTGGGATACACACATTTTGGAATGCAACCCATGATGCTCATAGCCGCCGGCTTTATGCTGACAGGCCTGCTGATCAGCTGGATCTGGGCTCCAGAGACAAAAAATACGTCTTTGGGGGAACCTCCTTCTCTCTCCGAACCCTCCCCTTCTTCCATCTGTGCATCCTGACGGAGATCATTTTATGAAACTTGTTCCCTACTGGCTGGACAGCATTTCACCTGTATCAGGTACTGCTTTGTCTGAGTTCCCGGCGCGCGCGGATGTCGTGGTTGTAGGCGCTGGCTTCACTGGCCTTTCAGCGGCCCGAACATTGGCCAAAGCTGGAAAGAATGTTGTCGTCCTGGAAGCAGACCAGATTGCATGCCACGCCTCCGGCCGAAATGGCGGACACGTCAACAACGGGACGGCAGGAAATTTTCAGACCATGGCAGGGAAATATGGCTTGGAACAGGCCGTTACACTCTACCGGTTTTTCGATGACGCTGTGGATACGGTCGAAGAAATCGTTACGACCGAAGGCATCGACTGTGACTTCCGGCGATGCGGAAAGCTGAAAGTCGCCTGGACTGAAAAGCATCTTGCAGGTCTGCGTGCAGATCAGGAAGCAGTAAAGCAGCATGTTGACCCGGAAACTAATCTGCTGGACCGAGAGGCGGTTGCTGCAGAAATTGGTGGCTCGACAACATTCGAAGGCGGCATGCTGTATCGGAAAAGCGCCCAGATGCATGTGGGAAAATTTGGAAGTGCTCTTGCAGCCAAAGCCATGTCCGCAGGGGCGAAAATCTTTGAAAATACGCCCATGACGGCTCTTCGCCGTGCGGGCAATATGTTTGAAGTTGCATGTTCCGCTGGCGTTATTCAGGCACAAAATGTTCTGCTGGCCACCGGAACGAGCCGGAAAGCACCGAACTGGTTCCGCCGCCGCATCATGCCGGTTGGGAGTTTTATTGTCGCTACGGCACCCATGCCTGAAGACTTGTTCGCCCGCATTCTTCCCGGACGCCGCAATGTCGTCACGACCCGCAACATCCATAATTACTTTCGCACAACCGCAGACCGACGTTTGATCTTCGGCGGACGAGCCAATTTCTCCCAGTCCAGCGAGAAGTCGGACATTCAGTCAGGGCAGATCCTTCATGCCGCGCTGACTGAAATCTATCCCGAGCTTGAAAGCATCGAAATCGACTATTGCTGGGGCGGTAACGTGGACATGAGCGTGGACCGCCTACCGCATGCCGGAGAGTGGCATGGCGTCACCTATGCCATGGGTTTGAGCGGACATGGTGTTCAGATGTCCGTGCATCTTGGGCAGCTCCTAGGCCGAAGATTAGCCGGGGAACAGGTTGATATTCCTGTGTGGAACCGTTCATGGCAGCCTATCCCCGCTTACGGACTTGCTACGCATTTCATGCCTGTCGTGGGGGCTTATTATCGTGCCAAGGACAGATATCTCTGACTTTTCCAGAGCTGCCAGCAGGAGAGCGACCCTCCTGCTGGCTTCTTATCTTTAAAGACCAAATACGCCTGGAAGTCCGCTGATATCCTTGATTTCTTCGTATTCGTAAAAGGGGTTCGCCGGTTCATGACCGCGATTAACCCAGACTTTTGATCGGATACCCAAATCATAAGCGGTCATAAGGTCATAGCGGAAAGACGACGATACGTGCGTAATGTCTTCCGGCCCGCAGCCCAGCACATCCAGCATGTATTCAAAGCCGTTCATCTGAGGTTTGTAAGTGCCCGTTTCCTCAGCCGTAATGACCTTGTAAAATGGTGCGCCCAGTTTCTCGACATTTGACATGATCTGGCTGTTCATGGCGTTGGAAAGAATAACCAGTGGAATTTCCCTGGCGACTTTTGCAAGCCCCGCAGGCACATCAGGATGAGGCCCCCAGGTAGGAACCTCATTGTAAATTTGCAATGCGTCCTCTTCACGGAACGTCACGCCATTTTTCTTACAAGTGCGCTCCAGAGCGTTGTGCACGACTTCCGCATAAGGTTTCCATGCACTCAGCACCTCATCAAGCCGGTAAGCGGCAAAATTCTTGATGAAGAGTTGCATCGCCTGTTCAGATAGTGCTTCTCCGTAAATTCTGCGGGCTGCACCTGCCATATCGAAAAATGTCAGCGTGCCGTAGCAGTCAAAGGTAATGAACTTGGGACGGAAGGTCATACACGATTCCTTGTGAGGCCATTACTGTCTGGCATAATCGTTATGATGCCGTCTTCAGGCCAACAGGCGTTATCAGGTTTTTATCGTTCGGCGCAGGAAATTTCATATTCAAACGAGGATGCAGCACGCTGTGCTATGCATACCTGAAAATCGGGATCAGAACCGGCGCAGAACGCGGCACATTAGGTCTGAAATTTTCACTACGTGAGATAGCCCCATGAGCCTGATTCTCCCTATTCAGACGAACCCAGACTTCACACCTCGCGAATCTGTTTCAGCCCCAGAACGTCTCATCTCAGGCAATCCAGCTTTCAAAACATGGGCGTTAGATACGTCGCGTAGCGGAAATGTTCGTACCGGCATTTGGGAAGCTACTCCCGGAACAACCAAATCCATCAAAGGAGAAGCCTTCGAATTCTGTCATATCCTTGAAGGCCTTGTCAGAATCACGGAAAACGATGGAGAATCCCATCTCTTCAAAACCGGAGACAGCTTCATCATGAAACCCGGTTTTGTTGGAACCTGGGAGACGATCGAGACGGTGAAAAAAATCTATGTCTTTGTGGAATAACAACACCCTTTGGAAGCTGCTGAACCAGAGCTGAAATTCGCAATATTCTACCATTTATAACGTCGTTTGCAGCGGCAATATCCCGCAGACTGCCCCTACACTCCTCAGTACACAGCACGGAGACTTTCATGCCTGCCCCACTGCACCTGATTCAGACGGAATCCAGCGTTCCAGCACAAGCGGATGTCGTTGTCGTAGGCGCTGGAATCGTGGGGGTTTCAACAGCCTACTGGCTGGCCAGGGCTGGAATAAAGGTCGTTCTCCTTGAGAAAGGCATGGTCGGCGCTGAGCAGTCCAGCAGAAACTGGGGGTGGTGCCGTCAACAAAACCGCGATGCACGTGAATTGCCTCTTTCCACCCGAAGTCTCTCTTTGTGGGAGGATATGACAGCCGATATTGGTGAAAGTCTTGGCTTCCGCCGTTGCGGGTTATTGTATCTGACAAACAATCAGACTGAACTGGACGGATGGGCACGGTGGGGGAAATTCGCTCGAGGCGAAGGCGTTGACACCCGAATGCTCAACGCGACCGAAGCCGCACAGCGAGGAAACGCCACCCACCGCAAATGGCTCGGTGGCGTATGGTCCCCAACCGATGGTATCGCCGATCCATCCATTGCAGCACCCGTGATTGCCAAAGGCGTCCTCAAACACGGTGGTCACGTCATTCAAAACTGCGCTGCCCGCGGCGTCGAGCTCTCCGGGGGCGCTATCTGCGGCATTATAACGGAACGTGGAACCATTCGTACATCACAGGTTGTCATGGCGGGGGGCGTATGGGCGCGGTCTTTTCTTAATCAGGTCGGGGTTAGCCTTCCTCAGGCGGCCGTCCGTTCGTCAATTCTTTCCGTCAAACCAGGCGCATCTGGCCTTCCAGAGGCTCTCCATACGGAGGATGCCTCTGTCACAAGACGCGGTGACGGCGGTTACACGCTCGCTATTTCGGGCAATGGTCGTGTAGATCCTACCCCCGGAATTCTGAAAAGTTCCCTGGAGTTTCTTCCAATGTTCGCACGGAGGTGGCGTCAGCTTGCGCCCGGTGACTTCCAAGGATGGCGTTATGGTTTTGACACCAACTCCAAGTGGAAACTGGATCGGCCGACACCCATGGAAAAAACCCGTATTCTCGATCCTCGACCAGATGCTGGAACAATTCATAAGACCCTTCAAAACGCCCAAGCGCTCCTTCCTGCCCTGAAAAACGTGACTGTTCAGGCTGAATGGGCAGGATACATTGATAGTACCCCAGATGGTGTTCCTGTTATTGATCCGGAAAGTGGCGTTCCTGGTCTTTTCATTGCAGCCGGCTTTTCTGGACATGGTTTTGGCATTGGACCAGGTGCGGGGCATCTTGTCGCTGACATCCTGTTAGGGCGGGCGCCAATTACTGAGGTTGAGCAGTACAAGCTTTCTCGCTTTAGAAAATCTGCCTGGGGCAAAGTGTCGGATTTTTAACCCGGAGTGGGAGAATGGCGGGAAACACTCCCGCGGATGAAATCTCTCATTCTTAACGGTTCTGAGATCGTCATCGAACCAGTTAGCGCCCCGGACGCCGGGACGACTACCCCACAATCTGACAGGCAATAACGCGGACAAAACAAGCTGAAGGCTCTGGGTTTTGACCTCGACATCGTGCGTGGCAGCTCAGATCAGTCTGCGGACAACGGATTTCCGTGAAATCATCAATGCGCTGCGTTATCTTGTCCGTTCCGGCTGCGCGGGGCAACTGTGTTGATCAGGTGAGTTGCAAAGGCTGACGTTTCTGCATCATGGCGTTGAGGATGACGAGAAGCTGGCGTACGACGGCGATGAGAATGGTTTTCGGCGCCTTGCCTTTGGCGCCCATCCTATCGCGCATGGCGATGAGCGCGGGCACGCGGCGGGACGCGAACAAGACTGCGATATAGAGGGCCTCTCGAACCTTGCGGCGACCGCCCCATATGCGCCGCCCGCCCTTCCATGTGCCGCTTTCGCGTGCGTGAGGTGCCAGACCCGCAAGAGACACGATCTTTCGGCGGCATAACGTGCCGAGTTCGGGCAGTTCACCTAGCAGAATGGCAAACACGGTCAGACCGATCCGGGGACGGCGCTCATCAAGGCGGCCTCCTCCGAACGCGTCCGGTCCTTGGCGAGCAGGGCCTTGATACGGTAGTCGAGGGCTGCGCCCATCTGTGCCAGGACGCGGGCATCCACGCGGTCGGTCTTGTCCAAGACGCCGGTGGCACGGGCGAACTCACGAGCCTGACGCGGATTGATACTCGATAAGGGATGCGCGCATTCGGTCAGGGCGGCGATGAGGGTGTTGTCGCAGCCGCTGGAGGCTTCGAAGACGGTGAGAGTTTCGGACGTGAGCGTTTCGGCCCAGTTGGCGATGGCGTCACGAGTGTTGGGAAGACGCTGCAGCCGGTCGGACGGCAGATCGCAGAGATCGAGGAAGGCGCGCGAAAGATCGCAGCCGACAATGAGGTGTCGCATGGTGAGGGTGCCTGTCCATGTCATGCGGGATCCATAGTCCCAAGAAACTGTTTAGGGTCGAGCGAAGGTGGAAGGAACCCATGCTCCCAAACGGGTTCCAGACCCTTCGGGGGGAACGGGCGCCCTTCCGCCGGGCCTCCTCGCACATCACTAGCAGACAGGGGAGATGCTGCTGGTTCACTTCGGTCCATAGCAGACGGTTTACTGGTGGTTCCGAAAGCTAATGCGCCGTTTTCTGTTTCAGACCATTCATGATTTCTGTCTAATGCGGGATCGGGAGACAGTTGGAGGTGAGTGAGGCCAGGCTCTGAGGCGTTGTTATCGACAGCCAAAGCATCAAGGCGCCGCATGCTAAGATACGTGGTTATGACGCAGACAAGAGGATTGTCGGTCGCAGAGGCCATATCATGGTTGATACGGATTGCCGACTGCTTCTGATCAGGCCCACTCCTGCCAATATTTCAGACAGCGCAGGCGGTCAGATGATCCTGGATGCCATGCGTAAACGCTGACCACGGGTAAAACATCTGTTCGTAATGGGGACTATTATCGCTTTCGTTTGATGAAGAAGGCTACCTTTCTCGACTTCACACTCGAAATCATCCGGCGGTCAGACACGGTAGAAGGGTTCGAAGCTCTTCCACGTCGATAAGTGGTTAAAAGGACATTCGGCTGGATGATCCGGTGGCGTCGCCTTGGAAGGGACTACGAGCAGCGGATCAACGTCGCAGAAGCCATAATCTACATCACTATGGGAAGCCTTCTGCTACGCAGAAATGCTCACCCATGAATTTCCCAAAAAGCTCTAAGAACTCCGCCCACCCATACTAAAATAGCACAGCATCCCACACCCAAATTAACTAAATGTCTTTGTTACTTTACTCAAGGAGATGTGAGCATAATTTATTTTTTTGAAATATCTTTAAAATGCTAACTAAGCATCCGATTATACGTTATGCCATTAACAAGTTATTTCTGAAAAATTCTAGTTTACAGAAATAACAATTCTTAAAATAGATAATATCATATCTATACTCGGTATATATAAATATTATTCTATATAAATCTACCGGATTGCAGATATCTTCCAACTAAAGGAACCCTGAGATGGTCAGTTTTTTCAGCAGAGTTGCTGCCCATTCGTTTCAATTTCATGAGGGAGATATTATTCGCTCTGATCTTTTCAATGAAGATCGGCTGTTAGAACATGCTCAGCCCTTGGCCGAAACTCATAAAAATACTCTTTTTGCCACACACAATAATAAATTGCTTACGCGACTAAATGAGAATGCGCAGGTTCTTCTGGAATCAAACATTCTTTTATCTCAAGCTTCTGAGAGAGGAGAACAGATTACGCCAGCTGGAAGCTGGCTGATCGACAATTATTATCTGATGAACGCCCAGATACAGACTATTAAATTTGATCTCTCTTCAAGATATTACAAGGAACTACCTGAACTTTCCGACGGCTGCTTTTCAGGTTTACCAAGGGTATTTGAAATTGCTTGGGCTCTCGTTGCCCATACAGACAGCCACATCGAGCCGAAAACAATATGCCAATTTTTAAGTGTCTATCAGAAAAGTAGCCCTCTCCTGATCCGAGAACTATGGGCCATTCCCTGTCAGATCAAACTTGTTCTGATTGAGAATCTCCGTAGAGTTGCCGACAAAATTTGCCAAAATCTGCAGAAACAAAAACAGGCTGATAGTCTTGCAAATACTTTAACTATTAATAATAACTATAGTAATAAAAAAATGCTTGAAATACTATCTAAAGTTAATACTGAAACATTAGACTTAGCATTTTTGGTACAATTCTCGCATCGCATGAAAGGTCGTGATCCACAAAAAGATCCGGCACTTTTGTGGATAGAAGGAATATTACAGGAGAAAGGGACAGATTTTGATCAGGTTATTCATAAGGATCTACAGGAGCAAAGTTCATTAAACGCTACTATAAAAAATATCATCACAAGCATTAGGTTAATAACAACTTTAGATTGGAATAATATTGTTGAAGAAATAAGTTCTGTAAGCCAAATATTTTATAGTCATAATGGCTTCTCAGAAATGGACCCCGCCACCCGCAATTTATATAGCAAAGCGGTGGAGACACTTGCGAAAGGATCCGCCTATACAGAGTGTGAAATCGCCCAGAAGGTCGCATCTCTCGCTGCAATAGAGCGGGCTAAAACAAGTTCTGATCTGCGCCGATCAGACCCCGGCTATTACCTCTTGGCGGAAGGGCGTCCATGGCTTGAAGCAGAGTTAAAATTTCACGCGCCTCTGCGTGTACAAATTGGTCAGGGCTGCCGTCGGCTTGGCATAACCGGGTACAGCCTGGCGGTAACTTTGCTAACTCTCTTGGTTCTGACAGCCTTTCTATCCCTCATGAATGGCAATCTGTCAGATCGTGTAGTTTTTGCGCTGATTATTCTGGGATTTATCCCGGCAACTGATGCAGTGGTTGCCGGGATAAATCGCTTTCTGATGTGGGCTGTCCGAGTATCAGAACTTCCAGCGCTTGAACTCCGAGAGGGCGTCACAGCACCTCTCAGGACCATGGTTGTCGTCCCTACCCTCCTGACAAGACGATCATCCATTGTGGAAATGGTAAAACGTCTAGAAAAACATTACCTTTCCAGCCGGGACGGCGAGATCTACTTCGCTCTCCTCACAGACTGGACGGACTCTCCCACAGAAAGCCGGAAAGATGATCAGGATCTTCTTGATGTAGCCACCCGAGAAATCGCACGCCTGAATCGGACATATGGCGCCGGCTCTGCCGGTACAAGATTCCTTCTTCTCCATCGCAAGCGTCTTTGGAGCATAAGCGAAGGAAAATGGATCGGATGGGAACGTAAACGTGGTAAATTACACGAACTGAACCGTCTTCTTCGTGGCGCAACCAATACCAGTTTTCTGAACCTCTCCGATCAGCGCATCCCCCAAGACGTACGGTATATCGTGACCGTGGATTCCGATACGCGCCTGCCACATGAGGTTGTCAGGCGTCTCGTCGGGAAGATTGCCCATCCCCTTAATAATGCCCGCTTCGATCCAAAGGAAGGACGCGTCACGGAAGGATACGCGGTTCTTCAGCCTCGCGTTACGCCTTCATTGCCCGAAGCGCGACAAAGCACTCTTTTCCAGAGAGTATTTTCAAGCCCCAATGGAATAGAGCCCTACACGGCTGCTGTATCAGACCTGTATCAGGACATGTTCGCAGAAGGGTCTTTTGCGGGCAAAGGCATTTACGAGATTGACACTTTTGAAGCGGCCCTAGCTGGCAGAGTTCCGGATGGGACACTTCTCAGCCATGATCTCTTCGAAGGCGTATTTGCGCGCGCTGGCTTGGTGACCGACATTGAGGTCATTGAAGAATATCCCACTGACTATCTGGTCTCTGTAACGCGGCTCAACCGCTGGGTTCGCGGAGATTGGCAGCTTCTTCCATGGATATTCTCATGGATGGGTCACTTTCCGACCATTGGAATAAAAACGCGCCCCCTTACAGGCATCGCGCGCTGGAAGATGCTAGATAATCTACGCCGCAGTCTTTCGGCCCCGATGGCTATTGGCGCCCTGTTCGTAGGCTGGTTTCTTGGACTTCATAACGCAGCGGTCTGGAGCCTCTGCATTGTCTCAACAATCGCCATCCCTGCAGCGTTGCCTCTCCTGGTTGATATTATCAGGCGCAGAAGAGGAGAAACATTTCGCAGTTATTTTTCTCTTTTGACAGTCGACCTTAAACGTACGGTGCTGACCACGGCTCTTTGCTTTGCGTTTCTCGCTGACCAGGCGTGCCTTATGGGGGACGCGATTATCCGAACATTGGGGCGGGTCTTCGTTACTCGGAAGCATCTTCTTCAATGGGTTACGGCCGCTCAGGCTACAGAAGCTCCTCGTGAGCAGATGCAGGGTTATTTCCGGCAGATGAGCGGAGCGGTCCTGACTGGCCTTTTGGCAGTGGGCGTTATGTTTGTGGCCGGGCCCTCGGTCTGGATCATCATTCTTCCGTTTGCAATAGCGTGGTGCCTGTCACCGGCGATTGCATGGAAGGCCAGTCAGTATCGTGCCTCTGCCCGCAGACTTGAGGCGACGGACGCGGAAACCGTTTTTATGCGAATGCAGGCACGGCGGACGTGGCGATATTTTGAGACATTCGTCTCCGCCGCCGATCATATGCTGCCGCCAGATAATTTTCAGGAAACGCCTACCCCTCTTGTTGCGCACAGAACGTCCCCCACCAACATGGGACTTTACCTTCTGTCCGTTGTCGCCGCATGTGACTTTGGATGGATCGGCGTAGCGGACGCGACGTCCCGTCTGAGTTCTACCCTCGGGACAATGCTGCAGCTTCCACGCTTCAGAGGCCATTTTTACAACTGGTACAGCACGACTGATCTTTCCCCTCTTCCACCCATTTATGTGTCCACAGTGGATAGTGGCAATCTGGCTGGTCATCTGATTACTTTGGCGGGTGCCTGCGAGGAATGGGTTCAGAAAGGACGAAAATCCGACACCTGGCGCGAAGGTTTGCGAGATACCTTGAACCTGGCGCTTGAAGAAGCAGCCTCAGGAAATGGCATCTTCCGATCCGCTGAACTCCAGCAACTTATTGAAGCCCTTCTTCAGGACATGAAGGATGGCCATGCCAGTCAGATCACACTTGCCTACAGAGTACAGATGCTGGTGAGTCAGGCAGAAGAGCTGGCGCATCTCCTGCAAAGACGTGCCATGGCCGGAAATGCTGGAAAAGGGACGACCGCGACCGGGGCTGAGAACCTTCTTTTCTGGCTGCATGCTGCGCAGAATTGCATACAGAGTGAACGAAGGGATCTCGACGACAATCCTTTACTGCATGACGAGCTTCGTAAAATTGCACAAATCGCAAGGACCACGGCTCTGGAAATGGAGTTTGGTTTTCTCAGAAAATCCGACCGGAAATTACTTTCCATTGGGTTTGCCGTGAATGAAGGTACTCTGGACGACAACTGTTACGACCTTTTGGCGTCAGAAGCTCGGCTCGCTGTCTTTTTTGCGATCGCAAAGGGCGACATTCCTGCCTGGGAATGGTTTCGTCTGGGAAGACCCCTTGCCTCGGTCGCCCATGGAGAAGCTTTGGTTTCCTGGTCGGGGTCAATGTTTGAATATCTCATGCCCTCCCTGATCATGGCCGCGCCATTCGATAGTCTTTTAGAAGAGACCAGCCGGCAGATTGTCCGTCGCCAGATTGAATATGGCCAGTTCTGCGGTGTGCCCTGGGGCATTTCGGAATCAGCCTATAACGCCCGCGATCTGGAGTATAATTATCAGTATTCCGATTTTGGCGTCCCTGGATTGGGGATGAAAAGAGGACTGGCGCAAAATCTGGTTATTGCACCCTATGCCACTGCCTTGGCTGCAATGGTTGATGCGCGGCTGGCCACGGAAAACTTCCGGGCCTTGCAGGCTGCGGGAGCCCAGGGAAATTATGGATTTTATGAAGCCCTGGACTACACAAAAGTGCGTCTGCAATCGAACCAGACCGTCGCAATCATTCATTCGTACATGGCCCACCATCAGGGCATGTCCATTCTCGCAATAGCTGACACGGTGCTGAAAGGACTTATGCGAACCCGCTTTCATGCGGAGCCTATTATAGGAGCAGCGGAACTGCTTCTGCAGGAGCGTGCGCCAACAGGCGGCGCTATTACGACCCCCCTGAAGGAAGAAGAGTTTGCCCCTGCAGCGTTGACTGTACAGGTGCAGTCTGGCGGCCGTCATCTGCATACAGCGGACACGAATGCCCCTGTTACTCATCTCCTTTCAAATGGACGATACAGCGTGATGCTGACGGTCGCTGGATCCGGATACAGCAAGTGGGGCGATCAGGCTGTGACGAGGTGGAGGCAGGACTCTACGCTCGATAACTGGGGGACCTACATTTACCTTCAGACGGCAGGAAACAGTCACTTCTGGACCGCAGGTTTTCAGCCATCTGGATCCAAGGCTGAAAGCTACGACGTCGAATTCCGGGAAGATCGTGCAACCTTCACGCGTCAGGACAATAAGTTCACGACAACGATGGAAGTTCTGGTGTCAGCGGAAGACGATGCAGAACTTCGTCGTATTTCCGTCCGAAACGTCAGCACCTCAACCGCTGAGGTCAGCCTCATGTCCTACATGGAACTTGCGTTGTGCCCGCCTGGTATGGATATCAGCCATCCTGCCTTCGCCAAGATGTTTGTTCAGACAGAGTATCTTTCTTCATCCAGAGCAATCATTGCTACAAGACGGAAAAGAAATCCGTCTGATGCGGAGATCTGGGCAGCGCACCTGATCGTTGGTGGCGATGATCTCTCCATCGAAACTGATCGGGCGAGATTTATCGGCCGTGGGAGGGATTTACGAGAGCCTATTGCAGCCATGGAGGCAGGTCCTCTCTCCGGCTCCACCGGGACCGTGCTTGATCCCGTTTTCTCTGCCCGGTGTAAGCTGACAATTCCCTCACGCTCCACTCGGCATGTGTCATTCTGGACAATTGTTGCATCAACGCGCGAAAAACTGATCCAGAGTATCGAGCGTCACCGGAATGATGCGGATCTTGATCGTGCCCTGACCCTGGCCTGGACGCATGCTCAGGTTCATTTACGCCATCTCGATATCCAGCCCCTACAGGCAGACCTGTTTCAGAAACTGGCCGGATATCTGCTGTTTCCCGGCGCCACCATGCGCTCCTCTGCTTCCCGTATCAAACGCGGCGCGGGTAAACAGTCAGATCTCTGGGGACAAGGCGTTTCTGGCGATTTGCCAATCCTGCTATTGATCATCACTGAGAACGAGGATTTCGACCTTGCCCGAAGCGTTCTCACGGCACACGAATACTTAAATTATAAAGGTTTGGCTTTTGATCTCGTCATTTTGAATGACCATCCGGCGTCTTACGCGCAGGATCTGCAACATGCTCTGGAAGCTCTTGTTCGTTCCGCCGGAAAAGCAGGCACTGTTCGTCTTCTGCGCGGATCGCTCATGTCAGACACGGTCAGGGACCTTCTGTTCTCCGTGGCTTATGTCGTGCTGACGGGTAAGGGAGGAAACCTGCAACATCAGCTGACCCAGATGGAAATGAGGCAACCCGCGAAAGTCGTGCAGTTCCCCATCCGTCCATGCCGGGTTTATCGTGGGCCGCAGGAAACTCTCCGAGCACCTGAGCTTGAGCTGCCAAATGGATATGGAGGCTTTACAGCCGAAGGGAAGGAATATGCCGTCATCATCCGTGGGAAAGTGCGTACCCCTGCCCCTTGGATCAATGTTATTTCCAGTCCTCATTTTGGTTTTCAGGTCTCCGCAGAAGGCAGCAGTTACACATGGTCTGAGAACAGCAAGGAAAACCAGCTGACGCCTTGGTCTAATGATCCGGTCATTAACCCAACTGGTGAAGCTTTTTATTTATGTGATGAGGAAAGCCGACAGTTCTGGTCGCCTGTGGCTGCCATTTGCTCTGATGACAATGCAGTTTATGTTTGCCGACATGGGCGTGGATACAGTCAGTTTGATCGCCATGCGAACAATATTGCGACGACACTTCTCCAATATGTTCCGCTTGAAGATCCGGTAAAAATTTCCAGACTGAAACTGACCAACACGTCCTCTCGGACACGGACTTTGAGAGTTACAACCTACACGGAATGGGTATTGGGGCAGTCTCGCAACACGACCGCACCCTTTATTTTTACAGAACAGGATGCTGACAGTGGCGCTCTGTTCGTCAGGAACAAATGGGGCGAGACGTTTGGTGACCGGGTAGCGTTTGTGGATCTGGCCGGTCAGCAAACTTCGAGCACGGATGACAGAGGCACATTCCTTGGTCGAAATGGCACTCTTTCCGCCCCTAAAGCCATTGTTCAGGGGGGGCCCCTTGAAGGCATCGTCGGAGCAGGAATTGATCCATGTGCAGCCTTGCAGACTGTAGTTACCCTTGAACCGGGAGAAAGCACCGAAATTGTCTTTCTGCTAGGCCAGGGTCAAAACTCAGACCATGCCCGTCAGATTGTTCGCCGGTATAGAAGCGCAGATCTGGATACGGTTCTGGAGGAGGTGCATCGCAGATGGGACACGATAACGGGGGTCGTTCAGGTCCATACGCCTGATCGCGCCATGGATCTCATGCTGAATGGCTGGCTGCTGTATCAGTCCCTTTCCAGTCGCATCTGGGCACGGGCAGGCTTTTATCAGGCCAGCGGTGCTTATGGCTTTCGAGATCAGTTGCAAGACGGAATGTCGCTCGTTCTGGCCGCTCCTCAACTGGTGCGGGAGCACCTTCTTCGGGCGGCTTCCCGACAGTTTCCAGAGGGGGACGTTCAACACTGGTGGCTCCCTCAGAAAGGCAACGGTGTTCGCACAAGGATTTCTGATGATTGCGCCTGGCTTGCCTATACAGTCGCGCATTACGTTCGCGTCAGTGGCGACATAACCGTTCTGGATGAGGAAATTCCGCTCCTTGAGGCGCCGGTTTTGGCTGAGGGAGAGCACGAACGCTTCCTTCAGCCCGCAATAACAGACGAGATGGCGTCTCTCTATTCTCACTGTGTCCTGGCTCTCGATCACAGTTTGCAAAGAGGAATTCATGGTCTTCCGCTCATGGGAACCGGTGACTGGAATGACGGAATGAACCGTGTCGGCGAAGCAGGCCGCGGGGAAAGTGTCTGGCTGGGCTGGTTCGTTCACGCCACCTTGTCGGCCTTCCTCCCACTCGCTCAGGCTCGACAGGATACTGATCACGTCGTGAAGTGGACACGGATCATGAAGGAACTTGAAGCCGCGCTGGACGCAGCCTGGGATGGGGCCTGGTATCGGCGTGCCTATTTTGATGACGGCAGCCCTCTGGGTAGTAATGCAAACAGTGAGGGCCGCATTGATGCCATAGCTCAGTCCTGGGCCGTGATTTCAGGAGCCGGATCTGCTGAACGGGCAAAGCAGGCCATGCAGGCCGTTCAGGAACAGCTTGTTGACCTGAACCGGGAGATCATCATGGTTTTGACGCCGCCTTTTGATACGTCAGAGCCCGACCCGGGCTATATTCGAGGCTACCCGCCAGGTATTCGGGAAAATGGCGGTCAATATACCCATGCAGCTCTATGGACAGTTATGGCAACTGCTCTTCTTGGGGAGGGCGATGCGGCGCATGACATGTTTTCAACGCTCAATCCCATTCATCACTCCCGGGATCAGGAGGCAGCAGACCGCTACAAGGTCGAACCCTATGTCGTCGTCGCGGACGTTTATTCCTCCAGTCCGCATGTCGGGCGTGGCGGATGGTCTTGGTACACAGGATCGGCAGGATGGATGCAACGCGTTGGAGTTGAGACGTTGCTAGGTGTCCACATCGAAGGGAATATGTTGTCACTCAAGCCGTGCATCCCTTCAGAATGGCCATCCTATGAAGTGCGGCTGAGGTGGAAAACATCGGAATATCATATTCAGATAGAAAATCCTGACCACGTCTGCGAAGGAAATCTCTTTATAATGGTCGATGGAAAGCAGGTTGAACTCAGACAACCGATCCACCTGGAAGACGACGGTCTTACGCATAGTATGAACATATTTCTTAAGAGACAGAGAGCTTCCTCTTCATCGGACTGATGTCTTACCGTAAACTAACTCCTCTCCGAAAAGTATATGGAGTTCTAAAATCGTATTTATAATACATTAATACCATTCGATTTCACTAAACGTGTTCCGATTCAGTGATGGGAGCGTTTCTCCTCAAACATCTGTCTTGTTCATTACATCCGAAAAGTCTGAATTTCATTCGGTCACACGACCGCCTTGAGGAAAGCGGCGTGTCCGGTTTGGGAGATGCAGGAGGAGAACCGCACGTCGATGATCTATGTCTTATCGACAAGACGATCCTGCGTCTTCATTTCGAAATCAGAAGCGTCGTGACGTTCATGAAGCTGGCTTGAGAGGTCTCCGGATGTCCGGTTGACCATACGGCCACGCTGAACGGCTGGTCGTTCCAGAAGTCTGTCTGCCCATGCCCTGAGATGGGGATAGTCCTGAACGCTCAGGAACGTGGCCGCATCATTGTAGAGCCAACCCTCTACCAGGCCACCATACCACGGAAAAACGGCGATATCGGCAATTGTATACTCTTCGCCAGCTATGAAGGGGCTTTCCGCGAGACGCCGATCAAGCACATCCAGCTGGCGCTTGGCTTCCATGGCAAAACGATTAATCGCGTATTCGATTTTCTCTGGCGCGTAAGCATAGAAGTGTCCAAAACCGCCACCAATATAAGGTGCACTACCTACCTGCCAGAATAGCCAGTTCAGGCATGCCGTCCGATGAGCGATATCCTTGGGGATGAAGGCACCAAATTTTTCAGCCAGATACAGCAGGATTGACCCGGACTCAAAAACGGCCAGAGGCTGATCGCCGCTGTGATCGACCAGGGCTGGAATCTTGGAATTCGGATTGATCTCCGTAAAGCCGGAGCCGAACTGATCCCCTTCGCCAATGCGAATAAGCCAAGCGTCGTATTCGGCCTGTGTATGACCGGCGGCAAGCAGTTCCTCAAGCAGGATCGTGACTTTGACGCCATTGGGTGTGCCAAGGGAATAGAGCTGAAGGGGGTGCCGTCCAACTGGCAGTGTCTGCTCATGGGTGGCCCCGGCAGTCGGGCGGTTCGTACTGGCGAATTTACCGCCACTTGGTGCCGTCCATGTCCAGACTTTGGGAGGTTTATAATCGGAGGGTCCGCTCATGACGCTGTTCCTTTTGACACTGGGGAGAAACTGGTCGGGTGCATGGCTCGGCGCGCGTCTTGATCCATGATTACCTTGGACATATGTCCGGTCATGATTGCATGCATTTAGTCAGCCGCCAGACACAGGTTCATCACATTCATGAGACGCGCCAGATTAAGACAATGTTCAAACGGGCCCATCTACGTTTTATCACCATGCTGCCCGGTCCAGCCAAGCCTATGCAAGCAATTTACCGATCGTATAACGATCATCAACAATGAAAGGTTGATCGTCCCGAGGATCGTTCAGGGCCAGATAAAGGTGCTTCCGAGACTTGTCCTGTTTTCTGGCCCACATAAGGGGGGAATGGCTTTGAAATCGAACAATGTTGCGATGCTGCGGTGTGGGCCTTCAGTCGCTACCTGTTTAGTCCCGCGCTCTTCTGGGGACGCAGAAACACTGCATGGTCTCCGAGGGCAAGCTTGTTTCGGCCCGTATGCTGGTCAATGGCATCTCGATCCTGATTGACCGCACGATCAGGGGCTATACCTGCTCTCATGTGGAACTGGAGAGCCATGCAGCCTGTGTAGGATGAAAACGCCCCGCACCGAGAGCTATCTGGGGACCGGTAACCGCAGCCAGCTCAACCACCTCACTTTGACGGCTCTTTTTGGCGGTTCGAAAGCAAGGGGGTCGAAAATGCTTCCACGTAAGCCAGCCGGTGCGATTGTCTCACCGATCCATACCGGTTTTGCGCACAGGCTGCAGGCGCTGCGCCTCAACTGATCACGGATCCGGATCTGGTCACGAACTCTGGTAAGATCATCCACGCCGCTGCGTCAGACGAACAACCGGGCCATGTTCATGATCCGCGCGAATGTTGCGACTGTGCGTGTGGTTTTGCGCACCAGCCGTTCGAGCGATAGGATCGGGATCCGGCGTGATCTCGGCGTTCTTGTCGGGGATGTGTCGCTCTTTAAGGCCAGTTGCCTGCCTCGGACCCAGCAGGACTGGGCGGTAACGGGCCAGCTTCTACCCTCTGAAAGCCAGAGGCGACCTGACAAAATTTCCTGCTTCGAACCGCAGAGCCATGCAGGCCGAGCGAGATACAATGGCGGCTGTTTTCGTCAGGCTCTGCAGATCCCCGGGGTTCATACCAGTCATTCCCTCACGTACAGCCCGCAACGCTCCCCAGAAAACAGATAGAGAGGCTATCACCGCCAGAACCGCATACCATGCATGCTCACCTCTCCTCAGTCTTGCAGGCGCGGCTCCGGGTCAGCGCTTTCGTCAACGCGTTCTAGGCAACACGGTTGATTTGGTCAGCCCCCCAGACATAGGCCGCAGATCCCTGGTGAAACAGTGTGGCAAGAGCGGGATCAGAAATATCCAGGCCGCCGGTATATGAACCAAATGCTGGTAGAATAAGGCGGTCATTGCCTGTGATAAAGCAGGCACGGCGCATAACATGCCCCCTGATCCGTATTCTGACCTTCGGATGCAGATGGCCCGCCAGTTCCGCTTTACCAGCCGGAATTCTTGCAGAAGGAATATGGCGAAAGATCAGATTGCCAGACTGATATTCATTGAGCCATTCACCCCCAATGTTGGCAATCGGTGCCGCGTCATGGTTACCTGTAATCCATAAGATGGCTGCTTTTCGAAGCGTAGTATCAAGCAGGGCTTTTTCCTCATCGAGAAGGCGCTCTCCCGCTCCCGGATCATGAAAGCTGTCTCCCAGCGCTACCAGAAGCCGGGGGGAACAAGATTCTACAAGCCGCAATACCTTCTCAAGCGTCGAAATCGTATCGCCGGGCGGAAGCAATAATCCGCGAGACCGGGCCGAGGTTCCTTTCCCCAGGTGAAGATCAGCCACCACGAGTGTCTGCGTTGCCGGTAGGAAAACGGCCCCTCCGGGCAGAAGCCATATCTGCTCACCAGCCAGTATGATCTCGCGAAAATTCATGCTTTCCCTGCCAAGGCATAGAGCTTGTCTGCCTCTGCCAGAAGGTAGTCTTCCCCTTCTCCTCCCCGGATTTTTTCGCGTCCCTGCTCAAGAAGCACGGGGACTGAAAGCGGCGAGACATGGGAAAGACTGACATGCTCGATATGCCCGTAAAGACGATCCAGCATTTGTGACAGACGCCCCAGATCGGTCAGACCTTCCTCTGCCTGAAGGCGTGTCGCACGCAGGAGAATATGATCGGGATCGTATTTTCGAAGCACGTCATAAAGAAGGTCACTGCTAATCGTCATCTGGCGTCGGTTTTTCTCTCTTCCCGGATAATTGCGTTCTATCAGCCCGGCGATGATGGCAACGTCCCGAAAAGTACGGCGGAGCATGGCACTTTCGGATAGCCAGTCTGTCAGATTGCCTCCTAGCAGATCTCGGCTGAACAGGTCCGTCATGGAGCCTGTTGGGTGGACGCACCAGCACGCGACCACATAGTCGTTGGCCACAAAGCCCAGAGGGCCTTTGCCAGTCTCCTCCAGCTTTTTTGTCAGGAGAAGCCCCAGAGTCTGATGCGCATTTCGCCCTTCAAAGGGGTACGCCACAATGTAATGCCACCCTCGATGAGGAAAAGTCTCGATCAGAAAGTTTTCCGGCCCGGGCAGATGTGAGCGCTTGGACTGCAGGGTGAGCCAGTCCTGCACAGACTTCGGCAGTACCGTCCATGCGGTTGGTGTATGCAGAATCTCACGAACATGTCTGGCCAGACCGGGTGAAATGGAAAGCTGATTGCCGCCATATACCGGCACCCTCGGGTCCTTGCCTCGGCCACGGGCTGCCTGAACGGTCGTATCGTGCAGTCCCAGAAACTCCAGGAGCTCCCCGCCCAGCAGGAAGGTATCGCCCGGAACGAGCGTCGAGGCGAAATACTCGTCTATCTCTCCATAGGCTTTTCCCCGTCGGGATTTGACGCGTAACATCGGAGTATCGACGATGGTGCCGATATTCATTCGAAACTGTCGGATGATCTGCTCACTTCTAACCCACAGTTGCCCTAGTGAGTCCCTGAAAAGACGCTGATGACGTTCATAGGCCTGCAAGGCATAGCCACCGTCTTCGACAAATCGAACGACCTCATCGAAATCTGTACGTGAAATCTGGCTATAGGGCGCAGTCTGACGAATTTCTTCATACAGAACGTCGGGGAAAAACGGTCCTGCGCAGGCTGTGACCAGCACATGCTGAGCGAGAACATCCAAGGCCCCGGCACGAGGCGGATCACCGTCGAGTTCATGCTGAAGAACCGCCTCTCTGGCTGCTTCACATTCCAGAACTTCAAACCGGTTGGCCGGAGCAAGAAGCGCACGCGATGGCTCGTCCATCCGGTGATTGGCCCGGCCGATCCGCTGTGTCAGGCGGGAGATCTGCTTCGGTGCCCCCACCTGAATGATCTGATCCACTGCCCCCCAATCCAGCCCCAGATCCAGCGAAGACGTAGCCACGACCGCCCGCAGAGCGCCTTGAGCCATGGCTTCTTCCACTTTTGCCCGACGCACTGCGTCCAGACTGCCATGATGAAGCCCGATGGGCAGATTGTCCGCATTGTCTTTCCACAGAGCCTGAAACAGCAGTTCTGCCTGCGCCCGGCTGTTGACGAACACGATCGTCAGGCGTGCACGGGCAATTTCCGTCAGGATCGCAGTGGCGCTTCCCAGCCCCATGCGGCCCGCCCAGGGAAGATAACCCCGCTTATCAGGCAAAAGCACATGAACGTCCGGCCGCACCCCGTCTTCCGCTTTGACAAGACGGACGCCAGCGGCTTTGCCCGTCGGGGAAACCCAAGCCGCCATGGCGGAAGGGTGCGCTACGGTTGCGGATAAACCATTGATCCGGAGCGATGGCGAAAACACCCTCAAACGGCTGGCACAGAGAGCGAGCTGGTCTCCCCTTTTTGTACCAGCAAGCGCATGAACCTCGTCGATGATCAGAACTCTGAGCGTGGAGAAATACGCTCCCGCGTCCGGGTATGACAAAAGCAGCGCCAGACTCTCCGGTGTCGTCAGGAGAATATTCGGCGGGTTCTTCTGTTGCCGCTTCCGGCGTGCTCCGGACGTATCTCCACTGCGCACTTCAACACGAACCGGAAGGTCCATGTCCCTGATGGGGCGGGACAGATTTTCTGCAATATTGGTCGAAAGCGCCTTCAGCGGACTGACATAGAGTGTGTGCAGTCCAGAATATGAACCTTCTGCCAATTCGATGAGGCTGGGCAAAAAGCCTGCCAATGTCTTCCCCCCACCCGTTGGCGCGATGAGAAGGGCAGACACTCCCTCCTCTGCGGCCTGAAGCATCGCGAGCTGATGAGATCGGGGGGACCAACCCTGTCTGGAAAACCAGTCCTGAAAAGGTTCGGGAAGATGTTTGCTCATTAGCTCAAGGAACGCGCATGCGTTTCGCGGGTTCTTTCCCTGTTCTTGCACGACTGACGGAGAAGACTGGGTGGAGTGGCTTGAGTTAAAACCGGAAGGGCTCTTCTGTGCACCCGGTGCCTTCTATATCGACCCACTCCAGCCAGTGGCCCATGCCGTCATTACGCATGGTCATTCTGATCATGCCCGACCCGGCCATGATCTTGTCACCGCAACACCCGAAACCCTGGCCATCATGCGTCTGAGGATGGGCGAAGACCGCGCCGGTCAGAGCCAGCAAGCACTTGGATATGGAGACGTCATATCCATTGGAGAGGTTCGGCTCTGGCTTGCACCTGCCGGACATGTTCTAGGAAGCGCGCAAGTTGTCATGGAATACCGTGGACAACGCGCCGTAGTCAGCGGCGACTACAAACGTGCCCTAGATCCAACATGTGAGCCCTTTGAAGTCGTGCCCTGTGATCTTTTCGTAACGGAAGCCACGTTTGGGCTGCCAGTCTTTCGCTTACCGGATCCCGCCCATGAGATTGCCAAACTGCTGCATGACGTATGCCTGTTTCCAGAGCGCACGCATGTCGTGGGCTGTTATGCGCTCGGCAAGTGCCAGCGTCTGATCGCATTACTTCGGGACGGTGGCTATCACGAACCTCTCTGGCTCCACGGCGCCCTCCTGCCGATGTGCAACCTCTACGAAAGTTTTGGTATCCCGTTAGGGGATCTGCGTTCAGCAACGGCTGCGGAGAAAGGTGAGATGCGCGGGGGTATTGTCCTCGCGCCTCCATCGGCGATTGCAGACCGCTGGGCGCGTCGGTTGCCAGACCCTGTTGTCTGTCTGGCATCAGGCTGGATGCATGTCCGCCAGAGAGCAAAGGCGCATGGGGTCGAACTCCCTGTCGTCATCAGCGACCATGCCGACTGGGATGCCCTGCTGGAAACGTGTCAGGCAACGGGGGCAAAGGAAATCTGGGTCACCCACGGCCGCGAGGACGCGCTGATTTATGCGTTAGGCAAAATGCAGATCCGCGGCCGCGCGTTGCGGCTTCTGGGCTACGAGGAAGAGGATGAACAGGCGGAACAGGGAGCGTCGGCATGATCGAATTTGCCACCTTACTGGAACGTCTGGCCTTTACCCCCTCTCGGAATATGAAGCTCGCACTTCTTAAAGAATATTTCTCCATGGCGCCCGATCCTGACCGGGGATACGCATTGGCTGCGATGGCAGGAAGCCTGTCCTTCGCAGCAGCCAAGCCTGCCATGCTGCGGGCGCTGGCCATGGAACGCATCGATCCAGAACTCTTTACCTGGTCCTACGATTACGTCGGAGATCTTGCGGAGACAGTTGCGCTGATCTGGCGGCGGGAAACCCCTGATCAGGACACGCCTGCGGCACCCGGTCTGGCCGAGGTCGTTCACACACTGGAACGCCTTCCAAAAACGGACGTTCCAGATGTTGTAAGGGAATGGCTGGATGCATGCGATGCCTCCTCCCGGTATGCCCTCCTCAAGCTCATTACTGGCTCGCTTCGCGTTGGCGCGTCAGCCCGGTTGGCGAAGACGGCCCTTGCAGAGTTAGCGTCCGTGGCTGCGGATGACATTGAGGAAGTCTGGCACGGCCTTGAAGCGCCTTATGGGCCCCTCTTCGCATGGATAGAAGGAAAAGGGCCGAAACCCGATGCAAAGGATGCTCCGGTTTTCCGACCACCTATGCTGGCCCAGCCCTTGGAAAACGTTGACCTGACAGCATTCAATCCGGGGGAATGGCGCGCGGAATGGAAATGGGACGGTATCCGAGTTCAGCTTGTTTCCACGCCTCAGGGGGAACGTGTCTACACGCGCACGGCAGAAGATATCGGAAAGGCTTTTCCGGACGTGCTTGCCACGATGCAGGATCTGGGCAGCAGGGTCGTTCTGGATGGTGAGCTTCTGGTGGTCCAGGGAGGTATTGTCGCTCCATTTGCTGAGCTTCAACAGAGACTGAACCGTAAGTCGCCAACAGCCTCCATGCTCCGGGACATGCCAGCAGGCATCCGGCTGTATGATATCCTGTTTGAAGATGGAGAAGACCTGCGCTCCCTGCCCTTCGACATCAGAAGGCAGCGGCTGGAAAGCTGGTTCTCACGGCTAAACCCACCAAGAATGGCCCTGTCAGAGCTCATTGCGTTCCAGAACTTCGACGACCTGGCCAAGCTTCGCGAGAATGCAAGGAGCGAGGGCATTGAAGGATTGATGCTGAAAAAGGCTGACAGTCCATATGTTCCGGGTCGTCCACGGGGCCCATGGTGGAAATGGAAACGTGAGCCACTCACGGTCGATGCCATTGTCATGTATGCACAACGCGGGCATGGCAAACGCAGCAGCTTCTATTCCGACTACACGTTTGGCTTATGGCGCACCGTGGACGGAGAACGCGAGCTTGTTCCGATCGGTAAAGCTTACTCAGGTTTTACCGATGAAGAGCTAAAATTCCTGGACAAGTGGGTCCGTGATCATACGACCAAGCGTTTTGGCCCGGTTCGGGAAGTAGCGCACGGGCTTGTTCTGGAAATTGCCTTCGATGCCGCTCAGTATTCCAAACGTCACAAGAGCGGCGTAGCGCTCCGTTTTCCGCGTGTTGCGCGTATTCGCCGTGACAAGCCTGTGGAGGACGCTGACACCCTTGAAGCATTTATTCGGGCGTTTCTATGAGTGGAAAGCTGCTTCGGGTGGGTATGAAAAATCCGGAGACACAATGAGGCGTTAGTAAGAAGCCGGCCAGTACTGTCGCTGTCCCGGAAAGACTACAGGGTTGAGAACAGACTATGAGCAAGCGCATCTGGACCATGACCCTAGGGGGCGCACTCATGTCTTCTGGCGCCGTACTGGCCCTGAGCCGGATCAGAACAGGATCGTATGGTCCGGGGGTAAACTGCACTGCGCATTGGCTACATGGCAAGCAAGCCGCCAAGGTCAAACAACTGGATTTTCGCCATTCTCTGCCAGGAATAGCTACCAATGCAGCAGCTGTTTTCTTCTGGAGCTGGTTCTACGACAAGGCCTTGGGCAAAAATCCAACCATAATTCGTGCGGTAACCGTCACGGTTCTTCTCGGCCCGGTTTCCTGTCTGATAGATTACAAGGCGACCCCCAAGCGCTTTACGCCGGGCTGGGAACTTGTCTTTTCCCGCGCGGATATGGCGACGATCTATCTCTCCATGGTCATTGGCATGGCCTTGGGCCCAGGACTCATTCGAACGAAAACCCGAGCCTGCTTGTGATCTGATGTTCTGCCGTGTTCACATCACAAGCTCAGATGATTACGGGGGTGTGCAACTTCACAAAACTTCTGTCCGGAAGCGGGTTTGTCGCAAGCAGCTTCGCCTGCCTCCAGATAACTTTTCAAAGCCAACGATAGACCAATGATATCTGGAAAAACCCAGATCTCGCTATTATGGCAGCAAGGGAATAATTTCCCTTGCTGCATCGAAGGCCTACTGAAGTGTGGCGTAGAAGATACGATATGCGGTCTGTACACCGGCATCACAAACCGAAGCGATCTTTCAGTCTTCCTCGTACGATCCCGGCAATCACGCCGGCTTTCCAGCCGAAGTGCAAGGGCACAGGCTTGATTGGCTGAGCCGGGAATAATGGCTCTCCACCTTGAAGCACATCGGCAAGGTTCTGGCCCATGAGCGTTGCCATGGCCACACCACGTCCGTTGTATCCCAGACAGGCCACCAGCCCCCGAGCTGGTTCGTGATAATGGGGATAGTGATCCAGTGTCATGGCTAACTGGCCATTCCAGCCAGAAGTCCATTGTATGGTTTTCAGTTCCGGCCAGAGCTTGAGCGCACGTGCTTTCAGATACGGAAAAGCGTCTGGCCCATGCAGGTCGTGAGAGGCGGACCGCCCTCCCATGAGGAAGCGCCCCTGAGCATCTACCCGATAATAGGTGGTGATTTCCCCCAGTTCATAAACCACTTCACGTTTGGCCAGAATTTTAGCGCGCAGAGCCCCAGGAAGGGGCTCAGTGGCAACAATGGCGCTGAATAGCGGAATGATGGATCGCCGCATTTTATCCAGAAGACGACCAGAATACCCGTTGGTCGCCATCACGACCGACTGGGCGACTACTTCGCCTCGATCGGTCGCAACGGCCCACCCCGTCCCACGGCGAACGACGGACCTCACTCTCGATTGATCATGGATACGGGCCCCAGCGGATATCGCCGCTTTTGCGAGACCTCTGGTATAGGCCAGAGGGTCAATCTGCCCTCCCCGTGCATCAATCATTCCCCCCGCATACACAGATGCCCCCGTGCGCTGCATCATGTCGGCGGCGGTCAGCCACGTTGCCGGACCACTGTAATTTTCACACTGACGGGTCAGCTCTCTCAGAGCGTCAAGCTGGCTGCTTGCGGTTGCTGCGCGAATTGTTCCACCACGAGCCGCATCACAATCAATGCTATGACGGGCAATGAGGTCAAAGACCAGGTCAGGTGCATTCCACGCATTGTCGACGAGGCGTGCACCAATTGTGGGACCAAAATCCTTCAAAACCTGTTCTGGCGGTGTTTTGAGGCCAGGATTAACCTGACCGCCATTTCGACCCGACGCTCCCCAGCCGGGCTCGTGAGTATCCAGAACGACAACATCTTTCCCGACCTCAGCAAGATGCAGAGCGGTTGAAATTCCTGTAAGACCAGCCCCGATGACGACCGTCTCCGCACTTGTTTGCCCCGCGAGAGGCGCAAGAGACAAACCGGGTCCTTTCCGGGCATAGAGACTGGGAATCATCTGAAGGGTCCTCTCCCTATTTTCAGGCGCCGTAGCCGATGATGGCCTTGATTTCCACAAAGTCTGCCAGTCCCCAGCGAGAACATTCACGACCATTTCCCGACTGCCCATATCCGCCGAACGGCGCGGCTACAGTCCAGTCTGCACCGTTAATATTGACGTTTCCCGCCCTTAGCCGACGTGCAACCTTGCGGGCATGAGACAGATCGCCAGACTGAACATACGCGGCCAGTCCGTAAGGGGTGTCATTGGCAATCCGGATCGCATGTTCTTCATCGTCATAGGCGATGATTGACAGAACAGGCCCAAAGATTTCCTCACGAGAGACGGTCATCTCCGGCTGGACGTTTCCGAACACGGTTGGACGCACATAGTAGCCCGTTTCAAGACCCGGTGGCTTACCCGTCCCTCCCGTTACCAGTGTAGCCCCCTCGTCAATCCCTTTTTGAATCAACGCCTGAATGCGTTTGTACTGGATTTCACTGACAACGGGGCCAAGCTGTGTGTCTTCTGAGGTTGGAGAACCCACCCTGAAAGAGTCTGCGGTCTCTTTGGCAATTTCCATAGCTTCGCCCATACGATTACGCGGGACGAGCAGGCGGGTCGGTGCATCACAGGATTGGCCGGAATTGCTGTAGCAGCCTTTCACGCCACGTCGGATTGCATCTGCAAAATCGGCGTCTGGCAGAACAATATTTGGGGATTTTCCGCCCAGTTCCTGATGCACGCGCTTGACTGTATCGGCCGCCAGCTTTGCAACGGCAATTCCTGCCCGCGTAGAACCTGTAATGGAGATCATATCGATATCCGGGTGCTGGGCAAGCGCTTCCCCTACTACGGGCCCGTCACCGTTAACCATGTTAAACACGCCAGGCGGCACACCGGCCTCATCAAGGATTTCTGCAAAAACGAGCGCACTGAGCGGTGCTATTTCACTCGGCTTCAGAACCATTGTGCAGCCCGCTGCCAAAGCAGGCGCAACCTTGCAGACGATCTGGTTCATCGGCCAGTTCCACGGCGTTATGAGCCCACAGACACCAACCGGCTCGCGCGTGATGAGAATATCGCCCTGTAGCTCATCGAAAACAAAAGTTTTGAGCGCGGAGATCATTTCCTCCAGATGCGCCATGCCAGCCCAACTCTGACTATCTCGGGCGCGTGCAATGGGCGACCCCATTTCAAGGGAAATTGCCTGCGCCATATCCTCGGTGCGGCGCTTGTAAATATGCAGGATGCGTTCAAGAACGGCCAGACGATCCTCTCGTGTGGATGTCGACCAAACTGGAAAGGCTGCGTGAGCCGCTTTGACCGCCAGATCGACGTCTGTCGCATCTCCCAGCGCAATCTGGCTGCACGGCCGTTCTGTTGCCGGGTTAATGACGTCAATAACGTGTGTTCCGTGAGGCTTGACCCACTGACCGTTGATATAGAATTCGAGAGAGTGTGACATGGACGCAGGAACTCCTTGTGGATCGTGATTCAAACCGGGTTTCAGCTTTGGGAAAAAATATGCCTCATCAGGCCCGACTGTGCGCTTTACTCACAAAATGGCGAACGATTGCAATCACAAGCATGATCCCCATCGTAAGCGTGCTGATGACCAGTTCGTGACGGGTATGGGGCACGAGCGCCATAGCGATCAGAGCGCCGAGCAAAAGTAGAAATGTGAGGATCGGAGTGATACCCAATCCACAGAGACGGACACGTGTGAAAACGATCAGAGCATTGTGAAAAATGACGAGGGCGCCCGTTGCACTGAGCAGAAACGCAAAGACCGCATTGGGCGACAATATGGCGACTGCCGCAATTATGAGAGCCGCCGCCGAGCTGAAAAGAACGGCAATCCGGGGAGCCTGAGTGCTGGGATGCAGCCGCATGAACGCCTTGGGCGCATCATCAACATCGGCCAGTTCAAAAAGAATGCGGGACGTTGCGTACAGCCCTGAATTCAGCGTGGAGAGCATGGCAGAAACAATCACGACTTCCATGGCTGCACTGGCAAAAGGAATGTGAAGCTGATTAAGAACGAACAGAAAGGGAGACTCTCCCGGTGTGAGAGAACTCCAGGGGACAAGACAGAGAATGAGTGCAACGGAAGTGAGATAAAAACCCACGATCCGTAGGCCAACCGAACGCGTCGCTTTTGCGATGTTTTTATCTGGAGTTTCAGACTCAAGAGCTGCGATCGTGATCACTTCGCTACCGGACATGGAAAACATGATCGCCGGGATTGCCGCCAGAAGCGCCAGCCATCCATGCGGCAGAAGTCCGCCCCCAAAAACGTTCTGCCGAATGGGGATGTGGCCTTGAAAAAGGGTTACAACACCAATCAGAATGAAAGCAGCGATGGCGCCAACCTTCAGCATAGAAAACCAGTATTCAAACTCGCCATAAGCACGGACAGCCATAAGATTGGCTCCCGTCATGACGGCCAGGATAATGCACTCAACCAGTGCATAAGGAAGATGGACAAGCGGCGTTAGAAGGGACGCTGCTGCCATGATCTCGATCCCGAGGGTCGTGACCCAGACGAGCCAGTAAGTCCATCCCGTCATGAAACCGGCGTGTCCTCCGAGCGCATGGCGTATCTGATTGACGAAAGACCCATGTCCAGGGGCACTCAATGCAACATCCCGGAGCATGAGATTTACCAGATAGGTCATCAGCCCTGACAGGGCGTAAGACAGCAAGGCTCCTGGCCCTGCGACCGAAATAGGAGCAGAAGCTCCAATGAAAAACCCGGCCCCGACCACGCCGCCGATCGAAATCATAGCGATGTGGCGTGGTTTCAGGCTTTGAGCAAGAACTGTATCTTTCATGCACAGACGGCCTTGTTACGGCAGCAATCTGTATAATCCGGAGACGGACGAAAAGGGCGTGAATCATTCGCCGGAAACATGATCAATTGCTGTTTCATGCACTTTTCCCTTTTTCAATCCGAATGATGCGCCTTGAGGTTTATGGATCTGCCAGAAAAGAGATTACCCCTGGAAGCCCGTCTTACGTTTTGGCAGGAAGAGGCAGCTCTCCTGTAAGGAACTGGCCCCGACCATGACCAAATGACCAATGAGCGTCCCCATTCTCAACAACGGATACCATCACGTCAGATGGCAGAATTCCACATTCTGCTTCGAGACGTTCCGTCAGAAGACGATAAAAACCGGCAATCTGCTCCTCACCGCGTGGGCGGCTGAAAACCTGAAGAAGCACGACTTTTTCGGTACGAGGAATATCAAGTCCTGTATCCTCAACGATCATATGCGAAGGTTTATGTTCTGAGACGAGTTGATAACGGTCACGTCGAGGTACTTGAAACGCTTCGAGCATGGCCTCGTGGGCGGCATCCAGAAGCGTCTTGACCTCGCTTTCTGACCGGCCTTCAAGAATATGGAAGTGAAGAAGCGGCATCGTTGTCTCCTGAGTGACGGAAAAGGACAGAATGCAGATTACTGCGTAACAGAAACAATCAATCGACGAACCGTTTCGACCATGTCCTGCAATTGTTCTGTTGTCGAGATAAAGGGAGGACCAAAAGACACCGTATCCCCAGTACACCGTAAAAGAAGACCATTTTTCAGGCCTAGTTCAAAGAGCGGCAGCCCACGGGCACCCGGAGCGTCGGAGGCAGGAACCAGATCAATAGCTGCTGTCAGGCCGATATTGCGGATATCTTTGATACCCTCTAGATCAGCAAGGGAATGAATGGCCTCTTCCAGAATGATTTCTAGACTACGAGCCCGAGAAATCAGAGACTCTTCTTCCATAATGTCCAGAACGGCATGACCCACAGCCGCAGCCAGGGGATGTCCCGAATAGGTATAGCCGTGGGCAAATTCAACGGCATTTTTCGGACCAGTCATGAATGTGTCGTAAATGTCCGAGCTGACAATGACACCACCCATCGGGACGATACCGTTGGTGACGGCTTTGGCAAATGTAATCATATCCGGCTTCACGTTAAAACGCTGGGATGCAAAATTGTCACCCATGCGACCAAAGCCAGTGATGACTTCATCAAAAATCAGAAGAATACCGTGCTTAGTGCAAATTTCGCGTAACCGCTGAAGATACCCGACTGGAGGTACCAGAACGCCCGTTGATCCCTGAACAGGTTCAACGATGACTGCGGCGATTGTTGAAGCATCATGGAGCCCGATCAGACGCTCCAGATCTTCAGCATACTCACCACCCCAGGCCGGCTGCCCTTTGGAGAACGCCATGTGCGCTGAATCGTAAGTGTGGCGCAAATGGTCAACGCCATTCATCATTCCATTAGCAAACATCTTGCGATTGGGAACAATGCCGCCAACCGACATGCCACCAAAGCCAACCCCGTGATAGCCACGTTCCCGACCGATCATGCGGAAACGGCCGCCTTCACCTCTGAGGCGATGATACCCAAGGGCAATCTTGAGAGCCGTATCCACCGCTTCTGAGCCGGAATTGGCAAAGAAAACATGATCCAGACCATTTGGAGCCATACCCGCAATACGCTCAGCCAGGCGCACGGTCACAGGATTGGCCATCTGGAAGGCCGTGCAATAATCCAAGGTCTCAGCTTGCGTCTTCAATGCCTCCACGATCCGCGGATGACCATGCCCCAGAGGGGTGCACCACAACCCGGACAGCGTATCAAATAGCGGCTTGCCTTCAGCCGTGTAGTAATAGGCTCCCTTCGCAGACGTGATGATGCGGGATGCCGGATGTTCCTTGACACGGCGGTTCGCCGTGAATGGCATCCAGTAAGTGCCATTTTTCAAGGTTCGCTCACAATCGAATTCATTGAGCAACTGTGCCATTCCGCAACCTTTGTCATTAAACGCTGCCGCGCCCGGAGAGGTGGGAATGCGGCGTTTCATGAATATTCTTCGTTCGGAACGAGATTGCCTATATACAGTTCCCTGGTTTATGAGTGAACCTGTACCGGTCAATCGAGCAGTACAGGTTCTTTTGACTTGGAAAATAGCCATGACTGCCCTTTCGAGGGCACTGGTTTAAAAATTTTCAGTGGCTCGTGCATCGATATGCTCAAACTTTCTATGGCCTCCCACCAGCCGCTTGTTGCCCAGATTGTCACCCAGATTGCAGAGCGGATCCGCACTGGAGACTGGCCGGAAGGCATGAGACTCCCTTCTATTCGACGGCTTTCTGCAGATTCCGGCGTCAGTCCCCTCACGGTTTCCAATGCCTACAACCGACTTGTTGCGGATGGCCTCCTGGAGGCTCGAAGAGCAAGTGGCTACTTTGTTACCCGGCAGGAAGACAGTGGGCGTGTGCTTCCTCAGCGAACCGTGGCGACATCCGTAGATTCCCTTTGGCTCCTGCAACGCGCTTATGAAAGCACTCCGAATCATATTCAGGCGGGCTGTGGCTGGTTGCCTGACAGCTATCTGTTTGGCAGTGGCGTAAAGCAGGCTCTCAGCAGCCTCGGCCGCAAATCAGAACTGATAAATCTGGGATATGGAAATCCCTACGGGCATGAGGGCCTGCGGGAACAAATCTGTTTGATGCTTTCCAGACAAGGAATTGCCTGCAACACGTCTTCGATCATTATGACGCATGGTGCCAGTCAGGCGCTTGAGCTTGCCGTTCGCTGTCTGGCCCAAAATGGTGACACGATATTTGTCGAAGACCCGGGGTACTGCAACTTTTTCCCAGCGCTTCAGGCACTGGGGCTAAACATCGTTGGCATTCCTCGCCTGCAGGACGGCCCGTGCCTGGAAACCCTTCAGAAACTGGCTCAGGTAAAAGCTCCCAAAGTTTTTATCATCAACACCAGACTCCATAATCCCACCGGAACAAGTTGCAGTGCGCCTGTTCTTCATCAGGTTCTGAAACTGGCTGAACTTTATGGATTTACCCTGATTGAGGATGACATCTTTGGAGATCTTGCTGCAGAGAAAACACCAACACTGGCCTATCTGGGCCGACTGGAACAGGTCATACGTGTCAGCAGTTTTTCCAAGACAATCTCGCCAGGATTACGTGTTGGATATGTTGCGTGCTCACCGAGCATGGCTCACCATATCCTTAAACTCAAAATGGCAAGCAGCCTGACAAGCAATGGTATTTCAGAGGCAATTGTGCATCACATTCTAGCGGATGGTCGCTACCGACTTCATCTCGCAAGACTACGCGAAGCACTTTCAGAATTACAGAAAAGCGCAGGAAAAAAATTTCAAAAGTGTGGCCTTATCCCGTTTGAAAAACCTGATGGTGGGATGTTTTGCTTGATGCGCTTTCCTCACGAGATCGACCTGCTGGCATTAACCAAAGAGGCCGCTCTCGCTGGCATCATGCTCGCGCCGGGAAGTTACTTTTCCCCTAACAATGCACCTTCTCCCTGGCTGCGTTTCAACATCACTCATACAAATTCTCCACGCCTGTTTTCCTTTCTGAATCAAAGGGTTTTCCAGAAGCCGTAAAACGCGATCCATTTGAGGCGCAACAAAAGCTGCAACCGGAGTGATGTCGAAAGTTCGACGAGTCTACTGAAATTGAGGTGTTTTAAATCCTAAACACCCCTAGGCGTTTTATCAGCCTACTCAAGGACTTTTCAATCACCGAACAAAACCGTTGCGACTTCGATTTTATATTCATACACTTTGCAAAATGACGGCTATTGAAGCTCTCCAATGAGAAATTCCTTCTCTCGAAACGCTTTAATGATGCCTCAAGGAAAATGTGCTCTGGCGTCGATTGGCAACACCCTCGTCTCTTTGAGAGACTGATCGGGGGTCCGCAGTGGTTGTTACAGACACCCAAAGAGATGGAACAGAACTTGTGAGCAAAAGAACACCCCTCTCGGTCCATGTGAAGTGTCCTTCTCAGCGTCTTTCCTTTCAGAAAACCCTTTCATTATCCGCCCTTCTCTGCGTTCTTCCAGGCCAACTCTATGCTGCAGAAAGCTTGCCATCTTCCAGAAAAGCCGTCGCTCACTCAGCGCGAAAAGCATCCAACCCGGTAAAAAGAACGACGCATCGCGCCCCAACATCCGTTACTGGCGGCAACGAAACGATGAAGGTCAGCGCAAGCCGAGCAGTGTCACGGGGGGCTGAAAACGTTGTTTCAAAGGCGGTCATGGCGCAGTTCACGCCGGGAACAAGCGTCCTGAAAGCTGTAGACCGCCTGCCCGGCGTCAGCTTCAGTTCCACAGACCCCTTAGGTATCGATACATGGGGCAGTAGCATCTACGTTCGTGGATTTTTCATGGATCAGATCGGCGTAACGCTGGATGGTATCCCTCTGAATGATCAGACCTACGAGAGCAACAATGGACTGAACGTCATTCAGGCCTCGATTTCCGATGATATCGAGCGCTCTGTCCTGTCGGAGGGACCAGGAGGCGTAGACGTTCCATCTACCTCTACACTGGGCGCTACTCTTCAGTTTGAAACGTCCGATCCCAAGGATAAGGCTGGCGGAAAGATTTCTCAGGGTTTCGGCAGCTACAGTTCCTATCGTACCTATATCCGGGCGGATACCGGCAAGCTGAATGCCTCGGGAACCAAGGCTTATGTCGCTTATTCCCGAAGCCAGGAAGGCAAGTGGATGGGCGGCGGGGACCAGTTCCAGCAGCAGGTAGACGCAAAAATCGTTCAACCCATCGGCCATGACAGCGTTATCAAAGCTTTCTTTAACTGGAGCGACATGCAGGAATGGGGATATCAGGACACGTCCCTTGCAATGCTCAAGACACTTGGCTGGCGTGTTCCGCATCTTTATCCAAACTACGGTTTGGCAACGGCCTATGCCGCTGGAGAAGTCTCCCTTCCAACCTCTGATGCGATTGAGGCCAACGGTGATGAACCTTACCTGTACGATGGCGGCCAGGCAGAAGTTGATTACACGGGTGGCCTGAACCTGGATCTGGTGCTGACGGATCGGCTTCGCTGGAGAAGCACGATTTATGGAACAAGTCAGACGGGTTATTACACCTATTCCGATTATGAAACGCCATCAGCGGACACCGGCGCCCCCTTCTCGGAAGAGGTCTGGCAGAACCGGCAGGAGCGCTATGGTTTCACGACGTCCCTGAACTATCATATTGCCCATCATACAATCGACACAGGCGTCTGGTTCGAAAACAACAACCAGCAGGCAGATCTTTTCTGGTATAATGAGCCACTTCTTGGAACAGGTGCACCACTAAAAACTGTTGGCCCGTACAATACTTATGGAAAAGCCTTCATGCAGGGCTATGGTTTCGTATGGCATACCAACAACTTCACATATCATCTTGAAGATACGTGGCGTCCGTTGGAAAACGTCCGCATTTCTGCTGGCTTCAAGTCCATGATTTCCACTACGGCAGGTGGTGCGAACTACAACAACTCGGATTATACTGGCGCGGATGCTCTTCCAAACGGCAGTATGACCGCTTCGGCTGCATTCCTTCCACATGTGGGAGGAAGCTGGCACTTCCTTAGCCATCATGAGCTTTATTTTGATCTTGCCGAGAATATGCGTTCTTATCAGGTGCTCCCGAATGGTGTGGGCAACTCCTTATGGTCCGTTCAGGATCAGGAAACTTTTCAGCAACTTCGCCATACTGTGAAGCCGGAGCGTGACTGGGTTTATGCGGTTGGATATCGCTACACGGACAAATATGTTCAGGCCAGCCTAGCAGGCTACCATGCCGACGCCAGCCACCGCCTCCAGTCTGCGACGGAAGGTACAATTACGAACCCGGTTTCAAGTGTAACACAGACAAGCGTTCATACGAACGGAGTTGATGCCTCTCTGACACTCACTCCCTTCAAAGGACTGACACTCTATAACAGCGTCAGTTACAACCATTCGACTTATGGCGGGAACATTACAACAGCCGATGGCATTTATTACACCAAAGGGAAGAAAGTCGTGAACTATCCTCAGTTCATGTACAAGGCGAATCTTTCCTATCGCTGGAAAGGCCTCGAAACACACTTCGATGTTCATTACTACTCAAAAAGGTACTTCAGCTACACGAACGACACGTCGGTTCCAGGCTACTGGCTAGCCAGCGCAGGTGCGAGATACAATGCCGGAAACTGGGGACTTGCCAAGAACATCACTTTTGACTTCAACGTCTATAACCTCTTCAATTCAAAATATATTTCCATGATGGGTGAAAACGGCAACCCGATGTCCGGCGATTATCAGTCGCTTGAGCGCGGCTCGCCACGCCAGTTCTTTGGCACTGTCAGCACGGAATTCTGAAGACATGCTGGAATCGTGCCTGTCGCATGATAATAGCCGGACAATGGAGAGGGCGCTTCCGCTCTCACCCATCCTCCTCGTGCAAATGCCGTATGAATATTCAGGATGACCGCTCTCCCCGCAGATCTTTACATTGACACCACACGCATCCCGCAAGGATCAATCAAAACGGAAATGGATCTTTGCGAAACCATAACAAAATGCCATCATCCTTTTCCATATTGCTCATAAGGATATGAATTATATGCGTAAACTCCCAACGACATTAGCGACCATGACAGCGTTTCTGCTGGCAACCGTCGCTTCAGGAGCGTGTGGGAACGCATATGCCGACGATCCTGTCCTTCAGACGGAGGAGAGCGATATTATCAAGCTTTCCCCAGTGACCGATCATCGCATCCTAGTTCAGGATGCCGTCGGACATCATGCAAAAGACGGGCGTGTCTATGTTGTGGATGCAGACAAGGGCAAGCTCCTTGGCATGGTCCAGGCTGCCTACAACGGAAACGTTGTACAGGACCCAAAAGGACGGGCGTTCTATGTGGGTGAAACGGTCTGGTCCCGCGGCAACCGTGGGGACCGCGCTGATCTGTTGGCGTCCTACGATCCGCAAACCCTTGAGATCGTGAATGACCACCTCCTTCCTGGACGGGCACTCGTTACACCCAAGAAAAATGATCTGACCATCAGCAGCGATGGCAGCCGCGTGTATGTCTATGACATGGTACCCACCAATGCGGTGCATGTCATAGATACTGCAAGCCACAAGCTCAGTCTGAATGTTGATCTTCCAGGCTGTGCCCTGACTTATCCATGGGGCAACGCCGGGTTCACGTCCATCTGTGCCGATGGCAGTCTTGCCAATGTCAGTCTCAATGCTGGGAAGGCAGACGTCACCCACACGAAGCCGTTCTTTGACCCGGAGAAGGATGCTGTCTTCGAACACAGTCCAACACGCCGGACTGACGGCAAAACCTGGTTCATTTCCTATAGTGGCCTCGTTTACCCTACGGCACTGTCTGCACAAACGAAGATCGACACAGCCTGGTCCATTCAGGAAGCCGCCGGAATGAAAGCTGCTCCAGCGGCTGACAGTCCTTTCACGGTAACCTGGCGCCCCGGCGGTTGGCAGCTCTCAGCCTTGCATTACGCAACAGGGCATCTCTTCGTAGCGATGCATCAGGGCACGTTCTGGACGCACAAGACAGCCGGAACGGAAGTCTGGGAACTTGATGTAGCAACCCACAAGCTGATCCGGCGCATCAAACTGCCGAAGCCAAGCTCCATGGTCGGTGTAACGCAGGATGCCAAGCCACTGATGTTCACCTCGGATGAAGCCGGAGATCTCTTCATCTGGGATGCAACAACCGGGAAGATGTTACGCAAGATGCCTCATCTGGGTGACGACCTGTATTTTACAGTCGCGCTGGGGGAATAATGACCAGTTTCGTCATGCAAATGGCTGGTGCAGTGACTGCCGACACAACAGGTGTTCTGTTTCTGGCATCCGCAGGGTCCAAGGCTTTGGATATCCCACGGTTTGCATCCGATATTGCTGCATATCGTCTCATCCCGCTCGATCTGGCCTTCCCGGTTGCCTATGGGCTGATTGCTATTCAGGCTGCTTTGGGTGCGTGGCTATGGAGTGGCTGGCTTGCGGCTATGGCAGGAATTGTAGCGTCGCTCCTGCTGTTATTCTTTGCCTTCGTGATGGGCATCAATGTCGCGCGAGGACGTACAACCCTATCATGCGGATGCCTTCCGGGAAGCAACAGCCAACTCTCATGGAGAGCTGTGGGGCGGAATATCGGCTTGGCCCTCATGGTGCTTCTCACTGGTTTTCTACCAAGGCCCAGTGGTGCTTTCCTGAACGCTGAGGCTCTCCTTGCAGGCATCAGCATTCTGTTGATTGCACTGGCTTCTGTTCATCTACGCCAGCCGGAACAGCACATATGATGCTCCTCCTCACGATCTCCACTATTCTGCTGACCTGCCTGACGGTCGGGCTGGCAGTGATCGTCTTTGCGTTGGCACGTCAGATCGGCGTTCTCCATGAGCGGACAGCTCCCATCGGGCAGCAGCCTGTTCTTGCAGGGTTGCAGGTTGGTCAGGCTCTTCCCCGCATTACGGCACGGCTGTTGGATGATAGCCCCTTCCCGCTTGGAGGAATGCATACGACCGACCGATCAAACGTGCTGATGTTCATGTCCGCAGATTGTCCCGTCTGCAAAAAAACGCTGCCTCTCGTACAGGCCCTGGCGGTGGCTCATGACGTTGACCTGACCCTTATAGGAGAAGGAGATATTGCTGCACTGCGGGCGATGACTGACAGGATGCACCTTGGACACACACCGCTTGTGACCAGTCAGGAATTGCTGCTGCTCCTTCAGGTTGGTCGCTTGCCAACACTCGTTGCACTCGACAGCCGCGGTGTCATTACGGCGCGGGATGTCGCCAGCACACGCGCACAGGTCGAAGCCATTCTTGGCACCCTGCCTGTCCCAGTTTCTTCTTCCTTTGAAACCAAGGAGCTTCTGCATGACGCAGTCTGATCCCACTTCTGGACGCGAGATGCGTGCCAATCCGCTGGATCGCGTCACGGAACGCCTGATCCGACATGTTGCCGGTCATAGCTCTCGGCGAAGCCTGCTCGGCCGTCTGGGAGCATGGGCAACATTTGGCGCACTGGTGCCAGTTCTCCCAATAGAACGCGTGTCTGCCGCAACGCCGGCGAAGGCAGCATCGCTTCCAAAGGCGCCCTCGCCTTTTGCTGCGAAAGCACAGACTACCGATCCTACAGTATGCAATTACTGGCGGTATTGCGCGATCGATGGGTTCCTTTGCGCGTCCTGTGGAGGAGGCATCCATAGCTGCCCCCCGGGAACACGTCCTTCTCCTACATCCTGGATTGGAACCTGTTTCAATCCAGGTTACGGTCAATCCTACCTTGTCGCCTATCGCGATTGCTGTGGTCAGGATGCCTGTAGCCAACCTGCCTGCCTTGGAACTGACGGAGATCAGCCAAGCTATCGTCCGCAGGCCAATAACGACATCATCTGGTGCTTCGGGACAGGTGCCCTTGTCTATAACTGTTCAACATCCGTTATCGTCGGGAATGCTTCATGATCAAACGTACAGCTTTTCTTTTCACCTGCATCCTGGCCGCGACACCCGTAGCCTATGCTGAAGATGGCCAGTCTGTTTACAATAGCAACTGCAGCGTCTGCCATCAAGCTGGCGGAATTGGTTCCCCGGGCCAGTTTCCACCCCTTACTGGACGCGTTGGCAAGATTGCAGCCTCCCCGGAAGGCAAGACCTATATTGCGGATGTTCTGTTGAATGGGCTGCATGGCGCCATTCAGGTCTCCGGCGCGAGCTATATGGGCTTCATGCCGTCTTTCAAGGCACTCAGCGACGATCAGATTGCCGCAGTCCTGAGCTATGTGTCGTCCCTGAACACGCCGGGAGCACCGGCTTTTACGGCTGATGACATCAAGACTGCCCGGGCAACGCCCAAAAAGGCGAAGGATCTCATTGCTGAACGGAAAGCCCTTGATGCCGCGCACCCCCTTCCCTGAGATCCTTGCAACCCTGGCTCTGACATTGTGTGGAACGTCAGCGGCCCAGGCGGCCGTGCAGACCCATACCGTGACCAATTACCTGACTCACTGCGGGGGATGTCACGGTATTGAAGGCATCTCTGGGCGGACGTTTATCCCGGTACTGCGCGATCAGGTCGGTATCTTTACCTGCTCCGCAGAAGGGCGAGCCTATCTTGCCCGTGTGCCGGGCATTTCAATGTCCCTGATCCGGGATGATCAGGAACTGGCGGATGTCCTCAATTTCGTTCTGTTCCAGCTTGGAGGAAAGAGCACTCCGGCTGGAACAACTCGCTATTCAGCGTCCGAAGTGCATGAATTAAGAGCTCATCCCATTTCAACGACAGATCTTTTATCCCTAAGAGCGGAAGTTCTAAGCCGGGCTCAGGCGAGCTGCCCTCACTAGGATGCAAGGGCGCCCGGATTTGCAGTCATGAAGGATTGCAAAGACGAATGGCCCGTTTCCTGAACTCTTAGCAAACTTTCCAGATGCTCAAGACTGTTGACCAGTCCGCGTACTACGACATGCCCATTGGCATTTAGCAGGACCGCAAAAGGCACACGGTCCACGCCCAGCTGCCGCCCGATCGTGGCTTCGTTGACGAACGAGCGTGCCGGAATACCCAGCATGGAAATCGCGCTCTTCTGGGCATCCAAAGCGTCGTCCCCGCAAAAAAGCAGCTCCAGCTTTTCCCGACGGGTGAAGTCCACGGCGATAGGAACCATCTTGCGTGAGATGGGGCATGAGCCCGAGACAAACAGTAAAAGCTGGCTTTTCCCGTTAGAATTCATACCGCCGATAGAAATGAGATCTCCTGAGAGGGTCTCCAACTCGGTCGCGTCGAGCTCATTAACTGCGGACAGGGTCGGCGCGAGGGCCCCTAAAGGGGCAATACGCCGGTAAAAATATCGCACCTGGCCGAGTAAGGCGATCACCACACAGACCATTGCAATCAGTACGAGCCATAGAAGCGCCTGAGCGCCCAATAATGCAGATGGATCAACCATATTATTCGTCCCGCTCAGGAAAATATTGGAACACTAACTTTGCATCTGATCGCTTAAGATCGAAAAGATTATTCAGGGGACTTCAATCGTTTCCAGACACGGCGCTTCAGTATCCCGAGCAACACCGCAAGACCGGCAAGATAAGCCAGAACGAAGATCCCCGTCTGATGTCTGGCCTTAAGGTGAGGTCGTGCTGTCCAGTTAAGGAACGCCGTGACGTCATTGGCCATCTGGGGGATCGTTGCAGTGGTGCCGTCGGCATATTTCACCTGTCCGTCATGCAGCGGTTGTGGCATGGCGATATGGAGGTGTGGCATGGCCGTATTGTAGAATGCGCCCAGTGGTAATTTGGTGCCTGCAGGAGGCGCCGTATAAGACTTCAGAATGTGAATGATCCTCTGAGGACCACCCTCCTGTGTCAGGGCCAGCCTGGAGAAATCAGGCGGAAGACCACCATGATTGGCCATCCGCGCCATGCTCTCGCTGGGATATGGCGAACCGATATGATCTGACGGATGCGCAGGGCGTGTCTTTGGATCGCCATCCTCATCCAGACCATCGGGCACCTGATGCTGACTGGCATAGCTCTTGATATCCGGCACGGATACGCCGAGGCCCGTCAGATCCGAATACGTCACGTAATTCAAGCTATGGCATGAGCTACAGATCTGTCGAAAAACCTGAAACCCGCGCTGCTCCGGCGTCGAGGCATGGGCTGAGCCCCCTGCCAGAAGAAGCGTAGCGATGAAGAAACGTTTCATCCCCTGGGCTCCTGCAAGCTTGAGGGAAGAGGTTTCGGAATTTCCACGCGGGGAAGATAGGGAAGCAGGATCAGAAAATAGAGATACCAATATGTTACTGCGATCCGGCTAATCCAGAGCCAGAAACCCGTGGGAGGATGCATTCCTGCCGCTCCAAGCGCGATGAACGCCAGAAAGAGAATGGGCAGTGCAATGCGCAGAATAGGTCTGTAACGGGCAGAGCGCACTGGCGATGCGTCCAGCCAAGGTACGGCGAAGAGAACACCAAGACTTCCTGCCGCCAGCAGAAGGCCACCAAGCTTTGAAGGGACGGCGCGCAGAATTGCGTAGAACGGCGCGAAGTACCATTCGGGCGTAATATCCCTTGGCGTTACAAGAGGGTTAGCCTGAGCATAATTGTCGGCCAGCGTCAGGATATCAGGCGCGAAGAAAATCAGCCCGGCATAAACCATCAGAAAGAGGCAAAGGCCCAGCCCGTCCTTGGTTGTGTAATACGGATGAAAAGGAACCGTATCATCGGGCTTGGCTGGCTCGATACCTGTTGGATTGTTGGAACCCGCGACATGTAAGGCCGCGACGTGCAAAACGACAAACCCGACAATGGAAAAAGCCGTCACGAAATGCAGGACATAAATACGATGAAGCGCTGTGTTTCCCAGCCCTTCTCCCCCTAACAGCCATGCAGCGAGGGGTTTTCCGATCACTGGAAGGGAGTTCAGTGCGTTGATGACGACTGTTGCCCCCCAATACGACATCTGCCCCCATGGAAGGATATAGCCTGCAAAAGCTGTCGTCATAACGAGCAGGAGCAGGCCGAGCCCCGTTAGCCAAAGCAGTTCACGGGGGGCTTTGTAAGAGCCATAGTAGAGGCCACGCCCGATATGCACATACAGAGATGCGAACAACATGGAGACACCCCCCATGTGAATTGCCCGGACAAGCCATCCTGACGAAACCTGACGATCGATCATCTCGATACTGGCAAAGGCCTCTGTCACGGTCGGGGTATAATTCAGCGCAAGAAAGATGCCGCTCAGGATCAGAAGACCCAAGGCAATCGTCGCGAAAGCACCGAAATTCCAGAGATAATTGAGATTCCGCGGCATCGCGAAATCAACATATTCCCGCCGGAAAGCCGAGATCACAGGCAGCCGGGCTTCAAGCCATTCTGACAGAGAATTGGAGCGTTCAGTCATAGTGGCCGCTCAGATCTGCTGGATGTTGGCAATATCGAAATCGGGATCACCTTTGCTCAGCCCGATACGAAGATGGGTTTCCGAAACCATGGTGACAGGCGGAACCGGTAGGTTATACGGCGCGGGAGCATTCTTGTAGGCCCGTCCGGCAATATCAAACTGCGATCCGTGACAGGGACAGGCATATTTCCCCGACTGATCCGCTGGGGATGGCGTATCGTAGGAAGGCACACAGCCCAGATGGGTACATATTCCAATCAGCACACCAATTTCAGGCACGACAGACCGATGCCAGTTGGTTGCATCCTTGGGCTGCTGAAGGATTTTAGACTCCGGGTCCCGCAAACGTTGCGCTGCGCCAGGAGCCTGCAAAGACGCAAGCATAGCGGCCGTTCGGCGTTGCACAAAAACAGGCCAGCCCCGCCATGTCACGACGGTCTGCTGTCCAGGCGGAATTGCAGAAAGATCAACATCGACCGTGTCATCTTCCCCTACCCGACTGTTCCGCGTTCCGTTCAGACTATCCAGAAAGGGATAGGCCAGAGCACAGGCACCCGCACATCCCACTCCTGCTGTCACGGTCGCAAGTACGTCACGTCGGCGGGTCCCGCCTTTGCCTGATGAACACTGAGTACTGGAAGAAGTCGGTGCGCCGTCCTGGGTCATCGGATCCTACTCGAATAAGCTGTTATGATCATCCAAGGGCAACGAAATGGTGTCAATCTTAAACAACTGTTTTATTCGCCTCCCAGCAATGTTCTTGCAATCCGATCATTTGCTGGGGATGGTAGGAAAGTCATATCTGTTCAGAATCAATTGAAATTCACGGAACGGGGATTGGGTCAAGATGATAACGATCCGGATTAACAACGAGTCACATCAGCTTGATGTGACCGATGACATGCCCCTTCTCTGGGTACTACGGGACATCCTCGGTCTGACAGGCACCAAATATGGATGCGGTGTCGCTCAATGCGGAGCGTGCACGATCCACATCGATGGAATTCCGACCAGAGCATGCCAGCTTCCCGTCTCGCTGATTGGTGACCGTCACATCACGACAATTGAAGCTATTGGCAACACACGGGAAGGAGCCCGCATACAGGCAGTCTGGTTACAGAATCAGGTTATCCAGTGCGGCTACTGCCAGTCCGGACAGATCATGGCGGCTACAGCGCTGCTTCGGGACAACCCGAACCCTACAGACGACGATATTGACGATGCCATGTCCGGGAATATCTGCCGGTGCGGGACTTATGTCCGTATTCGGGAAGCCATCCATCAGGCCGCCAACAATGCGTAAGCCACGCGATATCGGAGCGATATTGAACCGCCGTGCTTTTTTCCGAGGGACGCTTGCTTTTGGCGGAGGAATGCTTCTCTCCGGAATGATCCCAGGGTTGCCTGGTGCGCAGGCTGATACAAAGGGCGTTTTCATTCCCAACGCATTCATTCGGATTGATCGTAGTGGTGGGATCACTCTCATCATGCGTCATGCCGAAATGGGACAGGGCATTTACACCGGGATCGCGATGCTCATCGCGGAAGAACTGGAAGTCGACCTAGAACAGGTCACACTTGAAGCCGCCCCTGCCGATCCTTCCCGTTATACGGACAGTGCCGCGGGCGAGGAAGTAACGGGAGGATCAGCCTCTACACGGGATAGCTGGCTCCCCTTGAGGCAGGCAGGCGCCGCCGCACGGATCATGCTGGTGGCAGCGGCTGCGTCACGCTGGAACGTTCCACCTGAGAGTTGTGCCGCGCAGCACGGACAGATCATTCACGTGCCAACCGGCCGGACCTTATCTTACGGAGATCTGGCGGAGGAAGCCGCCCTTCAAAAGGTGCCTGAAAAAATCATTTTGAAAGATCCTTCAACATTCCGCCTTATTGGAACAAGCCCTCAAAGACTTGATACCAAGCCAAAAAGTAATGGCACTGCCATTTTCGGGATGGACGTGCGCGTTCCCGGTATGAAGATCGGCCGCATCATGGCCAGCCCGATTCAGAGAGGACGGCTGATCAGTTATGACAGCGTCGCAGCACGCGCTATCCCGGGAGTTGTGGATATCATAACGCTTCAAGATGTTATTGCGGTCATTGGTGATCATAGCTGGGCTGCGATCAAAGGTCTGGAAGCAGCAAATCCGCAATGGGATTCCGGCCCGCACGCTGCGGTCTCTACAAAAACTCTCATGGATGACCTGCGAAGGGCTTCAGACAGAACGGGACTGGTTGCGAAGAATACCGGAGACGTTGACGCTGCGTTAGCAGCCTGTTCGCACCGAATTGACGCCGTCTATGAACTCCCATTCCTCGCTCATGCGGCACTGGAACCTATCAATACAACCCTTCATATCCGGCCAAACGGCGCAGATGTATGGGTTGGGACACAGGTTCCTGTTCGGGCACGGCAGGAAGTTGCTAACGCGACCGGCTTGCCTCCAGAAAAAATCGCCATTCATAACCACGTTATTGGTGGAGGGTTCGGGCGCAGACTGGATTCAGGATCGATTGGCCAAGCTGCCAGGCTCGCGAAGCAGATGCCCTACCCCGTAAAACTGTTCTGGACACGTGAAGAAGACATCCAGCAGGACCAGTTTCGCCCTTTTTACTACGACCGAATTTCTGCGGGGTTAAACAAACAGGGGCGCATCGCAGCCTGGAAACACCGCACAACCGGGTCATACGTAACGGCAAGATGGGCACCGGAGGGACTTCAAAACGGGCTTGATACAGATACGGTCGATGGAGCTGTTGAAACGCCCTACGACATTCCCGTCCAGAGAAATGAGTCCGTTCAGTGCGAACCTGAAGGTCTGACGACCTTATGGTGGCGCGGCGTTGGCCCGACGCATAACGTATTCGTTGTGGAAAGCATGATGGATGAACTGGCGCATCTTGCCGAAAACGACCCTCTTGATTTCCGCCGGTCCATGCTTGGCCATTCACCACGAGGCCTGAAAGTTCTGAACGAAGCAGCAAGAAAATCGGGTTGGGGCACGCCACTTCCTTCTGGTCATGGGCGAGGAATTGCCCTGCATTATTCATTTCAGACCTGGGCAGCGACGGTACTGGAAGTGCAAGTTACAGATGATAATGCAATCCGCTTGGTCCGGGCCGATACGGCTGTAGATTGCGGCCCAGTCGTTTTTCCAGATGCTGTTAGAGCTCAGATCCAGGGTGGACTGATCTTTGGCCTGACAATGGCCCTTTACAACGAGATTACTGTAACAAATGGCCGGGTAGATCAGAGTAATTTTCACGACTATCGCATGATGCGCATCAATGAGGCACCCGATATCAGAGTGCATCTGGTACCAGACCTCTCGGCTGACATTGGAGGTATCGGAGAAGTCGGCACAGTGGCCGCAGCTCCAGCATTGGCTAACGCTATTTTTGCCGCCACCGGCCATCGTCTGCGTAAAATTCCGTTTCTTTCTCAGATGGCTGGGAAGAGCGCATGAAGTACTTTCTGCTTGTCTTCGCAGTCATTATGGCAATCTCCGCTCGATCAGCACAGGCACAAACTGACCTGATTGAACGGGGAAAAACTCTGTTTCGGGCGGCTGACTGTGCGGCCTGTCACCTTTCCAGCGATGGTCAGACCTTGTCAGGAGGAAAGGCTTTTCCTCTCCCTTTCGGCACAGTTTATGCCGTGAATATTACGCCTGATCGCGAGACAGGCATCGGGGCTTATACGGACGAGCAATGGCTTAGAATGATGCGCACCGGTGTCGATCGGAACGGGCGGCATCTCTATCCCGTCATGCCTTACACATCTTATACATTCCTGAACGACGCTGACACGTTGGCAATCAAGGCCTATCTCTTCACTCTCAAGCCCGTTCAGGCCAAGGCACCAGAAAACCGCTTACCCTTTCCTTTCAACCAACGTTGGGTAATGACTTTCTGGAATTGGTTCAACAATCCAGACCGAAGGATGACTACGGATCCGCACCGAACGCCGGAATGGAACCGAGGGGCCTATCTTGTGGAAGCACTCGGGCATTGCGATCAATGCCATACGCCGCGCAACTTCATGTTCGGACTGAGCGGCAAGGCTTATGCCGGAACAGTCCAGGTCGGGTGGAGAGCCTATAATCTGACATCAGATACCGAACACGGGCTTGGTGGTTGGAGCGACAGTGAGCTTTTCGAATATCTTTCTACGGGTTATGCCCCTCACCGCGGACCGGCCTCCGGTCCGATGGCCGAAGCAATCGAAAATAGCCTGCGATATCTGCCTGCAGAAGATATCCGTGCCATGATTGTTTACCTGCGAAGCATCCCTGCCCGTCCCAACGGACCACAACGTGGAAAACGCGTGCCAGGTGCAAGCGGCGAGAATGAGGACGTGGGCCGGCATATTTTTCAACAGGCGTGCATGGGATGCCATCTTGAAAATGGGGCCGGGCGACAGTCTGACTGGGGAGCTTTGAAAGGTGCGCACAGTTTGAGCGATCCTGCGGCCACCAACATCATAGGTGTTCTTCGAACTGGCACATCAATCAAGACTGAACATGGGAAAATGGCAATGCCCTCGTTTACAAAGGCTTATACACCCCAGGAATTGGCGGCAATATCAGAGTACGTACTCGGCCATTTCGGAGGCGTTAAAGCTCAGATCGAACCTGACAGGTTCAAAAACTAGGGGGCGTAGACGCACTTATCAAGTGACAGGGCTCGTTGCCTATGTTCCGGAAACGATGGGGGATGTTGCTGTCAAAATAGTAAGCATCTCCTGGCCCGAGGATCGCGCGCTGATCTCCCGCCGTGACTTCCAGCTCCCCGCGGACAATCACGCCCCCTTCTTCACCTTTATGCTGAAGCATGGTCTTTCCGGTGTCCGTCCGAGGCGCATAGGTCTCGTTTAAAATCTGCAATGCACGATTGTTCATGGAGGTTCCGACCTGCCGCAACGAAATGCCTCGACCACCAATATCCCGCAATTCGACGGCCTTGTAGAAAAGCTTACGCTCTTCTGCCTGCTCGAAGGCAAAAAATTCTGAAAGTGACATTGGAAATGCATCGACGATCTGTCGCAGCAACCCGACTGATGGATTTATTGCATTCGATTCAATGAGAGAAATTGTTCCATTTGCGACACCACACCGCCGGGCCAACTCGCGCTGGGAAAGGCCGCGTCGCGTTCGAAGCTCATAGAGCGTTCCGCCAATATCCATTGCATACCATCACTTATATCGTGTGCACTATCTTAAACAGGATATCATTTTCAATGCACCAGAAAATTGGACCGCTTTGTTAACAGGGTTTGTGCCCAATTTTTGAGCGAGTATAACATTCCCCGAGGCGAAATTCCGACAGGATGCGATTGATTGATGGAAAGCTGAAGCCGGATGCACTGGCATAGAAGCTCTATATGCTTCAGACCATGAAGGCAGCAGGCGCTTAAAAAGAGGGTAATGACCTTTTTCCAGGAAGGTGATGGTTGTTGCCCCAGTCAGCAGATTTCTGATGAAAGAGGATTTTTTGACTGCCAGTGTTCGGTTGGGCCTAATCAGCAGCACATTAAGGGACGAAAAACCGTTAATCGATCCTTTCCACTGCTGTGCGTGCGGGCAATCGCCGGGCCCGGCAATGTCCATGGCGCGGCGCGTTTCCTGAACACAAGGCAGTTTGCCGTCAACCGCTCTCCGGTTGGCGCTGGCCCGACCGTGTTCGGCCGGGAATTCGTTGTCTGGACCCAGACGATTCTGGATAACGTGGCTGGCATTAACGCTCGCATGGGTGACCGGGCAAAGGCGAGAATGGCCAGATCTCCATTGGCATCCAGACCTGCATCCGTCTGGACGCCTCTCGGCCTTCACGGCGGAGTTCCGTGCTACACATCCCGATATCATCTTTCGCTCCTCCGAAGGCACAGAAAAAAGACTGCTGCGTCGGCTCCAGCGGGGGCAAATTGAACTCACGGTCGCCAGCCGCCGCAATCCGGTAACTGCCTTGCAGGTCACGCCTCTGTGGCGCAACCGCATCGTGGCGGCGCTCTCCACCGATCACCCTCTGGCGACATGACGGGAAGCCTTATGGCAAGATTTGCGTCATGAAACATTCCTGGTCGGACGTGATAATGCCGGTCAGGATTTCAAGGAACTTATCCAGAGAAAACTCGGTGAAACCAATATCCATCACCTGGCCCTGCCCGGTCGTGAATCCGCGGCCATCCCAAACATGGCGCCCCATGAGGTCAGCAAGGGCCGGATCGTGCTCTGGCACGATTAACAGCGACCGCCAGTCCGCCCGCAAGGCTCTGACCGCCACGAAGCCGCTTGCGGCTCCGCAGTCGTGACCTGACACATACCCCTTTGACTAACCATCCCAAGAAAAACTGACATGCACGCTATCGTAATGCACGAACCCGGTGCCCCGAGGTTCTTGAACTGGTGGAAAGGCCCGACCCGATGCCGGGTCCCGGCGAGGTTCTGGTCGATATGGCCGCGGTCGGCGTCAACTTCATGAATACCGGCGTCCGGCGCGGGATGTTCTGAACGGAAGCCGATCCTCGGCGTCGAAGGCGCGGGCCGTGTCCTGTCCGTCGGCGAAGGTGTCGAAGACTTCCAGGCGGGCGAACGCGTAGTCTGGGTTTACGCCCCCGGCAGCTATGCCAGCCGGGCCGTCATTCCGCCGGCGGCACTCGTGCCCGTTCCTGATGCGATTGACGACCGGACAGCCGCGTCTGTCATGATGCAAGGCCTGACGGCCAGCCATTTTGCGACGGATTTCCACCCCGTCCAACCGGGCGAGTTTGCCCTCGTCCACGCGGCAGCTGGCGGGCTCGGCCTGCTTCTGACGCAGATCATCAAGATCCGGGGCAGCAAGGTTATCGGCCCGGTATCCTCGCAGGAGAAGGTCGGGATCGCGCGTGAGGCCGGTGCCAATCATGTCATCGTGGATGCTGGCAGCAATTTTGCCGAAGAAGTCGTGCGCCTGGCTGACGGCGAAGGCGTGCATGTCGCCTATGACGGCACGGGTCCCGTGTCGTGGAAGGCATCGCTCGATGCGCTGCGTCGTTGCGGCACACTCTGCTGGTTCGGCCCGATACTGGGCGGCCCCGGCCCGGTCGAGATCACCAGCATCCCGAAGAGCATCAAGATCGGCTATGCGGTCTTCGCGGCATCTACGCGCTGGCCGACATCGCCCGTGCCCATGCCGACATGGAAAGCCGCAAGACGACCGGTAAACTCCTGCTGATTTCCTAAAAAAACCGGAAATCCGGGATTGCCCGGGGCACGCAGCCGTGCAGCCCATAACCAATTTTTGCGGGTTTGTGCATTATATTGCTTATTTGTGCGGTATTTGTTAGAGACCGTACATGAGCAAACTTTCACGGCAACATCGCCTTCTCGCCATGCTGACCGACACGGGCGAACTGCTCGTATCAGAAGCTGCGGCGGCTCTGGGCGTGTCGGATGACACCATCCGGCGCGACCTGTGTGCGTTGGAAAAGCAAGGCTGCCTTCACAAGACACACGGCGGGGCCGTGTCGATTGATCTTGGCGGCATGGCCCGCACGACACGCTCCAGCCTGCTTCCCGAGCAGAAAAAACGGATTGGTGAAGCTGCGGCTGCGGCGGTTCCGGCGGGGGCCACGCTGTTCCTTGACGCTGGCAGCACGACGCTTGCAATGGCAGAAGCTCTGGCAGTACCGGCAACGGTCATCACCAATTCGCTCGACATTGCCAACCGGATAGAGGGACGGCCAGCACTCCGGTTGATCCTGGCAGGTGGGGAATGGGATTCCCGACAACGGCTGTTCTCCGGTGCAGCAGCCCGGTCCGTTCTGCGCCTGTATCGCGCCGACATTGCCATCCTCGGGGCCCCGCGGAGCGGTGACAGCAGGCGAGGAACGCGACGCCGACATGAAACGGAGCATGATGGACACTGCCAGCGAAGCCTGGCTGCTCGCCGATCATCTCAAATTCGGCCACATCGAACCGCATCACGTAGCAGACCTGGCGCAATTCTGCCGTGTCTATTCGGAGCGCTCCCATGTTGGCCCCGACATGGAGCACGCGGGACCAGAATTCATCGTAGCATCCTGAAGGGGCATCGGATCATGAACCAGTTTCCTCCCGTCATCCGCGTCGGCCTGATTGGCTACGGATTTGCGGGTAAGACATTCCACAAGCCCCTGCTGATGGCCGAACCGCGCATGCGGATTACCCGTGTCGCATCAAGCGACAGCGGGAAGGTGCATGCTGATCTGCCTGACGTTGCGGTTGACGCCGAGCCTGCAGCCCTCCTGACGAACGAGGATGTCGATCTTGTCGTTATCGCAACGCCGAACGAGTACCATGCCCCCCTGGCACGACAGGCGCTGCTTGCTGGCAGGAACGTCGTCGTGGACAAACCCTTCACGCTAACCCTGGCGCAGGCGCGTGAACTGGTGGCGCTGGCAGCCCGGCAGGACAGATTGCTGTCCGTCTTCCATAACCGGCGCTGGGATAGTGATTTCCTGAGCGTGAAGAATGCGATTGCAGGCGGACTGATCGGCCGGGTGACGCATTTTGAATCCCATTTCGACCGCTTCCGACCCGTGGTTCGCAAACGCTGGCGCGAAGGCAACGAGCCGGGGGCCGGCCTGTGGTTCGACCTTGGCCCGCATCTGGTCGATCAGGCGCTGTGCCTGTTTGGCCTGCCCCGCTCCGTGCATGGCGACCTGATGATGCAGCGTGAAGGCGCCCTATCGGACGACTGGGCGCATGTCGCGCTGGAATATGACCGGCATCGCGTGATCCTGCACGGCAGTATGCTGGTTGCAGGCGGGGTGCCGCGTTTCCTCGTACATGGCGAGAGAGGCAGCATCCTCAAACGCAGGCCGGACGGTCAGGAAGCCCAGCTTCTTGCAGGCATGACCCCTGGCGATGCTGGCTGGGGGCATGATCCCGACCCGCTTCTTGCCTATGACGGAAATGGATCGGAGCAAGAGATTCCGGCACTCATGGGCGATCAGCGACGTTACTACGCCGGCATCGTGGACGCACTGACAGGTATTGGTCCGAACCCTGTCCCGCCGATTCAGGCACTGGCCGTGATGGCCGTGATCGAAGCTGCAAACCGGTCCGCCCGTGAGAAAGCATCTGTAGGGCTGGATCTCACCAATGAGGAAATCGCCGCATGGCCATAGCAGATGACCTGCGCATGATCGCGCAGCAGGAGCGCGAACTTGCCTTTGCAAAATTCGATGAGGCCGATGCATGGCAACTGGGCCAGTTCCTGCGGGAATGGGGACAGACGAACCGGGCGCCGATCGCCATAGATGTCCGGACCTTCAACCGTCCTCTGTTCTTTGCCGCCCTACCCGGATCGACGCCGGACAATACCGACTGGATCCGGCGCAAATGCAACGTGGTCGATCGTTATCGGCGGAGCAGTTACGCAATCGGGCTTGAAATGAAAGCGAAGGGCGCGACGCTTGAGGAACGCTATGGTCTGCCGCTCCTTGATTATGCCCCTTATGGCGGCGCCTTCCCGATCGTGCTGGACAAAACCGGCGTGATTGGCTCCGTGACCGTCTCGGGACTGGATCAGCGCGAGGACCATATGCTAGTTGTCACGGCGCTCTGCACGGTTCTCGGGCTGGCCGCGAAGGAATACACCTTCGAAGCAGTCACGACCTGACTACTTATCACTCCAAATATGGGCATCCATGATGCCGGTCCCATTTTTTTCGGGTGGCCGCTCCCCTGACGGCATCAGTCCGTCATGAGCGCGGCATATGTCATCTCAGAACCGATCCAAAAGAAATGAGCCGGGTGCCTCCGGTTTGCACCCCATTCATTCGGCGACGTTACCGGAAACACGCCACACAACACCGCCCACATCGTCTGCCACCAGCAATGCGCCCGAACTGTCAATCGCGAGGCCGACCGGTCGACCATGCACATGCGCTTCGTCGGCCGTCAGGAAACCCGTCAGCACATCAACCGGCGGCCCGGACGGCTTCCCATCAGCGAACGGCACATAGATGACCTTGTAGCCGCTTTTGGGGCGGCGGTTCCATGATCCATGCTGTGCGACGAACAGTCCATGACGCCAGGCATCCGGAAGCCGGGTGGCATCCTGGGAAAACGCAATGCCGAGGGAGGCCGTATGCGGGCCAAGCGCGTAATCCGGCGCAATGGCCTGCGCGACGAGATCTGGTCGCTGCGGCGAGACCCGTGCATCAACATGCTGGCCATAATAGCTGTAAGGCCAGCCGTAGAATGCGCCTTCCTTGACCGAAGTAATGTAGTCGGGGACGAGATCACTACCGATTTCATCGCGCTCGTTGACCACCACCCACAGGGCACCGCTCTCCGGCTCAAAAGCCAGACCGTTCGGATTACGCAGCCCCGTCGCATAGGGCGTCAGCTTTCCCGTGTTCAGATCAAGCCTGTCGATCCGCGCCCGCCCTTCCTCGACATTCATCCCGTTGTCAGCGACGTTGCTGTTGGACCCGACGGTCACATACAGGAAACGTCCGTCCGGGCTGGCGAGCAGGTTTTTCGTCCAGTGATGATTGTAGCCGGCCGGCAGATCCGCGACCTTGGTTCCCGGCGTATCAATCCGCGTGTCCCCTTCATGATAGGAAAAGCGCAAGATTGCATTGGCGTTGGCAACGTAGAGATCATTGCCTACCAGCGCCATTCCAAACGGCGAATAGAGATGATCGAGGAACACCATGCGGGTATCTGCGATCCCCTTGCCGGTAGTATCGCGCAGAAGAATGATCTGGTTCGGGCTGTCTCCGCCTGCGCCAACCTCTCCCATCACCAGTCCTGCGACGCGATTTTTGAGGGTCGAAATATCCGTTTTCGGCGAATTGCTCTCAGCCACCAGAATATCGCCATTGGGTAACCGATAAAGCCATCGGGGATGATCGAGACCTTTTGCATAGGGCGTAACCGCGAGCCCCTGAGCGGGTGTGGGTACCTTCCCCTGCGCCCAGCCCACAGGCGTCGCAATATTTACGGTCGGAAACAGGGTATGGTTTGGCTGCGGCAGATCGGGATGGGAGCCTGTTCCGGCCGTCACGGGAAGAGAAGCGGCTTCGGGATGCAGGACAATCCTCCATGTCACTGTACCAAGCACAGCCAGTCCGATTATTCCGACACTCCCCAAACGTATCCACGTTTTCATACTATTCTCTCGGTTCGATGTTGCCCGGAAGATCCTGCAATTCCCATTACGATTCAACGCCACCCTTCGGTCGGACGAAGCCCAGAACCTCGGCCAGATGGTCGCGATAGCGCGCGATCGTCTCGTCAACGTGCGGCTCCTTGATGACGTTCGTCGCGAGATATGTTGGAAGCGGTGCCATACCGAGGAACTCGTTGGCCTTATGGAAGGGGAAGTAAACCCCGTCGATGCCCTTGCCTTCGAAGAACTGCGCCGGATCGACAAAGGCCTCTTCCGGGGCGTTCCATGTCAGGGAGAGCATGTAATGCTTTCCTTCCAGCAGGCCACCTGAACCATATTTACGTTCAGGATGGACGCGGCTACGCCCGTCATTGGCGTAAAGCGAGCCATGACCGGCTGTGAAGACTTCATCCACATACTTTTTGACGGTCCACGGTGCACCCATCCACCAGCCCGGCATCTGATAGATGACCAGGTCAGCCCACTGAATATTTTCGACTTCCGTCTCAATATCGTACCCTGCGTCGATCTTTGTCTGCCGCGTGTGGAAACCCGCGTTCGACAGGAGTTCAAAAGCGACGCCGTGCAGCGTATCGTTCAGACGACCATGAGAATGGGCGAAAGCCTTTCCGCCGTTCAGAAGAAGAATGTTTTTCATCGCAATAGTGTCCTGCAAAAAGCATCCTGGATAAGCCTGACCAGAATTCAGAGCCTTGTCCGGAAGCATTTTCAATATGAGAATGTCTCGGCGCATCAGCGGCGCGAGCGGCAAAACAGACCATGGCTACAATCCCTCGTGTCCCTTACGAAGATTTTCATGCCTTGGTCTTGTTCGCAGGCCCCTAGTCCCAAGCGGGCGCAAGACCTGCCGGACTGACAAGACGCCCATCTGGCCGAACCAGCGCCGCAATCTGGGCAAGTTCAGTGTCACTCAGGACAAAATCAAAAATCGCGATATTCTCCTGAAGTCGTTCCGGCGTACTGGTCTTGCTGAGCACAATGGCACCCTGCTGTAGCAACCAGCGCAGGGTTACTTGCGCTGCCGTCTTTCCATGCCTGCGACCAATTTCCTGAAGCACCGGATCGTGAACAACCTTTCCATCTGCCATCCCATAATAGGCCGTAAGTGGAATGCCGAGATCCCGAGCGGCAGCAAAGAGCGCCGACTGGTTGAGATAGGGATGAAGTTCGACCTGATTGGTCACGATCGGCGCAGTGCTCAACCGTGCAGACTCCCGCATCTGGGCAATATTCTGGTTACTGACCCCAATATGGCGGGTCTTACCTGTGTCTTTCACAGCATCCAGCCACTCGATCTGCTGAGACATCGGCACGGTGTCACCGGGCCAATGCAGCAAAAGCAGATCAACGTAATCCAGCTTCAGCTTTTCGAGGCTTTCCTCAACCGAGCGTGCGAAACGTTCCGGCGTATAATTATCCACCCAGACTTTGGTGGTCAGGAAGAAGTCGTTGCGGCTTATGCCGCTGGCCTGGAGCGCATCCCCAAGAACTGCCTCATTGCCATAAATCTGCGCCGTGTCGAAATGACGAAACCCCGCCTCCAGAGCCGCCGGCACGATGCGCGCAACCTGTTCGTTGTTCATACGGAAAATACCAAGACCCAGGGCCGGTATCGACGCGCCGCCTGTTTCAATCGTCAGCATATTCATTTCCCTTCTGTTCCCTACGGAACATGATGAACTTGACAGGCTTTGATAATCCGTCGCTTCTCCATGGAACTTGTGAACCTGTTTCATTAAAGGGGCGCTGATGGATAACCGGATTGGCGAAATGCAGATGTTTCTGCGTGTCGTGGAAAGCGGCAGTTTTTCGGAAGCGGCTCGCCTGTCGATGACAACGCCCTCAACGATAAGCAAACTGATCGCCCGCGTTGAGACACGGCTTGGCGTACGCCTGCTCGAACGTTCGACACGCCGCCTTTCCGTCACGCCGGAAGGGCAGCTTTACTACGAACGCGCTCAGGCACTGATCGGCGATCTTGACGACATGGAGCATGTGCTTACGACAGGATCGGTTCGGCCAGGCGGCATTATTCGCATCAACGCTTCGGTGGCCTTTGGAGCGCTGGCGGTCGAGCCTCTCCTTCCAGAATTCTGGTATGCCTATCCGGATATCGTCGTTGATCTGTCGCTCTCCGATGAACTGACGGATCTTTACCTTGATCGTACGGATATCGCTTTTCGGGTCGGAGCATTACAAGACTCGAATCTGACAGCCCGGCATATCGGCACGGCACGACGTAAGATTGTCGGATCGCCAGATTACCTGAGCCGGTTCGGCACGCCGCAAAGCATTGATGATCTGGACCGCCACAAATGCCTCGGCTTCAATTTCCGGCGTGCCGCCCCTGTCTGGCCGCTACAGGAGAAAGGCCGCATCGCCGATCGTATCGTCCGAGGCCCCCTGCTCGCCAATAACGGCGAAACAGTAAGACGCCTGACGCTGCGGGGTGCGGGACTGGCGAGGCTTGGCGATTACCATGTGCGCAATGACATCAAGGCCGGCCGCCTTGTTGAGGTTCTGGCTCAAACGGACGCGCAGGACGAAGAAGAGATCCATGCGCTCTATCTGGGCAGCAAACAAACGCCCCAGCGCGTGAAGGTATTTCTTGACTTCATCATCCCACGCCTCCAGGCATATATGCGTGCCTAACCTACGTTGGTTCACTTAATTTCGGCTGTTCTGGGCTCCAAAAGCCGACTTGTCCACGTCGCCTTTTCTTCTTTCGGAAATAGGAATTTTTTCCTATCCAGATCAACATAACATCAGGTGAAGAAAATAGTTTATCAGTATGGGTCGCTGGAAGATGTCATGCAGCTTATTCACTTAGGCAATTTTGCATCATGCGCCGAACGACAGATCAAGACGTAGCTTAGACATCAGAAATGGTTGCAAGCCTGCATGAGTTGAAATGCCTCTCGCAGAGAGCGCCAGAGATGATCGGACTGTCTTTCCCGGAGGCGCCTTTATACGTGGACGAGTGCCTGCGGTACATGCCTCGAAAAGACCTTTGCGGGTCTTTTTTGTACCCCTCTCCTATGTCCGATAATAAGAATTAACGGGCATAGGGTGCGATTTTTAGGAAAAGACAAAGAGTTACCTTTTCACAAATATAAGGTAAAATCCTCAATGAGAGCTGTCGAACCTCCACGTTAGCAAGAGTTCCTGTATATTTAGCCGTCGCTCCATCGCCATTGTTCTCGCGATCATCAGCACGGTACCCCAGAACACCGTTTCGCAGCCTTGCAGACAAACATAGTGCGTCTCATGCGGTCTATTAGGCTCTTGGAGCACCGCGGGCCCGAATGACACCTCTTGGCCAGGATGAGAGCGCGAGAATTCGAAACCAGCTGAACTGGCAGCGCGACATTCCTCAAGTCACAGTAAAACGTGCTATGGTTAGCCTTTAAAAAGACGACCTGTCATCACTCAGGCCCATATCCAGAATGCTTTTGCAGCAAGGCTCCCACACGCCTTGTTCAACCTAACGGCGAAACCGGACATAGACGGAGTTTCATTTGACGAAGCGCTAATGCATGCCCCGCCAGGAACCACCCGTCCGGAGGAAATGTAGCATGCCGTTACGGAATCGGAGATTGTCTTCAGACCGACGGGCCCAACGCCCGCGCTCAGAAGGAAGAACCGGGCCAATGATTGCCTATTCCTGATCGAGTGTATTTTTGACAACTCGGCATAGAAGATAGTTATTATATTCTTTTCGGAAAATAGGAAATTACCATATTACTTACTTTGTAGGTCCTTTATTTTCTTATATTCTAAAATATTAATCAATACATACCTTGGTATAATAGCCTTATTTTAGGTTGTCAGGATAATGCATCGTCGGTCTCTACACGTCGACACCGATCGTAGGCGGCGTAAACCAAGCGTATTGTGAAGACGATGATATCTGCTTCGGCCGATCATACGCCATCAGGTTTGCATCAGGCCAGGCCGCTAGATTATTGCAGGCTCCTTTTCAGACGGATTGGGGGCGGCTTCAGACACGATTAAACAAAGCTCGTTCAACCTGAATAGAACCCTTGTCCCGATGAAGCGTCTTATACTTTCTACCGTGATGACCTTTTTTATCATAGATATAGCCCGCCTGCCCCGAGCAATTGCGCAGGCCACATCGCATACAGTGGAAACACGAAAGGCATCGGGTGCACCATCCATTGTTCCGGTGCTGAAACATCCGATGCTGCGAAATCGGCACACACACTTGGCGCCTCCACCAACACCTGCAGAAAATATTATTGTTAAAATACACCGACGGCGTTCGGCTGACGGCGTCACCGGCCTGCAGCCTGGAGGGGGACTGATCAAACCCGAAACAGCAGCAAAATCTGTCAGCACAGTGAGCCGTGACTTCATTCAGAAACAGTCACCAGCTCAAAATCCACTTCAACTTGTTGAACTTCTCCCCGGTGTTGTCGTCGGCTCTGCCGACCCCTTCGGTCTAACGGGAGGCACAATCTCAATACGTGGGCTTGATCAATCCGAGATGGCCATGACCTGGGAAGGCGCACCGGCAACTGATATCGGGATATACACGATCGACACATCTGAATTCGCGAGCAATGAAGATCTGGAGGATGTGAGCGTTCAACAGGGATCACCAAATTCAGACACACCGACGATCAACGGGTCTGGGGGATTGGTATCGTTTCGTGACCGCGACCCATCGCGCAAAATGGGTGGGTTGGTGGCACTCGGCTATGGCTCGTTCAACTATCATCGCGAATTCGCACGATTTGATACAGGCGAGATCGGCCATAGCGGCATCCGAACCTACGTTTCATACGCCAACCAAAGGGATAATGCGTGGCGCGGCCCGGGGCACGACTCAATCTGGAATCTGGACTGGAAGGCAATCAAGGAGTGGGGTGCCAACAACAGGATCAGCTTGGTCGGTGCGTACCGCCATTCTATCGAGAATACATGGCCTTCTATGACAATGACTGACTGGAAGACCTATGGCCGTAGCTTCACGTGGGACCGTCGATACGCCTTCGGATCCGAAGGCGAGAATTACTGGCGTCTCAACCGCAATCCCTATGACAACATGCTGCTAAGCGCGCCATCACATTTTACTCTGACAGATCGCTGGCACGTTGATTTCACTCCTTATTTCTGGCACGGCGAAGGCAACAATTCGACCGGTGCCTTCGTAAATAATACAAACGGAAATTTCCTGGGAAACGAACCCCTCACACCGGTCCTTACCCTTCCTTACGCGCAACCAGCCAGCGACGGGACCGAAAACGCCATGACCCTTATGGCCTACCGGAACATACAGTACCGAGGCGGTTTCACGGCCAAAACAGACTACAGGATTGGCAATCATCATGATGTCTATCTTGGATGGTGGTTTGATTATTCAAATGACCACGACTCTGCAGTTCTTTCGCCAGTAAACTATAACGGTACGCCACTGGATATTTTCGGGACCACAGACAATATCAAGCTCTCTGACGGCCAGCTTCTGGCTTATCAGAACATTTCCACCATTACGACAGTCAATGCTCTTTTCGCTGGCGACCATGCGACTTTCCTCAAAGGAAAGCTGGTGATGGATGCGGGGATCAAACTTGCAATGATCAACCGGAACGGCACCAACGAGCTTCCCGGGCCGCAATACAAGGTGGTTCTCAACGATTTCCAACCGCTTCCGGCCCTCTCGATGCGCTATCAATTCAACAAGAGACATCAGATATTTGCAAGCGTTTCGACCAGCTTTCGCTCCCCCTCAACCCCTACACTTTACGATGCATATTATGGTCAGGGTATCTCGTACCAAGGCGTGAAAAACCCCAAGGACGAATATTCCATATCCGAAGAAATTGGATATCGTTATAATGGTCCAATTCTTGTCGCCAGCGCGACTTACTTCCATTATAATTTCACGAATAGGCAGATCCAAAGTGCAGTGACCGGCACGAATGGAGGCGTTACCGTCGATCTTAACGCTGGTGGCCAGAACTCCAACGGGGTGTCAGTCGAGCTAGGAACCCGACCAATTAACCACTTTCGACCCTATCTGTCTGGTCAGTATTTGCATGCCACGATCGACAATAATATTTCTGGTTTGCCAACGGCTGGGATGACTGCAGTACGATCCCCGCGCTGGACAGGGGCGCTCGGTGTCGACTGGGACAACGGAACGTTCTTCTGGAACTACAATATCAGGTATGTCTCGCATCAATATTCGACGCTGATAAACGACGAATATATGCCCGCTTATTATGATATGAATGCCGCTATCGGCGCACGACTTCCAAGTTACGGTCCCTTGAAAAGCTCCACAATCCAAGTGAATTTCATTAATCTGACCAACAATCATTACCTCTCTGGCATTCAGACCGTAACAACAAATGCCACCACGACCCATGGTGTTACGGGCACTGCACCAGACTATTTGGTAGCACCGGGACTTGCTGTGATCGCGACCCTGAAGGCAGGTTTCTGAGACCCAGCACCTCGAGCCGAACAATAACACTGATGGAGGTTCTAACTGTAAAGAACCATGCTCTTCCTGGTTAGGAAACGACGAACGCTTTGTAATAGGTAATCTATGTTTCCCCCTGGATGGGTCGAACAGAAGAAAGCGGCGCACTGCTCTTGGGTCCACCAGTATCAACGCACGGTTCCTGACTTGGCTGCGGCCATGATCGTCGGGGAGGCGGTCGGGCTCCTAGCGCTGATGACTATATGGTCAAGCAGATTGATCCTGTCGAACTGACCACGCTCGATCTGAATTAAAATTAGAAATCACTGCACCGGGAGCGTTCACTGTGAGACAAGCCGGGACCACATATTTATCCTTTCTCGTACGTGAGCTCGTGCACCTTGTCTGTATTACTCTGGCGTGCGCGATCACGGAGGTCGTCTGCTATCATGATGCTTCGCACGTCTATGCTGCCATTATGACCGGGAATACCATTGAGTTGGGTTGGGCTCTGGCAGAAGGAAACCTGTGTAGGGTGTTGCTCATTGCCATCGCACTCAGCTCTTTCTTTGTTGGGTGTATCATCGCCAGCATCTTTCGCAGTCAGTTAAAATCCGTCAGGCGTGTTTATTGGTTGATGGTATTATTACTTGCCGCGGCCATAGCGGCTCGCACCAACGCATCGTTGCGCATTCCGCTCGAACTTCCCCTGCTTGCCTTTGCCCTGGCCTTACAGGCAGAGGGCATTTCGCATTTTGCCAACGTTAATCTGCAAACAGTTGTCGTTACAAACAACCTCGTGAAATTCGCGAAAACCTTTACAGCGCGATATATTAATCCATCACAGGATATCTCCAGGATCCCGTCGCGCGAAGAAGTCCTTATTCCGGGAATTTGCTGGGTTGCGTTTTGTGCTGGTGCTGCCCTTGGAGGCTTACTGATTGTCCATCTTGCGTATCCATTGATTGTACCGCTTGGCCTCTTAATCTTCCTTGCCCTGAGGCCGGGCTAAACCCGATTAAACGAGAATTCCGACGCAAATACTTTGATACCCACAATGGTCAATACAATGCATCTGCACTTAATCAGTTAATTATAATCTTATAATAAACTATATATGAATCATTTTTATTATATATACATAGTTATAATACATATCCATCGTAATTATATAAGATATTTAAAGCGATCATACCAAAGTATGATCGCCGATAACGATGATTTATTCTATTCATTGTTGTTAATCTACCGTGATCGTCCAATTTCGGAGTATCGGTATCAATCGCGGTTATGAAAAAGGAGGGCATATAATGACTGATGACCTACCATGGGGTGTCTCTTCAGCCGACGAAAATCCGCAGCCACGCCGTGACAACCGTGGTGGCACGATACAGGGGCCACGCAATCTATCCCTGGAGCGCGAAAATCCTGACCTCCTAGCCTCTCCCGACACAGATGCCGGAACTATCCCGAATTTGAAATTTTCCTATGCGATGGCACGAAATCGCCTCGGAACAGGGGGATGGGCACGGGAAATCACGGTTCGTGAACTTCCAATAGCCACGACGTTGGCGGCAGTAAATATGCGTCTTAATCGGGGCGGATACCGCGAGCTTCATTATCACAAAGAAGCCGAATGGGGGCTGATGCTTTCGGGGCGAGCGCGCGTTACGGCGATTGACCCCCAAGGGCGTAACTTCATGGATGACGTCGAAGCGGGTGATATCTGGAATTTTCCCGCTGGAATTCCCCATTCCATCCAGGGGCTGGATGATGATGGCTGTGAATTCCTTCTGGTCTTCGATGACGGAAGTTTTTCCGAGAACGAGACTTTTCTCATAAGCGACTGGCTCGTTCATACGCCGCCTCACATTCTGGCCAAGAATTTCGGAGTACCGGAGAGCAAATTCAAAGATTTGCCTCGCGACGTAGAACATACGCGCTGGATTTTTTCTGGAAAAGTTCCCGGTCCTATCGAGCAGGATAAAGTGCATGCGCCGCAAGGGGAAACGCCAGTCAGGTATACCCACAAATTCATGCAACAGATACCCATCCGCACAGCAGGCGGAAAGGTCAGAATCGTTGACTCCAGAAATTTCCCGGCAGCAAGCACGATTGCTGCGGCGCTTGTTGTTGTTGAACCGGGCAAACTTCGCGAGCTTCACTGGCATAGCAGCAACGATGAGTGGCAATATTTTATCCGCGGAAAAGCCAGGATGACCGTCTTCGCTTCCGGGGGAAAGGCGAGGACCTTCGATTATAGCGCCGGAGATGTTGGCTATGTGCCTTTTGGCATGGGCCATTATCTTGAAAATATTGGGAACGAGCCTCTTGTCTTTCTGGAAGCCTTTAAAAGTTCTGTTTTCACGGACTTTTCTGCCAACCAGTGGCTTGCTCTCTCTCCTCCCGAGATGGTGAAGGCGCATCTCAATGTTGATGATGAAACGGTGGAAGCACTTTCAAAGGCGAAGCCTCTGATCGTTTGATGCCAGCTAAAGATCTCAGGGGAAATGGCTGCTACAAAGCGTCCTGCATGATAGCATAATGACGTCCCATTCGTCGGCAGTCCCTCCTCTGCATCCGCGCAGGTCGATAAAAAGGGAAAAGGCGAACTGAAAGGAACGACCGTGCCTGTATTGATACGTGGCAACGAGCCGGGACAGTTTCAAATGTACTGGCTTCGACTGGCAGCCGGGGGCATCGCGTTATTCATTTTTTTGATAAACACGATGACACCGCTACGCGATGCGTTCGCCGTGCTCTATGTACTAGTCGTTCTCCTGATCGCCAATACCTGTGGTTTACGCACCATAATCATTACTGGGTGTGCCTGCATTGTCCTGACCTTCGTTTCCTTTTTGATCAAACATTTTGGCGAGCCGTTTAATGGCGCCTATCTACGGCTCGCGGTCAGTATCACTGCGATCGGGGTGGCAACGATGCTCTCCGTGCGAGATCGACGGACACGCGACGCGTTGTCCGAACAGGTTCGTATGTTGGCGTTTACCCATGATACAGTTATCGTGCGTGATGCTGAAGATACTATTATCGGCTGGAATGATGGTGCTACCAAACTGTATGGCTGGCGCTCTGACGAAGCAATCGGAAGCAAAGGTGCAGTTCTTCTTCATGGCAGGAATATTTCCTCGCGTGCGACAGAAGAACTCCAGGCTACCGGCCAGTGGAGTGGCGAAATTACAAGAAAACGCCGCGACGGACAGTGGATCGTCCTCGATGCCCGCTGGATTGCGCGGCTCGATAGCAGCGGCAGGGCCTGCGGTGTCATAGAATTCGGCGCGGACTTAACAGAACAGAAGCAGGCAACTGCCGAGCGGGAGCGTTCTGAGCAGCAATATAGCGCAATTTTTCAGGCTGTCGGGTTTGCTATTTATGAAGTTGACTGCTCGATCATCAATATTCTGGCACATGATGCAACCGGATTGTCCGTAGATACCCTTCAGAAACGTCTCGAACAGCTTTCCGACAAGCCTTATATCCGCGATGCAAACCATGCGGGGGCAGAACTGGCAGGTCAGCCCACCCCGCGCGATATGGCAGGAAAATCGATATCCGCACTGTTCATCGATCAGAAAGTCTGGATCGACATTCTATGCAGCATCGTAAGGGGGAAGATCGATTACACAGTTGAAACAACATTTACCGGTCCTGAAGGGCGTCAGGTTGATGTGGTCCTGCGTGTCACACGTCCAACGGCCGACATTGGGTTTCGCAGGATCCTCGTCATGGCACTCGACGTAACGGAGCGTAACGATGTGCAGATGAAACTACGGGCTGCCCACGCTGAACTGGCACATGCCGACCGAATTACAACGCTTGGACAACTGGCTGTCTCGATTGCACATGAGGTGAACCAGCCCTTATCCGCCATTACAACCTTCGCAAATTCAGGGCAACGCTGGCTGTCTCGAACCCCGCCAAATATCAGCGAAGCTCTCGCCTGCTTCGATCAGATCGCAGCTAACAGCAGCCGGGCGGCAGAAGTCATTACACGCGTACGTGCCCTGACCACAAAGGAAACAAGCTTTCACACGGAGTTGGATCTCGGAGACTTGGCAAAAGAAGTGACGCTTCTTCTTCGCCAGGAAAGTGCCGGAAAGCAGGTTGAGATCAGAACATATTATGACCCGGCCACCTCTCTGGTTTCGGGAGATCGGATACAACTCCAGCAGATTATCATGAACGTCATGATGAACGCCATCCAGGCAATGAGTGCTATCACGGATCGGGCACGGATTCTTGAAATCCACATCAAGCCAGCCCTTTTTCCCAAGACTGGTGCGCTGATGAGTTTCCAAGACACAGGGCCAGGATTCAACAGTTCCACCGAAGCGGATCTTTTCGAACCTTTTGTAACGACAAAGGCACAAGGGATGGGCATGGGACTTTCGATCTGCCGTGAGATAGCCTGTATGCACGGCGGAGCCATCGAGGCGGCAAACCACCTTCCGTACGGAGCTGTAGTAACGGTTACTCTCCCCCTCCCCGCGACATCCAATGACAGGCCAAATGATGCAATTCGCTCCTGAAAGAGATGCGACTATAATTGTTGTCGACGATGATCCAGGCATACGGGCCTCATTGGACAGTCTTTTTCGGTCTCTGGATCTACGTGTGAAGACTTATTCGGACCCATCCGAATTTCTGGCTTCGGACTTACCATCTGGTGACTGCTGCCTTATACTCGACGTACGTCTCAAGGCTAGCGACGGCCTTGAATTCCAGGCATCACTTGGACAGTCCGGGATAAATATCCCGATTATTATTATTACGGGCCACGGGGATATACCGATGACTGTCAAAGGAATGAAGGCAGGCGCAGTCGACTTTCTGGCCAAACCGTTCACAGATGAAGCCATTCTCCACGCTATGGGCAATGCTCTCAAAGCATCGCGTCGCATGCGCCAGATTGCTCAGGAACGCACTGAAATCGAACAACGGTACGAACGGCTTTCAGCACGCGAACGAGAGGTCATGGCGCTGGTTGCGAGCGGCCTGATGAACAAACAAATCGCGGGGCGACTTGAGCTTAGCCTGATTACCGTCAAAATCCATCGGGCAAGCGCCATGAAAAAGATGGAGGCTGAGTCCCTGGCCGAATTCGTAAGAATTGCCGAATTTCTCGGCATCAGGGATGAATCCATTACGCGCTACCATAAGAATGGATGAATAGGCCGCCATGTAGTGGCTTCCCCTGATAAATCAGGGACGAAAACCTGACTGCGGATTGTGGCAGATAGAACCTAAACGACCTATATTAACTGACGGACTAGAAAATGTTCTTGGGGGATTCTTTTTGTGAGAAACAATAACGAGTCCTGATTAGATAATAATCCTGTGTTGAGCGGAAGACGCCAGAGACATGTGAGCCGTAAGTAACTCTGCACCAATACTGTTCGTTGGATTTAGAGTTTTTCGATAGGCGCGGCACGCTAATATGACACGTACTCGCTTGGCGTCTTTTCTACCGCTCCTCCCGCCCTACAGCCGTGTTTCGGGCCCTAAGGCCGAAACCTAAACGAATGTCCGCCTGGCGCATTAAACCAAAGTACAATAGTCCTTCTTTTAGGAAACACTCATTGTCAGGGGGTGCAATAAAGGAAATGACAATGAGTTCAATGCAACGTCGAGGTTTTCTTTCTGCCGCAGGTGCTCTCGGATTTGCGGGAGCAGCCCACGCCGCAACGTTTGGAAACCCGGATCGTCCAGCCCAAGGGGCACAAAACGCTCGCTCGCCCTCCAGTACGTCTGACCCAGGCCCTAAAAATCCTGCCCTCGCGTCTCAGTTCCCGAACTTTCAGTCTCCCCCCGCTACGGATGTGGACGGAATGCCCCTGTTCTGGGCTTCATTCAACAATGCACATCGACGTATCCAGAATGGTGGCTGGGCCCGGGAAGTCACGCAGGATGACTTCGCAATCTCGGAAGATATTTCCGGCGTTAACATGCGCCTCAGTGCTGGTGGAATCCGGGAGATGCACTGGCATCAACAGGCCGAATGGGCGATCATGCTCTATGGAAAATGCCGGATTACAACGCTCGATGAACAGGGCCGCCCCAGTGTAGAGGACGTTGAGGCAGGCGATCTCTGGTATTTCCCTCCCGGTCTTCCACATTCCCTTCAAGGGCTAGGTCCTGACGGCGCCGAATTCGTGCTTGCCTTCGACAACGGAAAATCGTCGGAATTCAATACGCTTCTCGTAACCGACTGGATCGCCCACACCCCACCTGAAGTCCTTGCGAAGAATTTCGGCGTGCCGGCGGAAGCGTTCAAGGGTATCCCGCTCGACAATCTCTGGATTTTCCAAGGCGATACCCCCCCTGACCTCTCTATGGACCAGAAAAGTTCCCGGGTGGGACCTGGCACCGAAAAGGTCATCTATCGTCTGGCCAAATCCAAGCCAATTTCACGTACTCGTGGTGGGCAGGCTCAAATTGCCGACAGCCGGAATTTCCCGATTTCAAAAACTGTTGCGGCGGCACTGGAAACGATTGAAGCGGGGGGAATGCGTGAGATGCATTGGCACCCAAACGCTGACGAATGGGCCTTCGTGATCAAAGGCAAAGTGCGGGTGACCGTCTTCAACACAGGGCCCAAGGCACAGACGACTGATTTCAACCCTGGTGACGTCTGGTATATCAAAAAAAGTCTTGGGCACTACGTTGAAAATGTCGGGGATGAAGAAGCCCAGGTGATTTCGGTCTTCAAGTCAGACCGTTTTGCTGAGGTTTCACTGTCTGACTGGCTCACCCATGTCCCGCCGGAAATGGTGCGTCAGACCTTAAATATTTCTGCAGAAACACTTGCCAAGTTCCCGGTCAGCCGACCGGATTTTACCCCCATCTGACTGTTTGGACCCCTTCGATGATTCCGTCGAAGGGGCACTATCAAGAAACGTAGTTGAGGAAAATTATGGGCTCTTTAAGTGTCTGGCACTGGGCAATCGTTCTCGGGGTCATGCTCGTTCTTTTTGGCGGAGGAAAACGTCTTTCCTCCACCATGGGAGATCTCGGAAGAGGTTTGAAAACATTCCGGAAGGAAATCAGTGATTTCGGCTCCGAAGACGCGCCGCCCACTATTGAAGACAAGCGCGTGCCCGTTGCAATACATTCCGTAGAAACCGTTTCTAATCCGTTACGGGAACCCGAATCTGTGCCTCACCATGAAGTTGTGGTCGAGATATAATAAGGCTTCATGATTGTGTATCGAATGGTTTCCTTTTGCCCCATATTGAGGCGAGGTTTTTTATCTGCTGCCTATCCAGTCTTGAGGTTTCTCACTCCAAAGCAGAGATTATCACTAGTTTTCGCAGTAAGTCCTTCATGCACAAGGACAGCAGATCACACATGCCTTCCTACAATCGCAGGAGGGCTAGATAGACCCTCGCCGAGTTCGCAGCAGAACTGTTCTATGGAGGAGAATATGTCGGTGCACATATCCGTGGGCCACAATGGATACTTAGCGACGAATCTGAAACGTGCAAATCACTAAAAGAAAATCTCGAAAAAAAATGGCCGAATAGCTTCAGAATTTAGGGAATAAAGAAGAAGAAATGAACATCACCCCCGAAAATACAAATTTATGAAGGTTTCATCTAGTCCGCCTCCCTTTTTATGCACAACGCACAACTCTTCCCTATATTGTAAATATATCTGCCATTCGACCAAACCGGTCAATATCTAAGTGTATCAAGAGACGGAAGAGCGTCCACTTATCCGAATTACTGTAAGTACTATACTTCCTCATCGTTCATGGTTGGCCTCCCCATTCATAACTGCGCCGAGAGCAGGTATTTGTAAGACGCGCCTATATCCGGGACGACCCATGATTACGATTGGGCACGCATGAATGCGCCCTCTCGTATTGCAGATTTCCCTTAAAATAACAGTCATCTGTCCGGATCGTGTGTCTGTTTTCCTTGCCTTGCGGTCGGAAGAGAGCAACGATGACAGACAGACCCAGCCAGTCCGTTGCCCCGGCGTATCGGCCGCCGGAGTCCGAATTACGGCTTGTCATAGGACCCAATACCCCCGACCCGCGCCTAGTGGCATTCGTCCACTTCATGGGCCGCCGCGGGGCACGGGATTGGTTCCGGTCGCAACAACAGGAGCAGCGCCGCCGTCCTGGACCGTAAGGGATACCCTATCATGAAGGCCGTGCTTTATGCCCGCTATTCGCCCGAAACCAGCCTGATGCCTCGATCGAGGATCAGTGACGGCCTCTACCGGCTTCATGCAGAGAAGCAGTCGACAGCTACACTGACCGGGCGATCTCCGGCGCCTCCCTGCTCTGCCCCGGCATTCAGGAACTGATCCAGGACGCCACGCGCAGCCGCTTCACGATCGTACTAGCCGAAGCCATGGACCGGTTTTCGCACGACCAGGAAGATATCACGGGCCTGTTCAAGCGGATGACCTTCTCCGGCGCGCAGATTCCGAGGGAGACGCCCCACATCTGCATATCGGGCTCAAGGGCACCATGAACGCCCTGTTCCTCAAGGATCAGGCCGAGAAGGTCCGGCGAGGGCTACGCGGACGCGTCGAGGACGGCAAGTCCGGCGGTGGCAATTCCTATGGCTATGATGTCGTGCGCCAGTTTGACGTCAGGGGTAAGCGCATTCGCGGCGACCGGACCATCAACGAGGACGAGGCCCGCACAGTCTGGCGGATCTTCACCGATTACACGCGGGGCAAGTCGTCGCGCACGATCGCCATGGAGTTGAACCGTGACGGCGTTCCGGGGCCACAGGGACGCGAATGGGGGCCATCCACCATTCACGGCAATCGGGAACGCGGCACCGGTATCCTCAACAACGAGATGTATGTCGGGCGCCTGGTCTGGAACGGGCTGCGCTATCTGAAGGATCCGGATACCGGCAAGCGCGTTTCACGCCTCAATCCTGAATCCGAATGGGTGTTTCAGGACGTGCCGGAACTGCGGATCGTCGAGCAGGATCTGTGGGATGCCGTGAAGGCGCGCCAGGCCGAGACAACCTTCAGCCGGCCGGAACGGGGAAATGAGGCCCTCAGTGAGCGGCGGCGTCCGCGCCATCTTTTTGCCGGGCTGATCCGCTGCGGCTGCTGTGGCGGTGGTTATAGCATGATCTCGAAGGATCTGCTCGGTTGCTCGATGGCGCGTAACAAGGGCACCTGCGACAACCGCCTCAACATCCGTCGCGACGCACTGGAGGCCTCGGTGCTGAGCGGCCTGCGGACGCACCTGATGGAACCTGACCTGTTCAAGGAATTCTGCAATGAGTTCACCCGCGAGGTGAACCGCATGCGCATGGAACTGGGTGCCGACCTTGCAGCGATGCGGAATGAAATTCCTCGCATAGACAGGGATTTGGATAAACTGCTGAATCTTATCCTTGCCTCAGATGACATTGAGGCCTCCAAGCGGGTCATGAAGAAAATGACGGCACTGGAAGCCCGCAAAGAGGAGTTGGAGCAGAAGGTTGCCAACACGGAGGAACCGCCTCCCCTGCTGCATCCGAACATGGCGGATATCTACCAGCAGCGGATCGCATCTCTCTATGAGAGCCTTCAGGCCGACGAGACGAAGACCGAGGCAGCCGAGCGCCTGCGCACACTCGTCTCGCAGATCACGCTGCAGCCGGGGCCGACGGCGAACTGGCGATCATCCTTCGCGGCGACCTGGCGGCGATCCTGCAGTTCGCGGCGCACAAGAAAAACGCCACGGTCCATCCGGACAGTGGCGTTCTTGATGCGTTCGTATCGCAAGTATCGTTGGTTGCGGGGAACCGCACACTACGATCCCGGCGAAATGTGGCGAATGGTCATT
>NZ_BEWN01000004.1 GCF_002723955.1 Gluconobacter frateurii
TATAGAACTCGGCCGCTCAAGCATCGCACTACCAATGATGAAAAAAGTGGATCGTCGTGGAAGGCGTATTTTTTGAGGGTTGGAAAAACAGCCTGTCAGCGCAATCTACAAAGGTCGCTATGCGGGAGCCACACAGCATTGAGCGTTTGGGCGAATACAGCCTATCGCTTTCGAGCGAATGAAGCCCTCATAGAAAAGCATGGCTTTGTCTCGAAGGTCCACAGTAAAAAGCTGCCTCTCAAACCTAGGCCCGGCATATCCAGCGGTCCAATATCAGGGCGTCCGTCATCCCAATCCCGCGTTGAGCGTATTGTTGACGCATTAAAAATACAGAAGGACTGGTCTGGCTAATATCGTCTACAACATGCGTCGCTTGCTTTCCTCCGAAAAGATCAGAGCCGCCGCGTAGCAAACCCGATCACGATACCTCCTCCATATGCAGAGCGAAAGTCATCATTTAGAGTCCGCATTCGTCATCTGCGGGGCTTAAAATCAGATTCCAAGATCTTCAATCAGCGGTTCTTTGATCGCTTCATATAATTTATCCACATTGTTCAACACATTTAATTGCATCAACAGAATCTCTGGTGTGGGCGGTAGGATGAGGAGGCCAACTGTCGGCGCTTAGTTTGATGCAACCATACTAAAGCGGCGGAATTTCTTCCCTCATTAGTTCCCAACTCACGATACATTTGACATCATCATCAATGAATGTCCGTGCCAAGCATATAAGAAGTTCATGGTCCGAAGCATGCAGCAAAAAGCGACGATACTTTTCCAAGGTAAGGGGACAGATCTAAATTTCGATACGCCTATTCATGTCCCACATCTGTGCGCCGGCCCTTGTTTACATTCGGTAAGCAGGACCGCTGATCCGCAGGGACAGTGGTGCAGTGTCCGGAAAATTGATTGGTTGTGACGGGGGAGCTTATCCGTTCTCTCCAAGAGAGGGCAGAGCATCGTTCCGGCTCGGAAATCCCATTAGAGCAAGTAATTGCCCGGGTGGTAAGCTGCTCGCTATTCTCTGGTGTATCGGAGTTTCTAATACTTCGTGCTGTATATTTTGTTCCAGCTTTTGCGAATGGTATTCTTGGACGCTGTGCAAGCGTATCAAGGAAAGCGCTCAGGCCGGTCAAGCGAACTCGACGTCCATCAATCAAGGCACTAAAAAATCGTGGGAGGATACCGTCATGGCCAGTAAGGCCACCAAAGCCTGTCACGACCCTGAATTTTCCATCCGGTAAAGCATCTACGCTGATGATATCACTGGTAGGTGTTATTAATCCGAAAGTGAACGACATCTGGAAGAGGACAGTTACCCACTACTTGCTCGAAAATGGCCATGGCTGCGTCGAACGGCTTCAGGAGTTTGTTAATCGTCAGATTGGTCAGATGCAAACGGCCCTGATAGATTTCCGGGAGGTTTCATACCGACCTGCCGCGAGGGAGTCTGACCGTTAAGTTGACCATAGACTAGACGTCCAACGGGTCTCCCATCACCCAGTCAATCACCTACGTTTATGCTGGCAAGCATACTGTCGTAATTTCAACGGCTACTGCTAGTCATACAGAACTTTCCAAGATGGAACCGCAGCTTTCGAATGTCCTGAAATCTGCATTGGAACGCCACATAATCGTTAATATTTTTATCATTTTCCGGACTTCCGGTTGTTGCGCCCATAAAACAGCCTACAAAAGCGCATCAGCCTGAATTCCCATTCTGCCCGCATTGATCGCCTTAATGTGTTGAAGGGTTAGAGATCCCCTTCATGTCAAATCGGTTCAAGGTAATCCCATGGTATAAAGAAAGAAGACCGTAACATAGTCGCATCAACATTCTCGTCGCACCTGTACACTGAGAATGTATTCCACTTTTCGCGGAATTTCCGAGTAAACCGTCCGCAACACGAACCCATCTTGGTAGAGTTCGCGAAGCTGCGTTGTCCGCGTAATATTAGGCAAGTGCTTGCGGATGGGAAAGGTTTACTGTGCGTTTGGCGTATGAGTGACCCGCCAAGGAGGGGGTGGTTCCGGTCTTTTGGCAACGAGCGCTGGGAGCTCGACGAGAACGGCCGGATGGCACGTTGCGGTGCCTTGATCAATGACCTGCTGATTGATGTGGGTGCCTGGCTTTTTTGGTTGGTCGCAGAGGAAGCAACCGGACTCTCATCCGGGCCTTCAGATATTGGGTGTTGGGCTTTGAATGGCCGCATGACAGTGGGCCAAAACTTTCCCTGTTTCAGTCATTTGGCTCCGCTGCCAGACGTTCAACGAGCCCGCTCACAAGTAGGTGGATGCATTGGTTGCATGCCTTTGCAACCGCTTTAACGAAGCCCCGCTATCTCAGCGAAAGAGCGGGGTTTTCGGTGGTGCGCTCCACACGACACACCTTAAGGATTTGACTTCGGTAGGCTCAAATCAGGGAGCCATTTTTTCACCACACAAGCCTACCTGGCATGTCCAATCACATCGGGAGCATCCGGCCACATTGGTAATTGTTCCATTCTAGGCATGTCTGAGAATGGCATGAATGTTCGTGTTCCCCATTAGAGAACGAACCATCTGGCCTAGAGGTGCCCACCGGGTGCGTGCAAATGATGAGTGATCTGTCCGATGGAAAAATAAGGCCAAAGACAGTCATAATGATACGAACGTTCTTAAAACGTATATTGCTTTGCTTTACCTATTCTGTATACCGCTATCCACATCAACCGCCATATACGTGGTTTCTATACCCCTGGCGAGTTAGGTAAATAATTGTACATAAATTTATTTTCGCGTTGGTAACCTTATATGATGCCATGAATTCTGACAGATCTATGGATAAGTTGTTAACTGTCAGCACAAACTCTTTGGAGGGGAAAAGCACTAAAACAGGCATTCCAGACCAAGACAGACCCGAAAAATTTATCAGATACCTCGAAAGAAAATATAAGTTTCGCAGTAGTCATCCTGTTCGTATAAGCCAAAAAATATATTTAGTACGTTTTGAGAATATTAACAGATGAAAATTTGTTATTTTAAAAAAATACTCCAATCATTATTAATCTTGAATATCAAATTGGTTCATAATTTTCTTCTGGTATATCTCCTGCTGTTTCATTATTTGGCTGGAAATTTTCATTCTTCTCGAAATAATCCCGTGCATAAATTTTATCTCATTGACATGTCGGCCCTTGTTCAAAAGGTAGGTTGCTGAATTTGTATGGCGTCTATGGATATTCAAGGCTTCCTTAACATAAACAATACCTGTTTCATCCTGGTCCAGAAGCTCAAGATAAATTCGCCAGTCACCTGCAACGCTGAGTGTTCTGAGATCTTGCTGGCATCTTGAAAGGGCTGCCCGCATATGATCGCGTCTGAAAACAGCTCCACTCACATTTAGTATGAGATTTCGTTCTGAAAGGCATGCTTTCAGAAAATCTCTTCCCTGGAAATATCCATCATGATCTAGAATGCTCCCAGCAGTTTCAGAGCAATAGTTACGATAGGACGAGGTGAGGGGAGCACCACTCGCATCAATTGATCTGCTATCGCTGAACGCCATGGTGGCATCAGTATGTTGTTGTAAGGCGTCGAATAATTTTTCCAGAAATTGTGGATCAGACAAATCATCTGCTTCTGCAATCCAGACCCATTCCCCACGGGCTTCCTTCAAGCCTTTTTCCCACTGGCGAAAGACTGATCCAGAAGGTTTACGTCCTTTAATTATGCGTATTTCACGCTGCCATTCATGGGCAGTGTTTTGAGCGACCTCGACGCTGTTGTCTGTCGAGGCATCATCCAGAATAATAATCTCAAGCACTGGGAGTGTTTGGGTAAAAATAGAGACCAGGCGACTCTCGAGATAACGGGCGTAGTTATAGGATGGTACGACAACGGAAATTTTCGGTAGTTGCGAGATGGCACGATACAGAAGAGTCTCAACGTAAGGTTTGAAATGAATCTTGCGCTGCATTTTTCGTGCAATCTTTTTACGTTGAAGAAATAATTGTTTTTTCGATTTGCTCCCAAGTTCGAAAACGCTTTTCAGCATTGCATTGACGTCACCAAATGGCACGATTGAGTGTTTGAGGCTGCCTTCCGAATTCAAGGTTTCCAGAAAATCTGGAATACCGCCATTGTCTTTGAAGGTAATGCACGGCAGGCCAGCGCCAACAGCTTCAAGAGTAACGGACGGATAGGGATCTTCACGGGATGTCAGAACGAAGACGTCTGCTGCGGACAGCCAGTCCGACATGTTTCTGACATGTCCAGGCAGGTGAAAATTCCCTGATTTCAACGCCACATCCAGTTCGGAGCGCAGGCCATCCTTAAGGTTCGTGTCCATACCTCCCAGCCAGACGAAATGTGCTTGGTGCTGCGATGTTCGCCACAATTGAAGAAAAAGATCGAAGCCTTTCCGAATATCTGCGTAGCCTGCACCGAGCACAAGAATATCCGTTTCCCTCAGGCCCAGTCGCTGTCGAAACGAGCGTCGTGCCCGGACTTCAAGAGTGGGGGGGTGATAAAGGCCTTGTGGCAGGATCTGCAGTTTCGGATGGTTTTCAAGCCCGAGGCGCTGAGCGACAGTTTGTGCTGGTAACACGACTGAATGTGCCAGATCGCAGCTCGTTTTTGTCGCGTGCTCCAAATTTCTTGCTTTTAAGATATTCGGCAATTCGTGGATTAGAAACGTGTAGCCAATTTCAGCCTGCGCGAGTTTGGGTGCCAGGGCAGAAGATGCTGCGCTGTTTAGAATAGCCTGCTGGAAACCTTCTTTTTCCAGTGTGGCCAGGCGTCTACTCGTCTCTGGAGAGGTCACGGAAAGAATCTCTACAGGCGCAACACCTCTGTATTCATCGATCATCGCGCCTCCTTCCAGAAGGATAAAGCGAATATCCACTCCAAAAGATTTGCGAAGAGTCCGGCCTGTTTCAAGAAGAAGCCTTTGCGCTCCTGCGGGAAAGGCATCATGGCCGATCAGAAGAAGCCGGGCCCTGTTCAAAGAGCTTTTAAAGCCCGTACATGCTCTGGCGGTTGCATTCAGATAGGCGCTCCCGAAATGCACATCGGGTTCGAGATATGCTCCTTCCGCCCATTCGTTCCAAGCATTGATGCAAACAATCGGGTCCCCAAAAAACCGCTCTTTCTGGGCTTGATTGACGAGCCCCGTAAGCCAGCGTTCATAGAGCTCCGGCGTAGATCCATGGAGCACCAGTCCCTGTCCCTGGCGGCGTGCATCGTTATCCCAGGATGGGGAGGCTGTTCGTATCAAAGGGTAGGAGGTCGGGGGCTGCTTGAGAGCATTCTCGACAATGTCCGAGTAATCGTAGATCTGGCCTCGGAAATCTTCGTCCATGAGCTGAACGTGTTCGTTGATGAGGCTGCAATTCGAGACAACTTTATGGGGTGGAAATTCGATCGCTCCATCCACCCCGAAATCACGCGGATTTTCTGCATTGAAAGCCTGTCCCATGACGAAGATCGGGTTCAGGTGATGCCGTTTCCTGAACAGCCGGCGCCAGCGTTCAAAAGCCTGAGGAGCATCCGGAATTGTTCCTGGCCTGTAAACCATCAGCAAGGGGCGCCCCTGCACCTTGATGTAGCGAGGATCACGCATGTGCCGTGCGAAGCAATCGATCAGGGCAATATCGTCTTCTGGGCGATAATCCTGCGCGATGAGAATGTCGTTGTCAGAGCCGTCCCATCGACGGCTCCAGTTTTCATTGGCCCACATCAGACAGAACGGCAGGTTAATGTGCGGATTAGCCAGAAGCATCTCCAGCGGCCCATCGAGAAGTCGCTTGCGATTGAACCAGTAGAAATAGAAGACAAAGCCTTCAATCCCGGCGGCTTTGGCCATACGGGCCTGCGTGGCCAGTAACTCGGGAGAAGTCAATGTGTAATGCCCGAGGTCTCGGGGAATACGCGGCTGATAATGGTCAGCAAACCGGGGTAGGGCACGGGAGGTGTTGGTCCATTCCGTAAAGCCATCGCCCCACCAGGCATTGTTTTCTGGCGTAGCATGGTATTGCGGCAGGTAGTAAGCGAGCACGCGTGCCCGGCGAATTGCACTTTCTGGCAGAGGTTGGGTGTTTTCGAAAAGTGGGCCAGGGGCGCTGCGACGACGGACTTCCCGAAAAACCGTTACTTCCCCCTGCGGGCTTGCAGGATGGATGCTGGGTTTGTGCCTGTTTTCCAGATAATGCAGCAGGGGGTTGCTGTCTGGTTCGTGACGTAGGTAATTCTTGCGGTAGTAGACGGGATCAAACGCTTCAAAAGGCTGTCTGGCCTCCCGAAAGCCCTGGATCATATAGTGTTCCAGGGGATCAATGCCTGCTGCGGCGACGTCTGGATAAGTTTTCAGATAAAAAGCCGGATCGAACTCCGCGATAGGGCGCAGTGTCTGAGTATGACGGTTTAGCAGATAGTGCGCGAGAGCCAGCATCCCTTCGGGAATGGTGTAAGTCTGGGTGTACCAGGACGGATCAAACCACATGATTGGCCGACGGCCTTCCTTTTCTCCATGCGTAACGTAATGAAGCAAAGGATCGCCGAGAACGTCCCGGTACTGACTCAAATACCAGCGGGGATCAAAGAATGGATTGGGTTTGCGTCCCTCTTTCCAGCCACACTCATGATAATGCCGCAGGACAGCTGTGCCCAGATTTTTGAGATCAGGGTTGGTCTTCAGGTAATAGGCAGCATCGAAGGTCCCTGAATATCCGAGGATTTGCAGGACTGTGGGGCGCGTAGAGGCAGCTGGGGGGCTGGAACGAACGCAGGTTGCGAGACCGTCTGGCATGAGAGGTTTTTTTACTGTTTCTTAACAAATTTCAAGTGCGTTAATTTATCGTCAATAGAGAAAGAAATTTGCTGTGTCGCCGGGACAATGTCATACCGTCCGCCCCGGAGGCAGTTGAGGTAGAAACTGATGGACCGCAGTGTGTCTCCTTCCGTTGAGGAAGGTCCTGTCTACACGCATCAAACCATGTGTCTGGAAGAGGGGATGGCGCTGGAATGCGGTGCACATCTGGCCCCTCTGGAAGTCGCATACTGTACTTACGGAACGCTGTCTGCCGCTCGCGATAACGCTATTCTCGTTTGTCATGCGCTAACCGGTGACCAGTACCTTGCGGAACCCAACCCCCTGACGGGAAAGCCTGGCTGGTGGAGCCGTATGGTCGGTCCTGGCCTGCCCATTGATACGGACCGCTTCTTCGTGATCTGCCCGAATGTCCTGGGTGGATGTATGGGCTCGACGGGCCCTCGATCGATCTGTGCCGAGACGGGCAAGGCGTGGGACAGTGAGTTCCCTCCCATCACAATGCACGACATCGTGGCGTCTCAGGTTCGTTTGGTGGATTATCTGGGAATTAACCGCCTGTTTGCGGTGGTTGGCGGATCAATGGGGGGGATGCAGGCGCTGACATGGGTTGCGGATCATCCAGAGCGGGTTTTCGCAGCACTTCCCATCGCGACGTCGCCCTTTCATTCCGCGCAGAATATTGCGTTCAACGAAGTCAGCCGTCAGGCGATTTTTGCGGACCCTCACTGGCATGATGGCCATTATCGCGATTTTGGCGCCATTCCGGCGCGTGGCTTGGGGGTTGCGCGCATGATGGCGCATATCACCTACCTGTCTGAAGAGGCGCTCAGTCGTAAATTTGGGCGTCGGGTTCGCAAGGAAGCGGCCACGGCTGTTCCGGCCGCAAGTAGTCCGTCTTTGTTCGGTGAAATGTTTGAGGTCGAGAGCTATCTCCGGCATCAGGGGTCGACATTCGTGCGGCGGTTTGATGCGAATTCCTATCTGACCATCACGCGGGCCATGGATTATTTTGATCTGGCTGCAGAACACGACGGTGACCTGTCAGCACCCTTTGGAAAGTGTGAGACACGTTTTTGCGTGGTGTCCTTCAGCTCCGACTGGCTCTTCCCGACCTCTCAGTCACGTCTTCTGGTTCGTGCTCTGAACAAGGCCGGGGCCAACGTCTCTTTCGTGGAAATTGAAAGCGATCGTGGGCATGATGCTTTCCTGCTTGATGAACCTGATCTGGATCGAACGGTGCGCGGGTTCCTGAATGGTGCAGCCGAACATGCTGGTCTGACCAAGGTGGAGACACTCTGATGCGCGTTGATCAGCGTTTGATTGCGGAGATGATCCCTGCGAAGGCCAGGGTTCTGGATGTCGGTAGCGGTGACGGAACTCTGATTGACTATCTGTACCGCACCCGTGGCTGCGATGCTCGGGGGATCGAAATCGATATGCAGAGCGTTACCCAGTCGGTCGCTCACGGTCTGCCGGTTATGCACGGTGATGCCGATCACGATCTTGCTCACTATCCGGATGATGCTTTCGATTATGTTGTTCTTCAGAGAACGTTGCAGGCAGTGGAGCGTCCACGGGAAGTGTTGCGGCAGATGCTTCGCATCGGACGTCATGCCATTGTCTCTTTCCCGAACTTCGGTCATTGGAGGCTTCGGCTCCAGCTTCTGACGACAGGGCGTATGCCCATGACGTCTGTCTGGAGCACGCCCTGGTATTCCACGCCGAATATTCATCCCTGCACGATCAGGGATTTTCTCGCTCTTTGTGAAGAAGACGGGTATGTTGTGCAGCAGTGGCTTGCTGTTGACGAAGATGGACTGAAGGCGCCCTGGAGGCGGTCCATCCGATTTGCCAATCTGTTTGGCGAGCAGGCTCTCTTTCTTCTCAGTCGCGGGTAAGCTTTCACCTGAAGAAGGCACTTTCCATTTTGACAGGTGTGGAGAGCGTTCTTTTCTCCTACTGCATTCTTCTGCTGCTCATGATTCACGGCTTTGCAAAACGCGTGAAATAATAATGATTTTTTGTGAATCCAGGGGGCGTTTCTCTTGCGGCAGGGGGGAACGTGCCCTACATCAATCCGCAGATATTCCCGTTATTAACGCGGGGAGATGCTGACGGTTTCTTCGTTGTGCTGGTTAGTTTTGGCGCTCAGGTATCAGGCTTCATGATCCTCTTGGAAAAATGAAGTGGCCAAGGTGTGCCGGTCTCTGTGACTGGCAGGCAGGTTATGATGCTGTCTGACATCAGCTGAGGAACGTCTCTCATCAACTCTAGGCTCAAAGCAGGCGTCCTTTCGTGCTCCAAAAGTGCGACCCGGGCTGTGCGAGCCAGGCCTTGTTATCCCTCAGGAGGGGTCCATGACCAGTTTCGCAGAGCTCAATCTTGCCGAACCAATCCAGAAGGCGCTTGCCGAAGAAGGATATACGACACCGACCCCTATCCAGGCCGGAGCTATTCCTCATCTGCTGGAAGGGCGGGATCTCTTAGGTCTCGCTCAGACAGGTACCGGAAAAACAGCGGCTTTCGCCCTGCCGATCCTCGACTATCTTCTGCGGAACCGTCGTCCCCCCGCACCGAAGACGGTTCGTGTGCTTGTCCTGGCTCCGACGCGTGAGCTTGCCTCCCAGATTGACGAAAGCTTCGGGGCTTATGCCCGTCACATGAAGCTGTCTCATGCCGTTGTCTTCGGTGGCGTAGGGCAGGGGCGTCAGATCGAGGCAACCCGCCGTGGCGTTGATGTGCTGGTTGCAGCGCCGGGCCGACTGCTGGACTTGGTGGGGCAGGGTTATATTGACCTGTCGGCCCTCGAAGTGCTGGTGCTTGATGAAGCCGACCGGATGCTGGATATGGGCTTCGTCCGCGATATCCGTCGCATCATGGCGCTTCTGCCGGCACGTCGTCAGACGGTTCTGTTCTCCGCAACAATGCCGCAGTCCATCAGTGATCTGGCGCACTCCCTGCTGAGTAACCCTGCGACGGTTCAGGTTACGCCTGAATCCAGCACGGTGGATCGGATCCGGCAGGCTGTCATGTTTGTTGAGTCAGAGAAGAAGAAAGACGCGACACTGATGCTCGTTGAGAGCTCAAACGTTGTGCGTGCTGTCGTCTTCACGCTGATGAAGCATGAAGCGAACAAGGTTGCGGAGTTCCTTAACAAGAACGGCATTACCGCGGAGGCCATTCACGGGAACAAGTCACAGGGCGCTCGTGAGCGTGCCATGTCGGGTTTCCGTAACGGCACGGTCAAGGTACTCGTCGCCACGGATATTGCGGCACGTGGTATCGATGTCGACGACGTATCCCACGTTTTCAACTACGATCTGCCGAACGTCCCTGAATCCTATGTTCATCGTATCGGCCGTACGGCTCGTGCGGGACGTGACGGCTGGGCCGTGTCGCTCTGCGATGCCGAGCAGCGTGCATGGCTGAAGGACATTGAAAAGAAGATCGACAAGGCCATTCCGGTCGTAACCGATCATCCTTATCATTCTGATGCGGCCCAGAATTCCACAATGCGTCCTCCGGTTCTTGGTGGCGGACGTGGCGGCGGTCAGCGCGGTGGTGGAAATGGTGGCGGTGGCCGCCGTCGTTCCGGGCCGCCGGCGGCAGCTCGTGGAGCTGCGGGACGTCGTGGTGGCGCGCGTTCTGCAGGGCATCGCTGACTTTTTGAGAGATGCAGGTTTTGGGCGATAATTCGTTCTGAATCCTGTTTCTTCTGTAAAGATCGATTAGACTCCGTTCGATTGTCGGGCGGAGTTTTTTTATGCAAAGTGATATCAGCGGTACCGTCATGCCGGTGCTCCGCATTCTTCTGGATGCTGGAGAAAGCATTCTGGCAGAGACAGGAGAGTTTGCCTGGAAAAGCTCTCACATCTCCATGCAGACTGTTACAAGTGGGGCAGGACAAAGTGGCCTGTTTGGTGTCGTCACCCGGGCGCTAGCCGGGGGAGGGTTATTTATGACCCGATTTACGGCGCATTCTCAGCCGGGTCTGATCGCCTTCACGTCAAAAATTCCAGGTCACATTACTGAACATGATCTGCGGGGTAAGGCTTACCTCGTGCACCGGCATGGTTTTATCGCCGGTACGGAAGACGTTCGGATGGAACTGGCTTTCCAGCGAAATTTGGGCGCGGGTGTCTTTGGCGGGGACGGCTTCCGATTACAGAAGCTTTCGGGCACCGGCCGGTTCTGGTGTTCTCTGGGTGGAGAGGTCATCACGCACGATCTGGCTCCGGGCGAGCAGATCGACGTTCATCCCGGTCATGTCGGTATGTTCGAAGAAAGCGTGCAATTCGATATCACCGTGATCCCGGGACTTCGGAACAAACTTTTCGGCGGAGACGGATTTTTCATGGCGCGTCTCACCGGGCCGGGGAGGATATGGCTTCAAACCATGACGCCTTCTGGGCTGGCGCACGCATTGATGCCTTACCTGGGCACCCGCGGGGAGTAGTGACCCAAGGCTCTTCGCATCCTGTTCGCATATTTGCAGATCAGGATGGTTAAGATCTTATCGTGTGAGGGGACTGATGCAGGAAGCAACGGATTGCTTCCAAGCGCTGCTCAAGCAAGGCCTTTTAAGGGCGAGTTTTACCCGAAGTGAGCCCGTAGAGATTAAATTCTATTTGGTGCTGTTGCAGTAAAGTGGCGGAGAGGGTGGGATTCGAACCCACGGTACGCTTCCACGCACGGCGGTTTTCAAGACCGCTGCCTTAAACCACTCGGCCACCTCTCCTGACATCTGCTCTAAATATGAAAAAGGAGCAGAGTCGTATCCTGTTTTCAGGATGTGGGCGCTTCATGCAATGAGGAGGAAAGGACGTCAAGGGGTGTTATGAGTTACATACCCCTACGAGGTTTACGTTTCGAAACAGGAGTGGGGGAGTTTTGTAACAAGGAACGTGTCATCTTGATTGTCAGGGAAGCGGGAGTGCGCTTCCGTCTCCGACAACCCTCAAGGATATGACATCCATGACGGCCTTTCGTCTTTTTGCTTTTCTTCCTGTCGCTGCGTCTGTCGGGCTTCTGGCTGCGCCGCTTCTGGCTCAGGCCTATCCGGGTCAGCCGGCTCCGCCACATGCGGGAATGCATGGTGACCACGGTCCTGGCGATATGCCGCCTCCGTTTCCACCTGGTATCACCTTGACGGATGCGCAGAAGGCGCAGGTCCATACGATCTTCAAGCAGGCGCATGAGGATATGAAGGCTCAGCATGAAAAGCTGAAGGCCCTCCGTGACAAGATCCGCACAGAGCTGTCCGCTGAAGGGGATCTCAATCGGTCTCTGCTTACAGACCTGACACGTCAGGAGAGTGAGCTGCATACGCAGGAAGCACAGGCGCGTCTTGCAACGCAGGAAAAGCTCCACGATGTGCTGACGCCTGACCAGCGTCGTCAGGCGAATGCCACGATGGAGAAAATCCGTTCGCTTCATGAGCAGTTGGATGCCATTATGGGTCACCCGCCGGAAGATGGCCCACCGCCGGCTCCCTGATTTCCTGACTGAACCCCGCTCTATTGCTTGACGTCAGCGTCTCAAGGCGATAGAGCGGTCTTGTTTTCGGACACGCCACATCGCGAAGGCTCGCGCAGTGGCGTGTTTCTGTTTGCTGTAAGGTGGCCCGTTGTTCGATCAACTCTCAGGCAAGATGTCCGGTGTCCTCGAAGGACTTTCCAAGAATGGAAAGCTTACTGAGGGTGATGTCACCGAGGCAATGCGCGAAGTCCGTCTGGCTATGCTGGAAGCTGACGTTGCGCTGCCAGTGGTGCGTGATTTCGTCAACAAGGTACGCGAACGGTCTGTCGGGCATGAAGTGCTCGAAAGCGTGTCTCCAGGTCAGGCCGTTGCGAAGATCGTCAACGATGCCCTGATTGATGCGCTGGGCGGTGCAGGTGCAGTTCCACTGAACCTCGCTGCTGTGCCGCCTGTTCCTGTGCTGATGGTCGGTTTGCAGGGTTCGGGTAAAACCACGACATCCGGCAAGATTGCCCTGCGCCTGTCGCAGCGTGAAGGCAAGAAGGTTCTTCTCGCCAGTCTGGACGTCTATCGTCCGGCTGCTCAGCTCCAGCTTCAGCAGTTGGCAGAGCGCGTCAATGCCATCACGAAGCGTGTCACTGCCCTTCCGATTGTTGCCGGACAGTCGCCAGTAGAGATCGCCAAGCGCGCGCTCGATACAGGGCGCCGTGAAGGCTACGACGTCGTTATCCTCGATACTGCAGGCCGTCTTTCCATCGACGAAGCCCTGATGGACGAGGTGCGTCAGATTCGCGCTGTCACGAACCCGGCTGAAACGCTGCTGGTCGTGGATGCCATGACGGGTCAGGACGCGGTCAATACGGCCAAGTCCTTTAATGAGGCTGTTGGCATCACCGGCGTCGTCATGAGCCGTATGGATGGTGACGCACGTGGTGGTGCGGCTCTGTCCATGAAGGCCATCACGGGGGCGCCGATCAAGCTGACCGGCTCTGGTGAAAAGCTGGAAGCCCTCGAAGAATTCCATCCGGAACGCGTGGCCGGCCGTATTCTCGGTCTGGGTGACGTGGCTGGCCTCGTGGAACGTGCGGCCGAGACGCTCGACCACGAGGAAGGCGAGCGCGTCGCCAAGAAGATGCTCGCTGGCAAGTTTGATCTGGATGACTATGTCTCCCAGATCAACCAGATCAACCGCATGGGATCAATCTCGGGTATTCTCGGCATGCTTCCGGGTATGGGTAAGATCAAGGATATGCTGGGTGACAAGGAGATCGACACCTCGATCTTCAAGCGTCACAAGGCCATCATTTCCTCGATGACCCAGCAGGAACGCAAGACGCCGGGAATCATCAAGGCATCCCGCAAGAAGCGGATTGCCGCGGGTTCCGGAACGACGGTTCAGGAAGTGAACCGTCTGCTCAAGCAGTTTGACGACATGTCCACAATGATGAAGCGCATCAGCAAAATGGGCCTTGGTGGCCTGATGCGTGGCATGAGTGGGGCAGGTGGTCTGGCTGATATGATGAAGGGCATGGGCAAGCCAGGTGGCCGCCCGCCTTTCGCCTGATCAGTCTCAAGTTTTCAAGTTTGTCCTTCAGGAGTTTTTCATGAGCCTTAAGATTCGCCTTGCACGCGCAGGTGCCAAGAAGCGCCCTTACTACCACATCGTTGTTGCTGACAGCCGCAGCCCGCGCGACGGCCGTTTCATCGAGAAGGTTGGCGCATACAACCCGATGCTGCCTTCCGACCATGCTGACCGTATCCGCCTCGATGGCGAGCGTATCACGCACTGGCTGTCCAACGGCGCACAGGCCACGGATCGCGTTGCACGCTTCCTTGGTAATGCTGGTCTGGCTCCGAAGCCGACATACAGCGAGCAGCCGAAGCAGTCCGCTCCGAAGGCAAAGGCACAGAAGCGCGCTGCTGACGCCGCTGCTGCCGCTGCTGCTACGGCCGGCTGAGCAACTGCTGACGCACCAGGACGCCTGACCCGTGCCCCGCTTCAATCCTGACAGTGATGTTCTGATCGCCACCATCGGTCGCCCGCATGGTGTTCGCGGTCTGGTGCATCTGCATGCCGCCACCGACGATCCGGAAACGGTCGAAACGATCGGTGTGCTGCATGACGAGCATGGAGCAGCATGGACGGCGCGCTGGGTTTCTCCAGGTGTCGCAGCTCTGACGGACGGGCAGGGTAATACTCTGCCAGACCGGACGGCTGCTGAACGGGTTGTCAACCGCCGCTTATATGTTGTGCGCGACGTTCTGCCTGCCGTTGAGGAAGACGAGTTCTATCATGCCGATCTGATTGGCATGACGGCTGTTTCTGAAGATGGTGACGTTCTTGGAACCATTGCCGTGGTCCATGACTATGGCGCCGGTGTCAGTCTCGAGATTGATCGGGGTCTGATCGTTCCATTTACGATGGCTTGTGTGCCGCATGTCGATCTCGCGCAGCGTCGCGTGACCGTCGTGCCGCCGATCGAAGTCGAGGTTGAAGGTGATCTCGATGGAGAGGTTCAGGTCCGGGCATGAGCTGGCGCGCTGATATCCTGACCCTGTTCCCGGATATGTTTCCGGGTCCGCTGGGTTTTTCCCTGGCGGGCAGGGCGCTGGAGCGCGGGATCTGGTCTTGTGAATCGCATGATCTGCGTGAACATGGACTGGGTCGTCATCGCGCTGTGGATGACACGCCGTTTGGCGGCGGGGCTGGCATGGTGATGCGGGCAGATGTTCTGGACACGGCTCTTTCGGCGCTCCCAGCGCTGGATGGGCGTCCAGTCATTTACCCGACACCCCGTGGGCGCCGTTTGTCCCATGAGGATGCAGAGCGTTTCGTGGCAGGGCCGGGCGTCGTGGTTCTGTGTGGGCGTTTTGAAGGGATCGACGAACGTGTGCTGGAAAAGCACGATATCGAACAGTTCAGTATGGGCGATGTTGTGTTGTCGGGTGGAGAAATTCCGGCTCTGACGCTTCTGGATGCATGTGTGCGTCTTTTACCGGGAGTGATGGGTTCCCAGATTAGTGGGCAGGACGAAAGTTTTGCCGAAGGTCTGCTGGAGTACCCGCAATATACCAAGCCGGCGGTCTGGGATGGGCGCGAAGTGCCCGAAATCCTGCTCTCCGGCAATCATGGTGCCATCGCCCGCTGGCGTCATGAACAGTCAATCGCCGTCACGAAGGCACGTCGCCCCGATCTGTGGGATGCGTACCTGGCGCGACAGCAGGTTCATTGAATTTTTGTTTCCAGGAGTTTGGTCATGAACATTATCCAGCAGTACGAGGCGCGCGAAATCGAGCGTCTTTCCACGGCTCGCGCCGTTCCGGAATTCATCGCAGGTGACACGGTTCGCGTTGGCGTCCGCGTTGTCGAAGGTACGCGTGAGCGCGTGCAGAACTTCGAAGGCGTTGTCATTGCCCGTTCCAACAAGGGCCTGAACAGCAACTTCACGGTTCGCAAGATTTCCAACGGTGAAGGCGTGGAGCGTGTATTCCCGCTGTACGCTCCGTCCCTCGCCAGCATCGAAGTGGTGCGTCGTGGTAAGGTGCGTCGCGCAAAGCTGTACTACCTGCGTGGCCGTTCGGGTAAGTCTGCCCGTATTGCAGAGCGCCCGCGCGATCTGCCGAAGGCTGGCGAAAAAGCCGCTTCCTAAGTCAAGGTTGGAGTATAAGGATGCCCGTTTCTTCTTCGCCCAGAACACTGTTTGACAAGATCTGGGCCGATCACGTTGTTGACCGCCTCGAAGACGGGACGTGCATCCTATACATCGACCGTCACCTTGTTCATGAGGTGACAAGCCCGCAGGCTTTCGAAGGTCTGCGGATGGCCGGACGTCGCCTGCGCCGTCCGGACGCAACCGTCGCCGTGGTGGACCACAACGTCCCCACGTCCGACCGTTCCCAGCCGATCGAAGAGCCGGAAAGCCGTCTTCAGATCGAAACGCTGGAGAAGAATGTCGCTGAGTTCGGCGTTCCCTATTTTCCGCTGCGTTCCGCTTCTCAGGGCATCGTTCACGTTGTGGGTCCGGAGCAGGGTATTTCTCTGCCAGGCATGACAATTGTTTGCGGTGACAGCCATACCTCGACGCATGGTGCGCTCGGCGCGCTGGCGTTCGGTATTGGTACGTCTGAAGTTGAACACGTCATGGCGACCCAGACGCTTCTCCAGAAGCCCGCAAAGAACATGCGTGTTTCTGTTGAGGGCAAAGTGGGCCCGGGCGTGACAGCCAAGGACATCATGCTGGCCATTATCGGAAAGATTGGCACCGCTGGCGGCACTGGCCATGTAATCGAGTTTGCTGGCTCTGCAATCCGCGATCTGGACATGGCCGGGCGCATGACGCTCTGCAACATGTCCATCGAGGGTGGTGCGAAGGCTGGCCTGATTGCTCCGGACGAAACGACGTTCGCATACGTGAAGGGGCGTCCGTTCGCACCGAAGGGTGAAGCGTTCGAGCAGGCCTGTGCTTACTGGCGCACGCTGGCGTCTGATGAAGGCGCTCATTTCGACACGGAAGTGACGTTGAAGGCCGAAGACATTGTGCCTTCGGTGACCTGGGGCAACAGCCCGCAGGACGTTCTGCCGATTGATGGCGTTGTTCCGTCTCCTTCTGACTTCAAGGACCCTGCACAGGCTGCGCAGGTCCAGCGCGCTCTTGATTATATGGGGCTGACAGCTGGGCAGAAGATTGCCGGAACGCCCGTAGACGTCGTGTTCATTGGCTCCTGCACCAACAGCCGTCTTGAAGATCTGCGCGCTGCTGCTGAAGTTGTTCGGGGCCGTCATGTTGCGAAGAACGTTCGCGCTATGATCGTGCCGGGATCGGGCCTCGTTAAGGTGGCTGCCGAGGCGGAAGGTCTGGACAAGATTTTCCTTGATGCCGGTTTTGAGTGGCGTGAGGCAGGCTGCTCGATGTGTCTGGGGATGAACCCGGATCGCCTGACGCCGGGACAGCGTTGCGCTTCTACGTCCAATCGCAATTTTGAAGGCCGTCAGGGGCCTGGCGGCAGAACGCATCTGTGCTCACCATCCATGGCGGCGGCCGCGGCTGTGACGGGCACGCTGTGTGATGTGCGTGAGCTGATGAAGGAAACCGTCTGATGGAAAAGTTCACGGAACTGACCGCCATTGCGGCTCCGATGCCGAATGAAAACATCGATACCGATCAGATCATTCCGGCACGCTTTCTGAAGACCATTCAGCGCACAGGTCTCGGCAAGAATGCCTTTGCGGCGCAGCGTTACGACGATAATGGCAACGAGAACCCGGACTTTGTTTTGAACAAAGAGCCGTATCGTCATGCTGAAATCCTCATTACCTATGACAACCTCGGCTGTGGCTCCTCCCGTGAGCACGCTCCTTGGGCTCTGCTGGATTTCGGTATCCGCTGCGTTATCGCGCCGAGCTTTGCCGACATTTTTTTTAATAACTGTTTCAAAAACGGTATCCTGCCAATCCGTCTGCCACGGGAAATCTGTGACGAACTGATGGGCGATGCACGTCAAGGGGCCAATTCCCGTCTGACGGTGGATCTGGAAAAGCAGATCATCATTCGCCCGGATGGAAATGTTGTGCCGTTTGAAGTTGATCCCTTCCGTCGTCACATGCTGCTCGAAGGTCTGGACGATATCGGCCAGACGCTGGCGCATGATGCGGAAATCAGCAGCTTTGAACATCAGGCCAGCCGTGCATGGGTGCCGTCAATCAGCATGGGAACTGCAAAATGAGTGAAGCCCACAAGCTTCTTGTTCTTGCCGGTGATGGTATCGGCCCGGAAGTCATGCGTGAAGTTGCACGGATCGTGCACTGGCTGGATGCAAACCGTGGCCTGAAACTGGACATTACGGAAGAACTCGTTGGCGCGGCTTCGCTTGCTGTCCATGGCGTTCCCATCCGTGATGAGGTTATCGACCTCGCCCGGAAGTCTGATGCGGTTCTGTTTGGCTCGGTCGGTGATCCGGCCTGGAGCCATGTCGGGTTCGACAAGCGCCCTGAAGTGGCCATTCTGAAGCTGCGCAAGGAGCTTGAGCTTTTTGCAAATCTTCGTCCGGCCCAGCTTTTTGATGCATTGATTGATGCGTCTGCCCTGAAGCCGGAAGTGGTGCGCGGTCTGGATATCATGATCGTCCGTGAGACGGTCGGTGGTATCTATTTTGGTGAGCCGCGTGGCATCGAGACGCTTCCGGATGGCTCCCGTCGCGGGATCAACACGGAAGTTTACACGACGTCCGAAATCGAACGTGTCGCCCGCGTTGCTTTCGAGATGGCCCGTCAGCGCGGAAACCGTGTCTGCTCCGTCGAGAAGTGTAATGTGATGGAAAGCGGCCTCCTGTGGAAGGAAGTCGTTAGCGATCTGCACAAGTGCGAATATCAGGATGTGGAACTGTCCCACATGCTGGCCGATAACTGCGCCATGCAGCTCGTTCGTAACCCGAACCAGTTTGATGTGATCGTTACGGGCAACCTGTTCGGCGATATCCTGTCCGATCTGGCTTCCATGCTGACGGGTTCGCTGGGTATGCTTCCGTCTGCAACGCTTGGCATTGTCCGTGAAGATGGCAAGCGCAATGCGCTGTATGAGCCGATCCATGGCAGTGCACCGGATATCGCTGGCAAGGGCATTGCAAACCCGCTGGCGCAGATCCTCTCCTTCGCGATGCTGCTGCGGTATTCCCTGAACCGTGCGGACGATGCGGATCTGATCGAAAAGGCAGTGTCCAACGTGCTGGCCAGTGGTCTGCGCACGGCAGATATCATGTCACCGGGGATGGCACGTGTTGGCACAGATATGATGGGCCAGGCTGTCGTTCGTGAAATGGAAAAGCTGGCCTGATATTTCAGGCAGGCAGAGGTTTGAAAAAGCCGGATGGTTCCTGAGGGAGCTATCCGGCTTTTTTTTATGTCAAAAACGCACCTCTTATCTGCAGATGGGCTGTGGTCAAACGCCTATCGGGAGCGGTAGGGTTCCAGCGCGATAAAGCCTATCAGGAACCCATCATGTCTTTCATTGCCGACCGTCTGAACCGTATCCTGCCGAGCCAGACGATTGTGATTACGCAGAAAGCCCGCGCCCTGAAGGCGGAAGGCCGTGACATCATCAGCCTTTCCGCAGGCGAACCGGATTTTGATACACCGGACTTCGTCAAGCAGGCTGCCATTCGCGCCATCCAGAACGGCGAGACGAAATATACGGACGTTGCTGGCACGATGCAGCTCCGTGAAGCAGTCGCTGCCCGGCTGAACACTGATTTCGATCTGGATTACCGTGCCGAGGAAATTTGCGTTTCGACTGGCGGCAAGCAGGTCATTTATAATGTGATGGTCGCGACCCTGAACGCAGGTGATGAGGTCATCATTCCGGCTCCGGCCTGGGTGTCTTACCCTGATATCGTCTCACTGGCGGACGGAACGCCGGTTGTGATTCAAACGACGGCTGAGAACGGCTTCCGACTGACGGCTGACCAGCTTCGCGCGGCGATTACGCCGAAGACGAAATGGCTCATGCTGAACTCGCCCTGTAATCCGACAGGTGCCGCATACGACGAACATCACCTCAAGGCGTTGACTGAAGTTCTGCTGGAGCATCCGCATGTGTGGATCCTGACAGATGATATGTACGGCAAGCTGATGTACGAGGGCGCCGTCGCCAAGACGTTCGTTCAGGTCGAACCGCGTCTGCGGGACCGGACAGTGACAATGAATGGTGTGTCCAAGGCCTATGCCATGACCGGTTGGCGAATTGGCTTTTCTGCGGCTCCTGTGGAACTGACACGTCAGCTCATCAAGCTGCAAGGCCAGAGCACGAGCAATCCATGTTCTATTGCTCAGGCGGCCGCGAAGGAGGCTGTTTCAGGCCCGCAAGATTTCATCGGTGAGATGGTGAGCGTTTATGAACAGCGCCGTAATCTTGTGGTGTCCATGCTCAATGAAGCGCCTGGCCTGAGCTGTGCCAAGCCGGAAGGCGCGTTTTACGTCTTCCCATCTATCGAGGGAACGCTTGGTAAAACGAGTAAGGGCGGCCATCTGATCGACAGTGACGAGGCTTTTGTGACGGCGCTTCTCGATGAAACGGGCGTGGCGGCCGTTCATGGGAGTGCTTTTCTGACGCCCGGGTATTTCCGGATTTCGTATGCCACCAGCACGGAACTTCTGAAGGAAGCCTGCACCCGTATCCAGCAGTTCTGTCAGGGCCTGTCATGACGTTTCGTATCGCATCCCGTCTGGCAACGCTTCCCAAGCCTGCGACCATTGCCATGGCCGCGCGGGCCCGTGAACTACGGGCCGAGGGCAGGGACGTCATTTCCCTAGCACTGGGGCAGCCGGATTTTCCATCACCACCAGAAGCCATCGAAGCCGCCTATGCGGCGGGTCTAGCGGGGGATACGGGTTATCCGCCTATCCCCGGCCAAAAGGCACTGATCGACGCTATTATCCAGAAGTTCAAACGGGATAATGAGATCGCTGCGACACCAGACCGGATCATGGTCGCGAATGGCGGCAAACAGGTTATTTATAATGCTTTTGCAGCGACGCTTGAGGAAGGTGATGAAGTCATCGTTCCTGCGCCGTACTGGGTGAGCTATCCGCTGATCGCGCGCATGCTTGGTGGGAAGGCTGTAGAAGTCGCCTGTCGGGAAGAAGACGGCTTCCGTCCTGACCCGGCGGCCATCAAAGCTGCGATTACGTCCAAAACCCGCTGGCTTGTGCTGAATTTCCCCAACAATCCAACGGGAGCCATTCTGGAGCGCAAGGATCTTGAGGCGATTGCCGATGTCCTGCGTGAGGCTCCGCATGTTCTGATTATGTCAGATGAAATCTACGAGCATCTGACATTTGACGGCCGCAAGCATCTGTCTCTGCTTCAGGTGGCTCCGGATCTGGCGGATCGTATTCTCGTCATTAACGGTATGGCCAAAGCCTACGCCATGACGGGATGGCGTGTTGGGTTCGCCTGTGGTCCGGTGCCGCTTATCAAGGCGATGATTGCCGTGCAGGGTAACACGACGTCTGGTGTCTGCACGCTGGCGCAGGCGGGTTCTGTTGCCGCTCTGGACGGTGGCTTGGAGCGCATTGAACAGATGCGTGAGACCTATCAGCGTCGGCGCGACAAGATGGTGGCTGCCCTTCAGGCGATCCCCGGTCTGACCTGCGCTATTCCGGAAGGTGCGTTTTATGTCTATCCGGGTGTTGACGCACTTCTCGGTGGCACGTCCGGCGGTGGACGTGTTCTGAACACGGATGTGGATTTCGCCGAAGCGCTTCTTGACGAGGCCTATGTCGCCACCGTTCCCGGAACCGCCTTCGGATACAGCCCGTATCTGCGTTTGTCCTGTGCGGCGTCAGATGAACAGCTTGCGGAAGCTTGCCAGCGTCTGGCCGGGTTCGTGAAAGCGATTCAGAAACTCTGAGAGGCATGGACGGAGACGGAGCGGAATGTCAGAATTAGAACCATGACACAGACAATCCCTCCGTTCTCTGACCTGTCTTTTCCTCGCCCTGACGAAGCATCCCTGAAGGCGCGGTATGACGATATTGCGCTCCTGCTGGATCAGGGGCGCTCCAAGGATGCCGCGCAGGCTTTCGATTTTGTACGCCGCGAATATGAATCCTGGGCGTCACACGTCCACCTTCAGTTCTCGCGCAATACGCAGGATGAGCAGGCCAAGGCAGATCGTGATTACGCGGATCGTCTGTCGCCGATCGTGACTGACCATGAAGTCACCATCAAAAAGCGCCTTCTGGCAGACCCGGATCGTGAGGCGCTGGAAGCGCTGGTCACACCGCACGTGGTGCGTCTGTGGGAAGCCGATACCACGACGTTCGATCCGCGCATCAGTACAGATCTGGAAGAAGAAGCGCGCCTGACTGGCGAGTACACGGCCCTTCTGGCCTCAGCAAAGATCCCGTTTGACGAAAAAGTACTCAATCTTTCCGGTCTGGTGCCTTATTTGCAAGGTTCGGACCGTGAGATGCGGCATGCGGCCGAACAGGCACGCTGGGCGTTCTTCGAGGAGAACGGCGAGGCACTCGACACCCTCTACAGCCGCCTTGTTGAATTGCGTGACCGCATGGCGAAAACGCTGGGGTTCGAGAATTATATCGAACTCGGCTATCGTCGGATGCGCCGGACAGATTACGGCCCCGAGCAGGTTGCAGCCTTCCGTGAGAAGGTCCTGAGTTCCGTCACGCCGCTTGTTCAGTCTTTGCTGGAACGCCGTCGTCTGAAAATGGGCTGGGACAAGGTCTGGGCCTGGGATGAGGCGCTGATTGATCTTCAGGGCAATCCGAAGCCTGCTGGGGATCATGATCTTCTGGTGACCCGTGCTGAAGGTATGTTCCGGGCGCTCGATCCCAAGGGCGAAATGGGCGATTTCTACGTGCAAATGCGCGATCTGGGGTATCTGGATCTGAAAAACCGTGATGGCAAAGCGGGTGGGGGGTTCTGCACGTCTTTCCCGACGATTGGCAGCCCTTACATCTTCGCCAATTTCAACGGCACGCATAACGACATCGGCGTTTTCACCCATGAAATGGGTCACGCGTTCCAAAACTGGAAAAGCCGCGATCAGGACTGGGTCGATCAGCTCTGGCCGACGATGGAAGCGGCAGAAATCCATTCCATGGGGCTGGAATTCCTGACATGGCCGCAGATTGACGCGCTGGTTGAGGACGGAGCTGCGGACCGGTATCGCCGGATGCACCTGATCGATGCGCTGTCGTTCTTCCCTTATGGCGTCTGCGTCGATCATTTCCAGCATGAGGTCTATGCCAATCCGCAAATGACTGCAGCGGAACGGCACGAAACCTGGGCTCGTCTGGAAAAGATGTACATGCCATGGCGGGACTGGGGCGATCTGGCCTATCCGGCCAAGGGCGGCCGCTGGCAGGCTCAGCTTCATATTTACCGCCTGCCATTTTATTACATTGATTACGCGCTGGCTCAGTGCTGTGCACTTCAACTGTGGCTTCGCTCCCGAATGGACAAGGAAGGCACGTTTGAAACCTATCGGAAGCTCTGCTCCGAAGGTGGCTCAAAGCCGTTTGCACAACTAGTCGCAGATGCCGGACTGGTGTCACCTTTCGAGGACGACGCACTGGCGGAAGTTGTGCATGAGGCGGAGCAGGAACTCGGGATCTAAAGGCTATTTCTGGCTCCGAAGGCATTTCCGGAGCCAGAAAACAGTATCAGCCGCGGCTGTTCCATTCTGAAATCAGGTCCAGCACGGCCTGAGGGGACATGCTGCGCGCGTTCCCAAGGGCCTTCGACCCGTCACCATTCAGGGCCTTTCCATCCGGCGTCACGATAATCACAGTCGGGACGGCTTTAATGGTCACGCCATACTTCTGGGCCAGATCCAGATTGGTATTGATGCGACCAACATTGACCGGAACAATCACGAACTGACTGTCGAGCCATGCCTTGGCATCGGGTAGAGCAAAGATACCGGACAGCATCTTGCAGTCCGGGCACCAGTTTCCACCGAAATCGATGAGAACCTTGCGCCCGGTTTTCGCGGCAAGAGCAAAAGCATCGTTCACCTGAGCCTGGGCAACGGACGTGTCAGGATACGGTGCAGCGATCGGAGGAGCCGAGGTTTCGCTCAGATGTGGCGCCGGTGTCGTTGCGGCGTGAGCGCCCAGTGGGGCGGAAAGCGCCAGACCCAGTCCGGCAGCGGCGAGAAGGGAAACGCGCATAAAAAAGGCTTTCATTGAAGGAACGGACTGCATGACATAACGCAGTCTCGCAGAAAAACGATTAAAGCTGAACTCAACCTTAAGGTCATGTTCTTGATGAAGTCCAAAACGTCTTCTCAGCCACAGAAGGCTGTTCCGGAAGTCAGTATTGTTGAAACGCTCCTGCGAACTGTTGGCCTGGTAGGCCTGACACTCGCATTCGCTGCTGTATTCCGTTTCTGGCACCCTACGCTAAAGCTGGTGCAGATGGTCGCGGCTACACATGCGTGGCAGTGGCTCTACACGTTGTTCCATGTCGACTCCGCGCTGGGCCGGGAACAGATGATCCTGATCGGGATCATCGTTTTCTGCTTCTGCGCAGCGCTGATTGTTCAGATCGCCGTGCTTTCTCTTATCAAAGTGATACGCAGCAGATCATAGAGTTTCTGAAGAGGCTTTGCGCAGGCCGGAAGCCGCTACCAGCAGCCATGAAATCATCAGCAGCGTGCCGCCGTAAGGTGCGAGCCGCGCGACGGATAACGTGCCGATCTTCAGATCAAAGAGTGCGTATAAGGTTACCGGCGTACAGAAGAGCACTGTCCCTAGCACCATGATGATACATGCCAGACGGGCGAGACGCTGACCCAGCAAAGGTGCGCCAAGCGTGAGGCCACAAAGCGCAATGGCGTGCCACATCAGGATTTCAACACCTGTATGGAGAACGGTTCTGCCATTTGGGACAGCAAAGGCCGTGTCGGGCAAATGCGATGCCAGTGTCCCAAGAACGAGTCCTATTGCGCCTCCGAGTGCACCTGAAACGAAGCAGAGGCGGAAAATGCCGGAAAGGGCAGGGAGGCGAGGATTTGCGGACATGCGCCGAATGTACCATGAAGTGTTCCGGAACATGAATGGACCGTTTTGAACGCGGGGCCATTCACCCGTAGTGGCCGGGAGCATTTTCCCGGTCTCACAGATGAAAGGACTGTCTCTTCATGAGAGCCACCGCACGTTTTGCCGCCTTTGCGTCCCTGAGCCTGCTTGCTGGTCTTGCAGCCTGTAACGCACCGGATGCGCCGCCAGCTCCTGCTCTGCCTTCTGCGGCTTCGACTTATACGCTGTCCACCGCAGATGCTGCTTTCCTGCAGCAGGTTGATGCCATGGATCTGACGCAGATCAGTATCGCCAACCTTGCTGCGACGCACAGCAACAGTGATGTCGTGAAGGCTTTTGCATCCACGGTTGTTAGCGATCACACGACAAACCGCAAGGCTGTTGCAAAGATTGCCACGGATTCCCACCTGACAGTAACGGACAAGCTGAACGCTGGCGACGAAGCGCATGTTGCGACGTTTGGTCATCTGTACGGCGCATCTTTTGACCGTGTTTTCCTGAGCGAAATTAAGAGCGTTCAGACGCCAGCTCTGACATCAGCACTCACCACGGCGACACAGTCGGGCGGGACGGCAGACATCAAGACCCTGGCAGGTGACACGACGAAGATGCTGAAAGATCACACGACTCGGGCAGGTGATCTGAGCGGTGCGAAGACAATCAAGGGCCATCACCATCACTTTGGCCGTCACTAAATAGAGGGTTGCCCGGATGAGCATTCGGCTTGATCGTATCGTGACCCGGGGTGGAGATCAGGGACAGACGTCTCTTGGGGATGGTTCGCGCGTCTCCAAGGATTGTGCCCGGATCGATGCCATGGGGACGGTCGATGAGCTGAACGCTCTTCTGGGGATTCTTGAATACTATGTGCGGAAACACGGGAATACTTTTAATATTTCCGCTGATATTCGCCAGATACAGTCCTGTCTATTTGATCTGGGCGCAGACATCTGCATTCCGGATCCCGCTCGACCATCCAGTCTGACGGATAAGGCTGTCGCTTGGGTCGAAGGCTGTATTGAGCTTCTCAGGGTGTCACAGCCTGAACTTCGCAGTTTTATACTGCCTGGTGGCTCCCTGATCTCGGCCCATGCGCATCTGGCCCGGACGGTCACGCGCCGGGCAGAGCGCAGCCTGATTTCTCTTGATCCTGTCCCCGCAGAGGGGATCCGGTTTCTGAACCGACTATCGGATTATTTCTTTGTTCTTGCGCGTCACGCCAATGATGACGGTGCGGGAGATGTGCTCTGGCAACCGGGACAGTGGAAATAAAGAAACACGAATACAGTTCTATTGTTTTGATGACAGGCCATCTCAGACCTGATAGAAGACCGTTGTCTGACAAAACGGGTCATTTATGAATTCCGTGAATGCCGACTCTCAATTTCCTTGCCAGGACACGTCTCGCTGATCGGCCCATGGGCTTTTTCAGTCTCCCCGTCATTCAGGGAGGGCGTTTCTGTTGGGAAACACAGCATAAATTTCATTATTATTGGTTGAAAAAAACAAAGAATGCAGGACGATCAGCAGGTTAGCGAAGACAAACTGCGGGAGGCGCTGGCTCGTCTAGGGTCAGGATCATCATCCCGTTCCCAGAAGCCCCGCCCGGTTACCCCGACGACAGAACGTCGCCGTCGCTTTGTGCGTGACGGCCAGGTTGTCGTGGAACATCAGGCAAGCCGTGGGTTCGCCCAGCGAAACACGGTTCCGGCTCAGGAAGACCAGGAAGAAATCGAGCGCCTTCGCCAGTCGGTAAAGCGTGAGCAGCGTCGCTGGGAAGAAGCCGAAAAAAGCCTCACGGAAATCCGCGCGCAGCTTAAGGCTTTCGAGACGCGTGAAGCGCATGCCAAGATCCAGATTACGGAACTGAACCGGGACCTTCGGGACCATCAGGAGCATATCCAGTCTCTCAAGGCCCAGCTTCATCAGGCTCGTGAGCAGGCGGCTGAAGCGGCCCGTCGCACACCGCGCCCCGTCGGGCGCCCACGCAAGGTCGCTGTTGAAGAAGACGTTATGGTTGCCGAAGAGCCGGTGCTTGCAGACGTTGAAGCGAACGAGCCAGAGCCCGTTCAGTGGTGGGTAAAGGCCTGATCTCTCAGGCCGCCGGGCGGCTGACGCGCCGCCCGAACCAGAACATCACACCCAGGAACACGACCCATCCCAGCCCGGATTGAAGCATCGCAGGCAGGTGAAGGGACAGTGTTTCGGTGCTACCCGTGGCGCCGACAACGGCAGCCACGGCAACACCGACCAGACTTTCCCCAACAATAAATCCTGAAGCAATCATCGTTCCCTGATCCTTCGGGAAGCGACGAAGCATCCATCCCAGACCCGCACCAATTGCGATCGTGACGGAGACGTTTGCCGGCAGATAGATGCCCATGCCGACGGCCAACGGTGGCAAAGACATGTTACGGCGTTTCAGAAGTCTATCCGCAACCACCAGAACCACGCCGATTGCAGCGCCAATTTCCAGCATCAGCCAGTCAAGATCATGGGTCAGGATACCCTTTGCAATTGCGGCCATCAGGGCAGGCTGAGGCGCGGCCAGTGCGCGTGTCGGGTCCATCCCGTCGCGAGGCATGGCGCCGACAAATCCATACGCCTGATAAAGTGTCTGAAGCACCCATGGAATGACTATCGCCCCTACGGCACAGCCAATCAGCAGGGCCACTTCCTGTTTCCACGGGGCGGCCCCAACAAGCTGGCCGGTTTTCAGGTCCTGAAGGTTGTCATTGGAAACGGCTGCAGACGCCGTAATGGCGGATAGAACAAACAGGCCAAAGGCAATGACCATGGGTCGTTGGTCAGGCGAGAGAACGCCACCGCTTTCAAGTCCCCACAGGGCAACTGAGATGGCGATGATGGCGATAATGCCAACGCCGGAAATCGGGGAGGACGAAGACCCGATGATCCCAGCCATATATCCGCAGGCACTTGCCACCAGAAAACCAAGGCCGAAACACGCAGTAATACCCAGAATGACAAGTGTCGCCATGGATGTGCCATGCGGCATGACGGGCCAGAGGAACTGAGTGAACAGTCCTGACAGGATCAGCGCGAGAATAATGCTCAGGCCAATCAGCGTGCGAGGGGCGAGATCGAGATCCGTTTCAGCCTGTGACGCTCGATGTTTGGCAGACAGCGCTTCCTTCAACCCCTGAGCGACCGGCCCCGAAAGCGCAAGCAGGGTCCAGATCGCGGCTACGGCGATCGCTCCAGCGCCCATGAAGCGGACCTTGTGCAGCCAGAGGTCCGTCGTTGCAGCCAGTGGATCTGCCACCGGGTTCATGTGACCCAGAACCGGAATCATGATGCCCCAGGCCAGCAGAACTCCGAGCAACATGGCGATGCCACCGGCGATACCAACGAGATATCCGGTTCCCAGAAGGGCCAGCGAGAAGCTGATATCAAGACGAAATGCCGACGCCCCAAAACTCGTGGCGGCCGAAACACCATCGGAAAGAACGCGGAGCCCGGACGTCGCAAAGGCGACGACCGCCGAAACAACCGTGCCTTTGGTCAGGGAGCGAAGGCTTTCTGCATCTCCTTCCGGGGACGATGCCCGCAGAATTTCTGCGCAGGCGGTTCCCTCCGGGTAAGGAAGATCGGAACTACTGACCAACGCCCGACGCAAGGGGATAGTGAAGATCACCCCCGTCATGCCACCGGCAAGTGTCAGCAGAAGGGAGATGACGTAAGGAAATTCATGCCAGTACCCAACCATGATGAGGCCAGGGAGTGCTGCGAAGATGCAAGAGAGGCTTCCTGCCGCTGAAGCCTGCGTCTGGACCATGTTGTTTTCGAGCATCGTGCCGCCGCCCATGAGACGCAGCACGGCCATCGAAATGATTGTAGCGGGAATGGATGAGCCGAACGTCAGACCGATCTTCAGGCCCAGATAAACATTGGCTGCGGTAAAGACGAGCGTAATGAGCGCACCCAGAATGATGCCCCTCAAGGTCAGTTCGCGGCTGTCCATATATTTCATGATGGGGGCAATCCTGTGATGTCGCTTGAGTACGGGGGCATTACGCTGCAGGGCGCGGCTCTGCAACCATTCTTCAGAAAGCAAATGAAAGGCTGGACTGATAATACAGTCCGCTTTTCGCTCCGGCATTTTTCAGATCATGCGACGCAGCGAACCAGGCCACGACGTGAGTCCAGTTCCAGTGGCGGTTTACAGCCCAGGTCAGCAGGCCGTTTGGTGCAACACCGACAAAATGACTGTGGAACTTTGGAAAATTATAGGCGGACGTGATCGAATACACCGAAGCCTGCGTGGTCTGCCGCCACAGTATCGGTGCTTTCACCCGAAGCGAGACCTTTCCATAAGAGCCGACGAGGATAGGAGACAGATTGATAAGGTTCGCGGCGCCGATATAGCCGGTGTAATCCAGATAGGGATTCTGGGGAGCAAATGGCGCACTGTAGGTGCCAACCGTTCCCTTCTGACGGGTCTCGTTTCCGCCCGAATACACGTCTGTCTGAACGCCAAAGAAAGGTTTGAACAGCAGGTCCGACCGTCTGTATCCCACGGTTGTATTCACGGAATACGCTGAGACCTGGCGGCGCGCCGTTGTGCCATAGGGCGTGAAATTACCCTGCTGCCACAGAACACCCAGCGCATATTCCAGTTGCTGGGCCGTTCCATACCAGCGAAAGCCAAGATTGTTACGATTGGTCGCGCCGGTCACGGATTTGATCGCGGTTGAACTCAACGTCGGCACCGATCCCGTCTTTCCACCCAGATGAAAGCCAATCCAGAACAGGTCCAGATAAGACTGGATACGCTGCTGGCCCAGATGGAAGGCTGGCACATCAACAGTTGTGTTGAAGCCATAAAGCCGCGTGTTCCAGTCCTGCGTGTCATGGAACATGGCTCGGGGAGCAATATTCGTGGCCACAAAGTCATACAGATCAAAACGGATATGCGGTAGAATCGCGTAGGCACGCGGCCCATTCCAGGTGATCTGGATATTGGGTGGCTCGCGGTCATAGAGAACGTAAGATGGCGCATCGAGAAACTGCTGTCGCCCGAACATCAGGCCCGTTTTTGCCGTGCCAATGGTCTGTTTATATTCGATGAAAGCCTGATGCAGATCCAGCCGCTTCCGATACGTGCTGCCATAGCTGTATCCGTTCCAGCCGGCGGCTGTTCCGTTCACGAGCTGCCCGAAAATGCGCCAGTGTTCCCCAAGGTGCAGGTCGGCACCGAACATGTTCCGTGTCACGAAACGCCCTGATCCCGGGTGCGGGATTGTTCCCAGCATCGGGTAGTCATTGTACCAGTTTCGCAGGCGGGTGCGTTCTGAGAGCGAGAGCCAGATGGTGCGTTCGTTGTTCAAGGCAATGAATTTCAGCGGGTCAAACAGATCGTCCCGATGGCTCTGGTTGCGCAGATAGGACCAGTCTTCCGCCCAAGGCGCCACACCATAACGGCCAACAGGACCAAAACCCGCGCCTTCACCGTTTCCACGATTGAACCCACCCCAGCGCGGCTGTCGGCCAATAGGGGCGAGATTCTGACGAGTGGTCAGACGCCTGGGTTGTTCCAGAAAGCCCGCATGGGGAAAGTTCTGGATTTCCGGGCGCTCTGCATGATGAACCTTGATCCGTTCTTCTTTCGATGCCGAAACGTCAAGGGGCGCAGAAAGGGCTGAAGACCCAAAGCCTGCCAGACAGGCCAGGGTCATTTTCAGCGTAATGCGGGTTTTGACGACGGGTGAAAGAGGAAGGAAAAGGCCGTTACTGTGTCCGGCCACGGAATTTTACGACAGGAAGATGGGCACGGTTATAGTCCAGCTCCTCGCGCGTCAGCTGATAGCCGATTTCCAGCGTATAGGGATTGTCCTGAAGGTTCTTGGCCGCCGGAAGGTCAATCAGGCGAAGTTCCGTCCGTACCGTCTGGGCGCTCACATTGGGTTCAAGCTTGAACGTGTCTGTGAAGACCTTTTTGTCCACGATCTTTCCGTCACGCATGATGACGATAAAATAGGGGACGTCGATGCTGCTGCCTTCAGCCGCCGGGCCGCGTGTCAGGTTCATGGCAAGGCTGATGCGGGTCCGCACCATCTGCTCACCCTTCGGCCCTTTGGGGCCGCGTTGGCAGTCTCCAGCGATGGATGTGAGCTGGGCATGACTGACCAGGCTGCCAACATCCAGTCCACGTCCGTCATAGACGAACCTGTCAGAGGCTGCGCTCGGAATATCCGTAGCAGGGCAGGCAGGAGCGAACATGCCCGGATTGGATTCGTCGCACCCTACCAGTGTCGAAAGCGCGACAACGGCAAAAGCCGGGACAAACAGGGACGTGGCAAGGCGCCGGAAGGCTGGCATCTGCTGTAGAAACTCCCACAAAGCGGCCCGGACGTTGCGACATGCCTCAATCCGGTCGATAATGGTCCTACATATCGAACTCCGCCCGCTTGGGGAACACCATGCCAGAACAGACAACTCTTGCACCAGAAAGTGCTGCACACCAGAAGACGCTCCGGGTCCTGCTCGCCGGCCCGCGTGGTTTCTGCGCCGGTGTGGATCGTGCGATCCGCGTCGTTGAAGAAGCCCTGCGTCGTTATGGCGCGCCAGTCTATGTGCGTCATGAAATTGTTCATAACCGCACTGTGGTCGAGGGATTGGAAGCCAAAGGCGCCATTTTCGTTGAAGAACTCGACGAAGTGCCAGCCGACGGGCACGTCGTTTTCTCGGCTCATGGTGTGCCGAAATCCGTGCCGGCTGAAGCGCAGCGCCGCAACCTGCTTTATCTGGATGCAACCTGCCCGCTGGTCTCCAAAGTTCATCGTGAGGCAGAACGTCATTTTGCTGGCGGTGGTCCGGAGCAGCTTCATATTCTGATGATCGGTCATGCCGGCCATCCGGAAGTCGTAGGCACGATGGGTCAGCTCCCTCCCGGGGCTGTGACGCTTATCAACGATGCCGAGGAAGCCCGCACGATCCAGCCGGAAGATCCGGCAAAGCTGGCGTTCATCACGCAGACGACGCTGTCCGTCGATGATACGGCTGAAATCGTTGATATTCTTCGCTCGCGTTTCCCGCTGATCGAAGGGCCGAAGCGCGAAGACATCTGCTACGCCACGACCAATCGTCAGGAAGCTGTGAAAGCCATCGCGCCTGAGAGTGATCTGGTCATTGTCATTGGTTCGCCGAACTCCTCCAACTCGCAGCGCCTGCGGGAAGTGGCAGAGCGTTCCGGTGCACGTCGTGCCCTTCTGGTGCCGAAGCTGGAAAACCTCGACTGGTCCGTGCTGGAAGGCGTGGAGACACTCGGTATCAGTGCTGGTGCGTCTGCTCCGGAAAGTCTGGTGCAGGAAATGGTGACGGCGCTTGCTGCGAAATACACGCTGAAGATTGAAGAGCGGATCGTGAAGGAAGAAAACATCAACTTCCGTCTGCCAGGTCCGCTTGCTGGTGAGGACAACTGAGATTTCATGGCCGTCTATACGGAACTGGCGGCCGAGACGCTCGAAGCGTTCCTTGGCACATATGACATCGGCACCCTGATCTCGTTTCAGGGAATCGCTGAAGGCGTCGAAAACAGCAATTTCCTGCTTCAGACGACGGGTGGGACTTTCATCCTCACGCTTTTTGAAAAGCGCGTGAAAGCCTCTGATCTTCCATGGTTTTTGGGGCTGATGCAGCATCTGTCGGGGAAGGGGATGAACTGTCCTCTTCCTGTTGCGGGGCGTGACGGGGAGGCTCTGCGGATTCTTGCAGACCGCCCCGCCGCCATCACGACCTTCCTTCCGGGACGCGCCGTCTCCGAGATCACCGCTGAAGCCTGCGGGCAGCTTGGTCAGGTTCTGGCTACTTTCCACGAGAAGGGACGGGACTACACGGCGGAGCGTCCGAACGGGCTCTCCGTGCACGCCTGGAGGCCTCTCCTTGAAAGCTGTCAGGGTGCTGGGGACGATCTGCTTCCCGGCCTGACAGATGAACTGGTGCAGGCTCTGGACCGGATCGAGGCTTCCTGGCCCGCAGAAGGGACGCTTCCACGAGGCCAGATTCATGCGGATCTGTTTCCAGATAATGTCTTCTTTCAAGACGGCAGGATCTCCGGGCTGATCGATTTCTATTTCGCCTGCACGGACCTCTTCGCCTACGATCTGGCCATCTGTCTGAATGCGTGGTGTTTCCGGGACGAAAAGGTTTTCGAACCTGCCTTCGCTCAGGCCATGATTGATGGCTATGAGACGGTCCGTCCTCTCGATGCTGCGGAAAAAGCTGCTCTGCCCATTCTTTGTCAGGGCGCTTCCATCCGCTTTTTGCTGACGCGCCTCTATGACTGGATCAATACGCCCGCTGATGCGCTTGTGACCCGCAAGGACCCACTCGCTTATCTTGGGCGGCTTCGGCATTTTGCGGGATACGCCACAGGGCACGCCAATGTCTGAGACAGAAAGCCTGCTGGTGGAAATCTGGACGGATGGGGGCTGTAAGCCCAATCCCGGTCCAGGCGGATGGGGTGTTCTTCTGTGCTGCAAAGGCAAGGAGAAGGAGATGTGGGGCGGTCATCCGGAAACGACCAATAACCGGATGGAACTGACCGCCGCCGCCGAGGCGTTGGAAGCGCTCAAACGTCCCTGTCAGGTGAAGCTCCACACGGATAGCGAATACCTGAAGAATGGCATTACCCGTTGGCACACAGGCTGGGTTCGTCGGAACTGGCGTAATGCGGCAGGGGACCCGGTGGCCAACATGGATCTTTGGCAGCGTATTCTGGATGCGGCCAAACCGCATGAGATCGAGTGGCTCTGGGTTCGGGGACATTCGGGGGATGTGAATAACGAGCGGGTGGACGTTCTGGCCACGCGGGGGCGGGAAGAGCTCTGAATAAAGCCATGTTTTCTGCGTCTTACTGAAGAAAGTTCAGAAAAATGCAGAAAGTTGAAAAAAGGGGCTTTACCGACCCCGTCGGTTGGACTACATACCTCCTCACCGGTCCCGAATAGCTCAGTTGGTAGAGCAAGCGACTGTTAATCGCTGGGTCGTAGGTTCGAGTCCTACTTCGGGAGCCACTTTTCTTCTTGAAAAACTGGCCACGGTACAAAGAAAAAGCCCCTCACGGGGCTTTTTTCATTTGTGCTGTATTTGCTTTTGACCACCAATCCTTTCGGGCATTGGCGGTCAAATAAAGCATTCAGAGAATTTCAGGGCGCACGTCTTCGAGACGATCCAGCGACCATAGTTTCGGGAAAAGCCGGATCCACACGACGGCCACCAGAATGGTTCCGACGCCGCCTGCAATGACCGCAGCCTCTGGCCCGATCGCAGCTCCAAGCGTGCCGCTTTCAAATTCTCCCAGCTGATTGCTTGAGCCGATGAACAGGGAATTCACAGCCGAGACGCGCCCACGCATGGAGTCTGGTGTGGCGAGCTGAATCAGGGACGAGCGCACCACGACGCTGATCACATCCGCTGCACCCAAGACCATCAGGGCGAGAACAGAAATCCATGTAATGTGAGAGGCACCAAAAACAATGGTTGCTACTCCGAACACGACAACTGAAATGAACATGGTCACGCCGGCGCGTCGTCCCAATGGGTGTCTGGACAGCCAGGCGGATGTAACCAGCGCCCCTACGGCCGGAGCTGCTCTAAGGAAACCGAGACCAATTGGTCCAACGTGCAGAACGCTATCTGCATAGACTGGCAAAAGAGCTGTCGCGCCACCCAGCAGCACCGCAAACAGATCGAGAGAAATCGCTCCAAGGAGATCCCGGCGTCGGTTCAGAAATCCCAGACCTGCAAAAACGGATGCAAACGTTACAGGTTCTTTTGCTGGAACCGTGTGGTGAAGCTGAAGTGCCAGTGTCCCGAAAAAGGCGAGTGCGAATCCAAGTGTCGCCAGGCTGTAGCAGGTTACCGCTCCCAGGCCGTACAGCAGGCCACCCAGACTTGGCCCCACGATGGAGGCGGTCATGAACAGGGACGACAGAAGTGCCTGCGCGCGTGGCAGAAGTGCAGGCGGAGCGATGGCAGGCAGAAATGCCTGCTGACAGGGCATCTCAAAGCTGCGAAGCGTGCCATAGAAGGCTGCAAATGCATAAACGAGTGCAGGTGTCAGAATCTGCATGGCAGCAGCGGCTGCGAGAGCACCTGTGCTCAGAATTTCCAGGATCTGGCAGACCAGAACGATGTTCCGGCGATTGAACCGGTCTGCCACATGCCCGGAAATGAACGTCAGCGGCACCATGGGCAGGAACTGCGCCAGTCCCAGATAGCCAAGTGAGGCCACGCTGTGGGTCAGGGCATAGATCTGCCAGCCGATGGCAATGGTCATGGTCGTTGCGGAAAGCTGCGAACAGATTCGGCTTATAATCAGAGGGCGAAGGCCGGGGAGGGCCCGCAATGCTGGGTCAATCATCCCACCACATTAGGCATTTCTGCTGCTCAAGTTTATTGCAAAATTCCGAGACGGAAGGCAGATGAAGGTCATGACTGCCACACAGACACCCAAACCCGTAACGTACGCTACTGTCACCTGGGACCAGCTCCACCGTGACGCCCGTACCCTCGCCGCAACGCTCATGGAAAAGCACGGGCCGTTCCGCGGTATCGTTGCAATCACGCGTGGTGGGCTCATCCCGGCTGCCATTCTCGGCCGCGAGATGGGCTGCCGCCTGATCGAAAGCGTTTCCGTCATCAGCTATGCTGGTGAAGAAGGCACCCAGCACGAGCCGAAGGTTGTGAAAGCTCCGTCAGCAGCTGGCGATGGCGAAGGCTTCCTGATCGTCGATGATCTGGTCGATTCTGGCATTACGGCGAAGTACGTTCGTGAAATGCTCCCCAAGGCTGTTTTCGCCTGTCTGTATGCAAAGCCGGACGGCAAGCCGCACACCGATCACTACGTGACGGAAGTTGCTCAGGACACGTGGGTGCTGTTTCCGTGGGACACAGCGCCGCTTTTTGTGCCGCCGCTCGTAAGAAATGAAAAAGAGTGAAAAAACCCTATTGCTTCTGAAACTTACTGCCCCTATGTTCCGCCTCGGTTCGGGGCGTGGCGCAGCCTGGTAGCGCGCCTGTTTTGGGTACAGGAGGCCCCCGGTTCGAGTCCGGGCGCCCCGACCAGTTTCAAGATTTTCTACTGCGCCCTTAGCTCAGTTGGATAGAGCAACAGCCTTCTAAGCTGTGGGTCGCTGGTTCGAATCCAGCAGGGCGCGCCACCCAGCGCGCCTGTCTCCCTTTCACCAGATCATCTGGATAAAAGGGACAAAAAAATTAATCTCAAAAATGTTTTTTTGGCTCCGACTGACTATTTCGAGAAGCCCGTTTCCAGAGGCTTTGAGAACATAGCGATTCGTGTGCATCAGGCTGGCCCGTCACTGGCACAGTCCGAATCCAGTTGCCTGAAAGTGGAAGTGGTTTGCATGGAGGCTGTCATAGTCTGGAGATAGAACAGTTCCGAACACCTCGCAGGCCCTCTTTTTTAGAATATGAAGATAATGCCCGTTCGGTCCGGGCTTATTCCATGCACCGACTGAAATTTCCTGTCCGTCTGCAAGAATAAATCCCGAGACATCAATTGCATCCGCCGTAGCATGGCTACTCTGGGCGCCGGGACGGTTCCTGACATCTCGACAGGCAAAACTTCCCAGATGAGTGATACCGCGTAAATCCGTTCCAAATATTTCCCGTGTCACAGGCTTGGCAATCATTGCTTCAAACAGATCCCAGCGGACTGCGAGGTTGCAGGAGGCCAAAAAGCTTCGAGGTTCGAGAATAATTGCCGGATCACTGACCGTCACAACATCAGTCAGAGGGCAGTTTTTTGTGCCTGTATGATTATGTGGCTGAAGATGAAGAGAAGAGGTGCGGAGGGACGCCCGACAAAAGGAATCTGAATTTGCCAGAATACGCAGCTTGAAGGGCGTTATGAACGTCCAGGCATTTCTGAGATCCAGTGGTTGCGTTGGATCGTATTGAGGTGGGAGCCACGCCTTGTGAAAAAAGCACAGCCCAGTCACGACGAGGCATAGCAATACCACGGTAGATCCTCGCCTGCGCATCGTTGCCCGTCACCTTTCGCTTGGAAGCAGCATTGTCTCTCAGGGGGACTGCGGAACAATGCTGATCATTTCGTTCGGTTCTGGCTCATTAACCGGCGGAAAATTCCTCGCCTGGCTCCGCTGGGGGCGACGGGTACGGCTCGCTGGCGACAGGCTCTGTTCCTTCCCTGTGGCGAGTGCGCGCTCAATGGCTTCCAGAACGCGCATATCCATCAGTCCTTCCTCTCCATCAGGCTCAGGATCCTGATCGTTCAGGATACAATCTGCGAAGTAGGCAATCTCGCCTCCGAATTGCTCCGTTGGAGTGTGGTTATGGGAGGTCGTGTCATCTTCAGTCGTGACGGTGTAGCTGATGCCCGTATCCGGACCGAACATGAAGCACGGTGAAGACCTGACAGATGCTTTTGTACCAACCAGCCGAAGTTCTTCTGTCGGGGCACAGGCAAAACTGACGGTGAAGGTTGCCAGGCCGTATTCTGCAAATCGCAGGGTGACGGAGACCGTGTCCTCAAAATTGAAACCTCGGCCAGGTGTCTGGAAGCCATGGGCAGATACACCAACTGGCTCACGTCCAATAAGGTTTCGCAGGGCGTTCAGGGGGTAAGTTCCAAGATCCGGAACCGGGCCAGACCAGAAACCAGAGTGCCCGCGATGGTTGGCTTCCGCGAAGTTCTGCCCGAATGAGGCATTGAAGAACAAAATGTCACCGAACTCGCCATTACGGCTGCGGTCGATCATTTCGACTGTTCCGGGTTCACAATGCAGCCGGTAAGCGACCATCAGCTTTCCGCCGCCTTTTTTCTGGGCAGCAATAATCGCTTCGGCGTCCTTGACGCTTCCGGCCATAGCCTTTTCGAGCAGAAGGTGTTTTCCACCCTCTAGAATTGGAATGGCATGTTTTGGGTGAAGCGCGTTGGGGGTGGCGAGATAAAAGGCATCAATGTCTGGGGATGCAATCAGACTGGGCAGATCATCGTAATGATAGGCAGGAATATTGTATTCTCGAGCCAGCTTTTCTCCTTTTTCCGGATCTCCGGTCACCAGTGCGGCCAGAACTGCATTTGGCGCACGTGCGATGCCAGGCATGAATGCCTGCTGGGAAATCTGGCCACCTCCGACGACAGCGAAGCGGATTTTTTTATCAGTCATGCTCGTTACCTTTTCCCCTGTTGAAAAAGGTAACGAGAAAATCTCCGGATCCGTTGCGATCTTTCTGATTTTCTCTCCGCCTTCCTGTCAGGGCTGCGCGAGCCCTTCCAGAAGACGTGCAATGGCTTCAGCTCCAGGATCAGGAACATCTTTTAGTTGTGCCAACGGCACATAAGCGGCACGGCCCGCACGAGCATGCATTGTGCGTGTGGCATCAGCTCCTTTACGAGCAGCCCGTGCAGCTTCATGCAATCCGCCGCTCTGAAGGGCGGCTATGGCAGGGAAGAGGGCATCCAGCATAGTGCGGTCACCGGGCGACGCGCCGCCATAGCTGTGCATGCGCTGCAATCCCGCTTCCAGGCCGGATCGCCAGTTTTCCTGCTGTCCCGCAGTAGAAAACATGATCGAAAGCAGAACGCCGCTTGATCCACCAGCATTACGTGCGAGAAGGCGCCCGATTGTTGCAGTGAGTTGTTGAGGGGAGGCCAGGGGGAGGCGGTCGATATCTTTCAGTATAACGCGACCCGCTTCCGCAAAGGTTGAGCCTGCATCTCCGTCACCAATCAGGGCATCCAGAGCATTGAGATCCTTTTCGTTGTCGATAAGGATTTTGGCACCCTGGCGGATGAATTTTTCGACATAGCCATTAGAAGACGCTTTGAAGGCGAAAGTCTCAGGGAGCGATGGGGTGGGCTTTGTCTGAACGTCTTTAAAAGGGGCAATACCTGGCCATGCCCATGGCTCCACAGGAGCTTCCAGTGCTTCAGTAAAAGCTGCTTTTGCAGGAATTGCCGACAGGGAAAATCCGTACATATCCAGTGACGTCATCAACGGGGCGGGCCCAATAATGAATGCGGTGCGCTCCGCTAGAGACGTTCGCGCGAGGGCATCTATGATAGCCTGCGCCTCCAGAACTGGAACCGCCCCTAACATGTTGACCATGATGGCGTGTTTTCCATGCGTCAGATGTTTGGTCAGCGTCTCTGCGGCACGCGCAACCAGCGCATCCAGTTTCTCTACGGCGATGCGTTCTGCTCCAGGCTCTCCGTGAATTCCAAGACCAAGCTCGGCTTCATGGTCGTCCAGCCGCGTCTCGTGCTGTGGGTCGTAAACATTGACGTCCGTCAGTGCCAGGCCGATCGACGCCGTCGCCTTAATGGCATCCAGGGCGGCCTGTTTGACATCAGCCAGACTGGCTCCAGCTTCTGCCGCATGTCCTGCAATTTTCTGAACAAGCACTGTTCCCGCGATGCCACGGGCATGTGACCCTTGTCCCAGCGCAATGTCATCCGCCACGATGACCAGCTCAACATTCTTTCCCAAGGCCCGGGCCTGCTCCGCAGCCAGTCCAAAATTCAGTCGGTCTCCGGTGTAGTTCTTGACGATCAGCAGGCAGCCAGAGTCACCTGTCACTTCCAGAATGGCCGCGAGAATGGCATCGACATTGGGGGAGGCGAATAATGCGCCACAGACCGCGGCGGTCAGCATGCCTTTGCCTACAAATCCAGCGTGGGCAGGTTCGTGCCCGGAGCCGCCGCCAGAAACAATGGCGACTTTCGATTTATCCCAGTGCCGCCTGAGAACAACGTGGATATTGTCATGTCCCGAAAGGCGGCAGAGGTGACTTCCAGCAGAAGATCTCAGAAGTCCGTCTATGCCTTCGGTGACGAGAGTGTCGCGGTGATTGTAAAAGCGCTTCATCGTATCCTGGATCCTCAACGGACTGATAACGAAGAGAATACCTCAACCTGACTTACGGACCAATCACCTTCCCGCGACCCTCCCTGTGATACAGATATTCTGGATCAGTCTGATGGATTATTCTTCGTATAGGCGTCTCTTAAAGCCTTTTCGATTTCAGGGGTTGGTGAGCCCAGAACAGTCTGTTTCAGCGCGTTGTTAGCCTTGATCGAGAGGAGCCCCCAGGAGCCCGAATGATCGGTGGCCAGAACCAGTTCCAGCTGTTGTGCCGCACAGTCATGAGGCTTGCACATATGACCAAGCGCATATGTTTTCCCCTTCTGTGTGAAATATTCGACCGGGGTGGACGTGCCTTTACCTGAGACAACCCAGGCCGGAAGCGTAATCATGGTCTTGTAAGCCTGTCTGAAACCTGACGTGTTCAGCAGGTCCTGCGTCGTAGGTGGTGCAGCAGCCGCTGTCATGGTTCCGCAGACTATGGTGCAGGCTAGCGTAAAGATTTTGAGGCGCTGTTTCATGAAGCGTCCTTCTTTCGCGTCAGATGTGTTCCATCAGACGGACACCCTGTGCTTTCAGATCGCTGAAGAGCGCAGTCTGGTCGCCAGCAATGCCACGGCAGGCTCCGAGGGCGATGTCTGTCCTGAAACCACAGCGCATGGCGTCCCGGGCGGTTGCAGTAACGCAGAAATCCAGCGCCAGCCCGCAAACAACAATATGGGTGATCTTCAACCCGCGCAGAAGGTGATCCAGCCCGGTTGACGTTTCATGGTCGTTGTCGAAAAAGGCGGAATAGCTGTCGCGATCCTGAGCCATGCCTTTGTGAATGATATGGCTCACCGGTTGGAGGTTCAGAGCCGATGGAAAATCAGCGCCTTCAGATGCTGCAATACAGTGCGCTGGCCAAGGGCCACCTTCTTTCTTGAAGGAACAATGGTCCGCCGGGTGCCAGTCCTGCGTCGCTACCACAGCGGAAAATCCTAACTGGGAAAGGGCATTGATCGGCGCAATGACCTGATCCCCAGCTGGAACGGCCAGCGCTCCGCCGGGCAGGAAATCGTTCTGGACGTCTACAATAATCAGGGCGGACTGCTGAAAATCAGGCAAGGGAGGTTCTTCCAGAACTGAGTGAGATCACAATACTGACGATCTTAAGCAGTCCCGGGCAGCATAAGAAAGGCGGCTTTTCAGAGACGGGTCACGAGAAGCTGGTTGATGCGGAAACCCTCAACGTCCACGACTTCAAAGCGGAAGCCAGACGACTCAACGCTGTCAGCCTTTCGGGCCATGCGACGAAGCCTGTTCATCACGAAACCACCGACCGTATCGAAGTTCTGCGCATCGTCGAACAGCGGAATATCGAGCTCACGGATGACATCTCCGATTGGAGCTGCACCGTCGATCAGCCAGGAATTTGCATCACGTCGAACAATGGCCTGCTCTTCGAACGGGCTGACCAGCCCATCCATCAGAGCGCCCATAATGTCCTTGTAGGTAATCAGACCGACGACCAGACCATATTCATTCACAATCAGTGCAAAGCCTGCGGAATGGGCATCGAACTGCGCAAGTGTTTCCCAAAGATTCAGCGTGTCGGGTAGGGAGAGAACATCGCGGCGCATCTTGAAGATCTGGCTGGCAACCGGCGTCAGGCTCTCTTTTGACTGCGGTTCGTCCACTACCGCCACTAACACGTCCTCGGCACGAATGGAGCCAATGACGCGATCCAGACCACCATCGCAGAGCGGGTAGCGAGAGTATGGTCGGACACGCACCTTGTCCCGCTGGCTTTCGGGAGTTTCCTGAACGTCCAGAAACACAATCTCATCTCGTGGCGTCATTGCAGACGTGACGGAACGATCCTGCAGGCCCAGAACGTTCTGGATCATCTGGTGTTCCTGCTCCAGCAGGATACCCGAAGCCGTACCCGCGGCCAGAATAGCCCGAAGGTCTTCTGGTGTGACAGGTTCGACCGTTGCAGCGGCCGGAATTTTCATGACACGCAGGAGGACGTCCGAGATACGGGAAAAAACCCAGACCGCAGGATAAAGCACTTTGAGGGCGAGAGCAGGAAACCAGCCAACCTTGAGTGCAATCCGGTCCGGCGCATTCATGGCAATCCGCTTGGGAAGCAGATCGGCAAAGAGAACAAATAAGCCTGTGATGAGAATAAAAGAACAGGCCGACCCGGTATTCGATGCTAGGGCCGGAGAGAACCCAATCCATTCCAGACCAGCAGCAATAGGCTCACTCAGCATCGACTCGCTGATGATGCCGCCCAGAACGCCGACAGCATTCAGACAGATCTGTAGGACGGTAATGACCTGTCCGCTGTTGCGCCGCAGTTTGAGGAATGCGACCGCCCTGGGATCACCAGCTTCGGCCTTAGAGCGAAGCCGGACATCCCGGGCAGCGGCAAATGAGATCTCGGACAGGGAGATCAATATGGAGACCGCGATCAGAACGACGGTCGCGACAAGGCCCAGCAGGAGAAGAATAATCATGTGCTGGGTAGGAGATGATACTGACATGCGGGCGGCATCATACTCCGAAGAACAGAAACAAAGCCAATTATCTTCAGATGGCAGCCATGCGGGTCGATAATGTCATAAGACTGTCAAAGACCGGCTAGTGTTCTCCAACCGGCCTCGTCAACAGTTTCAAGCCCCAGATCAGCTGCTTTCTTTGCTTTCGAGCCGGCCTTTTCCCCAAGAACTACCAGAGACGTCTTTTTGGACACACTATCTGTGACCTGAGCCCCAAGACGTTCGGCAATGGCCTTGGCTTCCGGGCGCGTCATGGTTGTCAGGGTGCCGGTGAACACGATGGTCTTGCCGGAAAGGTGGCCATCTGAAGGTGCGGCTTCTGCCTCAATCGTGTGCAGTTCAGCTCGCAGGTCATCCAGCGTGGCAACATTGTGCTCTTCGGAGAAGAAAGCGACCAGTTCATCCGCAATCGCGCCCCCAACGCCCATGATGGACCCGAGGGCTTCTCTTTCTTCCGTGCCGGTCTGCGCCGCAACCATGGCGTCACGCCAGTTTTCGAAAGTACCGTAATGGCGAGCCAGAAGCTGTGCGTTGCGCTCTCCGATGCGTCGGATACCCAAGCCGAAAATGAGACGGGCGAGGGAGATGGTTCGGCGTTCTTCAATGGCACGAAGCAGGTTTTCGACCGAAAGCTGACCCCAGCCATCCCGCTTCAACAGTGCATCCTGATGGTTTTTCAGGCGGAAAATATCCCCAGGCTTGAGAATGTAACCCGCAGCATGAAATTCCCGGATGCTCCGTTCGCCCAGCCCATCGATATCGAAAGCCGCACGGGACACCATATGGATCAGGCGTTCAACGACCTGTGCTTCACAGGTCAAGCCACCTGTGCATCGGCGTACGGCTTCTCCATGGACGCGTTCCGCCAGAGACCCGCAAACAGGGCAATGGTCCGGAAAAACATATTGTGGACCGCGCGGCTCATCACTCTCGACCACCCCTAATATCTGGGGAATGACGTCCCCGGCGCGTTGCAGACGCACCAGATCACCATCACGAACGTCTTTACGCTCAATCTCGTCTTCATTGTGCAGCGTCGCACGGGAGACGATCACGCCGCCCACATTGACCGGCTCAAGATGGGCGACGGGTGTAAGTGCGCCTGTTCGACCCACCTGAATTTCGATCTTGATCAGGCGTGTCATCGCCTGTTCAGCCGGAAATTTCCAGGCAATCGCCCAACGGGGGGCACGGCCTGCAAATCCTAGGCGATCCTGAAGGGAAAGATCGTTTAATTTGAAAACGATACCGTCGATATCGTAGTCCAGACCTGAACGTTCCCGCGCGAGCTTGTCCACGTAGGCAGGAATGTCCCGGGCGTGTTCAATCAGTTCTGACAATGGATTGACGGTGAAGCCCCAGTGACGAAGCGTCTCCAGATATCCCCAGTGTGTGTCGGTGACGGGTGAAGATGAGTACCCCTGGGCGTAGGCGAAGAGCGAAAGCGGTCGACTACGCGTGATCTCCGGATCGAGTTGCCGAAGAGAGCCAGCAGCGGCGTTGCGAGGATTGGCAAAAGGTTTGATGCCGCGTTTTTCCTGCTGCTCATTCAGCTCAAGGAAGTTCTTCTTTGACAGAAAAACTTCTCCCCGGATTTCCAAAACATCCGGGGCATCATTCGGGAGAGTGGCAGGAACATCGTTCAATGTCAGAAGGTTAGCGGTGACATCTTCCCCCTCGATCCCATTGCCGCGCGTGGTGCCACGAACGAATTTACCGTTTTCGTAGGTCAGGCTGATGGAGAGCCCATCAATCTTCGGCTCGGCAACAAATTGGAGGGCTTGAAGACCGTCTTCCGTCAGTCCCAGAAACCGGCCAACGCGAGAGACAAACCCGTCAAATCCTTCAGCGCCGAAAACGTTATCCAACGACAGCATCGGCACGAGGTGCCGGTGTTTGCCAAATGCGGAGTCAGGAATGGCCCCCACGCGTTCGCTGGCACCGCCTTCACGCTTCAGTTCCGGGTGAACCTCTTCAAGTTGCAGAAGTTCCTGACGCGCAGCGTCATACTCCGCGTCGGAAACTTCCGGATCATCTTTGCCATGATAAGCTTCGTCCCAGCGGGCAAGCAGGGCTTCAAGTTCGGCGTGACGATCGGCAGGAATCATGCGGTCTGTCCCAGGAGGCTGTCAGCGGCGCCGCGAGCCGCATCGGTAATAACGTCACCCGCCAGCATGCGCGCGATTTCCTCGCGTCGGGCTTCGCGGGAAAGGGGCTCGGCGAGCGTTTCAGTGCGCTCGTTGCGAATGCGCTTGGCAATGCGAAGGTGATGGTCCCCTCGGGCGGCAACCTGCGGACTATGGGTGACGACCAGAACCTGAACGTCCTGTGCCACCTTGTGCAGGCGGTCGCCGATCGAAGAGGCTGTCGCCCCGCCAACCCCAGAATCCACTTCGTCAAAGACCAGAGTTCCAATGTCGGAACGCTGGGCCAGCACAACCTTAAGGGCCAGCATCAGGCGGGACAGTTCGCCGCCTGATGCCACCTTCGCAAGTGGGCCAGGTGCCTGGCCGGGGTTGGCGGCGATCAGGAAGGAAGACTGTTCCATCCCCCGACTGTTCCACTGTTCCGGCGCTAAAGGTAATAACGAGACAATGAAGCGGGCACGCTCCAGCTTGACCGGCTTCAGTTCGCGCGTGACGGCCTGCTCCAGCTTCTGCGCAGACTGTTTGCGGGCTTCCGAAAGCTGCCGGGCCGCATCTTCATAAGCCAGTCGGGCTTCGGTTAGAGCTGTTTCCAACCGCGCCAGCTCAGCATTGCCAGAATCAAGAGCTGCAAGACGGGCTTTCAAGGATGCGAGAAAAGACGGTAGCTCCGCGACAGCGACATTATGTTTGCGGGCTTCGGCGCGAAGCGCGAAAAGCCGCTCTTCAGTCTCTTCCAGAAGGCGAGGGTCACCTTCCGTATCGGCCGCAAGGCGTGTGAGAAGCATTTCGGCATCTGCCAAAGCCTCCTCGGCTTTTTCCAGAGCGTCCAGAGCTTCCTGCGCCTGTCCCTGATGCGCGGAAGACTCGTTCTCGGCATCGGTAGTGGAGGGAAGAAGGCGCACGAGAGCCCGGCTTGCCGAGCGTAATGCCGCAGCAGGACTGGAGGAGCGTCGATCACGCGGTGTGAGTTCTGCAAGAGCGGCCGCGACAGCTTCGCCGCGCTTTTCATCCTGCTGCAAGCTGACGCGCAGGGCAGCAAGATTGTCTTCCTCACCTTCTTGCGGAGCAAGAGTTGAGAGATCATCGACCGTCGCACGAAGCCATTCTTCCTCGCGCGCCGCAGCGTCCATATCGCTGCGTGCTTTTTTGAGTGCCGTGCGGGCGGCTGCCCATTGATGGAAAGCTGCCGATGTCTGAGCAAGCAGTGCGGGCTTTACGCCAAACGCGTCCAGAAGATCCAGATGCGTGCTCTGGTCCGCCAGCCCCATCTGTTCGTGCTGGCCCTGAATTTCCACAAGCTGGGATGCGATACGGCGCAGGAGCGTAATGCCAACGGGCTGGTCCGACACATAGGCACGGGAACGGCCGTCCTGCGTGACAATGCGACGTAGCACCAGAGGCTCCGACGGATCTTCCAGAGCAATGCCCTGTTCGCCCAGAAGGGTGAAAACCGGGTGCTTGAGTGGAACTTCAAAAATAGCCGCGACACTGGCCTGCGTTGCGCCAGACCGGATCAGGCCTGCATTGGCGCGATCGCCAAGGGCAAGGCCCAGACTATCCAGCAGAATGGATTTGCCCGCGCCGGTCTCGCCCGTCAAAACGGTGAGACCGGAGGCCAAGGCCAGATCGAGCTTTTCGATCAGAACCACGTCACGGATCGAGAGATGGGTCAGCATGACGGGAATGTTGTGTGGGGGGAGGCGTGTTTCAAACGCCTCACATCAGAATACGCTGTGCCAGGCGCGCGTAAAGAAGCCGCGCGGCTTGCTGGTTGGCTTCTGGGTGATGGGCTGTTTGAAATCATCAGACAGGAGTTTGCTGTCCCGCAGATTTGCATAGGCATAGCGGTACCACTGGCTGTCTGGATAGTTATAGCCGAGAACAGAGGCCGTCTGGCGCGCTTCATTTTTCAGGCCAAGGGCCAGATAGACTTCCACCAGACGTTCCAGAGCCTCAGCCACGTGATTTGTGGTCTGATAGTCCTGAACTACGCGCTGATAGCGGGTCATCGCGGCTTCATAATTACGCTGCTGCTGATACCAGCGGCCAACAAGCATTTCCTTGCCGGCCAGATGGTCACGGCAGAGATCGATCTTGAGCTGTGCATCGCGCGCGTAAGACGTCTGGGGGAAGCGGGTAATCACTTCTTCCAGAGCATTCAGAGCTTCGACCGTTCCCTGCTGATCACGCTGCACGTCAGCAATCTGCTCATAGTAGCAGAGCGCGCGCAGGTAGAAGGCATAGGCTGCATCCGGACTGGTCGGATGCAGTTGCAGGTAACGCTCAAGCTGCTGCACGGAAAGAGCATACTCACCCTGCAGATAATAGGCGTACCCTTCCATCAGCTCAGCGTTTCCGGTGAAACCGGAATACGGATAATTCTGCTGAAGAAGCTCGAATTCGCCACCCGCCAGTTCGTAACGGCCGGACCGCAGGGCGTCGATACCGTAATTATAGAGCGTCTCTGCATCCGCCGTCTTGGGAATGACAGGCTTCTCATGCTTGTGAGAAAACAGTGAACAGCCCGACAGAAGCAGGAGCCCACTGACGGCCGTAGCCTTCAGGATCAGACCCCGCCCGCTGGAGGACACTTCAAAATGACGTTGAGTGCTGCTTGGCATACCTGCTCTTCCCGTGAAGCCCGTCTTATATCACGGGAATGCGGCGGCGAAAGACCCGCCAGTCATCCTCATGCCGCAACGCGTGTGCGTCGGCTGTTCCGAACGGGTGCAACATCGCCTTCCGGCTCAAAACGCCAGTTGCGACGATCCGAGAAAACAGCGTGAAGAAGCTCGTTGTTGATCTTGTGTCCGGACTTGTGACCAATAAAGCCAGCCTTCAGACGGTGACCGCAGCAATAAAGGTCCCCGATGGCGTCCAGAAGCTTGTGGCGGGCAAATTCCCGCTCAATTTTCAGGCCTGCGGGGTTAAGGATATTATCCCCGTCCACAACAACGGCGTTGTCCAGAGAGCCGCCGCGCGCAAGGCCAATGCTCTGGAGATATTCAATATCTTTGCGGTTTACGAAGGTTCTGCAGAACGAAACTTCTTCGAGAAAGCGCTGCGGATCAAGCTGCATGGCATAACGCTGGTTACCAATTGCAGCAGCTTCGAAATTCAATGAAATAGCAAGCGAAAGCCCACGTTGTGCGGGGCGGAGTTCGGCAAAAGCGCCGTTGTCACCTTCCGCACGGATATTGCGGAGAATTTCGATGATTCGACGTGGCTTCTCAAGAACGGCTGTTCCGGCACAGCGGATCAAAAAAGCAAACGCATCCGCCGAGCCGTCAAGAACCGGAAGCTCTGGCCCGCTGACGCGAATCAGGGCGTTATCGATTTCCAGCGCGTGCAAAGCGGCCATGAGATGCTCGATGGTCGCGACCCGCAGAGACGGGTCATTTTCACAGGCAACAACAGTGGAAAGCTTCGTATCAATGATCCGGTCATAACGGGCCGGAAAAGAAGGTGAATCTGGATAGTCACTTCTCTGGAAACGGATTCCGGTATCGGCCTCGGCCGGAAGCATTTCGAGATCAACATTGATGCCGCTGTGCAGAGCAATGCCACGGCATGAAATCGGCGAAGAGAGAGTTGTTTGCAGGGTCTTCAAATGGGGGCGCCCGGAGTAGGGAGGTGCCTGATTGGCGTCAGACACGCTGGAAAGGATCTGTCGGATCTGGTGATCCGCTGATGCAGACTTTCCGTGATGCGCTGGCTTGGCCTGCATGAAACCCCCGATGATTTGGACTGGTGTAATAAAACCCAGTCATCGGTTCAGTTCCACTCAATGATTGTTGCCGGATATTACCCGGCCTCTCCCGCGAGGCAGGTCATCGCGGGAGAACCATAACGCTGTCAGCGGCGCAGATAGGTTGGGATATCGAGCGTCGAATCGTCCGTTCCGTCAGTGGGTGCCTGATTGTGGCGAGGGTCCTGAGACCCATGCTGATCGGAAGGGTAAGCCTCACGTGAGTGCGGCTCCGACCGCGGGGCCGGCTGCGTAGGCTGCTGAGGCGCCGGGCGGCTGCGGAAAGCACCTGTCATCAGGCCAAAGAGGCTGCGGGGCGCCTCAGGTGCTGGATTCCGAGGCGGTTCAGAAAATAGTCCAGCGCGCGGAGAGCGCTGGGACATATCTTCTTGAGGCGCTGGGGCGTGCTGCTGTGGAGCAACATGTGGCGGCGGTGCAACCGGGCTTTCAGCTGCAGGCGCAGGCTGCGGCTGCTGGGGCTGAGCGTTTGGGTCCAGGCTGAAGTTCGGGCGAGGCGGCCCACCAGCATAGGTTGAACCTGGCTGGAAGTTCTGCGGCGTCTGCCGTGGCTGGGACGTATTCTCACGCGGAGCAGAGGCGGTAGATGCCTGCTGCACCGGGGGCGGTGCGGAGGTCGTTTCCGTGCCCTGCGGTCCATTTTTGGACTGGGTATCAATGCCGGTGGCAACAACAGATACGCGGATCCGGCCATTCATGTTTTCATCAATGAGCGCACCAAAGATGATGTTGGCCTCTTCAGCCACTTCCTCACGGATACGATCCGCCGCAGCGTTCACTTCATAAAGTGTAAGATCTTCACCGCCCGTGATGTTGATCAACAGGCCGCGAGCCCCTGCCATGGAAGCATCTTCAAGCAGCGGATTGGAAATGGCGCGCTCGGCAGCAGCAACAGCACGGTCTTCGCCGTCTTCCTCGCTGCTGGCTTCGCCCGTTCCCATCATGGCCTTGCCCATCTCTTCCATCACGGCCTTGACGTCCGCAAAGTCGAGATTGATGAGACCAGGAGAGACCATCAGGTCCGTGATGCCACGAACGCCCATGTTCAGAACGTTGTCAGCCATTTTGAAGGCTTCACGGAACGTCGTGTTCTGATTGGCCGAATTGAACAGATTCTGGTTCGGGATGACGATCAGAGTGTCAACGTGCTTCTGAAGTTCGGCAATGCCGGACTCAGCAGCAAGCGTACGACGGCGGCCTTCGAAATTGAACGGTTTGGAGACAACACCAACTGTCAGAACGCCTCGTTCCCGCGCCATGCGTGCGATGACAGGCGCCGCACCCGTTCCTGTGCCACCACCCATACCGGCCGTGATGAAGACCAGATTTGCCCCTTCGAGCTGGCGCTCAATTTCCTGTGCAGCTTCTTCGGCGGCTTCACGGCCAATCTCCGGCTTGGCACCAGCACCAAGGCCGCGCGTCAGATGCGGACCAAGCTGGACACGGCGCTCAGCCTTGGAGTGGGCAAGCTGCTGCGCATCCGTATTGGCTACAACGAACTCAACACCCTTGAGCTCCGAATCGATCATGTTGTTTACGGCATTCGTGCCGCCACCGCCTACGCCGACGACAGTAATGCGGGGGGCCAGTTCAACGTGAGAGTTCGGGGTCGGGGTAAGGTTCAAAGTCATGATCAGGTCCGGAACTGCGAGGAGGCAAAGTAAAAAAGGGCGTTAGTTCTGTTTAGCTCATCCACGATCGCGGATGAAGCCCACGAAACGCTTCAGAAGGCCGCCAGATCGGGGTTCGGGAGCAGAAATGTCTCCAAAATCCCGATCAGCGCCCGCTGCCCAGGCCAGAAGCCCCGCAGCGGTGGAAAAACCGGCCGAAGCTGCAGCAGTCTCCGGCAGGCCATGAACGTTCAGCGGTTTGCCCATGCGAACCGGCCGAGCGAGAATACGTGTGGCGACAGGAACAATGCCTTCCATAAGGGAAGCACCGCCCGTCAGAACGACACGCCCGTTGGCGAGCCGACCCAGGCCGGCATTGTCCAGAGCATGGCGCACAAGTTCAAGCGTCTCTTCAACGCGAGGCTGAATAACGGAGATCACTTTAGAGCGCGGAATACGGGCCAGACGGTCCCGTCCTTCCCCAATCAAGGGAACAGAGAGAATTTCGCGCTGGTCGTCAGAGCCAAGTTGTGCGGCACCATACATGGTTTTCAGGCGCTCTGCCGTTTCCAGAGACGTGGAAAGTACGCCAGCAATATCGCGCGTGACATGCAACCCACCGACCGGGATTTGCGCCGTATGGATCAGCTTGCCTTCACAGAATACGGCCAGAGACGTTGTGCCGCCTCCCATTTCAACAACAGTGACACCCAGATCGCGCTCTTCGTCTGCCAACACAGAGACACCGGATGCAAATGGACTTGAGACCAAACCATCCAGCTTCAGTTCTGAATGCTGGAGAACCGTATCCAGCGTGCGCAGGGCACTGGAATTCATATCCACAACATGCAGCTTTGTAGCAAGCTGCTCACACTGATGCCCGCGCGGATCTGCAATACCCGGCATCGAGTCAACGACATAACCGATCGGAAGCGTATGAATAACGTCGCGCCCTTCGGACCACGCCCGTGCCTGGCCATCCGCAATGAGACGCTGCACATCGCCGTCCGTAACTTCCCGGCCACCAATTGGCAGATGCGCATCAATCAAGCGACTTCGGGGATGGCCGCAGGACAGATTGACAACGAGCGAGTCCATGCGTCGCTCGGCTGCTTCTTCGGCCTGTCCAACAGTTGCACGGATCGCGGCTTCAGCTTCACGGATATCGACAATAGATCCAGATCGAATGCCGTGTGAACGACGCCAGCCATAGCCTAGCACCTGAATGGATCCGTCGGGCTCGCCCTTCCCAATCAGGCACGTCATTTTGGTTGTGCCGATATCCAGCGCGCCAAAAACGCCATTTCGCCACACACGCGGCTTGGACGTTTCCTCAGGCGGTAGCGGCAGAATCTCCCGTGGTGTTCGGTTCAGCGCAACATCACGCTCCCCGCCCACCGGAATCAGAGACCGGCCCCGCAGACCGCGCCGGCGACGGAAGGCCGGAAGATCGGACGTTGGTGTGAGATCGGTCATGGCTGTTGTGTCGTCTGGTTACTGTCAGAAGGAGGGGCGGATGTGTCGGACTTGGCGGCCTCAGGTTTGGCCGAAGCAGCGTTTGCCGCATCAGGTGGCGGAGAAGGAGCGGGAGTTTGATGAATGACCATCCTGTCGGGCAGTCGCATGTCAATCGACACGACGGGCCGGTCCAATAACTGCATGGTGCCCTGATACCGGGCCAAACGGGCAAAGGCCGCTGCTTCCTCGCCTTCTGGCAGGAGCACAGTTGTTCCGTCTTTCAAAGTGACGTTCCAGCGGCGGTTACCCACGCGGACCAAGGCTGTAACGCGCGATTTTACATCAGGCTGCTTCGCCAGCGCGTCGATCACGCTGGACGCAGCCATATTGGCTCCGTCACCGACAACCAGCGGAAGTTGAAGGAAAGCCTGCGCATTCTTGCCCGTCAGTCCCTGATCCGGAACCTCTTCGCCTGCTCGGTTGATCAGGGTGAAATGGCCATGGGTCTGCCAGACAGCGACGGGCGTCCGTTCCGTTAGATTGATGATGACCGTGTCTGGCATACGACGCTCGACCGTGGCGTGATCGACGAACGGCAGTTCATCAATCCGCTTGCGGGCGGCCTCAACGGAAAAACCAAAAATCGGCCGACCAAGACTTGTTCCCAATGCCTCGTAAATCGACTCTTCACTCGTCATGCCCCGACCATTGATGACGACATGACGGATGGGCAACGGCTCCATTGCGACAAGTTTTTCGCGCAACGGCGCGAAGCGCTCTTCAGAGGCTGCATCGTAAAGAAGGCGCGCTCCCATCATGCCTATTCCCCCGACCACCAGCAGCACAATTCCGGGCCGGATCAGACGTCGTTGACGACGCCAGAACAGCTTTGCCCGTGATGGCCGATCTTCATACGGCGGTATGGCCGCCGGGCGGTTGGCCCGGAAAGACGGATCACGGTGGAAATCGGGTTCCTGAGGGCGACCGTCCCTGCGCATCAGCGGTTCAGTGCCTCCCGAACCATCCAGTCACACAGGTCTGGATAGGAAATACCACAATAGGCAGCCTGTTCCGGCAAAAGGGATGTTGGGGTCATGCCTGGCTGTGTGTTGACTTCCAGAATGATGAGCGTGTCAGTCTCGTCATCGTAGCGGAAGTCTGTCCGGCTGGCCCCGGCGCAGCCGAGTGTCTGATGAGCGCGCAGAGCGTAATCAAGCGCACGTTTTGTGACATCCGCAGGCAGGTCAGCGGGCACAACGTGACATGAGCCACCAGCTTTGTACTTTGCCTCGAAATCGTAAAATGCAGCGGTTTCGGCTGGCAGGATATCGGTCACGGCAAGTGCGTGATCCCCCATGACACCCGCTGTCAGCTCACGTCCGGGAATAAAGCTTTCAACAAGGGCTTCCTTGCCAAAACGCCATGCCCGCGCGATTTCGGCGCGGCGGTTGTCTCCTGCACGGATGATCTCAACGCCAACGGAAGACCCTTCCGCGACCGGCTTGATCACATATGGGACGGGAAGGGGGTCAGCCTCTGCCAGTTCGGCAACCGTGACGACGCGACCTTCTGCAACCGGTAGGCCAGCTGCGGCAAGAAGGATACGCGTAGCCCCCTTATCCATCGCGACAGCGGACGCCCGGATGCCAGAATGCGTATAGGGCAGGTTTAGCCATTCCAGAACGCCCTGAATGGCCCCGTCTTCACCTTTGGGGCCATGCAACGCGTTGAAAACAACGTCCGGAGCAGCAGCCTTCAGGGCCTGAATCGTGACAGCAATATCGGACCCGACGTCCACAGGCGTAACATCATGGCCTTTCTCGCGCAGGGCAGAGATGGCGGCCTCGCCGCTGACAAGGCTGACAGGTCGCTCGCTGGACGTACCGCCATAAAGAACTGCGACCTTCATACCGTCTTCTCTCCCGTATTCCTGCGACCAATGCGTCTGATTTCCCAGTGCAGGTCAATACCGCTTTGATCCAGAACTTTTCTGCGAACGGTCTCACCAAGTGTTTCAAGCTGTTCGCTTGTCGCTTCGCCGAGGTTGAGCAGGAAATTGCAGTGTTTCTCACTGACCTGCGCACCGCCAAGCATCATCCCGCGACAGCCTGCTTCATCGACCAGCGCCCAGGCCTTATGACCTTCCGGATTGCGGAATGTCGATCCACCCGTACGGGCGCGCACGGGCTGAGAGGCTTCACGAGAGGCCCGGATTTCCGCAAGGCGTTCACGAATGGCCTCTGGGTTGTCAGGCGTACCACGCAGGCGGGCACGGATAACAATCGCCCCGTCTGGCAATTCGGAATGGCGGTAATCGAAACACAGCTCTTCGCAGGACAGGCGGCGCAGTTCACCATCAGCCGTCAGGATTTCGGCCCAGTCGAGAACAGCTTTGATATCGGAGCCATAGGCACCAGCATTCATGCGCACCGCACCGCCGATGGACCCCGGAATCCCAACAAGAAATTCCAACCCTGCCAGTCCAGCCGCAGCACTGTGTTCGGCCACCGTGACATCCAGAGCCGCCGCTCCCGCGATGATGCCGTCCGCTTCGACCTGAATATCCGAAAAGCCACGGGCCAGACGTACGACGACGCCCTCGATGCCACCATCACGGATAATGACGTTCGAACAAGCCCCGAGAACGGTCAGCGGCAGATCGGTTGGGCGGTTACGCAGAAGATCGGCGAGATCTTCCACATCTTCCGGAACGAACAGCCAGTCCGCAGGGCCACCAGTCCGGAACCACGCGCGTGCACCCAGAGGCGCATTGGCTGTCAGGCGTCCGCGCAGTCCGCTGACAGGGAAAGCGTCGTTCATACCGCGCTTTCCGCTGTTGGCTTCTTGGCGTTCAGGGCTTCAAGATCATGCGGGAGTGTCTGAGCCCATTGTGTGATTGTACCCGCGCCAAGGCAGACAACATAATCACCCGGCTTGGCGATGGCGTTGATCATTTCCGGGAGAAGCTCGGGAGAAGGCAGCGGGACAACGGATCGGTGGCCACGATCACGCAGTCCCTCAACCAGAGCATCCCGATCTGCGTCTTCAATCGGGCTTTCCCCGGCGGCATAGACATCTGCTACGATCACGGTATCCGCATCATTCATGCAGGTGCAGAATTCGCCAAACAGCCCTTTGAGGCGAGAATAACGATGAGGCTGCACAACAGCGATGACGTTCTTCGCGCCGGCCTGACGGGCAGCTTTCAGAACAGCCGCGATTTCAACCGGATGATGGCCGTAATCATCAATGATCGCCACGCCATTGTATTCGCCAGTGCGGGTAAAGCGACGCTTCACACCCTTGAAGGACGCTAGGCCAGACGCGATCACGGAATCACTGATTTCCATTTCCAGCGCCACGGCAATAGCGGCCAGCGAGTTCAGAACGTTATGGTGTCCCAGCATCGGCAGGCGGAAAGGTCCAGCCCGACGCGTCCGGTTATGGGCACGGTTCGTCACCACAACCTCGAATGTCGCACCGCGCTTGTCCATCACAACCTTTTCGGCGCGGACATCGGCCTGCGGGCTGAAGCCATAAGTGATGATGCGATGGTCAGACAGGCGTGGAATCATCTGCTGAACCTGCGGGTGATCAACGCACAGGACTGCAAAACCATAGAACGGAATGTTGGAGACGAACTGGTCATAGCCCGCCTGCATGGCTTCTTCCGTCCCCCAGTGATCGAGATGCTCGGGGTCCATGTTCGTGATGACGGCAATAACGGCCGGAAGGCGCAGGAAAGACCCGTCGCTTTCGTCTGCTTCCACGACCATCCAGTCTCCGGAGCCCATGCGGGTGTTGGTACCGTAAGCCTCAATGATGCCACCGTTGATGACGGTCGGGTCCAGCTTGGCATGTTCCAGAACACAGGCTACGAGGCTCGTCGTCGTCGTCTTGCCGTGTGTGCCGCCAATGGCGACGGACCAGCGCAGACGCATCAGCTCTGCCAGCATTTCGGCGCGACGCACGACCGGGATCAGCTTTGCACGGGCTGCAACAACTTCCGGGTTGTCTTTCTTGACAGCCGTGGACGTCACAACAACCTGAGCATCGCCCAGATTGGCGGCATCATGCCCGATATGGATCTGGATGCCCGCCTGACGAAGACGCTGCACATTCGCGCTTTCCGCAATATCCGAACCCTGAACCCGGTAGCCCAGCATATGCAGAACTTCCGCAATGCCGGACATTCCGATACCGCCGATACCGACGAAATGAATGGTTCCGATGTTCAGGGGCAGGGCGCGCATGGGGCAGGTACTCTTGAGGTAATAGGACAAAAGAAAAAGATCAGGACTTGAGGCCTGATTCGATGAGGTCGGCTACCTTTGCGGCAGCATGAGGGCGAGCAAAATGTCGAGCGGCTTCCGCAGCGGCGGCGAGACGGTCTGGATGTGTCAGCAGATCGGCGACCAGGGCCGTAACGGCGGCGGATGTAAAGTCCGGCTGGCGGATCATCCACGCTGCACCTGCATCCTGAAGCGCCTTGCCATTGGCACCCTGCTCGTCCGAGGCTGCAATAGGCAGCGGGACCAGAATGGACGGCAGACCCGCCATGGCCAGTTCGGCTACAGAAGAGCCGCCTGCACGGCCGATCACCAGATGAGCGGATTTCAGACGGTCCGGCACGTCGTTGAAGAAGGGCTCGACGTCAACATCAATGCCCGCTTCTTCGTAGATGGCGCGAACACGGTCTGTGTCTTCGGCGCGAACCTGCTGTGTCACATGCAGGCGTGTGCGAAACCCGAACGGCAAAGCCGCCAAAGCTTGCGGAACAACATCCGAAAACACGCGCGCACCAAGAGACCCGCCCCAGACAAGAATGCGAACGGTTTCAGTTGGCGCTGCATAGGTCTGGCCAAAAAGCGCTTCAATTCCCGCCCGAACGGGCATGCCCGTCAAGGTCACGTGAGAACCCTGCGGCAGGCGGGCCACATTCTCATAGGATGTGGCAATCAGCGGAGAAAACCGGGACAGGAACGCATTGGCCTGACCCAGAACAGCATTGCCTTCATGGATGACCATCTCCGGCCGACTGGCTTTCGGCAACATCCGGGATGCTAGCAGAGGCGGAATGGACGGATACCCCCCGAAACCAACAACAGCTGCCGCATCCAGCGTCTTCAGGATCTTGCGGGCTTCCAGCATCCCGCGCAGCAGAGCCGTCACACCACGCAGTTTGCCGCCAATGCCCTTGCCCGCCACGCCAGCACCGTCCAGCACATATTGCGGGCGATCCTTGAACAGACCCGTCTCACGGCGTCCATGTCGGGCATCCGTCATGAGAACAAGATCATGACCACGTTCCGCCAGGACTGTTGCAACAGCTTCAGCGGGGAAGAAGTGTCCTCCCGTTCCGCCAGCAGCAATGACAATCGGGCGTTTCATGGTGTGTGTCTTTCAAGCAGGGAACCGGGGGTGTAAGGCGTCGCGACGCGCTGGGCAATCCTGCCGGGACCAACGTGATGGCGCGTCAAGGCCAGAACCATGCCCATTGTCATTGCCACAGACATGGCCGAGCTGCCGCCATAAGAAATGAACGGCAGCGTCATGCCTTTCGTCGGAATGAGATGGAGCGTTGATCCCATATTGACGAAGGCCTGCAACCCGAAACCGGTGACCAGACCTGCGGCAGAGACGATCACAAACGGGTCTTCCTCCCGCATCAGCTTCAGCAATGTGCGAAGAACGATAATCCCGAAAACAATGATGATTCCAAAGCACAGCAGCAGCCCGTACTCTTCGCCCGCAACGGCGAACACGAAGTCAGCGTGAGCATCAGGCAGCAGGTCCTTGACGCACCCTTCGCCCGGGCCACGGCCCAGAAGACCACCATTGCCGAAAGCGCGCAGAGCTGTGTCGATCTGATAGTGATCGCCGACATCCGGATGCAGGAAGCGCTCAACACGGGACCGAACGTGCGGGAACATGACAAACGCCATACCAAATGCGCCAACCATGCCCGCAACGCAGAGGCCGACCCAGTACAGGCGCAGGCCATCCACGAAAAGCTGCGTCATGAAAACCATCGTGATGACGGACAACATGCCGATGTCAGGCTGGGATTTCAGAAGCGCCAGAATGACGCCGAAGCACGCAAAGGCGAGAAGCATGCCGGGAAAAGCAATATTTCCGCGTAGCACAACGGTTCGGCGTGCAGACAGAAGCCATCCTGTCACCACAGCAAAACAGGGCTTGAGAAACTCGGAAGGCTGCACCGACATCATGGGCAAGGCAATCCAGCGCCGGGCGCCCTTGATCTCCATGCCATGAACAAGTGTCATGGCCGTAGCAGCGAGGGCGATGATCCCCCCGATGAAGGCCAGCTTCTTGACGCCTTCACGGGACAGGTAAGAGACCCCCAGCACGATCACTCCAGCGAGCGTCAGGAAGATGACCTGCTTGAGAATGAACATGTTGCGGGAGGCGCCGATACGTGACGCCACGGCTGGACTTGCCGCGAGCATCAGAACGTAGCCCAGGCCAATCAGGATGCCGACGCAGGCGAGCGTGACCCGGTCGGTATTGCGCCACCAGCGGGCGACAGCCGATGAATCGACACGGGAGGTACCCGCCATGACCGTCACCCTTCCTGTTCTGTTGTGAGCATTTCGCCCGAATGGCCTGATTTCACAATATTATCGCAAATCTGGAGAAAGTGTGACCCACGATCCTCAAAACTGCGAAACTGATCAAAACTTGCACAGGATGGCGAGAGCAGAACGGTTTTCACGCCTTCCGCCAAAGCCGCTTCGAACGCCGCGGGGACGGCGAGATCCAACGTTTCGCTCACCGTGAAAGGCACGTCATGAGCCTTGAGTGTTTCTGCCAGAATGCCCGCATCCCGACCGATCAGGAACGCCTGCGCAATCCGGTCAAACCACGGGACCAACATGTCGATGCCGCCTGCCTTGGCTGTTCCGCCTGCAATCCACATGACTCGATCATAAGACCCGAGCGCTTTGGACGCAGCTTCTGCGTTGGTGGCCTTGCTGTCATTGATGAAAGCTACACCATCGCGTTCGGCGATTTTCTGAAGTCTGTGTTCGAGGCCGGGGAAGGACGCTAGCCCCTTGCGGACCGCGTCGTCATTCAGTCCAAGATGGCGCGCCATAGCCCAGGCTGCAGAAACGTTCTGAAGATTATGTCGGCCCGGAAGAGCATCCCCCACAAATTCAGGTACCGCCTCAGGGTCGAGGAACGTGACTGGTACGCCTTGTGCTGTAAGCTCCTCAGCGATTTTCTGGCACCAGGGATCATCCTGCCCGATGGCAGCCAGATCATCTGACGTCATATTGTCAAAGACATGGGCTTTGGCGGCGGCGTACCCATCCATATCGCCATGACGATCCAGGTGATCAGGCGTGATGTTCAGCAGGCAAGCTGTTGAGGCATGGAAACTGTCGAGCCGTTCCAGCATGTAGGACGACATCTCGATGACATAGACGCCCTGATCAGGAAGCAGGGGAAGGGCGAGGGAGGCCGTTCCCAGATTGCCACCCGCTGCGCAAGGCACTCCGGCGGACTGGAGCAGATGGGCCAAAAGGGCCGTTGTTGTGGATTTTCCGTTCGTACCGGTTATGGCGGCAAAACGTGCTTGTGAGCCGGCTTTTCTGACTGCGCGATAGAGCAACTCTGCATCGGACAGGATCTGAATATTTTGCGCGCGCGCCAGTTCGGCAACGGGGTGCGGGGTCGGAAGAATATGAGGAATACCCGGTGACAGCACGAGGGCTGTCATACCCGACAGATCCGTCAGAGGAGCGAGCGTCAGGCGGTCATGAGGTGGAAGGACAGGGTTGCGATCATCCCACGCCTGAGCCTCGGCCCCCATCCCCAGAAGCGCATCAACCACGGCTGCACCGTTACGGCCGAGACCGCAGACGGCGTATCGCTCACCTGCAAGAAGATCTGTCGGAAATCCGTTCATCTCAGTTTCAGCGTGGCCAGACCACACAGCCCCAGAACAATGGAGACAATCCAGAACCGTACGACGATCTTCGGCTCCTGCCAGCCCTTCTTTTCGAAGTGATGATGCAGCGGAGCCATCAGGAACACACGTCGTCCGGTGCGTTTGTACCAGAACACCTGAATGACGACGGACAGCGTCTCCGCCACGAACAGGCCACCAACGATGCACAGAACAAGCTCATGCTTGACGGCGACGGCAATGGCGCCCAGCGCTCCGCCAAGTGAAAGGGAGCCTGTATCGCCCATGAAAACGGCTGCTGGAGGCGCATTGAACCATAGGAAGCCAAGCCCGGCGCCAATCAGTGCGGCACAGAAAACCGCTAGTTCGCCAGTGCCTGGAACCGGATGAAGCTGGAGGTAATCCGCAAAGACGTGGTTGCCAACCAGATAGGCGATCAGCGCAAAAACCAGTGCAGCGATCACAACGGGAACGATGGCGAGCCCATCCAGACCATCCGTGAAGTTCACGGCATTGCCGAAACCCGTAATCGTAATCATGGCAAAGAGCGGGAAGGCATAACCCAGCGGCAGAAGGATATCCTTCACAAAGGGAAAGGCTACGGCGTTGCGAATTTCCGGTGGCGTCAGATGCTGGAGCCAGATGCCAGCAATCAGGGACGCCGCAAATTCACAGCCCAACCGCATCCGCTTTGAAACGCCCTGTGTGTTGCGCTTGGAAAGTTTCAGGTAATCGTCCGCAAACCCGACTGCTCCGAAAGCCGCAGTCGTCAGCATGACTGCCCAGACGAAACCGTTTGTCAGATCTGCCCAGAGAAGTGTGGCTGAAAACAGGGCAATCAGGATCAACATCCCGCCCATAGTCGGCGTGCCCGCCTTTTCCAGAATATGACGTTCAGGGCCAAGTGCCCGGATAGGCTGGCCTTCGCGCTGGATCCGCTTGAGTTGCGCGATGAACGGATTGCCGAGCGCAAGCGAGATCACCAGTGCCGTCAGGCAGGCACATCCGGAACGGAATGTCAGATAATGGAAAAGGTTGAAGAAGCCCCCATGCGACGAGGCATGTGAGGCAACAAGATTGAAGAGCATCAGGCAGAAACCGGGTTGGAAGCGTTATCGAGAGCGGCGATGACATCGCGCATCCGGCTACCCAGGCTGCCTTTGACAAGCAGAAGATCGCCGGGCCGGAGGGCGTTGAGAAGGAGAGGGGCGAGCGAACGTGAGTCCGGTGCGTAAGCGCCGCGGAGAGCTTCAGGCAGAGCGTCGTAAAGGGCGTGCATATGCTCGCCACAGCAGAAAGCAATCGCGTTCGCAGCCACCACAGCATCTGCCAGAGAGCGATGCTCGGCATCCGCAAACGCACCAAGCTCGCGGATATCGCCTAAAGCAGCGATGCGGCGCTTTGCGGGCAGCAGGGCAAGTGTTTCCAGCGTCGAGCGGATACTGGTCGTGGAGGCATTGTAGCTCTCATCAAGCAACTGAACACCATTGAGCACTGCACGCATCTGACCGCGCCCGGCACCCGGAACAAAATCCGCAAGAGCATGAGACGCTTTGGAAACGTCCTCCCCAAGCGCATCAACGGCGCCCAGAGCTAGTGCCGCATTCCGCGCAAGATGGCGACCCGGCGCATTTAGATGAACGCTTATGTCTCCAACGTCCGGAAGCGTCAGGACAAAGTCACTTCCATCTGCCGTGCAGACAAGACCTGTGAGCCGGATTTCCGAGGTTGCAGAAAGACCACTGTGCCAGAGCTTCGCATGGGCCGGGAGTGCCGCACGGAACAAATCCTGCCCGATCGCATCGTCGGGAACGATGGCCGTGCCATTCGCAGTCAAAGAACCAAAGAGCGTAGCCTTTTCGCGCGCGATTTCTTCCACACTTCCCATATGGCCGAGATGCGCCGTCCCAATCGTGGTGATGATCGCCACATCCGGATGCACTTGCGCGGCCAGAGGCGCAATTTCGCCGACATGGTTCATGCCAACTTCACTGACGCAGAACCGTGCGTCCCGTGGCAGACGGGCGAGCGTCAGAGGGACACCCCAGTGGTTGTTGTAGGACGCGACGGCCGCATGTGTTGGACCAAGAGCTGACAATGCCGTACGCAACATGTCTTTCGTGGTGGTCTTCCCCACACTTCCCGTAACGGCAATGACCTTTCCGTCAAAACGGTCACGCGCGTAACGCCCCAGGGCCTCAAGACCCCTCATCGTATCCGCGACGATCAGCAGGCGAGGATCTGTCGAACCCTGCGTGTCATGAACCATGACGCATGCAGCGCCGGCTTCCAGGGCCTGAGCAATGTGTCCATGGCCATCGCTGGTTTCGCCTTTGAGGGCAATAAACAGATCGCCGGGCTTCAGGGTGCGTGTATCGATAGAAATACCCGTCGCGCTGACATCGGCTGCAAGCGTGCCCTGTGTAGCGTCACGAAGTTCTTGACTGGTCCAGAGAATGCTCATGCGGCACCTGCCAGTTCACGGATCACGCTGCGATCATCAAACGGAAGAACCGTCTGGCCAACAATCTGCCCCTGTTCATGACCTTTGCCCGCGACGACCAGAATGTCACCGGGCTTAAGGGCCTCCAAACCGGCTGCAATCGCAGACCGGCGATCACCGATTTCCAGTGCATCCGGGCAGGCTGCATGAATGGCAGCGCGAATGCTCTGCGGTTCTTCCGTGCGTGGATTATCGTCTGTGACAATCGCCACATCGGCCATGCGGGCCGCAACTTCGCCCATGAGCGGACGCTTGCCACGATCCCGATCGCCACCGGCCCCAAAGACCACGACCAGACGGCCTTCTGTATGCGGGCGAAGGCTTGCCAGAACGCGTTCCAGAGCATCAGGCGTATGGGCGTAATCTACATACGCTGCGGCACCATTGGACAGTTCAACGGCACGCTCGCAGCGTCCACGCACACCCGTTAACTGTGGGAGCAGATCCACAAGACCATGTGCGTCGTCTTCTGTCTGCCAGCACATCGCCGCAGCCAGCATCGCATTGTCGGCCTGGAACAGCCCTGGCAGACCAAGCGTCATTTCCGGCAAATCTTTGCCATAGAGAGAGAAGCGCACAATCTGGCCCGTCGGTGTTGGGCGTGTCTCCAGAAGACGGAGGGTCTGTCCCGTTTTGCCTGTCGTCCGAAGCGTCATGCCGCGTTGTGCTGCGATAGCGTGCAGTGCGTTCAACGTGTCCGCGTCCATGTCGGCATTAATGGCCGCAATCCCGTTGGCAGGCAGAAGATCTTCGAACAGACGCAGTTTTGCGGCCCGATAGGCCTCAAGAGTGCCGTGATAATCCAAATGGTCCCGCGTCAGGTTTGAGAACCCGGCGGCATTGAGCCTGACACCATCCAGCCGGTGCTGCTCCAGACCATGAGACGACGCTTCAAGGGCGACATGATCCACACCGTGCTGAGCCAGCGACGCCAGGGTGGCTGCCAGTGAGACCGGATCGGGTGTTGTCAATGAAGGCGGAGGCGGAACATCGACATTCGCAATCAGCCCCAGCGTGCCAAGGCTTGCAGCCTTGAGACCCTGAAGAGTCCAGATCTGACGCAGAAACTCAGCCGTGCTGCTCTTGCCGTTCGTTCCGGTGACTGCTGCGATGCAGGATGGCTGCGGGCCTGCAAGTGTTGCCGCCGTCAGTGCAAGCAGACGTTTGGCGTCAGGCGTCAATAGAACCGGGACGTCTGCTTCAGCGGGATGATCTGCAATGATAGCGACAGCACCATTTGCAATAGCCTGAGGAATAAACGCTGCTCCGTCCTGTTTCGCACCCCTTAGGGCGAAAAACAGTGTGCCTGGTCGAACCTGTCTGCTGTCTGCTGTCACAGTCAGAATTTCAGGGTCGACGGAAGGCGACAGAACGGAACCATTCTGCCGGAGAAGTTCAGAGAGACGCATGGGCAGGCTCAGTGCTGTGTCTTGGGAGAATGCGCCTGATTGCGCGGATCACCGGGATCATTTCCGGGACCGAGGGCACGATAGCCCGCTGGCACAGACGGATTCATGGGAATGGCGAGAGACGCTTCAATCGCGTCTTTGTTGGCCGTGTCCGGGAACTGGTTCAGAATTGGCCCAACACGTGAGATGATTTTTTTCACGGTCGGCGCGGCGTTCCATGCGGCTGTGGTCCAGCCATGGGTCGCGGCGGTTCCCTGCGGGCTGTCGAGCATGACATAGACCGCATAATGCGGGTTGTTCATCGGGAAGACGCTGGTGAAGGCCGAAACGTTGACGTGCTTCAAATAGCCGCCATGGGCACCGATCTTTTCCGCCGTACCTGTCTTGCCGCCAACATAGTAACCCGGAACTTCAGCCGACTTGCCGCTTCCAAGTGTGACGTCGAGACGAAGCAGTTTGCGAAGCAATGCAGAGGTCTTCTCTGACAGAACCCGTGTTCCCACCGGGGTCTGTGCGCCAATGTCATCGCCATTATCCGTCTCATCCGGTTTGTAGGCGACGGGACGCACTTTGGCTTCTGGAGTTTGCGCCTCATCCTGCTGGTCGCGCGCTACAAGTGTCGGCTTGAGAAGGATACCGCCATTCACGGTCGCTGCGGTTCCGCGGACAATGGCCAGAGGCGGTTCGGCAACACCATGACCAAAGCCGACAGTCATGACGGTTGAAATACCCCAGTTCTTTGATGCGGGCACAAGGGGGCGCCCGGCTTCGGGCAGTTCGACCGGAACACGATTGAAAAAGCCCATGTTGCGCAGCCAGTCCTGCTGGCGTTGAGCACCGACATCCAGAGCGATATGGGCCGCAGCCGGGTTTGACGAGTATGCCAGAACGCCGGGCAGAGACAGCCAGGGCGCAAAATGATCGGTCTTCATGTCACGGATGGTGAAGCGTCCGACCCGGATGGGAATGGTCGAGAAACGATCCCAGATATGTACAACGCCAAGCTGGAGACCCATGGCAGCGGTCTGAAGCTTGAATGTCGAGCCCGGCTCGTACATGCCCGTCACAGCACGGTTAAAACGGGCATCATTCGGTGCATGGTTGAAGTCGTTGGCGTCATAGTCAGGCAGGCTGACCATGGCGAGGATCTCGCCGGTCCGAACATCCATGACAATCGCTGAGGCACCAATAGCCGAGAACTCGTCCTTGGCAGCCGCAAGTTCATCATGTGCAACGGCTTGAACACGAACATCAAGAGACAGCCGAAGCGGCGTACGGTCCGAATTCAGGCGTTGATCGAAAAAGCGTTCGACGCCAGCAATGCCATGGTCGTCAATATCTACGCTTCCCATGATCTGGGCAGCGGTCCGGCCAAGAGGATAGTGACGGCGCTCGCCAGCCTCAAAATAGATGCCAGGAATACCAAGATTGTTGATCGCGATTTCCTGCACCGGAGAAATATCGCGGGCAATGTAGACGAACTGCTTTTTCAGTGAGAGGCGACGGACTGTTTCCGCCTCATCCAGTTTCGGCAGAACGGTTTTCAGCTTCTTCGTCGCATCCTCCGGATCAATCAGCTCCATCGGATTGGCATAGACCTGCGCCACGGGAAGGGAGAGAGCCAGAGCCTGGCCGTTTCGATCCGTGATGGTTGCACGCTTGACGGATGGCAGAACGAAATCGCCAGCCATCTCACCGCGCGGATCACTCTTGGGAATTTCCGGAACCTGAGGGGCGATCTGGCGCTTTTCCGGCTCCATGGGCATCAGGACGGTTGCAAAGGTCGCCTTAAGAGCGACAGCACCATAGATCGCAAGAAACCCCATGCCAGCCACCAGAAGGCGGCCATGCATCTGGTCAAGGTTCAGACGACGGGATGAAGGCTTTGGTCCCGTTGCCTGCGAGCCGCGCTGCTCCGCCCGTTTTTTCTGGCGCGCTGCGCGACGCGAACCTGATGGGGGTGGCACGTCCTGAGGCATCGTGCGGCGTTGCGTCCTATGTAAGGTGCTCGCCCGAAGCTATCCGGAAAATACTTAACGAGCAGTTAACAAGAGAGAAGGGTCTCAGTTAGCCAACGGAACCGGCGGGGGCAATGCGTCTCCGTCATTTCCCAGTGCAGAACTGGCATGATGATGGATGCGCGGGCGCTCTTCTTCAGCAACCCGCGTCAGGGAAGCTTCCCTGACCTGATGCGCAGGCTGGCTATGCCAGGCTGTTGCAACGACAGGCGTCGGGCGTGTTCCACGGTAGCTTACAAGCCGAACGCTAGGTGTCACGTCCGAACGTGCCGTGCTCAGGTGAGGAGCAACGGGACGCGTCGTTGCAACAGACGCCAGTTCGGCGTCCGGAGAGTGAACGATCCGGTCCGCGTGCGGATGAGCCGCATGTGGTGGGATAGCCTTGGCCGTCATGACATGCGGCGTTGTCGGAAGAGGCTGTGGCGTAACTGCTGCAATGACAGGGGCATGCGTAACGGGTGCGGCAGGGCGCACAACCGGCGTTGCGGGCAGCGGAAGGTGGGCTTCGGTTGCGGCGCGGTTCACAACTTCATGCAGACCTTCACGCGGATCAATCGCAGCAGCGCGCGATCCAGGAGCTGGAAGGCGCGCTTCCACGCTCGCCATGCGAACAAACTGATCAGGCGCCATAGGATGCAGATCGGGAACGAAGCGGGCTGCCAGCGTATTCAGGCGATCCGGCTGATTGAGAAGCGCCCACTCCGTCCGCAGCATGGCCGTCTGCGAGCGGACCTTCTGCGTCTCCTGCACGATCTTGGTGATCTTCTGGTCAAGGACCGTCGTCTCATGTTTCTTGGTGTAGAGAAACAGGCCAGACCCTGCGGCGAGGACAGCGCAGGCGATGGTGAAGGGCCGGATCATGCTCGGTTTCCTGAGGCGGACGGTTGTGGGGCGGAATTACGAACCAGGGCGCGCAGACGTGCGCTTCTTGCTCTGGGGTTTTCCCGCGCTTCCTCTTCCGTGGCAGGCAGGGGGCGGGAATGGAGAAGAGAAAAAGCCGGCGGCTCTTTCCGGACAGGGGCCGGATCATAGCGGGACGGGTTGGCGGTACGGCCAGCCAGTTCCGCCATGGCACGCTTTGCCAGACGATCTTCAAGGGAATGGAACGTCACGACGACAAACACACCGCCGGGAGCCAGAAGACGAGGGGCAGCTTCCAGCGCGCGTTCAAGTTCGCCAAGCTCATCGTTCACGGCAATGCGAAGGCCCTGAAAGCTGCGGGTGGCAGGGTCGATCTTGGAGCGATCTTTGGGAACGCAGGAGCGCACGATATGAGCCAGACGGCCTGTTGTCGTGATCGGCTCTTCGGCGCGCGCGGCAACAATGGCGCGGGCAATACGGCGGGACAGCTTCTCTTCGCCGTAGCGATAAAGAACATCTGCCAGATCGCCTTCCTTCATGGAATTAACGAGGTCAGCGGCAGATGGTCCGTCAGTTCCCATCCGCATGTCCAGTGGACCATCATTGCGGAAGGAAAACCCGCGCTCTGCCTGATCGATCTGAAACGACGATACGCCCAGGTCCAGAACGATCCCGTCAAATGGACCATCCTGACCGACGAGCTCTTCCATGTTCCCGAATGTTCCCTGATGCATGATCAGGCGGCCATTGGCCTGTTGAGCCATGGCCTCGCCGCGGGCAATGGCCGTGGGATCACGATCAATACCGTGAAGCGTGCAGTCCGCACTGTTCAGAATAGCGCGGGCATAACCACCACCGCCAAAAGTGCCGTCCAGATAGCGGCCACCATCGCGGGGGGAAAGCGCCTCAAGCACTTCCTTTAGCATGACGGGGACATGCCCCTGATGGACGAGGGTAATCGCGTTCATGCCGCAACTCCGTTGGCCGGTCTGCGGCTGCCTGTCAGTTCTTTCGCCCGTGCGCGTGCCTGGAGACGGCGCTCTGCGGCGGCTTCCGGATTCCAAATCTGGAAAACGCGCCCCAGTCCCATGAAGGAGACTTCGTCTGTTAGCGAGGCATGCGTACGCAGGACATCGGGAAGAATGATCCGGCCTTCCTTGTCGCTGTCCAGTGGGTAGGCATCCGCATACAGGCTGGCAGCAAGGTCATCGTGATCTTCGGAGAACGGATCGTACTCGTCGAGCGGCTGAGCCAGAGAGGCGAAAGCAGCGGATGTCCAGGCCTCGATGCAGGGATGCAGATGCGATGGACGAAGAATCACCAAGGCCTCACCAGGCTGTGCCTGTGTTCTGAGAGCGGATCGGAAAGGAGCCGGAATGGAAACACGTCCCTTGGCGTCAAAGCGGTTCTGATGCGTGCCGAGGAACATGCTCATTGATGATGTGCCTCCCTTCACTTCAGGACCCGCGCAAGGTGTTCAGGTATTTCTCTGTTCTTTCTTGGGATACCATGGGATTTTATGGGACGTCAAACACATATCTGCGAAAAACGGCAGAAAACTGCGGCTATTTTCAATGCGGGAATTGTGACGCGATTTTTTGCTATTTATTAGGAATTATCAGGGATAATCGCCGGGCGAGATCTATACCTGCCGCTATTTGTTCTCTTTATGTTCTCACAATATCTCTTCTGGCGAGTATTGGAGAACGGTTTTGATCAGAGGTGCCAGACGGCCTGTAAGCCGGGTTCTGTCCGCCAAAGGCGGGACGATCATTCCTCTGGGACATACATTGCTGCATGCCTCACGCAACCAACCCGAACGACGGAGTGAGACGCTCCCGGCCATCTTGCGACAGCCTGCCGTTCCTATTCGGTTTTGCTCCCGGTAGGGTTTACCGTGACCGACGCCGTTGCCGGAATCGCGGTGCGCTTTTACCGCACCGTTTCGCCCTTACCCGCAACATGTTCCAGAAGGAACAGTCCGGCGGGCGGTCTGTTTTCTGTGGCACTGTCCCTAGGGTCGCCCCCGCCGGCTGTTAGCCGGTACCGTTTTCCCATGGAGCCCGGACTTTCCTCCATGACAGGGATCCTCATCCCGGTCACAGCGATCGTCCAGCCGTCTGGCGGGCGGACCTTGCGCCGGGAGCGAGTGCGGGTCAAGGGCAGACTTTCGGTTCATTTGTCGCCATGGTGCTGGAATGCAACCAACTTTTGCTCTGCGGATCTTTCTTTTCTGGCTGGAATGGCAGGCCCGGCGGCGGGGGATAGTCTCCCGTTCAGTGCCTGTCGATGTGATCCCGGATATTCCTGCGCCTATGCCGTCAGCCGCCGCGCTCGCCCAGATCCGGCGCATCACCGGGCGCCCCAGCTTCCCTGAATGTCTGTCTTCCCTTCGAATTCGCAAGTGGATCGAGATCAAGGTCCCTGGTGAAGTCGGGGAGCGACCTGCACGGCTCTATCGCCCAAGGGGGAAAGTCACTGGAGTCGTGCTGTTCCTGCATGGCGGAGGATTCGTTCATTGTGACACAACATCCCACCACGGCATCTGCTGCCGACTGGCCGCAACATCGGGCGCGATGATTTTGTCACTCGACTACCGCCTTGCCCCTGAGCATCGTTTTCCGGCTGGCCTGAGAGACGCACAGGGAGCCCTCAAATGGCTCCGGCAGGTTGTTGCGCCCGATCTTCCGATTGCAGTGGCGGGGGACAGTGCTGGTGGAAACCTCTCAGCCGCGCTTACGCACTGGAGTCGGACTGACCCTGATATCACTTTGTCTGCCCAGCTTCTTTATTACCCGGCAGTCAGTGGCCCCATCATTCCACCGTCCCGGCAGGCATACGGCCAAGGCTATATGCTCACGACGGAGTTGCTCCACTGGTATTGCGGTCAGACGCTTGCATCCCCGGAGGACCTGTTCGATCCGGAGTTCTCGCCTGTCTTTGCCGAGACCTTCAGGGATCTTCCGCCTGCGATGATCGTAACCGCCGGATTCGATCCGCTGAGAGGCGAGGGGGAGCTCTACGCCCGTCTTCTCCGAGACGGAGGTGTAGCGGTTCGGTATCGACGGTTCCCGCGCATGATTCACGGCTTCCTGAACGGTTATGCCTTGTTCAGGGACGGTCGGACAGCATTGCGGGAAGGCGGAGAATTTTTGCGGGAAGCTTTCAGGAAGGCCGGATCACGATCTTCCTGAAAGTCTGGTTTTGTCAGGGTTGAAGCTGACGGAAGGAACCGGGTGTCCCTGCATCGGTTTGGAGCGTCCGTTCGCTGCGATCCACTTTCACGCTGAACAGCTTGTCGGCTGAAGGCTTGTCGCCCGGGCAACCGTTTCCGTGCCGTCCCAGAACGTCAATAACCGGGTTATTATCCGCAGCAGTACCATTCACGACGAACACCAGGCACTTTTTGGGCATGTCCGTCAGGCCGTCATTGGTCACGACGAGGCGGAGATGTTCCACAAGGGCTGTATTGTCGAACCAGCTCAGCTTGTTGAACGTGAACTTGTCGTAGGAAAAATCCAGAAGTCCGGTACGAACGATCACGAACATCAACAGAAACGCCGGCACCACAATCAGGAGCCGGCGCATCAGGTGCTGTTTGAGTGTACGGGGCGGACGCCGTGTGCCCCGTGAAAAACGGGGCTTTGCGTTCGCGTTGTCAGTCAAAAGCGTTTACTCCATGTCTTCGTGCCATTTGTCGCCACGTTCAGCGAGCATTTCCGCAGACGTCTCCGGTCCGTACGAACCGGCACTGTAAGTCTGCATCGGCACCTTGTTCTCGCTCCAGGCTTTGAGAACAGGCTCAGCCCAGCGCCATGCCGCTTCGACCTCGTCGCGACGGATGAAGAGAACCGGATTGCCCCGTACCGCGTCAAGCAGAAGGCGCTCATAAGAATCAGGGAAGGGAAGACCTCCCTCCATCCGGATCGTTGTATCCAGATCCGCAGTTCGCAGGGTGTATGCGTCCAGCGCAGGATTTTTGACGTTTAAATGAAGCTCGATGCCTTCATTGGGCTGAACGCGGATCACCAGAACGTTTCCTGCGGGTGCCGACCCAAAAAGCGTAGTCGGAGCAGACCGGAAACGGATGACGATCTCGCTGACCTTGCGGGCGGAACGCTTGGCGGTGCGGATGTAGAACGGCACGCCCTTCCAGCGTGGCGTATCAACCCAGGCACGAACAGCAGCATAGGTTTCCGTGTTGCTCGGCTGACCCAGTTCTTCCAGATAGCCGGGGACGCTCTGGCCTCCGACAACACCTGCCGTGTACTGGCCACGGACGGTCTCGGCTGCAACCGTTTCATCGGTGATGGGACGCAGCGCGTTCAGAACTGCCAGTTTCGCATTGCGAACCGTGTCGGCTTCCAGGGAGTCCGGTGCTTCCATCGCGACAAGACACAGAACCTGAAGAAGGTGGTTCTGGATCATGTCCCGCATTGCGCCGGACGTGTCGTAGTAGGATGCGCGCCCCTCTACACCAACGGTCTCGGCAGCGGTGATCTGCACGCTTTCAATCTGCTCGCCTGACCAGATTGCATTCATGATCGGATTGGCAAAGCGAAGTGCCAGAACGTTCTGGACCGTCTCTTTCCCAAGATAATGATCGATGCGGTAGATCTGGCTCTCCGGGAAATACTGACCCACACCATCATTAATGGCTGTGGCGGTCGCCATATCCGTGCCGATCGGCTTTTCCAGAACCACGCGTGAGTGAGGCGTTACGAGACCATGGCTGTGCAGGTTCTCGCAGATGCTTCCATAAAGCTGCGGCGCGGTAGCAAAATAGTAGACACGGATGCGGTCAGCCGGAGCTTCGGACAGAACGGCGGAGAGATCTCCCCACTGACTGTCGGCTCGGGTACCATCAAGTGTGACGTAGTGTATAAGGCCCAGAAAACGGTCTACAAGGACCGGTGACCGGACATCATCGGGTATGAAGCGTTCCAGCGCCTCTCTGGCGCGGGCAACGTAGCCCTCCCGGTCGATATCCGTACGGGCCGTCCCGATGATGCGGGCATCATCAGGAATCTGCCCCATACGGAGACGGTTATAAAGCGCAGGCAGAAGCTTGCGCATCGTGAGATCGCCGGTGGCGCCAAAGATAACATAGTCGAATGGCTCGACCTGCTGGACGTGTTCCATGAGTGCTCTCTGACCTCTCGAACCCGGATTGTCGGGGAAAAGGGTTTAGGGTTCAGACCTTTGCAGGCACGGTCTAGTTCCGCTTTGGGGGGCTTCCTGTCAAGGGAACGGGCATGCACGACATCGGGAGGATACATCACGGAAACGCGTGCGTTCCCTAAATGTGCGCATAAATCCGTTGACCTCCCAAGCCCCGGCGCGATAAGCCGCGCGGCTGGTATCGCATCTTTGCGGCACCCTGGACTTATGCCTGAAAAAGGAAATCGAACATGGACGCAGAAAGCAAAATCGAAGGCGCCGCAACGGGTGGCATTGCTGCCGACCGCCTGCGCTCCATCATCGAGCGGGTTGAGCGTCTGGAAGAAGAACGTAAGGCTCTGGCAGGGGACATCAAGGATATTTTCTCCGAAGCCAAGTCTGCCGGGTTTGACGTGAAGGTGATCAAGCAGATCATTAAACTGCGTAAGCAGGAGCCTGCCGAGGTGGAAGAACAGGAAACCCTCCTCGACATTTATCGTCGTGCTCTGGGCATGTAATCTGGATTAACTCAGCATCGTCAGACTTCCCTAACATCCGGACCGGAACATGATGTCCGATATTTCATGGCTGCCCACCTGGGCAATGATGTGTCTCCTGATCATAGCCGGTCTGTTTGGGCTGGCGTTGCTGTGCATGCCATTTGCGGTCTTCGGCGTGAAGCCAAGGTTGCAGGAACTGGAATTCCAGATCGCGGAGCTGCGCGCTGAATTGCAGTCTCTCACGCTTCGCCTGACCGCACCTCCTTCAGACAGGACGGTGGCGTCAGGCCAGAGCGTAGAGGGCACCCTGCGTGCGCCTCTGCGCTCTACACCAGAGAAGATGCGCTCTGGGGAGCCTGCACCGTCAAAGACGGCAGATTATTTCGAGCCCGCAGCAGTTGTCCGTGCCGACGGCCCGACATACGAGGATGGCCCGATGGCTGCTGATCCAGAGGTTCTGCGTCGTGCCGTTAAAAAGCAGGAGCCAGCGAAAAGCTGGTCTCGTGCGCCTTGGGAAGATGAGCGTCCGCAAACGGGTAACCGTGAGCGTGAAGAACTCGCACCGCGTTCTGTAGCAACCCGCAATGACGACGAAGAAACATTCCGTCGCCGCGCCGAACCAAAGCTCCGCTGGCCGCCAAGGGGCTAAAGCACTGTTATGACGATCAGTGCTGATCCAGAGCGAGATCGTCTCGGTGGATCAGAACATCCCGGCCCCTGTAGCCCAGAAGCTGTTCCATTTCTGCTGAACGATGGCCCACCAGCTTGCGGCATTCGTCAGCATTGTAAGACGGCAGCCCCCGGCCGATTGTGTTGCCACTCTCATCCTTGATGAGCACGAGGTCGCCACGCTCGAAATACCCATCAATGGCCGTAACGCCAGCAGGCAACAGAGAGGCGCCAACAACCAGAGCCTGTCTGGCGCCGTTATCAACAATGAGTGCCCCTTTGGGGTGCAGGCTGCTGCCTATCCATCTCTTGCGTGCCGAACCGGTATCGGTCTGGGGGAGGAACCATGTGCACAGGCCGCCATCCAAGAGCCTCTGAAGAGGATTCTGCGTCTGACCTGCTGCAATGACCATGGCCGCACCAGCGCGGTTAGCAATGCGTGCCGCCATGAGCTTGGTCCGCATGCCTCCGGATGAGTATCCCGGCGGAGGCTCACCACCCATCGCCATGATCTCATCGGTGACCTGTTCAATCACAGGAATATGGCGTGCATGGGGGTCTGTGCGCGGATCAGCAGTATAGAGGCCGTCAATATCCGACAAAAGTACTAGACAGTCCGCCTCGATCATCTGCGCCACGCGCGCGCCAAGGCGGTCGTTATCGCCAAACCGGATTTCGGATGTGGCAATCGCATCATTTTCATTGATGACGGGAATGCATCCGAGATCGAGCAGTGTCTGAAGGGTGGCTCGGGCATTGAGATGCCGTTCCCGGCTCTCGGTGTCATCCGGCGTAAGAAGAAGCTGGCCGGCAACGAGGCCATGTTCGCCTAACGCCGTGCTCCATCCCTGAGCCAGGCCGATCTGTCCAACTGTGGCGAGAGCCTGCTTTTCGTCGAGCCGAAGTCGACGGTTCATCAGACCGAGCTGATGACGGGCAAGCGAAATCGCTCCAGATGAAACAACAACAACTTCCGTACCCGCTTTCCGCAGATTGGCGATGTCTTCGCAAACGCTACGGAGCCAGTCCGTCCGCAGCGTTGCCTGTGCGCTATCAACCAGAAGAGCGCTACCAATCTTGATGACAATCCGGCGCGACTGCGCCAGGTGAGGGGCAGCGGCCGGGGATGTCATGCCTGTTTGCTTTCCTTCGCAGCATTGACGCGATCCTGAAGCAGCCGGAGTAGCTCGGGCAGCCCCTCTCCAGTCACGCCAGAGAGCGTCAGTACTTCGGCGCCAGAAGCTTTGGCGAGGGCACGCTTCTTGGCCGATTTCTGTTCGGCTGTCAGAGAGTCGCACTTGTTGAGCACAATGATTTCCGGCTTCGCGGCAAGGCCCGGATCATAAGCTTCAAGCTCATGCCGAATCAGGCGCCAGTGCTTTACGATCTGCGATTCTGTTCCATCAATCAGATGAAGCAGTGTTGCGCATCGTTCGACGTGACCCAGGAAGCGATCACCCAGACCGGCGCCTTCACTGGCACCCTCGATCAGACCGGGAATGTCCGCGATGACGAATTCTTCCGTCGTGTTCAGGCGCACGACACCTAGCTGCGGATGCAGCGTCGTGAACGGGTAGTCCGCAATCTTCGGGCGTGCACGCGATGCTACGGAGAGCAGCGTCGATTTGCCTGCATTCGGGAGGCCAACAAGGCCAACATCCGCAATAAGTTTCAGGCGCAGCCAGACCCAGCGCTCTTCGCCCGGCCAACCCTTGTCGGCACGGCGTGGCGCACGGTTGGTGCTGGTTTTGTAATGGGCGTTACCACGGCCACCGTCACCGCCTCGGCAAAGGAGAATTTCCTTACCGGCTTCGTCCAGATCCGCGAGGAGGGTTTCGCGATCTTCATCGAAGATCTGTGTACCGACGGGGACGTCAATGATGACATTATCCGCAGCGGCACCAGTACGATCAGAGCCAGCACCATTTCCGCCCTTGCGGGCCTTGAAATGCTGGGTGTACCGGAAATCGATCAGCGTGTTGAGGGCAGGGACTGCGCGAAAAAGCACGTCGCCGCCGCGCCCGCCATTGCCGCCGTCAGGGCCGCCGAATTCGATGTACTTTTCCCGACGGAAGGCGATCACGCCGTCACCGCCATCGCCGGAACGTACATAGATCTTGGCCTGGTCGAGAAATTTCATCGTATTATCCGCAACATATGAAAAAGGCCGGCCCTAAGAGAGGACCGGCCCTTCCGCTCGCGCTTGGGGCGCGGTGACTTATTCGGCGGCTTCCGGCAGCGCCACGGAAACGTGGACGCGGCCTTCGGCGCGACGCTGGAACTTCACATGTCCGTCCACGAGGGCGAACAGGGTGTGATCGCGACCAACGCCGACATTGCTGCCAGCCTTCATCTTGGTTCCACGCTGACGGACAATGATGTTGCCTGCCAGAACGCTCTCGCCGCCGAACTTCTTGACGCCGAGACGGCGACCGGCGCTATCGCGCCCGTTACGACTGGAACCGCCTGCCTTTTTTTGTGCCATGGCTGTTTATCCTTCCTGGTGCGGGCTATCAGGCCGCGTTGATCGCGTCGATGCGCAGCACGGTGACGTGCTGACGGTGGCCGTTCTTGCGACGGCTGTTCTGACGGCGACGCTTCTTGAAGATGATGACCTTGGCCAGACGATCCTGTGCGACCACGGTGGCCGTCACGGTTGCGCCTGCAACCAGAGGTGCGCCAACGGTGACGCTGCCTTCGCAGCCGACCATCAGGACGTCGGAGAAGGTCACGGTGCTGCCGGCTTCCGCCTCAAGCTTCTCAACCTTCAGGATGCTCTCGGGAGCAACACGATACTGTTTTCCGCCCGTGCGGATGACTGCAAACATTCTGGAAACTCTCGCTGTTCCGATCTCGTGGCTGCTTTTGCCGGGGTATTCCCGATCTGGCGCAACCCAGTCGCTTCTTATCGTTGGTTCCTGTCATATCTATGAAAGACGGACAGAACAGGCGGGTCGATACAGGCCAGCAGCCTTTGCGTCAATCAAAAACAGCATAGTGAGGCGCTTCAAGCATGCTTTTTTCAAGGTACTTGGCCGAGCCCTCTTGCAATGTCCTGAAAACCTCGCCATAAGCCGCTCCATCGATCAGGCCTGTTTACGCAGGCTGTACGGAGAGGTGCCAGAGTGGTCGATTGGGGCGGTCTCGAAAACCGTTGTGCCTTCGCGGGTACCGTGGGTTCGAATCCCACCCTCTCCGCCAGATAAATCAAAAATTCCCAGATTTTTCAGAGAGTTATCTGATTTATCAAAATTCATCCCGCCTTGGGCCCCATCTTAAAAAATGCTTCATCGTGCAGCGTCCGGACGCGATATGCGTCGTCCTGTAAATTTATCGACGCGACCTGCTAACTGAAATCCTGTCATTCCCCGAGGCATCCAGATAATCTGAGGCCGAGACTGAAGCAGCACTCCGCAAAAATTCGCTCAGAAATTTCTTGAAATCGTCGCCCGTGTTCAGCTAACGTTCTCTCGTTAGTTGACGCCACGTTACAGAAGACTTCCACAAGGGAAGTGCACGACCTGCCTCTGATCGAAGCAGCAATTTTGCAGAATCTTGAACGCCCAAAAAACCAGCGAAACCGGTGTCATCGTGAGCCCTGCAAGGGGCATGGTTGGATAAGCGTGTCATGGATTCTATACTATCAAGTCGTCTTTCGGATGACTTTTTCATAAGCCGTCGCGAAGCTGCGATACGGCTCTGTGTCTCTCTCTCTCTCCACAATTGATCGGTATGTCGCGGCTGGAGTTCTGCAGCGCTACAAGATCGGACCACGCCGGACGCTCTTTCGGCTACGCGACGTCGAGCATCTCGTCCGTCGCGACGATGTCGGCTTTCAGGCACCTGCGCCAGTGCGCTTGAGGTCGGATTTCTAGTCATCTCGCCCCTTCAGGGCCAGATCCCCGCAAATCCCGCTTCAATGCTGAAAGTCGCCCAGATGTTTGATGTCGCTGAAATAGAATTCTCTTGGGACGCTCCCTGGGGCTCCCTCGAAGTCAAAAATGTTGCCCAGGATTTTTTCTACTGGCTTCTCACGAATGTCTTCAGAGGCCCCACGGATGGAACTTATACAGATCCTGATCACCCGCAGGGCAGTTGGTCACTGTTAGACATTTCCAAAGCCATCGAGCGCTCTTTGCCGCGTGATATCGGCGCAAGGTGGTCCCGCGTTTATTTTGAAAGCCCAAATTTCTCGGACAGAAAAATAGATGAAATCATAGAGAGGCTGACACTGCGACAGCCCCATTCGATAATAGGGGCCCGCACTTTTGGGCACAGACAGATGCACTCATGGAATTGCTGTTCGCTTGGACATCCTTCTGGTCTGATGCATTGACACTGGATGACCTTCTTCCGCAGCTGACATCAGGCCGGATGATCCAGGTTTATGACGAATACCGGAAGGCAGGTCTGCCACTCAATGTGATTGCAGAGCACGTTCTCTTTTATAAAAGACCAATCCGATCCGATGAGCAGCGCGATGTTGCTCGCGCTTTGAGGGATCTTGGTTGGACACAGCATCGCACTGCTCAGGCCCGGCGTTGGATAGCACCCCCTGATTTTCCATCGCGAGACCGAAACAAGCCCCGATGGCATCACAGGTGAAGCCCCTTTGAGGCACAGTGGAAAGCAGCACGCTAGGGGGCGCCGTAGAAGCAAATCTGACACCCCCAAGTTGTCAGCTATGGGGGGTAAACGGAATGTCCGCTGTTCAGATGAGACAGCGGACATCATCAGCCTATTTTCACCAGACTACGTCTGTTGTTTCGATCCATTTCTGGATGGAAGTGTGCTGAGGCGTCTAGAACATCCGATCAGGCTGCAATTGCGTCTGTCAAACTCCGAGCTAAGACGGATTTTTCGTAGCACAAAAATCGAGAGGTTTTAATCGCAATTTATAATATACTCATCTTTTTTAAGTGAGAATTTATAAAACTCAATACTTTTATTGAACTCTCTTATTTTGGATTTTAAGCTTTCTTCAAATCTTTCTTCAGATTCGTCCCCAAAAAAAACTTTCGTTATAGTTCCTTGTAGAAATTTCACTAATCTTTTGCCATTATTTATTTTGACAAAATATCTCCATTCTTTCTCGTAACTCCATGTTTCTGCTTTTTTACTTAAAATATCTCTCATTAGATCGACTTTTTTATCAACCTTGTATTGAGGGATAAAGCCGAACGGTTCGAATTTTGGTCTAATATCAGTATATTCTACTTTCTCCAACATATTAGAAGGCGTTTCTTTTATAGAATATTCTAAGCAAACTCCTTTGTGATTTTCAGCGTAATGTGACCACATAAGAATATTCGAATTACATTCGGAAAGACAAAATATTCCAATTCCTTCTATACCACATTTCCATTCGGAAATAATTTCCTCATCTGTTTTCCTATATAATTCTTTTCGTAAGTTCTTTATGAAATTAGCCCTATTATGAATTTTATTTTTCCTTATCTGTCCTTTTTTATCTTTTTTCGTATTATCATAAATATCACCAAGTGTTTTATTATCTAGTTTTTTTCTATAAAAGGAGCGCAATCAAAAGGATCATTGAAATCATTTGGGTTTTCCGCCCAAACTGTTTCGTTTTTAATACCAGAGAGCAAACGGTCCTCATTCGGACGACTATATTTATATAAATATTGAGGAAGGGAAGAGGACATATTTTGTTCCTATTATCATTTCTAATTTACATGCTGAAGAGTGGCAGCTTCATATCTCTAGCACGCTATGCCGCGTTCAGATTCCCGTGAAGCTTCTTAAGAATAGTCATCTCGACCTGCCCCTCCCGAGCTTCATTTCGCTATCGAGCTTCTCGTCGTCGGTCCGTTATGCGGAGTGTACTCGAGGCATACTACGTCTGAGATGTAGGCGACTGCCGCCTGTCTGCTCCTGCGTCACTGAACGGACAGGCAGTTCAGGGGGGGGGGGGAACCGAGCAGTCTGCTTTCCGAGTGGAAACAGTCAGAAGCAGACGTTTCCGATCGCTTCAAGTAGTTCACCTCTTCAGTCTATGCTGAAGGTGAGTCGGCGGCCGGGGGCGAGTTCGGATTGGGGATAAGTCTTATTACCATAGGGCCTTGGAAAGGTTCCCTGCTATCGAAAGCGTATGGTCGCCAACTCCCAACATTTCCGTAATGCTGGAAAACATCGTCAAAGACTGGACTTCCAATAAAATCTGGCTCTTTCACATCCCTGTCAGAGAAAGGAAGATGGAAAACGAATAGAAAACAACCTAGCCGAAATTCACCCACGATGTGCGGGAGCGGCGACTTCTCGTCCTTTCGGATGTAGACCGTCAGTTGTGCAGACGAATTTGGCGGAAGCGGTACGATTGCAGCCTGCACTGGTAGAAGGGCGCGGACTGGAGACGGCACTACTCCGTTACGCACCCAATCTATAGTCCGAGTGAGGTGAACCAAGTTGTCCTCGGGAATGATCGAAAGCACAAACTTCGCTAATGTGCGGTAACAGCGTTCCGGTATGATGGGCAAATCACCAGCCAAATCAATCGTGACCACGCCGTCTTCGTTACGAAGCTTCTCTCTCGGCACGGCGACAACCATTTTCTCGCCATCGTTGAGGATCGTGCCTCCATGACTTTCTATGCGAAGGTTTCCGGCGCGGCCAGTAATTCCAAGGAAAGCACGCTGGATTTTGAGAAATTCAAGAAGGTGCGGCTCCAACTCATTGCCGAAGAACTCGTTGCAATCGTCACACTCGTCTGCGAGTGTCAAATGAATGTTCCCAAGTGCGCGCGAGATTGCATGCGCTTGTTTCACGAATTTGGCCCCATCCGCCCTGGAACGTCGACAGAACCGACAGGTGCGCCGCTCAATCTGTGCGTTGCCGACCTGCGTGCGCCGATCAGTACGAGCTACACAGCAATTATATTTGCTCAAAAGCCCACCAAACAACTGCTCATGTTTGGTGATATCCTCCTCCTTCACCGTACCATTCGACCACCCGACCAACATCTCGAAGACGCTAATCTGCGCCGATGTCCACTCCCTCGCCGGAACAACAACAAATCCTTCATCGTCGGCGAGCCCCCCAATTAGCTTAATGAACGCACCAAGCTGCGGGGCGTGTGCGCGCCGCTCGGCACAAAAGTTAGCGATGGCGGTTTTCAGCACTGGGGTGGCGCGCTGGACCGCCTCGGTGTTTATTTTGCCATCCTGAACCGTCCCAAAGATACCGAAGAACGCTACGATGTCAGACTCGCCACAAACGTGGAAATCTAAGCGGTGGTGTCGATCCTTCGTGAAGATATCGACCGAAAATAGGGGCATTACGCGATAGTCCTCGAAATGTGTATATGCGGGGCACGGTCGTCAGGGTTCAAGAGGTACTTAACTACCGGCTGCGACAAGTCGACCTCACCAGTCCGCATCGACGATAGCCTCGCACTCATAATCGGCCAGATGTGCTCCTAGACCCACAGGTCGTCGATAGAGTCTTTTTTTTGGGGGGGAGATAAGCGCAGATCGACTTTGGCGCGCCGTACCGTCATGTCAGCTTTCGGGAAACACGAAACTCGCCTACAAGATCGGTAAAGTAGGCGACTGCCGCCGGTCTGCTTCAAATTCATTGAGCAGACCGGCGGTTAAGGGGAGGAGTGGAAGGGCACGAAAACGAACGCTCAAGATATTGAGGCCCGTATCTGCAGGATCAATCCATCATCTCACGTTTCCACCCAACTCTTTCCTGCGTCTTATAATCGGCAGATTAGATACCATCCAGACCGTATAGATCTTTTATGAGTATCGCTTAATTCCCAACGCTGTCGTCACGTCATTCCATATCACTTGGACCATCTGCCTTGAGGTGTTCTCTTCGATGACAGCGAGGGTAAAGCACTACAAGGTCGTTAACGGACGTATCGCGCACACCTTTAGCAAGAATAATGCGATGGTGTACTTCGAACATCTTCCTTCGATCCTCAATTTTTATCCATTGATCATTTGCTGCGGTATAACCGCACTCTTCATCTTCGCATGTATATTCCCCAAATTTTTTAATATTTGAATCAAGTGCTGCATCTACTGCTGCTTTCGATCTAGCTTTTTCATATCGCGCTCTGCGTGGAATTAAATAACCCTCACGATATTTTTTTTCTTCCTTGATTACATTCGATGGAATTGACGAAGGACGATCCAGTATCACTTCACGTAGTCGACAACTGCCAATTTTGGAGGAAAGTCCAGAAGCTAGCTTATCAAGAGGGATTACATTCGTTCCGTCACTCTGATTGAATGGACGTGGCTCGCAGCTTAGAATATCCGCAAACGATACCGGGGGGTGACTCAACCAAACTCGGAGAAATGGCACTCCCATAGGCCACCGAAATTTACCATCATCCGAATTAAAATCTTCTCGCTGTAAATCTTCTTTATGTAAGATTTCTTCAGCAGGCAGATTCCCTGGATAGGCTAGAGCCACACCGTAGAGCGCGCGTGGAACTCCCCCATATTTAGCAGCTCGTTTCAAGCTACCCATAGCAAGTAAAAAGGGCTGTCGTGGATTCCCGCCCGTAGCTTTTACCTCTTTGGCCCGATTACATAGATAAAATTGCATACTATTTCCGGGAAGTACAGCAGCGCACCAGCGTAGACGCCCGTCTGCACCAAACTCACCTTCGCCGTATCCCATCACAGCACCAACAATGGATCCGAAAACAGCCTCCAATTCGGCCACATTTACTTCAGGGCCAGTAAACATCGGGGTCGTATTAATACTCATGCGAACTCTCTACGTTAATTCAACCCTGCAGTCTTTATATGTTTCGAGAATGCGATTTGTTGCAATAGCCATCATATGGAGCAGGAGCGCAATATAATTTATGGTAGAGTACCTATGCCTCATTTTGAGATGTTATTTTGGACTTGTGCTTGATCGCATGTGAGGCAGCTTCACGGACTAGGATGGTTCTGGTCTGAACAGGCCTCCAGGATTAGGCGATGCCCTGTTCTCGCAGAGCGAGCCGGTGCTGAAAACGGCTCTGCCAGCAAGCCTTCTATTTGGCGCCACCCATCAGCTGCATGTTAACCACATCAAGATGATCAAACCCCAGATTGCGCAGATTGTCATGCTCAGCTCTGGTCAGATTTTCCGCACTTTGGGGTGGTTGCCACAACACATCCTCACCTCGCACCACCCCCATCTTGGTCACGATCACAAGGCTATCATTATAAGAACGTAGCGCTTTCTGGATGATCTGGTTCGTGACATGCTAGCCATAGAAGTAACAAGTACCGATATGATTGACGCTAGCTTCGACAGCAAAGCTTTGAGCTAGTGATGTCCGGTATGTGAAAAGCGATCTAGACGGCTGCAGGTCTTACATGAAGGCGTAAGCGGCAGGTCCGCTTACGCCTTCATGTCGGTCATATAGGCGCGTTGAATGGTTTCCCGAAAGCCGACATTGCTCTGCAAACCACCATAAAGCGAGTTTTGGGACTTAGCTGCCGTTCGTAGGCACAGTGGCGAAAGTCACCTTCTGGCGGGAGCGGACATTTCTGTGGCTTCATATGCCCAATTGGCGTACCCAGCGCGAAGCTGTCGCCTCTGCTTCCGGGTAATGAGCGCGGTAAGGTGTGTCTGGCAAAGACCGACCCTCGGCAGGCATTCTCTCCCAGCGCCACTTCAATTGCGGCATTCTTGGACGGCTCCGGGTGCGCAGCCAATCGCAGCAGCCCTCTGCGTCGCTCAAGCGACGTGGATACCCGGCTGCTGGAGCCATTTGTCCACAGACTCTTGTGGATAGCGTCAGACCAATCTCGCTGGAACGCCGCTCAGCCAGCTCTGGTGCCAGACGCCAGCACGCCACTGCAGCTTGGCAGCACCGATAGCACCGGCTTCGATCTCGACAATGGCCATCGCGCGATCCACATCGTCAACATGACCATCCGCTGTCTCCTTGGGCCCGACGGCGAGCCCCATGCCCGTCTTCCCGCCCGCAAACGCCATGTTCGTGACGGCGAGGCAGCGCGCTTGCGACAGATTGCTCAGCCCGAATGCCCGCGCGTGCGCCCAGCGACCAGCGTCGATCGAACAATCGAAGATCGGCGTGAATATCCAGTCGGGCTGGAAGACGGTCACGACAGCTGGTGCGAAGACCGGCATCTCGCAGTCTTGGCAGATGAGGATCACGCAGCGGCCAAGGCCGTCGAGATCAGCAACAACCAGCGTGTCCCCGGCCGCATTGTCTTCAAGCGTGAGCCCTTTTGCATCAGGCTTGTCGATGCCATACTTGGCTGCAGTCTTGTGATCGACGCCGGCCGGCCAGAGCTTGCGCTGTCGCCACAGCTCCGTCCCCCGTGCATTGAGGACGCGCGTCTCATTCCAAGGCTGATCCTCGCCACTCAAGGCATTGCTGTTGCAACTGCCCGCGACGATGAGCTTGGGCACAGGCTTGGAATTCCCGGCGAGCGCGTCGGCCAGCCAATCATGGTGCGCCTCGTTCATGGCCAGCTCGGGCATGACTGCGATATCGATCCCGCCAAGTTCGGTCAGGGCCGCGAGCGCCGCGGCACCGGCGTCGAAATGAGGAGCTGGGCCATAACGCGCGAAGATACGGTCAGCATGGGGACGCGGCTCAGCGATAAGGTCGCCCGAAGTGATAGCCAACGGCACGAACCCAACCGTCTCGGATCCTGGCACGGAACTGGCGGGGACACCGGTGAACGGATCGAGCGGGATCGCCTTCATCTCGACCCTGATCGCACGGCCATCATGAGTCAGCGTGCGGGGCGCCACGGTGAGCGCCGCGAAATAATCAGAGAAGAGGTCTGCATTTGACGCGTGCGGGTTGCGGGACGCGCGCAGCAGCGGCCCGCGGGCTATCAGCTGCCAGTCAGCGGTTTGAAGATAAGCGCCGCTTTTGCGCCGCATAAAACGAGCATCGCGCAACCAGTCCGGCAGCGGTGGTGCCGCGGCAGTCAGGATGGCACGCGGATGGATGCGATAAAAGGCGTGATCGATTGCCTGCAGCACCGCCAATATGCGGCCACGCCAGACTTCCACGCTGAAGATTTTGCCTTCTACAAGATCCTTGAGCAGGTCGTGAGCCTCTGCTCCGGAGTGCCGCGCCAGAAAATCTGCGGCGAGATCTGCGAAGCCGACGTCTGGTCTTGGCGCGATTGCACGCTGCGAGGCGGTCCACGATGCCGCCAGCGAATGATAATCGACGAACAGGGTGGCCGGGCTGCGCTCCGGCGGGGCGGCCGCGTTCATTCCTTAGGCCCAGGCCGCTTTTTGAGGGCGAGGCGCTCTTGAAGCAGCGCCAGCTGCGCCAGTCCCTCCCTCGGCGCCGCCGGATTCCTGGCCAGCCGGCTGCGAAGCTCGTCGAGATGGGGCAAATCGACTTTTGCTCTCCAAGGCAGCACGATCCGCGCCTCCACGAACCTGCTGAGCAGCTCGACCAAGATCTGGACCAAGAACGGATAGTTCTCGTCGCGGGTACCCGGCTTCTCGTCGAGCAGCTCGGCGAGGGTATTGATGAAGTCAATCGCCCTCGCCAGGTTACGCGGACTCCGGCTGTAATATTGAAGGAACTGCTGCTGCCGACGCTCGGTCGAAGAAAGTGCCTTCTGCACAAACTCGATCGCCAGTTGCGGGTCTTTTGCTCGCAGTACCGCCTGACCGAGATCAATGAAGCGCACGACGAAAGCATTGGAGTTCCCTGTCCAGTCCAGTGCCTTTACCGCGTTGCGTGCCGCGTCTTCCGCACTGATGGCGCTGGCTGGAAGACGCGCCAGCCTGACATGCAGGTCGAAACGCAGGCGTGTCAGTTCGGCGCGGCTGCGCGCCTCATCCGATGAGACGGTCTTCAGCCCATTTTCATAGAATCGGCGTGCCGCATCCGGTTTGCCGCTGGCGACCTGGACATCGCCTCGCAGCAGCGCAAGGTCCATCTCCGAGATCAGCAGTTCGATGCGCGCGTCCCCTGAGATGCGGGGCGCAAGCTCGCCGCTCAGCTTGCCAAGTTCCACGATGAGCTGTTTGGCGGCGTCGGCATTGTCCAACATAAGGTGCAGCCGTGCCGCGCGCCGGCGGTTCGACAGAAGCCTCAGTTTCGCATCATCGCCCTGCAGGACCACCAGGATCGCTGCCGCTTCGTCGAGCAGCAGCAGTTCCTCGTCCTCCTCGATCGCGAGGCCCGCCACGTCTAAATAGAATCCGATATAGTCCACCAGCAGCGCCGACCATTGTGCCGAATTAGCGGCGGCAAGCTCGCGGAGCAGATTGAGAGCCAGCGACATCATAGTCGCGGCATCCGTATCCTCGCTGTTGCGCGCGAGATGGATGACCGTCGCGATCAGTGTGCGGATATATTCGCCACTGGTCTCGCCATCGACCGGATCCTCAAGCAAGCTTTCGATCAGTTGGGTGACCTCCTCCACCGCGCGCTCTGGATCCCTCGAACGCAGGCCGAGGATGTATTCCGACGTCGCCTGCCGCGGCTGCAGCCGTCGGCGGACCTGCGCCACCCAGTCCTCCCTGAGCTCGGGCATCTCGAAGCTCGCGTTGAGGAGCTTGTTGGCGAGGTTGAGATAATCGAGTGTGAGCGGATCGCTCGACGGCCGCTCCGATGTCACGAAGGCGATGGCCTCGTAGAAGGGCACGTTGGGCGCCTGCCGCACGGCGAGCCATTTTTGGTCGAACTCGATCTCGTCGGCTGCGAATCCGCCCTTGCGGCGCAGTTCCTTGCGAGCCCGGGCCCGGGCGTCGGATTCCTCGGACGTGTTCTCACGCGCGACGCGCATGGGAACGGCATGGAGCTGAACGCCCGCCGACCGCTTGGCACGGATGGCGCCACCCACCTGCGCGATGCCGTCAATATTCTGACGGTTGTAGATGTAGCAGAGCGCCACTTGGTCGGGGATCTGCATCGTGCAGATGCCCGCAACGTCAGCAAAGCCGGTTCGGCTGTCCAAGAGGATGTAATCGTAATTTGTCCTCGCCCAGTCGCGCAGCGCGGCAAGAAGGACACCACCCGCCTCGTCCGCGAAAAAGCTCGACCAGTCGAAGCGGGACAGAGCGTCCTCGTACGAGACCGGTTCTGGAGTCGCGATCGTCGCGGCCCCCGCGCCGATATGGTGAAGCGCGCCCTCTCTGGCAAGACCGTCGACATAGAGTGGCCGGACCATCTCGTCGAACGGCGCGCCCTCTCGGTAGCTCTCGACCAGCTTGGCGACGTCGTCCGTGGACCGGGCCTCCCGCAGGGCGCTCGACCATCCCCATACGAGGTCGAGCACGCCAGGTGCCGAACGGACCGCTCGGGCTTGGATCGGCTCCTGCATGCCCCGGAAGTAATAATGAAGGCCAGGGGCCTCAAGGTCCCAGTCCATGACCAGGACACGCTTGCCGTTCAGCGAAGCAAGAAACGCCACGTTGGCGAGCGCCATGGTCCTGCCCACGCCGCCCTTGAACGAGTAGAAAGTGACGATCTTCCCCGGACGTGATCCGGCAGCGGATTCAGGTGTCGGCAAGCGCGGCGTCCTTTTCCGTCACCACAGTCTCCAGCTCGTGCGCGAAGGTCGGCGCTACCCGCATGAATTCCGGCATCTCGCGCTTCTCACTGCGCGCCCAAGCCCGGACCGGCGGCGAAAGCCGCGTGCGCATCATCCGGCCGCCAGCCTGTTCGGCGAGATCGCGCGTTGCGGGCGTCAAGAAGTTAATAAGCCTCGTACCTTCGCGGCGATAGTCCACCGCCCCCATCTCTCTCAGCTTGCGCAGATTGCGGCTTACCGTTTCCGGCCGATGGCCAATCTCCTCGGCCAGCTCGACCCCCGTCAGGTCGTCAGCCCGAAGTGCCCGAACGTAGGGCGCCAGACTCTCGCTCGCGAGCAACTGCTCGAAGCCAGCATCGGCGCGCTTAGCGGCGATATCCGCGGCGAACTGGTGGGCGAAACTGATTTGGCCAAGGTCGAAGGCATGGCCGCTGGCAGTGCTCCGGCTGGCGGCATCCCGCCGCGCAGCGCGTCGAGCCTCCGGTTCCGCGCCTGCAGACGCCTGCACCAGCAGGTCCTCGAGCTGCGCCGCCAACGCGCGTATCTGCGCCGGATCCTTGTCCCCCGCCGCCTCGCGCAGACGTTCGGCAAGCTCCGTGTAAACGGCATAAGGCAGGGTGAGCGGCCCTTGATCCGCCACCAAGGAATCGAGATGGGTCCAGCGCTTCACGTTTGTCATGGCCATCAATTTAATCAGCCAACACTAAGTGTCAACTAACTATCAATGACACTTTCTTGACATGCCGATGGCGGACGCCATCTTTCGTATCCAATGCCCAGCCCGCCGTACCGTGCTCGCCGACAAGATTGCGAGGTACACTATGCGGGACCGAAGCGCTGCTTCGAGACCGTCCGACGCAAGCAATGTCTGCGTGAACTGCTTTGTCGACGATGATCTCAAAAAGGTCATCTTGCGTCATCGGCGAAAGGGCTGCTGCGCCTTCTACGGTTCACGCGGTGTGGCGGTCCTGCCGTTCCACGGCATGGTGTGGATTATCTCGAGCGCATCATCCATGCGAACTACAGTCGCGCGGTAGACGAGCTGCCTTGGGAATGCAGATATCGGGGCGGCTGAACTGCGCCCTATCCGTATTCCGGACGGACGGTGGAGGATGGCATAACGGCCGACCTCGTCTGGTTTAATGGAACGCCACGCTCTTTCCATCGGGCATCGAAACTCGCAACGATTACCAGTGAAGCTGGGTGATCGCTTCCACCGGTATGTCAGACGAAGGCGTTAATATCGTTCGGCACGTAGTTTAGTCGAGTAAGAACGTCTGTTATTTTACGTTCAAGCACGGATAGCGGACGTTCTGCTTCTCCCCCCTTAGCTGACAAACTTCTCCTCTCCAGCGCCAGTCAGAACCTGGAGAGTAAGATATTCCCCCGGCTACGACCACGGCGCTCATACCCACACCGGCGCAGCACCGGAAAGACGTCCTGGACCCACCGGCCATGCTCGGTATCTTCCATGATGAGATGACCAGGCCACAATGTCGCCGGCGCCTCGCGGAAAAACGGTAGGAGAGCCCGGTCTTCGTAGCCTTCGATATCGATCTTCAGCACATGCACGGCCGTCACATCGCAGGCCTGCAGAATATCCAGAAGCGGACGGATCCGCACCGCAGCGCCATGTCCCGCACCAATCCGACCACCGCCAAAATCCCCGTTCACGCACGAGCTGACCAGAGCCCTCCTGATCGCCCACCGCGACACGCAAGAGATCGGCCCGCATCCCGTTTAGCTTCATATTGGTGGCCAGCCGCCCGAACAGGACCGGGTTCGGCTCGATGGCGATGACGCGGGCTTCTCTCTGCGCAGCAAAGAGGGAGAAGAACCCCATATTCGCGCCAACATCCACAAACGTCCCGCCTTTCGGCAGATGGCGACGCAGCCATTTCAGCTCCCGATGATTGTAGTACGTGCCACACACCGCCGACTTTGCGTCCGTCTGGTTGTCCTGAGGGTAAAACCGCACCCTCAGTCCGAACAGGATCGCATCGACAGGACCTGAGGAGCAGTCTTTCTTGAACCGCTCCATGAACGGCCGTCGCAGACGACTGTATCCCAACGGCGTGTTGAAAAAGACCTTCCGGATCTTCTTCTGCACATCCGTCGTAAGCGTCCGGAGATGACACGCTGCGATCCTGCTTGAGGTGTGCCTTTATCGTGCCTTCACTACGGGTATTGGAGTGTCATGATGAATCGGGAAGAGGTTTGGCGAGACCGGCTTGTCCTGTTTGCTGAGAGCGGGCTGACGCAGACTGCTTTCTGCAGCCGCCATGGTCTCAGCGCCAAAGCTCTTCGTCTCTGGGCGCGCCGGCTCGGTTTTGTCTGGCCACCCCCGATCAAGGCTTCGACCCCGGAGAGTGCATCAGGAGAACGGGCTAAGGAATTCTCTGGCTCGTCTAGGACGGATCTTGCGATCCCCGTAGGGGATCTGAAAAGTCTTCTGGCCGTCCGGGTGCGTAAGACATGGACGCCCGAAGAGAGTTTGGCGCTTCTGGTCGATGCCCGGCAATCAGGGATGTCGCTGGATCGCTATGCCAAAATGAACGGTCTGACTCCCAGTATGCTGTATCGTTGGCAGAAACAGTTCGCAGATCAAATCGCAGAATGTCCGGCTGAGCCCCTGGCACGTCAGCCGAAATTTGCCTCAGTTAAAATCGAAGAGATCCCTTCCACGCCCCAAACACAAGTCTCTCCGCTTGTCTCGAAAGACAGGCAAAACCCCGAAGCGCATATTGAGATCTTGCTGCGCAATGGGCGTATCCTGCGGGTTACTCCTCCGATCGACTTCGACGTGATGACCCGACTGGCGGATGCGCTCGAGGCTGCGGCATGATCAGCCTGCCACCTCATATCCGGGTCCATGTGGCCCTGGGCTACACCGATCTGCGCAAGGGAATCGACGGGTTGTCGGTGCTGGTGCAGGAGACGCTGCGGGCCGATCCGTTCAGCGGGCATGTGTTTGTGTTTCGCGGCCGAAAGGCCGGACTGATCAAGATGCTGTATCACGATGGCAACGGCATGTGCCTGTATGTGAAGCGCCTCGATCAGGGGATCTTTACGTGGCCGGTCACACAGGCCAGCCCAGGAGAACCGGCGACGGTTCTGCTCACCCCGGCCCGATTGTCGATGCTTCTGGAAGGGCTGGACTGGCGGGCACAGGCCCCTGCACGACGCATGCTGATGGCAGGGTAAAACGCGCCGATTTTTCTTGCAAAAACCCCCAGAAAACTGGCATTTTATACGCATGCGGATTGCCCTCGACAACCTGCCATTTGACCCGGTTACCCTGCAAGCCATGGTGCGGGATCTGGCGGGTGCAGTCGATGAGGGGCAGATCGAGATTGATCGCTTGCGGCAAATGATCCGGGAGTTCCAGCGCGCCAGGTTCGGTCGTCGTGCCGAAACACTCGAACCCGACCAGCTCCTGTTTACGCTTGAGGCTGATGCTGACCAACGGCCCCCTATGACGCCGATCTCCACGACACTACCGGACATCAGCGGCATAGCGCCGACCGTAAAACCATCGCATCGCAAAGCCCTGCCAGAGCACCTGCCGCGCACGGACGTGACGATCCTGCCCGAGGTGACAGCCTGCCCGTCCTGCGGTGGCGCACTGCGCGACGCAGGCACGACTACCAGTGAAATGCTGGACTGGGTTCCGGCCTCGGTGCGGGTCGCGCGGATCAACCGGCCCAAATGCGCGTGTCGCGCCTGCGGGACGCTGCATCAGGCTCCGGCGCCTGAGCGCATCGCCGAAGGATGTCTCGCCACGCCGGGTTTGATCGCGCATGTGCTGACCAGTCGCTATTGCGATCACCTGCCGCTGTATCGCCAAAGCCAGATGTTGGCCCGTCACGGTGTCGCTCTCGCGCGTTCCACGCTGGCCGATTGGGTCAAGGCCGCCGTCTGGTGGCTGGCCCCGCTGCGCGACCAGTTGATGAACCATGTCTGTGCCGCAGAACGAGTTTTCGCAGACGACACCCCACTGCCCATCCTTGATCCAGGACGCGGACGCACCCGAACTGGACGGCTCTGGGCCTACACGTGCGACGATCGTTCCTTTGGCGGTACGGCCCCACCCGCCGTGGTGTTTTATGCGACACCGGATCGCACGTCCGCCTGGCCCGCCCGTCATTTGAAGAACTATCGCGGCGTTCTGCAAGTCGACGGTTATGCCGGGTTTGAGCATCTGACACAGGACGGAAAAATCCATCTGGCGGCCTGCTGGGCACACACGCGCCGCAAGTTTTATGAGTTGCACCAGACAGGATCGCCAATCGCAACCGAGGCTTTGATGCAGATCCGGTCTCTGTATGAAATTGAGGCATCCCTTCGGGGATTACCGCCTGATCAGCGTCGAACCCTTCGACAGATGCACAGTCGACCGCGTGTTGAGGCGCTGGAACTCTGGCTCCGACAAAAACTGACTTTGCTCCCCTCCCGCGCCAGACTGGCAGAAGCGATCCGCTATGCGTTAAACCGCTGGGATGATCTCGCGCGGTTTATCGAGGACGGGCGCATAGATCTCGACACCAATCCGGTAGAACGGGCCATTCGACCTGTCACGCTTGGTCGCAAGAATGCTCTGTTCGCGGGCAGCGAGGGCGGCGCCAACCGATGGGCCATCGTGGCGTCCCTGGTCGAAACGGCCAAGCTCAATGGGATCGAGCCGTTTACCTGGCTGCGCGATGTGCTGACACGCATGATCGACGGACATCCAGCAGCTCGCATCGCCGAACTGCTTCCATTTCCCCAAAGCGCCAACGGCTGATTTGGGGGGATAGTATTGAAAAAGTCAGATTGAGGTGTCTGCTCAGGATTTTGTATGCAATTGGGAATGAAAATTCACCATGATTACAAAGCCCTATACATTATGATATCGAACCTAAATGTTGAGCAGAAGCTCCAGCGGGACTTTTTCAACACAATCGGGGGATAGCGGAAAGTCCGTTTCATACGCCCAGTCCGTTAAAAGCGGGCATCTCAGCCAGTCTCAGAGCAAATTATCCTGAGAAACAATGTTAAAACCACGCGTCGAGGATAGGTGGTTCCAGATAGGGCGTCAGTTGCACGAGAGAGGCAAAGCTTCTGGTTTTCTTCCTGCCGCTTTCAGATTATCAAAATCAGCTCTCTTAGTGAGAAAACGTGTAATTCTATTACTAGAGTTTATCCATATAAAGTCATTAACGGTTTCATTATTTATGGTTTTTGCTTGAAAATTTCATGACTGACAAAGAGTTTCTTGACCTTTCGCAAGGTATCATTTCGTAACGAACGTCCACCTTTGGCCGCCCCCGTTATGACGAGGATATGGCTCTTCAACCAAGCCTATTTAAGTGAGATAATTTCATGAGTTCTGATGCAATTTTTGGGCTACCGTCTGCCCAGACAGACCACAGCATCATTTTTGCCACCGGTTCAACCGGAGCTTTGGGCTCAGACGCTTTGGTTGCTGCTACAAATGGGCAGAGCAGCCCAAGCGGTACCGGCAACTATTTGGGAACAACTTTTCTCGCGAAGGCGGTCGATCAGCTCTATGCTGCGAACTTGACGCCTATTCATGAGAAATTGGCGGCAGTCTCAACGAGTTCTTCCATAGCCAGTCCCAGTGTCGAGAACGACCCGAATTCCGCTTCTTCATCAAAGATATTTTTCGTCACTAGCATACCTACCGAAACGAGTAATACGGCAGCTCCCTCAACAGATCTTTCTACGAGTCAAAATAACGGAGCGGTTGCTATCCAAGCAAGATCGTTAGTCGATACGTCTTCTTTTTCCTGGCCGACATTTGCTCCAGCAGTTGCTGCAGTCGTTTGATACTGATGCTGCCGCCGTTAAATACCTTTTTAATATGATCGAAGAGCGAGATCCTACAGCCGACGAGCAGAGCGTCTACAGTGCAAAAATAGATGCACTCCCCGTGACGGTTACGGTTGTTGGCAACATCGTGCATTACAATCGGGAAATCACGCCAGTCGCCTCGGAAATTGCCCATCTACAAATCACAACAGACAAGCTTCAGAGCCAATTCCAGACGGCTATGGGACAAACTGTTTCCGATGATATCATTTCAGCGGGAGAGGATGATCTCGCTCAAGGCGTTCCTTTTAGTACGCTGCGCGAGGCTATCTTTAATTCTTCAGCAGAAACGAACGCGATCAGTACCGTCTATCAGAACATCTACGGTCAAGCTGCAACCACTTCAGACCAGCAATATGCTCAGCTCCAACTGTATCAGGGCGGCGTGACCTTCGATCAGTTCCAAATCAACGAGGCCCATTCCGCCCGGGAAACAGAAGCTCTCAAGCAGATCATTCGTGATGTTCAGGATCGTGAACCTGCGGATTCAGACAGCGCCTGGATCCAGGGTACAGAAGATTCGATCGGAAATGGACAGATCAGTTACGCTGACGCTCGTAACGCACTCATCGACTTTGAAGGAGAAAACGGAGTTTTCGACGCCTATGAGCAGAAGCTCTATGGCGTCAACGCAAGTGATGCCGATCGACAGTGGTTGCGGGATTCCCTGCATTCCGGCTGGAGTTTGGCGGCTCTGCGAAATGTTGATGCCCATTCGGATCGAGAAACAGCAGCTCTTCAGCAGCTTATTCGCGACATTCAGGATCGCGAGCCAGTAGATGCAGACAAGGCGTGGATTCAAGGTACCGAAGATGCACTGGGGAGTAGCCAGACAAGCTTCACAGCTACACGTGATGGACTGATCGACCTCGATGGTGAAAATGCAGTCTTCGATGCCTATGATCAGGCGCTTTATGGATCGAATGCAGATCAGGCGACCCGCGACTGGCTGCGCGCCTCTCTGCATGCTGGCTGGACGATGGCCGGTATCCGTGAGGTTGATGCTCATTCAGCTCTGGAGAAGCAGACGATTGGTCAGGTCATCCGGGACGTTCAGGGGCGCGAACCCGACGACACTCGTGACGCAGCATTTTTCTCTGAGACCATGGATGATTTGGGGGCTGGCAGGGAAACTCTGGCCCAGGTCTATACAGGCCTTGCCTCGTGGGACGCGGATTTTCTCAAACCGGCCATGACGTTCATCACGTCACAGAATGTCGGGGCTGATGATGCCTGGATTGTCTCGTCCATCCAGCAGATTGGTGCTCGGGAAACGACTTATTGGGGCGCTGTGCAAGGTTTGGCACAGTCTGATGCAGCCTATGCCCAGATCCAGAACGTCTATGCGGACTGGGGGCAGCTTCCCCCAAACACGACAGAACTTCAGACAGCAGGCACGGCGCTTTATAATCTCTCCTATGCCTGGATCACCACAGTGCAGACTTTGAGTGCCGATCAACTCGCTACGCAGGCAGCAGCCTATAATCCATCCGTATCTGTTTCTTTCCAGGATATGGTCAGCAACCTTGCATCTTCCACGACACAGGCCGTTGGCCTGGAAGCCAATTTGCTGGTTAATACCTATCTTGAGACCTCAGCAGATCCTGATGCTGCCAAAGCTGATCTTGCGGCAGGTGGTGAGAATGCGCTTGCCGCAGCCTTGGATGAGGGGTCTGTCCTGACAGAGCTCAAGAAGATTGAAAACGAAAACACTAATGACTGCGATCCTGTCGTTTTTCGAAATAACAAGACCATCGTGGAAAATATCAAGAACAGTGACGTTATGGCTGCCAACCAGACGTTTGGCGACGTCAACGGGAGCACCTGGGATCAGAGCTACAAAGATCTGGGGATTCAATGGAAGACAAAGACGAGCGGAACAACCACTAACCAACAAGGTTTACCTTACGAGGCCTGGGTGCAGAACCGGCTCAATCCATCACAGGATGCGAACGGCGTGATCTGGCTTCAGCCTCTGAAGGCGAACTGGAAGGTCTTCGATCACTGGGACGAAAAGAATGCCATTGCTACAAGCGACAAGACGATTAACCTTGCAGCTCCGAGCTACAAGAGCAGTCCTTACGCTGTCGCTGCCCGGGTCGAGGCCAGTGTTGACAAGATGCTTGGCTATATCACTGACGGAACCAAAGATGAAACCGTGAGGTTCAATGCAGGGGATATTGGTTCTTACGTGCTGAACCTGGCTGTTCCCTATATTGCGGATCCTGAGGCGATGGATCCGCAGACCGCTGCGGAATGGAAGGCCCTTTGCCGCGCCTATCATGATGCCCTAGCTGAAATGTCAGCCGAAAGCAAAATCTTCACGTTCAATATTACTACGGTAAGCTGATGAATAAGCCACAACCCCAAGAACGCTCTCGTCCGCCGCGTACAAAGTACAAATCGTGTTTTGTCGGTCGAACTGATAAATTCATTGCTATTGTCTCCGACGAAATCTGGGCCGGGATGTATTTCTCCCGCCATGGGCTGGCGATTCATGCGATCCGGGAGGTCACGCCTGAATGGATTGGCGCTCACGTGCGGCAGGCGCTTGAAACAAGCGAGTACTGTGCGCCTCCTCTGGGTGTCTCGATTGATCACGGTCAGCTCGTAACCATGAAGGGCGCCTCAACCGAGAGACGACTGGCGTTCTGGGACGAGATTGCGAGCACATATGGCTACAAGGACAGGGAAGCGGCCTGGAAGAAGCGCGATCAGCTTTTTATTTCGTGGTTTTACGAGACCGAGCCTGACATCATCATTAGAGCCTCGAAAAGTTCACGAAGCGGAAGTCACAGTGCCTGGCCACGCGGCATGAACGAAGGGCGGGTGTTTCATGTTCCCTTTGCTGCATCCGATGAGGAAATTGGTGAGACCGTGTTGAAAGCACTGGCAAAATGCGAAGGACCAGGGAAATCGACACAGCCTGTCTTTCCTTAAAAACGGAAGGAGTGGGCCTCCCTCGTCATCTGGTCTTGGAACGTATGACTTTGGAGGCGCGGATCGCGTTTCTCCTTCTCGCGCTCCAAGAAATAGAAAACCGTGTTGCTGGCGACAGTAAAACCATCGACTTCAGAGTGAAGGATATTGCCTGACGATGGTTGCTCCAGGCGAAAACGGTATTGTGCGATACGCTCAGCTGATCCGCACCCGGAAGTATGTTGCGGTGATTTCCATGGACAATCGCGGGGGCAGCTTCTTCTCTGTCACCGGATGGTCCACGTTCATTGATCGAAAAGACGCTACGCCCGAGTGGATCGGGGAAAACCTGAAAAAGGCGCTTCAGACAAGTCGGGACCTTCTCACGGAATGGGGTAACTCCCCTTTGCGAGCTGAAAAAGTGTTGCTGAAAGTAAAAAATCGGGTCCGCTTTACATGGAGTTCTGGGGCCGGGTTCAGGAGACATACGGCTTCAAGGACTGGCGGGATGCCCGGAAAAAATCAGCTCTGGTTTTTGCCGATTGGGAATGCGAGCAGACGGATCAGGTCCGTCTGGCAGCGTCGAAGGGGCGGGGAACAAGTCACTCCGCCTGGTATTCGAACGAAAATGCCGGGAAGGTCTTTCATGCCTCGATCAATGCCAGCGATCAGGAGTTTGGTGAGATCGCCATACAGGCCCTTAATGTCTGCCAGCCAAACTATCTGTGAACTTCCGCTTTTGGGAATTCCACTTGGTGCGGTCTACCTCCGAGAGGTGGGCGTAAGCAGCCGCCAATTGTGCAATTATCGGACGCTTACGGAGGACCAGCCCGGTCCTCCCTTGCGAAGCCAAAAAAACGACAGAACCCCTCTGATCATTTTTCATCATGAGAGAGGGAGAGAGGTTGAGTTCTGCACCGCCGCCCTCCGGGCGGCGCGACCCCGGAACGGGAGCGCGTGCAGGTCCGGATGACGCGTCACAGCGTGATGCGGACGCCCCCGGCAGGGCACGAAAATGAAACAGTTTTAAGGGACTGTTTTGAAAGGGTTTTTGGAGCTTTGCGCCAAAAACCCAGTATCGTGCCATCTTAAGCGATCTGGCAGCACGATTTCATGGCGCATTGCCATGGTCTGAGGTTGCTGATCGGGCATCGCTCTGATCCGCTCTCGGCGTGTGACGCTTGAATGACGCATCCCAGGTCCGCGCGATGGCGACATGACGCATGGATGACGCGTCACGGAGGGTGTCCGGACTGGCATGACGCATGAATGACACATGCGTGACGCGTCATCGGGCGTTTGAGGGGCCTTCAGTGCGATCAGCAGAGTTCATGCATTTTGCCACAGACGCAAAGAGGGATTCTGAAGGCGCAGGAACCATTCCTTGTCCGGAAAGATTTTCTGAAGTTTGAGGTCTGTTCAGGCGTCTGAATCCTCGATGTCAGAGTCTTTCCAGGTGAACAGCGGCGCACTGTCAGGATTGGGACGCTGAGGCTTTGCGACCGCCTCACTCGATTGACCGGCACAGAAGCGTTCCCAGGCAAACATCATCTCTGAACGCCTGTTGAAGAGATCCCCGCGGCGATAGGCGGCCTCAACCTTGTCACCGATGGCATGGGCCAAAGCCATTTCGGCGACCTCGCGTGGAAAGTCGGTTTCCTCGGCCGCCCAGTCCCGGAAGCTGGAGCGCAAACCATGGATCGTCACATCCTTCGTGCCTGCGGCCTGATGGAGGGCCTTCGAGACTGCGACATCGCTCAACGGTGATCCGACCCGGCCACCGGGAAACACGAAACTGTCCTCACCGAGACTGGATCTCAGGGTGTGGACTTTATACAGCAATGCTATCGCTCCGTTCGTCAGGGGCACACGATGCTCCCGCCCGGCCTTCATCCGCTCGGCCGGGATGGTCCAGATCTTTTTCCTTAGATCGATCTCCGACCACAGGGCCTTGCGGACCTCGCCAGACCGGGTTGCGGTCAGGCAGACGAACCGTGCAGCAAGAGCTCCCACGCCATGCTCGGCGCCGAGCCGGCTATAAACCGGCGGGAGGTCGCGATAGGGCAAGGCGGCATGATGCAACACCTTGGTGACGGCCGTGGGCTTGGGAAGGATGTTGGCCAGATGCCCCCGCCAGCGGGCCGGGTTCTCACCCTCGCGCCAGTGATGGCTCTGCGCATAGTCTAGAATACGCTCCATCCGGCCACGCAGCCGTGTTGCGGTCTCGGTTGTGCTCTCCCAGATCGGTCGCAGGACAGCGAGCACGTCCTCTGTCTGCACGCTGCCAATCGGTTTCTGACCGAGGACGGGATAAACATGACGGTCCAGAGAGCTGCGCCACATGGGCGCCGAGCGCGGATCTTTCCAGCCCGGCGCCTGTTCGGTGATGTACTGCTCGGCAACCTGCGCGAAGGTGCGCTCCTGAACGTCGAGGCCCTTCTGGCGGCCCTTTTCTTCCAGGGGGTCGGTCCCCTCCAGAAGCAGGCGCCGGTTCTCGGCTGCCCGGAGTCGGGCATCAGCCAGAGAAATATCCCGGGCGGGACCGAGTCCCATCTCCCGTCTTTTGCCGGTCTTTGGGCTTTTATAGCGGAAGGTCCAGGCCCGGGTGTCGCCCCGGACGGTGATCCATAAATTTCCGCCATCGCCGTGAACCCCGTCTTTGAGGGAGGCGACCTTGCGGGCATTCATCTGGTTCGGCGGAAGCTTGCTCATGGCTTTTCAGTCCCATCTTCCGTCCCACCTTACGGGATGGGTTTCAATGCGTCTATCTGCTTCTTCAGGATGGCATGGATTTCTGTAAAGCCATGAAAAACAAGGGTTATTGCGCTGATCTGCTTTTCCGTGATACCCTACATCGGCGGACACCCTCTCCGCCAGATAAATAAAAAAATCTTTATTAGTCCGTGGACGGTTAGGGTAGAACGATACACTCGATCTCTGGAGCCACTTTAGTGCTTACAGGCTTATAAAAGTCTCAGGCCTTGCACGTATTGTTCAAGAATGTGTCGGGCACGTTTCGTGCGACTGAAAAGTATCTCGTGCAAATATACAGAAAAGAACTGAGGCTGATATTTTCATAATATGCTGTGAAGCGGCAGAACGGGTGCAATCTTTAATCAATGTTTGCCAGAACGTATCGTATCTGATGATTTAGGATACTCTTACTGTGATACGCCTTGGAGCTTCAGATGACTACGCTCACCCTTGAAGGGGCGACTGGCATCAAGGAAGTCGGCGTTAGTCTGCATGGTGTAGGCAATTACGACGAGATAGGTGATGGCGCGCGTCATCTCCAGCCGTGTCACGAGATCTGTTTCATGCTCATCCAGCGCACGTAAACGTCTGACAGCAGCATTGGCAACACGTGCCGCTTTGTCATGCCGTCGTGTGGATTGTTCAACATAGTGAAGCACCAACTGGATAGGGCGGCGCGCGCTGTCTGGCAGATATTCCCGATCCAGCAATGTGCGAAGGCGAATGATATTCAATCCGAGCGTCAGAGTTGCCAATGTTCCGAGAATACAGGCTTCGATAAGTGGGGCAGGGGTTGGGCCCGCGTGACGGATAAGGCGTGCGAAGCGGTCGGTATTACGCCCGATCCACACACTGATCTGGGGCGCGTAGTTTGGATCCGCCAGATGGCGCAACTCGGTAAGCATGATGCGGCGCAGACGGAGTCTTTCGTCTGAACTGCTGAACGGTAGGACTGTGCGGAACACCAAAACACTGATGCCAACAGCCATCACGACGGCCATATTGCTGTTGTAGAATGCGACTTCATTCATGACGTGATGATTTTCCAGCCCCAGCATCGCAGGGAGCAGCAGACCATAGGCCGCTGCTCCTCCCGCGGTAGAGGGATTTCCTTTGGCCAGGCCCCCCAGAAACATTGCCGGACCAAGGAAAAGAGTCAGTGTCTCAAAGGTTGTAACCTTTGGCATCAGAACAAAAACCAGTACCCATGCTACAACATAAGCGGCGAGTGCACCTTTCAGGAATTCAGTTGTTCCGAGAACAGGGTTTTCCTTGGTGGCAAATAGCCCGCAAACCAGCGTTGTGATGGCAATAAAGCCAAGCCCACTTGGCCAGGCAGTTATTTCATAAATCAGAGCCGTAACCAAAACGGCGCAGGCGCCGCGTAAGCCGTTATGAATGGCTTCGCGCGTATCCCGATGGGTCTGGCGTTGAAAGTGAAAATGGTCGCCAGGAATGGTGTGTGTGCTGGCCTCATATTCTTTGATGGCGAGTTCGAGATCTCCAAGCAGTTCGCCCAGAGACATGAACAGGACGCGCTCATCGAGATGGGCCTCCGTGTCCTGTTCATTCAGTCGCAGATCAAAAGGATCAGCCCCCGGAATGGGTTCGTTGCTGTTCTGAAGATCCGTCGCGCGATGCGGTGCGGCATACAGGCGGCAGACGTCCCGAAGATGTTGCAGCTCTGCCAGTAGGTCCGGAACGGTCTCCGTGTTGGATATTCGCTTCGGGAAATCCCTGAGGAAGGAGAGAATTTCGTCGGCGGCCTGTGTGAAGGCGGGATGCTCATGATTGAGGAGCTGGAGGCGCATGGCCATGCCAAACCCGCGTGATAGCAAGGCGGACACAGAGGCCAGAGCGGCACGGGCGTGGTCGCCTTCGTGGCCGTGCGGGCCCATTTCCACTTCAGCAAATTCGATCTGATCGTTGATGCTGAGGATGGTGCCAAACTGTCGACGTGCTGCATTCAGGGCGCCGCGCTCTTCGCCAAGAATGCTGCATAATGTCCCGGTTACGAGAACAAGCGCAGATTCCAGCTTCTGGCGCAGTTGCGCCCGCGCCTGTCGCTCCTGGGTCGTTGCAAAGATCAGCCCCATGAACGCTTCGCACAGAACTCCCAGGATAATGTACGTTGTTCGGGAAACGGCCACCGTGAAAATATTGTCAGGGTCAGACGCTGCGTCCATGCAAATGATCGAACAGGTATATCCTGCAAGAACAAGGGCATAGGAGCGAAAGTTACTAACAAATGTTGCTAGTCCGCTGCACATGCCAATCCAGACGGCAATCATGGGAAAGAACAGCCAGGGAGCCTGTGGAGCCGCAGCCATCAGGGCTATCGAGGCGACTGCGCCGGTAATGGTCCCAATGATACGCCATTTGGCTTTTGACTGGCTTTCGCCGCGCGTAGCCTGCGCTACGGCCCAAACGGTCATCGCAGCCCAGGCAGGGCTGTCGAGTTCCATCCAGAACGCAATGCCGATCGCGAGAGATGCCGCAAAGGTATTTCTGAGCGCGAATGTGAGTGTCGCTGCCGAAGGGGCGTAGATCCACGACAGAGGCAGCTTGACCCTGGGCCGCAGAGCTGAGGACGCGCCTGCACCTGAAGGAGAGCTGTTCGGAGTCGGACGTCCTGCTGACGTAGTGCTGCCACTCATTACGTGGCTTTCTTACCCCCGATAGGTCCAGTTAGGCGAGAGCGGAAATGGCCATTCTCAAATCTGCGACAAATTTTATGTATTCGCGTGTCTTCGCATTCTCATCCGGTAAACGAAGCAGATAAGAAGGATGGACCGTTACAAGACCAATGCTGTCATCGTCGAGTTTGAAGAGACGGGAACGTTCGCGAGAAACTGTAACAGGGCGGCCAAGGAGTGCGCTCGCTCCAGTCACGCCCAGCATGACTGTTACTCTAGGACGCAGAAGTCGACGTTCAGCTGAAATCCAGGGGGCACACGCATGCATTTCAGTTGTTCCGGGTTTCTGATGAATACGTCTGTTGCCTTTCTGAACAAACTTGAAGTGTTTGACGGCATTACTGATCCACGCCTCGTGACGGTCTCCACCCGCCTCGCGAAGAGCTCTGTCGAAAAGCTTTCCCGCCGGCCCCACAAAAGGTCGTCCCTGAAGATCTTCCTGATCGCCAGGTTGTTCACCGACAAACAGAATGCTGGCGGTCTCAGACCCTTCACCAAAAACGGTGCACGTTGCGTGATGACAAAGATCGCAGAACGAACAGTCAACAGCTAGAGAACGCAGGTGAGGGAGGGACTGTACCTCGCGAGTATTCTCTTCCGTCGGTGTAACGTGCACTGTACCCAGTTCATGCCAATAGGCATTGGCACGGGTTGCTGTGGCGGTTTGCAAAGCCTGATGGACCAGATCAGCGTGCGGAGCATCTGCATCTGTCATTGCTGGGCCTATGCGATAATCCTGACCATTCCAGCAAAGTGTCCTGTGATCTGACAGAAGAATCCATGGCGCTGTTCGCAGTCTGCTGAGCGGACCAATTTGGCTATCAGTAAGCTGGGGAGGGCAGTCTGTTCTTATGATCTGCCAGTCCGCGATACGATTTTCCGGAAACGTGCTTCTAAGACGGAGAATTTGTGCGCGGACTTCCGCGGCAATCTGTTCAAAATCTTTAAGGTCGGTCGCGGATGGTTCTCCATATTTCTGAATATGCTCAAGGGAACGATAAAGCCGATCAAATCTGTCAGGAATTGCGGATGCAAACACCGAGGATATTAACCGACCGAAAAAACGAGGTATTTTCAGTGGAGAAGAAGCATTCGGAAGAATACGTTCGCTTTGTGGGGCGTATAATGTCTCTGTTTCCTGTATGGACCAGTGAACAGCGCTGGCCTCAACCTGCCTGCTCAGGAAATCACGGCTCAGTGATCGCCATCCGAGGAAATCACTTGGAGAGCAGAGTTTGGCATTGAACGATTGCATAAGGCTCACGAAAGAACGTTGGGGAATTTCAAAAATGCTACAGTTATGATTACTTCTTTTTTAGGCTGCATATTCTAGAAATTTTGTTAAACTTGATTCGCTATCTGCATGGTATTGTGTTGTATATTCAACGTTCGTACAGGCAGAATGTTTTCGCGCCGTGAATGGCTAAAAATTATTCCGTAGGGAAGGTAAAGTATTATGTCGGAGAACACATCCCACCCGGATCTGCTGGAGCTTACTGCGCAGATTGTTGCGGCACAGGTCTCCAAAGGAAGTGTGGATGCGGAAACTCTTCCGGCATTGATTCGGCAGGTCTATGAAGCCCTCGCCAATGCTGGAGTTCCGCAGCAGGCGCCTGAACCAGAGCGTCCGCAGCCCGCTGTTCCCATCAAGCGCTCGGTGTTCCCGGACTATATTGTCTGCCTCGAAGACGGCAAGAAGCTGAAAATGCTCAAGCGTCATCTTCAGAGTGCTTACAACATGACGCCGGAACAGTACCGTGAGCGTTGGGGTCTGCCGTCTGACTATCCGCTTGTTGCCCCTAACTATGCTCAGCGCCGCTCCGCTCTTGCGCGTGAAATCGGTCTCGGCCGCAAGATCAGCGCGACGGGAGAGGGCAAGAAAGAAAGCCCGCGCGGCCGCCAGTCCAAGAAACAGGGCTGAAGATCTTGATTTCCCAGCATAAGATCATGTGGGGAAATTGACATTGTCTGTCGGTCCGGAGACTACTGTTTCATGAATTCTGAAGCAGATACCCTTCTCCGGACCCAGACTGAAAGACGGCGGCTTCTCCGATGGAGAATTGCCGCCCTTTTTCTTTTTATCGCAGCCCTCGTTGTCGCTGTTGGTAAAGGCCACCCAGTCGCAGTTGATCTGGGAGGGCGGCCTCACATCGCGCGCCTCGTTATTCGAGGTGTCATCGGTAACGATGTCTCGCGTATTACTGCCGCCCTGAAAAAAGCCCAGAATTCTTCTTCCGTGACTGGTCTTCTGGTTGTTGTAGACAGTCCAGGAGGTGGTGTGACGGGTGGCGAGCGCCTGCATGATGCGATCGAGCAGTTTGCTTCCAAAAAACCGGTCGTCGTCACAATGGGAGATATGGGAGCGTCAGCCGCCTATATGCTCTCTGTGCCCGCGCAGCATATTGTCGCACTCCCATCCACGCTCACGGGTTCAATCGGTGTGATCCTGCAGCGTCCGGATGTTTCGCCTCTGCTTGGACGGGTGGGAATCGATGTGGCGGCCATTACTTCGGGAGCCATGAAAGATCAGACAGATCCCACAAGTCACCTGACCCCCGAAGGCAGGACAATGCTTCAGGGGCTGGTGAATGACCTTTTCGACCAGTTTGTTGGTATGGTTTCCAAGGGGCGGCATCTTCCGGAAGATAAGGTCCGTAGTCTTGCTGACGGCCGCGCGTATACAGGCCGGCAGGCTATCGGGCTTGGCCTCATAGACGAACTTGGCGATGAGGATGCCGCTCGGCTGTGGCTTCGCAAACAGTTGAAAATTGGCAATGCTCAATACCCTGTCATGCCGCTCCTGACAGAGACATCGCGACATTGGTATGATCTTCCGCATCGGCGCGCCATTCTGGAGGGCGTGTTCGGGGCAGGCATAATGGAAAAAATGGATAGGCAGCTGGCTATCAGCAGCCTTGACGGGGCCGTTGCGATCTTGCAACCCTGAAACCAGTTTCATGGGCGGAGGCAGATAGGCTGCAATCATGACCAGATCGGAACTTATTGCCGAGCTTTCTGCACAATATCCCAACCTTCTGGCGCGGGATATTGAACGGATCGTTCATACGATTTTTGATGAAATTGGCGCTGCCCTTTCGCGTGGCGACCGGGTTGAGCTGAGAGGCTTTGGCGCGTTCATTCCACGCCAGCGTGACGCTAGAACGGGGCGTAATCCCCGAACTGGCGACACAGTGTCTGTGGACGAGAAGAGCGTTCCTTTTTTTAAGGTCGGGAAGGAATTGCGCGAGCGAGTCAATCATAGCGCAGTGCGTTCTGCGGGTGAGGACTAACGGGCTGCCGCGTTTCCAGAAGCAAGGCTGTGTTGTGCTGTCCTTGCATCATTTCGTGAAGGAATGGTGGCAGGTACCCATTTGGAAGTCTGACACGCATTCAAATGAGGTATTCTCCTCAGCATGTGGGGAGAAGCTTTCTTGCGCTCTGTATTGAACTCTTTCTGGCTGGTAGTCGGGATGGCTGCGTTGATGCAGCCCTGTCACGCTGCATCAACCGTGCCGAAGTCTGGACATACCGGTATCAGGCACGTAGCCCAGCAGCATATTTCTCAGAAAAGTTCAGGGGTACCTTGCTATAGATCGCAGGCAGGGCTGATCTTTTTGAAGGGGAGCCCAGGAAAAGGTCATCTTGGCCATTCCAATAGCTTTGCGCCGATTGGAGAGGCTGTTTTTCGGTCCTCGGCGGATCAACATGCCTGCATCCTGGAGCACGGACGCCGCGGCTAAGAACCACGACGTCTGTTAAGCGGACTATTCCTGTCCTTTGAGACTGCTGATTTCAGTCAGCAGAAAGTCCCTGAACACGGCGATTCTTTTGGACGTACGGAGCTCTTCCGGATAGACAAAATAGGCTTCTACCAGAGGGACCGGCTGATCAGGCAGGACGCGCACCAGATTGGAATAGGATGCCGCAGTATAAAGTGGCAAAGACCCGATACCTGTTCCTGCTGAAATAGCATTTGCGACCGCGGCGATATTGTTGATAGCCAGACGGCTTCCACGATGGGCCAGCCCTTCGTGTCGCAAGAGATCAAGCATCCAGTTGACATTAGGCAGCGGAAGGTTGCGCCCCGCAAAGCCTATGATCTGATGTTCTGCCAGTTCCCGCAGATTGGTAGGCGTACCGTAACGCTCCAGATAGTCCGGGCTGGCATAGATAGGCATCGGGAAATTGGCGAGATGTCGCTGAACAAGATCAGGCTGCGTGGGCGGATGGAGTCGGATAGCCACATCGGCCTCACGCATTCCAAGATCCAGATCAGCATCTTCAAGAAGAAGCGTAACCTCGATATCAGGATGCATTTCCAGAAAGCGATGCAGTCGCGGAGACAGCCAGGAGAGGCCGAACCCGGTCGTGGTCGTAATCTTGATCTTTCCAGCCGCACGCTCCTTGCTCTCGCTAAGAAAAGCCTGCGTCAGAGCCAGCTTCGAGAAAACTTCCCGTACGGTCCGGTTCAGGACTTCACCCTGTTCCGTCAGAATAAGGCCCCGGGCATGCCGATGAAACAGCGGTACCCGTAACACTTCTTCCAGTGCGGAAATCTGCCGCGAGACGGCAGACTGACTGAGATTCAGTCTGTCGCCCGCATGGGTGAAGGATCCGGCTTCAGCGACTGCGTGGAAAATACGCAGCTTGTCCCAGTCCATGTGGTGGTCTCCCCGATCGCTGGCGCGTCGGTCTTCGTCCTTCTTGCCCATGTCACCTGGCGTTATTTCTGCGGTGTGTCGTTGAAGGGACGAAACTGTCTTAACCTGAGGCGAGGGTCAAGTTTTTGTCATAGCAGGTATGCCAGAAAGATATCGTTCCGCCTCAAGAGCTGCCATGCAGCCGGTGCCAGCGGCGGTGACTGCCTGTCTGTAAATGCGATCCTGGATATCACCGGCAGCGAAAACACCCTCAACAGAAGTACCGGTTCCTCCCGCCTCTGTCAGGATATAGCCATCTTCATCACAACGCACTTCGTGGCGGAATGGCCCCGTATTCGGACTATGGCCAATGGCAACAAAGACCCCATCAACCGCCAGAGTAGTGGTCTCACCTGTCTGGGTGTTCCTGAGCTTTACGCCGCAAACGACTTCCGGAGTGCCAGCTCCCAAAACTTCTTCAACTGCCTGGTTCCAGTGAAGTTCAATCTTCGGATTCGCGAAAAGGCGTTCCTGCAAAATCCGCTCTGCCCTCAGCCCATCGCGACGATGAATGAGATGAACCTTGTCAGCATGATGGGTGAGGTACAGGGCTTCTTCGACAGCAGTATTGCCACCACCAACCACGGCAACGGTTTTGCCCCGGTAGAAGAAACCGTCACAGGTCGCGCATGCGGAAACACCACCAGCCTGAAGACGTTTTTCCGACTCGAGGCCCAGCCACTTGGCCTGTGCCCCCGTTGCGATCACGACAGTGCGGGCATGATACTCGTCCCCGGAATCGCCTTTGAGACGAAAATAACCGTCCGTGGCCGGTCCGTTTCTGAGGTCTGCTTCCGTAATGAGATCGTAAATCAGACGGGTGCCAACATGCTCTGCCTGTTCCCGCATCTGCTCCATGAGCCACGGCCCCTGAACCGGAGCGGCAAAGCCGGGGAAGTTCTCCACATCTGTTGTGATCGTCAACTGACCACCTGGCTGGAGCCCTGTGACGAGAATCGGTTTCAGGCTGGCGCGTGCGGCGTAAATGGCGGCAGTGTAACCGGCAGGGCCCGCGCCTACGACCAGAAGGTCCGTATGATGGATTTCAGGCATGATTGATCCTCGTCCGTGTTTTGACCCCTCATATAAAGGTTTCGGACGCATGTGCCATCTTTGCGGAAGACGCCTCCTGCCATATACGTCAGATTCAAATGAACGCTTCTCTCTCTCCTATCCCCGTTGAACTGGATGCCATTGACCGGCAGATTATCGCCGAGCTTCAGGCAGACGGCCGTATGACCAATGTGGAGCTGGCCAGACGGGCTGGCATTTCTGCGCCTCCCTGTCTGAGGCGTGTCAGGCGCCTTGAAGAGCTGGGAATCATCAAGGGCTACCATGCCGAAGTTGATGCGCCTCTTTTGGGGTGGTCGCTGAATTTTTACGCGCTGATCGGGCTGGATAGTCAGAAAGGAAGTGTTCTCGAGGCTTTCGAGGCGCAGGTCGGGGCTTGGCCCGAAACACGGGAATGTCACATGATCCGCGGCGGAGGGGACTTTCTGGTCCGTCTTGTCGCCCGTGACGCCGCCCACCAGAACATTCTTACCCGTCGCCTGACGGATAGCGTTCACGTCGTTCGCGTCCAGACGCTTCAGACCATTCATACCAGCCGGGATCTTGCCGGGGTTCCCATCTGATGGCTCTGGGATCTGAAAGAACAGATCTCCTCTTGCCCGCACGGTTGAGCGTCATTGTTCCCTGCTACAACGAAGCGGAAAATGTGGCTCCCATGGTCGCGGCTCTCAGCCGGGTCCTTGCAGGTGAATACTGGGAAGTCATTTTCGTTGATGACAATTCCCCTGATGGCACTTCAGCCCGTGTTTCCGCCATTGCCGCTCACGACCCTCGCGTCCGGGTAGTGCGGCGTGTCGGCCGTCGAGGACTTTCCTCTGCCGTCATCGAAGGGTTCCTCTCGTCCAGCGCGACGTATGTGGCGGTCATGGATGGAGACCTCCAGCACGACGAAGCCGTTCTTCCGAAAATGATTGCTGCTCTTGATGCCGGATCACAGGTCGTCGTCGGTAGCCGGCATGTGGAAGGCGGCGACAATTCTGGCCTTGCCGGACATTGGCGTCACATGCTGTCGGATACCGGTATCCGAGCCGCTCAGGCGGTTCTGCCTCATCCCCTGACAGATCCCATGAGTGGCTTCTTTGCGATGAGACGGGATCTCTTTATCGCGACCCTTCCAAAACTGTCTGGCACCGGCTTCAAGATCCTGCTGGACGTTGTCATGTCCGCGCCTAAAGACACGACAATCACCGAAGTGCCGTTTGTTTTTCGGCCGAGGGTTGCTGGGGAAAGCAAGCTGGACGTTGTCGTGCTGCTTCAGTTTGCGACAATGCTGCTCGACAAACTCACGCATGGCTGGCTGCCGACCCGCTTTTTGGCGTTTGCGCTGGTTGGTCTTGTCGGCGTCGTAGTGAATGTTGTGGTCATGCAACTGGCACGCATGGCGGGAATGGATTTCTCCCAGTCCCAGCTTGTTGGTACGGCTGTCGCTATTCTGACCAACTTCCTCCTCAACAATCGTCTGACCTATCATGACCGCCGCCTCAAGGGCGCCCGGATGTGGCGGGGTTTTGCACTCTTTGCTGTTGTCTGTTCAGTTGGTGTTTTCGCCAATATCGGCGTCGCCCGAATGGTTCTGCATGATGTGGGCCATGGCCATTGGGACCGTGCATCTGCGGCCGGAGCCGTCATTGGGGTAGTCTGGAACTACGCGGTGTCATCAACGCTGATCTGGCGCTGAGATGCCGGCCATTACGGTTCGAAAGCGGGAAATGTTCTGGGCATTTCTCGCTGTTCTCACAGCTGTGCGGCTCACGCTGGCTGCCATTCTCCCCCTGACACCGGATGAGGCCTATTATTGGGTCTGGTCTCGCCATTTACAGATGGGGTATTTCGACCATCCGTTCATGGTTGCTCTCTGGATCCGGATCGGAACCTGGATTGCGGGAGACACACCTCTCGGGGTGCGTTTTCTAGGGCCTGTCTCTGTTTTGCCAGGAAGCTGGGCGTTATTCCATGCCGCCCGATCGCTGCTTCCCTCCCGCCCATGGCCGCTGTCTGGTTTTCAGGCTGTTCTTCTTTTGAACGCTACCCTGATGCTGGGTCTGGGGGCGGCTACCATGACGCCCGATACGCCTCTGGTATTTTTTGTCTCGCTGGCTCTGTACGCCATCGGCAAAGCGGTCAGTCTCCCTGCCAACAGGGCACTCGGATGGTGGTTGCTCGCCGGCATACTGCTGGGGCTGGCGTTTGATTCGAAATATACGGCCGTTCTGATCGGTCTTGGGCTTGGCGGCGCAGTCGTTTTCTCCCCTGCATGGAGGAAACAACCGGGTCCATGGCTAGCCATTCCAGTTCTGTTAGCCGCGACATCGCCCGTTCTGTACTGGAACGCGACCCACCATTGGGCAAGCCTGCTCAAACAGGGAGGACGTGCAGGGGACTGGCATCCTGCACGGGCAATCCAGTTTCTATCAGAACTCCTGGGTGGACAGATTGGCCTCGCCACGCCCCTGATCTTCGGTCTGTTCGCGATCGGCCTATGGACCTGTTGTAAGCGCAACAGGCTTCTTGGGTGGCTAGGGGCTCTTCCGCTGGCTGTGTTCATTTTTCACGCCTTCGGAGACCGAGTTCAGGCAAACTGGCCCGCGGTCGTGTATCCCGTCCTCGCTTTGGCGGCGGTAGAGGCGGGGCGACGTGTTCGCTGGGCTGTGACCAGCGGTTTTGTTTTGACGGCACTCGTCTGCATGCAGGCTGCGTTTGCACCTGTGCCGCTGCCGCCTTCAAAGGATCCTGTTGAGCGTCAGACCGCTGGATGGCCAGAGTTCAGCCAGAAACTGGGCGCGCAGGCTGTGGCCCAAGGAGCTACAGTCTTCATGGCGGAAGATTACGGCCTCGCGTCGCAGTTGGCTTTCAATCAGGCTCATTTGGATGTGCTGGGAACAGACCGTCGATGGACCCTGTTTCGCCTTCCTGTTGTGCAGGCTGGCAAAGGGCTTCGGGTCGAGGAAATACACCATATCCCGGAGCCGCTACCTGCAGATGTTCTATGCCGTGAAAGTCATGGGCATATGGTGCGCTGCTATCGCATGACAGTGGTGGAAAACCCGCTTGGCGTGCAGTTGCCACGTCACTCTTAAAGCTCTCCTTAACCTTTGACTGCCATACTTGAGGTCTCTCAGGAGGTGGAATGTCGAAAGCAGGTGGCAAGGACGAGCGCAAGATCATTATCAAGCGCTTTGAAGTGGTGGAGGGCGGCCATCACGGTGGAAGCTGGAAGATTGCTTACGCCGATTTTGTAACAGCCATGATGGCGTTCTTTCTCGTGATGTGGCTCATCAACGCCACGACGGAAGAGCAGCGCAGAGGCATTGCAAATTTCTTCAACCCCATGGCGATCCAGCAGGATATTCCGCCTCCGGCTGAGAACGTGATTCATCTGGTTCCAGATCCAGTAGCCTCATCCCAGAAACCCGCTGCCATTCATCCTGGAGATCCGGCGGGCGCACATCCGGATAACGGGGAACCAGGCCAAAATCACCTTCTGAATAGGGATGCCGGAGATCGCAGCACTCAGATCGTCGTCCTCCATGACCGGCAGGTTCAACCCGGTGTGCCCCCGGCAAATCCAAATGGGCAAGAGGCTCAGCAGGGCGAACTGCGTCGTGCTGCAACGGAAATCAACAAGGCGCTTGATGCTTCACCCCAACTGGCAGATGTGCGTTCTCAGGTCTCGGTCAGCATGGGAGATGACGGACTGCATGTGGAAATTGCGGATTCCGATCATCAGCCCATGTTCGCACTCGGTTCCGCTACCCCGACACGGCATGCATCCGATCTGCTGAAACTGATTGCGCCCTATCTGGAAAAGCTTCCAGGGCGCCTGTCCGTCAGCGGCTATACGGACGCAGCCCCTTATCGTCCTGGCCTTCCGGGGAACTGGAGCCTGTCCAGTGACCGGGCTGTGACTGCACGCGATATTCTTGTGCGCAGCGGCTTCCCTGACAGAAGGCTGAAAGCGGTCACAGGATACGCTGACCGGAACCTCTTTGACCCCGCCAATCCTCTCAGCGCCCGGAACAGACGCGTCGTTCTCGTCCTTTCCCCGGATCAGCCGTAATCCTTCGCCAGTCAGGAAAAATCTGAATGTTTATTCTTATCGGTCTGGGCGTTGTCCTTGCGTGCGTCTTTGGATCATTCGTTGCGTCTGGAGGGGCCATCGGGCCACTGCTCGCGTCAATGCCTTTTGAGCTCCTGACAATTCTTGGGGCCGCAGTTGGCACCTTCGTGATGGCCAATTCCATCGGTGCGGTGAAACACCTTCCCGGTGGAATTAAGAAGGCTATGAAAGGCTCCCAGTACACGCGTCAGGATTATCTGGAGCTGCTGGGCCTGCTCTTTCACATGACGAAGCTCGCCGCAGCCAAGGGAATGATGGCGATTGAAAGCCATATTGAAGATCCCCAGGGCAGCACGGTTTTCGGAGCATTCCCCAAAATTCGCGATAACGCGCATGTCTGTTCATTTATCTGCGACTATCTTCGCATGGCGGGAATGAACGCGACGGACCCGTTCCAGATGGATGACGTCATGGGGCGTGAGTTGAAGAAAAATCTGCGTGAGGAAATGCACCTCCCACATGCGCTTCAGTCCGTGTCTGATGCGCTGCCAGCCCTGGGTATCGTGGCGGCCGTGCTGGGCGTCATCAAAACGATGGCCTCTATCAGCAAGCCTCCTATCGTTCTGGGTGAGATGATCGCCGGTGCCCTTGTGGGAACCTTCCTCGGTATTCTTCTGGCCTACGGTATTGTCGCACCCATCGCCGGGCGGCTTGGAGGCGTCGTGGAAGAAGAGGCCTCTTACCTTGATCTGGTTCGTTCCGTTATCGTGGCCCATCTTCAGGGAAATGCCCCGCAGGTGAGCGTCGAAATCGGGCGCAAAAGCATCCCGTCGGACTTGATGCCGACCTTCCAGGAAGTTGAGGAATCCCTTAGTGCGGTTGCCGTAAACTGAGGTTGTTTTCCCGAGCGTGACCTTTACGATGCCGTCATCATCATGAATGACGGCCGAAAGGATCAGGCATGCGCCCCTCCGCACTGCGGGCTCTCTGTCTCTTACTTCCTCTTTTTCCTCTGGTCTCCTCAGCGCACGCTGACACCGTGAGTTCACCTCAAGTACCCTCCCGTACAGAGCTTGAGCGGGTCGATGGCTCCTCAGCTCTGCGCTGGGTAAAAGCAGAAAATGCAAAAACCCAGCAGGCTCTTACATCGGACCCGCGGTACAAACCTCTCTATGAGCGCATTCTTGCGGCTCAGCAGTCTCCAGACAGGTTGGCAGTTCCAACCCAGATGGCCGGAGAAATCTGGAATTTCTGGCAGGATAAAGCCCATACACGTGGAATATGGAGAAGCACCTCCATAGTGAATTTCCAGTCCGGGCATCCGATCTGGAAAACGCGCTTTGATCTGGATGCCCTTGCGAAGGCAGAACATGCCAACTGGGTGATGGAAGGCCTGAACTGCCTTGAGCCGGACGATCAGCATTGTCTGATGGGCCTGTCCAACGCCGGCGAAGATGCGCATGAGTTGCGGGAATACGATACATCTACGGACCGCTTTGTCCCTAAGGGGTTCGCTCTCCCGAATGGCAAGCAGGTCGTATCCTGGCTCGATCAGGACACACTTCTGGTGTCTCGGGACTGGGGCGCAGCAGATGCTGGCCTGACGACTTCAGGCTATCCTTACGTTGTTCGTGCCCTGAAGCGGGGCCAGTCGCTCTCACAGGCGCAGGATGTCTTCCGAGGAACGGCGAGCGACATGGAAGTGGCCCCCATGGTCCTGCGGGACGGGCAGGGGCGCCAGCTCTATCTGATCGATCGTCACAAGGATTTTTTCCATAGTGACGTAGAACGAGTGGACCCGAAGACACTCCATGTCAGCCAGCTTCCGATGCCAGAGAAGTATGATGGCCTGAGCTATCAGGATGGCCAGTTGGTGTTCCATCTTCTGCAGGACTGGAAGACGGCTCACGGCAATATTCCTGCTGACAGCATCGTCGCGATCGACCCGGAACATCCGGGCTTGCCGGAAGTCATCATATCTCCCACCGCGCGTCAGACGATTGGTGACGGGATGGAAGGCGCAATCGCAGCGACCAAAGATGGCCTGATTGTTGTGCTGTACGATAACGTGCAGCCAAAACTGATGCTCTATCGTCGTAGCGAAAATGGGCATTGGACTGGACGAGCCATAGAACTCCCGAAGAACATGGCTGCGACCATCGTTTCGTCAGATGCCAGAAGTTCGGACGCTTACCTTCAGTTGGAAGGGTTTATCCAGCCTCCGCAGATCTGGAGCGTGGATACTGCTCGTCAGACCACACATCTGCTGTATAGCCAGCCACATCTCTTCGATGCGTCTAAACTAACCGTCGAACAACAGTTCGCGACCAGCACGGATGGGACCCAGGTGCCATATTTCATCGTGCACGCAAAAAACTGGACGAAGAACAGCCTCAACCCGACGCTAATGACCGCCTATGGTGGCTTTGGTTTGTCCTATCTGCCTGTCTACCACCCCGATCTTGGAATCACGTGGTTCGAGCGCGGTGGCGTGTATGTGATGGCAAATATCCGCGGTGGCGGCGAATTCGGTCCCGCCTGGCACGAAGCAGCCCGTTACGCCGGGCACCAACATGCCTATGACGATTTTGCGTCCGTTGCCCGGGATTTGTTTACCCGAAACATCACATCTCCCAAGCGATTGGGAATCCGTGGCCGCTCCAATGGTGGCCTGCTGATGGGGGTAGAATTCACGCAACATCCCGAACTGTGGAACGCGACCATTATCGGTGTCCCGCTTCTGGATATGCTCAATTACGAACATATGGCGGCAGGCGCCTCATGGGCGGCGGAATATGGAAGTATCTCCACGCCGGAAGGCAAGGCTTTCTGGGAGAAGGCATCTCCTTTGCAGGCGCTCAAGGCAGATGTGCATTATCCGACGCCTTTCATCTTCACATCCACGCGTGATGACCGCGTTGGTCCTGTGCACGCACGTCTGTTTGCAGCGCGTCTGCAGCAACTGCATGTGCCGCTCTTCTACTACGAGGATACGGAAGGCGGGCACGCTGGTACCGTCAATGCGGCCGAGGTTGCCCATGAGAGGGCGCTGGAGGCCATCTACCTCAGCAAAAGGTTGATGGACCCACGTTGACCTGAACATCACTCCTTCTCTCGTCTGCAAGGGCGAGAGAACGGTTGCGGCAGATGCAGGCCGTGTCTGCCAAAACGGCAATAAAAAAAGCCGCTCCCTGACAGGGTAGCGGCTTTTCTCGTCCGTTCAGATAACGGGAAGGACTTTAGAAGCCTTCACGCTCCAGACGCTTGCGCTCCATCTTGCGGGCACGACGAACAGCTTCTGCTGCTTCGCGGGCGCGACGCTCAGAGGGCTTCTCGAAGTGGCGACGCAGCTTCATCTCACGAAACACGCCTTCGCGCTGCATCTTCTTCTTGAGCGCCTTTAGCGCCTGGTCAACATTATTGTCACGAACGAGTACCTGCACGGTGCCGTCAACTCCTTCTGGGCCCGCCTTTAGCGTCACCCGTGATATGGCAATCCAATTGGGATGGAGCCCTTAACACACTCTTTTGGCGGTACGCAATTCATTCGATGGTTCTTGTGCAGATTTTTATCCATGCGCAATCTGCTGGCGACTTGTGCGTTAATAATCAGTCACAGAGAGAGGAAGCTCATGGCCCTGCTTAAGATTGCCCGTATGGGCCACCCCGTCCTGCACCAGATTGCCGAACCCGTGAGTGACCCGACAGCGCCGGAAATCCGCCGTTTGATCGAGGATATGCTTGAAACAATGGCGGACGCACGCGGAGCCGGACTGGCCGCCCCACAGGTTCACGTTCCTCTGCGACTATTCATTTATCACGTTCCCGCAAATAGGGTGTCAGACCCGGAACAGGCAATGCTGCCCCGCGTTCTCATCAATCCGGAAATTATCCCTGTTGGTGATGAAATGATGTTGTGTAGTGAGGGATGCCTCTCGATTCCGGGTCTCAGAGGCGACGTCCCGCGTTATGCAAAAGTCCGTTATCGCGGTCTGGACGAAAATGGCGATCCTGTTGAAGGGGAGGCTGTCGGCTTCCATGCCAATGTGCTTCAGCACGAGAGTGACCATCTTGATGGTGTATTGTACCCGCAGCGTATTCAGGATTTTACGCGCTTTGGGTATGTGGAGGAAATGGTTCGGTGACAGCGCGGCCGCCTGAAGGGCCTTCCTCTGCCACAGCGCATCTTTACCTTCGTGAAGAACAGATCCGTCAGTCCTATGAGTCGCTCATGCTCGCCTGGCGAAGCCTGAATTCCGAATGCGAGGCCTTCCTGAGGGAAAATGGCCTAGGGGCAGCTCACCACAGAATACTTTTTCTTGTTGCAGCTCACCCGGGCATTACGCCGAGTGTTCTGCTATCCAGTCTTGGTATTACCAAACAGTCTCTGGGACGCGCCCTGGGAGATCTGAGAGAGCGTAATCTTTTGATCCAGGAAGAAGACCGCCATGATCGCCGCAAGCGCCCCCTGAAACTGACACCTCATGGAGAGGCAATCGAGCGCCAGCTTTTTCAGCTGATCCGTGAAGCCATGACACGGGCTTACAGAGAGGCTGGGGTCACAGCCGTGGAAGGGTTCAAGCGCGTCCTTTCTCCTCTTCAGATGGCTCCGGGAGGGGGCTTTCGATGAGCGACGAACATATTCTCGTTGTAGACGACGATCAGCGTCTTTTAAGGCTTCTCCAGCGATACCTTGCGGAGAACGGCTATCGGGTCACCATCGCCCAGGACGCCTTACAGGCACGGGACGTGCTGAAGCTGATCCAGCCGGATGCTCTGGTGCTGGATGTCACCATGCCGGGAGAAAGCGGGTTGTCTCTGACACAGTCCTTGAGGGCGGAGGGACTATCCCTTCCTATTCTTCTGCTGACGGCACGCGGTGAACCAGCCGATCGGATTGATGGGTTGGAATCCGGCGCAGACGACTATCTGGGAAAGCCTTTTGAGCCACGGGAACTCCTCTTGCGCCTGAGGGCGCATCTAAGGCGCGTCGTACCAGCGTTGTCGCCTGTTACGGAGGTGCCGTCTGTTCTCAGGCTAGGTCCTCTCGAATTTGACGTCGAGCGAGGCCTCCTGACAGGTCCGGAAGGGCCTGTTCATCTCACCGGGGGCGAGGCTGCTCTGCTGGGGGTTCTTACCACCCGGCCGGGCGTCGTCATGTCTCGGGAAGATATCGCGAAATCGCTGGATATGGACGAGATTGGCGAGCGGGCAGTCGACGTGCAGGTCACGCGTCTGCGTCGTCGCATCGAGGCCGATCCGAAGGAGCCAAGGTTCCTCCATACCGTTCGCGGCAAGGGTTATGTTCTCAAACCCGGAATCTGACGAGCGCTGGGGTAAGCTGGATCGTCCGCTCAGGCGTGTGCTGCCGCGCTCCCTTCTGGGGCGCTCCATGCTGATCGTGCTGATTCCACTCCTCGTGACGCAGGCTATCGTTCTGGGCCTGTTTTACGGGACCTATCTGAACGTTGTTTCCAGACGTCTGTCGGATGGGATTACGGGTGAAATTTCCCTTGTGATCTCCATGATGGAGCGCACGCCTGAAGCGGATCGTCGTGGGGAATTGCTGAAAGATGCCGCGGCTCGCACCCAGCTCCAGTTCATTTTTCATCCTCACGCCGCTCTGCTGCGCGAAGGGACAAACCATGTTCTGGGTCCGATTGACGATGATTTTGAACGCGCACTGAAGCAGGGGCTTGGCCGTCCGTTCTTTGTGGACTGGTCGGCAGCTCCGGACACGGTCCGTGTTTCAATCGGCTTGCCGGACGGAATGCTGGACGTTCTGACGCCGCACAAAAGACTGAGCATCGGCCCGATCTGGATGTTTCTCGCATGGGCTTTCAGCAGTTCGGCCTTACTGTTTCTGATCGCCGGACTGTTCATGCGCAATCAGGTTCGCGCTATCCGGCGGCTGGCAGAAGCCGCCGAACTCTTCGGTTTAGGCCGTGACGAAGGGGCAATCCGCCCGCAGGGCGCGCGTGAGGTCCGTCAGGCCGCAATCGCGTTCAATCGCATGCAGGAACGTGTCAATCGGTTCGTAGCTCAAAGGACGGCGGTTCTGGCGGGTGTCTCTCATGACCTGAGGACGCCACTCACACGGCTGCGCCTGAGTATGGCCATGCTTCCCACCAAAGGGATGATCCGCGCTGAGGATCTTCAGCCGGATGTTCACGACATGGTTGCGGACATCGAAGACATGGAGCGTCTCATTGGAAGCTACCTGTCGTTTGCGCGTGGGGAAGGGGCTGAAAAGCCCGTTCTGACGGACATCCGGGGTCTTATCGAGGATGTAGCTGTTGCAGCCCGGCGCGCAGGTGGCCATGTGCTGAGCGTGGAGGGCAAGGAAGGGGTGGATGTTGCCGTCCGCCCGGATGCTCTGAAACGCGCGCTGACCAATCTCGCTGACAACGCCCGACGGCACGGCGGAGCGATGCGATTCTCACTCTGGGAAGGGGAGCGCCGGATCGAGATTACGGTCGAGGATGATGGAGGCGGTATCCCGTCTGATCGTCGGAAGACACTTCTTGAAATAGGCGGTTCAGGAAATAACGGTGGAACCGGCCTCGGACTGACCATCGTGCGCGACATTATTCACGCGCATGGCGGTACAATCCGGCTTCTGGAAAGCCCACTTGGCGGACTGAGCGTTTTGCTCAGCCTGCCAAAGTAAGTCAGTTGGATCAGGGCAGCGTGTTGCCTGCGCCGCCATTGCCGGTGCCCTGATTGCCCAGCGGTCCCTGGCTGCCGCCAAAGGTGCTGCTCATGTTGCTCATCGGGTTGTAACGGCCGACGTTACCCAGCAGCTGCTGGATCACAGAGGTCTTGGTTCCCGGCGTCGGGGTTGTTTCGCCAACCATGCCGACGCGGACGCCATCCTTGCGGTTCAGCGTATCCATCTTCCGCAGAACGCCAGAGTTGTCGAAGTTCAGGACCACGACCTGCTGCTTGTCCACGGTTGGAAAGCCCAGAGGCGTTGGGGACGTGATCATGGACACATAAATCCATGTGTTGTCATCGAACGTCGCATGAGCGGTTGGAGAGCCCATTGCGTCGAGAACGTCTGAGCGCGTGCTCGTGCCCGGAACCAGCTGTGCGTAGTCCGTTTTCTCGATCAGCGAGCCGCGGGGTTCGGGAATCGGGCTGAAAAAAGAGCATCCCCCCAGAAGAAGCGGCGCGCAGGTCAGTCCTGCCAGGCTCAGGCGCTGCAGAAGACGTGTTCTGCTTTTGGCCGTCGGAAAAGATGCGTTATTCATGGAACCGGAAACTATCCTGTGCAAGAGAACCGCTCAACCCAGCGCGTGCCTTAAACGGAACCCGCCTGTCAACGATTTCCCCCATTATGACCGGGGGTGGAGTGCTCAAATGTCCAATACTCCCGAATTTTCCCGCCGCATTCCCATGAGCCGGCTGGGATCGGGTCTGGAAGAAACGATTACGGCAACGGAGCAGGAGCGTGAGGCTCTGGCTCGGCGTTTCGGTATTCCTGCCATCCATCATCTGGAATGCCGCTTCCTTCTCACGCCTGAAAACAAGAAGCACATTCTTGCCGAAGGGCGTCTTTCAGCAAGGGTGACACAGCTCTGCGTCATTACCGCAGAAAAATTTGATGACGTCCTCGCAGAGACATTCATTCTGCGCTTCATCCCTGAAGCGGAAATGCCGGAAGATGAATTCGACATCGATTCCATTGATCTCGAAGGTCCGGACGAGGTTCCGCATGATGGTCGGGGGCTTGATATCGGAGAGGCTGCGGCTGAGCAGCTGGCCCTGATGCTGGATCCCTATCCGCGCAAGCCGGGCGCTGGTCTGGAAAATGCTGTTGACGTTACCCCCGCAGAAGGGGAAGAAGAGGTCGGTCATTCCGATGACCTGCCAGAGTCAGAGCGTCGTCCAAACCCGTTTGCGGCGCTGGCGACCCTGAAGAACGGGGATAAAAAAGAATAAAATCCCCAGCTTTGGCTTGCGGGTTCGCGTTTGCTCTGCTAGAGCCGCCCGCCTGAACTCGGCGTAAATACGAGACGACGAATAACGGGGCACCGCATGCCGCTGGGAGCGGAGAGGGTGCCGACACAGAAGCAGAAAGAGGCATAAAAGCCATGGCCGTCCCCAAAAGAAAGACCACGCCGTCCCGTGCCGGTATGCGTCGCAGCCACCATGCCCTGCAGGCTGAAGCACATGCTGAATGCGCGAACTGCGGTGAGCTGAAGCGCCCGCACCACGTCTGCAGCCATTGCGGCCACTACGATGGTCGTGAAGTTGTTGCAGCAGGCAAGAGCCTGAAGACGGCCGTCCGCGCCTGATCTCTTCTGCGGGCACCCTAAAGGCGTGCCCGCATCTGCGATGCTGTCCGGGAAACTGTCTTAATGTCTAAAGCGCCTGTCACGTCTGATCGTGACGTCGCGGCCACAAGGCCCTATGCCCTCGCCGTCGACGCAATGGGAGGAGACAGGGCACCGGATATCGTTCTCGCCGGCCTTGAGCTGGCCGCAGACCGGCATCCGACAGCCAGAGTGCTCCTGATCGGAGATGAGGCGGTTCTGAAGCCGGCTCTGGCACGATATCCAAAAGCTGCCCGTATCTGTGACATTCGTCACGCCTCTGCTAGCATTTCCATGGAAATGAAGCCGACTGCGGCCTTGCGCGTCCGCGGCTCATCCATGCGTCTTGCAATGGAAGCCGTTGCGTCTGGTGACGCACTCGGGGTGGTCTCCGCTGGTAACAGTGGTGCCATGCTGGCCCTCGCTAAAATTATCGTGAAAGCTCTTCCCGGCATCTCCAGACCCGCGATGGTGGCTGTGCAGCCATCGTCGCGCGGCGATACCGTGATGCTGGATCTGGGGGCAAACATCGCTTGCGATGCCCGCAATCTGGTTGAATTCGCGGTTATGGGTGAAGCTTTTGCGCAGGCTGCACTCGGTCTTCCAAAGCCCACGATCGGCCTTCTCAATGTTGGCTCCGAGGATCTGAAAGGCGACGAGCGTCTGCGTCAGGCCGCTGAACGTCTGCGTGAAAGTGTTCTGGCAGAGCAGTTCCATGGCTTCGTGGAAGGGCATGACATCACAGCGGGCACGACCGATGTGGTTGTGACTGATGGTTTTACCGGAAACGTTGCTCTGAAGACTGGCGAGGGGGCTCTCAAGCTCGCTTTCGGTCTGCTGAAGAACGTGTTCCAGACCAATCTTCTGACGCGCATCGGATATCTTCTGGTTCGTCCCGGGCTGGAGCGTATGCGTGAGTGGATTGATCCGCGGCGTTACAACGGTGCCGTGTTTGTCGGGTTGAACGGCATTGTTGTAAAATCCCATGGTGGCGCGGATGGCGAGGGCTTTGCGTCAGCCATTGATGTCGCAATGGATGCTGTCACCCATAACCTGAACGACAAGATCCGTGCCCGTCTGGATCAGCTTGGCATGCTTGGAGCCGACCCGGCTCCGGTTTCTGCCAGCATGGTCGCTCCAGAACCTGTGAGCTGAAAACAATGTCCGGTCCTATTCGTGCCCGCCTGACAGGCGTGGGTGGCTATCTGCCACGTACGGTTGTCACCAATGACGATCTTGCTCAAAAGATCGATACATCCGACGAATGGATCCGGACGCGTACCGGCATCACTCAGCGGCATATTGTTTCAGGTGACGAAACGACTGCGTCCATGGCCGCAGAGGCAGCCCGTCAGGCTCTTGAACAGGCTGGCGTGAACGCTGATGACGTTGACGCCATTCTGGTGGCGACTTCGACACCTGATCAGGTATTCCCGGCTGTCGCAACGCAGGTTCAGGCTCTCCTTGGCATCACCAGGGGCTTTGGCTTTGATATTAGTGCTGCCTGCTCCGGGTTCGTGTATGCGCTCGCATCTGCCAATTCGTTCATCCAGTCTGGACTGGCGAAGAAGGTTCTGGTGATTGGCAGTGAGGTGTTCTCGCGCCTGTTGGACTGGAATGACCGCACAACCTGCGTACTCTTTGGAGATGGTGCTGGTGCTGTGCTTCTGGAGGCTGGAGCCGAAGACGGTGAGGGCGTGCTCTCAACCCATCTTCATTCCGATGGTCGGTCTGGCGATATTCTGTATGTGGACGGTGCAGTAGGCTGCGCTGGAACGACACAGCATCTCAAGATGCTGGGGCGGGAAGTGTTCCGCCATGCGGTCGTCAAGCTTTCACAAGCTGTTGACGAAGCGTTGGAAGCCAATAACCTGACGGGTCAGGATATTCAGTGGCTCGTCCCGCATCAGGCCAATCTGCGTATCATTGATGGTATGGCCAAGAAGCTGGCCCTCCCGTCAGACCGGGTCGTGGTAACGGTAGATCGTCACGCTAATACGTCGGCTGCGTCCATTCCGCTCGCCCTTAACGAGGCTGTCCGTGACGGGCGTATCCAGAAGGGCGATCTCGTTCTGATGGAAGCTCTGGGCGGCGGACTGACCTGGGGATCCGCGCTCGTTCGCATGTGAGCGCGTTCTGGTCTTTCAAGGTTAACGATTGATTCCTTTGACTGTTCTGAACGTCATGATACGCATGTGTCATGAGTACAGTCACGCGCGCGAATCTTGTCGAGCACATCTATAGCCGTGTTGGGCTGTCCCGGCACGATTCCTCCATGATTCTGGAAAGTGTACTGGAGAAAATCTCCGGAACGCTTGAGGCCGGAGAATCCGTGAAGCTGAGTGGCTTCGGGACGTTCTCTGTTCGCCAGAAAGGGGAGCGTATCGGGAGAAATCCCAAAACCGGCGTAGAGGTCCCCATTCTTCCCAGGGCCGTATTGGTCTTCCGACCGTCCCAAATTCTCCGGGACCGGATGAACGGTATCGTTGACGCGGCTCATGGAGTGGACGGCGCGGATGACTGAAAATTTGTCGACTTCAGTCAATGCTGTTGAGCAGGATCAGGAAAACCTGAATCCTTCCAAGGCAAAAAAAGGTCCGGATGCGTACCGCACCATTAGCGAAGTTGCAGAAGAACTCCATATTCCGCAGCACCGTCTGCGGTCATGGGAAACGATCTATCCCGGTGTAAAGCCTTTCCGCGGGGAAAGCGGTCGGCGGTACTATAATCCGGAGCATGTCGAAACACTTCGGCTGATCTCCGATCTTCTTTACGTTCAGGGTTACAAGGGGCAGGGCGTTCTGCGTGTTCTCCGCGAGCGCAAAGCAAGAAAAGCAGCTGAACATCAGGCTGTTTCGCCAGAGACGGTATCGGCCCCGATTGAGCATTCTCCTGTTGTGGAAGATGTGCCCGTCTTGACGGTTACGGAAGAAATTTCGGCTACTCCAGTTTCATCCGTTGATGATATCGCCTTTCCTGAGGCTCCTTCGGACAGTCTTCATGTCTCTGATCCCGTCATGGCTGAAGTTATGGCGATGTCCCGTCATGAAGAGAATCAAGATTTGAATGCATCGGAACCGGATATGTCTCCGGAAGAAGAAAAAGCATCTCATGTGCTTGACGAGTGCCTGACAGGAATTACGCCTGCCGAAGCCGAAGCCGAAGCCGAAGCCGAAGCCGAAGCCGAAGCCGAAGCCGAAGCCGAAGCCGAAGCCGAAGCCGAAGCCGAAGCCGAAGCCGAAGCCGAGCCATTTTCAATTCGTGATACGGAAGAGGTACTGGCGCTTCAGGACGCGAATCAGCATCTCTGTGCATCAGTAAAACATCTTGATGCCGAGAACGAATTTCTGCGCGCCGAGCTTAGGGAAATTCTCGAAGAACTTCAGCTTCTGAGAAATCTTCTCCCAGTCTGAATCAGATGCTCTTGCGGTGACGGCGTTACGCTGCTAAACCACCGCCACCGCAGGACAAACGGGCAGTAGCGCAGCCTGGTAGCGCACCAGTCTGGGGGACTGGGGGTCGTGGGTTCGAATCCCGCCTGCCCGACCAGTCCTGCGGTAATTTCCAAAAAAGTTAGTTTCTTAAAAGGCCTAAGAGGCCTTTTTCCCGTCTGTGCGCTCTTCTGTCCAGAGCGTCCACAGCAGGTGAAGTGCGGCCATGATTGCTGGCCCAAGGAATAGACCCAGCAGCCCCCAGGTTTCTGCTCCTCCAAGGATGCCAAGCAGAACCCATAGGAAAGGCATCTTGGTGCTGCCACCAATTAGAACCGGGCGAACAAAGTGATCGGCTACGAAGATCACGACTGACCCTAAAGCCATGACAACAATTGCCCCAATCATGCTGCTCTTCGCGAGGAGCAACAGGGCAACGAGCCCCACGGTAGGCCACGCCAGAAAAGGGATCATCGCTGCCACGGCTGTCAGCATGGCAAAAAGGAGCGGCTGTGGTGCGCCTGTCAGCATGTAGGCTATGCCCATAATGGCGCCTTCGCCCAGTCCCACCAGAACCAGTCCCGCAAGCGTTCCATGGACGGAAGAAATCATCTGCTTGGCCAGACTTTCTCCTTGCGCCCCAAATAGACGATGGGAACCCACCAGGCCTTTGCGGATAACATAGTCGCCATCTTTCAGCAGGAAAAAGAGCGTCAGCAAAGAGAAGGCGAAAAGCGTACCGCGGCGGGCAACCTGCGAGCCGACCTGTTTGGTCATCTGCATGCCGTGACCAACATCAACGGAATGCAGCAAGTGGGACAGGCGCTGAGGGCTTGTCATGTGGTTCTGCCACCAGGTCGTTGCCTGGGACGCAATGAAGGGAAGGTGCGGCACCCATTCTGGCATCGGGATACCATTGTTGCGGACGTCATCAATCCATTCGAGGGCACTTCTGATTTCGTCAGCAAGCTTCACACCCACGAGGGAGACCGGCACGAGGAAAATCAGTGCCACGACGAGAGTGAAGACCATAGGAAGCCAGTCGCTCCGGCCAAAACGTCGCTCGGCGCGCTGGTAGAGCGGCCAAAGCGAGATGGCGAAAACACACCCCCATAGCAGAGCTGGCAGAAAACTCTTGAGCGTGTAGAGACCGATAGCGACAAAAAAGAGAGCCAGAAATCCGCGAGCCCGCCGCTGGATGGTTCCGGTGGAATCAGACGCTTCTACCGGGATGACTTCAGGAGAGCGAGGAGGGAGCTGGTCGATCATGGGGATCCTGAAAATGGAGGCCTGCAGAAAAGATAGCGATGGCTACCTGCGTCAGATAAATCCGACCTGCAGGCTCCGGAAAACGCTATGGCTGTCAGTTGAACAGAGAGCATCCGGATTGAATGGTGAGCCCAACGGCCTGTTGGGAGAATTGTTGCCGGTAAGCGGCCTGAATTGCACGAATATTGTGTTGCAGGTTCTTGTCAGCCGGGGCAACGACCCAGAGAATACGGGAGGGTTCTCGGCCAACAATATGCGTGACCGTGTTCATCCACTGACCGTCAGCATTGAAAACGGTCAAACCGCTCGGAAAACGTGGCGTGATCTCCTTCGTCACGAAATCCTGCCATTCGTTATCTGTGATCGGTAGTCCGCCTGGGCGGGTCTGCCCGAACATCATCCGGATCTGCAAAGTATCCTGCGCGCGCATTTCGCGACAGAGATCAGGCGTAACGCTCACGGGCACAACACATCCTCCCAGAAGAGGAAGTGTGAGCAAAAGGGCGGCAAGTCCAAAATTTTTCATGATGTTTTTCGTGTCAGAGCATTTTGAAGAATGAGGCTCTCATCGGACGTGAAAAGTCCACGTCTGATGAAAAGGTCAATCAGAACAAGATTGACGTTGAACTTGAAATCATCCGTGTCCCGAACGCGGGCAAAAACTTCCGTCAGCGGAAGCAGATGGAAGCTCTCGACTTCGCCGTCTTCCGCAACGGGAGTGAAATCCTGAGGCAGCATCAGATCATAGCAGTGCAGAACATCTCGTCTAAGCCCCTCAGGCCGTTCCATGGCGTATTGAAGGCGGCTGACTGCCTGGGCACGGAGTGCGAGGATTTCAGGGATCCCAGCCTCTTCCTTGGCTTCCTTGATGACTGTTGTCCGCGGGTCCAGGCCTGCACTCATGCCACCAGCCACAAGATGATCCAGCTTCCCCGGGTCCAGTCGCTTGGTCATGCTCCTGCGGGCAATCCACAGCAACGGACCAGAAGGATCTTCAACCAGACCATTCAGATGCACGCCTTCGGCCGCAACGCCCAGAACCGGAATGGCGCCCCGATCCACTTGACCAACGACAACGTCAAGATCATTCCTGACATCAAACGGTTCGTCGTGGGAAGCATAAACGCCCTGTGCCGCCAATCTCTGGGAAAGGGGAAAAAGCTCCTGTCCCGAGGCAACTCCAAAGCCAGTCTGATCTTTCAGACCAGATGCTTCCATCCGATCTGCGATTTCAGGAGAGATCCATCCAATCTGCTTCTGGGCGCAGAAAAACGGAAGCCTGTTTCCTGGCAAACGGGCGCTATTGCAGGCCTCGATATGGCGAAGAAAACGAGAAAGGGACGGGGATATGGATTTATCGAACACGATCGAAAGTTTCGCATGCGCAGGAGAGATTGCAAAGCGAAGGCTGTCTTTCTCATAGTCCGGCATGTCAAAGAAATACGATTCGACCCCGGAAATGTTGCCTCTGGGGCAGCTCTGGCAGAAAATCCGCCCAGAAAACCCTGCTCGCACATTCTTTTGGGTCGGTGTGGCGCTGGTTCTCCTCCTTGTTGAAAGTGGAACGACTGTCGCAACCCCCTGGGTCTTCAGTCGCATGGTGGCTGCCCTTTCGGAGCATCAGGCACTTCTCGCGATTCCTGTCTGGCTGATCGCGCAATACACGGTCATTCGTGTCGTTGCCGGCATTTCCACTCCATTGCGCGAAATGCTGATTGCCCCCCTTGAGGCCGACCTTCAGCGTCGGGTGGCGCTGGTCGGGCTTGAGCATCTCCATGCCATGAGCGTGCGATTTCATCTGGATCGCCAGACCGGAGCGCTCACGAGAACTCTTGATCGTGGCTCCGACGCTGTTGGAACATTGCTCAGTCTCGTTCTCTTCAACGTGCTGCCCAATACCATTGAGCTGGCAATGACGCTTTTCGTCATTCTGCGTGTGTTTGACTGGCGATATGTCGCGATTGTTGTCGTCGGCATTGGTGTTTATGCGGCTGTGTCCTACGTCTTCACGCGAATGCGTATGACAGCGCGGCGGGCACGGAATACAGCCAACAGTCAGGCGCAGTATCAGCTTGTCGACAGTATGCTGAATTTCGAGACTGTCCGCAGTTTTGCTAATAGTCACCAGGAAATCCTGCGGTATGACCGCTTCAGACAAGCTCTCAAAAACGCGGAAATCAGGCTGAAAAGACTGGTCGGCTTTTCCCAGATGGCACGTAGCCTCTTGATTGCCGGTGCAACGACGGCTCTTCTGGGGTTGGCGGCTCATGATATTGTGCTGCACCGGATTGGTGTTGCTCAGTTCGTTCTGATCGGCAGTTATCTACGTGGTTTATATAGTTCTGTCGGAGCACTGAATTATGTGAGCGCCGGATGGCGCAATGCCCGGGTCGATCTCGAAAACTATCTTGAGCTTCTAGGGACGCATTCGGAAATCGTAGAGGCACCCAAGCCCGTCCATCTTCCCGTGAGACTGGCCGACGGTGGGGCGGCAAGGATTACATTCGATCATGTCTGCTTCAGCTACGATCCAGCTCGCCAGATTCTTCATGATATCTCTCTGGAGATCCCAGCGGGCACATCTCTGGCCATTGTTGGGCATACCGGGTCAGGCAAATCGACCATGGGGCGGCTTCTGACACGGGCCTATGATCCGACATCAGGCGCGATCAGGATTGATGGTCATGATCTGCGGGATGTCGCTGTGGAAGATCTTCAGCGCGTCATCGGCACGGTTCCGCAGGACACGGTTCTGTTTAATGCAGGTGTTGGAGAGAATATCGCTTACGGCGATCCCTTGACTCTGGAAGAAGCGGTTCATCAGGCAGCTCGAAAAGCGCAGATTCATGACTTCATCAATGAACTGCCAGAAAAATATGAAACGATTGTTGGTGAGCGCGGACTGAAACTGTCTGGCGGCGAAAAACAGCGTGTGGCGATAGCCCGTGTCCTGCTCAAAGATCCACGAATTCTGTTGCTGGACGAGGCGACCAGCGCACTCGATACGTGGACGGAAGCCGCTATTCAGCAGGAGTTGCGCGAATTGGCACAGTCACGGACGACCGTGATCGTGGCGCATCGCCTTTCAACGATTCAGGACGCGGATCAGATCGTTGTTCTTGATGCCGGACGGATCGTTGAACGCGGTACTCATTTTGAATTGCTCCGCAAAAACGGTTATTATGCCCGAATGTGGTCGGTTCAGGCGGGCGAAACGGTCATGAGGGCTTGACGAAAGCCCTATCGTTCGCCATAAGCCGCGCCTGATTTACGGAACACGCCGGGCCTCGCTGTCCTGCGTCATCCAGCATCGAGGAAAGTGCTACCATGTCTCGCCGTTGCCAGGTCACGGGCAAGGGCGTGCTGACGGGCAATAACGTCAGCCACGCCAATAACAAGTCCCGCCGTCGTTTTCTCCCGAATCTGCAGGAGACCACGATGATCTCCGATATTCTTGGTTCGTCAGTGCGCATGCGCCTGTCCACCAACGGTATCCGTACGATCGAGCACAATGGTGGGCTGGATTCGTTCCTGCTGGGAACGCCTAACCGCAAGCTTCCTGAAGAAGCCCAGGTCATCAAGCGTCGTATCCTGCGCGTTCAGGAACGCAAGGCTGCACAGACCGCCTGAGAAATCTTTCCGGCTCTGGCTGGTTCATAAAGATTACTCTTGAAAACCATGGCGGTCTGGGTCATTCAGCCGCCACTGGGACAAATCAGGTTCGGCTTTAACGAGCCGCAGCGGAGGTGTTTCAGTCCAGGCTGAAACACCTTTTATTGTTTTTTGGAGGTTCTCCGTGTCCGAAAGCGTTCAGGAAGCCAAATCGGCTCTCTCGAAGATCCGCAATATCGGTATTACCGCGCATATTGACGCCGGTAAGACCACCACGACCGAGCGCATCCTGTACTACACGGGTGTCTCTCATAAGATCGGTGAAGTCCACGACGGCAACACCACCACCGATTACATGGCGCAGGAGCGTGAGCGCGGCATCACCATCACGTCCGCTGCCGTGACGTGTGAGTGGAACGACCACCGCATCAACATCATCGACACCCCGGGCCACATTGACTTCAACATTGAAGTGAACCGTTCGCTCCGCGTGCTCGATGGCGCCATCTTCGTGATTGAAGGTGTTGCAGGCGTGCAGCCGCAGTCCGAGACCAACTGGCGTCTTGCAGACCGCTACAACGTCCCGCGCATCATCTTTATCAACAAGCTCGACCGTACGGGTGCAGACTTCTACTACGCCTTCAGCACGCTGAAGGAGAAGCTGGACATCGTTGCTGTTCCGCTGCAGCTACCGATCGGTGCCGAAGAAAACTTCGTTGGCGTTGTCGACCTGGTTGAAATGCGCGCTATCGTGTGGGAAGGCGGCGAACTCGGCGCCAAGTTCCACTACGAAGAGATCCCGGCTGACCTGAAGGAAAAGGCTGAGGAAGCTCGTCAGACGCTTCTGGACACGGCACTCGCCATGGATAACGACGCCATGGAAGAGTACTTCGAGAAGGGCGACGTTGACGTTGCAACCCTGAAGAAGTGCATCAAGAAGGGTGCGATCTCTGGCGAATTCCGTCCTGTCATGTGCGGTACGGCGTTCAAGAACAAGGGCGTTCAGCCTCTGCTCGATGCCGTCATCGACTACCTGCCGGCTCCGGATGAAGTCGAAGGCATCCGTATCGCTCCGCCGGAAGGTGAAGAGGTCGACGAGAACTTCCTGCCGATCGTTCCGGTTGATCCGGACGGCAAGTTCGCTGGCCTTGCGTTCAAGATCATCTCCGACAAGTACGGCACGCTGACCTTCGTCCGCGTTTACCGTGGCGTTCTGAACGCTGGTGATACGATCCTGAACACGACGAAGGGTCATAAGGAACGCGTTGGCCGCATGTTCCAGATGCATGCTGACAAGCGTCAGGAAGTGAAGTCCGTTGGTGCGGGTGACATTGCTGCGTTCGTCGGCCTGAAGGACACGGTCACGGGTGACACGCTGGCAGATGCCGCTGATCCGGTGGTTCTGGAGCGTATGCAGTTCCCGGTTCCGGTTATCGACATCTCCGTCGAGCCGAAGACCAAGGACGCCGTCGAAAAAATGACGCTGGCGCTGCAGAAGCTGACAGCTGAAGATCCGTCCCTGCACCTGAAGACAGATCAGGAAACGGGTCAGACCATTCTGTCGGGCATGGGTGAGCTTCACCTGGACATCATTGTTGACCGTCTGCGTCGTGAATACGGCGTCGATGCCAACATCGGTGCACCGCAGGTTGCTTATCGTGAGACGATCACGAAGCCGCATGTCGAGACCTATACCCACAAGAAGCAGTCTGGTGGTTCGGGTCAGTACGCTGAAGTCAAGATCGAATTCGCTCCTTCCGACAAGCCGGATGAGATCATCTTCACGAACAAAATCGTCGGCGGTACGGTTCCGAAGGAATACATTCCGGCAGTCGAAAAGGGCATCCGGATGCAGAGCACCACGGGTGTTCTGGCTGGCTTCCCGACGGTCGACTTCCAGTTCACGCTGCTCGACGGTAAGTACCATGACGTTGACTCGTCGGCTCTGGCCTTCGAAATCGCTGCCAAGGCCTGCTTCCGTGAAGGCATGAAGAACGCCGGTCCCGTGATCCTTGAGCCGATCATGGACGTGGAAATCACGACGCCGAACGATCATGTCGGTGACGTCGTGGGCGATCTTAACCGTCGTCGTGGCATCATCCAGAGCCAGGAAACTTCTGGTTCGACCGTGATGATCCGTGCTCAGGTGCCGCTGAAGGAAATGTTCGGCTACATTTCCCATCTGCGTTCTGCAACGAAGGGTCGTGCATCCTTCACCATGCAGTTCCATCACTACGATCCGGTGCCGCGCAATGTGGCCGAAGAGATCATGGCGAAGTCCGCCTGATCTTTTTCACTCCGGTGAAAGAAAAAACCCGTCAGAGCAATCTGGCGGGTTTTTTTATTAAATATCGTTCGGTTCCGATCTCTGCCTTGTGAGTGCCAGAACATGTCTCAGTCAGTCATTTCTGTTCTTCCTGTAAATCACATGGAAGAGGCAGAGAAATTTTTTGCTTTGCTGGATTTTCAACGGTTGGGAGATAAGGCGCCGGCTTATAGGATCCTGGTTGCCCCCGATGGTGGCGAACTGCATTTGACTCAGGCTGTGCCTGGATGGGTCGATGCTAGCCGCAATCCATTTTGCCTGTATTTTCGCAGGCCAGATGTAGATCGTCTCGCGCAGGTTTTCAGCGCTCGGATCATTGGAAACAGTGCGCCGTCTCTAAAGCCGTGGGGAATGTATGAATTTGCGGTCAATGGTCCGGACAGTGTGTTGATCCGGATCGGGTGGCCGAAGTCCTCGCCCGAGTAAAAGGCTGTGTCTGTGACGGGAGAATTTTTCATCTCCCGTCACAGACACATTAATTAGTGCAGGTTATCAGTGCGGCGGATAAAGGCTGCCACATTATCGTGCAGTTGCTGAAGGGCTGTTGGATCTACGTAAACCATGTGCCCCGAAGAATACTGAGCGTACTCGATGTTCTTCTGAAGGCTCAGAGGCATCGGTAGGTGCTTCATCTCGTAAATGCCCTCATAATAAGGCGTTGCGAGATCGTAGTAGCCACCGTTCAGCATGACATGCAGATTGGGGTTCGTCTTGATAGCCATGGCGAGATCGCTCATGACATTTGGGACACCTTTCGGCTGGTAGCCATGACCTGGCTGAGTGTGCTTGTTGTCCCAGTGATCTTCAGGGTTGAACAGGCGATAGGTCTCGTCCGTGCCATACTTGAGTGTGTTACGAACATAGTCATTGAAGACCGACACATAGGCAGAACTGATCGCACTGGACTGAGGGTCGTAATCCACTTCCTTGGACATTGGATCAAGCGTCGGACTGGAATAGCGCGTGTCGAGACGACCCGTCGCCATGCCTGTCTTCGCCTGAAGCTGCTGTTCGAACTGGCCGCCATTCACGCGAAGGTCTGACCGCAAAATGTAATCAGTCGGCAGACCCGTGTAGTTATGGAGCTTTTCCGCAATAGCCTGACGCTCATTCTCAGGCAGGTCTGCTCCCTGACGCAGCGCTACAGTGTAGTCTGTGACGGCGAAATGCTCGACTTCCTTCAGGAAGGCCTTCAGATCAGCATGCTGCTGCGGCAGGCAGTGGTGATACCAGGCGGTGGCGGCATAAGTTGGAAGTGCCAGAACGTAAGGGTCGTCAACGCCCGGATTGAACTGCGGACCATCAGCGCTGTTGTCGTAGTTCAGGATCTGGGAAAGAAGAATGACACCGTTGAAGTCGATGTTTTCTTCCTGCTCAAGGTCATTGATGACGACTGCCGAGCGCATCGTGCCATAGCTTTCACCGAACAGGTATTTCGGTGAGTTATAACGGTGATACTTCGCCAGAAATTTGGAAATGAAATGCGTGAAGGCTTCACCGTCGCCATCGACGCCCAGGAATTCCTTGGCAGCATCCTTGCCTGCGATACGGGAAAAGCCTGTTCCGGGTGCATCGACAAACACCACATCCGAGACATCAAGAAGGGACTGCGGATTGTTGATCAGAGCGTAAGGCGCGGCAGGAAGATGCTGGTCGCCTGGCGTATTCACACGGCGTGGCCCGAACGTGCCCATATGGACCCAGACAGACGCTGAGCCGGGGCCACCATTATAGAGGAAAGTAATCGGCCGTTTGGCGGAGGGTACCCCCTCCTTGAAATAGGCTGTGTAGAACATGGAAGCGACTGGAGGATTCTTATCCTCATCGTCTTTTCCAGTTTCAATCTTGAGCCCGCGCTTAGTCAGGATTTCATTCGAATCATTATAGCCTGCACCATGAACCAGAATGGTTCCGGCGACAGCCTGATAAGGGATGGTCATGCCATCAACGACAACCGTAGCGCGCGTGACGCTATCAGCATTCGGGGCAGGTGTGTCCTTGGCCGTCTCGGCGGCAAAAGCGGGCGTTGCCATTATGGCAACGCCTAGAAGAAGAGCCTTGCGAAGCATTCAGAAAGGGCTTTCTGCTGATTGTGTTGCCCTTCTCTAAACGCATAGCTGCCTTGCGGACAAGACGTTGTTATAATGTTTCGTTTCTAGCCGAAGGCACGGTTGGCGTGCATGACGGCAATGCCAATTTCCCTTAGCAGATTGAAACAGCGTTCCAGCGGCTGGAAAATCTCGCGATGCTCGCGCGCAAAGCCACTTTCCTCACCAGCGCCGCCCGGTTCACCAAAATCAAGATTGGCGACGCTGAGGGCAGACACTGGAAACAGATCATCCAGAAGATCTAGCGATCGCGGAATATCAAGGCACAGGATGAGGTTCGTGATGGAGTCTCGCGTCAGGTTGTTGCGTGGCCCGAAATACGGAATGCGCGTGGAAAGAATCCACAACCGGTCAATCAGGGCAAAGCGGATAGCGTGCAGAAGCTTCTCGCGCGGTTCCATCTGTGGGGCTTCCGGCCAAGCTGCCCGCAAAGCGATGTGATCCGTCTGAATGCGGCGGAACATCGCTGGCGCGCTTGTCCAGAATTGCAGGACCTCAAGGCCATGGGAGATGGTCAGATAGTTCTGACGCTCTTCTTCGTCCTGCGCAGTTGAGGCACGGTCAAGCCATGTTCCCGGATCAAGTTGGCGCACGGTTGCGCGGAGAACTTCCAGATCCGAATGTGCGAGAGCCTGTCGCGCAAAATCCATGGCCTCGCGGAAACGGGACGAGCTATTCACGAAATGCTCGAAAGTTTCCGGATGACGTTGTGCTGCATTGCCCAGTCCGTGCAGGACATTCGCCCACCAGCCAAGCTGCTGAAGAATAGCGTTATTTGGAATGGCGCGAAGCTGGCTTGGATGAGTGATCCGCGTCACGGTTGCGGCGTCAGACTGACGGGCTGAGGGACGCGAGCCTGTCTTGTCGATGAGGGACGGTCCGAAAGCGCTCAGAAGAGCCGCATAGCCTGGATCGTTGACGAGCGTGCCCATATCGAGCGCAATCGTGGAAAAGAAGTCGGCGGCAAAATCGGGGCGGTCATAGACCGGATCATTTACGCTGGCGGGAACATGAGCGACATGCTCAGCAAGCGTCGCAATGGTAGAGGACGCAATGCTGTTCGTACCGAAAAGCGTGTAACCGTCTCCGCCCTGAAAAGCCGTTTCTACGCGGCATCCCACGCCTGCATTGCGGAAAGCAATCCGTGTGCGGGCAGGCGAGAAGTAGTCGAGACGCTGACGCAGGCTGAACGGATGTGCGCCACGGCCAATGCTCTCCCCGTGCGTATCGAAAAGCGTGAGGGAAACATCTTCAAGGTCATGTTCCTTGAGAAGGTCCAGCGTGCGCATACGCAGGCGTTCGACAAGGTTGGTTGCCGCAAGCTGCCCGACATAACGACCGGAATCCGAATAGCCGAATTGCAAGGAAAGGCGACCGTTGGCGCGCAGATAGTTCCGCCAGTGCGGAGAGCGGAACGCCTCTTCAAGAATTGTCTCGCCGTTTTCCAGCGCACTTTCTGTCTCGAAAAGCGGAGAAATTTCGATCTGATGATCCTGAATCCCAAACAGGCGCGCGAGCCAAAGCGTCGCGAGAAGGGTGTAACCACTTTCCGTTTCGGCGATCAGGAAGCGGATTGGGGAGCCAGAATCAATATGCTTGAGGATCTGCGCCATCGTCATCATCAGACGGGCAGCAGAAGCGGGCTCCACAAGGAGCGAACCGAAATCCACGTGACGTGGGGTCAGGTCATCGAGTGCATCATTGATACGCGACAGAAGCACGCGGCGTCGTGATGGGAGGGCCGGGTCATCCGTTAGGCCAAGACGCGTCCGGGCGACATTATAGATCTGTGCGGCGTTGAGACGTGTATGGATATGCGCAATGCCCAGCCCATGGCTTATGAAGCCTGCACGGATCGTGCGGAGCTTCAATGTTGCTGAAGCGTCGAGGTCGATGGCGGCATCCCGGAAAAGAGGCAGAAGCTCCTGTGCCTCGAGCAGCGCCTTCTCGCGATGTGCAATCAGGGTCTGGGCAAAATCACGGATAGCTTCAGGTGCGGCATTCTTCCCGGAAGGGCAGGCGGCATGCTGTGTTTTAACTGCCTCCATGGCCCGACGAACGCGCATTGCAAGAGCCGAGTCCTGAAGGCTAAGACCAGCAAGACCTGCCTCAAGTCGTTCCAGTTGCGCGAGTTTGAGTTCCAGTCGGATGCGGATCGTGTCCCACCACCCGATATCGTTGCGCCCATCCGTGTCGAAGCCGACCCAGCTTGCCAGAATGACCGGAGCGGGGTCGACATGATCGGCTTCATTGGCCCATCGCGAGGTCATCTTTTCGATCAGCGAAGCACTGAGATCATCAAGCGCATCCCGGCCACGCAGGATCGCAGCCAATGCAAGAGACTGTTCGTGGGCCAGTGTGGGGGGGGCAGCGCGGCGGTGCGTTGTCAGGCAGGGTAGTGGAAGTTCCGGGTCCGAAGCCCGCTCTGCCAGAAGGGCATAAACGTGATCGGCCAGAGCAAACGTGGGATGGGCAGTGAAAACAGCAGCGATCGCGGCTTTTGAAAGTTCTTCCGGGGATGCTGCCTGCTCTACAAGCCGGCTGGCAACCTGTTGCAGACGGGTGGCCGGATCAGCGTCTCCAAGACCAACATACTGCCGCAGATGGGCGGCACGCTGGATGAAATGTTCATCTCGCAATGCCCGGACCGTGTGTTCCAGCTCCTCGATTTTTTCGCCGTTGCCGACAGACAGATCCTCACCAATAGAGGCAATCAGATCACCCAGACCATTACGCTCTTTAATGAGGTGTGTGGTCAGGGTGTCGATGCGTGCGGAAAGGGATGTGTCGTGCCGGGAGGCGCAGTCAGACATCGGGAGCAGTCTCGCTTCTGCGGAAGGTAAATTGAAAACGGGCAAGTTATGTTCCATGCCCGGCCTGTAAGCGCAACCTTGTTGCGGGCGCGACAGGGCTCACGGATGATGCTATCGAGGCCGACATGCATCCGGATATGAAGAAAGATGTCAGTCAGGCCAGTTCACAACGGGCCGCATCGCCCACGAAGCTCGCTGGCGCTCTGCTGATCGGCATGGGGGCTCTCGCAACAGGCACAACCTATCTCGCCGCGCATCATGTTCATGATGAGAGCTGGGTTCTCAATATTCTTCGGGCAGGCTCGAAAGCTGGCGTTGTCGGTGGACTGGCGGACTGGTTTGCCGTCACGGCCCTTTTCCGGCATCCACTGGGTCTTCCCATTCCGCATACGGCCATTCTGCCGCGTCAGAAAGTTCGGCTGGGGCAGGCGCTCGGAAAATTTGTCTCCGGTCAGTTTTTCACCGAAGCCGACGTTCATCGTGCTCTTTCGAAAATTGATCTTCCAGGCCTTATCGCTGACGCTCTCAGCGAGTCTTCCACCCGCCTCACGCTGGTTGCTACTCTTCGAGCAAGTATTCCCAGTCTTTTCGATCGGCTTGAAGACGGCCGGGCAAGCTCTGCTTTATCTCGGGCGTTGCCTATTTTGCTGAATGGCGAGGAAATGGCCCCGCTGGTCTCACGGGCAATGCGAGCCATGGTGGACAGCGAAATGCACCAGGAGGTCCTGTCGTTCCTGCTGGCCAAGCTCAAGATGACGGTAGCGGCAAAAGAGGGGGACCTTCGGCAGTTTGTTGAAGAGCGCGTCCGGGAGCAGGGGGGGCGCTTCCTCGGATGGGCCATTGGGGGATCTGTTTCCAATCGTGTGCTGACAGCCCTGCAGGCGGAAATCGAACGCATCGATCCTATGGATTCGGATATTCGGCACGGTTTTACCGCATGGGTGCGGGCAGAAATTGACCGAATGGAAACTGATCCCGAGCGTCGACAGGATATGACGCAGGCTATCGGCTCAGTCCTGACCCATTCGAGTCTCAAGGCCTGGAGTGGGGAGCTCTGGGACCGGGTCCGTCGCATGGCGGAAGAGGACTGCGCAAAGGAAGATGGCTGGAGCGCATCGGTACTTGATACAGCCATTCTGGGTCTGGCGAGTTCCATGCGGGAAAACGATGCGCTGCGAGAGCGCATCAATCAGGCCGTGGAGCGGATGGTGTCGAGGCTGCTTCCCGGCGTCCGGGACAAACTAGCCGGGTTCATAGCCAATGTTATGGCGGGTTGGGATGGTGACGACCTCGCACAGCGCTTGGAAGCGCGCGTGGGACGTGACCTTGCTTATATCCGAGTCAACGGAACGGTTGTTGGCTTTCTGGCGGGGGCTGGCCTTGATGTGATTTCCCGCCTGTTTTTCGGTGTCTGACAGGCTTATACCTTTTCGGGACATCACAAACTTCTTGACCTTTGTGACAGCATGGGTCATCTGGAACCTAATCAGGACTTCCTAAGTCTTGAATGAATGCAATGTGAGTGTGCAAGCTATGCTGAGGCTCTCCAAACTGGCTGATTATGCCACCGTCCTCCTGGTCCATCTTGGGCAGCATGAGGGTCTGGCAACAGCCGCCGCTCTGGCCGGAGAGACTGGCGTCCCGGAGCCCACCGTTGCGAAGCTTCTGAAAGGACTGGCCTCAAGCGGGCTCGTCATTTCCCATCGTGGAGCTCGCGGCGGATACCGTTTGTCCCGGCCGCTTGAAGAGATCACGATCGCCACAGTCATTGCTGTTGTTGATGGTCCGATTTCGATTACAGCCTGCTGCGATGGGCGTGAATGCGAGCACAGTTCCCTGTGCGGTCTTTCAGGCCAGTGGGACATGGTGAATGACGCCATTCTACGAACGCTCAACAGCATAACTCTTGCGGATATGGACAAGCATTCCGCTCTGCATAGCGGGAAGGTTTCCAGGGAGCCTTCTCTCGACACGACCGGCGCCGCGGCTATGCCCGTAGCGGATCCGGTGAACTGAGGACACGAGACGATGCCAGCCGTGACGGAGACCCGCGAGACAGTCGAAAAGCTCGCGAAGTCCAGCTACGAGTGGGGCTTCGAGACCGATATCGAGATGGATATCGCTCCCAAAGGCCTGAATGAAGAGACAGTTCGCCTCATTTCTGCGCGCAAGGAAGAGCCTGAGTGGATGCTGGAATGGCGTCTGAAGGCGTTCCGGATGTGGCTGGAAATGAAGGAGCCGGAATGGGCCAAGGTCAGCCATCCGCCGATCGACTATCAGGATGCCCATTATTTCGCTCAACCGAAAAAGAAGCCTGGTCCGAAGAGCCTGGATGAAGTCGATCCAGAGCTTCTGAAAACCTACGCGAAACTCGGAATTCCCCTCCACGAGCAGGCTCTCCTGGCTGGTGTCGAGGGTGCGGACGAGCAGAAGCGTATGCCGGTTGCAGTTGATGCAGTGTTTGACAGCGTATCCGTGGCGACCACGTTCCGTAAAACTCTGGAAGAAGCAGGAGTTATCTTCTGCCCGATTTCCGAGGCCATTCGCGAGCATTCGGATCTGGTCAAGCAGTACCTTGGTTCAGTCGTTCCCGCCGGTGATAACTTTTTCGCCGCGCTGAACTCCGCTGTCTTTACGGACGGATCTTTCGTGTATGTGCCCAAAGGCGTGCGCTGCCCGATGGAACTGTCCACGTATTTCCGCATCAATGCGCGTAATACAGGGCAGTTCGAGAGGACGCTGATCATCGTCGAAGAGCGTGCCAGCGTGTCCTATCTTGAAGGCTGCACCGCTCCTCAACGTGATGAGAACCAGCTTCATGCGGCCGTTGTCGAACTGATTGCGATGGACGACGCCTCCATCAAGTATTCCACGGTTCAGAACTGGTATCCGGGGGATGATGAAGGTCGGGGCGGTATCTATAACTTCGTGACGAAGCGCGGTGCCTGCCGTGGCGCACGCTCCAAGATTTCCTGGACGCAGGTTGAGACAGGGTCTTCCATCACGTGGAAATATCCGTCCTGCGTTCTGGCTGGTGAAGGATCGGTTGGCGAGTTCTACTCCGTAGCTGTGACCAATAATCATCAGCAGGCCGATACGGGTACGAAGATGATCCATCTGGCGCCCAATACGCGTTCGACGATCATCGCCAAGACTATTTCAGCCGGCAAGTCGGATAGCACGTATCGCGGTCTTGTTCGCATGCAGCCAAAGGCTCGCAACGCGCGCAACTTCACGCAGTGCGACAGCCTTCTGATCGGCGACCAGTGTGGCGCACATACCGTGCCTTACATTGAAAGCCGGAATATGACGGCTCGTATCGAGCATGAAGCAACAACGTCAAAGATTTCCGAAGACCAGCTTTTCTATTGCCGCTCCCGTGGATTGTCTGAAGAAGACGCTGTTGGTCTGATCGTCAATGGATTTTGCCGCGAGGTGCTCAAGGAGCTGCCGATGGAGTTCGCGGTCGAGGCTCAGAAGCTGTTGCAGATCAGCCTCGAAGGAAGTGTGGGTTAAGACATGAGTGATTTTCTGAAAATCCAGGGTCTTGAGGCCCGCATTGATGCCGATGGTACCCCGAAGGAAATCCTCAAGGGGATCGATCTCGAGATTCCCAAGGGTGAAATCCACGCCATCATGGGCCCAAACGGCTCTGGCAAGTCCACGTTGTCTTATGTGCTGTCCGGCCGTGAAGACTACGAAGTGACGGGCGGTAGCGCGACCTTTAAGGGCGAAGACCTGCTGGCGCTTGAGCCTGAAGAGCGTGCGGCGCTGGGCATGTTTCTGGCATTCCAGTCCCCAGTCGAGCTTCCGGGCGTGAACAACGCGAATTTCCTGCGCACAGCTGTCAATGCCGTCCGCCGGGCGCGTGGTGAAGACGAGCTGGACGCAGTTGCTTTCCTCAAGGCCGTTCGTGCAGAGACAAAGCGCCTTTCCATGTCGGACGAGATGCTGAAGCGTGCTGTCAATGTGGGCTTCTCGGGTGGTGAAAAGAAGCGCAATGAAGTGCTTCAGATGCGCCTGTTGCAGCCGTCTTTCGCCATTCTTGACGAGACGGATAGTGGGCTGGACATTGATGCGCTGCGTATTGTTGCGGATGGCGTAAACTCGCTGCGTGGCCCGGATTTCTCCGCTCTGGTCATTACCCATCATCAGCGTCTGCTCGACTATATCGTGCCAGACCGTGTGCATGTGATGGCCAAGGGCAAGATCATTTATAGCGGCGGCCCGGAAGTAGCGAAGACGCTTGAGAAGCAGGGTTATACGCAGTTCCTCGAGGCAGCAGCGTGAGCATAGCGACAACAGTTCAGGCCTCGTTAGGGCTAGAGGCTTTTGTCGCACGTTCCGCAGGGCACGGAACTGCGCTCTCTGCCATGGGTATTCCGACGCGCCGTGTGGAGGAGTGGCGTTATACGCCGCTTCGTGCGTTTGCGGATACCGTCTGGGCTGAATCTCCGGCGCTTTCGGATGCGCACGCGCAGACATTACTTGCCGGTCTTCCTTTGCCGGAGGCCGGAAGTCATGTGGTTTTCGCCAATGGTCGGAAGGTCGAAGCGCTCAGCAGCCTGTCGGACAGTATTTCTCAGTCCGCAGTAGAAACAGCGGAGCCGTTTGAAGATCGCTTCTCGGCAGTGCTCAATGCAGCGCTTATGCAGGATGGTCTGTCTGTTCGCGTACCTGCGGGAACAGACGCTGGCCTGCTGACACTGGTGTCTCTGACAGCTGGCGAGAACATCTCCACGCATCTGCGTCATCAGATCGTACTTGAAGAAGGTGCGTCTCTGACGTTGTTTGACGTTAATGCGGGAGAGGGGCGTTATGTCACCAATCCACGCTTTGACATTGTCGTCGGCAAGAGCGCGCGTCTGACGCATGTGAAGCTGCAACAGGAAAGCCTGACAGCAGGGCATCTCGCCATTGTCGCGGCTTCTGTCGATGCCAACGGCAATTATGATAGCTTCACCCTGAACAACGGTAGTGAACTGGCCCGTCATGAAGTCGTGGCGACGCTGACAGCTGCCCATGCACAGGTCCATGTCAACGGGATACAGATTGTCGATGGCAGTCGCCTGAATGATCTGACGTCCATGATCCATCATGCCGCGCCAGATTGTGGTTCGCGTCAGACCGTTAAGACTGTGCTGTCCGAAAACGGGCAGGGCGTGTTCCAGGGCAAGATCCTCGTAGATCGCATTGCCCAGAAGACTGATGGCTACCAGATGAATCAGGCCCTTCTTCTGTCTGAAAAAGCGCAGATCAACAGCAAGCCTGAGCTGGAAATCTATGCGGACGATGTAAAGTGCAGCCACGGGGCGACCGTGGGGGCGCTGGACGACGAGCAGCTTTTTTATCTGCGGTCCCGCGGTATTCCTGAAGCCGAAGCGCGGGACATTCTTGTCCGGGCCTTTTTGCTGGATGCACTGGATCTGGTGACCGACGAGACCCTGCGTGCTCTGCTTCAGGGGAGCATTCGGGCATGACCCCGGAGGTGCGTTCCCAGTTTCCGATCCTGTCCGAGCGGGTACATGGACGCCCGCTAGTCTTTCTCGATAGTGCTGCGTCGGCCCAGAAGCCCGAACGTGTGATTGAAGCGATGCGTGAGGCTGCATATCACCAGTACGCCAATATCCACCGCGGGCTGCACTGGATGAGCGAGCGCACGACGGAAGCCTACGAAAGCACGCGGGATGCTGTAGCGCGACTTCTGAATGCGCCCGACCGGCATGAAGTCGTTTTCACACGAAACAGTACTGAAGCCATCAATCTGGTGGCGCATAGCCTAGGTTCGCTTCTCAAGCCCGGACAGGCTGTCCTGATTTCTGAACTTGAGCACCATGCCAATATTGTTCCATGGTTGATGCTGAAGGACCGCGCAGGGATCGAACTGCGTGTCGCTCCCATGGCGGAGAATGGCGACCTGGATCCTGAAGCGTATGAAGCGCTTCTTGAAGACGGCAATGTCGCTCTTGTTTCCATCACGCATATGTCCAATGTGCTTGGAACAGTCACGCCGGCGAAGAAGTTGGCAGAAATTGCTCATGCCCATGGAGCACGTATTCTGTTTGATGGGTCGCAGTCCGTAGTGCATCGCAAAATCGATGTTCAGGACATAGGGGCCGATTTCTTTACCTTCACGGGTCACAAGCTCTACGGACCCACTGGCATTGGTGTGCTCTGGGGCAAAAAAGAGCTTCTGGATGTGATGCCGCCTTTTCTGGGCGGTGGAGAAATGATCCAGAATGTCTCTTTCGAGCGTGCGACCTGGGCAACGGTGCCCCATAAGTTCGAAGCTGGGACCCCTGCCATTCTCGAAACGATCGGCCTCAAAGCGGCGATCGAGTTTGTGGAAGATATTGGTTATGACGCCATTTCCACCCATGAAACCGAACTGACCGCTTACGCGGAACAACGGCTTGGTGAGGTGCAGGGGCTTACGGTCCTTGGATCTCCGGATGTGCGTGGCGGTGTCCTATCGTTCACCCTCGATGGAGCGCATCCTCATGATCTGGCGACTCTGCTGGACCAACTGGGAATTGCCATCCGGGCTGGACAGCACTGCGCGGAACCGCTGATCCGTCGGCTTGGTCTGCATGCTACGGCTCGTGCCAGTTTTGGCATCTACACAACGCAGGACGAGATTGACGTTCTGATCACAGGCCTTGAACGGGCCCGGATGATGCTCACATGAGTGAAGCCATGACCGAAAATCCAGTTGAAGAAACGGCCGTACCTGCACCTGACGGAACACCTCCGGACCAGGATGCTGTTATTGCGGCAATTGCCACGGTCTATGATCCCGAAATCCCGGTCAATATTTACGAACTGGGCCTGATCTACGCCATCGATCTGCATGATGACGGCCGGGTCAACGTGGAAATGACGCTGACGGCACCTAACTGTCCAAGTGCTCAGGAACTGCCGGAAATGGTGCGGGATGCCATTCTGAAGGTTCCAAATGTGACAATGGCCACGGTGGAAATCGTCTGGGATCCGCCTTGGGATATGAGTCGCATGAGTGATGATGCGCGCCTTGCGCTCAATATGTTCTGATCTGAAAGGGCAAAAACGATGTCCGAAACTCTGACGCGTCGGCCGCTTCCGGCGCTTATGACCGTATCCGACCGCGCTGCTCAAAGATTACGGGTGCTTTATGCCGGGGCTCATCAAGGTGAACTGCTGCGGATCGGCGTAGGAACACGGGGTTGTTCAGGCCTGTCCTACGAGATGACTTTCGTTAAGGAACCGGCTGACACTGATGAGCGCGTGGAAGATCAGGGCGTAACCCTGCTGGTGGACCGCAAGGCTACCCTGTTTCTGACAGGAACGGTGATGGACTACGAGGTCAAAGACCTCGAAGCCGGGTTCACGTTCAGGAATCCAAATGAGAAGGGGCGTTGTGGCTGCGGCGAGAGTTTTCACGTTTGATCCGTTTCGGATCACGTGAAAACACAAGAACCGTTTCCACTTCCGTGGACCAGAGGAACTGATCCACGACCGTCCAGTTCAGAAGGGAGTATCCCGCCTCCTTCAGAGCTCGGCCATCTTTTTCCAAAGCTGCCGGATTGCAACTGATATAGACAATGTCCTTCACGCCAGACTTGGCGAGCGGGATTGTTTGAGCTCCAGCGCCCGCATATGGCGGATCCAGAACGACAGCACGCGTCGATTTCAGATCATGCGGAAGAAGCGGCTGACGCATGAGGTCCCGCTGATAGCCTTCAACGCGTCGACCACCAGCGGCGGCTTTCAGACAATTCGCAGCAGCGAGTTCGCCTTCATACGCGAGCACACGTCCCTTTTCTGAGAGCGGGAAGGTCAGGGTGCCGCAGCCCGCAAAAAGCTCTACGGTGATGTCTTTTTTGTTAAGGGATGGCAGTCCCTCAACAGCAGCCTGAACAATGGCGTTTTCAGCGTCGCGTGTTGCCTGAAGGAAAGCAGCAGGCGGCGGAGATGTTTCTACCTCTCCAAAGCGCTCCCTGACGGGTTTCGTCTGAGAAACCGTTTCAATCGAACGGTCTTTCGGATTCTGCCATGATATTCTTGGAAGATTGTAAGTCCGACCAAAAGCCGCCAGCTTGCTGCGATCAGCACTCGTCAGTTCTGCCGGCGTGGAAAGCGTCAGGTCTGGGCCGCTATCCAACAGGTTCAGCACCAGACTGCCGCGCCCTGTCAGGGCACCGAGCGTTCCAAGCACTTCTCGTAACGGGGTGAGAAGTGCAAAAAGGTCTGGATGCAGAAGGTGGCATTCCGTCATATCGACGGGGTCACCATTTCGGCGATGCAGCCCCAGAATAATGCCTCCGGGAATACGCTGAACTGCGAGATCCATCCGTCGACGCGTATAGGGCGCTGTCTGGTACTGCGTGGGAAGCGCAATGTCTTCAAAGCCAGCGGCGTCCAGAGCGGCGGAAACTCGGGCTGTCTTCCAGTTCAGAAGGGCCGGAAGCGCCATTTCCTGGATCGCGCATCCTCCACACTCACCAAAAAGGCTGCATGGTGGCGTTACGCGATCCGCAGATGGATGTGTAATTTCGATCAGTTCAGGACGAGTCCCCGAAAAGCGGGCAAGTACCTCTTCCCCCGGCAGTGTGCCAGGCAGAAAAAGAACATGCCCATCATGATGGGCGACGCCGTCACCTGCGGCGCCGAGACCTTCAATCCGGAGGGGGAAAGCTCCGGTCCCGGGGTTATTCATCACCGTAGTGACGAGCATCGTGCTGAACAGGAAGCGTCAGATCTGTTTCTCCAGAAACTGAAAGCCGACGCCGACGGGGAACCAGCATGAAGGCTGGAGTATCGCCCCCAAAACCGGTCTTCGGAGCATCGTTCTCAAAGGCAGGCGCCAGCTCAATGGATTTGCGAGTCTGAACCGGCTGAAGAGCGGGGACTTCTTCCGTGATAGAGACAGATGTCTCCATCACGTCATCCCGGCGGTTGCGCTTGCGACCACCACGGCGTCGTTTTCTGCGCTGTCCTTCCAAGTCGTCATCATTACTGGTTTCGACTGCGTTCTGTTGAGCCGGAAGAGGCTGCTTGGGCGCCATGATTGGACGACCGTTTTCGTCTTCCTGTGCCCAATCAACGGAGCGAATCTCAGGAACCTCAAGCCGTGCAATAACCTTGCCCGTTAGCGTCTCAATGGCCTCGAGCAGTCGACGATCACGCGGGCCAGCAATGCTGAATGCATGACCGTGCTTACCTGCACGGCCTGTCCGGCCGATGCGATGCACATAATCTTCCGCATTGAAGGGAAGATCGAAATTGAAGACGTGAGAGAGGCCGCCAATGTCAATTCCGCGTGCGGCGACATCCGAGCAGACGAGAATTTTCAGCTCTCCTGACTTGAAGCTGTCTAGCGTCGAGAAGCGCAGGGACTGCGCCAGATCACCATGCAGGTGACCGGCTGCAAAGCCATGCTTCGTCAGGTAGCGCTGCAGCATGTCCACATCACGCTTGCGATTGCAGAACACGATTGCACTTTGAACATCCTGCGAGCGGAGGAGTTTACGAAGAGCTCGGCGCTTCTCGTCCTCTTCCACAACGATCAGCCCTTCTTCAATCGTCGTTGCTACGGAAGAAGGGCGTGAGACCGTAATCTGCACCGGGTTGTTCAGAAACGCGTCCGCCAAACGACGGATTTCTGGAGCCATTGTCGCCGAGAAGAACAATGTCTGACGGTTCCGGGGCAGCAGACCGACAATTTTCTCAATGTCAGGAATGAAGCCCATGTCCAGCATACGATCTGCCTCGTCGATCACGAGCGTGCTCGTCTGCGTTAGCAGGAGGCCACCGCGACCAAACAGGTCAAGAAGACGACCAGGTGTCGCAATGAGGACATCTACACCGCGGTTCAGCACCTCTCGCTGCTCAGCCATGCTTTCGCCACCGATCAGCAGCGCATGGGTCAGTCGGAGATATTTGCCGTAGAGCTTGAAGTTATCGGCCACCTGCAATGCAAGTTCCCGTGTCGGTTCAAGAATGAGCGAACGGGGCATTCTTGCACGAGCGCGGGACCCCGAGAGCTTCTCAAGCATGGGCAGCGTAAAGGAGGCTGTCTTTCCAGTGCCAGTCTGGGCCACACCCAATACATCGTGGCCTTTCAGGACTTCAGGAATTGCCTGCGCCTGAATTGGAGTCGGATGTTCGTATCCCAGCTCCTGAATAGCCCGCATGATGGGTTCTGCAAGGCCCAGATCTGCAAAGCGTGGCTGATCGGCAAGTGCCTTCGGTGTTTCAGAAGGCTCCGGTGCTGCAGGCGATGTCGTGTCGATTTCCACGACAGCTGCAACTTCAGTTACGGGGGTTTCTACGGATACTTCGACAGGACGAGAATTTTTTCTTGGTCGCCCACGACGTGAGGGGGCTTTGGTCGTCTCGACTGCGGAACTCGTTGGTAGCTCAGAGTTTTCTACGCTAACTGATGCTATTTCTTCTGCAACGGGTGTCGGTTCAGGAACGTGCTTTGGTTTCCGTCCGCGCTTTTTAGGCGCTGAGTTGGGAACATTTTCAGTTACAGCTATTGCGTTGGGTCTACGGCCACGACGTGCTTTGGGAGTTTCAGCAGCAACAGGTTCTTCGACAGCTGGAGTGTCCTCAACAACTATCTTGGGCTTGCGTCCGCGCTTCTTAGGCGCTGTGGAGGTACTATCTTCCGTGGTGACCTCAGCCACCACTTTGGGTTTCCGACCACGACGCGGTTTAGCCGCTTCAACGGCCGCAGGTTCTTTGATAGCTGGAGTTTCCTCAACAGCGACCTTTGGCTTCCGTCCACGTTTCTTTGGCGCCGGAGGAATATTCTCTTCTGCTACAGGTTCAATGGTAGCAGTTTTAGGCTTCCGGCCCCTACGTTTTGGTGCGGGAGAATCGGGAATTTCTTGAGATGCTGTTTCAGCCACGTCTTCGACAACGCTGTCGGCTTTGCGCGTCCGACGGCGTGATGGAAGAACAGCCTCGGCTGTAGTGTCGTCGGTCTGCGCTTTTGTGGACCGGGTACGACGAACCCGAGTCGGCTCCGCAGAATCGGTTTCCGTTTCGGATGCGATCTTTTCTGCTGTCTTTGCACGGCGGCGAACCGGCGTGGTGGCTGTCTCAGTGGCAGCCTTTTCCGCAGCGACGCGGCGGACGCGCGCCTTCTTTTCCGTAGCGGCCGGCTCGGAGGTCACCGCATCTAGGCCCTCTGTCTCGGTCGTTGAATTCTTGGTTGCCTTTGCACGAACGCCAGCGGGACGGCCGCGTTTTGCAGGGGCAGAGGTACGGGACTTGGAAGGACCGGAGGTCGTTTTCGCGCTCAAATGACTCTCGAGACTCTCGTTGACGGCACAGACCTGACGGACTGGGCCGGAGTTGAGGGCGGGCACGTGTCCCGCAACTTTAAATTGGTGCGTTATCGGCTAAACGCTGGAAAAGCAAGCGATACAGCCCATGAAGCGCCATATCGCTACCACAATCACATGCCGTGCGCCATGGCTGCAATCAGAATGTTCAGAAGACCTAGTCCCGCCATCAGGACGGTCCTGTTGCGCAGAGTGTCAAAAATGGCTGCCTGTGGGCGGAGCGCCCGTCTGGCGCGCAGGAAGGGGCCACGGGCAGTGGTAATGAAAACGATCGCCATTGCGATACCGATCAATTGCATAGCGTTGATCGTCCAGTTCACGGCGCCAAAGCCACCTTCATGGATTACCAGCGCCCAGCCGCTGACCAGCGAAAACGGTACAACCTGCCAGAGTCCCTTGAAGAACCGGGTGTAGTTCTGCAGCAGAACGGATGCGCGTGGCCCGGGATCAAGCAAGCCAACCGTGGAGCGGACGACCAAGGCTGAATAGATGGAACCACCAATCCAGTAAGTCATGCAGAGAAGATGGATTGCGAGCACAAGGCTCCAGACAATTGAACCGGTCATTGATCCTCATCATGGTCAGGTGCGTAAAGGAAAGGCAGGGCTTATCCCTGACGTGTCGTTGCAAGATTACCCGACCCCATCGTCAGAAGGCCATAGGGAACGCGGGAGTGCTCTCTGCTTTCTGTAAACAGTGATGCCATCAGGAGAAACATAATCGTGTCCTCATATCCATTTGCCCTGCTGACACCTCAAGAAAGCGACATGATGGATCATGCTGCTTCAGCGGTAGTTCCCGTTTCTCAACTGATGGAAAATGCGGGATGGGCAGTTGCGCGCGCCATCCGCAAGCGGTTCGCACCCTGTCGGGTCGCTGTGGTGTGCGGTCCGGGAAATAATGGCGGGGATGGTTATGTCGTTGCCCGACTTCTTGCTCAGTGGGGGTGGCCAGTGCGTGTCGTGGCGATGGCGGCTCCCAGAGAGGGGAGCCCCGCTTATGATGCTGCCAGTCACTGGAATGGGCCAGTACTGCCGTTCGATGTCCGCTCTGTTGAAGGGGCCGATATGGTTGTGGATGCCGTTTTTGGCTCAGGCCTCAAACGAGCTGTTCAGGAGAACGTAGCAACCGTATTGCAGGCCGTTCCTCTTCGGGTCGCCATTGATATGCCGAGTGGAGTGTCCGGGCTGACAGGTGAGCTGCTGGGGCAGGCGCAGTCCTGTGCGTTGACTGTAACGTTCGTTCGCCCGCGTCCGGGGCATCTGCTTGAGCCGGGTAAAGGTCTGTGCGGAGAGCTGGTCTGTGCGGACATTGGTATGCCCGCAGAGGCATGGCATGGGCTTGCGCCGAAAATCAGCCTGAACTGGCCTGGTCTTTGGACGCTCCCCGTCTCCGAAGACGGAGATTACAAATATCGTCGGGGTGTCGTGAGCGTGTGTAGCGGAACTGTTATGCCGGGAGCGACGCGGCTGGCTGCAAAGGCTGCACGTCGGACTGGTGCGGGGCTCGTCAGGATTGCAGCAGGCAAGGCTGCGGAGGCATACCGACTCGGTGATCCCGGATTGATTGTCGATGATGGGCCGTTGTCATCGCTTTTGGAAGATCAGCGGCGAAAAGTCTGGATCTGTGGGCCGGGCCTGACACCTGATGAAGTGGCAGAGGTGCTGCCTGAACTTCTGGAGGGCAACCGAACTGTCCTGGCAGATGCAGGAGCGCTTGCATGGGGCGCTGAAGATCTTTCCCGCCTAAAGGGGGTTGCGGCCGTTACCCCCCATATCGGGGAATTTAGGAAGCTGTTCGGCCCGGTTGAGGGAAGTCGGCCGGATGCGGCTCTCGCTGCGGCACGACAGCTTAATGCGGTTATGGTCATGAAAGGGCCGGATACCATTATTGCGGCACCTGACGGCCGGATTGCCATCAATGCACATGCGACATCCGCACTGGCGACCGCCGGATCGGGTGACACACTGACCGGCGTGATCGCAACCCTCATGGCGGCGGGGATGGACGTCTGGGAAGCCTGTTGTGCGGGTGTGTGGCTGCATGGGGAAGCAGGAATACAGGCCGCCAGGCAGCATGGTGGTTGGCCCGTGGCAGAGGATCTGGATCTTCCGCTGGGAGCCGCCCGGAGGCGTGCAACAGAGCTTTCCGAGGCCGATTTAAGCAAAAACCCGGTGGCCGCCCTGTTGTGAAGTAGCGTGTCATGCGCTAAAGGCCGCGCTTCCAAGGTTCGGTAACACGAACCCCGGAGACGGGGCTGAGCGGGCGTGGTGGAATTGGTAGACACGCCAGATTTAGGTTCTGGTGGCGCAAGTCGTGGGGGTTCAAGTCCCTCCGCCCGTACCAACCCGGTTTCCTGAGAAGAGATTTTAACTTACCCGACCGAGAGGATCGCCTGGCTCATGCAGGTTACGCCCACGCTCAACGAAGGACTTAAGCGCGCCTTCACTGTCGTTGTTCCGTCTGCCGACCTGCAGGCTCGTCGTGAAGCCCGACTCGCTGAAGTTGCGCGCACGATCAAGCTTCCGGGCTTCCGTCCGGGCAAGGTTCCGGCCTCTCTCGTCAAGCAGCGTCACGGTGCTGCCGTCAACGCAGAGCTGATGGAAGAAGTCATCAACGACACCGTTGGCAAGCTGGTACAGGAACAGGACGTTCGGCCGGCAATGCAGCCGAAGGTCGAACTAGTTTCCGCTCCAGAGTCCGACGGCGATCTTGAGTTCAAGATCGAGATGGAAATTCTGCCGGAAATCGGCGTTCCGGATCTGTCCGGTCTGAAGCTGACGCGTCTGACCTCCAAGGTTGACGAAGACGTTGTGAACAAGGCTCTGGCTGACCTTGCTCGTCGTAGCCGCAAGTTTGACGCTATCGAAGAAGATCGTGCTGCCGTAAAGGGCGACGTAGTCTGCGTTGACTTCGTGGGCAAGCTTGATGGCACGCCGTTCGACGGTGGCACGGCTGAAGATGTGAACGTCGAAATCGGTGGTGAAGGCTTCATCCCGGGTTTTGCCGAGCAGATGGAAGGCATGAAGGCTGGGGAAGAACGCGTTATCAACGTGACGTTCCCGGAAGACTATCAGGCTGAAGAACTGGCTGGTAAGGCCGTGACCTTCGACATCAAGGCGAAGTCCCTGAAGAAGCCTGTTGATCCGGAAATCAACGACGATCTGGCCAAGGAGATCGGTCTCGATAGCATCGAGCAGATCCGTTCCCTGATCACGGAGCAGGCTGAAGGCGAGTACAAGCAGCTTTCCCGTCTGCGCATCAAGCGCGAGCTTCTGGACGCACTGTCCGAGAAGACCGACTTTGAAGCACCGCAGAGCATGGTTGATGCAGAGTTTGGTCAGATCTGGGCCCGCGTCGAGCAGGACCGTGAAGCCGGTCGTATGGACGAAGAAGACGCAGGCAAGGACGAAGAGACCCTGCGTGCAGATTACCGTCGCATTGCAGAGCGTCGCGTGAAGCTGGGTCTTCTGCTGGCTGAAATCGGCCGCAAGCAGGAAATCCAGGTCTCCCGCGAAGAACTGCTGGGTGCAATGCAGCAGGAAGCCCAGCGTTACCCGGGCCAGGAAAAGATGGTTTTCGAGTTCTTCTCCAAGAACCCGCAGGCTGTTGAGGGTCTCCGTGGCCCGATCCTGGAAAACAAGGTTGTTGACTATCTGATCGAGCTGGCTGATGTCACCGAGAAAGAAGTCACGCCGGAAGAACTCGCAGAAATCCCGCCTGCAGAGCTCTGAGAGCACTGACGCAGGAAAGGCGGGCACTCCTCGGAGTGCCCGTTTTGCTGTCTGCTCCCTTTGACGGAACGCTCTCCCGGGTCCATGTTAGAGAGTACAGACAGCCCATCGGGCATTGAGGAACAGACAGTATGACCATTGGGGACCGCGATCCCGTCGAGGTGTTCAACAACTCTCTGGTGCCGATGGTAGTCGAGCAGACTGCCCGCGGAGAGCGAGCTTTCGACATTTTTTCACGTCTCCTTCAGGAGCGTATCATCTTCCTGACCGGTCCGGTTTACGATCAGGTTGCTTCCCTGATCAGTGCACAGCTCCTTTATCTTGAGAGCGTGAACCCGACCAAGGAAATCTCTTTTTATATCAATAGTCCGGGCGGTGTCGTTTCTGCCGGTCTCGCGATCTATGACACGATGCAGTATATCCGTTGCCCGGTTAGCACGGTCTGTATCGGTCAGGCGGCATCCATGGGCTCGCTTCTTCTTGCTGGTGGCGAGAAGGGGCATCGGTACTGCCTTCCGAATGCGCGTGTGATGGTGCATCAACCCTCTGGTGGTGCACAGGGTCAGGCGTCTGATATCGAAATTCAGGCTCGTGAAATCCTACTGATCCGTCAGCGCCTGAACGAGATCTATCGTGAGCACACGGGGCAGACGCTGGAAGAAATCGAGCGCAAGCTCGAGCGTGACAGCTATCTGTCCGCAGAGGAAGCAAAGGAATTTGGTCTGATCGATGCGGTTGTACGGCGTCATCCCAATGTGGCCGCAAGCCAGGACTAAGTTCATTTATAAGGTGAGGGGGGCTGGTTGCTCCCCTTGGAATGGAAAAGCGGCATCCCGATATGCCGCTTTTCATGTCTTGGAGCTGTATGCTCCGGGGTTGCCGAAGGCTGAGACCTCGGCCTAAAGTTTTTAAGTGCTTCCGCATGTCTGCTGCCGAAAGCGGTCGGTGCGTGCGTGAGGGGAAAGAGGAACAGCGATGAGCAACAAATCCGGCGATTCCAAAAACACCCTGTATTGCTCGTTCTGTGGGAAATCCCAGCACGAAGTTCGCAAGCTGATCGCTGGTCCGACAGTTTTCATCTGTGATGAATGCGTCGAGCTTTGCATGGATATCATTCGCGAGGAGCACAAGACGCACCTCGTGAAGTCTCGTGACGGTGTTCCGACACCGAAAGAAATCTGCAAGGTCCTGGATGATTACGTAATCGGGCAGTTTGAGGCCAAGCGTGCGCTTTCGGTTGCCGTTCACAATCACTACAAGCGTCTTGCTCACGCTCAGAAGAACAGTGACATCGAAATCGCGAAGTCCAACATCCTTCTGATTGGCCCGACCGGTTCCGGTAAGACCCTTCTTGCGCAGACGCTGGCCCGTATTCTCGACGTCCCATTCACAATGGCGGATGCTACGACGCTGACTGAAGCCGGCTACGTGGGTGAAGACGTCGAAAACATCATTCTGAAACTGCTGCAATCTGCGGACTACAATGTAGAACGCGCGCAGCGTGGCATTGTCTATATCGACGAAATCGACAAGATTTCCCGCAAGTCCGACAATCCTTCCATCACCCGTGACGTTTCGGGTGAAGGTGTGCAGCAGGCTCTGCTGAAACTGATGGAAGGGACGGTTGCGTCCGTTCCTCCGCAGGGTGGCCGTAAGCATCCGCAACAGGAATTCCTGCAGGTTGATACCACGAACATGCTGTTCATCTGTGGTGGTGCTTTTGCAGGGCTAGACAAGATCATTTCCGCACGTGGCAAAGGGTCCGGCATCGGGTTTGGTGCAGATGTGCGTTCGGATGACGAACGTCGTCTGGGTGCCATTCTCCAGACAGTAGAACCTGAAGATCTGCTGAAGTTCGGTCTGATTCCGGAGTTCATCGGTCGTCTGCCGGTTATTGCCGCGCTGAACGATCTCGATGAAGCTGCGCTGATCCAGATTCTGAGCAAGCCTAAGAATGCTCTGACCAAGCAGTACGGGCGCCTGTTCGAAATGGAGGGGGTTAAGCTGTCCTTCACGGAAGATGCACTTTCTGGCATCGCGAAGCGTGCGATCGAGCGCAAGACCGGTGCTCGTGGGCTTCGCTCCATCATGGAAAACATCCTGCTGGGAACGATGTTCGATCTTCCCGGGCTGGAAGGTGTTGAGGAAGTCGTCATCAATCGTGAAGTGGCGGAGAGCAAGGCCAACCCGGTTTATGTGTACGGGAAGGGTAAAAGCGAGCCGACTGAACAGTCTGCTTAAAGATGTCGAAAAGGCCGTCTTGTCAGTCGGCCTTTTTGTCACAACATTGAAGACAGACGCTGTCTGAATTCGTGCCTTTCTGCATGAAGAGACATTACGGTGCTCGCGCTGCCAGGCGGGCGGGGGCCGTAAGATCGTCCCTACGGAGATCAAGTGAATGACTGACGATACCAAGCCCAAGACGCGTCGCCGCACAAAGAAAGTGGACGATGCTGCGGTTGTTGAAAAAAAGACCGTCCGTAAACCTCGTGCGCCCAAGGCCGCTAAAGAGGTTGCTCCGGCAGAAGTTCTGACGGAGGCAGCCTCACCTGTTCGTCACGATGTCATGGCTGTCCTTCCACTGCGGAACATTGTCGTTTTCCCGCATATGATTGTTCCGCTCTTCGTTGGGCGTGAGAAATCTGTAAAAGCCCTTGAGGCGGTTACGCGGGACAGCAAACAGATCCTGCTTGTCGCGCAGAAGGATGTCTCGCAGGATGATCCGTCTGTTGACGATATCTATCGCTACGGAACTGTCTCAACCATTCTTCAGCTTCTCAAGCTGCCAGACGGAACCGTAAAGGTTCTCGTCGAGGGTACGCGCCGGGTCCATATCACTCGACTGTTTGACGTGGATGGGCATTTCGAGGCCGAGGTTGAGGAAATTGCAGACGCGCCGTTGTCCGCAACGCCGGGTAGCGACCTGGAGGCTCTGGGGCGTTCGACGGTTTCTCAGTTCGAGCAATATATCAAGCTGAACAAGAAGATTCCGCCTGAGGTCATGGTCTCGATCAACCAGATCGATGATCTGTCCAAGCTTGCGGATACGATTGCGAGCCATCTGAACCTCAAGATTTCCGAAAAGCAGGAAATTCTTGAAATGCCCTCCGCCGAGCAGCGTCTCGAGCGGGTTTTTGCTCATATCGAGACGGAAATCGGCGTTCTGCAGGTTGAGAAGCGCATCCGGAACCGCGTGAAGCGGCAGATGGAGAAGACGCAGCGCGAATACTATCTCAACGAACAGCTCAAGGCGATCCAGAAGGAGCTTGGCGAAGGCGAAGACGGCAAGGACGAACTTGCCGAGCTTGAAGAGAAGATCAACAAGACGCGGCTGAGTCGTGAAGCCAAGGAAAAGGCCCATGCCGAGCTGAAGAAGCTGCGCGGTATGAGCCCGATGTCTGCAGAGAGCACGGTGGTCCGGAATTATCTGGACTGGCTGCTGGGTATTCCGTGGAAAAAGCGTTCCAAGATCACCAAGGAATTCACGCACGCCGAAGACGTGCTTGAGGCTGAGCACTACGGTCTTGAGAAGGTCAAGGAACGCATTCTTGAATATCTCGCCGTTCAGACACGGTCCCAGAAGATCAAAGGACCGATCCTGTGTCTGGTAGGGCCTCCCGGTGTCGGTAAAACATCGCTGGCGCGGTCTATCGCAAAAGCAACGGGTCGTCAGTACGTGCGTATGTCTCTGGGCGGTGTGCGGGACGAATCGGAAATCCGTGGGCATCGCCGGACGTATATTGGTTCCATGCCAGGAAAAATTATTCAGGGCATGAAAAAGGCAAAGACGTCCAATCCGCTGTTCTTGCTCGATGAGATCGACAAGCTGGGTGCTGACTGGAGAGGCGATCCGTCTTCCGCGCTTCTTGAAGTGCTGGATCCGGAACAGAACTCCACCTTTGCCGATCATTATCTGGAGGTCGATTATGATCTTTCAGACGTGATGTTTGTGACAACGGCCAATAGCCTCAACATGCCTCAGCCGCTTCTGGACCGTATGGAGATCATCAATCTCTCCGGGTACACGGAAGACGAAAAGGTACAGATTGCACGCCGACACCTGCTGTCGAAGCAGGCCGAGGCTCACAATCTGAAGCCGAGTGAATGGACGGTTTCTGACGAGACGCTTCTCGAACTGATCCGGTCTTATACCCGTGAAGCGGGTGTCAGAAATCTCGAGCGTGAAATTGCCCGACTGGCCCGCAAGGTCGTGAAGGAGATCATCACGACGGGCGTCACGCATGTTGAGATCACACCGGAAAATCTGGGCAAATACGCAGGTGTGCGGCGTTTCCGTCATGGGGAAACCGAGACAGAAGATATGGTCGGTGTCGTCACTGGTCTCGCCTGGACACAGGTTGGCGGTGAAATCCTGACCATTGAAAGTGTTATGGTTCCCGGCAAGGGGCAGGTGAAACAGACGGGTAAGTTAGGTGACGTGATGCAGGAAAGCATCGCGGCAGCCCTGTCTTATGTCCGATCTCGCGCTCAAGACTTTGGGATCCGGCCACCGCTTTTTGAAAAGCGGGACATCCACGTCCACCTTCCCGAGGGCGCCACACCGAAGGACGGTCCGTCTGCAGGTATCGCACTTGCAACGTCTCTCGTCAGCATCATGACGCAGATCCCCATTCGCCGGGATGTTGCGATGACGGGCGAGATTACGCTGCGTGGTCGTGTGCTCGAGATCGGTGGTCTGAAGGAAAAGCTCTTGGCTGCGCTACGTGCCGGGATCAAGACCGTGTTGATTCCGAAAGACAATGAAAAGGATCTCGCAGAGGTTCCTGAGAATGTCCGTCATGCACTCAAAATCATCCCGGTGGCTCATGTCGACGAGGTCTTGAAGATTGCCCTCACGCGGATGCCAGAGGCGATTGAATGGGATGAAAGCATGGATCCGATGAGCGGAATTGCTGGTGAGAAAGCCTCTCCAGCGGTACTTCCGCACTAATGGTTGGGTCCTTCTGCGATTCTTACAGTTGACGCGGCCAAAAAGCGCTTCATAGTGCGGCCGCAGATCGAACAAGCACCTGAGCTGCAAGACTCTTCGGAGGCAGGCTTAGGTGCTCTAACACCAGAAAGGCACATCATGGAGAAGCCCCTCAACAAGCAGGAACTGATCGCCGCCGTTGCAGACGCTGCCGATCTTCCGAAGGCAAAGGCCAGCGAAGTTGTCGATGCGGTGTTCAGCACGATCGAGAAGACGCTTGCCAAGAAGCAGGAAGTCCGTCTCGTTGGCTTCGGTAGCTTCGTGACCGCTACGCGTAAGGCTGCCAAGGGCCGCAACCCGCGCACGGGCGAAGAGATCGACATTCCGGCATCCACCTCTGTCCGTTTCAAGCCGGGCAAGGGTCTTAAGGACGCCGTAAGCGAATAAAAAAATTCGCTTTTATGGTTCTGGGTGTCTTTACGGGCGCTCAGAACCGTGTATATAGACCACGTGTTTTCTGAGGGCGATTAGCTCAGCGGTAGAGCGTCTCGTTTACACCGAGAGGGTCGGCAGTTCAATCCTGTCATCGCCCACCACATGAAGACTGACTGCACATATGACCTGGCGTTTCGAGTTTTATGAGACGTTGGGATCGACTTCCGATCTCCTGAAAGAGAAAGCCGAGGCTGGAGCGCAAGAAAAGCTCGCTATTCAGGCTTTTGCCCAGACATCAGGGCGCGGAACTCGAGGTAGAAGCTGGGTAGATCCCGGTGGAAACCTAGCAATATCCCTTCTTTTCCGACCTGAAAAATCAACAGATTTCCTAGCCGCCATTCCTTTCCTGACCGCCCTGAGTCTTTACGAGACTGCACGTCAGTTCAGTAGTGGTGAAGCTGACTTCATGCTGAAATGGCCGAATGATCTTCTGCTCTCTGAACGCAAGATGGCAGGCGTTCTGATTGAAGCGGGAGGAAGCGCGGATCATAAATGGGTCGTCGTTGGCATTGGAGCCAATCTTCGGCAGGCTCCGCAAATTGAAGGCCGCAAGCTTTCTGCATTGTCCGAAGTGGCTGTGGTACCTGACCCGGCAGTCTTTGGGCGTAGCCTGACCCTTCAGATGGATCATTGGATCAGTATTTGGGAAGCTCAAGGATTCGCCCCAATCCGGGAGGCATGGCTTGAACGTGCCCATCCTGTCGGGCGTCATCTTGCGGTTCAGCGTGGTGAAACATATATATCAGGTTCATTTTCAGGGTTGGATGAGCAGGGGCGTCTGTTTCTCGCTCTCCCAAATGGTGAGACCATACCGGTTGTAACCGGCGATATCCTGCTGGACTGAAGGACCGGATTGAAACGTGCTTCTCGTCATTGATGCTGGCAACACCAACGTTGTGTTCGCAGTCCACGATGGATCGTCGTGGGCCGGTCAATGGCGCATGTCCACGAGCGACTCCCGTACTGCTGACGAATATGCTGTGTGGCTTCTGGGTCTGTTTGACCGCATCGGGCTGAAGGCTGGCTCCATCACGCGTGCCATCATCGGAACCGTTGTTCCTGCCGCCTTATACGATCTGCGTCGTTTCTGTCGGCAATGGCTGGATGTTGAGCCGCTTGTGGCTAATGCGGGGCTGGACTGGGGTATAGAGGCACTGGTTGATAACCCGGCTGAGCTCGGGGCAGACCGTCGTTTGAATGGTCTTGCTGCCCAGCACTTTTACGGTGGTCCTCTCATTGTTGTTGATTTTGGCACGGCGACGACGTTTGATGTCGTGAATGAACATGGCCAGTACTGTGGTGGAGCGATTGCTCCGGGCGTCAATCTTTCCATCGACGCCTTGCACAGAGCGGCTGCCCGTTTGCCACGCATGAGCATCGGGCGTCCTCTGAACGCTATTGGCCGAAGCACAAGCGTTGCCATGCGTTCCGGACTCTTCTGGGGCTATGTGGGCCTGGTTGAAGGGATCGTAGGAAGAATTTCCGAAGAAATGGGCGGACGCCCCAAGATTATTGCAACGGGTGGTCTCGCGCCTCTGTTTTCGGAGGGCACCAACCTGTTTGACGTGATGGCCCCGGATCTGACCCTGGATGGCCTCCGTCTTCTGGCTGATCGTAATGCGATGGCACAGCACACCAATTCCCCCGAAGGCATGTAGGCTTTCGGCAATGAATATCACTGATGATGTTAACACACGTAAGGAACAACTATGACGGATACACCTGACGGTTTGTCCTTCCTGCCTCTGGGCGGGACGGGCGAGATCGGCATGAATTTCAATCTTTATCGCCTCACAAAAAACAACAAGGAAACCTGGCTCGCCATTGATTGTGGCATTGGTTTCTCGGGCAATGATACGCCTGAAGCCGAAGTTCTTATGCCAGACCCCACGTTTATTGCGGATCGGGCTAAAGACCTGTGCGGTCTTGTCATTACCCATGCTCATGAAGATCACCTTGGGGCCGTAGCGCATCTGTGGCCGTATCTGCGCTGCCCGGTTTATGCCACGCCATTTGCCGCAGCTGTTCTGCGTCGCAAACTGCATGAGGCTCACCTAGTCAATCAGGTGAAGATCCATGTTGTGATGCCGGGATCGCGCTTCCATGTTGGTCCCTTTGATCTTCAGTTCGTCTCGGTAACCCACTCTGTCGCCGAGGCGCAGGCTGTTGCTCTCCGGACGCCGCATGGTCTCATCGTCCACACGGGTGACTGGAAGCTTGACGAGAACCCGCTGGTCGGCCCGACGACGGATCTTGAAGAATTCGGTCGCCTCGGAGACGAGGGCGTTCTGGCTATGGTGGGTGACAGCACCAACGTCATGAAGGAAGGTCGCTCTGAGTCCGAAGCTGATGTCCGCAAAGGCCTGACGGATCTGATCACAAGCCTTCAGGGGCGTGTGGCTGTAACGTGCTTTGCCAGTAACGTGGCGCGTGTTGAGAGCATTGCGAAGGCTGCCATGGCGGCTGGTCGCGCGGTCATGATCGTCGGCCGTTCCTTGCGCAATCTTGAAACGGCTGCCCGTGAGTGCGGTTACTTCAGCGATCTGCCACCGTTCCTGACGGAGCAGGATGCTCGCGACGTCCATGATGACAATCTTCTGATGATCATCACAGGAAGCCAGGGTGAGCCTCGGTCTGCCCTGTCCCGTATCGCATCCGATACCCATCCAAACATTTCCCTCGGTGAGGGCGACACGGTTATTTACAGCTCACGCGTTATTCCGGGGAATGAACAGGCTGTCATGGCCGTACAGGACAACCTGTCCCGTCGTGGCGTGACTGTTCTGACGGACAAGGATGCAAAGGTGCATACGTCCGGCCATGCAACGGGCGACGATATTCGTGTCCTGTATGGCATCGTCCGACCGAAATACAGCATTCCGACCCATGGTGAATGGCGCCATCTGACGGCTCACGCGGCTCTGGCCCATGAAATGGGTTCTGAACCGATCCTGCTGGAAGATGGCGATATCCTGAACCTGTCTCCGGGTGAGGTGAAAGTTGTCGATACGGCACCGACTGGTCGCCTGGCGCTGGATGGTGGCCGTCTTCTGCCCATGACGGGTGGCGTTCTGGCCGCACGTCGCAAGATGCTCTTCAACGGCATGGTTATTGCAAGCTTTGCTGTTGATGACGAAGGCTATGTCATCGGCGAGCCGAAGATCAGCGCACCTGGCCTACTTGAGTCGGAAGATCCAGAAAGCATTCGCATTCAGGAAGAATTCGCTGATTCCATTGACGAAATCCCGGATGAGCTGCGACAGGACGACACGGCATTCCGTGATGCAGCCAAGACGGCCCTGCGCCGTGCACTGGGGCGCAAGCTTCAGAAGCGTCCGCTCGTCGATGTTCATCTGCTGCGCGTCTAAGAGAAGAAATAGAGTATGCGTCTGAGTAAAGCCTTTCAGCCGACGCTGAAGGAAGTCCCGGCGGAGGCGCAGATTGCGTCTCATCGCCTCATGCTGCGTGCAGGTCTGGTTCGTCAGACATCGTCCGGTATTTACGCCTGGCTGCCAGCTGGTCTGCGCGTTCTGCGGAACATCGAGCAGATCATCCGCGAAGAGCAGGACGCCATTGGTGCTCAGGAAGTCCTGATGCCGACGCTTCAGTCCGCCGATCTGTGGCGTCGTTCGGGTCGTTATGATGCTTACGGTCCGGAAATGCTGCGTATTCAGGACCGTCATGGTCGTGAGCTGCTTTATGGGCCGACCAATGAGGAAATGATCACGGATATCTTTGGATCGTCCGTAAGTTCCTACAAGCAGCTTCCCAAGGCGCTGTATCACATCCAGTGGAAGTTCCGTGATGAGGTTCGTCCGCGCTTCGGTGTGATGCGTGGCCGTGAATTCCTGATGAAGGATGCCTATTCCTTTGATGCGGACTATCAGGGGGCGGTCAACAGCTATCGCCGCATGATGCTGTCCTATCTGCGGATCTTTCAGCGTCTTGGCGTTCGTGCTGTTCCGATGGTTGCCGATACCGGCCCCATTGGTGGTGATCTCAGCCATGAGTTTCTGGTTCTGGCACCGACAGGTGAAAGCGGCGTGTTCTTTGACGCTGCTCTTGAAGAGCAGGATTGGCTGGGCCGTCCGGTGGATTGTGACAACGAGGAAGATCTCGCTGCATTCTTCTCTTCCGTGACGGATCACTATGCTGCAACGGATGAGAAGCACGACGAGGCTGCTTGGGCGGAAGTGCCGGATGAGCGCAAGCGGGAAGGGCGTGGCATCGAAGTTGGCCACATCTTTTACTTCGGCACCAAGTATACGGAATCTATGGGTATCGAAGTCAGCGGTGCCGATGGTGCGAAATTCTCGCCTCACATGGGCTCTTATGGCGTCGGTGTCTCTCGTTTGGTTGGTGCTATCATCGAAGCGTCTCACGACGATGCGGGCATCATCTGGCCGGATTCCGTCGCGCCGTACAAAGCTGCGATCCTGAATCTGCGCCCGGGTGACGAAGCCTGTGATGCCATTTGCGAAGAGATCTACGGGGCTGATCCTGAGAACTTCATGTACGATGACCGCTCCGAGCGTGCAGGCGTGAAGTTCAATGATGCTGATCTGATGGGTCATCCCTGGCAGATCATCGTTGGTCCGCGTGGTGCCAAGGAAGGCAAGGTTGAACTGAAGCGTCGTGCAGACGGCGAGCGGTTTGAACTGCCGGTGGCTGAAGCACTGGCCAAGATCGGAGCCGCCTGATGTTCGGCCGCTTCGAGCGTATGGTGGCGGGGCGCTATCTGCGTGCCCGCCGTGGCGAACGCTTCGCCTCGATCATTGCAGTTTTCTCATTGGTCGGAATTGCGCTCGGGGTGGCCACACTCATCATCGTCATGTCGGTGATGAATGGGTTTAAGGCTGATCTGATGGGGCGTATTCTTGGCCTGCACGGTGATCTCACCGTGTTTGGCTACGGTCGTCCTATCGAGGCCTATCAGAACGACGTCGAGGCTATTCGTTCTGTGCCGGGCGTGAAATCTGTCATTCCCATGGCGCAGGGGACTGTGCTCGTGGAAGCCGGGCGGTACTCGACGGGCGCGGAAGTTCAGGGTGTCGCGCAGCAGGATCTTCGTGATTGGCGCGCTCTGAGTAACGGAATTATTGCAGGATCGATTGATCGTTTCACTGGAGACGACGCGGTTGCCATTGGGACGACCATGGCGGATCGCGCCGGCCTGACGGTTGGCTCTCCGATCACGCTGCTGTCCCCTGATGGTCAGGCAACGCCGTTTGGCACGATGCCGCGCGTAAAGACGTATCATGTGGCCGCGATTTTCGATGCCAACTGGAACGACTATAATTCAAACATCGTTCTGGTGCCGCTTCCTGCCGCACAGAAGTTTCTGATGCTCGGGAACGCCGTTTCCCTGATTCAGGTCTCGACCAACGACCCGTCGAATGTCCAGCCTACGCGTCAGGCCATTGCGCAGCGCCTCGATGACCCACGTCTTCGGGTTCTGGACTGGACGCAGAGCGCAAATGGTTTTCTCGATGCCGTCACGGTCGAACAGAACGTGATGTTCCTCATCCTGACGCTCATCATTCTGGTTGCGGCCTTCAACGTGATTTCCTCCCTCATCATGATGGTGAAGGACAAGACGCGCGATATCGCTGTGCTGCGCACGCTTGGTGCAAGCCGGGGCGCGATCATGCGGATCTTCCTGATGAACGGTGCCTTCGTCGGGATCGTCGGCACCGCTGCGGGGTCTGCGCTGGGTATTGCTTTCGCGCTGAATATCGAGCGCATCCGCCAGTGGCTCCAGTCCCTGACGGGAACCAATCTCTTCAATCCGGAAGTCTATTTTCTGGAGAGGCTGCCAGCCAAACTCGTCTGGTCGCAGGTTGGGGAAGTGATAGCGATGTCGTTGGTCCTCTCGCTTCTGGCCACACTTTATCCGTCCTGGAGAGCCGCCCGGACCGACCCGATTGAGGCCCTGCGTCATGAGTGAAGCCCGAATGACGGCCTTACGGTTAGAAAATCTGACCCGTCGTTTCCAGTCTGGCGAGGAAACGCTGGAAATTCTCTCTGGGGCAGAATTTTCGTTGTTTTCCGGAGAGATCGTGGCGCTGGTTGCGCCTAGCGGAACTGGCAAGTCCACACTGTTGCATCTGGCGGGCCTGCTTGAAGCGCCGACTGAAGGTACGGTTTACATTGATGAGAAGCCGGTCAGCGGCCTGAGTGATGCCGTGCGCACTGCTGTGCGTCGGGATCAAATTGGCTTTGTGTATCAGTTCCATCACCTGCTGGGTGAGTTTACCGCCTGCGAGAACGTGATGCTACCCCAGCTTGTCGCAGGGGTCTCCGCAAAGGTCGCGAAGGCGCGTGCGGAAGATCTTCTAGGCCGCTTTGGGCTGTCACATCGCCTGAATTCGCTACCGGGACGACTGTCTGGGGGCGAGCAGCAGCGCACCGCCATTGCCCGCGCACTTGCTAACCGTCCGAAGCTTCTTCTCGCTGATGAGCCCACGGGTAATCTGGATATCGGAACGTCCGATCATGTGTTCGATGAATTGCTCCGTGTTGTTAGGGAAGAAGGTGTTGCGGCACTGATCGCGACCCATAACAAGGAGCTTGCTGCCCGGATGGATCGGACGGTGACGTTACGAGACGGAAAACTCGTCGCGTTCTAAACCGTCATGGACCGGCAAGAAGAACGCTGCATCTGCTCGCCGGTCCTGATAGAAGAGTGGCATGTCTCATGCCGATTTCGTCCATCTTCGTAATCACTCAGCGTACTCCCTGAGTCAGGGAGCCATTCGCATTTCTGACCTCGTGAGTCTGGCTGCGAAAAACGGAATGCCTGCCGTTGCCCTGACGGATAGTGGCAATCTCTTTGGTGCTCTCGAATTCTCTCTCTACTGCCGCAACGCTGGCGTCCAACCGATTGTCGGCTGCCAGCTTTCTTTGCCATCACGTAGTACGAAACCAGGCGCGCCCTCTGAGCCGTTGGTTGTGTTGGCCAGAAATGAGACGGGGCTCGCCAACCTCCAGATTCTGTCATCGCATGGTTTTCTCAACGGAGACCCTGCTGATCCGACAGTGGCCGCTGATGTGCTCTGTCAGCATGCGGACGGTCTCTTTCTGCTTACCGGCGGTAACCGCGGTCCGATCAATCGGCTGATCTATGATGAGCAGAAAGACGAGGCAGAGGCGCTGCTGCGTCGTCTGGCTGAAGCCTTTCCCGGGAATATTGCCGTCGAGTTGAATCGACTGGGTGAGGCGGGTGAGCAGGAGATTGAGAGCGTTCTGATTCCGCTTGCGGACAAGCTCGATATTCCCCTCGTGGCTACAAACGAGTGCTTCTTTCCGACGCCTCAGATGCATGAAGCCCATGACGCGCTCATTTGTATCGCGCAGGGCCGGACGATGGCCGAAGCAGATCGTTGGCATGTTTCTCCACAGGCATGGTTCAAAACGCCCACTGAGATGCGTGAGATTTTCAAGGATCTGCCTGAGGCCTGTGACAATACGCTGATTATTGCGCAGAAATGTGCCGTTGCTGCCTGTACACGCAAACCTCTGCTGCCAATCTGCCCCAAGGTTCGCGAAGGCTCCACCGAAGAGGAAACTCTTCGGGCCATGGCATGGGAAGGGCTGGAAAAGAGGCTTGAGGCCATCAGTGCGAACGAGGACAAGCGAAAAGTCTACTCCGACCGCCTGCAGACGGAACTCGATATCATCGCGAAGATGGGGTTCCCAGGATACTTCCTGATCGTCGCCGACTTTATTCAGTGGGCCAAAGCTCACGATATTCCTGTCGGACCAGGACGTGGTTCGGGCGCAGGATCGCTGGTGGCTTATGCCCTGACCATCACGGATATCGATCCGCTGCCTTTCGGGCTTCTGTTCGAGCGCTTTCTGAATCCGGAGCGTGTCTCGATGCCTGACTTCGATATCGACTTCTGTCAGGATCGGCGAGACGAAGTTATTCGCTATGTCCGTGAAGAGTACGGGGGCAGTCGTGTCGCCCAGATCATTACCTTCGGAAAACTTCAGGCGAAGGCGGCTGTCCGGGACGTCGGACGTGTACTCGGTCTGCCTTACGGCATGGTTAATCGCGTTGCCGAGCTTATTCCGAACAATCCTGCCAAACCCGTCACGCTGGCGCAGGCGATTGAAGGGGAGCCGCGTCTGCAGGAAATGCGGGATAGCGATGAGTCATTAAAACGGCTTCTGGAAATCGCTCTCCAGCTTGAAGGTCTCTATCGTCACGCGTCCACTCATGCCGCAGGTGTGGTGATCGGGGACCGTGAACTGGTCGAACTTGTGCCGCTCTATCGTGATCCAAAGAGCGACATGCTGGTTACCCAGTACAACATGAAATTTGTGGAACAGGCCGGTCTTGTAAAGTTCGACTTCCTCGGACTGACGACATTGACGATCTTGAAGAGAGGGTTGGATTTCCTTAAAGAACAGGGGGTTATCGTCGATCTCTCACGTATTCCATTAGATGATGCAAAGACCTTCGAAATGCTTGCCAAAGGTGATACGGCAGGCGTGTTCCAGTTCGAAGGCGCCGGTATGCGCGACATGCTCAAGCAGATGGCCGCCAGCCGTCTGGAAGATCTGATCGCGGGGGTGTCTCTGTACCGTCCGGGCCCAATGGCCAACATTCCGGATTATTGTCGCCGCAAACATGGGGAACCATGGGAACCGCCACACGAAGAGATCCGTGATATCCTCGAAGAGACCTATGGCATCATGGTCTATCAGGAACAGGTCATGCAGATCGCCCAGAAGATGGCGGGTTACAGTCTGGGGGGCGCTGACCTTCTGAGACGTGCCATGGGCAAGAAGATCGCGTCTGAAATGGAAAAGCAGCGCGAGATTTTTACGGAAGGTGCAACGGCAAGAGGAATCCCCAAAGACAAGGCTGTCGAAGTCTTTGATCTTATGGCTCGTTTTGCTGATTATGGCTTCAATAAGTCTCATGCTGCAGCCTATGCGCTGGTCTCCTATCAAACAGCGTGGATGAAGGCGAACCACCCTGTTGCCTTCCTTGCTGGCTGCATGTCACTGGCGCGGGAAAAGACCGACAAGCTGGCGGCTCTCTGTCAGGAAGCGCGGCGGATGAAAATTCCTGTCTTTCCTGTGGATATCAACAAGTCGATGGCTGACTTCTCCATTGAGACACTTGCAGATGGTCGACAGGGGATCCGTTATGCACTCTCCGCCATCAAGCGTGTCGGTGCCGCTGCAATGGAATCCGTTGTCGCTGCCCGCGGAAACAAACCTTTTCAGGACCTGACGGATTTTGCAGAGCGCTGTGATCCAAAGAGCCTAAATAAGATACAGATAGAAAGTCTTGCAAAATCAGGGGCTTTTGACAGTCTTCTTAAAGAGCGACATATCGTTTTTTCCAGTGCTGACATCCTGCTGCGTCGCGCGCAGTCTCGCGCTCAGGAACAGCAGATGGGCCAGTCCGGCTTGTTCGGCGGAACTGGTCAGGAGCGAGAAATTCTGCGGCTGAATGAAGGGCGTCCGTGGCCTGATTTCGAGCGCCTGTCGCTTGAAGCATCGGCCATTGGCTTTCATATGAGCGCCCATCCGCTGGACGCTTATCGCACTGTTCTGAGAAGACTGGGTGTTACACCCTCTAACGCCTTGGAAAATGCTGCAAAAACAGGGACTACGCGCGTCAAGATCGCAGGATGCGTTGTTGACAAGAAAGAGCGCCCGACACGCACGGGCAAGAAGATGGCATGGGTCAATCTTTCTGATAGTGGCGGCGGCTGTGAGGTCACGCTTTTTGCAGAAACGCTAGTATCCTGCCGTGAATTGCTAGTCGCTGGGCAGGCAATTCTTGTTCAGGCGGAACTCAAACTTGATGGAGACGCTCTGCGGATCACGGCGCAGAGTGTCATGGATCTTGAAACAGCCGCAGCGGCTGAACGGTCGGAAATGCGTGTCTGGCTGAAGCAGATGGACGCACTTCCAACGCTTTCTGAGATGCTGGCAGACATGCGAGGAGGTCATGGAAAGGTTGTTTTCCTGCCCTCTCTTGAAGAAACGAGAGATGTTGAAATCGCGCTTCCGGGTACATATCGCGTAACGCCGCGTCTTGCGGAACGCCTGCGCACCATTCGCGGGGTCGAGAAGGCTGAACAGCGCTGATCTGGCGGAAATTTCTTGCAATCTGACTGAAGATCGGCCATATCGCGCTCGTCCGCTGGAATCCCGCATGGGAGAAGGCGGTCAATCCGCACGCATGGCCCTGAGGTTTTCTGGTGTTCCGCAAGGGACGTCGCCATGCGGAGGCCCAACCAGATGCTAGGAATTTGAATCATGGCAATGCCAGAATTCACCATGCGTCAGCTGCTTGAAGCTGGCGTTCACTTCGGTCACCACACCCGTCGCTGGAACCCGGCCATGGCGCCGTACCTGTTCGGCGTTCGCAACCAGGTCCACATCATCGACCTGCAGCAGACGGTTCCGCTGCTTGATCGCGCCCTGAAGCTGGTCCGCGATACGGTTGCCAACGGCGGTCGCGTTCTTTTCGTTGGTACAAAGCGCGCTGCTGCTGAGCATGTTGCTGAAGCTGCACAGCGTTGCGGCCAGTACTATGTGAACCACCGCTGGCTCGGTGGCATGCTGACGAACTGGAAGACCATCACGGGTTCCATCAAGCGTCTGCGCCAGATCGATGAAATGCTGAGTGGGGACACGGCTGGTCTGACGAAGAAGGAAGTTCTCGACATCACGCGTGACCGCGAGAAGCTCGAGCGTTCCCTCGGCGGCATCAAGGAAATGGGCGGCCTGCCAGACCTGATCTTCGTGATCGACACGAACAAGGAAAAGCTGGCTGTTGAAGAAGCCAACAAGCTGGGCATCCCGGTCATCGGCATTCTGGACAGCAACTCCAACCCGGCTGGCGTTACGTTCCCGATCCCGGGCAACGATGATGCAATCCGTGCGATCACGCTGTATTGCGACCTGATCTCCGGTGCGGTTCTGGACGGTATTTCCGCTGAGCTGGCCGCTTCTGGTCATGACATCGGCGCTGAAGAAGAACTGCCGGCTGAAACGGCTGTTCTGGAAGCCGCTGAAGAGCAGGCTCCAGCCGCTAACTGAGACAGCGTGCCGTGTCCTCTCTGAAGATACGGCAACTGGAAAAAACATGCATGCGGTCGGGCGTTTACGCTCGGCCGCATGATCTTTTCGAGGGATAAGAGAACATGGCAGAAATCACCGCAGCCCTGGTTCGCGAACTGCGCGAGAAGACCGGCGCAGGCATGATGGATTGCAAGAAGGCTCTGACGGAAGCTGCTGCTGACATGGAAGCAGCCATCGACTGGCTGCGCACCAAGGGTCTGTCCCAGGCTGCCAAGAAGTCCGGCCGTACCACGGCTGAAGGTCTGGTTGGTGTCGTTTCCGGCCCGAACCGCGCCGCCATGGTCGAAGTCAACGCTGAGACGGACTTCGTTGGCCGTAACGAAGCATTCCAGGCATTCGTTGAGCAGGTTGCTCACGTTGCTCTGGAAGTTGGCGAAGACCTGGAAGCCATCAAAGCTGCCAAGGTTCCGTCTGGCCGTACGGTTGCTGACGAACTGACGCACCTGATCGCTACGATCGGCGAAAACATGTCGATCCGTCGCGCTCGCGTTCTGTCCGTTGAGTCCGGTGTTGTTGCCAGCTACGTTCACAGCGCACTGCGCCCGGGCATTGGCAAGATCGGTGTTCTCGCAGCTCTTCAAGCTCCGTCCGAGTCCGATGCTCTCCTGACGCTCGGCCGCCAGATTGGCATGCACGTTGCTGCAACCCGTCCGGCTGCTCTGGACGTTGCAAGCGTCGATCCGGAGGCTCTGGAGCGTGAGCGCGCTGTTCTGATCGATCAGGCTCGTGATTCTGGCAAGCCGGAAGCCATCATCGAGAAGATGGTCGAAGGTCGTATCCGCAAGTTCTACGAAGAAGTTGTTCTTCTGGAGCAGGTCTGGGTTCTCGATGGCGAAAGCCGCGTGGCCAAGGTTGTGGACAAGGCTGGCGCGAAGCTGGTTGGCTTCGAGCGCTTCCAGCTTGGTGAAGGCATCGAGAAGGAAGAAAACGACTTCGCTGCCGAAGTGGCTGCTGCTGCTGGCACGAAGTAAGATCTTTCTTCCTTTCCGGTCGGCAGGCGTGCCTATCCGGTCGGAACTGAAAAAGACTGGAAACTCCCGTGCGGTAATCGCGCGGGAGTTTTTCTGTTTTTTGGCGTCTTTTTAGGGCTGTTTCGCAATGATGGAATGGGAAGCTGCCGCACTTGTCCTGTCCGTTCGGCCGTACGGGGAGGGAAGTGCTCTTGTTCACCTGTTGAGCGAAGAGCAAGGTATTTCACATGGCATGGTGCGTGGCGGCGGCTCGAGAAAGCAGGCTCCGCTGTGGCAAACGGGTAACCTCGTCATGGCCCGCTGGCGGGCCCGGCTGTCTGATCAGCTTGGGGCCGTGACGGCTGAGCCTGTTCAGAGTGTGGGGGCGAGACTGCTTGATCTGCCGCTCCAGTTGGCAATGGTCAGCAGTGCATGCGCTCTGGCTGATGGCGCACTTCCACAAGGTGAAGCACATCCCGAACTCTTCATGAGGCTTATCCGGCTTCTGACGTTGATTGGTGTCGCCCCAGAGCCGCCTCCCATAGCCGCATATCTGCGGTGGGAGCGGGAATTGCTGGCAGAACTGGGTTACGGGCTGGATCTTTCCGCCTGCGCCGTTACCGGAGCTTGCGACAACCTGCATTTCGTGTCCCCTAAATCTGGCCGGGCCGTGAGTGAGGAGGGGGCGGGTGTCTGGAGGGACCGTCTACTGCCACTTCCTGTGTTTCTGGCGAATGAGACGGAGGATGGAAATCCGGAAGACTGGTTTGCGGGAATGACCCTGACGGGCCATTTCCTTTCAAGGTGGGTTTTTGGCGTTCGTCATCAGCCATTGCCTGCAGCGCGCGAAAGACTTTTCGAGCGTGTCCGCAGGTTGGCCGGAAAAGACGATGCGACCGCTGACCTCAATACCGAACCTGAACTGGACCCGGACGAACCCCGCTGACGACATCCGGGTCAGCAGTCCAGTTCCAGACTGACCAGTCCCATCCCGGATGCTGGTTGATTTCTGCTGTCATCCGCTGTTCTTCATCGTGGGAAACATGATGGCTCATCTGATAAGCGTGGTATGCTGCGGTGTTGCCCATATAGACGCATCCACATGCGGTCGGGTCAGCATAGAGCATCACGGCGATATTGCTCTGCATACGATAGGTCATGGTGTTCGGAGGCAGCAGGTTCATCATCTGCCACCGGGCCGTGGTATCAGCCGGATGGGCAACAAAGCCATTGCGGGCGAGGGTATCTTCTTCATGGAGGATCGGTCGGTAAGGCGAACAGGCTGAAAGAAGAACGAGCGCAGCGCTGGACAGGAGCGGGCGCCAGTGTCTAAGTCCTGCTGAGAAAAGGGGAAGTGCATGGGCGTTGATCTGGCGGGTCATATTGAGGATACCAAGCTCGCGGAGGCTCTGAGCGAGCGATATATTGCGTATGCGATGTCGACGATCATGTCGCGGTCCCTTCCGGATGTGCGTGATGGTCTCAAGCCGGTGCACCGGCGCCTCCTCTATGCGATGCAGCAGCTACGCCTTGATCCCACATCAGGGTTTAAAAAGTGTGCACGTGTCGTCGGTGACGTGATCGGTAAGTTTCACCCACACGGTGATGCGTCCGTTTACGAAGCACTGGTGCGTCTGGCGCAGGATTTTGCTGTCCGTTATCCGCTCGTCGAAGGCCAGGGCAATTTTGGCTCCATCGACGGTGATGGCGCAGCCGCCATGCGGTATACGGAAAGCCGTCTGACCGAGATTGCGCAGACGCTGCTGGATGGCATCAATGATGATGCTGTAGATTTCCGCCCAACTTACGATAATGAAGATCACGAACCCGTTGTTCTTCCTGGTACATTCCCGAACCTGCTGGCCAACGGCGCTGCGGGCATTGCTGTGGGCATGGCAACGAGTATTCCGCCTCATAACGCAGCGGAAATCTGTCGTGCTGCCAAATATCTGATTGAAAAGCCGGACGCCTCGGTGGCGGAACTGGTGGATTTCATCCCCGGTCCGGATTTCCCGACAGGCGGAATTCTGGTCGAGGATCGCGATTCGATTATTCGATCCTATGAAACCGGTCGTGGCAGCTTCCGGACACGCGCGCGCTGGGAAGTGGAGCAGGGACGGTTCGGGACCTGGTGCATCGTTGTCACGGAAATTCCCTATCAGGTTCAGAAGTCCCGTTTGATCGAGCAGATTGCCGAGCTGATGGAGCAGCGTAAGCTCCCGCTGCTTGGAGACGTTCGGGATGAAAGCACGATGGATATCCGTCTTGTGCTGGAGCCCAAGACCAAGGGATGTGACCCTGAAGTTCTGATGGAGACGATGTTCCGTAATACCGCGTTGGAGAACCGGTTCAGCCTGAACATGAATGTTCTGGGCGGTGACCGGGTGCCGGGTGTGCTGTCGATCAAGCAGGTTATTCAGGCCTGGCTGGCGCATGTCCATGAAGTGCTGGTTCGTCGATCAAACCATCGTCTGGCAGCTGTTATGCGCCGACTGGAAATTCTGGACGGCTTTCTTGCGGTCTATCTGAACCTGGATGAGGTCATTCGGATTATCCGGGAAGAGGACGAGCCGAAGGTCAGTCTGATGAAGACCTTTAGCCTGACGGATATTCAGGCGGAGGCTGTTCTGAACATGCGTCTGCGTTCGCTGCGTAGGCTGGAAGAAATGGAAATCCGCAAGGAGCGTGACGCTCTTGCAAATGAACGCAAAGCACTTGAGACCCTTCTGGGCTCTGAAAAGCGTCGGTGGACCCGGATTGGCAAGGATCTGGATGCAACGATCAAGAAGTTCGGAAGTGGCCCGCTGGGTGATCGGCGGACGCAGATTGCTGCGCCACCCAAAGCCGTCGATATTTCTGCCGCGTTTGAAGTGGATCGTGAACCTCTGACGATTCTCCTATCCCGCGAAGGATGGATCCGCGCCATGAAGGGGCATGGGCTGGATCCGCAGGGACACCGTTTCAAGGAAGGCGACGACGCTGGTTTCATGACGGAATGTCAGAGTACGGATCGGGTCTGCCTGATTGCCAGCGGCGGCAAGGCCTTCACGATTAAGGCTGCTGATCTACCACGTGGACGTGGGTTCGGTCAGCCGGTCCGGACGCTTGTTGATATTGCGCAGGAAGAGCGCGTGGTTGCGATGTTCCCGGTTACGGAAGACGGCAAACGTCTGATCGCGTCTGAAAGCGGGCGTGGCATGATCGTCACGGAAGCCGGGATTGTGGCAGAGAAGCGGACGGGTAAGCAGGTTTTCAACGTCAAGGACGGAGAAAGCATCTTTGCCTGTATCCCTGCTATTGGAACCCATGTGCTGGCTCTCGGACATAACAAGCGCGCCCTGATTTTCCCGATGGAGCAGGTGCCGGAAATGACCCGTGGGTCCGGTGTGTCTCTTCAGAAACTCGGAGACAGCACATTGCGGGATCTGCGGACTTTCACGCTTGAAAGTGGTCTCCTCTGGCAGGAAGGGCAACGTATTCGTCCCGCCGCCGATCTTGCACCATTGGAAGGGCGTCGCGGGGCGGTCGGTCGTGCAGCGCCGCAATGGATGCTGCGCAAGCCGAGTTAAGTTTCAGACGGGATATTCAGGGGGGTCCAGTGGCCACTCTGAAAGATCTCGGCAGGCCGGAATTTGGCTTTGTAAGCCATTTTCTGGCTGCCAGGCACATAATAGCCGAGGTACAGGTGAAGGTATCCGCGCTGTTCGGCCAAATTAAGCAGCCAAAGAATTGAGAACGTTCCCCAGGATTCCGCAGTTATCGTGGTGTCGTAGAATGTATAGACGGCGGAAAGGCCGTCCGACATTACGTCAACAAGAGACACACAGATGAGTTGATCCGCCGGAGTGCGAAATTCGACAACAATGGTTTCGACGGGCGTGTTTGAGATCAGATCGGCATATTCCTGCCAAGACATATGGGCCATATCCCCGTCTGTATGACGGTTTTTCTGATAGGCCTGAAACAGGACAAACTGTTCCTGTGTTGGAACCGGCGCTGCAATGGTGATCTTGATATCCTGATGACGTTTCCAGAGTCGCTGCTGTGTCCGCGAGGGGTGGAAGAGAGCGACAGGAAGGCGCATCGGTTTACACGCCCGGCAGTCCATGCACACTGGCGCATAGGCAATGGTGTGGCTCCGTCTGAAGCCGGCCTGGGAGAGACGGTCATGCAGGGACGCAGCTTCGGGTCCGGAAAGATCTGTCAGGACCTTGCGTTCCATGCGGTTGGGCAGGTACGGGCAGGGCGCTGGCTCCGTCGTGTAGAAGAGCTGAGGACGATGCTGCACAGGGTCGCTCCTCTCGGAAAATGCCGGGTTGGTTTCCTAGCGTAGCCCAGACATCAGGCTGACGCATCCATCATCTTCGCGGGAAGGGTACAGCCTCGGCCTGGCAGGGAGTTTTATGAGCCACTGGACTGTTCTGGATTTCATTCTGATATGCCTGCGATGGGCACTTCCCATCATGGTTACGCTTCATGCCCTCCGCCATAAACGCAATACATCCGCCTGTGCGGCATGGATTGGTGTCTGTTGGATCGGGCCCTTTCTGGGTACCGCCCTGTATCTGATGTTTGGCATCAATCGCGTTCATCGCCGGGCTCGCAAAATGATTGACCATCATTCCTGGGAAGGGCGGGAGCTTCTCGCCAAATACCGGCAGGTCATGGAAGGAGATCTGGCACCACTCGCAAAAATGCTGGGCCGCCTCACAGAACGACCGTTGATGCGCGGGAACTCCGTAAAGGTTCTTCATGATGGAGATAATGCCTATCCTATTATGATTGAGGCCATCCGGCATGCAAAAACGTCGGTTATTCTCTGCTCCTATATTTTCCGCGCAGACCGGATTGGCGAGCAGTTCGCTGAAGTCCTTGTCGACGCCCACAAACGTGGCGTGGAAGTTCGTGTTCTGGTGGACGGTATCGGGAGTGGGTATTTCCGGTGTGCGATAGAGCGTCGGCTTCGGCGGGATGGCGTCAAATGCTCCCGGTTCATGCACTCCGTCTGGCCGTGGCGCATGCCGTTCATCAACCTGCGAAACCATCGCAAAATTCTGGTTGTAGATGGCCAGGTCGGTTTCATGGGCGGATTGAATATTGGCGAAGAAAACATGCTTCGCCTTCGGACAAAGCTCCCTGTCGCGGACACACATTTCGAGCTGCGTGGCCCGGTCGTGCACCAGTTGTCCGTCGCTTTTGCATGGGACTGGTCATTTACGACTGGGGAAGAGCTCAAGGGCGAGCCTTATTTGCCTGAGCCGCTTCCGGTTGGCGATATTCCGATGCGGATCGTGACGTCGGGGCCAGATGCTGATCTTGAGAAGATTGAATACGGCATGTTGCAGGCCATTACCCTGGCCAAGAAACATGTGCGCCTCATGACGCCCTATTTTTTGCCGGATGACCGGTTTTCGTCGGCGCTCAATTTGGCGGCTCTACGAGGCGTTGTGATTGACATTGTCGTGCCCAAAAGCAGCAATCACGCGATCATTGATTTTGCGCGTGATGCCAATCTGCGACCATTTCTTGATGCAGGTTGCCGGGTCTGGATGGCTGATCCGCCGTTTAATCACTCGAAGCTGATGGTCGTGGATGATGAGTGGAGTTTTGTTGGCAGCACCAATCTGGATGTTCGATCCCTCCGCCTGAATTTCGAGATCAATCTTGAGGTTTATGATCGCGATGTGGCCCGGGACCTGTCAGCTTTCATGGATACACACAGAAAGAACCGACTGACCCATCATGATATTGATCGGACGCCCTATGTGATCCAGATCCGGAACGCGGCGCTCAGGCTTTTCCTGCCTTATCTGTGAGGTTTAGGGGCTGAGCCGCAGCGTGACGGAAATCGGACGATGATCCGAGCCGAAACGTGGGAGCGCGCGGGCCTCAAGACGGTTCACACCGCGTACAAGGCAGCGGTCCAGCCGCAAGGGAAGACGATCCAGCATCCGATGGGTTTTTTCCTTGGGGCCGACATCGTGAAATCCGGGCAACATGACCGGCCCGACCAGATTGAAATCCCCCATGATGACGGCACGCCGATGCATGCTCGTCGTCAGGCTGCGAAGCTGCCGACGGTTAAGGATCTGTCCGTGCGACAGATGCACATTGGCCAGCGAGAAACTTCCGAAATCGATGATCTGCGCTGTGCGCTTCACAACCAGCCCCCGTGGCAGATGGCAGAAAGAAGGCGGTCGCGTGAACGGCAGACGGCTCCAGCATGCTGTGCCATGTGGGCGGCCAGGAAGCGGAATGCGGTCGTAATAGCCGCCCAGAATTTCAGGCAGGACGTCGACAGGTTCCTGTGCTTCCTGCATCAGCACAACATCCGGATCTTCCGAACGGATAACGGTCAGAACATCTTCCAGTGATGCGCCATCCCAGCGAAGGAGATTCCAGCTCAGGATGCGAAAGGGTGAACCGGACAGAAGGGATGCCGTCACTTGGGAGACTCCGAAATATAAAGATGTCGCGGTTCAGGTCGATGCGGACCAGCAGCAAACTCACTGGTGAGCGTATAGCCGACAGCAAGTAGGACCGGCCCAAGAAAGATGCCGAGCCCACCAAAAGCCACAACGCCACCCAGGACGCCCAGCACAGTCAGCAGATAGGGCAACTGAGCACCCCGTGAAATGAAAATGGGCCGGATCAGATGGTCTGCCCCGGAAATGACGATGATGCCGTAAGCGGCAAGGAAAAGGCCGTGCCCAACGTGATGGTTCATGCCGAGCCAGAGAGCCGCCGGGATCCAGATCAGGGGGGCGCCAATTGGGAAGACTGCGACGAAAGCGGCAATCCCCGCGAGAAGAACCGGTGAGGGAACGCCTGCAATCATGAGGCCGATGCCCGTCAGGACGCCCTGAATGATTGCTGTGCCCAGAACGCCATAAACCGTACCCCTGATTGTCCGTCCGATGACGTTGATCAGGCGTGGTGTGGCCCGGGGACCGGCGATCCGGGCAATCAGCGCCGTGATGGTAAGACCGAGTGAATCGCCATTCAGCCAGAGAAAGAATGCCACGAACAAAGCCATGACAAGCTCCACCAGACCACTGGCAAGCTTCATCAGAATGGCGAGTGTGTAATGGGCGATCTGGCCAAAATAGGGACGCAACATTTCTGTAGCCGCACCGACATCATGAGTCAGATGGTGCCACCATTCGACCAGATGAGGTCCTGCCAGCGGAATATGAGCCATCCATGCCGGAGGCGGTCCGGCCGAGCCCGCTTTAAGAAGCAGACTATCCAGCGTGCCAATGGTTTCCGGGATGTCACTGATGCCAGCAGACGTCAGAACCGACAGTGGGACGATGATGGTCACCGCACTGAGGACCATCATGGCCAGTGCGGCGAGGGAGGGACGAATGTGACGTCTCAGCCACCGGTAGATCGGCCAGCTGGAGAAGGTCAGGATAGCCGCCCAGAGGATGGCCGAAAGAAACGGCCAGAGGATGACGCCGCATCCATAGGCAATTCCGACAAGGACGAAGCCCAGAATGATCCGCTCGGTTGTCATGGGGCGGACTTCCAGCGGATCAGTGGCTTCAAGGCAGGGACCTGCATGTTCATGGCTGAACAGTCTGCCACGCTCTGGCGTCCTGCGCATCCCTCGACCTATGGTAGTAGAATGATGAATTCACCGCTTCTTGCCGCACAGGACCTCCTTGCAGGGACTACGGCGTATGTTCCGCTGGATGCCAGCGTTCTCCTGCCCGGTCAGAACGGAAATCCGGACGCTGCGTTCCGTGAGGCCCGTATTCCGGGTGCACGCCGATTCGACATTGATGTCTTTGCCGATCCGGAAAGCAGCTTGCCCCATACCGTGCCGGGTGCAGCCCGGTTCGCGCGTCTGATGGGCGAACTTGGCCTGACCGAAGACACGCCGATCGTCTTTTATGATGGAAAAGGAAGTGTCGGAGCCTGTCGGGGATGGTGGCTGGCATGCCTGTTCGGGCACCGGACTGTTCGAATTCTTGATGGCGGACTGAAGGCTTGGCAGGAAGCCGGTGGCACTATCGAGCATGGTGAACCCGCTCTGGTATCGCCCGCCCGATACAGAACGCGCCCACGATATGGCCTGCTGGCGGGAAGCGGAGACATTCTGGAAGCTCCCTCCCAGACAGTCGTACTGGACGCCCGCAGTCATGGGCGCTTTACGGCGTCTGTACCTGAACCGAGACCGGGGGTGCGTGGCGGTCATATGGCCGGTGCCCTTAGTATGGACTGGACACGGCTTGTCGATGAGCATGGTCATTTCCTGCCTGCGGAAACGCTTCGCTCCTTGTTTGCGCCAGTCGCCGGGCGTCGCGTCATTACAAGCTGCGGGTCGGGACTGACAGCTGCCACGCTTCTGGCTGGACTGGCCATCGCCGGGCTTCCGGATGGAGCACTGTATGATGGATCATGGGCAGAATGGGGAAGCGATCCGGACGCGCCAATTGTAACGGGAGAAGATCAGGTATGAGCGATATTGAAACACGTGTGAGCACCGGTTGGAAACGCCTGGCTTCAACCTTGGTACAGGGGGCAAGAGAAGACGCCAGTGACGGTGGAACCCTGGTAAATATTCCTCCTACGCGAGGCTCCACTGTTCTGTTTCCCACGCTGGAAGCCATGAATCGCATGGATGGTCGGAGCCATGCTCATAAAGCGGTGTATGGTGCCATGGGCACCCCTATTCAACATGAGCTTGAAAAGCTGCTGGCATCCATTGAAGGGGGAACACATACACAGGTCGTAAATTCTGGCCTGAGTGCATGCACAACGGCACTTTTGGCGTTTTTAGGACAAGGGGACCATCTGCTTCTACCTGACTCAGTTTATGGGCCAACCCGTCGTTTTGCTGACACCATGCTCAAGCGTATGGGAATAAACACCACGTATTATGCCCCGCTGGCGACGCGTGAAGAGGTAGAGGCGTTGATCAAGCCGGAAACACGCATCGTTCTAGCGGAAAGTCCAGGTAGCCACACGTTTGAAGTGCAAGACGTCCCTATGCTCGCAGACGTTGCTCATCAGGCAGGGGCGTTGCTGTTCCTCGATAACACTTGGGGAATCGGTGTTTTTCAGCCGTTCGAGCATGGTGTGGATTTGTCCATTCAGGCTCTCTCAAAATATCCCGGCGGCCACTCGGATGTCATTATCGGGTCTATAACCGTTAACGATGAGGGACATTGGAAGACCTTGCGTGACGCCTCCATCCAACTTGGGCAATGTTCCAGCCCGGACGATTGCTGGCTTACTCTACGCGGTCTCAGGACAATCGGCGTGCGACTGGCGCACCAGGCCCGTTCGGCACTTGAAATTGCCCAGTGGTTGAAGACACGTCCGGAAGTGGCGCGTGTGCTGCACCCGGCTCTGGAAGACTGTCCGGGGCACGAAATCTGGAAGCGTGATTTTACAGGCGCATGCGGCCTGTTTGGTGTCGAGCTTAAGCCGGACATCAGTGTCGCGGCTGCGGAGCGGATGATCGACGGTCTGAGCATGTTCGGGATTGGAGCCTCCTGGGGAGGTTATGAAAGCCTTGTGCTTCCCACGACGGGGCATGTTCGCCGCGTGACGGGAGAAGGTGGCCCGAAGGCGGCAACCTTCCGCCTGCATATCGGTCTGGAAAGCGTGGATGATCTCAAGGCTGATCTGGCGCGAGGGCTGGATGGTCTTGCCGGGGTGGATCAGTAATGCCAAGCAAGGAATGGATTATCTGGTGGGTCATGGTGGTCGGTTATGCCGTCATGACCGCGACCCTGCTTTATGGGGTGTGGCTGTACGGCACGGCTTTGTTCCATCAGATCAATTTCTGGATCACGCTGTTTATCATGGTGGCTATGATCCCGTCCTTCCGGGATCTGGGTCGTCGCAAGAACGGATTACCTCCGCCGAAAGCCTAAGGCCTCGGCAACATGATGGCGCTGGATCTGCTGCGTGCCTTCCAGATCAGCAATGGTTCGGGAAACACGCATCAGGCGTGTCAGCCCGCGGTTGGAAAGGCGCATTTTCTCGGCGGCCTGTTCAGCCATGGAACGAGCATCATCATCCATGACGAACAGGTCTGGTGAGACCTGAGCATTACAAGCACCCTGCCGTTCGATCTGCCGTGCCCGCGTCTTTTCAACACGGGCGCGGACCGTCGCGCTGTCCTCACCTCGTGGTGCCCGGCTGATTTCGACGGGCGAAAGTGGGTCAATCTGCACGCAGATATCCATGCGATCGAGCATGGGGCCTGAGATTTTTGCACTGTAATCTTCCCCGCAACGAGGAGCCTTGCGGCAACTCCGTTCCGGGTCTCCCAGATAGCCGCAACGGCAGGGGTTCATCGCGGCAATAAACTGGAAACGGGCCGGATAAGTCGTGTGCTGGGCCGCACGCGCAATGCAGATGGACCCCGTCTCAATAGGCTGACGCAGCGATTCCAGACAGGACCGGGAGAATTCGGGCAGTTCATCCAGGAACAGCACCCCGTTATGCGCCAGACTGACTTCGCCGGGCCTCGCTTTCGCTCCTCCGCCGACCATGGCGGGAAGGCTCGCACTGTGATGTGGGGCGCGATAAGGCGGCCGAACCGTCAGGCGTCCCTCTTTCAGAAGACCGGAGACGCTGTGAATCCGGCTTGTCTCCAACATTTCTTCCGTTGTGAGATCCGGCAGGATACTCGGCAGACGACATGCCAGCATGGATTTGCCAGCGCCGGGCGGTCCGCTCATGAGAACGGAATGTCCACCGGCTGCTGCGATCTCCAGTGCGCGCCGACCCAGCGCCATACCTTTGACGTCTGCGAGGTCCGGCCCGTAATCAGGCGTGTAGCCCTGCGCAGGCGGAACGGGCGTCAGAACCTGTTCGCCCCGGAAATGAGACACAAGCGATAGGAGTGTTTCTGGTGCCAGAATGTCATGACCGGGATTACCCCATCGTGCTTCCGTGCCCTGAAGCGAAGGACAGATCAGGCCTAAGCCCTCTGTTGCGGCACCCAGAGCTGCGGACAGAACACCGTTGATTGGATTAACGCGCCCATCCAGAGAAAGCTCGCCAACGGCGGCATAAGCGGACACGGCCTCGAAGGGGAGAAGTCCCATCGCCACAAGCAGTCCAAGGGCAATGGGAAGGTCAAAATGCGCGCCTTCCTTGATGAGGTCGGCCGGGACCAGATTGACCAGAATTCGTTTGGGCGGAAGCGCCAGACCCATTGCCGTCAGGGCGGCACGGACGCGTTCGCGGGCTTCCCCGACAGATTTGTCCGCCATACCCACGACCAGAAACGCGGGTAATCCGGTCGAAACCTGAACTTCGACCGTCACCGGAACAGCTTCAATTCCTGAAAAGGCAAAGCTCTGGATACGGGCGAGAGCAGGTGTGGTCTTGGGAGGTGTGTTCTGGCCGGATGTCGTCATAGGGCGAGATCGTAGCCAGAACATGTTACCGGATGGTTAACGTTGGTAAATCAGGCGCGCACGAAGCGTGCCGTCCATGGCGCGCAGGCCGTCCAGCAGGTGCTGGTCCATGTCCGGACCCGTCGACTCGGCTTCGACGACAACGTAGCCGACTTCACCGTCTGTTTGCAGATACTGCGCCGTGACATTGCAGTTCTCGGCTGCGAACAGTTCGTTGATCTGTCGCATGATGCCTGGGCGGTTGGCGTGAACGTGCATGAAACGCGTGCCACGTGGCCGCTCCGGAAGCTGTACGCTCGGAAAATTTACGGCACCGATGGTGGAGCCAACATCCGAATAGTCCACCAGTTTGCGCGCGACTTCAACGCCGATCCGCTCCTGTGCTTCCATCGTGGAACCGCCGATATGCGGGGTGAGAAGCACATTTTCCAGACCCTGAAGGGGGGAAACAAAACGCTCACCTGCAGCCTTCGGCTCGACCGGGAAGACGTCAACACCGGCTCCCATCAGATGACCGTCCTTGAGAGCCGCAGCCAGAGCATCCAGGTCCACGACAGTGCCGCGGGCGTTGTTGAGCAGGATGGAGTTGGGCTTCATCGCCCGGATCTCGGCCTCACCGATGAGCAGGTTCGTATCCGGCGTCTGGGGAACATGCAGTGTGACGACGTCGGACTGGGCCAGCAGGTCCTTCAGCGTGGCAACGGCTACGGCGTTCCCGTGCGGAAGACGCGGCATGATATCGTAATACAGGACGCGCATGCCAAAGGCTTCGGCCAGAACGGAAAGCTGCGAGCCGATAGAGCCATAACCGACGATACCCAGCGTCTTACCGCGAACTTCCCATGCGTTGATGGCAGATTTGTCCCAGCCACCCTGATGGCACTGCTCGGAACGGGACGGGATGCGGCGCATCAGCATGACGACTTCGCCCATCACCAGTTCGGCGACGGAACGGGTGTTGCTGTACGGGGCGTTGAAGACCGGAATGCCGGCCATGCGAGCGGCTTCCAGATCGACCTGATTCGTTCCGATGCAGAAGCAGCCGATAGCCATGAGGCGGTCAGCGGCTTCGATGACGTCCCGTGTCAGCTGGGTGCGGCTGCGGATGCCGACCATGTGTACGCCCTGAAGCGCTTCTTTGAGGGCATCGCCTTCAAGGGCGCCTTTCAGCCGTGTGACCTCTGCATAACCCTGCACATTGAAATGCTCGACAGCACTCTCATGGATGCCTTCAAGCAGGAGAATGCGGATCTTGTTCTTGGGGAGAGAGAATTGCGCGTCCATATTTCCATCCCGGTCCTGAACCGGAAGGCTCCGGCTCTCATTCCAACCTGTCCCGGCCCATGATCACCGGGGCGTCATGCCTAACGCATCGTTCACGGATGGGAAAGGTGGCTCACGATTTCTGTGAGCAGGGCAGGGTTGCCACAGGCCAGAACCGTTCCGTCGCTATCGAGGCTGAGAGGCTGACCCTGCCAGTCTGTGATGCTGCCTCCCGCGCCCTCGATAACGGGCACCAGTGCACCCCAGTCCCACGGGTTCATCGTGCATTCCGCAATGACGTCAATCTGGCCGAGCGCCAGCAGTCCATAGGCGTAGCAGTCGCCACCCCAGGATGTTCTCCGGACGCGCTTCTGAAGGTTCGCAAAGCGTGGGGTGTGGGACGGTGTCATAATCTCCGGGGACGTGCAGGACAGCTCGGCTTCTTTCAATACCCGGCAGAGGCGTGTGCCAATCTGACCAGGAAGGCGATCTGAAACGAAGCGGGTTTTCTCTCCTGCCACACCAATCCAGCGCTCCCCGGTGAGAGGCTGGTCAATCAGACCGAGCACCGGACGGCCTTTATGAAAAAGCGAAATCAGGGTGCCGAAGGTGGGGCGCCCCGTGAGGAAAGCGCGTGTTCCGTCAATCGGGTCGAGAACCCACAGCCAGTCGCCTTCATGTCCGCTCATGCCGCTTTCTTCGCCAAGAATGGCGTGCTCGGGGAGGGCTTCTTCCAGAATGGACCGCATGACCTTTTCAGCCGCACGATCAGCCACGGTGACGGGGCTGTCATCGGATTTGGCATCGGCCTGTAAGGATGTCCGGAAATGGGGGATGACAGTCCTGCGGGCAGCATCGGCACAGGCTTCGGCGACGGCAAGCGCCTTGTTCAGAACTGTTTGAGTCATATTTTCCTTCAATTTTCGTCAGAAAGCCCACAGAAAACCCAGAGTCAGATTGACGCCCGATCAGGTGGGCGGCATCAGAAGGGCCATGCGTCCGATCATCGTCATTCCCTCCAGACTTGCCTCGACCCGCCTTCCACGCAAGCCCCTTGCAGATATTGGCGGTCTTCCCATGATTGTCCGTGTTGCGAAACGGGCTCTTGAGGCAAAAATCGGGAAAGTGGTGGTCGCCGCTGGTGATCAGGACATTCTTGACGCGGTCAGTGGACTGGAAGGCGTTCAGGGTGTCCTGACCGACTCGTCTCTTGCCAGCGGTTCAGACCGTGTGCACGCGGCCCTCGAGCAGGTGGACCCGGCTCGAGAACATGATGTGGTCATCAACCTTCAAGGCGACTTGCCGCTCATTGAGCCTGGCAGTCTAACGGCTGTTCTGGAGCCTCTGAAACAGGGTGGCTTCGACATTGGAACGCTTGCTGCGCCCGTGCAGAGCGAATGGGAGCGGAATGCCGAGCAGGTGGTGAAGATCGCCTGTGACTTCGGGGATGCTTCTGTCGCACGGGCACTCTATTTTTCGCGTATGCCGATCCCATGGGGAACTGGTCTGCACTGGCACCATGTCGGAGTCTACGCATGGCGTCGGGAAGCGCTTGAACGCTTTGTGTCTCTGCCTCCCTCTGCATTGGAGCAGAGGGAAAGTCTGGAGCAGCTTCGTGCGCTGGAAGCGGGAATGACCGTTGGGTGCGCGCGTATTGAACATGCACCTCAGGGGGTTGATACGCCTGAGGATCTGGAACGAGTGAGAGGACTGGTCTGATGCCGGTAATTGCTTTTCAGGGGCAGCCTGGCGCCTATTCAGACCTCGCGTGCCGTCAGGCCCGTCCTGGCTGGACAACGCTCCCCTGCGCAAGTTTCGCAGCCGCGATCGAAGCCGTTCACGATGGGCGTGCAGACGAAGCTCTGCTGGCCTGTGAGAACTCTCTCGCCGGGCGTGTGCCGGACATTCACTCCCTGCTGCCGGAGGCTGGCCTGCACATTGTGGGAGAGCATTTCCAGCGCGTTGAGCACTGCCTTCTGGCTGTTCCGGGGACTGAAATTTCAGATATCCGCCGCTTGCATACGCATCCAGTGGCACTCGGGCAGGTTCGTAAGCTCATTCGTGAACTGAATCTGGAAGTCGTGCCGGAATTTGATACAGCCGGCGCAGCGGAACTGGTGGCAAAGTGGGGACGCAAAGAGGATGCAGCAATTGCGTCTTCTCTCGCGGGCGAACTGAACGGCCTTACGGTTCTGAGGCGGAATGTGGAAGATGCCGCACATAATACCACGCGGTTTTACCGAGTGGCGCCTGTGCCGAACTTTCCGGATGTCAGCCGGGACGACACGCTGACCACACTTCTGATGCGGGTCGGAAACACGGCTGGTGCGCTATACGCGGCATTGGGTGGATTTTCGCGGCATGGTATAAACATGACCCGAATTGAGAGCTACATGCTGAACGGCTCTTTCACGGCGACGCAGTTCCTGATGGATGTTGAAGGACATCCGGAGCAGCCTGCGCTTGCAGCCGCTTTGAAAGAGCTGGAGCAGTCCAGCGACAATTTGAAGATTCTGGGTGCATACCCACGCAGTCTTGCTCGTTCCGGCACATGACGCTGGCGGATCGGAAGAGCAGGATGGAACGCATGATGAGCAGAGGCGAGACGATGGTGGAGACGGGCATGTATCAGGGGTCGCTGACGGCTCTGATTACCCCGATGGATACGGATGGACGTATCGATTTCGGTGTGGCGACAAAGCTCATCGAGCGCCAGATTAAAGCCGGCACCAGTGGTCTTGTTCCAGCAGGGACTACGGGCGAAAGCCCGACCCTGTCTCATGAAGAGCATGGTCAGATTATCGCGCACTGCGTCGAGACATCCAACGGGCGTGTGCCTGTCATGGCGGGTGCGGGTTCAAACAGCACCTCCGAAGCTGTTCAGATGGCGAAGCATGCTCATTGTGTGGGCGCGAATAGCCTGCTGGTCGTCGTGCCCTATTACAACAAGCCGACGCAGGAAGGGCTTTACCGCCATTTCATGGCGATTGCGGATGCAACCCCGCTTCCGATGTACCTCTACTGCATCCCGGGCCGCTCAGTCGTGGATCTGACGCCTGAAACGCTGGGTCGTCTGGGCGAGCATCCGAATATCGTGGGTGTGAAGGACGCGACCGCCAACATGGCGCGCCCGATTGCCGTGCGTCGTCATGTGAAGAAGCCGCTCAATCAGCTTTCCGGGGACGACAACACGGTTGTTTCTTTCCTGGCTGCTGGCGGTGATGGTTGCATCGGTGTGACCTCCAACGTCGTACCGGATCTCTGTGCACAGATGCATGCTGCCTGGAACGAAGGACGTGTGAAGGATGCCATTGCTCTTCAGGACCGTCTGTCCCCCCTGCATGATGCTATGTTCATGGAAAGCAACCCGGGGCCGGTGAAATACGCTATGTCCAGGCTGGGTCTATGCACAGCCACGTTGCGTCTGCCGCTGGTTGAGCCTCAGGATGCAACGCGTAAGGCCATTGACGCAGCTTTGCGCTCTCTCGATCTATTGGACTGATATTTCTAAATGGCCGGAAAAAAAGAGAAGAGCGGCATGATCTCTCATGGGATCGTCGCTCAGAACCGTAAAGGCCGGTTCGATTATACGATTCTTGAAACCACGGAAGCAGGCATTGTTCTGAAAGGCCCTGAGGTGAAAAGTCTCAGATTAGGTCGTTCAACGATCACGGAAGCCTATGCCGCTGAACGTGACGGCGAGATCTGGCTCTTCAATGCCTATATTCCTGAGTATCAGGGCGGTGTCCTGTCTCGTTTCGAGCCAAGAGCGCCTCGCAAACTTCTGATGCACAAGAAGCAGATTGCCCATTACCTGTCCGCTGTGACGCGTGCCGGCGCCTCATTGGTGCCGTTAGATATCCACTTTAATGCTCGCGGAGTCGCGAAAGTCACGATTGGGCTGGGGCAGGGGCGCAAGAAAGAGGACAAGCGTCACGCGATTGCCGAGCGTGACTGGCAGCGCGACAAGGCGCGTTTGATCCGAAGCAAGGGCCGAGATTACTAAATTTTCGGTAGTGTTAGCGTTTTGAAACGCGAGTGAGGTCGCCTCATTTCGCTAAAAGTCATTCCTGATCATGCAGAAACAAAAAACCGCTGTGGACATAGTCCACAGCGGTTTTTCTATTCGTTCAGCAAAGTGCCGAAGCTGGATCAGTCAGCGCTGATGACTGCAGCTTCCGGACCCTTCTGACCCTGAACAACCTTGACGTTGATCGTCTGGCCTTCGTCGAGGGTAGCAAGCTGTGAGCGCTCGAGAGCGGAAGCATGGACGAAGATATCCTTGCCGCCGGAATCAGGCGTAATGAAGCCGAAGCCCTTTGTGGAGTTGTACCACTTCACGGTGCCACGGATGTCCTGTGCGTCGGACAGGTCAGGAGCCGGACGGCCCGGACGAGCGGACGGACCACCGAAGCGCGGCTGCTGCGGAGCGCCGAACTGAGCGCGCGGACGCGGTGCTTCAGCCGTGCTTTCGTCAACGGAAAGAACTTCCGCAACCTGGCGACCCTTCGGGCCCTGGCCGATGCGAACAACAACGGTTGCGCCTGGGTTGACGCTGCTTACGCCCGCGTTGCCGAGAGCGTTGGCGTGCAGGAACACGTCACCGGAGCCGTCAGCCAGTTCAACGAAGCCGAAGCCCTTTTCCGTGTTGAACCACTTAACGCGGGAGCTGATTTCTGGGCCGGATGCTGTGACGAAGCTGCTGCCTGCACTACGACGAGGAGCGCCGAAGCCACCACCACCACCGCCGCCGAAGCCACCACGGTCACCATAGGACGGCTGGGACGAATAGTCCCCGTCAAACCCGCCGCGGCGAGGTGAGTTAAAGCTGCGGTCGGTTCTGTTGTTTCTCAACGGTCTAATCCCGAGACTGGGGCGCCGCGGAGGGGGTCAATTCCCTGCCGTGACGTATTACAAAAAAGGTGAGTCCAGCGTCAGCGCCTTCCTCTGTGGGAATCACTAGCATGCTTTTTTGCCCCACTGCCACAACGAAAGTGAGAGAAACGCCCAACTCGCGCGGATTTTAAGATTGTCACGCATACCAGAAGGCTTTGCTTCATAGCCCGGAGATGACATACAGGCGCAATACAAGCCCCAAGACCCTGATCGTGCGCGAGATACAGAGGTGCCCATGCAGACCCGACTGACTCTTTCCCTTGGGGCGACAGCCCTGCTTGCACTGGCATCTTCATCCGCCATGGCGACCCCTCTTCAGGATCCGTATGGCACCTGGACCATTCAGGGTGAAAACGATGCAGTTTCAACGCTCAAGGGAACGTCAGACCAGTATTATACCTCGGGTCTGCGCATTAACTGGACGTCCGGTACCGACAATCTGCCGCTTCCGATTGCGAATCTGAATCATTTCCTGATGGGTAATGGACAGCAGCGTATCAGCATTGGACTGCAACAACTGATCTTCACACCGCGTGAAACCCAGATGGCTCAGCCGCCACAAGGCGACCGTCCATACGCCAGTCTGATGCTTGGCACCGTCAATCTCATTAATGACACGGATCTTTCCCGCACCGTGATGGGAATCCAGTTTGGTGTCATGGGGCCGGCCGGCCTGGGACGCCAGGTGCAGAATGGGTTTCACAATCTGATCAGTGACACGCCGAATAAGGGCTGGAGCCATCAGCTTGCCAATCAGCCGATCATGCAGATTCAGGCTGGACGTATCTGGCGTTTGCCCATTGTGAATCTTTATGGCGTCGGAATGGATGTTCTCCCTGCCGTTTCTGGCGCAGCGGGTGATTACCGGACCTATGCTGACGCGGCAGCGACGTTCCGTATTGGTCAGGGTCTGAACAGTGACTTCGGAAATTCGACAATCGGTCCAGGAACTGACGGAACTGACGCCTTCCGTGCGACTCGCCCACTCGCATGGTATTTCTACGGTGGTGTTGAAGGTCAGGCTGTTGGTTATGACTCCAGCCTTCAAGGCAGCACGGTTCGTGCAAACGCACCGCATGTCGACAAGGTCTGGGATGTAGGTGAAATTCACGCTGGTGTGGCTGTGATGTGGCACGGGGTACGGCTGTCTTATAGCCAGAACTGGCAGACCGCTCAGTTCAAGACTCAGAAAGCAGGACTGTTCAACTATGGATCAGTGAAGCTGTCCGTGAAGTTCTGACCCCGTCGGGACTATTTTGAAGCCCCGGGTCCCCGGGGCTTTTTTTATATGGGCTGAGAAGTTGGCTGTGTTTGATCCCGAACGGGCGAGCCCAGCAGATAACCTTGGACTTCCTCACAGCCATACGCATCCAGAAACGCCATCTGATACTCGGTCTCCACGCCTTTTGCGCAGGTCGTGATGTTTAATGCGCGCGCCAGGGCCAAGACTGCGCTCATGACTTCGTTTGCACGGTCGTTTTCGCCCAGCCCCTTGATAAAGCCTCTATCCAGTTTGATTTGATCCAAAGGATAAAAGCGAAGACGCTCAAGGGAAGAATGCCCCGAACCAAAATCGTCTAGAGCCAGGCGCACCCCGAGTGCGCGAACCCGGGCCAGTTCGCGAAAGGTAATATCTTCGGGTCCGAAAAACCGGGATTCTGACATTTCAATTTGAAGACGGCTCGGGGCGAGGCCGGTCTCTTGCAGGATTTCTGCAATGAGCTTTGAAAGTCTCTCGCTTGCCAGCCAGACGGGAGAAATATTGACGCAGATCCGGTAAGGCGTTTCCCAATACGCAGCTGCCTTGCACGCCTGTCGAAGACTCCATGTATCAAGAACTTCAACCATGCCGGCTTCTTCGGCGCAGCGAATGAAGAGCTCGGGAGAAACTTCGCCATGACCAGGCCGGTTCCATCGAAGCAATGCTTCGTGAGCAACGATTTTCTGCGTGGCCGTATTGACGATTGGCATCCAATTTAAAAAGAGAGCGTTATCTTCTGCGGCTTTCGCTAAATCCTGCTCAAGGCTTGAAGATAGAAGATGGAGTTCGGTTGTTTCTGCTGTTGCGCGTCTCTCGTGGCCTCCGCCAGCTCTTTGAGCCTCAGCCAACGCGGCTTTGGCACCTGTAAGCAGGTCTTCGACTGATTTTCCATCTTCTGGAAACATGCTCCAGCCAACGGAGAGAGAAAAAGGAAGCGACATTCCGGCTGCAGCAATAGGAGTGTCGGACGTCCTTAGGATTGAAGTCATCAGGGAGCGTGTCGTCACCACGGTGTGCCCAGGGGGAGTTAGAACGACAAAATTACCTCCCCCCATACTACCGAAAAAGCTTTCCTGGGGCAGAAGCTTATTAATACGTCTGATGATTTCCTCAAGCATGAGGTCCGCAGTATCCCAGCCGTATCTTTCGTTAATAAACGAGAGATGATCCAGATTGAAGCGGATCACGCCAAAGCTCGCCCGTTTCGTAAGATCTTTCGTGCGATCAATATGGGATTGAATGGCTTCCAGGCTCTGCAACCGGTTTGGCATCACAGAACCTGAAGTGCTGATGAGATCGTTTGTCAGCGCCGCTAGGTCTACGAGGGCGACATCACTATCAGAGTGTAACTCAGTGCCAGAAGGCTCGAACACCAGAAGAAAAGTTGCGGAAGTTCGTTGCTGATGGGAGGGGCGACCAAGGAGTATGCCACAAATGCGATGACCCTCCTCAGTCTTGAAGTTTACGACTGAGGAGGAGTGGGTCAAATCGGGAAACGAACATTTTCCAATTTGGTGCGCAAAGGAAGGGCCGAGATGAGAAATCTCAATGGCAGTATTTGTTCTGGCAGGGATACTAAATACAGCCGCTGCTGAAGAACCAGTAAGGGCGAGTGCCAGTCTAAGGATTGGGTGGTAACTGGCAGATACGTTTTCTTTCAGAAGAGAGGCTGCATGCCGGTCTGTGCCAGGTAAAGTCATACTTTGATGCCCAATTCCTCTAAACCTTTGTAACTCTCGAAGAGCGAAAAAGTTTCTCCTCTCCCACATGAATTACACACTTATCTTTAATGATCTTCTAACCAGAGATCAAAAGTCGGTCTGGTTCATTGCGATCGAAAAGAAGCAGAAGTGTTCGTAGGGCGCGCCCTCTATCCCCCTCGAGATGTGGGTTGCGTCTTAGTTCTCGCTCGGAATCCTGCTGCATAGCCGTCACCAGAAGAGAGAGGCGTGCGCCCTGAGCCAGACGAAAACCAGGGAGTCCAGACTGACGATTTCCTGCAAGATCTCCCCCCCCGCGAATCCGGTAATCTTCGTCAGCGATCATAAATCCATCGTTTGTATCCCGCAAAAGGGTCAAGCGTCTGACGGCGGTTGGTGTGGCCATGCCATCGTGCAGCAGAAGGCAGAAAGACTTTTTGGCACCGCGCCCGACACGGCCGCGAAGCTGATGAAGCTGGGCCAGGCCGAAGCGCTCCGCTTGCTCAATCACCATGACGGACGCATTTGGAATATCCACACCCACCTCAATCACGGTGGTGGCAACCAGGATGCGTGTCTCGCCAGTGCGGAAGGCTTCGAGTGCTGCCTGTCTGATTGCGATGTCCTGCTTGCCGTGGGCCAGCCCGACGGCACCGGGAAAGCGCTCGCTCAACATGGCCCAGCGCTCTTCGGCTGCAGCCGCGGACTGGGTTTCGCTGTTTTCAATCAGGGGGCAGACCCAGAAAACCTGTACACCATCCGATACGGCACGGGAGATGGCGGACAGGATGTCTGGCATGGCGTCCATGCTATGAAGCGTTGTGCGAATGGGTTGACGTCCAGCCGGTTTGGAATCCAGCCGGCTCACACTCATTTCGCCCCACTCCATCAGCTGAAGCGTCCGCGGAATAGGTGTGGCCGTCATGACAAGGATATCCGTGGCCTCGCCCTTGGCACTGAGGTTCATCCGCTGTGCGACACCGAACCGATGCTGCTCGTCGATGACGGCAAGCCCGAGATCCGCGAAGGTGACACCGTCCTGAAACAGGGCATGTGTCCCAACTACGATGCGCGCTGTGCCATCCGCAATCGCTGCCAGAGTATCGCGCCGGGATGCTCCTTTGATGGTTCCGCTCAGATAAACACATTCCGCAGGACAGAGACGGGATAACGTTTCGAAATGCTGCCGGGCCAGAATTTCCGTTGGGGCCATGAGGGCAGCCTGCGCCCCGGACTCCACAGCCTGAAGCATGGCATTCATGGCAACGAATGTCTTGCCAGCGCCAACGTCGCCTTGAAGAAGACGCATCATGGGCGTGGGGGAAGCCATATCCCTCAGGATTTCCGTGATGGCGCGTGATTGCGCATCCGTGGGTGGATAACCAAAGCGACGGCGGAGCTCAGCGCGGAGTGTGCCATCTCCTGGCATGCTTCGGCCTAGTCTGCTGCGGGCCTTCAGGCGTGCGAGGCCAAAACAGAGCTGGTCAGCCAAAAGTTCGTCGGCTGCAAGGCGGGAGAGTGCCCGTTCACGTACAGGGGCCCATTCTACATCAGCAGGTATGTTTTCCGGCGCCTGTATCAGCCTGAGTGCCTGTGAAAAGGACAGCCACCGTCGTTTGTGAACGAGAGCCGGGTCCTGCCATTCCAAAAAATCGGGCAGGAGGGCGAGAGCAGCCTTCATGGCCTTGCGAACGGTGTAGGGAAACAGGCCAGCCGTCAGGGGCCAGACGGGCTCAAGCCTTGGGAAGCTGTCCCGCTTGTTCCAGCTTATGACGTGATCCGGTTGGGGCATGGTCAGTTCGCCCTGAAAGCGGCTGGTCTTGCCAGACACAAGGAGTTCCGCGCCTACGGTTGGGGCCGGCATGTTCTTCTGCTGGAAGAAGACGAGATCCAGCCGCCCCGTATCGTCTTCCGTGCGAATGACGGAGGGCTGACCGGGGCGTGCAGCTTTGCGCATCGAAACAGCACGGACACGCGTTGTAAGGATTTCTCCTGGGGCGAGATTGTGTCCGGCGGCAACTGTGCGCAGAATACGACGATCAACGATCCGCTCGGGGAGAGTGAACAGCAGGTCCAGGACGCGCCGTCCGCCTGCGATCTTTTCCAGCAGACTGGCATGTCGCGGCCCGATACCGGGCAGGGACGTCAGCGGTGCAAAGAGCGGGGCAAGAAGATCTGGAGACGGCTGTTCGGACTGCATTGCAACGGGCGCTCCCCGGCTCCTCTTGATGTGTCAGGCTATGAAACGGCAGGTATAGGGCAAGAGCAGGATGGAACAAAACGAAACCATGACCCGTGAAATGCCTCTCGCATCCTTTGGTCCAACCGTCTGGGGCGTACCAGATGGCAGTGTAGCTCTTCTGCTACGCCAGCGATTGTCTGAACATGACGGATCGCTTTTACACGTTGCCCGGGACGATGCCGCTGTGGCTTCGCTGGCGGACATGCTGGCCTATCTGATGCCCGAAGTCGAAGTCCTGCGCCTGCCTGCCTGGGACTGTCTGCCTTATGACCGTGTCTCTCCAAATTCCGTGATTGTAGCGGAGCGTGTTGGAACGCTCTGCCGTCTGCTGGAACCGAGCAAGGCTCGCCGGATCGTGCTGACGACCGTCCACAGCCTTTTGCAGCGCGTCCCCCCGCGTTCAGCCTTCAAAGGACAGTCCATCAGCGTGGCAACCGGCGAAATGCTGGACCAGTCCATGCTGATCGAAGTTCTGGTCGCCAATGGCTACACCCGGACCGATACCGTCATGGAAGCCGGTGAATTTGCAACCCGTGGCGGAATTTTCGATCTGTTCCCGTCTGGCGCTCCAGACCCGATCCGCCTCGATCTGTTTGGCGATGAAGTCGAGAACATCCGCGCCTTTGATGTCGGGACGCAGCGTTCAACTGAAAAGCTGGCCCGGTTCGAACTGCGTCCCGTTTCCGAATTCTCGCTGGGCCCCGACAGCATCAGTCGCTTCCGGACAGGCTGGCGTGACACGTTCGGCCCGACTGCCGCGTCGGATACGATTTACGAGAACGTTTCTGACGGTCGCCGCTATCCGGGCCTGGAGCACTATCTGCCACTGTTCCACGATGGCGATGGCCATCAGATGGAAACGCTTCTGGATTATCTTCCGGATGCAGCCGTCAGCTTTGACAGTCATGCACCGGAGATCCTGAAAGCCCGGCTGGACATGATTGCGGACCATTATGAGGCCCGCCGTGTGCCCGTTCGGGAAGGGGAAATGCCATATCGGGCACTTCCGCCACATCGCCTGTATCTGGATCGGCATGGCTGGGACGCGATGCTCTCCCGCACACCCTCTGTGCTGCTCAACGCTTTTGCAAAACCAGACCTTGGTGACGGCATTGATGCAGGCAATCGTCCAGGCCCGCTTTTTGCACGAGCCAAGGATGGGTCGCGTGATGGCGTGTTCGAGGCGTTCGGCAAGCAGGTAGAAGACTGGGCGCAGTCTGGCCGACGAACCTATGTGACTGCCTGGAGCCGCGGTTCGCGGGAGCGGATTGCCCATCTGCTTCAGGAACATGGCCTGACCACGGAAAGCCATGATGACTGGCCATCTGCTGCGGGCATGTCACGCGGCACGGTTGGACTGCTGGTGCTCGGGCTGGAGCGCGGCTTTGTTTCGGATCGGCTGTGTTTCGTCTCTGAACAGGATCTTCTGGGTGAGCGGATTTCCCGTCCGCCCCGCCGCAAGAAGCGTGGCGAGCAGTTCATTTCTCAGGTTGGGGAAATCGCGGAAGGCGATCTGGTCGTCCATCAGGACTATGGCATCGGGCGCTATGTGGGTTTGCAGACCATCCGCGAAGGTCTGGTAGCCCATGACTACCTCTCCATTTTTTATGATGGAGAGCAGCGGCTTCTTCTGCCGGTTGAGAATATCGAGCTTCTGAGCCGATTCGGTTCTGAGCAGGCCAGTGTTCAGCTCGACAAGCTGGGCGGCACGGCCTGGCAGGCGCGTAAGGCCAAGATGAAATCCCGCATCCGCGTTATGGCGGGTGAACTGATCCGGACGGCCGCGGCTCGTGCGATGCGTGAAGCACCGACGCTGGCACCTGCTGAAGGCCTGTGGGACGAATTCTGTGCGCGTTTCCCGTTCGTGGAGACGGAAGATCAATCCCGCGCCATTGCGGATGTTCTGGAAGATATGAGTTCCGGGCGACCGATGGATCGTCTGGTTTGCGGCGACGTTGGTTTCGGCAAGACGGAAGTGGCGCTGCGTGCGGCCTTCGTGGCGGCACTATCGGGGATGCAGGTGGCCGTTGTCGTTCCGACGACGTTGCTGGCGCGTCAGCATTACCGGGGTTTTGTCGCGCGTTTCGAAGGACTGCCAGTCCGGATTGCTCAGTTGTCGCGCATGGTGACACCCAAGGAAGCGACGAAGGTTCGCGAGGAGATGGCCGATGGCCGTCTTGATATTGTTGTCGGCACACATGCGCTTCTGGCCAAGACCGTGTCGTTCAATCGCCTTGGCCTGCTCATTATCGATGAAGAGCAGCATTTCGGTGTGGCTCATAAGGAGAAGCTCAAGGCCCTGCGTGAAGACGTGCACGTCCTGACGCTCTCCGCCACGCCATTGCCGCGTACGCTCCAGCTTTCTCTGTCTGGCGTGCGTGAAATGAGCCTGATTGCCACGCCACCGACGGACCGTCTGGCTGTCCGCACGTTCATCACGCCGTTCGATAGCGTCATGATCCGCGAGGCCATTCAGCGTGAGCGTTTCCGGGGTGGTCAGGTCTTCTGCGTCCTGCCGCGTCTGGCGGATCTGGACCGGATGGCGGACCGTCTGGCCGAGATCGTGCCGGATGCCAAGGTTGTTCAGGCGCATGGCCGCCTGACGCCTACGGAACTCGAACGTGTCATGACCGAATTCGCGGATGGGAAGTATGACATCCTGCTCTCCACAAATATTGTGGAAAGCGGATTGGATATGCCCAGCGTGAACACGATCATCATCCACCGGGCGGATATGTTCGGGCTAGGGCAGCTTTACCAGCTTCGTGGGCGCGTGGGGCGTGGCAAGCAGCGTGGCTATGCGTATCTGACCTGGCCGCAGACGAACTCGCTCTCGGCAGCGTCCGAGAAGCGTCTGGAAATCATGCAGACGCTGGATTCGCTGGGGGCTGGGTTTACGCTGGCATCTCATGACCTGGATCTGCGTGGTGCTGGCAATCTGCTGGGTGATGAACAGTCCGGTCACATCAAGGAAGTCGGTATCGAGCTGTATCAGCAAATGCTGGAAGACGCGGTTCTGGATCTGCGTCGCGAGCGGGGGCGCAAGGCCGAAGAGGATGAAAGCTGGACGCCCAATATCATTCTGGGCCTGCCGGTTCTGATCCCTGAAACCTATGTTGCTGATCTGCCCGTTCGACTGGGGCTTTATCGCCGCATTGCGTCCCTGAACGGGGAAGCGGAAGTTGAAGCCATGCGGGCCGAACTGGTGGACCGTTTTGGGTCATTGCCTCAGGAAGTTGGCAATCTTCTGGATGTCGTACTCATCAAGCGTCTGTGCCGTGAAGCCGGGGTGGAACGTCTGGAAGCTGGGCCGAAGGGGATGGTGCTTCAGTTCCGCAAGAACCGGTTCAGCAATCCCGCCGGGCTGATCGATTGGGCAACGCGCAAGAAGGATTCGGGTGTGAAGATTCGCCCGGATCATAAGCTTGCCGTGATCAGGGAAATGACGAACGCAACCCGGATCGGCTTTGCAAAGAAGGTGACGACCGTTCTGTGCAAACTGGTGCGAAAGGTGGAAGACGCGGACTGATCGCGTCTTCCACCTCCCGCAATTCAGGGAACGGCGATTGGAAGCGGGATACGATTGACCGTCACAACGCCACCCTGAAGGGCAATATCCCAACTGGTTGTGTCACCGTTCTGTTTGCCCATCAGGCGGGCAATCGTCAGAGCCGTCACAACCTTGGTTGGCGCGGTCTGACGGATTTTCTCGATCAGGTCAGCGATGTTGGTGATGCTGACATGCGTATCCGCGGTGGATGTGGCGGCGGAAGAGCCGATCTGAATGGTTCCGGCGCCGTCAACCGTGCTGTTGCCGGAGATGGCGTGCAGGGCGTTGATGGTGATCTGCTGTGACGCGCCGGAAAGCCCGTGAATAGACAGGTCAGCCGACAGCGCAGAGGGAATAAGTGGCTGCTTCGAATCGTGGATGCCGGTTCCGTTGACCTTCATGCGGAGGTCGGGATTGGTCTCAACGGCATTGATGGTCGCGTGCTGAATCGTCATTGTATGGCCGGGGCGAGACAGCTTCACACTGCTCCAGGATGCTTCCGGGGTGCCTTCATGGATATTATGAACCGTGATGGTCGCATCCTGTCCCTGACACGCCGGGCTCAGGCCGCCGCGGAAGGCGCTGAGGGCGGCATAGGCGGCAGTAGCGTTGAACTGTTCGAGTTTCGATTCTTCAACTGCACCTTTCGGGTCTTTCAGGCTGATAGGGCCGATGTCCAGCCCGATGCCGGTGCCTGTCAGGGTTGCGTGCATCCCTGAGGCGGAGAACCCGTGTGATGCGGCCTGATGACCGTTGAGCGAATACGTGAAGCAGGAAGCGGGAATATTGGGCAGTGTGTCTGCGAAAGCGGAGGACGCAAAGGCTGGAAGAGCCGTTGCGATGGCCGTCAGGAGAAGGGTGCGGAAAGACATCATGCCCTCGGTGCTGGTGGTGTCTGATCTCTTGGGCAGCGTGTTGCTCAGAGACCGTTAAGACTCTCTTAGGATTATGGAGAGACAATGGTTCCCCAATATCCTTTCTTGCGGGTGAGTGTGCATGTCTTCGTCCATTTCCGCCATGCCAGCGGTGCCGCAGTATCTGTCCATCGTCAAAGATGAACAGACGGCCGTAACCAAATGGGAGAAGACAAGCTCCGACTCCCAGCAGGCGCTTGCGACATTCACGAGTGAAGCGTCTTCCATCACTACGCCCGATCAATTGCTCAAGAATTACAAGGCGCTGAAAGTTGTTCTTGGCGCCTACAACATGTCGTCCAACATTGATCAGACAGCTGTTCTGAAGCAGCTCATGACGCAGGACCCAACGTCTTCTACGTCACTGGCGCAAAGAAGCGGCAATGCGTCCTGGAAGGCGTTTGCAACAGCTTTTTCGGACTGGTCTACGTCGCCTCTTGCGTCAGCCGATACAGTCTCCACCATTACGCAGAAGTACCTGACGAACGGATACGAAAGCAGCGTTCAGGAAGAAACGCCGGGTCTGGGCGATGCACTCTATTTTACCCGGACCGTCACGTCTGACACGAAGCTCACAAATATCATGGCGGACCCGAAGCTGCTCAAGGTGGCCGAGAAGGTCGCGGGTTTTGATTCTACCCAGTTTGGTGCGCTGGATTATGATCAGCAGGTGCGGCTGCTAAGTGACAAGCTGGACTTGTCTCGGCTCAGCACATCGAACGGTGTGCAGCGGTTTGCCGAGCAGTATCTGGCGCTTCTCCAGGTCAATCCTGACACGACTACAACGCCAGCAAGCATGCTAACACTTTACGGCAGTAGCGGTTCTTCTGATGGTGTTCTGTCCCTGTTCACGGGCGGCAGCTCTTCAACATCATCCAACCTTTATTCAGCGCTTTTCTGAGCCTGCTGCGTGACATCATGGCTGGAGGTCTGTATCGCGGCTAGGGACATCTGGTAGCGAAAAGGATCTCTTCATGGCGGGACTGGACCCTGAAGACTGGAGCGGCATCCGTGCGATGGGGCACCAGATGCTCGATGCCCTGTTTGATCGTATGGAGCATGTCGGGGAAGGGCCAGTCTGGCAGCCTATGCCGCAGGCCGCTCGCGATGCTCTGAAAACCGGTTTTCCTGAACAGGGTCAGTCTCTCGAAGATCTGCATGATCGATTCACGGATCTTGTGGTTCCGTATGGCAATGGGAATACCCATCCGGGTTTCATGGGGTGGGTGCACGGTGCAGGGACGCCCGTGGGGATGCTGGCAGAGATGCTGGCTGGCGGCATGAACGCCAATTGCGGTGGGCGCAGTCATGCTGCCAATGAAGTCGAGCGCGAAGTTATTCGCTGGGCTCTTTCCATGGTGGGCATGCCGGAAGATGGCTCCGGTTGTCTGGTAACCGGGTCGTCCATGGCTAACTTCATCAGCATCATTACGGCAAGTCGTGCGCAGGATATTACCCTTCGCTCCCAGGGTGTCGGGGGCCGCAAGATGGTCGGCTATGCCGCGACGACTGCTCATGGTTGCCTTCCGAGAGCGTTTGATCTGGCGGGTTTTGGGAGCGATGCCCTCAGGCGGGTGCCGGTGCTGACAGATCACAGAATGGATCTGGCGGCATTGAAGCGCATGATCAGGGAAGATCGTGAAGCGGGCTACATCCCGTTCATGGTGGCCGGAACGGCCGGAACTGTGGATTGCGGCGCGATTGATGATCTTGCCGGGATTGAAGCGATTGCCCGTGAGAACAGCCTCTGGTTTCACGTTGACGCAGCGTTTGGGGCTCTGGCCTGTTTGTCGTCCCGGTTTAAGAATGCTCTCTCAGGTATTGAGAAAGCGGACAGTCTGGCTTTCGATTTTCACAAATGGGCCCAGGTTCCGTATGACGCGGGTTGCGTTCTCGTGCGTGATGGGAAAGCTCACGCGGCCGCTTTTGCTCAGTCCCTTGATTACCTGATCCGCGAACCGCGTGGCCTTGCGAGTGGCGCCCCATGGTTCTGTGATTTCGGGCCTGATCTGTCTCGCGGATTTCGTGCGCTCAAGGTCTGGATGACGCTGGGCCATTATGGCTCCGAGCGGATGGGGCAAATGGTTGAAGAGTGCTGCGACGTGGCGGCGCATCTTGCGCGTCGTGTCCAGACGACACCGGGTCTGGTTCTTCTGGCGCCCGTGACGCTGAATATTGTCTGTTTCGGGATTGATGGCCTGTCAGATCAGGACGTGTCCGAACTGGTGCAGGACCTTCATGAAAGCGGTGTGGCAGCTCCGTCCACGACGCGGATCAACGGTCGGCTGGCGGTGAGGGCGGCGATCGTCAATCACCGCACCACCACCGCCGATACCGACCGTATGCTGGATGCGGTTATCGCGCTCGCCGCTGCCCGACGGGCGTAAAAAGCTCGCTCAGCTGAGCCATCATGGTTCCGCCCAGGTCTTCAGCGGAGCTGATGGTCACGCTGTGTCGATAGTACCGCGTTACGTCATGGCCGATCCCGATAGCCAGAAGTTCCGTGTTGCGATCGCTCTCGATCCGCTTGATGACCTCACGCAGATGGTTCTCAAGATAGTTGTGCGGATTGGCAGAGAACGTGCTGTCATCCACCGGCGCACCATCTGAAATCACCATCAGGATATGCCGGTGCTCCGGGCGTCGTTTCAGGCGCTTCCAGGCCCAGAGCAGCGATTCCCCGTCAATGTTCTCCTTGAGGAGACCATCTCGCAGCATGAGGCCCAGATTTTTCCGGGCCCGACGCCATGGGGTGTCCGCGTCCTTGTAGATAATGTGACGCAGATCGTTCAGGCGGCCCGGTTCAGGCGGTCGTCCGTTCTTGACCCACTGTTCCCGGCTCTGGCCGCCCTTCCATTGACGGGTGGTGAAGCCCAGAACCTCAACCTTGACGCCGCAGCGTTCCAGTGTACGGGCCAGAATATCGCCACAGATGGCGGCCGTACCAATCGGGCGACCACGCATGGAGCCTGAATTGTCGATCAGGAGCGTCACGACCGTATCGCGGAACTCCATTTCGGTTTCATATTTGTAAGACAGCGGCAGGGTCGGATTTGTCACGACACGGGAGAGGCGTCCGGCATCGATGATGCCTTCCTCCTGCTCGAACTCCCATCGGCGTTGCTGCTGCGCCATAAGGCGCCGTTGCAGACGGTGCGCGAGTCGGGACACAAGCCCCTGAAGCTGGACAAGCTGCTGATCGAGCTGCTGCCGGAGACGATCCAGTTCATCCGGATCGCACAGATCAGCCGCCCCCACCTCCTCGTCGAACTTCGTCGTATACGCCTTGTAAGAGGACGCTATCCCCGCGCCAGATCCTTCACCAGTCTGATCGGAAGGGCCCGCGGCTTCTTCGGAACCTGTTTCAGGGGAATCGAGCGCGTCGGAAGATATTTCTGTCTCGCCTGTGACACCGCTTTCACCGCTCTCGGGTTGATACCCGTCTTCCTGATCCGGCTCTTCGCCGGCAGGTGTCTGTTCGTCTTCCTGTGGGACGGCTGCGTCGTCTTCAGACTGCTGCTCATCCTCCGAGAAATCGTCAGAGGGAGCCTGCTGCTCAATCTCTTCCGGTAGTTCGGTAAGCTGACAGGCTCCCAGAAGATGCGTGATTGCCTTGGCGAACGCTGTCTGATCGCCTTGCGTTGCGGCCATTTCAGCCAGAGCACTACGCGCAGACGGCGAGAGGGAAGAGCGCCATGCATCGAGAGCCGGGCCTGCCTGTGAAGGCGCATGTTCGCCGGACATGGCTTCGCGGGCCAGAAGGCCAAGTGCCATGGCTGCGGGCATATCGTCCTTGGTGGCCATGCGGTTGCAGCCAGCCTCGGTGCATTGTTGGATGACGCGCTGGTCCAGATTGGCGCGGACACCTGCCATATGCCGGGAGCCGTAAACCTCGCAGCGGGCCTGCTCAAGCGCGCTGAAAGCTTCCTGAGCCTGTGGCTCGGGGAAGTGTGCGTCCAGCCCATCCTTGTGGTGACGCAGTTTCAGGGCTGCGGCATCCGCCGCTCCACGAACTTTCTGGATCTCCCGGTCGTGCATGCTGCGCGACATGTAGGGCAACTGGATCGAACCCGGCGCCGGAGGAGCTGGCAGACGATTGCCTACGACCACGCCCTGGAAATCCACGTTCTGGTCAGGCGTACCGCCCAGAGCGCGAAGGGTCGCGATGGTGGCGCGGCGGAAGCCCTCCTGACGGTTCTCGTCAGGAGGGGAGTTCTTGGGCGCTGACAAGGCTTTTTACTCCACCGGGGAGGCGTTGAAGCAGCGCTGATAGTACTCGGCCACAATACCGCGCTCTGCTTCGTCACACTTGTTCAGGAAGGTGAGGCGGAAGGCGAAAGCTACGTCATTGAAGATCTGAACATTCTCTGCCCAGGCAATGACGGAGCGGGGAGACATGACTGTGGAAATGTCTCCAGCCATGAAACCGGAACGCGTCAGGTTGGCAAGAGCCACCATACGCTCGACCATCTTCGTCCGGTCCTTGTCGTCCGCGCCAATTTTCAGTTTAGACGTAACGATAGCGACTTCCTGCTCCAGCGGCAGATAGTTCAAAGTGGCGACGATGTTCCAGCGGTCCATCTGACCCTGATTGATCTGCTGGGTGCCGTGATACAGACCGGTCGTGTCCCCAAGGCCAACCGTATTGGCCGTGGAGAATAGGCGGAACGCCGGGTTCGGGCGGATCACGCGGTTTTGGTCGAGCAGGGTCAGGTGACCTTCGGCTTCCAGAACGCGCTGGATCACGAACATCACGTCCGGGCGGCCAGCATCGTACTCGTCGAAGATCAGTGCGCAGGGATGCTGGAGGCACCACGGCAGCAGACCTTCACGGAATTCTGTCACCTGTTTGCCGTCCCGCAGGACGATGGCGTCCTTGCCGATCAGGTCGATACGCGACACGTGGCTGTCGAGGTTGATTCGCACGCAGGGCCAGTTCAGGCGCGCAGCAATCTGCTCGATATGGGACGACTTGCCGGTACCGTGGAAGCCCTGAACCATGACGCGGCGGTTATACGCAAAGCCTGCGAGAATGGCGCGGGTGGTGTCTTCGTCGAACTTGTAGGAGTCGTCGATATCGGGGACGTGCTCGGTACGAACCGAATAGGCTGGAACCTGAAGATCCGTCTTGATGCCAAACACCTCACGCGAAGACACCATGAGGTCAGGCGCACCGAGAACGCTGGTTGGCACCGTTGAACTCTCGGCGGTGGTGACGGTTTCCGGGGCGTCGATCGTCGCGAAATCACTCATGGGTCTGACGGACTTTCATTGAATTCAGGAATGTTCTGAAAAGATGGGCCTTTGTGCGCCACTCTTCCAGAGAGAAAATCAGGAAACGAACTCTGACTCGCGGCTGAAATGCGTTTTCAGCACCGCATATGCGGATCCGATCGCCTTGAAACGCTCTTCGGCCTTCTGGTCTCCGATATTCGCATCGGGATGATGACGTCGCGCCAGCGCGCGATATCGGGTTTTGACCTCGTCCAGAGATACGGGCCAGGACAGGTCCAGTGTAGCCAATGGCTGGCGGAGTGGTTCTGGCGGACCGCTGGCGGCGGCGCGCTGTCTGGCGCTTTCCTTGGCACGTTCGGCCCGGTTCCGACGACTGGCGCCGAGAATATCCAACGGGTCGAGAATATCCTCTTCGTTGAATTCGGCCTTGTTGGCCGTGCCGGTGCCCAGTTTCCAGGAAGGGCGCTGCCAGGAGGTGTCAGCACGCAGATGAGCCTCGATCTGGCCGGGTGTCATGCCGCGATAGAAATCCCAGCGGGAATTGTATTCGCGCACATGGTCAAGGCAGAACCAGAAGTAGGACCGCAGGGCTTCACGTCCGCGGGGCGCACGATAGCCGGCACGTTCCATGCAGCCCGGATGATCGCAGGTCTGCTCTGGTGCCTCTGGATCGGGATCGAAGGCCCGATGTCTGGTAGATTTACGCTGCATGGTGTCTGATATGGGCAATGTGCGCCGTTTGATGCAAGCGGACAAACCAAGTCGGATTTAATTGACCATGACGCAGCCCCTTACGAGACGGGACAGAATTGCCGGAATTCTCAAGCGGGAACTGGCTCCCAGTGCTTTGGAAATTCAGGATGACAGCGCCCGTCATGCTCATCATGCCGGCGCAAAAGCTTTGGGCAGTCCGGGAGAAACGCATTTCAATATTGCCATCACCAGTGCGAAGTTCGACGGTCTGAACCGGATTGCCCGGCACCGTCTGGTGAACGGATTGCTCGCCGGGGAGTTTGAAACGGGACTACATGCCCTGTCTCTTGTCCTGCACGGAGAAACCACTCCATGAAGCGTGCCCTTCTGGCTCTTCTGTTTCTTTCTGGCTGCGCCACAAGCGGTTATGGACATCTTCCCGCCGATCAGCAGGCGGATGTTCATCGTATTGAAACCTACATGAACGGTGTGACTGGAATGCAGGCATCGTTCAATCAGATTGGTCCGGATGCAGGCCACAGTGCCGGGCGATTCGTTTATGTGCCGGGACATCTGCGCCTCGATTACGTCACGCCACACGTGATGGAGCTTGTCGCCGGCGATGGTCATCTTGTTCTGGATGACATGGATAGCGGGGCTGTGACGCATCTGTCGCTGAAGCGCAATCCGCTGGGCCTGCTGCTTCATCATCCAATCCGGTTCGATCAGGATATTCAGGTGACGGATGTCAGGCGAGGGCAGGGATCACTTCAGATCTCTGTTGCCGAGGCCAATAATCCATCCCAGGGTCTTCTGACGCTCCAGTTCTCCGATATGGACGGAAAACTGTCGCTTATGGGTCTTCAGGGCGTAGATGCCCGTCAGAACCATTTCAGTGTGTCGCTCAACAGCGTGGAAGAGGGCGTGACCTTCACGCCAACGGTTTTCACTCCTTCCGGGGGGTAGACCCGAAATGCGCTGACCATGTTGCGGCCAGCGCGTCGTCCAGATCCTGCATAGTCAGGGCTGGATTGAAGCGGCGAAGGCTTGTGACGCCAAATTCCCGAATGCCGCAGGGAACAATCCCATCGAAATCGTCTAGCGCCGGGTCAAGATTGATCGAGATGCCGTGCCAGCTGACCCATCGGCTGACGCGAATTCCCAGGGCGGCAATTTTAGCTTCTTGGCTACTCAAGGGATCAATGGTCCAGACGCCGATGCGCCCGTCACGGGTAAACGCCTCAACGCCGAGGTATGCCAGTGTCTCAATGATCCACTGCTCCAGCCCTTTGACGAAAGCTCTCAGGTCTCTTGGAGGAATGGTTCCGTTCTGACGTCCCAGATCAAGCATGACGTAGGCCAGCCTCTGGCCGGGGCCATGATAGGTCCACTGACCACCACGGCCGGCGCTGTAGGTTGGATAGCCGTGCGGATTGTAAAGATCTTCCGGGCGAGCGGATGTGCCAGCTGTAAAGATCGGCGGATGTTCTACGAGCCAGACGAGAGGGCTGGCACTGCCCTCATGGATCTGGCGGGAGCGGGTCGCCATGAAATCCAGGGCATCAGGGTAAGGTGTCAGCCCGTCTGATTTTTTCCACAAAATTTCTTCACAAATATCGTTTCTGGTCATTGCTCTCGCTTCAGGCATCGGCTATATCGCCCCTCACCGGACGGTCTTGCACTACACAAGACGGTTTGTCACGGGGCGGCCGTGGCGGAATGGTAGACGCGCAAGCTTGAGGTGCTTGTGGGGGCAACCCCGTGGAAGTTCGAGTCTTCTCGGCCGCACCATTTCCCTTCTCAGGGAAATGAAAAATTCTCGAAAAAATCACAAAAACAAAACTCACCCTGAATGCCAGAGTTAAGGCATCCAGCGTGGTGTTTTGCGTCTGTGCCATTTTGTTGCCAGACTGCTAATCCACCGTTATGCCTTTCTATGTTTTCATCAGAGCGCATGAGTATTCAGCTCGGCGGTCGGATGATTGTTCTGGCTGATGTGTGAGGTTTCGTGATCAAGCCCCTGAAGAAAGCAGTCCTTCCCGTTGCAGGACTTGGAACGCGGTTCCTTCCGGCGACCAAGGCTATGCCAAAGGAAATGCTTCCAGTCGTCGATAAGCCACTGATCCAGTATGCCATCGATGAAGCGCGTGAAGCTGGCATTGAAGAATTCTGCCTCGTCACCGGACGCGGCAAGGACAGCCTGATCGATTATTTCGATATCGCTTATGAGCTCGAAGCAACGCTGAAAGAGCGTGGCAAGAAAAGCGCACTCGAAGCCCTTCAGCCGAGCAGCGTGCAGGCTGGTTCACTGGTGGCAGTCCGTCAGCAGGAGCCGCTGGGCCTCGGTCATGCCATCTGGTGTGCCCGCTCCTTTATTGGTGACGACCCGTTTGCCATCCTTCTGCCGGATGACATTGTAAAGAGCGGCCGCAGCTGCGTGGCCCAGCTCGTCGATGCCTATAACCAGACGGGTGGAAACGTTGTCGCTGTGACGGAAGTCCCGCGGGAACATACCAATCGTTATGGTATTCTCGATGTTGGCGCAGATGATGGGCGCCTTGTGGAAGTCAAGGGGCTCGTCGAAAAGCCGAACCCGGAAGATGCGCCTTCCAACCTCTCCATCATCGGACGCTATGTTCTGACGGCAGATGTCATGACGCATCTTTCGAAGCTTGAGCGCGGCGCAGGTAACGAAGTGCAGCTGACAGACGCGATGGCCAAGATGATCGGGCATGTCCCGTTCCATGGTCTGCGCTATGAAGGCACGCGCTATGACTGCGGTGACAAGGCTGGCTTCCTTGAAGCGCAGATTGCCTTCTCGATCGATCGCCCCGATCTGGGTGATGCCGTGAAGGCATTCCTCAAGAAGTATATTGATGCCATTTGATGTCTTTCAGGCACGATTTTGATCCAACCAGTCTCCGCGAATACGATATTCGCGGGATTGTTGGGAAAACGCTTCACCCTGAAGATGCTTTTGCGATTGGCCGTACTTTCGCGAGTATGGTCATTCGACAGGGTGGACATAGCGTTGTTATCGGCTTTGATGGGAGACTGTCGTCTCCCGTTCTCGAAGAAGCTCTTGTCAAAGGTGCCGTAGCATCTGGTGCGGAGGTCATCCGTATCGGCTGTGGCCCAACTCCCATGCTCTATTTCGCATCTGTCGCCCTGAAAGCTGATGGGGCGATCATGGTCACAGGAAGCCATAATCCGCCGGATTATAACGGTTTCAAGATGATGAGTGCGGGGAAGCCATTCTACGGAGATCAGATCCGTGAGCTGGGCCGTCTGGCCGCTAATGGAGACGTCGTTCCTGCGGCTGAAGGAACATCCCGTCGCGAAGACATTTCCAGCGCCTATATTGCCCGGCTGCTTCAGGACTATGACGGGTCGCGCCCACTGAAAGTGGTGTGGGACAATGGTAATTCGGCCGCAGGCGATGTGCTGTCCCGGCTGGTAAAAGAACTGCCGGGTGAACATACGGTCCTGTTCGCCGAGATTGATGGTCATTTTCCCAATCATCATCCGGACCCGACGGTTCCTAAGAACCTTCAGGATCTGATCCATAAGGTTGAGGAAACGGGCGCTGATCTTGGCGTTGCCTTTGATGGAGATGCTGATCGGATCGGGGTTGTCGACGATCAGGGGCAAATCCTCTGGGGGGATCAGATTCTGGTTCTTCTGGCGCGCGATGTACTGCGGAATCATCCGGGCGCAACGATCATCGCGGATGTGAAGGCCAGCAAGGTTCTTTTCGATGAAGTCGCTAAGGCGGGTGGTCAGCCACTGATGTGGAAAACGGGTCATTCTCTGGTGAAAACCAAGATGGCCGAGACGAAGTCACCGCTGGCTGGCGAAATGTCCGGGCATATCTTCTTTGCCGACAAATGGTACGGCTTTGATGATGCGCTCTATGCGGCTGTGCGTTTCATCGGGATCGTCTCTCGGCTAGGGAAGCCTCTTTCAGAGGTCCGTAGCGCATTGCCGGAAACGATCAGCACACCTGAACTGCGTTTTGACTGCGACGATACCCGCAAGTTCGGCGTCATAGCCGAGGTTGCCAAGCGTCTTCGCAAGGAAGGCGCGGATGTCTCTGAGATTGATGGCGTGCGCGTCAATACGGATGACGGCTGGTGGCTCCTGCGGGCCTCGAATACCCAGGCGGTTCTGGTCGCCCGGGCAGAGGCGCTAACGGATGAAGGGCTGGGGCGCCTGAAGCAGGCTCTTGCAGTTCAGCTTGAAGCGTCAGGTCTCGCTGCGCCAGATTTTTCTGGCGAAAATGCTGGGCACTGAGGGTCTTCTCATGGCATGGACAACATGATGTCCATGCCATTTCAATCTTTCCTTGAGCCCGGCCAGATCGTTCAGCATCCGGACTATCCGGAATGGGGCTGGGGGCAGGTCCAGTCCGCAATCGGCGAGCGGGTCACTGTCAATTTTCAGAATGAAGGCAAGGTTCTGATTGATGCGTCCCGGGTGGAACTAAAACTGGTCCATTCCTGATTGCGGGACATGCTCCAGCCGTTCTTTTCACGCTGCTGTCGGATGGCCCTAGATGTGGTGCTCCCTCCAGTCTGTCTTGGGTGCGGAGCCGACGTCATGACGGACGGGGCGTTCTGCTCCGACTGTTTCTCATCTGCGCAGCGTATTGTTTCTCCCTGTTGCGACCGCTGCGGTACGCCACTGGTGAATGAATCTTATGGTGGCAGCAGAAAAATCTGCGTCTCCTGTCAGTTGAAACCCCCGGCTTGGCGAAAAGGCCGTGCCGCGTTTGTTTACGATGACTGGTCCCGGCGGATTATCCTTCCTCTTAAATATTCTGATCGAACGGAAAATGCGGCTGTGCTGTCCCAGGAGATGGGAAGAGCCGGGGCATCGTTGCTTGATCAGGCTACTTTGCTGGTGCCCGTACCGATGTATCGGGGTAAACTGTGGAGGCGGCGGTATAATCAGGCTGCTCTTCTTGCTCGTGGGCTGGCTCGGCACAGCAAGGTTCCTGTCTTGATGGATGGTCTTGAGCGGCGGCGAGCCACCAGGCCGCTGGCCCGGCTTTCTCCCAAAGAACGCTATGCTGAAATTGCCGACACGATTGTTGTCCGCACAGGGCGGGAAAAACGAATTGCAGGGCAGGCCGTTCTGCTGGTGGACGATGTGTTGACGACGGGGGCGACTGCGTCCGTTTGCACGGATGCGCTCTTGAAGGCAGGAGCATTATCAGTGGATATTCTTGTTGCAGCCCGCACCGGCAGAGGCGATGAACGGGATGTTCCGTATCCCGAGGAGTAAGAACAGTATGTCAAAAATTGAAATCTTTACCCAGCCGGGATGCCCTTACTGTGTTCATGCTGTTGATCTGCTCAGGTCGAAGGGTGTGATTTTTGAGGAAATCAACGCCCCTCATGGGACGCGGGAGCGGGAAGAGTCCATGACGCGCTCAGGGCGGCGGACCGTTCCGCAGGTTTTTGTGGATGGGAAGTCTCTCGGCGGCTGTGACGATATTGTTGCCCTGGATCGAGCGGGTCGGCTTGATTCCTTGCTTGGCGGTGCCTGAATGCGCTGGGGATTGGTCCTTTCGGGTCTTCTGCTGTGTCTGTCTCCTTCACTGGGGAAGGCGGAGGCAGTGGACCATGTCTCTTCAGCGAGCACGTCTTCGGAACTGGGGCTTTGGCTTTCCGCGGGTAAAGATGGTGTCTTCTCCATCGAGCACTGTGGGAACAACGGAAATGCGCTGTGCGGCAGGCTGGTCGGCATGGACTATGACGGGGAGATGCCGAAGGACACATGGGGCCGGGCCGAGTGCGGTTTATGGATGTTGACAGACTTTGTACCAATTGAAGACCACAAATGGAGTGGTCACATTCTTGATCCCCGCAGCGGACGTGTTTATCAGGCCTTCATCTGGCTTTCCGAGCCAAACGTCCTGAAGCTGCGTGGGTATGTTCTGGGAATGCCCCTGCTGGGGAAGACCGAGACCTGGACCCGTTACAACGGCGGTGCCTTCGGCCCGCAGTGCAAGATGCCTCCGCAGCCTCACTGAGAAACTACAATGGGAGGCCATGTCATTCTGATATGGTCTTTCAAGGATGCGCAGGCCCGGCGTCGGTCTTTGCTGCTGTTGAACTGAAAGGACCGTGGAACCCTATGTCCCACCCCGTTTCCCGCCGCGACTTTACGCTCGGGCTGGCCGCCGGTGCAGCTGTAACCGGTGTTGCAGGTACGTCTTACGCGGCTGATGAGCCAAAAATCATACCGGTACCGCCGCCACCACCAAAAGTTGTTTCCAAGACTGTCTGCTTCGTGGGTGGATATACCAAGCATGCGCCTCAGGGAGGCGCGGGCAACGGACAGGGGATTGCTGTTTTCGAAATGGATCGTGAGTCTGGTGTTCTCACACCGATCACGACCTATACCGACATTGCCAGCCCATCCTTCATCACGCTGTCTGCAGACAATCGCTTTCTTTATGCGCTGAGCGAGATCGACGATTATAACAAGGATGGTGATGGATCTGTCACCGCTTTTGCTGTTGATCAGAAGACTGGCTCGCTGCGGAAGCTGAACTCTGTCAGTTCGGGCGGAGCAGTACCGGCCCATCTGAGTGTTCACCACTCGGGACGTTATGTGCTGGTCGCGAACTATGTTGGCGGATGTGTTGGCGTTCTACCGATCCGTAGTGATGGGTCGCTCGGCGACGCAACGGACGTTGTCCATAACTCGGGACCGCGCCAGCCTGAGCGGGCAGCCGATAACCCGCAGGGCAATTTTGCCGTCTCGGATCACTCCGGGTCACATCCGCATATGATCCGTTCTGATCCAAGTGGTCGGTTTGTGATTGCGGATGATGCAGGCCTGGATCGGGTCTATGTCTGGACGCTGAATCTGACGACCGGAAAGCTTATTCCGGCCAAGACGCCGTATTACGATATGGAGCCCGGTTCTGCGCCGCGTCATTTCGAGTTCAATCACTCGGGACGCATCATGTACAATCTGTGCGAGCAGAACTCGAAGATCGTGGTTTCCAGCTTCGATCCGCTGACGGGTGCCATCACAAACATCCAGACCGTCAGCACGGTTACGCCGCATTTCCGTGGCTCGACGCTGGCAGCAGAAATTCTGATCTCGGCCAGCGGCAAGTATGTCTATGCCTCCAACCGTCTGGGCGATTCGCTGGCTGTGTTCGCGATTGCTGCGGATGGAACGCTGTCCCTGCAGGATGAAGTCTGGATGCATGCCGATTACGGCCGAGCCATGATGTTCGATCCGTCCGGAACGTTCCTGTTCTGCGCCAACCAGCGTTCGGATGCGGTGACGTCTTTCAAGGTGGACAAGAACACCGGGCAGCTTGCGTTTACGGAAAACTTTACGCCTGTCGGCAGCCCGACGACGTTTGCGTTTATGAACACGCAGGTCTGATTTTTAATGAAAAAGGCGCTCTTCGGAGCGCCTTTTTTATTTCAGCCTTTCGTGAACATCGCGATGTAATTCACCCCGGTGTCGCGGGTCGTGCGCCAGCGCGGGGGGAGGTAGCTCATGCCGGCAATATCGGTCATGCGCAGACCGGCGTTTCGGGCCATGGCTGCCAGTTCTTCCGGCTTGATGAACTTCTTCCAGTCATGTGTGCCGACGGGCAGCATGCGCAGAAGGTACTCGGCGCCCAGCTTTGCCATGGCGAATGAACGCGGGGTGCGGCTCATTGTGGACACTGCAACCATGCCTCCCGGGCGCGTCAGGGTTGCAAGCATGTGTAAAAAGTCCTGCGGATCATTGACGTGTTCGATGACTTCAAGTGCCGAAACCACATCGAACTCTGCGCCTTCATCCACCAGATCTTCTGCACTACCATTGCGATAAGTCAGAGGTGCGGCACTCGGTGGCAGTGGGTAGGTAGCCTGATGGGCACGGGCGGCTTCGATCCCGTCCGGGCTTGCATCAAGGCCGAGTGTCTCGAACCCCAGTTTTGCAAAAGCTTCGCTGGCGAGGCCTGCGCCGCAGCCGATATCCAGTAGCGAAAGGCGTTTTCCTTCGGATGGCTTGAGAGAGGTCGTTCGGGAGGCGACCCAGTCCGTCCGCAGGGGGTTCATGGCGTGCAAAGGGGCCATTGGGCCACGCGGATTCCACCAGTCCTTGGCCAGCGCACTGAAATGGGCGATTTCGGAATCGGAAACGGAAGAGCGGTGTGAGGTGCTTCCGGAAACGGTTTCTGAGGCCATCAGAACTGTCCTTCTGTGTGCCCGCATGGTGCCGTCGGCTGGACGCGGCGTGGCGAGACGAGTATGTGGACCGGCAGAGTCTGTTCAGAAGACCGGCCGGCAAATCTGTTTTGTGCCGTATCCGATGCCAGACCCGAGCGCGCAACGCCAGACACGTACTGGAGCCTTATCCGCGATGTCCATGTCCGATACTCCCGTTCACGACCAGGTTTCCGGTCGTGCCGATACTCTTTCCATGTCTGTGGATAGCGGGAAACGGAAAACGATCGTCATGAAATTCGGCGGTACGTCCGTCGGAACAATTGAACGCATCCGGATCGTTGCGCAGCGGGTCAAGGCCGAGCATGCGCAGGGGCGTCGGGTGGCTGTTGTCGTGTCAGCCATGGCGGGTGTGACCAATCAAATGGTTGGATACTGCGCCGAGCTGGATCCGCTGGCAGATCCGAAGGAATATGATGCTGTCGTGGCGTCTGGTGAGCAGGTGACCAGCGGCCTTGTGGCTATCGCGCTACAGGCACTAGGCGTTCCGGCTCGCTCTTTTCAGGGCTGGCAAATTCCGCTTGTGACGGATGACGCGCACGGGAAAGCGTCCATTGATGGCGTTGACGGCACGGAACTGCTGAAATGTCTTGATAATGGCATTGTGCCGGTTATTGCCGGCTTCCAAGGGATTGGGCCGGATAACCGGATTGCCACACTTGGGCGTGGCGGATCAGACACATCTGCTGTAGCGATTGCCGCGGCGATCCATGCGGATCAATGCGACATCTATACGGATGTTGATGGAATTTATACGACGGACCCGCGTATCGTGAAGCGCGCGCGGAAGCTGGATCGCATCACATATGAAGAGATGCTTGAACTTGCTTCCGTAGGCGCCAAGGTACTTCAGACCCGCAGTGTCGGGCTGGCGATGCGTGAAGGGGTCCGTGTACGTGTGCTGTCGTCATTTTCCGAGACGGATGATGACAGTGGGTCGATTGTGGTGGATGAGGACGAGATCGTGGAGAAGGAACTGGTTGCGGGCATTGCCAGCTCGCATGATGAAGCAAAGCTCTCCGTCCGGCGTATTCCGGACCGTCCGGGCATCGCAGCGGCCATCTTCGGACCTCTGGCTGCGGCAAACATCAATGTGGACATGATCGTGCAGAGCACGGGCGTTGACCGCATGACGAACATGACTTTCACGGTCGGCAAGAGCGATGAGGCGGCGGCTCGTGCGGTTCTGGAAAAAGCCCATGGCATTATCCAGTATGGCGAGCTTGAGACGTCCCACAATGTGGTGAAGATCAGTGTTGTTGGTGTTGGCATGCGGTCCAATGCCGGGCTTGCCGCGACCATGTTCGGAACGCTGGCGGAGCGTGGAATCAACGTGCAGGTGATTTCTACCAGCGAAATCAAGATCTCCGTCCTAATTGATTCGGAATATAAAGAGCTTGCGATGCGTGCACTGCACACCGCGTACGGGCTGGACAAGAAAGAGGAACCCTCTACGTGAGTGCAATGACGGACGCCCGCGAAACCCTGAACCGCCTCTGGAAGCCGGGATGTGACTTCCTGGGCAGCGAAGTCGCCATTCTTGGCGGCGCGATGTCCTGGGTGAGCGAGCGTAATCTTGTCTCAGCCATCTCCAATGCTGGCGGTTTTGGCGTGATTGCGTGCGGTGCGATGACGCCGGAGCGCCTTGAGGAAGAGATCGTTGCTACGCAGGCTCTGACGAAGCGCCCGTTTGGTGTGAACCTCATCACCATGCATCCCCAGCTTGAGCGTCTGGTCGATGTGTGTCTTGCGCATAACGTGTCTCATGTCGTTCTGGCTGGTGGCGTGCCGACGAGTGCGATCATCAAGCGTGTCCGTGATGGCGGAGCGCGTGCGATCGGTTTTGCTCCTGCGCTGGCTCTGGGCAAGCGTCTGGTGAAGCTGGGTATCGAAGCGCTTATCATTGAGGGTTCTGAAGCTGGCGGCCATGTTGGCCCGGTTTCCCTGACGGTTCTGGCACAGGAAATTCTGCCGCACATCAAAGACGTTCCTGTCTTTGTGGCGGGCGGTCTGGGCCGTGGTGATGCGATTGTCTCGTATTTGGAGCAGGGCGCTTCCGGCGCGCAGCTTGGAACGATCTTTGCTGCATCTCAGGAGAGCATTGCGCACGAGAACTTCAAGAAGGCGTTCCTGCGGGCCAATGCCCGTGACGCTGTCACATCCGTGCAGCTTGATGAGCAGTTCCCGGTCATCCCAGTGCGCGGCCTTGCCAACGCTGGAAGTCGTGGCTTCCTGAAGCATCAGGCCGAGACGATCCAGAAGTTCCAGAGCGGCGATGTGAGCAAGGAAGACGCTCAGCTTTCCATCGAGCACTTCTGGGCTGGTGCGCTGCGTCGTGCCGTTATGGATGGTGACGTCGATAATGGCTCTGTCATGGCTGGCCAGTCTGTTGGCATGGTCAAGGAAATCCGTCCGGTTTCCGAGATTATTGCCACGCTCGTGGAGCAGGCTGTCGAAGCCATTGCAAAGCGGGAAGACCGCGTTCACGCTCCCGCCTGATCAGGTTATTCAGCCATGTCTCCTCCTTCCGACCGCACGATGCCGCTTCGCTCCGACCAACCCAGTGTTGGAACGATCCTGCGTACGCGTCGGGAAGAGCTGGGATGGCAGATCGAGGACGTTGCGCAATGGCTGCGTATTCGAAGCCGTCTGCTGATCGCGCTGGAGACCGATGATCTGTCGTCCCTGCCGGGTGTTGCTTACGCAGTCGGCTTCCTGCGGACGTATGCCCATGCCATGCAGCTGGATGCGGACGGTCTTGTTGCGCGCTTCCGTCGTGAATATCGGGGTGTCGTCAACCGCAAAACAGACCTTGTTTTCCCTCAGCCTGAAGGGGAGCGTGGGTTGCCAATCGGGCTTCTGGTCGGAGCAGGGCTCGTTGTTGTCGTTGCAGCTTATGCGGGATGGTATCGGTTTGCATCGCATGAGAGCCCGGCAGATCGTCGGGTTCCGGCTGTTGCTGAGTTGATGCCAGGAGCCGCTACGCCTGCAACGACGTCCCCACAGGTCGCATCGGTTATGCCGGGGCGTGCACCCACGCCTGAGCCGCATGTCTCGCAGCTCCCCGGTCCTGCCAGTACGCCGCCTGCTGAGACTTTTCCAGATTCGCTTCCGCCAAAAGCTGCAACGGCAGTTCCCCAGACCCAGCCTGTTCCTGGTGCTGTGGCTTCAGCGGAGCCGGCTACTGGTAGCTCCGAAGACACGGATCAGAACGCGTCGGATCAGTTCGGGCCGTCAACGGACTCACCAGCAGAAACACCGGCCCCGGCTGTGCCTGTCGGATCGGTTGTGGTGCGTGTGCTGGCTCCCGTCTGGATGCAGGTGAAAGACAAGGACGGTCATGTTCTGGTCGCGCGCGTTCTTAAAGCTGGTGAAAGCTGGCAGGGCGACGTTGCGGGCGCACCCTTTCGCATGTCGTTCGGGAATGCTGGAGGCGTGGTTCTGTCAACAGACGGTGCAACCAGTGCGCCTCTTGGGCGCCAGGGCGAGGTTCGCCGGAACATTGAAGTCACGGCTGAAGCTATCAAGTCCGGTGCTTTCGGCAGTGGTGTTGCTCTTCCTGCGCAACCTGCGCCAGAAACGTCGGGCCAGTCTGCGTTTCCTTCTACGCCTGAAGCAGATACTGGATTGCAGGATACTTCTGCGCCAGTTGTGAAACCTGTGCCTCATCGCGCAAAACCACCTGCAAAGCCTACCGCAGAACTCTCTGCTGACGATCTGAACGCCCGGCAACTGGATCAATCGTCTCCATCGCATTAAACAGGGGCCAAGCCCCTGACCCACAGGACCCGGTTTGTCCGGGCACGAAGAGGTAAATCATGAGCAGCTACCGCCCCTATCAGCACATCGAGCGTCGCAAGTCGCGCCAGATTCATGTCGGCAAGGTTGCGGTCGGTGGTGATGCGCCGATCTCCGTGCAGACCATGACCAACACCCTGACATCCGATGCGCAGGCGACGATCGAGCAGATCCGTCTGGCCGAACTGGCAGGTGTGGATATCGTCCGCGTGTCCTGTCCGGATGAAGCCAGCACGGAAGCTCTGAAAGAGATCGTGCACGAAGTGAACGTTCCGATCGTTGCGGACATTCACTTCCATTACAAGCGCGCGATCGAAGCTGCGAAGGCTGGTGCTGCCTGCCTGCGTATCAATCCGGGCAATATCGGTAGTGCCGAGCGTGTCCGTGAGGTTGTGAATGCGGCTAGGGATTATGGCTGTTCCATCCGTATCGGCGTGAATGCTGGCTCACTGGAAAAGCACCTTCTGGAAAAGTACGGAGAGCCTAACCCGGAAGCTCTGGTTGAGAGTGCTCTGGAACATGCCAAGATCCTTCAGGACCATGATTTTCATGAGTTCAAGATCAGCGTGAAGGCATCGGACGTGTTCATGGCGGTTGCGGCTTATCAGCAGCTTGCAGACTGCTGTGACCATCCGCTGCACATCGGCATTACCGAAGCTGGCTCCAAGCGTGCAGGTACAGTGAAGTCCTCCATTGGTCTGGGCAACCTGCTCTGGGCTGGTGTGGGTGACACGATGCGCGTTTCGCTTTCTGCGCCTCCGGAAGAAGAAGTGCTGGTTGGCTGGGACATCCTCAAGTCCCTGGGCCTGCGTCATCGAGGTGTGAAGATCATTTCCTGCCCGTCCTGTGCCCGTCAGGGGTTCAACGTGGTCGAGACGGTTCAGACGCTTGAAGATCGCCTCCAGCATATCAAGACGCCGCTGACGCTCTCCATCATCGGATGCGTTGTGAATGGTCCGGGTGAAGCCCTGATGACCGATATCGGTGTGACCGGCGGTGGCTCGGGCCGTCACATGGTTTATTCCGCTGGTCGTCAGGATCACACGATGCCGGCCGAGAACATGATCGAACACATTGTGGAACTGGTGGAAGCCAAGGTCGCTGCAATTGATGCAGGTGCGGCTGAAGCCACGACGGCCAAGCAGATGGACCCGGCGAGCCACTGATGTCAGGACTGCAACCTCCCCGCGGCACACACGACCTTATTGGCGACACCATGCGCCGCCATCACCATGTGGTGGAAACGGCGCGTTCGGTTCTCGAAACCTATGGCTTTGAGGAATGGAGCACGCCGATCTTCGAAGACACACGGGTTTTCTCCCGCACGCTCGGTGAGACATCCGATGTCGTGTCCAAGGAGATGTACACGTTTGAGGATCGGGGTGGCGAGAGCATCACGCTGCGTCCCGAAAACACGGCCTCCATCTGCCGTGCGCTCGTGACAAATGGCCTGACACAATCTCTGCCGCAGAAGGCGTTCTATCACGGGCCGATGTTCCGTTATGAACGTCCTCAGAAGGGGCGGTATCGTCAGTTCCACCAGATTGGCGCGGAACTGCTGGGTGCTGAGGGGCCGCTGCGGGATGCTGAAGTCATCACAATGGCTTACGACATTCTCAAGGCTCTTGGCCTGTCCGAGCATGTTGTTCTGGAACTGAATACGCTGGGTGATGTTGCGTCCCGTCAGGCATGGCGGGAGGCTCTGGTCGCTTATTTCCGTCAACATGCCGATGCCCTATCAGAAGAAAGCCGGGTGCGTCTTGAGGTTAATCCTCTGCGTATTCTGGATAGCAAGTCTGAGCAGGATCGGGCGCTTCTGGCTGATGCTCCGGCTTTTGCGGATTACCTGAACGATGAGTCTCGCAAGTTCTGGGATGATCTGCGGTCTTACCTGACGGCGTTTGGTGTGGAATTTGTCGAGAACCCGCGGATCGTGCGTGGTCTTGATTACTACAGCCACACGGCGTTCGAATTCGTGACGACCAAGCTGGGCGCGCAGGGCACTGTTCTGGCTGGTGGCCGATACGAAGGTCTGGTCGAACAGATGGGCGGCCCTGCCATTCCTGCGATTGGCTGGGCTGGCGGTATCGAGCGTCTGGCGCTTCTGCTGGAGGAAACACCTTCCGTTGCGGCTGGAATTGCGATCGTTCCCATGGGCGATGAAGCTGTTCTCAAAGGCGCTTCCATTGTGCGGTCTCTTCGTGAGGCTGGACTACGTGCTGAGATCGAAACGCGTGGTAACATGAAGAAGCGTATGGAGCGCATCGTGAAGTCTGGTGCGTCTCATGCGGTTGTCCTGGGTGACGAAGAGCTGGCGCGTGGTGTCGTGCAGCTTCGGAATCTTGGAACCCGCGAGCAGCAGGAAGTGGCCATATCTGACCTCGTGCAGGCCCTGAAGGGCGCCTGAGACGTGGCATTTGATGACAGGCTTGAACGGATTGTCGCCCGTTCGGAAGAAATTCAGGCTCTGATGTCGTCCGGCGAAATGGGGGGAGAAGAATTTACCCGCCTTTCGCGCGAGTATGCGGAGCTTGAACCTGTTGTTGCGTCCATTCAGGCTTGGCAGGCTGCAGAGAAACAGCGGGAAGGGGCCAAAGCTCTTCTTGCTGATCCGGAGATGAAGGAACTCGCTCAAGCCGAGCTTGAGGATATTGAAGCGCAGATTCCGGAGCTGGAGCACAATCTTCGGATCGCACTTCTGCCCAAGGATGCTGCGGATGAGCGCAGTGCTATTCTGGAAATTCGGCCAGCGGCGGGTGGCGATGAGGCAGGGCTTTTTGCTGCCGAACTTTTTGACGCCTATCGTCGTTTTTCGGAGCAGAATGGCTGGCGGTTCGAGGTCATGGAATATGCGGAGAGCGAAGTCGCTGGCCTGAAGGAAGGCATGGCGACGATTTCCGGCCGTTCCGTGTTTGCCCGTCTGAAATATGAATCGGGGGTGCATCGCGTTCAGCGCGTCCCGGCAACGGAAAGTCAGGGCCGTATCCACACATCCACGGTGACGGTCGCTGTTCTTCCGGAAGCGGAAGAAGTGGACGTGACGATCAATGACGACGATCTGCGGATTGACGTTTATCGCGCGTCTGGTGCGGGTGGGCAGCACGTTAACAAGACCGAGAGTGCGGTTCGGATCACGCATATCCCCACGGGTGTCGTTGTCGCGATGCAGGAAGAGAAAAGCCAGCACAAGAATCGTGCCAAGGCCATGAAGATTCTGCGTGCGCGCCTGTATGAGCGCCAGAGATCAGCCGCGCATGAATCGCGTGCTGCAGATCGTAAGTCTCAGGTGGGAACTGGTGATCGCTCAGAGCGCATCCGGACCTATAATTTCCCTCAAGGGCGTGTGACGGATCATCGGATTAATCTGACCCTCTACAAGATCGAGCGCATCATGGCGGGTGACTTCGACGAGATCATCGATGCGCTGACACGCGAGGAACAAACCGAGCTTCTGGCTGCCGAAGGATTTTAAGGCTTAAGAACTCGGGGTAGCGCAGACAGCGGCACGACCATGCCGATGGGTAGCGACGGACGAATCGTTGTAATCCACCAGAAAGAAGTCGGTGAAGTTGTTGCTTCCGACGGCATCCAGAGTATGGCCTTCCGGGTGGTGGAGTTGCCCCTCGCTGCTGACCTGATGCGTTTCCTGATGGCCATTATGCATGATGGTGATTTCGCCACACAGCGCGTAATCAACATCATACCGCCCGGCGGGCAGGGGAATGGTGCGGGTTTCGCGCGATTTGGACAGTCCAAGTCGAAAGGTCGCCACGAGGTTCCCGTCAAGGTAAAGACGGGACACCTCGGAAATCTCTTCCGAGGCACGCTCATCGGTTACGCTGAAGGTGCCTGGCAGTTCTGACTGGGCCTGTGCGGTATGCAGGGTGCTTCCCAGAAGCAGGGCTGAGAAGAAAAATGCACGTTTGGACTTCATGATGACAGGTATAGCAGGTTCGCAGACAAGATGACTGCAAAAGATGCTCTTCTTCGACAGGCAACGGATGCTCTGCAAAAGGCTGGGCTTGAAGATCCAAGACGGGAGGCCCGCCTTTTACTCGGTTGGGCGACGGATCGTGATCCAGCTGGACTGTTTTCTCTGACAACTGTTTCCGAGGATGATGCGATTCGGTTTAAGCAGGCTGTCATGCGGCGTGCGGCACGGGAGCCATTGGCTTTTATCGTCGGGGAAACAGGGTTCTGGACGCTTGATTTTCATACGACACCCGACACGTTGATCCCTCGTGGGGATAGTGAAGCCTTGATCGAAGCACTTTTGGCCGTGCGGCCAGATCATGCGGCGCCCCTCAGGATGCTTGATCTTGGAACGGGCACAGGTTGCCTCCTTCTCTCGGCTCTTTCGGAATATCCGCAGGCCTGGGGTGTGGGCGTCGATCTCTCGGCAGGTGCGGCGGCCCTTGCACACAGGAATGCCATACGGAATGGATTGCAGGGCCGGAGTTATTTTCTGGCAGGAAACTGGGACTCCGCTCTGGCAGGGACGTTCGATGTGGTGATTTCGAACCCTCCTTATATTGAGAGTGCGGATGTGCCCGACCTTATGCCGGAAGTCTCGCACTATGAGCCTGCGCGCGCGCTGGACGGGGGGCAGGACGGGTTGGATGCCTATCGTCTGCTATGCCAGGCGCTGCCGTCGCGTCTTGTGCCGGGCGGTCATGCCATTCTGGAAATGGGTCTCGGCCAGATTGATGCCGTTTCAGTTATTGGGCGCGCTAACGGGTTGCGGGAGGTTGCGCGGCAGAACGATCTGGGCGGTATTGCACGCGCTCTTGTTCTTCAATGGCCAGAAAACTCAGGAAAGACGTTGGCTTAGAGCTGGAGAGTTGATATGAACAGGAAACTGCATTCTGATGTAAAAGCCGCAATGGCGGTTTTTTCCTTCATGCAGTTGCTCCTGTTGACCGTCTTTCAGTAGCCGGCAGCGGATGAGAGGCTGGCCAGTGTCCAGCCACAGCGAGATAGACAGACGTCTTTTCGGCAGCGGCGGACGCATCCTTCTGCACGGGCAGAAGTGGGGCACGCCATCAGGAAAGTGCATCACGGGTCGATGAATATGAAGCGTATAAGAGGCCGGCATCATCGTGCTGGCGGCGGGACACCACGCAGTAGCAATTCCCAGACCCCTCTGAACCGCAACCATGTGTTTGACAGCAATGGCCCGGACCTCAGAATTCGTGGAACTGCCCAGCAGCTCTTCGAAAAGTATCTCCAGCTTGGCCGGGATGCGACAGGAACGGGGGATCGCATTCTTGCGGAAGCCTATTTTCAGCATGCAGAGCATTATTTCCGCATTCTGAATGCCATGAACCAGGCCGCTCAGCAGAGCCAGCAGGAACGCAATGAGCGCCAGCAGCAGCGCCAGCGTGCCTACGAAGAGCGTCGTGAGCCACGTGGTGAACGGGGCGGCGATGAAAACGGACATGATGAAGGCGATGAACAGCCTTCCATTGAACAGTCCCGTTCAGAAGAGGCTCCGGCCGAGGCTGAATAAGGTTCTCTTGAACCGGCCCTCTCACAGGGCCGGTTTTTTTATATCCGGCCTATGAAGCGTTCCGGGAGGCGCCAGAGTTCTGTCCCGTTGAGGTGTAGGTCTAGCCTGTACCGATCATGTATGCGCGGAGCAACGCTATCTTCAACGGCTTGTCGCCAGTTATGCAGGCGTTGGTCCTCCTGGTCGAAGGTTGCATCCACAACTGGAAGTCCGGCCATGCCGCGAAGCATGTTTTCCCAATCCTGATTCGCGAGACGCTGATGTTGCCCGACGTTATCGGAGCACCAGGGCTGCGCGCGTGTCCGTTCAAGGCGGTTTAGCCCAGACGGCAGGTCTGCATAGCGCAGATGGAAAAGGAAAAGTGGTGCACCCATTTCTGGTGCAATTTCAGCGCAGCAATGAAAGCCCGGGGCCCAGGTAACGGATGTTTTGATCAGGACGGGTTTGCACATGGCGCTTGAAAACCGAACGTGCCGTCGCTGGAAGGAGACAAGCCGCGTGTAGTCGAAAGGGGCTTCGTTCTCGGGACGGTGGATGACGTCCAGGCCGGTGGCAGTCACCACAGGGTGGATATTGGCCTGAGCAAAATGGGTGAGGGAGGGGAAGAGATCCGGGTCAGCGAGGAGGAGTTCATCTACGTCGACATAGATGACGCTTTCATACCATTCGAGCAGGCTGTCGCAGAACTTCCCGATTGCTCGGGTACGGCGCTCATCGTCTTGAGGAGAACGGGGGATTCTGATCCGGTTGATTTGGCCGAGAGAGTCTGTCGAACCGTCCGTTGAGCCATGATCGATAACGTAACAGGCCTGTTCGCCAACCTGCGCACCATAGTGCCTGCACCAAACCAGAAGATGTTCCGGCTCATTGTAAACCATGGTGACGACGGCGAGAGGCTTTTTGATCATGCCGTCAGGATACAAAAATGCTTCCAGATCAGATACCTGAAAGATTTTTATAATTTTTATGAGAGAAGGATGGTAGCGGTGGACGGATTTGAACCGCCGACCAAGGGATTATGATTCCCCTGCTCTACCGCTGAGCTACACCGCCATCCCACCGGGCTGACCCGGCGTTGAGGCGGGTTTTTAAGGGGGATCTGGTGGGGTGTCAACACGTTATCAGAAGGAAAATGAAGGATTTTGGTATCCGCATTTTTCACATTGCCCATATCTGTTATGGCTGGCCTGATCCTCGCCTCTCGTTAAGGAGTTTTCCGCCTAGTGACGCAGCATTTCGTCAGCACGCTGTTTGCCGTCCGGTCTTACTTTACCTGGCTTCCGGCGCCTGTCGTTTCCGTTCTGATGCTCGCAGTCGTGGGTATTCTGGCTTTTTATTGCGGTAATCTCGTAACGTCTCTGACGCTGCGTATTCCTGGATCGCGCAGTGCCGCGCTGATCCGGAAGATCGTGGCCGCGTTGCGAAGGCCGACGCGGATCATGATTGCGCTGCTTGCCATGGTCGCGGCACTCCCGGCGGCAACGGGTTTCTCTTACGAGACAGAACAAAATTTAAAACTGTTCTTCCTGTTTCTGCTGGTTCTGACCTTCGGCTTTTCAGCCATTATCGTGTTCCGGATCATGACGGAGGCGTATCTCAACCGTCTGTCTTCCCGTGAACAGACCGACGACATCATGATCCGAACGCATCAGACGCAGATCCGCGTCTTGAGGCGTCTGACGGAGATCATGGTTGGAATTGTGACGGTGGCGTCCGCGTTGATGCTTTTTCCGTCCGTCAAGCAGTATGGCGTTTCGCTCTTTGCATCTGCTGGTGCAGCATCATTGATCGTTGGTCTGTCTGCGCGTGGACTGCTGACCAATCTGATTGCAGGTGTGCAGATTGCCGTAACCCAGCCCATCCGTATGGAAGATCTCGTCATTATTAATGGTGACTGGTGCTGGGTCGAAGAAATCAACGCGACTTACGTGGTGCTGCGCGTCTGGGACTGGCGCCGTCACATCGTGCCGATTTCCTATTTTCTGGAAAACCAGTTCGAAAACTGGACACATAATTCCGCAGCGATCATTGGCGTCGTGTTTCTCTGGCTGGATTATGAGGCGCCGATGGACAAGGTCCGGGAGATGCTGAACGAAATTATCCGCACTTGTCCGCTTTGGGACGGCAAGGTTTTTGATGCGCAGGTGGCGGACTGCAATGCGCAGGTCATGTCCATCCGTATCATTGCCAGTGCCCGGAATGCGTTACAGAGCTGGGATCTGCGGTGTGACATCCGGGAAAAGATCATCGCCCGGATCCGACAGGAATGTCCTGAGGCGTTGCCGCGTGCGCGTTTTGCCATGATGCCGCCGCGCCCGGGTGAAGAGGCATGGCCTAGCGAGCTGCTGTCCCCCAAGATCGATCGCCCGCCGCCGGGAAGCTACATGGGACCTGGTACGCCGGGAGCGTAAAAGAAAAAGCCACCGTGGCCCGGTGGCTTTTTTTCTTCGTTTGTTGCCTAACGGGTTGGGGTCTGGAACCATACCAGCACGCTGAAGTGACTGGTAAAATTGAAGAGCATATGTCTGACCATCCGCAGACCATTCAGATTTTCCTTCCCTCTGGCGATCCACAGGGCATTCGAACGGCAGCCATCACCACGCGGATTGTGCAGGCCATAGAAGTTCCGCGTGTCCGTCTGGAAGCGTTTCTGCGAATGCCGGAAGCGGGCTTTGTGGGGGTCTATGTTCTTTTCGGCGAGAATGAAGAAAGCGGCGCTGCGAAAGCCTATATTGGGCAGACTGGCAACTTCGGCGTGCGACTGAAGCAGCACAATGAGAAGAAGGATTTCTGGAACAGGGCTGTTGTTGCCCTATCGCTGACGCAGAGCCTGACAGTCACGCACGCCCATTATCTGGAGTGGCTGGCTATCAGTCGCGCAACGGAAGCGCAGCGTTTCGAGCTTGAAAACGGTACGGTCGGCAGTAAGCCCCATGCTCCGCCAGCCATGGAAGCAGAATGTCGGGAAGTGTTCGAGACGCTGGATATTCTGCTGACGACTTTGGGGTATCCGCTTTTCGACCCATTAGTCAGGCGGCGCCCAAGCGTTTCTTCGGCTTTACAGTCGGATCGACCGGCAGAGTCAGCGGAGGCCGATAAGGAAGGGCAGGAATTATACTGCCGGGCTTCTGGTGTTGAAGGGCGAGCCCGCTATACGGAAGAAGGTTTTGTGGTTCTGGGTGGTTCTTATGGAAGAGCCGAAGTTTCTGATGCGTTTTTGAGGGATAACTACTTCCAGAAGCGTCATGCCTTGATTGATCAGGGCATATTGAAGCTGGAAGGCTCACGCATTGTCTTTATGCGGGACACGCTGTTCAAATCACCCAGTGCTCCGGCTGCCTATCTTCTGGGAAGGTCCGCTAATGGGTGGGCTGAGTGGAAAGATGGAACAGGACAGTCTTTCGGGGCGCTTATTGGGCGATATGATAATACGGATAAAGAGGCTGGTCTTTATCCGTAAGGGCGCGTTTTACTGCGCCATCGTGGAGTTGCGTCGCCCGTAAAAGACATAGGTCATGACACCCAGAGCCACATAGCCTGTCAGAAGCAGTAACGGAACAGGATTACCGCTAGCGACGGCATGGATCATATCTGAGACAAGCGGAATGGTCATGAACAGGCAGAATATGATGCCTAGAAGGGGCGACACGCCAATCCAGAAGCCGCGAATACGGAAGCCACCAAGCGGGACGCTGAATGGTCTCTGGATGTCTGGCCGCGTGTTCCGCTGCCAGATGACTGTGAAGCAGACGATGCCGAAGGCTGCCGCCGTACCGATGGAAACCAGATCGCTGATGATGTCGATGGGAAGAGTGGCCGTCATGAGAGCAACGACTAGACCCAGAACGATGGTGCCGAGCCAAGGGGTACGAAACCGAGTGTGGACCTTGGAAAAAAGCGGTGGGATCAGGCCGTCACGGCTCATGGTCAGGAGGACGCGTGACTGGGCATACATCAGGCCCATCAGGACCGAGCAGAGGCCGATTGTTGCACCAACATTGATGAAGATGGCCAGCCATGGCGTATTCATGGCTTTTACGGCAATGGCCAGTGGATCGGGCACGTCCAGTTCACGGTAGGGCACGATCCCCAGCAGTACGGCTGCGACAATCATGTACACGATTGTGCAGATCAGCAGGCTTCCAATGATCCCGACGGGGACATCCCGGGTCGGGTTTTTGGCTTCGGCTGATGCTGTCGAGACGGCTTCGAACCCGACATAGGCGAAGAAAATGACAGAAGCGGCTCTGAAGATGCCTTTGACGCCGTAATGGAAACCGCCTTGGTTCGCGGGAATGAACGGGTGCCAGTTCGCGGGATGAATGGCCTGGATACCAAACGCCACGAACAAACCAAGAACTCCAACCTTGAGAAACACGATAATCGTATTGACGCGCGCAGATTCTTCGATGCCGCGAACCAGAAGAGCCGTAACGAGAAATACGGCTGTCAGACCGATGAGATCCAGCCTCCAGCCACCACTGATTGCGGTGCCTTCTGACCCCGGAACCGGTTGAAGTGTTGCCTGAGTCAGAGCCTCGGGAATATGAATACCGAATACTTCAAGCAGGGACGAAGCATAACCTGAAAGGCCAGCGGCGACTGCTGCACAGGAAATTCCGTATTCCAGCAGAAGTAGCCATCCTACGAGCCAGGCGACCTTTTCACCCATTGAAATATAGGCGTACGAGTAAGCTGAGCCGGAAACGGGAAGCGTGGATGACAGCTCCCCATATGAGAACGCCGTAAAAAGGCAGGCGAGGGCGGCCACCACGAACGAAATGAGAACAGACGGCCCGGCATATTCTGCGGCGGCGGTTCCCGTCATGACGTATATGCCAGCCCCGATTGTGGATCCCACGCCCAGAAGAATGAGCTGGGTCGCCGTGAGGCTGCGCTTCAGCCCGTGCGCTTCATTCTCGGACATGATCTGTTCGAGACTCTTTCGCCGGGCCGAGGTGGCGGTCGATGCGCTGGATTGTATCGGAAGTGGCATGATCCCTAATCTGCCGGGAAAAGCGGCGTCTGGAAAGGTTTATAGAACGATGAGAACGCCTGCCAGCAGACCGGCAGCAATGCAGTAAATGCCGAAAGGCTTGAGAGCCCAGTCGTCATGATTGCGGAAGAAGCGCAACATCAGGAGAGAACAGATCAGAGCGGTGACACCGGCGACAACGGCACCCACCACGCATTGAAACATGACATCGTGGGAAATTGTCATATGTCGCATCTGCCATGTTTCTTTGGCGGTTGCCGCCAGAACGACCGGTTGGGCCATCAGAAGGGAGAAGCGGGCGGCCGTGCCGTGATCCAACCCACGGAGAAGGCCGCCATTCATTGTGGCGCCTGAGCGTGACAGACCCGGGAACAGGGCAAGGCACTGCCAGAACCCGATCACCAGGGCATCCTTGGGAGACAGGGAAGAGATCGGGCGGTGATCTGCCTGGCCGCGCTGTCTGCGGAGCCATTCCGTGACGAGGAGCAGAAGACCGTTCAGGACCAGAAAACCCGCAACGGCCAGGGGCGCACCGAATATGGCGCGGAGGCGATGTTCGAAAAGGCCGCCGAAGATGACAGCGGGAATTGTCGCAATCACGAGAAGGCCAAAGATCCGAATCGACTCAAGCTGGTTGTATCGACCGTGCAGACCCAGCATCCCGCGAAGAATGGCCATCCAGTCGCGCCAAAAAACACCCGCCAGAGCCACGAGGGTTCCGACATGGAGCATCGTCAGGAACGGCAGGAACATGTCTGAATGTTCGTCCACGTTCCAATGGAGGATACCGGGGAGCAGAACGGCGTGACCGAGGCTGCTGACAGGGAAGGGCTCGGTGATACCCTGAACGATGGCGAGGATGATGGCCTGGAAAAGCGTCATGGAGCCTGCACGGATGGGCGTAAAAGGAAGTCACTTGCCTGATGGGGCGAAGGGACGCAACCTTGACCGGGCTCTGGGGGCAGATTAACTCGCCCTTCTATTAGGTTTTCTGAAAGTTGAGGCGCGGCATGAAGTCAGGATACAGCGGGCGCGGTGGTGCCATTCTGGCAAGCGGCCTTGTTCTTGTCGTTGCCGGGGCATTTCTTGTTTACGGCAAAGAGTTGCGCAAGGACCCGGTTCAGAACAGCATTGTCATGCATGCCCAGTTCAATTCGGCCAATGGCCTGAAGCCAGGTGCGGATGTTGATTTGGCTGGAGTTACAGTTGGGCGCGTTCAGTCCATCCGGCTGGATCCGCAGAGCCAGATGGCCGACGTGGCATTTTCGGTTGATGAACGTCTTCATCTGCCGGTCGACACGGCAGTGGGAATTGGTGCCCCCAGCATGACGTCTGATAACGCGCTTCAGATCGAGCCGGGCAAAGACCCGAAGACACTGACCACTGGCGGGGTTATCAAGGACACCCGCGATCAGCTGTCTCTGGAACAGCAGGTCAGCAATTATATCTTCGGCGGCGGCAACCTCGGGAACTGATGTTCCCTCAGTCGTTCATGGGATAGGACGCGAGCAGGCGACGCTGCTTGCGCCAGGAATGCAGCATTCCGAAAGCACCGGAAGTCTTCCATCCGCGGGCCTTGTTGGCCGCACCGATCAGGAATGTCTGGCGATAGTGGGAAAACTGGGCGCGATAGGCTTCCCAGAGTGTCGTACGGCGATCCCAGATGTGAATGGCTTCGGAACCGACGCCATTGATCTCGATGATTCGCAGGCCTTCTCCGCGCTGAAGTGATTCGATCGAAGGCACCTTCACGTCCACCCGACCAAAATAGAAATCCGGAACGTCTTTCATGATGGCATCCAGACGGGCAGTCAGTTCAGGTGTGGTGTCTGCACGGCCATCCCGGAACACGGACCCTTTGCAATGGTTGCCAGCGAAAACCAATGGCAGTTGCTCACCCTCGGCCAGCACCGTTTTCTCCCGGCCTGCAAGTCGCGGCAGATAAAGCTGGGGAACCTGACCCATGCGAGGGTCACGCATGATGAGTTCCTCAATGGTGGAACGTCCGTTACCCGTCAGAACCGGCGCTTCCTTGTAGGTCACGGACGTAATGCGGCCCTGTGTCTGATCCGGATGGCGGATATAGAACAGGCCAGCTTCCACCGGATAATCGATGAGTTCCTGCACCATAAGTGCCACGTTTTCCGGAAACTGCGGAAGAACATCTTCCATCTGCGTGCGGGAATGTACGAGCTTCACGCCTGTCCCGTTGCAACCAATGTCTGGCTTCACCACGACGGGAAATGAGAGGCCAGACTGCTCCATGGCCGTCAAAGCGCGCTCCATTGATCCGGGACCGCTTTCAAAAACGGCATAGGGTGCAATGGCGTCCTTTGCGACGGGACCAGCCATATCGAGGATCGAGGACTTGCTCTCACCGCAGAGGCCGCCTGTTTCAATGCGCGGATTGGCGGCGGTGGGGATGCTGAGGTCCCGGTATTTCAGGCCCATGGCGATCCAGTACAGGACGATGGGCGTGTAGAAGATTGAACCTGGCCAGAACTCAAAAAGAGAAAGGGGATTCTGCTCGGTCTCTGTCTTGGACATTCAATTACTGGCTCACGGTCTGGATACGGGCGATCAGGCGCCCGACAACAACAATACATAGAACAAATCCTGCCAGCCCCGCCCAGCGCCAGCCTCCCTGATGCGCCAGAAGCCAGCCGCCGATCCGCATTGCCAGCAGAAACAGCAGTGTTGTCCACACCAGCGTAGCGAGAACGGCCGTCATGGCAAAGCGCAGGAATGGTGCCCGGAAAAAGCCGCATGCCGTGTAGAGCGGTAGTCTCGCGCCGGGCACGAAGCGCGAAATGGCAACGATGCGAATAACGTTTTTTGAAAACCAGTCCTGCGTGCGTTCCTGCTTTGGGAGGGTCAGGAAGCGGCGAAGGTAAGGCCAGCGTGCTCCGGCAGCGCCGAGGCCGTACAGTCCGAGATCTCCGACAGCGACGCCGAACCAGAGAGCTCCAAGAGCCAGTGCTATGCTGACATGTCCGGCACGGGCCGCAACGCCTGACAGGACGGTGGCTACATCCTCGAGGATGAATGTCCCCACAATGATGCTGACGGCTTTCAGCCATGCAGGCTGCGACGCCAGGGCGGGGCCAATGGCTATCATGCCGGGGGATGTTCCATGATCATGGAACGTTGATGTCGCATGTCGGCGCGCTGGCGACAATCTCAAGGCCGCTGTTTCATCCGTCTGAGCGCGGAAAGAAAGACGGGAGACTGGCGGGGAGCATCACAGGTTGCTAGCGTGCGCTGCAAATGAACCACCCTCTGGGGGCAGATAGTCCAGTGCTTAAAAGACGTAACCTTCTTGCCGCTTTTTCCTCGGTCGCCGGCGCTGCGGCAATGGGGATACGCTCTGCTGAAGCACAGGATTATGGGGCGTTTCTCGCTGGTGTGAGAACGCAGGCGTTGGCGCAGGGGCTGTCGTCCAGCATTGTTTCGCGTGCCCTATCCCTTACGAAGGAACCGAACCCCAAGGTTCTGAAGCTTGATCGACACCAGCCTGAGTTCACGCTGACATGGGCCCAGTACCGTGATCGCGTTCTGCCAGAGTCGCGGTTTCAGAAGGGGCGTATCACTTACGCGGGCGTTGAAAACGTCATGGCCCCCGTCACGGCGCGCTTTGGATGTGATGATCGTGCGGTTATGGGGATCTGGGGGCTCGAGTCGGGCTTTGGCGTACATACCGGCACGTTCTCGGTTGTGGATGCGCTGGCGACACTGGCTTTTGATGGGCGTCGCTCCACGTTCTTCCGGGGGGAGCTGATGAAGGCGCTCCAGATCCTGAACGATGGTGATATCTCACCTGAAGCCATGATGGGCAGTTATGCCGGAGCCATGGGGCAGGCCCAGTTCATGCCGAGCGCCTATTTGCGATATGCGGCGGATGGAGACGGAGACGGCAAGCGCAATATCTGGACGTCTCAGCCGGATGTGTTCGCATCCATTGCCAATTACATGGGGAAATGTGGCTGGCAGCCTTACGAGCCCTGGGGGCAGGAAGTGACGTTGGCAAATGCGCTCGACAAGAGCCAAATCGGCCGGACCAATACAAAGTCTCTTGCGGAATGGATGTCTCTGGGTGTGCGCCGGGCAGATGGGGCACGTTTCTCCCGGACTGACGTACAGGGTGCGATCATTCAGCCGGATGGTGCTGGTACGCAGGCCTTCATGGTTTACCACAATTTCAACGTGATCCGTCGTTACAATCCATCTGATTATTACGCACTGGGCGTAGGTCTTCTGGGAACCGGCATTGTTACTCCGTAATTGCGCGCCACTTCTGGCGTTTCTGCCTCTGTTTGGCGGCTGTCATCAGGATGACGCGCCTGTACCAGCCGCGCGTCCTCATTATGAGCTGGGGAATGCCTGGCAGGGGCCACAGGGGTGGTTTTATCCCTATGAGCAGTTCGATTACCGCGCGACTGGCCTTGCGACACGCGAAACGCCTCTGAAGGGGCAACTCGCGTCTGATGGGGAGGTCTGGTCTGCGGACGGTATGACCGGATCGCATCAGACCTTGCAGCTTCCTGCTGTCGTGGCAGTACGAAATCTGATCAACGGACGTGTTGTACGTATCCGATTGACGCGTCGGGGGCCCGCTAACGCCGGGCGAATTATCGCCCTCTCTCCGAAAGCTGCGGATCTGCTGGGGATGACCGCCGACACACCTGTAGAGGTGACGGAAGACGAAGCAGCGAGCCGTGCTCTGGTCGAAGGGTTGACCGGTGCTCCTCATCTGGACGTCCAGTCGGCTCCTGTTGGTGAGGTTCGTGCAGAGTCTCTCGATGGTGGTGCAGCGAAGACCTATGGAAGCGACTCGTCGGATGGGCGTCAGGCGGTCTCTACGCTTACCCCGATGCCTGTCACGTGGTCGCAGGGTAGTCCGGGGCCTACGGGGCTTTATGTTTTGCTGGGAAAGTTTTCCGGTCGCGGAGCTGCGGCCAGCATTGCGGCGCGGTGCTCTGGTGAGGTTGAGCGCGTGCCAGATGGGGCAGGTCTGGACTGGCGTGTGAGGTCCGGACCCTATACCGATACCGCCCAAGCCGATGCGGCACTGGACCGGACCCATGCGTGCGGGGTAGAGGGCGCACGGATCATTGTGGAATGACGGCCGTGACTAAGGCTGAAAAACTGGGGACGAACGTGCGGACTAGACGCTCTCTTTTCGGTGGTGTGGCAGGGTTTGCTGCCTGTGCTTCTTTTGGCGGGCCGCTGAGTGCACTGGCGCGCCCGCATCATCATGCTGGCCACGCGAAGGCCGCGGCCGCCGGAGCGTCTGCTGCTCCTGCAGCACCAGTTGGAACACCTGCGAATACGCCGATCGGCCCGTTCGATACGGTGGCACGCTGGGCTTATATCGTGGACTTCGATACGGGCGCCGTTCTGCTGGACAAGGCTGCTGACGAGCGCATGGCACCGTCATCCCTGACGAAGATGATGACGGCGTATATCGTGTTCGGCATGCTTGCGACGGGACGTCTGCGTCTGGACCAGGCGCTTCCAGTGAGCGAGAAAGCGTGGCGGACGCAGGGGTCCAAGATGTTCGTGCCGCTTGGCGAAAGCGTCGCGGTGCAGGATCTTATCCAGGGCATGGTGATCCAGTCTGGCAATGATGCCTGCGTTGTGTTGGCTGAAGGCATCGCCGGGTCTGAAGAGCGCTTTGTCGCGATGATGAACGAGGAAGCGCCCAAGATTGGGCTGAACAATTCGCACTTCATGAACGTGACGGGTTTGCCGGCTGAGGGGCATTACATGTCCGCTCATGACGTAGCGACCGTCGCCATGCACCTGATCCGCGATTTCCCGCAGTACTATCATTTCTTCGGTGAAACCGAGTTCCTGTTCAACAAGATCAAGCAGGGCAACCGGAACGTCCTCGTGGACAAGGGCCTCGCTGACGGTCTGAAGACGGGTCATACCGATGCAGGTGGGTTTGGTCTGTGCGCCAGCTCCAACCGCAATGGCAATCGCGTTATTGTTGTGATCAACGGCACGGCGTCCAGCAATGAGCGCGCTCATGAAGGCGAGCGTCTGATGGCGTGGGCTTTCGCAAACTTCGAAAATGCGACCTTGTTCCGAAAGGGGCAGGTTGTTGATCATGCACCGGTATGGATGGGTGAGCGTAAGGCTGTTCCGCTCGTGGCGGGTTCTGACATTGTGATGACGATGCCAGTCGGCTGGCAGCAGCGCTCACACATCGCGGTGGATTATGCGTCGCCCGTGATTGCGCCGGTTGTCGCCGGGCAGTCCTGTGGGGCGATCGTGATTTCAGCGCCGGGCATGGCGGATATTCGTGTGGCGCTGCAGGCTGGCACGTCCGTTGCGAAACTCGGACTGGTTGGACGTGCAATGGCGCGCCTTGGTCATGGCCCTGCAAATTAAAAACGGCCTGTTCATCACGCTGGAAGGTGGCGAAGGCGCGGGGAAATCCACGCAGGCGCGCCTTCTGGCGGATGTGCTTGGAGATCGGGGTTACGAGACGATCCTGACCCGTGAACCGGGCGGGACGCCGGGCGCGGAAGCCATCCGTCATCTGCTTCTGTTCGGGGAGGAAGAATTCTCCTGGCGTGCGGAAGTGCTGGCTCATATGGCAGCGCGCTGTGACCACCTGGATAATCTGATCCTGCCCGCCCTTGGGCGTGGTGCAATTGTTGTCTGTGACCGGTTTCATGACTCGACGTTGGCTTATCAGGGCTACGGCGTTGGGAATGCGTCAGCGGAGCGTCTGGAGTTCATCACGGGCGCTCGTCGTCTCGTGGCGCGCGAGCCGGATCTGACATTGTTGCTGGAGCTTCCACGGGAGCAGGCGCTTGAGCGACTGGAAAGCCGGGGCGGACGGACGGATCGTTATGAGGGTCAGGCTGAGGCTTTTCATCAGCGTGTCCTGACGGGCTTCGATACGATTGCCCGCGCAGAGCCAGAACGTGTGAAGCGTATCAATGCTGGTCGCACGCCAGAGGCTGTAAGCCGCGGTCTGCTCGAAGCTGTGCTGCAACGTCTGGATCAGACGGCGAGTGTTTCTGGCAGGTGACGGATCCTCGGCACACGTTTGAACTTCGGGGCCATGAAGAGGCTGAAAATGTTTTTCGGGCTGCTTTGGCTTCGGGTCGCCTTCATCATGCCTGGCTGATTTCCGGTCCTGCGGGGATCGGGAAGGCGACACTGGCGTTTCGTCTGGCTCGTATTCTTTTAAACGGGGAAGATTCCAATTCTCCTGCTGGTCGGCGTATTACGGCCGCCACACATGGCGATCTTCTGGAAATCTCCCGTGCCGTTGACGAGAAAAAAGGGCGTCTGCGCGGGGAAATTACGGCTGCGGATGTCCGGCCGGTCCAGTCTTTCCTGCATCACACGGCGACCGAAGGCGGCTGGCGTGTGGTTATTGTGGACGGGGCGGAGTTTCTGAACCGTTTTGCGGCCAACGCGCTTCTGAAAATCCTTGAAGAGCCGCCGCCGCGTGCCATCCTGCTGCTGACGACGGCGTCTCCCGGCAAGCTTCTTCCTACAATCCGAAGCCGTTGCCGGGCGCTGGCATTGTCACCGGTTTCGAACCATGACATGCGGGCCATTCTGCCGGATGTCCCGGAAGATGTGCTGGCAAGGGCGCATGGCTCACCGGGGCGGGCGCTGTTTCTGGCGCAGGATCGGGATGGGGCCATTGCGGGTTTTGTGGCGGAAATCCTGGCCGGGAAGGCCCTGAATGCGGAGATGCTTCCTCTCATTGACCGGATTGCCCGGGAGACGGAAGGTTTCGCATTGCTCTGTGATTTGCTAGGCGAGGGGCTGGCAGAACGCGCACGCTCGGCTGCACGACGTGGCGACCTGCTTCTTGCTGATTCTTCTGCCCGTCAGTGTTCGGAACTTGATACACTGAAGCGGCAGACAGACGGTTTTAATCTGGACAAGGCCCAGGCCATTCGTCAGGCAGTGGAACGCGCTGCCGGGATGTGAATGGCTCGGGCATGACAAGACGAGTGGACATGACGCGGCGCTTCACCATTACAACTCCGATTTTCTACGTGAACGGCGCTCCGCATATCGGGCATGCCTATACGTCCATCGCGGCTGATGTTCTGGCCCGTTTCCATCGCCTGAATGGTGAAGACGTGTTGTTCGTTAGTGGGACGGACGAGCACGGCCAGAAGGTCGAGCAGACCGCGACGGCACAGGGCATGGAGACGCAGGCCTATGCGGACAAGATTTCTGCGTCGTTCCGCCAGATGCAGCAGGACATGGCGATCTCCACGGATGAGTTCATCCGCACGACAGATGAACGCCACAAGGTTGCTGCAACGGCTCTGTGGGAGAAGGTCGCGGCCAACGGGCATATCTATCTCGGCGCGTATGAAGGCTGGTACTCTACGCGCGATGAAGCGTTTATTGGCGAAGACGAACTGGTCAAGAAGCCGGATGGCACGATGGTTGCTCCGTCCGGTGCGCCGGTGGAGCGCGTCAAGGAGCCGTCTTACTTCTTCAAGCTGTCCGAGTTTCAGGACCGTCTGCTGAAGCTTTATGAAGATAACCCCGACTTCATTGGCCCACATGGTCCACGTCGGGAAATTGAGAGCTTCGTGAAGCAGGGGCTAAAGGATCTTTCCGTCAGCCGGACCAGCTTCAAATGGGGGATTCCGGTTCCGAATGACCCTGATCACGTCATGTATGTCTGGTTCGATGCGCTCGCCAACTATCTGACGGCTGTGGGCTACCCGGATCTGAATGATCCGCGGGCGAAGTTCTGGCCAGCTGACCTGCATATTGTCGGCAAGGAAATTGCGCGGTTCCATTGCGTGTACTGGCCTGCGTTCCTGATGGCTGCGGGTATCGAACTACCGAAGAGCGTGTTCGCCCACGGCTGGTGGACGGTCGAAGGCGAGAAGATGAGCAAGTCTCTCGGCAATGTTCTGGACCCGAAGGCTCTGGCTGATGAGTTCGGTCTGGATGCGTTGCGGTTCTTCCTGATGCGTGAAGTGCCGTTTGGTGGCGATTCAAACTTCAGCCGTCGCTCCATGATTACGCGCACGAATGTCGAACTGGCGAACGATCTTGGCAATCTGTGCCAGCGGACGCTGAGCCTTGTGGCGCGGAATCTTGGCGGCGTCGTGCCGGAGCGGGGGCCGCTGACGGAAGATGATCAGACCATTCTGGCCTCCGTTCAGCTTTTGCCAACGCTCATGAGCGAACAGATCGAGCGCAAAGCGATTACGGATGCGCTTGAGGAAGTGTGGAAGATCATTCGTGCAGCTAACTCGTACATTGACCGTCAGGCTCCATGGGCGCTGAAGAAGACCGATCCGGAGCGCATGGCGCATGTGCTGCGTGTGTTGCTGGATGTGATCCGCGGTATCGCGACGATGCTCCAGCCTTACATGCCCAACACCATGGACAAGATGCTGACGCAGCTCGGTGTGGAAGATGGCGAGCGCACATTCGCGGCTCTTGAAACGCCGCTGCCGGGTGGCCGCACACTGCCGAAGCCGGAAGGGCTGTTCCCGCGCTTTGTCGTCGAGGACGCAGAATGACGGGACTGATCGACAGTCACTGCCATCTGGACCGTCTTGACGATGTGCCTGCCGCGCTGGACATCGCGCGGCAGTCTGGTCTGGACGGGATGATTACGATCGGAACGCGGTTTTCTCAGGCTGACACACAGATTGGCCTGACGCGGTTCGACACGCCGGATCTGCGCGTCTGGTGCGCGATCGGGACGCATCCTGACCACGTGGGTGAGGAGCGTTTGCCGTCCGTTGAGGAACTGGTTCGCAAAGCTGAGCCGTCCTGCATGGTGGCAATTGGCGAGTCCGGGCTCGACTATTTTCATAGTGGAGATGAGGCGAAGCCAGCGCAGCATGAATCCTTCAGAACGCATATTGCCGCAGCTCGGGAAACGGGATTGCCGGTCGTTATTCATACGCGTCAGGCGGATGACGACACGATTGCAATCCTGCGGGATGAGAGCGGGAAGGGCGCCTTTCCGTTTCTGATCCACTGCTTCGCTTCAGGGCCAAAGCTGGCGGAAGCGGCTCTGGAACTTGGTGGTTACATCAGTTTTTCGGGGCTTCTGACCTTCCCGAAATGTGAGGAAATCCGCGAGGTTGCGCGGGTTGTGCCGGAAGACCGTTTGCTGGTGGAGACGGATAGCCCATTTCTGGCGCCTGCACCCAAGCGCGGGCGGCCCAATACGCCTGGATATGTAGCGCATACGGCAGCCCGTCTGGCGCAGGAACGGGAAGTTTCGCCTGAGCGGATCGCTGAAATTACGACGGCCAACGTTCGCCGGCTGTTTACAAGGACGCGTCTGTGAAAGTCACGATCCTCGGATGTGGTGGTTCAGCGGGCGTCCCGATGCTCGGGGGGCATGATGGCTCACAAACGGGGATCTGGGGGCATTGTAATCCGGAAAATCCGAAGAACCGGCGGACACGCTCGTCGATCGTGATTGAAGGTGAGGGCGGCTTTCGGCTTCTGGTTGATTCTGGCCCGGATTTTAGGTCTCAGATGCTGAATTGTGGCCTGAGCCACATTGATGCAGTGCTCTATACGCATCCACATAGTGATCATATTGCCGGACTGGATGATCTGCGGGCGATTAATCGCGTGATTGACAGGCCATTGCCATTACTGGCGGCTCAAAGCACTCTGGAAGAGCTTCGACAGCGCTTTGCCTATGCTTTTGCGCCATGGAAGGGGCCGGATTTTTATCGTCCGGTCTTTGATGAGCAGGTCGTCGCAGCTGGCCAGTCGGTTACTTTTCCGGGTCTTGAAGGGCATATTTTCGAGCAGAGGCACGGGAGGATCACGTCTCTGGGGCTGCGTTTCGGGAAGTTTGCATATTCCACAGATGTTGAAACGCTGTCTGAAGAGGCATTATCGCTTCTCGATGGCGTTGGAACATGGGTTGTGGATTGCTTCCAATATGAGCCGCATCCGGCTCATGCATGGCTGGAACGTGTGCTGGAATGGCGTACGAAGATCAGGGCAGGGCGCACAATTCTGACCCATATGGGCACAGATATGGACTACGACATTCTGTGCAAGACGCTGCCTCCGGATGTGCGGCCAGCGTATGACGGAATGGTTCTGGAACTCTGAAAAATGAAAGAACCGGGCAGGGGGTCTGCCCGGTTCTTTTAAGGTCAGAACGTGATCATCGCACCAGCGGACATGGTGTGATCGCTTTCACGGTTCGGGCCGTGAGCAGCAGATTCCGTATGGGCATATTCACCTACAAGGAACATCCAGTCCGTCAGCGTGTAATACAGCGCACCGACTTCGGACTCATTGCGGCGGACCAGTGACGGGTTGTCTTCGCCAGCCGCCTGATAAAGGTTACTGACCCCGTAGCTTCCAACCAGTTTCAGGCGCGGCAGGATCTTATAGGATGCCTGCACATAGTAACCTTCAGAGTTCCGTTTGCGTCCGTTCTGCGAAATGCCGTCAAACAGAAGACCGGTCGTGCCGAGTCCGTTGCCGTAATAGTAGTACGCCACGCCTTCAAATGGTCCGCGCGAGACTTTCATGCCAACGTCGCCAGCGGCAACGGTTGCGCCTTTGCGGCTGTCTGTGCCGAGGGTTGAACTGGTCAGGTTCTGAACGTGCTGGGTCAGGAAACTGGCCCAGAAGCGTGTAGTGAAACCGGCAATGGTCGCATCGTAAGTGACTTTACCCTGAACCATGGGCGAACTGTGCTGCGTGGTTGTCGCAGACAGACCGCCGCCAGCGTAATTGTACTGGTCCAGTGGGGTCATGATTCCAAGAGAGCCCTGGAGGCCATGCCATTTCGGGGAAATATAGGTAATTTGCGGGAGCCAGTCCGTATAGACGTAACCAACGCCAATGCGGCCGAGCGATGTATTGGCCGGGTTGGCGTTGCTGCCGGTACTGCCGACGCTGAGAAGTGTTGCGTCATTCAGGATGGCATCGGAAGCAAACAGCGCGATATCACGACCGATCTTGATGGTTCCCAGTTTGTCGGTTCCCGCAGTCATGTAAACCTGACGGAAATCAACACCAGCGGTACCGAGGCCCACAGGACTGCCTCCGGAATTGGCGTTGAATGATCCGACATCGGCATTGTTCAGGCCCGGGTACATACCAAAGACAGCACCAAGTTTGATGCCTTCCTGAACGGTGTTCAGCTTGAGGATCAGACCGCCAGGCAGAAGTCCGTTACGGACGGAAGAAGAGTCAAAGCCGCTTGAACCGGTTGAAACGCCGCCTGCCACGGGACGACCGCCGCCAGGACTATTATACGTATAGAAACCGTTGACGAAGCCGGAGAGATTGATCTCGATCTGACCGGCCTGAACGGTCACGCCTTTGCCTGCGACATAGGGTTTAACGCGAACGACGCTGTCTGGATCGTAGTGCGCGAGCATGGACCGTGCATCACGTGCGCTGGCTGCTGCGTCCTGAGCTGCACGTTGTGCTGCCTGAGATGCGGCGATGGTTGTTACATCCGGCGGCTCAAGAGAGCCATCGTACTGATTGGGGTTATACCGGCGATAACGGTTGTGTCTGGCAGGGGGGCTCGATGTGCCGTCCTGATTTTCCGAAGAAGCAGAATGACCGTGTCTGAGATGGTGTGCGAGAAGACTGTTGTACTCGCCGCGTGTCAGGCTGCCTTTGGCGCGAAGAATATCCAGAAGCTCGGTGTAGTCATCGGCCTGTGCTGTTGCAGGGAGAACTGTAAGCGAACCCAGAGAGAAAGCGCAGCCCAGAAAAGCAATCTGACGCAAAGAAAGGCGAGCCATGCAATGACCGTTCCATCGAATGAACCGGTCACGGAAATGCGTTCGGAGACCGGAGAAATTGAACTTCGTTTCACGTTAGCGCCAAAACGGCCATTCTTTGCAACAAGTCATCGTGTATCACGATTATGTGAGTAAACAGCCGTTTTTTGACATACAAGTTGGCATAATATATCTTATACGACATTCGTGTGAGCGGATATTGAAACTTTCCTGACGCTTGAAAAACCGAGCGCCTGAGTCTCTCAACTCGCCGTTTTGTTGGATTTTTGCCTGTTTGCACGCCTCTGCATTGGCAATATTGAGGTATTGGCATTATGCCATAATCACTATTCTTGGCAGTTTTCTGCGGTTTTCCTGAAAAATATCCTTCTAAAATCGAAGGCTGATCTCAGTGGCAAAACGCCACAAGCAGTTGTGATGACGCAATACATGGCATTTTGCCATAGACTTGAATTGGGACATTTTGCCACAGTTTTGCGTATTGGCATTTTGCCAATGGCCTTCTCATCCCCTCTTTACCCCGCGTCCGGCTGCCCGCTACGAAGGGTTTTCCCCTCTCGTCTCCGAGGTCTGCTTTGACTGAAGTGCTCCCTAACGATCCCGTTATCGATGCTTTGACTATCCCTGACCGTAAGGAGATTCTTGGTCATCCGAGGGGGCTCTGGGTTCTCGTCCTGACCGAAGGATGGGTCGCATTTTCCCTTTACGGATTGCAGTCCATCCTTGTTCTGTATCTGGCTGATCATCTTCTTCAGCCAGGGCATATTGAGAATGTCTGGGGTATGGGCGCTGTAAAAGCCATTCTGGGTGCCCTTTATGCTCCGGTCGGGACACAGGCGACGGCTGGCGCCATAACGGGGCTATTCCTCGCTCTGATTTACGCCACGCCCCTACTGGGTGGCTTCGTGGCTGACCGGCTTTTGGGTAAAACCAGAACCATTCTTCTGGGCGCCATTCTGATGACAATCGGGCATATCCTGATGTCGTTCGACTGGAGTTTTGTTCTGGCCTTTGTGCTCCTGCTGCTGGGCATTGGAGCCGCTGGTGGTCTTCGGGCGCAGGTTGGCGCACTTTATGCGCTGGATGATCGCAGACGGTCAGACGCTTATCAGATTTATTCCCTTGGTGTGCAGGCTGCCGTCATTGTGTCACCTGCCCTTTGCGGAATGCTGGCGGCGAAAGCCTGGCACTGGGGATTTCTCACCGCCGGTTTTGGCATGCTGATCGGGTTGATTGTTTATCTTTTTGGGCGTCGCTGGTTGCCTGAGGATGCGATTTTCAAGGCGTCATCCCCTCGCCCACGCCTGACGTTTCGCGAGAAAAAAACAAGCATCCTGCTTCTGGCTTTGCTGCCAGTGCTGGCCTTGGGGGCGCTTCCTAATGATGAGATTTTTGACGGGTACCTGTTATGGGGCCGCGAACACTATCAACTGACGTTCTTCGGGCATCTGTTCCCTGTCAGCAGCCTTGTCTCGTTCGATGGCTTCATCAGCACTCTGATGACGATTTGCGTCCTTTGGTTCTGGCGCATGTATGCCAAACACAGGGCTGAGCCAGTAGAAATCACCAAGGTTGCAATCGGTACTTTTATTGCCTCATTTGGCCCGGCTGTGCTGGCCCTGGCGTCGTGGCTTTATCCTGGGCCCCACCAGATCAGCCTGCTTTGGGGGCTGGCTTTTCATATCATCAACGATATCGGCTTCAGCATGAGCTATGCCATTGGAATGGCAATGTATTCCCGTGCAGCGCCCGTCAGTTTGAATACGATTTTCGTATCCTGCTTCTCGCTCCATCTCTTCGTGGCCAATCTGACCATTGGCAAGCTCTCAACCCTGATCGGGCATATCGGGGACGTTCCGTTCTGGCTTCTGCACAGTGGTGCCAGTCTGGTGGCCGCGGTGATTTTGCTCTTCTGTTCGATCTTTTTCCGGAGCCTTCTGGCCCCGGAAAATCTGCCCTCAGGGAGAGACGATCCGTCTCATATCCTGTGATGGAGCCAGTCTGACGCCTTCTGCCGTCTGTAGGACGTACGGATCGAGCAGACCGTCCGCCCGCTTGTTGCTCCGGGCGATGATAAGGCGCTGAACGATTGGGTAGTCGTGGATCAATCGTTCAAAGACGGGTTTAGGAATAGCCAATAAGTGGCTGAACTGAAGAGCGCGAACGGTCCCGGGCATGCGCTCGCTCCGGATGACGCTGGCCGCACCAATCAGATCACCGCTCCCGAACAGGATTTCCCGCTCCGGTAGATGAACTTCCGCCAGACCTGCGACCTGTGCATAGACCGTCCGGACATTCTGCCCGCGCTTGAACAGAACTTCTCCCGGAGAGACGAACCGCATTGCGACCTTGCGGGAAAGCGTATGCAATACGCTGTCGGGCACGCCATTGAACGCCGGGAACGCTCTCATGCGCTGTTCGATACCGCTCTTCAAGTTGAACCGCAAAGGCGCCTCAAGGCGTGCACTGCGGCGTTCGATATCGCGATGCAGTTCCCGGTGGAGTTCTTCAGAAATCAGATTGTCGGCCTGAAGCGCGTCGTATTCCTCGTCTTCCAGACGCAGGGCGATCTGGCGCAGGATCCTGCTTTCCAGAGCTTCTGAATACCCGGAATAATGGAGGCGTAATGTTTCCAGCGCATCATCAAGCAGCTTGCGCTGACGACCCAGAACTTCGGACACGATTTCCGTAATGCGTGGGCCAAGCGTTGGCTCCATACGCTGACGGACAAAGCGTTGCAGTGACAGAGACACCAGATGCGCGATGATGAGCATCTCGAAACGCTCCATCATCGCGTACATCAACGGTTCATCGAAATGGAAGCGACTGTGCAGATCCTGAGCAACACGGAAGCGTAGAGGCGGCTGGAGACGGCGCTTCAGAGCCTTGACGTATCCATAGCGCCCTTCTAGTCGGGCACCGTCTGACATGGCTTCAGCCGTGCGGAGAAGCGTCTCCATTACACGGCGGGACAGGCCTTGGATGCGGAAGAGATCCAGAAGCAGGGAGCGTTCCTGATTGGCGATCGTGATAAGTGCGATATTCACGCGGGCACGATCACTCAGGGCGGATTCAAAATTATTGGCCGCCCTCTCCTTTTCCGCACGTTTTTCAATGCGGCTGATGACGCCGATGCGTGTCTGCTCGCTGAAGCCAAGCTCGTCGGACATGACGCGGGTGCGTTCAGCGACTTCGCCAAGACCAATGCCCAGAATTTGCTGGCGAATGGCCTGATCAATCGGGGAAAGCTGATCGAGCTTCAGGAACAGCACGAGCGAGCGCAGGGTCGTACCGTTAACCAGCAGCGTGATCAGAACGAAGCCCGTGGCAATGATACCGATGAAGTGCGCGACAGGGCTGGAGACGCTCTGGTTCTCCGTCACGGCCAGCGCCAGTGCCAGCGTAATGGCACCACGCAGACCACCCCAGACCATGGTGGCTTTGAACGGTGTGGGTACCGGTGGGGAAAGCTTCGTAAAGGCCAGAATGGGTAGCAGACCGAACACGACGGCACCACGCGCCAGAAGGCCTGCCACGCTGGCGATCAGGATCAGCACGCAGTCCCAGCGGGTCATGCCGATCAGCAGACGCGGAACCAGCATGGATGCCAACAGGAACACGAGTGATCCTGCCCAGAAAACCAGTTGCTGCCAGAGTTCGTTCAGAAAGCGCCAGACCTGTGGGCGAAAGGTTGACGGGCCATAGGCAGAAACCGTCAAGCCTGCGGCGGCCGTCGCAACCACACCGGAGAACCCAAGCATTTCGTCACATAGGATATAGACCGTGTAGGGCAATGCGAGTGTGAGCGTGATTTCGGCGGCTGGTGCACCACCCAGACCCGCAATCAGAAGAAGCGTCAGCCGACCGAGACAGACACCTACGACGATTGCACCGCCGAAAGCAGACGCGAAATCAACAACAGCCTCACCGAGATGGATATGCCGGTGCGATGTGACGGAGGCCAGCAGAATGGCAAAGATCGCGATGGCGGCAGCATCGTTCAGGAGCGCCTCGCCTTCAACAAGGCGGGTTAGCCGTGACGCAGCGCCGATTTCCCGGAAGATGCCAGCCACTGCCGATGGATCGGTCGTGGCGACGATGGAGCCGAGCAGAAGGCAGACAACAAGGCTCTGACCGGCAAACGGGTAGAGCGCAAAACCGATTGTCGCGGTTGAAACCACGACCGCGACCACGGCCAAAAGAAGGACTGTTGCCGTTTCATGGGCCAGACGTCTTACATCAATGGCCATAGCACCCTGGAAAACCAGAATGGGCAGAAAGATCAGCAGGAAGGCTTCGCTGTTGATCGGAAAGTAGATCAGGGCTTCAGCCGCGCCATCCAGCAGGTCCGTGGCTGACGAACGTACGACAAGAGAGGCTGCTCCCCCGAGGACAATACCAGCGAGAGCAAGCAGGACCGTTTCGGAAATCTCAAGCCGTTTGGCCAGAGGTTGAATGATGCTGACGAGCGTGAGCAGGAACGCAATCGCGAGAAGAACGGCTGCAAGCCCTGTCACCATCATTGTATTCCGTACTCCTTTAGTTCGAAAGCCATCCTAGAGAGCGTTTCCGCCTCATGATAGCGTTGTCTTCAAATTATGTGTCTGCCGCGGCAAGCCACTGTTCTACCTGACTTTCCGGATCTTCCGCACGAATGAAGTCGCTGACGGCAGCCACACTGTCGGCTCCAGCTTTCAGGCAGGCTGGCAGATGCTCCAGCGTAATGCCCCCGATGGCCACCAGGGGAACATTACCGCAGAGTTCCCGCCACTCCGTCAGACGCTCAACGCCCTGAGGACCGAACGCCATCTTCTTCAGTTTCGTTTCCCAGATTGGGCCAAGCGCAACATAATCCGGCTTGCAGGCCAGAGCGCGTTGCAGCTCTTCGTGGCTATGGGTCGAAATGCCGAGGCAGATACCTGTTTGCCGGATGGCATCCAGATCAGCTGTATCAAGATCTTCCTGTCCCAGATGCAGCCATTCATAGCCGAGTTCGATTGCCAGTTCCCAGTAATCGTTCAGCACGAGGGCGACATTATGGCGTACGGCAAGTTCCTGTGCGGTTTCGATCTGGGCGCGCAGTTCTTCGGGCGGAAGATCCTTGAGGCGAAGCTGAATGAAGCGTGCGCCCGCTCCGCCAAGGCGCTCAACCCAGCGCGGATGATCAACGACCGGATAAATCTTTGAAGGCAGACGGGACATCAGAGCATTTCTCCACCAAGGCTACGGGCCAGACCCAGTGTCGGGGTCGATGGCACCGCCATATCGCGTTCTTCCATAGGGTCTGCGGCATAACCTGCCAGGCCGGCTTCACAGGCCAGACGAAAAGCCTTCGCCATCTGTGCCGGATCGCCAGCCTTGGCGACGGCTGTGTTGATCAGGACGGCGTCATATCCGAGTTCGAACGCCGCCGCCGCATGAGACGGCTTTCCAATTCCCGCATCCACAACCATCGGGACATCCGGGAAATGCCCACGAAGAGCCCGGAGGCCGAAAAGATTGTTCAATCCCCTGCCCGAGCCAATCGGCGCGCCCCATGGCATCAGGACTTCTGCGCCGGCTCGAAGCAGGCGTTCTGCGACGACCAAGTCTTCCGTGGTGTATGGGAAGACCTGAAACCCATCTTCCGTCAGAATGCGCGTTGCTTCCACAAGCCCGAAGACATCCGGCTGGAGCAGATCACCCTGCCCGATCACTTCGAGCTTGATCCAGTTCGTACCGAAGACATCGCGAGCCATCTGGGCCGTCGTAACGGCTTCACGAACACCATGGCAGCCAGCGGTATTGGGCAGGACCGGAACGTCAAGGCTCTGGATCAGAGACCAGAACGCCTGCCCTGCCTGTGCGCCTGCGGACTCACGACGAAGGGATACCGTCACAACGCCTGCCTGCGCTGCTTTGACTGCATCAGCAAGAATGGCCGGGCTGTCGTATTGCGCCGTCCCCAGCATCAGACGGGAGGACAGTTCAGTACCGTAAAATTTCATGCTTCAGCCTCCCTGCATCGGGGCAAGGATTTCAAGAACAGCTCCCTCGTCCACAGCCTTGAGGCTCCGCTGTGTTGCGGGAACGAAAAAGCCGTTCAGGGCGGTTGCAACGCGGGCTTTCCCGTAGCCCAGCTCATCAAGAATGGCTCCAAGGGTTCGGGCATGAACCTCTCTGGGTTCGTCATTGACGGTGATCTGCATGATGTCTCTCCCATCCAGGGCTGTATGAGGAAGAAAGGGTTCAGGCCCGATCTGTTCCGAAAATGATGTCACAGACTTCCCTTGCACGCGCTGGCGATAACAGGAACCCGTGACGATACATGCCATTAAGGGAAATCCTGTTGCCATCTCGCCGGACGCGGGGAACGTTGTCGGGATAGGCGGGTCTTAGCCCGGCATTGGCTTCCAGAAGTTCAGCCTCAGCAAAAGCCGGATGAAGCGTGTAGGCGGCGTTCAGAAGGTCCGTGATGGCGCGCACTGTAATGGCGCGGGTGTCATCGCTTTCCACCATGGTTGCACCGACCATAAAGACGGAGTTGTCTCGTGGCACGATATAAACCGGAATACGTGGGTGCAGCATTCGGATCGGGCGATGAAGCGTGATTTCGGGGCAGCGTAAAAGCACCATTTCGCCACGCATTCCTCGCAAATCTTTCTGGACGTCACGCGCGGCAACGCCTGTGCAGTCTATAATCCAGTCAAAGAGCGTTTCATCCGCCTGCGGATGAGACAGCAGGGTTCCGCCGTTCTGAACCAGCCTGTCCGCGAGGGCCTGAAGGGCTTTGCGTGGATCGACATGGCCTTCTGCCGGGAAAAACAGCGCCTTGTCGAAGCGATCTTCCAGATCGGGTTCGAGAGCTCGGATGCGCTCAACGCCGATTGTTTCGAAATGACTAGTCCGACGCCCGAACCGCGCAAGCTCAGGTGTGTCACGCGGAGGAGCAACCACGAGGCTTCCAGCCTGTACGACGTCCGGAACATGGGTTTTCCACCAGTCGAGGGATGTCAGGCTGGCCTGTGTGACTTCATCGGGCGCAGATTCTGCTTCGCACCACGGCGCAAGCATCCCGCCCGCGAACCATGACGCTCCGGCCCCCACGCGACCGCCTGCATCATGGACTGTGACCTTGGCGCCTTGCTCGGACAGAGCGACCGCTGTGACCATTCCAGCGACCCCGGCTCCGCGAACCAGAATGTGAGGTCCCGTCATGCATGCGCTCCCAAAAAAGCCCGCCAGAAAAACCGGGACGGGTGTAACACACCTCTCCGGATTGGTCAGGAGCCTCGCGCAGGAAGGTGATCGACGTTGTAAAGAAGGATCGTGTACCGGCCTTCTGACACACGAGCCGCTGGTGTGCCGAAAGTTTTGAGCGCACCAGCCTCAGTGAATGTCTCTTCAGGATGAGGAATCACGACGAAAAAAGCTTTATCATCAAAGCTGTGCCAGTTCATGCGTTTGCGAATATGCATGAAGGGGACAATGGTTCCGTCTCCCTGGGTCACAGCGGGATACACATGAAGCTTCCCCAGAGAGGCGACTTCGAGATTTCCAGAACTCCACCAGGTACCAATGCCGTTAGCCGGGAAGTCCTTCTCCAGGCGTTTGAGAAGCTGATTATCTTCCGTGCTGAGAATCCCCGTGGAGCATGGCGGCATGTCTCGGTAATCTGTGATCAGGGTCGCGGCCAGCACGGCTGCTGAGATGCAGACGGCCATACGACGTCGTGGCCAGACAAGAGCAGCGATACAGGCAAGATCGAGCCAGAGGGGAAAAAGATAGCGCGCCACTGCAACGGGGCTACCGTCAAGTGCAATGCGGTTACTAGCGGCGAGTGCCGTAAAGTCCAGCAAGGCAGAAATTACGAGCATGGAGCAAAAGGGATTGTCCCGGCCGCCGCTCATCCAGCCTGTCCGGGCGACACGGTAGGCTCCTGCCAGTGCAAGCACCACGAGGGACAGGCGGAGACACTCCGGGATGACCGTCCCGACGATCTGGCCTGAAGGCTCTGCACCATAGACCAGAAGGACAGAGCGGAAGGTTGTGAACAGATTGCTGCTGATCTGGTCCCAGGATGCGAATTTCGTTTCCAGTGGCTCGGTTTCGAAGCCTCCGGTTGCCGTATTTAAATGCAGGATGAATCTCGCCAGATTGACTGCGAGAAAGGTGGCAGTCACGAGCAGTGCGCGACGCCTCCACGAAACGTCTCTGGCGAGGAGCACATAAAGCAGGATGGCTCCTGCTCCCGTAACAGCCAGTAGTGGATCGCCAATTATGCCGAAGCAAAGCAGCAACGAAAGGATGGCCAGAGACCGGTAGGTGCCGACTGAAAGAAAACGATCAGCCCAGTGAAAGGTCCAGAGCCCATATAGCAGTGCGCCCATATGAATGGCCGAAAGCGTGATAAAATAAGCGATCGGCGAACGCATTAACGGGAAGGCCAGAACGGGCAATAAGAGTGCTGCAGCTCCCAGACGGGACTTGAAGTCAGAAAGTCGGACGAAGACTACGGCAAACGCTGATGTCACAACGCCGGTCCAGAGAATGGCAGGCTGAACCATCAACAGAAGTGGGCTCCCTGCAGGGTGGCCAAGTATGTGCCACAGGCCTGCAAGAGCGGCGCTTAATGGAATGTCAGACGTCCAGAAATCAGGGGGCGTCAGTATCCAGTCCTTCAGGCGCCAATTGCCATTGAGGACATCAAGCCCCGCCAGGAAATAAGACGCCTGATCGGAAGTCTTGGGCCATAGAGAGGAAACATGAATTGCAAGTAAGAGGTAAATCGAAAGTAACAGGATCGGAAAAATAATGGTCTTTGAAAATCGAGGATAGCGAACAAAATTATTTAAATTCATGATGTTGAATAGTCTTCCGGAATTTTCCTCTGAATGCGGGCAGAAAGAACTTCCACAGGATGTGCCGGACGCCTTCCGGCAAGTCGCTTCGCCTGACAACGACAGGAAAATCCTGTCGCCAGCACGTCGCCTTTTTCAGCCCAGTTCTGTTCGAAAATGGCTGCCGAGAGATCCGCATGCTCTCGTTCGTGACCAAATAGTCCAGCCATTCCGCAACATCCAGCCCTGCCAGCCTGAGCGTGTATGCCTAAATGTTGCAGAACGGTGACCCAGTCCTGTGCACTTCCCGGGCGTACAGCCTGTTCCGTGCAGTGTGATATGACAGTCAGGGCCATCGTTTCAGTGGTAGGGACGTTTTTCTTGATCAGGCCTTTTGCAATCTGGAGTTTCAGGAAGCCTTCCAGAGAAAGAACACAAGGGACGGCTTCCGTGCCTGCTATGTCCTTGTATTCCTGCTCGAACATCAGGCCGGTTGCAGCATCCAGAGAGACGACAGGAATATTGTGACGGCCAATATTGCGAAGCTGCCGAAGTGTCTCACGTGCGGTGGAGGTGAACCCCTTGCGAAAACCGCGGACGTGCCGTGCCTTACCGTTATTCCATACGGGCGTGACACGCACATCCATGCCGAGTGAAGACAGCAGAGCATAAGCGCTTTCGATAACGCCGCCGTCGAAAGTGCCGGTAAAGGAGTCCTGAATCAGGACTACAGAGCGATCATTCTTCCCTGCTTGCCGAAGCCATTCCCGTGTCAGAAGAGCTGTTCGTGGAAGAGACGCTGGCTTCAATGCTGGAAGATCAACCACTCCAACTCTTTTCAGAACTCCAGCCGATAGTGGATTTTGCATCAGAGCGTTGGCCAGTCTTGGCATCCGTCGCCCAATTCCGAGTAGTGGCTCCAGCCAATACACCAGATAGTCTCTCACCGGGCGCTGGCGGGTTCGGAAATATAGATCCAGAAACTTTGAGCGCATGGAGGGAATATCCACACGGATCGGGCACTGGGTCGCGCAGGCCTTGCAGGACAGGCAGGTATCGAGAGAGGCTTTAAGCTCGGCGGTCAGTTCTGGCAGAGCATTCTTGTCCGGGGCACTGTCTGGCAGGGAGTTCAGTCGTGCCCAACTGCGCAGAAGAGTAGCGCGTCCTTTAGGTGACTGGAGCCGATCCTTTGTCGCCTTATAGGATGGACACATCGCCATGTCTGGCTCGCGGTTGTAACAAGCCCCGTTGCCGTTACAGCTGACGGAAAGACCAAATTTTTCCCGCAAATCAGCGGAAATCTGTTCGTCGAACTGACCTTTGAACGGGACCCCGTCAATTCGGTCCACGGGATAGGCGTCGCCAACCGGAGCCAGCTTTCCCCGATTGAAAATATCTTCAGGATCAAAGACTTCTTTGATTTTACACAATTCTCTGAAAAGCTTTTCTCCGAAGAACAGCGGGGAAAATTCTCCACGATAGCCCCGTCCATGTTCACCCCACAGCAGACCGCCATGCTTCTTGGTGAGATTTGCAACGGCATCGGAAATCGGCCGGATTAGCGCCCGATCTTTCTCGGAAAGCATGTCCAGAAACGGGCGGACGTGCAGACAGCCAACATCGGCGTGTCCGAACATGCCATAAGACAGGTTGTGGCTATCTAGGATCGCCCGAAATTCAGCAACATAGTCGGCAAGGGCTTCTGGCGGGACAGCTGTGTCCTCTACAAAGGCCACGCCCTGTTTATGGCCATCAGGCCGCCCTAAAAGTCCGACGGATTTCTCCCGTAACGTCCACAGCTGATTGATGATCTCCTGATCTGAAACAGGTTTATAATCAATGACTTCATACGGAGAGCTCTCAAGAAGAGTCACCGCCTCCTGCATCTGTCGATGCAGATGATCGGCGTCATCTCCGACGAACTCCACGAAGCTCATACCTCGGACCGGGATTTCGGACCGGGCACCCAAAACGCTCTCGAGAGATTGCCAGACGATATCTTGTGATGCTTTTTCCAGCACCCGGTCATCAAGCACTTCGATAGCTGACGGATCGGACGGAAGAATGGTCTGAACGTCCCGTAGCGTATGATCGAAGCTGGCATAACGGACGACCAGAAGCTGCCTGAACTTTGGCAAACGTCGCACGCGCAGAACAATGCGCTTTGTCAGGGCCAGCGTTCCCTCAGAACCTGCGAGCAGTCGGGCCAGACTGAATTGCCCATCTTCCAGCAGGATATTCTGCAGGTTGTAGCCTGTGAGCCCCCGGTTCATATCTGGGAAGACCCGACGGATTTCGTCTGCCCGCTCCGTGATGACCCGATGAACTTCCCGGTAAATCCGTGCTGGAAGATCCTCTTTTGCCTCAACCTGCTTTAGAGCCGCTGGCGAGAGTTTTCCAACATGCAGATCAGACCCGTCAGACAACACCACGTCCATGGTTTCGATATAATCAGACGTGCGGCCATAGATACGGGACCCCTTGCCTGACGCATCGGTGGCAACCATGCCCCCGACGGTAGCCCGGGTTGCGGTTGAAACTGTCGGCGGGAAGAAATAGCCGTGCGGCTTCAGGAATGCATTCAATCTGGCCAGCACGACACCAGGTTCAACCGTAACCAGCCCTGCTTCAGCATCGAAATCCAGAATACGATCAAGATATCGAGCCACGTCTACGATGATGCCGGACGTCAGGGACTGGCCATTCGTGCCGGTACCTCCGCCCCGTACAGCGAGTGTCAAGCGTCCCCCGGCAGCCGCGCGAACGGCCCGATTCAGGTCTTCAATGGTGCGGGGGTAAATGACGAGCGTGGGAAGGCGTTGATAGATGCTGTTGTCGGTTGCCGCGACGAGCCGTGCAGAGACCTGAGGGGTGACGTCCCCCTCGAAACCTTCGGTGGCCAGTCGAGCCAGGAAAGTGTCACGGGCGGCAATTTCAGACGCGGCTAGAGTAAGACCAGAATGTCTGGTCTCTCCTGATAAAGCTGCATCGCCACCCATGGTTATTCTCCCCGTCTTCGCAGAGTGTTGAAGGGCTATCCTCCGCGAAATGAACCGTCTTGGAAAGCCCTGCCAACCGGAAGAAAATGTCCTTATTCCACCGTGACGGATTTGGCCAGATTGCGAGGCTGGTCCACATCCGTACCCTTCAGGAGTGCGACTTCGTAAGCGAGGATCTGAACGGGGATCGCGTAGAGAATAGGGGCGACAAACGCATCCACATCCGGAAGAACAACAATATGTTCCGCGATGCCTTCAAGCCGCTTGGCTCCAGCGGCGTCCGTAAATGCGAGAATACGGCCCCCGCGTGCTTTGGCCTCCTGAAGATTGGACAGCGTCTTGTCGAACAGGATGGTGGAGGGTGCGATGGCCACGACAGGAACGGTTCGGTCAATCAGGCTGATCGGGCCATGCTTCAGTTCACCGGCTGCATAAGCTTCTGCGTGGATGTAGCTGATTTCCTTGAGCTTTAGTGCGCCTTCATAGGCAATCGGCGTACAGATGCCGCGACCGAGATACAGGACGTCCCTGGCTTCTGCGATGACACGCGCCATGGCCTGAATGGCTTCAACCCGCGTGAAAACTTCGGCTGCGCGGGATGGAAGATCGAGGAGGTTAGCAGTCAGGCTTTCTTCCCGAGCCTTGTCGATCGTGCCGCGAGCCCGGGCGAAATCGATGGAAAGAGCTGCCAGAACAGAGAGTTGGGCGGTAAATGCTTTTGTGGAAGCCACCGAAATTTCAGGGCCGGCCACCATACCCAGAACCAGATCGCTCTCACGGCCCATCGTCGAATGTTCGACATTCAGAACCGAGACAATGCTTTGACCAGCCTTTTTGAGGCTACGCAGAACGCCGAGCGTATCTGCCGTTTCACCGGACTGGGAAATCAGCAATGCTACACCCTTGTCCGGCTGCGGCGCGTCCCGGTAGCGCATTTCAGAGGCGACATCGATTTCGACGGGAACGCGGGCCAGAGATTCAAGCCAGTAACGTCCGACCATGCCTGCATAAAAAGCGGACCCGCACGCAGTAATGGTGACGCGAGGGACTTGCGCCGGGTCAAATGGCATCTTCGGTAATGCGATCGTCTTGGAGGCAGGGTCCGTGATGCGCTGAAGCGTCTGTCCGATGGCGACCGGATGCTCGTGCAGTTCCTTCTCCATGTAATGGCGATAGCCGTCTTTGCCGACCTGCCCTGCCATAAACGCAATGTTCTGAATTGGGCGGCTGACTTCCTGACCTTCGCCATTGAAGATGATGACATTGCCAGGCGTCAGCTCGCACCAATCGCCATCGTCCAGATAGGTGATACGGCTTGCCAAGGGGGCCAGAGCTAGACTGTCAGAGCCAAGGAACATCTCGCCTTCGCCGTAGCCAACGGCCAGAGGTGCGCCATGACGTGCACCAATCAGCAGGCCGTCATGACCCTGAAAGATGATGGCAATCGCATAAGCGCCTTCAAGGCGCTTGATGGCGGCAAAAGCAGCGTCCCGAGGTGTTTTGCCCTGATCCAGATAGAAATCGACCAGATGGGCGACTGTTTCTGAATCCGTATCGGACAGGAAAATACGGCCCTGTGCTTCAAGCTCGGCCTTTAGCGTGGCGAAGTTCTCGATAATCCCGTTATGAACGATCGCGACCCGGCCAGCAGCGTGCGGATGAGCGTTGGTCTCGGTCGGTGCGCCGTGAGTGGCCCACCTTGTGTGGCCGATGCCTGTCGTGCCGCTGAGGGGCTCCGCCTTCAGAACAGCTTCCAGATTATCGAGCTTACCGGCTGCGCGACGACGATCAATGGTGCCATCCGCAGACAGGGTGGCGATGCCAGCGGAATCATAGCCGCGGTATTCAAGCCGACGCAGCGCTTCGAAAACGATCGGGGTGGCTGGACGATGGCCTACAACGCCACAAATTCCACACATCAGCCCTGCTCCTTTTTGGCTTTAAGGGTCTGTTTGATCTCAAGACCTCGACCTGGTTTGACGACCTGACGTGCTCGTCCGAACGCCAGACCTTCCGCTGGGACGTCTTCCGTGATGGTGCTTCCCGCAGCGATCAGCGCGTCGTCTCCAATCGTGACGGGTGCCACGAGAATGGAGTCCGACCCGATGAAGTTGCGTTCACCGATGATGGTGCGATGCTTGAAGTACCCATCGTAGTTGCAGGTTACGGTCCCTGCCCCGACATTGGTCTCCGCGCCGACGGACGCATCGCCCAGATAGGTCAGATGATTGGCTTTTGCGCCGCGACCAAGATCGACATTCTTGAGCTCGACAAAATTTCCAACATGCGTGTCTGCGGCGCAGACCGTGCCGGGACGCAGACGGGCATAGGGGCCAATCATGGCGTCATCACCGACTGTACATCCTTCAAGATGTGAGAACGCTCGGATCAACGCGCCGCTGCGCACTGTCACGCCCGGTCCGAAAAAGACGTTTGGTTCAACAACTACGTCAGCTTCCAGCACCGTGTCTGTACTGAAGAAGGTAGTCTCGGGAGATACGAGCGTCACACCGGCGTCCATGGCGGCAGTCCGAAGGCGCGCCTGAAGTGTCGCTTCTGCCTGCGCCAATTCTGCTCGGGAATTGACGCCTGCCAACTCGCTTTCGGGAGCTTCAACGCATTGCACCCCCCCTTGGGCTGCGGCCATGGCGACAACGTCCGTCAGGTAATATTCACCCTGTGCGTTGTTGTTATCGACAGCAGCGAGCCACTTCCGAAAGTCGTCTGCACCCGCGCACATGACGCCTGCATTGCACAGCGTAATCTCTCGCTCGTCTTCGGTTGCGTCCTTGAATTCTACAATCCGGCTGACACGGCCTTGCTCTTCGACAATCCGGCCGTAACGACCTGGATTGGCGGGACGCATCCCAAGAAGTGCAAGACTTGCGCCGCTCTGGCGAGCTGCTGTGAGTTTGCGCATCGTTTCAGCGATAATCAGAGGGTTGTCAGCATACAGAACGGCAATATCCCCTTCCCCGAAAAGGTCTTTTGCCATGTTGGTGGCGTGCGCCGTTCCCAGGCGATCGGTCTGCACGACCGTTCGGCAGGGCTGAACGGCTCGTTCAAGTTCGGGCATATCCGGCCCAACCACCACAACCACATCGTCAAAGACTTCGCGGGCAGTCTCGATCAGGTGTGTGATCATTGGGCGGTTCCCAAGACGATGCAAAGCCTTGGGAAGGCGGGACTTCATGCGCGTGCCGAGGCCCGCTGCAAGGATGATGGCTGTGGTGTGGCGTGCGGTATTGGTCATGTTCCGTCCCGGGTATCCAAACCACGCCAGTTCGTCAAACGATGGGTGAGCGATACCCCATCACTTCGGATTGCCGTTTATTGCGAAATGGTTGTGGCTGATTTTGAAGGTGGAAGCGGGTTCTGCATAACAACAGTCACATGTCCCAGCTTCGGATGATTGAACTCGATCCGAACGGGGACTAGCCCGATACCTTCAATATCTTTGAACCATGCCGATCCAGGCTGAGGAGTGGCCAGTTTTGCACGGTTTGGAGAGTCTTTGATAAATCCCGCAGTCTGCTGGCCAACGAAGTCACAGCGGAGCGCTGGAGTTCCGGAATAGGCTTGCTTGTGGGTCTGCGGAATATTCACCTGTGTCGGACCATGCACGGTCATTTTTGTCAGACGCAGCCCATCAAAAATGACTGCTGAGCCGTCACAGTGCCCCGTTTGGGTCAGGGTTTCCAAGAGGCGGGCCATGCCACTCAATGTATCAATCGTATGGGGCAGATCACTGTCCGGTACGGGGTCACGATCTGTCTCGATGGGTTCGAGAATATCAACATGCGGGGTGTTGCCGTTATAGGTCAGCAGAACCCGACGATGTTGGCCACGAGATAGGCCGCCGCTGTCATATCGAATAGGCTTAACATTTCCGCCTTCGATAAAGTCCCCTTCCACACGGGAACGGATATCCATCGTGACGAACCAGCTAATCAGTCCAGCCGGCCTGATATGCGTTGTGCCGCCATAGCCCCAGTGCTCGATCTGGTAAGATGCATCGGCGTCAAGCACATGCAGTCCCCGCAGATAGACCGCATAGGATGTGTTGACCTGACCGGCTGCGGCATGAGCGGTGGAGGCGCCAGTCACCAGCAGGAAGCCTGCGGTAGCCAGCGCCCGGAGCGCCTTAAACGTCAAGATTGGCCACCTTCAAGGCATTTCCGACAATGAAGTCACGGCGAGGTTCCACCACATCACCCATCAGGGTGGAGAACACCTGTCCCGCATCTTCCACGTCACCGATCTTTACCTGAAGCAGGGTACGGGTCGAGGGGTCGAGCGTCGTGTGCCAGAGCTGCTCGTCGTTCATCTCGCCCAGGCCTTTGAAGCGGTTGATCGTCAGGCCGCGGCGGCCCTGTGCGAAGATCCGGTCCATCACGTTGGAAGGACCAAACATACGGCTTTCAGTCTGGTCGAGACGTAACGTGGCAGGTGTGATGAAATCACGGGCGAGACGCTCCCCTTCAGCTGCCAGCCAACGTGCTTCAGCAGACTTCAGAACAGTCTGTTCAAGGCGGTAGATTTCGCTGACGCCGCGAACCGAACGGGCACACTCGATGCCGGTGCTGGACAGGGAAACTTTCCAGCCGCGTTCATTTTCGGGGGACGCCTCATCCAGCTTACGTTGGAAATCCGGAATGCGGTCACTGACAGTGGTTGGATCCAGTTCCAGAACGCGTGCAATGGCAGCCTGCTCCAACACCCAGACCGGGATCTTGGTCGCGATGTTCTTCAGGTTCTGGCTTGCAGCAATCAGGAAGCGGACCTCCTCGCGGAGTTCTTCGCCCGTCAGTTCCAGATTGTCTCCAAAACGCAGAGATGCATTCGCCAGAGCCTTGTCGAGCAGATATTGCTCAAGGGCCGCATCGTCCTTCAGGTAGCGTTCTTCCTGCCCGCGCTTCGCACGATAAAGCGGTGGTTGGGCGATATAGAGGTAACCCTGTTCGATCAGTTCAGGCATCTGACGGAAGAAGAACGTCAACAGCAGCGTACGGATATGGGAGCCGTCCACGTCAGCGTCAGTCATGATGACGATCTTGTGGTAGCGAAGTTTCTCAGCCGAGAAACCGCCCTGATCCACTTCGCCACGTCCGATGCCAGTGCCGAGAGCTGTAATGAGCGTTCCGATTTCCGCCGACCCCAGCATACGATCAAAGCGTGCGCGTTCAACGTTCAGGATCTTGCCGCGCAGAGGCAGAATGGCCTGGAAGCGGCGATCACGTCCCTGCTTGGCCGTACCGCCTGCAGAGTCACCCTCAACGATGAAGATTTCGGCCTTGGACGCGTCACGTTCCTGACAGTCTGCCAGTTTCCCGGGCAGCGAGGAGACGTCCAGGACACCTTTGCGGCGCGTCAGTTCACGGGCACGGCGCGCAGCCTCACGGGCGCTTGCAGCGTCAATGATCTTGGCGACAATTGCCTTGGCTTCCTTGGGGTGCGTTTCGAACCAGTGCGAGATCGAGTCAGCGGCTGTTGCATGCACAACGGGCTGAACTTCGGAGGAGACCAGCTTGTCTTTCGTCTGGGATGAGAACTTCGGATCCGGCACTTTGACGGAAAGGATTGCCGTCATGCCTTCGCGCATGTCTTCGCCCGTGAGAGAGCCTGATTCACGTTTGGCTACGCTCTCAGCATATTTGCCGACCACACGCGTCAGCGCCTGACGGAAGCCAGCCAGATGGGTGCCACCATCCCGCTGGGGGATGTTGTTCGTGAAGCACAGCATTGTCTCGTGATAGCTGTCGTTCCATGTGAGGGCGAACTCAACACGGATGCCGCTTTCGGCGTGGTCAATCGCACCCGTAATGGGCGGGGTGACGATGGACGTCTTTGATGAATCAAGCCACTCTGCGAATGCACTCAGGCCGCCTTCGTAGAAGAAGCGGACTTCCTTGCTTTCGGCATGGCGTTCATCACGCAGGATGATTTCCATTCCAGAGTTCAGGAAGGCCAGTTCGCGGACGCGACGTTCCAGGATGGAGAATTCGAACTCCACTTTGGTGAAGGTCTGCTTGCTTGGCTTGAATGTGACCAAGGTCCCACGAGGTTCGTCTGAGGGGCCGACAACGCTCAGGGCTTCGTCGCGCTCACCGTGCTGAAAGCGGATCTTGTGCTCCAGCCCGTTACGCCAGATACGAACGTCCATCCATTCGGACAGGGCATTTACCACTGCCGCACCGACACCGTGCAGACCGCCGGAAACCTTGTAGGAATTCTGGTTGAACTTGCCGCCGGCATGAAGCTTCGTCAGCACGACTTCTGCGGCACTGATCCCCTCTTCAGCGTGCATGTCGGTCGGGATGCCGCGACCGTCATCACGGACGGAGACGGAGCCATCTCCGTTCAGCGTCAGGATGCAGCGAGTGGCGTGTCCGGCCTGGGCTTCGTCAACGGCGTTATCGATGATTTCAAACACCATGTGATGAAGGCCGGAGCCGTCATCCGTGTCACCGATATACATGCCAGGGCGTTTACGGACAGCGTCCAGTCCCTTCAGTACCGAGATAGAGGAGGCGCCGTAATCTTCACCGTCTGCGCCTGGAATCTCCGGCTGGTTCTGGGTCTCTGACATGCGCGAGGCGGTCTCCGTGGAACTCTGAAAAATTATTGTCTTAATTATAGCGCGTCGAAGCCTGTGAGACCAGAGCGCGCACGCTACACAGGTTGGATATGGCCATCCTGAACATTGAAAAATCCGGCTTTTCCAGTAAGTGCCGAGAACGGATCGGCGTCCGTTCCGGTCAATATGACAGGGGTATTAAGAGCCCCCAAGCTGGCCAATAAGGCGTCTCGTCGTTGTTCATCCAGATGAAGGAGTGGTTCATCCAGAAGAATGGCAGGCGCCTCTCCCCTGCTCTGCTCAATCAACGCAGCATGGCTCAGCACAACACCAATCAGCATGGCTTTTTGCTGGCCGCTGCTTGAAAGCTCAGCCGAACGGCCAGTTTCCACGTCTGATAATAGGAAATCTGCTTTGTGAGCGCCCATGGATGTGCTGCCGCGCGCGCGATCTTCCCGTCGGCTATCGCGCAGTTTCGCCCGTATCCAGTCTTCCACCTGCAGCGCGGAGACACTCATCAGCTTCTGGCTGATTTCGCAATCCAGGTGCAGAGTGCTTTGGGGAAAATCGGCGCTGGGGAAAGGTTGGGCATTCATGCTTTCCACAAGGGATAGCCGGGCTGCTGACGCGGCCACGGCGTGGCGGGCGATGGAGTCTTCGAGAGAGGTCAGCCAAAGTTCCTCATTGGGGCGATCTGCCAAAAGCCGGTTTCGACTGGAAACGGAGCGTTCATGAGCGGCCATCTGGCGTGCATGGTCCGGGGTCAGCGCCATCACGAGGCGATCCAGAAATCGTCTTCGGCCGCCCGCACCTTCCAGAAAAAGACGGTCCATTTGTGGCGTCAGCCAGACGCAGGAAAAAACCTGCGCAATCTCGGCCTGCGAGCGAACGGCAGCGCCATCCAGTCTGAAGGATCGTCGGCTTTTTTCGGAAAGGTCGGCTCCAGTGCCCAGTAGGGTCTGGTCGATGCCGTGGGTCAGTGTGGCGGCAACGCCCCATTGACGGGCATCCGTGCGGCATAACGCCTGAAGGGGCGCGCTTCGCAGGCCGCGCCCCGGTGCCAGAAGCGACACGGCTTCCAGCATGTTGGTTTTGCCCGAGCCGTTTTCGCCGGTCAGGACGGAGATGTTTGTCTCAGGTTTCCAGACGGAATGCCGGTAGTTCCGGAAATCCGTCAGGGCCAGGCGCGTCAGTCTCAATGCAGACCGATCAGACCCGCATCGGCATCAGAACATACAGGGCAGACGGAGACGCCGTATCGCGCACCAGTGTTGGGGCGGAACTGTCTGCAAAAGCAAATTCGACCTCAACGTCAATCTGGTCCGTGATGTCTGTCAGGTAACGGGCCTGGAAACCTATTTCGATCGGCGGTGCGTCATACGTCACCGTGCTGTCATCCAGCTCTTCATGTGCCACCCCCTGATCGGGGCTGATGGCAGAGAGCGTCAGCATGTTGTGTGTGACTGACAGCTTCACTGGGCGTGAGCGCTCCTGACTGATGGCGGCAACACGCCCCACCGCCGCAGCGAAGTCTTTTTTCGTGATGCGAAGAATACGGTCATTACCCTTGGGAATGACGCGCTCGTATTCTGGAAATGTACCGTCAATGAGCTTGGACGTCAGCAGAACGGGTCCGGCCTGAAACTGGATGCGCGTGTCTGAAAGGGACACTTCCAGATCGGCCGCACCTTCATCCAAAAGCTTGCGAAGTTCTGCAACTGTCTTGCGAGGAATGATGACACCCGGCATGCCACGGGCGCCTTCAGGCAGTTCCGTTTCCACGCGGGCCAGACGGTGACCGTCCGTAGCAACGGCGCGCAGCATGGGGAATGTGCCGCCTTCAGCCACGTGCAGGTAGATACCGTTCAGGTAGTAGCGTGTTTCCTCATTGGAAATCGCGAATTTGGTGCGGTCGATCAGGCCACGGAGCGTTGCTGCCGGGATACGGAAACGATGTGGCAGGTCTCCAGCGACCATGGCCGGAAAATCATCTACCGGCAGAACGTTGAGGCTTGTTGCGTAACGTCCTGCCCGCAGAGCGAGTGGCGCGTCGCTTTCCGGGTGATCGAATTCGATTTCCACGCCATCTGGCAGCTTGCGGACGATTTCGAACAGCACGGCAGCAGGCACGGTGGTGGAGCCAAGGCGCTCACCGGTGGCTGCGATGTCTTCGACGACAGCAATTTCCATATCCGTAGCTGTCAGGCGAAGGATATCACCTTCATAGGACAGCAGGACGTTCGCCAGGATGGGAATGGTGTTCCGCTTTTCTGCAACGCCATGAATATGCGCCAGGGCCCGTTGCAGCAGGGTGCGGTCAACCTTGAATTTCATCGTTTTTTTCCCTGGGTCGGCAATCTTTAAGTTTTGCCGTTTCTTAGCAGACACCCGCTTGCGGTGAAAGATACCGATAGCGGGTTGTCGTCCCTACTTAGCCCTCAAGCATCCGGCGCATCAGCTCGACGTCTTCTGCGAAAGACGTATCCTGCTCCATCAGTTCTGCAACACGGTTCACGGCGTGCATGACGGTCGTGTGATCGCGGTTGCCGAATTTGCGTCCGATTTCCGGGAGGGATCGGCTGGTCAGTTGCTTGGCGAGGAACATAGCAACCTGACGTGGACGCGCTACAGCTCGCGCGCGTCGTGCAGAAGACATGTCCGTCAGGCGGATATTCCAGTGTTCCGCAACCTTGCGCTGGATTTCCTCGATCGTTACGCGGCGGTCATGAGCCTTGAGCATGTCCTTGAGGACATCCTGCGTCGTATCGAGTGTGACTGGCCGGCCAACCAGATCGGCGTGGGCAATCAGGCGATTCAGTGCGCCTTCAAGCTCACGGACGTTTGTCGTGATCTTGTGTGCCAGGTATTCCAGAACCTTGGACGGAACATGCGTGCCAGAGGCCTTGGCTTTCGCTTCCAGAATGGAAATGCGGAGTTCGAAGGTTGTGGCATGAATGTCTGCGACCATGCCACAGCCCAGACGTGTTCTCAGACGATCTTCAAGGCCTGACAGATCAGACGGGCTTTTATCCGCGCTGACAATGATCTGACGTCCGGCATCGACGAGGGCATTGAACGTATGGAAGAATTCTTCCTGCGTGTTGTCCTTGCCAATCAGGAACTGAAGGTCGTCGATCATCAGAACGTCAACGGAGCGCAACTGCTCCTTGAATTCCATGGTGGACTGGGAGCGGATGGCTGCGATGAAGCGGTACATGAACTTCTCGGCTGACATGTAGGCAACCGAGACATTGCCTGTTTTCGTCAGTTCCGAACCGATGGCATGCATAAGATGTGTTTTGCCGAGACCGACGCCGCCATAAAGGAAAAGCGGGTTAAAGCCAGGGCTGGAGGGCTTTTCAGCCACACGACGGGCGCAGGCATATGCAAATTCGTTCGGCTTACCAACGACGAAACTGTCGAAGGAAAAACGTGGGTCCAGAGGGACGGCAAGATCGCTGCGAACTTCGTGACTGACTGCAACCTGGGCCGTAACTTCTTCGACGGTGCTGTCGCTTTCCGTATCGACGGACGGGGGAACTTCGGGCAGGCCACGTTTGACCTGGAGTTCAATACCCTGAACATCCGTACGCTCGGTGCGCCATAGCGTCTGAAGGCGTTCTTCGTACTGGCTGCGAACCCAGTCCCGAAGGAATCGGGTCGGTAGATACAGGATGAGTTCACCATCCTCGATCGGACCCAGAACGATCTGCCGAAGCCAGGTGCGATATTCGACTTCGCCGACTTCGCCTTTCAGCTTTTCACGAACTTTGTGCCAGGAGGCTTCCAGAGGGCTCGCCGAGCCGGGGGCGGAGGCGCTGGCGTCCAGATACTGAGCGTTTTCCACCTATGGTACCCCCTTTCATTTCTGCCCCGAATGCGGTGGGGCATCTGTCATGGTTCCCTGCGCGCAGGGTAGATACGTCTTCAACGGGAAGCGGCCACGCAGGATTGTGCGGCGCTTCAAAAAAGCTGACGCTTTCCGGAGAAAACAGAGCCTCTGGCACTGAACTTGATCTGGTAGGATAGGCTTCTGCCCAGACCGAAGCAAGCTGGAACACGAAAGGTTCAGAGATGCCGAGGTGAGGTGTTGCAGTATGGTCAAAAAAGAACGCGCTCCTGGAAGGGAGCGCGTTCTTCAGTTCATACCCTGCAAAGGGGCTCAGGCGGTTGCCAGAGCCTTGATGCGAGCAGACAGACGGGACAGCTTGCGGCTGATCGTGTTCTTTGCGACGACGCCCTTGCCGGCAGCGCGCTGCATTTCAGGCTGTGCAACCTTGTATGCTTCGGCAGCAGCCGTCTTGTCGCCGGACTGGATGGCCTGTTCGACCTTCTTGATGAAGGTACGCATACGGGACATGCGGGCCACGTTGCGCTCGCGGCGGCGTTCGTTCTGACGGATGCGCTTACGGGCAGAAGCTGTATTTGCCATGGATCTTTCGGTTCAGTTAGCGGTCTTGTCGCGGAAAATGATTGGCGCCCTCTACCCGTCATGAACGGGGACGTCAAGCGTTTTACACATTTTATACACACTGGGCGCTCGGTATATGCCGCCCTTATTTCTGGCAGTTCGCGCAGTAGAACGTGGAGCGCCCCCCCTGTGTGATGCGCGAGACAGTATAGCCTGTTCCGCAGTGTGAACATGGCTCCCCTTCCCGTCCATAGACAAGGTGCAGGTCCTGAAAGCCACCCTTTGTGCCATCGGCCTGAACATAGTCTCTTAAAGACGACCCTCCAGACGCGATGGCCTCTGTCAGAATGGTTCGTATGGAAGCGGCAAGGCTGTTCGCTTGCTCCTGACTAAGAGACATGGCCATGCGGGTGGGGTGGATGTGGCTGCGGAACAACGCCTCGCAGACATAAATATTACCGAGGCCTACAATCAGCCGCTGATCAAGGAGAGCAGTTTTGATCGGAGTGCGCTTGCCCTGCATGAGGCTGTGCAGATACGGGCCTGTCAGGTCTTCCGACAGTGGCTCAATGCCGAGACCACTCAGAAGACGGTGCGCGTTTTCCTGATCTGTTGGAACAAGATCCACCATTCCGAACCGGCGTGGATCCACGAGACCCGCGCGGGCGCCGTTCTGCGTTTCCAGCACCAGATGTTCATGTTTGGATGGAGTCGTGTTCATCCCGGACGGGCCGAGGAGTAATCGGCCGGACATTCCCAGATGCAGCATCATGCTCGTGCCATTTCCGACGCGCATGAGAATATACTTCGCGCGGCGATGAAAGGAGAGCACGTCCTGTCCCTCAAGCCGTTCCCGGAGATCCAAGGGAAATGGCCATCTGAGGTCAGGGCGGTTGACGGTAACGTGACGGATCCTCTGTCCTTCAAAGGCAGTGCGGAACCCACGCATGACGGTTTCGACTTCTGGAAGCTCTGGCATGACTGGTCACAAAGATATATCGATTGCCCCATGACCGATAGCGCTGAACATAACGTCCCGCCCTTCCCGTCTTCCGAACAGACCGGAGACACCACGGATTTTGGTTACCGCAATGTCCCGCGGAACCAGAAGAAGACCATGGTCAGGGAGGTGTTTGAGAGCGTCGCTGGCAAGTACGACATCATGAACGATGTCATGTCGCTGGGTATTCACCGCGTCTGGAAGCGGATCTTCGTTGGGATGCTCGGTGCGCGTCCCAACATGAAACTGCTGGATCTGGCGGGTGGAACGGGCGACATCACATTTGGCTGGCTGCGCGCTGGTGGTGGTCCGGCCATCCTGTCAGACATCAATTCTGCCATGCTGTCCGTAGGGCGGGACCGCGCTATCAAAGCCGGCCTGATCGGCCAGATCGAAGTCTGTGTTGTTGATGCAGAAGCGATTCCCCTGCCTGATTGCTCTGTTGACCGCGTGACAATTGCCTTTGGCCTGCGGAATTGCACAGACAAGGATGCAGTGCTCCGTGAGGCACGCCGCGTGCTGAAGCCGGGTGGACGTTTCTTCTGTCTTGAGTTTTCCCGCGTGGAAATTGCTGCTCTTTCACCGGTTTATGACACCTGGTCCTTTAAAGTTCTGCCGAAGATGGGACAGTTGATCGCAAAGGATGCAGAGAGCTATCAGTATCTGGCAGAAAGCATTCGTATGTTCCCGGATCAGGAAACGCTTGCTCAGATGATGCGTGATGCAGGTCTGGAGCGCGTTCAGTACCGCAATCTGTCTGGTGGAATCGCGGCCATCCATTCTGGTTGGCGCCTGTAATCCATGCGTCGCGTTCTGCTGATTGTTGGTGGAGGTATTGCAGCTTATCGGGCGCTCGAACTTGTACGCCTTCTGAAAGCTGATAATATTGCCGTCACCCCGGTCATGACAGACGCGGCCAAGGCGTTCATTACACCTCTCAGTCTGGAGGCCCTGTCTGGGGCGCGCGTGCATGACGCGCTTTTTGCACCCACGCAGGAAAGCGAAATCGGCCATATCGCGCTTGCAAGAAACGCGGGTCTCGTCGTGGTCTGCCCGGCTACGGCCAATCTCATGGCCCGCATGGCGCACGGTCTGGCGGATGATCTGGCAACCACGCTGCTTCTGGCGACGACAACCCCCATCCTGCTTGCGCCTGCCATGAATGTGCGCATGTGGGAGCACCCGGCAACGCAGGCTAATCTGGCGCTTCTTCGTCAACGTGGCGTGCAGGTGGTGGGACCGGATGAGGGTAGCATGGCCTGTGGCGAGTTCGGGCCGGGGCGCCTGAGCCAGCCTGATGTCCTGCGGGACGCGATTGTGGCTGCCCTCACGCCAAACCAGTCTTTGGTCGGGCGCCATGCTCTTGTGACGGCTGGACCAACTGTCGAGCCTCTCGATCCTGTCCGTTTTATTTCCAACCATTCGTCCGGCAAGCAGGGTTATGCAATCGCAGAAGCCCTTGCCGCCCTTGGGGCCCGGGTTACGCTTGTCAGTGGGCCTGTATCTCTTTCTGCGCCTGACAATGTGACCTGCGTAAAGGTGCAGACTGCGGAAGAAATGCTGGCGGCTTGTGAGGCTGCGCTTCCCGCAGATATCGCCGTGTGTACTGCTGCAGTCAGTGACTGGCGCGCCAGCGTTCCGGCTGGAAGCAAGATCAAGAAGACAGGCGATGGCCCTCCAACCCTCACTCTTGTTGAGAACCCGGATATTCTGGCCACGCTGTGCCATCATGTCAGACGCCCCAAGCTGGTTGTCGGCTTTGCGGCAGAAACTGATGACGTTCTGGAGAACGCACTCGCCAAGCGTCAGCGGAAGGGGTGTGACTGGCTGATTGCCAACGATGTTCGTCGTGGAGTTTTTGGTGCGGACAGGAATCTTGTCAGTCTGATTGATGGCAGTGGTGTCGAGACATGGCCGGAGATGGACAAGTCAGCCGTTGCCGGGAAACTGGCGGAACGGATCGCTGAAACCTTCAGGTCTTCAACCTCCTGAAAATCCGGGATAAGAGAAGCGTCATGACGACCGATCTGATTGATGTACGCATTACCCGCCTTCCTCATGCGGAAGGGCTTTCTCTCCCGTCCTATGCCACATCCGGGGCTGCCGGCTTCGATTTTGTGGCAGCCATTACCGACCCGATGACAATTGCACCGGGCAGCCGTGCACTGGTTCCGACCGGTCTGTGCATCGCCCTTCCCTCAGCTTACGAGCTTCAGGTGCGCCCGCGGTCTGGTCTGGCTCTGAAGCATGGCATTACCCTGCCCAATTCTCCCGGAACGATCGATGAAGATTACCGTGGTGAGATTGGCATTATTGTCATGAATGCCGGGACGGAACCTTTCACGATCGAACGTGGCACACGGATTGCTCAGGGCGTGCTGGCGCCTGTGTCGAGGCTACAGTGGCAGGAAGTTTCGTCTCTGGATGAAACGGAGCGTGGCGCAGGTGGTTTTGGTAGTACCGGCCACTGAGACGTTCTGGAATATGCAGAAAACACTTGAGCCTCCGGAAGAACCTTCCTTACTCTCGGTCACTCTGAAACCGGGAGGACAACGGTCATCATGACGGGCAGCCCTCTGGCCATGCCCATCCGCGTCATGCATCGCTGGCGACAGCGCATGAGCGGCATTGAACTTTCGATCCTGTTCGCTGGGGCTGCCCTATGCCTTTTTCTTGTGAAAAAGGCGGTCTGGGTGCCTGATGTTCTGCCACTGCCTGGAAGACCGGCAGTGTCGATATGGCAGGAGCTTCTGTTCACTCTTCTGCATGCGTTTCTGGCCTTGGACACGGTCGTTATCGTGTCTCTGGCTCTCGCGGGTCTGTCCCGTCAGTTTCCACGTTTTCGCCAGTTGCTTGTTCCCGCGCTGTCTGTGGCTCGATCCATTCCCGGGCTTGGACTGACAGGGCTTCTGGCGCTCGTCCTGCCACCACTCGCAACTATCGTGATCGTGGCAGCCTTCAACATGATCTGGCGTGTTCTCACAGCCATTCTGGATGCTGAAGAAACGCTCCCTCCCGAATTGAACGAAGTTGCTATCGGTCTTCATATGACGGGATGGCAGCATTTCTGGCGTTTACAGATGCCGGTTGCCATTCCTCTTGTCGCCTTCCGGGCGTCTCAGGCCCTGCCGGGGTTATGGTTCCGTCTCCTGTGTGTGGAAGGGCTGGCGACGCTTCTGATGCGCCATGACGTTGGCGGTTTGGGAGCGCAGGCTCTTATTGGGCTCGAAACGCATCATGCGTCGTGGTTCCTGACGGCCGGTATTCTGGCGGTCCTTCTGATCCTGATTATTGATCAGTGTCTGACGCGCCCGATGATGGGATGGGCACAGCGTTACAGGCTGGATGGTCCGCAGCCACAGAAAAACCGAGGCCGGTCGTGGATGCTGCAGTTCTGGCGTGAATCCGCGATCTTGAATGGGGCCAGTGTAGGTTTGCACAGGCTGATCGGCGGGATTGGAAACTGGCGTGTGGGTCGCGCTCGGCGACATGTGCCCGCGATGTCCTACGCCTCATTTTCTTTGCCGGACTGGCTTGTGCCTTTAGCGTCTCTGGTTCTTCTGGGATTAGCCGTCGCACACAGTCACCTCACTGACCGACTGCCTTATGATCTGCTTGAGAGTATTCTCACGCTTTCTCATGTCTGCGGGGCACTCGTGCTGTGTGGGCTGCTCTGGCTTCCTCTGGCTCTGTTCTTTTTTGATGCGGGCGAACGCATGTTCCGGGTGGCAAGACTGCTTGTGCTTGCGGGCGCGCTTTTTCCGGCCGTTCTTTTTTATCCCCTCTTCCGTGAGTTCGACATTATTCCTGCGGCGGTACTGCTGTTTATCGGTGCGCACTGGCTGACCGGGGGAACTGTTCTGGATGCGATGCAGGCTATTCCAGGGCCATTTCGTCAGGTAGCCCGAGGTCTGCGCCTCAAAGGGGCGCTGCTCTGGAAGCGGCTTATCCTTCCTGCCGTGGCCCCTGACCTGTGTGGCGGACTTCTGCTGGCGGCCGTACCCATTTGGGATGCGGTCATGATTGCAGAGGCATTTGTGCCGTCCGACACCGGTCTTGGGGCAACGCTGTTGGCCGATATGCTTCAGGGCCAGATTGCGGCTCAGGTTGTTGTCCTCATGCTTCTCACACTTTTGTCCATGTTGCTGGACCGTCTCGTTCTTCAGCCCCTTGCGGTTCATGCCGCCCAGAAATACGCGATCCAATGACCCGAACCCTGCTCAGCCTCCAGGACTGCCGTCAGACCTATCTGAAAGACAGCAATGCTGATCTCGTTGTTTTCGATCAGGTGAGTTTTGATGTCCGTGCCGGAGAAATTCTTGGTCTTTTGGGGCGATCCGGCTCAGGAAAATCGTCTCTTCTGCGCGTCATGTCCGGATTGATGCCCCCTGTACAAGGAAAGGTTTTCTGGCAGGGAAAACCGGTCAACGGTCCGCTTGATGGCATTGCCACGGTCTTTCAGTCCGGAGCACTTTTTCCGTGGTTAACCCTGAGGCAAAACGTTCTTCTCGGGCTTGAGGCGCGTCGTTTGTCGCGAGCGGACCGTGAGAGCCAGGCGAGTGCGGCGATCGCAGTCATGGGGCTTGAAGGGTATGAGAACGCTTACCCAAAAGAATTGTCAGAGGCCCTCAGCCAGCGCGCGTCTCTTGCAAGAGCCTTGGCGCTCCAGCCAGCCCTGCTGCTTCTTGATGAGCCTTTTTCTGCTCTGGATGTTCTAAGTGCAGAAAATCTACGCACGGACCTGATTGAACTCTGGTCTGAAAAGCGGTTGTCGTCCCTTCATGCCATGCTGCTGGCGACGCATGGCATCGAGGAAGCCGTGCTGATGTGCGACCGGATCCTGATTTTCTCTTCCAGCCCTGGCCGGGTGACACATGAGATCAATGTGCCCTTCCCGCATCCACGTAACCGCGAAGATGCTGATTTCCGCCGGTTTGTAGATCAGATTTATACGCTGATGACGCGTCGGGCGCCGATCGTCTCTGAAGTCGATACGACGGTTGGGCTATCTCCTGCGGCGCTTCCACCACTCTCCATCGTTCTGCCTGATCTGCCCGTAGAGGTTCTTGTCGGGCTGATGGAAGTTCTGAACGGAGCCCCCCTATCCGGGCGTGCGGATTTGCCTGAACTGGCACAGCGTCTTCAGATGACGCTCGACGATCTCCTATCGCTTGGTGAATCGTTGCAGCTTCTGGAGCTTGCGGAGCTCGAAGACGGCGACATTCTTCTGACGGATGAAGGGCGGTCTTTCGTCGAAGGGGATGCGGATGCGCGCCGCGACCTCATGCGGACGGCTCTGCTGCATTATCTGCCGCTTCTTCGCGTGATCCGCAGTACGCTGGATGAGCGCCCCAATCATGTTGTGGACGCCAATCGCTTCCGGAAAGCATTGGAAGAAAACATGTCGCCCGATTATGCCCAGCAGACACTGACAACAGCAATCGGCTGGGCAAGGTACGCGGAACTCTTCGATTATGATGAAGAGTCAGACCGCTTCCATCTGGAAACCGAAGAGTAAGACTTCAGGCCGGGGTCTTCAGGCGATCCCGGTACAGCTTGCGGGCCTTGGCGACCTTCGGAGCGACAACAGCTGCGCAATAGGCGGTGTCCGGGTTCCGGGCAAAATAGTCGAGGTGTTTTTCTTCGGCGCGCCAGAAATGGGCCGGACCTTCGATGGTCGTGACAATCGGTGCAGGCCAGATCTGTTCTGCCGTGATTTCATCCTTTACGGCCTGGGCAACACGCTGCTGTTCTTCATCACCGAAAATGACAGACCGGTACTGTGTGCCGATGTCATTGCCCTGACGATTGAGCTGCGTCGGGTCATGGGTTGTGAAAAAGACGCGCAGAATATCGTGTAGTGAAATCTCCTTAGGGTCGAAGACGACTTTTACGACTTCCGCATGACCCGTGTTGCCGGTGCAGACGGCCTCATAGGACGGGCTGTCTACATGGCCGCCTGCGTATCCCGGATCAGCCGAAATGATGCCGCGCAGGCCGGTAAACACGGCCTCAACGCACCAGAAGCAGCCTGCGCCGAGAAGAATGGAAGACTGTGTGCTCATGAACTGGATCTCCTGAGGAGGTGAGCCTCCCCATATAGGGAGGCGCTTTCCTTATTTCACGACCGGTAGCCAGACGGCGCTGGCGGTGTTGCCGCCTCGGTGAATGGTCTGGGTGGCAGTGTGGTAGTCTGATGGCTTGGCATCGAAAATATTCTGCACATAGGTCTGTGGGTTACGGTCATAGAGCGGGAACCAGCTCGACTGGATCTGAACCATAATGCGATGCCCCTTCTGGAACACATGGTTCACGGCTGGCAGCGTAAATTTGTATTCCTGAACCTGCCCTGCCGGAATGGCGGACGGATGCGTGAAATCATTGCGATAACGGCCGCGGAAAATATCCATGGAGATCGGAAGCTCATAGCCACCCATTTCCGGTCGATCCGGAGTTACGCCAGGCTGAACGTCGATGATCTTCACAACCCAGTCCGCATCCGTACCTGTTGTGGAGGCAAAGATATCTGCGGTCGGAACACCGGAGACACGCACGGGCGCATCAAGAACGGGCGTTTCGTAGGTCAGAACATCCGGGCGGCTTTCGGAGAAGCGCTGATCCGTGACAAGCCACGCTTTCCAGCGCGCATCCCCGGCATTGTAAGGGCGAGGCATGAACGGAACCGGATGGGCGGGATCGGAAATGTAGGCATCCGTTCCTGGCAGTGTCCGCTTGAAAGACAGGCCGTGATCGGGCTGAAGGTAAAGGCGCTCGCCCCGCATCATGCAGGTGGTGTCACACTCGCCAAGCCAGTTGCGGAAATGATCCCAGTGGTTCTCACCCGTATTGTAGATGATCGCTTCATCAAGATGCGGATCAGCCCCGTCTTTGAGGTAGTGATCAAAGAACGGACGCATGACATTGGAGCGATACCAGAGTGCCGTGTCGCCTTCGAAGTGGAGCGGACCGAGCGTTGAGCCATCATAATTGACGCCACTATGGCGCCATGGCCCCATGACAAGGACATTGGGGACCTGGGTGTGATGGGCCTTGAGGTTCATCCAGGAATGGATCGCCCCCCACATGTCTTCCTGATCCCAGAGGCCCTGCTCCCAGATTGTTGGAACCTTCAGGGGCTTGCGGACGATAATCTGGTCCAGAGCCTGTTCCTGCCAGAATGCGTCGTAGGCTGGATGCGCTTTCAGGCGGTTCCACCAGGGATATTGGTTCAGGCCTGCTTTGGTCGCAAAGGCGCCTGTAGAGCCTGCAAGCAGGAAGTTGGTGTAATCGTCTGCATCCGGACGGGGAATGGTCGGTCCCTCGCCGGCTTCGCTCATCTGCATGGTGAAGTAGTCGAGGCCAGGCTGACGGAAGGCGCCGTAATGGAACCAGTCATCACCCATCCAGCCATCCACCATAGGGCTTTCCGGAGCTGCCACCTTGAGGGCCGGATGCGGGTCCAGTAGCGCCATGACAACGGTCCAGCCTTCGTAGGACGAGCCAGTCATTCCGACGCGGCCGTTGCTTTCATGCAGGTTCTTTACCAGCCAGTCGATCGTGTCCCACGCATCGGTGGTATCGTCAGTTTTGGTTGGGTTGAGCGGCCCGATGGGCGGCCGGGTCATGATGTAGTTGCCCTCAGACCCATATTTTCCACGGATATCCTGGAAAACGCGGATATAGCCTTCCTCAACGAAGACGCCATCGCCCTGGGGGCAGATCTCGCGCATGGTTGGTGCGTTGGGAATGCGGTTCAGCCGCTCACTGGCATGATAAGGTGTCCGCGTAAGCAGGATTGGTGCGTTTTTTGCTCCCTTGGGGATGACAATCACGGTATGGAGCTTCACGCCATCCCGCATGGGAATCATGACGTCACGCTTGATGTAATCCTGCTGATCAGTTGGCAGGGCGGCATGAGCTGGAATGTCATTTCCGGTCTGGATCATGTCTGGCGTTACGGCCGGTCCAGCAGATGCTGGAGCAGCCAGTGCGGCAGGGATGCAGGCGAGGGAAAGAGCCGTTCCAAGGCTGAGAAGATAACGTTTCACAAAAGGCTCCTGATCTTTGGATGGATTTTGGCCTCGTGTGTTCCCATCTAGCAAGAGCGGGAGAGAATGCTTTTCATATCTTTCCTGCACTGTTCTTTTTTTGTTTGATTCGCTATGGAGCATGGCTCCTTCCGTTATGAAAGTTCTGTTCTGATGCCTGCCTATCGTTCCCGTACCACAACCCATGGCCGCAACATGGCTGGCGCGCGTGCCCTTTGGCGTGCGACGGGAATGACAGATGGTGATTTCGGAAAGCCCATTATCGCGATTGCCAACTCCTTTACCCAGTTTGTGCCCGGGCATGTCCATCTTAAGGACATGGGGTCACTGGTCGCTTCTGCAATTGAGGAAGCTGGCGGCGTTGCCAAGGAATTCAACACGATTGCCGTTGATGATGGCATCGCGATGGGTCATGGGGGGATGCTGTATTCCCTGCCCTCCCGTGAGCTGATTGCTGACTCCGTCGAGTACATGGTCAATGCGCATTGCGCCGATGCCATTGTCTGCATCAGCAACTGCGACAAGATCACGCCGGGCATGCTGATGGCGTCCCTGCGACTGAACATTCCTGTTGTGTTTGTTTCTGGCGGCCCAATGGAAGCCGGCAAGCTCAATGGCCCGGGTATCGAGCGCAAGCTGGATCTCGTGGATTCCATGGTAGCGGCTGCCAACCCGAATGTGACGGATAGTGAGTCCGAGCAAATCGAGCGCTCTGCCTGTCCAACGTGTGGATCATGCTCCGGCATGTTCACGGCCAATTCCATGAACTGTCTTGTGGAAGCTCTGGGTCTTGCCCTGCCGGGTAATGGTTCTCTGCTGGCCACCCATGCTGACCGTCGCGATCTGTTCCTGCGGGCTGGCCGTCTTTCCGTTGAGCTGGCACGCCGCTGGTATGAGCAGGATGATGCCTCCGTTCTGCCGCGCAGCATCGCGACGCGGAGTGCCTTTGAAAATGCCATGACACTCGATATCGCCATGGGTGGCTCCACGAACACAGTGTTGCATCTGCTGGCCGCAGCGCGTGAAGGCGAAGTCGATTTCCACATGGCGGATATCGACCGCCTCTCCCGCAAGGTTCCGCATCTGTGCAAGGTGGCCCCAGCCAAGGCCGACGTTCACATGGAAGACGTGCATCGCGCGGGTGGCATTCCGGCCATTCTTGGTGAATTGGATCGCGCGGGCTTGATCGAGACATCCGTTTCCACAGTGCATGCACCGACAATGGCGGAGGCCTTGCAGAAATGGGACGTTGTGAACGGTGACGAAGAAGCTCGGCATATGTTCAGTGCTGCGCCTGGTGGCGTCCGTACCGTTCATGCTTTCTCGCAGGCGAGCCGCTATCACGAGCTGGATCTGGACCGTGACGCGGGTGTTCTGCGCAACAGACCGAATGCATTTTCACAGGATGGTGGACTGGCTGTACTGTACGGCAACCTTGCCGAAGATGGTGCCATCGTAAAAACGGCCAGCGTTGCAAAAGATATTCTGACATTCACGGGCGTTGCCCGCGTGTTCGAAAGTCAGGATGACGCTGTCGCTGCTATTCTGAGCAACAAGATTGCGGCCGGGGATGTCGTAGTCATTCGCTACGAAGGACCGCGCGGTGGCCCGGGGATGCAGGAAATGCTGTATCCGACCAGCTATCTGAAATCCAAGGGGCTGGCAGAAGTCTGTGCTCTCATCACGGATGGTCGCTTCTCAGGCGGCAGCTCGGGCCTGTCCATCGGACATGTCTCTCCAGAAGCTGCTGAAGGTGGTCTGATCGGACTGGTGGAAGATGGCGATCGTATCGTGATCGATATCCCGAACCGCGGTATGCATCTGGATGTTTCGGATGCAGAGCTTTCCCGCCGTCGTGAAGCCATGCACAATCGTGGCGAACAGGCCTGGAAGCCGAACCGGACACGCTATGTCTCCCGTGCTTTACAGGCTTACGCCGCCATGACGACAAGTGCCGCCAATGGCGCTGTTCGCGATCTTTCCCAGATCATTGTGAAGACACGCGGCTGATCACCCGCTCTACGGCCTCTCTTAACTCGGGAGAGGCCATCATTTTCTGGCCGTCATGGCCAGTATTGGGAACAATATCGATGTCCCAGTTAAATGGGACGTTTAGCCGATAGGCCTGTTCCCTAGCTTGCGCAAAAGCCCACTGTCCTCTTTCAAGACGATTGCGTCCCTGCCCCATGGCTTGTGCAATGCGCCCGGCCCCAAGCGTTGTTTCCACGTCATCTGACCCCAGAAGAATGGTCAGGTGCTCGCCAAGATAATGTTTGATTGAGGCCTGCTGGATATTCTCGGGCCAGCCATTGAAGCCGTATGGTACGGGGCTTTCCGTCTCAGGCTCAACATAGGTTGCCGGGTTCATGAGAATGATTTCCGCTTCATCTGCGGATGCATAAGCCGCCACACGGTCCAGAAACTGTGCGCCCGCAGAATGACCAATCAGAATGATGGGAAGTTGAGGAAGACCGGTTTCCTGCCATGCCCATTGTTCCATGGGTTTGATTAAAGCGGCCGCTGGCAGTTCGTTATTTCGGGCAGGAAAACCACCTCGCTGATATTGCCAGGTTGGAAACTGTTTTTCAGGAAATGTAGGGGAGAAAACAACACCGCAGACAGCTTGGGCAAGAGGAATACTGTCATCCCGATAAGTCCAGCTATCTCGGTCTTTTGCTGCCATGACGAGCAGAATTGCGCGCGGATGACAATCTGAGGGCCGGAAGGCCATCAGATCCATGGTCTGGCCAAACAGAACAGCCTTTTGAATGCTGGAGCCAGCCGGAAGTTCTGAAGCTCTGGCTGGAAGCACCTGGAAAAGTGTTGCCGCCAGAGCAAGACGAGTAAAATGTCGAGTTTTAGCCAAGTCGTACCAGAGCCGCCTTGAACCGTTCGAGGTCGTGCTCGAAGGTTTCAAGGCGCTGACGGTTTTCCTCAACCACTTCAGGCTTTGCGCGTGCAACAAAATCAGCGTTGTCCAGTTTGCGGCGGACCTTAACAATCTCACCTTCGTTCTTGCTGATCTCTTTTGCAAGTCGCGCACGCTCTGCATCGAGGTCAATAAGCCCTTCAAGGGGAATAAAAATAGTTGCCTCGTCCAGAACGACCTGAGCGGCATTACGGGGCATGTCGCCTGTCAGAACGTCGACTTCCGAAACACGTGCCATGCGACCAATGGCCTCTTCCCAAGTTTTGGCGCGGGCTAGATTTTCCGGGGATGCATCCCGGAAAATCAAAGGAGCCTTCTGGGACGGCGGAATGTTCATTTCCGAACGGACAGTCCGAATTTCACTGATCAGTCGCACGACCCAGTCAAGTTCTGCCCGCGCCTCTTCGGCGCCTTGAACAGTCATGGCCTCCGGCCAGCGTATGCTGGTGAAGTCACCATGATAGCCGAGTTGTTCCCAGAGCGTCGCTGTTACAAATGGTGTCACTGGCTGCATCAGGCGGAGAATCAGACCAAGGACATGAGCACTGACCGCGCGCAGTTCGGTTGTTTCTTCGTTGTCAGCCGCAAATACCGGCTTGGAGAATTCTACAAACCAGTCACAGAAGCAGCTCCACACGAAGCGGTAGCAGCAGTTTGCATATTCGTCGAAACGATAGGCTGACAATGCCTGCTGCGCTTCGGCAATTGCTGTATTGGCTTCTGTGAGAATCCAGCGGCTGAGGCTTCCCTGCACTTTGGCTGCGTCGAAGTCGGCCACAGGCGCTGCGCCGTTCATTTCGAGGAAACGTGCCGCATTCCAGAGCTTGGTTACGAAGGCGCGATGTTCTTCAACGCGCTTTCTGCCAAGCTTGATGTCTCGTCCCGGTCCGGTTCCTGCGCAGATTGCCAGCCGTGTGGCATCGGCGCCGAATTCTGCGATCAGATCCAGAGGGTCGAGGCCATTTCCTTTGGACTTGGACATTTTCTGTCCTTTTTCGTCCCGGACGAGGCCATGGATCAGAACCGTACGGAACGGAACGTCATCCATGAAATGCAGACCCATCATCATCATTCTGGCAACCCAGAAGAAGATGATGTCGAAACCTGTGACCAGCACGCTGGTTGGATAATACCGCGCCAGTTCCGGGGTCTTGTCGGGCCAGCCGAGCGTCGTGAACGGCCAGAGGCCCGAACTGAACCATGTGTCCAGAACGTCTTCGTCCTGTGTGAGTAGTATACCCTCGCCGGCCTGTGCCTGAGCTTCGGCCTCGTTTTCAGCAACAAAAACGCTTCCGTCTGGAGCATACCAGGCGGGAATGCGATGTCCCCACCAGAGCTGGCGGCTAATGCACCATGGTTGAAGATCCCGCATCCAGGCGAAGAACGTATTCTGCCACTGACGAGGCTCAAATACGATTTTGCCGTTCTCGACTGCTTCGACCGCCGGACCAGAAAGCTTCTGGGCATCGCAATACCACTGGAGTGTGAGACGGGGTTCGACGATGGCGCCTCCACGTTCCGCATAAGGGACCTGAAGTTTGTGAGGCTCGATTTTTTCAAGCCATTCCAGACGTTCAAGCTCGGACACAATCCGCTTGCGTCCCTCTTCCCGGCTCAGGCCGGTCAGAGAATTTACAAATTCTATGGATGCGAGGCCTTCAACGTCCTGCAATTCGCTGCGAATTTCATCAAGCCATATGCATGCTGTTTCATCGAGCATGGTAGGGGCCGGCAGATCATGACGCTTGCCAACTTCAAAATCGTTGAAGTCATGTGCTGGCGTGATTTTGACGGCCCCCGTACCCTTTTCCGGATCGGAATGAAGGTCTGCTACGATTGGGATGCGTCGGCCTGTCAGAGGCAGCGTGACCAGTTTGCCGATCATGTCAGCATAACGTTCATCTTCAGGGTGAACGGCTACGGCAACGTCCGCCAGCATTGTTTCAGGGCGAGTGGTGGCCACGGTAATGGTTCTGCCATCCTCAAGCGGATAGCGGATGTACCACATTGAGCCCTTGGTTTCGCGGTTCTCGACTTCCAAGTCCGAAATTGCGGAGCGGAAGCTGGGATCCCAATTTACCAGCCGGCGGTCACGGTAAATGATGCCTTCCTGATGAAGCTGAACGAAGACTTTTCGAACGGCTTTCGATAGGCCCTCATCCATTGTGAAGCGCTCACGCTCCCAGTCGGCTGAGGCACCAAGCTTACGAAGCTGCTGAACGATTTCACCACCAGACTGCTGTTTCCAGTCCCAGACGCGCTCCAGAAAGCCTTCGCGCCCAAGTGCTGTCCGGCTTACGCCTTCCTTATCCAGAGCACGCTCGACAACCATCTGGGTTGCGATACCTGCGTGGTCGGTGCCTGGCTGCCAGAGGACATTGAAGCCTTCCTGACGCTTCCAGCGGATCAGGATGTCCTGAAGGGTAAAAGTCAGGGCATGGCCGAGATGAAGGGTACCCGTGACATTGGGGGGTGGAAACATGATCGAAAAAGGTATTCCCGGTGCATTCGGGTCAGCACGGAATGCCCCGCTTTTCTCCCAGTTTTCGTACAGGGAGGTTTCGTGTTCAGCGGGAACAAAACTTTTTTCGAGCATGATAATCCAGAAAGATCAGCGACGGCTGTTAGAGTGGAAAACGAATAGAAGCTTTTCAGCTGTTGGGGCGGAGGCGTGCAATCTCGGCGCGGACCAGGATTTCCACCAGTGATGGAAGATGAGCGTCCATCCAGGTCCGAACCATGGCCCGCACTTCTGTACGTACCATATCCTCAATTGTCATCCCGCTTCCATTGCTGATGACAGTATCAGATGGGATGACCTTGCTGGCCCGTTCGCTAAATGCGCTCTGAAGATCTCTGAGAGAATGTTCAGCCGCGGCAATGGTCTGGGCACCCATAAGGTCGTCAGCTGCGGAATTTTCCCGTGTCTGCTGATCGGTCTCAGTGGCACCGCTAGGGGCAGACACCATCATGGAGGGATCAAGGGTAAGCTCATCCTGAGGTGTGGCTGATGTCATAAGCTGGCCCTTTTTATCCTTGTTGATCGTGTCGTCATGCAGGATCCGACGGATCGAGCTGAGAACGGTTTCAATTGTGTCATCATCACTGCCCGGATCGGGCTGCGGTTGGGAAATCATGGGCTGCAAAATCATCCGCGGCTTATAGGAAAAATTTAACGCCCGGGCTGGTTGATGGCGTAATCGCTCGTTCCCCACAGCTTGTTCTTAACGGCGTTATAATAGGCTTTTTCGTCATACAGGGGCACACCAAGCTTCAGGTCTGACGCTGTTAGACGGCCGACAGATGCCGCTACCGCGTACGATGACAGTACCAGATTGGAAAGATGCTGTACGAGAGCCTGTTGAGCTGAAAGAAGCGTCTGCTGCTGCTGTAGAACTGCAAGGGTCGTGCTGGTGCCAACAAGCGCCTGTCGTTCCACGCCATCCAGCGCAATCACGTTGGCAGAAATGGCTACGCGATCACTGGCGATGGACTGCTTGTAGGCAACCATCTGCTGCCAGCTCGCAGCAGCTTTCTGAAGAGCCTGTCGGCGTTGCACGTCGACTTCCCGGTGTGCGGCCTGAGTCTGCTGGCGCGCGCCGCGAATGGCGGCGTATTCCGATCCCCCCTGATAGAGGGGTATCTGGAATGCGATGACGCCATACTTGTTGTCAGTCAGGGACCGGCTGTAACCCTGATTGACGGAGTGCATGTAATTCAGTTCCGCAGAGACCTTAGGCATGATGGCCGAAATCTGGACAGAGACGTTGTCTTTTTGTTGTGCTTCCGTGAAGAGCGCATTGACGACATTCGGATTGTTCTGAACCGCCAGCGCAACCGCTTCTTTTTCGCTTTTTACAGGAAGATTTAGGGGCTGAGGCGGTTCGAGGTTTGGAGCGGCTGCAATGCCAATGATTTGCAGGTATGTGGCCTGCGCACTCTGAAGGGTACCTTCTGACTGCTGGCGTTGTGCGGTAGCGCTTGCCAGCGCCGCCTGCGCCTGCGCGACATCCGTACGGGTGATTTCTCCAACATGGAAGCGCTCTTCAGTAGCCTGAAGCTGCTGTTGAAGTACCCGTTCGTTGTTGATGGCCAACTGAAGAAGCTGCTCGTCTTCAATTACACCGACATATGCGTTCACGACGTTGGTAAAAACTTCCTGCTCGGTCGCAATCAGTTTCGCGCGCTCAGCCATAACCTGATTGGTTGCTGCATGGATGCTGGCGAGTGTTTTGCCGCCCTGATAGAGAGGCTGGGAAATATTTACGCCGCCATTATAGCCAGGGGTCTTGTAAGTAACATTGCTCCCCAAAGACCCACCTGTTGATGCGTAATTGGTTCGGCCGTCGTAATAGCTCAGATTCATTGTGGTCTGGATTGTCGGGTGCCACCCGGCCATGGCTGTTGGCACCTGCTCATCCGTCGCACGAAGACGTGCGCGCTCTTCCCTGAGGGTGGGATTGGTCAGATAGGCAGTAGAAAGGGCTTCCTGCAACGTATGCGGAACAAAGGTTGGCGAACCGCTTCCATCATATTTCTGAGCAAGAGCGGTGCCGCTCAGGAGGAAGGTCAGAAGACCCAGCCCCAGAGGACCAGTGATTGTCTTTGCGCCGTTGCATCCTGAAGTCATGAGATATCCTGCCGTCTGAACACTGTATCGCAGCGTTTCGTGAATCAGCTCTTAATAGCCTGTTCATTCCAAGAAGAAAAATCCTCTTGTGGATTGAAATATCTCTCTTGACCAAAACGCTCTGAAAGACGATACAGCGCCTGTCTCCCCGAGGTCCGGTGGCAGAATGGTGATGTAGCGGACTGCAAATCCGCGAATGTGGGTTCGATTCCCGCCCGGACCTCCAGGAGACCTTATTTATCCCCCTGAAAATCCAGTCGTTTTGCCCACTCCCTCAGGAGTGAGCTTCTGCATATGCTGCTGCTGCGCCGAACAGGCCTGGCTGAGGATGTGTGATGATCTTGACGGGCATTTCGCTCATCATGGTCTCAAAGCGTCCTTTGGCAACGAAGCGCTCCGCAAATCCGGACTCTCCAAGAATTCCTGCCAGACGCAGACCCAGGCCTCCTGCAATGACAACGCCCTGTGCTCCGTGTGCGAGAGCCAGGTCGCCCGAAATTGCGCCAAGGCTCAGGCAGAATCGTTCAAGAGCGGCAGCTGCAATCGTATCTGAGCCTTCCATTGCGTTCTGCCAGAGGGTTTTGTTGTCCCGCAGTGTAATGGGGAGTCCCTGTTGTTCTGCAATGACTTCATAAAGATTGGTCAGACCCGGCCCTGACACGATCCGCTCTGCTGAGACACGACGAAAACGTTGACGCAGGGCCTTCAGGATCCGGTCTTCCACGTCATCAAGTGGCGGGTAGTCCAGATGGCCGCCTTCGGTCTCCATGACAAAATACTTCGACCCGCGGCGCAGGAGGCATGCAGCACCAAGTCCCGTACCAGGACCGACGATGGTGATCGCTCCTTGGGGGGGAAGGTCAATGTCCGGCCCGCAAAGATGTTGCATGTAGGAAGAATCAACCTGCGCTACGGCATGGGCAACTGCACCGAAATCATTGACCAGAACAAAATTGTCCAGATGCAAACGCTGAGCCAGCTGGGCCGGATGGATGATCCAGGGATTGTTCGTCATCTTCAGGATTTCGCCCGTAACCGGGCAGGCGACAGCAATACCCGCTTCTTTGGGCATCGGACGGTCAAGGGAGCGGCCAAAAGCTTCCCATGCAAGGGCAAGGCTGGCGTGCTCGGCACATTTCAGGGTGACAGCTTCCCCAAGCTCGACGACTTTCCCGTTCTCGATGCTTGCAATCGCGAAACGGGCGTGGGTGCCGCCGATGTCGACCGCAACGATTTCCCTCATGACAACTTTCCTCTGGCCTGTCTGGCGGGTTCAATGTGGAAGCAGTCGCTTACCGGCTGCGTTGCGTCAAGTTAACGAGAGGATGCTTTTCCTAATTTGACGCACTCTGTCGCACTTCTGCGGATCGCAACAGGCGGTGCGCAATTGGTCGGGGGACCAGCATTTCTAGCAGGCGAGCGAGTGCAAATGGCCACGGGAACATGAGATGGGCTCTTCCCTGACCGATTGCGCGAGCAATCAGGCGTGCTGCCTTGCGGGAAGAAACGAGGAAAGGTCGGGCTCCTTCCAGGCGCTGACTCATCGGCGTGTCCACATAGCCGGGAGAGACTAGCGTGATATGGACATTATGCGGTGTCATAGCTGCGTGAAGAGCCGTACTGAACCGGGCCAGCCCAGCTTTGGAGCCGCTATAGGCTGTGGCAATCGGCAGATCGTGGAAGGCTGCGACAGAACCGATCAGGGCAATGTTGCCTCCTCCACGGGTGATCATTCTCCGGGCCATTTCGGTCGCCAGTGTGACGGGCGTTGTAAAATTGACCAGTGAGATGGTCTTTACCTGCTCGGGAAGTTCCGTGAGTTCACCTTCCGGCCGGATATCGCCAAGGCCAGCAGCCAGAATAAGAATATCGACTGGAGTGTTGTCATCCGCGGAGCGAAGGGCCTGAAGCGCTGCCTCAGGGTCACAGAGATCCAGCGCCAGTGTTTCGGTCGTCGCGCCGTGTCTGGCAGCCTGCGCGGCGACCTGGTCGAGGCGTGTCTGGTTGCGTCCCCATAAAATGAGATGTGTGCCAGCCCGCGCATAATGAAGCGCAAGGGCTTCTCCGATGCCGCTTGAGGCCCCGGTGATCAGGATGCGTGATTGAAGACCGGGCCTGTTGGGCGGTGTCGATGTCATGGAAGAAAGATCCATATATTGAAAGTCATGGTCGGATTGATGGTGGAAAGGTATAGCCTTCCCGTGCCAGAAGATGCGACCCCGTGCCTGAACAGCACGCTACCCTTTATTCCGGAACCTGTTTTCCAACCAGAGGTGCAAGGCCCGACCCTATGACATCGCCCGCTCCGCAAGATGATCTAGTAGTCCGTCCAGTTACGACGCGGGCACATCTAAAGCTCTTCATCACCCTGCCCCGTCGTATCTACGCTGGAATGCCCGGCTTTGTTCCTTCGCTGGACATGGAACAGAACGACCTTCTCAATCCTCGCAAGGCTGCCATTTTCCGTCACTCCAGCATCCGCTATTTTCTGGCGTGGCGTGGCAATACCCCGGTTGGGCGAATTGCGGCGATTGTGGACCATCGTGCGATCGAATTCTGGGGCGAAAAGATCGGCTCCTTCGGAGCACTGGATGCAGTTCCGGAAGCCTCTGTCGTATCTGCGCTGCTGGATGCTGCACGGCACTGGCTCCGGTTACAGGGCATGGAACGTGTTCGTGGTCCCGTGACGCTCAGTGGAAATGGTGAGTCCGGCCTAATGATTGAGGGACAGGACCAGCCTCTGATGATTGCGATGCCGTGGCATCCCAAGCTGCTCGGTCAGCTGGTGGAAGCCGCAGGCTATGAGCGTACGGAAGATCTGCTGAGTTACAAGCTGGATCTGACGGACGACAGCGAATCGATTTTCCGTGTTCCGGGTGATCTGACGATTGGCGAAGGACGTCTTGGGTCAATCTCTCTGACGCGGCTCTCCAAGAAGCAGATTGCGGCCCAGGGGGAAGTCCTGCGGACGCTCTATAACGATGCCTGGAGCGGGAAGTACAACTTCGTTCCCCTTCAGGACTATGAAATGAAGGCGATGATCGACCAGCTCAAGCCCCTGCTGCGGCCTGAGCACTATGTGCAGATTGATCAGGATGGGGAGCCTGTTGCCATGGCTCTGGTCGTTCCGAACCTTTACGACATTGCTGGCGATCTTGGTGGTGATCCTTCGCCATTGGGTTGGGTGAAGCTTGGTGTTCGCCTTGGACTTCACCGGTTCCACTCTGCGCGCGTGATCCTGCTGGGTGTGACCCGGAAGCTTCATGGAACCATGCTCGGCTCTCTGCTGCCGTCCCTGGCGATTTCAGAACTGCTGCGCCGTGGTCAGTCTCTCCCTTACAAATGGGTCGAGCTGGGGTGGATCCAGGAATCCGATACACGGATGAAAAATCTGGCTGAAGCTGTCGTGCCGCATCCTTACAAGCGGTATCGCCTGTACGAGTGCCCGATCGAGGGCTGAGAGCCAAAGGAGGTGGCAGCGTTCAGAAGTGCTGCCATCCTCCTTTCAGAAACTGGATGACTTGCCCGGCCTGATTAAGCGCACGCACGCCGCTCCCTGAGCGGATCGTCCCTATGCGTGTTACGGGAATTTCGGCGTCCCGACAGATCTGCGCCAGAGAGGCTTCCTGTTCAGGCGGACAGGCCAGAAGCAACTCATAATCGTCGCCCCCCGTCAGGCGTTGCTCCAGCCACTTCGGTCCCAAGGACTTTGCCTCTGGTGACGCGGGCACGGCATCTGCCTGAAGATCAATGGCGACATCGGACTCTTCAGCAATATGCTGGCAGTCCTGGATAAGCCCGTCTGAAATATCCATCGCTGCATGCACGATGCCGTTCAGTGCCAATCCTGTTCTTGGTCGCGGCAGACGATAGCGGTCGGCCAGAAATCCTGACGGATCAGGGACTTTTCCCTGAAGAGCCAGCAGGCCAAGCGCGGCGTCACCAATTGTGCCCGTCACCCAGAGGCTGTCGCCTGGTTTGGCGCCATTTCGCCGCAGTGCTGTCCCTTTGTGCAACCGGCCAAATACTGTGGCAGAAAGCACCAGCGGCCCTGACGTTGAGGTTGTGTCACCTCCTAGAAGTATCACGCCGTATCGGGTCTGATCTTCAGATAGTCCGGATACAAAAGCGCTGAACCAGGTGTCGTTGTGACGAGGTCCGCGGGGAATGGTGACGTTCAGGGTATAGGCATAGGGTGTGGCCCCCATAGCTGCGATATCTGACAGATTGCAGCGCAGGAGCTTTCGTCCGAGCGTTTCCGGCGGGTCATCCGGAAGAAAATGGACGTTCTCGACCATTGTATCGGTTGAAATGGCCATTTCCTGCCCCGGAGGGCAGGAAATCAGGGCACAGTCATCTCGAAGGTCGAGACTTTCCCGACCCGCGAGGGGCCGGAAGTGTCGGGCGATGAAACTGAATTCGCCCGACATGGATCAGGCGTTGCCTTCACCGCGACGGCTGAGGGTATCCAGAATGCCGTTTACCATCTTCGGCTCGTCACCGAAGAAGAAACCATGGGCCACGTCCATATATTCGTTGATGACAATGCGGTCTGGCGTATCGGTCTCTGCGATCTCAAAAACGGCCGCACGCAGCAGGCTGCGTAGGACCGGATCAAGACGGGCCATTGGCCACTGTTCTGGCAGCAGGTCGCTCAGTGTGTGATCCACCTTGTCCTGCTTCAGTGTGACACCACGAACGATTTCCTGCATCAGGGTAAGGTCTGCATCAGGGATATGGCCGTCTTCGAAAGATGCTGTTGGGCTGACACGGCGGTGGCGGAGGAACTGGTTGAGAACGGTTTCCGCATTGTCGCCGGACTGTTCGCACTGGAACAGGGCCTGAACAGCGGCAACGCGGGCGATCGTCCGGCTGCGGCGCGTCGGGTGGCTCGTGGGCGCGTCGGATGCGGTCATGGTGTCTCCTGAGAGTCTTTGGTCGGCAGGGACGCATGTGCGTCCCCGGAAATGGGGTTCATGTCGGCGAGGATCTTCGAGAAAGCCTCGACTTCACGGAAGTCGCGATAGACGCTGGCGAAGCGGACATAAGCCACACCGTCCACCTCACGCAATGCGTCCATGGCAAGTTCGCCGATACGATGTGAAGAAATATCCTGTTCCCCGGAGGCCTCAAGCTGTCGGACCAGTCCGTTGACCAGTCGTTCCTGACGCTCCTCCTCGACCGGACGCTTGCGCAGTGCCACACGAATGGAGCGTGCGAGCTTGTCCCGATCAAACGGTGCGCGGCGACCATCAGCCTTGATGACAGTCAGTTCTCGGAGCTGAACGCGCTCAACGGTCGTGAAGCGCTGGGTGCAGGCGGAACAGACGCGACGACGGCGGATGGCAGTTCCATCCTCGCTGGACCGGCTGTCCTTCACCTGAGTGTCTTCATGTCCGCAGAAAGGGCAACGCATGGACGGTCCTGATTGTTCGGGCCTTGTGGTGGCCGGGGAATTGGAGGCAGTTTACCGGATCATACGTTCTGACCCAAACGGGCCTGTCCGTTTTTAGGAGACTGTCGTTGAAACGGGTATTTGCCGCTTTTGCTGTCCTGCTGTCGTTTTCTGCGGTTCCGGGCTTCGCCCAGGATGCCGGGGCGCTTCCTGCCGCCCAGCATAACCGCCAGAAAATCGTCGTTCTGGACGGAACGCTCTCGCCCTCGTCGCACAACGCTTCGTATGCCAGCGGCTATTTCACGATTCGCAATGACGATGGTGCGGATCATCTGTTGAAGGGGGTGTCTTCTCCGATCTGTTCGAGCATCACTGCCCATCACACCAATCAGGAACAGACACAGGCAACAAACGACCTGTTTTCCCATCTGTCCCTTCCCCATAATTCTGAAATGATTTTCCCACCCTCAGGGTATCACCTGCTGTGCGGTGGCATCACGAAGCCTTTGCAACAGGGAGAGAAAATCCCGTTTACCTTCCAGTTCCTCGATGGGGACAGCATTACGATCGGGTTTACGGTCAAGCCCGTCTAATAAAATTCTGGGAAGTCTCAGGCCATGATTTTGGCCGAGATTTCCTTGATGACCGCCAGAACCGATTCGCCATACCGGTCGAGCTTGGATGTTCCCACGCCTTTGATGCTGGCAAGCTCCTGATGGCTCACCGGATGTTCCCGCGCGATGTCACGCAGAACAGAGTCGTGGAAGATGACATAGGGCGGGATTTCCTGTTCCCGGGCTTCCGAAAGCCGCCATTGGCGCAGCGCATCGAACACGGTTTTTTCCTCAGGCGACAGGCTCTCGTTTTCCTGATTGCTCGACGGTGTGCGAGCGATCACGCTCTGGCGTGTATCCTGCCGGAGTAAAATTTTCTCGTCGCCGCGTAGGATCGGGCGTGCGATGTCAGCCTGAAGAGCCAGGCTGCCATGCTCGCCATGAGTGCGGATGGCACCCCGGGCAATTAGCTGCCTGACAACCGCTCGCCACCAGTTTTCCGTCTGATCCTTGCCGATCCCGAACACGGATAAATGCTGATAGGCATGGCGTTCGATCGTTTCGTTCGTCTTGCCACGCAGAACGTTCGTCAGTTGCACGGCTCCCAACCGCTGACCCGTCCTGTAGATGGCGGAAAGGACTTTCTGGGCCGCCTCTGTGCCGTCAAAGGTGGAGACAGGCGTGATGCAGTTGTCGCAATGCCCGCAAGGTGATGAAAGATTTTCGCCGAAACAGGCCAGAAGAGCCTGTGTTCTGCATCCTGTGGTTTCTGTAAGGGCGATCATGCTTTCCAGGCGGGACTGCATGACACGTTTTTCGTTTTCAGGCGCGTTTGACTGCTCCAGCCAATGACGGGCCCGCGCCATGTCTTCACCGCCATACAGGAGAAGCGTGTCGGATTTTTCTCCGTCACGCCCTGCCCGGCCTATCTGCTGATAATAGGCCTCCGGAGAAGACGGCATATCCAGGTGGATCACGCAGCGGACGTCGGGCCGGTCAATTCCCATACCGAAGGCAATTGTGGCGACGATGACCATGTCTTCACCGGAGCGAAAACGCATAAGGGTCGCCCGCTTCTCGATCGGTGATAGTCCTGCATGATACGGAAGAGCTGTCAGGCCCTTGCCCCGCAGCATGGTAGCCGTGCGCTCGGTCTTGTTCCTGCTGCCGCAATAAACGATGGCCGCACCGGTGCGGTGACTTTCAAGCGCTTCAAGAAGCTGTTTGCTCTCGCCACCTTTCGGGCGTGCCTCCACAAACAGATTAGGTCGGTGAAAGCTGGCCATGAGAACCCGGGCGTCGGGCATGCCCAGAACGTTCAGGATGTCATCCCGTGTTCTGGGATCTGCCGTGGCCGTCAGGGCGATGCGGGGAACGTTGGGAAAGAGTTCCGGCAGGGACGCAAGGGCACGATATTCAGGGCGGAATTCATGCCCCCACGCCGAAACGCAGTGGGCTTCGTCAATCGCAATCAGGGACACTTTGCGCTTTGACAGAAAATTGCCGGTGCCTGGCTGAAGAAGCCTTTCAGGCGAAATATACAGGATGTCGATCTTGTTGTTGCGCAGATCGTCGCGGAGGATTTCCCGCTCTTCCGTCTCCAGCTCTGAATGCAGGGCTGCTGCACGGATACCGAGCTGTCGGAGACCCGCAACCTGATCGTCCATCAAGGCAATCAGGGGGGAGACAACAATGCCCATGCCATCGCGGCATAAGGCTGGCACCTGATAGCAGAGGCTTTTTCCGCCACCGGTCGGCATGAGAACGAGAACGTCCTCGCCGCGCATTACGGTTTCTACGGCTTCTCCCTGAAGGCCGCGGAAACCGGAAAACCCGAACACGTCTGCAAGGACCTGTTCGGGGTTCTGGCCCGGATCGGGCGTAAGGGGGCCTTGTGCCTCCGTCACTCCGGGCGCCGGATCACAGACCCGGATTGATCGTGATGGAAACACGACGCAGGGCGACGTGCGAGGCATCGATCGTTGTTTCCGGCTCTGGGCGGATCTCGATCTTCGCACCGTTGACGCCGTCATTGGCAAGCTGCGTTGCGACGGCCTGCGCTCGGCTGTCTGCAAGTTCTTTCAGAACGGCCGGATCACCATTCACGCCGGCAGATCCAGCAACGCGGATGCTCTGTGCGTGTTCGTTCCGGGCAGCGGTTGCAGCCTTGGTGACGACAGCCTGTGCGACCGGGCTCAGGGACACAGAATCACGGTCAAAGAACACGACATAGCTGTCACGGGACGGCTGGTCTGCGCAGCCAGCCAGAGCGGCGGTCAGGACGAGAGCCGGAGCCGCAAGACGAATGGAAGAAAGAATACGAACCATGGCGTAACGTCCTGAAAGAAAGGATTGAGGCCCCTAGGTGCCTTGTCGGCAAAGACTGGTCAACCTGCGCTTGAAACAACGTGTCCATTCTCAAGACGCCAGATCCGATCCAGCCTTTCAACGCCTGTCAGGCGGTGAGCGATCAGTAGCACGCTTCGCCCTTCTCCGACATTGTTCAGGGTTTCGAGAAAGGCTTTTTCTGTATCAGCATCAAGGCCGGTTGCCGGCTCGTCCAGAATAAGAACAGGGGCGTTCGAGAGCAGGACGCGGGCCAGTGCAATACGTCTGCCCTGCCCTCCTGAGAGCTTCGATCCGCTTTCCCCAATCCATGTGTCCAGACCATCGGGAAGGCTTCGAACCGTGTCGGCAATCTTTGCCTGTTCGAGCGCGCCCCAGATGGCGTCTTCGGAAATGTCAGTGCGGCCTAGAAGAAGGTTATCGCGGATGGTGTCATCAAAGAGGTGGCTAGACTGGGAGAGCCACGCGACTTGAGACCGAAGAGCTTCGTTCTGAAGTGCTGCAATATCCGTGCCGCCCAGAAAGATCTTGCCTTTTTCTGGAACGACGACCTTGAGGAGCAGCGCGGCGAGGCTCGACTTCCCAGCACCTGAAGGACCGATCAGGGCGGCGCGCTCCCCTTCACGAAGGGTCAGGGTCAGATCCTGAAAAACGGGAGCCCGGTCTGGCGTCCAGCGGAAAGTCACATTCTCAATGCGGATATCGTGACGGAGTGGAAGGGGCGCTGTTCCTTCCGGGACTTGAGAGCCACGCTCGGCAACGTCCATGATCCGATCCACTGCATGGGAGACCTGCCCGTAAAGAAGGCCAGCACGGGACAGTCCTGTGACGCCATCCAGGGCTGTGATCGCAACAAACAGAGCGGCGATACCGGCAACGGGCGCCGACTGGTGGAAGATTATGCCCGCAACGGCACAGAGCACGACTGCAACACCCGCTTTTGCAACCAGCCCTGCCAGCCCGTTTGTAAGAGCCATGCGAAGGGACTGGCGTCGTTGTGCTGCAAACAGAACGTCCTGACGCTGGATTACAACGTTTGCCAGCACGTCTTCTGCGCCGAAAGCTCTTGCTTCCCGCAAACCCGACGCAAGATCGAGGGCTGCCACCCGAAGATCGGACTCCGCATGAAGAATATCAGGACCAAAATTTTTGGAGAGGCGTGCGGCCATCCAAGGCAGGGCAAACGCCAGAATGGCAAAGAGTGCCCCGGTGATCAGGCCCGGTAATGTACCAGCTCTCAGCCAGACAATGGTTGCTACTGGCAACGTCAGGACTGCTGCGGCCAGTGGAATAAGAATACGGAGATAAAGATTGTCCAGTGTCTGCACGTCAGACACCAGGCGCGACAGAAGGTCGCCGGATCTCTGAAAGCCAAGACCTGCTGCGGCACCCTGAGCCAGTCGGCGATAAAACCAGACACGTAGATCCGACAGCGCCCGGAACATGGCGTCATGCGTGTAGAGACGTTCGAGGTAACGAAGAACGATCTGGGATGAGCCGGCGAGCTGCAGAAGAGCTGATCCGGCAGCTACACCCACTGCCGCGGCCGCGATGCGACTACCAGCCTGCCCCATCAGAAGCAAGCCGGAGCAGACAGCAAGTTCTGCGATAATACCGCCAGTAATCAGGCGACCGTAATGCGGCTTCCAGATCTGGATGATGCGGGAAAGAGCCGTTCCGTTTTTGGGATGCTCGGACTGAAGAGAGGCGCTCATGCCGCTTCCTCCGTATAGGAGATGGCGCGACCTCTGTTGAGAACGAGATGTCGCCCGTGGAACTGTTGGGCCTGTGCGGAGTGGGTACAGAGAATGACAGTTCTACCCTGTGCCAGTCTGTGAAGACTTTCCAGAATTTCGGCTTCTGTTGCCGGATCGAGATGGGATGTAGGCTCGTCCAGCAACAGGATTGGTGAGTTCTTGAGAAACGCACGAGCGATGGCGATGCGCTGTGCCTGCCCTCCGGAGAGACCAAAGCCTCCCTCACCAATGCGGGTTTCCAGCCCTTCCGGAAGGAGTGGGAGATAGCGATCTACGGCCGCCGCTGAAATGGCTGCCGCAAGCTCGGCTTCGGACGCATCAGGCTTTGCGAAAAGAATATTTTCCCGGATTGTTCCCGCGAAAAGAACAGGTTTCTGTCCAATCCAGCTGATCTGGGAAGAAATCTGCCGAGGCGTCATGCTGGCCATGTTCTGACTACCAAAGAAAATGCTTCCCTCTGACGGCTCAATAAAGCCGAGAAGCAGTTCAATCAGCGTGGATTTGCCTGATCCGGATGGGCCTTCCAGGATCAGTGTTTCGCCAGCCGGAAGCGTAAAGCTGACATCGTGAATAACGGGGCCGCGCTCCTGGTTCCACGCAAAGAAAAGGTTCTCTGCTGTGATCGACAGGCTATGGGTCGCGTCTGTCGTGGTTACTTCGACGGCACCGCGTTCTTCGGGGATCGGTGCGAGGGCATGCATGGCTTCAGCAGCAGCGGTTGCATGGGCGCGGTCCTGATAAGCGGCCGACAAAGCACGAAATGAGGCGAAGGCTTCAGGAACCAGCAGGATTGCATAAAGTGCCCGCGTCAGAGTCAGTTCCGGCGTTGAACTTGTTAGTCTATGGCTCTGGGTAATGACGATCAGGACGAGAGCCGCCACCATGGCAACATCTGTCGTCGCAGATGCAATGAACGCGATGCGCAGGACTTTCATCGTGCGTATGCGCAGGTCATCAGCGCTTTTTGCGAGAGCCTGCGTTTCCCGTTCGGTGCCGCCAGACAGTACGATGGTGGCGATACCTTTAACACGATCCAGAAAGCGGGTCTGGAGCCGGGTCATGGCCAGGAATTGTTTGCGGGACGCCACGGCCGTGGCTATGCCAAAGACCGCCTGGAAAACTGGTAGCGTGGCGCAGCAGATCGCAAGGATGATACCTCCCTTGTGATTCTGGCAGAATACAGCGGCAACCACGATCCACTGAGAGACCAGCCAGAGAGCTGACGCAGGAAGCCAGCGCGCAAAATAGCCATCCAGAGCGTCAACGCGATCGACCAGTGTGGAGGCGATGACGGAGCTGTGTTGACGGCGCAGGAGAGCTGGTCCCTCCCCGATGATTCGCGCCAGAATCTCTGAACGCAGTCTGCGGCGTGCCGTCAGGCTGGAGGTGGATGCCATGACGTCCTGAATGACGCTCAGTCCTGTCCGGGCCACGCTGACAATCAGGAACAGCCCGATGGCTGGCGGCGCATTCCCCGGATGGGATGTCAGGATGGAAGCAAGTGTCCGGGCCAGAGCCCATGCCTGCAGAAGACCCAGAAGGGTCGAGAGCAGTCCGAGGATCACTACGACGGAGGTACTGGAACGGCTGGCTCGTCCCTGCGCCTTAATCCACGCTTTTGCGATTGTTTTGTCGGCCTTCATGATCCCTGCATATAGGTCGCAAAATCGCCACAAGACAGCCTTCGACGCATTTCTTGCTGCTTATTTAGATTTTTTTCCTGTTTTCAGGAGTCGGAGCTTTCAGTGTCGCCCTATGTATTGGCCGAATCACTCTGGTTGATAGCCTGCTGCGCAAGTGCGACTGCGGTCGGGATAGGATCGGCCGGCACGAATTTCAGATTGTACCAGGTGCCGTTATCATTGCTGATCAGCAGATCTGCGTTGATCTGACGTGCAAACCCCCGAATCAACTGGATGCCGATGCCTTCCCGACGTGTTCGGGATTCGGACGCCCGGGAGGCGTCCAGGCCAATTCCATTGTCTCCCAATTCGAGCTCTACAAGGCCCTCTTTTTCTGGAGGCGGGTTGGCTACGCGACGAAGGGAGATACGGATGACGCCAGAGCGGTTCTCGGGAAAGGCGTAGCGCAGCGCGTTGCTGACGACTTCCGTCACAATGAGCGCCACTGGAACAGCCTGATCGGGTGAAATCAGCACGTGCTCGATGTCCAGCTTCAACCGGATGCGAGTCTGTGTATTCATATTGTGAGCGGAAAACAGAATGGAGCAGAGCTCTTCAAGGAAGCTTTGAACGTCCAACGCAGACAGGCCATTTTCCGAATAAAGATAGCGATGCAGTGTGGCGAGTGCCCTTACTCTGTCGCGTACCAGTCTGAATTCTTCCCGGGCTTCATGGGATCGGATGCGGCTGGCCTGCAGGTTCAACAGCGATGCGACAACCTGAAGGTTGTTTTTGACCCGGTGGTGAATTTCCCGAATCAACATGTCCTGATGGTGGGCAGACTTTTCCAGCTCACGTTCGTGACGCGTGAGCCGACGTGTCGCTCTGAGAAATGCCCGTTCAAGATGACGGATTTCCAGCGGGATGGAACGGTTGATCCGGGGATCAAATGAGGCGCCACGCCTCCATTCAGCAACCGCAAGGGCAAGTCGTTCAAGTGGTTCCACCAGAAAAGCTCTCGCAGCCAGGGCGACGCCAATCAGTTCAAGCGCGAGCAGGCCCGCAATAAGCCCCACCCGGATGAGGAAAATGTTAAGAGCCCTGTTTTCTTCGTGGGTGCGCTCGGTGACGACGAGAAGGCTGACCGGGCCATACGCGTTCTGGAGAACATACGTCGTGCCTTTGACTGTGAAGGCATCGTGTAGGGCATGCCGCGCAAGATCGGCCTTGAGGCGATCATGAACTGTAGCGGGCATTTCAGGTGTGCCTGGGTGATCTGGAAATAGCGAAAAGATCGATCCGTCGCCCATCAGTAACAGATGGCGGGCGTTGTCGTTGACACCCAGGAGAAGTCGGCCGTCTCCTAGAGGTAGATGGCTTCGCTGCCACCCAAGAGTACGAACCGCAATGATGTAGCCTCCGATGACACCCTGGTTCATGAGGGGAACTACAAAACGGATCAGGGGTCCCCGATTACCTTTTAGAACATCTACGCCGATATTGGGGCGTTCAGCTCCGTCATAAAGCGTCGGTAGCAACTCACCAGATGTACAGATGGCCGGGTCTTGCGAAGATGGAGGAGGCAGAACAACAGACGGACGCCCTTCCTGATCTGTCAGGACCAGAGAGCAGTAATGATGCTGGGATATGGTCTGGACGAGGCCAAATTCTCTCAGGGCATTGTCGGCCGATACATCTCTCTCTGCGAGCATGTCGAGAACGGTATGGGTCTGGTCCATGTCGCTGGATAATTCGGAGAGGGCAGTCTGTGCGTCTTTCTCAGTTCGAGAGAGAGCATTTCCTACATTTTCCTGATAACTGTGCCAGGCAAGGAGTCCCGCGATGGTGGCAAGTGGGAGCGTTGTTGCGACAATCAGCGCCATAACACGGGCACTGACAGTGTCGAGCATTCTTACGCTGCGGAAAATCATTCTGCGATAAGGAATGACCAGACCCCTTAAGACCGCCGACCTGTCACGTCAGATCGGGCTGCTGAACTTCTCATTTATTGCGGTCTTCTTCGATCAGTTTGAGAAGTTCTTCGGGAATCGGTTCATTCGCGACATCGTCAAAGAGCTGATGAAGTCCGCGACTCAGCCAGACACCGAAAGGAGAATCATTGTCTTCCACTTTCGATTTTCCGGATGAGGATTGGGACTTGTCTCCTCCGGTCATGTTCTAGTCCTGAGCCTTTCTGTGACAAAGGAGAGCAACCGCTCCTGTCCCTGCGAACTGCCTGCGGTCTGTCGTCTCAATATCAGGAGATGACTAACCGCGGCAGTAACGGAATGTTTACAAATTGCGGCAAGGCTGCCGCAATTGCCTTAGTTCCGAAATGGACGAAGTTATAACATTAGCGCAAGGCCAAAAGTTGCTTCAGGCTCAGGAAAGAAACAGATCGTCTGATGATTTACCATCACGAGTACGAGCATCAATGGCTTCGCGCAGGGCCTTTACCTTGACGCGGAGCTTGTCGTTGCTCGGCATTTCGCCGGTCATCCAGGCTTCAAGCTGACGGCGTGCACGGAAAACACGGCTCTTGGCGGTGCCAACGGCGCAATCAGTAGCTGCAGCCAGATCTTCGTAGCTCATGCCTTGAATGACAACCATGACAAGAGCTTCTCGCTGGTCGGCCGGAAGGCGAGACAGGGCCAGAGACAGGTCTTTGAGTGCAAGGCTGTCTTCATGTGTTGCCGGACTCGCAAATGTGGAAGCCGGCACATCATCGATGTCCGTCGTCTCACGACGTTTACGCAGATCCGAGATGAACCGGTTGCGCAGAATGCGATGCATCCAAGCCGAGAAGTTGGTACCTGGAATGAAGCTGTTCTGGGCTGCAAGAGCGTTACACACGGCGTCCTGAACCAGATCCTCCGCAGCAGCACGGTTTCGTGTCAGAGACAGAGCCTGAATACGAAGCTTCGGAAGAATGGCGATGACCTGATCATGGAACGTCATGGGAAATACTCCTGATTTCGTCCTGTTTCATGAGATCAATGAACGGGACTTCAGGATCGTTGCATCCAAACGATCTTTTTTTCATATTTTCTTAAAACGTATTATTTAACAGTATGTTAGGTGTAAATTTCGTGTGGATTTTCTGTCGCGCTCAGGGAGGCCAACTGGCTGCGGGCTCTGGAAACGCGTGCCTTCATGGTGCCGGGAGGAACATTGCAGATACAGGCCGCATCTTCGTAAGAAAGCTCCTGTGCGCCTACCAGAATGATGGCCTCACGGAGAAGGTCAGGCAGTTTCCAGAGAAGCTCTCCGAGATCCGTGACAGCGTCTCTGGCGCTTTGCATTGAAGGCGCTTCAGACGATACAGGCATATCAAGCTCAAAATCCTGCATGATTTCCTGCTCGCGGGACGATCGTCTTCGCTGTTCGTAAAAAGCATTTCTCTGGATTGTGAACAGCCACGCTTTGAGGGTTGTCCCTGTTTCGAACTGGCTCTGTGATGCCAACGCCCGAACCACGGTATCCTGCACGAGATCATCCGCTGCCGTCGCGTCGCGCGTCAGGAAGCGGGCAAAACCGCGGAGATCGGGGAGCGTTTTCAGCAACTCCTGATGAAAGGAAATGCCTCTTCTCTCCTGCGGAGCCGGGACAGGGCCGGAAACAGGCATTGTCAGAAGACTATCCTTTCGACGGAGGATATGAAGTGAGACCGGATAACGAACACTAGGCGCGTCCTGCTGGTCGTGTCATGATTATTCAACCGCCGCAAACGGATAGCTTCTTATAAGGTTTCCGTGCGGCCATTCTACAAGAGGCCAAGGACTCATGACTGACACGGCACGTCAGGAACTTATCGCGGCGCTGCCCTATGCCCGTCGTTTTGCCCGTGCGTTGGCTGGCGATCAGCTTCAGGGAGATCGGCTCGTCGCCAGTGCCCTGAAAGATCTGCTGACGGGTGAAAATGCGGACCTCCCTGCCCGACTGGCTCTTTATGGCAAGCTTGTGCAGGAGTTTTCTCAGAAAACTACGTCTCAGAGAGGCATGACACTTACTCAGCGTGCTTTGCTTCTTCTGACCTCTCTGGAAGAGCAGTCTTTGGCATCGGCGGCACGGGCGCTCTCGATTTCAGAAGACGAAGCTGCGGGTGAGTTGGGTACCGCGCGTCACGCATTGCAGGGAATTGCCCAGACATCAGTGCTCATTATTGAAGATGAGCCCATTATTGCGATGGACATTCAGGATCTTGTCGAGCGGTGCGGTCACAAGATTGCCGGAGTGGCTCATACGGAAGCCGATGCCGTCAAGCTGGCTGCGGAGACAAAGCCGGGTCTGATTCTGGCGGATATTAATCTGGGTGGTGGTGGAGACGGCATGCACGCTGTGGGCCGCATTCTGAAAATGCACGAAACGCCCGTCATTTTTGTAACGGCCTATCCGGAGCGCCTTCTGACCGGAGAGGCGCATGAGCCTTCGTTCGTGATTACAAAGCCTTTTGAGCCACTGGCTCTGGCTGTTGCGACGTATCAGGCTGTTACTGGTGGCGTAGCACCAGTTTAAGTTGAAAACAGTGGCTGGGTGCCTTGCGGGCTGACGCCTCCTGCGACACATAGGAGGCATGTCGGCACCCATTCTTCTTCTACAGAATATCACTTACACTCTCGGCGGACGCCCTCTCCTTGATGGAGCGGAGCTTGGCGTGTTGCCAGGAGAACGCATTTGCCTGGTCGGGCGGAACGGCTCGGGTAAATCCACGCTTCTGAAAATAGCGTCTGGAGATATCACCGCCGATGACGGAACACGTTTCGTTCAGCCGGGGGTGAAGGTCCATTATCTGGCCCAGGAGCCTGATCTCTCCACCTATCCTTCGACATTCCATTACGTTGCTGATGGTCTGGATGAAACGGAACACTATCGTGCGCGCGCCATGCTGGCTGAACTGGGCATGACAGGTGACGAAGGGTGCGAAAGGCTCTCTGGTGGAGAAGTTCGTCGTTGTGCCCTCGCCCGCGCTCTGGCCGCCGAGCCGGATTTATTGCTTCTGGATGAGCCCACCAACCATCTCGATCTGCCGACAATCACGTGGCTTGAAAAAGAGCTGGCGGCCTCTCGCTGCGCCATGATCGTCATTAGCCATGATCGGCGGCTTCTGGAAACACTGTCTCGAAGCGTTGTCTGGCTTGAGCAGGGTAAGACGCGTCGTCTGGATCAGGGCTTCTCGCGTTACGAAACCTGGCGTGATGAGGTTCTGGAGCAGGAAGAGCGCGACGCTCATAAGCTTGATCGTCAGATCGCCCGTGAAGAAGACTGGATGCGTTACGGCGTAACCGCGCGGCGCAAGCGTAACGTTCGCCGTGTGGCCGAGCTTGCGACGTTAAGGAACAACCGTCAGGAAATCGCTTCCCGAGGAAATGGCACGCTTCGGATGGCTGCCACGGAATCGGATGGAGCAGGTAAGATCACGATTGGGGCGGAAAACCTTGGCTGGGCCTATGATGACCGCCAGATCGTTGAAAATCTCGACCTCAAGATCCTGCGTGGAGACCGTCTCGGACTTGTAGGCGCCAATGGCGCTGGTAAGACGACCTTGATCCGTCTGCTGACGGGGCGAATGGCTCCCCAGCAAGGCTCTGTCTATATTGGCCCATCCGTTGCTATGGTCACGTTGGATCAGCAGCGGGAAAGTCTGGATCCGATCAAGACGCTCTCTGACACCCTGACCGGTGGTAGCGGCGACATGGTGCAGGTCGGAACAGAGAAGCGGCACGTTATTGGTTACATGAAGGATTTCATGTTCCGCCCAGAGCAGGCCCGTACGCCCGTTGGTAAGTTGTCAGGTGGAGAGCGTGGGCGTTTAGCTCTTGCCTGCGCGTTGGCAAAGCCATCCAGCCTGATGGTGCTGGATGAGCCTACCAATGACCTTGATCTGGAAACGCTGGATCTTTTGCAGGATATGCTGGCCGATTATGCTGGCACTGTTCTCCTTGTCAGCCATGACCGTGACTTTCTAGACCGTGTTGCTGGCTCGGTTCTCGTATCCGAGGGGAAGGGTCAGTGGATCGAGTATGCCGGCGGATATTCTGACATGCTTGTTCAGCGGCGCGGTGAAGCCCCTGCTGAACGGAGCGTCGAGGAAAAGCCATTACAGATTTCTGTCGGAAAAAATACTGTAAAATCAGATAAAAAGCAGACGAAGCTTAGTTATAACGACAAGCGTGCGCTCGATCTCCTTCCTGGTAAAATGGCCAAGCTGGAGAAAGATATTGTAGCCTATCGCGAAGCTCTGGCAGACCCTGCGCTCTATAGTCGTGATCCTGCAAAATTCACGAAGATCAGCGATGCCCTTCAGGCCTCGGAAAATGCTTTGACCGAAGCCGAAGAGCAGTGGCTGGAGCTTGAGGTTAAAAAAGAAGAGCTGCAATCTTAATGAATTGCTGATGTGACTTCAGGTCTGGCCCATCGTAGGAATGAGACCTGAAAGTTCCATTGTTTTTCGAGAGGTGTGAATGCTTTCCGTGACGCGGATCGCGGCATCCAAAGCGCGAATACCAGCCTGTGCGTCCACAAGCACGGGGGCACCTTCAAGGCATGAGGCTGCAAAGGCCTGATGTTCCACTGTCAGGTTATCGTGGTCGTTCCAGCTTATGGCTTCTCGTCGGAAGCCGCCGGTGCCCGGAAGCGGTAGGCCGCGCTCACGCCCGATAAAGCTCAGTTTGCGCTCCATGAAGTCAGCAGACAGGTATCCGTCCTGTGAGAAAAGTCGCATACGTCGTTCTGTTTTAAGGGAAATTCGGCTTGCGGTAATCGTGGCAACGCAACCATTTTCGAAGCGCACGCGGGCATTCGCAATATCTTCATGCTCGCTCGACACGGCCGCACCAATGGCATCAATGGCGGCAATCGGGCTATCCACAATTGCCAGAACCAGATCAAGATCATGAATCATGAGGTCGAGAATGACCGATACGTCCGTTCCGCGCGGCTTGAAAGGCGCGATGCGGGTCGCTTCGATGTAAAGCGGCTTTGTGATCCGTTCGGTAATGGCTTTATGTTCCGCCGAATACCGAAGCAGATGCCCAACCTGAAGGACCTTCCCTGTTTTCGCGGCAATTTCCGCTAGTCGATATGCTTCGTCCAGTGTTGCGGCGATGGGCTTTTCCACCAGAACATGACGATCAGCTTCAAGCGCCTCGCTGGCCAGCTCGAAATGGTACTCAGCTGGTGCTGCGATGATGACAGCTTCGACGTTTGCAAGAAGGGCTTCGTAAGTGGAGGCTACTGCGCATTTTGCTTCACAGGCAACAGCAGCGGCCCTGGCCGGGTCAGGGTCAAAAAGCGCCACCAGATTTTCATCCGGATTTGCTGCTGACTTGAGAGCGTGAAACCGCCCGAAATGACCGGCACCGACGATGCCGACCCGAAGCTGTCGCCGAGTGTTCATGCGTGACAGGATTACCAGCCTGCCGCGCCTTCGCAAAGTCGTCAGGTCCAGAATAGGTCCGCAATGTTGGTGAAAGGTTGCATCGGCATTGCGGAAGCGGCATGGTCCCGCGCAAGAAACTCGAACCGTCCAAACCCGCCGAGGACATCTCGACCCGTTATGATGTATTACAGCCGGCTCAGACTGCTGGGCGTCGCAGGCGTTTGCCTGATCGGCCTCCTGCTGTGTCTGCCCAATTTCATGCGTGCCCCCACGCCGTCCCTGCCCTGGCGGCAGATCCATCTTGGCCTTGATCTTCGAGGTGGATCCTATCTGCTTCTTCAGCTTGATCTGAAGTCCCTTGAGCATGACCGCTTGCAGTCCTTGCAGGATCAGGCTCGTCAGACCCTTCTGGACAAGTCCCTTGGTTACCGGGACTTCCAGAAGGATGATCAGACTGCCAGCCTTAGCTTCGAGCCTCGCTCTGATGAAGAGCGTGCTGCTGCTTTAAAGACCATGCAGGATCTTCCGGTTGTGGTGCCGGACGAGTTCCATGTGGCCGAAAACAATGGCCGTATCGTTCTGACGTTGCAGCATGATGCCATGCTGGCCCGGGCACGCGATGCCGTCGCTCAGTCCATCGAGATCGTGCGTCGCCGTATTGATGCGACAGGCGCGATTGATCCGAGCATTGCCCGTGAAGGTGATGACCGGATTGTTGTGGAACTGCCGGGCGTTAGCGATCCAGAGCGGATCAAGACCCTTCTGGGCACGACTGCCCGTCTGACGTTCCGTCTGCTGGCGCCCAATCCTAGCGTTGCAAGCCCTGGCTCTGCGATGCTTGAGGATATCAGCACGCACTCTCAGGTTGCGGTGCAGGATCATGTCGATGTTGACGGAACAGACCTGACGAATGCTGGTGCTGTTATTGATCAGCAAAGCGGTGGTTGGGCTGTGACCTTCCAGCTCAACAGTGCTGGTGCGACGGCCTTTGCGAACACAACCCGTGCAAATGTTGGCAAGCGTTTTGCCATTGTGCTGGACGACAAGGTCATTGAAGCGCCGAATATCATCAACCCGATCACGGCTGGAAGCGGTCAGATCACGGGTGGATTTGATGCTCACAGTGCGTCCGATCTTGCTCTTTTGTTGCGTGCCGGTGCCCTTCCGGCTCCGCTCGCTGTTATTGAGCAGCGGACGATTGGCCCGAGCCTTGGTGCAGCTTCTATCCATGCTGGAATTATCAGCCTTGGCGCTGGGTTCCTGCTGGTTGTTGTGTTTATGGTGCTCTTCTACGGGCGTTTCGGCCTCTATGCAGATATTGCCCTGTTCGCGAACCTGATTCTGATGGTGGCGATCCTGTCACTCTTCCAGGCCACGCTGACACTGCCGGGTATGGCGGGTATGCTTCTGACATTGGGTATGGCTGTTGATGCCAACATTCTGATCAACGAGCGTATCCGTGAGGAAGTGAAGCGTGGTCGCGGGCCATTACAGGCTCTGCAGGCCGGGTTCGAACGCGCCACCAGTACGATCGTGGATAGTAACGCAACGGCGTTTCTGGCCCATGTCATGCTGTTCGTGTTCGGCACGGGGCCTGTGCGAAACTTCGCCCTGACCATCACGATCGGTATCGTGACGACCCTCTTCACGACCCTGCTGCTGTCACGCTTCCTTGTCGTGCGGTGGTATGCCCTTGCCCGTCCCAAAGAACTGCCGGTCTGAACGTCATGCTGTCACGTCCCCTACTCCGTTTTGTCCGTGACGATCGGCGCATAAACTTCATGCGCGGCCGTCACATGGGGCTTATCGTCTCGGCGGTTCTCTCCATCGCGTCCGTCATCCTGTTCTTTCAGCCGGGCCTGAAGCTCGGTCTGGATTTCCGGGGTGGTATTATTGTCGAGGCCCAGACGCCGGGTGCGGCTGATTTTGGCAAGCTGCGCTCTGCTCTGGAAAAGGCAGGCATTCATCCGGATGCCGTACAGGCTTTTGGTTCGCCGCGTGATGTGCGTATCTCGATCAATGCTCCTGATGGTGCGGATCGTGAGGCCCAGACGCAGAAGCTGGTGGATGGTGTGAAGACCGCCATCTCTGCGGCAGAACCTGGAACGCAGGTTCTGCGTGCAGATGCCGTCGGTGCTTCCGTGTCTTCCGAACTGTTCCGGGATGGCCTGCTGGCGCTCGGTTTCAGCCTTGCGATGATTCTGGCCTATATCTGGATCCGCTTTGAGCGTGAGTTCGCCATTAGCGCGGTGGTCACGCTTATCCTTGATTTGACGAAGACAGTTGGCTTTCTGGCCATCACACGCTTCGAATTTGATCTGGTGATGGTGGCGGCGCTACTGACGATCCTTGGCTATTCAACCAATGACAAGGTCGTGGTTTATGACCGCATCCGCGAAAATCTGCGGAAGTACCGTACGATGCCGCTGCGGGAACTTCTGGATCTGTCCATCAACGAGACGCTGAACCGTACGCTTGGAACGTCCATGACGGTGTTCCTGGCAGCTCTGCCGCTGGCGCTGTTCGGTGGCAGTACCCTGACAGGTTTTGCGACTGTCATGCTGTTCGGTATTGTGGTTGGGACGTCTTCCTCCATCTTCATTGCAGCACCACTTCTGCTGCTGATGGGAGAGAAGCGTCTTCGGAAGAGTGGCTCCGCTCCCGACGCGGAGTGAGCGTTTCTCCAAAAGCTTGAGACAAAAAAAACCGGCTCCATAAGGGCCGGTTTTTTTTGTGCGTGATGTCTGGCTCTTTAACTCGAAAAGCTGGTTAGAAGGGCTGCGATTGCAGCGTCTGCCTTCCGGTTTTCCGAGGTGGTCTGAAGGCGCATTGCATTCAGAACGGCCTTTTGGGCATCATGATCCAGAGAAATCAGCTTTGGAACATTTTGGGCGGTAATCCGTCCGCCCATCAATGCTCCACGCGCCATGCCGTGAGCCACGAGATAGGCGTATAAGCGAGCATTCGGGGATGGTGGCACGCCTTCCATCGGGCGTGCCACACATCCTGCAAGCAGGCCTGTCGTCAGAACAAGTACGCTCATTCTCCGAATGACGGTCGTTCCGGGAAGGGCCTGCTGCGACATCAGGATGCTTTGTTGGCGAGGATGTCGCGGATTTCCGTCAGCAGAACTTCTTCCTTGCTGGGTGCTGGCGGAGCGGCCGGTGCAGCTTCTTCCTTGCGGTGAAGCTTGCCGATCAGACGCACAACCCAGAAGATGAAGAAAGCAACGATCAGGAACTGGATAACAGCATTCAGGAACACGCCGATATTGACGGTGACGGCCCCAGCCTTCTGTGCTTCTTCCAGCGTATCCTTGACCGGACCTTTAAGCGTGATGAACAGGTTGGAAAAATCCACACCACCCGTTAGAAGGCCGATGAACGGCGTCAGCACGTCCTTGACAGCACTGTTCACGATAGTGGTGAAGGCTGCGCCGATGATCACACCGACGGCGAGATCCAGAACATTGCCGCGCATGATGAATTTCTGGAAGTCGCTGACCCAGCCCGGAGTGTGCAGGGCGTGTTTCGTTTCGCTCATATAGAAACCTTTCTTGGGGGAGCCGCAGGAATGCGGTTGCAGGCCTGAAAAGTTATGCCTGCATCCGCCCAGAAATAAACGGACTTAGGCAATCCCGTAAAGTCTGCTTTCATCCTGCGGTACTTTCCGTTATACGCGCCTCATGATTCGCTCCGGTCGGTATCGGAGCTTTCTTCCTGGAGTAGAGAATTCATGAAATCCGGCATCCATCCCGACTACCACGAAATCACCGTCATCATGACCGATGGCACCGAATACAAGACCCGCTCCTGCTACGGCCAGCCGGGCGCCACCCTGCGTCTGGACGTTGACCCGAAGTCCCATCCGGCATGGACGGGCGTGCAGCGTATGCTCGACACCGGGGGCCAGGTTGCCAAGTTCAACAAGCGCTTCGCTGGTATCGGTACCCGCAAGTAAGCTTGTCTACCTCCATGCGCGCCTCTTGAAGCGTCGCAGGACAGGTACCATCTGGAATATCGGTCATGACGCCTTTCGGGTCATGGCCGATAGACCAATAGCAGTTCGCCTTTTAGGGAGCTGCATTAGATGAATCCTGCCTTAAGGAGGTTTCCATGTCCTATGACTTTACGCCATTGTTTCGCAGCGCAATTGGCTTTGACCGTCTGGCCCGTGTCGCCGGAAATGCTGCCAATGCTCAGGCTATGCCGAGCTATCCCCCTTACAATATCGAAAAAACCGCAGAGACGGACTACGCTCTGACCATGGCGCTTGCCGGGTTTGGGCCGGAAGACGTTGAGGTGCTTCAGGAAGACAATACGCTTGTCATTCGTGGGCGGGTGCCTGAAGGCAACCGCGAGCGTGAATGGCTCCATCGTGGGATTGCAACGAGGGCATTTGAACGTCGTTTCGCTCTGGCAGACCACACGGAAATTGATCAGGCAGAGCTTCGAAATGGTCTGCTGACCATCGTCGTGCGGCAGGTCGTTCCCGAGGCCGCGCGTCCGCGACGTATCCCGATTGTCACGGGGCCTGCGGGGGCTGTTATGACCCCGGCTGCTATGGGAGCGGAAAGCTCCCGCTGCCAGGTAGGAGCGCCTCACGCGGCCTGATTAAAAGTGGCAGGGCTGCTTTTTGTTCAGCCCTGCCGTTTCGACCTTGACCAGAGGCCGGATGGTGCCCCATACCGTTTCCATTATCGCCGCGCATCCAGCAGGTGCCGCGATCATATCCCGAGCGGGTTCTCAGTTTCTCCTCTCCGGGTACGCCAATCGGTGCCTGCGCTTTCGCGGGCCCCTAAAGCGCCCCAAAAGGAACGCACTGACATGACCCTGCCTTTGATGCCCAAGGCCACGGCCGTCTGGCTGATCGAAAAAACCGGCCTGACATTCACACAGATTGCTGAATTCTGCGGCATGCATCCGCTTGAAGTGCAGGCTATTGCTGACGGTGAAGTTGCAGCCGGGATCAACGGCTACGATCCGGTCAAGAACCATCAGCTTTCCGAAGCCGAGATCAAGCGGTGCGAAGCCAATCCGGATAGCAAGCTCAAGATCCTGTCTTCTGGAAGCCCGGTAAAGCGTCGCGCCAAGGGCGCGCGTTATACGCCGGTGGCCAAGCGCAATGACCGTCCGGATGCAATTGCGTTCATCCTGCGCCAGTTCCCACAACTCACGGAAGCGCAGATCGTCAAGCTGCTTGGTACGACGAAGGACACCATCATCAAGGTACGTGACCGGCAGCATTGGAACAGCGCCAACATCAAGCCGCGTGATCCGGTTATTCTTGGCCTTTGCACCCAGATGGATCTGAATGCTGCCGTCTCTGCAGCAAACGATCGTCTCGCCCGTGAGGGTCATACCCTTCCGGTCGTGAGCTCATTTGACGCCCACGAAGACGAAGCTCTCTAAGTCACAGAAAAAGGATGCAGCCCCGGACCGGGTTGCATCCTTTTTCTGTTGGTGCGGACCGTGAAAGGTTCATACTTTTTCGGTCGTGATATGGAGACATGATGGTGGACGGAATGCTTTCAGTTCTCCATCATGTCCTGATAGAGTTCCGGGACTGACAGCGATGATGACCGACAATAATGCCATGCTCAGACGCCTCCATGAGCTTCGGAGCGAGCATCGCGATCTTGACACGGTTATCGAGCGTCTGGTGGACCATCCCCTCAATCAGCTCCAGCTCCAGCGCCTTAAAAAGCGCAAGCTGCAGCTCAAAGACGAGATTTCCTGGATCGAGACCCGTCTGATTCCGGATAACATTGCCTGATGAGCCAGATCCTTTCTTCCAACGAGATAATTCAGGCCGAAGATGCCGTGCGCGTTGGCGTCATCATGGGCAGTCAGTCTGACTGGGAAACCATGCGTCACGCCTGCGATATTCTGGATGAGCTAAGCATCGTCCATGAGCGACGCATTGTCTCGGCGCATCGTACGCCTGACCGTCTTGCAGACTATGCCCGTACGGCCCGCAGCCGTGGACTGCACGTCATTATCGCGGGGGCTGGCGGGGCTGCGCATCTGCCGGGTATGTGCGCGGCATGGACGTCTCTTCCTGTTCTCGGTGTCCCTGTTGAAAGCCACGCCCTGAAGGGACAGGACAGTCTTCTGTCCATCGTTCAGATGCCCGGTGGCGTTCCTGTAGGAACGTTGGCGATTGGCAAGGCTGGCGCAAAAAACGCTGGTCTTCTGGCGGCTTCCATTCTGTCTCTTGCCGATCCTGAACTTGCCGCGCGGCTGGATGCCTGGCGCGGGACGCAGACCGCTGCTGTTGCGGATGCGCCAGTCGAATGACTGCGCAGAAGAATGCGGTGTTTGAACCGGGAAGCACGATCGGAATCATTGGTGGTGGCCAGCTTGGGCGCATGTCTGCGATGGCTGCGGCCAAGCTCGGATATCGTGTCCATATCCTGAATCCTGCTTCGACAAGTCCTGCCATTGAGGTTGCGGCGTCTGCGACGGTCGGGTCGTATGATGATCCGGCAGCTCTCGAGGATTTTGCGTCCCGCTGTGATGTGGTGACGTTCGAATTTGAGAATATCAGCGCCGAAGGTCTGTCGTTGCTGGCGAAGCATCGGCCTGTTCGGCCTGCAGGCGAAATCCTGCGTGTTAGTCAGGATCGTATTCTGGAAAAGACCCGTCTGACGGACGCTGGTATTGAACTCGCTCCCTGGAAGGCCGTGTCTGGCCCTGATGATCTGAAAAATCTTGAAGAGCTGGGCTTTCCCCTGATCCTGAAAACCACGCGCTTTGGTTATGACGGCAAAGGTCAGTTCCGTGTTGAAAGTGCTGATGCGCTCTCTGCGCTTACAGATCTGCCTTACCCGCTCGTGGCTGAGAAGATGATCGACTTCCAGCGTGAGTTGAGCGTGATGGTAGTCCGTGGGCTTGATGGAACGGTGCGCTGTTTCGATACGGTCGAAAATCGCCATCGTGACGGTATTCTCGACATCACGCTCGCCCCAGCCAGAGTCATGCCTGATGTGGCTCAGGAGGCTCAGGCGATCGCGATGAAGATTGCGGCGGAGTTGGGCTTGGTTGGTATCATGGGTGTGGAGATGTTCCATGCGGCCGATGGCAGACTTCTGGTGAACGAGATCGCCCCTCGCCCGCATAATTCCGGGCACTGGACCATGGACGCCTGCCTGATTGATCAGTTTGAAATGCACATCCGTGCTGTGGCTGGTCTGCCTTTACCGCCTGCGCGCCGTCATTCCGATGCGATCATGCACAACCTGGTTGGACCGGAAGATATGGCGCGTGTTCCGGGTATTCTGGCCACGGATGGGGCATCGCTTCATTTATATGGCAAGCGTGAAGCCCGTCCGGGCCGCAAGATGGGGCATGTCAACACGATCTTTCCGCGTGGTGCCCTTCCGGGTGAACTGGCGTTTGAGGGTCTGCTTCCACCGCGCTGAAACGGCCGGGTTAGAGTTCAGAGCAGGCCCGTACGCTGAAAACTGGTGTGGCGTCCATTTCCGATAATGAGATGGTCAGTAAGCTGGACGCCAACCACGTCCAGTGCGGCCTGAACCTGCTGTGTCATCTGGATGTCCGCCTGTGAGGGTGTTGGGTCACCGCTAGGGTGGTTGTGCACCAGGATGAGAGAGGTTGCCCCGACTTCCACAGCGCGTCTGGCGACTTCTCTTGGATAGACGGGTGTATGGTTGATGGTCCCCCGCGCCTGGGCTTCGTCGGCGATCAGGCCCTGCCGGTCGTTGAGGAAAAGAATGCGGAACTGTTCGATATTTTCACGGGCAAGGCGGGCTGTCAGATAATCGAGCAGTTTCTGTTCGCTATCGAGCAGATCCGCGGTTGGTAGCCGTTCCCGGTTATACCGAATCGCGGCCTCCTGTAGCACACGGATCATGGGAATCATGGGGCTGCCCATATCCCTGATGCCAGCGAGTTCACGGTTGCTGGCGGAAAGCAGGGCCGCCAGCGAACCGAAGCGTTCCAGAAGTGCTGGAACAAGACTTTCGGCTTTTTGTTCACGACCCGTAAAAAGATGGACGATCAGCCTCAGAAGTGTGTCGTCGTTCAGATGACGCCCTCGCCCACTCAGGAGTGCAACAGGAGCAGGAATCGTTTCGTGATCCGTTGTCTCCGGCGCGGCTGTAGCAGCTGGTATGGCCCGAAGGAAGGGACTTCCCAGACAGTCAGAAAATCCATCTTCAGAAGGCTGAGCGTTGGTCATTCGTTTTTCTGACACTGTAACCCGGACGAGATCAAGGCGTCGTCAGCCTCTCTCAGAAAAGGTTGAAAAAATCGGTAGATTTTTCGGGGGCTGTTTTTCTGTTGGAAAACAGTTATCTAACAGGAAGAGTGTTCCCCGCACATGCGGGGATGAACCGACATTTCATTCCCTTTCGTTTCGAGGATAATGGTGTTCCCCGCACATGCGGGGATGAACCGGGCCGAGACGCAGGGGCCAGACGCCCGACTGAGTGTTCCCCGCGTGTGCGGGGATGAGCCGGGCTCAGGAAAACGCCAGCTTTCTTTCATTTTATGTTTTCTGCATGCGCAGGATTGTTTTTGAAGCAGGGTATGAGGCTTAAAGGAGACCTTCCTGGCGTAGGCTGCTGAGTTTTTTGTCTTCATTGCTTAGAAGGATGTCATGCAAGACGATGGACAGTTGCTTAAGTGCGGTTTCCAGAGTTCTTGCAGCCGTTGACAGGGCTGGTGATTTGAGAGTGGGTTGGACATGCAGGCCGATAATGGCGGTAGCATGCAGCGCCAGTGCGCGAATGGCGATGGCCCGGTTCAGGAAGGTGATATCCTCCTCTTTGGGGGCCGCTTCATCCGCAAGGAGGCGGTTGCGGTTATCCAGATAAAGGATGCGAAGCTGTCCGGGAACCGCGCCTTGTAATGTCGTTTCAAGATAGCTTGTCAGTTGTGGCCAGTTCCCCAGAACCGGACGCTCGCGGCTTTCGGCGGAGGCAAGACGTTCTGCGGCGACTGACGGAAGGCGAAGAGCGCGGATGGTATCGTCGTTCAGTCCGGCGTTCCGCAGATCGCGTGTTGGTGCGCGAAAGACGTTGATCAGGCTTCCGAAGTGGCTGATGAGGCCTTTTGCGAGCGGTTTTGTGTCCTTGCGCGGGATGCCCAGGAACAGCAGCATTTCCAGAATTTCGTAATCGGCAAGGGTCTCCGCACCGTTGGTTTCGACGCGGGTGCGCATCCGGGCACGGTGTCCCTGGGGGCCGGTACCGCGTGTCAGGTCGATCCGGGAAGATGATGTGTTGGCCATAGGACCATCACACTCTATATCGGGAGTGTGCCGCAAGACCCTCTCATCCCCACGCCCGAATATCTCTCCCGCCTGAACCCGGAGCAGAGACGTGCCATCGAGACAACCGAAGGCCCGCTTCTGATTCTTGCTGGTGCAGGTACGGGAAAGACACGCGTTCTGACAACGCGTTTTGCCCATCTTCTGCTGACGGGCCGCGCCTATCCGAGCCAGATCCTTGCCGTGACCTTCACCAACAAGGCTGCGCGTGAAATGCGCGAACGTGTTGGGGCGATCCTTGGCGAGCCTGCCGAGGGGCTTTGGCTTGGCACCTTCCATGCCATTTGCGCGCGGATGCTGAGGCGTCATGCGGAATATGTGGGCCTGACGAGTGGGTTCAATATTCTTGATACGGATGATCAGCTTCGTTTGCTGAAGCAGATCATGGAGCCGTTTCGGCTGGATACGAAGCGTTGGCCGCCGAACCAGCTCATGGGCATCATCCAGCGCTGGAAAGATCGTGGGCTGACCCCGGATCGGGTAACGCCTGCCGAGGATACGGATTTTGCCAACGGGCACGCTCTGGCAATCTATCGGGCCTATCAGCTGAGGCTGCGGGAACTGAATACCTGCGATTTCGGCGATCTGATGCTGCACATGGTGGAGATCCTGCGATCCCAGCCGAACGTACTGGCGCAGTATCATCGGATTTTCCGCTATATTCTGGTGGATGAGTATCAGGACACCAACACGGTTCAGTATCTCTGGCTTCGCCTGCTGGCCAAGCGGGAGCATGGTCCGTCCAACATTGCCTGTGTGGGGGATGACGATCAGTCGATCTATTCCTGGCGTGGGGCCGAGGTTGAAAACATTTTGCGGTTCGAGAAGGATTTTCCTGGCGCGGCGGTCGTAAGGCTGGAGCAGAATTATCGTTCGACGGCGCAGATCCTGGCTGCTGCTGCGGGGTTGATCGCGCATAATGAAGGCCGTCTGGGCAAGACGCTTCGCCCCGGACGCGAGGACGCGCAGGGCGAGAAAGTCCAGATCATTGGGGTTCGTGATTCCGATGAAGAAGCCAGGATTGTTGGTGGTGCGATTGAGCGTCTCCAAGCTGATGGGCACCCCCTGTCCGAAATGGCTATTCTGATGCGTGCGGGCTTTCAGACGCGGCCATTTGAAGAGCGCCTGATGACGATAGGTGTCCCCTATCGGATTGTCGGCGGTTTGCGGTTCTATGAACGCGCGGAAATCCGTGATTGCTTGGCTTATATGCGCGTTCTGTCGCAGCCTTCTGACGATCTGGCGTTCGAGCGCATCATCAATGTTCCCAAGCGTGGTGTGGGTGCTGTTGCGGTGCAGAAGTTGCATGGGCTGGCGCGTACTCTGCCCGGCCCGCTAACCGCTGCTGTTCTGACGCAGATTGAACAGGGTACTCTCAAGGGAAAGTCCAAGGAGGCTCTGACCAGTCTGATGGAAGCGTTTCAGCGTGCGAAAGCGACGCTTGAGACGGAAGGTCAGGTGGTGGCCGTCGAGCAGCTGCTTGAAGATAGTGGCTATCTTCAGATGTGGCGCGATGACCGGTCTGTGGAAGCGCCGGGGCGGCTCGACAATATCCGTGAGCTTTTAAGGGCTATTGGTGAGTTTGCGACGCTTGAAGGTTTTCTGGAACACGTGGCGCTTGTCATGGATACGGAAAGCGAGACGACCGATGACAAGGTCAGTCTCATGACGTTGCACGGCTCCAAGGGGCTGGAGTTCGATACGGTGTTCCTTCCCGGTTGGGAGGAAGGCGTTTTTCCGTCGCAGCGGTCTCTGGATGAAGGCGGCAACCGGGCGTTGGAGGAAGAACGACGTCTGGCCTATGTTGGACTGACGCGGGCGCGGCTTCGCGCAATCGTTGTCCACGCGGCCAGCCGACGTATTTATGCGAACTGGCAGGCTTCAATGCCTAGTCGGTTTATTGAAGAAATTCCGTCTGAATACGTCCAGATTGGTGGTCAATCCGTGGAAAGTCGGCGGCAGGCGGCGGCCGCCCCATCCATGTTTGCGTCTGGCCCTTTTACGAGCACCCGTCCTTCCGGGATGCCTCAGACCCCTCGTCCACGCATCACGGATGTGCAGCCGCAGGCGAATGTTCCGGTTGGGGCGACGGTTTTTCATCAGAAGTTCGGCGAAGGCACCGTCATTGCGGTGGATGGCAGCCGGCTTGAAATCAACTTTGAAAATGGCGGCATCAAGCGCGTCATGGCAAATTTCGTGGAGATCAGATCGTGATGGCACCCCGCAGCATTGGCCGACGCCATGCCAGTGCGCTTGAAACCCTGTCCATTACGGTGGAGGAGGAATACGTCCCTCTCTTCGAGCAGGCTTTGATGTGCGTCTGTGAGACCGTCGGTATTTTTGAAGCCGATGACGAACAGAAATACTGGCGTATCGAAGGCGTTAAGGACACTGGCTACAAGGAAGACGAGCTCGAGAGCGCTCTTGCTGTTGCGCGCCTTCTGACGGGATGTGATGCCGAGTTACTTCGGGAAGCGACCGAGGCTGAAGGCTGGCTGGCGCGGACTTATGAGTCCTTTCCGCAGCAGAATGTTGGAAAGCGCTTCGCTATTCGTGGCACGCATCTGCACGGCGCACCAGACCAGTCCCGTTTGACTATCACGCTGGACGCGGGCATTGCCTTTGGTTCTGGTGAACATGGTTCCACCCGTGGGTGTCTGCGGGCTCTGGAGATGGTGGCGTATCGTAAGCCACGTCATATCCTCGATATGGGATGTGGCTCGGGTATCCTGGCGATGGCGGCGGCCAAGCTTCTGCATCGTCCCATCCTGGCTGTTGATATTGAGCCTTGGTCTGTACGTACGGCGAAGGCTAACGCACGGCTGAATGGCCAGGGTAATCTGCTGGACTGCCGGTTTGGTAATGGTTGGAATACCAACCAGGTGCGGATCAAAGCGCCGTATGATCTGGTGTTTGCCAATATTCTGGCGCGTCCGCTTTGTCGGATGGCTCAGTCTCTGGCGCTGAATCTGGCTCCGAACGGAACGGCCATTCTAGCTGGATTGCTTTACACGCAGGCCAATATGGTTCTGGTAGCGCATCGTCGTCAGGGGCTGGTCCTTGAACGGCTCTTGCGTGAAGGTGACTGGGCGACACTGATCCTGCGCAAGCGAGGCTGACAATGGGGTTCGTGATCCGGGACGTTCAGGATGAAGATCTGCCTGCAATTTTGCGGATCACGAATCATGCGATTGCCCATACGGATGCCTTGTGGATCAGCACTCCGTTCACGCTGGAGCAGCGTCAGAAATGGGTTTCGGATCGCTTGGCTCAGAGTTTCCCGGTGTTTGTGGCAACTAACGAAAATGGCGACGTTTGCGGGTATGCCTCCTATGGGGCCTTTCGCGCCTTTGAGGGCTATGCCAAGACGATCGAACACTCAGTATATGTGGATGTCGAGCACCAGGGACGAGGTCTTGGGCGCAGGTTGTTGGCCCGATTGATCGATCATGCCAAACAGGCCGGCTTCCACGTCATGGTGGCCGGTATTACGGCTGGCAATGAGGCCTCGGTCGCTCTTCATCGCCAGTTTGGTTTTCAGAACAGCGGTATTTTACCTCAGGTTGGGCGAAAAGGCGGGCGTTGGCTCGATCTTCTCTTCATGACGCTCTGCCTTGAGGCGGCATTCGAACCGGAAAAGGATTTTCCATGACCGTTTCTTCCATTCCCTTGAATGAGCGCCCTGCTCTTGTCCGCAAGGCTTGTGAGGCTCTGGGTGTTTCAGGGTTCATCATTCCGCGGGGGGATGAATATCTCGGGGAATATGTAGCCCCCTGCTCTGACCGCCTTGCGTGGCTGACGGGTTTTACGGGAAGCGCGGGTCTTGCTGTCATTCTGCCGAATGCGGCGGCCGTGTTTTCCGATGGTCGTTATACGGTTCAGATGGAAGAGCAGGTTCCGCATGCGTTGTGGGAGCGCAGGCATGTGACTCTGGAGCCAGCTTCGGACTGGCTCGCAGACAAGGCTGCTGGTCTCAGCGTGGGCTACGATCCGAAGCTGGTCAGTCGCTCCATGCTTGCCTCATGGGCTGCGCCGGGCGTTGAACTGGTCCCGCTGACGGTTAATCCGATTGACCAGGCCTGGACGGATCAACCTGTCGCTCCGGCGAGCACAGTTGTTGAGCAACCGCTGGCGCTGGCAGGCGAAAGCAGTGCGAGCAAACGGGAGCGTCTTGCGGTCTTTCTGACGCATTCGGCTCAGGACGCAGTTGTGCTGGCGGATTGCACATCCATTGCGTGGCTTCTGAATATTCGTGGCAATGATGTCCCCCTGACCCCCGTGGCGCATGGTTATGGCATTCTGCATTCAGACGGCCGGGCAGAACTGTTTGTAGATCCTGCTCGTCTTGATGCCAGTTTAGCCAATGCTCTAGGCGCTGATGTTGCGGTCTATGCGCCGGTTCGTATTGAAGAGCGTTTGGGTGCGCTGGCGGGTAAGGTTGTTCGGCTTGATCCGGTGACGACACCAGTGTGGTTTGAAACGACCCTGAAGGCTGCGGGCGTTAAAGTTGTGGACGGCAATGATCCATGCACCTTACCCAAGGCCGTCAAGAACAGTGTGGAGCAGGAAGGATCACGCCAGGCGCATAAGCTGGACGGGATTGCGATGACGAGGTTCCTGCACTCGTTGTCTGTGTCGGCAGCTGGTCAGCATGAGACCGATCTGGTGGATCGTCTGAACGGTTTTCGGGCACAGTCCTCTGACTATCGGGAGCAGAGTTTCGATGCGATTTCTGCGGCCGGACCAAATGGCGCATACCCGCATTATCGTGCGGAAGTCGGCAAAGATCGAGTTCTGACGCCAAACAGTGTTTATCTGATTGATAGTGGTGGCCAGTATCCATTCGGTACGACGGATATTACCCGCACGGTGTGGATCGGTCCCGATGCGGCACCGCAGGCCATCAAGGAAAACTTTACGCGTGTTCTGAAGGGCAACATTGCTCTGTCTCGCGTCCGGTTTCCGCCGGGCACGACCGGACACCGTCTGGATACTCTGGCTCGTGCGGCTCTTTGGGAAGTCGGGCTGGATTACGATCACGGCACTGGTCATGGAATTGGCAGTTATCTGTCTGTTCATGAGGGGCCGCAGAACATTTCCCCTGCCCCTCGCCCTACGCCTCTGGAAGCGGGCATGATCGTTTCCAATGAACCGGGATATTACGAGCCGGGCGCATATGGCATCCGCATTGAAAATCTGATGCTGGTGAAGCCGTCGGCCTATCGTGGAACCAAGGGTGTTTTCCTTGAGTTTGAGATTTTGAGCTATACGCCGATTGATCGCGAACTCATCGATGTAACGTTGCTGGATGATGCTGAGCTGGCATGGCTGAACGCCTATCACGCTGAAGTTCTGACGCGTGTTGGACCAGATGTTGAAACTGACGTGCTCGCATGGCTTGAACATGCCTGCGCTCCGCTGCTGAGAAATAACGCCTAATTCAATAAGCGTTTATTCATATTTCCCGGTCATACAGAGCAGTATGACCGGGAAATATCTCTTTCTGCTCTTCTATATTGTGTTGGGGCTGCCCGGCTTTGGGTATGCCAATGACTGGGATGCTACAGGCAGCGTTTGTCATGAGGCGGTTGCTGTCGCCGAGCGGGAAGCAGATATTCCGTCTGGTTTGCTAGGCGCTATCAGCCATGTGGAAAGTGGGCGTCGCGATCCGTTGTCCGGCGGGGTCGTTGCGTGGCCCTGGACGGTTAATGCTGCGGGGCGAGGATATTTTTACGGCTCCAAAGCCGAAGCCATCTCTGCTGTAGAGGACTTTCGACGGTCAGGCATTGTTTCAATCGACGTGGGATGTATGCAGATCAATCTGCACCATCATGCTGATGCGTTTTCGTCACTTGAAGAGGCATTTGACCCTCTCAGCAATGCTCGCTACGGAGCTACTTTCTTGAAGAACCTCTTCGGACAGCTGCATGGATGGCCGGCTGCAACAGCGGCCTATCATTCACTGACACCCGCATTAGGTGCTGAATACGAACACCATGTGATGGCTGTTTGGAACGGGAAGCCAGATACTTACAGGCCCCCTGATTTCCTGCCTCAGATTGTCATGACAGGCAGTGGGCCCAAGGTCGTGATGCCGGAACAGGCGTGGCCTTCGTCCAGTCAGAATCAGGACATTTATTCTCGTGCTGCCTCCGCCTCCCAGAAATCACAATCGGGAAACGTGGCCCGTGTAATTTACGGCCCCCCTCCTCGTGTGATCAGGCGTGCTGTAAATTCTGGAAGCAGTGTTTCTGGCGCAGGCCGCGGGCGGGATCTCATGTCTTACAGGTCAACACCTGTCAGGCTGGCCTGGCGCCAGAACTAGAAAAACCGATGTCAGTTGTGCGGGGCTGTCCAGCGGTTTTGCTTGTATCCTGAATACGGACCGGGCGTGTCGCCCTGGCGCCAGTGGGTGCGGTCTCTCTGGTCGTGATGATTGTGATCGACGCAGGCCGTCAAAGACAGGGCAAGCAATACGGGCCCCAAGAGCAGATGGAACCTCATGATGTTTCTCCGTTAAAAGCCGGCCGGATATAAGCGGGCGGACGATAACGTTTCATCTGGGTCAGTGTTGCGGAGGGAAACCTGTCAAAAGATGATAGAGGTAGAGCATAAGGTCGTACAGCCCTTTCAACAGCTCCCATAGATTCCGAAAGACTACAAACGGATCAAAATTGTCACCAAGATACAGTGTGAGAATCCCTTGAAAGCCAGTGTTGCACGGTGGCTTCGCTCAGAGTGGGATTGGCTCTGCTGTGCCGGTATGCGAAGCCTGATTTTACCTAGGCTATAGGCAGACAAGCATGCCTCATCAACACATTCCGTGTGACGCTTGGTTTCAGTAGAAGTGTCTGCAATCGCTTTCCGGTGGAAATGTCCAGACACGTTTCTCTGTTAATCTGGGCGTAGAAAAGAATAAGCGAGAAAATCTTTTTCTCTTTTCCTGAGAGCAGACAGCTATTCCTTCAAAGGCGGATACGGTGACGGGCCTGGCTCTTCAGGAAGTTCGGGTGCGGGCCACTCGTCCGGTTCTGACTCTGGCTCTTCTTCAGAGGGATCATCAATCATGGGATCACCATTTGGGAATGGGTCATAAGGGTCCGGTCTTACCGGATAATCAAAAAGGCTGCTTATGTGCGCCAAGTGGGTGTAAGCCTGAAACGACATGATTGTCTCCTTCGAGGAGCAGACTCAATCGTTTACGACGCCAAAGGTTCACTGGCGCGTCAAAGAAAGTCTGATCTCGTAAAAATGCTCTGTCCTGCCCACCCGCATGGAGGGGGCGGATTTTATTTCGACAGCAATTTGTAATTGACATTGTCTTGCATTTGGCGCGCGCGGCGACAGCTTGCTAAGGGCAAATGTCCTCAAGCCATTATCTAAGTAACGATGCTTTAGGAAATGGATTGTTTGATGGGCAAGTATTTTTTGAAAATAATTAGAAATATTATTTAAGTGAGAATTCATGATTAATAATCGTAGATCGTTCCTTAAAGTTCTTGCTGCCGGATCTGCTCTTGGAGTTCTTGGTGCCTGTACCGTCACAACGTCAGGAAACGTGACAACGGTGACCCTGAATGTCGCAAAAGTAAAAGCATACGGAACCGCTGGTATTAACGCGGTAACAACGATCCTCTCCATTGCCGCCGTATCTTCAGCGATTGGTGCTCCGACGGTTGCGGTGATTGAGGCTGCCGATGTGGCACTCCAGTCCGCTCTGAAGGCTTTTTCGGATGGTGCAGGTTCAAAGGTGATGGTCAGTTATGACAGTACGTCTTTCAAAAGCCAGATAGATTCTGTTCTGGTAGATTTGCAGAGCGTCACGTCATTACTGGGAATTGCTGTGTCTCAGGCGGCCTCTACAGTTCCCAATTCAATTTTGGTAAATGCCAACACGGCCTTATCCGCGTTGAAAACGGTATTGTCTGTGTTTGAGGGGGTGCTGGGAATTGTATCGGTCTCTGCGCCGCATATGACGGAGGAGCAGGCCCTTCGCACTCTACATGTTTCCCCATGAGCGCTCGTGTTCGTCTCTATTATCCGGCGGACGGGTTTGGAGAACTGATCTGCTGGCGGCTCGAGAGTGCATACAGTCATGCGACGATTGAGTTTGATGGCAAGATCTTCTCAGCAACCGTGCCTCGTGTTGTGGCGGTGGGTCTTTCTGATCCAGACTTTGGAATGCCTCCAAGAAAAGGTTGCTGCTTTGAAATTCGGTTGACTGAAGAAGAAGCTGCTCGAGCTCTAACTTACTGCCAGAATTATGGTCGGTATGGGTTACGATATACTAGCGATCGCTGGGTGGGCGTTTCGCATTCAATCGATGCAGAGACTCAAACAACCCTATTGCTTTGAACTGGTATATGACGCACTGGCCGTTGCGGGAGTGTTCTCTACTTCCAAGCGGCTAGTGACTGGCGATCAGCTTCTCGTGGATCTTTATGCAACGGGACGCGTCATGAATGCTGCATCAAATCGGTCTCAGTTGCCTGAATACGCGCAGCGTCAGAAGCCTCCTGTCATCATTCCGGTGCCTCCGTTATGAATGATGTACTGGCGTCCGCACTCACGCATTAGGATGAGTGGAAACAAAAGAGAGTGTGGAGCCTAAGCTCCACACCCTCTTTGTGCTGTATTCGATAGGTTATAGTTGTCCCATCAAAACAAGAATTACAACGATAACGACAACAAGACCCAAACCGCCTGAAGGATAGTACCCCCACCGGGAGCTATATGGCCAAGTGGGGAGTGCTCCGATCAAGAGGAGTACCAAAATGATAAGAAGGATCAGGCTCATAGCGGGATCTCTGTTAGGTTAAGTGAGAGATACGCTAGTGCAGCTGAAAAGTTTCTATTCCGTTATTAGAACAGAAATATGAGATGGTTGTTCGAGTAAGTGGCGGAGGGGATGGGATTCGAACCCACGATACGACTTACATCGTATAACGGATTAGCAATCCGCCGCCTTCAGCCTCTCGGCCACCCCTCCGCACTGATACGCGGTTTTGACACCGCGTGTGCAGGAGCGTTCTTAGGGGGGAATCCGCTCGCCGTCAAACCCCCTAAGAGCACTTTTTTCACGTCTTATTCTGAAAGCAGCTTTTTCAGCATTTCGTTGACAAGGGCCGGGTTACCCTTCCCCTTCATGGCTTTCATTGTCTGACCTACGAAGAAGCCAAACAGCTTGTCCTTGCCGGATTTGTATTCCGCAACCTTGTCAGCATTCGCCGCGAGAATTTCGCGGATAGAGGTCTCGATCGCTCCGGTATCTGTAACCTGACGGAGCCCCTTGCGTTCAACGATTGCGGAAGCCGATTCGCCGGTTTCTACCATGTCTTCAAGGACTTCCTTGGCGATCTTGCCATTGATCGTGGAGTCCGAAATCAAAGCCAGAAGCTCACGCAGGCCTTCTGCACTGACCGGGCTGTCCTCAATGGAACGGCCAGTCCGATTCAGGGCTGCGAAGAAATCCCCGAGCATCCAGTTTGTAGCCAGACGGGCATCTGCGCCCTTTGCCACGGTCTCGTAGAAGTCTGCGACCGCCTGCTCGGCGGTCAGGACGCTGGCTTCATAACGGCTGACACCGTAGTCCTGCTCCAGGCGTTCGCGCTTGGCTTCTGGCAGCTCAGGGAGAGCGGCTTTCAGTTCATCAACCCAGGACTGTTCGATGACGAGCGGCAGAAGATCCGGGTCCGGGAAGTAGCGATAATCATGCGCGTCTTCTTTGGAGCGAAGCGAGCGTGTTTCGCTGCGGACGTGATCGAACAGGCGTGTTTCCTGATCGACTTCTCCGCCCGCTTCCCAGATTTCGATCTGGCGCTGTGCTTCGACCTCTATTGACTGCATGACGTAGCGGATCGAGTTGACGTTCTTGATCTCGCAGCGGGTCCGATACCCCTCCTCGCCCGGCTTCCGCACGGAAACGTTGACGTCCGCACGCATGGAGCCTTCTTCCATGTTGCCATCGCAGGTTCCGATGTAGCGCAGGATCTGGCGCAGCTTACGCAGATAAGCCCCAGCTTCTTCGGGTGAACGGATATCTGGCTCGCTAACGATTTCCATCAGCGCCACGCCAGCACGGTTCAGGTCGATGAAGGAGCGCGTCGGGTCCTGATCGTGGACGGACTTGCCTGCGTCCTGTTCTAGATGAAGGCGCGTGACACCGATTTCACGCGTGCTTCCGTCTGCCAGATCAACCAGTACTTTGCCCTCACCCACAATCGGGTGAGCGAACTGGCTGATCTGATAGCCTGTCGGAAGATCGGCATAGAAATAGTTCTTGCGATCGAAGCGGCTGAACAGGTTAATCTGTGCATTCAGGCCAAGGCCGGTGCGGACAGCCTGAGCGACACATTCCCGGTTCAGAACAGGCAGCATGCCCGGAAATCCTGCATCAATCAGGCTGACATGCGTATTCGGCTCGCCACCGTAAGAGGCGGACGCGCCGGAAAACAACTTGGCATTACTGATGACCTGGGCATGAACTTCCAGCCCGACGACGATTTCCCATTCGCCGGTGTTGCCGGTGATACGATAGCTCATGCCGACACTCCTGCATGGATGGCGGGTCTGTGGGTGAAGGACGCAGCCTGTTCGATGACGTGGCCTGCGGCAATCAGTGTTTCCTCATCGAAGAATTTGCCGATCAACTGAAGCCCAAGCGGAACGCCCTGTGCGTCCAGACCGGCCGGAACGGACAGAGCCGGAACACCAGCCATGCTCGCCGGAACAGTAAAGACGTCGTTGAGATACATCTGCACCGGATCGGTTGGCTTTTCGTCCTGTGCAAAGGCACCGGATGGAGCAGTCGGCGTCAGGATCACGTCCACGTTTTCGTAGGCACTCAGGAAGTCACGCTGGATCAGGGTGCGTACCTTCTGCGCCCGCAGATAGTAGGCATCGTAATAGCCAGACGACAGAACGTGCGTGCCGATGAGGATACGACGCTTCACTTCCTCGCCAAACCCTGCTGCACGGGTGGCTTCGTAAAGTGCATCCAGCGAGGAGCCATTAACGCGCTCACCGAACCGAACGCCATCATACCGCGCCAGATTGGACGAAGCTTCTGCCAGTGCTGCGATGTAATAGGTCGGCAGACCGTACTTCGTGTGCGGCAGGGAAATATCGACGATCTCCGCACCGGCGGCCTTCAGCCAGTTGATACCCTGCTGCCAGAGGGCCTCAATTTCCGCAGGCATGCCCGGAGCGTGATATTCCTTGGGAATTCCAACGCGCAGACCTCTGACGCCGCGTGTCAGGGCCGCTTCGTAGTTTGGAACGGGTGTGTCGACGCTTGTGGAATCCCGTTCATCGAAACCCGCCATGGATTCCAGAAGAATGGCACAATCCTGCAAGTTGCGAGCCATGGGACCAGCCTGATCCAGTGAGCTTGCAAAAGCGATCGTACCGAAGCGGGAGCAGCGACCGTAGGTAGGCTTGATTCCGGCAATGCCTGTGAAGGCGGCCGGTTGACGGATTGAACCGCCTGTGTCCGTGCCTGTTGCGCCCAGAACCAGACCAGCAGCCACAGCCGCAGCGGAACCACCGGAAGAGCCACCCGGAACTAGCTTGGCATCAGAGCCATTGCGCTTCCAAGGGTTTTCAACCGGGCCAAAGGCGGAGGTCAGGTTAGCGGACCCCATGGCGAATTCGTCAAGGTTTAGCTTGCCCAGAAAAACCGCACCATCACGCAGCAGATTGGACGTCACCGTGCTTTCATAAGGTGGGACAAAATTGCCAAGGATCTTGCTGGCCGCCGTTGTGCGAACGCCATTTGTGCAGAACAGGTCCTTGATGCCGAGCGGGATGCCGGTCAGTGCCCCGCCCTCACCTTTCGCAAGAACCTCATCAGCCGCCTTGGCGGCGACACGAGCCTGATCGGGCGTGCGGGTGATGAAGCTGTTGAGGCGGCCGTCCAGACGCTCGATGGCATCAAGATGAGCGTTCGTCAGCTCAACGGCGGAAATCTTGCGAGCCTTGAGAGCGTCCCGGGCGGAAGCCAGCGTAAAATCGTGCATGCCGGACATTATTCAACCACCTTCGGAACCGTATAGAACGGACCTTCACGGTCCGGAGCGTTGGAGAGCACGTCATCGCGGCGATTGCCGTCCGTGACGCGGTCTTCCCGCAGGCGTGGCTTGGCAAGACCTGTGCCGATCATGGGAGGCACATCCGTGACGTCCACTTCGTTAAGCTGTTCCACCCAGTCTATGATGGAACCCATCTCCTTGCCGAGAGCGTCAACCTCTCCCGGTTCGAGACCAATTCTCGCCAATCTGGCGATGCGCGTGACCGTTTTCGCGTCGAGCGACATGAACATTCCTGAAAAAGAGGAAATTATGGTAGCTTTTCAGCCGTCAGACAGATCATAACGCCGGGTTATGTCCCTGTTCAATCCACATGACCTCCGTAATGTCCTTCAAACTGATCAGCGCATCCTTGGAATAGACCCAGGATCGAAGACGATCGGCGTTGCAGTGACCGATGTTTCCCTCATGCTTGCCTCCCCTCTCATCGGTCTGAAACGGCGGAAACTTGGGGAAAATGCGAAGGAACTCGCAGATATTGCCAAGCGGCAGGATGTTGGTGCGATTGTGGTCGGGTTGCCGTTGTCACTTGATGGATCTTTTGGGCCCGCAGCGCGCGCAGCATCTGATTGGACGACAGCACTTTCGGAGCGCTTGGGAGTTCCGGCATGTCTCTGGGACGAAAGACTGTCATCGAGTGCTGTCAACCGTTTCCTGATTCAGGACGCGGATATGACCCGGGGCAGACGCGCTGAAGTGGTCGACAAAATGGCAGCCGCTTACATGCTTCAGGGCTGGTTGGATGCGACAAAGCCAGAAGGGGTCCAGTCCTTTTTCTGGGACTGAACAACCGCCCGTAGGGTCCTCATTAGAGGAAACTGATACCGATCACGATTCCAACGATGGACAGACCGATCAGGATGCAAACGGGAAGCATAAGACTGGAGAGTAAAGACTCTCCGTCCTCTGTGGCATCCAGTGCGACTTCGTCTTCAGGGTCGTCAATGTCGGTTTGCTCTGTCATACGCTCAAGAATATGCCATGTATCAGAATGATGCGAGTAAATTATAAATCACTTCGGAAGGGCTTTGAGAGAGCGGGGTGATTGAATGTGTTGGTCGTCAGTTAACGGACTGTAACCCATAAGGAAGGATCTATTTTTATTATTTGATCTGAAGTCCAGGCCGGGGGAAATATATGTGTCCATCATGGTCGTGGTGTTTCAGGATGCTGTGGCGGTTCAATTCGTGGCATCCTGGGGCTGGGTTGACGGCCCATAGAATCCCGGCTGTTTCGTCTGTATGGCGAGGCGTAAGGAACATATCCGAATGTTTGGCGCAGGCTTCCAGCATTCCACCTTTGATCGACGCATCGACCCTGTTTTCGTGGGTCATCCTGGAGATATTCTCGGTCATGAGGGTGTCCTCCATTAATCTGGACTAGATCTACCCTCTTTAATTTGTCGGCGGTAGAAAAATCCGCTTTCTGAAGGAAAAATTTTATCATAGTGATCGGTAATGCCGATGTTTGGGGAGGCTGAGGCATGAATATGGCTGACTTATGAAGGCTGGGCGTGTCTGCAGTCTTTAATAGGTAAAGGTCTGTCGAAAATGTTTCATGATTTGTGGGCCATTTAGGGCTGATTCTGTGGTTGTGAGGGAATTGACACAACCCTTGAAACGGCCTCTCCTTTCGTAAAGGAGGACCATATAATGGCCGATGAAGAAATTGCTGGTGCAGAGGTTGCAGGTTACCTGATCCGTCGTGAGCTGGAGAATGGTGATGACGAATTCTGGAACCCTGCCGAGAAGTGGGTTTCGGATCCGGGCGATGCCGAGCTTTATGAAGAAGAAGATGAAGCAAACGCGGTTGCGGATCTTCTGAGCGAGAATGATCCTCTTGTCATCACCGTTGAGGAAGTTCTTTACGACGACGGTGAAGAAGACGACGTTAACGACGGCGAATAAGTTTTTTCTGAGCGTTAAGAAAAAGCCGGTCTGCTCTCGATGCAGTCCGGCTTTTTTTACCTCTTTATCTCCGGGGATGTTTCTCGCAGGAATTAAAAATCAATCTTTATGGAAAATGGTAGTTTTCGAAGAATAGTAAAAATTGGAATTTCTGGACTTTTATTCAAAGATGAATCAGTAAATTTGATCGTGATTTTTAATGGATTTATTGGTTTGTTTGGGGGGTATTTTTTATTTCCCTTGCGTTTGTCTGTCATATGGGTGCATAGTTCTTTTGGCGGATGCTTTTAGCCGGGTCATGGATGCGCGTTGCATCAATTCTTCCCCTAAAAGTTATGATTGCGTGCGTGTTTTGCGCGCGACCGCCTTTCTAATAAGGAGCCTCGTTATGACAACAGGCACCGTAAAATGGTTCAACCCGACCAAGGGTTTCGGTTTCATTCAGCCAGAAGGTGGCGCGCAGGATGTGTTCGTTCACATCTCTGAGCTTGAGCGCGCTGGCATTCGCACTTTGAACGAAGGCCAGCAGGTCTCCTTCGAAGTTGAAGCAGGCCGTAACGGCAAGAAGTCTGCGGTCGCTCTTAAGGTCGCATGACGCTTGGGCTTCATTGCCCATGAGAAAAAGCCGCCCTTCTGGGCGGCTTTTTTTATGTGTTGGCGCGTTGTCGCTTCGTCATTAATCTCGCATGGGCCAGTAAGAGGCGTGTTTCACGGAAGTCGGGCAATCCCGCATCTGAGGTAAAGGAAAAATTTCTCATAAATCTTTGAAAACAAGTTTACCCGAAAGATATGTGGTGTTTGCTTGCGATCATTTTCCTGGCGCGGAAAATGGAGAAAAGACTGGGACCCATTCAGATATTAATCTGATACCTGTAAATGATCAAGAAATAAAACATGATACATATATTGATCGGGTTGGGATTAGTATTATGCTAGTATAAAAAAATATAATTACCGTTTCTGGAACGGATATTCAGTTGGAACCTATGCGTATTGTCTAGCTACGGCGCGCTTTAGGAAGTCCGAAACGGGATAATACGATGGCTCTTTGAATTTTTCTTGATAGCAGAAATTTTTTAAGGGTCGAGCCGATCGAAAAGTCGGCGCCACTGGCATTAAACCTATGGCAATGTCACGTCAAAGCAGTGCCATATTTTAAGAAACCGGTAGCACTTGTGCGTGCGACCCGTAATATCTCCTTATGATTGGTGAAACTATCTGTGGAAAATTACAGCTGCACGAAACTGATAGAGCTGCCATTGACCCAGCCGCAGTTGGATGCAGATGTAAAGAAGCAGGTTGCGCCTATTCAGAAAGAGGGGGAAACCGCTCTTGATCAGAGCCGCCGCCGGAATGGGAACTTGCCGCGCTGCTGCTCCTGCAAGATCTGCCCATGATGCAGTCGGTGGAGAGCAACGATGCGCTGATCTCCTGACGTCGGCCGCCTTGATACGCGGGTCGTTTCCTTATGGCCTGTCGAAATCATCCAATGAAACTCTATACCCGCCTAACCTGATCGACGCTTTTGTTGCAGGTTCTGACGAGATTGGAGACGACCTGTGAAGCGTCCGTTTTTTGTCGCCCTTCTCGCGCCCATGTTTGCCTATGGAGCACCGTCAGGGATGGATTGGCGGAGTGGGCAAAGAGTGCCTGACACAATGCGTCAGCAATTTGATACGCTGAAAGCAAATCAGGATGACCTTCACCATATTTCCGTATCCATGCAGGGAAAGCTGAATTCTGCCAATGGGTCCCGGGTTGGCGGTACGGATACCGGGACAGATGTTAGCAACGGGGTAGCAATAGGAGGCGGCCCTGTTGGCCGATCTGTTGCGGCACATTTTTCCGACATCGTAAGCATTGCTGATTACGGCGCAAAATGCGACGGCACAACTGACGACACAGCCAGTGCCCAGGCGGCAATCACTGATGTATCTACAAATCCTAAATATGCCCACGGCGTGAGAATATATATCCCTTATGGGGTATGTCTTATTTCATCTCCGCTTTCCTTCTCAACTCTCGATGGACGCAGCATATCAATTAGAGGAAGTGGCATCACTTCCAGCACCCTTCGCTTTTCCGGGACAGATGGCCTTGTCATCTCGATGCAGGGCGGCGGCCTGGATATCTCTGATCTGCATGTTCAGCGCTCAGTTGCCTCGGGCGTGAGTAATCAGGCCCTCAGTGTCACGGCCCCTCACGGGAATGTCCAGGCGGTCGTATCCAACGTGCAGATTGATGGAACCAATCAGGCTGTCGCATGGCAGACCGGGGCGGTATTCCGCAATATTGGCCCCCAAATAAATCACCTCTACGTCAACGGTTTCCCGAACTCCAATGGAGCCGATACAGTTGATAGCTATGCGATAGGGATTTTCGGAGCCCTTGGCCCAACTTCTGCGGGAAATATCTACGCCATTGACGCAAAGATCGTGAATTCCGTTTTTGTCGGATCACGCACGGGTATCCGGATCGGCGGCGCGGTTCAGGGTGTGTTTGTAACGAACTCTGAAGCCATAGCAAATGACTACGGTATTTATTGGGACAGTACCGCCACCGCGCCTCAGAATGCGGTAGCTGAGTTGCTTCTGGTCAACAATTTTCATGTCAATTCCCACTCTTCCGGTATTTATACCGCGGGAATGAACCAGGTATCCGTTCATGATGGCCTGATTTTACATTACGCACCAAGCATCGATCAATTTTATGGCGTAAATATCACCAAAGGACAGGATGCAACGGTATCTGGACTTCAAATCAACGGTGACGGATCCGCTGGCCATCCAGAGACCTTTATCAGGCTGGGCTCATATTCGGTCGCATCTGTTATCGGAAATAAGTCCTTAACACTCAATGGCCCGTCCATAGATGTTTCAGGATCTGCCTATATTTCGGTGATTGGGAATACATCCGCGAATTTCCCGAATTACTCAGGTGATCGTATTCTCGGATGCAACACCACAAACGTCATGTGTGTCGCCAATAATATGGATAATACATTTGCATTCTCGGAAACCACAGGTGGAAACGTTGGGATTTCGGCGAAAGGAAATGTAAATGTAAAGGGAAAAGCCCTTTTCGTTCCGCAGGTATTCTCGAATTCAACGAGCGGTTACGGATTTAACGTTGGAGGTCAGCCTTATAATGTCATGACTTCTACAGGGCCATTGAATGTTAACATATGCGGATCTTCTAACTGTACAATTGGAAATCCATCAAACACCGTCAGCATTCTGGGGGCGATGACAGCACAGACGATAAGTGCGGCTTCGTTGAAATTGTCCGGTAATTTATACAGTTCTGGCAAAGTCTGTCTCGACGCAAACTGCGCCCGCTACGTCTATGAAGATGCTCCCAAGCATAAGGTCAAGATCGGGAACTCGACAAATGGTGATGTCTTTTCGATAGACGACAAGGGAAACGTCCTCGTCAAAGGTTCCCTCACTCAGAACAGCAATCCCTAACGGTTGGTTCATGCATTTATTGCATTAGAGCGGCTTAAGGGGGATTTACAATGAAAAATGGTGACATTTTCAGTCCAACTGGACGTTAACCTGAACGCTCAAATCACCTCTTTTTTGTCTGCATAATTTCTTTCTTTTGCAGGAGTGTCCGAAGACCTGATCGTCGTGAACTTGCAATGGTGCAGTATTCGAAAGCCCATCGGTCCACGCCAGCTGCTGAGAAGAAAGCGCTGTCCTTCCACTCGCCGGCAGGGCGATGGGTCGGGGACTATAGCGGACCATAGGACCAGATGTTAAGGAAACAGAGACCGGTGTGCCGCACCCCACTAGGCGACATCAGCGCTGCGGCCACTGTTCAAGAGGTCTGTGTCACCCAAGAAATCGCGAGAATGAAAAAGCAATTCGGCATTCTCAAATCCCCCCACTTTTTTCTGAGCAAGAAAAATCTAGGCGGGCGCAAATGACATCGAACGGCAAGCCGAATAAAGCAAGACATGCTAAAAAATCGGGTCAAATCTGTTAGATTTAGCGAAGATTTCTCAGGAAATTTTGACTGGATCGGGTGGTGGGCGCAACAGGGATTGAACCTGTGACCCCTACCATGTCAAGGTAGTTGAATACCTACAGAAAATGGCAGTTTATCAGGGGCTGTAGCGTAGTCCGATTATGGACTGCACCAATTTTGCACATTCAGGCAGTTATCCCCAGCCACTCCATAATCTCATCTCGGTAGGCATCGGGCATCACTTTGGCGTACCGAGTGACCGTGGTGATGTTTCCCCAGCCGCCATCTGCTTTCAGTTTCATAAGATCCTTATGAATACAGTATTGCCAGCTCGCCCATGTGTGACGAGCATCGTGAGGGGTAACGTCTGGAACGAAGAAATGACGTTCTGTCTGCTTCCCTTTCGGCACCCATGTCCGCATCTTTCCGGGCAGACCAGCCTTGTGGCAGGCGACTGACCAGCCTGATTTGATCTGGCCGCCACTGGTTCTGCCATTTTCAAAATAAGCTGACCCTACCTCCTTCCCCTGCCCGCTTCCTGATTTTCGAGATCGAACCGGGCGAAACACCCTCCCATCCCGATTCGGCAAAGCGGCCAAGGCGGCGCATACTCGTGGGGGCAGGTCGATGTGCCGTTCATTCCCCTGCTTTTGCCACACGACCGCTCGTTGTCCGCGCAGATCAACACTGGACCAATCAAGTTCCAAGGCCTCTGACATTCTGGCCCCAGTTCCAAATAGAAAGACCAACAGCGGTTTCAAATGCAGCGCCGCGCTGTCAATGATCCGCGTTACCTGTTCCGGACGCAAATAGATCGTGCGGCCCGCAGGTATGCGCGGCTTATCGAACGCAGGCCGGTCGCACCATTTTCGTATCGCTGCAAACTCCATGACAGACCGCAACGGCGTCAGAACAGACCTGACTTTCGTGGCAGGACTGGCCTCGGCTCCATCACGGAGGATGTGCCGATAAGCCTGATCTAGAGCAGACTGATCAATGTCCGCCAACCGAGTAGTGCCGAAATGCTCAAGAAGCCTGAGAAGATAAGCCTTGGTCGCATCTGACCTTGGCTCAGCTTCCAGATAAGCCGTTACAGCATGAGCAAATGTTACAACGGCGCGTTTGCCGTAGATGCTTTCTTGCCAGAGTTCTGCCTCCCGTTTGGCGCGGTACTCTTCCGCCTGCCTTGGGTCAGCAGTTCCTGTGCTTTCGTAAATGCTCTGTCCTTTGACGGTTCCACGGACATAGAGCGTTTCTGAATTGGGGCGCTTGTAGACTTTGAGGGGCATTCCAGGCTCAGAAGAAGGCGGCTGTAATCCGCCGGATAGAAAATGATGCGGCTGCCCCAACGACGATGCGTTGGACCTCCATGAAATTCGCGGACCCGGCTCAGGTGCTCCCTGAGTTTCGTTCTCCCTATGCGCCCCTTGAGACGCACAAGCACGTCCTGAAAAGTCATCGTATCGTCGGGCGTCTCACCCATCGCGCTCCTCCCTCACCTTAATGGCGCGATACAGCCCGTCCGGGCTGCGCTCTGCCAGCCCGCGACGAACGAGGAACGGATACGCGAACCGTCCTTTGTGCGTTGGTGCGTGCCAGACGTCCGGCTCTGCCCGCAGCAGGTTCAGGACGTCACGTTGCGGGCGGGTTAGGGTTGGGTCTGTTGGGTTGGTCATGGATTTTCTCCCTTCCGGACTATAGTCCATCCCATACGGTCCAGATCGTAGAGGACGCGATCAACTCTATCGCCAGGAGGAACTCCGAGCTTTTCTTTGCGGGCCATGCCCTGCTCTTGAAGAGCTTCCAGTAGATCGCACTTGAACTCGACGCGCGTCATCGCATCACTCATCCCCGTTCCTCCGCGTCCATGGCTTCTTCTTCCTCTTTGAAAGCCTTCCATGCCCGGCATGGGTTTTCATGCAGGCACGCTCCACCAAACTCCGTTCGATCGCAGTAATCGCAATGGTCAACCATCTGATCCGTATCCGTCCGCCCGCTCATGCCGGGTCTCCTGCGATGGGCTTCGACCGAATGTGTTCCCATTTCCAGACACACGGCCAGCAACCGGGAGTTCGCGCTATGCAAAACAGCGCATCCGTCCAAAGAACCTCCATTTCTGCATAAGTGTAGCCGTGCTCGTTATCGCAATGCGGCCCCGAGATTAGCGCGCTCTCGCCAGCCTTTGGGCGGTATGTGCAACCGTCACCTTTCATCGGCATACCCATCACACCCCTCCCTCGCGTGTGAGGGCAGCGCGGGCCTCCACGTCTCCGTCTACCTTCGCATCAAACTGATCTGCGGTCAGAATCTCACCCTGATTGCGCGCATCCTCAAGAAATCGCTGCCGCACGATACGGTAGCGAGTGGCAGCCGCTTCCAGCGCGGCGACGTTGGCGGGGCTGTAATAGACTGGGATGTACCGCGTATGAGTTTTGTGGGCGGAAAGCGTAACGGCAGCCCCGGGGAATTTCTGACGAAGAACTGATGCAAGCTCAGGAGAAAGATACCTGGCAATTTCCGCGCCCTTCGCCCTCTCCGCAGCCACAGCCTCGGCAAGCTGGTCCGCTGTGTAGAGGGGCGTGATGCCCTTGACCCAGTCAGCATCTGCGACTGGCTTGCGGCTATAAACTTGCGTATTCCAAGTGTCGGTTCCCGAAATTCTGGCCTTATAGAGCCAAGCAACCGGCTTCATCTCATTCATCTCAAACACTCCCCGGCCGCTGACCGGCCGACAGGTGGAACAGGATCACGAGGGCTAGCGCCTCGATTAGGGTGGGGATCGCGTGGGTCATGCCTCACCCCCAACAAACCGCCCGTCCAGGCGCTCAATCTGCGCAACATCGCTCGTGAGGTCTCGGCCCCACGGCGTGTGCTTCCACTCGCTTGCCGTTTCCCGCAACGTCTCCGCCATCTGCTGCACCCAGATGGCAGCGTTCATGTTCTGGTTCAGGTCGCGGGTCATGCGGCGGCTCCCAGATCTAGCGAGCCTGCACGGCGCACCTTTTCGAGCATTTCCATTTTGAGTTCGTGAAAGTTCTTGAGGGCCTCATCGAGCTTCTTGATGAATGGCTCATCGCGAAACGTGCGCTCTGTGTAGAGCGGGAGTTCATCGCTGTAAGACACGCGATCATTCCATTCACGTTCGGCGAAAAGGAGTTGCCCCTGAACTTGCGGATAGTATTTCCGGTCAAAGCCTTGCGTCATGTACAGGACATGCGCCGGAGCGAACGGACACTTGATCTCCACCATACCATCAGTGCCGACTAGCCGGTCGGGGCTAATGCCGATGGTCCCTTCGTCATTGGTGATGAAGCCCACTTTCTCAGTGGTGACGCCGAATTCAAACTCGTAGGCAAGCGCAGCCATAGGCTCCAATTCATTGCCGCGAGAGATCGCATCAACGTTTGAAAGATCGGCTTCCATCGATCGCCCAAGGATGATCTCTGCCACTAGGCGCGCTGCGAAAGCCGGAGCCTGACTGGACAGATTGCCGGCTGAGGTGATGATCTTGTCGAACTCGGAGGCGGTTGGGATGCCAAGGCGTAATGTCTTCCACTCAAGGGTTCCCTGAATAACGTCATGAATCTTCATGGCCGCGGTGCCCCCTTCACTGCCTTAAGCAATCCGCTTTTCCCGCGAACGAACTGATCGGGCGTCATCTCGTCGAGCGTTTTCACGCCGACCCAGGCGAGAAACTGTAACGTGTCTTTCCCGCTTTGCTTAAGTAGTTCGATAATCTCGTCTTTTTGTTCCGCTGTGATCCCCTCGGCCGGAGGCCCGCTCTTGTAGCGGCCATCAGTATCTTCATCGCATCGGACAATATTCAGCAGCATTTCAGCGCAGTACCGCTTGCCGTAAGAGATTGTTGATCCAAAGCCCTGCAATGGATTGCGCCCCTGCCCTGCATCCAGTGGCAGTTCGATTTCAGCACTCTGCGACTGGCCATTGGCATGAGAGATCGTGCCAATAATAACCTTGGCGTTGCTGCCTTCCGCTGATCGCGTATTGAAGGACAGGCGAAGATGGTGAGTCGCCAATATCGGGCGGATCACCCGGTCCATATCTTCCCATTTCGTGAACTTATAGCCCCCCTTCCCGTTCAAAGAGACGGTACCATTGCGCTCTACCTGAGGAATTTCACCACAGGCCGTTGCCATGGCCGCACTGAACTCTGCGCGCGCCTCACGCTCAATGAGCTTATCCTGCATAGCCAAGAGTGCCTGCATCTTCTCAATGTCGCAGTTTGGATTGGAGGCGGCATTTGCAATGACCTCCATCATAGACGCTGCCTGGGGTGCGCTTGCTTTTGCTGCCACCGCTTGAGCCTTCGGGCGCTCGATTACCTCACTCATGCTGGCAGCCCTGCACGAAGCGCATCAATACGCTTACCCAGGGAAGCGACGATGCCCATGTTCTTCTCAAACGTGGCAGGCATACGGGCACGATCGACGGTAAATGTAACGTCAAGAATACGGGCCTGATGGTCTTCCAGCTCGTTGATTTTAGACGCAACTGTGGCGTTCACTGCTTCACGCATTGTTCGAATTTCCTGTGTTTTACTTGGTTATTCTTCGAAGTAGGTCAGTTCATCGATGAGCTGCTCAAGCTCGCCTTTTGCCAAACTGCATTTCTCGGAGATTTCGCTAGCGCCCATCTCTCGCATGGCGTCCCTGCAGCATAGGAGTACCTCAGTAACTGACTGAATCCTCCCCATGGCCGTGTTGAAATCCATCGTGACCAGCTTGCCCTTCGGGCGGTCGAGAACCATGGGCATCAGCAGGCCACCTCTAGCGACTTGATCTCTTCATTCAATTCGCCCCACTGGTCATCCAGTCGGTCCAACTCATTCTGTACGGCATCCGTGCGGCGCTCGATGTCAGCCAGCTTGAGCCGCAGCTCGACTACTCGGCCATTGCTGTTACCGCCCATCCGACGATCAAATGCCGCCTGATTGAAGTTATCCGGGTATGGCATCAGTGCAGCTCCATCTCACAGGCGAGCTGTGCCTGCTTCTCACGGTTGGCCGTGAGCTGCTTGGCGAGACGATAGGCAATGCGCTCGATGCCTTTGCGTGTCAGGCGGAAATCTTCACGGATTTTGGTTTCACCTGTGAACCGGTCAGTGTAAGGCGCAGCGCACATACGGCAGTACTTCTTGTCTAGGCCATAATGCGCCGCCTTCAGCTTCCCGCCCTCTCGGCAGGCCCATCCATGCTTGAGGCAGAACTCGACAACGCGGTTCTGGCCGATCTGAAGTTCACGTCCAGCATCGCGAACGCCAAGATCACTGTCTGCCTCGGTGATGACCTTTAGAGCTTCCGCCTGCGGGCGGAGGACCGTGACCTCTGCAGTGAGCTCTGCCACTTGGCGCGTTGTGATCTGCAATGCCTGCGCGACAATTTCTTGTTCCGTCAGAGCGCGAGGTGCCTGTACGGCGTATCCTCCTGTCTTGCGGATCTGAGGAAGCACGTCATGTCGAACCCAACGGTCAAAGCGCTTAGCCTCCGGTTTTCGACTGCGGCTGATGAGCTTGTAAAGACCAGGCTCTGTAATGAATGCGGCCTTCTGCTCCCCGCCAAGGGTGTGCTTAGTATGCACACCCTTTTCATCCTCATCGAGGACACGCAGAGCCGAGCCTACATGTGACAGCTCAAGGATGCGGCAGACTTCAGCAGCATCAAACACGATGTCACCGTTGCACTGAACGAAAACCTCAAGAGGCTTATTCTCAAATCGGAAAAGTGTGATCTCTGTCACGAGCGTTTCTCCCATCGCCGTTCTGGCGTGGGATTAATCTATGGCCAGGATGGCCACTTCGTCAACATCTATTTGGCCATTTCGGCCATCTTTTTTATGGCCACGTAATTTTATCGATTGTATCGCACAAAAAGAAACCCGGCTCTCACCGGGTTCAAAGTTCTCAGTTGTCTCTGTCTCGCCCGTAGTAGGCTGTGGGTTCACCGATGGGCTTGGCGCCCGTCTTGCCAGCATCTGCCGGAGTTGCGCTGCACGCAGCCATTGCGACTGCCAATCCGATGCCTGCGCTGATTTTGATGATCTTGCTCATTCAAGCCCTCCCCCACAGCCCGCAGGATGCGAGCCTTAGATGAGAGACCATATCAACATCGCAACAAACATAAATCTAGATTTGCTTTTAATTCATGAGCTCCGGAGGCTCTTCCAGTGGAGGTGGCTCATCAGGCACGGTGGGGGTATCGGGCGCCGGAGGCATGGGTGGCGGCATCGGAGGGGGCGGATTGGGCAGCTCGCTCGCATGACTTTCCAGCAGGTCAAAGATCAAATCACAAACGCCGTGCATGGTCTCCTCCTCTAAATTTCTGCGGTGAGACCATTTAAAGTCTGCGTGCGGCGGCAGTTCCCCCCGATAAAAGAAAACCCAGCCGAAGCTGGGTCTCATACTTACATTCCGCCGCCTGGGCCGCCACCGCCGCCCATTCCTCCCATGTCGCCACCACCTGGGCCGCCACCCTGACTGTAACCGCCGCCGGGTCCGCCTTGATCGCCTCCGGGGCCACCGCCAGGACCGCCGCCACCCGGCCCGCCCATTCCATCCGGACCAGGCCCCCAACAGGCGGAAAGTGCGAGAGCCAAACCAATGGCAGTGCCAATCTTTGCAATCTTGTTCATAGGAACCTCCTGCCGCTCATAACGCAGGGTTTCTTGTGCAAGATCATGGCGACCATGAAACAAAAAGAAACCCGGCCGGAGCCGGGTGGTCTATTATCGAGTAAGCCGCTCTGCTTGCCATCGGGCCCATTCCCGCTCAGCATGCTGAGTAGCCCTTCCTTTGAAAAATCCATCATAAGTAGTTAGAACTTTTTGGTCTTGCACCCGAAGAAGCTCATCGAACTTCCTATCAAGCTCTGACATTTTGAGTTTTTTTCCTCGTAGAGCAGATGATTCTACGAAGAGAAGAAACTGTTCGCATAATATGTGAAGTAGATATAGTTCATCTTTCTGAAGATAATTTTTTCCCGTGTTTATATCTAACTTTCTAATTTTATTTCCAGAAAAGCTGGTCAATCCCATATTGGGCGCTTTTGCGTCGGCTCTTTCAAGAATTACTTGGGCCGCAGTCTGGCCCGTGATGGCATACAAAAATTTATCCTGAAGACGCGCATAAAAAGATCTTACGATCGGACTTTTACTATCATAATCACTGGAACCGAATGCAAAAACATCCCTCACACTCCGATAAATATTTTGCTCGTCGGATCGAAGCTCTCGAACTTTTGCAGCTAATTCCTGCAGCGCATTCGGATCATGTCTTAAGCGAGATTCATCAAGAGCAAAGCCTTGCGTGATGTAACTTTTGAGAACCTGCGTGGCCCATTTGCGGAATGCCGTCGCCTTGGGTCCGCTCACGCGATACCCTACACTCAGGATCGCATCAAGGTTGTAGTGTAAGGTGTTGTAATTTTTCCCATCTTTAGCAGTTATCCGGAATTTCCGGACAACTGAACCTTCTTCGAGTTCTCCATCACGGAAAATGTTTTGAAGATGCTCACTCACATTCCTTACAGATACCTCAAAGGCTTCAGCGATCTGGCTTTGCGTCGCCCAAACCGTCTCTCCACCCTCTCCTATATGGAAATCCGTAGAACACTCAGGGGTCTCGTAATGGGCTAAAATTAATTCTTCCTGTTTCTCATCGGGAATTTTAGAAATATCTTTTGCCATGCTTCAAATCCTCACTTCCAAGTCCACTTCCCAACGACGCGGCCGTTGATCCGCACATCATCCAGCGGCAATTCATAGGCTGGGTACGCCGGGTTAATACTCATGATCCGGATGAGCTTAGGCTCTGATCCCATCACCACTTCCACACGCTTCAAAACAACTCCAAGGCCATCCCAAAGCACATAGACGCCAGCGGGCGACGGTGTTGTGTGGCCTGTATCAACCAGGATGCGGTCTCCAGCGCAGTAATCTGGCTCCATGCTATCGCCAGCCACACGGATGATAGTCAGCTTGGAGGGGTCGGAGATAAACGCGCTCACCAACGCACGTGGGAAGCTCCAGTGATCTACCGGCTGCTGATGCTCAACAATATCTGAGACAACAGCTCCCATTCCTGCCTGTGGGCTCACGTCAATCTCAGGGACGGTCAGGGCATCGCCTGCTGTCCGGGGAGACTCTGTTACTTCTATCAGTTCATCAAACTCTATGGGGGAGCCGATCTCTTTCAGGAGTTCTACGCGCTCCACCCCCAAGGCTGAAGCAAGAGCCTTGGCGAATTGCGGGGAGACGCCGCGCTTTCCCTTATCAATTTTATTGTAAGTAGAGGGATCCATGTTTGCGCGTCGTGCCACATCGGCTGCACGCATTTCGCGCTTTACGCGGATCTCTTGAACGCGGCTCTCAGGTGTCTCGTCGGTCATGTGTCCAGTCTGGCCATACTTAGAGCAAAAAATATATGGCCATGATGGCCGTTTATGATTGACTAATTGGCCATCATGGCCATAACTTAATGGCCATGACCCTAGACGAATATAGACGCCAAGAGGGCGTTACCGTCTCGGATCTCGCCGATGCAATCGGCGTGACCGGGCGCCACCGCATCAGAACCGTATATCGGTATCTGACACAAGAACGCACTCCGGCACTTCCGGTGATCCGTCGCATTGCGGAGTTCACTAATGGGCAAGTCACTTTTGAGGACTTTCTCCCTGCCCGCGCCAAGCGCCCCACCAAGGAGCCAGCCCATGCCTGACGTCAAACCCCCGGGCTCATACACGCAGTACCTCGGCATTCTCTGGCACCCAGAGAGCCGCATCGAAGACGTACAAAACCTCGATGCGGACCGTCCGGTGTCAATTAGTGTTCGTCAGTGGGTACTGCTAGTGACGCTTATCCGCCTGGGTTCTGAAGGTAATTCAGGAGCCAAATGCGCCATTGATCTCGCGTCTGTGCTGCAAGGGTTTTCATGGGCACAGTTAGCTCGAGACGGGATATCGTCTCTGGGACAGGCTGAGCCGGACCTGAAAATGACGTCTGCGCCCGGACATCAGTCATCGGGTCCCAGTGCGCACGAAATTTCACCAGGAATATATCTCGGTGAGGGTCGGGAGCGATTTGGATCTGAATATCGTCCAAAAAGAAATTCTCGTAAGGCAAACCATGTCTCCATGAATGACGGTTTGTCTGAGACGGAAATAAAAGCCGTCGCAGAAAACGTTGTTGCGAATGTTTTGAGGCGGATGTTTCCGTCCGTCTCATTTGAGGACTCGGTTGCCGCCGATCCCCGCAATAACTCTACTCCCGGTACTTCCGAGAAGGGAGTCAACGGCGATGCCTGACTTGGAAACTATTGAAGCGTTCTTTGTGATCGCTTCAGGCATGACCATGCTCGTCACCCTCTGCGTGATCCCCGCCTTCATGGCTCCGTTTCGGGGGATGAAGTGATGGCAGCCCATGGCAAGCGCGTTGGCATCGATTGGGACGTTGAGACCGAAAATGTCCTCAAGATGCGCGGTGCAGGCCTTTCATTTGCAAAGATCGGCTTGAAATACGGCTGCTCTGAATGGTCAGTTCGGGACGCGATGAAAGTGCGCGGCGTGAAGACTGTCCGCACCAGGACGGCGAAAACTGATGCTGAAATCCGGAAGGCGCATCAGGAAAAGGCCGTTCGGGATGCGCTGCGCAAACAGGCCAAGGCGCAGGCCAAAAAGGCGGCATCCACATGGATTGGTGGGTTAGCCCCCTTCAGTGTGCTGTCGAAGCTCGACCGCGACATTCAATCTGGCGCCGATCCCGTTGAAGCGGGGCGGGCCATCTTCGGCAATCGCATCCCTCGCCCGCTTCTCGGCGTGTTTGGCTGACCTCACCCAATGACCGCCCCTAACTCCTCAGCAACGCGAAGCGCGATGTGGTCCCGAACCTCCTGCTCCATCCGGGGATGCAGAGTGGCCCACAATCGCGCTTGCAGGATCAGGCCGCGAGCCAGCACCGGCTCGTCAATGTCTTGTTCCAGTTGTGGTGTTCCGGGCGGCATGTCCTCCATCTGCGGTTTCTCCTCTTCGATCAGTGACATGACGAAGAATGGAGAAAAAGCGTGGGAAATGATCGGGCAGATCTCGACCGAACCTTGCCAATTATTGACCGAAAGTTTCCGCGAATGAGCGCCGTTACCGTTGCGCCCGTCCGCGACCGACTTCTTGAAGCGATCCGGCGCGAGTTCATGCCGCTTCGCTTCGGAGCCGAAATGCTGGCCCGGGCTGCAAAGAAAACACCCCGAGCCGCACGTAACTGGCTGTCAGACAAAAATGCGCCCGATGCGGAAGCGCTGATTGAGCTGATGGCCTCGTCCGAAAACCTCAGAAACGAGGTGCTGATGCTGGTTGCAGAACGCCAGCACGCACGAGGAGCAGATACATGCCCTGGTTCAAAGTCCGGCTGCGACGCCGGTTTGTTTGGCTGAAGCGCGAGGCCGGTCCTCCGCCGTCATGCCACGTCCTTTGCCTGCACGTCTCTTGGTTCGACTGGGAAACGTGGGCCGACAAGATGGAACGCGCCCTCAAGGCAGCCCGTGAGGAGTTGCGCCGATGAGGAACATGCTTTCCACGGCAGACGTGTACCAGCTTCTTAACTCGAAGGTTAATCAAGCAGGGACAGCAAAGGCATTTGCCTCTGCGGTTGGCGTGACTGAGGCGTTTGTTTCTGCCGTCCGTAATGGAGTCAAAGCCATTCCTCGCAAGGAAAGCCCGCTTACTCGTGCCTTGGGTGTGGAGTGGGTTCCGCCTACCGGTGGATACTGGCGTTTCCGGGAGGATGTATGATGGAATCTGCATCCGGTCTCTTTGGAGATCAGGGCCTCTCTGCATGGCACTATGATGAACTCTATGCCCGTGCCGATACGGTTCTGCGCATCCCGCGCAAAGGGTCAGTGCTTCCGGCTGCCGAGATCAGGCTTGCACGCGGTATCTGCCACTCATGGTTCTGGGATGCCTGCTGGCATGCAGCTCTAGCCGGTGGCGGCTGCCCTTTCCATGGCTCCGAGTGCAGTAGCCGCGCCGAAGCCGTCTCAAAAGCAAAAATCTGGATCGAAAAGAAGATCCCACACATGGATCCGTCTGACGCCAATCGCGTCCGGGTCGCTCTCGGAGAACTCGCATGACCAACGACATGACAGGCCACAATTCCGAAGCGTTCGCCAACTCTGAAGACGTTGCAACAGGCGGGATTGCCGCTGATCGCCTGCGCTCCCTGATCGAACGGGTTGAGCGCTTGGAAGAAGAGCGCAAGGCCCTTGCAGGGGACATTAAGGACATCTTCTCTGAGGCTAAGAGTGCCGGGTTCGACGTGAAAGTCATTAAGCAGATCATCCGCCTCCGCAAGCAGGAGCCCGCTGAGCGTGAAGAGCAAGAGACGCTTCTCGACATCTACTGCCGCGCACTTGGAATGGCGCGATGATCGGCTTTCTACGCAAAACCGACGCGGTGCTGGAGGCAGAGAATACTCGCCTCCGCGCCGAAAACTCACGGTTCCTCGATGTAGTGGCTACCAAGGTCCAGACGATCAACACACTGACGAAAGAGGTCTGGAGCCTGCGTCGTCAGCTCGCAGCTCTGGAGCGCGATCGGTCTGGGAATGGGAGATATCTGTGACCCGGAAAATCACATTCACCTTGCCCGCGCCGTACCCACTCGTAAACCGCACGACTGGCTACAGCCATTTCACTACGGCAAGGCAGAAGAACGACATGCAGCGCGAAGTCGCGGCCGTGGCGTATCGCCTGCGCCCGTCTGTGCCGTTTGAGCGTGCACACGTCCTGATTGAGCGGCACTCTGTCGGCACGCCTGACACGGACAATCTGGTTGGGTCTGCCAAGCGCCTGATCGACTGCCTGACCACACCTCGTCCGCTGACTGTGCGGAAGCCGGGGGCTCGCCAGCGCATCAAGAACAAGCGTGGGCTGGGGTTCGTCGTGGACGATGGGCCGAAGCACATCAGGCTCGAAGTGCGAGGTGTGAAGCGCCGTCTGTGCGAGCAGAAGACGGTCGTGACGATCACTGAAATTGTGGGCGCAGAGGTGGCGGCATGAGCGCGCGCAGATGGGCAAAATTTTGGTGGCAGGATTGGCAACGTGATCCGGCGCTACGAATGTGCTCACTCGCAGCACGTGGTGCATGGATCGAAATGCTGTGCCTGATGGCGGACGCCAACCCAGTCGGACACCTGCTGGTAAACGGTCGCACACCGAACATGAGACAGCTGTCGGCTGTCCTAGGCTGCTCCGAGAGAGATGCTAACAAGCTGGTTGCTGAACTCGAAGAAAACGGAGTTTTCAGCCGTTCAGACGATGGCACGATCTATAGTCGCCGTATGGTCAGGGATAAGGTCATCAGCGACGAAGCCTCAGCCAACGGTAAGAAAGGGGGTAATCCCCAGATCAAGCCGAAGAAGGCACCTAAGGTTAAGCCAGAAGAAGACGAGGGGTTAACCCCCACCCTTAACCAACAGGCAACCCCAACCCTTAAACACCAAGAAGCAGAAGCAGATACAGAAGCAGATATACACTCTCTCACTACGTTCGAGAGCGAGCGCGCTTCTACCGAAGCTTCGCCCGGTCAAGCTGTTGCGGTCGCCCCGAAATCCACCAAGACCAAGCGAGCTTGCCGCCTAGCCGAGAACTGGCACCCGTCCCCTGAGCAAATCCAGTTTGCCCGAGACAATGGCGTGGACCCGGTGAAGACGGTCGCCGTGTTCCGCGACTACTGGCTCGGCGTTCCGGGATCTCGGGGATCAAAGCTGGACTGGGATGCGACATGGCGGAACTGGGTCAGGCGGGATCAGGACATCCGGCCAACTAGCCGCCCAACGCAGGCCGACCGCAGAGCCGCCGTCAACGCCGCATGGGCTGGCGTGCCCGACATCGAGAGGGTTTGAGCATGAGCATCGCAACCAAAAGCTCGGGTGCCGTCGTCCTCGCCCCGACCTACACGCCTGCCACTGGCGACCTAAAGGCGCTGATCGCCGCAAAGCGCGAAGGATACCTCTGGCGGTCGGATCTTACGCCGGATCGTGTCCAAGCCATTCGCAAGCAACTCGCTGATGCGGAGCGTGCATCACTTCCCCCCAACCCTGTTGTCGTGGCGTCGTGGCTGATGAAACTCACAAAGCTGGTCACGAACGCGCCGGCAGAGCTTTCCCGCGATCTGGCGGAAGTGATTTTTGAAGTCTGTGGCGATATTCCGTCCGGAGCATGGAACCCGGAGAGCCGGTTAGCGTGGACGCGACAGCCAGACAGGAACGGCTACCCAGTTGGCTCGCGTTGGCCAGCACCCGGAGAGTTGCACACCCACCTTCGGCCCTTTGCCGATCGGATCAGGGACGAGGCTTCATCGCTCAAGGCCATGCTTGCCATGGTCGAAGCGCCCCCTGAGCAGCGCGAGCGATCCAAGCCGACAGATGCGGAAATCGCCGCCGTTGTTCGTTCTGCTCGGATGGCCAGGCAGGCGCTTGCCGAAGGTGCGGAGTGATAAAGGGTAATGTACGAACCTCTCACGCTCTCTGACATACCCTTGAGAGCGCCGACGTTTGCCGCACAGGGCGCTCTGTGCATTCTACCGCCAGTGCAACCGGAAGACGTTAAAAACGCACTGTAAGGCGAAATACGTTGCGCTTGCACAGGAGGTGAGTTACATTCGGTGCAGATACGAAAAAGGGACGGGATTGAGCCCCCGTCCCTTTTAATTCCACGAGCGTCTGAACCGCCTGTGGAAACACCTAACGCTACGTTAGCGCGAGAATCTTACGCGTTAGCAGCGGTGTCGGTCAAGGCGGTTCTTCATTTCTTTATCAGAAAGAAGAAGCCCTTTTATGACCAAAAATAACCGAAAACCGTCGAAAAAACTGACTGATCTTGACGCGCAGATTATCATCGCGCGTCTTGCAACGAAGGAATATCAGAACCGTATCGCGGCTGATTTTGACGTCAATCCAGGGCGTATTTCTGAGATAAAGACCGGGAAAGCGTTTCCTGATCTTCAGCGCCCTTGGGGGTAATGGTTTGGGGCGGCACTGAATGCCGCCCTTTCTTTATCCCAAAATACTAGCAGATAAATTTCGTGCGCTCAGGAATAGATAGAGATCACCAAGTATATTCCAGAAATAATAAATAAGTTTAAACCTTACAAGCGCCATGCCATTTGAATACTTTATCCGCTACATTTAATTGATAATCACTAAAATTTCTTCTATCAATAGTAAATATAATATTTAACTCTTTCTCACCGTCATGGGTGAATTCATATACCTTATCATATTTTATATCCCTTAATAATTTACCTAATTCATTTTCTATGAGCTTCGCAGATTCATCATTATCTACTGAATACCTAAGTTTTTTACTTTCCCTGAGCGGTATTTTTTGTGATATTTCTTTATTTTGGTTTTCTAGGAGTTTTAATATAATTGACTTCACTTCTCTCATTTCGTTTTCTATAAATTGGTTTTCAGTAATAACTCTTGATTCTGGAGATACTATGTCGTATGTATAGTGATGCATAAATGGTACATATGAACCGCTTCTGTATAGTTCTGAAGTATCTAATATTTTACTAGATAATTCATTTATAAATAATATTGTATCTTTGTAATTAAGATTTCTCGGGTATTCTATATATTCAATAGGATTTATATCAAATGGCGGTTTTGTTACACCATCCGTTATGATGATAATTGGTTTCTTTGTTGATAGCCTAATTCCCGTCTCAAGCATTACATTAGGGTTGAGGTTGCTAAGATCGCATATTATTATCTCACATTCATAAATATTTTTGATTATTTTTGCATGAATCACATCTTTGCTTGGATCGACCCAGGCTGGTCTAGATTGAAATCCAGCTTTCTCGATTGCTGTATCAATGACCTCTTTCACTAAGCTCCAATGAAGCTTCGTATAATCATCGGACATCGTAGAAATCGGCATGACAATGCCGCAAATACCGTTACCTACCTCATTCGCTGTTGTCTCATTTTTCCGAGTTGGTTTTGGCTTGGGTACTTCGGTCATGCTCAAAATTCCTTATTTCAAAACGTTACGGAATTAAAAGCGCATTATTAAATGTCTGTATAGACAAGAAAATATTTTGTATCTCCGCTAAGAACTTAGATGTCGAGTAACGGCGCATTGGAAAAGCCGCCCCAAAGGGCGGCTATACAGTCAGGCCGGAAGGGGGCTTCTTTCGATCGCAGTATGTGAAAAAAGCCTCATGAAACGCTCTTTCCGCTCCCGCGCATATGTTGTCTTTGGCATGTAATCGTGGATCTCATACCACATATCTGCATCTTCCTGAGACTGTGGGACGCCTGACCACCGCATTGCCTCGCATTACAGCTTGCGAAAATGAGCTGGCCACTGATCTGACATTTAAGATTTAAAGTGACAATCGAGAGCCACTTCAGGCAGCGATTGCTAGAGACTAAGCGTGAGGGCCACATGATTGTGGTAGGTATACCCGCCCGTGGAAAAGCTCGTTTTCCCTGCGAGGAAGGGGCGCCTTACTTGTCCTCTTCACTGCCGCATTCAGGCGCGGGACTTGGAAGTGGGTTGAGAGCCAGCCGGTGGAGTTTTGAGGCCACTATTGACGAAATCAATCAGGCTAGGAGCTCGATCTCTAAGGTCCGGTGGTCCTAGGGGTCATACTTGCTATAAGCTCGAACTCTAAAATTGCTATTGCGTATGGAAGCAACACCCAGAAAATGGCCATACCAAACTTTCGTCTCCGAAATGCGAAGCTCGCGCAGGGGCCGGAGAGAATTCCCGCAGCGATAGGCACGTACGGAATAGTATGCAGCGCTAACGAGCTCAAAAAGTAACTTTGCGGCTCTATATCGGAAACGGCTAGTAAAAGCCCCGTCAGACCACCAAACCATAGAGGAAGAGTAAGGATATTTGCCGCGTAGGACAGAAATAAAACCGTCCAGAAGCCCGGACTCCGGAGCCATTCATGGCGCACTTGGACGACTTTCATGATTGACCGTTTGGCACGTTATAAGATCTCGTCATTTATTATTTAGCGCGCTTTGGCCGGCACTCGAAGCAGTAATGCAGATCCCCGTTCGGGCGCTCAACACCAAATGGCGCGCCCTTCCCGCACTTGCAGCAGTCGTAGACCCAGCCTGATTTTGTTTTCTGGGTCATGCGCTGAGTGCCAGTTTTGCAATCATGCTGGAACGACTTTCACCCGCCTCTTTAGCTACGCGGTCAAGGCGAGCAATAACGCGCCGAGGTAGCGTGATATTCACGCGCTCGAACTTCTCATCCAGCAGCGCCGGATCAATATCCACAAACCCCCAGATCCATTCAGAGCCCGACCACTGCCCCGTGGCGCGGAGCGTATCGAGATCGCTCGGCGCCGGAACGGCGTTGCAATTATCAAGCGCGTCTTCGATCCAGAGCGCCATTGCTTCCTGAGCGTTGTCGATTGCTTCGTTGAACGTATCGCCAGCGGAGAAGCAGCCTGGAAGATCAGGCACGATCACACCGAATGCTTGGGTATCTGATCCGCGCTCAATCACGATTGGGTATCTCATTTTCGGCCTTTCAGCCGGGTTATTTCAACCCGGCCTGTTTTCTGATTGCTGCCACCAAACCTTTTCCGAGGTCTTTTTTAGGGTGGGGGACTGTGATCGAGTGTCTATGGTCCTTGTGGCGGAATATGTGATGTGATCCCCGGCATCTGACTTCTTCCCATCCTGCTTTTTTCAGCTCTCGGATTAGTTCGGCGCTGTTCATGCATTATCAATACACACTATACACACCGAATGCAAGAGGGAATGTGTATGATGTGTATTCAATCCGCCGGAGTGCTCGCGTTTTCTCCTTGTACAGCCACCCTCGCCTGTACTAAGATTCTGCCATGCCAAAAGCCCTGACATCCCGCGACGGACTCGCCGAAACCGTCCGCCAGTTTTCCACTCCGAAGCAGACGCGAAAAACGGCGTTCGTTTTGCCGAGGGCAGAGGATAATTCTCCTACGGTCGAGCGGATGGCGAAGCAGGACTACGAGACAGTCGGGTCCGGAAAGAAGGTTCGACGAGCAAAAGCTACCGTCGTGAACACGCTTCACATGGCGGGGGATATTACCGGGGATGACGTTGCCTCGGCCAAGAAGTGGCAGCGTGAATACGATCTGGCCCGTAATGGATATTTCGAGGCCCTGCCCGCTTCCGAGCGTCGCAAGGTTGAGCAGGAAGAGGCGTTGAAGCATGACGCCGTTTCGTGGCTGATTTTTCGCGGGCGTGCGAGTGCGCATCTTCGGGAAGTGTCTAACTCGCTCGGGCTTTGCTCGTTCAAGATCCTGAATTGGATGTTGGTGCAGGAGCTGTCGCTTTCTGCGATGGGGGCCCTTCTCTATCCGGGCGTCAGCCGTGCGCAAGCAAGCCACAAAGTGTCTGGCCGATGCGCTCACGTTCTTCAGCAGCTTACGGAGTTTTACGACCTGAAGCGCAGTGAACGACGAGCGGATCAGAGGTTGGAGAAAGTGCTTGTACCTGTGTCACAGATGTGAGATTGTTTTTCCACGCTGCGACACTTGCGCCTAGCGTCATTACCGGACAATCGAGCTCATGCTGTCACCCATCCAGACTGGATCTGTGGTGTGGTGGCGCAATGGGCGTTATCTCGTAGCCTCGGTTACAGATCGAAGCGTTGCAATTTGTCCGATTGAGATTGATCCCTGCCCTCGCCATCGTGCGGATGTGGCGCCGGATTGGTTCGAAGCGCTCAATCTTCGGATTGATAGCGGTTCTGTAATCAGGTGCGTACCGTTCGGCGTTCCAGTTTCGTCGGTCGTTTTGGCTGGTGGATTGGCTTTCAATACCTTGATGGCGCGGGTTCAACTGGGGATCTCGAAAGAGGTTCAGGCGCGGGCTTTTGAAGATGCTTAACCCCAAGAAATAACGCTCTGTTATTCTGGGGGTCGGCATAATGAAGGCCAAGAATAACTATTTTAGAGCCCTAAAACCCCAAGAATAATGTTTATTCTTCCGCTGGTTTTTGAGGGTGGTGACTGCTTGTTTTCCGCAGTTTCTCAACGGTTTTTAGAGATCAGGCATTTTCAGGGTTTTTGAAGACGTGGAAAAATGCCCGATCTCTCCCGACGAAAGGCTCGTCAAATCGTGGCTCCGCGGGCGCTCAAAATGCACTGAGGCTGCGTACCGATCTGACCTCTCCGGATTTGCTTCTGCCGTCGGTAAGCCGCTCGCTGACGTGACGCTTGAAGACGTTCAGGATTGGTACGGCTCACTCGCCGGCGCTGAAGCTTCTAAACGGCGCAAGCTCGCAGCAGTAAAATCCTGCCTGCGGTTCGCTGCTGAAAACAGGTTCATCGAACACAACGTCGCCTCTCCGGTCCGTCCTGCCAAAGTCCAGGAGGATTTGCACGAGCGGATCCTGTCCGAAGCGGAAGTGCTTGGGATGATCGAGGGAGAAGACGACGCGCGCCGAAAGGCAGTGCTGCGAACGCTTTATCTGATGGGGCTGCGAAACGCTGAGGCCTGCGGGCTGACATGGCGCGATCTCACTCGGAAGAAACAAGGCGGCACGGCGTCGATCTTTGGCAAAGGTGGCAAAACCCGGCACGTCTCCGTACCGGCCTCGCTCTGGCGACAGTGGGAAGAGACGCGGGTTGATAAGCGGGCTGATGCTCCGGTTCTGATCGGAGTTGATGGGCGCGCGCTCAATCACGAGGCAATCAGCCGTATCGTGAAGCGGGCTGCAAAGCGTGCCGGCATCGCGGCGCCTGTCACGCCTCATTGGTTGCGACATGCTTGTGCATCACACGCTTTGGACAATGGCGCACCGCCTCATGTGGTGCAGGCCATGCTCGGCCATTCATCGCTCGCCACAACGACGCGCTATGCGCATGTCCGGGACGGCGAAGGAACGGGCGACTGGTTGAAGGGATAAGACTATGGCGGACCTGACGCCAAAACAGGCGCGGTTCGTCGAGGAATACCTTGTCGATCTGAACGCGACACAAGCTGCGTTGCGTGCTGGATACAGTCAAAAGACGGCAGCTAAGATCGGATCTGAAAACCTCCAGAAACCAGAAATTCAACATGCGATTTCTGAGGCGCAAGCTCGACGGTCCAAGCGAACGGAAATCACTCAGGATCGAGTGGTACAGGAGCTGGCTAAGTTAGGCTTCGGGGACATTCGCGCAATCTTTTCTGAGAATGGCTCCCTCAAATGTCCGACAGACATGGATGAGGATGCTGCGGCCCGGATCTCCTCGATCGAGGTGGTGGTTAAGCCAGTCCCGGGAACGCAAGGGCAAGAAGTCGAGCATGTCGCCAAGATTAAGTTGTGGGACAAGCTCGGTGCACTGACGCAGCTTGGGAGGCATCTCGGCATGTTCAAAGACAAGCTTGAGACGTCTGGAGAAATCGGCATCAACATCACATCGGACGACGACGCGCTGTAATTATGGTCGCCACATTGAACCCCGCACAGGCCGAAGCAAACCGGCTGCTGGGTTCGCCTGCGACACACATTCTGCTGCGTGGCGGGTCTCGGTCGGGCAAGACGTTTTTGCTGGTGCGGGCCATTGTGATCCGGGCCGTCAAAGCCCCCGGTTCGCGGCACGGGATTTTCAGGCACCGGTTTAACGCCCTCAAAGCGACGGTCATCAACGACACCTTCAAGAAGGTGATGCGCCTCTGCTTTCCGGATCTGCCCTACACGCTGAATCAGACTGACTGGTACGTTCGGTTTCCCAACGGCTCAGAGATTCTGTTTCACGGGCTGGACAGTTCGGATCGTACTGAAAAAATTCTCGGTCTGGAATTCGCCACCGTTTACATGAACGAGGCGAGCCAGATCAGTTATGCGGCACGAAACATGCTGCTGACGCGACTGGCACAGAGAACGTGCCTGGCGCCGAAAGAGTATATCGACGCGAACCCGCCCACGACGTCTCACTGGCTGTACGGGGTATTCGAGCGCAAGGTCGAACCGAAATCCGGGCAACCGCTTCCGAACCCGGAGGCGTATGCGACGATGCAGATCAACCCGGACGCAAACCGGGATAATCTGACGCCGGAATATCTAGCCTTTCTTGAGGGGCTTCCTGAGAAAGAGCGGCAACGCTTCCTCCACGGCAACTACCAGACCGCCATTGAAGGCGCGCTCTGGACGCTGGATCGGATCAAGCGGGATACGCCTGTAGCGGATGCGAACCGGGAGGAAATCCTTTCCCGGATGCAGCGCATTGTCGTGTCGGTCGATCCGTCGGGATGTGCCGGCGAGGAAGACAAGCGCTCTGACGAAATTGGCATCTCTGTTTGTGGACTGGACCGTGACGATGTGGGGCATGTTCTTGCCGATCTGACGGGACGTATGGGCCCTGCTCAGTGGGCGAAAGCCGCCCTTGATGCGCTGGATCTCTGGAAAGCTGACCGGATCGTTGCTGAAAAGAACTTCGGCGGCGCGATGGTGGAGAACACAATCCGTGCGGTTCGACCGACTGCGCCCGTGAAGTTGGTGACAGCATCCCGCGGCAAGGCTGCTCGGGCTGAGCCTGTGGCTGCGCTCTATGAGCAAGGCAAGGTTGTCCATCACGGGCGGTTTCCTGATCTGGAAGACCAGATGTGCCAGTTCTCAGCGGCTGGCTATCAGGGCTCGAAATCACCTGACCGGGCTGATGCGATGGTCTGGGGCATTACCGAATTGATGTTGGGGACAGATCCGGTTTTTGACGGGTCGTATAGTTGGGTCTGACCCAGTGAGGCTTTATGAAACTCGGTGACAGCCTGACGAATATTGTCTCCGGGATGGGCACACCCAAAGACAAGCTCTCACATTCAAGATTCATTCCTACCCTGCTGACAAAGTTTGAACTGGACAGCCTCTACTCGTCGGACTGGCTGTCAGGAAAAATCATTGACGCCCCTGCCGACGATATGACGCGAGAATGGCGTCAGTGGTCGGGCGGGAGGCGGCAGGTTTCTGCTCTACTTTCCGAAGAAAAACGCCTGAATGTCCAACAGAAGGTCAATCATGCCCTTAAGCTGGCGGCACTCCATGGGGGTGCAGGGATTATCATCGGTGATGGGTCTAAAGATCCTTCGAAGCCGCTGGATCTGGGGGGCATCAAACGTAACGGCGTGAAGTACCTGACGGTGTTGAGCCGCTGGGAGCTGAACGCTACCGACCTTGATCGTGACCCATTGTCAGAATGGTATGGCGAACCGAAGCAATATCAGCTTTCGGGTGGCGATCGGATAGCCTCCCTGCACCCGTCGCGCGTAGTCAGGTTCCTTGGTCGGCCAATCCTTGAGCAGAGCAATTGGGTTGATGGTTGGGGTCATTCTGTTCTCCAGCGCGTGTATGATGCTGTCCGAAACGTCAATGTTGCCGCCAACAACACCGCTAGCCTGACGACTGAGGCGAAGGTGGATGTATTCAGTATCCCTGGCCTGAATCAGAATTCCATTGATCCACAGTATCAGCGGCAGATCATGGCTCGGTTTGGCCTGGCTAATATGGCCAAGTCTAACCAGAACGCCCTGCTGCTGGATGCGCAGGAGAAGTGGGAACAAAAGCAGGTCTCGTTCACGGCTCTGGTCGATGTTCTGAATAAGCTGCTCGAAATTGCTTCTGGAGCAGCAGATATCCCGGTTACGCGTCTTCTTGGCACCTCCCCTAAAGGTTTGAACGCCACGGGCCAGGCGGATTTCCGGTCCTACTACGACATGCTGTCGGGGCGACAGGAAAACAGTCTCTCACCCGCCATTTCCCGACTAGACGAAGCGCTCATTCGGAGTGCGATTGGCTCTCGGCCTGCCGGGATTGATTTCGAGTGGCGTTCTCTCTGGCAGATGACAGAAGCCGAGCGGGCTGCAATCGCTGTGCAGCGCGCTCAGACCGCTCAGATTTATGGTGCCCTCGGCGCGCTCCCGCCTTCAGTCATGCGCGGATGTGTCACGAACCAGCTTCTGGAAGCGGGTGAATATCCTGGAATGCGCGAACTGCTGGAAAAAGCAGAGGCGACGGGAGAAAAAGCTGAGCCGATCATCACCAAGGCCGAACTTGGGGGGAATGAGGTCGGGGCGGCACCAACAAAGGTGGCGAAAACATGAGTACTGGAAAAACAAAGGCCTTTGATGCTGATGCACTGAAGGCTGCTCGCGATGCCACGGCAAATGCAATTGAGAAGCTGAAAGCTGTGTCCGTGTCTATTGGCTCGGATGAAGTATATGCGGCTTCATGCGCGCTCGATTATCTCGGATTGGCCTACTACTACCTCACGCCATCCGATGATAACCCCGCGTGGAGTTGAGGCCATGCTCCTATCGGTCACAGACCGGCTGAGCCTCACTGACGCAACCCGCACCACGCGTGATGGATATTTGCTGGTCGATGCGCGTATCGCTCGCACCGGCATCCAGGAATACCTTGGCTCAGAAATGGGCCGCCCGGATCTCGGCACAGTTCGTGTCTACCGACCGGAAAACGAGGTATTTTCTCAGGACGCAATGTCGTCTTTCATTCGTAAGCCGGTGACGAACGATCATCCACGAGAGATGGTCACGGCAGCGACGTGGAAAGACACGGTCGTCGGAATGACGGGGGACGAAGTTGTCAGGGACGGCGATTACGTCCGCCTGCCCTTCATGCTCACCGATCAGAGCGCCATCGACGCGGTATCGAACGGCAAGCGAGAGCTTAGTGCCGGATACACTTGCGACGTTCAGTTTTCCTCCGGATCCACGCCAGACGGCGAAGTCTATGACGCGGTGATGAGCCACATCGTGGGCAACCATCTTGCGGTGGTGGACCGGGGGCGCGCTGGCCACGCCTGCCGAATTGGCGATGCGTGGACCGCACATTCAACCACAACGAAAGGCCGGACAATGCCGGATAATCTGCGGACCGTTATTGTGGACGGTCTTTCAGTACAGACTACGGATCAGGGCGCGCAGGCGATTGATAAGCTGCTCGCTCAGATTGGCGATGCCTCCAAGAAGCTGAGCGCCCGCGACGGTGAGATTGCAGCGCTGACAGATCGTCATTCGACGGCCCTATCAGCCAAGGATGCTGAAATTGCGCAGCTTCGAAGCGCACATGACGGAGCTATTGCGGCTAAGGATCAGGAAATCGCTGATCTGAAAGCAAGCGTGCCGGATGCGGCAGCTATGGATGCGCTGATTGAAGCTCGATCGGGGCTGATCAGTGTTGCCCGGAAAGCGCTTGGTGACAGCTATGTGTCTGCTGGTCGCTCGAATATGGACATCCGGCGAGATGTTCTGACCAAGCGTCTCCCGGCCGCAGATGTTGCAGCCAAGGATGAAGCTTGGATCAACGCAGCGTTCGAGGCGCTGACCCTGGATAACGCTTCCGCTTCTGCGAACGTTGATCCGCTGCGTCAGACGCTTTCTGGCGGCCTGAACGCACCGTCCGGGATGAACGTGGGCGATACGGCCCATAATGCCTACACCGACCATTTGCAGAACGCCTGGAAAGGCGCGGAAGGAACACGCTAATGCCTGCAATTCAGACCTCATATCCTGATGTTATGGCAGCAGGTGTTCCGGGCCTTGTCGCAGATGCCTCCAAGTCCCGGGTCACATCCTATGTGGCAGAAGCCAGCCCTGTGCCTTTTGGTGTGCCAGTCTTTCAAGGGACGAAAGACAACACCTGCGTCATCGCAGGCACGGCCAATGCAGGCACCTTTATCGGCGTCTCAGTCATCGGCAAGGAAGTGCGTCCCATCATCAACGAGGCCGTCGACACTTACCCGGTCGGCGCACCCGTGGCCGTGATGGAAGAAGGCCACGTCTGGGTGACGGTGACGTCTGCCGTCACGCCCCGAGCGGGCGTCTATATCGACGCATCCGGCAATTTCACGGGCACAGAAACCGGCAACACGGCTCTTCCCGAAACAGTATTTCTGACGACGGCTGCGGCCGGGGGCATCGCCCGCATTGGCGTCCGCGTGGCGTAAGGAGAGTATTCGATGAACATCAACATGCATGATGCCCAGAGCGCCGAAGCTTTCCTAGTGTCGCAGCTCTCCCATATCGAGAGCGAAGTTTACAAGATCCAGTACCCGGATATTCGCTATCCGAGCCTTGTGCCGGTGGACACGGAAGCGAACCCTTGGTCCCCGTCCGTAACCTACTACTCTTTCGATACGAAGGGGCAGGCAAAGTGGATCAACGGCCGGGGGCAGGACATTCCGAACGCTGACGTCCAGCGTGCCAAGTTCGAGACCGCAGTCACCATGGGTGGCATCGGCTACGAATACACGATGGAAGAGCTGGCACAGGCGCAGATGCTCCGTCGCAACCTCTCTGCCGACAAGGGCGATGCGGCCCGTCTGGCTGCTGAACAGTTCATTGATCAGGTTGCCATGTTTGGCGATACTTCTGTGGGCTATTCTGGCCTTGCCAACAGCAGCGATGTGACCGTTGGCGAAGCGCCTAATGGTGGGGCGGGTTCTCCGCTTTGGTCCAAGAAGACCGCGGACGAAATGCTCGCGGACTCTGATGCGGCACTGAGTGGCGTGTGGACGCAGTCCAACACGGTAGAGCTGGCTGATACGCTACTGCTTCCGCTGGCAGCCTTCACGAAGGCGAACAGTACCCGCATTACGAACGAGAGTTCGGACACGGTTCTGTCGTTCATCCGCAAGAACAACATTTACACGGCCCGCACCGGACGCCCGCTCATGATTGAGCCTGTTCGTGGGCTTGATACTGCTGGTACTGGCGGGACCGGTCGCATGATCGCTTACAAGCGTGATCCGCGCGTCGTGAAAATGCACATGCCAATGCCGTTCCGCTTCGTCTCGCAGCTTTATCCGGTTGCCCCGCTGACGTGGCATGTCCCTGGCATTTTCCGTGTTGGTGGAGTTGATGTTCGCCGCCCTGGCGCCTTCCGCTATATGGATGGAATTGTCTGATGGCTGAATACACAAACATGTCTCGTGGCGTTCGCATCGTCGCGGTGACAAAGGGCAAGGAGACGTCCCACGTCTCCCTCGCTCCGGGTGAGACCAAGGATCTCGACGGAGTTGATACTTCAAGCCCGTACTTCAAAGGGCTTCTTGCTGCCAAAGAGCTGATCGAAGGCAAGCCTGATGATCCAGCCCCGAAGAACGCAGCGGGCTTCAAGCGGAAGATTGACGATCTCACGGCCAAGGTCGAGGAGCTGACGTCTGAAAACGCGGACCTGAAGGCCAAGGTCGAGGAGCTGACCAAAGCCGCCGAGGCGTCCAAGACGTCAGGAGCGTAAGATGACCCCACAGCCGACAGACTTGATTGATATCCGGCGCTTCTGTGGTTATCCGCTGGCTAGTACGGAAATTGACGTCAAGATTGCGGCCGTTCCAGAAGAGGCAGCAGCGGTTGTGTCCACGTATCTGACGAATATCAGGTCGTTGGAGACGGCAATCATGGGTGCTTCAGACAATCTGGATACGGATAAGGCGGCTGTGTGGACGCGTAATCGGACAGAGGTTCAGGACCGGGACGCTATGTTTTACGCTTGGCGTCTGCGGCTTTGTAATCTGATCGGAGTGAACCCAGGCAACAACCTTGGGCCGCTCACGATGAACGGCGGCAATGCAACGCTTCCTTCTGGAGTAGCTGTCGTCTGAACTGTTGTGAGGTGTGGAATGGCGAACAGTCTCTTCCTTGCTCCTTCATTCATGAAGTCCCGGCCCAGACCGGATTATGAACTCCCTATTCCAGACAATCCGGTGACATAAATGAATCAGGCTCGACTACAAGCCCTAACGGCGCGCGGCTACGGCAAAGCTGCCAAGCGCATCGGGGCGGAGACGGTTCAGTATCGTCCGACGAGCCTGATTGATCCCCTCGCCTCGCCGTACGCGTCGTTTCTGGCAGCGTTCAACAACGATGCCGGGTTCTCGTTCAAGGCTCCGACACTATGGGGAAAACCCGCTGTGTTCGGGCTATTCGATACGACGGACGTGCAGGCTGGAGACATTCTCGTCACGGGCGGCGAAAGCTATTTCGTTGCTCGTTTCGAGGCGTTCCAGCCGCCCTTGTGTATCCTGTGTGACCGGACGATTTCCCTGTTTGGGAACGCGTCGTCAGGGGATGGCACGACAGATGACAGCAGCTCATCCGCCTGCCCTCTGGCAGGGTATCAGGACGATTACGGCACATCCGGAGGTAGCGGCTCATCTGCTGCGGCCTCAGGCTGGCCCTGCTCCATTCTGCTGAAAGGCAGCGGCGAAGCGTCTGGCAGCTCGATCCCGGGCGCCATCAAGGCGGCGGTCTATCAGCTTCTATTGCCGGTCATGCCCGGACTTAACCCGCAGGTTTATATGACTGCCACGGACGATCTGGGCCGCTCCTATGTGATCGAGGGCGTGGAAGTGTCCCAATACGGGACGAAGTGCCTCATGCGCGTTCAGCAGGTGTGACGTGGCAGATATCGGAACGACTTCTACCGCTCTGGCTATGACGCTGGCTGGTCTCGTTTACCCGAACGGTTTCACCGCCTCTTCTATCAGCGGGCGACGAACGATTATCCGGCGTGGCTGGCTTCTATCCTCTGATCTGACGGGGGCGTGCAGCCTTAGTAAAGGCATCGACTACGTCACTGTCATGCCGATGGGCTCCAGCTACAAGCGCGTGGATAGCCCGCTGGATTACCCGTGGCGGACAATCTCGATTTCGGGTTGCACGGTGGGCCTTGCCGTGGACGGTAACACACTGACGGTGTCAATTCCGGATGGTGTCACGCCCGCTGGTATCGTGGGCGCGCAAGTGCTGCTTCAGGATGGCAGTGACACGCCGAGTGGGACGTCAATGTCCTATGCGGTCACGGCTGATGACACGGCCGATACGATCGCTATGGCGCTGGCTCAGCAGATCGAAGAGGCTTACCCGCGTGGCGCTACGGTCATCGTACCAAATGCCCGTGAGATTATCGCGCGAACAGGCGGGATCGGCACACAGAGGCGGATCACGCGGCGTCAGGAGACGCTGTTTCGGGTCTCGGTCTGGTCCGGATCCTGGAAAGGGCGTGATGCCCTCGGGTCCGCTCTTGATGCGGCAGCCTCAGCGGAATGGTTCATCCCGAACACGGACGGCACGTTTTCGCAGATCAAGTTTGCAGGCGCGCAGGACGTTGACACCCAGCAGACGAGCAGCATCTACCGCCGCGACCTGCTCTGGAAAGTGACCTACGACACGATCCAGACACAGACCGCGCCTCAGATGCTCTGGGGCGTTGGGAACAACAACGTTGTAACGCATGCAGGCTTGGCGCTGCACTCGTTTGGCTCAGTCCTGCCGACAACAGGCGTTCTCACAGACAATTTCGAGACAGTTTATCTGGATGCGGCGGGCAACCTCGTGTTGCTGGCACAACAGCCCTATTCCGGCCTGGCGATGGACGCGGCCGGCAACGTGATCGAGGACGCTGGCGGCAATCTGGCTGTGTTCCCCCAATAGCGAGAAAAAACATGAGCGAGACAGTATCGTCTGGCGGGAGCACGTCTTCTGCCAGCGCGAGTTCAAGCACGTCCAGTGCAGCGGTCACGAGCGGCGGAACGGCTGTGACATCGGGCGGAACATCCTCTGATGCAGCAGGATCGGCAACGTCCGGCACGGATGCCGGCGGGGTGTCCTACGTCGTAGTCAGCGGCGGTTACGGGTTCGCTGTTGGACAGCAGATCTCCACCACGGACGATCCAGAGATCCGCAATTACGCCGTTCCGGTTTCAGGAGAATAATCGGTGGTTAAAATTTATCAGGCTGGTTCGCTGAACACGATGGCGCTGACTGTCCCTGCCATGTATGTGCAGATTGTTCAGCCTCAGACCGTCATCAACGGCGTGTCTTCCAACCGCCTCGGCGTTGTCGGTACCGCCTCGTGGGGTGCTGTCGGCAAGCCGGTAATCATCGGCGGTATGGGCGACTATCTGGCAGCATTTGGCACCAAGCAGGCTCTGGCCACGAATATCGGCGTTGCTGTGAACGTGGCGCTGCTACAGGGTGCCAGCGATTTCCGCTGCGTTCGCGTGACGGATGGCACCGACAAGGCAGCCACAGGGACGCTCGGAACAGTCGGGCTGACTGCGGTTTGCACCGGTGCGGCAGGCAATGCCATCACGGCAACGCTCGTTGCGGGATCGGGCGGGAATTACGTCCTGACGGTTTCTCATGCAGCACTTGGAACCTCCAGCTATACAGGCATGACCTGGGCGGCTATCGCTGCTGCCCTTGTTGCAGACGCATCCGCTCTGGTGGTCGCGACTGTGCCAAGCACGGCGCCTGCGCTGGCTGCTGGGACTGTCACGCTCTCGGGTGGGGCTGATGGCGGCACGCCTACGACAGCCCAGTTTCTCGGAACTGACGGTACGGCGACCCGAACGGGCATGTATGCGCTGCGCAACACCGGGTGCGCGATTGGCCTTCTTGCTGGGCTGACAGACACGTCTTCGTGGACTTCTCAGCAGGCGTATGGCCTTGGTGAAGGTACGTACATGGTCACGTCGTTTGGCTCGGGAACACCCGTTGCCAACGCTGTGAGCGGGATCGCATCTGCTGGCGTGTCTGGTTCGTACTCCCTCAAAGCGATGCACGGCGACTGGCTGTACTGGAATGACGACACGAACGGCGTGATGCTGTTGCCGCCGTCATTCTGGGCCGCGGGTGAGCTGGCATCGCTGTCTCCGGAACAATCCACGCTGAACAAGCAGCTTTCCGGGATTGTTGGCAGCCAGAAATCAGGCTTGGTTTCGACTGGGCAGGCGCTGACGTATTCCGACGCGGAACTGACGGCGCTGTTCGGGGCCGGGATCGACGTGATCGCCAATCCTTCTCCCGGTGGCTCGTACTGGTCGTGCCGTCTGGGGCAGAATACGTCTTCGAGTGCGTCGGTTAGCGGGGACAACTACACCCGTCTGACGAATTATCTTGGAGAAACTCTTGGCACAGGCATGGGCACCTATATCGGCCAAGTGATTAACGACAGCCTGTTCGCAGACGTTCGCGCCACGCTTCTCGGTTTCCTGAAGGGGATGCTTGATGCGGGAATGCTTGGCCTCTACGGGGGAGCAATCCCTTACACGGTTGTTTGTGACACCTCGAACAACACACAGGACCGGACAGCGCTCGGTTATCTCCAGGCCGACGTAGCCGTCAGATACATGGGCATCGTCAAATTCTTCATCGTCAACCTTCAGGGCGGAACGACCGTCACTGTCACGACCAGCAGCGGGAGCTAAGGGATGGGCAAGCCTTATAGCATCGGGAGGGATTGCCGGATCACGGTGCTCTGGAACGGATCGAGAGTAGATCTGCGTGACGTGACGTCATTCACGGCAAATCAGGAGACGCAGGCGCTCCGAGCATTCCCGCTGAATGGTGTTCCGGCCGAATACAACCTGCCGAGTGGTTGGCGTGGCTCTTTCCAGATCGCGCGAGCAAATGCCGTTTTGGACACGCTCGTAGCCGCGATTGAGTCTGGCTTTTGGAATGCTGGAACCATCAATTCGGGCACCATCTATCAGTACATCACTGAGGCTGATGGAAGCACGTCCACGTGGGAATACAGCGGAATCTCCCTGAAGCTGTCCACCGACGCGTGGGCCGCTGAAACCCTCGTACATCAGACAGTGCAATTCTTCGCTTCAACCAGGACAAAAATTTCGTGAGCATCCCCTCTGAAATCACCCTCCCCGACGGCCGCAAGCTTGGGCTGAAAGAGATCGATCCGGGCGATATGCTGGATCTGATCGAGGCTGCCGGTTCGGCTATGTCGGGCGCAGCTGCGGGCGCATGGCTCGGCTATGCTCAGATGATTGCGACCGTGACAAGCATTGATGGCGTTCCGGTTCAGTTTCCCGTGACCAAGGATGAGGTTAAAGACCTCGCCCGCAAGATCGGCAATGGTGGCATCGTGGAGCTTCAGAAAACTCTTGCTCCCGAAAAGGCCGATGAGGCCGCGAAAGACACAGCAAAAAACTGAGCCGGTCCCCGCTGTTTCAGGAGCTGCTGTTTCTGGCAGACCACGGGATAGCGTGGGACGTGGCTAAAGGCTGGTCGAACGCCCGGAGAATGGCCGCGTGTGTGGCGCTCCGGGAAATGAACGGCGAAGTGTGTGACTGGGACACCATGACGTTCCATCGGAGGGGCGGATGAGGCAGTTCAAAGACGTTTCATCTTTTCAGCAGTTCATGCGTGAGCGTGTGCTGCCCGCCCTCCCCGCTGCCGTCCATCGCGGCGTGCAGGATGGCGCAGATCGTATCAAGGTCGAGACGCAGGCACAGATTGGGCACTATCTGGACGGGCCTGAGAGTGGGCTGCCGACTACCCCGCTCGCCGACAGCACGATTGATGACCGTATTCGGAAGGGATTTACCCCTGACGATCCCGGTCTGCGGACTGGCGACATGCGGGACAGCTACGGCACGCGCGTGTCTGAGCCTTCCTTGCGCGTCCATGCGTCAATTGGCTCGGACGATATTAAGGCCGTCGTGTTCGAAATGGGCCGATTGGAGCAAGCCAACTATCAGCCCCCTCGCCCCGAATTGGCCGTCGCTGCGCATCAGAATGAGGATCGCGTGGCTCAAGGGGTGGGTAAGGTTGTGGTGCGGGTGCTCAAGGGGCGCCCGCTTCCGAATGCAGTGGCAGATGAAGCGGAATGAAAAGCCGTTATAGTCTTGGTTCAAAGACGCACTTTATGCCCATGGTCGTCTCGGATGGCCAGGACGTGCAACTGATTTTGGCGTACGGCCTATTCACAGTTAACGTTTCTCCTATGTCCGGCGCATCGTCCCCGCGCATAAGCCCCAAATCGTTAGTGAACATTTTCTGATTGTCTTTAGAGGCTTCACTTCGGTCCCAAATGCCTGCAAAGTCCTCAACATTTCCAGCAAAAGTAAGTAGGTTAATAGGGTCAGCACGACTTCCTCTGAGAGTAACGCTTGTGACGTTCCCTGCTGTAGAACGATCAAACTCAACCATTGAGGCATCGTTAACGTGACCATGAAGAAGTCCAAGCTTCCTAAACTCAACGTTCATGGTATAAAATGCCTCCGGCCTGTATTTACAGTCAGTATGATCGGCGAAATTTTTGCACTGATATAATTTTGCGTGATTTTGATTTTTCTTGCTTAGACTTTGGTTTAGGGAATAGTCGTATCTATCAATGAATGTTTGCGTGTTGCATGCGAACACTAAGTCATGAGTGCTCTGATCTATTGCTGATAGGCACGATCCATCCGGCGCCGATGCGGGTACTTCTGGCGCTTCGGGCGACGTGGCCGCCATTGCATTGGCGGTGTCAGGCTTTGACGCAGCGGGCGCAGTCAAGGGTGAGGCAGAGGGGTCCGGTCGAGCGGCAATGACAAGGGCAACTGCGGCCACCCCGACGCACGCCAGCATAACAACGTTAGTTTTGTTCATCCGCCCCTCCATTCACACTCCGTAACATGCCGGAGTTTGGGATGGAGGGAAATGGTTTAGTCTTTCTTCTCCACTTCAAGCCCCTCCGCACTCGTGCTCCGAATCAGGAAGCGTCCATGATTTCATCGTGCGAAGGTCGGTTGTCGTGTAGACCTTTCCTCGGTCATCGCCTGTCGGGCAGTCGGTCGGAAGCGCCACCAGACACATCATTACTCGATCGCCGGAATGAGCGCTGTCTACTTCAGGAAGCTGATCGTAGGAGACCTGATAACCGCCGTTGGTCAGAGCAACAGCGGAGCCGGATCCTGCAACCCATTGGTTATTGCCATCTGATAGGCGCTCTTCGACGGACTTGATGTGAGTAAAGACGCAGGTTCCGGGGCGCTTGGGAAGCCCTGGCTCACTTGGAGTAGTTACTGTCTGCGCCGCTGCGGCATCGCTCACCGAAAGTGCTGTTATTATTCCTATAAAAAGCAACCAATGGCGCATCGTTCTTACTCCTTGTGGGCTTCGTTTAGGGCTTCGGGGTCAAGTTGGATCAGGTGACGGATGGCTTTTGGGTGGGTAACGCGGGTTAGACCGCCCCGTGATATCGGCACCGGCGTTGCGGGGCCGGCCATTCACGTTGGTCCGCAAGCTCCAGCCTTATGGGCACCGTAAGTTGCCTGGGCTAATGTATATTTTTCCCCAGCTGATGAGGATAATTGGTGGATTAGGCCCTTACAGGAGAATCCTGACATTTCAAGGTACTGTTTGGCCGACCGAACTGCATTTTCATTCCAGTCTACAGTCAGGCTGTCCACCGCAACGGTAGCATCGGCTACTGAGTAACCCTCTCCTGCGTCAGATGATAACTGATGGATAAGTCCAGCGCGTGAAAAGCCCGTCATCTCCAAGTAATTTGTTGCGGATCTTACTGCATTGTTTTGTGCAGAAGTTAGGTTGGCTTGCCCCGAAATGGGAAATTTTTCGCTTTCAATGTCTGAGCGCGGCTGTGCCGAGCTATAATTACTAAAGTTTCTTGTTGGAGAAACAAATTGTCCGATCACACCGAGACAAAATAGAGAAAAAAATACGCACGAGGTGTATTTGAAGATTTTTTTTAGCATTAGAACACCTGTATTATGAGTGAAGATTATCTATTTCTATGTTACTAGAATGCATATATTATTAAAAATCTCCTCTTCAATTTTGTATATGGGTGCCTATGTAGAACAGGCCATGCTTCGTAATTCATACTCCAGTACAAATGGCGCTACTCCTCCTCTCCCTCCAAATATTTTTGGATCTAGCTTTGGGGAATACCCTTCTCGATAGAGCAGATTCGGGTCAATGGCGGATGCTTGCGCCTACATTTCCATTGAAGGATCATTTTGTGCGTACTGGGCTTGCAAGATAAGAAGTTCTTGCTCAAGATTTTGTACTTGAGAACGCTGATGACGCAACTCGGAATACATCGCCTTGAACAGATTAGATAGGTTCTCGTTACCTTTCTGACCATCGAAAACTTCTCGTTCAAGCGCATCAAAACGAGCGGACGTATCAGAAAATGTTTCTTCAATTCGGCGCAATATCTCGGCAGTCAGCGTGATGCCACGTTTGGACGCCTCTCCCTCAAGACGCGCCCTTAGTGGGCCGCTGAGGCGAAGTTTGAACCATGTATCAGGAGCGGATTCGGTCATGCTCCAATTATGGTCAAAAATTACCTTGACGACCATGGGTAATAAATGGTCATGTTTTGCTCGTAAGCAACGAGGAGAGCATGACACAACAAACCCACTTCAAAATACCCATGCCGCCTGACGTCAGAGATTGGCTCGATAAGACGGCACCCAAGGCGCAGCGCAGCCGCGGCGCGCATGTGATCTTCTTGCTTCGGCAGGAAATGGAAAAAGAAAAGACGGAAGAGGCATTGCTTGGCGGCCTGCCCTCTTCCGTCTCCGAGTGAACCAGTGAAGGAACACGAAAGTGACGAATAACACATCTCTGATCATTCTTTCCACTGCAATCCGTCAAGATGCGCAAGGCCGGTACTGCCTTAACGATTGCCATAAGGCATCGGGCGGTGAGCCGGGAAAACGACCGGGCGAATGGCTCCGCAATGACCAGGCGCAGGCTCTTGTTGCGGAACTGACCGATGCGGAAAATCCCGCATCGCCCGTTTCTTCGGTGAAAGGCGGCTCTAATCAAGGCACCTACGGCTCCGAAGAACTGATCCTGGCCTATGCCCAGTGGATCAGCCCCGCCTTCCACGTTCAGTGCCTTCGCGCCCTCCTTGCTATGATGAAAGGCGAGGCGCCAGCCACCCAACAACCCTCACTCAATGACCGCCAGAGCAAGGCCATATCCATACTTCGCATAGCCGAGGACGAGGCTGCGGCTTTCATTCGCAAGCGCGTAAATGATGCGGTTCTCGTAATGCAGGGACATGAGGATCTGGTGACGGTGCCGACCCTATCGGGGAAGGTCACGCCCAAGCAGATGCGTGAGGCAGTCGGGCTGTTTCGCTCGCTCCAGTACGTCAACAAGCTGAGCGGGATGGACAAGAACAATGCACTTCTGTCCGCAAACCGGCAGGTCAAGGAAACAACTGGAATTGACCTGCTCAAGAACTCAGGCGCAACCCATCTGCTGGCTCATGAGACCGACCATCCTCTGACGCCTACTGCTATCGGCAAGCGTCTGGGCAATCATGGGCCGCAACGTATCAACGGTGTCCTGTCTTATCTGGGCTTTCAGACGAAGAAGAGCATCGGGAAAGCTGATGCGTGGGTACCCACCTCCAAGGGTGAACCGTATGCTGTAATGGAAGATACGAACAAGAAGCACAGCGACGGAACGCCAGTCCGGCAGTTGAAGTGGAAAGCCTCAATCGTTCCTCTCATTGAGCAGGAGGTGAACGCCCCTCGCCCTTTCGCCAAGAAGCCGGAGGGAGTGTCATGAGCGCGCTGGCGCTGGCGGGAGCCGCAGGGTCGAAGAACCGGTTCATGCGGATTGATCACAATGGTCTTTACCCCGAGCTTCGGCGCGGGGACTATGTGATCTGGCAGGAGGTTCGCGGCTTCGTTCAGGAAGGACTGTACGTCGTGGCGAATGGTCCGTTCCAGAATGTGTATCAGGTCCAGAACTGCGGTGGGAAGCTGGCGCTACTCTGGCCTGATCGGGACATTGACCCGAAAACACGAGAGCGGAAGCCGGGGGTTGAGCCTCTGGAATACTCGCTGGAGGACTTTGCGAAGTTCTGCCTTGGGTTCGTGGTGGCTACCGTGAAGGTTCAGCACGAAGGGGCTTTTCTCGGGGGTGAGACTTTGAAGGGTCGCACCGCCCGAGCGCCTAAACGCAGCCTAGTCGCTGCATGACTATGGAGCCGCCCTTCGGGGCGGCTTTTCAATGTTCAGCAACACACAATGCTAGCATTATTGTGCCAAAGAACGCGCCAACCGCCATAAAGGTCAGCCCACCACAAAGGTTGAATAGGGATAGCCACATGTGCAGCCCGGTGATTACGCAGACTAGTGCGGACCAGGCAAATATGACAGCGAGGGATACTTGAGAGGGGGAAAGGGTGTCTTGCACGACCGTGCTCCATAGTTAGTAACATAAGCGATATAGCACGTCTGAAATTGCCGTGCTGAGAGCGAAAAAAATGATGATGACCTGTGCTTTCTGACTGTAAAGCCGACACAAAGGGCGGCTTTATGCGTCTCCGCTCTCACCTTCCCGAAACCACAATCTGACAGTACGATCTTCCCTCATTCACGGAGATGTGTTGCCAGCTATGATTAAGAATATTCCCGGTTTTCTGAAACTGGCGCGCGCTTTCGACCTATTCGAAGAAGCGGCCATGCTCATACTAACCCTGTGCATTACCGCCGTGGCCTGCGTCGGATTGCTGCATGTTGTCGCGGCAGTCGTCCGCATGGTGCTGAGCACAGGACTGGAACCAACGAACCCGGTCTTGCTTCAAGCTCTTTTCGGCATGTTCTTCACAGTGCTGATTGCACTGGAGTTCAAGCACTCAATTCTGGTGATGCCAGGCGGTCAGGCACACAGCATGGCCCGGATGCGGTCGGTCCTGCTTATTGGCATGATGGCGACAGTCCGGAAGTTCATCGTACTCGACCTGAACGGCGTCAACGTGCAGGAGATGGCCGCGCTTTCGGGCGCAGTGCTGGCTTTGGGGATCGTTTATTGGCTCGTGCGCGGAAAGGTTACGCCGCCGCTGGTGGACGGATCAGGTGGTCTGCTTTCTGGGGCTGATGCCGATCATTGAGGCTTGCCGCCCTTCGGGGCGGTTCTACCAAGCCGCAGCCGTGACGAAATAGAGGAAGATCATGCGGCTAGATCTGCCATAAATTGCGCTCTCTGGCTCCAACGAATTGTGCCTATTCCGTAGCTATCCAGCGCCTCGGGTACAGTGTTGGGAATCTTATGAGATCTATCATTCAGGATTGCATACAGCTTTGTATCAGAGTGACCGGAAACGCGGCGCGTTTCCGCTGTGTCCATCCAACTCATAATCAAACTAGTAGACGAATTTTTTCCAGGAACGTTGATAGCTTGTACAATACGCTCCGAAGCATTCCTTGACTTTGGTATGACAAAGTCAAACCTGTGATCAAAGCCAGTCTTTCCAGTCAATTTTACGTTTGGCGTATAGCGCACATCCGCAGCGTCAAGCCAAGACGCAACGTCCTCCAAAAACACAGATTCAACTGTTGGAGAGGCCAGCATAAACATGTCTTTTACCGACAGAATAGCCTGCACAAGGTTATGCTTGCGAAGAGAAAAGTTCTGACGGTTAGCGGATATACGCAACTCGCCATTGTTTTCCTTGACACCAAAACCGTTCAGGATGGTGCGGAAGATCTCCTGTCTTTTTTCACCTCGACTCACAGGGCATCCGGACATCTCCAGATCGGCCAGGGTATCCCCCGCATCCGTTAAAATGTAACCGTCAGGCTCTGCGCGCGCATATATCTGTATGTAGTCGTTATGGTGATCGAGATATGGTGTCGTTATCTCAGTCCACTGCCCTACTGTTTTCAGAGCAGTTTTGTCACGCAGCCACTCCCAGTACCCATCAACGAGTTGGCTAATTTCAGTCATGTAAACAGCCCTCTCTTAAAACGGGGTGGTTCGGTTACGTTGCAGTACTCCAGAAACTCATTAAGGGTTTTCCAATGATCCTCAGTGTCTGAAAACATATGAGGATCGATGGGATGTGCCCACTTGTCTCCATATCCTTCTTTATAGACGTGAAGGTGCGGAGATGGAATCTCTTGATCGTCTGGATTTCGATGGGGCGCGCCGCCATAATCAAGTCTGGCCAGGATGATGCAGCCGCGAGCCCGATTTTGCAGGGTGCCTTTGAGAAGGTTGAGCCTATGCCGCCTGATATCAAGGATAAATTTTTCTGATTTATCATCTGACAGTAGCGGAATTTCTATGCGAGTCTGGCCGGCTGACAGTTCCCACTCGTGCTCATCTTCGCGAACCTTAGCCATATGAAATAGCAGGTCAGCCTCGTGCTGGCTAAGATCGATACTCACGTGAACTCCGGGGGATCATTCTGTTACGAATGATTACTGAGCCACCCGGAAGAGTCGGGTCAATGGCGAGCCAATCAAGCGCCTTAGTCAGCATAAATGAAATTCGGGCACGCCCAAAGCCGGGTTGTGTTTTCTAGCCGCCCCTCACCGGGCGGCTTTTTTTATGGAGCAGTCCGCAGCCGTACACCGATACGAGACGCCATCTGTTCCGCGTGTCTTGTGAAGCCGCCCGGACAAATCACAACGGCATCATGCGCATTGTAATAGGACCGAGCTGCGTAAATCTCTTGAACGGCTCTATTCCCTGCTCTGCCTTTGTAGTTCTTGCACTGGACGGCAATGATCCGGCTTCCATTACGCAAGATTAGATCAGCGCCGTGATCCCCTGATGTAGGTGTCGTCGTAACGTGCCATCCGCGAGAGCGGAACACAGCGGCGCACTCAACTTCGAATGCTAAACCTGAGCGTGTCGCTGCTTTGACTAAGCCCGCGCTCACCGGGGCGTAAGTTGGCTGCTGACTGCCATCTTCCCATGCTGCGATTGCCTTAAAGACCAAGAGTTCTGGGAATTCCGGCCACTTCTGAACGGTGAACTCCGCCCATGTGACCCGGCATGACCACCACAGCGCTTGTAGGGCAATGCTTGTAACTGCGAGGCCTATGGCAATGCCCAGAAGCGCGATTGCAACACAGATAGCGGCGATAATCGCCAGCAGCACGATCAGTCCAGTGCCCTCTTTCGCACCGCCAGTTCGATAACGGCGCCTAACCACATTTTCTTTCAGGAATCATCATGAGCATTGAAGCCTATCAGATCGGCGTGTCCTTTGTCGCGGATGCAACGAAAGTTTCCGGGCCGATTGGGGAGATGCTGCGTGGAATGGACCGGATTCTGGAGCGCCAGAAGGACGTCAACATGGGGTTTGTCTCCATGGTTTCGTCCCTTGGTGGCGCTCGGCGGCTTGCTGGTGGGTTGGCGTCCGATCTCGAGCGGGCCGCGAAGGCAGCGCGGGATATTGCGTCTGCGTCTGGACGGTTTCGCCCAGCTTCCTCTGGCGGCGGCTCTTCGGCGGCCAGCGATCGAGCATCTTCTGCCCGCACTTCCAGTCGGCCTTCTCCCGCTGAAATGGCAGCGGCGGCAACTGCTGCGGCTCAGCAGACAAACGCTCGTGGCCAACTGCTGCTTCCCGCGCCTGATCTGCGCCTTGCGTATGATCCATCGGCCAATATGCGCACGTCTACGGCGGGAATGCCCGGCAACGGCGTTTTGGGAGGAGCGGGCATCCCGGTAGGATCACCTTACGGTCCTCCGCCGCCTTCACGACCACAGCGTGGCCTGGCCATCATTCCGGGCGTCGGCGTAACCGAGGAAGGTATCGAGGACGAGCCCTTTTTTGAAGGCAGCGAGCCGCGGGAGTCCCGCTGGTCCAAGATGCGTAGAGGTGCCCGCACCGCCGTGAAGGCTGCGCGGACCGGATCAATGACAGGCGTGCGTGCGGTTGGGAACCTGCGCGTTCCCCGTGAGCATCATGTTCTCACGTTGCCGGAGATGTTCGCTGGGTATCTCGGCTGGCACGTCCTGAGTTCGGGATTTGAACAGGCGGGAACGTACGACCAGACGTTTTTGTCCATGTCTGGCGACCCCAAGGTGAATATTGCCGCGTTGCGGACACAGGCTGACCGCATTCGGCGGACAAACCCGTATATCAACGCCCCGGATTCAGCCACGCTTGTGTCGGAAGCTTATGATTTGTCGGGCGGACGGATGGGGGAAGTCCCTGTAATCGCTGATATTCTGAGCCGCGTTGACCGCTCTTTCCAGCTTCTTGGAAAGGATGGCCCCGCTGCGCTTAGAGAAAGCGCGAACTTTGTGCGGGCGCAGGATATCTCAAATCGGTTTTATAATCCTGCTACAGGACAGTTCGATGCAGGGCGCGCCAATGCGTCCACGGATGCCGCTATGGGCATGATCTTTGCCAATCGGCAGTTCATGCAGGGAAAGAATTTCTTTCAGTTTGCCAGTTCTGCCGGCACAGCTGCTCAGACGATGAGCGATACTGGCATGTTCAACCTTGCGCACTTCATCGACATAAATCCTCGCAAGGCCGGCATGCAGGTCCGTTCATTTGAGAACCTGTTCGGTGGAGATCATCCGCGAATGGAGCCTAAAGAACTTAGCTATTTCAAAAGTCTAGGCTTGATTGGTAAGGACGGAAGGTTTCGTGACTGGCAGCGCGTGTCCACTGACCCCATCGGGTGGATTACGGACCATCTAGATCCATTAATGCCCAAGCATCCGGAGCTTGTCGGCCATATACAACGCATGAACGTTGGAGATTTAGCCAATGAGACTTACGGGGCAAGCGGGAATGTTGCTCGGCAGGCAGCCGCAGCTCGTAGAACAAGCGCTACAGCATCTATCCTTGCTCTAGAAAATGGCTCCAAAGCCGCGCAGCAGCGGACGGAAATATCATGGGAGCGCTTTGAATTCTCGCTGGGTCAGTTCGCGCAGGGACCGGGAATCAAAGTTCTGAACAGTCTGACCGATGCCCTCAACAACACGTCGGCATACATGGCGGCCCACCCTAATGACATGAGCCGCCTTGCCACCCAAGCTGGGGACTTTGCAAAGGGTATGGTTGGGGCCGCAACACTTATGAGTAAGGCGGTAGCTATTGTTCCAAGTTGGCTGTGGCCTGTCTTGCTTGGTGCCGCAGGAGGAGCGCGCGTCGGAGGGCCATGGGGCGCAGCAGCGGGCGCAACTGCGGGGGCGTCTTATAGCCTGTCTCATGGGGCTCTGAACCTTGACCATAAATACGGGTACGACAACCCTAACTATCACCTGACGTGGAAGGATAAGCTTGATCCATTTCAGCTCTTCCATACGCCTGAAAAAGCAACGTCAGGCCAACCCATCCAAGTGAACCTACAGATCGGCGGCCAGCAGGTGGCCTCCGTCCTGGTTCCTCACATTGAGGCCAAGATGACCTCAAATGCGCGGAAAGAAAGCCGCGCCAGCAACGGGATGTATGATTCTTGGGCTGGAGCATCCCTGCCGGGGGTTAGTGGCGGCCGCTAACCCCAGTTGCCTATTAGTCCTCTTAATTGGCGCCGAAGAGTGACGGCAATCAAATCGCTGATCCACGCGCACGGAAGCGAGGCTGAGAGAGTGGCCTAGAGGTCTGACTTTAACGTTTTATTAATGGCGCGCTTTGTTAAAAATGTTTGCTTGGTAAACTTATTACGACTTAATCTGGAGATAGAAGATTTTACTAGGCAAGGGCGATTGGCCTGCGGCTTTGATTTTGAACTTCATATTGTCGTTTTTTGAAGTTAATAAAGTTTATTCTTTCCCAAAGAGTTACTAGGGAAACGGCATATGAAGTTCCTAAGATTAGCATTCACACAATCGCCAGACAGGTGACATTGGAGTGAACGTGCGTATTGCGATTGTCTTGATTGTCAAAAATGAAGTTTCAGAAATATTAAGTTGGCTCGCCTGGCACTTCTCCTTGGGTTGTACGACCGTCTTTGCATTCGATGATTCCTCTACCGACGGAACCCTCGAAGTCCTTCAAGCCGCAGCAAAACATTACGATGTGCAGGTTTCCAGCCTCGCAGAGTCAGACGATTTCTTTGTGGTCAGGCAGCAGGCCTGCTACGAGCAGGTTCTGAGATCTGAGGCCGATAACTATGACTGGATCGGCTTTCTCGACGCGGACGAGTACGTCTATCTCGAAAATTGCGATACGCTTGCTGAGTTGCTGGGCCAGCGCACTGACGCTGACGCCGTTGGGTTCAACTGGTGTAACTACGGTAGTTCCGGCCATCTCCGGCCGCCGCCGCGCCCGTCACCTTTCTCATATTTTTACCACTCCCCTGCCGACTGCATCGATAGCCGGCATATCAAAAGCTTTGTCAGACCCAAGGCTGTAGAGAACCGCTTCATAGATGTTCACCGTTTTGCGGTTTCAGACGATCGCTACACATTGCCAGACGGTGAGAAAATCGTTTGGCACAATAGCGGCGGCGTGGTGGACAACGAATGCACATGGCGCGAAGGGCGCATTCTTCATTTCAAGCTCAGAAGCTTGTCCCACTTTGTGAAGCGGGTTCTGACGAACGAGCACAATGCATCCATGGGTGTCAGCGACTTTGTTGCGCTTGACGAGGGGCTCGTTTACGAATCTCTGTATGATCGGAATAAAGAGAAATTCCTTGAGGTTTACTCAACCTTAAAAGAGGATCTGTGCGCTGGCGCATTCCGGGATTTGTCGAAAAAAGACTTTCGTATCCAATATGAATTCTTGGAATCGGACAGGCCCAATTGCCGCGTAGACGTCAGTAAAAACCTTTCTGACCATGCACGTGACGTTCATTATCGAATGGGGTGGACGTCTGCCCCTGGGCTTGCAGAGCACTCGTTGAAAGGGTTTTCTGTTAGTCGTATCAAAACCCACTGGGACACGTATCTCTGCGTTGACGTGCGTACTGGCGAAATATGCCATGCCGCATCGCGGCACATCGACGGCAATCAATTCTCCGATCTGGTGTTAATTTCGGCATCGTTGGGTACTGACGTTGCTGGGGTTTTGATCTCCCCGGACCGCACGATCAAAATCAGCGTTGGAGAGGATGACGTTTTCCGACCGGCGATCCCCGTTCGACTCACAAGCAAACGCAACAAGAACTCATTTTCGGTCCGTCCGTGGGACAAGACGACATGTTTTTGTGCGGAGTCCTGTGACGAAAAAACCCAAGTGGGCGAGATTGCGGATAATCGCGTTAGGGCAAGCGCTTGGGAAATATTCGCGGTTGAGCCCGCTGAGATTCCAGCAAGTAGCGCCACCGCCGAATTCACGCAGGCTGCACAGGAGATCCGGGATCTCGCAGAAAGGCGCTATCTCTCCCCTGTTGCATTGTCAAAGATCTTGGCTCACACGCCTGACACACTCACGACAATCGTGGGGCCAGTCGGGTTTTCTCTACTGAACGACCGCGAGAGGCATACTGCTGTTAAAGCGCTGCACAATAATGCAAAAACACTGGTTTTTGCAGAGAAGTGATCGTTCGCCCTATATCAATGGCAATAGTGGTAGTCACAGGATGAGTGGAGGAGCATATTCAATTCGTGCGCTTCACTCCCCTCGCCGCTCTGTCGCTTCTTGCCCTGTCTGGTTGCGCTGGAATACACGGACACTCACGTCTGGACTGTGATCCGCACCAGATCCAGTGCCAACGCGAATGGGCGCTGTTCAACGCGCATACGAAAAAGGCGCGGATTATGGGCAATCCCGTGTCTGATATCGCCTGCGTTCGGCATGCCATGCGCTACGGCGGTGCCAACTGGACCCCTACGACCTTCACAAGCGCAGCTTCTCAATGCGCTTACTGGCAGTCCGACGACCCCTTGGGCATAACCAACCCGCGCCAGCTCCCGCTCGATCTGAGGGCCGATCCGGAATTGCAGCGCATGGCTGAAGACCCGGTCATCAACGATGCGGGGCCGGGGAAAATCTGGGACTACATGCGCCGGGATGGCACGTCTACAAATGGGCAGTATTATTGATAAATAATATAGCTACTTTCTAACTTCCAATACAACAACATACACTGGAATAATTTTTTCTTTATTAGGGTGAACATAGCATTTATAGTCGTCGCAAAATTTTTCTTCAGAAATTTTCTTTATGATCAAGTTATTTTCTAATAAAACTTCTTTCTCGTTTCCGTGGTTTCCTTCATTCCCAAACGCATACGCGTGTATGTCATCGTGCATGATCTTTAGAACGCAAATATCAATGCGTTCTTCGTTGTAAGCCTTATCAAGGTGATCTGCCTCTCTGAGGGCGACTTGGGGACAAAAAGTTGTAGATAATGGCCGGGTTGTAATTTTGATCTCTCCCACCAGCCCGTCCCAGCGACCTCCATGGAAAAGCTCCTGCCCGTAGGTTAAAATTGTTTTGTTTTCTAATATTTCTCTGTTAACTGCGGATAAGTCAGAATTTACATAGCTATTTTGATATTGATCCAATTCCTTTGGTGTAATTTCTGGGATATTTTTTTCCCATTGTTTGAATTCATCCTCAGTCTCAAGGAAATTGGAAAGTCTGTTTCCAAGTTCATTATCAATGTGAACTTCAGCCATATGTTTTGCAGCACCAAAGGCGCTTGGTATTACTTTTTTAATTCCGCATTCTACTCCTCGTGATAGATAAATATTCAGAATATTGTTACGCGCAGCAAACTTGAGCTCTTCTTCTGTTGGTTTTCTATATTTATAAATTACATAAACATAATCAAAGAAATTTATTCTGTTAAGAGTGATCTTGTTCATCTAGCTTCCGATTTTCTGACTGTTTCTTATTAATTTTTCTCTTGTACAGGACACTGTTCAATAATACGATTCTGCCCTTATCGGAGGCGGCATGAGCGGCACACTTCTCAACATAGAAACGGCACTCAATTACGTTTCCGGCGCAGGCACGAACACTACCGTCAAGCTGGGGAGCATGACGCTCAGCGGCCCGGAGGTTCCAGACGCCTTAAGGTCGGGTGGCGAACAGGTTCTTGTCATCCACAGGCTTCCGGGTGGCGACAAGATTATCGACAACGGCGGAAACGACCCCTACCGGCTTTCGCTGACCGGGCGCTTTCAGGGTACCAACGCGCTGCCCCGTGCGCGGTCTGTTGATACGATGCGTCTTGCTGCCAAGGCCGTCACGTTCTCCGCTGCTGGTGGAAACTGGCAGGTCCTGATCCGGTCCTACGCGTACACCTACGCCCAAAAGGGCGCTGTCATTCAGTACGAGTTGGAGCTTGAGGTCATTCCGTCCAACGCTTCGACCACGGCATCTGGAACCTCTGCCCTTTCCTCTCTCGTCGGCTCCGGCGTCACGGGCGCGCTCAGCACTGTCACAAGTACGATTGCAGATGTGTCATCGGTGGCATCCAGCATCACGAGCACAGCTCAGAACGTCATCGGGCAGATCACGCCGATTGCGAACATGATCGGCGTTGGTGGTCCGCTGGCGAAGGCTCAGGATGCTCTGACAAGCGTATCGGGCATGGCGACGACGGGTGAAAATCTGGCGAACCTGCCGACCGCGCTTTCCGGCACGATTACAGGCTTGCAATCAACGGTTGGCCAGTTGAGTTCCACTGTTGAGCAGGCTGATGCCAATATCGAGAACCTTGGCACAAGCAATGCGGCTTCCCTGCTTGCCATCGCTGCAAATTCTCGGATCCAAGTCGGCGCGCTCGAAGCCAGCCAGTCGGCCAGTGTGGCGCTCAAAAATGCACAGGCGATTTCAGGACAATGAGCAAGACAATCACAGTCACGGCTGGCGACGTCTCGTTGTATCACGTTGCGGGCCGCGAACTTGCTGACAGCACACAGTGGTGGCGCATTGCTCAGGCGAACGGGTTGAGTGATCCTGATCTGTCTTGGCTAACAGGGCCGGTTCCGCTTGTCATTCCGGGCGTTGATCCGTCCCTGACGACAGGCCTGCCGGAGGCTGCGTCTTGAGCGAGAGTACGATCACAGCTGTTGGGCATCGTTCCAGCGGTCCTGTCCGGTCGATCCGGGCGAAGTTGCTGGTGAATGGCGTTGAGCATCCGGAGACGCGCGTTGAGCAGGCTAGCTGGAGCCGGACGCGGTATTCGCGGGCCGATACGGCTGACCTGACGCTTGCGGTGGATCGGGCGAAGCTGAATGCTGCCGGGAAGAAGTGGTTCGATCCTGTCACGGCTGATGGGGCATTGCCGCCTGACGTAAAGGTCACGCTTCAGTTGCGGGATGAGACTGTCACGAATGCGACGTGGAAGACGGTGTTTTCCGGTCTCGCTGATCGGGTGCGGTGGTCTCCTACCCAGACGCGCGTTGAGGTCGAGTGTCGGGATATGCTGGCGAAACTGCTCGATCTTCGGGTGCGTGAAGCGTGGATGAACAAGACGGGGCCGGAAGTCATCAAGGCTGTGGCGTCTGCCGCAGGGTTGTTGTCCGATGTGACGTTGTCCTCTGGCATGACCGGGCAGTTCTGGCAGTTGGAGCACAAGCGGTCGTCGGCTGCTACCCATCACAAATTCCAGACAGCCTTTGATCTGGCGCGGTATATTGCAGACGAGTTTGGGTGTGATCTGTACGCCGAGGGCGAGACGATTGTGTGCAAGCCGGTCGGGTCGCCGTCTGACAGCGGGGCGCATATTCATGCGTTTCACTACAGCGATCCAGGGCCGACGTCAGCCATTCAAGCCGGCGCGCTAAGCCTGACGCTGGAACGGGACTTCCTCACGAGCAAGAATGTGGTCGTACATGTCATGTCGTGGGACAGCCGGCAGCGGACGCGGGCTGAAACGTACTTCTCGGCAGACGGTCATTCTCGAACGCTCGCTGAGAACGCTGGCACGCTCTACAGCTATCGGTTTCCGGGGCTTCGTCAGGAACAGATTGAGCGCAAGGCTGAGGCGATCTATCGGCAGATCATCGCGCATGACCGGACTGTCTCTCTCAATATCCCCGGCCGGATTACGCTCGAACCGCGCCATTTCATGCGGTTCTCAGGCACGGGTAGCACCTGGGATCTGACGGGTGACGACGCGTACGCGGTTGATGCCGTGTCCAGCACTTACGGTGCTGATGGATCGTTCCTGCAGGACGTGACACTGCGGAACCGTGAAGCCTCGAACGGAGGAAACAGTGACAGCACTGAATGAAGCTCGCCGCGAGGCTGAGGCTGCCGTGGCGCGGGTCGGCAAGCCCTGTCATGGCATTGTCACTGCCGTCGATCCGGTTAACCACGCGGTTAAGGTGCTGGTTCAGCCAGATAATACTGAGAGCGGCTGGCTGCCAGTATCGACTATTGCAGCTGGGTCTATCCGGATTTGTCGCGTTCCGGACGTGAACGAGCACGTCACGCTCTTGGCGATGGAAGGTGATGCTGAACATCTGGCCGTTGTCGCTGCTCAGTTCGACGCCGTTGTCATGCCGCCTGTATCTCCCGCGACGGGCAAGCCCGCGCAGCCGGGTGAACTGTTAATCCGGACCGGATGTGGCCAGCCGCCTGCCCTGGGGATCCAGACAGATGGCGCTGCAGATAGTCAGGCGTCGTGGTGGCATATCACAAAGGATGCCATTTATTCGGGCGTTGGCGAGACTGCCGAAACCGTGACCGCCGATGGCCTGACCTGGAAGGCGGGTGACTGCACAGCATCCCTCACCTCGTCTGGTTTTGCGGTCACTGGTGGCAATATCACGACAGATAAGACTGTGACTGGCGATGCGGATGTGAAGACTGGCGAGCACTCCCTCAACGGCCACGTCCACACCAATGGCAATGATGGTGGCAACACAGGAGGCCCCGTAGGATGAGTGCTATTTCTCACATTATTGGCGGAGACTTGGTGCTGAATAGCGCGGGCGGCCTCGCAGTCGTCGGCACTGCCGAAGAGGCGCGGCAGGCGATACTAAGGCGACTGTGCACGAATGCGGGCGATTACCCCTGGCACCTCGACTATGGTGTCGGGCTCCCCGCTCGCATCGGCTCTCCAATGGAGGAAAGCGATATTCAGGCAGTCATTCTTGCCCAGTTGCAGCAGGAGAGCGCGGTCGATCAGTCTCAGGCCCCGACGGTCACGATCACGGATCAAGGGTCTGGGCAGTATCTGTGCGTTATCCAGTACGTGGACAAGCAGACAAAGACTGTCCAGGGGCTCTCCTTCTCGGCCTGATTTCGCTTGTACTTGTGACACAGACGGCGTAGTTCTAATCTATCATTGCCCTTTTTGCGGCAACAAGGCGCTCTTCGGGGCGCCTTTTCTGTTTCTGGCGCATGCATGTCCCTAAATCTCCGATCGTTTTCAACGACCGTCAGTACGGCTGTGGCTGCTGCACAGGCATCGTGCGCCTCGCTGCTGGATCTGTCTGTCGGAACGCCTGGGCGGGCACTTCTGGAGAGCGTTTCCGGCGTTGCTTTGTGGCTCCAGTATCAGGCCATCCAGATCCTTCTGGTTACGCGACTGGCGACGTCTTCCGGGTCTGATGCCGACAGTTTCGTTGCTGATTACGGCATGACGAGGCTTCCGGGGACGGCTGCGACCGGTTCGGTCACCTTGACGAGTTTTACGCCGTCTCAGTCCTCGGCTGTTGTTGTGCCAGGCGTTCTGGTCCGGACGGTTGCGGGCGTGTCCTACGCTGTTGTGCAGGATAGCTCCGTCTCAACGTGGTCTGACGCTTCAGGCGGCTACGTTCGGCCGGTTGGGACGTCCTCGATCACTGTTCCGGTTCAGGCGGTAACGGCTGGCTCTTCTGGAAACGTGTCTGTCGGCGCAATCTGCCTGTTGGGCACCAGCGTTTCCGGCATTGATACGGTCACGAATGGTGCAGCGCTGACGAATGGGGCTGATCAGGAAACGGACGCGGAACTGCGCGCTCGCTTTCCGGTTTGGCTTGCTGCGAAAGCGACAGCTAATCGGGCATCCGTTCAGAACGCCGTTGCTGGTGTGCAGAACGGCCTGACGCAGGAACTGATTGACGGCTACACGCCAGATAACACGTTCACGCCAGGATATTTCACCGTCGTAGCAGACGATGGCTCCGGCACGCCGTCTGACGCTCTTCTGAGCAGTATTTACGACGCAATCTCTGATGTGAAAGCCCTTGGTGTTCAGTACGCGGTTCAGGCCCCGACCGATGTGATTGCAAATGTCTCGCTGACGGTTCTCGTGCCTGTGGGTACGGACGTCTCTGCTGTCACGACGGCTGTTTCAACCGCGATTTCCGCTGACATCACGGCCCGCGCCGTGGGTGCTGGCTATGAATATTCCCGCCTCTCCTATCTGGCCTACACGAGCGCTGGCGTGACGGTGAACGGCGTGACGAACGTCCTGCTTAACGGGGCGCAGTCTGACATCGCTGCTGCACAGAAAACCACAATCCGCCCGGGGACGATCTCGGTCACAGTGAGTGCAACCTCGTGAGTACGGGCGATCAAAGCGATTTCGTTCGTAGGCTGCGGGGATTGCTGCCGCGCGGGTGGTTTCCTGACCCAGTCGCAACAGGCTCGACTGAGCAGGCCCCGGTTCTTGTCGGCATCCTGTCAGGTTTTGGCAGCGCTCTTGCCGGGGCGTGGACGCTCCTTCAGCAGGTTCGATCCTCTACCCGCCTGAGCACGTCGACAGGCTCCGTTTTAGATCTGGCTGCCAACGATTTATTCGGCGTCGGCCAGTTTCCGCGAACAAGTGGTGAGGCAGATGCCTCCTATCTGGCGCGCATCGAAGCCGCATTAATTGCCAAGAAAAACACGCGCTCGGCCCTTTCTGCGGCATTGACCGCCGCTGGAGCTACTCAGAGCCAGATCGTCGAGTGCTGGAACGCTGCGGACTGCGGCGCACTCCTGCCTGCGGGGGCCACTCGTGGACTAGGCGGATACGGCGCATCAGCGCTGCGATACTCGGGACGCCCGGGGCAGTTCTTTCTTGAGACTGCCGTCACGGCTGACGTCCTGCCAATCGTCCGTAAATCAGTCGTGCAGACCAAGGCAGCTGGTGTTGTCGCCTGGATCAGAAACATTGATCCGACAGTCCTGAAATCTGATTTTGGTGGAGATATTCTTTAGTGGATACTCATATCGTTTATCCGGGCCAGATCCCGCAGGACACAGACCTGCTCCTTGCTCAAAAGCTGGCAGCTCTTAGCCTGGGGGGTCTAGGCGATGCTCTGTATGGCCGCACAGCTGCTGCGTGGGGCTTTTCTCCGACGCTGAGTTCAACGGCTCTGACCGTTACGATCGGCGCGGGTGTTATCCTTGCTTCAGGGCCAATCCTACCGACTGCGCTTGGCGGCGAAGGAGGCGGCCTCCCCGCTGATACGACGATAACGACCAAACAGTATCTCCTTCCATCGGCGCAAACGCTGACTTTCCCCGGAACGGGCGGGACATACACGCTTTACGCGCTGTGTTCTGACGTTGATACGGACAACACACTTCTGCCGTTCTGGTGGATGGACCGTTTTGCATCGGACGGAAGTGGAACTGACTACCAAAACGAAACAGTCAACTACGGCGTTTCTGTTGGCGGCCTGCGCGGGTCTGTCGGGACAATCCAGGAACATATTGCCATGAACCCGAAGGCGTATCCCAACGGTATTGGGTTGTGTGGGTATAATTCCTGCGCCTACGTTGATTCGCACGGTAAGTTTATCTCTGGTGGGGATATTCTCACAGGAAACGGGTCCGCGCTCTATACGGTTGACCCAAATGGGTCGAACGCCGCGTATGAATATTCAGACGCCAACTATCAGGTGAATATCGCCTTCAACCCTCAAAGCGGAACCTCCACTGCGTATTCCGGTGCGCAGGGTGCTCAGGCACTCCACATTGCAGGCTCTCTGGTGGTTGACCAGAATATCAATACGACCGGGAACCTTCAGGTCGAACTTGGAAAATCGTTCGGGCTTCTGGATGGCACTGGCTCTCTTCTCGCCTTCCAGTATTTGGCTGACGCGACAACAACTGTCGGCCCAATCGCGCATCAGGTTGTTGAAAATAAAAACGGCCTACCCGGTACATATTTCGTGGACGGGGCGTTCGGAACGGGCGGAGCAGCCAAGCTAGCCTCCCTCGACGTTGTGAACAGCGCACTGTTCGAGCAAGGCTCTACGATCCCGTCTGGCAAATCCTATGCGGTCCAGTCTGCCGCAGGGACTACCTACTGGACTGCTGACAACTCAGGAAACTTCATCGCTGTTCAGGGCGCACCCAATACAGGCGGTGGCTTCAAAGCGGCAACATATACCCTGTCCGCCCTGCCCGCTTCGGTTGCATCAGACGGAACTCAGGTCTGGTGCTCTGACTGCAAGCTGAACGGGATCACTGGCGTCGCCGCATACTGGCATGCGTCCGCATCCAAATGGACGGACGGCCAAAACGGCACACTCGCCAACTGACCCGACCAACAATCTGACTGACACAGCCGCCCTCCGGGGCGGTTTTTTATTGGAGGGGCGGATGCCCGAAATTAAGGAATCCGCTTCGGCCGATCCTATTCGCCTGCTTGAAGACCGCGTTTTGAAGGTTGAGACAGCACACGAAATGCTCTCAGACCGGCATGACGAGTTCCGGCAGGAAATGCGCACCGAAGTGCAGTCGCTGCGAAAAGACCTGCAGGACGTGAAGGCGCAGCTTGTTCCGGTCGTGAGTGGCATGAGCGATCTGAAAACGATGCTGAAGACAGCGAACGATGACCGGTCTGCAAAAGACCAGGCGCTTCGACTGACTGTCTGGGCGGCAAACACGCTTGGGCCCTATCTGCTGATCGTGCTCGTGGCGCTGGCCGCGTACCTGAAGGGGCATTTGGGATGAGCGGTCTTAACGTCACGCAGCTCAAAAACGAGATCGTCCGGCCAACGCTGAACTACCTCGGACTGGGCGGAGAGGCAGCCGTCAATCTCCTGACTGGCACGGCGCTGGCGGAGAGTGATGCGACGTATCTGCGGCAGATCGGCGGCCCGGCTCTTGGCCTGTGGCAGATGGAGCCCGCAACGCACGATGACTGCTGGACCAATTTTCTGCGGTTCCCGGCACAATCCAGGCTGGCGACCAAGATGCAGCAGATTGCGGGAGTATCTGCACCGACGGCGGATATCATGATCCACAACCTGCGCTATGCCTGCGCAATGGCGCGGATCAAATACTATCGGGATAGCGCATCGCTTCCGGATGCGTCCGATGCCGCTGGAATGGCACAGTATCACAAACGAGTTTTTAACTCCCCCCTCGGTGCGGCCAACGCCCTCGGCAACATCCCCGATTTCAAAGCCGCAATCGCGGCTTGACCTGATTTCCTGCTTGGTGCGTGCGCTCGGCGCTGGCTAAGCCGGATACTCTCCCAAGGGACACCAAAACATGGACCCGCTGACCATGTTGGTAGCAATGCTGCCAGCAAAGGATATCGCTTATGCCGTGCTTGTGTTGCTGGCTCTTTCGGGGCTGTGCAACTGCATTGCGGTATTTCTCAAGCCACCAAAGCCTGGGGCTTCACGCTATGCGCTGAAGAAAGTCTTCTATGTCGCAGTCACCTGGGGCGCGGCTAATCTCCTTAACGCCGCCAATCGCATCCAGTGCGGCAGAACGGGCGTCATGGTGCCGTACGAGGATAAGGAAAAAGCCAAGGCGCTCCTGACCGATCACGGCATTGATGTTCTGACCAAGCACAAGCCGGATACGTGACTGCATCCCGAAGGAGACGGCGCGTCCGTTAGACCGAACCTTTCACAGGCACCCATTGAGGTGCCTTTTTTATTGGAGGCCATTGTGGCTGATCTGAACTCCCTGACCGCTCTTAACACGCTGGTTTCTACCATTGCGGGCAAGCACGAAAGCGATGCCGTGAAGGCCGATCTGGCTATCGCGGGCACGGCCATGTCCCTGCTGGTTCAGACGTTGGTTCCGCGTCTTGATCCCTCTCTCAACCTCACCGCGATTGATGCAGGCCTTGCCAAGGCCTTTGCGGGTATCACCGACACCGTGACGGCGATTGAAACACCGGTTGTCGCATCTAATGACAGCTCGGCGACGCCGGAGGTTTCCGCCAATGCGTAAGGAAGGCTTTTTCGGCGATAAGATCGCCTCCCGCCGCGGTTTTCTGAAAGTGCTTGCGGCCGGATCTGCCATTGGCGCTCTTGGCGCCTGCACGGTCAGCACATCCGGGAATGTTACGACCATCACGGTCAACGTCGCCAAGGTGAAGGCCTACGGTCAGGCTGGCATCAACGCCGTATCGACGGTGCTGTCTATTGCCGCTGTCGCCTCTGCCATCGGCGCTCCTGCTATGGCTGTCATCGAAACGGCTTCCGTCGCTCTGTCTTCTGCCCTCACGGCCTTTGCGTCTGCGACCGGTTCCAGTGTGACGGTCAGCTACGACGACAGCACGATGAAAAGCGCCATCAATTCCGTGCTGGCTGATCTCCAGACGGTCGCGGCCGATCTGTCGGCAGCGGTCACGGGAGCCAGTGCAACCGTTTCCAGTAGCGCGCTCTCCGACGCCAACACCGCTCTGTCTGCTCTCAAGACGGTTCTGTCTGTGTTTGAAGGCCTGCTTGGGATCGTGTCGATCTCCGAGGCCCCAATGACAGAAGCGCAGGCCCTCCGCGTCCTACGTGTGACCCTGTGATCGACGGGATGCCCCCGCTGGAACTGTCTGGCTGGGATGGCCTTCTGGCGTGGGGCATCCCCACTTTTGCGGCGTCGGCCTTTCTGTTGGCTACCTATTTTATTGTGAGGTCCATTCGGTGACAGCGCTTGTTCGTCTCTACCGTCCGGCCGATCTGGCCGGGCGCCTGATTTGCTGGCGCCTGGAGTCCTATTACAGCCACGCCACGATTGAACTGGACGGCATGATCTACAGTGCGACTGTCCCGCACATCGTTGGCGTAGGCCCTGCTGATCCTGACTTCGGAATGCCACCTCGTACTGGCCACGCTTTCACGGTTCGGCTGTCCGATGATGAAGCAGCAAAGGCGCTTGCTTACTGCAAGTCGATGCTGGGTACGTCCTATGATGTTCTCGCTATGGCTGGTTGGGCGTTCCGGATCCAGTCGATGCAGCGCCCCGGTCACGTTTACTGCTTTGAGCTGGTCTATGACGCGCTCGCTACGGCTGGGGTCTTCTCCACGTCCAAGCGCCTGGTAACTGGCGAGCAACTCCTGAACGATCTGTATCTGGCCGGCCGCGTCGAGAACATGGCGATCAGCCGTACAGACGCCATCTGTCTGCAGAACCGAACCAGGCAGCAGAAACCGGCAATTTCAATTCCTGCTCCCAAGGTAAAATCATGACGTATCGCCTCGGTAAACGCGCCCCGAAGCACGATCCGCGCACGTACAAGTTGGCCCCTGCACTAGCGACTGCGCTGCCGGTCATTCCCTATTCGTGCGACTGGTCGGCAGGCGTACCCTATCAGATGTGGGGTAATGACCGCTTCGGATGTTGCGCCTTCGCAGCTCAGGCCGCCCATGTCGCAACGTGGACAAAGGCCGCGCAGGGTCTCGTGCTTCTCTCGACCGATCAGGTTCTGGAGAACTACGGCGCTGTCACTGGCTTCGATCCAGCCACCGGCACGAACGATGACGGTACCATCCTGCTCGATCAGTTGAACGACTGGCGTAAGAATGGATTTGTTCGGCCTGGTCAAACACGCGACTATCTGACTGGATATGGCATTATTCAACCCACGGACGAGCAGAGTATCAAGCGCGGCATCGCCTTCCTCGGCGGCGTACTGGCTGGCGTACAGGTTCCGGGCGGCTTTCTGTCTCTCGGCTTGGGCGAGACATGGGATCTGGACAAGCTGGCCGAAGCCGACAAGTCCCCTAAGGGAGGTCACGCCATCGCACTAACTGGCTACAATCCAGACGGTGTGTTTTTCAACACCTGGGGCGCTCGCACATTTATGCCTTGGTCCACGTTCGAGGCTATCGCGGATGAGGCTTACGGGCTCCTGTCTCGCCAGAACTGGCTGGGCATCAGAGGTTTTTCCCCGAATGGGGAAGAATTCGATTCGCTCCTGGCGGAAGTGAGGGCGGCGTGAAGCGCCTCCTTCTCTGCCTGCTCGGCTGGCACGAACGCACCGACCACGATCAGCCACGAACGCACCGACCACGATCAGCGCGGCCATCGCTGGTGTTCAGTCTGACCTGACAAAGGCGGGTGTCGTCAGTGTCTCGGATGTCCAGGGCTGGTCGGCAGCACATATGAGTGCGTTTGATGCCAACGTTCGTGCGCTCCAATGTGCGCAGAAGACTGCAGACCCGGTGGTTTCGATGATTGCCGGACCCGTCACGATGAATCTGACAGGCTCGTTCACGCAGTCCGGTTCGTTCTCCGTGTCTGCGTCAGCCTCAAGTCTTACCCCAGTTTTTGGTTTGCAGGCCGATGCGTCTCGTACCCACGCCCAGGCGCGGTCTTTGCCAGTTCAGTTCGTCCCGCTATCCGCGCTGCCAGACGCCGTGATGGGCCGGGCGATAGGATACGCGGGTGATCTGATCAAACAGCGACAGGACGTGATAGATCGGATTGTCTCGGATCGGGATGCTCTGGCCGCACATGTCCGTCTGCTCACGTCCGGGTATGACGGCGGCGGCTGCTCGACTGTCATCCACCCGTTCGTGGGCATTCACCATGATCCATGACGTTGCTGTCGGGGGCCTCATCGCCTTCGTGCTGATCGTCGTGATTCCGGTGGCTAAGATTATTTGGGACGTGATTGCGTCAACTAAGAGATACCGCCCCAGATATTTAGAGATAGAATATGAGACAATATCCTTTTTGATGCAGATAATTACTAGTCAAGTATAAACATAGAATTCTTTAAATCAATAATTAGGTTTAGGTATTTTTTCCAATTACTAGTCCGTACGATGCGTCCTTACATGATAAGGGAAGAGAGCCAATTAGATTGGTTGGCAACCCGGTTTCTTTAATTGCTTTGTAAAAACTTCCGGATTCTCCCTCAGGATCATAAACCTGAATCTGGTTATGTTCATCAGTACTCATCTGATTTCCAGAGACGTCGAATGTAGTCCATCTGCCCATGGATATTCTATGAATATTAGCATCAAATGAACTTATGGAATCATCAATATTTTTAAAAAATTCTGAAGTTTCATTGTCGCCGCCAACCTGTACCAAGCAAATTTGCTTATTGGAAAGTGACTCCAATGTCTTAAAAGCGTCCTTTTGAGATTCCGTTAGAATTCTCTGTGAATTTCCTTTAATTCTTTTTGATATATAATCAAATCTATTGTTCGTAAATTTTTCAAAATCATCTTCTTTTTTCTCAGAAGAAATTTGCCTACCACTTATATTATTTAATTTTTCTTCGAGCTTATCTTGCACTTCGTTGCTCGAATGAAACAAAAGAAGGCCAGAAATTAGTGTAATCCCAAGAAAAGCTGCATTAAGAAATGACAACCTTTTAGATCTATCATCTAAGATTTTTATTTTTCTTTGCTGCTGTGGTTGAAGGCCTCCGGGGATAGAGTTGATTATAGCCCTTTTTTCTTCATTTTTAACACGCTCGCCCACAAGCTGAATAACGTAAACAGCTACGGGCATTAGAATCACTGCAATGCCTAAGTAGAAACTTAACGCCTTATATGTGTTAACATCCATTCGAAAGGATCTTCCCTATGCAATTATTCCTAATCGGATTCGCAGCGATTGTAATCATAATCGCAGCAACGACATATGTTATTTCCGAATCCAAAAGCCAAAAGAAATTTTGGGATTCTCTTGAAAAATAATATCCAAATAGAAGCAAGTTTTTTGAAAAAATTATTCGATATTAATTAGAAAACTTATTTCACTGACTTCTGGCGCTGACAATCTTCTCAAGTCGAGTCGTGATAGTGCGCAGACAACCACGACGCCCTCGGTCTCCACGTCCTTGACCTCACCGGTGTTCGGTCTCCGAGCAGACGCATCCCAACGCATGGCCAATCGCTTTCGCTGCGGGTTCAGTTTGTGCCGCTATCTGCGCTTCCGGATGCAAAGATGGGTCGGACTGTCGGATACGCGGGCGATTTGATCGAACAGCGACATGACGTGACAGTTCGGATTGTCTCGGATCGGGATGCTCTGGCCGCGCATGTCCGGTTGCTCACGTACGGGTGTGATGGCGAGGGCGGTTCATCCGTTTGTGGAGACGCGCCATGCTTCGTGATCTGACCGTCGCCAGCTTCATCGCCTTCGTGTTGATCGTCGCGGTGCTCGTGGCTCAGATCGTATGGGATGAGATCACGCGGGATTAGCCTACCGCCCTAAGCCCCATACATCCCCATATCGGTCGATGAATGAGAAGGCGGTCCTAGCCCTTAGTGCGGCCAGAGATTGTTCTTCATGAGATGGTCCGCAATCTTTTCCGCCAGGATCTGTATATCCCCGTCATTCATGGGCTGGCGCGGCCTTCCCATCTAAGTCGCCGCAGCAGAGAAATCCTATGGCGTCCATCGAATCCCGTGCACGTGAAAAGCGATTCGGCCTGACCTCAATTTCTGCACGGATTTTGCACGGATTTTACCGGTGCATTGCGACTCTATTCGGTCGAAAACGACACTTAGCGGCAGCCTGCTCACAGCGACGACCGATGATACGCAAGGGCGAAGTCGATTGATTTACTACGATTTTTTAGGGAAATTCTGACCGGATCGGGTGGTGGGCGCAACAGGGATTGAACCTGTGACCCCTACCATGTCAAGGTAGTGCTCTACCGCTGAGCTATGCGCCCCCGATCCGGTGAGGCGGTGTTTAGCTGTATCAGTTCGGGGTGACAACCCCCAAAAATGAAAAAAATGCACTGAGGTTATGACGACCCTTTCCCCCTATCCTGCTGTTATCATTAAAAAACCTCAGAAAACCGCCGTTCCGATCGTGGTTTCTTCTCCTCATTCCGGAGAAAAATATTGTCCTGATTTTCTGGAGGCGACCCGGCTGTCTTTAAGAGAACTTCAGCAGACGGAAGACAGGTTTGTGGATCGGCTGTTTGAGTACGCTCCTGAAATGGGAGGCACGTTGCTTACAACAGAGTTTCCACGCGTCTGGTGTGACGTGAACAGGGATTGCCGGGAACTGGATCCAGGTATGTTTCGCCCTGCTCTTTCGAACGAAGGGTTAGTACAAAGTGCGAAAGTCAGAGCAGGCTTTGGTGTTATTCCGCGCTGTGCCTCCCAAGGCCGCCCGATCTATACTCACTGCCTTCCTCTGGAAGAAGTTCAGCGGCGATTACAATTGGGATGGCTTCCCTATCATGAGGCTCTGACCAAGCTTTTGGACGGGCTGAGAAAACAGTTCGGTACTGTGATCCTGTTGGAAGCACATTCCATGCCTCGCCTGCCCCAGGCGCGGGCGTGCGACATGGTTGTTGGAGATGTGCATGGGAAATCCTGCGCTCCGGATCTCACTGAGACTGTGGAACATTACCTGCTTCAACTTGGATATGAGGTTCGCAGGAATGTTCCTTACTCAGGAGGGTACATCACCAGCCATTATGGCCATCCAGCGGAAGGGATTCATGCCCTTCAGCTGGAGATCTGTCGCTCACGTTATCTGAACGCTGCGACGCTGCAGCCATCGCGTGGTTTCCAGCAGGTACAGAGCGATATGGCGGGCCTTCTGGATACGCTAGCCAATTTTGCTGAAGACCGGCTGTATGCGCGTCAGGCGCAGGAGATTTCCTGATGGCTTTTTTATGGTGTTCGGGAGCCTTGTACGGTCACTTAAAATTGCGGTGAGCGCTGGGCAGAAGTGTGCCCTAAGGTGATGCTTTTGAAGCTGAGTTTGGACAATTGCATGTTTCTGGGAATTGACGTCGGGACATCCGGAATCAAGGCGCTGCTAGTGGATGAAAACCAGCAGGAAGTCGCGTCCCACACGGAGAGCCTCACGGTTAGCCGACCGCATGCGGGATGGAGTGAGCAGGATCCGGAAGACTGGTGGAAAGCAACCTGCCGCGCCATTGATGTTTTGCATGGTCAACATCCAAATGCTGTCGCGGCAATCCGCGGCATTGGTCTCTCTGGCCAGCAGCATGGCGCGGTTCTGGTGGATACGTCCGGGCATGTTCTGCGTCCCTGCATTCTTTGGAATGACACGCGTTCGGAGGCTGAATGCGCCCTTTTTGAAGAACGTTTTCCGCTCAGTCGTGAGGTAACGGGCAATATTGCAATGCCGGGCTTTACCGCTCCAAAGCTTATTTGGGTGGCACGACATGAGCCTGAAATCTTTGCACGGATCAGGCATGTGCTGCTCCCGAAAGCGTGGCTGCGCTATCGGATGACTGGTGAAATGATCGAGGATATGTCCGACGCATCCGGCACACTCTGGCTGGATGTTGCCAAGCGCGCGTGGTCGCCTGAAGCCTTGAAGGCGACCGGCCTGACATTGGCCAACATGCCGACGCTCTGTGAGGGCACGGCCGCCGCCGGGTATCTGAGCAAAGACCTGACAAGCCGCTGGGGAATGGCATCTTCACCCGTTTTTGCCGGAAGTGCTGGAGACAACGCCGCCGGAGCGGTGGGTCTGGGGGCTATTCGTAACGGTGATGCCTTCATTTCCCTAGGCACGTCTGGCGTTGTGTGGGTGACGACGAATGAATTCAGGGCTGAACATCAGTCCGCCATTCATGCATTCTGTCATGCTGTACCGAAAACCTGGCATCAGATGGGGGTCACGCTTTCGGCTGCGGCGTCCCTCGCATGGTGGGCGAAAGTGTGTGATGTGACGGAGCGTGAACTTCTGGCCGAATTGCCAGAGCGCCCTGCCCGTCCTTCGTCAGCTCTTTTTGCGCCCTATCTGTCAGGTGAAAGAACACCTCACAATGATGGAACAATCCGGGGCGGATTTATCGGATTGTCGCACGATACAAGCCGCGCAGAATTGACGCAGGCCGTTCTTGAAGGTGTGGCGTTTTCCTTCCGGGACGCGCTGGAAGGACTGAACGCTTCTGGTTCCTTCTTTACCGAGGCAGATGTGATTGGCGGTGGGTCACGTAGCCCGTTCTGGATTTCCATTCTCGCTTCGGTTCTTGGATTGCGGTTGCACAGTCTTGCTCACGGAGAGCATGGGGGCGCTTTCGGTGCCGCACGTTTGGCCCGAATTGCCGCAACAGGCGAAAGCGTGGAGAGCGTGTGCACGGCGCCTGAGCGGATTTCTGCTACCGATCCAGATCCTGAACTACAGGGTGCCTATAAACAGGCCTATAACCGTTATCGCCGTATCTATCCGGCATTGCGCGATATTCAGAATGCCTGAACGCGAAACTCAGGTTTGAAAGAAGGTGTTTTGCCTGGGACGCTGGCATGGTAATGGCCGGTCTCATGCAGGCAAAACTTCCTTCCGTTTATCTGGCTGGCGATCTGGTCTTTCGGCCGAATGCGCTGGCGCTTTTCGAGCGCCTTAAGGCCATTTGTGCAGATGTCGGGCTTGAAGGCGTTGCTCCCTTCGACGGGCAGGCCGAGGCGAAGCTGATGCCCCCAGGGCGCGAGACCATTCTGGCATTCGTCCGGGCAGATCGTGAACTGATGGATCAGTGCGATGCCGGGTTGTTCTGCGTAGATCCTTTCCGTCGATCGGCAGACATGGACCCTGGGACGGCCGTGGAAATCGGTTACATGCACGGACTGGGCAAGCCCATGGAAGGTTATACTGTGGACGGCCGGCTCTACCCCGAAAAGGTTGAGGCTTATTGGAAGGGTGCATGGCGTGAACCTCTTCGGGCACGTACCGAAGATGGAGCGCCTGCTTCGGGTAGTATGGAAGACCCGGATGGGATGCTGGCTCACTCCGAAGGTCTTTACCAGAACGGCATGATTGACGGCTTCATCGGGTTTTCCGGTGGCGAAATTTCCGTTGATGCTGATTTTTATGAAGCGTTTCGAAAGGCGGCAAAGCGTCTCGCCGAGCGCCTGAGCCGTTAAAGCACATCATTCATTCTGATAAAAACAGGTCCTTGGTCAGACTTTCTCAAGGCTGGGCACATTGTTTTTGCATGGAGGAATACAGGGTGCGTTCTTACGGTTTGATGCTGTTGGCCTTGCTGGGCCTGTCTGCCTGTGCGGAACACAAGCGAGCAGACACTCGGGCGGATCTTCTGCGCCCAGTAAAAGGCGATAATTCCGGCTCCCAAGATTCCTCGGGTTTTCCAAAAAACGGAAAGGTGCACGGATCGATGTCGATGAGCTCTGGCTTTGGCGCAGGTTCCGGGATGGGAAACGGGCTGGGTAATTCGTCTCTGAACAGCCCGTCCGGAGGGTGGTGATTGCCTGTTGTTGTCAGTTTTGCCGAAAGCTCGACAATGGCGGAGCCACCTCTTCAAGGGACTTGTTCTCTGCGTCGACGCCGAAGATCCATGCAACGATACTCGCGCCGAGCATGAGGACTGCAGCAAAAGCATATCCTCCGACGACGGAATCAAGGCTACCCGTCTCGATCAGATATCCAAAGAGAACTGGTGCCGCGGCTCCCCCAAAGAGCGTTCCCAAGGCATAGAAAACAGCGATGGCGAAAGCGCGCATTTCAAGCGGGAAAAGCTCGCTGGCTGTCAGGTAGGCAGAAGACGCGGCGGCTGAGGCGAAAAAGAACACTGCGCTCCAGCCCAGGGTTTGAGTAAGTGCGGTCAGCATATGCGCATGCATGGTCCAGGCAACGACGATCATGAGTAGCCCCGAAATTGCGTAGCTGGTTCCAATCATGCGACGGCGCCCGATTGTATCAAACCAGCGGGCCAGCAGGAACGGTCCGAGAAGATTTCCAAGTGCCAGAGGCAGGATATACCAGCCGACATGTCCGGTCGGGACGGCTAGGTAGTTCGTCAGAACCATGCCGTAAGTAAAGAAAACTGCATTATAGAGAAACGCCTGCGCGATCATTAGAACGAGGACATAAAACGTTCTGCCCCGATAATCCTGAAGCATGATCCGAATCATATCCAACGGCATGAAAACACCTGCCGGATAGATCAGGACTTTAGGAAGTGCGCTATTGCTTTCCAGCTCTGGAGAGTGGGCTTCCATTCTGGAAACGATTGCTTCTGCCTCCTGAACACGCCCATGTGTCATCAGCCAGCGCGGGCTTTCAGGAACAAAAGCCCGCAGAAAAAGGATGACAATGCCAAGCATGGCTCCGATGGCGAAGGATACCCTCCAGGCTATGGAGACCGGAAGGATGTGGTTGTTCAGAAGAGCAATAGATCCCACTGCACCGAGCGCTGCACCGGCCCAGAATGTTCCATTGACCATAAGGTCCACACGCCCACGCAGACGTGCCGGGACAAGTTCGTCGATG
>NZ_BEWN01000005.1 GCF_002723955.1 Gluconobacter frateurii
GAAACAGAAGCAGAAAACCGGGGAAAAATTGAGAAATCCACGTTTTGCACCCTTTTAGAGCCCTGAAAAAACTTCCTTTTCCTGCATTTTTTCTTAAAAATCTTTGTTCCCACTCAGAAATCCGGCCAGTTAGGCGCCAGATGCCCCCCCATTCTTAAGGGAGCGACTTTTGTCGCCAGTCCGGTGGCATCATTTGTTTCCACCAACAGACCGCAGACTGTCGCCTCCCCTTCCGCTGGCTGCGGGCGCTCTCCGGGAATTTTCCGGACCAGCTTGTGGAGAGCTGCTTCCTTTCCCATCCCGATCACGCTGTCGTAGTCGCCGCACATCCCGGCATCCGTCTGATACGCAGTACCTTTTGGCAGAATACGGTGATCAGCCGTTGGAACATGTGTGTGCGTCCCAACAACAAGAGACACCCGACCATCAAAATACTGACCAAAGCCCATTTTCTCACTCGTGGCTTCAGCATGGATATCGATGATGATCGCGTTAACCGTCATCCCGAGGCGATGCCGCGAAAGAAGCTCACTCACAACGCGGAACGGGTCATCCAGCGGGTCCATGAAGATACGCCCCATCACATTGATGACGAGCGCACGGCGTCCCCGTTCAAGATCGATAATATAACTCCCCTGCCCCGGTGTCCCGGCGGGATAATTGATCGGCCTAACAATGTTCGGCATCTGATTGATATGCCCGATCATGTCCCGGCGATCCCATGCATGATTCCCTAGTGTGATCACATCCACACCGGCAGACATAAGACTTCTGGCAATATCCGGAGACAGACCATAACCGTGTGAAGCGTTCTCACCATTCACGACCACAAGATCCAGAGCCAGCTTTTTGCGCCACTCCGGCAAATTGCGGGTAATCGCCTCACGTCCGCTACGACCTACAACGTCACCCAGAAACAGAAATCTCAACAGTCAGCCTTTCGAGTTATGGAAACCTGTCTCGATCGTCTCTTTCTCAGTGACGATGACAGACAATGGAATATCGTATGGTCCTGCAGGGAGAGCTTCCATTTCCTGAATGGAAAACCCGTAGCCAATCGCAGGCACTTTTAACTTGGCAAGAGTGCGGTCGTAGTAACCGCCACCGTAGCCCAGCCGGTAGCCGGCCCGGTCAAATGCCAGAAATGGAACCAGGACAAGGTCAGGAATGATCACCGCCCCCTCCGGGTAAGACGTACCAAAGCGGCCCTCGCACATAGGAACGCCCTCTTTCCATTCCCGAAAGATGAGCGGATGCCCTTTAGGGGGCGTTTCCGGAAGTCCTATACGGAGACCTGCCTTCAACAGTTGAAAGCAAAGGGGCCTAAGGTCGATTTCTCCAGGCAATGGCCAGACAGCCGCAATAACGGAAGCACTCTGAGCTTCTATGACATTATGCAGGCGACGCAGAAGGTCTGCTTCCATGTCTCTGGACATCGCACCTCTCCGTTCGGCCATCTGCCGACGGAGTTCTTTTTTCTGAAGATCGAGAGGAGAAATATGTGGAGCCGCCAAAGCCGTTGGTCTTTTCAGCCCTCCTAGACCTGCAAGTGCAGGTGGGCACCGGTTAACGTGACCAGGGCCACGACAGAGCCAGTTCCCGTAGGAATGCTTATCGGCCCGGGGGTTGATTTGCCTGACGTACCAGGCAGCTCCGAATTACATATTAGACAGTGCAGGAAGATATTCAACGGCAATCGCAAAAATCACTCGGAAGTTTCGAGTGCACCTGCCAGTTCTTCAGCCCGCTGCGCCAGTTGAGCCAGCCGTTCCTGACGGGCTTCCGCAATACGCAGCGCTGCTTTGGCTTCCTCAACCGTTGCGAGCATATCATCCGGAAGAGGCCGGCGCTTGAGTTCGAAGATCTCATCCGCCATCAGCAACGCCGCCATCATGAGCGTTTTGGACTCACTGGCAGCACCACCCAGTGTCCGGGCACGTTGCAGCCAGCTTTCGACCTGTCGTGCCATCGCATACAGATGATGTTCTTCACCGTCCTGACAGCCGACACTGTATACATATCCGTTCAGACGGATGGAGACCTGCGCCATGGGTTATTCCCCTTTCCGCTCAAGAATGCCGCGGATACGAACACAGAGCGCGTCGATGTTGGCAGCAATTTCAGGAAGGTCAGGGGCAGAACGGGCTTCACGCTCACGCTCCTCGCGGGCGCGGGCCTGCTGTTGCATCGCACTGGCAATCCGCACCATTGCTTCCTCAAGACGATCAATAGTCTTATCGTCCTGCAGATATCCTGCCTGCTCGCTCAAAATGCGTTCTTCCCGTTCCTGCCATGACGTGCCGATGAAATGACCGACACACATCCTACTGGACTGTTTCTTCAGGAAAGACCTGAACCCCTCATCAGGTCAAGCACCTCTCAGTCTTTGACGAAGCCGGTCTTTGTCATTTCCTGTCAGTCTGACATGACAAACCTGAAGGAACGCCACCCTCGCCCGTTCCTTGCGATGTCACCGATGGCAGCCGGGAACAGTTTTGGAGTCCCTTGGTGGCTACAGGTCGTCGGGGACGGGCGTTCAGCATCCATTCTGGATTGCGGGGCTTCTGCCGCACTAGCTCGCATCGCACTTCTTGCTGGAATCGGATGGGTCATCTGCAAAGCTTCCCCTCGGCAACTGACAGCCCTCTATTCGGATGCGTCCTATAGACGACGTATTCTTACGAACGCGCCACAAGTCACCCCTTGGCCCCGCTAGCCTGAACCTTCTGAATCTGCGACACTCAACCCATGATACCCTGCGACCTTTACCCCGTCCTGCCAACCAGCTTTGAGGCGACAGCCCTGTTTGACGCCCTGCCTGCGCTTCTGGCGCATCCAGAAGTCACAGCTCTACGCCTTCCAACAAAGCACAATCTGGACAAAGCGCAGTTTTCCAGACTGCTGGCTCTTCTGCATGACAACGATGTTGCCCTGATGCTTGATGTGCCGGACGAGAGCTCCACTCTTTCCGCCGATCTTCTGAAAGTCGCTGATGGGTTGCATGCGCCTTCAGCAGACACCCTGCCAATCCTTCGCAAGCTCGCAGGCGAAGATATCCAGATTGGATGCCTGTGCCACAGCCGCGACGAAGCCATGCTGGCTGGAGAAAGCGGAGCCGATTACATTGCCTTCGCTGTAGAACACGCAGACATGATCCGGTGGTGGACGTCTGTCATGGAGCTGCCTGCCGTGGCGGAAAATATTCAGACAGCGGATGAAGCCGCCGCTGCAACAACGGCTTCTGCGGACTTTCTTGCCATACCGCTCAAGCTCGACGGAACGGACGAGACGCTGTTCTCCAGCCTTCTCGCCAGACTTCAGGGCTGATCGAGCCTCCCTGTTTCCTCAGTGGGAAACGGGGATCAGGGCATCCTGCGTGAAATACAGAACCCCGTTGGATTGTGGGAAAGACTGACCCCAGAGACGCGTTGTCTGACCTGCGGGGTTATTCAGCAGAATAGCACCCGTCTGTGGTTCGATGTGAACACTCAGAATATCCCCATAAAGCGTTTTCAGACCAATTCCCTGCCCATGACGGCGAGCAATGGTCTTGCGGATAGTCTTCTCATCCCAACGACCCGAAACAATCGTATATCCCAGAATATGGGTAAGCTGTCCGCGCATCGAAGGCGCCATCAAACCACCAGGCCAACGACTGGAAAGATTTTCCATTGCTTCATTGGGAATGGCGAACACCGTAATGGGGCCGGGTCCCGTAATCCATGGAACAAGCCCGACCGCCCGAAGGGCAGCCATATAGTCTGCAAGCTCGACAGAAGCGCCGATATTCTCATCCAAAGGACGGTCATCAAAGGATGGCGTAGCGAGCCGATGATAGGCAACCGGCGTGCTGGGTTCGTTGTTCTTGGGCTCGACGAACGCTTTGGCAACGGTATCAGGCATGTAAGACATGGACGTTCTGGCGGGCGTCTCGAAACTGTCCTGATAATTGTGCGACCAGTCTGTCCCGTGACAGCCAGCGAGAGTAAGCCCCAGCAGAAGACTTCCTCCCAGCTTCAGACCCGAAGTCCTGGACTTGCCACTGAGAATAGAAGGAAATCCGAATCGCACCTGCATGTCTTGGTCACACCGTCTTACTGAAGATGGTGTGACCATAGCCCAGGAAAACGATTTCAGCACCCATCCCCGCGCATGGTCCATCCGACGACATGACCACTGACGAGTTCGAAAGTCGTCTGACAGCTGGTGTTGTAATAGGTGGATGGGAATCCACCGCCCCAGCCACCACCCCAACCGCCGGGTCCGCCCCAGCCGCCACCCCAGCCACCGCCCCAGCCAGGTCCACCCCAGCCGCCGCCCCAGCCACCCCAACCCCAGCCGCCACCGCCGGAATACTGGGTCTCGTTTTCGATATAGGCGAGGAAGGAATGACCTTCAGTCTGGTAGCTGCGGGTTGGCACACCAAACTGACGAACAACGTCTACTTCTGATTTTCCGACCATGCCGTCGAGAACCTGCCGCTGCTGGAGGGTAGGCACCTCACAGGCAGACAGAGCCAGAAGTGCGACGACGGAAAGCAGTTTTGCCTTTTTCATTTTCTTTGTCCCCGGCTGGATAAGCAGCGCAGATATAATCCTCAGTGCGATGTTCTAACCCGTTTGGCATAAGAAACGGATTAAAACTCCTGCAAGTTTCAAAACGACTGGCCCAACCACAAAATGTCACGGATCGTCGGGGCCCCTGTCGCAAGGAGAACGAGACGATCAAACCCCAGCGCAATACCGGAACATGATGGCATATCTGGCAAGGCCGTCAAAAAAGCTTCATCAAGCGGCCAGTCCTGATCGGGGGAAAACTCCAAACGCTTCTGACGATCTGCCTCAAAGCGCTGGCGCTGTTCCACAGGGTCCGTCAGTTCCTCGAAGGCGTTCGCCAGTTCTATGCCACCAATATAAAGTTCGAACCGCAAAGCCGCCCGCGCATCTGAAGGATCTTTGCGGGCAAGAGCCGCCTGTTCTGCAGGCCAGTGCGTCAGGAAAGTCGGTCGTTCACGCCCGATCACTGGCTCGATACGCTCAAGAAGCAGGCGGAAAAAGAGATCTTCCCAGTTTTCTCCATCTCGTAGAACGGCGTTCGCCTGATGGGCAAGTGCTTCGGCATTCCCGGCCGTTTTCAGCAGATCTGCCCCTACGTAACGCGCAAAAGCGTCCTGCATCGTCAGGCGCTCAAAAGGTTCCGTTATCGGGATTAGGATACCATCACGGTAAACCTGACCCGGCAGGAGCGCGCGCACGAAATCCTCGGTTTCATCCATCAATGCGTCAAGATTAGCGCCCGGCGCATACCATTCCAGCATCGTAAATTCGGGCACATGCGTCGCACTGGCTTCCCCATTCCTCCACACCCGCGCGAGCTGGAAGATGGGCAGACCTGTCGCCGAGACAATCCGCTTCATGGCAAATTCGGGACTGGTATGCAGGAAACGCGCCTCACGCGAGCCATCGGCATGCTCCAGTTCAGTCCGAAAACACCGCAGGTGAACTTCTTCTCCGGGAACAGGCACAGCATAAGGTGTGTCGACATCCAGATATCCCCGATCATCGAAGAATTTCCGTGTGGCCTGCACCATCTGTGCCCGGCGACGCAGAAGCGGGAGACGTTCGGCAATCCTGTCCGGATCGGAGGAAGAATGGGTCATCGGAGCGAGTTCCTGTTGCAACACACGGCCAGCCAGCGTTAGAGCCACCACATGCACGATACGGTCAAGACCTCTCCAAAGCGGCGCGTCCTGCGTACGCCGTCCGATCTGATTCAGGCCGGCCTCGCCCCGGAAGCCGAGCGCAGCACGCTGGACGCGGTCGCCAGTCAGTTCGCAACGGCGATTCCGCCTGCGTTTCAGGCCCTGATCGAACAGCCGGATGATCCGATCGGCAGACAGGTCATCCCGGATGAACGAGAGCTCTCCACACAGCCTTACGAAACCCTTGATCCGATCGGAGACGATGCGCTCTCTCCCATCAAGGGAATTGTGCACCGTTATGAAGATCGTGCGCTGCTCAAACCCCTGCTGATCTGCCCTCTCTATTGCCGTTTCTGTTTTCGGCGGGAGCATGTTGGCCCGGATGGTGGATTGTTGAGCGACACCGAGCTTGAGCTGGCCCTGGACTGGGTCAGAACCCACCCCTCGATCCGCGAAATCATTCTGACAGGTGGCGACCCGCTCATGCTGGCACCCAGGCGGCTGAAACATATCGTTCAGTCGCTATCGGCTATTCCACATATTGAGACGATCCGTATTCACTCGCGCGTCCCGGTAGCCGACCCCGCCCGCATCACGCCGGAACTCCTGGATGCCATGGAAACCGACCGCGCCATGTGGGTTGTCGCGCACATCAATCACGCCCGGGAAATGACGGCCGAGGCCCGCACTGCCATTCGATCCATTCTTGGACGGGCGATACCCGTCCTGTCCCAGTCCGTTCTGCTGCGCGGCGTAAACGATACGGAAGAATCTCTTGAAGCGCTGCTTCGGGCGTTGGTGACGGCACGGGTCAAACCCTATTACCTGCATCATCTGGATGCAGCTCCCGGCACCAGTCATTTCCATGTCCCCGTTGAAGAAGGACGGGCCCTGCTCGCCCGTCTGCGTGGGCGGGTTACCGGCCTAGCTTGGCCCACTTATGTCCTCGACATTCCGGGGGGCAAAGGAAAAGTGCCGCTTGGGCCGGACTACCTGGTGACGGGGAGTGATGGAAAAGTTCGCTCCCCGAAGGGAGAAATTGCGTCCTTTACATAAGGCCCGCGTCAGAACCGGACGGCATGTAACTCCGTCCGGTCCAAGACTCTTTAACCTTCGGTCTTCGGGAACAGGTGCGTGGCGTGTGTGACAGCTCCGCCCGCACGGATTGCCGCAGCTACGAGAGCAATTTCTGCAAGCTGGGCATCCGTCGCCCCCGCATCCCGTGCTGCCTTGCCATGCAGTTCAATACAGTAAGGGCATTGTGTCGTCAGAGCGACGGCCACGGCAGCAAGCTGTTTGGTCAAAGCGCTGACGGTCCCGTCTTCAAATGCGGCACGGTCAAACTTCCAGAACGCATCCATGCCTTCGCTGGCATTGGCTTCCAGATGTGGAATACGGGAAAGATTCTTCATGTCGTACATAGAGGGAGCCTCCAGTTGCATACCCCGTCTGCACGACAGGGCCAGGCCAGTACCATGAACGCGTCCAGGACGTGCCCCAAGAGGGCAACACTTCACACTTTCCTGAGCCATTCCGTTCAATGAAGCCGCCTTGCGCCTTGCCGACCTCCCCCCTGCGGCGCTAGAAGCCCACAAGACGTGATAAAACCCCACCATTGCAGGGTCAGGACACACCATGAAGCAACAAGCCAACCTTATCCGCGCTGGCCAGGTCATCGAGCATGATGGCCGCCGCTGGACGGTTCTCAAGCAGCAGATCATCACCCCGGGTAAGGGTGGCGCCTTCATTCAGGTCGAAATGCGCGACCTGAACACCGGCAACAAGACCAACGAGCGCTGGAGAACGGCTGACAGCGTCGAGCGTCTGATGACGGAAGACAAGGACTACACCTATTCCTACATGGACGGTGACAACGTCGTCCTGATGGACCCGGAAACCTTTGAGCAGCTGATTCTGCCCCAGGACATTTTTGGCGACCAGTTCGCGTTTCTTCAGGACAACATGCCTCTGAACGTGAAGCTTGTTGAGGGCGACCCGGTTGGCGTTGAACTGCCGCCGCACGTCACGCTCGAAATCACGGAAGCTGATCCGGTCGTAAAGGGCCAGACAGCCTCCTCGTCATACAAGCCTGCTGTCCTGTCCAACGGCGTCAAGACGATGGTTCCTCCTTTCATTGAAGCTGGCGAGCGCATCGTTGTCCGTACGGATGATGCGTCTTACGTCGAGCGCGCCAAGGACTGATCATGCGTCTTTCCCCGCACATGGCCGTCATGCAGAACGCAGCGCAGAAGGCAGCCCGCCGTCTGCTCCGCGATTTTGCAGAGGTCGAGCAGCTTCAGGTCAGCATCAAGGGTCCGGGAGACTTCGTGTCCCAGGCCGACCTGCGTGCAGAAACCATCATCCGCGAAGAACTCGCCCGCGCACGTCCAGGCTATGCCTTCCTCATGGAAGAAACAGGCTCTTCGGGCGGGGATAACTGGACGTGGCGCTGGATCGTCGATCCGCTGGACGGCACGACGAACTTCCTGCACGGCATTCCGCACTGGGCCATTTCCATTGGTCTCCAGCGCCGTCTGCCGGATGGGAGCGTCGAGCTGGTCAGTGGTCTGGTCTACAACCCGGCCGCCAACGAGATGTTCTGGGCCGAAAAAGGTATAGGTGCCTTTTTGAACGAGCGTCGTCTCCGCGTGTCCGCACGTCGGAACATGCAGGAAGCCGTATTCGCCACGGGTATTCCGTTCGCCAAGGTTCCCAGCAGCAAGCGTATGCCGTTCGCACGCGTTCTGGGTGCGCTCATGCCGCAGGTCGCGGGGATCCGTCGCTTCGGCGCCGCAGCCCTTGATCTCGCATGGGTCGCTGCTGGCCGTTACGAAGGCTACTGGGAATTCGGCATCAAGCCGTGGGATTGTGCTGCTGGCCTCCTGATCGTGCGTGAAGCCGGCGGCCATGCCACCGATCCGGACGGCAAGGAGCTTCATGACCTTGATGACGACGTCAACGTCGTGGCTGGCAACGCCCAGCTTCATGGCACCCTGCGCACCATCGTCCACGAAGCCCTGAACCGGGAGTAAGCAGAAGTCGCTCCCGCCCCATTGCGGGAGGATGGACCGCTCGGTTAGGATCACGCCATATGTACAGGCCGATCCTAACCTCCCTCTCAGTGGCGGCCGCTCTGGCCTGCCTTCAGCCCTCCGGGGCACATGCTCAGGTCTCCAGCAATCTGGATGATCTGCCTCAGGGCAAACCGGTCGCCGTTACAAAGCCGGCTACCCCTTCCCGCCCCGCGCATCACGCTGCAGCGGCTCCCCAGACATCCAAAGCATCTGCCACGAATGCTCCTGCCTCTTCGGTGAAGGCATCTGGACCTGCGAAGGCGACCGTGCCCGGCGTTCCGCCAGCACCCCCGCCACCCGTTGTGCTGCCACCTCCGTTCGTTCCCATTCAGACACATGCCCCCGTACCCCCTGCAGACATCAAGCCGGTTGCGGATGCCAAAACGCGTACGGAAGCCCTTGAAGGCGGCGGGATGCGCGTTCTTTTCGCGCCGGAAAGTTCTGATCTGAACGATGAGAGCCTGAAATCCGTCGAGGCCTACGCAAACACCCTCAAGGATCAGCCGGAAAAACGCGTCATCCTGACGGCCTATGCGACGCTGCCGGGCGATGACATTTCGATGCCACGTCGCATTTCCCTTGCACGCGTGCTGGCAATACGCTCCATTTTCATCAAGGCAGGCGTCGCGACCACCCGTCTCTATCCGCGCGCCATGGGACGTCCTGACAAGAACGACACCAGTCCGGCTGACCGTCTGGATATCGTGACCGAGAGCAATCCCCAGCCTTCCGAATCCGCAACCCCGGCAAGCGGCACGCCATAAGCCAGGAAAGACCCGCCGTGACCCGTCCCACTACATTCCTTCTGCGTATGGGCATCTTCATTGTCGTCGTTGCACTTCTTGCAGCGTCGATGGCGAAGACCCTCCTGAATGCCTTTAATGCGAACCCCAAGCTGGATGCCGTTATTCTGGGCGTTCTGATTTTGGGAATTATCTGGAACCTGAGAGTCGTGCAGCGACTCATGCCAGAAGTTCAGTGGGTGGAGCTGCTTCGCCAACCCCGGACGGGTCTCGGCACGCCCAATCCGCCGAAACTGCTTGCCCCAATGGCAAGCATGCTGGCCGCCCGCAGCCGCACGGACCGGCTGACACTCTCCACCCAGACAACACAGGCCATGCTGGATAGTCTGTCGTCCCGTCTGGATGAGAGCCGCGAAATTTCGCGCTACATGACACAGCTGCTGATTTTCCTTGGTCTTCTGGGAACATTCTACGGCCTGCTGCTGACCGTCAGTTCCATCGCCTCCGTCATCGGTGGCATGTCCGCTGGCAATGGCGATCTGGATGCGATGTTCAACCAGCTTAAAACGGGTCTGGCCGGTCCGCTTGCTGGTATGTCCACGGCGTTTTCTGGTTCAATGTTCGGCCTTGCTGGCGCACTGGTTCTCGGTTTTCTGGATCTGACTGCTGGTCAGGCACAGACACGGTTCTTCAATGAGCTTGAAGAATGGCTCGCCGGTCTGACCCGCGTGAGTGGCGGGACGAGTATCGACAGCGATGGCGCGCCCATTCCGGCATATGTTCAGGCGCTCCTTGAGCAGACGGCTGAAAATCTGGAAACACTTCAGAATGCCGTCTCCCGCAGTGAAGAAGGTCGTGTTCGTGAAGTGCAGCTTCTGGACAGCTTGCAGGAACGTCTTCGTGGCATGACCGAACTGCTGAAAGCCAACCAGCAGATCATGGCGCGGACGGCAGAAACCAACGCAGCACTCGTGCCGCTTCTGCGTCAGATGGGCGAGGAAGGTCAGCCGGGCTCGCAGGGCACGCCCTTGCTGCGCATTGAGAGCCACCTTTCCCGCCTCGTGGAAGAACTGCATCAAGGCCGTGCTCAGACCGTTGGCGAGATCCGCAACGATCTTCGGGTTCTGGCGCGGACCATCGCAGCAGCTTCAGGCAGCACGACTGGCACTTCCAGCAGGCAGGACTGACCCATGGCCCGGCGCAGACGCGGACCCAATAACGCCCTGGATGCGTGGCCCGGCTATGTAGACGCCCTGTCCACGCTGCTGATGGTCGTAACTTTCGTTCTGCTGGTTTTTGTTGTGGGACAGCAGTTCCTGTCCGTCTCCCTGATGCGGCGCGAACACACGCTGGATGCCCTTCAGAAGCAGTTGGCCGAGCTGTCGCATATGCTCTCCATGACGGAGGACAAGAACAAATCCCTGAATGCGACCGTCGCCAGCCTGGCCAACGACAAGCAGAAGAATGAAGACCAACTGAAGGCCCTGGCCGGACAAATGGCCCTGCTGAATGGTCAACTTCAGTCCAAGGATCAGGCACTCGCATCAGCGGACAGCACCAGTCAGCAGCAGAACAGCAAGATCTCGGACCTTCAGGCACAGATCGAGGAACTGACGCGCCAGCTTCAGGCCATCAGTAATGCTCTCGATATCGAGAAAAAGAACGAAACCGCAAAAGACGCCCAGATTCAGGATCTTGGTAACAAGCTGAACATCGCCCTCGCGGACAAGGTGAACCAGCTCAAACGCTATCGTTCGGAATTCTTTGGCCGTCTGCGGGATATTCTGAAGAACCAGAAAGGCGTGAATGTTGTCGGAGACCGTTTTGTCTTCCAGTCCGAAATCCTGTTTCCTCAGGGAAGCGCCGATCTGACCGCAGAGGGTAAGAAGGAAATTACGACGCTGGCCAAGACATTCAAGCAGGTTTCCTCAACCATCCCGACGGATATTCCGTGGATTCTGCGCATTGATGGCCATGCTGACAGACAGCCGATCCACAGTGCTTTTCCAAGCAACTGGGAACTGTCGTCCGAGCGTGCCATTACGGTCGTGAAGCTCCTGGTCTCGGAAGGGATCGACCCCCGCCATCTGGCTGCTACCGGCTTTGCTGACTACCAGCCGCTTGACGCGGCCAACACTCCAGCGGCATACGCCCGCAACCGCAGGATCGAGTTCCGTCTGACGGATCGCTGATCCCTTTTGACCTGCCTTTGGAAAAAGGCAGGTTTCCCCGCAGGTCTGCTGACATTCCTGCCAGAATCCCGTATGTAACCTGCCATGACCGACACCCCGCTCTCCCTCATCCGCAATTTCTCGATCATCGCGCATATCGACCATGGCAAGTCCACGCTTGCCGACCGGCTGATTCAGGCCTGTGGCGCACTTACCGAGCGTGAGATGAAAGCCCAGGTCCTCGATTCGATGGAGCTGGAGCAGGAACGCGGCATCACCATCAAGGCGCAGACCGTGCGCCTCACTTACCCGGCCAAGGATGGCAAGGTTTACGTCCTGAACCTCATGGACACTCCGGGCCATGTCGACTTCGCCTATGAAGTCAGTCGCTCGCTGGCAGCCTGCGAAGGCTCTCTGCTGGTTGTGGATGCCTCGCAAGGCGTGGAAGCGCAGACGCTGGCCAACGTCTATCAGGCTATCGACGCCAACCACGAAATCGTTCCTGTCCTGAACAAGATTGACCTTCCGGCAGCAGAGCCGGAACGAGTCCGGGCACAGATCGAAGAAGTCATCGGCATCCCTGCCGATGACGCCGTGGAAATCAGCGCCAAGACCGGCATCAATATCGAAGGCGTACTGGAAGCTCTTGTCGAGCGCCTTCCGGCACCGAAGGGTGACCGCGATGCGCCTCTGCAGGCCCTGCTGGTTGATAGCTGGTACGACCCGTATCTCGGAGTCATCATCCTGATCCGTGTCATGAATGGCACCGTCAAGCGGGGTGACCGTATTCGCATGATGCAGGCTGGATCGACCTATCACGTCGATCAGGTCGGTGTGTTCCTGCCGCGCATGACGAATGTTGATGAGCTTGGCCCGGGCGAGATGGGCTTCATCAATGCCGCAATCAAAACCGTGGCAGACGTTGCCGTTGGCGACACCATTACCCTCGACCGCAAGCCGGCAGAAAAGACCCTTCCTGGCTTCAAGCCTTCCATCCCAGTGGTGTGGTGTGGCCTTTTCCCGATTGATGCGGACGATTTCGAGAAGTTGCGTGACAGCCTCGGGAAACTGCGCCTGAATGACGCATCATTCCACTTTGAAGCCGAAAGCTCTGCGGCTCTTGGCTTCGGTTTCCGATGTGGCTTCCTTGGACTGCTGCACCTGGAAATCATTCAGGAGCGTCTGTCCCGCGAGTTCAATCTGGATCTGATCGCCACCGCGCCGTCCGTCGTCTATCGCATGACGCTGACGAACGGCACGAAGGAAGAGCTCCACAACCCGGCCGACATGCCGGATCCGGCCCTGATCGAAACCATTGAAGAGCCTTGGATAAAGGCAACAATCATGGTGCAGGACGAATATCTGGGGTCCGTACTCACGCTCTGCTCAGAGCGTCGCGGTATTCAGGTCGATCTCACCTATGTCGGCAATCGCGCCATGGCTGTTTATCGTCTGCCGCTGAACGAAGTGGTGTTTGATTTCTACGATCGTCTGAAGTCCCTCACCCGTGGTTATGCGTCATTTGATTATCAGGTCGATGGGTACGAAGAGAGCGATCTCGTTCGTATCTCCATTCTCGTGAACCATGAGCCGGTCGATGCACTGGCGTTTGTGGCGCACCGTACAGTCGCCGAAACCCGTGGTCGTGCAATCTGCGGCAAGCTTAAGGATCTGATTCCGAAGCAGCTCTTCAAAATCGCCATTCAGGCCGCCATCGGTTCCAAGGTGATTGCGCGTGAGACCATTGGCGCCTTGTCCAAGGACGTGACTGCAAAGTGCTACGGTGGTGACATCTCCCGTAAGCGCAAGTTGCTGGACAAGCAGAAAGAGGGCAAGAAACGGATGCGACAGTTTGGTAAGGTCGAAATTCCACAAAGCGCCTTCCTTGCCGCACTTAAAATGGATTGATCCTGCCTTATGTTAAAAACAGCCGCTGTTCTGTTCGTCCATAATGAGGTCGACAACATTGGCTGGTGGATCAGTCATCACAGAGCGATTGGTTTTTCGACACTGATCATCTGTGATGACCATTCTACGGATGGCACATGGACTGTTCTTTCCAGTGCAGCATCTTTTCATGACATTCGTCTTCATCGTTCAAATACTGAATTTCCCAATCGCCTGGCACGCCAGACCGCTTTTCAGGAAGAGGTGTTCAGTAAAGGTAAAAGCGAATTCGACTGGATGATGATTCTGGCTGCAGATGAATATCTGCATCTTGAGACCGACTCATCTCTCGAAAACTTCCTTCTACCCCTTAAAGAGGATGCTCAACCTATCCATTGGTGTCTCTTTGGCGCCAATGGACAGGATGTACCCTCCCCTTTTTCTCCTACCCAGACATTCACCCGACATGCGTCTCTGGAAACAGCAGATCACCGCGTCACCCGAACCCTTGTCCGACCTGATCGACATAATGGGCATCTTCCTGACCCATTTTCCCGACTAATGGACGCCCCGGATTGGTCCCGGGCCAGAATTCTTCATTACGCTGCGGGAGATCGGCACAGCTTTCTGCAAGGTCAATCGAGCGCGACACCTGAAGAGGCCTGGAGTCATTTCAATCGCAATGACGTACTCGACATGTCTGCCCAGCGATGGCTCCCGCAGACGCGCCGGTTTGCAGCTTCCATGGTTCAGGCCGGTCTCATAGATCTTTACTGGCAGCTTCGGCAGGCCGTAATCCGCAATAATGAAGACGTCTTTACGAGATTAGGACTGAGTTCTTCCGTGCTCTTTGAAAATCAGGATTTCTCTTTTCCTGATTTCAGGTTCTATGCTTTCGGCCAAGGGCCTCAGCTGGCACTGGATCTGGAAAACGAAGAGCTCGTGACAGTCGAGACGAATGCGTTCGACACTCCACGTTATGTCCGTTTGCTTCTCATAATCGACACAAACACCCCAGCCCCACATCCCGCTTATCTCGTAACCGAGCGTCTCTGTTCAGTAGCTTGCTTGAACATAGAAGATTCTCCGTGTCTGCTACCGACCGTCCCCCTGCAACTGGATCCTGAAAGACGCCTTATACTGTCTCCGCTGACGGGCAAAAAAGTGGCCCTTCAAACAGCTGACGACACGCTGATGAAACATGAGCCCTCAGCAGAGCTTTCCAGCCGCGTTGCAGCGTTGAAGCTACTCTCTCAGGGCGACCATTCGCTGGCCGCACTTCTGCGTGGCATTGAGAGACTACCCACTCCGGATGCCACAGCGTTAGGCTGCGCTATTGCAATGCTTCCTTATGAAGAAGCCAGCCGGCTGTCTGACGCATTTCCCGGCCTTGTCCCCCTCAATGTTCGGCCGGCCCCTGACAGCCGCTGCTCTGCGGAAGAGATCAAACGTTGAGGTTACACCGTCCATGACTGACTGACCGTAATTTCCGTCAGAATTTTCCAGACGGTCCCTTAGAATTTGCAGGAAGGCAGGCCATCCACCTTTTTCGTGTCCTGCGGAAAGATAGGCACGAGGCAGACCCTCCCCCACCTGTGCAGAGAGCATTTTACTTCCCAGGCGCGACCCTTCCAGAACATACAGAGCCCCCAGCGCGGCACCAGATCCTGATGGTGACTGCCAGTCTAATGGCTCCGGAAGACCGTACCCCAGTTCCATCAGGTCACTTTGGAGATGTTCTGTTCGTCCTCTCCAGTGAGGCAACTCATGTTCGCCCTCCAACCAGTCCTCGACCTGAGGCAAAACACGCCCGTGAGCCTGAAGGAATGCCCCATAGGATGCCACATCTGACAGGTTAAACCGGGAATAGGCCTTGTCGACCTGCTCATGAATCGTACGACTGACTTCGCGCAGCGCTATCAGAGGGTCATCTTCACGCATTTTCATACTCTTCTTCCGTGGGAGCGAAACTGGCCCGGCTGCAAATCGTATTCATACCAATGCAGTCATATTTCCAATCCTGCCAGACTTTTCATAATGTGGAATTGCAATCGTGAGTGAAACACCTTCGTCCCCCGGATCGGCTGATCGCCGTCGACATCCCGTCCTCAAAGTGATCGGGGGTCTCTTCGGAGCTCTGGCCGTAGGCATCATCGTTCTCGTAATGATCTGGCAGTGGGACTGGTTCGTGCCACTCATCAATCGAAAAGCCTCTGCGGCACTCCATCGGCCGGTCAGCATCGCTCATCTGCATGTGTCGCCTGGACTGAGAACCAGCGTAACGGTCGATGATCTGAAGATTTCCCAACCTGAAGGATTTGAAAAGGAAAATGCAGATTTCGCATCTGCAAAGTCCCTGACAGTCAAAGTGGATGTCTGGCGCTATCTGACCGGACGCGGACTCTTCATTCCGGTCATTCGGGTGGACACGCCAAAGGGGGACATCGTTTCCCGGATGAACGGCCAGAACAACTACACGTTCGACGACGGGGCTGAGAAGAAAGAAACACCATCGACGTCCAAGCCCACGACATTACCGGACATCGGCGAGATCGATATTCAAAGGGCAGATATCCGACTGGCCCTCGCACAGTTGAAAACGGACATGCATGTTCTGGTCCACACAACGCCCCCGCAAAACGACGCGAAAGGCAATGTTGTCGTGGATCTAAAGGGGCGTTACGCTCAGGCACAGATCAATGGTCATATTGTCGGTGGAGCCCTGCTATCCCTGACGAAACCTGCGGAGCCATACCCGATTGATGGCCGCATCGAGAATGGCCCGACTTACGTCACCCTGAAGGGGACGGTTGATGATCCGATGCATTTCAAGGGCACAAAACTGGCCCTTCATTTCGCAGGCCCGGACATGTCACTGCTTTACGGGCTGACCGGCGTCCCTATCCCGCATACGCCTGCCTATAGCATCACCGGCAATCTCGGCTATTCCGAGAGCGCTATCCGTTTCCAGAAATTTGAAGGCAGGATGGGCTCCTCCGATATCGGCGGCGACATCAACGTTAATCCACATCTCAAACCGCCTTTCGTCGAAGCGGCGCTACATTCCCATTCGGTCGATCTGGCCGATCTGGGAGGTTTCGTTGGGGCCAAAACCGGTGAAGCGAAAAAGACCGCTCCACCCAGCCGGAGTGTTTTGCCTGACCAGAAAATCAACGTCCCGAAGCTAAATGCCGTCAATGCGCATGTGACCTATCATGGTGATCATATCCGCAACAAGGATTGGCCACTGGACAACATCGATACCGAATTCGAAGTCAAGGATGGTGCGATTGACCTGAAGCATCTGAGCTTTGCCACTGGTTCGGGCAAGATCAGCGCAACAGCTACCCTACAGCCCACAAAAAACGAGCAGTTCCGAACGAAATTCCGCTTCGACGTATCCCGTCTACCTCTTTCACGGATCATGAAGGCAACAGATACATTCAAAGGCGAAGGCACGATCGGGGGGCACGCAACCCTCACCTCTACAGGCAATTCCGTTGCAACTCTCGTGGCGAACGGCGATGGCGGAACAACGCTTGTGCTTGATCGCGGAGGGGACGTAACGGCATTGTTGCCAGATCTCCTTGGCCTCAAACTCGGTTCTGCCATCCTGTCCGCACTCGGGATCCCGGATCGGTCAAAACTCGAATGCCTGGTGGCTGACATGCCGTTGGATAACGGCATCCTGAAAACGAAATCCCTGCTTCTTCAGACTGAAACGACCCGCACCACCGGAACGGGAACCGTGAATTTCCATAATGATACGCTCGATTACGCGGTCACAACCCGTGCGACGCATCCGCAGATCCTGTCCTTGCCGGGTGCAGTTCATATCTTCGGACCACTTAACAGCCCGAATATCATGCCGGGCGCAGAACTGATTGGTCGTGTTGCTGCATCGGTCGGGCTGGGCGTACTGTTCCCCCCCGCGGCTCTGATCCCGACCATTCAGCTTGGTGTCGGTGAAGGATCCGCGTGTGAAAATGCTGTTCGCGAAGCCAATACCAACCCGGCTGCGGGCATTGCGCCCGGCGGGACGACTGGCAACGGCGCCAGCAGTGTTCCTCATTCTGAGAAACAGGGAGCTTCCAGCACCCGAGGAAAGAAAATGACACCGGCACAGATCCGAAAAGCATGGACACAGAAATCGAACCCGAAATGAAAAAACATCAACACCCCATGGCGGAATGAGCATTTTTCACTATAGCTGGGCGAAATGTTCATTCCCGCCGGAGTGCCTGATCGTTGCTGTCCACACTCGACCGCTGGTTTCATATTTCCGCCCGCGGCTCCACCGTACCCCGTGAGATCGTCGCTGGCCTGACGGTCTTTGGGGCCATGGCCTATATCGTTGCGGTCAATCCTTCCATTCTGTCTGCGGCAGGACTGGACCGGCACGATATGGTCATGACGACCATCGCCGGCGCGGTCGCTGGCACATTGCTAATGGCACTCTGGGCGCGCCTGCCTATTGCGCTGGCGCCCGCCATGAGCAGCAACGTGCTGTTTGCACAGGTTGTAGTTCAGCAGGCACATGTCAGCCCACGCACAGCCTTTACTGTCGTCCTGTTCAGCGGCCTCTGCTTCACAGCGCTCTCGCTCAGCCAGATCAGACAGCGCATCATTCGTGGTTTTCCACCCTCAATTGTGCTGGGTATCCAGGTCGCTCTCGGTGCTTTCATTGCCCGTATTGGCCTGACAACGGGCGGTATCGCGGTGCCTACTGCGCAGGGTCTGACTTTCGGTTCCCTGAGCGATCCATCAGTCCTCCTGAGTCTGGCCGGGGTGCTTCTCTGTGCGGTTCTGGTCGTCCTGCGTGTTCCAGCCGGGCTGCTTCTCGCGATTTCGACCCTTACGGTTGCGGGCCTCTTCATCCATACGGACAAGGGTACGATCACAACCCTGCCTGCCCATGCTGTGGACTGGCCGCATTATCCCACCAATCTCTTCCTGCCTTTTGATTTTACTGGTTTCTTTTCCCATCTTGGGCTGCTCATCCCCATCACGCTCTACTTTCTGATCAGCGATTTCTTCGATGCAACGGCTACCATGATGAGCGTGGCTCATCGTGCGGGGCTGGATGGAACACCGGAGAAGCCAGCACTGGATCATCGCGCTTTTGCTTCTGATGGTGCTGCCAGCATCATTGGTGCGAGCCTCGGGACCTGTACAGTTTCGGCATATGTGGAAAGTCTGGCCGGTGTGGAAGCCGGTGGCCGTACAGGGCTGAGCGCCCTGGTTGTGGCGCTGCTGTTCGCTGCCTCGTCCGTTTTTTGGCCCTTGATTACCGCCATTCCGGCAATCGCAACAGCGCCTGTTCTGGTTCTGGTCGGGCTGAATATGCTCGGCAGCCTACATCGCGTAGCAGACAATCCGTCCGACGCCATTCCGCCCTTAACGATGCTGCTCATCGCAGGTGTGACCGGCAACTTCATGCTCAGCCTGTCCTGTGGTTTGCTTCTTTATACCGGACTGGCTCTCGCCCTTCGGGACTTCAAACGCCTGACGCCAATCGTTCTAGGGCTTGATGCCGCATTTCTTTTTTACATGGTTCTCCAGAGCCATATGGGCGGGTAAGGCCTTTTACCGTCCCGATTTAAGTCTTTCTTAAGAAGGGCTGACCCAACATGCACAGCATGAGTGCCAGCCCCCATATTTTTATCGCGACGCCCTGCTTCGGCGGATCTGTCACGCAATCCTACATGCAGTCCATCATCGGCTGCATGGCGGAAGCTTCTTCACAAAATATCCGCCTGACGCTGTCTATGCTGGGAAGTGACGCACTGATCACCAGAGCCAGAAACACGCTCCTGCATCAGTTCATCACCATGACGGATGCGAGCCACTTGCTCTTTATTGATAGCGATATCGGTTTTTCATTCTCCGATGTGCAAGCCCTCCTTGACGCTGACAAATCCGTTATCGGAGGAGCGTACCCGCTCAAATCCCATTACTGGGATAAGAACACAGATCGCTTTCTCTCATCTGGTGAACCACCAGAAACCGCCAGCCTCCGTTATGTTGGAGACTGTGCGGCTCTATATAGTGGGAGTACGCGACCGCATGTTGCTCAGGTCTCATATGTCGGAACGGGGTTCCTGTTACTGAAACGCGCGACCATTCAACGCATGATGGCTGCTTACCCGGACAGCCGCTATCGACGCATCGATGTTCAACAGAGTGGAGACGTAGCCGCACTTTCCGATGAACAAAAAGATGCCTTTGCGCTGTTCGACTGCATGATTGACCCAGAAACCCGGACCTATCTTTCAGAAGATTATGCCTTCTGCCGCCGATGGATTGATATCGGTGGAACAGTCTGGCTGCATCGTGGCCTGACGCTCTCACATACTGGGCCTGCGACCTTTTGTGGAAATCCTGCAAACCGGATATTGCCACTTGTTAAATAATTATGGAAACCAATTGAAATAAAACTCTTATTAGGGGCTTACGCCACTATTCCGTCATAATAAGGCGGTTTAAGATAAAACCTGCGGTGTCGGGAGCGTGATGCATACAGGTCCCCGGCATCGCTCATTTTTTATGCCTGCAATGCCGCCTTGAAAAAGATGACATTCGCCGCGGAATCAGCGGCTCCCAGCACCGTATTGTAGTGCACCTTGTGATAACGGCTCAGGGCATACGGGTTACTTGCAACCGGCAAAGCATCTTTGACCCGATAAAACCGAATACGAGCCATCGCACAGGCATAACGCAGGTTTGTGACCATCTGCGCGCTTCGTGGTAGGTCAGGGGCGAGCATATCCTCCAGAATACCACCAAGACGTTTTCCTACCGGGAAACGAAGAAAATTGTCCCAGCAGTCATCATGCGTTGCAGGCTCCATCTGCCAGAGGCCCAAAGCAGGCCCTCCGCCAATCTGCTTCAGATACGTGCCTCGGCTTTCCGCAAGAGCCGTTCCGGTTAGGAGGTTAACTGCTGAACTTCCCCCGAGTCCGAGGCCAGTCAGTGTTGGTTCAACCACAAGATGTTTGAGTTGACCGACATCAAGTCCATTCATGATGCCCCTCCCTCAATGCGTGCTTAAAGAGAGGGCAAAATGCACCATCCCTGTGCCTAGAATGGATGTCGCGAGCGTCACGAGAGCTGTCAGCACTGCTCGTCCACCGATCAGACGATCCAGTTTTCCATTCACAATCCTGTTACCGTCATCCATCTTGGTCTCAAGAGATTTCATTTGATCCCGAAGAGAACTGATCTCCTGGCGCATTTCCGTCCGCAGTTGTTCATACCGGTCTGAGAGTCCCCCAGCCACGGTTTCCAGCCGTAAAACCCGGTCTTCCAGAACGCGCAACGTGTACGCACGACGCTCATTTCCCTCAGAAGCCGACGGGCTCTCGCACATCTGCTTTTCCATACATCCCCCCAAAAACAGAAAAAGCGCCCCGAAGGACGCTTTATGGCATTAAGCCACAAATATAGAAAAACACTCACATTTCAGCAATGGGAAATCGATCCCTTGGCCCGCGGGCGATCGCGAGGCATAACGAACGTCATGACATTACCTCCGACGGAGACCCTGCTGGACCTGCGCGGTCTTGCCTGCCCCATGCCTGTTCTCAAGGCAAACCGTGCGCTCCGCGACATGGCGCCTGGCGCGCGCCTTCGCATTCTTGCAACGGATCGCGCCTCAGTGGCGGATTTCCAGTCCTATTGTCGTGAAACAGGACATGCACTCGTCGCCTTTACAGAGAGTGCTGGTGTTCTTTCTTTTGTCATTCGCAGGCGTGCAGAAACGCAACCTTCCTGAGGAAACTCCCCCGTTCCCGCGCACAGGGCTGGCAAAAGCTGTCATCTGGCTGTAATCCCTCGCTACCTTGTTTCCAAAACATGTCCTGAGGCTTTCCATGCCCGAACCTATTGATGCCATGTCTTTCGAAGATGCTCTCTCCGAGCTGGAGCGGATCGTCCGTGGCCTTGAGGGCGGACAGATGAAGCTTGAAGACGCCATTTCAGCCTATGAACGCGGTGCTGCCCTGCGCAAACACTGCGATGCAAAGCTGGGAGAGGCCGAAATGCGTGTGCGCGCCATCGTGCAGAACGATGACGGCAGCACAGGCACGGAGCCTCTTGCCGATACCGGAGAGACCGGCCGATGAGTGCCACCACCACGTCCACCTCCCTTAAGGAGGCTCTCGCCCACGCCTGTACGGACATTGAAGCGACAATCGACGCTCTGCTCCCCATGGTGCCGGGTGACGAATCTGTTCTTCTGGAAGCCATGCGCTATGCCTCTCTTGGCGGCGGCAAACGTCTGCGCGGCTTTCTCGCCGTAGAAGTTGCCTCCCTGTTCGGAGCAGACCGTCAAGCCGCCCTGCGCGTTGCAGCATCTGTCGAAATGCTGCACGCCTACTCACTGGTGCACGACGATCTCCCGTCCATGGACGACGACGATCTGCGCCGTGGACAACCCTCCACGCACCGCCAGTTTGACGAAGCCATCGCCATTCTCGCAGGCGATGCCCTCCAGACGCGTGCGTTCGAAATCCTTGTCGAACCTGAAACCAGCCCGGACGCAACGATCCGCGCCAATCTGGCTCTCGCTTTGGCCCGCGCTTCAGGTGCAGCAGGGATGGTCGGCGGTCAGGTCGTGGATATTCGCGGTGAAGGCCGCGCTTTGCCGCTAAACGACGTCCGTCGCCTTCATGCTTTGAAGACAGGCGCCCTGATCCGATACGCAGCCGAGTCTGGTGCCATTCTGGCTGGCGTGACCGATGAACGTCGTGACGCCATCGTCGCTTACGGCCGTGATCTTGGAACGGCTTTTCAGGTCGCTGACGATGTTCTGGACACGACCGCAAGTGCCGAAGAACTCGGCAAGACTGCTGGCAAGGATGAAGCCAGCGGCAAATCAACCTATGTCTCCCTGCTTGGCATTGACGGAGCCCGCGCCGAGGCCCGCCGCCTGAGCGATCAGGCCCGGGAGGCCCTTTCATCTTTCGGCGCACAGGCCGCAGCCCTCAGGGCTCTTGCAGACTACGTCGTCGAGCGCAGGAACTGATTTTATGAGCAACCCGTCTTCCACGATCCCTACCTACGGCCGCTATCCGGTTCTGGACCGCGTGACCCTGCCGTCAGACATGCGGAATCTTTCTGTCGATCAGCTCAAGCAGCTTGCCGACGAACTGCGCTCCGAAACGGTTGACGCCGTTTCCACCACTGGCGGCCATCTTGGCGCCTCCCTTGGTGTCGTCGAACTGACCGTTGCACTGCACGCTGTGTTCAACACGCCTGATGATCGCATCATCTGGGACGTCGGCCACCAGGCTTACCCGCACAAGATCCTGACGGGCCGCCGTGATCGCATTCGCACCCTGCGTCAGCCGGAAGGTCTGTCCGGCTTTACCCGCCGTGCGGAAAGCGAATACGACCCGTTCGGTGCAGCGCATTCATCCACCTCCATTTCCGCCGGCCTTGGCATGGCTGTGGCGCATCACCTGCGTGCGGAAGAAGATCCGAGCTACCATGAGCGCAATGTGATTGCGGTCATTGGTGACGGCTCCATTTCCGCGGGCATGGCCTACGAAGCCATGAACAACGCCGCCGTTGCAGGCCCCGGCGCAAACCGGCTGATCGTGGTGCTGAACGACAATGAAATGTCGATTGCACCCCCAGTCGGTTCAATGTCGAACTATCTGTCCCGCCTGATGTCCTCGCGCCAGTTCTTCGGTCTGCGGGATCTGGCTGGCAAGGTCGCCAAGCGCCTGCCGGGCAAGATCGAGCGTACGGCCAAGCGCGCCGAGGAATATGCCCGCGGCATGATCACCGGCGGCACGCTGTTCGAGGAACTCGGCTTCTATTACGTCGGCCCGGTCGATGGCCACGATATGACGCAGCTCGTCCCCATCCTGCGCAACCTGCGTGATGCTGACGATCAGGGCCCGATCCTGCTCCACATCATCACCGAAAAGGGGCGCGGCTATAAACCAGCCGAAGCTGCTGGCGACAAGTACCATGCTGTCAGCAAGTTCAATGTCGTCACGGGCGAGCAGAAGAAGGCTCCAGCCGGTCCGCCAAGCTATACTTCCGTTTTCAGCCGCGAACTTATGCGTCGCGCAAAGACGGACGACAAGCTCGTCACCGTTACCGCCGCAATGCCGTCCGGTACGGGGCTAACGGCATTTGCCAAGGCCTATCCGGACCGCTTCTTTGACGTTGGCATCGCAGAGCAGCATGCCGTCACCTTTGCAGCAGGTATCGCTTCGGAAGGTCTGCGTCCTTTCTGCGCGATCTACTCGACCTTCCTGCAGCGTGCCTATGATCAGGTTGTGCATGACGTCGCCCTGCAGAACCTGCCAGTTCGCTTCGCGATTGACCGCGCTGGTCTCGTAGGTGCTGACGGCGCAACCCATGCCGGTTCGTTCGACCTGAATTATCTGTGCTGCCTGCCCAACATGGTTGTCATGGCGCCGTCCGATGAAATCGAACTGCTGCATGCCACCGCCACAGCCTGTGAATACGATGCTGGCCCGATCGCCTTCCGCTATCCACGTGGCAGCGGCATCGGTCTGGATCTGCCGGAAAAGGGTGAAGTTCAGGAAATCGGCAAGGGTCGCATCGTTCGCGAATCCCGTCAGGCTCCCGGCACACGCTCTGGCGTGGCAATCCTGTCACTTGGCACGCGCTTGCACGAGTCTTTGCGTGCTGCTGATCAGCTTGCTGCCCAGGGCGTCTCCGTCACAGTGGCAGACGCACGTTTCGCAAAGCCGATCGACACCAAGCTGGTTGATGATCTGGTCGCGCAGCATGAAGTGCTCATCACGCTGGAAGAAGGCGCAATCGGCGGCTTCAGCAGCCTGGTCGTTCAGCACCTCGCCGAGACAGGCAAGCTGGACACGGTGAAATTCCGTCCCATGGCACTTCCGGACAAATACATCGACCACAACAACCCCGACGTTCAGTACGACGAAGCTGGCCTGACGGCTCCGCACATTGTCCGGACTGCCGCCGCAGCACTGGGCGTTGAAGTCGCTCAGCAGTCAGCCTGATTCATGGCTAAACGCCGCGCAGACCAGCTCCTCGTTGATCGAGGGCTGGTCGAAAGCCGAACACGCGCCCAATCCCTCATCATGGCGGGTCTTGCCTATACGGGGGACCGGCGCATCGCCAAGGCTGGAGACCAGCTTCCGGAAGATGCTCCCCTATCCCTTAAAGGGCAGGATCATCCCTGGGTCTCGCGCGGTGGCCTGAAACTCATTCATGGTATCGAGCATTTCGGGCTAGACCCGAAAGGTCGTATTGCTATCGACGTCGGCGCTTCTACGGGCGGCTTTACAGACGTTCTGCTAACTCATGGCGCCAGCAAGGTTTACGCTGTTGATGTGGGCCATGGGCAGTTGGCTTGGAAAATTCGGTCTGACGAACGGGTTGTCGTCATGGAAAAGACGAATGCCCGAGCCCTGACGGCGGAACAAATTCCTGAACCGGCTGGTATTGTCGTCTGTGACGCCAGCTTCATCGGCCTCAAAACAGTTCTTCCCGCTGCTCTGGCTCTTACAACGCCTGACGCATGGGCCATTGCGCTGATCAAGCCCCAGTTCGAAGCAGGTCGTGGAGAAGTGGGCGCAAAAGGTGTCGTGAGAGATCCGGCTGTCCATGATCGGGTCTGCGCAGAAATCCGGGACTGGTTTGCCTCACTTCCCGGCTGGGAAGTCCTTGGAATCGAGGCCAGCCCGATCACCGGCCCTGAAGGTAATCGGGAATTTCTTATTGCAGCTCGCCGCACGGAAACGCCAGCCGCCGCCTGAATGACTGCATCCGACGCAGGAAAATTCCTGCATCGGACTGCGCATGCGCCAGAACCAGAGCACCCTGAATCCCACTGACAATTTCTTCTGCAAGATCGGTGGATTCCTCTTTCAACTTTCCAGAGCTATGAATCGCTAAGGCAAGAGCGGCCTGCCAGTCGGAAAAATAAGCCTGGATCTGTGTCCCGAACGGCGTCTCCCCATCCAGTGCCATAAGTCCCATCAGGCAAATCCTCTGACCTGACTGGAAATACTGTTCCGTACTCCGGAACATACTCTCAATTCCCGTCAAGGGGCCTTCAGTTTCTTTAAGGGGCACAAAGATTTCTGCCTCGAACCAGCATTGGATATGAGCCAGAACTTCGGCGGCCATCTGCTCTTTCCCATCCGGAAAAAAGTTATAAAGGCTCCCCTTTCCCAGTCCGGTTGCCGCGGTCAAACGACTAAGAGAAGCTCCTTCATATCCATGACGCCGGAATACCTCAGCAATTGCCTGAAGAACTGGATCACGGCTTCGACGGGAAGAAGTCATCACAAACCCATCTCACTCAGTCCCGGATGAGAATCAGGCCGCACCGATTCTTCCCAACGGAACAAACGCTCTGACTCTCCAATCCGTACGTCATTGATACTGGCATGCCGCTCACCCATCAGCCCGGCATCATTGAAACCCCAGTTTTCGTTTCCATGGGAACGCCACCACTGGCCACCATGATCGCGCCATTCATAAACGAACCGCACCGCAATCCTGTTTCCATCAAACGCCCAAAGCTCCTTAATCAGCCGGTACTCGAGTTCCCTTTCCCACTTCCGGGCGAGAAATGCCGTAATTTCCGCCCGACCTGCGAGAAATTCATTCCGATTCCGCCAACGGCTGTCCTGGGTGTAGGCCAAAGCTACCTGCTTCGGGCACTGACCATTCCATGCATCTTCCGCAGCACGAACTTTCTGGATGGCCGTTTCACGCGTGAACGGCGGCAGGGGTGGTCTGATGTTCATAGTGAAATTTCCTAACTAAAAGGATAAGCCCAATTTGTACCGATCGGTACAAAGAGTCCATCCTCTTTGATGAAGACTCACTTTCCTTTGGAAATCCGCGCTCTCTCCGTGCTATGGGTCCGCCGCCATGACCGTCCTGACACACCCAGATACCCGCCCGCGCATCAACTCCGTCGCCTCTGACGACCTGAACGAGGCTGAGCGGGAGCGTATCCGCGCAAAATCCGCCCTCTTCGCGCCGCCAGAAGCAAGGCTGGAAGATGGCCGTCGGGATCTCGTCGGCATGTCGCGTGAGGAACTTGCCGCCCTGATGACCGAAATTGGCGAAAAGCCATTCCGGGCAAAGCAGATCTGGCACTGGATCTACCACCAGGGCGCGACAGACTTTTCGAAGATGAGCACCATTGCCAAGCCTCTTCAGGCCAAGCTGGCAGAACATTTCATCGTCGGCCGCCCCACAACAACAACGGAACAGACATCCGTTGATTCCACCCGCAAATTCCTTTTCCGCTTTCGTGACGGACAGGAAGCCGAGACGGTCTATATCCCTGACCGCAAGGAAGACCGTGGCGCGGTTTGCATTTCCTCGCAGGTAGGCTGCACCCTCTCCTGTACGTTCTGCCATACCGGCACACAGAAGCTTGTTCGCAATCTGGGTCCTGCGGAAATCGTCGGCCAGTTCATGGCGGCACGAGACAGCTACAAGGAATGGCCAAGCCCCAGTGCGGACATGCCCCGCTTCCTGTCGACCATCGTTCTGATGGGCATGGGTGAACCGCTCTACAATTATGACAACGTAGCCAAGGCCATGCGCATCATCATGGATGGTGAAGGCATTGCCCTCTCGCGCCGTCGTATCACGCTGTCCACATCCGGTGTCGTCCCGATGATGGACCGCTGCGGCGAGGAACTCGGCATCAATCTGGCCATTTCCCTCCACGCCGTCACGAACGAACTGCGCGATCAGATCGTCCCGCTGAACCGCAAATATCCGATCGAAGAGCTCATGGCGGCCTGCAGGCGCTACCCGGCTGCATCGAATTCCCGCCGTATCACGTTCGAATACATCATGCTGCGCGGCGTCAATGACAGCGAAGCCGATGCCCGCGAACTGGTGCGCCTGATCAAGGACATGCCAGCCAAGGTCAATCTGATCCCGTTCAACCCATGGCCCGGTTCAGACTTCAAACCCTCCACACGTGAGCAACTCGCAAAGTTTGCAAAGATCGTGATGGATGCAGGCTTTGCCTCTCCGATCCGCACCCCACGTGGGCAGGATATTCTTGCGGCCTGCGGGCAGCTCAAGACCGAAAGCGAGCGTCAGCGCAAAACCGCCTGACGCCCGGTTTCCCTCACGAACGCGGGATGCTAGAAACGCCTTCCGAACGAAAACCATAAGGACCACGCAGTTATGAGCGCCCATCAGGACGTCAAGAAAGTCGTTCTCGCCTATTCCGGCGGGCTGGACACTTCGGTCATCCTCCGATGGCTCCAGAAGACCTATAACTGCGAGGTCGTGACTTTTACGGCCGATCTGGGTCAGGGCGAAGAGCTGGAGCCGGCCCGCAAGAAGGCCGAGATGTTCGGCGTGAAGGAAATCTTCGTCGAAGATCTGCGCGAGACCTTCGTCAAGGACTACGTCTTCCCGATGTTCCGTGCGAACACGGTTTATGAAGGCCAGTACCTCCTCGGCACGTCCATCGCCCGTCCGCTGATCGCAAAGCGCCAGATCGAAATTGCCGAAGCTGTTGGTGCGGATGCCGTCGCTCACGGCGCAACCGGCAAGGGTAACGATCAGGTCCGTTTCGAGCTTGGCTATTACGCCCTCAAGCCGGACGTGAAGGTCATTTCTCCATGGCGCGAATGGGAACTGACATCCCGGACGAAGCTGCTTGAGTTTGCAGAAGAAAATCAGATCCCCGTCACGAAGGACAAGCGCGGCGAAGCACCGTTCTCCGTTGACGCCAACCTTCTGCACTCATCGTCTGAAGGCAAGCTGCTTGAAGATCCGGCTGTAGCGCCTGACGAAATCGTTTTCCAGCGTACCATTTCCCCGGAAGCCGCGCCGGACAAAGCTACGGAAATCAGCATCGACTTCGTGAATGGTGACCCGGTTGCCATCAATGGCGTGGCCATGAGCCCGGCAACGCTGCTGACGCGCCTGAACGAACTGGGCCGTGAAAACGGCATTGGCCGTCTGGATATCGTGGAGAACCGCTTTGTGGGCATGAAGTCCCGCGGTATCTACGAAACGCCTGGTGGCACGATCCTGCTGGCCGCTCACCGCTCCATCGAGAGCATCACGCTGGACCGCGAAGCTGCCCACCTTAAGGACAGCATCATGCCGCGCTATGCGGAACTGATCTATAACGGCTTCTGGTTCTCCCCTGAGCGCCGGATGCTTCAGGCCCTGATCGATGCCAGCCAGCATTCCGTCAACGGTCGCGTTCGCATGAAACTCTACAAGGGTAATGTCGTTTGCGTCGGTCGCGAGAGCCCGAACAGCCTGTACGATACCCGCGTTGTGACATTCGAGGACGACGAAGGCGCGTATAATCAGCAGGATGCGCAGGGCTTCATCAAGCTCAACGCTTTGCGCCTGCGTCTGGGCGGCCAGATTGGCCGTCGCGGCGGCGCACTCTGACCCATAACCAGTTGCGGGGGACCATGACCAGCCTGTTTCGCCTTACATCAGCCCTGACCCTTTGCGGCGCACTTCTTGCAGGATGTGCCGGACACAAGGAAGACGCGCCGGAACTGACGCCTGAGCAGTTTATGGCGAAGGTCCAGGCGGAACCAGGCGTCAAGACCCTCCCCGACGGGCTGTCCTACAAGGTTCTGAAAAGCGGACCGAAGGACGGCGAAAGCCCACACCGTGGGTCCAGCATCATGGTGATCTATGAAGGTCGGCTGCCGGATGGCGGTATTTTCGACAGCTCCGACCAGCACGGTAACGGCGCTTATATGGAAATGCCGCTGGATGGTCTGGTCGATGGCTGGCTTGAAGCCCTGCCCATGATGCATGTCGGAGATGAGTGGATGCTCTACCTTCCCGCCAAGCTGGGTTACGGCAAGCGCTCCATGGGTATTATTCCGCCGAACAGCCCGCTGATCTTCAAGATCCAGCTTCTGGGCGTCAACAACGGGCAGCAGTAAAGACTGCCCTCTACTTCCAGAAAAGCCTCAGGGCTTTTCTGGAAGGCACCAGTGCTCATTGCAGCGCGCTTCATAAAGCTCCTGGTCGCCTGTCTCGAGAAGACGTCCTGTTTCATGCGTCTTGGCCGTCCAGCGCGCCGGGCCGTTGCAGGTATGACACCGGGCTTCAAGATAAATGATATCGTCGGCAAACTGCATCAGCTTTGACACGATTTCGAACGGCTGCTGACGATAATCGCTATCCAGCCCACCGACGGTCACCGTCGCCCCACGCAATTTTGCAGCCTGCAATTCCGTTACAATGTCGCCCTCATAATGCGGAGCGACCATGAACTGCACTTCGTCCAGCACGATATGATCGTAATTATCAGCCTGCGCAGGCCACTGCCGCACGGACTGGGCTGCAAAATGTGAGCCATCGCGGCTCACCAGTTCAGCGCCATCCCGCGTATCGAATCCCGGTTTGAGAGCAAGAACACGCTCATGCGCAGCCGCGGCCTTGATCAGATGCGAGGATTTCCCTGCAAACATTGGCCCCACATACAGTACCAGACGTCCCTTGCTGCTCATGCTTTCTCCCTTCGATAGCGCCCATGAGCCCTATCGGAACGGATTTGCCAAGACCCGCCCTTGCTGAATGCGGTCTGAAAATGCGACAAACAGTCTGTGATCAGATTAGACCCAGCAATCCGGCTTCCCCTGTTTATCGCCATTTTTCTGGCGATTGCATTCGTCGTCGGTCATGCATGGGAAAATCGTGAACAAGCCCCTCGCGAGTATTCGAATGAATGCAGCATCTGCCATCATGGCGGCCATGGGCAGGTCCGCGCCGTAGCTCCGATCTTTGGTCGGGTTGGCCATATCGCCCTGACGCCCGAAGGCCACCGCTACGTCATTCATGTGCTGTTGAATGGTCTTGATGGGCCAATTACAGCAGGCGGTGCGGCCTACAATAGCTCCATGCCTTCATTTCACCGACTTCCCGACGATGAAATCGCACGGATCCTGACATTTGTGGCCAGTCAGGAAATGCCATCGGGTGGCCCGACCTTTACGGCCGCCGACATCGCTGAAGAACGCAAACATCCGCTTTCTCCCGAAGAAGTTTTGCTCGAACGCCAGAAACTGGAACAGCAGACGCCTCTGCCATGAAACGGATTGTTCTTCCTCTCTGCCTCACTCTGACCTGTTGCGGGAAAAAGCCGGCCGGACAAGCTGTTTACGGCCCCAACTGCGGGATCTGCCATCATGGTGGCGGTGGAATGCCGGGCGAAACGCCGCCCCTGGTTGGTCGGCTGGACGTCATTGCCCAGACGCCGGAAGGCCGCCATTACCTTGCGACGGTGCTTCTGAATGGCCTCCGCGGCAGCTTCAAAACGCAAGGGTACGGCTATAACTATTCCATGCCTGCGTATCGTGATCGTCTCACAGATCAGCAGATTTCTGACACTCTTAACTGGTTGATCGCCCGCGGTCAGACCCAACCCGCCCCCGTTATCGCTCCTGCCGACATTGCCAGCGCCCGTATGCAGCCAGGCGATCCGGCAACAAGTTACCAGGAACGAAAGCTCCTGGAGCAGAAGCACCCGCTTCCGTGAGAGCACGACCCTTTCCCAAAGCTGAAGACTGAATTCATCATGCAGCGTGTATTTTCCGGCATTCAGCCGACCGGCATTCCTCATCTGGGTAACTACCTGGGCGCCATCCGTAACTGGGCCGCCATGCAGGCAGACCATGACTGCGTCTTCTGCCTTGTGGACATGCACTCCCTTACGATGCCCTGGACGCCGGAAGACCTGCGCAAGCAGACCCTTGGCTCCGCAGCGTGCCTTCTGGCAACAGGCATTGAGCCAACACGCCTCTACAATCAGTCGGCCGTCAGCGCTCATGCCCGTCTCGGCTGGATCTTTAACTGCGTCTCCCGTCTCGGCTGGCTGAACCGCATGACCCAGTTCAAGGACAAGGCAGGCAAGAACCGGGAAAACCATTCCGCTGGTCTATATGTCTATCCAAACCTGATGGCTGCGGACATTTTGGCGTTCCACGCCACACGCGTTCCGGTCGGCGATGACCAGAAGCAGCATATCGAGCTGGCCAATGACATTGCCCAGAAGTTCAACCATGACATGGGCACGGACTTCTTTCCGCAGATTGAGGCATTCATTCCGCCAGCAGCAGCCCGCGTCATGAGCCTGCGTGACGGCACGAAGAAAATGTCCAAGTCAGACCCGTCCGAACAGAGCCGCATTGTCCTGACGGACACCCCAGACGAAATCGCTCTGAAAATTCGCCGCGCAAAGACGGATTCGGACGTCCTGCCGAGTGAAGTCGAAGGACTTGGAGACCGCGCGGAAGCCCGCAATTTGGTGGCGATTTATGCTGCTATGTCAGACGAAACGATGTCTGATGTTCTGGCTCGTTTCGGCGGCCAGGGCTTTGGGCCGTTCAAAAGCGCTCTGGCAGATCTGCTGGTGGAAAAGATTGGGCCGGTCGCAACCGAGACTGCACGCCTGATGCAGAACGAGGATCATATCATCTCCGTCCTGCGCACAGGTGCTGATCGCGCCCGCGAAATTTCCGAGCCAATCGTGCAGGAAGCCGAACGCCTCGTCGGCTTTATTCGCTAACCGATCTCTTATCTGGATGAGCGGGAAACCGGCTCATCCAGAAGATCCATGATTTCAGACGCTGCCGCGTCCGCTGGTGTCCCCACTGGCGGTGAAAGCTTTTCAAGCACCTCTGCAAACGCGATACGCTGCTTGTCAGCCGCAGCAGGATCGTCCAGCAGCTTACCAATCGTTGCGGCCAGTTTTTCAGGCGTGCAGTTTTCCTGCAGCATTTCAGGGACCACTTCCCGCCCGGCCAGCAGATTGACCATCGCGACATAGGGCACCTTGATCATCCGGCGCGCCATCATCGCCGTCACAGGATTTACGCGATACGTGACGACCATGGGAACGTTCCCCATAGCCAGCTCAAGGGTGGACGTTCCTGATTTCGTCAGCGCGCCCTGAGCCGCCGCGAATGCATCATGCTTGTCATGAATGTCCGTCACAATATGCGGCTGTATCGGCCATTTGCGGATCAGGTTTCGCACTGTTGGCGCAATGACAGGCGCAACAGGAATAACCGGACAGATATCCGGATGTGTTTTCCGCAGAATGTCGAGCATTTTGCGGAAAACGGGCAGAAGCTTGGGAACCTCAGAGCGCCGGCTTCCAGGCATCAGGATCAGAACAGGTGCATTTTCCGGAATGTTATGCCTACAACGAAAACGAGCGGCGTTTCCCTGCCTTACACCGGACTGAAGGACCGGGTGCCCGACAAAGCGCGCCTCCAACCCCCGTTGGGCAAACCATTCCGGCTCGAATGGCAACAGGCACAGAAGCCGATCCCAAAGGCCGGGAAATTCCTTCACGCGCTTCTCACGCCAGGCCCACACCTGCGGCGCAACGTAATGCACGCGCTTGATACCGGAATTTTCGATCTTCTGAAGGAGCCGGAGCGTGAAACCCGGGCTGTCAATCGTCACAACAAGATCCGGCTTGCGAAGCTCGATATCCTGCACAGCCTCAAGAAGACGTTGCCGAAGATGCTTCACTTTCGGCAGAACTTCCACAAGACCCATGACAGCCAGATCGCTCATCGGGAACAGACTGTGCAGCCCGAGTGCTTCCATACGGCCACCGCCCACCCCGGCAAAGACCAGGGTGGGGTCCTGCGCATGCAGCGCCAGCATGAGACGTGCACCAATCACGTCTCCGCTCGCCTCTCCTGCCAGAATCCAGATCACACGCCCATGCTGGGGAACCGACGCCCCCAGCTGGAAAGTCCTGTTCACCGACTGATCGCCTGATCCGGAGTCTGCAAGAGAATTCATCGACGCAGCGTGGCCCCTGTTGCCTTGAGAACTGCACCTTCCACCGATTTGGAGAGCGCTTCAAGGCCAGCATCGGTCAGACTTTCGGTCTGTGGCTGAAGAACAACCTCCACACCGAGCGAACGATACCCTTCTGGCAGGCTGCCACCTTCGAAGACGTCAAAGAGACGCACATCCTGAATCAGGTTCCGATCCGCCATGCGAACAGCTTTCAGAACACCCTGCGCTTCGACTTCGGGCCCTGCAAGGAACGCGAAGTCCCGGCGGACTGGTTGGAGGGCTGACAGGACAGGCGCAGACTTCTTCTTGGCCTTCGGCTGGGGAATACGATCCAGATACAGCTCAAAGGCCACAACCGTTCCGCTCAGCCCAAGGGCACGGGCCACGCGAGGATGAAGCTCACCGAAGGCTCCGAGAACGAGTTTCGGCCCCTGACGCACCTGGCCAGAGCGGCCCGGATGATAAAAGCCTGGTGCATCGGCCGTCACAGACAGAGAAGCCTCTGGCACACCAAGCGCGCTCAGAGCCGCCGTCAGATCTGCCTTGGCGTCCCAAAGAGTCGCTTCCTGCGCTGCCCGCCCAGGTTCCCGAGCCGTCAGCCCACCACGCAGACCTGCAAGACGCAGATGCTGCCCCTCAAAGTCAAAGCATGGTCCGATTTCGAAGAGCGATCCTTCGCCCGAGAGACTCAGACCACGCGCCAGATTACGTCCCAAAGCACGCGCCAGATTGACGAGCGGCGTTGGACGCAACTGATCCAGATCGGTTGCAATCGGGTTCAACAGGCGCTGCGTCTCTGGCACATCCCCGAAAAGCACCGCATCTTCATTGGCGACAAACGAGAAGCCCACCGTCTCCATCATGCCGCGCGCTGCGCAGATCCGACGAAGGAGTGCGGTCCGCGCCTGGAGAGGCGTTACGGCAGGAGCAGAAATCATTGCCGTCTGTGGAAGCGCGACAGGAGGAACTGCGTCTAACCCGTAAAGGCGCAGCACTTCTTCCACCAAATCGCATTCCGCTTCCATGCGAGACACGCTGGCTGCGGCTTTGGCGGCAACGTCTTCATCCAGTGTGGCGGCCTGCGCCAACACCTGGCCGGACGCGACGTCATTCCTCCAGGACGGAACGGCGAATGTTGCGCGCTCGTCGTCACGTTCGACAACTTCGAAGCCGAGATGCTCCAGAGAGCGAACAGCGTCATCCGCCGGGATCTGCACGCCACCCAGCGTTTCAAGACGCTCGAAACGGAGCGTCGCCGTGCGCTTCCAGTTCGGCACCTGACCAGCTTCCGTGATTTCGCTCGGCTCACCGCCGCAGAGGTCACGGATCATGATGGTGGCGGCTTCGAGCCCACTTCGCACCAGCGCCGGATCAACACCACGCTCGAAACGCTGACGCGCATCCGTGTGGATCGCCAGACGACGGCCCGTCAGCGCAATACGAACGGCGTCGAACAAGGCAGCCTCGACAAACACGTCCGTCGTGTTCTCATCCACACCGCTCTGCTGACCCCCCATGATGCCTGCAAGCGACTGCACACCGGCGTCATCAACGATCACCATATCGTCCGTGCCAAGGACGTATTCGTTACCATCCAGCGCCGTGAACGTCTCGCATGCGGCGTGCGTGACGGTCAGCGTATTTCCGGAAAGTTTCGCAACATCAAAGACATGCAGCGGGCGACCAAGGTCGAACGTGAGGTAATTCGTGACGTCAACCAGTCTGGAAATCGGCTTGAGACCCACGGCCTTCAGGCGACGCTGGAGCCAGTCCGGGCTGGGACCATTCTTCACACCGCGAATGACGCGCCCCACGATATACGGGCAGTCCGGATTAGCGGTCTTCCAACTGATCGGGGATTCGAAATCACCCTCAACAGTTTCCGTCAGCCAAGGCTTGAGATGACCGATGCCTGCCGCAGCAAGATCACGCGCAATGCCGCGAATGCTCAGTGCATCACCACGGTTCGGCGTAATCGCGATTTCAATGACCGGGTCATCCAGCTCCGCATACGTCGCATACGCCTCACCGATCGGAGCCGTTTCCGGCAGCTCGGCAATGCCGTTGCTTTCTTCACCAAGGCCAAGTTCGCGCAAAGAGCACAGCATACCGCCGCTTTCCTCGCCACGGATCTTGCCCTTCTTGATGGTGATGTCGAGACCCGGAACATATGTGCCCGGAGGTGCAAAAATCACATGCAGACCAGCGCGTGCATTCGGTGCACCGCACACGACCTGCAAATCTTCATACCCTGCACCAGCCGCCACGCGGCAAAGCTGAAGACGGTCCGCATCCGGATGCCGATGTGCTTCCAGAATTTTGGCCGTCCGGAAACCTGCCAGCTTCTCTGCCGGGTTCTCAACGCTCTCCACTTCAAGACCAATCCCGTTCAGGCGGGCACAGATCTCTTCGGAAGAAGCCGTAAAATCAAGATGTTCACGCAGCCATGAGAGAGAGAACTTCATGTCACACGCCCTCCGTCAGCGTGGCGGGAGAGAAAGCTGAAAAGCCATAGTGACGCAGCCAGCGCAGGTCGCTCTCGTAGAAGGACCGAAGATCCGGAATACCATTCTTGAGCATAGCGAGACGCTCGACGCCCATGCCGAATGCAAAACCCTGCCACTCGGCCGGATCAAGACCGCAATTCGCGAGCACGCGCGGATGCACCATGCCGGACCCCAGAACTTCCAGCCAGTCAGACCCACCGCCGATCTCACCGGTCGCCTTGGACCAGCCGATATCCACTTCCATGGAAGGCTCGGTAAAAGGGAAATAAGACGCACGGAAACGCACCGGCAGATTGGGCTTGTCAAAATAGACGCGCAGGAACTCGATCAGGCAGCCTTTCAGGTGCCCGAGGGTGATGTTGCGATCAATGACCAGACCTTCGCACTGATGGAACATCGGCGAATGGGTCGCATCATGATCCGCACGATAGGTGCGGCCAGGTGCGATAATGCGGATAGGCGGCTTTTTGCCAAGCATCGTCCGGATTTGAACGCCAGACGTCTGGGTCCGCAGAACGCGCGGCTCATTGGTTCCTGACTTCGGCGGCAAATAGAACGTATCGTGCTCCGTGCGAGCAGGATGATGGTCAGGCGTATTGAGTGCAGAGAAATTGTGCCACTGGCTCTCGACATCCGGCCCTTCAGCAACCGAAAAGCCCATGGCGCCAAAAATGGCGGTCATTTCCTCGATGGTACGGCTGATCGGATGAATAGCGCCCGTCGCAACGGACGGCGCAGGCATCGTCACATCTACCCGTTCGGACTTCAGGCGCGCTTCAAGAGCCTGTTCCTCAATCTCGCGTCCGCGCTCTTCAATGGCTTTGGTCAATTCGTCCCGCAGGCGGTTCAGAGCCTGTCCGCGCAGTTTGCGCTCTTCGGGATCAAGTTTACCAAGCTGTTTGAGCAGCCCGGTCAGGGCACCAGACTTCCCCAGTGTTCCAACGCGAATGGCATCCCATTGCGCGCGATCCTGAGCAGCGCCCAGCGCAGCAAGAGTGTCATTCTTCAGCGTGTCGAGATCGTCAGCCATACCGCCCATCGCTTACAGTACAAATACAAAACGGGCCGCCCTGATAACAGGACGGCCCGCCAGTCACCAGCCCCCACAAGTGGGGATCAGGTCTGAAAAGCTCAGGCTGCGAGTGCAGCCTGTGCCTTCTTGACGATTTCTGCGAAAGCAGCTGCGTCGTCGAAAGCAATGGCAGCAAGGACCTTACGGTCGATCTCGATGCCAGCCTTGTCCAGGCCATTGATGAACTTGCTGTACGTCAGACCGTGCTCACGGACGGCAGCGTTGATACGCTGGATCCACAGGGCGCGGAAATCACGCTTCTTGTTGCGACGGTCGCGATACGCATAGCGCAGCGCCTTCTCAACGCGCTCCAGAGCAATACGGTAGTTCGTAGACGAACGGCCGCGATAACCCTTGGCGAGATCGAGAACTTTCTTGTGACGGGCGTGCGTCGTTACGCCCCGCTTAACACGTGCCATGTTACCTTATCTCCTTAGAGCCCGTAGGGCGCCCACTGCTTGATGGTCTTAGCGTCCATATCCGTCATGGTCTGAGGACCACGGTTGGTGCGCTTCATCTTCTGCGGACGGTTGATAAGGCCGTGGCGCTTGTTGCCTGGGCCGCATGTCACTTTGCCGGTTGCGGTGATCTTGAACCGCTTCTTGACCGACGACTTGGTCTTCATCTTGGGCATTTCGGTCTCCCTCGCCGTAAACGATTGGTCCCACAAAAGCGGGACTCTGCACGGCCGGGCATGCCACTTCTGGCCCGGACGCGTACACGGAGCGGCTGCCTTATCCCATCTGAATGATTCGGCCAAGGAATTTATTTTCTTTAACGCGCAAGCAAAAGAAAGCCCTTTCTTCAAGTCACGTCACTGTGATCTTGCTCACAGTGACGTGAGCAAGATGAACCTTCTGACATCTTGATTCTTAAGGCGCTTCTATGTGTTTGTCCGAAGGTCAAGTGCTGCACCAAATAACAGCTCTAGGAACATCATGAGCACATCCTCCCGGCCAGGGCTTTGGGCCCTGATTACGGCCGCGGTTTTCGCGCTTTGCGGCGCGATCCTTACCGTGGGCGGTGCCTGGGCCGCCTCTCTTGGCGGCCCTTTGTATTACCTCCTTCTGGGTATAGCGCTTCTCGCTACTGCCTTCCTTGCCTGGCGTCGCAATCAGGCTGCCCTCTGGCTTTTCGCTGCCGTGATCTTCGCGACAGTTGTGTGGGAACTTTCGGTGGTCGGCCTCGACCTCTGGAGCCTTGTCCCCCGCTCTGACATCGTGATCATCCTCGGCATCTGGCTGCTGATTCCGTTCGTGTCCCGCCAGATTGGTGGCACGCGCGCTTCCGTCGTGCCGCTTGCCGGCTCGGTGGGTCTCGCGGTGCTGGTTCTCCTCGCAGGCCTGTTCACAGACCCGCACGACATCAGCGGCAACCTGCCAACGCAGCTGACCAATGCCGCTCCTGCTGACCCGGACAACGTGCCGGACAGCGAATGGCACGCTTATGGTCGCACGCAGGCTGGTGATCGCTGGTCTCCGCTGAAGCAGATCAATTCATCCAACGTTCAGAACCTCAAAGTGGCGTGGCATATCCACACCAAGGATCTGATGGGACCGAATGATCCGGGCGAAGCGACCAACGAAGTCACCCCGATCGAATTCGACAACACGCTGTATCTGTGCTCGCTGCATCAGAAGCTGTGGGCTGTTGACGCCGCAACGGGTCACGTCAAGTGGACGTTCGATCCGCACCTTCAGGTCAACCCTGGCTTCCAGCATCTGACCTGCCGCGGCGTGAGCTTCCATCAGACGCCTGCTGATGCCACCGACAGCGATGGCAACCCGGCACCAACGGATTGCGCCAAGCGCATCATCCTGCCGGTCAATGATGGTCGCCTTGTCGAAGTTGATGCAGAAACCGGGCAGAAGTGCTCTGGCTTCGGTAACGATGGTGAACTGGATCTGCGTCTGCCGAACCAGCCTTACACCACGCCGGGCATGTATGAACCGACGTCTCCGCCGGTCATCACGGACAAGCTGATCATTGCCAACAGCGCCATCACCGATAACGGCTCCATCAAGCAGGCATCGGGCGCAACACAGGCATTTGACGTCTACACCGGCAAGCGTGTGTGGGTGTTTGACGCGTCCAACCCGGACCCGAACCAGATGCCAGACCCGGATCATCCGGTCTTCCATCCGAATTCTCCGAACTCCTGGATCGTGTCGTCCTACGACAAGAACCTGAACCTCGTTTACATCCCAATGGGCGTTGGCACGCCGGATCAGTGGGGCGGTTACCGCACCAAGGAATCCGAGCGCTATGCTCCGGGTATCATCGCGCTGAACGCAGAGACGGGTAAGCTGGCCTGGTACTACCAGACCGTTCATCATGATCTGTGGGACATGGACGCTCCGTCCCAGCCGAGCCTTGTGGACATCACGGCGAAAGACGGCTCGATCGTTCCGTCCATTTATGTCCCCACAAAGACCGGCGATATCTTCGTTCTTGACCGTCGCACTGGCAAGGAAGTTGTCCCGGCTCCGGAAACGCCAGTTCCGGGTGGCGCTGCACCAGGCGATCACACGAGCCCAACGCAGCCGATGTCTCAGCTGAGCCTGCGTCCGAAGGCCCCCCTCTCAGATTCCGATATCTGGGGTGGCACGATCTTCGACCAGATGTTCTGCAGCATCTACTTCCACTCGCTTCGTTATGAAGGTCCGTTCACGCCGCCGTCACTCCAGGGATCTCTGATTTTCCCGGGCGACCTCGGCATGTTCGAATGGGGTGGTCTGGCCGTCGATCCGCAGCGTCAGGTGGCATTTGCCAACCCGATCTCCCTGCCGTTCGTCTCCCGTCTGGTTCCCCGTGGTCCGGGTAACCCGCTATGGCCGGAACCGAACGCAAAGGGCTCTGGTGGCGAAACCGGTCTGCAGCCGAACTATGGCATCCCGTATGCTGTTGACCTGCATCCGTTCATGGACCCGGTCCTGCTGCCGCTCGGCATCAAGATGCCTTGCCGTACGCCGCCCTGGGGCTACGTGGCCGGTATCGATCTGCGCACCAACAAGGTGGTCTGGCAGCATCGTAACGGTACGCTCCGTGACTCCATGCACGGCAGCTCCCTGCCCATCCCGCTGCCTCCGATCAAGATCGGCGTCCCGAGCCTCGGCGGCCCGCTCTCCACGGCTGGCAACCTCGGCTTCCTGACAGGCACAATGGATTACTACATCCGTGCTTACGATCTAACGACAGGCAAGACCCTCTGGCAGGACCGTCTGCCGGCTGGGGCACAGGCCACGCCGATGACCTACGCTGTCAATGGCAAGCAGTTCGTGGTCACCTATGCAGGTGGTCATAACTCCTTCCCGACCGTCATGGGTGACGATCTGATTGCCTATTCACTGGGTAACTGATCCATCTTTGACGTTCGACTACGGAAAAGGGCACCTTCGGGTGCCCTTTTTTGTTGAAACGGCTTTACAGGACTTGCCTGCAACATAAAGTTACCGTCCAAAGCCTTCTGGAGCCCGCATGATCCGCCAGATATTTCCCCTTCTGCTCGGTAGCCTGATGCTTACTGGCACCGCCTGCGCCGAAGATGAGCCGCCAGCCCTTACCGCGATGCAGGACCCGCATCACACAGTGTCAGCCACCTACCCTCCGGCCGAACAGGAAAATCGCCACAGCGGGACGGCAACGGTCCATTGCGCCATCACCCCGACAGGCGCCGCAAAGGATTGTCAGATTCTTTTTGCGAGCGCGCCTGATTTTGGTCTCGCAGCCCAGGAGGCTGCACTAGAATCACGGTTCCTTCCTCAATACGTCGGCACAGAGCCACAGGAAGCCTTCTGGGAACATACCTATACATTCAAAACTGATGCCGAGCTGAGCCATCCCATACTGGACAGGACACATTCCCATCCGCCGCGATATCCAGAATTTGCCGCTATTCAGGGCCTGTCGGGCGACGTCACTGTAGAATGCGATATCGACGCAGTCGGCGCTGCCCATAACTGCACCGCCTCAGGCAACAGCCCTGACCTTCTGAAAACAACGACCCTCGCCTATTTCAGCCTGGCACGATATTTTCCGGCCATGGAGAATGGGAAGCCTGTTTCAGGTCATTACCGTGGCCACGCCAACTGGGATGTCGTCCATCCGGAAGATCAGCAGGGTTTCCACTAACTCTGGATTACAAAGCGAAAACGCAATATTTTACGTTTCCGAAACCCATCCCTTCAGGCTGGGTCACTTCATAGGGATGCCTCATCATGATGATCCGTAAACTTGCGCTTGCGGCCCTCGCCGTTGTTGCCTTCGGCGGCCAGTTTGCTCACGCCAAGTCCCAGCCTTGCCGGGATGCCAAAGGCAAGTTCACCAAGTGTGAAGCTCCGAAGAAGCCAAAGCCCTGCCGGGACGCCAAGGGCAAGTTCACCAAGTGTGAAACCACCGCACCTCAGGCCGCTCAGCCAGCCAACTGAGCACAAAAAAAGCCCCTGCCAACATCTGCTGGCAGGGGCTTTTTCATATTTTGGTAGAAAAGATCAGGCAGCAGCGCGCTTGAGAATAGCCTGTGCCATAGCCTCTACCCCATTTCCACGATTGGTAGACAGTGCCTTGACCAGCCCCATATCGTGCAGAAAAACCGGGCTCGTCTGAAGAATTTCGTCGCGCGGACGACCCGAATAGACCCGTAACAATAATGCTACGAGCCCTTGCACAATCGCAGCATCTGAAGCCCCGGCGAAAAACAGTCTGCCATCACGGTCTTCAGCCTCAAGCCAGACCTGGCTCTGACATCCCGGAACACGATGGGCGTCATCCTGCCATTCCGTCGGGAAAACGGGCAGTTTACGCCCCATCTCGATGATGTACTGATACCGCTCCATCCAGTCGTCAAACATGGCCAGTTCGGCTTCGATTTCCTCAATGGCAGCGGCGGCAGTTTCCTCTTGCGGCGCAAGAAAGGCATCACTCACAAATCAGTCTCCGTTACAGGATAAAGCGGCTCAGATCGCCCTTGCGGGCAAGCGGCGCCACCCTGTCACGAACATCCTCAGCCGTCACCCTTACGGTCTCACCTTTGCGCTCGGAAGCCGCAAAAGAGACATCCTCCAGCAGTTTTTCAAGAACGGTAGCCAGACGGCGCGCGCCAATGTTTTCGACGCGCTCATTGATGTCTGCGGCGAGTTCCGCAAGAGCATCCACTGCGTCGTCAGAAAATTCTAGCGTGACACCTTCCGTCCCCAGAAGGCTGACATACTGCTTGAGAAGCGAGTGCTCCGGTTCCAGCAGGATACGCTTCAGATCGTCCCGGCTCAGCCCCGAGAGTTCCACTCGGATGGGAAGACGCCCCTGCAACTCCGGCAGAAGATCCGAAGGCTTGGCGATATGGAACGCACCGGATGCGATGAAGAGAATATGATCCGTCTTCACAGCCCCATACTTCGTGCTGACCGTCGTGCCCTCAATCAAAGGCAACAGATCACGCTGGACACCTTCGCGAGAGACGTCCCCGCTCCGTGTTCCATGCTCGGATGTCGCACAAACTTTGTCGATCTCATCCAGGAACACGATGCCATGGTTCTGGGTATGCGCCACTGCTTCCCGGGTCAGAGACTCGTCATCCAGCAACTTGTCAGCTTCCTCACGAATCAACTGCTCACGCGCCGCGGACACCTTCAGCTTCTTGCGTGAAGGCATCCGATTCATGAAGCCTTTCATCATGTCGTTGAAGCTGATGACCTGTCCCGGCTGCATACCCGGAATATCACCCCCTTCCTTGCCACCACCGGCCTGTGGATCGGGAGCAATCTGGATTTCAATTTCCTTGTCTTCCAGCGCGCCATCCCGCAGCATCTGACGGAACTTGACCTTCGTGTCGGCCGTAGCCCCTTCCCCGACAAGCGCATCAACCAGACGGTTTTCAGCCGCTGCCCGAGCCTTTTCCTGCACATCCTTGCGGCGGCCTTCGCGCAGCATGTTCAGCGAGACTTCAACAAGATCACGGATGATGCTGTCCACATCACGGCCCACATAGCCCACTTCCGTGAACTTGGTGGCTTCGACCTTGAGGAACGGCGACTGTGCCAGCTTCGCCAGACGGCGGGCGATTTCCGTTTTGCCGCATCCCGTCGGACCGATCATCAGGATGTTCTTGGGGACGACCTCATCCCGCAGCCCGTCCGGGAGCTGGGACCGGCGCCAGCGGTTTCGCATGGCAATCGCTACAGCGCGCTTGGCATCGGACTGACCAACAATAAAGCGATCAAGTTCGGAGACGATTTCGCGGGGTGCAAAATTTGGTACGGCCATGTCAGGAAGCCTCCCCGCCGAGTATTTCAAGCGTCACGGAATAGTTCGTGTAAACGCAGATATCGCCAGCAATCTTCATGGCCCGGCGCGCGATTTCCTCTGCGCTCAGACCCTCAACAGTCATCAAGGCCCGGGCAGCCGACAGGGCATAGTTACCGCCAGACCCAATGGCAACGATGCCATCTTCCGGCTCCAGCACATCACCGTTCCCCGTCAGGGTGAAAGAGCGCTCCGCGTCTGCGACGGCCATCATGGCTTCCAGACGGCGTAGATAGCGGTCCGTGCGCCAGTCCTTCGCCAGTTCGACGCAGGCACGCTCAAGCTGGCCCGGATAACGCTCGAGCTTTGCCTCAAGCCTTTCCAGCAGCGTGAAGGCATCAGCGGTCGCGCCTGCGAAACCCGCAAGGATTTTACCATGCGGACCAATACGCCGAACCTTGCGCGCATTGCCTTTGATGACGGTCTGCCCGAGAGAGACCTGCCCGTCCCCCGCCATGGCAACCTGCCCATCGCGGCGGACACAGAGAATGGTCGTGCCATGCCAGCCGACCGGATCGTGGGGAGTAGTTTGGTAAGACATCACACGAAAAGATGGGGTGCGTCCGCCTGCTGACAAGAGGGACCCGATGTGCAGGCTAGTTCGCCCTGGTTTGGATCAACCGCTGGATCGCAGTTTGCAGGCCTTTATGGGTGAAGGGCTTGGAGAGTGGCTCCTCCTTGCCATGTTCGGGCGATGCATCCGTGTGCCCACTAATGAAGAGGACCTTCAGGTGAGGCATTCTTTCCTTCAGCGCAGTCGCGCACGCAGGACCATCATGATCCGGCATCCGCATATCGATCACAGCCAGATCAAACGGACCCTTTTTCTCCACGGCAGCCAAGGCATCCGCCAGACACGACACAGCCGTGACGTCATGGCCATCGTGACGCAGGAACCCCGCCGTTACCATCCGCACAGGTGCCTCATCATCAATGACCAGAACCCGCAGAGGCAATTGCTTGTTCTCATTTGCCTGATGCTCCGTCAGCGCATCTTCCCTGACCACCGGAAGGAGCAAGGTCATGCACGTCCCTTTCCCCAGCGTGCTGTCCACAACGATCTCACCATAACTCCGGCTGAGAAAACCATAGACGCTGGACAGACCCAGACCCGTGCCACGCCCGACATCCTTCGTAGTGAAGAACGGATCAAAAATCCGCTTCATCACCTCCGGAGACATCCCCTCGCCTTCATCAATCACATCGATTGCGACAGCCTGCTCCAGACAACACTCGGCTGGCAACGTATCGAACTTCTGCCCGACCAGACGCGCTGACACTCTCACGGTTCCGCCACGGGTCATCGCATCCCGGGCATTCACACATAGATTGAGAAGCGCCATCTCAAGCTGATCCTGATCAGACCAGACCGCGGGAAAATCGGGAGAAAGCTCTTCAAGCGACAGCACACAGGTGATGCTTCTCTCCCCACTTCGCCGCTTGAGACTTTGCACAAGAAGCGCCTCAAGCCCCGGCAAGAGTTCCTGCAGCCGAACAGGGGCCAGCCTCGCCTCACGCGGGCGCCCAAACTGTAGGAGCCTCCGCGTCAAAACCGCCCCTCGCTGCGCAGACTCCATGGCATTTTTCACGAGTGCGCCAGATGTCTCATCCAGCTCCACCATATCTTCCAGCAGTTCCAGAGAACCGGAAATCGCTGCGAGAAGGTTGTTGAAGTCGTGTGCAATCCCGCCAGCTAACGTCCCAAGAGACTGAAGTTTGTCTGCCTGCCGAAGCCTACTCTCCATCAGGACACGCCGGGTGACATCCCGGTCCATACTGACCTGCCAGCGTTCGGCAGAAGGAACATTTTGCGGCCATGCCAGAGCGAGCCGCGTCAGTTCATGCCAGCGTTGTGTGGTACCATCATTGCCGTCAGGAACAGTCTCCGCAATCAGACGCTCTTCCTGCCCGTTCTGCCGGACCGTTTCACGCATCTGGCGAACTTCACCCCGGAGAGCCTCTGGAAAATGCGTCAGTTCATCTCCGGCATTTTCAACGGCTTCATCCAGAATATTGCTCCGGATACATCGCCCCTGTGCATCCGAAAACACCAGCCCGATCGGCAGCGCTTCCATAAGGCCTCGCAGCAACGCCTGCTCCGTCTGTAATGCGCGCTGGGCCATACAGTGCTGGGTCACTTCCCCCACGAGGGATCTCAGCGCATCTGAATCCCAGGGTTTGTGCACGTAAGCCTGCACCTGCCCGAGATTCAGCGCCGAGACCACCGCATCCAGATCCGCATATCCCGTCAGGAGAATACTGCGTGCGTCAGAAAACTCCCGCGCCCGCATCAGCAGTTGATCCCCCGTCAGGCCGGGCATTCGCTGATCAGAAATAATAGTCGCAACGTCCGGATGCGCACGCAGAAGATCAAGCGCCCTGAACGGGTCCGTCGTGGCGAGGATCTCGTACTGGTCCTCCAGCAGATCCTCCAGCGCAACAAGGATTTCCTCCTCATCGTCCACCAGCAAAATCCGGGGACGGCTCGGCCCCTTGGCACTCCATACACTCATACGGGACGACCGGTCGCAACCGGCCCCTCTTCTGTCATTGTCACGGGGAGACTGAGCCGGAAACAGGCTCCAACCCCTCGGCCATCAGGCAGGTTGGCATCCGTGATCTCGATGGTTCCGTCATGAGCCTCCATGACGCTATAGGCAATCGCCAGCCCCAGTCCGGTGCCGGTTCCAACAGGCTTGGTTGTAAAAAACGGATCAAAGACGCGGTTTCTCATTTCAACCGGAAGGCCAGGTCCATCATCGCTGATCGTCATGTCATACCGGCCGTTCTCGAGCCGCGACGTAATGACAATCCGCCCTTCCACAGGGCCTCCTTCCGGAGACATATCCGCCAGGGCATCAGCAGCATTGGATATGATGTTCATGACGACCTGATTCAGGAACGCAGGCTGGCAGACCAGATGTGCCGGCGCCTGAAGATCCTTCTCAATAATGATGTCTGGCCCCAGCTTGTGTCCCAGCAATGCCAGTGCAGTATCCAGCGCGCCCGGAACATCAACCGTCTGAAACGAACTCTCATCTAGCCGCGAGAAACGTCTCAGACTCAGGACAAGGTTCTGGATGCGCTGAAGTCCGAGCTTCATGGACTCCAGACGCGAAATCCCCTTCTGCATGAGAGGCGCCCCCTCTTCAGGGCCACCCATCGTCTGAAGGCGTTTCAGTGTTCGCTCTACCGTGTCCGCATGGGCAATCGTAAAGGCCAGCGGGTTGTTGATTTCATGGGCAATGCCCGCCACCAGCTCACCCAGAGATGCCATCTTTGCGGTCTGAACGAGTTTGGACTGCGCCTGAATGAGCTGCTCATTCGTCCGGGCCAGTTCCATGTTGGCTTGTGCCAACGCCTCGGCCATCTCAGCTTTAGCTCTCGCCGCCTCAAGCGTCAGGGCATTCTGCTGACGTTCGATTTCCTGCTGGCGGAATTCATCCTGCGCCATACGCCGCTGGGCGAGTGTCCTGATCCGCATCGCCAGAGCTTCAATAGCAATATCGCTGGGCACCAGATCATCAATGCCCGCTTCAAAGAACTCACCGGAAGACTGCCGCCTGAACCGCGACGCCTCGACAATCCCCAGCGTCCGGAACGGGATACCGCCCGCCTCAAGCACGGCCTGTCGCCGTGCATCAAGCAGCCAGCAGAACTTAAGGTCTTCTTCGCCACTTCCCAGTTCCAGAACCAGACAGTCAGGCCCATCTGCACCACGCAACCAGCCACCCTCGATCAGATCATCAGAGCGCTCGATGGACGTAACCGTATGGCCATCGCGCCAGAGCAGTTCACCCAGCGTAGTTTCTGGCGCATCGTCGGGAATGTCCTCGTCTTCATCTTCATCACGAGGAGAATTGACGATAACGATTCTGGCCCGGCGCAGGCGGGATGCCTCGTCTACCTGAAGAAGCTCCGGCCCCTCCCGCAGAAGCGCACGCATTCGCAGCACAAGAAGATCCGGATGAGCGGATTTGGAAATATAGGCATCTGCCCCGCTTTCCAGCCCTTCGCGCTCAACGCCCGGAGATGCGTCTTCCGTCAGCATCAGGATGGGAATGGTGCGGGTCAACGCATCCAGCCGCAGACGCCGCGCAAGCTGGCCGCCTGTCATGCCCGGCAGCTCCGAACAGACGACCACCAGATCGGGCATCAGATCCTCAACCATGCCCAGCGCAGCCTCGCCACTTCCCAGACATGTGACGGCAAAGCCTTCTTTCAGCAGAACACGCCAGATCCGCTGGGCATGCTTGTCGTCCGGCTCCACGAGCAGAACGCGTGCCGTCTCCGTCACTCCAGACGGAATTTTGAGGTCAGAAGGCAGCATGACGGTGACGGAATGTTTGCATTGACGGCCTCTTGCAGCTAGTCCGAAGCTGATGTTCGTCCGATTTCCAAGGGGCGAAGACTAACTCCCGTTACCGGACCAGTGGAAGCCGTATCTATGGACATTCAGCCCTCCCGCAACATTACGGATCGCCTGCTCAACACCCGTAGCGGGGAAAGTGCCCCTCTTTCAACCGGGGCACTGATCCGGACGGGTATCTGGTCCGTCTGTTATTTCGTCTTCTACTTTGCCCAACAGGTGGCCGAGCTTCTGGCTCCGCTACTGCTGATCCTGGGGCTGGGCTGGTACATTCTGCCCCATATCGTCAGCGCCATCACGACCAGCGCTGCCAGCGCCGACCCGCAGGCGAAGGACATTATGAACCATGTCGCCGGTACGCTACCGACGCATCTTCAGATCGGCAGCCACCTGCTGACGCCCGGCTCACTGATGTTTGACGGTTTCCTACTCATGGGCCTCGCCGCTATCGGCGCCACGCTCTCTGCGCTGGCTGCCCGCAATATGTAAGAAAGCTCAGGGGGAAACGAAATGGCCGACACTTGGCCATAGATGGCTCACTTCCCCCACTTTCCAGTGCCATACGGCAACAGCACCACACCCGACCATGACAAGGCTGATGCCCCATGCAGCCAACCAGCTTCCCGTGCTTCCAATCATGTGACGAACCGGCGTTTCTGATGCAGCCACCGGCCCGACCGGTGCGCGGGAATGCAGAATGGACTGGCGACGCTCAATTTCCCGCGCTGCCAGACTGCACACACCTGCTGACTGTTGCTTCAGAGATCCCGCACCAGTTTCAGTTGCTTCATCTGGCTCTGCGAGAGAGGCCACAGCCTCCTCCACACCATGCCCTTCCTCATCAGGCATGGCGGCTGAAGTCTCCGCATCCCAGCTTTCCCCACAATTTGCGCAGCGCAACCGGCGCGCATGGTCCAAAAGTGCCTGAGGCACTTCAAAAACCGCATGACAGTGGGGACATTCAAGACGCATCACAGTATCCTTCAAAAATCAGGCCGTACCGATATCAGCCTGATCTGAACTGGCTTGCCCATATGAAGGGGTTACCGTTAATAAATGGTTAATGTGCCTGCAACACCTTTGATCGCCCATTCATGATCCGGCTGCGAGATGTGTCCCTTAAACCCGCTGGCGTTGGGCAACCCGTTCTGCACAGCATGACCCTGAGCATTCCACAGGGAGAGTTCCGCTGGCTGCTGGGACCGTCGGGCGCAGGCAAATCGAGCCTGCTCCGACTTCTGACCCTTGGGGCGCGTCCTGCGTCTGGCCAGATGGACATTCTTGGAACATCCGTAACAGGAGCAAGCCGGGGCGCATTGCGGAACCTGAGAAGACGCATCGGATTTGTGCCGCAGGATTATCGCCTGATTGGTGAATGGACTGTCTTTGACAATGTCGCCCTTCCGTTGCGGTTACGGGGCCGATCTGAGCGCGATATTCGGCAAGAAGTTTTCTCCGTTCTGGAATGGCTGGACGTTGCTGCTCACGCCCATTCCCGCCCCACCATCCTGTCAGGTGGCGAACAACAACGCGTTGCCATCGCCCGGGCCCTGATCGGGCGCCCTGACATTCTTCTGGCAGATGAACCCACCAACGCCCTCGAAGAGTCTCAGGCCAGAAGGCTGCTCTCCACATTTCAGGAACTGATAGATCTCGGCACAACCGTGATCGTCGCCACCCATAATGAATCTCTGGTGCGGGAAGCGCCTGCTCAGTCAATCATGCTCCGTGACGGCACCCTCGACCCGCAGGCTATTGCGCCATGAGCCGCCGCGTCTCACCCGGCCTGCGCTCCGGCAGCCTACCGCTTCTCGTTGCCCTCATGACCCTCCTGGCAGGCCTGGCCCTCGCGGGTCTGAGTGGTATCCAGTCTCTGGCCGAAGGCTGGTCACAAGCCGCGCGTAGTGCCGCAACGATCGAAATCCCGACGGACATCCCAAACGCCTCTGACCGAACTGAAGCTCTCGTTCACGCCCTGAAGGCATTGGACGGCGTAACAAACATTCAGAAACTCTCAACAGACAAGGTTCAGGATCTTCTGGCCCCCTGGCTCGGTCAGCCCGTGGGATCTCACAGAGGCTTGCCCGGCCTGTCTCTACCCGAAGTTCTGATCGTGGCTCACACCAGAGGAATCGACCTCAGCGCGACCGTTCACGATGCACTTCCCGAAGCCATTGTTCAGGAGGACCTCCAATGGGGGCAACGGCTTGAACGCCTTGGGACCAGCCTCACGGGCTGCGCATGGCTGGCCGTGATCCTGATCGCAGCCATCGCCACTCTCTCTATCGGCATTACCGTTCGCCGCTCTGTGGCAGCCCAGAAGCGCGCCGTGGACATCGTGCACTCCCTCGGCGCGGCAGACCTCACAATCTCCAGCCACATCGCAGGGCGCGCCGCACTCCTGAGCTTTCTGGGAGGCGTCGCAGGCCTGATCCTCCTCACTCCGCTGACAACCTCCCTCGCAACGACGCTTTCCCCTTTCGCGCATCAGTCAGCGCTCCCCGCAGCCTTTCCCACAACACTTGATGGATGGTGGACGACTCTGGGCATCCTGCCACCCTCGCTCCTGAAGGAACTTGGAGCCCTCCCCTTCATCGCTGCCTGCCTTGGGTGGCTCACGGCCCAGGGTGTGGTTCTCGTGTGGTTGAGACGCCTGCCGTGAGAGCCACTTTTTCCATCCTGTTACTGGCCGTTCTTTTATGGACGCTCGGTCTGGCATGGTTCATCCATGATTCCCGACAGCCCCCACATGTCGCGACAGTCTGCGACGGGATTGTGACCCTGACAGGGGGCCAGTCACGGATCGAAACGTCCATAACCCTTCTCAGCGGGGGATACGGGCAGCTTCTCCTTATTTCCGGGGTCGGCCCGCATGTGACCCTCGATCAACTGATGAAGCTGCAAAAACAGTCCCTGCCAGAAGACATGACGGACCGAATTACACTGGGGCGTCGGGCTGTCAGCACTATCGGAAATGCTTACGAGATCACTACATGGGCGCGCCATCACAAGCTTCACAGCCTGCTGGTTGTAACGGCTGGTTATCACATCCGACGCGCAATCGTAGAACTGCATCGCACTGCGCCTGAACTCGACCTCGTTCCTTATCCCGTCCTGCCGCCGGCACTGGAAGCACCTTTAACGCGCCAGACGCTTCATCTGCTGGTTCGCGAATATCTCAAACTCCTTGGAGCCGAACTTGGCAACCTTACAGGCCTTCCAGACGGAAATACCGGCCTGACGGCGCACTGACGCCTCTTGTCTAACCTGCCATTTTCTGGTGAGCACACAGCATCATGAGCATATTCCGTGGCCTGCTGTTCAATCTGTATTTTCTGATTCTTACCCTGATCATGGGTCTTGGCGCCCTGCCGATCCGTGCGCTCAAGCGGAAGGATCTGGCCCTGAGCTACGCCAAGCTCTGGTCCCGAGCCGTTCTGTTCGGCTTCTCACGCCTCTGTTCCGTGCGCATCGAAATCAGCGGGCGGGACAATCTGCCAGCAGGCCCGAGCCTCATAGCATCGCAGCACCAGTCCTTTTTCGACGGGTTTGTCTGGATGAATCTGGTGCCTCTGCCGACCTACATCATCAAACAGGAACTCACGAAGATTCCCCTGGTCGGCCCCATGCTCATTCTTGCGGGCATGATCCCGGTCAGGCGCAGCGAGGGCTCCAAAGCCCTCCGCACCATGATGAAGGACAGCGCAGATGCACATGCGGCGAACCGTCAGATTGTCATCTTCCCTGAAGGGACGAGAACTCTCCCCGGAGAGCGCCACTCCATTCAGCCCGGCATCATCGCGCTGGCCCGACAGGCGAATGTGCCGGTCGTCCCGGTCGCAACCAATTCCGGCCTCTTCTGGGACCGCTCTCCCTGGCACAAAAGACCCGGAATTTTAAAGGTCGTCATCGGTAGGCCACTCCCTGCAACACAAGGCCGCGGCGCCTTCACGGCAGCGTTGGAAGAAGCGTGGGACGAACTGTGCGCAACTCACGCATTACCGCGAGATCCTGTGGATAACTCTGTGGAGTGAGAAACGCTTCAGCTTACCTTGAGAGGTGATGATATTTCATACCTTTACGAGGCAGGAATGACACAGAAACCCTACAGTTTCCACAGGCTATTTAAGAATCCCTTTTTTCTGCGGTTTTCCGGTATTTCTAACCGATTTTTTGGTGCCTTTTTTCTGTCACACTGATGGACCGCCCTCCGTTTCGATAACGCTTTTCCCCTTCAGGCTCTTTTGGGGATAAAATAGAACTGCCGGAAACCAGATTTACGTCCGCCCTCACTAAAGACAGGCTCAGTGAACCTTTCTCCCAATACTACCCGTTACCTTAAGTCGGGACTTGTGATGGCCGGTATCGTCATTGCCCTCCTGTGTGCAGACACCCTGTTCTGGTGGCGCACAACCGATACGATCGAGGCAGAAATAGAAGCCCGTCGAGCGGCTCTAGAGACCGCAGGGTGGACCATGACTGTCGAGCAGAGCACGCGCGGCGGCTGGCCATTCGGCGCCTGGGTTACCATGACATCTCCCCACCTGAGTCATGAGCGATCCATCCGGGCACCTTTTGACGCAGGATGGAGCGGGACAAGACTTCGGGTGGGTGGACTATGGCCCGATCTAATCCAAGCAGGCTTCCCCGTACTTCTCTCCGGACGACACGCGGCCCGCTTTATCGCCCCGACTCTTCAACTCACGATTCTGTCTCAGGACCTGCATCTGCGCTTTTCCGCGGATCATGAAACCACATTTGCAAGCCCATCGACCCAGATCGCACTCACGACAGGGTTTCTGGATCAGTCCATTGCGCTAACCGGAGTTTCCGGGCGTCTTCTGACAATTCCTAATGCCCTTCCCGATTCAACACGGCTGGGGCTTGAACTGTCCGCTCAAACACTCAACTCGCCCGCCCTTACCTCGCTCAAACTTTCTTTCCGAAATGCCCATCTCGTAGCGGCCCTGACGCCCTCAGCCCAAAAAGACGCCAGTTCCTTCTTTTCCCTGGGAGGATATGACCGGCTTCTCCTTCAGACAGCGACATTTTCAATCGGCAGCAAACCGGATGCCAGTCGCCTGTCTTTTTCAGGATCTCTGGATCTGCCAGCGGTTACCGGCCACCTCACCCTGAACCTGCTCAACTGGCATAATGCAGCAGAACAGCTTCTGAACACTGCATCCGCCCGGACGGCACTTTCCCCCGATCTGCAAGCCATTCTGCAGCACATGCTTCGCGAGCAACCCTCATCCATACTCAAACAAGCCCAACCCCTGGTGGTTGATTTGCCGATACTCAACGGACACTTTCCGTTGTCTCTGGAAACACTCCTACAAAATATTTCCACACAAAAAATTGACGTATCACATTAGCGAGAGTAGACGCGGGGAATGTCTTGATCTTTGTCAAAATCGTGGCGTCGATGAAAACTTTCGTCATGCTGCGGCTTTGATGGTTCAGGTCCGGGTCATGTGTGCGGTGCGGTGCGCATGATCTTCGCTCTTTTCCTGACTTCTTAAGGCGCGAGCGTAGCTGACGGGTCCTTCCGGGCTGGTTCTGCGGTCCGTCGTCCAAGCAGAAGGCACCATCGCAATGTTCGGCCTGTCGGCTTTATTTCTCGCGCGATTCCAGTTCGCGTTCACAGTCGGGTTTCACATCGTGTTTCCCGCGTTCTCGATCGGGCTCGCTGCCTATCTTGCCGTTCTTGAAGGCCTCTGGCTCAAGACCGGACGCAGCGCTTACCTGGACCTCTTCAAATACTGGCTGAAAATCTTCTCCGTCGTCTTCGCGATGGGTGTGGTTTCCGGTCTGGTCATGTCCTACGAGTTTGGTACCAACTGGTCCCAGTTCTCGCAGAAGGCTGGCCCCATCCTTGGCCCGATGCTGGCCTACGAAGTGATGACAGCCTTCTTCCTTGAAGCCGGCTTCCTTGGCGTCATGATGTTTGGCCTCAACCGTGTAGGCAAAGGCCTGCACTTTGGCGCCACCTGCATGGTCTCGATCGGCACGCTGATCTCCATGACGTGGATTCTTGCCTCCAACTCCTGGATGCAGACGCCGCAGGGGTACATCATCGATGAAGCCACGGGCCGCTTTCTGCCGGGTAACTGGTGGCAGATCATCTTCAACCCGTCCTTCCCGTTCCGCCTTGTGCATATGGGACTGGCAGCATTCCTGTCCGTCGCATTCATCGTGGCTGGCGTCGCTGGCTGGCATCTCCTGAAGGCGCGTCGTGAAGGCCGTCAGGCCTCCGAACAGGTCCGCCTGATGTTCTCCATGGCCATGTGGATGGCTGCCATCGTTGCTCCGGTCCAGTTTCTGGCGGGTGACACGCAGGGTCTGAACACGCTGGAATACCAGCCTGCCAAGATCGCCGCGATGGAAGGCGACTGGGACTCTGAAGGTCGTGCACCGGAAATCCTGTTCGGTATCCCGGATATGGAAAACGAGACGACGCACTACAAGGTCCAGATTCCGCTCCTCGGCTCCCTGATTCTGACACACAGCCTTGATGGCAAGGTGCCGGGCCTCAAGGACTACCCGAAGGACCTGCGCCCGTACTCGCCGCTGCTGTTCTTCTCCTTCCGCATCATGATCGCGCTTGGCTCGCTCATGGTCCTGGTTGGTCTGTGGTCCCTCTTCCTGCGGTGGAAGGGCAGCCTGTACGACAATGCGATGCTGCATCGCGTTGCGCTCTGGATGTCTCCGGCTGGCTTCGTGGCGCTGCTCTGCGGCTGGATCACGACCGAGGTGGGCCGTCAGCCCTACACGGTCTATGGTCTGCTCAAGACGTCTGACAGTGTGTCCCAGATCGCCCTGCCGAGCATGGCTACGTCCATGGTCGCCTTTGTGATCGTGTACTTTGTTGTTTTCGCGGGTGGCATCACGATCCTGCTGCGCAGCTTTGCCCAGGAACCACATCCGGGTGAAGAAGGTCCGTCCGAGCACGAACCACAGATGTCTGCTGGTACCACGCAGGTGTCCCACCATCCCCACAATGCTGGTCTGGCGGAGTAAGCGATCATGACCGAATCCGCCGCTTTCTGGCTTCCCGTGGTCTGGGCCGTTCTCGCGGCCTCAGCCATCTTCCTTTACGTCATCCTTGACGGCTTTGACCTCGGCATCGGTGTCCTGTTCCTCAAGGAACGGGATCACGATCACCGCAACGTCATGGTTAATACGGTCGCTCCTGTCTGGGACGGCAATGAAACCTGGATGATCTTTGGTGGCGCCGCCCTCTATGGCGTCTTTCCGGTCGCGTATGGCACCATCCTGCCTGCGCTGTACCTGCCAATCCTGTTCATGCTGCTGGCCCTCATCCTTCGTGGTGTCTCTTTCGAGTTCCGCTTCAAGATGAAGTCCCCCGGGTCCCAGTTCTTCTGGGATGCGTCCTTCTGCGGCGGTTCCATTGTCGCAGCCTTCATGCAGGGCGTTATCCTTGGCACGCTTGTTCAGGGCATCCCCGTCCAGAACAACGTGTTCGTCGGAACGTCGCTGGACTGGGTCACGCCGTTTGCCCTGTTCTGTGGTGTGGCAGTGACCATTGGCTATGCGCTTCTGGGCTCCACATGGCTGATCTGGCGTTGTGAAGGCGAGCTGCAGGACACGATGCGTCGCGTCTCCTATGCGCTTGCCGGCCTGATGCTGCTGACGATCGTGGCTGTCTCCGCATGGACGCCGCAGCTGCACACGACCTACATGCAGCATTGGCTTGAGTGGCCGCAGCTTGCTCTCGTGCTGCCCGTTCCAGTAGCAGTCGTTGCTGTCGCCGGTGCGCTGTTCTTGGGCCTGCGTAACCGCAAGTCGCACCTGCTGCCGTTCATCGCGACGCTCGGCCTGTTCTTCCTGTGCTTCTCCGGACTGGGGATCAATGTCTGGCCGTATATCGTCCCGCCGACAATCACCATCTGGCAGGCCTCTTCTCCGCCGAGCAGCCAGGCTTTCGTCCTGTTCGGTGCCATGTTCCTGCTGCCGGTCATCCTTGGATACACGATCTATTCCTATTACGTGTTCCGCGGAAAGGTGACGGCAGAGCATCACTACCACTGATTTTCCGGGAGTTCGGACCATGAGAATCGAGTACGGAAAACCCGATCAGAAAACAGGCCCTGTCGCCTGGATGAAACGGGTCGGGTGGTTCGTTCTTTTCTGGGCCAGCGGTGTTCTCGTCGTTGGCGTGGGAGCCGAACTCCTCAAGAAAATCATTTTCGGCGGTCATCACTGACCTAACCCGAAAGAAAAACCCCGCCTCACAAGGGCGGGGGTTTTTTGTTGCCTTCAGAACGTATCTTTCTGACGGCGCAATTCTGCAAAGCGAGCGACATCTGGCGCTCTTAGAAACGGGTTTGTTGCCCGCTCGGTGCCAAGAGAGACCGGCAAAGTTGGGCGTCCTGCTTCCAGAAGCGTTTCCACTTCGGCAGCCCGTGCCTTGAGCGCTGGGTTGTCCGGATCAACATGCAACGCGAAGGCAATGTTGGAGCGGGTGTATTCGTGTCCCGCGCAGACCAGCGTGTCATCTGGAAGAGCATCATAACGATGCAGACTCCGGAACAGCTCTTCCGCCGTTCCTTCAAGCAGACGCCCACATCCAGCGCTGAACAGAACATCCCCGCAAAAAAGCGCTGGCACTTCCGGGGCAACATAGGACAGATGCCCCACAGCGTGGCCCGGCGTCAGCAGAACCTCTACGGCCACGTCGCCGATGAAAAACGTGTCTCCATCTTCAAGGCCACGATCCAGTCGAGGCAGCCATTCTGGCTTCTGGGATGGGCCGAAGACCTTCGCCCCGTAGTGCTCCCGCAAAGCATCGACACCGCCTGTATGATCCGCATGATGATGGGTCAGAAGGATCAGATCCAGCCTACCTTCACCCAGAAGGTCGATCACCGGCCCAGCCTCGCCCGGGTCCACGACAGCGCGCGTCCCATCACCTGCCGTCAGAAGCCAGACATAATTGTCTGACAGAACCGGGATAGCTTGAATATCGAGTGACATGACGGTTCCCCTGAACTTCGCTTACTGATTAGATGCATACCATGCTGACGCGCCTGACACGCTCCCGTTCCGAAGATGCCGCGGCCTTCTACGAAAGCCGGACAGGCGTGCGTACCGCATCGCTCCTGAACCGGAGGCTGCATGCCATACTTCCAGACCTTCGAGCGCGTCGCCTGCTCGGCATAGGCTATCCCGGCCCCTATCTTCCCGCCAATGCGGGCTATGCGGTTTCGGGGCGCCTCCAGCATCCACAGACCCAGCGCGCTTTTCCCCGAACACTTCAGGATTGCCTGGTTGATAGTGGACGCCTGCCTTTCGATGACCTGTCGATGGACACAGTCCTGGCCATCCATGGGCTCGAATTTACCCGCTCGGCTCCCGATTTTCTGCGCGCCATCTGGAAAGTCATGACCGATGACGGGCAACTGATCCTCGTTGTCCCGAACCGCTCCGGCTACTGGGCCCATACGGACGCAACACCCTTCGGTCACGGCACCCCTTTCAGCACGGCTCAACTCACCCGCCTGCTGGAACAGGGACTGTTCTGCATCGAGCAGCACACGGGCGCTCTCATGGCTCCACCTGCCCTTCTGTCCAGAATGTCGGGCACGCTTCCCGAGCGGGTTGGAAAAATAACGCATTATCCCTGTGCGGGCGTGCACATCGTCGTCGCGCGCAAGAATGTCTATGCTGGGCTACCACTTATGGAAGAAAAGGCCCGCGCAGCCGTTCCCAGACAGCTTGCGGAACCTGCCTGAAAAACGCCTTCTTTGTGGCGAATTCTTGACCCAAGCTTTCTGTGCCGTAAGAGTGCGTCCCATGTCGTTGATCCAGTCCTTCAAGCTCGTCCTGTCGCCGCCGCATCGCGCTGCGACTCCCTTCCTCGCCGCCGGCGCCCTTGTCGGGCTCATCGGTCGGGCGACGCCGTGGCGCTTCACGCGCCTTCTCGGCAAGGCAGGCATAGCGTTCTCCGCGTTCTGCCTGTATTTTTTCCGTGACCCGAAGCGCACACCGCCGCCGGGTGCAAACCTGGTTCTGGCTTCTGCCGATGGCCGAGTGACAGGCGTTTCACTCGTCTCTCCGCCGCCCGCTCTGGAAATGGGCACCACGCCAGTATGGCGCGTCTCGACATTCCTGTCCGTGCTGGATGTCCACATCAACCGGATGCCAGCCGCCGGTCAGGTTACGAAGATTGCCTATCATGCAGGCAAGTTCCTGAACGCCAGCCTCGACAAGGCGTCCGAACATAACGAGCGCAACGAAATCCGCCTGACGCTTCCTGACGGACGCAATATCGGCGTCGTGCAGATCGCAGGCCTGATTGCCCGTCGCATTCTGTGCTTCGTGGAAGAAGGCGACCATCTGGAAGCAGGTGAGCGTTTCGGCCTGATCCGCTTTGGCTCCCGCACCGACGTATATCTGCCGCCGGGTATCGAGCCGATCGTTGTCGAAGGTCAGACCATGATCGGGGGCGAAACCGTCCTGGCGAAGCTCTGAGCCAGACCGCGCCCATGACCATTCCCGAGACGGCTGAACTCAACCGTCCAGCCCGACGCCGTCGCATTCGCCGCAGACTGCGCCGTATGGGACGTACTCCCCGCACCCGTGTGCGGGGACCGTCTTTCAACCGGCTGATCCCCAATATCCTGACGATGCTTGGCCTTTGCGCCGGGCTAAGCGGGATGCGCTTTGCCCTGGAACACCAGTTCGCTCACGCGGCGGTCGCTCTTCTCATCGCAGCCTGTATCGACGGGCTGGATGGACGGATTGCCCGTCTCCTTCGCGGGACCACACGCTTCGGCGCAGAGTTCGACAGCCTGTCAGACTTCGTGTGCTTTGGTGTTGCACCGTCCTTCGTGCTGCTGATGTGGTGCCTTGAAGATGCCGGGCGTTATGCTTTCGTGCCATGCATCATGTTCACGGTCTGCATGGCACTGCGTCTGGCACGTTTCAATGCGAGCCTCGATGATGATGACAAGCCGGATTACTCCGCGAACTTCTTCACGGGTGTTCCTGCGCCTGCGGGTGCCGGTATTGTTCTCTTCCCGGTTTTCCTGGGACTGGAAGCAGACCGTATGCACGCCGATGGTCTTGCTGCCCTCGCCCGTGAGCCGATTGTTTCCGCCATCTGCCTTATCCTGACGGCACTTCTTCTGGTTTCTACATTGCCAGTCTGGTCCTTCAAGAACTTCAAGGTTCCAGCCCGCTATGTACTTCCGCTAATGCTGGGAACCGGCCTCTATGCCGCCGTTCTCGTTGCTGATCCGTGGGGCGCTCTTGCCGCGGCCGGCCTGTTCTATGTTGCCATTCTGCCGTTCTCTCGCCGGTCCTATCACCGGTTAAGAAAAGCAGCTGAAGACATGTCAGAGACGGTTGAAGAAGAAACCGCCTGAAACAGAAAAAGCCGCCGGTATCCCCAGCGGCTTTTTTTAAACCTGAACAAGGCCGAAGAAAATCTTCGGCCTGACAGGTACTCTTATTCCGTCACATCCCACAGCCACGCGGCGCCACGAACGCCCGAACTGTCACCATGCAGGTTCTTGACGATCGGCGTCGTGCAAACAGGCGTAATAACGTGCTTGCTCAACAGGGGTGGAACGCGGTCATAGAGCGACGCAAGGTTCGAAATCCCGCCGCCCAGAACAATAACGTCCGGATCGAGGAAGTTGATCGCAAGCGAACAGGCACGTGCGAAACGCTCCATGTAGCGATTAAGCGCATCAATCGCGGCCTGATCCCCGTTCGCAGCGGCATCTTCAATGCCAGCCGTATTGCGGTTTCCAGCGCCCTTCCAGTCTGCCGCCAAAGCCGGACCGGAGAGATAACGCTCCATGCAGCCCTTGTTGCCACAGAAGCACGGACGAGGCTCGCCATCTTCCGGCAGAGGCCAGGGAAGCGGTAGATGACCCCACTCACCCGCAATATGATGGCGACCTTCAATGACGCGGCCGTTATTCACAATGCCCGCGCCCATGCCAGTCCCGACAATGATACCGAACACTGTCTGAGCACCCTTCGCAGCGCCGTCCGCAGCTTCTGAAAGCGCAAAGCAGTTCGCATCATTCTCAGTGCGAACCGGGCGGGCCAGAGCGGATTCCAGATCCATGCCGAAAGGCTGGTCGTTCAGCCACGTGGCATTGGCATTCTTGATCAGACCCGTTTCCGGGGAAATGGACCCCGGAATACCAATTCCAAGAGTAGACGTGCTCTGACCGGCAGACACGCGGTGGCTTGGTACAGCCCCCAGACGATGGTCCACGCTCGTTACGAGATCACGGATCGCAAGAATAGCTTCCGGATAAACACCCGGATTAGGAATTCGCTCACGCAGGACAAGATCGCCCTGGCGATTGAGAACTGCGATCTCGATCTTCGTTCCACCGAGATCGATACCAAGGCGATAGTCAGCCATCTCATGCCCTGTACTGTTTTGACGGCTCCCGAAACGGGTAGCCAGAAACGGATTAACGCACTGTATGCGCTCGTCTGCTTGAACGGGAAAGCCTCTGCGAGCAAGCCGTCCCATCACAAAAAATCAATGTTTCTGTTTTTAGTGACACGACCGACCTCGGGAACCGGAAGCTTTCAGCCTCCCGCCAGCCGCTGCAAGCCTAGAAGAATATCCTGCGGAGACGGCGGACAACCGGGAATGGTCTTGCGAACCTGCGTCAGGGCCTTGAGACCTCCAAGAGTGGCGTATCCAGCCCCGAACAGACCACCATCGACAGCACAAGCCCCGACAGCCACCAGGCTTTTACCCGGCGGCATAGCTTGCCAGACGCGATCAAGCATCTGCACACAGGCGCGACTCATGGCTCCTGTCACCAGAAGCCAGTCTGCATCTGCTGGATCTGTCACACGCGTGAAACCATACCGCTCGAGCGCAAATGCAGAGCCGCACAGGCTCTCCACTTCCATGGCGCAACCTTCACAACCACCGGTCTCCAGCACATACAGGCTGATCATGTCAGTGCGTGCGGGGGCGTCTTTTTCCAGAGATGCCCTCCAGCGGGAGGCATCAATGAACGCATGGAGCACACTCAGCGGCCCGGTCTTCTGAAACACGCTCACATCGCCACTCCCGATGGAGACAGGGCCAGAGACCGCAAAGCAGCAGGCAGTCGCTCCGGCGTTTCTCCCTTCAGGACAACCGGCAAAACTGACAACAACGATACCGAAGGATCGCGCGCCTGAACGGCATCAATTTTTCCGTTTTTAAGGCGTATCCAGTACCAGATGTCCCCGCGCGCACCCTCCGCAACACCGATACCTTCCTGCGTGGCCTCCGGCGCGGGTTCGTCATCATCCATTCCGATACTTCCGAGAATACGCTGGATCAGCGCCAGGGAGTCACGGATCTCCGTCAGACGCAATGCATCCCTCGCCGCTCCGTCACCGTCGCTTGATCCTGTCGAGCGCAGGGCATCCAGTCGCATTCCGGCTTCCCGACGACGCACATCCAGACTGCGCCCCGAGGCTCTGCCAACCAGGCCGCCAACCGCAAATTCCCGCGCCTGCGCCGGAGCCAGAGCGCCGAGCCCCTTCAGACGCGGGGCAAAAACGGATTGCAATTCCCTGAGTTGGGCCATGCGTGGCTGCATCACGCCCATAACGGCCTGCGCCAACGGAACGATTTCCAAACTTGTGCGGAAACCATCACACCGCACCAGATCCGTCAGTCGACGGGACACGCCCTGCTCTGCACAGGCGGAAGCAATCGCCTCACGCGCATGTTCGCAATGTGTAGCCAACAGCCCCGCATCCACGGCTCTGGCCGTGCGCGCCATATCAAACAGGTGAACAGACATCCGCTCGATTTCCAGCAGGATCATCCAGCAGTCCCGAACACCCGGGCCAGGCTGCAAACCGCGTGCCTGAGCCACAGCACGACAGAACGCGACCGGATGCGCCACAAATCCCCCGGCCGTCATCCGGGACACCAGTGGCAGGGCTTCCTCAGGTGTCAGACCGATCATCCGATGCAGTACGCCGCGATGCGCCAATCCCGCATTGACGGACACATCCTGCACTTTCCCCCGGACCACATCAAAAGACAGTTCCAGTGGGCCTGTCAGACCCGATTTTTCAGCGGGCAGAACATTACGACCCGGAACAGGACGCGCCGCCTGCCCACCCGGCCCTGGACGTGAAGAGAGGGGCCATGTGGCTTCCCACACCCCCTCGTCCAATGCAGGCTGCCCATCCCCGGACGCGCTCATCGCCTCAATACCCCAGAGATCGTAGGCCACCCGCTCACCCCATTCCGCAGCGGGGAAACGGGAGGACGGCGCAAGGTAACGACGATCTTCGACCGCCGTGCTGGCCATCAACGGGCAATCACCTTCAAGCAGAAGAACATAGACGCGGTGTTCATCCGCCCAGCAGGACAAGAGCGACAATGTCGTTCCCGGGACCGCCAGCATGGCTTCCCACTGTTCTGCATCCAGAAAATAATGAGATAGCGCGACCCGCTCCCCACTCCTGATGATCCGTCCCATTCCGCTCATGGGTGCCACCCCGGCGTTGGATGCCAGGCCAACAGCAAAGGCCCGCACAACCCAACCGCGAGAAGGGCAGCCTCAACCATCGGCACCATTCCGGACTTCAAAGCCAGACCAGACGGCATCAACCCGGCAAGACGAACGTTTTTCAATCCCGGCAACAGGCACACAATCATCAGAGCAAGAAGAAACGGTTCAAGAGACCGGCCTATTGCCAAAAGCGCGCAGAAGACCGGCCACGGCGCCATCCCATCAGCGACTGTCCGGTAGCGGCCAGCCTCGCCTTCCCGTTCCAGCACAGCCAGACCGAGCGACGTGATGAGCAAAAGCACAATCGCACTGCCTTCCCCAACCGCTGCGGCAATCGCCCCAAGAGCCGCCAGAACCGGCAGGAACTGCCCTCGCCCTTTCGATTGCACGGCCATCTTCATGATGAGCGTCCCGAACCCCGCAACCAGCACCAGCAGATGCACAAGCGCATGATGATCAAGCCGCAACATCAGAAGGATCGCCGCAAAGCGCAGACCCGTATCCAATAGAGCAGCCTCAGGCTCCGGAACGGGCGATGGCCCCAGACCGGCCATCATGCAAAGACCAACTGTCAATAAGACAGGCCCAAGCGGAGACTGTTCCATGGAGAGCAGCGACGCCCCCAATACTCCCAAAATTACGCCTCCCAGACGGGACCGCGCCATGTCCCAGACGATCGCGGCCTTCTGCGCGCCGCGACCTTCCCGCCACGCCAGCAGAACAGTCCCAGCCCCGCACAGCACCGTGACGGCGAACGCGGAATGAACATTCAGTGCCATCAAAGCACAACCCGTCACCAGAAAGGGCAGGATGCGCCCCGTCCTGTCTTTCGCTGGCGGAAGCAGGAGCGGCATAACGGCCACGGCACAGGAACACGCCGCCGCAAGTGCATCGGCACCCGGCATCAGCCAGACCGCAATCGGCGTCATGATCGCCCCGGCAATGGCAAATGTCAGGCTGCTGGCTGGCTGACGATTGGCAGGCGTGAGCATGAGCAGGAAGGCTGCCAGAAGCGGCCAGACCGTGACGGCAAACAATGTCCCGACCGGAGCAAGCGGATGCATCAGTTTTCCTCCACGCGGCGCCAGGCCAGACGCGGCAGCAACGTCACGCCCAGCGCGCCCAGAACGCCCCAGAGCGCAACAGCCGCTACAAACAACGGCCAGGATTGCAGGATGCAGGCCATAACGATCAGACCGTCAGCCGCCACCAGAAGGCCCGTAAACTGCACAAGAGACGGCCCGAACGCCGCGCCACAAAGCCCGATCAGAACAACACCGGCTCCGAGAACGGGCGCAAGTCCCAGACTGGCACCGGACAGACCAAGTGCCAGCAACAGCAAAAGAGCCCCCACCACAGGCAATACAGCGCCCCGATCTGGCGCGTGAGGCGCAAAACGTCGCAGCCAGATCCACGCACCAATATTCAGCCCGACCAACGTAACGGACGTCAGCAGCGCAAGCAGACCGCCACAGACCGTCGCCCCTGCAAACGCACAGACCAACCCGTACAGTGGTAATCCGCGTCCATCCCGGCCTAGGCCAGCCAGCGCCAGAAGGAGCAGAACGCCAAACCCGACAATCATGTCGCGAACCTCCCGGCCAGTGCCAGAAGAAGCGCCACACCCGCAAACAGCGCCGTCAGTCGTTCGCTGCGCTCCTGCGCTGTCAGCCTCAATGTCACAAGCACCATCACCACAAGTAGGACCCGCGCCAGAAGGGCTGCCAGCCCCACGAACCATCCCGAGAGACCTGCGTCACGCAATCCGACGGATATGGGCAGAGCCAGATCAGCCAGCAGGAAGATCCAGGCAAAATTCAGAACCTGCGCGACCTGCCGCGCCATATCGCGGGCCGCCCGGTCTTTCATACCATCCAGACGCTGAAGCATGTCGTCTTCACGAAGCGGTGGACATGAAATGGCCAAAGCCAGAACACAGGCCCCTAAAGCACCTTCCAGCCCCGGTACCGGCTCGATGTGCAACATTGCACAAAGCCCACCCAGACCATCCGCCCCTGGAGCGGCCAGAGCAATCAGGGCTTCCGTCAGACACAGCACTAGAACCGCGGGAAGAACACGGCGTCCTTCATCCCGCAAGGATGGGCGTCCCAGCATCAGCCTGCCAACGAGCAGAAAAATGCCTACAAGCAGCGGGTTTGCCAGAGAAATCAGGGCGCCTCCCGTTGTGACAGCAGGCAGAACAGCAAGGCTCAACAGGGAAACAGCCAGAACAAGAGCCATCCCAGGCGCCAAAGGCTGGCGGAACGCAGCGCGCCAAAAAAGTCCTGCACGCCGCACATGACGCACAGGCCCGGACACAGCTTCACCGTTAACCCAGCGCGGCAGCTCTTCCAGCATCCAAGCGGTCAGCGGCGTCAAAAGTAGCAGCAGAACACACTGAAAAAGTGTCTGGGCGACAGCAAGGAGGACAACCATCATCATGATGTCAGCCCCAGAACGGCAAGCACCAGAGCCAGCAGCACAAGCCACAGGCCAACAGCCATCCGTCGTGTCTCCGGCATTTTTCCGACTTTCAGAGCCATCATGGCGCGAGCACGCCCCCGCCCGCCAACGATCAGACGGCGGATCACCCACGGCAGAGCAGCGGGCTCTTCAAACAGGCCGGTTTCGCCCTGTGCAGTCTGAAGTCGACCGGAAAACAGGCCTGCAAAGGCTTTTTCCAACCCACGCTCCACCCGCCATGATTTGACCAGCCACAGCCAGATTGCGCCGAGAAGAAGGACAATGGCTGGCAACCTGAGATGCGCGCCGTCTCCGCCTCCCAGAGACCAGAAGGGCCAGACCCATTCGCCCCCCACATGATGAAGAACCGGGCTGAAGACACCAAATACGATCAGAGGCAGCAGCATGGTTGCCAGAGCAATGATACCGACCGCTCCGGCAGGCCCAACAGGCAACACACCAGCGTCCGGTCTGCGCCCAACAATCAGAACATCCACAAGCGAAATCAGGCCGATCAGAAGTGCAACAAACACCCCGATCACGCTCCAGCCCTGCACACCGGCAGCCAACCCAAGCGCGGCATGAATTCCAAGCCACAGCACGATAAATCCCGGCAACGGCGGAAAAGGCAGCCTGAGAATGGCCAGCACTGGAAGAAGACGAAGTGCTGGGACGTACAGAACCAGAAGAGTGAGATCCAGCAGCAGGGCTTCCAGAGCAATCCGGGCGCCCGTCGTCAATCCTTCATCCTGCGCTGCAATCATGAGCGTAGCGAGAATGGCTGGCCGGAGCAGCCCAAGGTCCCCGGGCTTTTCCCCCCACAACGCACAACGCCCCAAAACAAGAAGCGTCATCGCGCCGAGGCCTGCCATACAGACAATCGGGTTGATGGCCCCAGCGTGCCAGAGAACCGAAACGGCAAGAATGGCAGAGAGAGCCGGAAACAGCGCCCCATCGCGTGAACTGAGCGCAGGCCAGTAAAGCAACGGAAAAAGTGCCAGAAGGGCCACGGTACTGTCAGGAAGCAGAACGGAACACAGCAGCGCTGGCAACGCCCACCAGAGGGGACAGGCCCTGCGTTCCTGCGTCATCCAGACGCCAAGAGCCACGGCAATGGCTGGACCTGACGTCGCGAGGATCGCAACAAGTGCCGCCGGAAGAGCAATCCGGCCCCGCCCGGCCGCACTGTCCCGATCCGCTTTCAGAACGGCAGGAACAGTCAATACTGCGAGGCACAGAGAGACCGGATCGGTATGAAACAGGGTCGAAAAATTGAACAGGGTACGGTCCGCTTCGGCAGTGGAAACGGGCCGTATCAGATCATGCCCGTCAGATCATGGCGAGAGATACCTTGCGTTGCGGCGGAGGAAAAGCACGATCCAGAACTTTCAGATCATCTTCCGTCAATACAATCTCCAGACTGGCAACATTCGACAGCAGATGCTTCGAAGATCCAGCCTTCGGAATAGCCATGACATTCTCTCGCCGCATCACCCAGGCCAGCGCAATCTGAGCCGGATCGGCGGGGCCCGCGGAGGTCTCGTGCCGACCGGCAACTTCCTTGAGGGCGGGATGCTGAAGCAGTTCCCCACCCTGACCCAATGGCGAATACGCCATCGTGACCACGCCTGCCTTCAGATCATGATCCAGCAGATCGAACTCTGTGCCACGATGTTCCAGACTGTAGAGGATCTGGTTGATCTGGCAGGAACCTGAAAGGTTTTCGATTTCTTCCATGTCATCAACATCGAAATTCGAAACACCCCAGCCCCGGATCAGTCCGTCAGCCTGAAGGTCTTCAAACGCCCTGATGGTCTCTTCCAGCGGCGTACCACCCCGCCAGTGCAGCAGATACATGTCCAGCCAATCCGTCTCCAGCCGCTCCAGTGAGCGGCGACAGGCCCGGCGCACGCCGTCATATGATGCATTGGACGGCAGAACCTTGCTGACGAGATAGACGTCATCACGCACATCCGCGATGGCCTCGCCGACCAGCTTTTCAGACCGGCCATTGCCATACATTTCCGCGGTATCAATCACGCGCAGACCGGCTTCCAGCCCTTTGCGCAGACTTTCGATTTCCGAAGAGCGACGATCTGCACTGTCTCCGACATTCCATGTCCCCATTCCAAGGGCTGGAACGGTGGTGCCGTTGCGGAGCGTAACGGTTTTCATAAGGCGTCTCCCGGGAAGAACTCAGTCACACAACGACATGAGCGCAGGAGATGTTCCGCCAAAAGGTCAGCCGGATTTCTTCCAGCCCCGCTCCTGCTGCTGCCAGTACACGAGCGTATGACCCACAGCCTTCAAAGCGACCCAACGCTGACGCGCCCGCTGGACACTCGCTGGATCACGACCGTCAAACAGATCAAAAATTCTTGTGAAGGGGGAAAAATCGTCGTCTCCCGCTCCATCAACACGGAACAGAAATTTCGCACCATTCGGCACGTCATTCCCCTCAGTCAGCCAGATCGGCTGTCGCGCCGCGTGCCCCATCTTTGCTGTTCCATGCGGAAGCCAGACCGGATCACGCGAAGCCCACAGCGCCGTATCCAGCGCTGTGACAGACGTGGCATCAGGGCAGCGGACAAGCGCCCGCTCTCCCACATCCAACGTCTTGCCCAGAAGCGCAGGCAACGCCTCTTCAAGAGGCGTCCGCGTCAGATGGTAAAATCCGACATCCACTCTCAGGCCCCCGTTCTCAGACACGAGCCTCATGAGACTGCACGAACTGGTTCAGGAGACGCACACCAAAACCCGTGGCCCCCTTCGGAGCCGTCGGGGATGCCGTCGTCTTCCAGGTTGTGCCCGCGATATCCAGATGTGCCCATTTGGCATCACCCACAAAACGCTTCAGGAATTCAGCGGCCAGAATGGCACTGCCCGGACGGCCACCGATGTTTTTCATATCGGCAATGTCAGAGTCGATCTGACGGTTGTAGGCCTCGCCCATCGGCATCCGCCACAGACCTTCACCAACCTGCTTTCCGGCCTCGAACAGACCAGACGCCAGTGTGTCGTCATTGCTGAAGAGGCCTGCATTCTCCGTGCCAAGGCTCACCACGATCGCACCGGTCAACGTAGCCAGATCCACCATCAGCTTCGGCTTGAAACGATCCTTCGTGTAGGCCAGCACGTCTGCCAGAACCAGACGGCCCTCGGCATCAGTGTTCAGAACTTCGATAGTCTGGCCGCTGTAGCTCGTCACAATATCGCCCGGACGCTGCGCCCGGCCGGACACCATGTTCTCGACCAGCCCGACAACACCAATGACATTGACCGGCGACTTACGACGGGCCAGCGCGCTCATCAGGCCGATGACGGTCGCCGCACCACCCATATCGGTCTTCATTTCGTCCATGCCAGCGGCTGGCTTGATGGAGATGCCACCGCTATCGAACGTCACGCCCTTGCCGATGAATGCCAGCGGCGCTTCGTCCCCACCGCCGTTATGGCGAACAATGACCGTGCGGGGCGCATTGGCGCTGCCCTGCGCCACACCGAGCAGCGCACCAAAGCCGAGCTCCTGCATGGCTGCCTGATCAAGCACTTCAACCTCAAGGCCAATCTCCCGCAGGGCTTCGATGCGCGCGGTGAAGGTCTCGGGAGACAGGATATTGGCTGGCTCGCTGATCAGATCACGCGTCAGGAACACGCCACGGGACACGGCATCCAGAGCCACCCAGCGGCTTTCCGCAGCAGCCACATCGGACGTTGCCACCGTCAAGGCTTTCAGGGACGCACGGTCAGAAGACTTCTTCGTGCGATAAAGATCGAAATCATATCGGGCGAGACGTGCCCCCGAAGCAGCTTCTGCGGCAAATCCGGCGACATCTGCCGTCAGAGCCAGAACGGCATTTTCCACACCATCCAGAGCCTTGGCTGCCGTACCGCCAGCATTTTCAACGGCAACAGACGTCACAGCCGAGCCATCCTTGGCCGCACATCCAACAAGCACAACCTGAGACAGGGAGGCAGAAGGGGCTGTCAGAACAAGTGTCTGGCCAGCGTCACCTTTGAATCCTTTGAACGCAACAGCCCGCCCCAGTGCACCAGCTGTCGCCTCATCAATCGCCTTGAACGTCGCGTCATCAGACGTTCCCTTGCCGTGACAGATGAGCGCAACAGCCTGTGACGCACCATCATTCAGCGCAGGGAACGAACCGAAAGAAATATCGAGCATATGACACCTTTTGCATGGCAGAACCATTTCAGTTCCTTCGTTATCGGGAACAGCGTGCCTCCACACAAGAGGGTCCAGAGCAATGATCAACCGGATGCGTTACGTCGCCGCCTGTTCACTCCCACTTTTCCTGATAAGGGCTTTCATGGTTTACGCACCGGCTTTGGCCAATAGCGTACAGGCTGCCTCCCCGGAACTGGAGCACCTGACGCCCCTGCCGCTGCATGACGGCCTGAACAGTTTCAACGGACCGGACGGCCCATTTTCCGTGTTCCAGACATGGCGCGACAATGGAAATGCATGGGGCTACCACCTGTATCTTCTGACCAACACTGTCGAAGGGAAAACAAGCGTCATTGGCGTTGAGGCCAAACCCGGAAGTTCCGACACGTCGTTACGGGACCATCTAAGCGATGCGCCGCATACCGGCGAAGATGCGTTGTCGACCATGCAGTTCGCCAGGGGGTTACTAGATAAAAAACCGTCAGTTCTGCTCTTCGAAGCCACCCGTGATCCCGGAGAACACCCGGTTCCATCCCCCGGCCCGACAGTCATCTACGTCTACAACCTGACGACATCCGACGGAACACCCGGCTGGACGCCTTCCTACTTTCACTTTGTCAAAAAAATTCCTGTTCCGGGAACATTCTGCAGTTCTGATACAGCCTTGAAGGCCGCCACGGGGCTGCCCCTTTCGGCAGACGCTGGCCCTCCACCGTCCGCCGACGGCTGCCTGCATTAGACGATGTGTATCAGCACATGACGAAACGCCTTTCATGAAGTAGCCTTGCAGGCATGACCTCAGCTCCTCTTCAAACGGTCTCCCCTGATGATGACCGCGCCCTGCTGTCACTGGCCTTCCGCCTTGCATCGGAAGCCGCAGACATCATCAACGAGATCCGCGCCCGCGGCTTTCGCACGGAAGTCAAGAAAGACGCTTCTGTCGTCACGGAAGCCGATCGGGCCTCAGAGGAGCACATCCTGCGCGGCCTAAGAGCCGCCTGCCCGTCTCTTGCGGCGATCGGTGAAGAGGAAATGTCTTCTGGTATCGAAGTCGAAGCCGGAAAAGCCTACTGGCTGGTCGATCCACTGGACGGCACACGCGGCTTTTCATCCGGCGGACGGGACTTCACCGTCAATATCGGCCTTGTTCGTGGAGATCGTCCCGTTCTGGGCGTCGTCGCGCTCCCCGGCTACGGCATGATCTATAGCGGTGGCCAAGGCCTCGGCGCCCATCGCTCCGATGGCACAACCAGCACACCTATCCATACAGCCACTCCGTCTGAAGACGGGCTGCGCGTTCTGGCGTCCAGCCATCATGGCAACACGGAACTGCTGGAACGCTGGCTTGCCGGACGAAAAGTCGCGTCCATCGACAAACTGGCCTCATCGGTCAAGTTCATGCGCGTCGCGGAAGGAGCCGCGGATTTCTACCCCCGCTTTGGCCCAACGATGGAATGGGATACCGCTGCTCCGCAGGCCATTCTGGAAGCAGCAGGGGGAAGTCTGCTGGATGAACACGGTCAGCCCCTTCGCTACGGCAAGCCAGGGCGCCTGAACTCATCCTTTTACTGCACGGGAGGCGCATCGTGAGCGAAACCCTTCACACGGAACGTCTGGCCGCTGACCCTGCGGGTATCCGCCGCGCCGCCGAACTCCTGAAAGCGGGCAAACTCGTCGCCTTTGGAACCGAGACCGTCTATGGCCTCGGCGCTCTTGCTTCATCCGACACGGCCGTCGCCCGCATTTTTGCAGCCAAGGGGCGCCCGCGCTTCAATCCGCTCATCAGCCATCTGGCCGATGCGGAAAGCGCCTTTGCGCAGGCGGACCTGCAGGGGCGCATCAAGGACATCGCCTACGCTCTGGCGGAAAAGTTCTGGCCTGGCCCGCTGACAATGGTTCTGCCTCGCTCCCCGAATGCCACGGTTTCGGATCTAGCCGCCGCCGGACTGGATACGCTGGCTCTACGCGTCCCCCGTGGCAAAACCGCACTGGCACTGCTTCGCGAAGTCGGTGCCCCGATTGCCGCCCCGTCGGCCAATATTTCCGGCACCGTCAGCCCTTCAGATGCCTCGCACGTCCTGCGCTCTCTTGATGGTCGCATTGACGCCATTCTGGATTCCGGCCCGTGCTCGGTCGGCGTGGAAAGCACCGTTCTGGATCTCACGCGCGATACGCCCGTGCTACTACGTCCCGGCGGCGTCACGCTCGAAGATCTGAGAGACTTGTGTGGCCCCATCCACCATCCTGATGATTTTACAGAAGTTCTTCCCGCGTCTCCCGGACGTCTGGCGTCCCATTACGCTCCATCCCTGCCCGTCAGGCTCGATGCCTACGACGTGCAGCCAAACGAAGCCCTGCTGGCATTCGGACCGGCACTGCCGAATGCGGGGCTAACCTGGAACCTGAGCGAAAGGGGCGATCTGGAAGAAGCGGCAGCGAGGCTTTTTGCCGGGCTCCGCTTTCTGGATGCCGAAGGTACAAAACGGGGAATGACACGTATCGCTGCCCAGACAATTCCTCGTCATGGGCTTGGGCTGGCCATTCGGGATCGACTGCGCCGTGCAGCTGAACCCCGACCCCCTTCAGCCCTCCCCGGCTGAAACATGCCCGAAACTTTCGATCCGAAAGAAATCAAGGTCCTATCCGATATTCTGGCGCTCGTTCTGGAAGAGTCTCCCGGCTCGGCACAGAACGCGCTGGACGCTCTACGAGCCCGCGCCCGGCGTAACAATCTGACGGGGGGCGCCCTCAAAAACCTATTCACCAGTCTCGCCACAGACCCCATGCGCACCGGGACAAGCGCCCGTGAAGCGCAACTGCGGCAGACCATTGCGCAACTTGAAGGCGAAATCAGAACACAGCAGGGCAGAATACGTTCTCTTCAGACGACGCTGAGCCGCACACAAATGGACACCTACAGCCTTCAGGCAGAGATCGTGACCAACAGGGCCCAGCAACCGTGGCGTTACGTAGCAATTGCCTTTGGCCTGAGCGCAGGGCTATTGCTAGGGATCGCGGCCACCCAGCTTTATCACAGCCTGACAGATCCCCCTCCGATCGACCGTTCGGTCTACTTCCGTTAAACACCGCTTTTTTGCCTTTCTCCCGTCACAGGCTAAGGATACACGAAGGGCCATGGCCTCTTCCCCCGGCACTTCAGGGCGACATCTGTTGCCCCTTATCGATCGCTATGTCCTTCGACAGCTTCTGGTCGCACTGCTTGCCCTGACCGGCGGTGCAGTTGCTCTCATCTGGCTGACGCAATCGCTGCATTTCGTCTCCATGATCGTCCAGCACGGTTTGTCACTGCGCGTTTTCCTGCAGTTGACGTCCCTGATGCTACCATCGTTCGTCGCGGTCATCTTGCCGATCACCACTTTTCTTGTGGTGCTGTTTACCTATCAGCGCATGTCTGGAGACCGTGAACTGACCGTCATGCGCGCTGCCGGCCTTTCGCCGCTTGAACTGGCGCGCCCTGGCATGATCTGCGGCGTGACCTCTGTTGTGCTTTGCTATGTGCTGACGCTCTGGCTGGCTCCCGTGTCGTACCATGCGTTTCATCGATACGAGTTCCAGATCCGCAACCAGATGGCAGCCTTTCTTTTGCAGGACGGCGTCTTCACAAAGGTGTCGGGTGACATGACCGTCTATGTGCGTTCACGAGACGCCAACGGCCTGCTTCATGGCGTGCTTGTGGAAGATGATCGCGATCCAGATGCCCATACGACCATTCTGGCCGAACGTGGCACCATCGTGACCGTTAACGACAAGCCCCGTGTCGTGCTCTATAATGGCTCCCGCGAAGAAATCGATCGCCATACCGGGCGCCTGAATGTCCTGACATTCGGTCGGAATACCATTGATCTCGCTTCTTCCCGTCAGAACAATCATGAAGAACGGGATGCGGCGGAAATGCCCCTGCACGAACTCTTTCATCCCAATCCCGCTGAAGTTTCAGAGCGTGATCGCGGCAAATTCGCAGTGGAAGGCTGGCATCGCCTGACTGCACCGCTGACCGTGCTGTCTTTTGCCATGATCGGGCTAGTCGCAGTTCTGCGGGGTGCCTTCTCCCGTCACGGAAACATCACCCGCCCCATGACAGCCATCCTGACCGTGGTTGGCCTCCAGGCGCTGACGCTCATGCTTCAGAACCTTGCAGGTCGAAACCTTGCACTGGTTCCCCTCATCTGGGCTGTAGCCCTTCTTCCCAGTCTCATCTGTGCAGCCCTGCTGTTTGCTGAACAATGGACGGGCACATCCCGGCAGGCGAAACAGTCTTCATGAAGCGCATGTTCTATAGTCGGCGCGGCTGGTTCTCCACCCTGCTGCACACCCTCCGCCCGCAGGAAACCGAGGTCGGTTTTTCCACGACGCTGGCAATCTATATTGCCCGTCACTTCACACTGAACACACTCGCCATGGTTCTGGCCCTGACCGGGCTTGTGTCGCTCTTCGATTTCATCGATCTGCTTCGCCGCGCCGCAACCCGGCCGGATGTGCCAACAAGCCTCATTCTGGAAATCGCGGGTCTGCACATCCCGTATTACATCATCTACGTGCTGCCCTTCGGCATTCTTCTTGGCGGTATTGTCTGTTTTTCGCGCCTGACCAGATCATCGGAACTGATCGTTGCCCGCGCCGCCGGCATTTCCGCATGGCAGTTTCTCGCCAGCCCGCTGGCGTGTGCGATACTGATCGGCCTTTTCACGACCACAGGCATGTCCGCCCTGTCATCCACCATGTACCGACAAGCAGAATTTCTCGACCAGTCTTATCTGCGCACCGGGGGCGGCCCCCTGACGATGCAAGGAGGTGAACTCTGGCTCCGGCAGGCGGATGAAGGCCTCATTCCACACGGCGTTGCCATCCTGCACGCACAGAATGTTCGTCTTAACAAAAACGCTCTGGAAGTTTCAGGCGTAACCGTTTTTCGTCTGGATGAGCGCGACCGTCTGATTATCCGAGTTGAATCACCCACGGGGGTTCTCGCCAATCAGGAATGGCACCTCAATGATTCGGCGCTTCTGAAACCCGATCATATGCCTCAGAAAATCGGCGCCCTGACCCTTCCGTCCGATCTGACTGTCAGCCGTGTTCAGGAGAGTTTTGCGTCTCCCGATACGCTCTCAGTCTTTGCATTACCTGGGTTTATTCGTCTGCTGGAGCACTCGGGTTTCCCATCGATCCGTCACAGGTTACATTTCCAATCGCTTCTGGCTCTTCCCATCCTTGCTGGTACAATGGCATTGGTATCGGCAGGGTTTTCGATGCGCCCGGCACGGCGCGGCGGGGTAGCCCGGATGCTGGGATCGGGAATTGCTGCAGGTTTTGCACTCTTCACCATCTCGAAAGTGGCTGAACAGTTTGGTGAATCCGGTGCATTGCCACCGGTTCTTGCAGCATGGGCACCTACGGGCGCAGGACTTTGTCTTGCGGTCGCGCTTTTGCTGCACATGGAGGATGGTTGATGTCGGTGCCCCGGTGGCTCCCTAAACGCGCTCGCAGGTACGTTTCCCTTGCAAGCGCCGCCCTGACGGGAACAGCGCTCGTGGCGCCGCAGGACATGTTCGCCAACACGATGCAGCGCGATAACTCGCACATCATCGTTATTGGAAAACCTACGTCCGAGCGTGATCCCCTGACCTATCTCGCCGATAGCGAAAGCTACGCCAAGAACGGTCTGGTCACATGGGAAGGCAATGTCCGGATCTGGCAGGGCGATCATGCGCTTCGTGCCGACAAAATTACTTATGACCGGAATACCGGCGTTCTGGCGGCGACGGGTCACGTCGCTATCATGGAGCCGGATGGCAGCACCACCTATGCCAACTACATGGAATTCAGCCATGGCATGCATGATGGGATCGGCACCTCGATCTTCATGAAGATGCAGGACAATGCGAAGCTGGCCGGCAACGGTATGCGTCGCACGAACGGCCTCATCAACGACCTGTCACATGCCGTTTATACAGCTTGCGAAATCTGTGCGAAGCGACCGGATGCCCCGCCATTCTGGCAGTTCCAGGCCTACGGTGCGACGCAGGATACCCAGCACAAACGGATCGAATTTGATCACGCATGGCTGAAAATGCTGGGGCTTCCGGTATTCTATTTCCCGTTCTTCTCAATGAGCGATCCCTCCGTCAAACGCCAGAGCGGCTTCCTGATGGCTGGCATCAGCCCGCATGACAGATATCTCGGCACATACTTCACGCTCCCTTATTTCTGGGCAATCGACGAACATCAGGATCTGACCGTCCGCGGCCTCGCCTCCACCAAAACGGGACCGGAAGTTACAGCGCAGTACCGCAACCGCTTTAACTTCGGAATGCTGGACATCACGGCAGGCGGTGCGTTCGATACCAACCGGGAAAGCCGTTACGTCAACACCTTCGGGAACAACGTCAATTCCTCCGGCGAATACGGCCTGCAGGGATATATTTTCGGACAGGGTAACTTCTCCCTCAGCCAGAACTGGCTGGTCGGTGCAAACATCAATCTCGCGACATCCGCTAACTACATGCGTGACTATCGCGTCCCGGGCTACGGTTCGGAAATGCTGAATTCGAATGTCTTTCTTGAAGGATACGGCACCGGATCCTACGCCCGCGTTGATGCACAGGCCTATCAAGGTCTGAACCAGGGCGTCATTCAGAACTCAGACCTTCCCTGGGTCCTCCCCCGCTTCACCTATGCTTTTCAGGGACAACCGGATGCCCTCGGCGGCCGTTTCAGCCTGAACACAACGGATTTTGATGTCTATCGTGTTAACGGCGTGTCCGATCAGCGCGGTCAGCTCCAGATGCAGTGGGATCGACCATTCCATAACAGCCTTGGTCAACAGTGGCTTGTGACGGCACGTCTGGACTCTAACATCTACCGTGCCACCCGGACGTATCAGCAACCTCTATATTACACGGCCATGGGTACGAAGTTTACGGGACAGGTCCTGCCGACAGTCGCCGTAAAAATGAACTGGCCCTTCCTGCGATCCTTCGCCCATGGACGTGGCTCACAGATCTTCGAACCCATCGTACAGGCGATCGCAGCCCCCAATACCGGCAACTCGTCCAACAGCTACATGCCCAATGAAGACAGTTTGTCCTACGAGTTCACGGATACAACCCTCTTCTCGCTGAATCGCTACACCGGCACGGACCGTCTTGATGGCGGCCTGCGCGCCAATGTCGGCGTTCACCAGAGCTGGATGTGGAACGGTCATACGATCGACATGCTCGTGGGCGAAAGCGTTCAGGAACATATCACCCATAATCGCATCCCCTATTCAGGACTGGACCATCACCTGTCCGACCCCGTTGCACGACTGCGGGTTTCGCCGAACCAGTATGTCGATGTCACAGCACGTGGACGCTACAATCCCTGGACCCACCAGCTTGATTATGGCGAAGGCCTGCTGAGCACGGGTATCCCTGCCCTCCGCTTTACGGCTGGCTACATCTATGAGCCTGTCACCCCATATTATTACTACGCCACGGATTATCGTACGAATGGCGTGAACTCGCCTTACGCAGTGAAAACGAATGAAATTACTGGTGGCGTATGGACGCACTGGCGCCAGTATCATGCGTCCGGCTTCTTCCGTCGCAGCCTGTCCCGGAAACAGTTCGTCGCAAACGGCGGGGATATTGGCTATTCCAACGACTGTTTCGGGCTGGATATCATGTATATCAAGCAATACACACGGATCGGCGGCGAGCAGCGGAACACCACAGTGATGTTCAACTTCACGTTCAAAACGATCGGCACCTTCGGAATTAACGGCTGAGCATGTCCAAGACCCAACGCACCGCCCCCAAGGCCCTGGCTGCCCTGCTGGCCCTCTCTGTCGCAGCGCCTGCCGCCCTGGCTCACACGGCTCCCACGCACAAGAGTGCTTCCCAGAAAGCCGCAGCTCCTGCCAAACCACCTCCGGAAGACCAGATCCTCGCCGTCATCAACGGTCAGGTCCTGACGCAGCGTGATGTGGACAACCGGGCAAAGCTGTTCGTACTCTCCACCGGACTGCCTGTCAGCCCGGATGTCATGAACCGCATGCGCGGGCAGATCATCCATCAGCTGATCGATGAACGCCTGAAAACGCAGGAAATGCTGAAGCGGCATATCAATGTCGAACCGGAGCAGATCGCCGGTGCCATCAGCAATATTGAACAGCGCAACGGCATGCCCAAGGATGCCCTGCGTAACCGCCTGGCGTCCGATGGCGTTTCCCTCACCACCCTGATCGACCAGATCCGTGTTCAGATCGGCTGGATGCAGGTTCTGCGTGAACAGCTGGGGGAAGGCGGCCGTATTACAGCGACCCAAATCGCCCAGCGTGAACAGGCCCTTCAGGCTGAGCAGGGTCGCGCTCAGTACATGATGAGCGAAATTTTCGTTCCCGTGGCTGATCCCCGCCATGACGAAAACGAACTGACGTTCACCCGCACCATCATTTCGCAACTCCGGGAAGGTGCGCCCTTCCCGATCGTCGCCGCACAGTTCTCGCAGGCACAGTCCGCCCTTGATGGTGGATCCATGGGGTGGGTTCAGGAAGATAATCTTGACCCGGAAGTGGTCAATGTCGTGCGGCAGATGCCTATTGGCGCCATTTCCAACCCTATTCAGGTCGCCGGCGGCTTCGTGATCGCAACCGTTCAGGCCAAGCGCGTGGTTGGCAAGCAGATGGGAACGCTTGTTTCTCTACGCCAGGCGTTCTTCCCGTTTGACGCGCCCCTGAACCCACAGAACCCGACACCGCAGCAGCAGGCGTCTCTCCAGAAGGCGACCCACGCTATCGAGACCATCCATAGCTGCGACGCGATGGAAGCACTCAACAAGTCTCTGGGAGAAAAACGCCCCAGCAATCCGGGAACGCAGGTTCTGGAGCGTCTTGCTCCGCAGATGCGGTCCGTTATCGAGCCTCTGCCTGCCAACAAGGTCAGCCGTCCCCTTGTATCGATGGATGGCATTGCCCTGCTCATGGTCTGCGACCGCCAGCAGAAAAATCTGGCCCAGCAGACACCCGGCGAAATCGCCGATCAGCTCATGAACGAACGGGTGGAACAGGCATCCCGCCAGCTTCAGCGGGATCTGCAACGCCGCTCCATTATCGATATTCGTCCTGCCGCAAAGCCGGCCCTGAACTAACGTGAGCCTTCCTTCTCTTAAAGACACCATTCAGGCTCACGGTCTGGATGCCAAGAAGTCTCTCGGTCAGCACTTCCTTCTCGATCCGGGCATCTGTGCCCGGATTGTTTCCCTCGGTGGGGACCTGACCGGCCGAAGCGTTGTGGAAATCGGTCCGGGTCCCGGTGGCCTGACCCGCGCCCTGCTTGAAAGCCCGGCAGCCCGTGTCGATGCCGTTGAAATTGACGAGCGAGCCTGGCCCCTGCTGGACGAACTGGCAGAGCACTACCCAGATCGCCTGCACGTCGTCCGTCAGGATGCTCTGAAGCTGGATGCAGCGAGCCTTGCGCCCGCCCCCCGTCAGATCATCGCCAACCTGCCCTATAACGTTGCAACCCCTCTCCTTGTCGGCTGGCTAAAACAGGCTGCGTCGTGGGAACGTCTGTCTCTGATGTTCCAGTTGGAGGTGGCAGAACGTATTTGCGCAGCGCCTGATACGTCCACTTATGGCCGACTGGCCGTTCTGGCCCAGTGGTGTGCGTCGTGCTCTGTGGCGCTGCGTATTCCCCCAGGGGCCTTCTCACCACCGCCAAAAGTACATTCTGCCGTCGCAGTGCTGATCCCACATGCGGAGCAGCCTGAGCCAGCGCTTTTCCGAGCCATGGAACGGGTCACGGCAGCGGCTTTTGGGCAACGTCGCAAGATGCTGCGGTCTTCACTCAAATCCATTGGCGGCGAGGCACTTCTCGGGGAGGCGGGGATTGACCCGACCCGACGTGCGGAGACACTCTCAGTCGCAGAGTTCGCCCGTCTCGCGGAACTCCATCTTGCCCGCTCCCGTTCCTGAAACAGCCCCGGCACGTTGCCGCTGGGCCATGACTGACCCCCTTCTGCGTCAATACCATGACGAAGAATGGGGTGTTCGTGTTCGGGACAGCCGCCTTCTCTGGGAAACGCTTGTTCTTGAAAGCTTCCAGGCCGGATTGTCATGGCTGATCGTCCTGCGACGTCGGGAAGGATTTCGACGCGCTTTCGAAGGCTTTGATCCGAAAAAAATTGCCCGGTTTACAGATGCAGATGTCGATCGGCTGATGCAGGATGAAGGCATTATTCGTGCCCGTGCCAAAATTGTAGCGGCTATCGGGAATGCCCGCGCCTACCTTGCCATGCGAGACAATGGCGAGGATTTTGCGGATTTCATCTCGAAACTCGTTCCTGACGCACCAATTCACAACCCTAGCGGAACGGTCCTGACCCAGTCTCCGTTATCCGTAAAAATTTCAAAAGAACTGAAATCACGCGGCTTCCGGTTTGTAGGACCGGTGATCGTATATGCCTGGATGCAGGCAGTGGGTCTGGTGCACGACCATGACCCATCCTGCTTTCGCTATACGCCAGAACCTTAATCCAGAGGTCAGGGCTCGGAGCCGTTATGCTCCGTCTCATACATATAATCCCGCGTGAGCGGTAAAGCGTCTACAGATCGTGTCAGCTGAATCTGAAAATTCATATGCCCCTGCACCCGAAACGCCAGTTCGCTTCCAATCAGATAAAGTTCGAACATCCGAACAAATCGCTCATCATAAAGCTCGATGATCTTCTGACGGTTCGCATCAAACCGCTTGCGCCACTCTGCGATGGTTTTGGCATAATGCAGGCGCAGGATCTCGCAGTCCGTTACCCACAGTCCTGACCGCTCTACTGCTGCCAATGTCTCACTCAGGGCAGGAGAATACCCACCGGGGAAAATATATTTCTGAAGCCATGCATTGGTCGTTCCCGGACCGTCTGTTCGGCCAATCGAATGAATCAGCGCCACCCCCTCGGGCTTCAGACAATCTTTAATTCCTTGGAAATACCGCTCGAACTGCGGCTTTCCCACATGCTCGAACATTCCGACCGATACCACGCGATCAAACTCATGATGGACATTCCGATAGTCCATAAGTTCAAAGCGGACCTGCCCTTCAAGCCCTTCTGCCCTGACGCGCCTTCGCGCCTCCTCAAGCTGTTCTTTCGAGAGAGTAATGCCGACAACAGTCGCACCGTAATCTTTGGCAAGCGTCAGGGCCAATCCGCCCCATCCACACCCGATATCAAGAACTTCAAGCCCTGGTCGATCAAGTCTGAGCTTGGAGGCAATATGCCGTTTCTTCGCAGCCTGGGCCTCTTCGAGGGTCATGTCCTCATGAGCGAAATAAGCACAGGAATACTGACGGTCCTTATCCAGAAAAAGATCGTAAAGACGGCCATTCAAATCATAATGATGGGCAACATTTCGACGTGATCTTTTAAGGGAATTCAGTCCCTTGAGAGGACGAGAAAAATATCGGAGCCGATCTTCGATTTCTTCAAAAACATGGCCGCCTTCCATGATATTGGCCATCAGAACCTGCATGAGCGTTTCAAGCGTGCATCCTTCGGGACACAGCTCGTCCGCCATGTATTCTTCACCAAAAGCGAGTCCTGAATTAATGACCAGAGACCGCTCAGCTTTTTTTGTTTTCAAATGAAGCCCTGCTTCAAGGCCGGGCTTGGTGCCTTTGTAGGTATGGCTCGTACCGTCACTGAACGTGACGCGAAGCGTCCCTACCTGAATGAATTTCTTCAGAACGAAATCGAGAATGGGCTTCACACCTGTCTCCCTCCTGTTCACGCGCGTCATGACAAAGCATGACATGGCTACCAGTTTTCTGGCGAGGAGAGCAGACAACAAAAAACCCGGCACGGGAATACCCGGCCGGGTTCTCTGTTTTGGCTATGCCAGCGAAATCAGCCTTCGGCTTCTTCCGTGGCTGCAGCTTCGGCAGCAGCTTCTTCAGCTGCGTTCTCTGCCTGCAGTTCGCCGAGGATGTTCTCATCCTCTTCTTCCACGCCAACGGCTTCGCCGCGGGCCTGGCGCTCAGCTTCTTCAGCAGAACGTGCAACGTTGACTGTCAGCGGAATGGACACTTCCGGGTGCAGCACGATGCGGGCTTCCGTCAGGCCAAGGACCTTGATCGGGTGAGCCAGAACAACCTGCTGACGAGCGATCGTCAGGCCGGCGTCCGTAGCAGCAACGGCGATATCGCGCGTGCTGACGGAACCGTACAGGCTGCCGCTGTCGCTGGCCTGGCGGATGATAACAACCGAAAGGCTGTCCATACGCTCGGCAAGACGCTCGGCTTCTTCACGCTTCTTGATGTTCAGGGCTTCAAGCTGCGCACGTTCCGTGTCGAAACGCTTGCGGTTTGCAGCCGTGGCACGCATGGCCTTGCCCTGCGGAAGCAGGAAGTTACGTGCGTAACCCGGCTTCACTTGGACAAGATCACCCATCTGGCCGAGATGCTCGACCCGCTGGAGCAGGATCAGTGCGGTCTGGGACATGGTGCTCTCCTCAGCTCACGACGTAGGGGAGCAGGGCAAGGAAGCGGGCACGCTTGATAGCCTGCGCCAGCTCACGCTGCTTCTTGGCCGAAACGGCCGTGATGCGGCTCGGCACGATCTTGCCGCGCTCGGAAAGGAAGCGGCTCAGCAGACGCACGTCCTTGTAGTCGATCTTCGGCGCATTCGGGCCGGAGAACGGGCAGGACTTGCGACGACGGTAGAACGGGCGACGTGCACCAACTGCGGTACGACGGGTAGCCGGGTTCACTTCGGGGGTGGTTGTCTCGGACATGTTTCTTACTCCGCTCCAGCCGCCTCACGAGCATCTTCATGCTCGCCGCGTGCACGATACTCTTCGCGGTCTTCACCACCACGACGCGGGCCGCCACGGCCGCTCTCGAAACGGCCAGCCGGCTTGGAGCCGCCACGGAAACCGCCACGCTCGCCACGGTCGTCGTTCTTGCGCGCCAGAACCGGGGACGGGTTCTCGTCGATCTCGTCAACGCGCAGCGTCAGAACGCGCAGCACGTCTTCGTTCAGACCGAGCTGGCGCTCAAGTTCACGCAGCGTGTCAGGGGTGCAGTCGATACCGAGCAGGACATAATGGCCCTTACGGTTCTTCTTGATGCGATATGCGAGCGAACGGAGGCCCCAGAATTCGCGCTTCTGGATGGAACCACCATGCTCGGTCAGCAGGGCTTCAATGGTCTCGACCAGGCTCTCGACCTGTGCCTGGGACACATCGTTACGTGCAATAAGCACGCTTTCGTACAGTGGCATGAAAACTCCCTTCGGATGAGGTCAACCCAACTGGTCCAGCCCGTGCCGGAGACAGTGCAATCTTGAGGAAAGCGTGGGTATAGCCGGCGCGACGCCACATCGCCCGGCAGGGAAAGGCTGCATTAATCACGCAGACCTTCGAAAATCAAGGATAAACTCAGAGTCGACGCAGTCTCGGCGGCAGGTATTCGTCTGGCACATCCCAGACTTCCTGCACGACATGCCGGATCACAAAGCCGCCCTTCTGGTAATTGCTGAGCGCGCGTGGATGATCGAGGGTGCAGGTATTCACCCGGAGCCGCCAGCTTCCTGCATCAAATGCTTGGGAAACCGCGCAATCCAGCAGAACTTGGCCCAGCCGCCGCCCGATAGCCGCAGGGACCAGACCGAAATAAGCCAGATTGGCATCCCCGTGATCCCTCAGATCCAGCTCATAGAACCCCAGAGCTACACCGGCAGCATCCTTGAGCACCATGAAATAAACCAACGGATCATGCAGGATTTCAGCGAGCTGCTCGTCCGGCATCGGACGGCGCATCCACCAGCAATAATCTTCTCCGACATCGCGGTAGAGCTGGCGATAAAGCGTGAGAGCCGGTGGCAGAACCCGTTCAAGGGACAAACCATCCGGAAGCACTGGAGACGCACGGGAGGTGCGCGTCTCCAGAAAAGTGACATCCACCTCAAGTCGGGTAGATGCCCCCTTTGGACTGAGCCAGTCCGGTAACATAACCTTGACGATCAGTTATCGTCGAGGAAGGACCGCAGCTTGCGGCTACGGCTCGGGTGCTTGAGCTTGCGAAGCGCCTTCGCTTCGATCTGACGGATACGCTCACGGGTCACGTTGAACTGCTGCCCAACTTCCTCAAGCGTGTGGTCCGTGTTCATACCAATGCCAAAGCGCATACGAAGCACGCGCTCTTCACGCGGCGTCAGGGACGCCAGAACACGGGTCGTCGCTTCACGCAGGTTCGTCTGGATTGCGGCATCCAACGGAATAACGGCCGTCTTGTCCTCGATGAAGTCACCAAGATGGCTGTCTTCCTCGTCGCCAATCGGCGTTTCAAGGGAAATCGGCTCCTTGGCGATCTTCAGGACCTTCCGAACCTTCTCCAGCGGCATGCCGAGCTTCTCAGCCAGCTCTTCCGGAGCAGGCTCACGCCCGATCTCATGCAGCATCTGCCGGGACGTGCGCACCAGCTTGTTGATCGTCTCGATCATGTGCACCGGAATACGGATCGTCTTGGCCTGATCCGCGATGGAACGCGTGATCGCCTGACGGATCCACCAGGTAGCGTAGGTCGAGAACTTGTAACCGCGACGGTACTCGAATTTGTCCACGGCCTTCATCAGACCGATGTTACCTTCCTGAATCAGATCCAGGAACTGCAGACCACGGTTCGTGTACTTCTTGGCAATCGAGATCACGAGACGCAGGTTGGCCTCGATCATTTCCTTCTTGGCACGCGTGGAATCACGCTCACCACGGGAAATGGTCGCATACACACGGCGGAATTCGCCAACCGGCAGACCTGTCTCATGCGCCAGCGCGGACAGTTCTGCACGCAGGCTCCGAAGCTGCTCCAGATGCCGCGTCGTCAGCGTTTTCCAGCCCTTACCCGGCAGAGTGCAGATGAAGTCGATCCAGGTCGGATCCATCTCGCGGTTACGATACTTCAGCAGGAAGTCATCACGTGTGATTTTGCAGCTTTCTGCAAGCCGCAGCATCCGGCCTTCAAGATTGTTCAGACGCTGAACATGGACCTTGATCTGTGCGACCAGTTCCTCGATCCGGTTGTTATGCAGATGAACCTGCTCAACCAGACTGACCAGCTCACGGCGCAGCTCTTCGTAAACCTGCTCGGATTTATCTGTTGATTCTTCACCTGCCGTCAGGGCTTCAAGGCGCTTGACCTGCAACTGACGAAGCTTGTGATACAGCGGCTCAATGGCTTCAAAGCGCGCCAGAATTTCCGGCTTCAGCTTCTCTTCCAGAGCGGACAGGGACAGACCGCTGCCTTCCTGCTGCTCGCCATCACCTTCTTCGGTGTCGTCATCGCTCGCGTCGTCGTCAGCCGGCTCTTCGCCCTCTTCCCCTTCCTCGCCCTCGGGTCCTGGCTCACCAGCCTGGCTGGCCTCCAGATCCACGATGTCACGAAGCAGCATTTCGCCATCCTTGAGGCGCTCATGCCAGGAAATGATGGCACGGATCGTCAGCGGGCTTTCGCACAGCCCACCAATCATCTCGTCCCGACCAGCCTCGATACGCTTGGCAATCGCAATTTCGCCTTCACGGGACAGAAGCTCAACCGAGCCCATCTCGCGAAGATACATGCGAACCGGATCATCCGTCCGGCTGGCAGCTTCAGCGTCGACATTACCACCCTGTGGCTCGTCAGACTCCTCAGCCTCTTCCTTGGCTTCTTCCTGAGCAGGCTCTGCGTCGTCCTGCTCTTCGTTTTCCAGAACCTGGATGCCCATTTCCGACAGAGCTGCCATCACGTCTTCGATCTGCTCGGAGGACATCTGGTCCTGCGGCAGAACGGCGTTCAGCTCGTCAAACGTGATGTGGCCACGCTCACGCCCTTTGGCGATCAGCCGCTTTACGGCAGCGGACTGCGTATCAAGAAGAGTGGCATCCCCCTCCTGTTCCTGCGCGTTCCGATCCGTACCAGAGGCTGTTTTCGTCGCCATGCGTCTCTCCCTCAACTCCACCGAAAGCAAGCAATTCGGCAGCGTGCAGGTGGTCGATCCTGAGCGGTAAGTCAAGGTTTAGACGAAAAAGAATGCAACTTCACCGCAAGAAAAAACGTTAGCGCCGACCTTTTTCAGCCTTCTTCTTCCACATCCTCACCCCGTCGCAAGGCTTCCAGAACCCTCATCCGAGCCAGCAGACTTTCCGGGAAAGAGGCGTCTCCGTCGCCCCCGCCAGAATAAACCTGCATAATGGTTGCCTGAATGTCATTGGCCACTTCGCGCTCGAAATTGCGAAAATTTACAAGCCCGTAAAAGTGCCACCAGCTCTCCACGACATCGACCTTGAGAACATCGTCCCGGTCTTTTCCAAGCCCTACTTCGCGCGGCATGGGACTTTCTGTAACGGCGGCAGCGATATCCGTCAGACCATGATCCTCAATCCAGCGCTGACAGTTCTCTTCCGTCAGATCCTCGTCCTGACAGGTCCAGTCCAGAAGAGCCGAGCGAATCCGATCCAGATCACCGGGAAGCGCCAGACTGCTATAGGCCTGCTCCACTTCGGGGAGGATGTCCGGATACCGCAGAAGCATCGCTGTAAGAATATTAAGCCGCTCAACACTTCCCTGCTCGATGTGACGCATTTCGCCCGGAGCCTGCGTCGACAGAGGAAGCGGCGCGCCTTTCTTCTGAAACGGCTTTTTCCCGCTTCCTCCACGCCTGAAACGCGCAAAGAACATATCCAGGAACGTGCTGCGATACTCAGACGAGAGAGCACGATCCGGGATAAGCTTTGAAAGAGCCACCAGCTTTTCACGGAGTGCTGCCCGCTGATCGGGACCGGGGTCCGACATGTTCCCCGTCATCAGGCCAAACAGCTCCGTTGCCAGGGAGGTCGCACCTGAAAGAGCCTCCCCCATCGCTCCGGCTCCCCGAGAGCGGATCAGACTGTCTGGGTCATCCTTCGGATCAAGGCGACAGAACCGAAGCGTCCGTTCCGGAGACAGCAACGGAAGTGCGACCTCACAGACACGCAGCGCCGCACGCGCACCAGCCGCATCACCATCCAGACACAGAATGGGGGACGGAGACATCCGCCACAGAAGATCGAGTTGGTCTTCTCCAAGCGCAGTCCCCAGAGGCGCAACGGCCCCACCGAACCCGGCCTGATCCAGGGCAATGACATCCATGTAGCCTTCCACCACAACCAGCTCAGCCCCTTTGTGGACAGCCTCACGAGCCAGATCGAGATTGTAAAGGGTACGCCGTTTGGAAAAGAGCGCCGTTTCCGGGCCATTCAGATATTTCGGCTGACCCTCCCCCAGAGTCCGCGCTCCAAAGGAAATTATTTTCCCCCGACGATCGCGGATCGGAAATGTTACGCGATTGAAAAACAGTTCTCCTTTGGGTTGCCCCCGATCATCCACGCGCAGGATGCCAGCCTGAACCAGCATCTCAGGCGTCACATCATGGGCACGTAGTTCCTCGACCAGATGCCGCCCATCGCCTGACCACCCGAGCCCGAACCGCTCGATGGTTGCGTCACTCAGTCCACGCCCACGCAGGTATGCCAGCCCTTCCCGCCCTTCAGGAAGAGAAAGCCGACGCCGATAGCTGGCCTGAACGAGGGACAGAACCTCGCCAAGAGATTTGACTTCCCGCGCACGTGCCTCACTCCGTGGATCCTGCTTCGGAACTTCAAGCCCCGCTTCCGCCGCCAGTTGCTCGACAGCTTCCGGAAAACTCCGGCCATCGCTCTGCATGACAAACGAAATCGCATCGCCATGCGCACCACAGCCGAAACAGTGAAAGTGGTCGTCATAGACGTAGAAAGACGGCGTCTTTTCCCCATGAAAAGGGCAGCACGTTTTCCAGTTCCGGCCCGAACGAACCAGCTTGTTACGCCGGCCAATCAGGGAGGCCAGGGGCGTCCGATTACGGAGTTCGTCCAGAAAGGCAGCGTCGAATGCCATGGGGCAGCAGGAGCCTTTCGATCAGTTCTGTCAGGAGAGAAGGCTCTTACAATCCTGAGGCGGGAAAATCCACTCTTCCCACAACGTCCCTGAGTTAAAGAAAACCTGAACAGCAAATACCCATTTTCGAAACAATCGTAGCCATTTTCCCGATCTGGAAACGATTACAATATGACAAACAGAAGAAATTTTTTTCTTTTGACACCCATCAATGGAAGAGGCGCAAATATAGCGTCAATATGGCAGTCGAATGAGGTGCAGGCCCCTGCGTCCCTTTATTGGGGTGGATGAGTCGCGCCTCCACAAAAGATTAAAGACGCAGGATTTCAACCTATGACCGTAAAAATCACGGTACTAAAAGAACAGGACGAAGGTGGCGAACGCCGCGTCGCCCTGATCCCGCAGGTTGTCGAGCGCCTCAGCAGCCTCGGCGTCTCTTTCGCGATGGAAAACGGGGCCGGTGTCGCCTCTTCCTACCCGGATGAAACCTACAAAGACGTAACCCTTTCAACGGATCGGAAGGCCCTGCTAGGCGACGCGGACATTGTTCTCGCCGTTTAGCCTCCTACCATTGAAACCGTTCAGGCCATGAAGCCCGGCGCCATTCTGGTGTCCTTCATCTACGGTCGGAACCACCCTGATCTGGTCAAGGCCCTGCGGGACCAGAAAGTGACCTGCTTCGCCATGGAGCTGGTTCCCCGCATTTCCCGCGCCCAGGCCATGGACGCCCTGTCCAGTCAGGCGACCCTTGCCGGCTATTACGCCGTCCTGCTCGGGTCCGTGCACATGACCAAGATCCTTCCCATGATGACCACCGCCGTCGGCTCCCTGCGGGCAGCACAGGTTTTGGTCATGGGACTTGGTGTCGCCGGTCTACAGGCCCTCGCGACAGCCAAGCGCCTTGGTGCGGTCACGGAAGGCTATGACGTCCGCCCCGAAACACGCGAAGAAGCACAGTCTCTCGGTGCCAAATTCGTCGATACCGGCGTGGATGCCACCGGCAAGGGCGGTTATGCCCGGGAACTGACGGATGAAGAAAAGCAGACAGTCCGCAAGGCCATCAGCGATCACATCGCCCGCGCCGACCTGATCGTCACCACGGCAGCCGTCCCCGGCAAGAAGGCTCCGCGCCTGATTGATGCCGAACAGATCAAGGCCATGAAACCCGGCTCCGTCATCATCGACCTTGGTGCAGAAGGTGGCGGTAACTGTGAGGGTACACAGGCTGGCCAGATCGTACAGGTTGGCCCGACGACGATTGTCGGCCCCGTCAATGTTCCGTCCATGCTCGCCCTTCAGGCCAGTGAACTTTATTCCAAGAACATCATGCATCTGCTCCAGCAGATCCTGACCAAGGATGGTCAGATCCAGCTGGATTTCACCGATGAAGTCATTTCCGGCACCGCCCTCACTCATGATGGCTACATCACGAACGAAGGCATCCGCACAGCCGTCGATCCGAATTCCCCGGCGCCACCAGCACCACAACCCCCTGCCCCGGCTGCCGCCCCCGCCGCACCGGCACAGGCTTCAGGACAGGAGGCCGCACGATGATCACCGCAATGACATTCATCATCGCGCTTTACATCTTCATGCTCGCCGCCTTCACGGGCTACGAGGTCATCAGCCGTGTGCCATCCATTCTGCACACACCGCTGATGTCCGGCTCGAACTTCGTGCACGGCATCGTGGTCGTGGGTGCGCTGACAGCCCTGTTCAACGCCTCTTCCGTGCTCGAACAGGTTGTCGGCTTCCTCGGCGTCATGATGGGTGCTGGTAACGTTGTCGGCGGTTACGTCGTGACAGACCGGATGCTGGCCATGTTCAAGCCCAGCGACAAAGCTGCTCCGCAGAAGGGAGCACAGAAATGATCCTCCTCGAATATATCGTTGCCATCAGCGCCCTTATCGCCTCCGGCCTGCTGGTCTATGGCCTCAAGCGCATGTCCTCTCCCGTTACGGCCGTTTCCGGCATTGTGACGGCAGGCTGGGGTATGCTGTTCGTCACCGCAGCCAGCTTCCTCGGCATTTTCAGTGTTTCTGAAGCCGCCAAACCACATCTGGTCGTCAACGTCATTCTGGCTATTCTTGGCCTCGTCATCGGCGGTGGCTGGGCTGGCTGGAAAGGCCGCAGCGTTGCCATGACGGCCATGCCGCAGATGGTCGCCCTCTTCAACGGCATGGGTGGCGGCGCTGCCGCGGCAGTCTCCGTCATTGCCCTGACCGGCCCGAAGGAGACAGGCATTGTTCCTCTTCTCGTCACCGTCGCTGGTGGCCTGATCGGTAGCATGTCCCTGTCGGGCTCCATCATTGCCTGGGCCAAACTCGATGGCCGGATGAACAAGCCGATCCGCTTCGGTGGGCAGCGTATCGTTAATGCTGCCGTCTTCATGCTGACCGTCCTGCTCGGGATCATGGCAGCCTTCCTGTACCATCAGGATGGCGGCGGTATCGCCACGCTGCTGTTCTTCATCGGCGCCCTGCTGGCTGGCATCTGCATGACGATCCCCATCGGCGGCGCAGACATGCCGGTCGTGATTTCGCTGTACAACGCCTTCACGGGTCTGGCTGTGGGTCTCGAAGGCTATGTCATGGCCGATCCGGCTCTGATGATTGCCGGTATGGTCGTGGGTTCTGCCGGTACGCTGCTGACGGTCATGATGGCCAAGGGCATGAACCGCTCCATTTCCAACGTGCTGTTCAGCAACTTTGGTGAAGCCTCTGCCTCCACGGCCACAGGCCCGCAGAAAGAAGCCAAGTCCGTTGCTCCAGGCGATGCTGCCACGACAATGCGCTATGCTTCGTCTGTCATCATTGTTCCGGGTTACGGTCTGGCCGTTGCTCAGGCTCAGGGCAAGCTTTACGACTTCGTCAAGCAGCTTCAGGCCGCAGGCGTGGACGTCAAGTTCGCCATCCATCCGGTCGCCGGCCGTATGCCAGGCCACATGAACGTGCTGCTCGCCGAAGCCGGCGTCCCGTACGACATGATCTATGACATGGAAGACATCAACGACAGCTTCGCTGACACGGATGTCGCCCTCATCATTGGCGCCAACGACGTGGTGAACCCGTCTGCCAGGACAGATAAGTCCTCCCCGATCTATGGCATGCCAATCCTCAATGCCGATCAGGCCCGTCAGGTCTTTGTCATCAAGCGTGGCATGGGCATGGGTTACTCCGCTGTTCAGAACCCGCTCTTCTTCCAGGACAACTGCGCCATGGTCTTCGGCGATGCGCAGGCCGTCCTCAGCAAGATGGTCGAAGCCGTCAAGGCTCTCGGCACATCGTAAACCAGTTCTCAAGGAGACACTCTCATGGCTGATACAATGCTGGCCGCCGTCGTCCGCGAGTTCGGAAAGCCTCTCTCTGTCGAGAGGCTTCCCATTCCCGAGATCCGGCCAAACCAGATCCTCGTGAAAGTCGACACCTGCGGCGTCTGCCACACCGACCTGCATGCCGCAGAGGGTGACTGGCCTGCAAAACCGAACCCACCGTTCATCCCGGGCCATGAAGGCATCGGCCATATCGTGGCAGTGGGCAGTCAGGTCAATCACGTCAAGGTCGGCGACGTAGTCGGCGTGCCCTGGCTCTACTCTGCCTGCGGACACTGCGAACACTGCCTCGGCGGCTGGGAAACGCTATGCAAAGAGCAGGACGACACCGGTTACACGGTCAATGGCTGCTTCGCCGAATATGTTGTCGCAGATCCGAACTATGTCGCCCATCTGCCCAGCAACATTGATGCCCTACAGGCAGCGCCCGTCCTTTGCGCTGGCCTGACCGTTTATAAGGGTCTGAAGATGACCGAGGCACGCCCCGGTCAGTGGATGGCCATTTCGGGCGTTGGCGGTCTGGGTCAGATGGCCGTTCAATACGCGGTTGCCATGGGCATGAATGTCGTGGCCGTCGATATTGATGACGACAAGCTCGCCACAGCCAAAAAGCTTGGTGCTGCCCTGACCGTCAATGCCAAGGACAAGGACCCGGCAGCCTTCATCCAGCAGGAAGTCGGCGGCGCTCACGGTGCTCTCGTTACGGCTGTGGGCCGCACCGCGTTCTCGCAGGCCATGGGTTATGCCCGTCGTGGCGGCACAATTGTTCTGAATGGCCTGCCACCCGGAGACTTCCCGGTGTCGATCTTCGATATGGTCATGAACGGCACGACCATTCGTGGCTCCATTGTCGGCACACGGCTGGACATGATCGAAGCCATGGATTTCTTCGCCCGCGGCAAGGTCAAGTCCGTCGTAACGGCAGACAAGATCGAGAACATCAACACGATCTTCGACAACCTCAAGAACGGCCGCCTTCAGGGCCGTACGGTCCTGGATTTCCGGTCCTGAGACAAGACACCTGAGACTTTAGAAAGCACACGCCATGTTTGCCATGCAGCTCCGCCAACACCACCAGCCTCTGGAATGGGTGGAGCTGCCAGACCCCGAACCCGGACCGGACGAAATCCGTATCCGTATCGGGGCCTGCGGCGTCTGCCGGACAGACCTGCATGTCGTGGACGGCGAACTCGCCAACCCCACTCTTCCCATCATTCCCGGACATGAAATTGTTGGCCGTATCGACAAGCTCGGAAGCAACGTTACAAGCCTGAATGTGGGGGAACGGGTCGGTATCCCATGGCTCGGCCATACCTGTGGGCATTGCTATTACTGCACCCACGGGATGGAAAATCTCTGCGACCATCCTCTTTTCACAGGCTTCACCCGCAATGGCGGCTACGCGACTATGACCGTCGCCGATGCCCGATACGCCTTTCCCATGGGTGACAAAGGGGAAGACAAGGACCTCGCCCCACTCCTCTGCGCCGGACTGATCGGCTGGCGCTGTCTCAGCAAAGCTGGAGACGGCAAAAAGATCGGCCTGTATGGCTTCGGAGCCGCCGCTCACATCATCATTCAGGTGCTGCGCTGGCAGGGACGCGAGGTTTATGCCTTCACATCCCCCGGAGACACAGAGAAGCAGGCATTTGCCCGCTCCCTTGGTGCCGTGTGGGCAGGCGGTTCAGACGAACTTCCCCCCGAACCGCTTGACGCTGTCATTCTATTTGCCCCTGTCGGCGCATTGGTTCCCGCCGGACTGAAAGCCGTCCGCAAGGGTGGGAAGGTCGTGTGTGGCGGCATCCACATGAGCCCGATCCCGTCCTTCTCCTACGATACACTCTGGGAAGAACGCGAAATCGTCTCCGTTGCCAATCTGACCCGGCAGGACGGGCTGGATTTTCTGAAACTGGCACCGGAGATCGGCATAAAGGTGACGAATACGCCTTACACTCTCAAGAACGCCAATCAGGCTCTGGATGATCTGCGCCATGGCCGCTTTGAGGGCGCTGCCGTCCTCATTCCGTAATCAGCTTAGAGGTGCCGGAACCCCATCCCGTCGATCCTGCGCCTCGACATACATGCGCAATACAGACGGGTAACGTGTCCGCGTCGTCTTTTCGAGTAACGACACTCCGCGCTCTACATCGCCAGCAGGGATCGCGTCATTCCAGTCGAGCGACACCAGCACAATCGTGCTCTCCGGACCGCGGGTTTCCGTCACAACTTCATTGACCCCAACCACACCCGGCAATTTGGCCGCTTCTGCCCGAACAAAAGCATCAATATCGGGATTACTCTCGCCGACCAGCAGAGAGCGCGTCTCGTTAGTCAGAAGCCCGGCGACAACAACCAGAACCACACCAATCAGCAGAGACGCCACACCGTCCAGAACGTGAAGACCTGTCACCACGGACAGCAGAGTGAAGACGAGTGCAATAACAAGGCTGACCAGCGCGGCACCATCCTCAAACAGAACGACAAACAGGCCCGGGTCCACACTCCGGCGAATGATGTTCCAAAGGGAAACACCCTCTTTGCGTGGCAGGGATTTCACAGCTGCAATGAAACCGTATCCCTCCATACTTCCCGAAATAGCCAGAATGGCGACGTTCATCCACCAGCCCGGAAATACATGCCCAAGGATCTGGACAGGCTGCATTTCGGACGGGTGCATAACTTTTTCCCACCCCTCATAAAGAGAGGCCACGCCACCACCCACAAACAGGGCTCCGGCAACCACCATCGTCCAGAAATACAGCTCCCGGTGATGACCAAGAGGATGCTGTTTCGTGGCAGGCGCACCCGCCCGTTTCATACCCACCAGCAGAAGAAGCTGGTTTCCACAGTCGACAAAGGAATGAACGGTCTCCGCCAGCATGGCAGCGGAGCCTGTCAGCAATGCAGCTGCGCCCTTCACGCAGGCGATACCCAAATTCACGCCCAACGCGATGAAAACGACTTTTACGGAACTGCCTGCGGACATTCTGGCCTCATGATGCGAAACAGTCTTTAGCTTGGAGAGGTTGAAGGTCCCGTGTCAAACTTTCCCACTTTCATTTCTCAGACGATTGCCTTGAGCGAAGTACGAAAGGTGAATTGCTTGACCTCTTTCGCCAGATCAGACGCTTCCTGACGCAGATTACGACAGGCGGACGTCACCTGTTCCACCATGGCCGCATTGTGTTGCGTCATCTGGTCCATTTCCCGGATCGCCGTGTTGATCGTCTCAAGACTTGCGGCTTCATCCGCAGTTGAACGAGAGATGTCCTGCAGCACTGAGGTAATGCCATCAATGTGGTCGTTGATGAGATGCATGGCCTTGTCAGCTTCTCCCACCAGATGAACTCCCTCTTCCACCTGCTTGACGGACGCCCCGATGATGCCCTGAATTTCCCGGGCGGACTGGGCAGATCTCTGCGCAAGTGCACGGATCTCCATTGCAACAACATTGAAACCTCGCCCCGCATCCCCTGCCCTGGCGGCTTCTATCCCAGCATTCAGGGATAGAAGGTTCGTCTGAAACGCCATTTCCTCAATGAGTCCGATAATGGACTCAATCCGGCGGGAAGACGTACGAAGCGCTCCCATGGCATCGTTAGCTGAACGCATGACATCCGAAACCGATAGCGCCTGCTCTCGCGTTCCCATAGCCGTTTCTCTGGCTTTCTGGGATGCCTTGGCCGTCTCACGTACTGTCAGGGTAATATTGTTGATGGACGACGCGGACTCTGCCAACCGGGTCGCCTGCCGTTCTGTACGATTGGCGAGATCACCAGACGCTGCGGAAATTTCTCCCGTTCCGCTCGCAATAACGGATGTGCCATCCGAAATTTTTTCCAAAGCGGCCCGATACGCTCGGATCATCGTGTTGAAGTTCTGTCGGAAGTCTTCGAAGCGATCCTGGAAAGGCTTGCTAAAGGTAAATGTCAGGTTGCCAGATTTTACAACATCCATCCCCGCGCAGATGGCCTCAATGGTATTGTCCTGAATTTGACGAATACGTTCGCTCTCACCCGAAAACCGCCGTTCCGCTTCCGTAGCCTGCTGAGCTTCCACAGCTGCCAGCTTCTGATAGGCAATGCGCTCTTCACTGTTTTTCAGAAACGCCTGAAGAGAGCGTGCCAACCGCCCCGCACAGTCTCGGTGATGCAGGAAAGGAACCGCCACTTCCGTTGCACCACCTGCAACCTTCTCTGTTACAGCTGTGATTTTTTCAAACGGGACCGCAACGATTTTGATGGTGAAGCGACCAAGCAGCAGCGTCAGAACAATCTGGAGGGCCACACCCGCAACCGGCGCGATAACCTGCACATCCTGAAGACCAGACAGATAACGCAGACAGATCTGATCAACCATTACCTGTACGAGCGACAGAACCAGCAATGCGCCAATGATGACACGAAGCTTCTGCCGAACATACGCGGTCTGTTCTATCCACTGCAGCATCTTGCTTCTCGCTCACATCTCACGGCCAGGTTCAGAAACGGGCCTCTGACAAGGTAGAGGGGCGATATCTATCAAATGAGCTTTAATGATACGTTAATTAAACAGGAACATTTTATGCCAAACGGATTCAAAGGCATAATTGCATAAAAAAACCGCCCTGAAGGGCGGTTTTTCCAATTCAACTTATCTCGTCATATCAGGCGGAGAGACGAGCCTTCACCAACCCGCTGGCCTTGGCCGGATCAAGATCGGAACCGAAACGCTCCCTAAGAGCCGCCATGACCTTGCCCATATCCTTCATACCCCCTGCACCAACAGCCGTTACAGCCTCATCAATGGCAGCTTTCAGCGTGCCCTCATCCAGTTCAGGCGGCAGATAGGACTGGATCGTAGCGATCTCGCCCTCTTCCTTCTCGGCAAGCTCCGGACGACCACCCTGACGATACATGGCGGCAGACTCTGTGCGGGACTTGATCATGGAGCGCAGGGCAGAAATCATTTCCGCTTCCGTCACTTCTCCACTCTTGGCGCGAGCCGCAACCTCGAGATCCTTGAGCTTTGCAGTGATGCCTCGGATCTGCGCTACCTTTTCGGACTGGCCGGCCTTCATTGCGGCCTTGAGATCGTCCATGATCTGTGTGCGAAGTGACATGCGCCTTCTCCCATCTGTTCAGAGGCCCGAAAGCCTCGTATCAATTCATGGCCGCAGACTCGCACAAAAGCAGGCTTCCAACAATGGAAGGCCTGATAAGGGAAGTTTTTTCCCACACCACCTTTCCTTACCGAGAATCACTTGGGAAAAAACTTCCCATGCGCGCCTCAATCGCTTATCAGACCTGAAAGTGAACACGGAGCCAGGAACGGGCGACCATGGACATCGACAGAATCATCGAAAAAGCCGGAGGCGCGGATGAGATCGCCGCTCTTGCCGGCGTCGGCCTTGAGGCCGTCCGCAAATGGCGTCAGTCGCGAACCGTGCCGACCAAGCACTGGCCCGCGTTGCTGCGCGTTCCCGGAATCGAACTCCAGGACCTGACTTCCGCTGAAACCCCGCAAGAAAGAGAGACGGACGTGTCCAATTCCTGCCCTGCCGGCGCCAATGCCGCCCTTGTCCTTGCAGATGGCACGGTCCTGTGGGGCCGAGGCTTCGGCGCCCATACCGATGGCGCCGTTGGTGAACTCTGCTTCTCCACCGGCATGACCGGCTATCAGGAAACCCTGACAGACCCGTCTTTCGCTGGGCAGATCGTCACCTTTACCTTCCCGCATATCGGCAATGTCGGTACGAACACGGACGACAATGAAGCGCCCAAAATGGCCGCTCTTGGCGCCGTCGTGAAGGAAGACGTCACCGCTCCGGCAAGCTGGCGCTCCATGGAATCCCTCGACGGCTGGCTGAAGCAGCACGGCCGTGCGGGTATCAGCGGCGTCGACACCCGCGCCGTCACCCGCTCCCTGCGGGATAATGGCCCCCAAACTGCCATCCTTGCCTTTCCAGCAAACGGTCGGATCGACACCGACAGCCTGTTGAACCGCGCCCGTCAGTGGCCTGGCCTCGAAGGCATGGATCTCGCCAAAGAGGTCACGCAGCCGAAGCGCGTCTGGACGGAAGGCGTGTGGGAAAGCACCCGACCGACCCGTACCGAGAACCGCCGCCGCGTGGTCGCCATGGATTACGGCGCCAAGGACAACATCCTCCGCTGCCTCGTGACCGCCGGTTGTGACGTCACGGTTCTGCCCGCGACAGCTACAGCTGAGGAAATTCTGGAACTGAAGCCCGAAGGCGTGTTCCTGTCCAACGGCCCGGGCGATCCGGCAGCGACCGGCACCTATGCCGTCCCGGCCATCAAGAGCGTTCTGGACGCCAACGTGCCAGTTTTCGGCATCTGCCTGGGCCACCAGCTTCTCGCACAGGCTCTCGGCGGCAAGACCTACAAGCTGGATCGTGGCCATCGCGGCGCCAACCAGCCGGTCAAAGACATCGAAAGCGGCCGCGTGGAAATCACCAGCCAGAACCATGGCTTCGCCGTGGATGAGAAGTCCCTGCCCGCCGATGTGAAGGTGACGCATGTGAGCCTGTTTGACGGCTCCAACGAAGGCATTGCTTCCACCACCAAGGACGCCTTCTCCGTTCAGTATCACCCCGAGGCCAGCCCTGGCCCGTCTGACAGTTTCTATCTTTTCGAGCGTTTCGTCGCGGTCATGGACCGTCGCGCCGCCAACAGCACGAACGCAGGAGCCTGAGCCATGCCAAAACGGACAGACATCAAGTCCATCCTGATCATCGGCGCAGGCCCGATCGTTATCGGACAGGCCTGCGAATTCGATTACTCCGGCGCACAGGCCTGTAAGGCCCTGCGTGAGGAAGGCTACCGCGTCATCCTCATCAACTCCAACCCAGCCACGATCATGACCGATCCGGGCCTGGCGGACGCGACCTATATCGAGCCGATCACGCCGGAATTCGTCGAGCGCATCATCCTCAAGGAAAAGCCCGACGCCGTCCTGCCCACCATGGGTGGCCAGACAGCCCTGAACGCCGCCATGGCGCTCGACAAATCCGGCTTCCTCAAGAAGCACAATGTGGAACTGATTGGCGCAGACGCAGAGGTCATTGACCGCGCGGAAGATCGCCAGAAGTTCCGCGAAGCCATGGACGAAATCGGGATCGAAAGCCCACGCAGCACCATCGCCCATACGCTGGCAGAAGCGCGCGCGGCTCTGGCTGACGTCGGCCTGCCCGCCATCATCCGCCCGTCTTTCACCATGGGCGGCGCTGGCGGCGGCATCGCCTACAATCGCGAAGAGTTCGACCAGATCGTCACAGGCGGCCTTGATGCCTCCCCGACGACGGAAGTGCTGATTGAAGAGTCCGTTCTGGGCTGGAAAGAGTACGAGATGGAAGTGGTCCGCGACACCGCGGATAACTGCATCATCATCTGCTCCATCGAGAACATCGACCCGATGGGTGTTCACACAGGTGACTCCATTACCGTTGCCCCGGCCCTGACGCTGACCGACAAGGAATACCAGCGCATGCGGGACGCCTCACTGGCGTGCCTGCGCAAGATCGGCGTCGAAACAGGCGGCTCCAATGTGCAGTTCGGCGTCAATCCGGCTGATGGCCGCATGGTCGTCATCGAGATGAACCCGCGCGTGTCCCGGTCGTCTGCACTCGCCTCCAAGGCCACTGGCTTCCCGATCGCCAAGATCGCCGCCAAGCTGGCCGTCGGTTACACGCTGGACGAACTTAAGAACGACATCACGAAGACAACCCCTGCCTCCTTCGAGCCGACGATCGACTACGTTGTCGCCAAGATCCCCCGCTTCACGTTCGAGAAGTTCCCGGGTTCCCCGGCCCTGCTTTCGACGTCCATGAAGTCGGTAGGCGAAGCCATGTCCGTGGGCCGCTCCTTTGCCGAAGCGATCCAGAAGGGCTTCCGCTCCATGGAGACAGGCCTGATGGGTCTGGACCCGGTTGAAGCACCCGGCGACGGTTCCAAGGACGCCTATCTGGCTGCCCTCGCAGAACCACGCCCCGAGCGTATCCTGATGGCCGCACAGGCGCTCCGCGCTGGCCTGACGGTTGAAGAGGTTCAGCAGGCCTGCAAATTCGAACCATGGTTCCTGCGCCAGCTGGAAGACATTATCGCCTCCGAGCGTGACGTTGAGAAGAATGGCCTGCCTAAGGACGCCTACGGTTTCCGTCGCCTGAAGGCTCAGGGTTTCTCCGACGCCCAGCTCGCTCGCCTTTCCGGCCAGAGCGTCCCGGATGTTGCAGCACAGCGCGAAGCTCTCAACGTCGTGCCCGTCTATCGCCGCATCGATACCTGCGCGGCCGAGTTCGCCTCTGACACGCCGTACCTGTACTCCACCTATGAAGGCGGGTTCGGCACACCGGAATGCGAGAGCCAGCCGACAGGCCGCGACAAGATCATCATTCTGGGCGGTGGCCCGAACCGGATTGGTCAGGGCATCGAGTTCGATTACTGCTGCGTTCATGCCGCCTACGCCCTGCGCGAAGCTGGCTTTGAAACAGTCATGGTCAACTGCAACCCGGAAACGGTCTCTACGGACTACGACACGTCCGACCGTCTGTATTTCGAGCCGCTTACGGCCGAAGACGTCATCGCCCTTATTCGCACGGAAGCCCGTGGCGGCAAGATCCTGGGCTGCATCGTGCAATACGGCGGCCAGACGCCGCTGAAGCTGTCCCGCGCACTGGAAGAGGCTGGCATTCCGCTCCTCGGCACCCCTGCCGACGCGATTGACCGCGCCGAAGACCGTGAGCGTTTCCAGACCATGCTGCGTAAGCTCGGTCTACGCCAGCCACGCAACGGGATCGCCCGCACCCCTGCAGATGCCGAGAAGGTTGCAGAGGAAGTTGGTTATCCGGTCGTCGCTCGTCCGTCCTACGTTCTGGGCGGACGCGCAATGGAAATCGTGTACGACAATGCTGGTCTGAAGCATTACCTCAACACGGTTCTGCGCGCAGCCGGCCCGGAAGTCTCGACCGGCCCGATCCTGCTCGACCACTACCTGAACGACGCGATCGAAGCCGACGTGGACTGCATCGCCGATGGCGAGACGGTCTATGTCGCCGGCGTCATGGAACACATCGAGGAGGCTGGCATCCATTCCGGTGACTCCGCCTGCTCCCTGCCGCCCTACACGCTCTCCCCAGCACTGGTGACGGAACTCCGCTCCCAGACGGAAGCCATGGCTCGTGAGCTTGGTATCCGTGGCCTGATGAACGTGCAGTACGCCATCAAGGATCAGGAAGTCTTCGTTCTCGAAGTAAATCCCCGCGCCTCCCGTACCGTGCCGTTCGTCGCCAAAGCGACTGGCGTTCCGGTTGCCAAGATCGGTGCCCGTGTCATGGCTGGTGCGCGCCTGTCCGAGTTCCGTCTGGATGGCGGCGCGGTCTCCCCGCATGTGGCCGTCAAGGAAGCTGTCTTCCCGTTCCATCGCTTTGCCAACGCTGACACGATCCTTGGTCCGGAAATGCGCTCCACAGGTGAAGTCATGGGGCTGGATTCCAGCTTTGAGCGGGCTTTCGCCAAGTCCCAGCTCGCTGCTGGCGTAAAGCTGCCACTGTCCGGAACGGTCTTTCTGTCCGTGCGTGACAGCGACAAGGGACATGTTCAGCCTCTGGCCCGCAAGCTGGTCGAAATGGGCTTCACCATTCTTGCAACCAGCGGTACGGCCTCACGCCTGGAAGCGGCCAACATTCCCGTGAAGCGCGTGAACAAGGTCATGCAGGGACGCCCGAACTGCGTGGATGCCATCCGTTCCGGGGACGTGCAGATGGTCATCAACACGTCTCAGGGTGGTCAGGCAGCCCGCGACAGTTACGACATTCGTCGCGGCGCGCTGACCATGGGCGTTCCGCACTACACCACGATTGCGGGCGCCCGTGCGGCGACATACGCAATCGCCGTCCTCAAGGAAGGCGATCTGGGTGTTGCCCCGCTCCAGTCCTACTTCAAGGGCGAGTTCTGAACCTACCTGATGAAAAAGCCCGTCAGAGCAATCTGACGGGCTTTTTTCGTTCTTATTCGTCTGAATACCGAAGAATATCGCCCGGCTGACAGTCGAGAACCCGACAAAGAGCGTCCAGCGTAGAAAACCGGATCGCTTTTGCTTTCCCTGTCTTGAGAATGGAGAGATTGGCAAGCGTCAGGCCCACCTTCTCTGACAGTTCCGTCAAAGACATGCCCCGCTCTTTCAGAAGCTCATCCAGACTGACGTGAACAGACATCAGATGACCTTGTCTCCTGTCTTTTTTCTGCCCCGCCAACAAGGCTTTCCATACTCGAACAGATAACTTTGATTATTGATCCTCGATAATCGTTTCGACATAAACAACCATCACAAATTTATCGCTATTCGATAAACAAAAACACCGCACCTTGCAAGAAACCCCCTGAAATCCTATATTGTCTGGCTATTCATTCAATTTCAGCTACGCTTTTCCGAGGATTTCAGAGTGCAGAAAATTCCCATGACCGCGCAGGGACTGCAGCGTCTTGAAGACGAACTGCGTACCCTCAAGAGCGTTGATCGCCCTGCCGTCATCCGGGCCATTGCTGAAGCACGCGAGCATGGCGACCTCTCCGAAAACGCAGAGTATCATGCCGCTCGTGACCGCCAGTCCTTCATCGAAGGACGCGTGCTTGAGCTTGAAAGTATTGTTTCTTCAGCCGACGTAATCGATCCGTCCACGTTCACTGGCACCAAGGTGCGCTTTGGTGCTCATATCGAAGTCGTGGATGAAGAGACAGACAAGGAAAACGCCTACCAGATCGTCGGCGTCCACGAAGCCGATATCAAGCAGGGCCTGATCTCGATCTCCTCCCCGCTTGCCAAGGCCCTGATCGGCAAGGATGTGGGCGATACCATCTCCGTTCCCGCTCCCGGCGGCGACCGTACCTACGAGATCCTGAAAGTCACATACCGCTGATGTCTGACGTCCTGACGTCCACCGTCCCTGTCGTTACCATCCAGGACATCGAGAGCGCCCATGAGCGCATCGCGTCCACAGTGGTACGCACGCCGACGATTACCTGCCCCGCCCTGTCCCGTCTGACAGGCGCGGAAATTACGCTCAAGCTTGAGAATCTTCAGGCCATTGGCTCCTTCAAGGAGCGGGGTGCCGCCAACAAAATGGCGCTCCTGACGGCTGAAGAAAGGGCACGCGGCGTCATTACCGTTTCGGCAGGCAATCACGCGCAGGGTGTGGCCCGTCAGGCCAGTCTTCTCGGCATTGATGCGACAATCGTCATGCCGCGCTTTACCCCGGCATCCAAAGTTGCGGCAACGCAGGCCTGGGGAGCGAATGTCGTTCTGGCTGGCGACGATTTTGCACAGGCCTGCGTCACAGCAGAAGAACTGCAGAAGACAGAAGGACGCGTTCTCGTCCATCCGTTCAATGATCCTGCTGTCATTGCCGGACAGGGCACGGCTGCTCTGGAACTGCTTCAGGACGCCCCCCAGATCGACACGGTCGTTGTGCCGGTTGGTGGCGGTGGCTTGATTGGTGGCTTTGCAACCGTGATGGCGGCCTTACGACCGGACGTGGAAGTCATTGGTGTACAGGTCGAGGCCTATGCGTCCCTGGCTGCGTTCCCGACAGAGGGCGGCCCGACGCTCGGCGGCTCCACGATCGCGGAAGGCATTGCCGTCACCACGATGGGCGAACACTGCCTGAACGCATTCCGCAACCGGATTTCCAGAATTCTTGTGGTTAATGAACTTCAGGTCGAAAGCGCCATCACAACGCTCGCCGAGAAAGCCAAACAGGTCTGCGAAGGTGCAGGCGCCACGGGACTGGCTGCCGTTATCGCCAATCCGGATCTGTTCAAGGGCCGCAAAGTCGCCCTTCCCCTCTCGGGCGGCAATATTAACGCCCGTATTCTGGCGAATACGATACTTCGCTCGCTCTTGCGGGACGGCCGGATCCTGCGTCTGATTTTCCAGATCCCTGACCGGCCCGGCATGCTGGCCGATATTTCCGCCCGGATCGGTAACTATGGCGGAAACATCATCGAAGTGTCCCATCACCGTCTGTTCGCGTCCCCATCCGTGCAAACGGCGGAACTGGTCGTCATGATTGAAGCCCGCGATACGGAACATGCAAAACAGATCGAGACGGATCTGTCCCGGCATTACATCGTACGCAGAGACTGAGAAGTTTTCGCTGGTTTACAGCCCTTATTGGGCTGTCCCTAGCGGGCTGCACCAATCTTTCGGGCAATTCGAAAGCTTGGTAGAAGCCGGCTATATAGACGCCAGATATCCTCGTGATATCTTCGAACGGGGCGAAACAGCCAAGATGGAAGTTGCCTACGAGATCAGCAAAGCGGGCGTTTTCTCAAACTGTCACATCGTGCAGTCGAATGATCCTCACTTGAACGCATCGGCGCTGGCAGGAACGGCAAAAACATTGCCGTCCCCCACTACATCGAACACGATGATTTCACGATTTAGAGCAACCGTTCAAACACCCTCTACAATAACAACATTGTAGGACGCTGCTTTCCAGCGGTGCTTCGCGGCAGCCTGATACTCCGGGCTGTCGTACCAGGCACGAGCAGATGCGATATCCGGAAATTCGATAATGACAACACCGTCCGGCTCAATACCTTCAAGCTTTTCCTGCTTTCCATAAGCAGCCAGAATTTTGGCAGGATGGCCTTTAAAGGACTCCCCAACCGTATCTGAGTACGTTTGAAATTCAGCCGGATCTGTCAATTTATCGCGGATAAAAATAGCGTAGGCGGTCATGGATTAAACTCCCGAGAAAAGGGTGATGATCCATAACCGGCCACAAAACGGCATAACATTCAGCACACAAGCGCGTGTGCCGAATATTTGCATCTATTAGCGTGTGCCGAACAGACGGTCGCCAGCATCTCCCAGACCCGGGACAATATAGCCGTGCTCGTCAAGTTTCTGATCCACACAACACGTCACGACCTGCACATCCGGATGCAGCTCCGTCATGTGAGCAATTCCTTCCGGAGCGGCCAGAAGACAGGCGAAAACAGGCGCAATTGCTCCTGCTTCCTTAACGCGCGTGACAGCGGCTGCGGCTGAATGGCCCGTTGCAAGCATCGGGTCCAGAACGATGCAGGTCCGCCCCGGAACGTCGCTCGGCATATTGAAGTAGTATTCACTGACTTCCAGCGTCTCATGGTCCCGGCGAAGACCAATATGACCGACACGCGCAGACGGCACGAGATCCAGCATTCCATCCAAAAGGCCGTTGCCGGCACGCAGAATGGAGACAAAGCAGAGCTTCTTGCCGTCCAGTTCCTCACCTTCCATGAACCCGCTTGGTGCTTCGATCTGACGCGGCACAAGAGACAGATTACGCGTGGCTTCATAAGCCAGAAGCAGGCTGAGCTCACGGGTCAGGCGACGAAAGCCCGCTGTGGATGTGTTCTTATCACGCAGACGGGTCAGCTTGTGGCGCACCAGCGGATGGTCGAGAACGATAGGCGGCAGCGCCTGACTCATACTTTTTCTCCTGCGGCCGGCCGAAAATCGAGCGCCAGACCGTTCATGCAATAACGTAGTCCCGTGGGTGGTGGCCCATCAGGAAAGACATGCCCCAGATGCCCCTGGCAGCTCGCACAGTGCACTTCCGTGCGAACCATTCCATGGCTCCCATCCTGCGTCGTTTCAACCGCGCCTTCCAGCGGCTGGAAAAACGATGGCCATCCACTCCCGCTTTCGTATTTCGCCGCGGACGAAAACAGCTCACGGCCACACCCGGCACAAGCGTAAATTCCGGAACGTTTTTCGTCGTTCAGCGGACTGGAACCGGGATATTCGGTACCATGCTCCAGCAGAATACGGCGCTGTTCCGGGGTAAGGCCAACACCACATCCGCCACCATTGGCGCCCTTAACGGGACCGCAGCCTTGGGTCATGGTCAGTCTCCAGAAAATCTGAGGTTTTCAGTTCCCGATATATGGAAGCCGCACACCCTTTTGTCACGCATATCTGGAGAGAAGGGCGAAACTTCTTGCCGCCTGCCCCGTTGAAATCCTGCAACTCTTTATTCAGGAGGAGATCACCATGAGCTCCATCGAAGACAAACTCAAAGGCGCCACCAACAAGGTCGTAGGCAAGATCAAGGAAGAAGTTGGTCGCGTCACGAATGACGAGCAGCTTGAAGGCGAAGGTGTTGTGCAGAACCTCAAGGGCGAAGCACAGACCGCCAAGGGCGACGTCAAGGACACCGTCAAGAAGGGTATCGACAGGATCTGACTCTCACGTCACTGTCATGATACAGCAACGCCCGCCTCTTCGGCGGGCGTTCGCATTTTGGGGGAAAGGTGGCATACTGACGCCTATTCTTTCCTCCTTCTGCAAGACAGGAAACCGCCATGTCCTCTACCGCTTCCTCACAACGCCGCCCCGTCATGCTCGTCATTCTGGACGGGTTCGGCTGGCGCGAGGAAAACTCTGACAATGCGGTAAGACTGGCCAACACCCCGACTTTCGATACCCTGTGGGCAAAGTCCCCTCACGCCTTCCTTAAAACATGCGGCGAAGATGTCGGCCTGCCGGAAGGTCAGATGGGAAACTCGGAGGTTGGCCATCTCAATATCGGGGCTGGCCGTGTGGTGATGCAGGAACTGCCGCGCATCTCACGCAGCGCCCGCGATGGCTCTCTGGCCGAGAACACAGTCCTGAAAGAATTCATTCACGCCCTTAAGACGTCTGGCGGAACCTGCCATCTCATGGGCTTGATTTCTCCAGGTGGCGTACATGCCCACCAGGACCACGTTCTGGCACTCGCCAAAATCGTCAGCGCGGCCGGCGTTCCTGTTGCTCTGCACATCTTCAGTGATGGTCGTGATACGGCTCCTCAGTCCGGTCAGGAGTATATTCCTGCCCTTCTTAAGGACCTCCCCGAAAGCGTGCAGGTCGCCACGATCAGCGGCCGCTATTACGCCATGGACCGTGATCGCCGTTGGGAACGCGTCAAGCTAGCCATCGATGCAATCCGGGATGGCAAGGGCCCACATGCAGACGACGCCCTTTCCGTACTAAAAGCCAGCTACGCCGAAGACAAAGGGGATGAGTTCGTTATCCCAACAGTCCTTGGCGATTATGCAGGGATGAAAGACGGCGACGGCATCCTGTCCTGCAACTTCCGTGCAGATCGTATCCGCCAGCTTCTGGATGTTCTGGTTGTGCCAGATTTCGACGGTTACGAGAGTGGCCGGCGCATCAATTTCGCAGCGGTCAGCGGCATGACGCGGTATTCAGACCACCTTGCCCCATACATGACTGTCCTCTTTCCAAAGATCCCGCTGGACGATCTGCTGGGAGACGTCGTGGCCAAGGCTGGCAAAGCCCAGCTTCGTATGGCCGAGACGGAAAAATTCCCGCATGTCACATACTTCCTGAATGGTGGCCGTGAAGTCCAGCTTCCGGGCGAAGAGCGTATCCTCGTTCCGTCTCCCAAGGTTGCGACCTACGATCTACAGCCGGAAATGTCTGCTCCCGAACTGACAGACCGTGCCGTGGAAGCCATTGAATCCGGCCGCTTTGACATGATTATTCTGAACTTCGCCAACCCGGATATGGTCGGCCATACCGGCTCTCTCCCGGCAGCCATCAAAGCCTGCGAAACCGTTGATCAGGGTCTGGGTCGCATCAACGACGCCATCACTCGCGCAGGCGGTACACTGATCGTTACGGCGGATCACGGTAACTGCGAGACCATGCGTGATCCGGAGACCGGCGGCGCTCATACAGCGCATACACTCAACGTCGTCCCGGTCATTCTGGCTCACGCCGAGGGCAAAACCATCCATGACGGACGCCTCGCCGATCTGGCACCCACACTGCTTGCGCTGCTCGGCCTGCCCCAGCCCGCAGCCATGACAGGCATTTCCCTGCTTGAAAACGCCTGATCCAGCCAGAGTGCTGCCATTGGCTCTGGCGGTTACGCCATGGCTGATGGCAGCCTCTCCGGCAGATCACGCCCATCATCGATCTGCCAGGCCTGCTCATCATTCATCCGCCCCAAGTGGCGGACAACAGGCCCTTGCGCGGGTGCAGGCAGCCCGAAAGGCTCTGGAAGCGCAACAGGCGCAGGAAGCCGCGACCTTACGGGCCAGACAGCAGGCGGCTACTCAGGCCCAGCAGAAAGCGCTTCAGGACAACGCCCGCAAGGTCGCATTCGCCGCGCAGACACGCACGGCTCAAACGGCTGTTCAAACTACCCGCTCCCGTATTGATACACTGAACGCAGAAATTGAAGATCTGACACAGAAGCAAACCAGCATCAGGCAGGATATCGCACACGAAAACGAAGCGTTGCAGCCCCTGCTGCCGGTCGCCGCGCGCCTGTCCATTGCTCCCGACGCGGCGCTCCTTGCCTCACCTTCCGCAGCGACAGACAGCGTGACAGCCCTGTCCATTCTCGGTGGCTTCTCGCGCCTGACCCAGCAACGCGCCGCGCACCTCCAGACAAAACAGGAAGAACTCCAGACAGTCGGAGACGCGCTTGATAGCCGTCAGAAAGAACTGGATGGTCTCCTGAAATCCCAGACGCATCAGCGAGATGTCGCAGCAGCCAGAACAAAGGTCGCTGCCCGCCAGGAAACAGTATCGGATCAAGCCGCGAAACGCGCTAAGTCCGCGGTCGCCGAAGCCATGAAAGCCTCCGCCGATCTTTCGGCCGAAATCGAGGCGATTGCTCGGCAGGAAGCACAGGCAAAGGCCGAACTTGAAGCCGAAGCCCGCGCGCTGGCAAAGCAGCATCAGATGGAGCAGGCCCGAAAAACAAGAGCACAGGCAAAGGCACTCTCTGCCGGAAATGGCGTTTCTTCCGGCAACGGACACGCGCCTGTGTCAGGACATATCGCCGTGAGATGGGGACAGGATACCGAGGCCGGCCCTTCCACCGGCATCACGTATGCTGCTGTGTCCTCAGCGTCGGTTCAGGCGCCCTGTAGCGGACGAATCGTCTTCTCGGGCCCTTTTCGCTCGTTCGGGCAGATGCTGATCCTCGATTGCGGACAGAATTATCGCTTTGTTCTTTCCGGCCTTGGCTCTTTGGGTGTTTCGAGCGGCCAAAGTGTCAGAAAAGCCGCCACACTTGGGCAAATGCCTGCCTCCGACGGGCTGCTCTTCGTCCAGTTGCGTCACGGCGCACAGATCGTCAGTCCTGCTCCGTTTCTCTGACCCTGTTTTCTGACAGAGCAGGACACTGTAAGCTCACGTCTTAACATTTCGGCAACCCGTTTCGCGCTAGTCCTGCACAGCAAGAGACGCCGGAAGCACGCCCGTTCCCGAGGATGGAGATCACATGAAGTTCCGTACTGGCCTGTTGCTGGGCACCGCCTTTCTGGCCGGACTGGCTGTCGGACCGGGCGCACTGCGTCTCGTCGGGTCCGCTGGCACTTTCCCTACCGCCGCCATCGCCCGCGACGTCTCCCATGACAACAGCGCTGAAACCGTTCGTCTCCTGACCCTCCTGGGTACGGTCATGGACGTTGTGAAGGCCGAATACGTTCATCCGGTGTCGGACAAGGACCTCATCAACAATGCCCTGGATGGCATGGTTGGCGAACTCGATCCGCATTCGTCTTACATGACCGCCGCCCAGTTCAAGGACATGCAGACCGAAATTTCCGGCAAGTTCGGCGGTCTTGGCCTTCAGGTTCAGGCTGAGTCTGGTCATGTTCGCGTGGTGTCGCCGATTGATGGCACACCTGCTGCGCGCGCTGGTATCCAGACTGGTGATTTCATCACGATGGTTGACCACAAGAGCATTGATGGTCTGACGCTCGATCAGGCTGTTCGCAAGATGCGTGGCGATCCGGGAACATCCATCAGCCTGACCGTCGTCCGTCCCAAGACGGGCAAAACGCTGACCTTCGACATGAAGCGCGAAATCGTTCACGTCCAGATCGTCCGTTCCGCCCTGTACGGCAGCACGGCCTACATCCGTCTGACCGAATTCGATGACGATCTTGAAAGCGCAATGCACACGGCTTTTGACAAGCTGAAAGCAGAAGCCGCCAAGAGCCCTGCTCACAAGCTGACCGGCGTGATCCTTGATCTGCGGTCGAACCCTGGTGGCAAGCTCGATCAGGCCATCGCCGTCTCCGATGATTTCATCAAGGAAGGCGAGATCGTCTCCATCCGCGGTCGTCATCCGGAGAACAATCAGCGCTGGGATGCTCGGGGAACGGATATCACCAATGGTCTGCCTATCGTCGTGCTGACGAATGGCGGCTCGGCTTCAGCCAGCGAAATCGTAGCCGGTGCTCTGAAAGATCATCGTCGTGCAGTCATTCTTGGCGAAAAGACGTTCGGCAAGGGTTCCGTCCAGACGCTGATCCCGATTGGGGATCAGGGGGCTGTTCGCCTGACAACGGCCCGTTACTACACACCATCTGGCCGTTCCATTCAGGGACTTGGCATCACACCGGACATCGCCGTTGCGGAAACCAAGGACGATGATGGCTACGGCTATCGTGAGGCCGATCTGTCCCATATCCTGACGAATGTGGGAGGCAATCGCACGGCTGAGACGGCTCGCACGGATCTTCCGGAGATTTCCAAGTCCATTCCCAAGGCTCCCCCGGCAGACTGGCCGAAGTTTGACCTGACGAAACCCGCAACGGATTTCCAGCTTCAGCAGGCAATCAAGGTCGTGAATGCCATGGCAGGAATTTCGAACCCGGCCCCTGCGGTTGAACAGGCAACCGAGGTCAAGGCCCCGCCGTCTGACAAGAAGCCCACGCCGCCAACCCCGGCGCACTAACCCCTACTTCCCAGAAGGACAGTCCAGATCGTGCAGAACCGTCCCGCTCCATCCCGCTCCCCCGGGCTTTGGAGCCGTCTTCCCGTTATCGGACGCCTTCTGGTCGCGTTCTGGGGTCTTGTTCTTGTAGGCGGTACGACAGCAGCTCTGATGCTCCGGCATCAGAGCCAGTCTTCCACGCCCCGCGTCACAGCGCAGAACAAACCTCTTGCACCCATTGCTCATCAACCGGATGCGGTGGCCGTCAATCATTCAACGCGCCAGCTTATGCCGGCAGCACAGCAGATTGCAGCAGCCCCTAAAGCTGTTCCTGTCACTGTACCGGCACCTCCAGCACCGGCATTCAAATCTCCGCAGATGCCTCCACCTATTGCACAGCCCCCTGCGATTGACCTGAGTTCGATCACGGCATCAGGCAAGACGGCTCTTGCCATCGTCTTGCAGGGCTTTGGCTATTCAGATGCCATGACCTACGATGTGCTTTCACGCATTCCAGCCCCGGTCGCGGTTGGCGTCTCGCCTTATATTGGCAATCTGCCGGATGTCCTGGCACGCGCCCACGCAGCCCATCGAGAAATCTTTGTCACACTTCCGATGCAGAGTGCACATCCGGAGACGGTCGATGAAGGCCCTCATGCGCTAGGCAACGGCAACTCCGAAGCCGATGATCGTCGCGAACTGGACTGGTGCCTGTCCCGAGCCCAAGGTGCGACGGGCCTTACGGATACTTCGGAAGCCGGAGACAGCCAGCCCGGCGGCGGATATGCCACCACTCCGGGCTTTCATCCGATTGAAGACATCATCGCCAGCCATGGCCTGCTCTACCTCAGCGGATCATCCCAGGAAGACCGTCATATCCGTGGCATGACTGCGACGGCATGGATCAACGGTGACACCGATGCCGCAACGCTTGATGCAAAGCTTGCCACACTGCTTCCGGAGGGCGCAAAGCCGACCCACATTCTGTTGATGGTTGGCCCACTGACACCGGTCGCAATCGATCGTCTCGCGACCTGGCTCAGTGGCCCCGCTACAAACCGCTTCGTTCTCGTTCCACCTTCCGCGCTGGCAGATAATGGCGCAACGGAGGAGCAGGCCGCGGCTCAGCCCAAAGACATTCAGACGGCTCCCCTATGACCGATTTTTCCAATCTTCCTTATCGCCCCAATGTGGGGGTTGCCCTTTTTGACCGGGACGGAAAACTGTTTGTTGCTCGCCGTGCAGACTTGCCAGGCGATATCTGGCAGTGCCCACAGGGCGGTATCGACGAGGGGGAAGATCCTCGGACTGCGGCTCTGCGTGAACTTGCGGAAGAAACAGGCTGCACACGCGCAACAGTTTTAGCCGAACGCTCCGACTGGCTGGCCTACGATCTACCAGCAGCACTGATCGGACGGGCGCTCGGGGGGAAATACCGCGGCCAGACCCAGAAATGGTTTGTTCTCGGTTTCGAAGGGAACGATAGCGACATCCGGCTGGATCTGCATACCCCAGCAGAATTCGATCTTTGGGAATGGATCGAACCGAAAGACCTCCTTAAGCGCAACCTGGGCTTCAAACAGGAGCTTTACGAAAAGCTGCTGCCTGAACTGAAAGCGCTCTATCAGGCCGCTTCCAAGGACTGGCTGCGCACCAACCGGGCATAAAGGCCGTCTTTCTTTAGCAACTCTGCATGCGATCCTGCCTCTACAGCCCGGCCATCATCCATCACGACAATCACATCTGCGGACTGAACCGTTGAAAGACGATGCGCCACAATCACCGTAGTACGCCCGGTCCGCAGAGTGGCAAGTGCGCCCTGCACACGAGATTCGCTTTCTGAATCCAACGCACTTGTCGCTTCATCAAGCAGCAGAACACGAGGGTCTCGCAGAAGGGCACGTGCGAGCGCTACACGCTGCCTTTGGCCGCCCGAAAGACGACGGCCGCCTGGCCCAACGCGGGTTTCCAGACCATGCGGGAGGTTGTCCGTAAAATCGACAGCCGCCATCCGACAAGCCGCCTCCACTTCTTCCCGGCTCGCGTCCGGCCGACCAATCCAGATATTTTCGATCAGAGAAAGATCGAACAACGTCGTGTCCTGACTGACATACGCGATCGCATCGCGCAGGGAGGCCACCTGCACATCCCTGATATCGACACCTTCAAGCAGGATACGCCCACCCGACACGTCATGCAGACGCGGGATCAGTGACAACGCTGTTGATTTTCCTGCTCCACTCGGCCCAACAAGAGCCACCGTCTGACCTGGCTGCACATCCAGCGTCAGACCGGCCAGTCCCACCCGACCATCTTCGTACTGATAGGATGCCTGTTCGAAAACAAGATGCCCCTTGCCGCCGGGCAAAGACACGGCATCCGTACGGTCAATAACCGCAGGCGGCTCATCAATGACGGCAAAAACACGCGCCAGTCCGGCAAGACCTTCCTGCATCGCCGTGTTGAGAGAACCCAGCGCACGGATGGGCCGGGCGGCTGTCAGGAGAGCCGTAATAAAAGCTGTAAAGTCTCCAAGCGTTGCCCCGCCCATGGCCGCGCGCCAGCCCGCAAATCCCAGAACAACGGCCACAGCTGTTCCGCCCAGAACCTCCAGAACCGGATCAACACGCGCGCGCCCTTTTGCGATGCGCAGGAATGCCGTGTGCAGCAGATCAAGTGACTGGTCGACACGGCTGCTCTCACGGTCTTCCATCCGGTAAATCCGGACCTGCCGTGCCAGCGCAAAACTTTCGTTCAGGAGCGCAGACGTCTCACCGATCTGCTCCTGCATTCCGCCAGACGCCCGGCGCACTTTCTTGCCCAGCTTCTGAATCGGAACAGCAGCGACGGGGTACAGCACCAAGGCAATAAGGCTCAGTTCCCAGTCCGCCCAGATCATGGCGGCCACCAAGCCGACAACTGTCACGGCATCACCCAGTGCGTTCACAACACGCACCATGGCTTCCCGGATGGAAACGGCATCTGTTGTAAATCGCGCAGCCCACTGGGCAGGCGCTTCGCGCTCGATACGCGACACATCGGTCTGCAGAGAATGTTTGAACATGCGGGACTGCAACCCGCGGATAACCGTCAGAACGAGCCCCTGAACGGCGATTGTCTGCCCGTATTGGGAAGCTGCTTTCAGTGTGGTCACAATCACGACCAGCGCTGGCACCTGATACAAAATCCGAGGGTCCTGCGCGGCAAACATGTCCACGGCGCGCTTGATGACGACCGGATAAAGCGCGGTCAGGCTGGCCATTAGAACGGTCAGCACAATCACAGTCACGATCTGACGAACGTGATGCCGCATTTCGTCCCGCCAGATTCTGCGGATCAGAATCTGGCTATCTGTATCAAGGGCTGTCTTTCTGCTCATGCGAGGGGGTTTAGCAGGCCTCTGGAAAACTGCGAAACCAGACGGTTTCAGTCCGATTTCCGCGCCATTTCGGATGTTTTTACCAAATAGGCCAGACAGGCTTTCCCGTCCGGTCTACAGCCCTCCTTCAGCCACCAGGATTGCCCGGCCTTCAGCCACGCTCCCATGGCAGGCCCGGGCAGCAATCCAGCATCTTTTGCATCCTGCCCAGTCAACGGAAAAACCGGCTGAGGCAATTGCTGCAAACGCTCTCTGAAAACATCCCATCCCTTATCCCGGGCACCTAGAGCAAAGGCCTGCGTCAACCAGCTTCTGTCGAGAAGAACGGGAAGTGACTGCTGAAACCGAGCCCGGCGGAGATCATCGTCTGACATGGCAGGCCCAAGGGTCGGCGTATTGTCTCCAAATTGTCGAAGCCGGTCCCGTTCCGCATTCGACAGCTTCAGCCGCTCACCCAGACCGCTCCAGTCGGCATGGCAAAGCGCGAACAATCGCAGAAGAGCCTCTTCAGGAGCCTGACACGCCAAAAGCCTGCGCAATGCATGAACATCCGAAGCGGGGACAAGATGCGCCAGCAGTCCCACGTCTTTCATAACTGAAAGCGTTTCCACAACCCGTGGACCAGTCAGAATTCTTAGCAATTCGGAAGCAATGCGTTCGGCCGATAACGCATCAATCAGCTCCAACCGCTTCGATATTGCATGACAAGCCTCCGCATCGGGTTCGCCGTGACCGTACCGCGCGTCGAACCGGAAAAACCTGAGCGCTCTGAGCGCATCTTCATCAATCCTGCGTCCTGCCTCCCCAACAAAACGGACACGATGATCGGCCAGATCCTGAATGCCACCGAAATAATCATGCAGCACGTCATGCCGATCTAGCGACATGGCGTTAATGGTGAAGTCCCGCCGCGCCGCATCTTCGGCCCAGTCCGTCGTCCAGGCAACGACAGCATGTCGGCCGTCCGTTTCTTCATCGCGACGCAGGGTTGTAATTTCGTAAGGTTCGCCCCGGATGACAGCCGTTACGGTCCCATGTGCCAGCCCGGTGGGGATAACCTTCACGCCCCCGGCCTTCAGGATTTTCAGAACATCTTCCGGCGCATCCGATGTGGCCAGATCAAGATCATGAACAGGCACGCCCCGGAGAAGATCCCGAACCGAACCGCCAACCAGTCGAGCTTCTGGCAACAGAGCCCACAACTCATCCAGACCGCGTCGATCCTTCAGGCGGGACAGAAGCCCTGAGGGATCGCTCATGGCTGACGCGAAAGCGGGAAGAAACAGTCCTGACTCCAGACGCCCAGACAGGGTTTTCCTTCTGCATGTCCCGGGACCGCCAATGCCGCAAGTTCGAAATGAACGGAACGACTGATTCGCGCACGGATAGGAAAGTCGCCCTCCCCGTCACGCAGGTGAACATATGGGATCGCACCACAGTCATCGACGGGCCGATCCCAGTCGCAGGAGATCGGATGATCCGGCCCCACACAGACGAGTTCATCCATATTTGTCCGGAAACAGAGCGTCTGGTGTCGGCCACAGCTTCCCCGGAAATCAAGCTCAACCGCGATGTAAGGAACATCCTCCACCTGAATGACGCCGCTTTCCATGGGCGTTTTGAGCCAATATGTGCCTTCCGCATCCCGCGTCAGCATGGACGAAAACATGCAAAGCATCGCTTTTCGGGTTACCGGAGAGCCGCGATAGAGCCACGTCCCGTCCCTGCGGATCAGGAAAGGAAGCTGGCGTACACCAGCACCAGATGCTGTTGCAGTGACGGTTTCGGATGCCCCTGGTGCGGGGAAAACGTCGGATCGGGAGGCATCCCGACAATCATGCGCGCTCAATTTTCCCTCCGGTTAAAATGAAAACTTCTCTTCTCACACCAAGTTGGGTGCAATCGAGCCTTGATGAAACCCCCACACCTGTCAGACTGGTGATATGAGCGAGCAGCATTATTCTACCGGCGCCTCCGCCGGAACCCTCCAGGGCGAAGCAGATGTGGCCGAGGCCGACCGTCTGGCCCCCGTTCTCCGCGATGTCCATAAGGCTATTGGCGGAATTGTGCTGGGACAGGACCGTGTGATCGAGCAGGTTCTCGTCACGATCCTCTCTGGCGGTCACGCGCTTCTGATGGGCGCGCCGGGTCTCGGCAAAACACTTCTCGTCAATACGGCCTCCCGCGTGCTGGGCCTGGATGCGACCCGTATTCAGTTCACGCCTGACCTCATGCCGTCCGACATTACAGGTGCGGAGATTCTCGATCAGGACGTCAACGGACAGCGGGCTTTCCGATTCCTGCCCGGCCCGATTTTCGGACAGCTTGTTCTGGCCGATGAAATCAACCGTGCCAGCCCACGGACCCAGTCCGCGCTTCTTCAAGCCATGGCCGAGCATCGCGTGACGCAGGGTGGCAAGGATTACGTCCTGCCATCGCCTTTCCACGTTCTCGCGACCCAGAATCCGATTGAGCAGGAAGGCACCTACCCGCTGCCGGAAGCCCAGCTCGACCGCTTCATGCTCCGCATTCCGCTGGATTTCCCAAATCGGGATGCAGAACGTCAAATGCTTCTGCAAACAACGGGCGCCACAACCGCCCACGCCCCCACTCTGATGAACGCGACAACCCTTCTGGCTGCCCAGAAGCTGGTTCGGCGCCTGCCCGTGGGAGACAAGATCGTCGATGCCATTCTGGCCCTGACACGGTCCCTGCGCCCTGAAGATGCCTCTGCATCCCCAGACGTACGGGATGCGGTTTCTTTCGGACCAGGCCCCCGTGCCGCACAGGCCCTCATGATCGCCACCCGCGCCCGCGCCCTTCTGAACGGCCGTCTGGCACCAAGCCTTGATGACGTCGTGGCACTGGCCGAGCCGGTCCTGTCTCACCGTATCGGGCTTGGCTTCGGTGCAAGAGCTTCTGGCGTGACGGTCGAGGCCCTGATCCGCAAACAGGCCCAGACGATCCTCTGAGTCCCGTGAAAAGCCCGACCGAAGCGCTCCGCGGCCTGTTCTCCCGCAAAAACAGCCGCCCATCAGAGTCCATGATCGCCCCGGCAGAGCGGCTAGCCCTGCCGGCCCTTCTTCTGCATGCTGAAAAAATTGCCGCCAGCCTTCAGGTTGGCACGCATGGGCGCAGACGGGCTGGCAACGGCGAAGACTTCTGGCAGTTTCGACCGTACAATGCCGGAGAGCCTGCGACGTCCATCGACTGGCGACAATCCGCCCGTTCGCCAATCGACAATACGTTCTGGGTGCGGGAACGAGAGCGGGAAAACGCGCAGTCCCTGCTGATCTGGTGCGACCCGTCTCCCTCCATGGACTGGCGCTCGGCGCCCACGCTGCCCACCAAACTCGAACGCGCCCAACTCTGCACGCTGGCTCTTGCTGGTGCCGCGCTCAGAGGTGGGGAAAAGGCCGGGCTTTTGACGGGGCCAGAAGCGGGACGCACGTTCGCTGGCCGTCAGGTGCTTGGACGTCTCGGTGAAGCCCTTCTCCATTCCTCGCCAGATGAACTGGAGCTCCCCCCTCTGGATGGTATTCCGCCGCAAACGGATCTCGTCCTCATCAGCGACTTTCTCTGGGAAGAAGACCGGATTGATGCCGTTCTCAAGCACTGCGCCAACCGGCCGGTCCGGACGCATCTGCTATGTATTCTCGATCCCGGTGAGCGCTCCCTCGACCAGAAGGGACGCATCCGGTTTTCCGGACTTGAAGGTGGCGTTCTGACCCTTCCCGCAGTCGAGAGCCTCGGGCCAGCTTACGAACAGGCCATGTCAGCACATCTCGCCGCCTTGCAGGGGAGCGCGGGCCGTCTCCACGCTGACTGCGTCATGCATGACACGTCACAGGATCCACTCCCGGCACTTCTGGCCCTTCATCTTGCCATGGGAGGCGGCCGATGATCTTTTTGTCCCCGCTTCTGCTCCTGGGCCTGCTGGCGCTCCCCGCCCTGTGGTGGCTTGTCCGCGCCACGCCGCCAGCTCCGCAGGAAAAAACCTTTCCCTCCCTGCTGCTGCTCAAGCGACTGACAACCCGGCGCGAAGATGCCGCGCGCTCACCGCTGTGGCTACTGATCCTGCGTATCGTTGCTGTTACTCTCGTTATTTTCGGACTCTCCAGACCAGTTCTTGTTCCGCACACGAATGACACGACGAATGGCCCGCTTCTGATCGTTCTCGACGATGGCTGGGCATCCATTCCACACTGGAATGAACGTGTCGCAGCGGCTCTGTCTCTGGGACAAACCGCTCTTCGCAATGGCAATCCTGTCACGGTCGTTCATGCCGCCCGATCTTCCGACGGTGCAATGCCTGAGCCATTCACAACGAATGACGGACACGCCCTGTCAGAATATCTGGAACATCTGCACGCACGCCCCTGGCCGGTTGATCGCTCCGGGCTGGCAGGTGTTCTTCAGCGGATTGACCTTTCCGACAAGCATGTCGTTGTTCTTTCTGACGGCCTCTCCTCACCCAACGACGCAGTTCTTCAGACTGCCTTAGGAAAGGCGCGCTCCATACAGGATATGCGCTGGAACCCCTGCGATATCCTCCGTCTGGCAGCGGGCCTCGGCCCGGACGGCGCACTTCACGCAAAGGTTGAAGGGCTGAACTGTCCTTCCCGAACCGTCACGATTCGAGCAGTGGCAGCCAATGGCGGCACGCTTGCCACCTTTCCAGCACAGGTTGGCGAAGACAAAACCCTAACCCTGCCGGCTCTGCTTCGGAATCAGCTCGATCATTTCGCGCTCGAAGGCATGGCAGGGCCAGCCACCACCGTTCTGCTTGGCGACGCCGGTCATCGCCGTCCGGTGGGCCTGTTGCAGACACCGGGCGATACAACCCCCCTCATCGGCTCGGCATTCTTCCTGAACCACGCCCTCGACACACTGTCAGAGCGTCGGAACGGCGATGCGACCGCACTGCTCGGTTCGTCTCTTTCTGTTCTGGTCGCAACGGATGGCGCACTTTCTGGAGATCAAACCCGCAAGCGTGTTCTGGAGTGGGTGCGACACGGTGGAATGCTCATCCGCTTTGCTGGTCCCGGCCTTGCCGCAGAACAATCTCCCCAGCAGGACGATACCTCAGGCGAAACGCAAGATGCTCTTCTGCCCGTTCCCCTGATGAACGGAATGCGCCAGTTGGGAGGCCCCATGTCCTGGGGCAAACCACAGGCACTGGAGTCCTTTCCGGCCTCTTCGCCTTTTGCGGATCTAAGTATTCCTCCTGATGTGACGGTCTCTCGTCAGGTCCTCGCAAAGCCCGAAACCGGCCTCCAGGATCATGTCTGGGCCGCGTTGGCAGACGGAACACCCCTCGTCACCGCCCGTACGGAAGGAAATGGGGAGATCGTCCTGTTCCACGTCACGGCCTCTCCCGACTGGTCCAATCTTCCCATTTCCGGGCTGTTCCCACAGATGCTGGAACGCCTGATTGAACGTTCCGCCGGTGTGGCCGGAAGCGGACCAACAGACCTTGCTCCATGGCGTATGCTCGACAGCGATGGCGGCCTCGTCATGCCCCCTGCGGCCGCACGCTCCATTCATGGGAACGATCTTTCAAAGACGAGTATCAGCGTGACTCACCCTCCGGGTCTTTACGGCCCCGCGCATGGCACCCGCGCGCTCAATGTTTCCGATCACGCTGCCCCTCTCAATGAAGAGCCCCTACTTGGCACCCACATTACGCCGGATGGCGCTCATCCGGACCGACCAATCGGGCCATGGCTTCTGGCGGCTGGACTTCTGGTACTGCTCGTGGACTTCGCCCTGTCTCTCAGACGCCGCGGCCTGCTCGGACCGATAGCTGCGATACTGGTTCTGATCGCCATGCCGCAGGCACAGGCGCAGACAGCCAGCATTCCCCCCGCCCTCCCGGCCTCGGCTCCACAAGCAGCTCTCGAAACTCGTCTCGCGTATGTCCTAACCGGGCATGACGATGTGGATGAAGCGTCAAAGGAAGGTCTTCAGGGCCTGTCCGATTATACCAGTGCGCGGAGTTCAGCGGCTCTCGGCCATCCGGATGGCGTGCTACCCGGCAAAGATGATCTCGCGTTCTACCCGATGCTCTACTGGCCCATTACCGCAGATGCCCAACCCGATGCCGCTCGTACCAAGGCCCTGAATGCCTTCATGGATCACGGCGGTATCCTGCTGATCGATCAGCAGGGTGCAGGTACAGATATGGATGCCGGGTCTGGCGGTGCAGTCCGCGCGGCTCTGAAGCGCGTGACGGATGGGCTGATCATTCCCCCCCTCGCCAAACTAACGGACAAACACGTTCTGGGACACACCTTCTATCTTCTCCACAGCGGCTTTCCCGGCCGGATCAACGGTCAACCCGTTTATGTCGCCCGCAATGGGGACGAGGCGAATGATGACGTCAGTCCGGTCATTATCGGCAATGGAGACTGGGCGCATGCCTGGGCGGTCGATGCCTCCGGCAATCATCCTTATGCAGTCCTGCCCGGCGGAGATGACCAGCGCACACAGGCCTATCGCTTCGGGGTCAATATGGTGCTTTACGCCCTGACGGGAAACTACAAGAGCGATCAGGCTCACTACCCTGAAATGCTGCGCCGGCTGGGGCAGGACAATCCAGACGGCCAGACCAATACTGGCAGCACAGACGAAGACGAGGAGGACGCGCCATGACGTTCGATCTCGCCCCTCTCCTGCCACTCTGGCTGCTCATCACAATCGCAGTCGCCATTACAGCAGGCGCAGTTTACGGCTTCATTCGCGGTGCACGCGGGATGATCTGGCGCGCTCTCGCCATTCTGGTGCTTCTGGGCTGGATGGCTGGACCACGGTCACTCCATCCGGTTTTCAAGCCTGTCCCGCAGGATGCGCTCCTGATTGTGGACCGTTCGCCTTCCATGCAGGTTGGCCCGAGAACCGCGCTCGCTGATCAGACAGCCACCCAGATCATGCAGGATGCGGCCCATCTTCCCGGCCTGACCCTGCATCGGGTCGACGTTCCCGGAGGCAACGGGCACGGCACTCGCCTGTTCGACGCGATGGATCATGCTGACCTGCCACAGGGTCGCTTTGCTGGCGCCATTGTCGTCACAGACGGCATGGACCATGACGTTCCCACGCATTTGCCTGCGCGTTTCCACGGTCCGAATGAGCAGACGCTCCCGATGCATCTCCTTGTAACGGCCAAGGGAGAAGAAACAGACCGCAGGCTGCGTATCCTCAGCACGCCGCCCTATGCCATCGTAGGACAGAACGCGACCATTCGCCTTCAGGTAGACGATCTCGGATCGCCCGGCGCAAAAGCGGCAACGCTGACTGTACGCGCGGGTGATGCCCCACCCGCAACACGTACGATCCAGACCAGCCAGCCCCAGGACATTACCATCCCGGTTCAGCATCCCGGCGAAACACTGGTGGGTTTGTCCGTTTCCTCCCTTCCCGGTGAGGCCTCAACGCTCAACAACTCTGATGTCATCCGTATCCGTGGCGTTCGGGACAGGCTCCGCGTCCTGCTGGTTTCGGGCGTTCCCAATCAGAGTGAACGTGTCTGGCGTCGCCTGCTAAAGGCAGATCCTTCTGTTGATCTGGTCCACTTCACCATCCTGCGCTCTCCCAACACGGATGATGGCACACCGCTTTCCGATCTCGCGCTGATTCCGTTTCCAATCCGGGAATTGTTTCAGGAAAAGATCCGCAGCTTTGATCTCATCATTCTGGATGGATTCCGAAACAGCAACATCCTGCCTGAAGAGTATCTTACCAACATTGCGGACTATGTGCGCAAGGGAGGGGGTCTGCTTGTCACGGCCGGTCCGGAGTTCGTACAAGATGGCTCCCTGCAGGACACGACACTGGCACAGGTATTCCCGGCTCACGTCCCAACGGACGGGATCATCACCCAGCCTTTCCGCCCCGGTCTGACGGATCTCGGCAAAGCGCATCCTGTCACCGCAGGTCTTGGCAACAGCAGCGACTGGGGGCCTTGGTATCGGTCGGCCAAAGTCGATCAGTCTCACGGGCAGAACCTGATGAGCGGTCCTGACGGCTCTCCTCTTCTTCTGCTGGATCGTGTGGAACAGGGCCGCGTCGCCATGCTCCTGTCTGATCAGCTCTGGCTCTGGTCTCGTGGCGAAGGCGGTGGTGGGCCACAAGCGGAACTGCTTCGTCGCCTGTCCCACTGGCTGATGAAAGAGCCAGACCTTGAGGAAAACCGCCTAACCGCCCGTATCGAAAACGGGCAGCTCCTTGTCGAGCGTCATGCCCTTGGCCAGACGACCATCACACCACAGGCCATGGTGACACTCCCGGATGGCCGGACCCAGCCCCTCTCCATGACGGGCGGAAAAGGACTGTGGACTGGCACGCTCCCCGTCAGTGGAAATGGAATCTGGACTATCCGGCAGGATGGCCTCGTCGCGTTCGCAAGCCCCGTGTCTCAGGATGTTCTGGAACGGCAGGATCTCCGCGCAACGGCGACTGTCATGGGACCAATCGCCCAAGCCTCTGGCGGCAGCCAGCACTGGGCAGGGCTCTTAATCCCGCATCTTCGACAAGTACAGGCCGGGCAGGATCTGTCTGGATCCGGCTGGATTGGCCTTCCCGTCAGCAAGGCCGCTGTCGCCGGAGAAACGCGGACCCAGGATCTGGTCCCCGGCTGGCTCGCCCTTGTGATGGCGCTGACATTCCTTGGACTTGGCTGGTGGCGGGAAGGCCGCTGATGTTGCGACGTGTGACAAGTTGGGGTCGACGATTCTGGAGACTCGCACAGGAGTTCAGATCGCAGTATATTGACCCTATGCGACTGCCTCTGACCCTTCCCCGCCTTCTGCTGATTGCCGCTCTGGCAGCCACGCCGACCATTTTCGTGCCTTGGCACTCTGCCCACGCGCAGGACGCCGACGATGCAGAGGCTGAGCAGGAAGCCGAGGAATCCGCCAAAAAGGCTGAAGCCCGCAAGGCTGCCAAACGCGCGGCCCCTCCTTCAGCTCTGCCCGGCGCAGAAGCCTCCGACGATGACGGTGGCCATGCCCGTACGGATACGAACCCGACCACGGCCCTGTTTGATTCGATCAACCGGGGCTCGCTGAACGCAGCCAAGGAAGCTCTGAATCGTGGTGCGGACATGAACGCGCACAACATTCTCGATCAGTCACCGCTTGATATGGCGATCGATCTGAACCGCAACGACATCATGTTCCTGCTGCTTTCCATGCGCACCTACAATCCTGATGGTCGCCTTGACACAAGCGTTCAGGACAATGGCGTTCAGATGAAAGGTGGCAGCGGCCATCTGACAATTGGTGGCAGCGCCGCCACCGCGAGCCGTAAAAACCTCGCTCCCCGTTTCGATGAAAAGGGTGCCAGCACGGATCCCGCTTCTGGTTTCCTCGGCTTCGCTGGACGATAGTCTCTTCACTTTCAGAGACAGAAAAAAGCCGAGAGGAGAATACTCCTCCCGGCTTTTTTTATTCATCCAACTTATGCATTATCATTTCCGTAGAAATGGAATGACCTGCTGGTCAATTTCTTCAGGACATTCTTCGGGAGCAAAATGCCCGCAGTCTCTCAGGAGGCCCGCAGTCAGATGACTCACCACCGGAGCGAGCATTTCCCGTGGGAAATCCGCGACACCATGGTCACCGCCCAACGCTAAAACGGGCATCGTCAGTTTCTGTCGCGCCCGACTCCGGTTCTCGGCGATCGTCTGCGGAAAAGCACGGTAATATCCCATTTGCGCCCGGATACCGTCCGTAGTGTGATAGGTTCTGGCATAGACATCCAGAGCGATCCGTTCGGGGTGCACAGCCCAATGCTGAAAAAGATAAGCCATGAACGGGCGCTCACGTCCCTTGATCAGTATTTCAGGCAGATCAGGCTGCTGATTGAACATGAACTGCCAGAAAAATGCACTCTGGGCCTGTGGCATGAAAACTTCCGGCTCTTTCTTAAGCAGACCCGGAATAATAGCTTCAACCAGCACCAGACGAGAAACATTCTGGGGATAATCGGCAGCCATCGCGTATCCAATCCACATGCCGATATCGTGCCCCATGACGGTGTAAGGTCCGGGGCTGATCTGCTGCATCAGTGCATCAAGTTCTGCCCCGATAGCACCCGTATCGTAGCCACTCTGAGGGCGAGCAGAAGACCCCATCCCCGGCGGATCGACCACAATCACGCGATGCCCATTTTGAGCCAGAACCGGCATTATCGCGCGCCACGCGTACCATGTCTGTAGCCATCCCGGAATGAGAAGAACCGGCGTCCCTTCCCCCCCTTCAACGTAATGAAGTTTGAGGCCATTGACCGTCCGGACCTTGTCATGAAAGCCGGGAGGCAAGGATTGGGCATACCCCGAACTTCCAAAAACACTTGCAGAAATCACCACAAGCACCGCGCCATAACGTCGCAAGCTCCCCTGCAGAAAGAGGCGAAAAAACCATCCACACATCACGTCCATCCTATTCTTTGTTGTTTGGCAAAGAATTAGAGCCTTGATGTAGAAGATCAAGCTCAATATTTATCAATCGGCAAAGAATGGTGAACGCGATGGCTGGCAGACCCCGAGAATTCGACCGTACGGATGCCTTGAAAAAGGCCAGAGATCTTTTCTGGAGGCAGGGATTTGAAAGCACCAGCCTGTCAGAGCTTGTGGCGACCCTCGGACTGGCATCAGCCCGGATTTATGCAGCTTTCGGATCAAAGGAAGACCTCTTCCGGGAGGCCATCCTGGATTACGAAACCCATGAAGGCTCTTTCGCCACACATGCCCTGAAAGAAGAACGCTCCATTCTGGCTGCCATGGAACGCATATTGGAGCAGGCTATCGCGCTCTATACGCAACCTGACGGACCCAGAGGATGCATGGTTGTCGCGTCTGCCACCAACTGCTCGACCACAAACGCCTCTGTTGCCACATGGCTTGCCCAACATCGCAAAGCCCAGACAACCTCACTGGTCGATCGGTTCAGGCTTGCCCAACAGGAAGGAGAACTCCGCGCAGGATGTGATCCACGGGCACTCGGAGATTTCTTTGCAACATTTTTGCATGGCCTCTCTGTGCAGGCCCGCGACGGCATCTCGGCAGAAAGATTGCAAAATGCCGCACAATCCGCTCTGCAGCTTTTGAAGCAGCAGATGGCGTCTGGGGAAAATTAGCCGACGTTTCGAAGGGCTACGCTTTCCTGACGCAGGATATCAATCGGTACCATCTGCCCGTCGCGCTCGAAGAACCAGAACGTCCATCCGTTGCAGGATGGCGCATTCGTCAACGTCGCACCGAGCTTGTGAATGGACCCACGCTGATTGCCAGACACAAGTGTTCCGTCCGGCGTCACTGTCGCCTTGAGACGTTTCTGACGATCATAGAGAGCAGTACCAGCAGGCAGAACGCCGGTTTCCACGAAACTTCCAAACGGAATACGCGGCATCTCGCGCTTCGCCGGCGTCACTGCGATCTGCTCGGATGTCAGGCGCTCTTCACGCGCCACACGTTCCTGCGCAGCTTTTACATAGTCTGGATGCCGTTCGATGCCGACGTAATGACGCCCCAGACGCTTCGCCACTGCTGGCGTTGTGCCACTTCCACAGAACGGATCCAGCACGACATCTTCCACATTCGTGGACGCTACCAAAACACGATGCAGCAGGCTCTCAGGCTTTTGGGTGGGATGCAGCTTCAGGCCATGCTCGTTCTTCAGGCGCTCGTTGCCCGTGCAGAGCGGCAGATACCAGTCCGACCGCATCTGAAGATCATCGTTCAGGGCCTTCATGGCCTGATAGTTGAACCGATAACGGCTCTGCGGGCTTTTCGCCGCCCAGATCATCGTCTCATGAGCATTCGTAAACCGACGCCCACGAAAATTCGGCATCGGGTTGGACTTGCGCCAAATAATGTCGTTCAAAATCCAGAAGCCAAGATCCTGAAGGATCGCGCCCAGACGGAACACATTGTGATAGGAGCCGATCACCCAGATCGTGCCGTCCTTATCCAGAATGCGATGTGCTTCGGACAGCCATTCCCGCGTAAATTTGTCGTATGCGGAATAGTCGTCGAACTTGTCCCAGGCATCATCAACGCCATCGACAACCGTCTCATCCGGGCGACGCAGCTCGCCACGAAGCTGAAGATTATATGGCGGATCGGCAAAGATGCAGTCCACGCTGCCATCCGGCAGGGTCTTCATCGTTTCCACGCATTCACCACGCAGGATCTGGTCCACGGGAAGTTCGCCGGTCATGCTGCGTGCGCCTTTGCTTCAATCATGTTTCGGATCGGCGCAAATCCGCGCCTGTGATGGGGCGTTACGCCCCGAATTTTCAGGCCGCTCATATGAACGGCGGTGCCGTAACCGGCATTACGTTCCCACCCGTAGGCATCGTGCCTCACGGCAAGACGGGCCATCAGACGGTCGCGTGTAATTTTTGCTATAATGGACGCGGCTGCGATGGAGAGGCTGATGCCATCTCCGCCAATCACCATTTGAATGGGACAAGGCAGCTTCGGTGCGTGCTTGCCATCAACCAGTGCGAGGTCAGGCATCCGGCCAAGCCGATCCAGTGCCCGACGCATGGCAAGATGGCAGGCCTGAGCAATATTGATTTTTTCGATCTCGGTCACGGATGCTGCGCCGATACCTGTCAGAATATCCGGCGTCTGCATCAGCAGGTCATATGCGACCATACGCCGCTTTGCCGTCAGCTTCTTGGAATCATCCAGCAAAGCCGAAAGCTTCTTATCAGGCTCAGACGTAAATGCGACGGCGGCGGCAACTACAGGCCCAGCCAGAGGACCACGCCCTACTTCGTCGATCCCGACGACCAGCCCTCCATGGGCGGCTTCAAGGGCATAATCTGGCATTCCTGAACTGCTCCCCGACCGATCCGGTCAATAAACTGACTACCGAATCGGTTTTGAATCATGGCGACTCGAAAGGGAAGCCCAAAAATGGGTTATTTTTCAGAATAAGCTGTCAAGTGTGTTCCGAAAGACTCTTTCTGATCGCTTTACAGGTTCTCCTGCTCACTCTCTCCGTCCGTTGGAACCATCGACTGAGAAGTACCTGTTGAATGATGAGCATGTCTTGCCTGCTCACGAATTTCGGGAAAACGGGCAATCGTGTCTCCAATGTTGAACACCAGAAGAACCAGACTGACCACCAGCAACGACATCCCTTTCCCTACAACCTGACGACGACGCCAGAAGTAGCCAGGCAGAAACAGCCACCACCAGAAACCCGGAGGCGTATTTCCGGCTTCTCGGATAGCATTCCGATCCAAGGTAAATGCCGTAAAAAACAGACCAAGGACCAGCAATCCGACAATGCCGTTGGTATTCATGCGGGCAGCCTCGGGTACATGCCGCCAGTCCATGATGTAAAGTGTAATCCGCCCCATGAGCCAGGGGCCAACCAGAAGCACCCACGCCCAGTGTTCGGACACCTCTGCATTCGGCCTCAGAATGCCGGTCAGAGGGGAAACCAGCCCAGCCGCAGATGCCGGTCGCCAACTGTCCCCGAACGAGGGGGTCCAGACAAGCGTCTCCGGACGGATCCGCTGCTGCATGATCAGACGCAGAATTTCTTCACGGGACACGGGGCCAGACTGTTGCCCATTGTTCTCGTAAAACCATTCCATAAAAAAAGCCTCCCGGATTACTCCGGAAGGCTTCTAGCACACGAAGTAATCCGTGCGTGAAATCAGCTGCTCTTGCGGCCGAACAGCAGACCACCAACAATCATGCCAACAACAGTAGCAATGACCACGGAAATCAGTGGGCGATCCTGAACGAATGCCGTTGCAGCTTCAAGCTTCGTCTCACCTTCGTCATACAGATCAGCAAATTCCTGCTGAGCCATGCCGGAAAGCTGATCAAACTTGCCTTCAGCCTGCGTTGCCGTGTCACCGGTCAGGCCGCCGATACCGTCCTTGACCTTGCCCTTGGCTTCGTCGAGGAGGCCTTCGGCCTTGGTTGTCGTTGTGTCAGCCATATGTCTCTCCTGTCTCCGGATATGATCCGTGTTCGTTGTTAACGACCTACGAACCATAGGGTTGCTTCAAGAATATGGTGCGATCATGAAATGGAGCAAGAGAGCAATATCCTGAAAAAGCAACTCTTTAGGTACACCGTTTCAAATTCGTTCCCAAACCTGAACAGGATTTAAGGTCTTGTCATGGCAGGGTTGCGCAGCCTGCACTATAGAGGAATGAGTGACAAAAGGGGTGTCCTTCTCCAGCACACCCGGATCCAAGCGTACGGGAAAGACAGAACGATTATGGACGAGCAGACGGCCGGCTTCAGCGACCGCCACCAGAGCAGCAACGCCCAGCCCCTTCAACCCGCCCGACGCTCCCGTCGGCGCTGGCTCCTCTGGGGGATCGTCATTCTCGTTCTCCTGCTGATTCTCTTTGCGGTCCTGCGTCCGCACGGAAAGAACGCTGGAGGCTGGCACAAGGGCCAGACCGGCGACGTCCAGCCCGTCGCGGTCGCAACGGTTCACACCGGAGACATGCCGGTAGTTCTCCAGCTTCTCGGCACAGTCATCCCCATCACGAACGTGACGATCACGCCTCGCGTCAGCGGACACATTCTGGACGTGTACTATCAGGAAGGTCAGCACGTGAAGAAAGGGGACGAACTGGAATTGATCGACCCCCGCCCTTACGAAGCCACTCTGGCACAATACAAGGGTACGTTGGCCGCCGACCGTGCGCAGCTTGAGAAAGCCCGCGTGGATAATGCCCGTTACCAGACCCTGATCCGGCAGAACTCTACATCCGCCATGACGGCCCGGGACCAAGAATTTACGGTCCAGCAGCTTGAAGGCACCGTAAAGTTCGATGAAGCAAATGTTCGCAACGCCGAACTGGATGTCATGTACTGCCATATCATCGCCCCCGTTGATGGTCGCGTTGGTATCCGAGTGCTCGACAAGGGAAACTACGTCGCCGCCGGCCAGTCCGGTGGTCTGACGATCCTGACGCAGATGGAACCGATTTCCGTCATCTTCACCGTTCCGCAAAATCAGATCGGCCCGGTTGCTGATCGCCTGCGCGAAGTCGGTGAACTGCCGGTTGAAGCATGGAACAGCGACAACACCCAGAAGATCGCCGATGGCACTGTGAAGGCTCTGGACAGCCAGATCGACACCTCAACGGGCACTGTTCGTATGCGCGGTATCTTCGCCAACGAAGATGAACGCCTGTTTCCGAACGAATTCGTCAATGCTCACCTGCTCGTCAACACACTGCACAATGCCCTCATCGTTCCCGGCAATGCGCTTCAGACCGGCCCTGACGGACAGTTTCTGTACGTCGTTCAGCCGGACATGACCGTGAAGGACGTGCCGGTGAAGGTTGGTGAAACTGATGACAGCAATGCCGTCATCCTGTCTGGCGTGAAAGCTGGAGACCGCGTTGTGACCGACGGTGTCAGCCATCTGCGCCCCGGCCAGAAAGTTTCCATCCCGGATACGTCCACCAACCAGACCGCTGCCGCAGAAGCCCAGACGGCCGAGACCCATCATCGCCATCGCAATGGTCAGCAGAGCACCGATGCTGCCAAGCACAGCAATGACCCGTCTGCCCCCGATGCCGCTGGCAATCACTGATCGCTCACAGGGAACAGCAAGACCGTGAATCCGTCCCGCCTGTTCATCGAGCGTCCGGTTGCCACCAGCCTCCTGATGTTCGCCATCCTGCTGAGCGGTCTGCTCGGCTACCATTTCCTGGCGGTCTCAGCCCTGCCACAGGTCGAGTACCCGACAATTACGGTCTCGACCTCTTATCCAGGCGCTGGGCCGGACGTGATGAGCACATCCGTCACAGCCCCGCTTGAGACGCAGCTTGGCCAGATGCCCGGCCTTGACCAGATGACCTCCCAGTCGTCGGGCGGCGCGTCCGTCATTACCCTGCGCTTCGGCCTCGATATGTCCATGGACGTGGCGGAGCAGGAAGTTCAGGCAGCGATCAACAACGCGACGTCCCTGCTGCCCACAGACCTTCCGGCTCCCCCGATCTATGCCAAGGTCAATCCCGCGGACACGCCTGTTCTGACACTTGGCATTACGTCCAAGACGATGCCGCTTCCGGAAGTGGAAGATTACGTCAACACGCGTCTTGAACAGAAGATCAGCCAGATATCCGGCGTCGGTCTCGTGACGCTCTCAGGTGGCAATCGCAAGGCCTACCGCATCCAGGTCAACATCCCAAAGCTGACCTCGTACGGCATCGCGATCGATACCCTGCGGACCATCATCACGACCGTGAACGTCAACTCCCCGACCGGCACGTTTGACGGCCCTAAGCGCTCCACGTCCCTGCGTATTGACGGACAAATCCAGTCTGTCGAGCAGCTGATGAACCAGGTCATCGCCTATCAGAACGATGGTCCGATCCGCGTCCGTGACGTCGCAACTGTTGTGGAAGGTGCAGAGAACAGCCAACTCGCAGCATGGTCGAACAAGACCCCAGCCCTGATCCTGAACGTTCAGCGACAGCCCGGCGCGAATGTGATCGGCGTCGTGGATAACGTTCTGCGCATCCTGCCGCAGCTCAAGCAGGATCTGCCACCGGGCATCGACATCACGCCGCTAACCGACCGCACCACGACCATCCGCGCCTCAGTCGAGGATGTGGAATACGAGCTTGGCCTTGCCATGCTGCTCGTGGTTGGCGTGATCTTCATCTTCCTGCGGAATGTTCCTGCCACGATCATCCCAAGCCTGTCGGTCCCGCTATCCCTTGTGGGCACCATGGCGGCCATGTACCTGCTTGGCTTCTCACTCGACAACCTATCGCTGATGTCCCTGACCATCGCGACTGGCTTCGTGGTTGATGACGCCATCGTGGTGATCGAAAACATTGCCCGCTACATCGAAGCTGGCGAAGACCGTTACACAGCCGCCCTTAAGGGTGCTGGTGAAATTGGCTTTACGATCATCTCGCTGACCGTTTCGCTCATCGCAGTGCTGATCCCGCTATTGTTCATGAAGGATGTCGTAGGACGGCTGTTCCACGAATTCGCCATGACGCTGTCGATCACCATCGTCATCTCCGCCATCGTCTCCATCACACTGGTCCCGATGATGTGCGCCCGGATGCTGACGGACACGCACGCTCCATCCGCAAGCCACGGTTTGTGGGGACGCATCTCGAACGCAACCGAGCGCAACATCAACGGCATGATTGCGCTTTATGGCCGCTGGCTCGATGTGGTGCTCCGCTTCCGCGGACTGACACTTCTGGTCACGCTTGGAACGATCATCCTGACGGGCGTTCTGGCCTACACGATCCCGAAAGGCTTCTTCCCGACGCAGGATACCGGCGTTGTGCAGGGCATTTCGGTCATGTCACAGGCCATTTCCTTCGAGGGCATGAAGGATCGTCAGCAGGCACTTGGCGCGGAAATCCTCAAGGACCCGGACGTCGCCAGCATCTCGTCTTTCGTGGGCATCGACGGCCAGAACATGACGATGAACGTCGGCCGTTTCCTGATCAACCTGAAGGCTCGGGATGCACGCACGTCTGATCTGACAACCATCCTCCACCGTCTGGGCCAGCTAGGCCAGAATGTCGTCGGAACACAGCTTTTCGTACAGCCCATTCAGGATCTGTCTCTGGATTCCTCGATTTCCGCCACGCAATACCAGTTCATGCTGGAAAATCCGGACTACGACACGTTCAAAACCTGGGTGCCAAAGTTCGTAGCTGAGCTGCAGAAAGAGCCATCTCTCGCAGACGTCACATCTGATCTTCAGGCAGAAGGACTGGTCGCGCAGCTGTCGCTCGATCGGGCAACGGGCGCGCGTTATTCCATCACCCCACAGACCGTCGACAACCTTCTTTACGACAGTTACGGCCAGCGTCAGATCTCCACGATCTATACGCAGGCCAACCAGTATCGCGTCATTCTGGAAGCCCTGCCGGACCTGCAGACTGATCTGACCTCCCTGAGCCAACTTTATCTGCCCGGCATTTCATCCGAAGCCGGAGGCAGTACATCCGGACCGACACGTCAGCCGACATCCGGCCTGGTGCCGCTCAAGCAGGTCACAACCATCACCCATAGTCTGGCTCCCCTACTCATCAGCCATTATGGCCAGTTCCCCGCCACGACGATTTCGTTCAACGTCGCCAAGGGGTACTCACTGGGCGCCGCTACAAACGCCATTGAGCGTGTGGAGCAGAGCATCGGCCTGCCACCTGCGTTCCAGACTGCTTTTCAGGGAACAGCCGCGGCGTTCCGCTCCTCCCTGACCAATGAAATCTGGCTGGTCATGGCGGCCGTCATCGCGGTCTATATCGTGCTGGGTATTCTCTATGAGAGCTTCATCCACCCCATCACGATCCTGTCCACGCTACCATCAGCAGCGATCGGGGCGCTGATCGGTCTGTACCTGTTCGGGATGGATCTCGACATCATGGGCATCATCGGCATCGTGCTGCTGATCGGCATTGTGAAAAAGAACGCCATCATGATGATTGACTTCGCGCTCGAGGCGGAGCGGCTTGAAGGGCACACGCCACTGGAGGCTATTCGTCAGGCCGCCCTGTTGCGTTTCCGTCCTATCCTCATGACGACGCTGGCCGCCCTGTTCGGTGCCCTGCCGCTGATGCTGAGCCATGGCGTCGGATCGGAACTTCGCCGCCCTCTCGGTGTCGCCATCGTCTGTGGCCTGATGCTGTCTCAGATGCTGACCCTGTTCACAACGCCGGTCATCTACCTGTTCATGGACGGGATCGGCCGGAGAACGCGTGGGCTGCTGAATCGCTATCACGCCAGCCGGACACCCTCACCTAGCCCGCATAGCAACCCGTGAACCTGATCCGCCTCTTTGTCATGCGGCCAGTCGGGACAACCCTTCTGGCCGTTGCGCTCGTGATCGCTGGCATTCTGGGCTATTTCAGCCTCCCCGTTGCCGACCTCCCGAACGTTGACTTTCCCGTCATCATGGTGATGGCCAACCAGCCTGGCGGTTCTCCTTCCGAGATCGCCAGTACGGTTGCTGCTCCCTTGGAACGACATCTGGGAGCTATTTCAGGCGTCACGGAAATGACGTCTGAATCCACGGTTAATCAGACCCGCATCACGCTCCAGTTTGATCTCTCCCGAGACATCAATGGCGCGGCGCGTGATGTGGAGTCAGCCTTGCAGGGGGCAAGGCAGGATCTTCCCTCCACACTTCGCACGAACCCGACCTACGACAAGGCAAACTCCAACGGTCCGCCAGTCGTGGCCATGACGCTCACCTCTGACACCCGCACCCCTCAGGAACTCTACGAGTTTGCAAGCAACGTGCTGACCCAACAGCTCAGCCAGGTTGAAGGTGTCGGAGAAGTCGAAATCCGCGGGAGCGCCCTGCCCGCCGTTCGTGTTGAACTGAATCCGTTGCGCCTGTTCCGCTACGGCATCGGGTTTGAAGACGTCCGCGCAGCCCTTGCCTCAGCCAATGCCCATACGCCCAAGGGCTTCATTGACTCGCATGGCACACGCCTGATGCTGTCGACGAACGATCAGGCCAGCAAGGCGGAAGACTACCGCGGTCTGGTCATTGCCTACCGAAACAATCAGCCGGTGCGCCTGACAGACGTCGCAGAAGTCAACGACAGTGTGGAAGACCTTCGGCAAACCGGCTTTCACAACGGCCAGCGCGCAATCATCTGCACTGTCTTCACCCAAGGCGGGGCGAACGTCATCAAGACCGTCGACGGTATCCGCAGCCGCCTGCCCCTTCTCCAGTCAGCGTTGCCGGGCAACACCCATCTCAACGTCCTGATCGACCGGTCAAAGACCATCCGGGCTTCTCTGAACGACACGAAGCAAACCCTTATCATTGCCGTGGTTCTGGTGGTCATCGTTGTGCTGCTGTTCCTGCGCAGCTTCACGGCCATCCTTATCCCAGCTGTTGTCGTCCCGGTGTCCATTATCGGAACATTCGGCGCCATGGCCCTGATGGGATACCAGCTCGACAACATGTCCCTGATGGCTTTGACGATTTCGACCGGCTTTGTGGTCGATGACGCCATCGTCGTTCTTGAGAACATCACGCGATATATGGAAATGGGCCATGAACGGCTGGAAGCCGCCGTGCTCGGAGCCAGTGAAGTCGCTTTCACGGTTCTGTCGATCACGGTGTCTCTGGTTGTCGTATTTGCACCCATCATGTTCATGGGCGGCATTGCCGGACGGCTGTTCCACGAATTTGCGATGGTGATGGTTATTACACTCACTATCTCGATGGTCCTGTCGCTATCGCTAACCCCGATGTTGAGCGCCATGATCCTGAATGCCGCGCCGACCAACAGCAACACAGTCTGGGGAAAGATCGGATCGCTTCTGGAACAGACGATTGACGGTGTTGCCAGGGGTTATGATCGCTCACTTGGTTGGGGTCTAAGGCATCCATTCCTGGTCGTGCTCTCCCTTCCTGCCACGCTTATTCTGGCAGGCATTCTCTTCGTAAAGATGCCTAAGGGTTTCTTCCCATCCGAAGACACCGGGCAACTCATGGGCCGTCTCGTGGCAGACCAGTCCGTGTCTTTTCAGTCCCTGAAGAACATCACAGCCCGCGCCATGAAAGTCGTGGCAGCGGACCGCGATGTGGCAGGCGTCATGGGTGGCGCAGGGGGACGTTCTTCAAACTCGGCTAACCTGTTTGTGGCCCTCAAGCCCAAGGAAGACCGGAAGGACGATCTGGCCAGAACCGTTCAGCGCCTGAATAAGGCTTTCTCTAACGTTCCGGGCGCCCAGTTGCGCCTGATGGCCCCGGGGGCCGTTCGGATCGGCGCACGCTCAGGAGATGCGTCCTATCAGTACTCGCTGGAAGGCCCATCAGCAGAAGAACTCTACGAGTGGACGCCAAAAATCGTGGCCGCCCTCTCCAAGATTCCCCTGTTGATGAATGTCTCGTCCAATGTGGAAGAAGGAGGTCAGGCCATTGCGATTGCGATCAATCGCGATATGAGCTCCCGTTATTCCATCACCCCGCAGCTGATCGCCAATACGCTCTATGACGCCTTTGGCCAGCGTTCTGCCTCGGTGATCTACGGCAACCTGAACCAATATCATGTGGTCATGGAAGTGGCGCCCCGGTACTGGGAGAGCCCTGAGACCCTGAAACAGATGTGGGTCAGCGCCTCAGGTGGCACTGCGGCTGGGGGAACATCCTCCAACAACATCCGGGTCCGAGCCAGTACGACATCGACGACTCTGTCCCAGAGTGAGGAATCCTATCTCAACTCTGTCGCCAATTCGCTTGCGGGGGGTAAATCTGCTTCGAGCGGTTCTGCTGTCACGACCAGTTCAGAAAGCATGATTCCCCTTGGAGTTCTGGGTCACCAAAGAATGACCAACACGGCCCTGACAGTGAATCATGATGGCCTGTCTGTTGCCACCACCGTCTCCTTCGACCTGGCACCTGGCGCCTCGCTCGGGCCTGCTGTTCAGGCCGTGGAAGCGGCCATGGTCAAGCTTCATGTGCCGCCTACAATTCACGGCGGTTTTGCGGGCAACGCAGCAGCGTTCCAGAAGTCCGTCAGTGATGAGCCGCTGTTGATCCTCGCGGCGCTCGCTGCGGTCTACATTGTTCTGGGCATGCTCTACGAAAGCCTCATCCACCCATTGACCATCCTTTCCACCCTTCCCTCAGCAGGCGTCGGCGCCCTGCTGGCTCTTCAGGTCTTCGGGCAGGAATTTTCATTGATGGCGATGATTGGCGTCATTCTGCTGATCGGCATCGTCAAGAAGAATGCCATCATGCTGATCGACTTCGCACTTGTCGCCCAACGTGAGGGCGCAACTGCTCTTGAGGCCATCCACCAGGCCAGCATCCTGCGTTTTCGCCCCATCCTCATGACGTCTCTGGCTGCAGCGTTCGGCGCGGTGCCGCTCGTTTTTGGAAATGGATATGGCAGCGAACTCCGCAGACCTCTCGGTATTGCCATTCTAGGCGGCCTGATGGTCAGCCAGCTTCTCACGCTCTACAGCACGCCTGTTGTGTTTCTCTATCTTGATCGTTTCGGAAAGATGCTCGGCCGCGTCCGGCATCATTTTGCCATTCTGCTTCACATCTCGCCCCGGGAAACGGAAATCTGATGACCGCCCTTCGCATGCCTTCCCTGCGCGCCCTTCTTCTGGGAGCCGCAGCCCTGCCTTTCCTGAGTGGCTGCATGGTCGGACCAAATTACCATCGTCCCTCGGCTGTCATTTCTCCGCATTTCAAGGAAGTTCCGCCGCCGACCGGTTGGAACAAAGCACAGCCTGATCTGGCTCTCATGCCCAAAGGAGACTGGTGGACCGTCTTCAATGATCCGCTCCTGAACGATCTGGAAGAACGTGTTGCGACATCCAATCAGAGCCTGAAGGAATACGAGGCGCAGTATCGTAAGGCTGCGGCAACGATCAATTCCATCAAGGCCAGCCTCTATCCAACCCTGAGCGGAAACTTCAGCTTTAACCGCAATTCCCAAGGCAGCAGTGCTACCAGCACCAGCGGCGGCTTCACCTACAGTTCAACCCAGTCCTATACGAGCAACACGTGGGCTACCGGCCCTTCCGCAAGCTGGACTGTCGACGTCTGGGGCAAAATCCGCAGGCAGATTCAGGAGCAGGTCGCCGCGACACAGGGCGATGCGGCCCTGGTGGCCAGTATGCGCCTGTCTTACCAGCTCACTCTGGCGCAGGATTATTTCAGCCTCCGGTATCAGGACAGCTTGGTCGATCTCTATACGCGCAACGTCGGCCTCTATCGGGACAACCTGAAAATCCTGCAAAACCAGCTTGAAGCTGGTGTTGCAGATCCCACGAGCGTTCTACAGGCCAAGTATCTGCTGCAATCCACAGAAGCCAGCCTGGCCAACGCCCATATTGCCCGCGCGCAATACGAGCATGCTATCGCGGTATTGACGGGCCGCACACCAGCAGACGTGACGATCGCTGTTGCACTGCTCCCGAAGACCATTCCAGCTGCTCCCGTCGCCCTTCCATCCATGATCCTGGAGCGTAGGCCGGACGTTGCTCAGGCTGAGCGAAATATGGAAGCCTACAATGCGGAAATCGGTTATGCGATCGGGGCTTTCTTTCCGGAAATTACCCTCACCGCTTCTTATGGATACAGCGGCAATCCGCTTCAGCAGTTGATCCAGACAGCCACGCGAACCTGGAGCCTTGGTGCTGCTGCCTCAGAAACGATTTTCCAGGGGGGCGCCCGAACTGCAGCCGTACGTGAAGCCGAAGCCGACTACGACAATGCGGTAGCGACCTATCGCCAGACAGTTCTGGCTGCCATGCAGGACACGGAAGATCAGATGTCCAACCTGCATTATCTGGATCAACAGCTAACGCTTCAGAATCAAGCCGTTGAAAGCGCTCAGGCTGCGGTTCGGGTCTCAATGAACGAATATCTTGCCGGCACCCAGATCTACACCACCGTGATCACTGCCCAACAGACCGCCCTGCAATACGAACAGACGCAACTGAGCATTCGTCAGCAACAGCTCAACGCCGAAGTGGCCCTCCTGACAGACCTTGGAGGAGGCTGGAGCACGAAGGATCTACCGACCAAAGCGTCTCTTCAGACAGACAATCCTCTCCTCCCCTCTTTCATTCAGAAAGACAAGAACGGACGATAAAAATAAAAAGGGCGGGACCTTTCGGTACCCGCCTTTTTTCATGCCCGGTCAGCACGAAACTGGAGACGCCTTACAGAGCGTGCAGTCCAGCGACGCCTGCAAGAATTGCCAGAACGGCGAGGACGAGGAAGATAATGAAGAACAGCTTCGCGATGCCTGCCGTAGCCGCGGAGATCCCCGAGAAGCCGAACACACCGGCGATGATGGAAATGATAAAGAAAACGATAGCATAGTGCAGCATGGGACATGATCCTTGAATTACAGGTCGTGGTCATGTCGTAACGTCACATGCCTCAGGAAGGTTTCTTCCCCGAAAAAAGAGTGCGCCCCAACAATAGACCGCTGACAAATGCCGACGAGAGCAAGAATAATGGCTGATCCACCATCAGATCTGCCACAACAGCCCGACTTTCTCTTGCGACTGTGCAGATATTTTTCTTCAGGCGATCACAATCAACAAAGTGTTCGGCTCCTTCCTGCAAAGATGGAACAGCCTTATCCAGATACGATGCCAGATCAGCATCCATAGCTTCAAACTCCATAACCAATGCATCCAATACATACGAAAACAGGGGGAGTTCGATAACGAACTCCCCCTGCTCTTTTACAGCTTACCAACGAAGATGTGACTGATTGCTTCAGTGACCGACAGCTGTAGTCACTTCGCCACGTGCCGCAGCTTCTTCTGTATAGCGACGGGCCTCAGGGGAAATCTTGAGGGCCAGCGTCATACCGGCAGAAGCCAGATAAATCACTGCGAACGTCCAGATCACATAGCTCATGCCCGGACCAAACACAGCGCCACAGAGCGATACGATTGCAGGCCCCACCCAGGTTGACGCACCAGCGCCCAGTCCGAGGATGGAAAGTGCAGCAGCTTTCTCACGCGGGCAGATCTGAGGCATCAGACCGGAGAGCGGAACAAAGGCAGCAACAGTCGCGCCATAGAAAATACCAGCGGCAGCAACGGCCCAGAAATTGCCTGGGAACCAGAGCGGCACATAATAGAACAGTGGGATGGCAACGAAACCACCGATACCACCGAAAACCGACACCACAAATCGATGACCCAGCGTGTCAGCAACCATGCCAGAAACAAGGTTGAATAGAATGTTGCTGAGGAAGATCAGTGACAGCAGATTCAGCCACTGTCCGAGGCTAAAGTGCAGTTGATCCACGAAGAAGGCAGGCATGATCGCAAGGAAGGCATATTCCGAGGACGTATCAATGACACGAACAATGCCAGCAATTGTCGTCTTCGGCTCACGCCACATGATGCTGAGCGAGCCAAAGAAAATGTCCTTGGTCGGCACGTGATCAGGCAGCAGGCGCTTCTTGCCGGTTGGTTCGTGCGTGAACAGCAGCGCCACAAGACCACCGATGATCACCAGACCAAGCGAACACCAGAACGTCTTGAGTTCCCCCAGATAGGGGATTGTATAGCGCGCGAACTGTGAACCAAGTGTCGGCAGACCTGCGGAAAAAGAGAACCAGAACCATCCTGCAGCCGACCCAAGCATGGCAGCCGGGGTAGCGGCGGCGATCCATACAAGGAAACCGTATGCGAACAACGGATAGGCAAATCCACGCAGCGCATAAAAAAGGAGAATCATTGGTCCGCTATTCGGCCCAAGCCCGAATGTCAGGAAACAGACTTCGAGAACGGCCCAGAGGACCAGACCGATCCACATGACCTTCTTCGGTCCCATCAGATCCGAGAGTGGCCCGGAGAACCAGGCGGCAATCATGACGGTGATGCCGTAAAGCGTGAAGAGTTCGTTTACGAACCCTTGCGAGTGGCCGTGATGCAGCATGTAAGTGTCGAGGTAACCGGCTTCGACGCCATCCCCGACCATAAATAGAAGCTGACCAACAAAAGCCCAGAAAAGGGCGCGTGGGATGCCAAGAATTTCCGCTAGTCCGCGTTTCGGTGCGGCTGTTTCGGACATTTTCATGCTCTCCAGGCGAAGGCGCATCACGAATCTGCTTCGACCTCATTGCCGAAACAGATATGGGACGCGTCGTTGCGGGCCCTACGAGAGTGCTCGGGCCCGTTTCTCAAAATAATGCAGGACAGCGAGGCCAGCAGCTTGCCGACCTTCAGGAAAAAGATGCCCTTCCCGCCCTGAGAGGGCGGGAGAAAATTAGCCGGTTGGAAACCAGACGGGAATCGTCCTGCAAGAGATGTGGCAAAACTACACACTCAGCACAGGAATGTGAACCGAAGAATAAAAAAAAGGCCGGTGCATGACTGCACCGGCCTTTTTTGTTCCCGAAGAACGGAGCCTCAGGCGGCTTCCTGCTCTTCTGCAACCGGCTTCGGACCGCTGTCCTGACCCTTTGCATCGAGATCGCGTTCCACGAGCTCGATAACAGCCATATCAGCGTTATCGCCATAGCGCACGCCAGCCTTCAGAACACGGGAGTAACCGCCCGAGCGCGTCTTGTAACGCTCTGCGACCGTGCTGAAGAGCTTGCTGACGATCGCATCGTCACGCAGCTGAGCGAAAGCCTGACGACGAGCGTGCAGGTTGCCGCGCTTGCCAAGCGTGATCAGCTTTTCGACAACCGGGCGAAGTTCCTTCGCCTTCGGCAGCGTCGTCGTGATCTGCTCGTGCTTGATGAGTGCGACGGCCATGTTGCGGAACATGGCAGCGCGGTGAGAAGAGGTGACATTGAGCTTACGCCCGCTCACACCATGACGCATTGCTAGTTTTCCTTACCCTAAGAAGTTCTCAAAACGTCTCATCGAGACGTTTGGCCAGATCCTCGATGTTCTCGGGCGGCCAGGCCGGAACGCTCATGCCGAGCGACAGCCCCATACCGGTGAGAACTTCCTTGATCTCATTGAGCGACTTACGCCCGAAGTTAGGCGTACGCAGCATTTCCTGTTCGGACTTCTGCACCAAATCGCCGATATAAACAATGTTGTCGTTCTTGAGGCAGTTGGCGCTACGCACCGAAAGCTCAAGCTCGTCAACCTTGCGAAGAAGATTGCGGTTGAACGGCAGGTCATCCTGCGGTTCTTCATGCTGGACCGGACGCGGCTCATCAAAGTTGATGAACAGCTGAAGCTGATCCTGCAGAATACGCGCAGCAAGAGCCAGACTGTCTTCCGGCGTTACAGCACCATTCGTCTCAACCGTCAGCAGCAGCTTGTCGTAGTCAGTAACCTGACCAACGCGGGTCTGCTCGACCTTGTAAGACACGCGACGAACCGGCGAGTAGATGGCATCAATCGGGATCATGCCGATTGGTGCGTCTTCCGGACGGTTAGCAGCGGCGGCGACGTAGCCCTTACCCATGTTGACGGTGAACTCCATTCCGAGTTTCACGCCGTCATCAAGAGTGCAGATTACGAGGTCAGGATTCATGATCTCAATGTCATGACCAGCCTGAATCTGCCCTGCCGTCACTTCTCCCGGACCAGTCGCCGTGAGAATCATGCGCTTCGGGCCTTCACCATGCATGCGAAGTGCGAGCTGCTTAACGTTCAGGACAATGTCCGTCACGTCTTCGCGCACACCCGGAACAGCAGAGAACTCATGCAGAACGCCATCGATCTGAATGGCAGTTACTGCTGCACCCTGAAGGGAAGACAGAAGAATACGACGCAGCGCGTTGCCGAGCGTCATACCGAAGCCGCGCTCCAGCGGCTCCGCCACGACGGTGGCGATGCGCGAGGCAACCGGGCCGGGCTCGACTTCAAGCTTCTCCGGCTTGATGAGGGACTGCCAGTTTTTCTGGAGAACCAAGGTCGTGGCCTTTCAAACAACGAAGCCCGCCAACAAAATTGGCGGCACCTGGCCCGCACGGATCGTGCGGTAGAAGATGCAATCACAAAACATGCTGCGCACCCCCAGGGATGCGCAGCACAGCATCACTCAGACGCGACGACGCTTACGCGGACGGCAGCCGTTATGCGGCACCGGCGTCATGTCACGAATGGACGTAATCGTGAAGCCAACAGCCTGCAGCGCGCGAAGAGCACTTTCACGCCCCGAACCCGGACCGGACACTTCGATCTCAAGCGTTTCCATACCGTGCTCGCGAGCCTTGCGGCCTGCGTCTTCAGCAGCAACCTGAGCTGCATACGGTGTGGACTTACGCGAGCCCTTGAAGCCCTGTGCGCCCGAGGAGGACCATGCAATTGCATTACCCTGCGCGTCGGAGATCGTGATCATGGTGTTGTTGAACGTGGAAAGCACGTGAGCAACGCCAGAGATAATATTCTTGCGCTCTTTCTTACGAATGCGCGGTGCTGCGGCCTTGGCCATAATAGAGGTCGTCCTAAAAGTTAGCGAAAAGCGTCAGAGTGAAGCAGTCAGGCGCGGATTAGCGCGTGACCTTCTTCTTGCCAGCAATCGCCACAGCCTTACCCTTACGGGTACGAGCATTCGTGTGCGTACGCTGACCGCGAACCGGAAGGCCGCGACGATGACGCAGACCGCGGTAGCAGCCCAGATCCATCAGACGCTTGATGTTCATAGCCGTCTCACGACGCAGATCACCTTCGACGCGATATTCGCCGTCGATCAGTTCACGGACCTTTACGATCTCGTCGTCAGACAGTTCGTTTACGCGCTTCGCGTCGGGGATCCCGAGCTTGCTGCAGATTGCCTGTGCCGTCGACGGGCCAATGCCGTAGACATAGCGCAGGGCGATGACCACCCGCTTGTTGGTCGGAATGTTTACGCCGGCAATACGTGCCACGCCAATTCTCCCATCGACGCGGTCTCCAAGACCGCGTCAGCCTGTTTCATGTCCGGCCGGAACCGGATCGATTGCATCGCAGCTAACGTCAGTCCCAGTCCGATTCCGGAGCCTAGGCCGCACTCACGCTGCAGATATGTCGAGGGCGCGCAATATACCGGGCACCCCCCTTGAGTCAAATGCCTATGGTCACTTTTGCGTGATCATAGGTCATTCAATCAATTTTTCGTCGTTTTCCCGAGGATCGTGTCGATTTCAGCACCAACTTTATCGACATCCAACATCCCATCTACACGCTTCAAACGTCGCGCCTTCTCATAATATGGAAGGATCGGAGCAGTCTGGCGGCGATAAATATCAAGACGGGATCGAACTACTTCCGGATTATCATCCGGACGGCGCGTACCGTCCTCAGCCGTTCGGGAAGCGATGCGCTCTACAAGTTGATCTTCAGCGACATCCAGTAGAATGACTGCGTCAATCTTGAGCCCAGCCGTACCCAGCATGGCGTCAAGCGCTTCTGCCTGGCTTTCTGTACGAGGAAAGCCATCCAGAATAAAGCCCTGAGCACAATCTGGCTGCGAAATACGCCCTTGAATCATCTTGACCATGATTGGATCGGGAAGAAATTCCCCCCGCGCCATGATCGCTTTCGCTTCCTGTCCGATCGGCGTTCCCGCAGAAACCTCAGCACGAAGCATATCTCCGGTAGAGATCTGCTTCAGGCCATATAACTGCTCTAGACGCTTCGCTTGGGTTCCTTTCCCCGCGCCAGGAGGACCAAGAAGAATGATATTCATCGACGCTTGCTCCCTCCAGGACCCGAGCTTCGGGTTCCACGACTGCGCTGTTTGCGGATTAGCCCCTGATACTGATGTGCCACCAGATGAGACTGGACCTGTGTCACTGTATCAATCGTAACCGATACAATAATGATCAGGCTCGTGCCACCAAAGTAGAACGGCACATTATATTTGCTGATCAGGATCTGTGGCAGCAGGCAAACAACGACAAGGTAGAGCGCGCCAATGGTCGTCAATCTGGAAAGAATACGATCAAAATAGGACGCCGTGCTCGCCCCGGGACGGATACCGGGAATGAAGCCTCCCTGCTTACGCAGGTTCTCGGCAGTCTCTTCCGGATTGAACGTCACAGCCGCATAGAAATACGAGAAGAACAAGATCATTGCTGCATAAAACAGCATGTAAAGCGGCTGTCCCTGCCCTAGCTGCTGCCCAAGAACAGAAAGCCAGCCCGGCATATTATGGCCGTTCATAAATCCCGAGATCGTCACTGGGATCAGCAGTACCGAGGAAGCAAAAATCGGCGGAATCACGCCTGCAGTATTGACCTTCAGCGGCATGTGCGTGGAATCACCACCGAACATGCGATTACCAATCTGACGCTTCGGGTACTGAATAACCACCCGACGCTGCGCCTGCTCCATGAACACAATGAACGCTATGGTCGCAATCGCGAGCACAAGGAAAATCATAACAAAGATCGGTGATAACGCGCCTGTTCGACCCAGCTCGAAAAGGCTGGCTAGAGCATGTGGAAGATTTGCGACAATCCCTGCGAAGATGATCAACGAAATACCGTTGCCAACCCCACGAGACGTGATCTGCTCACCGAGCCACATCAGGAACATCGTCCCGCCCACCAGCGTAACAACACAGGAGGCGATAAAGAACATTCCAGGCATAACCACAGCGCTGGCGCCGTGAGACGTCATGTTTTCAAGCCCGACAGCGATGCCATAGGCTTGAAACAGCGCAATAAAAACCGTGAGATAACGCGTATACTGGTTAAGCTTCTTACGACCGGCCTCACCTTCCTTCTTCATGGCTTCCATCGAAGGCAAAGCCGTAGAGAGAAGCTGAATAATGATGGAGGCACTGATGTAAGGCATGATGTTCAGGGCGAACACAGTCATGCGTCCGAGAGCGCCACCCGTGAACATGTCGAACATGCCCAGAATGCCACCCTGATGCTGTGCCAGCAGCTGACCCATCACCGTTGCATCAACACCAGGAACAGGAATGTATGTTCCCAGTCGGTAAACGATGAGAGCCAGAAGCGTAAACCAGATACGCTTCTTGAGTTCAGTCGCCTTGGCAAAGGAACTCATATTGAGATTGGCGGCGAGCTGCTCTGCTGCGGAAGCCATCCACCTGTCCTTTCATGAAAACAGCGCCGCCGCACATCTGCACGGGACGCTGTTCACTATCTAACCATACCCCAGATAAATCCGGGAGAGGAGAACTCAGGCCTCAGCCTGAACTTCCTTCTTCGGTGCAAGCACCTTGACGGAGCCGCCAGCCTTCTCAACAGCAGCAAGAGCTGCTGCAGAAGCGCCGTCAACTTCAATGGTCAGACCATGCGTAAGTTCACCCTTCGCAAGAAGGCGAACACCATGGGTCTTGCCGTTGACAAGACCTGCAGCGCGCAGAGTAGCTTCTGTAACAGGAGCGGACTTATCCAGCTTACCTGCCTCAATAGCCTTCGAAATCGCACCAAGGTTCACCGGAGCATATTCCTTGCGGAAGATGTTCACGAAGCCACGCTTGGGCATACGGCGATACAGCGGGAGCTGACCACCTTCGAAGCCATTGAGGGAAACGCCCTCACGAGCCTTCTGACCCTTAACACCACGTCCGGAGGTCTTACCCTTGCCAGAACCGATGCCGCGTCCAAGACGCTTCTTGCGATAACGAGAACCCTCGTTATCGCGGAGTTCGTTAAGGTTCATTTCAACCCTCCACCTTGATGAGGTGGGCAACCTTGCGGATCATTCCACGTACGGCAGCAGTATCTTCGAGCGTACGGGTGGAACCGATACCGCGCAGGCCAAGACCAACAATAGTCTCTGCCTGGCCCGGTTTGCGACCAATGACAGAAGCGATCTGCGTCACCTGAACGGTCTTACCGTTATCAGACATTTGCAGCCTCCTCAGTCTGGGCCTGCTCACGCTTACCGAAAAGCTCTGCAGCCTTCTTACCACGACGCGAAGCGACGTTGCGCGGGCTGCTTGCCTTTTCAAGGGCAGCAAAAGTAGCCTTGATCATGTTATGCGGGTTACGCGTTCCGAGGCTCTTGGCAACAACGTCGTTAACGCCCAGGCTCTCGAAAACCGCACGCATCGGACCACCAGCGATGATACCTGTACCAGCTTCAGCCGCACGGACAACAACCTTGCCAGCGCCGTAATGACCGAACGTATCATGATGGAGGGTACGACCTTCCTTCATCGGTACGCGGATCATTGTGCGCTTTGCACGCTCGGTTGCCTTGCGGATGGCTTCCGGAACTTCACGGGCCTTACCTGCACCGTAACCAACGCGTCCCTTCTGATCGCCAACGACAACCAGCGCTGCGAAAGCAAAGCGACGGCCACCCTTAACAACCTTGGCAACACGATTGATGGTTACAAGCTTGTCGACCAGATCATCGCCCTGCTCGCGCTCACGACCACCACGGCCGCCTTCTCTTGGCTCACGTGCCATGTGTGATCCTCCTTAGAACGAGAGCCCGCCCTCGCGGGCAGCCTCTGCCAGGGCCTTGACCCGGCCATGATAGACATAAGCGCCGCGATCAAACACGACGGCCGTTACGCCAGCTGCCAGGCCACGTTCTGCGATCAGCTTGCCGATCACTGAAGCCGCGTCCACGTTTGCACCGCTGTTGCCACTGCCACGAAGCTCCTTTTCCAGCGTTGAAGCGCTGGCGAGCGTGCGACCCTGTGCATCGTCGATGATTTGGGCGTGAATGTGCTTGCTGGAACGGAAGACCGACAAACGCGGCCGGCCGCCGCTCTTGCGACGAAGCTGGAAACGCAGCCGCTGACGGCGACGTTCCTGCAATCCTTGCTGCGATGCCATTACTTCTTCTTACCTTCCTTGCGACGCAGAACTTCCGTCTCGTAACGGACGCCCTTGCCCTTGTAAGGCTCAGGCTTACGGAAGCTGCGAATATCGAGAGCAACCTGACCAACGCGCTGCTTGTCGTGACCTTCGACGACAATAGCGGTCGGACGCGGCGTTGTGATCTTGATACCGGCCGGGATGGGATAAACGACATCGTGCGAGAAGCCGAGGTTCATCACCAGGTTAGAGCCCTGAACAGCAGCACGGAAACCCGTACCCTGAATTTCGAGAGCCTTGGTGAAACCAACCGACACACCCTTGACCATATTAGCAATCAGAGCGCGCGTTGTTCCCCACATCGTCCAGTTTTCACGGGAACGACGGCCGACCGGAGCAACAGCGACGGAGCTGGCTTCAATCGTGACATCCACGTGACGGGACACCGGAAAACTCAGTTCGCCGAGCTTGCCCTTGGCAGTGAAAATGCCGTCAACGACAGCAACCTGAACGCCAGCCGGAACTTCTACAGGATATTTACCTACGCGAGACATGCGACCCTCCTCAGAAGACGCGGCAGAGAACCTCGCCGCCAACATTGGCAGCGCGGGCCTCGACGTCCGAAAGGACGCCACGCGGGGTGGACAGGATCGACACACCAAGGCCGGCATATACGCGCGGAAGTTCCTTGATCTTCGAATAGACACGACGGCCAGGCTTGGAGACCCTGTGGATTTCCTTAATAACCGGCTGCCCCTCAACGTACTTCAGCTCAATACGGAGCTGGGATACGCCCTTACGGACTTCTTCCGTGGAGAAACCACGGATGTAACCTTCACGCTTCAGAGCCTCAAGCACGTTTGTGCGAAGCTTGGAAGCAGGCGCAACACATGCAGCATGGCGTGCACGCTGAGCATTACGGATCCGGGTAAGCATATCACCCAGTGGATCAGACAACGACATTCGATCTATCCCTTACCAGCTCGACTTGACCATGCCAGGAATCTGGCCGGCGGACGCAAGATCACGCAGAGCGATACGGCACAGCTCGAACTTACGGTAGTTAGCACGGGGACGACCGGTCAGCTTGCAACGAAGACGAACGCGCGTTGCGGATCCGTTACGTGGCATCTGTGCCAGCTTAAGAGTCGCTTCAAATCGGTCTTCAACCGAAAGGGAACGATCCTTGATGATGTTTTTAAGAGCGGTCCGCTTTTCCTTGTCGCGCTTTGCAAGAGCTGCGCGATGGTTATTACGGTTAACCGCTGAGATCTTCGCCATCTCGAATTTTCTCCCGGAACCTGTCAGGCCTATCCCGACGGTTTTCCAATCTGCGTGTCTATAAAGGAAAGCGGCCTCCCAATGGAAGGCCGAATCCTTATTTTAGTCGCGATCGGTCTGAAAAATTACCTGATCAACCTGCGAACGGCAGATCGAAGGCCTTCAGCAGAGCCTTTGCTTCAGCATCAGTCTTTGCGGTGGTCACGAAGATGATGTCCATGCCGCGTACAGCATCGATCTTGTCATATTCGATTTCCGGGAAAACAATCTGCTCCTTGATACCCATGGCGAAGTTGCCACGACCATCAAAGCCCTTGTTTGCCGGAAGACCACGGAAGTCACGAATACGAGGCATAGCGATCGTCACGAGACGGTCGAGGAACTCATACATACGCTGACGACGCAGAGTTACCTTACAACCGATCGGAAGACCTTCACGGATCTTGAAGCCAGCAATAGCCTTACGAGCAAGCGTCTTTACAGGCTTCTGACCTGAAATAGCCGCCATTTCAGCAACAGCTGCATCCAGCTTCTTCTGATCGCCAGCAGCCTCACCGACACCCATGTTCAGCACGATCTTCTCGAGCTTGGGAACCTGCATCGGGTTTGCGTAGCCAAACTGTTCCTGAAGCTGCTTACGAAGAAGCTCTTCGTAACGCTGCTGCATACGCGGCAAAGCGGTGTTGTTATCGCTCATTTTTGCGTTCCTCAGCCTTCGATCACTTCGCCGGTTGCCTTGGCAACGCGAACTTTGCGACCGTCTTCAAGAACCCGGAAGCCAACGCGCGTCGGCTTACCGCTCTTGGGATCAACCAGCTTCAGGTTGGAAAGATGGATCGGCATTTCGCGCTCGATGATTCCACCTTCTCCACCCATACGGTTGGGCTTCGTATGACGCTTGGCGACAGCTACACCACGCACCACGGCCTTCTCGGCCTTTGGCATGACAGCAAGAACTTCGCCACGGACGCCCCGGGACTTCCCAGAGAGAACGAGGACCTGATCGCCTTTTTTAATACGTGCAGCCATTACAGCACCTCCGGCGCCAGGGAGATGATCTTCATGAACTTGCGAGCACGCAGTTCACGAACGACCGGGCCAAAGATACGCGTGCCAATCGGCTCCTGCTGCTTATTGATAAGCACAGCAGCATTCTTGTCAAAACGGATCGCAGATCCGTCTGCACGACGTACCGGATAAGACGTACGAACGATAACGGCCTGATGGACGTCACCCTTCTTCACCTTACCGCGGGGAATGGCTTCCTTAACGGATACGACAATGATGTCGCCGACCGAGGCAGTCTTCCGCTTGGAGCCGCCCAGCACCTTGATGCACTGCACCCGACGCGCACCGGAATTATCGGCGACGTCAAGGTTGGTCTCGGGATGAATCATGTGCCTACCCCCTTATGCGCTGACGGAAGAGGAAGCCGAAGCCATGTCCTCTCCGTTGCGTGCGACGACAGACCAAGTCTTGCGCTTGGAGATCGGTGCACATTCTTCAATGCGAACCAGGTCACCAATCTGGCAGACGTTGGCTTCATCATGGGCCGCATACTTCTTGGAGCGGCGGATGAACTTCTTATAGAGCGGATGCATGATACGACGATCAACAAGAACGGTAACCGTCTTGTCCATCTTGTCGCTCGTTACCCGCCCTGTCAGGACGCGCCTTGGCATCGTCCGTCTCCTCTCAGGACTTTGCGGCGGACGTTTGGGCGCCCGCACGGTTCTTCGATTGCTGAGCCAGCGTCTTGATACGTGCAACTGCACGGCGCACGACTTTGACGCGGCTAGTGTTTTCCGACTGCCCTGTGGCAGCCGCAAAACGGTGATTGATCTGTTCACGCTTCAGGTCGATGAGCAGAGCGTTCAGCTCGTCCTCGCTCTTCGCGCGCAGATCTGCAGGCTTGTACGTGTCGGCCATCTTACGCGTCTCCGATACGCTGAACGAACTTGGTCTTGATCGGAAGCTTTGCAGCTCCCAAACTCAACGCCAAGCGGGCGACTTCCGGCGGAACGCCTTCGATCTCGAACAGGATACGACCCGGCTTGACACGAGCTGCCCAGTACTCTGGGGAACCCTTGCCGGAGCCCATACGCACTTCTGCAGGCTTTGTCGAGACCGGAAGGTCCGGAAAAATACGAATCCACACGCGACCAGCACGCTTCATCGCACGAGTAATAGCACGACGGGACGCTTCGATCTGACGGGCAGTGATCCGCTCTGGCTCAAGAGCCTTCAGACCATATGCACCGAAGTTCAGCTGCGTTCCGCTTTTCGCCAGGCCGTGGATACGACCCTTGTGGGCTTTACGAAACTTTGTCCGCTTTGGGGAAAGCATGTTGTTAAATCCTCAATCAGCACCAGCAATGGAACTGTAGGCTTGCGCCTACAGTTCAACGTTGCGGAGCCTGCTCCGCGGCACGACGGTCCTGTGCCAGGGGGTCATGAGCCAGGATCTCACCCTTGAAGATCCAGACCTTCACGCCGCAGGTTCCATAAGTCGTCTTGGCCGTCGCCGTGCCATAGTCGATATCAGCGCGAAGCGTATGCAGCGGCACACGTCCCTCACGATACTTCTCGTCACGTGCGATTTCGGCACCACCCAGACGTCCGCTGCAAGTAATACGGATGCCCTGGGCGCCCAGACGCATTGCAGACTGGATTGCGCGCTTCATGGCGCGACGGAAAGCAACACGGCGCTCGAGCTGCTGAGCAATGTTCTCAGCCACTAGCGTTGCATCGATTTCCGGCTTGCGGATCTCAACAATATTCAGCGCTACGTCGGTCTTCGCCATACGGCTCAGTTCCTTACGCAGAGCGTCAATGTCCTGACCCTTCTTGCCGATTACGACGCCCGGACGGGCAGCGTAAATCGTCACGCGAGGCTTCTTGGCAGGACGCTCAATAACGACGCGGGAAACGCCGGCACCAGAAAGCTTGCGACGCAGGAATGCACGAAGCTTCAGGTCTTCATGAAGAAGACGAGAATAGTCTGCACCTGCGTACCAGCGGCTATCCCAGGTACGGTTAACACCGAGCCGAAGCCCGATTGGATTGACCTTATGTCCCATGGATTAAGCTGCCTTCTGCTCTTCGTTCGTTTCCGAGACTTCTGCAGCTTCGGCAACAACAATCTTCAGGTGGCTGAAGAACTTCTCAACGCGAGCCGAACGACCACGGCCACGAGCGTGAAAACGCTTCATGACAATGGACTTGCCGACTTCAGCCGTCTTCACAACCAGACGGTCAACGTCCAGCTGATGATTGTTCTCAGCGTTGGCCACGGCGCTCTCAAGAGTCTTCTTAACCTGCTGCGCGATACGACGACGCGAGAAGGTCAGAGCGGCAATAGCCTTGTCAGCTGGCTGGTTACGGATCATTGCCGCAACCAGGTTCAGCTTACGCGGGCTAACACGGATATTGCGCGTAATTGCCTGCGCTTCCGTATCAGCGAGCGTGCGGATGTGCTTCGGCTTGCTCATTTTCAGCCCCGCTTCGACTTCTTGTCAGAGCCATGACCGGTGTAGGTCCGTGTCGGTGAGAATTCACCGAACTTATGACCGACCATGTTCTCCGTGACCTGCACAGGCAGGAACTTGTGACCATTATAGACGCCGAACGTAAGCCCGACGAACTGCGGCAGGATCGTGGAACGACGCGACCAGATCTTGATCACTTCATTACGACCAGAAGCACGAGCTGCTTCTGCCTTGCCGAACAGATACCCGTCAACGAACGGGCCCTTCCAGACGGAACGTGCCATCTCTGTTTGCCCCCTCTTACTTGCCGGACTTACGGCGACGGATGATCAGGCTATCCGTCTTCTTGTTAACACGCGTCTTGTAACCCTTCGTCGGAACGCCCCACGGCGTAACCGGATGACGGCCACCAGAAGTACGACCTTCACCACCACCATGCGGGTGATCGACCGGGTTCATGACAACACCACGGTTGTGCGGACGACGTCCGAGCCAACGGGAACGTCCAGCCTTACCCATGTGCTGGTTCATGTTGTCTGGATTAGAGACAGCACCAACCGTTGCCATGCATTCACCACGGACAAGACGCAGCTCACCGGACTGCAACTTGATCTGAGCGTAACCGGCATCCTTACCGACCAGCTGCGCATACGTTCCAGCAGAACGGGCCAGCTTGCCACCAGCGCCCGGCTTCAGCTCGATGTTGTGCACGATCGTACCGACCGGCATCGCACCGAGGGACATCGCATTGCCTGGCTTCACGTCAGTGTGCGCACCAGAGATAACGCGGTCACCAGCCTTGATACGCTGAGGTGCCAGAATGTAGGCCAGCTCACCGTCATCATACTTGATCAGTGCGATGAATGCCGTACGGTTCGGATCGTACTCAAGACGCTCGACCGTTGCACCAACATCAAACTTGCGACGCTTGAAATCGACATAACGATAGGACTGCTTGTGCCCGCCGCCACGGAAACGAACTGTCGTGCGACCGTGGTTATTACGGCCGCCAGACTTGTTCTTACCTTCCGTCAGCTGCTTGACCGGCTTGCCCTTCCAGAGCTCGCTACGATCAATCAGCACGGTGCCGCGTGTGCTCGGCGTCGTGGGATTAAAGTGCTTTAGTGCCATGGTTGATTACCCCGCGTCAGCCCAGCTTCGCTGTAAGGTCAATGGACTGACCTTCTGCAAGCTGCACATACGCCTTCTTGATGTCAGAGCGGCGACCAGGACGACCCTTGACGCGCTTCGTCTTACCCTTCTGGACCAGCGTGTTCACGCCGGTAACCTTCACATTGAAGAGCTTTTCGACAGCGGCCTTGATCTGCGGCTTGGTTGCAGTCGTAGAGACCTTGAAGACAACCTGATTACGCTCAGACAGAAGCGTAGCCTTCTCCGTGATCAGCGGCGAACGGACCACATCGTACAGAGCTTCCTGAGACATGTTCTCAGCAGTCTTACGTGCGTTCATGACGATAGACATGGTCATGCCAGACGCTCCTTAAGACCCTCAAGACCTGCGCGGGTAATGACCAGCACGTCATGGTTGAGGATGTCATAGACGTTCGCACCGATTGTCGGCAGCACGTCGATCTTCGGCAGGTTGGCAATTGCACGAGCAAACTGCTCATCAACTGCACCGTCCACGATCAGCGCAGACGACCAGCCAAGTGCCTTCAGCTTTGCCACCGCTTCACGGGTCTTGCTAACACCGTTTGCGGTATCGAGCACAACCAGCTTGCCATCTGCAGCTTTCTGCGAAAGAGCAGAAATCAGGCCAAGACGACGAACCTTCTTGGGAAGGTCATAGCCATGATCACGCACAACCGGACCATGCACAACACCACCAGTACGGAACTGCGGAGCGCGCAGGGAGCCCTGACGAGCAGAACCCGTACCTTTCTGGCGGAAAGGCTTCTTGGTCGTGCCAGAGATTTCACCCATGCCCTTGGTGCGATGCGTACCAGCGCGGCGCTTCGCCAACTGCCAGTGCACAACGCGCGCCATAATGTCGGCACGCGGAGAAACCGCGAAAATCTCTTCTGGAAGCGCGACTGAGCCTGCGCTGCCATTATCGAGGGTTTTGATATCGTATTCCATGCCCCTCGCCCTCAACCGGCGGCCGCCACGACTGCAGCCGGATACGGCGCATCGGCATGGCGTGCCTTCTTGATTGCATCGCGAATCAGCACAACGCTGTTTTTCGCACCAGGAATCGCGCCTCTGACCATGATCAGGTTACGCTCTTCATCCACGGCAGCCACTTCAAGGTTCAGCGTGGTAACACGCACATCACCCATGTGACCTGCCATCTTCTTGCCCTTGAAGACCTTGCCAGGATCCTGGCGCTGGCCCGTAGAACCATGAGAACGATGGCTGATGGACACGCCGTGGGAGGCTTCGAGACCAGCGAAGTTATGACGCTTCATAACACCCGCAAAGCCCTTACCCTTACTCTGACCCGTGACATCAACTTTCTGCCCAACCACGAAATGGTTCGCAGACAGCTTCGTGCCAGCCTCAAGCAGAGCATCTTCCGCAACGCGGAACTCTACGAGGGTCTTCTTCGGCTCAACCTTGGTACGGGCGAAATGGCCACGATTTGCCTTGGTGACATTCTTCACCTTAGCATTACCAAGACCGAGCTGAACGGCGGTGTAGCCATCACGTTCATTCGTGCGAGCGTCTACAACCTGAACTTCGTCAAGATGTAGAACCGTCACAGGCACATGAGTGCCATCTTCCTTAAACAGCCGGGTCATCCCCAGCTTTTTTGCAATCAATCCGGTACGCATCGTCTGGACCTTAGAGTTTGATCTCGACGTCAACGCCAGCGGCGAGGTCGAGCTTCATGAGGGCGTCCACGGTCTGCGGGGTCGGCTCGACAATGTCGAGCAGCCGGCGGTGAGTCCGAATTTCGAACTGTTCGCGGCTTTTCTTATCCACGTGTGGCGAACGGTTCACCGTGAACCGTTCGATATGCGTCGGCAGCGGGATCGGACCCCGAACCCGCGCACCCGTACGCTTCGCCGTGTTTACGATCTCTTTGGTGCTGTTGTCCAGCACGCGATGATCGTACGCCTTAAGGCGAATGCGGATGTTCTGGTTGTCCATAGTCTTAATTCGTCCAACTCAAAAATTCGGGTCTCGTCCTACTGCCATTGCATCTGAAAGGGAACCCCGGCCAGAAATAAATCTGGCCGGGGCTTCCATATCAACGGCGAAACGCAGGACTTAGGCGCTGATGGAGGAAACCACGCCTGCACCCACGGTGCGGCCGCCTTCGCGAATTGCGAAACGCAGACCTTCGTCCATGGCAATCGGAGCAATCAGCTCGACGTCCATAGCAACGTTATCACCCGGCATCACCATTTCCGTGCCTTCTGGCAGCGTCACGACGCCAGTGACGTCGGTCGTACGGAAATAGAACTGCGGACGATAGTTCGTGAAGAACGGCGTGTGACGACCACCCTCTTCCTTCGTGAGGATGTATGCCTCAGCCTTGAACTTTTTGTGCGGGGTGATGGAACCCGGCTTTGCAAGAACCTGGCCACGCTCAACGTCTTCACGCTTCGTGCCACGAACCAGTGCACCGATGTTGTCACCAGCTTCACCGCGATCAAGCAGCTTGCGGAACATTTCAACGCCCGTGCAGGTCGTCTTCGTTGTGTCCTTCAGACCAACGATTTCAACTTCATCACCAACGTTAAGCACGCCGCGCTCGACACGACCCGTGACAACCGTACCACGACCAGAGATCGAGAACACGTCTTCGATCGGCATCAGGAACGGACGATCAACCGGACGCTCCGGCTGCGGGATGTACGTGTCGACAGCTTCCATCAGCTCAAGAACGCGATCTTCACCAATGGTGGCATCGCCGTCTTCAAGCGTTACAAGAGCAGAGCCCTTGACGATGGGGATATCGTCGCCCGGGAACTGGTAGGAAGACAGAAGTTCACGAACTTCCATTTCCACGAGCTCCAGAAGCTCCGGATCATCAACCTGGTCAACCTTGTTCAGGAAGACAACCAGAGCCGGAACACCGACCTGGCGAGCAAGCAGGATGTGCTCACGGGTCTGCGGCATCGGACCGTCAGCAGCAGACACAACCAGGATCGCGCCGTCCATCTGAGCGGCACCCGTGATCATGTTCTTCACGTAGTCAGCATGACCAGGGCAGTCAACGTGAGCGTAGTGACGGTTCTTCGTCTCGTACTCAACGTGTGCCGTGGAAATGGTGATACCACGAGCGCGCTCTTCCGGCGCTGCGTCGATCATGTCGTACGCCTTGAACTCGGCGCCGCCGCTCTTCGCAAGCGTCTTGGTGATTGCAGCAGTCAGCGAGGTCTTGCCGTGGTCGACGTGACCAATGGTGCCGATGTTGCAGTGCGGCTTCGTCCGCTCGAATTTAGCCTTTGCCATCGTCTATCTCCAAAACCCTGCCTCCCACGAGACAGGGGTAAGACTGAAAGTTCATTCCAGTCAGTATCCAGATTCCCAGATACTGCCGGAAGCCCTTTAGCGGGTTCTGTTTACCAGCGATAGTGGCTGAATGCCTTGTTGGCTTCAGCCATACGGTGCGTGTCTTCACGCTTCTTGACAGCGGAGCCACGATTGTTGACCGCGTCCATCAGTTCGTTGGACAGACGCTCCTGCATCGTGTTCTCGCCACGCTTGCGGGAAGCATCGATCAGCCACCGGATCGCCAGAGCCTGACGGCGCTCTGCGCGCACTTCCACAGGCACCTGATAGGTAGCACCACCCACACGACGTGAACGGACTTCTACAGCCGGCTTCACGTTGTCCAGAGCCGAGTGGAACATGGCCACTGGATCAGCGGCGCTACCACCACGGTTACGCAGAACTTCAAGTGCACCGTAAACGATGCCCTCAGCGGTGGATTTCTTTCCATCGTACATCAGCGCATTCATGAAACGCGTGATAACGATGTCTCCAAACTTCGGATCGGGAAGGATCTCACGCTTTACAGCGCGGTGACGGCGACTCATTCCAAATACCTCTTACTTCGGACGCTTCGCGCCATACAGCGAACGACGCTGACGACGCTTTGCGATGCCCTGCGTGTCAAGCACGCCTCGCAGGATGTGATAACGCACACCAGGAAGATCCTTCACGCGGCCACCACGGATTAGCACAACACTGTGCTCCTGAAGGTTATGACCTTCACCCGGAATGTAGCTCACGACCTCATACCCGTTGGTCAGACGCACCTTGGCGACCTTACGCAGAGCGGAGTTCGGCTTCTTTGGCGTTACCGTGTACACGCGCGTGCAAACGCCACGCTTCTGGGGGCATCCCTGTAGTGCAGGGACCTTGTTCCGCTTTGCGGCCGGCTCACGGCCGTTCGCGATCAACTGGTTGATGGTCGGCATGCGCCCTTCCCAATCCTTGTCCTATTCCGGACAGGAAGCACCAGGCCTCCTGCCATGACATTTTATTCAAATCGACATGCGGCTGAACCGCCTGCCTATCCCACATTTGGAAAGGGAAACAGCTAAAGCCATTTCCCTCCTTTTGTAGCCTGCGGCCTTGGCATTCCCGAAACCGGGTTAGCGGCACCACATGCGATTCTTTGTCTTCGACGGCTTAATTTTCGCCTCTTCCGGCGGGAGTAGCCGAGGGCGCGGAACCTACGAAGGGTTCCGCGTTGAGTCAAGTCTTTCGGCCACAAATGCATCGATTCTGAGAAGAGAGTTCCCGGAATCGACACATTTGCCCTCTCTGTCCTTCCCTTCAGAAGAAAACAGAGAGGTTTTCATCACTCTGCAGCGTCTTCCACTTCGGCCGTTGAACGACCGACGCGGTGACGATCCTGGCTGGCAGCAATTCCCCGAAGACGGTTCATGACGCTACCCGTACCCGCCGGGATCAGACGGCCGACAATCACGTTCTCCTTGAGACCATTAAGCGTGTCGACCTTGCCGGATGTAGCGGCGTCAGTAAGCACGCGTGTGGTCTCCTGGAAAGACGCCGCGGAGATGAAGGACTGCGTCTGCAGAGAAGCCTTGGTGATACCCTGTAGCACCGGCATAGCCACTGCTGGGGTATCGCCATTTTCTTGCAGGCGCTGATTCTCGATCTCGTATTCAATCCGATCAACAGTTTCGCCGATCAGATAGGTCGAATCACCCGGCTCCAGAATTTCAACCTTCTGCAGCATCTGACGAACAATGACTTCAATATGCTTGTCATTGATCTTCACGCCCTGCAGTCGGTAGACGTCCTGAATTTCGTTGACCAGATAGTCAGAGAGCGCCTCGACACCCATGACCTTCAGAATGTCATGGGGCACACGCGGACCATCGACCAGCGGATCACCCTTCTGAACAAAGTCGCCCTCCTGAACGGAAACGTGCTTGCCCTTCGGGATAAGGTACTGGGTCTCTTCGCCGGTTTCGTCATTTTTCACAATGACGCAACGCTTGGACTTGTAGTCCTTGCCGAATTCAATGCGCCCATCGCCTTCAGCAATGATCGCATGATCTTTCGGACGACGAGCTTCAAAGAGTTCAGCAACACGCGGCAGACCACCGGTAATGTCACGCGTCTTGGAACCTTCACGCGGAATACGCGCCAGAACGTCACCAGCATGAACTTCCGCACCATTCTCGATAGACAGAATACTGTCTGGTGAGAGGAAGTAGCGGGCGTCATTGCCATTGGCGAGCTTGACCACATTGCCTGCAGCATCCTTGAGCTGCAGACGCGGACGAAGATCCACACCCTTGGAAGCCTGCTTGTAGTCAACCACAACCTTGGAACTAAGGCCTGTGACCTCATCCATACGTTCGACAAGCGTGATGCTGTCGATCAGGTCAAGGTATTCGACGGTACCAGCCTGCTCGGTAATGATCGGAAGGGTGTACGGGTCCCACTCAGCCATCTTCTGGCCACGTGCGACTGCCTCACCCTCACCCACCATCAGACGTGCACCATAAGGCACACGATAACGGGCACGCTCGACATCGTTCTCATCGGTCAGAAGGATTTCGCAGTTACGCGACATCACAACCAGAACCTTCTGAGAGTTCTCGACAACGTTACGGTTCTTGATCGTCACACGCCCATCACGGGACGCCTCGACCATTGACTGCTCAGCACCACGCGTTGCCGCACCACCAATATGGAAGGTACGCATTGTCAGCTGTGTACCTGGCTCACCGATGGACTGAGCAGCGATCACGCCGACAGCTTCACCAATGTTCACAGGCGTACCGCGGGCCAGGTCACGACCATAGCAGTGTGCACAAATTCCGACGCGGCTGTCACATGTGAGAACCGAACGGATTTCCATGCTCTCGACACCAGCCTTCTCGATGAGCTCGGCTTCCGGCTCTTCGATCAGCGTGTTGCGAGGCAGAAGGACTTCGTGCGTCACCGGATGCAGCACATCCTTGGACGTTGTACGGCCCAGGATACGCTCGGAAAGAGAGGCAACGACTTCACCGCTGTCCATCACCGCACGAACCGTCAGACCGCGCTCTGTACCGCAATCAGGCTCAACGATGATGCAATCCTGCGCAACGTCAACAAGACGACGTGTCAGGTATCCAGAGTTCGCGGTCTTCAGAGCCGTATCAGCAAGACCCTTACGGGCACCGTGACTGGACGTGAAGTAATCGAGAACCGACAGACCTTCTTTGAAGTTTGCGATAATCGGCTGCTCGATGATCTCGCCAGAAGGCTTCACCATCAGACCGCGCATACCCGCAAGCTGCTTCATCTGGGCCGGCGACCCACGAGCACCCGAGTGGCTCATCATCCACACAGAGTTCGTCGGCTTGCCGATGACCTGCTTGGAGATTTCCTTCAGCATGGCGGCCTGCACTTCGTCCGTGCAACGGGACCAAGCATCAACCACCTTGTTGTAACGCTCGCCAGCCGTAATCAGACCGTCCTGATACTGCTGCTCGAACTCCTTGACCTCTTCCGACGTCTTGCCAACCAGCGTAGCCTTCTCTGCCGGGATGATCATGTCATCCTTGCCGAAGGAAATGCCAGCACGGGCAGCGTGCTTGAAACCAAGGCCCATGAGACGGTCACAGAAGATTACTGCTTCCTTCTGACCACAGTGACGATAGACCGTATCGATGACATCGGACACGTTCTTCTTCGTCAACTGCTTGTTGATCAGGCTGAATGGAATCGCAGGGTGCTTCGGCAGGATCTGCGCAATAAGGGCACGTCCCGGCGTCGTCAAAATCGTCTGGCGGATCGGGTTACCGTTTTCATCAACGGTCGGAAGACGCAGACGGATCTTGTCGTGAAGCTGCAGAGAACCCGAAAGCATTGCGCTCTCGATTTCAGCAACATCGGAATACGCAGGTGGGGCAGCCTTGATGACCTTACCACCTTCGATGACGGCCTCGTCCGGTGTCTCACGATACTCAGGAACTTCAAGGCTCAGATAATAGAGACCCAGAACGATATCCTGAGACGGCACGATAATCGGCTTACCGTTTGCAGGGCTGAGAATGTTGTTCGTGGACATCATCAGCACGCGCGCTTCGAGCTGCGCTTCGAGCGACAGCGGAACGTGCACGGCCATCTGATCGCCGTCAAAGTCGGCATTGAAGGCGGTGCAGACCAGCGGGTGAAGCTGGATAGCTTTACCTTCAATCAGGGTCGGCTCGAACGCCTGAATGCCAAGACGATGAAGCGTGGGGGCACGGTTCAGCATCACTGGATGTTCGCGGATAACCTCTTCGAGGATATCCCAGACTTCCGGACGCTCTTTCTCCACCATGCGCTTTGCAGCCTTAATGGTGGTGGCGTGACCGTACTTTTCCAGCTTGGAGTAGATGAACGGCTTGAAGAGTTCGAGCGCCATCTTCTTGGGAAGACCGCACTGATGCAGCTTCAGTTCCGGACCAACCACGATGACCGAACGGCCAGAATAGTCGACGCGCTTACCAAGAAGGTTCTGACGGAAACGGCCCTGCTTGCCCTTCAGCATATCAGACAGAGACTTCAGCGGACGCTTGTTGGCACCCGTAATCGCACGCCCACGACGGCCGTTGTCGAACAACGCGTCAACAGCTTCCTGAAGCATGCGCTTTTCGTTACGGACAATAATATCCGGCGCACGAAGCTCGATCAGGCGCTTCAGACGGTTATTACGGTTAATGACGCGGCGATACAGATCATTCAGATCAGACGTTGCAAAACGACCACCATCCAGCGGGACCAGCGGACGGAGTTCCGGCGGAATTACCGGAATGATGTCCATGATCATCCAGTCCGGACGTGAGCCACTCTCAACGAATGCCTCAACGAGCTTCAGACGCTTGACCAGCTTCTTACGAGCAGCTTCAGACGTTGCCTTGCGCAGCTTCTTGCGCATCATCGTCTTTTCGGAATCGCCTTCCATGACTTCAGCGTCATAGTCAAACGGATCCGGCAGCCCCTTTGCCTTAGCAGCAAGGCTCAGCTCGCGTTCCTGCGCATTAGGAATGCCCCAGTCGTAGCTGGACAGCGCCCGCTTGATCGCCTCGGCACCGATCCCAACGTCAATGCCCGCATCCGGATATTCGTCGAGCAGATCTTCGCAACGGATTTCATCGAGAAGATACTGGTCGCGCTTCTTGCCATTCTTATAGGAGTCGATCTGATCGGAATCACAGACGCCCTTATCGAGAATGAGGAACTTCTCGAAATACAGAACAGGCTCAACGTCTTTGAGCGGCAGGTCCAGCATCGTGGCGATGCGGCTCGGCAGCGACTTCAGGAACCAGATGTGCGCAACCGGGGAAGCAAGTTCGATATGCCCCATGCGCTCACGGCGCACCTTGGCAAGCGTGACTTCAACGCCGCACTTTTCACAGACAATGCCGCGGAACTTCATCCGCTTGTATTTGCCGCAAAGGCATTCATAGTCCTTGATAGGACCAAAAATGCGGGCGCAGAAAAGCCCGTCACGCTCTGGCTTGAACGTACGGTAGTTGATGGTCTCCGGCTTCTTGATTTCGCCGTAGGACCAGGAGCGGATCTGCTCACTGGAAGCAAGCTGGATCTTGATCTGGTCAAAGCTGACTGACTGACCAGCCTGACCCAGGATTTTCATGAGTTCGTTCATGCGCCGAAACCCCAATGTGCACCGCGGCGTCCCGCGGGCACTTCAAAATTGAACCGTGAAGCGAGAGGGGAGCGAGACAATTAAATCTCGCCCTGCTCGAGTTCGACATTCAGGCCGAGAGACTTCAGTTCCTTGATCAGAACGTTGAAGCTCTCCGGAATGCCTGCTTCGAAGTCATCCTGCTCGCGCACGATAGCCTCATAGACCTTGGTACGGCCGGAAACGTCATCCGACTTCACCGTCAGCATTTCCTGCAGCGTATAAGCCGCACCATATGCTTCCAGCGCCCAGACTTCCATTTCACCAAAGCGCTGACCACCGAACTGCGCCTTACCACCCAGCGGCTGCTGCGTGACGAGGGAGTACGGACCGATCGAACGTGCATGGATCTTGTCATCGACAAGGTGATGCAGCTTCAGCATGTAAATGTAACCAACCGTGGTCTGGCGCTCAAATGTCTCGCCCGTACGACCATCGATCAGCTGAGACTGACCCGACTTGTTCACACCAGCCTTTTCCAGCATGCCTTCGATGTCCGGGATGGAAGCACCATCGAACACCGGGGTAGCAATCGGAAGACCCTTGCGAAGGTTGTTGGCCAACTCGATGAGTTGCTCGTTCGGCAGAGTAGCAACGTCGGTTTCGAAGATTTCGTCCCCGTAAACGTCCCGCAGACGATCAAGCAGTTCCTGCTTTCGCTCACCAGTCCGCTGATACTCGTCAACCATCTCGCCGATGCTTGCACCGATATTGGCACAAGCCCAACCCAGATGGGTTTCAAGGATCTGACCTATGTTCATGCGCGACGGCACACCCAGCGGGTTCAGAACGATATCAACAGCCTGACCATTCTCAAGGAACGGCATGTCTTCGACAGGCACAACACGGGAAACGACACCCTTGTTGCCGTGACGACCAGCCATCTTGTCACCCGGCTGAAGCTTACGCTTCACGGCAACAAAGACCTTGACCATCTTCATCACGCCAGGCGGCAGTTCATCCCCGCGCTGCAGCTTTTCAACCTTGTTGTCAAAACGCGCATTGATGCGACGGACAGCTTCATCAAACTCGGAACGCAGTGTTTCGAGTTCAGCAGTCACCTCATCAGAGGAGACCGAGATGTTGCGCCATGCCGCACGAGGATGCTCATCCAGAACTTCAACCGTGATCGGCGTACCAGAACGGATACCCTTGAACCCGGCACCAGCAACCTGGCCAACCAGACGCTCACGCAGACGGTTGTGGAAGCTACGCTCCTGAATGGAACGCTCGTCATCTCGGTCCTTCGTCAGACGTTCGATTTCGGCGCGCTCGATTGCCATTGCACGCTCGTCTTTGTCGACACCACGACGTGAGAAGACGCGAACATCGACGATCGTACCGGTCGTGCCAGGCGGCAGCTTCAGAGACGTATCACGAACATCGGAAGCCTTCTCACCGAAGATGGCGCGGAGGAGCTTCTCTTCCGGCGTCATCGGGCTTTCACCCTTCGGCGTTACCTTACCGACGAGAATATCACCCGGATTCACCTCGGCGCCGACATAGACAATGCCTGCCTCGTCGAGGTTACGAAGAGCTTCTTCACCGACATTAGGAATGTCGCGAGTGATCTCTTCCTGACCCAGCTTCGTGTCACGAGCCATGACTTCAAATTCTTCGATGTGGATCGAAGTGAAGACGTCATCGCGCGCGATACGCTCAGAGATGAGGATGGAGTCCTCAAAGTTGTAACCGTTCCAAGGCATAAACGCGACAAGTACGTTACGACCCAGAGCCAGTTCACCAAGCTCGGTGGACGGACCGTCAGCAATGATGTCGCCAGCATGAACCGTGTCACCAACCTTCACCAGCGGACGCTGATTGATGCAGGTGGACTGGTTTGAACGCATGTACTTGCGCAGACGATAGATATCGACACCCTGCGTCGAACCTGCATCGTCAGTCGCGCGGACAACGATACGTGCACCATCGATCTGGTCAATGATACCACGACGCTTGGCAACGATCGTCGCACCGGAGTCACGTGCAACAGCTGCTTCCATACCTGTTCCAACCAGCGGGGCATCTGCCTTCACCAGCGGAACAGCCTGACGCTGCATGTTTGCGCCCATGAGCGCACGGTTGGCGTCATCGTTCTCAAGGAACGGAATGAGAGCTGCAGCAACCGAAACAAGCTGCTTCGGTGACACGTCGCAAGCCGTAACCTGCTCAGGCGGCACAACACGGAAATCGCCAGACTTACGAACGGAAACCAGCTCGTCCGTCAGATGGCCATCTGCGCTCTGCTTGGCATCAGCCTGCGCAACGACAAGCTTCTCTTCTTCCATGGCAGAAAGATATTTCCAGCCATCCTGAAGAATGCCGTCCTTAACCAGACGATACGGCGTTTCGATGAAGCCGTACTTGTTGACCTTGGCATAGGTCGAGAGCGAGTTGATCAGACCGATGTTCGGACCTTCAGGCGTCTCGATCGGGCAAATACGGCCATAATGCGTCGGATGAACGTCACGGACTTCGAAGCCTGCACGCTCACGGGTCAAGCCGCCCGGACCGAGCGCCGAAAGACGACGCTTATGCGTCACTTCGGAAAGCGGGTTTGTCTGATCCATGAACTGGCTAAGCTGTGAAGAACCGAAGAACTCACGAACAGCAGCAGCAGCCGGCTTTGCATTGATCAGATCATGCGGCATGACCGTGTCAATGTCGACGGATCCCATACGTTCACGAATGGCACGTTCCATACGGAGCAGACCCACGCGATACTGGTTTTCCATCAATTCGCCGACAGAGCGAACGCGGCGGTTACCTAGGTTATCGATGTCGTCAATCTGACCGCGGCCATCCTTCAGGTCGCACATGATCTTGATGGTGCGCAGGATATCTTCTTTGCGAAGAACGCGAAGGGTATCCGGCGCATCCACATCGAGACGCATGTTCATCTTCACACGACCAACGGACGACAGATCATATCGATCCTGATCAAAGAAGAGACCACGGAACATCGCTTCAGCGGTTTCCTTGGTCGGCGGCTCACCCGGGCGCATGATGCGATAGATATCGATCAGCGCTTCATCGCGGCTGGTGTTCTTGTCAACGGAGAGCGTGTTGCGGATCCACGGACCATGCGAACCGTCAACCGAAAGCGTTGGAAGTTCCGTGATGCCAAGCTCTTCAAGAGCAACAAGACGATCTTCCGTCAGCTCCTCACCAGCTTCACCATAGATCTCACCCGTATGCTCATTGACGAGATCATAGGCAAGATAGCGACCGAGAACATCCAGACGACCGACTTGAACCACACGGGTCTTTTCGGCAATTTTGCGGACCATACGAGCGGTCAGCTTGGCGTCTGCCTCAGCAACCACTTCGCCCGTGTCGGCATCAACCAGCGGGCTTAGCAGCTTCTGACCACGGAATGCTTCTGGCTCGAAAGGACGTGCCCAGCCATCACCCATCCGGGTGAACGGAACCATGTCATAGAAGTAGGACAGGATCTCATCCTGATCCATACCGCGAATGTCGAGACCTTCGACATCCCCGCCTTCTGCAATCTTCCGGTCACGCTGCGCGATGTAGTTTGCGCCTTCAAGTGCGTACAGAAGCGTCGTGACAGGAAGCTTGCGCTTGCGATCAATACGAACGTAGATCAGGTCCTTGGCGTCGAATTCGAAATCGAGCCATGAACCACGATATGGAATCACACGGGCAGCAAAGAGATACTTACCCGAAGAATGCGTCTTGCCCTTATCGTGATCGAAGAAGACACCTGGGCTACGATGCATCTGAGAAACGATGACGCGCTCGGTACCGTTGATAATGAAGGTACCATTGTCTGTCATGAGCGGCATGTCGCCCATGTAGACCGGCTGTTCCTTCAGATCATGAATGGAGCGCGAACCCGTATCTTCATCAATGTCCCACGTTGTCAGACGAAGGATGACTTTTAGCGGGGCTGCGTATGTCAGACCACGCTGAATGCATTCTTCGACGTCATACTTTGGCTCTTCGAACTCGTAAGACACGAAGTCCAGACGACCGCGACCAGCAAAGTCATTAATTGGGAAAACCGAACGGAATACTTCCTGCAGACCGGAGTTCTGACGTGCGTCAGGACTCACATTCATCTGCAGGAACGCTTCGTAGGAAGCGCGCTGCACATCGATCAGATTGGGCATCGGCGCAATTTCGGGAATGCGCCCGAAGCTTTTGCGGATCCTCTTGCGTCCCGTGAACGATTTGGTGATCGCGTTCATCTATCTTGCCCTCTGCACCAGACCTTCGAGTCGCCCGGGACTTCGCTGACAGACAACCGCCTGACGCGACACGGACGACCGGAACGACCGGCTTTCAGTAATTTCAATACGTAGCGAGCCGCGTATTATACTCTTATTTCCACCAACGGCAAATCGGGCGGGAACCGCATGCGATCCCCGCCCTATCCGTCTGCTCTCGCAGAGGCCGCCCCTTAAAAAAGAGACGACCCGATCAAGTTGATTACTTGATTTCGACCTTGGCGCCGTTGTCTTCCAGGGTCTTCTTGATCTTTTCGGCTTCGTCCTTGGACACGCCTTCCTTAACGGTCTTCGGTGCGCCTTCGACCAGGTCCTTGGCTTCCTTCAGACCCAGACCCGTGATGCCACGGATTTCCTTGATCACGTTGATCTTCTTGTCGCCAGCAGCGGCCAGAACAACGGTGAATTCGGTCTGCTCTTCAGCCGGAGCTGCACCAGCAGCCGGACCAGCAGCAGCAACTGCTACTGGAGCAGCAGCGGAAACGCCCCACTTCTCTTCGAGAAGCTTGGAAAGTTCAGCAGCTTCGAGAACGGTAAGAGCGGACAGCTCTTCAACAATCTTTGCCAGATCGGCCATGGTCTTATCCTAAGTGATGCACTGTTTGAATGGGTTCAAGCCTACGCCGCAGCGTTGACCTTACTCTTAAGCGGCTTCGCCGGTCTTGGCATAGGCGCCGAAGACGCGAGCAAGCTGGCCTGCCGGAGCCTGAACAACACCTGCGATACGCGTAGCCGGGGTCTGAATCATACCCACCAGCTTTGCACGCAGTTCGTCCAGAGACGGCAGCTCGGCAAGTGTCTTGATTCCATCGACGCCAAGCGTCTGGGAACCAAGGGAGCCACCGAGCACTACAAGCTTGTCATTCGTCTTGGCGAACTCGACGATCACCTTTGCAACTGCGACCGGGTCCTCAGACCAGGCTAGGGCCGTTGGCCCCTTGAGCAGCGGCGCAATGCCGTCGAATTGGGTCCCATCCAGAGCGCGGCTGGCCAGCCGGTTCTTCGCAACCTTGTATGTCGCACCTGCCGCACGAATGCGTCGACGCAGCTCCGTCACATCAGCAACCGTCAGACCCTTGTTCTGGGTGACGACAACCATGGACGTGCTGTTGAACACATCGGCGAGGAACTCGACAAAGGCCCGCTTTTCCGTACGGTCCAAAACCTGTCTCCTCGTCAGTCCGGAACAATCCGAACCAAGTTACCCATGAGATATCCCCACATATGGAAATATCCCGCTCGCCTGTCCACAGAAGTGAGCGAACCCAGCGCATCGTGGCAGAACCACTAAAACACTGGCGCCCCGCCTGACGCTCGCCGCTTCAAGAGAAGCATTTAAAACATCAAAGATGTTACGTGCGGTCTTGGACAGGTTTGGAAGCAATCTGCAAGCAGACCACCCCTACGCCACCACGCCGAAGCGTAGTGTCATTCCTTGTTGGGGGCCTTCTATAGAAAGCCCCCGCTTCAATCAAGCCTCGAAGCTGGATACGTCAACACGGACGCCCGGACCCATCGTAGAAGACAGTGCAGCCTTCTTCATGTAGGTACCCTTGGCGCCAGACGGACGAGCCTTCTGCACGGCGTCAACGAGAGCATTGATGTTCTCAATCAACTTGGCTTCATCAAAGGAAGCCTTGCCAACGCCAGCATGAACGATACCAGCCTTTTCAGCGCGATATTCAACCTGGCCGGACTTGGCTGCCGTAATGGCACCCTTAACGTCCATGGTCACCGTACCCAGACGCGGGTTTGGCATCAGACCACGTGGACCAAGGATCTTACCAAGACGACCAACCAGAGCCATCATGTCAGGCGTTGCAATGCAGCGGTCGAAATTGATTTCGCCAGCCTGGATCTTTTCAGCCAGATCTTCTGCACCGACAACTTCTGCACCAGCAGCCAAAGCTTCTTCAGCCTTGGCACCACGTGCGAACACGCCAACGCGAAGGGTCTTGCCCGTGCCGTTCGGCAGGGAGATCAGACCACGAACCATCTGGTCAGCGTGACGCGGGTCAATGCCGAGGTTCAGGGAAATTTCGATCGTCTCGTCGAACTTTGCCTTGGCGTTGCTCTTTACCAGAGCCACAGCCTCGGAAAGTGCATACGGCTTGTTACGCTCGACAGTTGCCTGTGCGGCGTTCAGACGCTTGTTCTTTGCCATGGTATCAGCCCTCCACCACGTTCAGGCCCATCGACTTGGCGGAACCTGCGAGCATGCGCACGGCACCGTCGATGTCGTTGGCGTTCATGTCCTTGAACTTCGTCTCAGCGATTTCGCGAAGCTGAGCCGTCGTTACGGAACCAACAGCAGCCGCCTTGCCAACAGTCTGGCTGCCCTTGGAAATCTTGGCTGCCTTCATGAGGAAGTACGTGTTCGGCGGGGTCTTCGTGATGAAGGAGAACGTACGATCTGCATAAGCGGTGATGACGACCGGGATCGGCATGCCTGGCTCAAGCTGCTGCGTCTTGGCGTTGAACTCTTTGCAGAACTGCATGATGTTCAGACCGCGCTGACCCAGTGCCGGACCTACCGGCGGAGACGGGTTGGCCTTACCAGCCGGAATCTGAAGCTTGATGTAGCCAACAACTTTTTTGGCCATATCCGGGACTCCCTTTTGTTTCTTTCCCGAACCGCGGTTTAACGGAGTCGGCTGACCCGGCTCCTCCCGCGTTCGAAGTGAGGCGGTCCCCTAGACCGCTTTCACCTAGTGCGTCAAGCTTTTATCCGCATGGTCGCCGCGCAGATCATTGTCGAGTGCAGACGCATGGTTATCGATACCTGCGACAGGCTGCGGCTTATGAAGACCCTCATACTGGAAAGCACCAAACGGATCGATCTGCTTCACACCAGGCAATTCGCTGGCATCCCAACCACCGCCGAGTGCTCTGACAAGACGGACCGTGGCCTGGATCTGGGAGGTCTGTGTCTGCACGAGCGCGAGACGCGCTTGGAGGGCATCCTGCTGCGCGACAAGAGCATCGAGGTAGTTTGAAAGACCACCCGTATAGAGAGCCATCGTCATACTCTGTGTGCGGAGAGCGGCTTCCACAGCGCGCTGCTGCTGATCCTGAGCAATCTTGTACTGCCCGCTCTGCGTCAGACCGTTCTCCACGTCCTGAAAGGCAGACAGAACAATCCCGCGATAATCATCCACGGTTTCCCGATACTGAGACCAGGAGCGCTGAAGAGCTGCCCTTCGCAGACCACCTGTAAAAGCAGGCTCGACTGCTTGCACAGCGATCTTCCAGAAGGCGCGTGAGATGCTCGCCAAGTCAAAGCCACCATCCTCAAAGCCGCCCTCGGCACTTAGAGTGATATGAGGATAGAAAGCCGCACGGGACACACCAATCGCCCGAGAGGCAGCAGCCATTCTACGTTCGGCGGCAGCAATATCCGGACGACGCTCCAGCAGAGAAGACGGTATGCCGGGATTTACCTTCACGGCCCCGAAATGCATTTTCACATCGCGTACAGGTGCGATGTGAAAACCTGCGGGTGCCGTATTCAGCAACACCGCAATCGCATTTTCCATAACGCGGCGCTCAGCCACCAGATTGCTCTGGGCGGCCATGGCTGAATAGAGCTGGTTTTCGGAACGGGACACATCGAGACCCGCACCAATCGCCCCCGCCTGTCGCAGTTCGGTAATTTCTACGGCTGCCCGGAAATAATGAATCGAATCTTCATAGACAGCATTCTGGGCATCCAGACCGCGCAGTGCGATATAATCGCTTGCCAGTTCCGCTTCGAGGCTCAGCTTTGCGGAAGCGTATTCAGCGGCCGTCGCCTGCGCGAGATTTTTTTCCATTCGGGTTGAATTGCGAATGGAATCCCAGAAATCCGGTTCCCATGTGGCAGCGCCGCTATAGGCCTGATTGGATTCATAAACGAGAGAAGAGCTTGTTCGCGGGTTATTATACAACCGCCCGATAGAGCCCTTGTTGTCGCTCATGTGAGCGGAACCCGTGAGCTGCGGATACAGCTTGCTTTCGGCCTCTCTCGCAACATCACGCGCCTGCGTGAATGCCTCCGCCGCAGCCTGCAGGTCTGGATTGACCTGCAGCATCTTGGTTTCCATCTCGTTCAGGATGGGGTCATGGAACATCGTCCACCAATCGCTGCGAAGCGTATCGTCCGCAGGATGAGCATTGCCCATCACTCCCTTGCCTTCCCACCCTTCAGGATAAAGGAATTTCTGAGGATGGTACTCAGGCGCCAGATTGCAGGACGCCAACCCTATGGACAGAACACCTGCCAGCGCGGTCGCGACATGGCGGCGCGGACGCGAAAAATACCCGCCCTTCAGATCGGTCAGTCTCATCAACGGGATCCAGCCTCATCCGGATTGGCATCATGCGCACGCACTGATTTCTGATCCTCTTCCTGCTGGGCCTTAGTCGGAACATTGTAACCCGGTGTCGTCGGCACGACGCGGACCTCATCCCCTTCCAGCAGATCAGCAGTCGGGTTGGCAATAAGCTGGTCATTCTTCGTCACACCACTCAGGATCTGAACCGTCGTGCCAAAATTGATCCCAACCGTCACATTTACCAGATGCACATGCCCGTTAATGACCTTAGCGACCTGCATGCCCTGGGCACGGAAAATGATCGCACCTTCGGGAAGAATCAGGATGTCAGGATTACCCGGTGCAGAAATATGCGCGGTAGCATAGGAATTCGGCCAAAGAAGATTATCCTCATTGCCGATCGTTAATTCAGTCGTCACCGTACGGGTTGCGGCGTTGAATGCATTCGCCGTCGCAAGGAATGTCGCCCGGAAAAGACGACCCGGATACTGCGGGACCGACAAGTCAGCCGTGATCTTTGGTGAAATCACGCTCGCAAAGTCCTGCGGAACAGAGACAAAAACGCGCATACGATGCACATCTGCCACCGAGAACAGCTCAGACGCCGACCCCCGTGAATTCACGTTGCCGCCCCCCGCATTCACGTAGTCACCGACGTTCACCAGACGGGACGTCACGATCCCATCAAACGGCGCAACAATCTTCTTGAAGTCTTCCAGAGCCTGAAAACGCTCGACTTCATGTTCGGCCGCTTCAAGCTCAGCTTTCTGCGCCGCAGCGTTCGCAGCCTGCACGTCCACTTCCTGACGCGAAACAGCCTGCGTTCCCTTCAGCGCTGTCCAGCGCTTCGTTGTGATGACAGCAAGGTTATACCGGGCGAGGATGACGTTGTAATGCGCTTTGGCAGCCTCGAACTGGGCATCGATGCTAGGGGTGCTGATTTCGGCGAGAACATCTCCGCGTTTCACATGCGCGCCGTAGTCCTTGTACCACATTTTCACATAGCCAGAGACCTGCGCGTAAATGGGCGCTTCGTACCAGGCGGCAAGATTCGCCGGTAGATCGACCTGACGTGTTTTAGGCCCATCCTGCGGCGAAATCAGTGTTACCGGAGGAATGGCAGCATCCTCCGTGACGCCGGACAGAGAATGGTAATGCACGCCACGCTCGATAATTCCCCAAGCCGCCAGAATAATGGCAACCAGAACGACACCCAGCAGGATCAGCCTGTTACGCATAGCGCTTCCACCCTTCGGTTCTTGCCCGTGAGACATCATTTGCCCCTGTTCAGAAGAGTGGTTCACGCGCGGTCTCCTTCAGGCCCAGCAGGCCGCTTGTAATGGATCAGGGCAAAAACACAGGGCACGAACAGCAACGTGGCGATCGTTGCGACCAGCAGGCCGCCAATCACGGCCTTGCCCAGAGGAGCGTTGGAAGAATTGCTAATCGACATCGGGATCATACCGATCATCATGGCAAGTGCCGTCATGAGAACAGGACGGATACGCTCGTAGCCGGCTTCGAGAGAGGCCAGAAGAACGTCTCCATGATGATCCAGCCGCTCACGGGCGAAGGACACCACAAGAATGGCATTCGCCGTCGCGGTACCCATACACATGATGGCACCCGTCAGGGCCGGCACAGACAACGCGGTATGCGTCAGGAACAGGCTCCAGGAAATGCCGCCCAGTGCGCCCGGGAGCGCCGTAATGATAACGAACGGATCAAGCCAGGACTGAAAGTTCACCACAATAATCAGGTAGACTAGAGCGATAGAGAGCGCGAGGCCGCCGATAAGCTGCACATATGCATCATTCATCGTCACGGCCTGCCCGCGCACTGCGAGGGTAGAACCGTGAGGCAGATTCTTGCGTTCGCTATCGACAATTCGGTTCACGGCCCGGGAAAGCGTACCCAGATCCGTACCTTCCGGAGCAGCGTAAATGTCGAACACGGGCATGATGTTATAATGCGACACTTCGGCAGGCGTACCCGTCTGCTTCAATTCGGTCAGAGCTCCCAAGAGCTGAGGCGTCTGGTTCGTCGGGTTGCCATCCCCCTTGTCGACGGGAACGATTTCAAGATCATTCATCGTCTGAAGGTAGTTCGCAGGCGTCTGCACATCGATGAGCTGTGATGTCCCCTGTGCATTCAGGTAGTAGGTCTGGCCAACCTGGGCGCTACCTGACAGCGTCACGAGAGAGTTCAACGCGACGTCCTGCTGGGTGATACCCGTTCCAAGAGCAAAGCTTCGGCGGTTGTTGACCATCAAGGTCGGCTGCGTCATCGGCTGCTGCACCGATACATCGGCAACACCCGGAATATGACGGAGCTTCTTGGCAAGACGGGCTGCGAAGTCGAAGTTCGCCTGAAGATCCCGACCGGAAATCTGCACGTCGATCGGCGATGGCAAGCCGAAATTCAGAATCTTCGCCGTCATGTCGCCTGGCTGGAACGTAAAGATCGTTCCCGGGAAAGCCTCGGTCAGTCCCTTACGAATCTTCTGACGATATTCAGGAATCGGGCTTTCATCGTCCTTCAGCTGGATCGTAATGTCACAGTCCTGCGCACCCGTCGTCGGAGAGGGCACCATTGCCTGATTCAGCTGACTGAACGGGAGACCACAGTTATTGACAACATTCTCCACCTTACCCGGCAGGATGGTGCGCAGACGCTTTTCCGCCAGTCCCGCGATCTTCCCGGTCTCCTCAATACGCGTACCCACTGGCGCGCGCATGTGCATCTGGATCGTTCCGGACTTGATCTCCGGGAAGAAGTCCTGCCCGACGAACAACAGCAGCGCCATGGAGGCCACAGCTGCAAGCAGGAACATGGTTACGAACCGGCCACGGATAGCGATCAGTCCAGATAGAATGCCCTTGTAATGCTCACGGAAGCTGGTGAACCGGCTTTCGAAACCCCGCTGGAAGCGTCCGAAAATACCGGGCTTGCGATGATGCCATTCTGGATCACGATGCATCTTGACCTGAGCAGGCAGCAGCCAGTTGGCCATCGTCGGCACCAATGTCCGGGACAGGATGAACGAAGCAATCATTGCGAAGATGATGGCTTCAGCCATCGGCATGAACAGCCAGCCCGAAACACCTGTCAGTTCGAACAGCGGCAGCCAGACGATACAGATACAGGTCGTCGAAACGAAGGTCGGAACAACGATCTGGTTGGACGCATCGATGATGGCCGTCTCCAGCTCTTTGCCCATTTCAAGGTGGGCATCGATATTCTCGATCATGACCGTTGCGTCATCCACGAGGATACCAACCGCCAGCGCCAGGCCACCCAGTGTCATGACATTAATCGACTGCCCGGCGATGCTGAGACCGATCATGGATGACAGCATCGCAAGCGGAATGGATGTCGCCACAATGATCGTCGAACGCCACGACCCGAGGAAGAGCAATACGGTCAGACTGGTCAGGATCGCAGCCGTGATCATTTCACGAACCACGTCAAACACGGATTCCTTCACGAAGCCTGACGCGTCCGTCAGTACGTTCAGGGTCGTTCCTGCTGGAAGGGTAGCCTTGATCTGAGGAAGCAGAGCTTTCACACCCGCCACAACGGACAGCGTGGACGCATCGCCGCTTTTGAGGATGACAATGAGAACGGCCTGCTGGCCTTTTACGAGAACCGCGTTGATCTGAGGCGGACCGCCCCTGTGCACCCAGGCAACATCACGCAGGTAGATAACCGAGTTACCAACCTGCTTGATTGGCATCTTGTTAAAGACGGACAGATCGAGCGGTGTGGAGTTGGTTTTCACCATCCAGTCAATCGACCCGACTTTCTGGTCACCGGCTGGCAGGACGATGTTCTGCCGGTTCAGGGCGTTCGCTACATCCTCTGGTGAAAGGCGATGCGCAAGAAGTTTGATAGGATCAATATCCACCATGATGTCCGGCGCAAGGCCACCATACGGATTTGGAATGGCCGCACCGGCAACCGGCACCAGCGCAGGCCGGATCAGGTTGGACGCCATGTTGTAAATTTCCGACCCGGACATGGTCGAATTATTCACCTGAAGTGTCAGAACCGGGACTGACGAGGCATCCAGGGCAATAATGAGTGGAGGGGTCGCACCAGTAGGCAACTGCTTGATGACCGTCTGGGACACAGAAGTGATCTGTGTCTGGGCAACAGCAGTATTTGTTCCTGGCTGGAAGAAGACCTTGACGATACCGCGTCCGTAATAAGACGAACTTTCAATATGTTCGATATTACTGACCGTAGCCGTCAGGGATCGCTCGTAATAATAAACGATACGACCGGACATATCTTCAGGCATAAGCCCGGTATAGGACCAGACAATCGCAACAATCGGAATCTTGATGGAAGGAAAGACGTCCGTCGGAGTCGAAACAATCGCCTTGACCCCGAAAATCAGGATCATGATCGACAGAACTACGAACGTATAAGGCCTCTTGAGGGCAGTTACGACGATGGCATTCATGCGCCTGCTGTGCTCCTGTTCCTGAATGACAGGAGTTGCACGGCTGCGTCAGTCTTGGTCAGTCTCAACGGGCGTCCCCTTCAAATTGAGACAAGTCATACCGGACATATGTGGTGCGACAAGCAAAATTGAGTTTAAGAACGCCCGGATTCAGCCCTGAAATAGAAATGTCATGTAATATTGATGGGATGATCCGAGCCGCTTCGGCCTGAAAAATGAATGGTGAATACTGATCCCACCATCTCCCTGTTCGGCCGATAGGCACTGATTTTTAGGGAAGCCCCATGCAAATCCACGATGGCGGAAACCAGACTCAGGCCAAGACCACTTCCGGGAATGTGACGACTTTTGTCTGACCGGTAAAAACGCCCCAGAACCGCCCCACGCTCGTCCTCCGCAATACCGATACCCGTGTCATAGACCTTGAGCCACGCACACCCGGCTTCATCCCGCCCGGCGATCAGACCGACTTCGCCACCGGGTGGCGTAAACTTGATCGCGTTATCCACCAGATTGGCGAGAACCTCGTTCAGCAGATCCGTATCACCATACAGTGGAATCGGGCTATCGATGCCACTGACCGTGAGGGCCAGACCCTGCGTCTCGGCAATCGGTTCATACAGGTCTGCGATTCCTGCAATCAGTTCAGACAGATCCATGCTCGTGAATCCGGCACGACGACGTCCGTTCTCGATTTCACCAATTCGCAGCAACGCCGTGATAACGGAAAAGCACTGATCCAGATCCTGCGTGGCGCGAAGGATAATCGACTTGAGATGCTCTGGGTCATCCTGGGAGGACAACGCCCGCTCAAGGCGTGCACGAACACGCGCCAGAGGTGTCCGCAGGTCGTGGGCGATATCATTCCCTACGTCACGAATTTCATCCAGAAGATGCTCAAGCCGGTCCAGCATCCGGTTCACAGCACCCGCCAGACGCTCAATATCATCCCACTCTCGCCCTGCAGGCAGACGCTCATGCAGATCGCCCGCCATGATGCGCTCGATCGCCTGCCGCATCTCCTTGACGCGCCCCAATGCCCGATGACTGAGAAACAAGCCGGCCAGTAGAGCAAACAGCACCATCGGAATAACCGAAATCAGAGCGGCACGCTTGATGATATAACGCAACTCATCTGCCATATGCATCGAACGTGCCAGGACGAGGATACGGTCTCCGCTGGCACCATCCGGACCGGGCACTTCGATCGCCAGGTAACGCATTTCGTACGGTGTATCCCCTGGAGGAGCGACGGTGAGCCGACGCGTCCGGTCAGATACGTCCAGCCCTTCGGGCCAGTGACGGATATCTCCAACAATCCGGTTATGGTTCAGATCAAACAGACTAGCGCCATTCAGGATGACACGCAGATCCGTCTTGCTGCGTTCACGAACCTCATCTTCAAGACGCTCAGGACTTTCCTGCACCAGAAGAGCCGCTTCACGCCGCAGCAGATCGCTGGAGCGCGCGCTCTCATATCCGTTCATCTGGGCGTAAACGAGTCCGAACTGAAGCAGAATACCGCCGATCATCGCCACCACGAACGCCAGCGTCAGGCGGAACGTGGCGGTCCGGAAAATGTCAGTCCGATACACGCAGACTGAACCCTGCACCACGGATGCTGTGGATCAACGGAGGTTCACCCGCGACATCAATCTTGCGCCGAAGCTTGCCAATATGCACGTCCACCAGATTGGTCTGAGGAACAAAGCGGTAGTTCCAGACATCCTCCAGCAACATCGTGCGCGTCAGAACGGTTCCCGGCCGACGCATCATATATTCCAGCAGCCGAAATTCACGCGGAAGCAGCTCGATCTCACGCCCGTTGCGGAAAACCTTCCGCTCGATGAGATCCATCTCCAGCGGTCCGACACGCAGCACCGTCTCACGGCTGTCGGTCGGGCGCCGCAGAAGGGCTTCGAGACGAGCGGCAAGTTCTTCCATCGCAAAAGGCTTGGTGAGGTAATCATCACCACCCGCTTTCAGGCCATTCACTCTATCGTCCACTGCGGAGAGAGCCGAAAGAACCAGAACGGGCAACATGATCTTCTGACGACGCAGAATCTCGATAACGCTAAGCCCATCGAGCTCAGGCAACATCCGATCCACGATCATCAGGTCGTATCGCCCGGACTGCGCAGCCTCAAGGCCGAGAAGACCATTCTCTACGTGCGTAACAAGGTAACCGCGAGACGTCAGTTCCTCGGCTACTTCCAGGGCGATGCTCTCATCGTCCTCGATCAGCAGCAGACGGATAACAGGCTCATTCGGGCGGGAAGCCGCCTCGTGTTCAGATACGGTCATCATGCTCATGACTGTCACATGGGGTAATATCAGCTGTCATCCCATTAAAATCAGTCTTAGACTTCCGGAAGTTCAAGATCATCCTGTGCATCTTCGAGATTTTCCACCCCATCCAGTGCTCTCAGGCGTCGGCCCAACACGCGCGTCCGACGCCGGGCTTCTTCAATCGTATTGCCCATTGTCCCTGCATTCCGCTGCAATCTGTCCAGCACCTGATCCATCCGCAGCATTTCCTGACGGGTTGCTCCAAGGAGCGTCGCAATTGCTTCTGTTCGCTCTTCAAGTGCCAGTGTCACATAACCGAGATGAACCGTACGCAGCATGGCTGGCAGCAGAGAGGGGCCCATGACGATCACGCGATACAAACGCCCGATTTCGTCAATGACGCCGGGCATCCGGGCAATTTCCGTGTAGAGGCCATCTGTTGGCAAATAGAGCACTGCAAATTCAACCGTGATCGGCGGACAGATGTATTTGGAGGCAATCTTGCGGGCCTCGAGCTTCATCGTCGCTTCAAGTTCCTTACGGGCCGCCTTCTCAGCATTCGCATCAGAAAGCTCAGTCGCGTTCAGAAGGCGTTCATAAGCCTCAGTCGGAAATTTGCTGTCGATGGCCAAGCGAGGCGCAACGTGGCCCTTCACTGGCATCCGGATGGCAAATTCAACAGACTCCCCGCCATCTCCCAGACGGAAATTCGTGTCGTAGCTGCCCTCCGGCAGAACATCATCCAGAATGGCACGGCATTGAGCCTCACCCCACCCGCCACGCGTCTTCACATTGGAGAACAGGCGTTTGAGGTCTCCGATCTGAGCCGTGACGTTCGTGACTTCGCCTAAGGCTTTCTGCATGGCGCTGAACTGTTCAACTACGCGCTGAAAGCTGGTCTGCATCTGTTTTTCGACAGCACCATGAAGCTGTTCGTTGACGGCAGCACGTATGCGCTCAATCTGCACGTTCTGGGTCTGCGCCATTTCTCGTAGCGCCTCAGACAGCAGAACACGACCTTCAGCCTGATCCTGCCCAACCCGCCGGGTCAGATCCCCCAGACGATCATTGGTTTCCAACCGCAGCTGATCCATCCGGCTGGAGAGAACACGCTCGACTTCCGCCAGATGAGCGCGCTGATACTCAGCATCCCGCGCACGCTCATCGGCTTCGCGGTCGAGAAGACGGGCAACGTCCCCGCTCCCGCCCCGCATGATCGCAAGGGCGGCAACGGCGAGCGAAACTGCGGCAATAATCCATGGAACAAACTGCGCCATACCGGAAATCCCATCCTGCATGGCGCGGTTCTATCCCCTTCAGCCCAAAGGGCCAATGTCAGGGATTACGGCTGATGCACATTGCCGTAGCTGGCTGCCCCCAGACCAGGGCAGGAGCACGACGTACCAAGCGGGACCTGAGTTGGCATCTTGCAGGTGTAGATCCCAGCCTTACAGGTGTACCCATAGCCGGCAACGGGAGCAGACGGGTTTACAGGCCCTGAAGCGGCCGTTCCTACGCAGGCGCCCAGCCCGAGAAACGAAAGTCCCGCGGCGACACGTAGTGCAGAACGGCGGATGGAACGAGACATCGGTATGACCCTCTCAAGACAACATGAATGAACGGAAAACGGATTTCCACTACGTCAGTTGCGGGCATCCTACGCCGGTATGGCAATCCTGTGGCGTGATTGTTCCAGCTTATTTGCGTTCAGCCGCCGCCTGCCCTGCTGCAACGCCACTAGACCAGGCCCATTGGAAATTGTGACCACCCAGCCAGCCCGTCACGTCCACAGCTTCGCCAATCGCATAAAGCCCAGGAACATCGCGCGCTTCCATCGTCTGGGACGAGAGACCACTGGTGTCGATCCCGCCCCGCATGACTTCCGCCTTGGCATATCCTTCGGTTCCAGCAGGAGAAATCTTCCAGCGGGACAGACGATCCGCCAGCGCACGGAGTTTCTTGTCCGGCTGATTGGCCAGCATCGTATCGCCGAGGTCAGCAACAAGCTCTTTTGCAAGACGCGACGGAAGTGCATCCAAGAGGCTGGGAGGCAACGCCTTCGGACGGGCCTGTTTGATCTCCAGCAGCATCTTCAGGGCATCTTTTCCAGGCAGGAGATCGATCTGAGCCGACCCTCCATTTTCCAGATAAGACGAGATCTGTAGGATCGCCGGGCCGGACACACCACGATGGGTGAAAACCATACCATCCTCGAAACGCGGCCCTTTTTTGCCTGTCGTTGCAATAATATTCAGGGAGACACCCGCCAAAGACGGATCAGCATCCGCCAACACCAGCGGAACAAGTGCTGGCGCCGTCGGTATGATCTTCAAGCCGAACGATTTCGCAACCCGCAGCGAAAGATCAGAGGCCCCCAGCTTGGGAATGGACAGGCCACCCGTCGCCAGAATGACAGAACGCGCCTGAACATCCCCAGCATCCGTCTGCACGACAAAGCCGTCTCCGTCAGAGCGAACATCCATGATTCGCGTCTGCATCCGTGCTTCGCAACGCGCGGCCTGACACTCGGAAACCAGCATGTCCACAATCTGTCGCGCCGAGCCATCGCAAAACAGTTGGCCCTTGGATTTTTCATGCCAGGCGACGCGATAACGATCCACCAGCTTCACAAAATCGCGCGGCGTATAACGGGCCAGCGCAGACCGGGCAAAATGTTTGTTCTGGGAAATAAAGCAGTTCGGTCCGGTCTCCAGATGCGTGAAATTGCACCGGCCACCGCCCGAAATCAGGATCTTGCGGCCCGGCTCAGGCCCATGATCCAGAACGAGAACACTTGCACCACGTTGCCCAGCGGTCGCAGCAGTCATAAGGCCAGCCGCGCCAGCCCCAAGGACCACCACATCATACGTCACGGACAAATTCCTGCTCAGAAATCCAGATTAGCGTAATGACCGGGCGGCGTAATGCCACTCATTCGGTCCGTCAGAAGTCCGCGGAAACATGGGCGGGATTTAACCCTTGCATACCAGTCCTTGGCAGCAGGTGCCTTGGCCCAGTTCACATCCCCAATGAAGTCGAGTGCGGAGAGCTGCGCTGCCGCCGCGAAATCAGCCATCGAAATGGACGGGCCCGCCAGCCAGGACCGCGTCTCAGCAAGCCAGCCGATATAATCCAGATGAAAGCGCATGTTGCCGTAGCCAGCCCGCAACACATTCCCGTCCGGATGACCGCGTCCATACAGACGCTTGTCCACCTTCTCGCCGAGAAGATTACGGGTCACCTCTTGTGCAAAACGGTTCTCGAACCAGTCCATCAGGCGGCGAACTTCCACGCGCTCTGCCAGCGTACGTCCCAGCAGAGGCGTATCCGGATAGGCTTCGTCCAGATATTCACAAATGACTCGTCCTCCGGGAACGGCAAGACCGTTCTCTTCAACAAGGACGGGAACTTCACCAGCGGGGTTCAGGGCAAGGAATTCCTCGCGCTGTTCCCACACCCGTTCGATCACGAGTTCACAGGGCAGTCTCTTCTCGCCAAGCACGAGCCGAACCAGACGGCATTGCGGGGAGAGTGGAAGGTGATGCAGGATACGCATGCTTTATGTTCTAAGTCAGCCACTACCTGCTCACAAGAGCCTCCGTCATCGCTTCCATACAGGGCCAACGAATTTTCCGATGTCAGACACCGCATCCGCTTCCCGTGCTTCTTCCCCGATGCGCATCCGTGCCCGTGGTCGCTCCTTCCTGGCACTTGTCCTGTCTCCGGAAGCACCGCTCGATCTCTGGCTGGCGGGTCTTGACCAGCAGATCGTTCGCTCCGGCGGCCTCTTCAGTGGCAAACCGGTCATTCTCGATCTCGGCCTTCTAGCCGCAGATACTGCAGGCCTGCCAACCCTGCTTGAAGATATCCGCAGCCGCGGCGTCCGCATCATCAGCATCGAGGGCGGCGACCGCTCCTGGCCTGCCGTGGCAGACTGGGACTGGCCGGCCTCTTTTGATGGGGGCCGACCTTCTGGTGAAGTCGAGCTACCAGAACAGGCCACTGAAGCAGATACCGCAGTCGCCTCAGCCGTTTCCGGCGGTCAAACCCTTGTTCTTGATGGTGCCATCCGCTCAGGCCAGTGCATCCAGCACATGCAGGGCGATGTTGTCATTCTTGGATCTGTTTCCTCGGGCGCAGAAATCGTAGCAGCCGGATCCATTCACGTTTACGGTTCGCTCCGCGGACGGGCCATTGCAGGTGTGGGCGGAAAATCTGAAGCCAGAATATTCGCATCGCGGATGGAAGCCGAGCTTCTTGCACTGGATGGCTTCTATGCCGTTACGGAAGATATCGATCCCGCTATTTTCGGTCAGCCCGCACAGGCTCTGCTTGATGAAGACCGGGTGCGTGTTCTGCCCCTCCCGCGGTAACGTAAAGACATTGAACCGGCGTTAAAGTGACCCGGTGCCACGAAACCGCCCCTATTCCCGTGTTGCCGTAAGGCTTCACTATCCCATAGTATGTGAAAAATAGGCGCGGCTTCCGTGCATTAGGCGGCACACAGTCGCAGACGCAGTTTTTGGAGTTTTCATGGCCAAGGTTCTGGTTGTCACCTCAGGCAAGGGTGGCGTCGGCAAGACGACATCAACTGCTGCACTCGGCGCAGCGCTTGCGCAAAGCGGGCAAAATGTCGTTGTCGTGGATTTCGACGTCGGCCTCCGGAATCTTGATCTGGTCATGGGCGCAGAGCGTCGGGTGGTGTTTGACCTGATCAATGTTGTTCAGGGTGATGCCCGCCTGTCGCAGGCCCTGATCCGTGACAAGCGCTGCGAAACCCTTTCCATTCTTCCGGCATCCCAGACACGTGACAAGGATGCGCTGACGTCTGAAGGCGTCGCACGCGTCATGGACGAGCTTCGCGAAAAGTTCGACTGGGTCATCTGTGACAGCCCGGCCGGTATCGAACGCGGCGCTCAACTTGCGATGTATCATGCAGATGCTGCCGTGATCGTCACAAACCCGGAAGTCAGTTCCGTTCGTGACTCGGACCGCATCATCGGCCTGCTCGATATCAAGACCCAGAAGGCGGAACGCGGCGAAAAGATCGAGAAGCACCTGCTTCTGACGCGTTATGATCCGGCTCGCGCAGCGCGCAAGGAAATGCTGAGCGTTGAAGACGTTCTGGAAATCCTTTCGATCCCACTCGTGGGTATCGTTCCGGAAAGCGAAGACGTTCTGAAGGCATCGAACGTCGGTGCACCCGTCACGCTTTCCTCTCCTGAAAGCCTCCCGGCACGCGCTTATTTCGAAGCGGCACGGCGCCTGTCAGGCGAAAAAATTGATGTTTCAGTGCCGACAGAGAAGCGCGGCTTCCTTGACTGGCTGTTCGGTAAAAAGGGTGCGGCATGAGCTTCCTCGCAAAGCGACAGCCACCTACGAGCGCCGTTGCGCGTGACCGGCTCCAGATCCTTCTGGCCCATGAGCGCAGCGCTGGGGAAGAAGGTGAATCTGACCTGCTGAAGCAGCTCCACAAGGAGATCATGGAAGTTATTGCCCGCCATGTCGCCGTTGATCAGGACAAGGTTCAGATCAAGCTGGACCGTGGCAGCGGATGCTCCATGCTGGAAATCGACGTCGAAGTTCCGCAGGAACTCAGCAACAAGCGCGCATCCTGATCTTCTGACAGAACGGCACGCCCGACCAATAATTTACAGCGGCCGCGTGGCCGCCCCAAAGACGGAAGACACATTATGAGCGGCTTCTTCGGTAACATCGTCAATCAGGCCATGGGTGCCCTTGGTGGCCAGTTGGGCGACAAGCTCGGCGGCAGCTTCGGTGATATGCTCAAGGGTGAAGGCCTGAACATGCTCATCAATCAGGCCAAAAGCGCCGGCCTGGAAGACAAGATCCATTCATGGATTGGCAATGGTGAGAACCTGCCCATTACAACAGACGAACTCCGCAATCTTCTGACCGACCAGCAGGTTCAGATGCTCGTTTCCAAGACAGGCCTGCCGGCTGCCACCATTCTGCCTGCACTGGCTCAACTTCTTCCAGCCGCGGTAGACCAGCACACCACTGCCACACAAGCTCCTCCTGAACAGACAGCCTGAACAGACAGAAAAGCCTCGGCCAAGAAATGGGCCGAGGCTTTTTTATTCAGTCTCCCGGCGTTCCAGCCTTGATCGAAGCTGTGTCCGGCAAGGCATTATAGGCTTCTGGCGCTTGAATCGGGAACCGGGCCAGAAGATAAGGTGGCTCCCGTCGGTCTTTCCCATCATTGAAAGACGCCAGCCGGTTCCACTGTCCGAACGTGCAGTAAACATGCGTTTCAGAGGCAAAAATCCCATCCGGGGAAAGTATACGCGGGTCACGAAGCATAAGCTTGAACGACCCATCCGGATCTCTTCGCAAGATACAGTCATGCTCATAATTAGTCGTATACAGGCGGTCATGACTGTCGAAGTCCAGCCCATCCGCCACCCCCTTCTCTCCCTCATCCCGGATAGCCGCTTCCAGTTTGGCGTCATCGGTCATGGGATCTGCCAGAAGAGCAACGGGTAAACTGTAAAGTCTCCGACTTGTCAGGGGCGCGAAATATAGGCGTTGCTCGTCCTTTGTAATCGCGATTCCATCCACTCCCCCAGAAACCAGTTGTGGCTTCTTGAGCAAATACTGCCGTGGCTCGCCTTCGATAATTGCCAGAAATCCCTTTTCCGGCAGAATAGCCTTGCTTTGACTTAAAACCCGTCTTCCTTGCCCCGTCGCGACATCCACAACAACAAGTGCCGGTTCAGTCCCAAACGATGAATCCGTGACAAAAACCGTCCCCGCAGACCCATGAGACAGGGACACGCGCAGATCATTCATATGGCTGTTCGGAAGCAGAACAGGTGCCTTGAGAATAATCCTGTGCACGACGGCATTGGTTTTCGGATCAATACAGACAATTTTTGCTGCGCCTGGCGCAATCGGATGACCTGCGCGCTTTCCATCATCAATGGCCCAGATCCGTCCATTACGATCGAGCGTCATTCCATGGATTGAGACGAGACAGTCCGCATCAGGGCGACTGCTGGGGAGACTTTCTTCTTTCGACGGATAAGGAACCACCCTGCCCTTCACCAACTCCCCGAGCGTAGCTCCCTTGTGATTCACAGCATGCCGCGGGAAGCCGACAAACGTGCGTCCATCAGGCAACACAACAATCCCTGACGGGCCGGGACCATCAAAACTCGCAACAATGTCAAACACCCCATATGGGCTTGTTCCCCGGTCTTCGTTTCCTGCAGCCAGGGCAGGAAAAGCTGAAAGGGGAATTGCAGCCAGGGAGACGGGGGCTATCGAGGCGGTTTGCAGAAAGTGGCGACGCTTCACAGATCAGACTCCTGTTTTTCGCTCCAACGGTCTGTGTCATAACGTCGCAAGTGAGGGAATGGCGCCACACTGAGGTAAGAAATACGCAAATGTTATTGAAACGGAAGAAATTCCGTTGACCAACCCGATACACGACACCAATCTGTCGAATTATCAAACACTCTCGTGAGATCGTTAAATCGTGTCTGTACGTTTTTCCTCCCGGCATATCGTGCTTCTGGGCACAACTCTTCTTGGTTCCTCCCTTGTCATGCCGGTTGCAGGACTTTGTGCAGCCCCTACCGCAAAAGCAGAAGGCACCCACAAGAAAACGAAGAGCCATCCATCACTTGCACCGGCACCTGCCAAGGATGTTTCCGGCGGCAATGAATCTGTCATCGTGACGGGAACCCGTGAATTCGGCAAAAAGGCCCGTGATTCGATCTCCCCGATCGACGTGGTATCAAACCGGCAGATCGCTTCAACGGGTCAGCCCACCCTGCGTGACGCTCTTTCGCTCCTGCTCCCGTCTCTGACCGTTCCGACAGCTGGCTTCGATGCAGGCGCACTAACGGATACAATCGCTCTGCGAGGTCTGAACCCGAACGAAACCCTTGTACTGGTTGATGGCAAACGCCGTCACACGACGGCAAACATCTATGCCGATCCCGGCCCGTCCCAAGGCGCCACCCCCGTTGATATCGACATGCTTCCCATGTCCATGATCGACCATATTGAAGTTCTGCGGGATGGTGCCTCTGCCCAGTATGGTTCGGACGCGATTGCCGGCGTGGTGAATATTATCACCAAAAAGCAGGATCACGGTCTGAACATGCGTTCCAATACCGGGATTACGAGCGAAGGAGATGGCTTCCAACAGGGCGTCTATCTGGATGGTGGCTTCAATCTTCACAACCGCGGTTACGTCCATATCGGTGGCGATTTCGTGCATCAGGACCACGCTTTCCGGTCCGGCAAAGACAATCGTACGAACCAGTATACCAACCAGGTGCTGAGCCAGCCCGAACAGACGCGTGAAAGCGTTGCCATCACTGCGGGCTATGACATCACTGAGAACGTTCAGGCTTACGCAAGCGCGACCTATGCTCATCGTCATGCGGAATCCTACCAGAACTATCGCCTGCCATCGACGCTCACCGCCTATCCGGGATACGCCGCGAAATACCCATACGGCTACTCACCGATCCTCGCGCTGGAGGAAAACGACTACGAGCTGACGGCCGGTTTCAAGGGCATGCTGGCCGGTTGGCATTGGGACCTTTCTACGGTCTATGGCCGCGATTTCGATCGGTTCGATGCGCTCAGCACAATCAACAGTGCCGTCTATACGGCCTCTGGGCGGTCGCCGACGAATTTTTACAACGCACAAGGCTATAACAACTCCCAGTGGACGAGCAGTTTTGACCTCTCCCGGAAGTTCAACTTCTCTTTCTGGCCGCACAGCATCAACGTGGCTGGCGGCGCAGCGTATCGTTATGAGTCTTACTCAATGGGCACGGGCTCTGCAGACAGCACAGCAGGTACAGGCGCTGACGGTATTCCTGGCACAACGTCTTACAACGCGGGCAACTGGTCGCGTGATGTTGCATCTGGCTACATCGACATTGCAACGCATCTGATGAAGAACTGGCAGGTCGATCTGGCAGGACGCATCGAGCACTACACCGATGTTGGAAATGCCAAGACGGGCAAAATTTCCACACGCTACGATTTCAGCCCGCGCTTTGCCGTCCGCGGAACGTTCAGCAGCGGCTTCCACGCCCCGACACTGGCCCAGCAGCATTATTCCGCGCTGGCTGTCTCCCCAACTGCCGCACGAGGCCTGATTGCAGCCAACTCGGCTGGCGCGCTTGCCAACGGCGCATCCCAGATGAAGCCTGAACAGGCCACAAGCGTAGAGGGTGGCATCGTCGTCGAACCCATTCGCAAGCTGCATGTGACGGTAGACGCCTATCAGATTGACCTCCGTGACCGCATCCAGCCAGGTGGAACGATTTATGGCTCGGACGCCTACAGTGCCCTTGCCATGAATAACTTCCCGCTTCCTGCTGGCTCCGAAAGCTGGGGAGCCGGTCAGCTTTCAACATACTGGTTCGCCAACGTCGCCACGACCCGCACACAAGGTCTGGACATCAATGCGACCTATCCCAGCGAATTTGGCCGCTTCGGTCATGTGGACTGGGATGTTGCGATCAACCTGAACCGGACGCGTCTGCGTCATCAGGGCACCACCACAACTGGTGCAAACCTGCTGACAATTCCAACGCTCGCCTATCTGACGACGGCTTATCCGCGCTCCAAGATCATCTTCGGTGGCCGCTGGCATTCTCCCAACAACACATGGGCAGTAGCGGTACATGAAATCCGTTATGGCCAGACGACCTCTAATCTGACGTACTACACTGGCCCGAACGCATTCTCGACCACGAACTATCTCGAGTTCCAGAATGCCCCGAAATGGACGACCAACGCGTCCGTCACCTACAACATAAACCCGCATTGGAGCGCGACGATTGGCGGCAACAACATCTTCGCCGCGTATCCGTCTGCTGTGCCTAAAGCAAACCGTTATCTGGGTGCTCCAAAGTACTACATGAGCACCAACCAGCTCGGCATCGCGGGCGGCTACTACTATCTGGATGTTTCAGCCCGCTTCTAAGAAAGCAGCACACCGGCGGAGGCTGCTCCGCCGGTTTTTTTATCAGCCCGGTACCCCGGTGCCGCCTGTTACGCCAAATACCTGCCCCGTGATGTAACTGCCATCCGTACTGGCAAGCTGAACATAGATGGGTGCGATTTCTGCGGGCTGTCCCGGACGTTTCATGGGAACGGTAGAGCCAAATTTTTCGACCGCAGACATAGGTTGACCGCCACTCACCTGCAGTGCTGTCCAGAATGGTCCTGGTGCCACCGCATTGACCCGGATCCCTTTGGGAACCAGTTGCTTGGCGAGACTTTTGGTCAGATTTGCAATGCCCGCCTTGGTGATACTGTAGTCCACGAGAATTTCGGATGGTTCGTACGCGTTGGACGAGCTCGTATTCACGATTGAACTTCCGGGCGGCATATGGGGAATGGCGGCCTTGATGATCCAGAACAGCGCGTAGAGATTGGTCTTCAGAGTCCAGTCAAAATCCTCGGTCGTCAAATCAAGAATGCTCTCGTGATAATGCTGTCGACCAGCACAGTTCACCAGACAATCCAAGCCACCCAAGCCAGAAACAGCATCGGTCACGAGTTTTTGGCAAAAGGCTTCAGTCCGAATGTCTCCAGGCAACGCGACAGCCTTGCGCCCCTCCGCCTGAACCAGCTGAATGACTTCCCGTGCATCCTCTTCTTCCTGCGGCAGATAGGAGATGGCGACGTCCGCACCTTCACGGGCAAAGGCAATTGCCGTTGCCCGCCCAAGACCTGAGTCGCCGCCGGTAATCAGAGCCTTGCGACCCGCCATGCGCCCACTGCCGCGATAGGTTTTCTCCCCATGGTCGGGGCGCGGTGTCATGTGGGATGCCAGACCCGGCCACGGCTGAGGCTGTGATTTGAAAGGGCCTGCTGTGTGAAGTTTACCGGGATCCATCAGGGGCGGAAGAGTGCCGTTCTGAGTAGGAGCGGTCTCGGCTCTGGATCGGCCTGCAGATGCAAGGGCAGCCAAGCCCACAGCAGCGCCTTTCAGAACCTTGCGGCGTGCATCATCGGAGGTTTTCCCACTCATTGTCAGATCCTTCCCTGAAAAGCGCCGGTTGGCAGTCCACGCCAACACGACACTCATTTGCAGACATGCAGAGAAAAGACCCCGACATCCAAGCGGGTTTCATAAATTCGAGAATAGTTCTGAAAAGCTTTCAGGCCTTCCAAATTCCACACAGGGAGGCGATATGGCGCCGACAGAGCGCCATATCCGGCGTACCACTCTGTTTGCAGGCCAGTTCAAAAGCCTGCGTTTCCCGCATGGCCCGCGCCAAAGCATCTGCATTCCAACGATCAAGAGCCTGATTGAATGCAGCCGCTCGCTTGAAGAACACAGGCGGCTTGAGCGCCTTCATCGCTTCCGCACGCCCCTGACCGCTCTCCACCCCGAGTGCAACCTTCTGCAGCCGCACGAGAACACCCAATACGGCACGAGCCACCGCCACAGGGTTCGCACCATCGGCAAGAGCGCGCTCAAGAGCCTGATCAGCTTCGCTCCGATTTCCGGACAACGCTGCAAACACGGCGTCTTCCAGAGAACTTCCTCCGGCATCCCCTACGCAATCCTGAACCGCGTCCAGATCCAGTCGGCCGTTAGCGCCTGCATAGAGAACAAGCTTCTCTATTTCGCCGCGAACTCCGCTTCGGTCAGTCCCTAACCGCCCCATCAGCCAGGTCAAGGCATCGCGATCGATAGAGACACCCGCCTGTGACAAGGCATCCGTGACAGTTTGGGAAAGGGCACGGCCCTCTTCAGGGTAGCAGGCAATGGATGCAACATCCTTGCGGCTTTCCGCCAGCGCCCGAAGTTTGGATCGCGATGAAAGGCCCGGCGCTTCAATGACAATGAAGGTATCGGTCTGCGTCTCGAGCGTACGGGTCAGAAGCGGAACAAGAGAATCCTGTCCATCCCGCACCCACACAGCGCGCCGACCACCAATCAAGGAGAGAGCGGTTGCTTCATCCTCCAGACGATCCTGCGTGTCCCGATCGAGTTGAGCCACACGGAAAGGATCATCCAGCGTTTCTGCTACCTGCCGAACAGATTGCGCCGCACGCTCACGGATGAGTCCCGAATCTTCTCCATAAAGGAGAATTGCGCGCCATCCGCCTGCGTCAGCCAAGGCACGCCCGATATTCCGGGTCTCAACCTTCATTAATTAGTGATGGTCCCCTGTGAGAGACGCCCCGTTGCCGACGCCGGGAAGCCATCTGCACCAACCTTGTCTGTGGAAGTGCCGTCATCAGAAGGCATCCTGTCGGTGTTGATATAACGCGGCAGATCCACCTGGGTATTTTTGGACGGCATGTTGTGGGATCTGAACCAGATCGCCAGCTGTTCGGTCAGATTTTGTGCCAGTGTCTGTGCTACGCGCCCCTTTACTGACTCATCATTCAGGGTCTGGGCAAAATATTGCTCAAACGTTGTGCCATATCCATCCAAAGTCGTAACGTCGCCCTGCGTCACAAACTGGGGAGACTGCTCTACCGTAAAAAGCTGCCAATGGGCATTGCCTGTTACACGGTTGCGGCCGGATGTGTTGTCCTGATGGATATCAATGGCTTCGGTATTGGCGCCTGAACTGACCCGCAACGTGTAACGTTGCGGGTTTTCCGGCCCAGCACCTGCCAGATCTTTCTGAAGTGCCAGTCGCAGTTCCTGACCGTAACGCCCCGGAATGTTCGCTACATAAACCTGAGCCAGCTCTGCAGAAACATCAGTTTTAGGGGACAGCTTTCCGTAAAGAGGTGTGAAACCACACCCTCCCAGCATCAGAAAGCCCGTTACCGTCAGAGCACTGCAACGTTTCACGATCAGCCTGCCACTACAAAGTTGACGATCCGGTTCGGAACGTGGATTTCCTTCACGAGGCGCTTACCTTCCAAGGCGCGAGCCACATTCGGCTCGGCCTTTGCTGCAGCCAGCACCTGATCCTTCGGAGCGTCTGGCGGAACCTCAATGGTTCCACGCAGCTTTCCAAGCACCTGAACGCCAATCGTGACGCTCTGAACCGCCAGCCACTCATCCTGAGCTTCCGGCCATGCCCTGTCCACCACAAGATCGCCACCCGGCTCAAGCACGGCCATCATGTCTTCCGAAAGATGCGGCATCATAGGTGCGGTAAGCAGGCACAGCGCAGATGCTGCTTCGCGGCGCGCAGCCGGAAGCCCTTCCCCGCTTTTATTCTGTGCCTCAGCCAGAGCAGAGGTCAGTTCATGCAGTCGAGCAACGGCAACATTGGGTGTGAAGGCTTCAAGCGCCTCTGTAACGGCCGCAATAGTCCGATGGGTGACACGACGCAGATTGTCCCCGGCTGAACCATGAACACTGTCGATCGGATCAGCCGTGGCAACAGCCGACACCAGACGATGGAGACGCTGCCCAAAGCGGGCGGCAGCAGCAACGCCAGAAGCCGTCCATTCCATATCACGTTCTGGGGGGCTGTCCGACAGCACGAACCAGCGGGCCGTATCCGCGCCAAACCGCTCAATGATTTCTACGGGAGAAACCGTGTTGCGCTTGGACTTGGACATTTTCTCCGATCGGCCCACCTGAACCGGCGTTCCGTTATCGCGGCGGACAACCTGCTCTCCACGGCGTTCGACCTCTTCCGGATAGAGCCAGCCGCTCGCATCCTTGTAGCTTTCGTGCGTCACCATACCTTGGGTGAACAGGCCATCAAACGGTTCATCAATCCCAAGATGCCCGGTCTCATGCATCGCTCGCGTAAAGAAGCGTGCATACAACAGATGCAGGATCGCATGCTCGATACCGCCGATATACTGGTCAACCGGCAGCCAGCCATTAGCCGCTTCCGGAAGCGTCGGGGTCGCGGCATGGGGGCTCGTGAAGCGTGCGAAATACCATGAACTATCGACGAATGTATCGAACGTATCGGTCTCGCGGATCGCCGGGGCACCACAGTTCGGGCAAGCCACATGCTTCCATGTCGGATGATGGTCCAGCGGATTGCCCGGGCGATCAAACGTCACGTCTTCCGGCAGAACGACCGGCAGCTGATCATCAGGAACAGGCACTGCACCACAGCTGTCGCAATGGATGACAGGGATCGGACAACCCCAGTACCGCTGACGGGAAATGCCCCAGTCACGCAAGCGCCAGTTCACGACGCCATGCCCGACGCCCATGCCTTCCAGACGCTCAATGACCGTTTTCTTGGCAACAGCGACATCGAGCCCGTCAAGGAACCCTGAGTTATAGAGCTTCGCGTCTCCGGTCACGGCCTTCTTGCCAACCGTGAACGTCTCGGCATCTTCTCCGGCAGGCAGCAGAACCTGCGGAACAGCCAAGTCGTACTTGCGGGCGAAATCAAGATCGCGCTGATCGCCACAAGGGCAACCGAACACCGCGCCTGTTCCGTAATCCATAAGCACGAAATTCGCGATCCAGATCGGTGCGGACTGATCCGGGTTCAGCGGATTGCTGACGCGAAGACCCGTATCAAAGCCGCGCTTTTCAGCAGCTTCGATCACTTCCTCGGATGTTCCAAGGCGGCGGCACTCTTCAATGAACTCTGCGGCAGCCGGATTAGTTTTCGCCACCTTGGCGGCCAGCGGATGATCCGCTGCAATACCGACAAAGCTCAGGCCGAACAGCGTATCAGGGCGCGTCGTAAAGACTTCGATGCCGTCCAGATCCATGTCGAACCCGGCCGGTGGATTGTGCAGCGCAAACCGCACCCGCGCGCCTTCGGAACGACCGATCCAGCGTTCCTGCATCGTCCGCACACGCTCAGGCCAGCGATCAAGCTTCCCCAGACTGTCCAGCAGAGGCTCGGCGAACTTCGTGATCTTCAGGAACCACTGAGAGAGAACTTTCTTCTCAATCAGTGCTCCTGACCGCCAGCCACGTCCTTCAACAACCTGCTCGTTGGCCAGAACTGTCTGGTCCACCGGATCCCAGTTGACCGACGAATCACGACGTTCGACCAGACCACCCGCCAGCATGTCAAGAAACAGCTTCTGCTGCTTGCCATAATATTCCGGCAGGCACGTCGCGATTTCACGATCCCAGTCCAGCGAGAAGCCCAGACGCTGCAATGTTCCGCGCATGGTGGCGATGTTCTCCATCGTCCACTTGCCAGGATGTACATTGCGTTCACGAGCTGCATTTTCCGCAGGAAGTCCGAACGCATCCCATCCCATCGGATGCAGCACAGAGAATCCGCGTGCCCGCTTGTAGCGCGCTACAACGTCTCCAAGCGTATAGTTTCGCACATGCCCGACATGAAGCTGCCCGGAAGGGTACGGAAACATCTCAAGGACATAGTACTTTGGACGGTCAGCAGGAGGTACATCCGGAACGGCAAAAACGTTCCGCTGCTTCCACTCGGCCTGCCAGAACGGCTCTCGTGAGTGAAAATCGAAAGCCGGGGTCGTGGAATCGCTCATGTCTAACTCAGTTGCCCCGCTCGCCATTTTCCGCACGCAGCTGGCGGGCACGGGTCAGGATACGGGTCGTGATGTCGGAAGTCGTCGTGGCGGAGACAGGGGTGTCCTGCCATTGGCCGTCCTGAAGCGTCTGACGGAATACAGAAACACGCAGGGCATCGGAACGCATGCGACGATCCAGCACATAGGCCGCAATCTTGAAGCGCTCATCCTTGCTGGCCGGCGGCTGGTACCAGTCTGTCAGGATAACACCACCAACGGCATCGGCAGATGCCAATGGCATGAAGGAGAGGGTGTCAATCGCGCCACGCCACAGATAGGCGTTCACACCACCCTTGAGCTGATCAGCACCACCTTCTGCGCCACGGTCAACACCGAGGAGATGATTGCGAGGTGCTGTCAGGCTGCTGGGATCACGAGCACCGCCGCAAGCTGCGACGGTTCCAAGTGCGAGCATGCCGAGGGCAACGCGAACTGCGGAACGATGGAAAGAGCGGGAAGCAGTCATCTGCGTACGAGACATCATGGTGGTCCTGCAGGCCGGGCCAGGGCCGTCACGGGCATGGATACAGACTGGCGAAACCTGCATCCGGGCAACATCAATTCCGTGTTCATATCGCGCCCGCCGGGCAAGGCCAAGCGCCCTCCTGGCTTACAGGTCTCTTATGAGAGGCCAGCGCCCAGAAAAGCCTGATGAAGTTCAGTCTTTTTCGCTTCACTCAGATATGGAAAACGGCTCAGAATTTTCGCAATTGTCAGATCCGGAACCAGTCGGTGCAGGTGATCACGGACATGCTGGATTTCTTCCTCGCTTTCGCGTTCTTCAACGAGAGCAACGAGATAATAGACCAGGGCACTTGGATAGTTGGGATACAGCCCTGCCATCAGACGCCCCATTTCGATAACATCGCGGCGTTCACCACCAAGCATCATGACCATCATGAAGAATGGCCGAATCAGAATATAAAGAGGCGAATGATACGGATTGTTTCGTAACTGCCCGGCGAGCTCTGCCGCCCCCTTCAAATCTTCATCAAACAACCGTAGCAGCAGATGACACAGCATATAGTCCGGAAGATCATTCCCGCTTTTGAGACCTCCCAACGTCTTTGCAAGCATATGAATAATGGACCGAGCCATCGGAAGCGATGCCCGATCATGCATTAGCAGCGTCGCCAGCAGAACCGCTCCTCCAGATGCATCAGGCTTGAGGTTGACAAGCTGCCGAGCGAACTGAACCCCCGTCGTCAGAAGCTTTGTACCTTCATCGCTCCAGTCATTTTCATAACGGATCAGACAGTACAGCACCTGCATGAGGGCGATATTTCCCTCTCGCGGGTCTTCGGTCCCTGCCATTTCCAGCAGCTGGCTAACATGGGGGAAAACCTCGTTGCTCCCTTTAAGCAAAAGCATAAAGACCCGGGCAGCTTTTCCGAGAGCTGACAGTTCGCCATCTGCCCGATTAGCAATACGGCGTGCTTCTGCCAGGAGAAGCCCCCATTGCATGGCGGACGCAGGGCCGATCAGCCCTGATGCCACTGACATTGGATCCATTTCTGGAAGATCATAATGAGTGCCCCAGACAATAACGCCGCCGGCACGAACATCCATGACCTTCAAAATCAGGCGAAGTGCATGATCGGAAGCGCCGGCACGTACAGCACCTGTGATGATATAGTCAGCTCCAAGGCTCCGATAAGACGCCATGGGATTTACCGGATCAGGCACAAAGCCTTCCGGCATCGCGACGATATCGAACGTATCGACATGCACAAATAGCAGTTCAAACTGATCGCCGAGGCTGGTGGCACATTTCAGTTCAATGTCTTTATGACCATCAGCCGTGAACGGCGTCAGGATCAACAATGAAATCTTGCGAGATTGACCTGCAGCCATCCGGGCGAGATGCAGAGGCAGAGCCAACATGGGATCGGTTCGCTGACCAGAGACGGCCAGTGGGAAATTTTCATCCCCTCCTGAAAATTGGGCCGAAATAACCTCTGACCCTGCAGCATCCGAAGTCGCAATACCCCCTTCGGACCCGGGAATTTTCAAGACGCTCGCCAGCACCCCCTGAGTAAGTGGACTTGGCGTAAGCCCTTCCTGCTGCCCCAACACTCTAGTCGCCTGCTCTGCAAGCATAGTGGCACGAGCGTGCTCGCCGCGTCGTAGAGCATTCTGGATTTTGGCACGCCATGCTGCTTCATTGAGCGGATCAACCTTGAGAAGACGATCCGTGACATCATCAACCTGATCAGCGTCCGTCAATTCTCGCAGACAGCCTTCATAAATCGCAAGAAGATGATGAGACAGTCGTGCCCGCTGCTGGTCCAGCCATTCATCAAGGGCTGGATCAATGCCACTGAGTTCTCCAAGAAGAATTTCTTCAGGGGCAGGAATGCCATCAATGGTCCGGACGGTAGCCGTGAGAATACGTTCCGCATCCACGGACGTCAGAGCAGGCTTTAACGTTAGTGAATGACGCTGCACATCGATGAGCTCGACCCCCACAGGGCTTAGGGCATCGAGCAGACGATGAATTTCTTGGCGCAGGGATGCACGAGCCATATCTTCAGGGCGCCGGCTCCAAAGCAACTCCGCCAGCCGAGAACGCAAGACCGGTTTTCTGTCAGAAAGAGCAAGAATGGCGAGAAGTGCGCGCGTTTTCCCCCCAACAGGAAGAACGCTCTCGCCCGTCAAAGTCCGGGCTTCCATCTGGCCTATCAGCTTGAGGCGCAACAGAGTGGGGTCGGTTTCACGAGCCTGACGTACGGAACCGGAAAGCATTTTGGTCATACCCATCAATATCCGTAATCAGAACATGGCTCCGGACGAAAACAGCCCTGAACCGGAGCAGACATCCGACACGAAATCATGACAAGTATCCTCAAACCGAAGCAAACCTAAAACCGCGCTTCAAAGCGCATGCTGTAGGAACAGGGCTGCGGTATTGCCATCCTTCCTACCCAAGCGCTGATAATGCCCAGCGACCACTTCTCCGCCGTACGAGATTTAGACTCACGATGGATTACGGCCTTTTTTTGGAGGTTAAAAACCTGCAGCGCCAAGACAAGGCGGGCAGACATGCCTCCAAATGCACTACTTTCTCACGTGCCGTCCGAAGAACAGCTTACGAGCAGAAAGCCACCTGAGAATAATTTCTTGATACAGACGTTTCTATAAGTTTGATATCAAGGAACCTAACAGGTTGGTGCCGACTGGAAGCACAGCCGAAACAAAAGCGCAAGAAACATCTTCTCTTTAGAAGGGTTCCTTTTTGTAGGAATTGCTCTATCAAATCCTTGTTTTAGAAATAATATTTAAATTGTTTCTAAAAATTGGTAATTTAATTTTCATATGTTTTTTCTCAAAACAACGTTTGGAAAGATTTAGTTTTTTTATTTTTAACGTATTTTTTCAGAATCTGTTGGCGTTCTCACTGCCTTGCGAAAAAAACGGTCGTGCGATAACACTCCCAATGTGTGTCCGCGTAGCTCAGCAGGATAGAGCACAGGATTCCTAAGTTTGAATTGGGCGCTATGGCTGGAAACTCCATAGTGGATTCGCTCAAATTCGGGGAACGCTCTGACTTACTTGAGTCGTGCCAATCCCGAGCCAAGCTCTCTGCCGTGGCAGAGAGAAGGTGTAGAGACTGTACGGGTGACACCTGGGCTTTCAGAATGCCTTGGTGAAGAGACAGTCCAGACCACGAACGCACTCATAGTGGGTGCGGCGGCGAAAGCCGAAGTGGTATGAATCCTGGGGCCGGAGGTTCGAATCCTCTCGCGGACACCACAACTTTCTTTAAAAACTGACAGTCTTGTCCTGCTGGGGGATACTCTGCATGGGTATAGTGTGCGGAATCCCCAGAAGGGCATGCAACAGATAGACGAGGAATGCTGCTGTAAGCAAAACGGCCAGCAATCTCCCAAAAACACGTAATGACAGCCCTACTAACGCGACGAACAAAAGCACCAGCAATATTGTCTGGATCGGACCATGGATCCCGATACTGCCTAAAGCAGTCCTGACAAGCAGTTCGACAAAGGTGACGGCGGCCACAATCAGCCCTAGCAACGTCAGAATGAAGCCAACCAAGGTATCGAAAATGGACTGCATGATTTGACCATGAAAGAAAATGGGACAGATTTGCTCCAGAAAGACACTCCCGAGCACTCAGGTCAATCATTACCCGCGCCAGCGGGGATGGACGAATGGTAACGATGTCATTACGAAAGAACCCTGACACAGCTGGAACTTCCGCATTTTTATGAGCAATACATGACCAGTTCTCCCAACCTGCTGCTCACGATCGTTGAAGCGATCCTTCCAATCCTGGTCACGCTTGGTTTCGGTTATTTCGCTGCTTATCGCAAAGATTTCGACGCCCAGCAGGCTGGCGTTCTGACGCGACTGGTCATGCTTTACGCCTTGCCCCTTGAACTTCTGGTCTCCATTCTCAGCACACCAAAAGCTCAGGTTCTTTCCGCGGGACCTGTCGCCGCCCTGATCCTCCTCGCCATGGTCGGCGGATATTTTGTTGTTTTTTCAATTTTCCGTTTTGCGCTCAAACGCCGCCTGAGCGAAGCGGCAATGATTGCCATGACCGTTACCGGGCCTTCCGTGCCCTTTATTGGTATTCCGGTTCTTGGTCAGATTTTTGGAGCAGCAAGCGGCGTCCCGATCTCTATTGCCGCACTGGCAATGAACCTGATCCAGCTTCCTATCACGCTCATCCTCATGGGGCATGATCATGAGGGGCGCCAGCCTCGATCACCGTCCGCAGAGCGCCGCGACGAACTAAGGGAGCTTGTGGGACACCTCCTGCACTCCTGTCGCGAACCAGTCGTCTGGGTGCCTCTCATGGCACTGATCCTTGTCAGCGCAGGCGCATCCATTCCGCATTTTCTGAAAGGCTCGCTTCAGCTCCTAGGACGCACAACAGGCGGCGCCGCCCTTTTCGCATCAGGTGTCGTGCTGTTTACCCGTCAGGTCCGTTTCAGCCCGCTGGTTGGCACGATTGTTGGCGTTCGGAATATTGTGATCCCCGGCATCATCTACATTCTCGCGCGCCTGTGGCACCTTCCTGTTCAGGCACTTCAGGAAAGTGTGTTGACGATGGCAATCCCGAGCGCTTCCATCAACGTTATCTTGGCGATGCGGTATCATGCACTCGAACGCGAAATCGCATCGGTCCTGTTTTTCGGAACGCTCAGTTCCATTGCAACAATGGCATTTTTCATATGGCTCACCGGCGCTTGAAGAGTTTCCTGTTTGTCTGCACAGGTAACATCTGCCGTTCCCCACTTGCAGAACTCGCCATGCGTCGGGAAGCTACGATCCGTGGCCTGAACCTTGATATCGACTCAGCCGCGACCGGACACTGGCATCTCGGATACCCGCCAGACCCCAGAGCCTGCCGTGTTGCACTTCAACATGGACTGGATGCATCAGATCTTCGAGCTCGGCTTGTAACACGCGAAGATTTTGATCGATTTGATCATATTCTGGCACTCGACCATTCCCACCTGTCTTACCTGCGTAATCTGCAGCCCGATGGAAGCAAGGCTTGTGTTTCCCTAATGCTGGACCATCTTCCGGGCCGACAGGGGAATGCCGTAGCAGATCCATATTACGGTCCTGACGAAGGCTTTGATGTCACCTGGCAGGAAGTCGAAGAAGCTTGCCGCTATTTTGCTGAAAAAGAACTTGGCCCCGTTGAGGCTTAACGTCACCAGATTGGAGAAACGCCTTGTCTTCCCGTCCTGACATTCTGGCAATCGACCAGTTCCCTCCGGCCATCACGGAACGACTGGAAAGCCTGTTTACAATCCATCAGTACGAGGGACCTGAAGCGCTCTCGCCTTACGCAGATAAAATCCGCGGCGTGGCGACAGGTGGCGGATCAGGTCTGCCACGCCCTATTATGGACGCACTCCCGGCACTGGAGGTGATTTCGGTCAACGGGGTCGGCACTGACCAGATTGATCTGGAAAAGGCACGTCAGCGCAAGATTGGTGTAGCCACGACACTCGGAACACTTACCGATGACGTGGCAGACATGGCCATCGCCCTCATGCTTGCTGTGATGCGTGAAACTGTTCTCAATGATCGTCTCGTCCGCGCGGGGAAATGGCCAACGCAGCCTCTTCCTCTCTCGAGAAGCGTTAACAAAAAGCGTATGGGAATTGCAGGCTTTGGCCATATCGGGCAGGCCATTGCCCACCGCGCTACAGCCTTCGGCATGGAACTGGCTTACTTCAATTCCCGTCGTCGCCCAGAAAGCACACTACGCTTTGAACCGGACCTGAAAGCCTTGGCAGACTGGTCTGACGTCCTTGTTCTTGCTGTTTCGGGCGGCCCACGCTCAGCAAATATGGTCGATGCTGCCATTCTGGACGCCCTTGGACCTGACGGTGTGCTCATCAATATTGCACGCGGCTCAGTTGTCGATGAAGCAGCTCTCCTGTCCGCTCTGAAGCAGAAGCGTATTGCCGGAGCGGGCCTGGATGTTTTCCAGAACGAGCCCAATATTAATCCAGAATTTTTTACCTTGGAGAATACGGTTCTTCAGGCCCATCAGGCGTCGGCAACTATTGAAACGAGAACGGCAATGGGAAATCTTATGGTGGATAACCTCGTTGCCCATTTCGAAGGCAAGCCTCTCCTAACGCCTATTCTGTGACATCAGGGTAGAAACTGTTCGGCGATAATCCGTTCGGACAGACCATGATCCGGGTCGAACAGGACCGTAGCATGCTGTCTGCGGTCCTCTTTCACTACGACTTCCACGACATCTCGAATTTCCTTAAAATCTGCGACCGCTGCCGTCGGACGCTTGTCCGTATCAAGAAGCGTCAATCGCACTACCGCGGTCGAGGGTAAGAGAGCCCCTCTCCACCGCCTTGGACGGAAAGCAGAGATAGGAGTTAACGGCAGAATATTCGCACTCAGAGGCACAATGGGGCCATGTGCGGAAAGATTATAGGCTGTCGAACCGGCTGGCGTAGCGACAATCACGCCATCGCAAATCAGTTCATCCAGTCTTGTCCGGCCATCAATCTCAATACGTATCCTGGAAGTTTGCCGGGTCTGGCGGAAGAGGAACACATCGTTAAAAGCTTTCCCCTCAACGACCTCCCCACTGACAGTTGTCGCAGTCATATGGAGCGGGTGAAGAAGAGAGGGCTGCGCATTCAATAAACGCTCTGGCAGATTATCCTCATCCGGAGTGTTCATGAGGAATCCGATGGTGCCGTAGTTCATGCCGTAGACAGCCAGATCCAGACCGAGCACCCGATGAAGTGTCTCCAGCATGAATCCGTCGCCGCCCAGACTGACGGCAACATCCGCCTTTTCCAGAGGGACATTCCCATAACGGGCAGAGAAAACAGCGAGTGCATCTTGCGCGGCATCAGTAGCAGCAGCCGTAAAAGCGATTTTCATGGTGGTTAGATCAACCGCCTGTTTGCCTGAACAGGCATTCTCTGCCGCACCTGACGGACCTCATCCATATCAAGATCCGCCACGCCCCAACCTTCTTCGCTCCCCAATTGAAGAACGACTTCTCCCCACGGGCTGACAATCATGGAATGACCATACGTCTGACGCTGATTACCCTGCCCATCGACATGCCACCCTGTCGTGCCACACGCTATCACCCACGCCTGCGCCTCAATGGCGCGAGCACGGACCAGAATATCCCAGTGAGCCTCCCCCGTCTGCTGCGTAAAAGCTGCCGGCAGAATAATCATTTCTACATTTGCAGCTCGAAGTGCAAGGAACAGTTCAGCAAACCTCAGATCATAACAAATCGCTAGGCCAGTCGGGACGTCATCAATATCGACAACTTCGATCGTCTCGCCAGGTACATAGTTATCGCTTTCCCGATAACCATCGCCATTAGGCGTGACGACATCGAAGAGATGGATTTTTCTGTAACGCCCACATTCTTCGCCGCGGGGATTGAAAACGAGTGAGGTATTGGCAAGCTTGCCACCAGTGTCAGGACCGCAAAGCTCTCCAATTGAACCGCCATGAACCCAAATGTTGTGTTCGCGAGCCATGGCCCTTAACGCTTCATACAGCACACCTCCCGTGTCACCAGGAGCTGGAAGAAGTTCCGCACTCGCCTGCTTGATCGCCACCGCGCCCCCCAGACAACTCCAGATTTCAGGCAAAACAACAAGATCGGGCTTCTCAGCTTTCACAGCCTCTGAAACCAGCCGCTGAGCTTGAAGGATATTGGCACTCCGGTCAGCCGAAGGAGCCATCTGGATCAGGGCAACGCGCATGGTCAGTACATTCCTGGGAACAGTAACCCAGGAACCATAAGCGATCCCTCAGAGAGACGTAAGCCGCGATTTATTCCATTGCAGGTAAGTTGCCCTGAACCACCTGACGAACAAGCCGTCCAACATCTATGGCCGCTGGGGAGGCAGGAAATGTTTCCATAAGACTGGACTGCTTACGTATGGCAGCAGGGACCCTACTGTCTTTGCGCACCGTTCCCGCGAGTTGAGGCTCCCATTTCAAAAAGAAACGACACGCTTGCAGCAGCTTTTCATATGTCTGGACGCCACTACGATGACTGGAAGCCTGATTGATGACCAGCTGACAGTGCATGTCGTCGCCTCCAACGCGGCGTCGGTCCCGGAGATAAAGCTTCATGATTGCGTAAACGTCTGCCAGCGCCGTAGGCTCATCTGTTGTGACAGCCAACAGCTGATCTGAGATGGCCGCCAAATGTCGGGTAACCGAATCTATTCCCGCACAAAGGTCCAGCAAAACAAAATCGTACTGCTTTGCCAGCCTGAGCGACAAGAGCAGCTTATCAAGCGCTTCACAATCCATGCCAGAAATAGCCGAAATACCGGACCGTCCGGGAAGGACGTCGAAAGAAAACGCAGAGAGCCCGGTTCCTCCCCGGAAATGCTGGACCCCTTCTTCTATCGTTACGGATCCGGATAAAATATCCACCACATCATGAGTGGGAACAAGTCCAAGCTGAATATCTACATTCGCCAGACCAAAATCGCCGTCGAAAATTAGAACTTTATATCCTGAACGTGCCAGAACCTGTGCTAGCGAAACAGAAAGCCAAGTCTTGCCTACTCCTCCCTTGCCCGACGCCACTGCAATAATTCGCGTCCGGCGTGGATGAGAGGAAGCAACGACTAGAGTTTCCGGCGGCCGTTGTTTAATTTGATGATCCATGACCGGGTCCATCATACACCGCCCTGTGCAGCGATATGCCTCATAAGAGCCGCAGCCCCAGTCACAGTGGACACGTTCGTTTTTAACAAATTTGAATCTGAATTTGCCGCGCGCCTCGAAACAATAGGTACAACACTCTGAGCAAGTTTCTTCTGAGGCCCATCTGAGGAAATCGTTGATGCGGTCTCCCATTTAGACATCATCAGTTCGTTAAGCCTGGAGGGATCCAGAGTTCTAAGGCCACCAATCAATTGGCTTCCCGTACTTGCTTCGGCCAGAGACATGCCAGCCATGGCTCCTCTGACAACGCCCCCCAAACGACGCGCGCAATCCGTACGAGAGACTATCATTTTACTGGCGCCATTTTTATGAAACCATGAAACTGTTTCTTCAGTCTCAAAAGGGTCTTCTCCGGCGGGATGAACCAATATCAGACTAGCCTCGGCAGCTTCTTGAAGACCAGCCAGTATTTTCATCCCTTTTTCGTCAAAAGGAACGACTGCTCCGGTATCAATAAGGACGGGCATCTTGCCCCTTTTTACGCGGCACAGATTTTCCAGCATTTTAGAACTTTCAACCGCGATGAGATCCAGACCAAGTATTCGAGTACACGCCGCTAATTGTTCCAGCGCCCCAGAACGCTCTGTATCTGTCGTCATAACCACAGGCGCTATACCAGCGAGAGCTAGACGGGTAGCCAATCGGGAAATTGTCAGGGTTTTTCCACTGCCGGGGACGCCACACACCATAACAGGAGGCGCCTCCACAGACAGATCGAGCGCTTCGAACGAAATGTTCTCTGAAAAAACCTTTTTGTAATTCAATTCCGACCCGTCGTCAGAAAAACTACTCAGATCCAAACCATGCCAGTCTTGAAATGTTTTTTTCGGAACTGTCTTTACCGCAGGAGAAGATTTGATTCGCTCATCTTCAGCGGGCAGTTCCGGATCAAGTGCCGCAGTGAGCTCTATCCCTCCTTCGGACGTCGCCCGAGAGGAGAGGATAAAAGCGTCTTCTCCCAGCGTATTACGCAGTGTCGCCATTGCGGCTGACATTGAGACATCCCGGATCAGCTTTATCCGCATGATCCACCACTCTCTATACGTTGCCTCACTGAATGACCCCCACGGTATATATCTTTGCCCGCGTTGAAATCTCTGCCTGCGAAAGAACCATAGTCGCTGGCCTGATGCGCTCGACGATCATCCGGACTGGGCGACGGAAACCGCCTGCAACAAGGATGACCGGGTTTTCACCTTGCCCCAACGCCATATCGAGAGCTTGACGCAATTTCCCTACAAATTCGTTAAGACGAGAAGGTGGAAGTGCAATTTGGCGATCATCAGCGGGGCCAGTCATATTTTCTGAAAAAACGACTTCCCAGTCCGGACTTAGCGTCAAAATCGGGATGTAGCCTTTAGGACTTGTGACCGCTGCACTAATTTGTCGAGCCAACCGCACGCGTACATGAGCTGTCAGAGCAGAAACTGATTTCTGCCCCATGCCGCATCCCTCTTGAAGCGCCTCAAGAATACCAGAAAGATCCCTTATCGAAATACGCTCGGCAAGCAGCCCTTGAAGAACACGCTGGATAACACTGACTGAGATCTGAGAGGGAACAAGATCGACAATCAGCTTCTGCTGATCACGCGGCATTTCATCCAGCAGCTTTTGCGTCTCCGTATACGAGAGAAGGTCAGACATATTTTCACGTACCAGCTCGGTCAAATGCGTAATGATCACGCTGGCTGGGTCCACCACCGTATAGCCCTGCATAATTGCTTTTTCTCGCAGGTTTTGATCAATCCAAAGGGCGGGCAGGTTAAAAGCAGGTTCACGCGTCTGCTCCCCAGGCAAATCGGGCAAACCTCCTTTGGGGTTCATGGCCATAAGACGGTTTATCTGTACTTCGCCATGACCAATTTCTATTTCCTTGATGCGCACGGAATAAGAATCTGCCGAAAGTTGCAAATTATCTTGAATTCTCACGGGAGGCAGGATGAACCCCATTTCGCCAGCAATTGTTCGCCTCAGAACCTTAATTTGTTCGGTCAGACGGGCGCCGTCGCCACTGGCGATCGAAAGAAGGTTAAAGCCGAGTTCAAGCCGCAGCAGATCAACGCGAAGACTTTCTGAAATTGGCACCTCAGAAGGCTGAGCATTTTCAGGCAAACTGACTGCATCGCCATCGGCATCCTGATCCTGGATTGGCGACCGATGCCGAAACCATGCTCCAGCGCCAGCAAGACCTGCAAGAGCCAAGAAAGGCAAAGCTGGCAGACCCGGCATAAGAGCTAACACCGCCGCAGACCCTGCCGCGAGCGCTAATGGCTTTGGATTACCACCGAGCTGTCGAACAAGAGTAACATCTGCCGCCCCCTCAGTACCGCCTTTTGTCACGACAATACCGGAAGCTGTCGAAACTAGGAGGGCAGGAATTTGAGAAACAAGTCCGTCACCAATCGTCAGTGTCGTGAAAGCGGACGCCGCATCAGAAACTGACATTCCATGTCGACCGATACCAATAGCCAACCCCCCAACAATATTGATCGCCGTAATAATTAGGCTGGCAATTGCGTCCCCACGCACGAACTTGGCAGCACCGTCCATTGCGCCATAAAAACCGCTTTCCTCCTGAAGCTCTTTCCGTCTTTGCCGGGCAACCTTATCGCTGATTGCACCAGAGGAAAGCTCCGCATCAATCGCCATTTGCTTTCCTGGCATCGCATCCAAAGAAAACCGTGCTGCCACCTCAGCAATACGTCCTGAACCCTTGGTAATAACCATGAAATTCACCACAAGTAGAATGGCAAACAAAATGGCCCCGATAACAACATCGCCCCCCATAAGAAAACCACCGAAGGCAGCTACGACATGGCCTGCAGCATAAGCACCTTCATAACCATGACTTAGAATAAGGCGTGTTGTGGCAACCTCTAGTGACAGGCGAAGCAGGGTCGTCAACAATAATAAAGTAGGAAAAGATGTAAAATCCAATGGTCTTGTCAGAAAAAGAGCGACCATGAGCACTAATACAGAAGCGGTAACTGAAAGAGCCAGCCCTACGTCCAGAATAAAAGTCGGGAGAGGCAGAACAAGTACGGAAAGGAGTGCTGCTACAGCAAGCGCCAGCCCCACATCGGAGCCAGGGAGCCAACGAGCCTGTCCTCGCACCCAATTCGGCAAAGGTATCTTTTGAAGAGCACCAGAAATCGCAGGCATTTTTTGAAGAACAGGAAAACTGCCTTGCGCCTCACTCATTTGCGCCTCTCCGCCAACACTAGACGGAGGAACCTATTTTCGCTCCGAATGTGGAAATTATCTCCTCACAAAGTTAAATATCCGTAAAAATACCATCTAGTTTTTAACTTTTTCGGACTTGATGATTTCTGTCATTGTTACTCCAAGTCGAGACTCATCGACCATGACCACCTCACCTCTAGCGATTAACCTATTGTTCACTAAAATATCGATTGAATCCCCAATTTTACGATCCAACTCTACCACAGCCCCCCGTCCCAGACGCAGCAGTTGACTCACCTGCATGGTTGTTCTCCCAAGCACCGCACTCACTGTAACCGGTATGTCATAGATCGCTTCGAGATCATGGGCGAACCTTGGAGCTTCAGGTGCCTGAGAAGAGCCTCCCTCAACATTATCCAGGTCGAATTCTTTGTTTGTATCAGACATCGACGGTATTCCTTTTACTTAATTAATACACTCAAAGTTTCTCATGATATCTTGAGCTATACTTCCAGCATTTCGGAAAGCTTGTCCTTCAGGCCAAGAAAATCGAAAATCGCCAGGAGCTAGAGCATCATTGACATGACAATCCATCTTTATGACGCCCGCCTGCGCACATAAGGTCGACAAATAATTTATTTCCTGTTCAGGAGCCTCTATGCGAAGGCAGACAACCCGTTTGAGCGAAGAAAGAATTTTATCCAGAACAGCATCCCGCTCCTTTTTCCCTGTACTCTGAAGCAGGGATGGAAACAGAGCAGCCACTTGGGAAAGTAATACTGAAGCAGCTTCTTCAGATACGTTTCTTAACACATTCTCAAACTGCTCATTCAGTTCATTAATGAGATCAAGAACCTTCTGCTCAACCCCATTAATCCATTCTTCTTTTTCCAACGCAAAATCTCGTCGCTCTTCGAGCCTTCCCTTTTCTTCTCCTGCGCGCCGAGCATTCTCCAGATCTTCCTCAGTATAGGAAGGAACCAGAACTTCTGGCTCTTTCTGGGTTTCCTCATGAGCAGGAAGCGACACATCTTCAGACGCGGGAAAATCAAAATCTTCCGCGTATAGAACACCAGCAACCCGGTCTGATCTCTCGTAATTCATGGCTGTCACAGAAGCATCTCGTTGCCGGACTGCTCTTGATCCACAAGCTCTATCTCCCCACGGTCGAGCAGCCCCTTGGCTACAAGGACAATCTCGCTCTGCGCTGCATCTACATCCTTGATGCGAACCGGCCCTAATGCCTCCACTTCGTCTATAAGAATACGTCCAGCTCGCTCAGACATTGCAGCAAGAAACGCATTTCTCAGTTTTTCACTTGCTCCTTTAAGCGCCATGGGAAGGATTTCTCGAGAAATCTGGTTCAGCAACACCATGAGACCCTCAGGTGGAACGTGAGCCAACTCCTCAAATGTGAACATTAGGCTCTTGATACGCTCTGCGTCGTCATGACTACGCTCTTCGAGCGCAGTCATAAAACGCGCTTCCAGCCGACGATCGAAATTGTTGAAAATATCTGCGAGAACTTCATGGCTGTCGCGATGGGCGCCACGAGGAAGGTTAGAGACGAATTCAGATCTCAACGTCTGCTCGACGCTATGCAGAACTCCTTTCTGAACATTTTCCATTTTCAGCATACGCGTCATAACATCCAGAGAAAAATCTTCTGGAAGAAGAGACAGTACCCGTGCAGCATGAGCCGCCTTGATTCGACTTAATACTACAGCAACGGTCTGGGGATATTCATTACGCAGGTAATTTGCCAAGACCGTTTCGGAAATATTCCCTAGCTTGTCCCACATGGTCCGACCTGCCGGACCACGAATTTCTTCCATAATTGCAGCAGCTCGACCGGCAGGAAGCGCATTTTTCAAAAGGCGCTCAGTGGTCTCGATATCGCCAATAAGAACTTCAGAGGACCCAAGGCTACGACTGAACTCGTGGCAAACACTTTCGACCGTTTCGGCCGAAACCATCCCTAACTGAGACATTGCAGAAGAAATTTCACGAATTTCTTCTTCATGCATTTGCTCGAACAGGCGGGCACAATTCTCTTCACCCAGTGCCATCATAAGAATGGCTGCTTTCTGCGCGCCTGTAACGGCTTTCTCCATTCCAATCATTTCAGCGCCCTTCCTGCTGAGGCATGAGCCAACTCCGCATCAGAGCGATGCTTTCCGTCGGGTGCGTTTCCACCAGATCCACGACTTTTTGTACCGATGAAGCTCGAATTCTTCCGGCAACACCATTAACTGTAATTGTCTCTTCACCCTCCTGAAGTTCTGCATCTACGATGTCATATGGAGCGGGAAGCAAACTGCCTCCCTGATTTCCATTACCGCCTGCAGACTGGCCAGCAGGGCCAGGGAGAGCCAATCCTCCGCTCACGTCCCTGGATAATGTGGAGTTCCCCCCTGTGCTTGCGCCCGGCACCGGGCGCAACAAGGGGCGTACTACGAAGAATAAAACCATGAGCAGGCACAGCGAGAAAATGCCGAACCGGATGGCTTCCATCTCATTCGAGCGGTTGAACAGTCCATTCATGAAACCTGTGGAAGCGGTTGGCATCGCAGCATCCAGATCCGAGAACTGCATGGACATGACTGTAACAACGTCCCCACGCGTCTGATCAAAGCCTATGGCGCTTTTTGTGAGCGCTGTAAGCCGCTCCAGTTCCGCCTGACTACGAGGCTGCCAGATATGCTGGCCTTTTTGATCAGCCTGATTAACGCCATCCACCATTACAGCGACACTGATACGGGCAATTCGCGGCTGGTCCTGCACAAGCGTGCGAACCTTTTTGCCGATCTCGTAGTTATCCGTCTGTTCTTGTCGGCTGCTCTGACTGCCATTCTGTGGCTGACCAGCATTTGCATTCGGCAAATTGTTGGCGACTGTGGTGTTGTTTACGGCCTGCGTATTAATGTTCTTCTCGTTCTTTGTTTGCTGCGAACGAAGAACCTGCTGATCGGGATCATAACTTTCTTGGGTTTCTTTGACGTGATCGTTGTTCATTGCGACTGTGGCATCAACACGCACACGCCCAATACCGACCGACGCACCCAGCATATCTTCCACCTCACGTGAGATGCGCTGTTCCAGCGCCTGGCGCTGTGCTTCAGCCGTCTGATTACTGTCCAGACCGCCACCGCCTTGACGCAGCAGGACGTGTCCTCGGTTATCCACGAGAGAAATATTCTTAGCGTCGAGGCCAGGTACGGCAGCGGACACCAGATTAACCACGGCCGCTACACTTTCCTCGTCCAGTCGGCGAGCACCATCCATGGAGAGCAGGACACTTGCCTGTGCACCCTGCTCCTCTGTGGAAAAAAGCTCCCGATGCCGCAGAACAAGATGAACACGTGCATTTCTGACACCATGGATCAGGCGGATCGACCGTTCCAGTTCACCCTCAAGAGCACGCGTCTCATTGATTGTCTGCTCGAACTGGGTCGCAGTGAAACTATTACCTTTGTCGAAAATTTCGTATCCAACAGACCCACCGGAAGGCAAACCGTTTTTAGCAAGCAAGAGGCGCGCTTTGGCGACGTCATCATCCGGCACCAGGATTGTGCCGCCCTGATCCTGCAGGTGGTATGAAATATGTTCCTTGGCAAGTTGGTCCACAATTTCGCCCGCTTCCCGGGGATCGAGATCCCGATAGAGAAGCGCATTGGCTGAGTCCGCCCCGTGCAGAACCAACACGCCAAGAAGCACGAGCATGGCAGCACCCACGCCACCCAGAGCGGCCAGACGTGGCAGACCAAGCTGTTTGAGATTTGCCAGAAAAGCCTTCACTTGAAGCCCCAGCTCATCGAGGCAAACCTATCTTCGGACCTGTCTGGCAACAGCACTTTGCCCATCCACATGCGTGTCACCCTTAACGCTGCAATTACTGATGAGCATTGTGTATGAAAAAGGTTAATGCCTACTTAAAACGAGTGGAGTTTTCCTCATCGTATTGTCAGGCGCCAGAAAAACTATCCAGATCGCTCAAGGCGATTGATGTGGCTCCCATCTGTACATTCAGACCACTGGATGTTTGGCTCAAGCCGGTTACGGTACCAGAAACTGTCGTCGAAAGAGCCGTAGCACTGCCCGTTGAGTCCGTGCCCTCTACAGCAACAAAATACTGCCCGTCCGATAGTTGGGTGCCGCTATCACTCACACCATCCCAAGACCAGGTATTTGTACCAACCTGAGCTGTTACGGTGTCGGTCTTGACGACCTGACCATTGGAATCGGTCACCGCAATCGCCACAGGACCCGCCACACTCGATGTAAAACTCATCGAACTGTTACCATTTTGCAGGGGCAGAGAGGACGTGGTTGCAGTCGTGGTCTTACCAATCAGACCGATCCCAGATGTCATCTGGGTGTCCTGCGTCGCCGTAATCAGGCTGGTCAGGTTGGTATTGGTTTCCACCTGCTGCTGGACACCCGCAAACTGTGCCAGCTCACTGGTAAAACTATCTGTGCTCGTCGGGTTGCTAGGATCCTGATGTTGCAGTTGAGTTGTCAGAAGCGTCAGGAACTGATTGAAATTTCCAGCGAGTGAAGAGAGTGCAGCACTGGCAACGCTACTGGCCGTCGACGTTGATGAAGATGCGCTGGACGTCTGCGAGGCCGCATTCGATTTCGCTGCAGAAACCGCCTGACTGAGCAGCGATGCAGCGCTGCTGGACGTGGTACTGACAGAAGACACCATAAAAAATTTCCTTCAGGCTGTCAGATCAACAACGCCACGAAGCATTGTTCGGGACGATTGAACGGATGCTTGTGTTTTGTTTCTGGACATTAAAGACGATCCAGGATGCTCTGCATCCTCCGCCGTCGAACGGTTTCCCTGACCAGATCCGTCTCTCGAACTCTGGGAGAAATTTCCCATCAGGCTTAGTGTCAGATCGGTCGGAATAATGAGCTGATCAGAAGATACTGAGATGACACTCTGATTTAGCGTGGAAAAAAGATTACTTTTATCATCCGTCAAAGACTGTAGAACATCAGGGTTTTCTGCACGGATATGAACGTGTCGTTCGCCACCTTCTGCCTCATCAATGGAAACATGAACTTTTCCGCTCTCTCCCAAGGACATTTCAATCTCTGTGTTAAGGTGACTATCAGAGGACGTATGGGAAATGACCGGAATATCAGGTGCCGGAATAGATCGGACGTCAGAGCGTACAGAAACAGTTTCGACAGAGGGCGCTTGTCTTTTGCTTCCATCCGACGCTTCTGCACCCACATTCGGCGCAGAAGTTAATAAGGATGCCGATGTTTCAGAAGACGGAATATTTTCCTGTGCCGGCATTTGTTCAAGCACAGAAAACCCATTCCCAACCGATTTCCCTTCACCTTCTGAGGTGTCGCCCACGAGAGAAGGAACCGCCGAATCAGCTAAGTTGTCATCTACAGGCTGTATTGCGTTATCACACTCAGGAGCAACCCTCCCAGTTGCCGTATTTTGTATCGAAACCGGTTCAGAAGAGAGCACCTGCTCGCTTTCAGGAGATATCTGAATTGCCAGATTTAAGACCTGATTAGAATCACCTCTGCCTGCGGGAACCGCAGGAGTGTTTTGAACGGCTTTTACGGGAATAGATGAGGCGTCACTCTTCGTTTCCTCTGTCTCGAATGAGGACTTCGACTGGCCGTCCTTTTCAGCAAAATCAGACGAATTTTTTTTTGCTGGAGGTAAAGGTCTATCCGAACGAAGTTGTACCGGTTGGGTGTCAGCTTTCAACTTAGGGCTTTTCTGAATTTTTTGATCAGATTTCTGACTCAGCGCATTTTGCTCTTCAGCAGCACTCGGAGAGGAAACCTTTTGTGCCTTGTTATCCTCAACGGGATTACGCGTTTTTAGCGATGTATCAGTGTCTTTTTTCTGACCTAACTGCGCTACATCCCTATGTGCAGGCGCCTTCGCAACCGGTTGTTCACCAGTATGAACGTAGCTTTTAAGAAAATCTTGAAACCGTTCTGTTGAAGCGAGTTGCGCTCCCATAAGAACAGATGATTGGCTGTGATCACCTCCCACATATGCGGAGGGTAGAATCTGTGACAATACCAAGCCCTCCCCGACTGTGAGTAACGGACATCCGGGGAGGAGAATTGCATGATAGACGTAAAGAAAAGGTTTATGACGTACCCCTTATTCAGAGAGGTACGAAAACTCAGTTCTGGATGTGATCATACCCTGGCGAGCCCGGAAACGGCCCCCGTGTCACTGTTGCAGGGTTAGGGCAGACAGGGGGATTACCATCCAGAGCAAAAGCCTGAACTGTGTGGGTGGCCTGAGCCACCAGCCCGCGAACGGACAGAGGCTGTGCCAACCGAACATTTGCCAAAAGCTCTTCCGGCAGAATTACGGTTGTTCCGTCTCTCAACAGTACGCCATTCGGCGTAATCCGAGAGACAATACCCTTTGTGACTGGAAGCGGCGACATATCATAAAGACAAGGCGCAGCCTCAGCCATCAAAGGAGCGGAGAGAGCCAGCAGCAGGCTAGCGAGTGCGAAAGGTTTCAATGCCGGAAATGCCTCATTCCTGTGAAGACCATGGCAATACCCGCCGCATCTGCAGCGTCGATCACCTCTTGATCACGAATGGAACCACCGGGCTGGATCACAGCGACAGCACCAGCAGCGACAACACTTTCCAGACCATCCGCGAAGGGGAAGAACGCATCCGAGGCAGCCACGGAGCCCTTGGTCAGCGGCGCGGTTTCGCCCGCAACTTCTGCCGCATCCTCGCTCTTACGCGCGGCGATACGTGCGCTGTCGACGCGTGACATTTGGCCTGCCCCGACACCGACCGTCGCGTTATCGCGTACATAAATGACGGCGTTGGACTTAACATGCTTGGCTACGCGGAATGCGAATAGAAGATCTTTCATCTCCTGAGCGGTCGGCGCTCTCTTTGTGACGACCTTCAGATCCTGTTCTGTCACACGACCCGCATCGCGGCTCTGTGCCAGGAAACCGCCAGCCACTGAGCGGAACGCCAGTCCTTCCGCTGTCGGATCGGGCATACCGCCCGTCAGCAGCAGACGCAGGTTTTTCTTACGGGACAGAATTTCGATAGCCCGCTCGTCTGCATCAGGCGCCACAATCACTTCCGTGAAGATAGAGCTGATCCGCTGAGCCGTTGCCGCATCAAGAGTGCGGTTCACAGCAACGATACCGCCGAACGCTGAAACTGGGTCGCAGCGCAGAGCAGCGATCCAAGCGTCTTCCAACGTGGACGCAGAAGCTACACCACACGGATTGGCGTGCTTCACGATGACGACAGTAGGCGCATCAAACTCCGCCACAGCTTCAAACGCAGCATCCGTATCATTCAGGTTGTTGTAACTGAGCGCTTTGCCCTGAACCTGGCGCGCTGTTGCAATCCCTGCCCGCGTGCTGCCATCGCGGTAGAAAGCAGCCTTCTGGTGCGGGTTTTCACCGTAGCGCAGCAGTTCGTCCCGCGAGCCACTCAGCGTCAGAACCGGCGGGAGAAGCTCGCCTGCGCGCTCGGCAAACCAGCGCGAAATCATGCCGTCATAGGACGCCGTATGCGCATAGGCCGCGCCAGCATATTCCCGCCGTTCGCTCAGGTATGTTCCACCGGTCTCAAGCGACTTCACGAAATCACCGTACTGCTCCGGCGAGGTCAGGATCGCGACATGCCCGAAATTCTTGGCAGCCGCACGGATCATGGCCGGCCCGCCAATATCGATGTTTTCGATGCAATCTTCGTCACCTGCGCCAGAAGCAACTGTTGCTGCAAACGGATAGAGATTGACGCAGACAAGATCGATCGGAGCGATACCGTGCTCCTCCATCTGGCTCAGATGAGCCGGAAGATCGCGGCGTCCCAGAATGCCGCCATGCACTTGCGGCACCAGCGTCTTGACGCGACCATCAAGAATTTCAGGGAAGCCGGTATGCTCGGAAACATCCTTGACTGTCAGACCCGCCTCACGCAGCGCCCGTGCTGAGCCCCCCGTCGAAAGCAGTTCTGCACCGTGGGCTGCAAGTGCACGCCCCAGGTCAATCAGTCCCGTCTTGTCAGAGACGGAGAGAAGGGCGCGACGGACGGGGAGTCGGGTCTCAGTCATGATGGAACTGCAATATCCTTCAAAACATGTCCATGCAACCGCTGGTGATGCAGGACAGGAGGGGCATGACCCAGAAAAGGATCACGGCCAGCGAACCCTGCCCACCCCAGGAAAAACAGGGTGGGCAGAAGAAGCATGATCTCACCCACACCGCCCGTACGGACGTAGGGCCAGAAAGACAGTCGGGAACGGCTCAACGGCGCGAGAAGCTGGCACCCGCCGGTCGGCAGGTCAGCAACAATATGTGTCGCGACCCCCAGAAAAAGGGCACCAACCGGGCCATAAAGGGCATCTTTGCCCATGGTAGCGGAAACCAGACACGCAGCCAGAAGCAGAACAACGCCAGAATGCGTCAGTCCACGATGACCCACCGTTCGAGCCAGAAAGCGGGACAGGAGTTTCACCCTCGCGCCAAGCATTGAGCGTTCCGTATCAATATCGGGCAGCAGACTGCCGAGGAGCCCCGTACACACGGAAAGCGGCTCTGATGCAAGAATGTGCCATCGCATGGCACACAGTACGGCGAAACCACCGATCAGGAGATGAGAGCGTCCAGTCACGCGCTCTTATGATCCGCTTCATCGCCTCAGAAAAGAGATAATCCCTTATTTTTTCACGATAAATTCCTTAAATGCCACAACCGGGCCACTTATGATGTTCCTAATCCGTTCATGGCGCGCCAACAGCAGTGTCGTAGCAATAAAAAAAGGCGATCCGGTATTTCTCCGAATCGCCCTTGTTCTCACGAACAGTCTGCTTTTTAGCTCTGACGCAGCAGCGCAGCAGCTGTCGCACGCTGTGTGACGGTCTTGGCATCAAACTCGCCAGCCGTAATCCAGGAGCCGCCAACACAGGATACGGATGGAAGTGCCAGCCATTCCGGTGCGCTTGCTTCCGTAATGCCGCCCGTCGGGCAGAAACGGACATTTCCGAACACACTGGCCAGGCTCTTCAGAGCCGGAATGCCGCCATTGGTCACAGCCGGGAAAAACTTGAAGCGTGTCAGACCCAGATCCAGACCGCGCATGATGTCACCAGCATTCGCCACACCTGGAAGAAACGGCATATCGTGATCGCGGGCAGCATCTGCCAAAGATGCAGTCAGACCCGGGCTGACAATGAAACGCGATCCTGCCTTGACCGAACGCTCCAGATCCGTCGGGTTCAGAACCGTCCCTGCACCGACAAAAGCCCCATCCACCTTGGACATTTCTTCAATTACTTCGAGCGCACAGGGTGTCCGCAGCGTGACTTCAAGCGTGGTCAGACCACCGGCAACGAGTGCCTCTGCGAGCGGGCGAGCCTGTGCCACATCATTGACCACCAGCACCGGAATAACCGGGCAACGGGTCATGACAGCGTCGAGTTTTGCGGTATCAGTCATGAAAATCGTCCTTAGTGAATATCGTCGCCAACGGTTTCGATCACGCGATCCATCTGCGCCAGCATGGCAGACGCCCCTGCTTCGGCCGGATCATGCACCGAACGCATCAGTGCGAACAACTCACGGCCCGTCCCAAGTGCTGGCGGCGGCGGTGGAACAGCATCACGGGCATCCCACTCAGCCGCATCCACCAGAACCTCGATCTGCCCCGTCACAGCACAGACACGGATCATGTCACCGTCCCGCACCTTCGCAATCGGACCGCCAACCTGAGCTTCCGGGCCAACGTGAATAGCTGCCGGGACCTTACCGCTCGCACCAGACATGCGGCCATCTGTCAGCAGCGCAACCTTGTAGCCACGATCCTGGAGCACACCGAGGGTGGGCGTCAGCTTGTGAAGCTCTGGCATACCGTTGGCTTCTGGTCCCTGGAAGCGCACCACGACGACAACGTCCTGCTCCAGCTCGCCATTCTGGAACGCCGTCGCGACATCATGCTGATCATGGAAAACGCGTGCGGGTGCCTCAACCGTCAGATGCTCTTCGGAGATGGCACTGCTCTTGTAGATGCCGCGTCCCACATTGCCGGTCATGAGCTTGATGCCACCATCCGCCTTAAACGGCTCGCTCACATCCCGAAGGATATCCCGATCCAGTGACGGCTTGGCATGTGTATAAACCACTTCGTCATCTTGCAAGCTGGCGCGGCAGGCGTAGTCAGCGAAGCCACCACGGGACACCGTCATGATATCCGTGTGCAGCAGACCTGCGCGGGAGAGTTCAGCAATCACAGTCGGCATTCCACCAACATGATTGAATGCGTTCACGTCTTCCGACCCGCTCGGGTAAACACGCGTCATCAGTGGCACAACGGCTGACAGACGGCTGAGGTCTTCCCAGTCAATGATGATACCCGCAGCACGGGCGATGGCGGGCAGATGGATCGTGTGATTGGTCGAGCCACCCGTCGCCAACAGACCAACAGCCGCATTGACGATCGCCTTTTCATCCACGCAATGCGCCAGCGGACGAACATCTTCACCGTTAAGACTGATTTCTGCCAGACGGTGGACGCTGGCCCGTGTCACGGCCTGCCGCAGCGGCGTATTGGGATTGATGAAAGCGGAATCCGGCATCATCAGCCCCATGATCTCGACCATCATCTGGTTCGTATTGGCCGTACCATAGAAGGTGCAAGTTCCAGCGCTGTGATAGGACGCGTTTTCCGCCTCCATCAGGCGATCCTGCCCCACCTTGCCCTGAACATAGAGCTGGCGGATCCGCTGCTTTTCCTTGTTCGGCAGGCCCGACGGCATCGGGCCTGCCGGAATGAGAATGGTCGGCAAATGGCCAAAACGAAGGGCACCCATCAGGAGCCCCGGCACGATCTTGTCGCAAATGCCCAGCAGCGCAACGCCCTCAAACATGCCGTGGCTCAGTCCAACTGCCGTGGACATGGCAATTACGTCGCGGGAGAACAGGGAGAGCTCCATGCCCTCCTGCCCCTGTGTCACGCCATCACACATCGCAGGCGCACCACCGGCGACCTGAGCCGTTGCACCAACTTCCCGGGCGAACAGCTTGATCTGATCGGGGTAGCGGCCATAGGGCTGATGCGCCGAAAGCATGTCATTATATGTCGTGACGATCCCGAGATTGGTGCTCGTAGGACGCATGAGCTCGGGCTTGTCGGATGCAGCGGCGGCAATAGCGTGAGCGAGGTTTCCGCAGGCCAGACGCGGACGTGAGACGCCCTTCGCCCGGTTCCGCTCCATCAGAGCAAGATAACGGCGACGGGAGACTTTCGAACGCTCGATAATCCGGGCGGTCACACTCTCGACGACGGAATTCAAAGACATTGGAACACTCGCTGCTCGACTGACACACGCGCTGCCAGACGGAAAAAAACGCTCTTTCCGCTGAAAGACACAGCCTCGTGAAGGGGCTATGTTCATACGGAAACGGACCTGCAACGGCAACCACCCCCTCCCCCCCTTTAAGGAAATATTTTTATTTTATTTCCTTTCGTGGAGTTTTTTCTTTCCATTTAGAACATAAACGCCACACTCAGAAGAAACAAAATACCCGATAATGTCTCGCCCACATTTTCAAAACTGCGTATTTTCTAAGAAATTTTCTATCGATATTAAATAACCCTGTAGCAATACAGGTAATTGGTACAAAATTAATCCAAATTATCAACGAAAAATAAATCATGTTTCAATTGAAATCATCAGTCATACACCCACATACAGAGAGAATAGACTTATTGATTATGGAATTTTTTTATGAAGATTTTCTTTTCTCTAATGGCATCAGCGGCTCTGACGTTCTCAACCATCCCTGCTCATGCTTCATCACTCCACAAGGACTGGGAATCCTTTAAAGCGCACCGCGCATTCCACCATCTGTCCGCAGATGGCCAGCACACCATGACGGATCTTCTGAAAGCGCGGCAGATTCTAGCCACCGGACAGACCGACGCCGCTATCCCGGCTCTATATGATGCCCAGAAACGCCTCGTTGCAGCCGTAAAAGCCAGTCAGAAGTTTCAGGCCGCAGAAAGCGACCTTCACACAGCGCCCGGCCACCCACTTCCTCCCGAGCATCACCCAGTCATGGGTCAGGTTGACTGGCTGCCAGTTGGAGGCGAATTCATTGCCAGCGAAACCTTTGCGCCTGAGCAGAAAGCCGCTGTGGCATCAGCTAACACGCAGTTGAAAAACGGCGATACAGACAGTGCCGCACAGACGATGAAAGTCGTGGGGCAGAATGCAGACTTTATTCTCGCTCTTGCACCGATCTCGCCATTCCAGGGCGCGATCAATCGAGCAACTGTCTTCACGGAAGGGCGACACCCACAAGAAGCTCTGGAGGCCCTTGATGAAGCCTTGAACTCCATCGTGTTCGTCTCTGAGGACTTCGTGACGTCTATTGCTCCCAACAAGACGCCTTCCACTCCCAAGTAATCTCCTACCTCACGCAACCGCAGACAAAAAAGGCGGCATACCTTTGGGGTATGTCGCCTTTTCCTTGTTCAGTCACAGGAATGGAAGGTCAGGCCGAAAGCACCTGAGCATCTTCCACAAGATTGGTTACGAGATAGGGGCCAGCGCCTGCGATTTCCAGCGTCAGGACGCTACTGGCATTTGTTGTGCAATCGGGCAGCGGAAGAAATGCACAGCCCGCAGTCCAGCAATACGCCCCTTCCGGCGCATTCCATCCTGAAAGCTGGCTATCCAGGTGCGAAACAACAGTGCGCTGACTGCCGTTTGACGCCGCCAGCTGAACTGCACCGACCAGAACACCCAACTGACGACGATCATCCACAAACGGACCAGTCGTGTCACAAGGACGGCTCGCACGGGAAACCAAATGCACTCCACGCGTACCAGGCGGCAACATGAAGGACACGCTAGAGCCGACCTGACGCAGCGGATGAACCGTCACCCCTTCGGTCGTGACCAGACGCAAACCTGAATCTGTCGTGACTTCAGGAGCGGCCTCTACAGAAGCTCCCTGCTCGATCGAACGAGCAACGAAAGACGCATGAAGTGGCTCAATAACTTCCCGTGCAGTCATTAGAGGAGCAGCAGCATCTGCCCACGTCTTGGCACGCAACGAGATAATATTGTCGCTTCCTTCGAAAATATTCTTGTGCCCCGTATCCAGGAAGGATTCTGTCGCACAGTCATTTGCGAAGATTACAGAGTGATCAGCCGTTTCAATATGGTAGTAGAAGAAGTTGCTCTGGCTGCGGTCATACGCAATGGAACCACCATTGACGAGCATACGAACCGGAACAAAGCCGCCATTTACGAACAGGCTATGCTCGGACGTCACAAAGAGATCCCGTGAAGGAACGCCTTCCGAAAGGGCACCCGCAGCAATACGCACCGGATAACCCGCTTCATCAGCAGGAAGCCCTGCCCGCGTGTAGGCAAACTTCCGTCCTGTCCAGACGATCTCACGCGCAACAGACTGGCCATCCACCAGCGCAGTAACCTGGTCACCAACCTGAATATCTTCAACGGCCTTTTCAGACCCGTCGGCCATCCAGATCATCGCACCAGAGAGAAAACAGACATATACGTTGGAGCCGGTATCACCGACGATATATTCGCCGTTGCTCGTCTGGCTTGATGGAAGCGTTTTAGCTGTTCCACTCAGAACCGAACTTTTTGCCGGCACAAGGACTTCAAAACCAAGATAGCCGCTGCTTTTGCTACCAGCCGGCGTGTATGTCTTGTCGTAAATCAACTCAGAGCCATTAGCTGTGCTGGAACCATACGTTCCAAGAACACGCACAGATCCGTCACTGGTGACGCCTTCAGCAACAATGCTAACTGCCGTATTTGGCTTGTCATCACTGGTCACAAGACCATCAATGACCGCAGACTGAATGGACTGCCATGTCCATGTCGACTGGCCAACGCCACTTTTGCCAGGGTTATATTCACTATAAACCCACTTCGGTGTCGCATCCAGCTTCAGCGATGAACCCGAAACACTCATATTGATCGTGCCGTTAACATGTGCGTTAGAGGCGATCTCCAGATATGCACCGTTAACATTGATGCCGCCGCTAGCGTCGTTCGTCGCGCTATTGGTAACGGCTTTCCCGATCGTCACGTTGTCAGGGACGACATAGTATTTCCCTGCCTGGAGGGTAATAGTTCCCGTATTGCTGGCAAGAATATAGGGGTCAGTTTTCGTCCCGCTTCCTCCACTTGTAGTAGGAGCCGAAGACGCTGCCTGCGTCGCAGCAGTCAGCGAACTGTTATCAGTTTTGCTTCGAGACGACATATCATTCCCCTTCGAAATATTTCAGAAACACATCACAGCGAACCGAAAGAAACCTTTCGTCACGATCCAACTGATAGCGTTAATTTTTTTTGAATAAAGGGGCAAAGGAAGTATAATTTGCTTTTTAACGATTTTTTATCGAGAAAATTTGGAAATTCGTTCATGTCTCACAGATTTATAAGGAATCTTACAAAATAATAATAGAGAAAATCCGCTATTCTCCGCCGTTATCAGAAGAGTTTTGCAAACATGTTTTATGGATTCGTAAAGGATAGAAGATATATATAAACTTTTTCTTCTTTAACGATTTATTATCTTTGAAAAATCAGCGTCGTCCTCTAATTCGGGGTCAACTCTTCGCCAATCCATACCTTTCATCGTATTTGAGAAATGCTTTCGGCCACTTCTCAATAAACCGGGTAAAGAACATGGAAACGGCAGAATTTAATTAGTATTCCAAGGACCAAAACAATGTCTGCCCTCCGAGAACTCTCTGTTTCCGAGCTTAATGAAGTATCAGGTGGATGCGGCAGATATGATTCCCAATGTGGAATTTCAATCGGTGTCAACTTTGGCTGCGGATCTGCAAACTATGCTTCCTATTACTCCACTCAACTAGGTGCATACAGCGGATATCTGGCTGGCGTTTACAACGTATTTGCTGACCTGGCTCAGTCTGCGAGCAACTCCGTAATCGCTGCCGATATCAAGAACATTGCATCTTATGTGCAGCTTGGTGCACAGATCGGTGCCCAAAGCGCAACGAACGGTCTCGCCATTTACAAGAGTGTCGTAAGCGCGATTTCGACCTCCATCGCCAATGGCGGTACAAAAATCACGTTCCCGCCTGCAGTGGGCTAATTTTCTCGCGATTTCTGCGCTTCATCTTCGGATGAAGAATAGTTACTTGAAGGGCTCTCCGTCAAACGACGGAGAGCCTTTACTGCTATTTGTATATCTTCACTTTCTTTTCACTTCTTCTGGTTCATATTTTTATCCATGAGTTCTCTTTTCCGCCGTGAAGCCCTGGATGCCCGTCGCGACGCATGGCTTGGCCGCGTCCAGATCAGCCAGCCCCTCCCCGTGCGGATTGTGACCTGGAGTTGCGTGGCTCTCACCGTCGGAACAGTGCTTCTTTTGACGTTTGGCACCTACACTCGTCGCGTGCATGCAACCGGCCAGGTCATGCCCAAGAGCGGTCTTCTGACACTGGGCGCCATCCAGCCTGGAACGATTTCCGTCATCCACGCCACAGAAGGGCAGCGTGTTCAGAAGGGCGACGTACTCTTTACGGAGGATCTGGAAGCAACATCCCTGACCGGACCGACACAGAAGCAGGTTCTGGCCGACCTTCTGCGCCAGAAGACGCTTCTGGAAAACCAGCGGGCTTTACGCGAAAAATCCGCTCCTATCGAACATCAAGCCCTTCTGAATCAGATCCAGTTCCTGACCCGCCAGCGTGAGCAGATCTCGGCCCAGCTTTCCAATGACGAGAGCGTCTTGCCTCTGGTCCAGAAAGCCCTGGCCAAGATGCAGGGGGCGCAGAACAATCATCTGATCACCGAAACGCAGTTCCAGAGTCAGCTTTATACCTACGCCCAGCTTCTAAGCTCCCATGCACAGGCCTTGCAGTCTCGCACTGACGCAGAAAGCAAAATTTCAGATCTCGCCTCCAAACTTGCCCGCTTTGATAGCGAACTTTCCCATGACCTGAATGAACTGGACAAGCAGATTGCGGCCATCGACCAGCAGACCGCGGAAAACGAAGGCCGTCGCAGCACTATTGTTCTTGCTCCGGAAGATGGGATCCTGACCGGCGTCCGGGGATATCTCGGAGAACAGGTCGCAGCGGGCACCCCGCTTGTGACCCTTCTACCAACAGACCAGGCTCTGCAGATCGAACTCTACGTCAACAGTGCCTCGATCGGATTTCTCAAAGAGAACGAACCCGTCCTCCTGCGCTACGATGCATTTCCGTATCAGAAATTCGGCCTGCATCACGGTCATATTGCAGAGATCACGCATGCTCCTGTCACCGGCGGAGGCCAACAGGCGCCTCATTCTGGACAGGAGAACGACCAGAAAAACAGCTCTCCTCAGGACATTTATCGTATCCGGGTTCAACCAGATCAGACTTATGTCGAAACCTACGGAATACGGCACCCGCTTGAAGCAGGCATGACGGTCTCCGCCGATATTGCAACAGATCGCAGGCATCTCTGGCAGTGGCTGCTTGATCCCGTCATCAGTGTCCGCAACACCCTGACCACGACCACCATTGGCCCGCGATAAGGAGAACCCGGATGCTGCGTGATCTCCAGTTCGGCTTTGGCCGCCATGTTCCAGTCATTCTTCAGTCCGAAGCGGCAGAGTGCGGCCTCGCCTGCCTCGCCATGGTCATGGGTTACCACGGTCACCCCATTGATATTGCCACTTTTCGGCGGCAGCAGGGAACGTCCTCTCAGGGAACAACCCTGCGGGAAATCGTTGGGGTTGCGGGGCGTGTAGGTCTCAACGCCCGTGCTATCAGGCTGGAAATTGAAGACCTCGATAAGCTGACTGTCCCGTGCATTCTACACTGGGGAATGAACCACTTTGTGGTTTTAACCGAGCGGCGCAAACAGACAGTCATTATTCATGATCCCGCTGTAGGCAGGCAAGAAATTGGTCCGGAGGAATTTTCACGGGAATTCACCGGCGTCGCACTCGAAGTCACGCCGACTGAACGTTTCGAGCGCAAGGATGAGCGCAAAACCCTTCGGCTACGGGACATGTTCAAGCATGTTTCTGGCCTCAGGCCCGCGCTGGCTTACCTCTTCGCACTTTCCCTGGGCCTTGAAATCATCGCCCTGTTCTCACCGATGGTCAGTCAGATCATCATTGATGAAGTGCTTGTCACAGGCGACCACGACCTTCTCACGACCGTCGCCTGCGCCATGGTCGTGCTCCTGTTGCTCCAGATGCTGGTGGCCAGTGTTCGAAGCTGGGCCGTGGTCATGTTCGGAAGCCGGGTCTCCCTGAAATGGAACGGCTCGCTTTTCGAGCATCTGACACGCCTGCCTCTGGACTATTTTACGCGCCGCCATATCGGAGACGTCATTTCCCGTTTTGGTGCGCTGTCTGCGATTCAGCACACGCTGACCACCGACCTCGTGCAGACCATTCTGGACGGTATCATGGCTGTCGGAATGGGCGTGATGCTATTCCTCTATGGTGGCTGGCTGGGCGCCATTGCCTGCATCGCCATGGGACTGGATATCCTTCTGCGGCTGACGACCTACGGCACCTATCGCCGCGCGTCGGAAGAAGCTGTCGTACAGGATGCAAAAAGCCAGACGCATTTCATCGAAACGCTACGCAACATGGCCACAGTCAAGCTCCTAAACCTCCGGGAGCGACGCCAGACAGCCTGGCTGAACAGCGTCATTGATTCGATGAACATTCATCTGCGGCTACAGCGCTTCGATCTGATCTTTGGTCGGCTCGCCGATATGATCTTTGGAGCAGACCGTCTGATCATGCTGGTTCTCGGGGCCAATATGGTCATGCGCGGACATATGTCAGTCGGTATGCTTGTGGCGTTCCTGTCCTACAAAGACCAGTTTGCAGGCCGGATCAGCAGCCTCATCAATACTGGCTTCAAGCTCAGGATGCTGAGTATCCAGACGGATCGCCTCTCGGATATCGTTATGAGCGACCCCGAGCCTCAGGGGCTCCTGCTGCCTCCGTCATCCTCTCACGAGACAGGCCGCGGTACTCTGGCAGTCCGCAATCTCTCCGTACGCTACAGCCCTGACGGTCCCTGGATTTTCCGGAACCTGTCCTTCGACATTCCTGCCGGACAGAGCGTGGCCATTGTTGGTCCTTCAGGCTGTGGCAAGACGACGCTTCTGAAAACCCTCATGGGCCTACAGGAGCCTAGTGAGGGAGAAATCTTCATGGACGGCTCGGAGATCCGCAGTCTCACACTGGATGGCTACCGTTCCCAGATTGCTGGTGTACTTCAGGATGATGGTCTGTTCTCCGGTTCAATCGGAGACAATATCTGCGGGTTCTCGGAAAGCCCTGATCATACGCTGATCGAAACCTGCGCCAAACGGGCTGCCATCCACGACGATATCCAGCGCATGCCCATGCGGTATGAGTCTCTTGTAGGTGACATGGGGTCCAGCCTCTCTGGTGGTCAGAAGCAGCGCGTCCTTCTCGCCCGCGCCCTTTATCGCGCACCACAGATCCTGTTCCTTGATGAAGCCACCAGCCATCTTGATGAAGCCACCGAAGCAAAAGTCGCCCAGGCACTGCGACAGCTCCACACGACACGCATCATGGTCGCACATCGGCCTGCAACCATTGCCCATGCAGATATCGTCTTCCGCCTCACAGCAGACGGCCTGAAAATTGAGCGGGAGGGCCATACTCCCGTGCGTGAGGAAAAGCCCTCAGCTTCCAAATTTACCAGCCTCAGCCAGTATGGTCAGTGGCCCCAGCCCACAGTCGGATGATCCAATAAAAAAGCCGGGCTGCAACAGTGCAGTCCGGCTTTCTTTTTCTCTGAATCGGCGTGATACGTTAACGCCAAGCCGATCCCGGCAGCGGAACGAGAATTTCATTTTCCATCCGCGTCAGGAAAGATGCCACCTTCGGTGGCCATGTTCCTGTTGCAACCGCAGCTGAACGGACTTCAGCACGCTGGTTCAGATCTGCATACGGCCACAAATGGGCAAACCGTGGGGCACCTTCAAGCGAAACAAGCGTGCATGTCAGAGGTGAAAGCCCTGTCCGCGCCGGTGCGGCAGCCAGAAAACGCTCTTCCAAATCGGCCATGCCGTCAGGCGTAGCCTCATAGCAGCGCCATTCATAGACACCACCATAAGTTCCCGGGTCGGCCACAGGTGTGATCACACGCCAGGATGTCACTTCGACCCGAACCAGATGCTCATGCGGCAGAGACGCCAGTATTTCCGGACGCCCTTCCAGCAATTCGGCATAAGTCTCTGCGGTCCGGAACAATGTGATCCGGTTGAGCCGACCAATTTCCGTCACCCATGCTCCAGCCCCTTCAAGGCCAGAGAGCGCAGAAACAACCTGCGGGACATGTCCGACCTGAACATCCAGAAAGACAGTTTCTGCGTAACTCATTGCATGGTCTCCAGGTCAGGACTTCGTCTGTTCAGCGACGAAATTCTCCAGCCAGTGAATGGTGTAGTCACCCTTCTGGAAAGACGGATCAGCAAGGATCTTCCGATGCAGTGGGATAACCGTCTGCACACCATCAACCACACATTCGTCCAGCGCGCGCTGCATGCGGGCGATGGCTTCCTGACGGGTCGGAGCATGAACAATCAGCTTGGCAATCATGCTGTCGTAGTACGGCGGGATGCGATAGCCAGCGTAAAGAGCGCTGTCCATTCGCACACCCAGACCACCCGGAGCATGGAACACATTGACCGTGCCAGGGCTCGGCGCAAAGGTTGCCGGGTTCTCGGCGTTAATGCGGCACTCGATAGCGTGGCCGGACATCTTGATGTCCTTCTGCGTGTAGCCAAGCTTTTCACCAGCTGCGATCCGAATCTGCTCACGCACCAGATCGACGCTGCACACCATTTCCGTTACCGGATGCTCCACCTGAAGGCGGGTGTTCATCTCGATAAAGCAGAACTGGCCGTCCTGATACAGGAACTCGAGCGTACCAGCATTCCGGTAGCCCATACGCGCCAGAGCCTCGGTCGAGGTGCGACCGATTTCTTCACGTTCGGCATCTGTCAGAGCCGGGGAACCGGCCTCTTCAAGCAGCTTTTGGTGACGACGCTGGAGGGAGCAGTCACGCTCGCCGAAATGCACCACATTGCCATGGGCATCGCCAAGGATCTGAAGCTCGATATGACGCGGACGATTGAGATACTTTTCAAGATAAACTTCGTCGTTCCCGAAGGCCGCGCGCGCTTCGGTACGTGCGACGGTCCAGGCTTCCTCAATCTCGTCAGCCGTCTTGGCAACCTTCATGCCACGACCACCACCGCCAGCCGCGGCCTTGATCAGCACAGGATAGCCCACGCGTTCAGCCACTTCACGAGCCGACTGCAGATCTGGCAACGCACCGTCAGATCCCGGAACCAATGGAACGCCCAGCTCACGCATGGTCGTCTTGGCCGTGATCTTGTCACCCATCATGCGGATGTGCTGCGCCGTCGGGCCGATGAAGGCCAGACCATGCTCTTCCACCGTCTCGGCGAACTCGGCATTCTCGGAAAGGAAGCCGTAGCCGGGGTGAATCGCTTCCGCACCGGTGATCGTGGCCGCCGAGAGAATGGCGGCGACATTCAGGTAGGAATCACGAGAGCTTGGCGGCCCAATGCAGACGGCTTCGTCCGCCAGACGCACATGCATGGCATCGGCGTCTGCCGTGGAGTGGACCGCTACGGTTTTGATGCCCATCTCGCGGCAGGCGCGCTGAATACGCAGCGCGATCTCACCACGGTTGGCAATAAGGATCTTGGAAAACATTACTCGATGATCGCCAGTGGCTCACCAAATTCAACAGGCTGGCCGGACTCGACGAGGAACTTCGTCAGCGTACCGGCGCGAGGCGCCTTGATCTGGTTGAAGGTTTTCATGGCTTCGATCAGCATGATCGTCTGGCCGGCAGCAACTGGCTGACCTTCCTGCGCGAATGGCGGGGAAGACGGATCGGGGGTCAGATAAGCTACACCCACCATCGGGCTGGGCACAGCGCCCGGATGCTTGGCCGGATCAGCCGGAGCGGCAGCAGCGACCGGAGCAGCAGCAGCGACAGGCGCAGCGGCAACGGCCGGAGCGGCGGCCTGGACCACGTTGACGTTGCGTGCCACGCGGATGCGGCTGTCCGCTTCGGAGATCTCGATTTCGGTCAGGCCGGTTTCGGTCAGAATATCGGCCAATGCCCGAATGGCATCCTTGTCCACGAGCATACGGCTCATCCTTCGTCTTCGATCATGTCGGTTATTGCCTGAAGCGCATGCGCGTATCCCCTGACGCCGAGGCCGCAGATCACACCGATGGCGGCCTGCGAGACGTAGGTATGATGCCGGAATGGCTCCCTGCGGTGAATATTCGAGATGTGAACCTCAACGATTGGCAGCTCAACGGCAAGAAGCGCATCGAGCAAAGCAATCGAGGTATGTCCATAAGCAGCAGGATTGATCACGATTCCATCAGCGCGGCCGCGACATTCCTGCACCCAGGACACAAGTTCTCCCTCCCCGTTCGTCTGGCGGAAATCAATGGCAACATCCAGGCGTTCGGCAGCCTGAATGCACACCTGCTCAACATCGTCGAGCGTAGCGTGGCCATAGATCCCGGGTTGACGAAGACCCAGCATATTGAGGTTCGGGCCGTTCAGTACGGCAATGAGAGGACGTTTCATCTGGCCGCGCGATAGCACTTTCGGAGCCGTCATGAAAGCGTCATCGCCCTATTCCTGCCGTCTTCGGGGGGTTCAAAGGAGGACAGGGCATCGGTTTTGTGCTACCAGGCATTGTTCGAGCCCGCTTTCGTCAACTGGAGAAGATACCAGTCTAGTGCATTTTGTCCTGTCTGCCCTACGTCCGTCTTTACGTCTGGTTCCTCTGCGCGGCATGACATTTGCTGTCGCCCTTGCAGGAATGAGCGGTGCCTCTGTCGCCTATGCGGCCGACGAGTCTCCGGATGGTTCAGCGGGGACAGTCAGAACTAGCTGGGCAGACTCGGTAAGAACTGCGCTTGCAAACCGTGCGCACAAAGCAGCGTCCTGGACGCAGCACGGCATGGCAAGCTGGTATGGCCGCCATTTCCATGGCCGCCGGACCAGTAGCGGTGAGATTTTCAATACCAATGACATGACAGCGGCTCACCCCTCGCTGCCAATCGGCACGAAGCTGCTCGTGACGTCTCAGGACACAGGCCGGTCAGTCATCGTTACAGTGAACGATCGTGGCCCTTTCAACAGCCGGATCATTGATCTGTCCCATGCTGCTGCCGAACGTATCGGCATGCTGCACAGCGGCACGGCGCATGTGACGATTGCTCAGGTCGCTGATCATCCGTCGACAGATATGACAGCCCCGAACGCTGCAAGCGAAGTGGCTGAAGCCGATTCGGCTGATACGAGCGAAGAAGCCATTCAGGCTGCTTCTTCCCAAACCTCGTCCAAGAAAAGAACCCGCCAGCACTAACTGGCGGGGTAATCATTTGTTCTGACGCTGTCAGGGCGAATGCTCTGCAGCAACGGCCTCCGCGACCAATGGGTCTGGTTGGGGCAATCCGGAAATCCGTGGCTGCGCTCCACGCGCGCGCTCTTCAAGTCCGGCATTCAGCTCCGCGCCGAACAGCACGACATACGCACTCACGAAAAACCACATCATGATCGCGGCGACAGCACCCAAGGGTCCGTACGTTGCGCCATAGCTCGCAAAATGCGCGACATACCATGAGAAGCCCAGAGACAGGATCACCCACAGAACTGTAGCGACCGCAGAACCGGGCACAATCCAGCGCCATTTCGCGGCATCGCGGCACGGTGCAAAACGATACAGCATCGTGACTGCCACGAAGACAAACAGCAGCATCAGAAGCGGCGCAAGCGTGTGAACAACTAACGGCGCTCCGTAGGAAACCAACAGATCAAACGGTGGCGGCGGTTTCCGGAAACCCAGAATACGGGGCAGATAATCTACAAGCGCCGGCGCTGCGACCATGAGAGCCAACGTAAGGGCTGCACCAAACACCGCCGTAAACGTCGTCGCCAGTGCTGTCGCCTGGAAGCGCAGAAAGCCGCGGGTTTCGGTCGTATTATAAGCCATATTCAGAGCCGAAAGAATCGACTTTGTGCTGGCGGACGCTGACCATAGCGCCACAGACAGGGAGAAAATCAGGCCTATCGTCAGGGATGTATGAGGCTGGGAGACCAGCTCATGAATCCGGTTTCCAATAAGCGAATAGGCAGTTGGCGGCAGAAGATGACGCAGAACTTCGAGCTGCGGCTCCACGGTCTGGAGATCGAAGGCCAGCCCGTAAAGCGAGATCAGACTGGAGATGGCCGGGAAGAGCGACAATGTTGCGTAGAACGCACATCCGGCAGCGGAAAGCGACGTCTGGGATGAGCCCACCTCTGAGAAGACCTGACGAAATACGATCTTCCAGCCAGCCTTTGGCATATTAAGTGGAGATGCTGCCCCTGTTCCCGGCGCATCCGGACCAAGCTTGCGCGCCTGACGGATATCCTCCTCGTCCGGGTCGGGCGTCAGTTGCCTGACACGCTCCATATCATTCTGGATTGTTTTCCGGTCAGGGTCCGAAGGTGCGTCCGGCGCGGGGCCGGAAGCTGACGCAGAATCGGGAAATAAGCTCACGCAGGGGTCCTCGGCAGTTCCTGTTTATGGGCAGAATGCAAGGTGAACTGCTCTTCAGACTCAAGATCAGCTCAGCCCTGCTATTACGCAGAAATAGCCTTCTACGTTCCGAATTTGCCCTGATTTCACGGCCATCATTATTTCCTAAATGCAAATAATGCAAAAATACCCCTTGCAAGGATGAGGCTTTGGTTTCATACGCCCCGTCACGCAGCAACGCACGTGCCACTGGCCCTCTCGAGGTTACGCAACGACGTCAAGCGTTCTGGCCTTCCGGGTCCCGTTCTTTTGGGTCCCCGCTATTCGCTGGTCCGTTCGACCGTTTCGCAACACACTCGCAGGGTGTCATTCTTCCCTGACGAGTCCGGTTCTGGGAATGAGTGTCATGACTCCCAAAATCACCCGTTTTCTTGCCGAGCAACAGCCGGCAACCCCTTGCCTCGTCGTTGATCTCGATGTTGTAGAAAACAACTATCGTGCTCTTCATGACGCGCTGCCGTCGGGCAAGATTTACTATGCCATCAAGGCCAATCCGGCCCCGGCTATTCTGAAGCGCCTGGTCGCTCTCGGCTCCTCTTTCGACGCCGCTTCCCTGGAAGAAATTCGGATGTGCCTTGATGCAGGTGCAACGGCGGACCGCATCTCCTACGGCAATACGCTGAAGAAGGTCGGTGCCATTCGCGAGGCCCGCGCGATGGGCATTGATCTCTTCGTGCTGGACAGCATGGAAGAGCTTGAAAAAATTGCGGCCAATGCACCTGGCGCACGCGTTTTCTGCCGTCTGGCTGTCGAAAACGAAGGTGCTGACTGGCCCCTCTCCCGCAAGTTCGGCACGACAATCGCCCACGCGCGCGATCTCATGCGACGTGCGAAAGAGCTTGGCCTGCACCCTTACGGTCTGTCCTTCCATGTAGGCAGCCAGCAGACCGGCATCGCCGCCTATCAGCACGCCATCGCCAAAGCCGCAACGCTGTATCATGAACTGCGTGCGGAAGGGCTCGATCTTCAGATGATCAATCTGGGCGGTGGTTTTCCAACGCATTACCGGGAAAACATTCCGTCCGTGCAGGATTTCGGCACGGCTATCCGCGCAGCATTGGCCGAGCACTTTCCGGACGGTGAGCCAGAAGTCCTGCTTGAGCCCGGCCGGTACATGGTTGGTCAGGCTGGTCTGGTCTCCAGTGAGGTTATTCTGGTCAGCCGTCGGGGTGGTGCCGAGAAGGATCCACGCTGGGTCTATCTGGATATCGGCCGCTTTGGCGGCCTGGCGGAGACGGAAGGTGAAGCCATTCGCTACACATTCCGTACACCTCATGATGAGACGGACAGCACGCGCTCTCCCTGCGTCGTGGCAGGCCCAAGCTGTGACGGTGTGGACATTCTTTACGAAAAGAACCGCATCCCGCTGCCGAACAGCCTGAAGTCCGGTGACCGGATCGAAATTCTGGCGACTGGCGCCTATGTCTCAACGTATTGCTCCGTCGGTTTCAATGGCTTCCCGCCGCTGACTGAGCACTACATCTGAAAAATTCTGCTCCGAGAGATCTGGCTTTGCCATCTCTCGGAAAGACGCACGATCTATAAATGAGACTTGTGTCTGGCTATGTCGTTAACCACCTTGGTGGAAACACATTCGCAGGGACAGACACATGAAACTCAGTGCACGCAATCAGCTCAAAGGCCGGATCACCCAGATTGTGAAGGGTGCAACGACCTCTCACATCACACTCGACGTCAATGGCACGATCATCACGAGTGCCATTACGAATGAGGCGGTGGATGAGCTGGATCTGTCAGTCGGCAAAGACGCCTATGCCGTTATCAAAGCATCCAGCGTAATGGTCGGGGTAGACTGAACCCTTACTCTCTGAACATCGACCAGACCTGACCCTGCCCCCAGAAGGCGTTCAAAATTTCCTCAAGGGTCAGGTCGAATCCTATCCATGCGATCCAGCTAAAACTGAGTATTCCCAGACTTAGAAGGAGCAGCGAAACTGCTGCTGTTTCGAGTTCTTTGGGCGCAGAAGAATAGTCTCTCATTTCTGAATCTGCCCACTTAGTGAAGCGTCCTGCCTGCCCACGAGGGAGGAACGTCACGGGGCCAGAGAACACGCATGTCCGCGGGGTGAATCTTTTTCCAGCGTGCAAGAGATGACAGTGCGCCAGCCCCAGCCGTTTTTCTTTCATGGCGCGGAAGCCAGTGACCAATACCCGCCATACAGTCCGAGATCAGCGCAAGTGCCGTCACGATGTACCCCTGCATCAGCCGCTCGGGAAACAGATCCGCCAGCAGGGCAAAGACCTCTTTCTGCCCCTCGTTCTGAACAGTCTGAATTCCCTGAAGGAAACGCTCTTCCATAGCGCTCAAGCCCTGCGATCCTGGCGGATTGATATCGAGGGCCGGCGCCCCCGCTTCCTTCAGATGCTGGCTGGCATCCTCAAACGCACGCTCTGCCGCATCCAGAACCGGCCGGAAAGATGCAGGAAACATTCCGTCCGTCGTGCGTGTCTCGTGGCAGTAAGGAAGTCGGTAGCGACTGACCAGACACCGGATACTCCAGAGCGCAAGACGCTCGCAGCAGCACAGGTCAGACAGGAAAAGTGGCGTCCGTGTCATGATCAATCTCCGAATCAGCAGAACCGGAGACACCTTAATTGAGAATGATTTGCAATATCAATCTAAAAATAGAGTTTGAACCGCTCATTCCACAAGGGACATGACGGTCTGTCGTTCCCAAAAAGTGGACCGCAAAACTCTGTATTTTCTGGGAGGTGACCCGGCGACCTTTGATAAACCGTCGCCGGGCAGACGTTTAATGCTGATGCCCGCAGGAGCCGTGATCATGGTGATGATGCCCATGATCGTGCGCATTATCACTGGCACGAGGGGCGGTCTGACAGTGATGGCAGGCGACCCATTCGGCGTCTCCGTCCAGATAATGCTCTTTCTTCCAGACCGGAACGCGATGCTTGATCTCGTCAATGATGTATCGGCAGGCCCGGAAAGCGGCATCACGATGCGGCGCGGACACACCGATCCAGACAGCAACGTCCCCCACCCGAAGCGTTCCCATGCGATGCATCGCAACAGCATGGCTGATGTCGAAACGGGCCAGAGCCTCCTCGATAATCCGCTCCCCTTCTTTTACGGCGAGGGGGGCGTAAGCCTCATATTCCAGCCCATCCACCGGGCGGCCCTCATTGCTGTTACGGACCCACCCCTCGAAGGTGCAGAACCCCCCGGCTTCCGCCAGATGCAGCCCGTCCCGCAGACCATTCAGATCAACGGGCGCATCCGCCATCAGAAAGCGCGTCATCCGCCCGTCACCGGCGGAATGAACACAACATGGTCTCCGTTTTTCAAGGGCTGTGTCCATGGCGCAAAATCTCCATTCAGGGCTACCCGGAGACGCGAAGCCTCAAACGGGAAACCATATTTTTCCTTAAGCTGCTCATAGAGCGGCCCGACAGTCCCGAAAGTGGTTTCCACCGTTTCAACCTTCTGTCCTGCCAACTCTCTCATCTGAGCAAAATATTCCACATCAAGGCGGATCATCTGGCCTCCCAGTCGCCGGGATACGCTTTCACGTTCCTCGGGGGTGTTAATGTTATCCAGTGCGCCCGTTGTTCTTGGAGACAGAAGCAGGGTATCGCTATTGATCAGGAGTTTCCGAGGACATTTCCGACCCTCTTCAACCTGTCGGGCCAAGGCTTCCAACGCCGCAGGTTCCCAGATGGCACACAGCGGTTCCGGCAAACCGTCATGCTCACTTCGATAGGCTACCGCCACATGCTGATCATCCCGCACGCCAATCAGCGTTTCCAGCGTGACGCGATCCAGCAGTGGCAGATCACAGGCCAGCACAAGCCATGCCGCATCGGGATACGCCTGATGGGCAGACAGAAGCCCGGCGGCTGGACCGTCCACATCGACGGCATCAACGATCTGAGGGAACCCCGCACGCAGAGGCTCGTCTTTCTGAGCCTCTCGAACAGAGACAAAGCACTGCTCGACCATCGGGGACACTGCATCGAAAGCATTCCGAAGCTGCGGCTCACCATGATAGGTCAGCGCAGCCTTGTCCTGCCCCATACGGGAACTGAGGCCGCCAGCAAGAACCAGCCCATAAAGCGGGCTCATGCTTCGATCCGCTGGAAGTCCCGCTTCCCGCCTGCCTTCCCCATGAGCCGGACGTCCCGGATGACCATGTCGTGGGACAATGCCTTGCACATATCATAGATCGTGAGCGCAGCGACAGAAGCTCCCGTCAGGGCTTCCATCTCAACGCCTGTCTTACCCTGGCAGGAGACCCTGCAATCAATGACGGCTTCATCTCCCTCCATTGTAATCTCAACGCGACACCCATTGAGGGACAAGGGATGACAAAGCGGGATCAGCTGGGACGTCGCTTTCACGCCCATCACGCCTGCAATCTGTGCAACAGTCAGAACCGCGCCCTTCTTCGTCATGAACCCGGCATCGCTCAGGGTTTTCGCCACGTCAGCAGGGAACAGAACCCGAGCCTGTGCATGGGCCGCACGCTCCGTGACGTCCTTGCCACTGACATCCACCATCCGAGGATCTTCTCCACGTTCGTTGACATGGGTGAGCGTTTTCATCTGTCCCGGCCTCCCGATCTAACCGCCAATATAATTCATTTCGATCCGGTGTGATGCCGGATTGGTCTTACCTGCGACACGCTCTTCACTATATCTGTCCGTCCTCGCTTGCCACACGGACGCAAGCCGATCACGCAGGGCATCGTCATCTGCATCACTTCGCAGAAGACCACGCAGATCCGTGCCTTCAGATGCAAACAGGCATGTATAGATCTGCCCATCTGAGGACAGCCGGGCCCGGGAACAATCACCGCAGAACGGTGCCGTAACCGACGAAATAAACCCGACTTCACCGCCGCCATCCTGATACCAATATCGACGGGCAACCTCTCCCTGATACTGAGGCCCAAGGGGCTCAAGCGGCCAACGTGCATTCAGCCGGGCAACAAGATCACGGGATGGAACGACTTCTTTCAGCTCCCAGTGATTACGCGTCCCCACATCCATATATTCGATAAACCGCACGATGATGCCGGTATGACGAAACCGGGCAGCAAGATCCTCTACCCCGATATCATTCACACCACGCTGCACGACGGTATTCACTTTCACACCACCGGGAAATGAGAGTGCATTCGCCGCCTCAATAGCTGTCAGCACAGGTTCAAGCTGCGCACGCCCCCCGCTCATACGGGAAAAGATCGCAGGGTCCAGGCTATCAAGACTCACCGTAACCCGACCCAGACCAGCATCTTTGAGGGCCATGGCATGACGATCCAGCAAAACGCCATTCGTCGTCAGAGCCACATCTTCAACGCCCGGAATATCGACAAGCCGACGAACCAAAGAAGGCAGCTCAGGCCGAAGAAGAGGTTCTCCCCCCGTTAAGCGCAACTTGGTCACACCCAGCGAAACGGCCGCCCGAGCTACCCGGACGATCTCGTCAAAGCTCAGCCTTTCCTTGGGTTGCAAAAAGCGGAAATGCTCATGATATGTCGCTTCCGGCATGCAGTACGGACACCTGAAATTACACCGGTCCATGACTGAAATCCGGAGGTCATGCAGGGGCCGCTGGAAACGATCCCGAACAGAAGATGTGACTGAGCTACCAGCCATGAAAAACAGCGTGTGACCCGACGGGAGCGGCGTCTTCACCTGGTGCCAGTTCTACAAAACCGTCTGTCGCAGCCAGGAAGCTGAAATCGCCTGAAGTCGGCATCGGATACGGTGTCGCCAGCGCACGCCCGGAGCCATCACGCGTCACACGGACTGGAAGATAACGGGTCAGCGTTGAGACCCGGGCTGCATCCGCTGCAAGTTCCACGGAGTACGTTTCGGGCCGCTTTAAACCCTGAGCTGCCAGAAGCATGGGAATAACATAGCGCGTGGCACAGCACGTCGCTGAAACCGGATTACCGGGCAGTCCAAAAACACGCTGTCCTTCTGGACCAACACCGAACCAGAGCGGCTTGCCGGGACGTTGCGCCACCTTGTGAAAAACGCGCTCCACACCAAGCTTCATCAATGCTTTTGGTACATGATCGAACTGCCCCATGGAAACGCCTCCGCTGAGCACAAGAACATCGTGTCTGGAGAGCTGTTTTTCCAGCGCCAGCATCGTCTCGGCGAGATCGTCCGGAACGACTGACCGTTCGATACGGGTAAAGCCCCGTGAAACCAGTGCTCCCGTCAGCGCATATTCATTCGAACGACGGATTTCCCAATCCCGCACCGGCCCACCAACTTCGACCAGTTCATCGCCCGTCGCGACGATCCCGATCGACGGAACGCGAGACACCTCAACAGTCGCGTGCCCATTCCCGGCCAGAACAGCCAGCGCAGGTCCATTCAGACGCAGGCCCGAGCCGAGCAGTTCATGCCCCATAGAACAGTCCGATCCCTGGCGATGAACGAACTGGCCTTTTTCGGGCGCGTAGCCGTCCTCAAACCGAATATGCTTTCCATCCCGAAGCAACCGTTCAACGGGAACAACAGTATCGGCCCCCAGAGGCAACACCGCCCCCGTCATGACCTCCAGGCAGGCATTCCCTTCCGGAAGCGCCTGTCCCGGCACGCCTGCGCGCTGGATGCCCTGACATCCCAGAACCGGCCCGGCTCCATACCTGTAGGCAATACCATCCATCATGACACGATCATAAGGAGGCTGAGCACGTTCGGCGCAGATGGTCTGCCGGAGAATGCGACCTGACGCCTCAGCCAGCGGAACCTGCTCGGTTCCAAAATGGCCAGCATATCCCAGGACCAGACCCATGGCCTGTGCGACACTCAGGAGTTCAGCCAATTTCCGTTCCTCTGATTATCCGTGCCGGAGGTCATCCCGGAGTTATCCCTGCCGATATAGACCTGCTACGCCAAGGATCAACACCCGAACGTGAAAGGCTATGTCATAATCGCATTTGGGATTAGTCTTATGGGCCCGTAAAGGAAAGGATATTTCATGATGGGGCCGGACAGGCTTGCACCCCTTCCCCAATGGCCGGAATACGGCCTGAGTGATGATCTCCTTCCCACACTGGAAGCATGGCTGGCACAGGGCAAGCAGGCGGCTCTTGCCACCCTTGTGTCTATTACGGGATCTTCACCACGGTCGCTTGGTAGTGAAATGGCCATCTCCAGCACTGGAGATGTTCAGGGTTATGTTTCTGGCGGATGTGTTGAAGCCGCGGTCGCAGCAGAAGCGCTGCAATGCCTGAAAGATCGCCGCCCTCGCCTTCTGGATTACGGTGCTGGCAGTCCCGTTCTGGACATCCAGCTCACCTGCGGCGGCCGGATCAGCATTTTTGTTCGGCCTATTGCGGATCTTGCTGCCCATGTTGCTGCATTACGGAAAGCCCGCGAGGCGCGTCACGCACTCGCCCTCGTCACGGACCTTCAGACAGGCGCAATGGAGTTCACACACAATTTGCCCTTACCTGAAGATGAAAAGACGTTCGTAAGGCGCTATCCCCCTCCCCTCAGAATTGTCGTAGCTGGCGGAGACCCAGTTACGCTCGCACTTCTAAAACTGGCCCCACAGTTCAACGTCGAGACATTTCTGCTTCGCCCGCTTGGACCGACCCTCCCTCCCAGCATGGTGGCTCAAGACCATTATGATCGCAGACGTCTGGAAGAGTGTCTTGATGAGCTCCCTCTTGATGAGTGGACAGCCGTGTACACACTGACTCATGACGCCCATACCGATCTGGAAATTGCCTCCAAAGCCCTGAAGTCCGACGCCTTCTGTGTTGGAATTCTCGGAAGCCGCCGCAAGATAGCCAGCCGCCTTTCAGCCCTGAAGGCTTCAGGAATTGACGCTACCGAGCTTAAAAAACTTCATTTACCAGCCGGGATGGATATCAATGCCCGCAACCCGATGGAAATAGCGCTTTCCATTCTGTCTCAGGTCACGGCACATCGGCCTGCATAATGCCTCATAATGCCGTTCTTCTGGCCGCAGGTGGCAGCAGCCGACTTGGGCAACCCAAACAACTGCTCCTGCGGCAGGGTATTCCACTTGTGCGGCATATCGCGGACCTGCTGCTCCAGACACAGCCCGACAGGCTGATCATAGTCACTGGCGGAAACGCTGAGACCGTTGAAGCAGTCCTCGCTGGCCTCCCTGTAGAAATCTGCCGCAATCCAGACTGGGAAACCGGTCTGGCCAGTTCTCTTCAATACGCGGCACAAGCCTTGAAAGGCAGCCCTCATCCCGTTCTGATTGCAGGAACGGATCAGCCGCGCCTGACTCTTACACGCCTGATGCAATTAATGGAAAACAGCGCGGAGCAGAATATCGTCTCGCAATATCGCCCGGACGCACAGGGCATTCCCGTGCGCCTTACGACGGAGACATTGGCAAGAGCATCCGAACTTCAAGGAGACAAGGGTTTCCGGAGCCTCTGGAAAAGCAACCCACCTTTGAAAATCGAGGCTCCAGAACTGCTGGAAGACCTAGACACGCCCGAGCAACTGGCAGAAGCGATCAGCGCAGGCTGGATAGACCAGCTCACCTGATCGATCGCACACCACATCAGCTCCGTGCGTAAACATCCTCGATACGCACGATATCGTCTTCGCCAAGATACGGGCCGGACTGGACCTCGATCAGCGTCAACGGAATTTTGCCGGGGTTCTCCAAGCGATGAACACATCCCAACGGCAGATAGACGCTCTCGTTCTCACGCACCAGCACAAGGTCTTCATCGCGCGTGACGAGCGCGGTACCACCGACCACGACCCAATGTTCCGCCCGATGGAAATGCTTCTGAAGCGAGAGCTTTGCCCCCGGTTCCACAACAATGCGTTTGACCTGAAAGCGATCTGCCTGAATGAGGCTCTCATAGAAGCCCCACGGGCGATAACATCGGTTATGAGCTGTCGCTTCCTTGCGGCCCGCCAGCGTCAGACGGGACACCATGTGCTTGATGTCCTGTGCCCGGTCCCGATGCGAGACCATGACCGCATCCGGCGTGACAACCACGATCAAGTTATCAACACCCGTTACAGTCGCCACAATCCCGTCAGAGCGGACGTAACAGTTCTTCGCGCCATCCAGGAACACGTCACCAATCGCGGCATTCCCGTCCTCATCCTTGGCACTCAGATCCCACAGCGCATCCCAGCTTCCAATGTCAGACCACCCAAAACTGCCTGGTACAACAGCCGCCAGTTCAGTCCGCTCGGCAATCGCGTAATCAACCGAAATGTCCGGTGCAGCAGCAAAGCTTTTTTCTTCAAGCCGCTCGAAATCCATATCCGTATGGCGATTACGAACAGACTGGCCAACGGTCTCGTGGATGCGCGGCTCATACCGCTCCGTTTCCTGAAGGAAGACGCTGGCCTTCACAACAAACATGCCAGAGTTCCAGAGATACTTCTCGGAATTGTAGAGCGTTAGTGCCTTGGCCGCATCCGGCTTTTCGATAAAGCGGGAGACGTCATAGACGCCGTGAACACCATTCAGTTCAGCGCCGACTTCTATATAGCCATAGCCGGTTTCAGGCCGGGTCGGCCTCATGCCGAACGTGACAATCCGTCCAGCATCTGCCGCTTCAATCGCACGACCAAGAGCACCACGAAGAGCCTCTTCATCCGTGATGGCCGCATCTGCCGCCATGATCCAGAGGATGGCGTCCGGGTCCTGCTCCGCAACCATAAAAGCCGCAGCGGCAATGGCGGGCGCGGAGTTCCGTCCGACTGGCTCCAGAACGATGTGGCTTTTCTGTATCCCGGCATCCCGCAGCTGCTCAGCCACAATAAAACGATGCTCTGAATTACAGACGACAATCGGGTCTGAGAAACCAGCGACCTGACCACGAAGCGCCGTCTCCTGAATCAGGGTCCTGTCATTCAAGAGAGGCCAGAACTGCTTGGGATAGCTCTTGCGCGAGACAGGCCAGAGACGGCTTCCTGATCCACCTGACAGGATTACCGGGACGACATGCTGAACCATGGAGCAGATATTCTTTCCACCGCGTGAAAGGCAGCCATGAATGTGGCAAAGCCATATCGGGGTATAGTTTCACAAAACACCGGCAGAAGTGCCAGTTCAAGCCTGGGAAAGGCAAGCCGGATCAGTTGAAAAATACAAAGCGAGATGCGCGTGACAAACTCTATCACGTTCCGTGATACAACCTGTCACGCACATTCCGCTAAGCCCCGTTAACCGAAGAATACGGGGCGCTTTCAAGCCTCAAACGATGCGATGGACCCAGCCGTGCACATCGTTTGTACGCCCCCCCTGAATATCCGTCAGAAGGGTCTTGAGCTTCGTCGCCACCGGCCCTGGCGTCTTGCCATCGCCGAAAACGGCTTCCCCGGAAGGTCGGATCAGCTTGCCGATCGGCGAAAGCACGGCCGCCGTACCACAGGCAAACGCTTCCGTGTACTTTCCGGACGCCGCACCCGCGAACAGTTCATCGATCTCCACTGGTTCCTGAAGCACTTCGATACCGTGATCCGCAGCCAGCTTGACCAGACTGTCGCGCGTAATGCCACGAAGAATGGTGCCACCAAGTGGAGGCGTAACGATCTTGCCGTCATTCCGGACGAACATAACGTTCATGCCGCCCATTTCCTCGACGAAGCGACGCTCACGTGCGTCCAGGAACAGAACCTGGTCGCAGCCCTTTTCCTTGGCTTCGGCCTGAGCCACCAGACTGCCGGCATAGTTACCGCCACACTTGGCTTCGCCCGTCCCGCCGATCGCAGCGCGCGTGTAGAATTCAGACACCCAGACGGACACGCAGCCGGAACTGAAATACGCACCGACCGGACACGCAATCACGATGAACAGATATTCCGTCGCCGGCTTCACACCGAGGAAGACTTCATTGGAAATCATGAACGGGCGCAGGTAGAGGCTCTGCCCCTCGCCCGATGGTACCCAGTCCCGATCGACACGAACCAGTTCGTCCACCGCCTGAATAAACAGGTCTTCCGGCAGGGGAGCCATTCCCATTCGCTTTGCTGACGCTGCAAAACGCGATGCATTGGCCTGCGGGCGGAACGTCGCCACGTGGCCATCCGCTTCCCGATAGGCTTTCATGCCCTCGAAGATTTCCTGACCATAATGCAGCACCGTGGAAGCTGGATCGATACTGAGAGGGCGACGAGCCGTCACCTTGGCATCATGCCAGCCTTTTTCTTCGGTGTAGCGAATGATCGCCATATGATCGGTGAAGACACGCCCGAAAGCAGGACTAGCCAAAAGCTCCGCACGACGTGCGGGATCAGTCGGAGTGTCGGTTTTCTCAATGGTAAATGTCGTCATGGAAAAGAACTTCCGCAAACTGCTCTGATAAACGTGCGGGGCACTCTGCCACAGGAGTTCCGGAGAGGCGATAGGGAAATATTATTTCCAAATCACACCGATAACAGACATTAAAGTTTAAGGATCAGATATGAAAAAACCCTGGCCACAGAGTGGCCAGGGCTTCTCCAAAGCTTCGAAAAGCTGAAAAAATCAGCGCTTCGAGAACTGGAAGGAACGACGTGCCTTCGCACGGCCGTACTTCTTACGCTCAACAATACGGCTGTCACGCGTCAGGAAGCCAGCAGCCTTCAGGATGCCACGCAGGCTCGGCTCGTAATGCGTCAGTGCACGGGAGATACCGTGACGAACTGCACCAGCCTGACCGGACAGACCGCCACCAGCAACCGTGCAGTACACGTCGAACTGGTTGTAACGATCAGCAATCAGGAACGGCTGCGTCAGGAGCATACGCAGAACCGGGCGGGCGAAATACGTCGTGACCGGACGGCCGTTGACGATGATGTCACCCTTGCCAGGCTTGATCCATACGCGGGCCACGGCGTCCTTACGACGACCGGTTGCGTAGGAACGGCCCTGTGCGTCACGCTTTACTTCGTGAACCGGGGCGGCATTGGTGGCAACTGCAGGAGCAACGCTCGCAAGGTCCTGCAGCGTGCCGGTGCGCTCTTGGGTCTCGGACATGGTCAGGCCTTACGACTCGTGTGAGATGGTGTTCTTGCGGTTCAGGGCAGCCACGTCCAGCTTGACAGGCTTCTGGCCGTCATGCGGGTGCTCGGAACCAGCGTAAACATAAAGATGCTTCATCTGAGCGCGCTGCAGCGGACCACGTGTGATCATGCGCTCGACAGCCTTCTCGACAACGTGGCCCGGGTTCTTGCCCGTGAGACGCTGCGTGATGGTGCGCTCCTTGATGCCACCCGGATGACCCGTGTGGTAGTGGAACAGCTTCTGGCCAACCTTGTTACCCGTCAGCACAACCTTTTCTGCGTTGATGACAACAATGTTGTCACCGCAGTCGACGTGCGGGGTGAACTGTGGCTTGTGCTTGCCGCGGAGACGGGTAGCGATGATGGTGGCGAGACGGCCGAGAACGAGCCCTTCGGCGTCGATCAGCACCCAGTTCTTCGTCACCTCCGCCGGCTTCAGCGAACGTGTGGTCTTCATCAGTGACATTCCAGCTTGGGGCGCGGCAGTACCGCGCCGTGGATGGCGCTCTCAGCAGCGATGGCTTGTCCCGAAGGAAGACCATTGCCCCTGAAAGCGGATCAGGTGCGGCCTTATTGCGGTCCTGAGCCTTTCCGTCAAGTGATCTTTTTGAATCGTGATAGATGATTCGGCGCGGTTTACCGCCATTTTTCTTAATGTGGTATTATAATACCGCGTTTTTCATACCTCCGGATTTGCCCCAGACGCACGGAGTGGTATCGTGCCGCCACTTTTCGGGACCGTGACGTCCTGTCTCCAGTGCTGACGAAAAACGGGAAAAACAACGTGAAACGCCCTTGGCTCACAGCGAGCCTGCTCGCGGTCATCGCAGGAATGAGCGCCATTGGTATCAACCATGCCGCCACCGTCGCGCTCGATCGCGGAATTTCGCGGTTCCGCGCCGCCCTTCCCGCTGGTGCAACCCTCACCTATGCCTCTGCCCGCCCCGCTATCCTGGCCCGCGGAGCGCTCCTGACAGACGTGGTTCTACAGAATGGGAACCTGACATTCCGCGCCCATACCCTGCGCTTGGGTCATCCCATCCCGACTCCGGATGGTGGTCTGACCCTGTCACATCTGGATATGGAAGATCCGACCTTTCAGACCCCCAACAGCATCATTCGCGCTCACAGTGCACACATGACACATCTTGTCACACCCCCACCTACGGCTGGCAAAAGCGGAATTGAGGCGCTGGATTTCGGTCACGTCAATCTGGACCGCGGCACCATCGATCATCTATCCGTCCAGAACCTGTCACAGGTTGTTCAGCCCAACGGGACTCATTTCAACAGTCTGACAATCGATAGTCTTCAGATTGACGGCTACGGCCCTGGTCGAACGACAACCGCCACAATTCAGAATGTCATGGCGATTGTGTCCCGCACGGGCCTGCAGGCAGATCGCACCTCGCACATGGTGTCAATGCAGATGGCACTGCGGAACTTCAAACTTACACAGCCTGAACTTTCTGCCTGGGTCGCTACTCAGCAAACCGGCAATACCGCGCTATCCTACGCCGTGCCGCCAATTGAGAGTCTGCAACTCTCCAATGCCCAAATTATCTCTTCCGACCGCTCTTTCACCCTCGATACCCTGACAGGCAAAGGGACGCGAAAGAATGGTACGGACAGCAGCACTTTCGAGGGCCAAGGATTTCATTTCCATGCCCCGCAGACAAAAACACCTCTCCATATTGATGGACAGCACTCCACCCTGACCTACACTCAGGAGCGTGTAGCCGAGACTGGCGCGATCCATGCGCAGGGCCTTCTGGCAGTCCCTGACCTGACGGACTTTCATTTCACCATGGACCTGACGGGGCCGTCCGATCAGCAACTCAAAGCCAAATCGTCTCAGAACCTTCAAGACACAGTCCGACTGGTTCAAACATCTCTGACACTCCACGGCGATCGCCTCGTTCAGCTTCTTCCCGCTGTAAATGCTGGCCATCCACTGAATTCCACCGAAGAGGATCAGGCCCGCACTACGCTGGCGCAGGGTATGGAAATGGCTTTGTCGCCGTATCCGTCTCTTGCCGTCCTGCCCGACTACGTCGCCAATCCCAACAACCGGACGCTCTCCATCGTTTTTGCGCCGAAGCCTCCCATGCCTCTCTCCACACTTTCCACATTGGCATCGACACCTGTGGGCGTCCTGTCTCTGCTTGCCCCCGATAGCCTGACAGTCAGCGCACAATGACACAGTCCGCTAGCGAAACAGCCAATATTTGCGTCATTGGAGCCAGTGGCCGCTCAGGCGCTGCTCTCTGCCGCGCACTGATTAAGAACGGACAACGGGTCATTGCGATCGTTCGCAGCCCAGGCAAGCTCGCACCTGACCTGGCTGAGGCCTGCGCTGCTGTCCGTCAGGCAGACCTGACTGATCCCATTGCCCTGCCGATCGCCCTTGAAAATGCAGCCGTTGTAGTCAACACGGCACATGCACGGCATCTGCCCGCCATTCTTGCTGCAACCCATGCGCCCATTGTGGCTTTGGGCAGTACCCGCAAGTTCACACGCTGGCTTGATGACCATGGTCGAGGCGTCCTGGCTGGGGAGGCCGCATTGCAAGCCGATGGACGCCCTTCCATCCTGCTGCACCCGACCATGATTTATGGCGCGCAGGGTGAAGACAATGTGCAGCGTCTTGCCCTTCTTCTGGAACGCCTGCCGATCATTCCCCTGCCGGGTGGAGGTCGCTCTCTCGTTCAGCCCATCAATCAGCAGGATGTTACACGCTGCGTTATTGCTGCGATCAATCTACTTCTTGCAGGCAAAGTCAGCGGCCCGGAAAGCCTCGTCATCGCAGGACCGACCGCAGTGCCTTACAGGACGTTCGTGCGGATGATCCTATACTTTTCCGGTCTTGGAGGGCGTCCAGTCATCTCCCTTCCCGGATGGCTTCTGATGGCAGCATCGCACGTGATGCGACGCCTCCCGAAATTGCCCAAAGTGGCACCCGCAGAAGTACGACGACTGCTGGAAGACAAGAATTTCGACATCACTCCCATGCGTACTCGACTGGGGATCAATCCCATTCCACTTGAAGCCGGATTGCAGCAGCTTTTGTCTGCCCGCCCTTCAAACCCGACCTGAGCAGAACAAAGATTTTCATCTTCTGAAACATTGACGGCTCGATCCATGAGGTTTTCATAGTCCCCATACGGGCCATGCCCGAAAAGGGGGACACCTCAAATGAAAACGACGTTTCTGTCATCGGGCATGTTTCTGTCCTTTGTCGGCTTTGCGCTCTTCTCAATCAGCGATGCCTGCTCCAAAGGTCTGGCAGGCCAGCTCGATCCTTTTGAAGTGGCTTTTTCGGGGGGCGTACTGGGGTTTTTGATCCTGCCCTTCATCCGACGGTCCCACGAACCCTACTCGGATATTTTTGCAACTGACCGCCCCTCCATGTGGCTGTTGCGCGCTGTTTCCACCTTTGTTTCGACGGCCGCCAGCGTCATGGCTTTCATGCTTCTGCCCATGCCAGAAGCTTTGGCGCTCATGTTTCTGATGCCATTCTTCGTCACCCTGATTTCTGTCGGGCTTCTCAAAGAAAAGGTCTCGGGCTGGACGTGGCTTTCCGTAGTCGTCGGATTTCTGGGGGTTTTGATTGTCCTGCGCCCCGGTGCCCGGGCATTTCATTTCGGGCACTTGTGCGCCGTTATTGCGGCGGCGGCAAACGCCACCAGCGTCATTGCTTATCGACTGGCAGGCAACAATAGCGCCCGACTGTCTTTATTCGGATCAAGCCTGTTTGGTCCCCTGACCGGCGACGGGCTTCTGATGCTGATGCACGCCAGTTGGCCACATGGTGCTGCGACCTGGGCCCTTCTGTTTGGATACGGTTTTCTGGCAGCTCTCGGGCAGCTTTTCATGATGATGGCGACGGCCCTCGCTCCCGCCAATCGCGTTGCCCTACCTCAATACAGCCAGATGCTCTGGGCCGTAGCGTTCAGCTACCTGCTTTTCCATCAACCGCTAGATACTTGGACGTTTGTTGGGATCGTTGTCGTCACACTCTCAGGAATGCTGCACTGGATCCGACAGAAACTCAGATACGAACGGATGGCTCTGGAAGAGCATTGGCACCGCCATCACACCCTCGAGCAACAACCGGCGAAACCATAAAAACCATGAGCAGTAACAGGAAATAAGGCGACTACTCATCACTCCAGCGCCATTTCCATCCTCCCTCAGTTTTCACGGAACATATCCAGAGCAATCCGATGACAGTCGCCAGATCCACAAAGACGGATAGAACCATAATCGGAACGCTCTTGGCCCCCATCATGAACAAATTCGTCAGACTGATAATTCCGATGGACGCCATGACTGTGACACGTCCTTCCCAGGTAATAGGCCGCCCGGCACCATAGCCATATCGCTTTGCTGCGAACCACGGTCTTTCCATGACAGGGTTCCCTCTTCAAAACTCCTGCATAGAAAATTGCGATACCGAAACGAAGCTGGTCAAAACAAATCCGTCCTGCCAGAGATTCTGTAACCAGGCATCATTCAGGAACAGGTCACCAATAGGGCTTTGATAAAAGATTTTCGTCGAGACTTCGCAATGATATCCATACGCCACCACCTCAAAAAGAATACTTCAAGATACCTCGAAGATAGTCTGTGCCGATCCAAAAGCTCGTTCGTAACCTGTCCATCTCACTCTCAATGTCTACCGGATTAGCAGAGTACCCAAGCACTCAGGCTCTTCTTGTTTCTCCCACCGTTCTGAAGCTTACAGTTCATGTACCTTTGTCGTGATGACAGAGTGAGAATGAGAGATTGCACAATAGAGGTCGCTAAAGGTTGCCGATCAATAGAAGCATCAGTGGACCATTCAGTATCCACCCCGAGACCAGCAGCTCCATATCAGCGCCCTGAAGGACCTTAGTAGATTGCAAATTGCTGAAATGGCCGCGTTTCAACACCTCAGGTGTCCGCACGATGTCTCTGCGGCGTCCTGTCGTGGATCCTGTGGGCCTACCAACATCAAACCAACGGTCTTTGGGAATGATGAAGCAAACGCAATATGTGCGTCCACGAAGGGTCAAATGGCGCATGGTCAGAAGCCCTTGGAATGATCCAAAAGGCATGACGCTCGACCCATGACGCAGCGTTAGAACCCAGAAGAGTTCCCGAGAGCTAACTCATTGATTTTATTCTGGAGAAGATTGCTGGGGCGAATGACGGGGATCGAACCCGCGACAACCGGTACCACAAACCGGCGCTCTACCGACTGAGCTACATCCGCCACACAGCGATGCGTTCTTTAGAGAAAGCCGAAGCAGGCGTCCAGCCCTTTCTGGAACTTTTCTACAAATTTTTCAGTTCAGATGACGGGTACACCACCCGTGACAGCAATATTCGCGCCTGAGACATAACTTGCCTCATTGCTTGCCAGAAAAACATAGGCCGCTGCAAGTTCCGCGGGCTGACCGGGACGCTTCATCGGGCCATCCGCACCAAAATTCCGGACATGCTCACCGTCCATTGTTGCCGGGATCAGGGGCGTCCAGATCGGGCCCGGTGCAACCGTGTTGGACCTGATGCCCTTTTCGGCCAGCAATTCTGCCAGACCGCCACTGAAATTCAGAATGGCACTTTTCGTCGCCGAATAGGCAAGAAGTTTCGGCTTTGGCCGATCAGCATTAACCGAGACAGTGTGGATTAGAGCTCCACCTTCAGGCATATGCGGCACAACAAGGCGAGACAGCCGAAAAACGGCACCTGAGTTGGTATCGAACGTCAGATCCCATTCATCTTCGCTAACCTCCTCCAAAGAGTTTCGCTCGATCTGAAACGCTGCGTTATTCACCAGAACATTGACCTTTCCGAACTCCGCAACGGTTTTATCGACGATTTCCTTGCAGACGAACCGTTCCTTGATGTCACCGGGTAGAAGAAGAGCCTTACGGCCAGCCCTCTCAACCCAGGATGCCGTTTCGCGGGCGTCGTCCGTTTCCTCTGGCAGAAATGACAGCGCAACGTCCGCACCTTCACGCGCAAACGCAATCGCTACAGCACGACCAATACCGGAGTCACCACCTGTAATAATCGCCACTTTCCCGCGCAGCTTTCCACTACCAACGTAGCTCTGTTCTCCATGGTCCGGCTTGGGCGTCATCTGGGACGTTTGCCCGGGAATGCGGTCCTGCAAAGGGGTGTCGAACGGGGGTTTGGGATAGTTACTCATGGAACACTCCATATATGATCAGTAAGACGCCAACGTCCTGACCGCTCGGAGTGTTCAATCCTCTTCTGGCATCTTTTGGCAGAAACGCTTCATTCAGAAAGCAAGTCGCGTTACACTGCATGTCTCATTGCCGCGCCGGGCCCGAATACGTCGCAACCCTTTTGACCCTGCACCCTTGAAGGACTGACATGACACCCGCTCTCTACCGCCACCAGTGGGGCCAGAACCCGCTGCGTGAGGTTCTGGCCGGCATGGTCGGCACGTTTGCCCTCATTCCAGAAGTTATTGCCTTTTCCTATATTGCCGGGGTTTCTCCGGCTGTTTCCCTGTTCGCCTCTTTCGTGATTTCAGTGTCGATCGCGATCTTCGGGGGCAGACCGGGCATGATTTCGGGAGCCGCGGGTTCGGTCGCTCTGGTCGCGGCCCCTCTGGTGCATGCCCACGGCCTTCAGGCCATGATCCTCGCAACCCTGATCGCCGGCGCCCTGCAAATTGTCTTTGGCCTGCTACGGCTACAGGCCGTCATGCGCTTCGTCTCGGCAGAAGTGCGGACCGGGTTCGTCAACGCGCTGGCCATCATGATTTTCTCTGCTCAGGTGCCGCAGATGCTTGGAGTGGGCTGGGAAACATACGCCCTGATCGCTCTGGGCCTGGTTGTTATTTATCTGCTCCCGAAAATCTCGGATGCCATTCCCTCCCCCCTGATCTGTATCGTCCTGCTGACGGCCATCACGATGATACATCCGATGCCTGTTCACACCGTGTCGGATCTCGGGGAATTGCCAACCGGCCTCCCTCACCTGACATTCCCTCATGTCAGCTTCGACTGGGCGACGCTTTCAGTCGTTCTTCCGTATGCCGTCGCCATGGCAGCGGTCGGGTTGCTTGAGTCCATGATGACCGCTTCTGTCGTCGATGATCTGACAGATACGCATGGCAACCAGCGTATGGAATGCACGGGTCTCGGCATTTCCAATATTCTCGTTGGTGCTTTTGGCGGCATCGCAGGCTGCGGCATGATTGGCCAGACGGTTGGCAATCTGCGCTATGGTGGTCGCGGGCGTCTTTCGACCTTCACTGCCGGCGCGTTCCTGCTGGCCCTGATGGTTCTGCTGCATCGCTGGGTCGGTCAGGTGCCCATGGCAGCCCTTGTTGCCATCATGATCATGGTGTCCATCAGCACGTTCTCGTGGAACAGCCTGCGTGACATGGTTCGTCAGCCGAAACTCTCGACCCTGATCATGCTGGTGACAGTCATTGTTGTCGTCCTGACTCATGACCTCGCGGCTGGCGTTCTGGCTGGTGTTCTGCTGTCAGGCGTGTTCTTCGCCTGGAGAGCCGCAGGACTTCTGACGGTCAGCAGTCATCGTGAAGGATCCGCCGAAACCTATACGGTTACGGGCCAGGTTTTCTTCGCATCAGCAGATGGCCTGTACGATGCAATTGATTATCTGACGGATGCGGAGACTGTTATCCTCGATCTGACACATGCCCGTTTCTGGGATGTCACGTCCGTGCAGGTTCTCGAAAAGACGTTGGAGAAGCTGCGAGGCCATGGTCGAACTGTGGAAGTTATTGGCTTGAAGCAGGACCAGCACAGCATCATTGCCTCCCAGTCAGACAACGCCCTGCTCGCAATGTAATCCTGCTGACAGGACCCATCGCATCTAAAGCGGAAGCGGGGTAAAATATTAACCCCGCGACCGTCAGAGGAAATCACTTCCGGATGCTACGCTTTCTGAGTGCCTGCCTTCTGCCCGGCTGTCTGCTTGTCGCAGGACTGCTTCCTTCCGCAACAGCACGCCCGAGTGCATCGGTTTCTCCGACTGATGCTGCCGCCCCCCTGCCCGCTGCCGCTCAGGCCCTTATCAAACGCTATAAAATGCAGCGCGTACCCGTAGAGGGTGGATGGTTTGCACAGTTGCAGCGGACGGCCGAAACCATTCCGGGGTCAGCTCTTCCTGAGCGCTATGATGGAATTACACATCCCCTCTCGACGGCCATCCTGTTCGTCGAGACGCGGCGAGATTTCTCCGCTCTTCACAAACTCAAGACAGCAGAAGTCTGGCACTTCTATTCAGGAGATCCCGTTCATCTCCTTCTGCTTCATCCGGACGGCATTGCAGAAGAAATCGTGCTGGATCGTGACCATCCCGCCTATGTCGTGCCCGAAAATGTCTGGCAGGGTTCAGCTCCGGTTGGGCCGGGCGGCTGGTCGTTTGTGGGAACAACAATGGCTCCCGGATTTATTCCGGAAGATTTTCATCCTGGCGAACGCAAGGCCCTCAGTCAGCGTTACCCCGCATTCCGCAAACAGATTACTGCCCTGACCCGTACGAAGGACCAACCTCGATGAACATCAGGCCCGGCATTCTAGCGCTCCTGTTTGCACCCAGCCTCGCTGCGGCTCAGGTTGTACACCCCGCACATGTTCCTGCCATTTACCCTGCCCCGGGAAGCACACTGCAGGAGTTCGTAGGTATCGGCTCCGTCCTGCTTTCTACCCACCAGAGCATTGCCCTGTTCACTCTGGCACCCGGAACAGCCTACCCTGAAAGCTATAACAGGACATCTGAAGAGATCTATCTCATCCATGCTGGTAAGGGCACTGTCTGGCTGGGCTCGGACACGTCTTCCGTTCAGGCCGGCGATATCGTCCGCATCAGCCCCCGCCTCAAACACCATATTGCCGCTGCCGCTGATTCAACTCTCAGTTTTTACGCTATTTCAGCACCCCCATTTACGGCAAATGACTATATCCAAACCCAAAGCCATTAATTTTCACCGTGGCAAAATAATCAATTTCCTTCAGAAAATTTCATGGCTCTGATTGTGCCTCAGTATTAAAAACCCTTAGCTGACCGGGCGATAAAACAGGTGAGACGATTGAGCCGTCACCCCGTGCCCAGTTTTCCATACAATCTTTAATGTTACGGTAATCGAGCCTCCATACTCCGGATGAACGGAAACTGTATTAAAGCCTTATGCAGCTACCCGCCCCTTCATCCGAAGCGCAGCCTTTACCGCGCAAGCATACCCGCGATCATCGCGTAGATGCGTTACGGGGAGCTGCATTGCTGATGATGCTGGCAGATCATGTGCCGGATAACCTCATCAACCGCATTACGATCCGGAATTTTGGCTTCGCTGACGCTGCCGAAATTTTCGTGCTGCTCGCTGGATATGCGTCTTATCTGGCCTATGGCCGGCTTATTGATCGGGAAGGCTGGAGCAGCGGCGTTAGACGCATTCTCTCCCGCTGCGCCAAGCTATATATCTATCAAACAGCCATGACGCTTGTCTTTGTCTGGACGGTCCGACACTGGCGCCACTACGAGCCCGTACCGGAATATATTCTCGAGCCGCAACTGGCTCACGGCTATGGATGGCTCTGGCGCATCCTGACATTTGATGCGCTGCCCAGCTATCTGAATATTTTGCCGCTCTACATCGTTCTTTTGGCGCTGTTTCCGCTAATTTATGCCGTTCTCAAGAAGAGCGTCTGGCTTCTGCTGGGGGTCAGTGCAGCGATCTGGGCCGTCGCGAATATTGATCCGCGCATTACCATTCCAAACTGGCTGGATCCGAATGGTTGGTATCTCAATCCGTTTGGCTGGCAGTTTCTCTATATTCTGGGCATTTTGGGTGCAGTCTGGGCCTCACGCCATCATGGCGACCTTCCCGCACGAACCTGGGCCAGAATGCTTTGCGGCGGCTACCTGATCGGCGCATTCATCCTGTGTTTTCCATACGAATACTGGCATCTTGGCGGCCTGAAACTGTTCCCCGCGCCCCCGAACAATGGCAAATCAACCCTCGCCGTCTGGCGGTTGTTTGACATCATGTCGATCTTTTATCTTGTTCAGTCATCCAGCATGTTGCGGCGCTTTTCCGCAGATCGACTGGGACAGGTTCTGGCTCTTCTGGGTCGAAACTCGCTGGAAGTGTTCTCGTTCGGGACGGTTCTCGACCTGCTGGGGCGACTGATCCTTGGCAGTTTTGGCACAGGCCTTGGACTTCAGATCATCATCAATGTTCTGGGGCTGATTCTGACATTTGTTCTGGCTGTCCCGCTGGACCGCTCCCGCCAGAGAGCGAAAGCGGCCCGAGCCAGTGCAGCTCTTCAGACGGCGACCGTACGTCCCGGATAACTGATCTCGAACCGTTCCCGATCCATGGGAAACAGACGCACAGACACATCCATTCCGTTTTCATGGTCCAACCGTTCCACAACTTCACCATGCTGGTAGAGCCACGCAAGGGCCGCGCCATCCTGAAGTGAAAGCTGGACACGAATATCCAGCATGGCCTGCGTTAGATACTGGTCCAGTGTCTCGAAAAGATCCGGAATGCCATCGCCGGTGATGGCCGAGATAGCAACCGCATTTTCCCGCTTCGGTACGGCTTCAACGCCACCCATCAGATCGGCTTTGTTCAGAACCTCGATCGTTCGCTCCGGCCACTGGGCATCCAGCATGCCATCCCGCACCATGCCGTCGAGAACATTCAGAACGTCTGCCCGCTGTGCCACGCTGTCCGGATGAGCAATGTCACGTACATGCAGAATAACGTCCGCTTGGGATACTTCTTCAAGCGTCGCCCGGAAGGCAGCAATCAGCTCAGTCGGCAGGTCACTGATGAAGCCCACCGTATCGGACAGAATGACATTCCGGCCTGAGGGCAGACGAAGGGCACGCATGGTCGGATCAAGCGTCGCAAAAAGCTGATCCTGAGCATGAACCGAAGCGCCAGTCAGGGCATTGAACAGCGTTGATTTACCCGCATTCGTATAACCTACCAGAGCCACAATCGGGAAAGGAACACGCTTGCGGGCATCACGATGCAGGCCACGCGTCCGACGCACCTGCTCCAGCTCTTTCTTGATCTTGCCAATCCGCTCGGCAAGCATCCGGCGATCCGCTTCCATCTGGGTTTCACCCGGACCACCAAGGAAGCCGAAACCACCGCGCTGCCGCTCAAGATGGGTCCACAGGCGGACAAGACGTGAACGCTGATATTCCAGATGTGCCAGTTCAACCTGAAGCACACCTTCCCGCGTCGCCGCACGGGCACCGAAAATATCGAGAATAAGGCCGGTCCGATCCATAACCTTGCAGCCGAGGGCCTTTTCAAGGTTACGCTGCTGGCCCGGAGAGAGGCGCGCATCAATGATGACAACATCAACCTGATCGAGCTTCACCGCCTCGGCAAGCTGTTCCACCTGGCCGCTTCCGAGGAGCGTTGCAGGGCGTCTGGCCCGCAGCAGGATTGCGGCCTGACGGACAATGACAAGTCCGATGGAGGCAGCAAGACCAACCGCCTCTTCCAGTCGGGCATCGGCAGCCCGGATGTCTTCCTGTGGCCCTGTCTTTTCCCATGGAAGAATAACAGCAGCACGGGTGGCAGGCTTCTTGGTATCAAATCCGCTCAAAGTTCATTTTCCGTAAAGCGTGGGAGCGCTCCCACCGGCATGATTGTACTGATGGCATGCTTGTAAATGAGCTGAACGTGCCCATCACGGCGCAGAAGCAGGGTGTGGCTATCAAACTGGGACACAACCCCCTGAAGCTTCACGCCATTGACCAGAAACACCGTAACCGGCGCTTCTGCCTGACGAAGATGCTGGAGAAAAATCTCCTGCACGGTCTGCGTTCCGGCGGGGGAATTGGAAGGTTCTGACGTCACTGTGCTGTTGTCTCGCCGGTCCTGAAAAGAAAAGGGAATAGGGTCACAGATCGCTCAACTTCCAACCGCCGGAGTGGTGGAGCGATCTTCCTGTGTCGTCACGCCCAGCTGCTTGAGTTTGCGATGCAGCGCGCTGCGCTCCATGCAGACAAAATTGGCCGTGCGACTGATATTGCCGCCAAACCGCATCAACTGGACCTGAAGATACTGGGTCTCAAACAGATCCCGAGCTTCGCGAAGTGGGAGGCTCATGACATCTGCTCCGGAGTTCAGCCGGGTCATGGACGGCGCACCCTGACTGATGCTGGACGGCAGCATATCCGCACGGATGGGATCACTGCCCGAGCCCGGCATCATAATCAGCAGACGTTCCATCAGGTTCCGCAATTCGCGGACATTCCCCGGCCATTCGTAAGCCTGCAAAGCAGCCAGCGCATCCACGGACAGCTCACGGATCGGCAACCCGGAGGATTGGGCGCAACGCTCAAGAAAGTGCTTGGCCAGACCCGGAATATCTTCCCGGCGCTCGCGCAACGACGGAATACGCAGTGGCACGACGGCCAGACGATAGTACAGGTCTTCACGGAACCGATGCGCCATGATCTCGGACTGAAGATCACGGTTGGTCGTCGCGATGACACGCACATCCACCTTGATGCGCGTATTCCCGCCAATCCGTTCAAATGTCTGGTCCTGAAGAGCACGAACAATCTTGCCCTGCGTCTCCAGAGGCATATCGGCCACTTCATCAAGCAGCAAAGTGCCCCGATGGGAACGCTCCAGAACGCCCCGGCGCGCCGGCTGCCCGTCGTTTCCCTCAAGGCCGAACAGCTCCTCTTCGAAGCGATTCGGAGCCAGAGTGGCGCAGTTCAGCGCAATGAACGGCCCTTCCGCACGGCGGGATCGAGCGTGGATCATGCGCGCGGCCACTTCTTTGCCTGAGCCGGCAGGGCCGGTAATCAGCACACGGGAGTTGGTCGGTGCAACACGCTCAATCTGGCCACGGACTGCCGAAATGGCTGCGCCTTCACCGGATAAGGTCGTCTCCGGACCGGCCCGCAGCTTTAGTTCTGCATTTTCACGCTGCAAACGAGCGGCCTCAAGGGCACGCTGCACCACGACCAGAAGCCTGTCAGACTGAAAAGGCTTCTCGATAAAGTCGTATGCACCATGCTTAAGGCTGGCGACAGCCGTCTCAATCGTGCCGTGACCCGAGATCATCACCGCAGGCATTCCTGGCTCCTCGGCCTGCATGATCTTGAGCAGCTCAAGGCCATCCAGCCTGGAACCCTGCAACCAGATATCCAGAATAGCCAGGGACGGTCTGTTGGCTCTGAAAAGCTCCAGGGCCTGATCGGAGTTCGCGGCCGTGCGGGTCGCATATCCTTCGTCGTTCAGGATACCTTCGATCAGGAACCGGATGTCCGGCTCGTCATCGACGATCAGAATCTCATGTTCCATCTGTCACCCTCATGATCCGGCCTTCTTTCTCTCCCGCACCGTCCAGCTCCGCCAGAGGCAGAGACAGCGTGACGAGTGTCCCGCGCCGTCCGGTGGACGGATCGGGGTCCCGATCGGTGAGTTGAAGCATCCCGGCATGGTCCTCCATGATCTTTTTGACAATCGCAAGACCGAGGCCCGTGCCCTTCGCCTTGTGTGTCACATAAGGCTCGGTCAACCGGTGGCGTTCCCCCGCCGGCAGGCCGATCCCATCATCTTCTATCCCTAGCAGGACATGCCCGCCCCGAATGTGCAAGCCCACCACAATGTGTCCGATTGGCTGCACTGTTCCGTCAGAAGCCTTTTCTCCCGGTTTTCCGCGGCCTGTCATAATAATGGCGTCCGCAGCATTCTGTAGCAGGTTTGTCAGTGCCTGCCCTATGAGTCGCCGATCGCAGCGCACGATTGGCCCTGACGGCGGAAGATCAACCGTCTCGAATACGATATCCGGATGGGCATTTCGCTGAAGAACGAGAGCTTCACGACAGATCCTTGAAAAATCCTCATTCTGCATGACGGGCTGCGGCATCCGCGCAAACGCAGAAAATTCATCGACCATCCGGCCAATGTCTCCGACCTGACGAACAATCGTATCCACAAGCTGGGTGTAGGTCTCTGGATCGCTCTGGATTTCCTTCAGAAAGCGCCTCTTGAGGCGTTCGGCTGCAAGCTGGATCGGCGTCAGCGGGTTCTTGATCTCATGCGCGACACGGCGGGCCACATCAGCCCAGGCCGCCTTGCGCTGCGCAGACTGAAGAGCGGTGATGTCATCGAACGTCACGACGTAACCTGCAACGTCCGTCCCGCGCAGTTCAGCCACAACGCGGACTAAAAGCGTACGCCCGGCGCCCGCACCGCCACCCTCACCCGGACCGCCAGGCCGTTGTGCACCGTCCGTATCCACCTGAATTTCATCCGTGTGGATCCGGTCAGGGGCAAGGCGGGCCTTGTCGAGCAGGATGGAAAATTCCGGCACACTTACTGAAAGCTTGGTACCGATCGCCGGCTGAAGGTCGCGTTGCAGCACCACGGAGGCCGCGCGGTTGGGCAGCTCAATAACCTGCCCGCGATCCAGACCAATCACACCCGCTGATACACCTGCCAGAACGGTCTCGGTGAAGCGGCGGCGCTCATTGATCTGATCATAGGCCTGCATCAGTTCGGAACGCTGGCTCTCGAGCTGATCTGTCATCCGGTTGAAGGCGCGCGATAAGCCCACAACCTCATCGTCTTTCTCCCGGCTGGACTTGGCGGGAACAGGAACGCGAACACCCAGATCACCTTGCGAAATCCGTGTTGCAGCAAGAATGAGAAGACCTAGTGGATTGGCAATGCGGTTTGCGAGCGCAAGACCAGTCAGCATGCCAACCGCCAGAACCAGCAGTCCCATCAGACCGAAGATCACTACAACCGTGACCTGCGTCTTGCCACGATTGGAAATCATGCGCTGGTAATCCTGCACGAGCTCATTCGTGCGACGCATATGTTCCAGAACATCCGGGTCAACAGGCCGGGTAATGACCAACATCAGGCCTGAGTTACCGCCCAGTGACACAACAGCCCGCACAATCCTCTGATCGGGACGGTCCAAAATGGCCACGTCACCGGCACGCGCCATCTCGACAACAGACTTCGGTGGCAGTGGAGGCCGGGCATTCATGTCCGTATTGCCCAGCAGGCCACCAACTCCCAGGACCTTGTTGGTCAACGGATCGAAGACTTCCGCATCCGTCAGCCCACGTTCATAAACCTCATCATCCAACAGTTCCTGCAGACGCGAAGGATTGTGAAAGAGATCTGTTCCATGTGTGAACAGCTCATCGTTCTGGATCAGGATGAGTGTGTTTGCGAGGGCAAAAGCTTCCGTCCGGATATTATCATTATGCTCCTGCAGATAGCCAGCCGCGACAGAACGGGCTTCTGACAGGGCATTGCTCACACGGTTGGAAAACCAGATCTCCACGCCATAATGAAAGAACAGCGCAGCGACGGCTCCCACCACGATCGTCGGCGCGACCGCCACGATTCCGAACAGCGTGATGAGGCGCGCGTGGAGTCTTGCACCAGCCAGCCCAAGCCGGCGCTCTGCCAGCATTCGCCCGATCTGCACCACGCCCGCTGCCGTAATGAGCATAAGCATGATGAAGTCGAGCAGGAAAATGATCGCCTGCACCTGCGGGCGATGCGCCAGGGACATTCCCCCTGCAAGAACGACAAAGGTCGCAAACGCCAGAACCAGTGCCATGACGGTCAGAAGAACCACCCCGTTGGCGCTTGTCAGTCGTCTCAGCACACGCCCCGGAGACAAAGAACTCACTCGTCACTTCCCTTTGGAACCGTAATATCCAGTTCCCTGATCTTCTTGCGCAAGGTGTTGCGGTTCAGACCAAGCATGGCGGCGGCCCGAAGCTGATTGCCACTTGTCCGACGCAGCACCATGGTAATGAGCGGACGTTCGACTTCCCCCACCACACTGGCATGAAGATCGCCTGCATCATTTTCGAGACCCGTCTCGAAATACTCTGTCAGCGGGCGCTCAAGCGCTCTGGCCAGCCCCCGCGGTCGATCATTCCCGGCTCCAGGAAGCCGGCAGACAGCACTGATGCGCTCTGGCCCCAGTCTCTGGGAGGGCTCGAAGGCTGCCAGCCAGCGATGTAATCCAGCCTGAAAACCACCCTGCCGGAGCAGTAGTGTCAAATCGTGGCGACTGGCAGCAATAATCCTGACATCCGCTTCCCGACGTTCTATTTCTTCAATAAACCGAACCTGCAAGGACGGCCCCAGACAATCGATCTCGTCCAGAAGCAGGGTACCTCCGCGTGCCTGTGCAAACCATCCTGCTTCACGCGCGCCAAACAGGGCTTCTTCTCGCAAAGCACATGGTGTGGCGGTCAGTGCAGCCACCACGAAGGGCTTCTGCGCACGACGGCTATGGTTATGCAGCCGGCGGGCCACATCCTGCCGGTCAAGTCGCGAAGCGCCATAAAGAAAGACGGGACGACAGGCATCATCCGCCAGCAGAGGCTCAACCTGCATCATCATGCCTGACGGTGAAGGCAACGGTCAGACAGAAGACACCTCATGCCCTCAAGCCGCCTCACTGCATCCATCACGCGGCATACTCCCAGCAGGTCCGTTTTCACGATCCCTGACTACTCCTGCTTCAATATGCCGGTCGTAAAACTCTTCCATCATGCCAATCGCTTCCGGCGCATTATCCACACGGTTGATAGCGGACCGGAACGTGGCAGACCCTGGCAAACCTGCTGAATACCAAGACACATGCTTGCGTGCGAGGCGCAAGCCTGGACGTTCCCCGAAATGATCGAGCATCATGCGGTAGTGGCGCAGGGCAATGGATTTTTCGGTCGCCAGATCCGGGTCCGGAACATCCTGCCCCGTTTTCAAGGACTGAGCCACCTGCGCTGTGAACCATGGCCGTCCATAGCATCCCCGCCCGATCATCACCCCGTCAGCGCCAGACTGATGCAACGCCTCACGGGCATCACGGATCGTGTTGATATCTCCATTCACGATCACGGGCAGACCGACAGCATCCTTCACGGTCTTCACGAAACGCCAGTCTGCCGTCCCGTTATAGAACATCTGACGAGTGCGGCCATGAACCGTCACGAGCCGGATTCCACTCTCTTCCGCGATTTTCGCAAGGCGTGGCGCGTTGAGGGAATTATGATCCCAACCCATCCGCATCTTGAGCGTCACGGGAACATTCACAGCCCTTACCGTAGCCTCAAGAATCTTTCCGGCCTGCACTTCGTCCCGCATCAGGGCAGAACCCGCCATCTGCCCGATCGCGACCTTCTTCACAGGGCAGCCGAAATTGATGTCGATGAGGTTTGCACCGCCATCAACCGCAATCTTCGCAGCCTGTGCCATCGCCTCCGGATCACACCCCGCGAGTTGAACCGCATTCGGGCCATTATCGGCCGAACGCGCCATCCGCATGGTATTTTCGTTCTCCCGGATCATCGCCCAGGACGCGATCATTTCGGACACCACAAGCCCGGCGCCTAACTCGCGCGCAAGCTGGCGGAACGGCAGATCCGTCACGCCCGAGAGCGGAGCGAGGATCACCGGGTCTTCGATCACCACACCCTGGCCAAGATCAATCGGCGCGAGAACGCGGTTCGGAGGAGCAGAAGAGGAGGAAGCTGTCATGACCCCGCCAATTTACCGATGCGTCCACGCAAGCGCAAACGCTCCTTTGCCACGAAACCGTTAACGCCCCTGAAACGCTATGGCCTTGCATCCCTTCCCTACTTCAGCAAGGCAACGCAGGAAGCTCCCATGCCCCACATCACCGCGACAGACGGAACGCGCATCCATTACGAAGAACAGGGCCACGGACGCCCTCTGGTCATGATCCACGGGTGGACGTTTTCGGGTCGATTTTTCCATCGCAATGTTGAAGCCCTTTCCGAACACGCCCGCGTTATTACCATGGATCTGCGTGGACATGGGCGCTCAGACAAGCCCAAACATGGCTACCGCATTGCCCGCCTCGCGGCTGATTTGCGGGATCTTATCGGCGCGCTAAATCTTCAGGATGCAACAGTTCTAGGCTGGTCCATTGGCTGTCCCGTCATCTGGTCCTATCTGGAGTTATTCGGACAGGACCGGCTTCGAAGCGCCATCTTCGTGCAGCAGACACCGAAACAGTTCTACTCCCCGGAATGGAAGCTCGGCCACGCAACCTGCTACGATCAGGCGGGACTGGCCTATCTCCAGCAGCAGGTTTTTCTCGATTCCGAAAATTTCGACCAGACTAATCTGGCGGACTGCCTGAGCCATGAGATTCCGAAGGAGGAGAAAGCATTCCTCCTGCGTGAAATGGCGGCCAGCCCCAACTATGCCCGCTCTGCCATGATGGCCGATCACACCACGCAGGACTGGCGGGATGTGCTGCCGCATTTCAGTTTGCGGTCTCTTATGATGGTCGCCGAGAAAGACAAGATTCTCCCTGCTGGCGGCCCAGCATGGGTGGCAGATCACATGCCAAACTGTGAAGCCGTCTTCTTCAAGGACAGCGCCCATATGGTGTTCATTGACGAAACTGAGAAGTTCAATCGAACCGTCATCGAGTTCCTGAAAGGCTGATCCCATGACCCTGCCTTTCCTCTTCGGCATGAACGAGTTCACCACGCAGCCCTGGTCTTTTGAAGAAGACGTTGCGCACTACACAGCCGCCGGCGTTCAGGCCATTGAGATTTGTGAAGCGAAGCTGGATCCTGCGCGCATCCATGAACAGATGACACTCGCTGCCAGTAGCGGAATGGTCATCAGCGCAATCCAGCCAGCCGTTCGGACATTCTTTGGTAGCCGTATGGCTCCCCAACCCTCCGAGCCCGCCGAGAGGGTTGGCCGCCTTAGAAAAAGTATTGAAACCCTCGCACCCTATGCGCCGGGCACCGTCTTCGTCACCAACACGGGCGCGCCACTAGAAGGCAACATGCATCGGGTCATGGATGAGACCATCCGATATCTGAGAGACCTTTGCCCACTAGCAGCCGATCTTGGCGTTTCCCTTTCGCTGGAACCGTTGAATCCGACCTCCGTGAATATCGAAAGTGCTATCTGGACCATCGATCAGGCGATGGACATCATTGACGGTGTTGGCCATCCAGCCATGGGATTATGTCTCGATTACTGGAACATCTGGCAGCAGGATGACGTCTGCTCCGCCATCTACCGTGCCGGAGACAAGATCAACGTCCTTCAGGTCAGTGACTGGCGCACCCCCTTTTCCACCACCGACCGCCTGATCCCCGGTGACGGACTGATCCCGCTCCATGATCTGCTTCATGCCACGTGGGAGGCAGGGTTCCGCGGTGCCTGCACGGTTGAGATCTTCTCATCCGATGTACCGGACAGTCTTTATGATGGTGACCTCAATGACCTGATTGCAGCCTCACGTGAAGGACTGGAACAGGCATGGCAAAAAGGCTGACCTCAGCCTGTGGGGCCGATTTCCAGCCGATGCCTTGCAAGACCGCATTCCGTAATCACGAAACGACCGTCATCACGCAACCGCACGAACCCCATGCGCTCAAGACGTTCCAGACAGGGCTGGTCACGTAGCCCCGTTGGCCGACCGGCATCGCCGCAAAGCAGCAGTCGGTGCAGGGTCGAGCGGCAGCATGTTTCAAGATAGGGTTCTTCCCACATTGTTCCGCGTCTATCGCGTCCCCATGCTGCCGCCAACCCCTCTACCCTCACGTTCTGCCCTGCCCTGTGCACCATGCACTGGTTTGCGGTAAGGAAGAGACCCATGATTGATCTTGGAAAACTGGCCACGCCCCTCCTGCATCGCTTCGACCCGGAAACGGCGCACGAGCTTGCCATAAACTCCATGGCCCTCGGCCTCGGAGGGTCTGCGCCAAAAGACGTTCCGGCCCTTGCCACCCGCGCATTTGGTCTGCGCTTTCCGAACCCGATTGGTCTGGCTGCGGGCTTCGATAAAAATGCTCGTGCCATCCGCCCACTGGCCAAGCTTGGATTCGGTCATGTGGAAGCCGGCACCGTGACGCCACGACCACAGCCCGGCAACCCACAGCCCCGCCTGTTCCGCCTGCCTGAAGACGGAGCCATCATCAATCGCATGGGGTTCAATGGCTGCGGCATTGATCGCTTCTGCCGCAACCTCGCGCGCCTGCACCGCCCGATGCCCAATGGTCGCACACGCGGTGCGACTGTGCCTCTGGGCGCGAATATTGGCATCAACAAGATCGGTGCCGACCCCCTGCGGGATTATCCGGAACTTGTTTCCCGCGTCAGTCCGTATGTGGATTACGTGACGATGAACCTCTCATCCCCAAACACACCCGGTCTGCGCGATCTTCAATCTGCCCAGATGCTCACGGATCTCCTGGCAGCGATCAATACCCGCAATCCAGACCGTCTGCCCCTTCTGGTCAAACTGGCACCGGACATGGATGACAGCTCTTACGAGCCTATTCTTGAAGCGGCCATTGCGGGCGGAGCACAGGGGCTGATCCTGACAAATACAACCATTGCTCGGCCCGCTGGACTTCACAGCTTTTACGCGGCAGAAACAGGCGGCCTCTCCGGACGCCCGCTTGCCCCCCGCTCTCGGGAAGTTCTGAAAGTCGTCTCGCGTTTTAACAAAGGCCGCATCGCTCTGATTTCCTGCGGCGGCATCGAGACAGGGGACGATATTCTCGACCGCATCTGCACAGGCGCCGATATGGTTCAGATCTATTCGTCCTTCGTGCTCCAAGGTCCTGGCATTCTGGCACGACTGAAAAATGAGCTTCTGGAAGCCATGCGCCGCAAAGGCTTCGAGACGATTTCTGACGCACATGGCTCATCCAGGCCGGCCTGACGCAGCCCACTCCTGACAGCCCATCATTTTAAGCGCCCCTGTTCCGTATGACAGGGGCGCTTTCTGTTTTGCCGACAGAAAACTCTGACAGATCAGAGAGGATACACGCCTTTCCTGAACCTTGGGCCCCTTCAGATCGTTGACAGTGCCATCAATACCAGGAGTGAAAGCCCCACATGAGAGAGCCTAGATCAACAGGGCCCGAGAAAACCCGGCGAACCCGCTTCACCACTAGAGGCGCTTTCCTTGCTCTGACACTCTTCTGTGGCGCGCCTCTTCTGCCTCCTGATGCGTTGGCAGCAGCTTCCACCGCCCAGCCAGCGCCTCAGAAAGCGCCTGCTGACACCAATGGCGGTCTGGGATGGAGTGCGGTTTCAGACACGATCAACCATCAGCTTGAGGACAGTTCTGCAACCCTCAAGCAGATCTTCACCACGCTCAATCGTGCCGATGCCAATATCGGCAGCAGCGAACTTGATGATCTTTCAGCCCGTGCCCAGCGTGTTCAGCAGAACACTCAGGACGCCCTGACCCAGATCCAGTCCTACGACGATATTACGGACTCGTACCTCAAAATCCTTGGCCCCAAGCCTGCAGACAACGAAGACAGTTCCGTCACGGCCCAACGCACACGCCTCCAGCAGAATTCGCAGGCGGTAAAATCAGCGCTGATGCGTGCCAGGCTTTATAACCTTCAGGCCCAGCAACTGAATTCGGCTGTGGCTACAAGACGTACTCGCCTGCAGCACGCTGCCTTATCAGAACGCACAGTCTCACCGGCAGCACCGAAATTCTGGCATGCCCTCCTGACTGAGCGTCCGGAAAACCGCTCATCCCTGCATTCAGGCGGTGTACTGGCAGACTGGATGATGCTCCTGATTGGAGGCATCGGGACGCTGGTTCTGATTGGCGTCATCTCCCCCTTCACGCTCAAAGCACTCTCACGAGCCGGCGCGAGATTCCGAACTTCTGCCGAAAACGGCGTGAAAGACGCTCTGGCCAACAGCATTCTCGCCATTACCCTCAATGGCATTCTCTGTGCGGTCTTCAGCGGCATTGTCTGGCTTATCTGGAGTGCAGCGGCCCTGGACACAGAAGGCGGCCCAATCGCCCTCACACTCGGCGAAAGTCTGCCAGTCTGCGGCTTCATCATCGGGGCAGGTCTTCCTGTGTTCGGACGCAAGGGAGTTCTGGCTGACGGAAACCCGGGAGAACGAAAGGCGCTTCGTGGCGTAGACTGGATGCTGGCCCTCAGCATTCTGTTCCTGAACCTTCTTCGGGCCTTCCAGGCACAGGATGTCTTCGGGCCGACACTTCAAACACTGCTGGAAATCGTCTTTTCCCTGACTGTCGGTCTCTGTGCGATCGACATCTTCAGACGCCTTGGCAATCAGGACGACACGCGGACATTTGCCCCCACAGCGCTTGGCCTGTCGTCTCTGGTCTTCGGCATCTCTCTGGTCGCTATCCTGCTAGGGTATGTCTCGTTCGCATTTTCCCTAAATGGGTGGCTCCTCTCAATCGGCACTGGCCTGGCCGTTGTCGTTCTGCTGGGTCTATGTTGGCGGAGTGTGCTCGATCACGTCTTTGAGTCTGAAGGCCGCTTCAGTGTTCGCCTTCATGCGCTCGGTCTTTCGTCCCGACGCCTGACCCAGATCAGCGTCGTCCTGTCCGGACTGGGCAACGTCCTGCTGCTCCTGCTGCTTTTTTCGATTGCGCAGACAGATGGCAGCTTCAGTGTAGGCGATATCGGGAACCGGCTGAAACTGCTGTTTGTCGGTAACACGATTCACGGCGTTAAAGTCTCGCTCGATACAGTTGTTCTGTGTGTCGTGGTGGTAATTGTCGCCTACTATCTGATCCGGCAGACAAAGCACTGGATCCGGGATCGCTTCCTGCCGACAACACAGTTGGACATCGGTGCGACCACATCCATTCTCAGTATCTTCACCTACTGCTCCTGGATCCTTGTGGGGCTCGGTATTCTTTCGATTGCCGGCCTGTCGGTCCAGAACCTGACATGGGTTGTCAGTGCCCTGTCGGTGGGTATCGGTTTCGGTCTTCAGTCCATCGTCCAGAATTTCGTATCTGGCATGATCCTGATGGCAGAACGACCGGTGAGAGTCGGGGATCTGGTCGAGATTGCTGGCGCCAAGGGCGACGTCAAACGCATCAGCATTCGCGCCACCGATATCAGTCTGGGTGACGGATCAACCCTTATCGTTCCGAATTCGCAGTTCATCACCTCAAGCGTGAAGAATTGCACCACTTCAGGCTCGACAAGCGTGCTCACATTGAACTTCAAAGTGCCCAGCACAGCTGATCTGGACAAGGTGAAGTCCCTGCTGATCGAAGTCGCGGCGCAACGGCCCGAAGTTCTTTCCAACCCGGCTCCGTCCGTGAAGGTCAGCGCACTTTCGAACTTTAACCTCACCATGAGCCTGAGTGTCCGCATCATGTCCGCACGCGATGGAGGCGGTGTGCAGGATGCCATCCTGTTTGATGTATTCCGTCGCTTCGGTGCAGAAAATATCACCCTCACAACTGCCTGATAGAGCAAATGCCTCGCCGGAAACCCTCGCATTTCCGGCAGGCATCCATTACGGTTCCCCTGTCAGCACTGTCGGGACACGGATCATGACTCCGCCGTCACACATTTCCGGACACAATACGACCGGGCAGGTTTTCCATCTGCCCTTACGCTCGCGTCTGTTGGCTGTCCCGGAAGCTGCTGTTTATCTTGGACTGTCCCTGCGTCGTCTCAAGACCTTAGCTATTCTGGGTGCAGGCCCCCAGCGCACCCATATGCCAGACGGCCAGCCTGCCTATCGCAGGGAAGACCTGGAGACATATCTTTCCACTCTTTACGAAAAAGCGGATATTTCAGGGACCGAAAGAGTGCGACGACGTGGCGAGCGGGCGAATGAACGCAACGCGACCCTGGAGCGCCTGCAAGCTGACAGACATGCAGCCCTCCCTAAGCCCGATCCGCTCATGATGATGGCCACGACTGGGGAAATGTGCCAGCATATGGTCTTCTTCGCTCTGAAGGTTATGGCCATTTTTGGCTTTATCCTTCTGTGCATTTCGCCCACTCCGCTCCTGCGGACCCATTTCAACTGAGCCGAAACAGCCCCGTATGAAAGTTGCCGTTGTTGCCATCGTCCGCGATGAGGCCTCTGATATCCTGTCATGGCTCGGATGGTACGTCAGTCTGGGCGTTGATACTGTTGTTCTCTTTGATGACGGTTCAACAGACGGAATGGATCGCCTTGTTACGGATGCAGCCTGTGTCCACGACATCAGATTATACCGGATCAAAGGTGGCAGCGGCTCACATGTCGAACGCCAGAGGCTGGTTTATCTCGAAGCGCTCGAACATCTTAAAAACGAATTTGACTGGATCGGCTTTCTGGATGCGGACGAATATCTGAGCCTTGAAACCCACGAAACCATTCAGGGATTTTTACGCAGTTTTCCGGATAACGTCGGGGCAATTGGTATTAACTGGTGCAATTATGGCAGCTCCGGGCACGTGACCAAACCGCTTATGCCTGCTTTCCATGCGTTTACGCATCACTACCGAGCCGAAAATGCCATCAACCGACATATCAAGTCTTTTGTGAAGCCTGAACGGTGGAGCGGGCATTGGTCCAATGTTCATTACTTTGACGTGGCCCCTTACAGATATGTGGACGCAGCTGACCGCGATATCCAGTGGTCAGACGTAAAAGGCATTATTCAGAATATACCAGATTGGCGCGGCGCACGAATTCTGCATTTCCAGCTCAGAAGCATGGAACATTACATCGATAGAGCTCGGAAGCGTAAGGATATCACACTTCGAGTTGATGGTTTTACAAGTGCCGACCATAACGATGTCCACGATACTACACCTCAGCGTCACACGGCTTCTGTGCGAGAATGGGAGCGCAAGGTCTCCCGTCAGACGTGTGCAAGAGTGCTGGATTCCCTTCCGGAAGCTCATCCCGATGCTGCGCAAGCTCTTCCTCCCGCCTTTCAGCTCTTCACACTGAAAACGAGCGACAATAATCGCATCGGGATAAGGGATGGCATTCCCTATGTAATGTCTGGCAACTCTACCGACGTACCGCTTCTGGCTCTTCGCATCGGGAACGAAAGCGAACGGCTGTACCTTCTGGCCGCAGACCAGAAAGGCGACATCGCCTCTCTCCACATGGACGGGGATGCCAGCCTTTTCGATTTTCTGCCTTACGATATTATCTATACGAATACCCCGGATCTGGTGGCGCTTCGGCAGGGAGCTGGAGAATACCATCTGGGCGCAGTACCGGCGGCACTAGGCGGGCAGGTCATTTCAGACCGCCGGAATGTTCAGGAATGGGAACTGTTTGAGCTTGTTCCTCTTGAAGATCCGTTATGGTCTGAGCAGGTTACAGGCGGCCCGATATTCCGGTTTGCCCGGCAGGCATTGTCGTACTCCGGCTCGCTGCACACCATCAGTATACTCTCCCGTATAGACCTGAGGCTTACGATCTCCATACTTCCCCTGCTTGCGGATCAGCTGGAAAACAATGAGCGCGGGCAACTGGAGCTTTTGCTCCAGTCCTAAAGTCTTCTCCTCAGAAGCCTGCCAATACGGCCTTACCAACCCCTTTACCGCTCTCCATGAGCTCATGCGCCTTACGAAGATTTTCCAAGGTGATCGGCCCGATCACCTGATGGAGAGTCGTACGCAAGAGGCCTGCGTCTATGAGAGACGCCACCTGACCAAGAATACGCCCCTGTACAGCCATGTCAGGCGTCTCAAAAACAGGGCGAGCGAACATGTATTCCCAGTGAACGGACAAGGACTTGCGTTTGAATGGCATAATGTCGAACTCGCCCGGATCATCAATCATGGCCAGCGCTCCTTGGGGAGCCAGAGCACGAACGATTGCATCCTTGTGCTGGCCTGTCGCTGTCAGACCAGCCACATATCGCACATGCGGGATGCCAATGCGGGCCAGTTCCTGATCCAGAGGACGACGATGATCGATCACATGATGCGCGCCCATGGATTTGCACCATTCAACCGTCTCTGGTCGGGAAGCTGTAGCGACGACCTGCAGGCCTGTAAGACGTCGCGCAATCTGCGTCAGAATGGAGCCAACACCGCCTGCCCCACCCACGATGAGCAGCGCGTCCGGGTTTTCCATCTCCCCCGCCCGCAGACCCAGTCGATCAAACAGAAGCTCCCAGGCCGTCAGGGCCGTCAAGGGAAGCGCAGCAGCCTCCTCATCCGTCAGACTTTCAGGAGCAAGCGCTATGAGACGTTCGTCAACGGCCTGAAAACGGGCGTTGCTTCCCTGCCGCAGACTGCTTCCAGCATAGAAGACGCGATCACCAGCCCGGAACCCGCGCACCTGGCCGCCGGTCGCAACGACCCGACCAACTGCATCATAACCCAGAACACGCACCTGCCCCTCTGGGGGAGCAACGGAACGCAACTTCGTATCAACCGGATTGACGGATACTGCCGAAATCTCAACCACGACATCCCGTGGGCCAGGCTCTGGAGTAGGAATGTCCAGCTCCACCAAAGCATCAGCTTCATCAATGCGGGTCGCGCGGGTGTGTCCGAACGCTTTCATGGGGAAAACTCCACAAACTTTTAACGACGATCCATCAGCATACTGGTGACGGCGGATTTGAATGGCAGGAGTCGGTTGGCAACAGCCAGACCAAGCTTTCGTGCCGCAAGGAATGGTGCTTCGTCGCGCGTGTAAACTGTCGCGATGGCGTTGGTAGCGGCAAACAACGGTGCCGTCGCCAGACGATGCGTCCGTGCAAATTTAGAGAGAACCGACGGTGCACCTGCATCCCCTGGGCCGTCATGAATGGCGCGCGCCAGCACTTCCTGCCCTTTGAGACCAAGATTGAAACCATGCGCGGTAATCGGATGCATCCCAACCGCAGCATCCCCTATCAAGGCAAAACGCGCCGCGTGAAAGCGATGGGCATACACAGCCTTCAGCGGATAGGAGCAACGCGGGCTTTCAAGCGTCATCGGCCCTACGCGACCGTGCGTACGCTTCGTAATCTCAGCGTTGAACGCCTCCGGCTCAAGAGTTTTGAGGCGGGCAATCTCGTCATCGGGCAATGTCAGCACCAAAGATGATGATGCCCCGTCCCGACCATCAGGCGCGATCGGCAACAGTGCAATGGTCTGACCTTCATCGAACCACTGAAGCGCCGTATGGGCATGGGGCTCAGGATGATGCATGCGGCAGACAAGGATGCTGCGACCGAAATCATGAACGATCGCTCCGATCCCGGCAGCATCCCGCAGTTTCGAGAAGCGACCATCCGCAGCGACCAACAGGTCTGCGTCCAGCTTCGTACCATCCGTCAAGGTCACGCTCGCGGATCGCGCATCATGCCGCGCCGTCTCAATCCCTTCACCTGCGCGAATTTCAACGCCGGGTGTACGGGCTGCCACGCGATACAGCGCACGGCGGATCAAGTGATTGGCAACCAGATGGCCCAGCGCATCAGGCCCCTCAGCCGGTGCATCGAACAGAAGCGGAGGGCTTCCCACGGCGCCTGTTTCGATCCGTGCCGTATGCATCGGGCAAATGGACTCTGCGGGGATCTCAGCCCAAGCCCCAGCGTCTTTCAGCCAGTTGGACGCATGATGTGTCAGCGCAATTTCACGACCGTCGAATGGTGGATCAGCAAGAACGGAGAGCGGAGACCGCTCAACAACGCAAACCTTCCGCCCATCGCGTGCAAGAGAAATGGCACAGGCAAGCCCGACAGGACCACCGCCCGCTACGATCACATCATACGTCATACGTTTCAGCCCGCGTCTGCGCCAAATGTGACCGGTTCACCTTTCCAGATGGCCATGTAGTCATCGACGTCGGCCCGCTTACGACCCTCGACAGGCTTTTCCGGTGTTCCTACGAAGAGGAAGCCAGCCAGACGATGAGGCTCCTTGAGGCCAAGCGTTTCCAGAAGAGTGCGGTCTTCCGAGAAAGCGCCCGTTACCCAGACGCCACCAAAACCTTCCGCATGAAGCGCGTTGAGAACGTTCATGGCTCCGGCTGCTACAGACATTTCCTGTTCGATGACCGGAATCTTGCCGTCCGGCTCGATATGCATGCCCAGAGCAATGATCATGGGCATGCTGGAAAAGCGGTCCCGGCGCTTGGCTTTCTTGGCGGCGGGAGCATCCGGCTCCTGCCGGTCCATGGCCTCCAGCACAACCTGGGCGAACGCCTCACGGTGCTTTCCTTTGATAACCGTGTAACGCCAGGGCCGCATCCGACCATGATCCGGCGCTCGAAGCGCAGCGGACAGGATATTGCGAAGCTGATCTCCCTTGGGGGGCGGCTCCACGAGATTATCCGTCGAGGCGCGGGAGAGAAGGAATTCGAGGGATGCATGATGATGTGCCATGAGTTCAGATATGGCGCGATCGACCGCATCCGCCAAGAGGCTTGCAGAGTCTTGCCCAAACTCTTGAAGAGAGGTGACAGAAACCCTGTTCTGCGGCACTCTATGAGCCTCCTTTTCCATCACTCATTTCAGGGACAGCGTGGAAATAACCCTCACGCTGGTGTAGCAGAACCACCATGACCGAAACCCGTCACGCCCGTCTGCACCGCGCGACAAGCGAAACCGACATCACTCTGGCCCTGTCCCTCGACGGTCAGGGACGCTCCACCGTGGACAGTGGCATCGGCTTTTTCGACCATATGCTGACGGCACTTGCCAAACATGGTGGCTTTGATCTGGAGCTGGTGGCCAAGGGTGATCTGCATATCGACGGGCATCACACGGTTGAGGATGTCGGCATCGTTTTCGGTCAGGCATTCCGTCAGGCCATTGGTGACAAGCGCGGTATCGAGCGCTTCGGTCATGCTCTGGTTCCGCTGGATGAGGCACTGTGTGAAGCAGTAGTGGATATTTCCGGCCGGCCGTATCTGGCCTGGAATGTCACGTTCCCGCGCGAGAAGATCGGCACGATGGATACGGAACTGTTCGAAGAGTTCTTCCGTGCCTTCGCCATGTCAGCCCATATTGCCCTGCACCTGACCTGCAAGGCTGGTACCAATGCTCATCACATTGCGGAAAGCGGCTTCAAGGCCGTGGCCCGTGCCCTTCGTGTGGCCGTCTCCATGGACCCGCGGGCGGCAGGTGCCATCCCGTCCACCAAGGGCGTCCTGTGAAGCTCTTCACACCTTGCGTTAACCCGAACTCGTCCCGACCGCTTGGCCTGCCCGTCATGGTGCAGGAGGGCTTTTCGTGGCGGGTTCTGTTTTTCGGCTGGCTGGGCCTCCTGACTTACGGCGCCTGGATTTCCGCCATGATGGCAGCGGCCGTTTCGATCATGCTCCACCTTCTGGTGACTGCACGATGGGAAATGGCTCTCATCGTCAGCCTGCATGCCGCGCTCGCCACTTTCACGTCCGATATCCGTCTGTGGGAAATGCGCCTGAACGGGCGCGAGATCGGTGCGCCGATTACTGCCCCCAGCAAGGAAATCGCGCTGCTCCGCTGGGCGGACCAGCAGCCTTCTCCCGTTTCACCCCCGGAGTTCCCATGCGCGTCGTCGTAATTGACTATAACGGTGGCAATCTTGCCTCGGCCGCTCAGGCCGCTCGTAAGGCCGCCACCCTTCGTGGCATCGACGCCGACGTCACCATCACCCGCGATGCCGATGCGATCCTGAATGCGGATCGTCTCATCCTTCCAGGTCAGGGCGCCTTCGCGGACTGTGCGGAAGGACTAGGCACGGATCTTCGCAATACGCTGGAAACCGCAACTGCTAACGGCACACCCTTTCTGGGCATCTGCGTCGGTATGCAGCTCATGAGCGAATATGGGCTGGAACATGGTCGCACTGAAGGCCTAGGCTGGATTTCCGGTAATATCCGCCGCATGGACGAAGCTGCGGATGCCGGTTTGCGCCTGCCCCATATGGGCTGGAACACTCTGGACTTCACGCCCGGCGCGCATCTGCTGACAGAAGGGTTGGAACCCGGCGTACATGGCTATTTCGTCCATTCTTTTGCCCTGCATGACGGCAACCCTGACGAACTGGTAGCAACTGCACAGTATGGTTCTTCGGTCCCAGCTATCGTCGCTCGCGGCAACCGCTGTGGGACGCAGTTCCATGTTGAAAAAAGTCAGGCTGTCGGCCTTACCATCATGGGCAACTTCCTGCGGTGGACATCATGACCGTTACCTGCGAACGCGTCGTCTCGTCCCTGTCTCCCGATGACATGGAAGCCCTGTGCGAGGCTGTAACGGCGGCCATTCTTGATGGTGGGGGCTTTGGATGGCTGCAGCCGCCTGGCTCTCAGGCACTGGAACGCTACTTCGAGGGCATGCTCCTCGTTCCGGAACGCAGTCTTTATGTCGTCCGCGACAAGGGCATGATCTGTGGCGCGGGCCAGCTTGCCCGGCCACCTTCCAGCTATGAAGCCCATGCCGCCACCGTCAATCTGACGGGATTTTTCGTAGCGCCCTACGCGCGTGGCCGTGGCCTTGGACGTGCTCTGGCAAACGCCATGATCCAGGGCGCGAAAGCCATGGGCTGCAAGGTTATTAACTGCGACGTGCGTGAAACGCATGACGCTGCTATCGGGCTGTTCCGGTCGCTCGACTTCGAGCACTGGGGAACCCACCCCTACTATGCACGGATCGGAGGCCAGACGGTGCGCGGACTTTTCTTCTCCAAACTTCTCGCCGGTGAACATGAAGCTGCGCGCTGGCAGTCCAGCATTGCCGCGCCAGACGCCGGTGGCGCACCTGCACCGTCCGAAGCGCCTGAAAAAGCCACACACGGCCTGACGCTCTATCCTGCCATTGATCTGAAAGACGGTGCCTGCGTCCGTTTGCGTCGTGGCGAGATGGAAGACGCCACGCACTATTCCGATGACCCAGCCGCACAGGCGCGCCTGTTTGAAGAAGCGGGCTGCCGTCACCTGCATGTTGTGGATCTGAACGGCGCTTTTGCGGGCAAGTCCACGAACATCCCGGCCATTGAATCTATCGTGAAGGCCACGAGCCTACCCGTTCAGCTGGGCGGGGGCATCCGTGACATGGCTGCGATCGAACGCTGGCTGGAGGCTGGAGTGTCCCGCATTATTCTCGGGTCCGTTGCCGTCAAGGACCCAGAGCTGGTCCGTCAGGCAGCGCGCGCATTCCCTGGGCAGATCGTCGCAGGTATCGATGCCCGTCAGGGCCGCGTCGCAACAGAAGGCTGGGCCGAAGTGTCCGAACTGGAAGCAAATGATCTGGCTCTTCGCATGGAAGACGCAGGCGTTGCTGCCATCATCTTCACGGAAATCACGCGTGATGGCATGCTGGCCGGTCTGGATCTGGAACAGACGGCTGACATGGCCCGCCGCCTCTCCATTCCCGTGATTGCAAGCGGTGGCGTCGGCACGCTGAATCACCTGAAGGACTTACGTGAAATTGCTCGCACGGTTCCAGGCATTTCCGGTGCCATTGTCGGCCGCGCGCTCTATGATGGCCGCATTGCCCTCAAGGACGCCCTGGACGTACTCGGTTCATGCTGAAACTCCGCGTCATTCCGTGTTTGGACGTCAAGGATGGCCGCGTCGTCAAAGGGGTGAACTTCGTCTCCCTTCGTGATGCGGGTGATCCAGTTGAACAGGCAAAACTCTACGACGCCGCTGGTGCGGATGAACTGACGTTTCTGGACATCACGGCCAGCGTCGAGAACCGGGACACCATTCTGGATGTCGTTCGCCGGACTGCTGAAGCCATCTGCCTTCCGCTGACGGTTGGTGGTGGCGTTCGTACGTGTGAGGACATGCGGCGTTTGCTTCTGGCCGGTGCGGACAAATGCGCCGTAAACTCGGCTGCCATCAAACGCCCGGAGCTGATCCGCGAAGCCTCGCAGCGCTTTGGAAGCCAATGCGTGGTCGTGGCGATTGATGCGCGGTCGAATGGTCGTGGTGGCTGGGAAGTCTATGCCAAGGGCGGCCGCGAACCTACCGGACTGGATGCGGTGGAATGGGCCAAAAAGATGCAGGATCTGGGCGCAGGCGAAATCCTGCTTACCAGCATGGACCGTGATGGCACGAAGTCCGGTTTCGATCTGGATCTGCTCAGAGCGGTCTGTGGTACAGTGACCATCCCTGTTGTTGCATCAGGCGGCGTTGGCGAACTGCATCACTTTGTTGAAGGCGCGCAGGTCGGCGCAAGCGGCCTGCTAGCCGCCAGCGTATTCCATTTCGGACAGTTCCGCGTTGGGGACGTCAAACAGGCACTGAATGAGGCCGGCCTTCCGGTCAGACTTGGAGAATAAGGCAATGGCAAAGGCAGCAAAACCGGAAGAGCGTAAGGCATCCCCAGCACGGGAACATGTGCTGGAACGCCTGTTCGAAACCGTTCAGTCCCGCCGCGGTACGGATCCAACGCTAAGCCATTCCGCACGTCTGATGGCACGCGGACGGAACAAGATTGCCCAGAAGTTTGGCGAAGAAGCCGTCGAGTGTCTGATCGAGGCCGTGAATGGCAATCGCAAGGAACTCGTCGGAGAAAGCGCTGACGTTCTGTACCATCTGATCGTTATGTGGGTAGACGCAGGCGTTTCCCCGGAAGACGTCTGGGCAGAACTGAAGCGTCGCGAAGGTACCAGCGGCATTGCGGAAAAGGCCTCCCGCCCCAAAGAGAAGCTTGGCTGAAGGAGACGTTTGCATGACCTACGATCATAGCAATATTTTCGCCCGTATTCTTCGCAAGGAAATCCCGTCCCGTACGGTTTACGAAGACGATTACGCACTCGCTTTCCACGACATCGCACCGCAGGCACCCATCCACGTGCTGGTCATCCCTAAAGGACCATACGTGTCCATCGCGGATTTCAGCGCGACAGCCTCTGCTGATGAGATCACCGGGTTCTGGCGCGCTGTAGCAAAGGTCGCGGAAGACGAGGGCCTAACGAAAGAAGGCTTCCGCCTTATCAGTAATTCCGGTCCTAATTCTGGACAGGAAGTTCCCCACTTTCACGTGCATCTCTTTGGCGGCACATCTCTTGGGCCGCTACTCTCTAAAAAATCCTGAAATAACGCTTGCCAAGCCCGAGGGGGTCTTCTATTAACCCCCTCGCCCTAGTCCCATTCGTCTAGAGGCCTAGGACACCGCCCTCTCACGGCGGCAACAGGGGTTCGAATCCCCTATGGGACGCCACTCAAACTAACGCAGTTTTTTGCGAATTGTAGTGGATAAAGACACTCTCCTGACTTTCCAGATGCTGGATTTGGCCCCCTTCCTGAGCCAAGTCAGGAAATATGGCTCAGTGTTGGCAGAGGTTCCATGTGAGAGAAGCCGACGAAGTACGATTCGATCCGACAAGTATCTGGGCCGAAAAGATGATCGAAGGCAAATGTTCGCAAAAGACTTTTGCTTCCTTCGCTTTGGTCCACGCTGACTTAACAAGGAAAGAACTCAAATAGACCCTGGGCGCTTCAAGGACACACTATTCTCAAAACAATATATCTATCTGGAAACGCTACGCTATCCACGCATAGGAATCCATATGATCAAAAGAACCTTGGATCCAAACCCAAGCACCTTCCGACCGCTGAAGAAGCTGACTTTTACATTAATTATATGACAAAATTCGCTGTAAAAATTCTTATGTTATCCTTCTCTACACATGAAACAGCCATACTTCCTTATTGCTCGTCAGAGCTCATGATAATTTCTCAAAATGGCGAACAATCCATGAAATTTCGTAAAGCAGGCCAATAGTTACAAATCCCATATGGAACCGACGGTTGGTAAAGACAATCGCAGCACTACACAGCACGAGATAAACTGGAACACGGAACCAATACTCGATTGAAAACATAGCGTAATGCGCTCTGCCTTTAATCAAGGTATCGATCAGATCAAATAGGACCGTGACAGCAAAAAAAGAGAAAAACCATTTTCTTCTGCGAATAAAAAAGTCTTCGTAATCATTATAATCGCTTATCGTGTCAGGAAAAAGAAAAGCACTCAAAAAAAACAGAACAATCGCATAGAGAATGAGAAACAAATACGTCTCAAACGTCCAGACGGATAATTCAATCAACCATAATTCCCACCACCAGAAATGCATCAGCATCAGAAGTAATGTCAGAACCCAGCCGATGTGAACCGGATAGATGCGCGTTTGGTTGGGATGCTGGATTATACGGACAAGGCCCGTCAGAAGACGGGTCATGCTCAGACCGATCACCATCCCCATGATCATGCGCACATGCTGGAAAATATCTGGAGAGGTCAGCAAATGTGGTTCCACGATCGGCTTACTCCCTGTTAGTTCTGTCTGATCACTTGCGTCTTAAGGTATGGCATTGACGATTTCCAACCCGTCGTCTCCAAAATAAGCAAGGCCCGCACCTATCATGGCCTGGCCGTTTCTGGTGAACAGATCATGGGGGGAGAACTTCTTCAGGGCCTCCAACCACGCGGGAGGAAAGACAATATTCCATCTCTGCTGAAGTTCCGAAGCACTATTGATCATTATGAATTTCCGGGCACCCACATTAACTCTCAAAGGAAACGCCACGAACTGCACCGCGTCGGAGGGTCGGCCATTAATGACAGCATCATAAAATTTTTTAATAGGCTCTTCGAATTGAGAATCATCCTTATTCGTTACATCTTCATACCGATGACCAACCCGATAAGAACTACTATCCACACTAACCAATTTCACGGGAACCGTGTGACCATTTCCGCTCCACGTTCCAATAAGACCCGTGCTATTCTCCGCTGTAACGGGTACCAGTTTGTTATCAACATAATGGAGTAAAAAAACACCCCCTCCCGGCTCGACAAACCGAAGTTCGGTGTCGATGGTTCCGGTAAGAGGAATATCTTTAAGATATTTTCTATAATAATAATGACTACCCTTGCGGACCTTATCTTCTGAAAGACTTAATGTCATACCGATTGGCGCATCGCCGACGACACCTGCATAGTCATTAAATTCCTGCACGTCTTCAGCCAACGAATGCGCGGGTATACTGACCGCAAGCCCCCAAAGAAGAATACGTATAAATTTGGAGGCATTCCAACATGTCGCACCGATGGTGAGTGTCATGATCTCAGTATTCCGGGGCCAAGAGAATGAAGCACAGTTGACGCATCATTTTTCCATATCTGCAGAACAATTTTACAGAGTATCAAAAAACAGGGCCAATATTCTCCCCCAGTCACAGGCCGAGAGATTTTGTCGCTGCGAGGGGAGAACCAACCACACTGTCGCCGTCTCCTTGGACTGATTACATAGTAACCACCCTATAGATCCGGTCAGATCGTTCGGTCGTTCTGAAATCAGAAAGATAATGATGCCCGAGTATGAACGGATTTACAGCTAAACACTGATAGCCATTTCATTATCGGACGTTCTCACTAAGAACACTGTCTGCAGCAAAAAGCCCTGGGTGACTCGGATCGATCTCGCCGGCTCGATAAAGACGCACAGTGAGCTCATCTCTTGGCTCCGAAAGCTGATAGGTTTTACGAGCCTGTTTCGACCCATATGACGACGACGGGCCGGGAACCTGGGTCTTTTGCTCGTCCAAGACCACGAAATACTGATAACCAGCATTCTTTGCTGTCGCTGCAGCAGAGCGGAATACCGCCTGCTGTACACTGCTCATTGTGTCTGTCCCTGCCCCGGCCCCTGAGATGACCGCCGTATGATCGTCAAGCATCCGCGGCGTAGCTTGCACAGTGCTGAAGGCCTCTCCAAGACCTGTGCATCCAGCCGAGAAAGAGAAGAGGCCCATGATGGTGGCCTTTTTCCATGTCTGCTTCATAAGGTTTCTCCTCGGGCGCGGACCAGATATTCACTATTTTGTTGTATAGCCGCCGTTGATCAGAATGGTCTGTCCCGTCATCCACCAGCCTTCCGAAACAAGAAAGCGAACAAATGGCGCAATATCCTCGATATCTGTCAGTCCCGTCTTGCTCAATGCAGAGAGTGCGGCGGCAGATTTATGATAGGCCACTGCGTCGGGGGCTTCCTGACCATAAAAAAACGGGGTGTCCATCGGGCCTGGACCAATGGCATTCACGGAAATGCCACGCGCACCATATTCCTTTGAAGCCGCACGGGTAAAATGTTCAACTGCCGCCTTAGAGCCGGCATATGTGGAATAAAATGGCGTATAAGCTCCAAGCAGTGACGTTACGAGTGTCAGGAGTTTGCCGTTGTCATTAAGATGGATACCTGCTTCCTTGATAAAGAAATAAGCAGCTTTCGTATTCACCGCGAACATCGCATCGAACTCGTCTTCCGACGTATCGGCGATAGGCTTCTTCAACACTTTACCAACTGTATTGATGGCAATATCCGGCTTGCCGATAGCGGCAACTGTATCGGCGAAAAGTTTTGTGTTGGCTGCAGCCGTTGTGAGGTCCGCCTGAAAAGACACTGCCTGAACACCTGCCGCCTTTAGATCGGTAACAGTCTTATCTGCGTCCTGTTTCGAGGCTGGGCTATTGTAATGGATCGCAATAGCCTTGGCGCCTGCAGCCGCTAGTTCACGGGCAATCAGGCCGCCGAGATTCTTTGCTCCCCCTGCGATCAGAACGGTTTTTCCCTTGATACTGTGATCTGCCATGATCCTGTCTCTCCGTAAGGTTCAGAACGTGTCTGGCACGCTTTCCGTTCAGAAAGATTATCATTCGTGATATCGTTATAAATGCCTCTTTTCTGATAACACTTGTCAGAAAATCAGAACAAACCAAGGCGGATGTATCGACATTGGACAGGATCGACCTTTTCCGGATTTTCGCACGTGTCGTGGAAACAGCAAGTTTCACACGCACTGCTGACACGTTGAAAATGCCCCGGTCGACCATTTCGGTTGCGATCCAGGAACTGGAAACACGAGTGGGAACGCGCTTGCTGGCGCGCACAACCCGTTCCGTTTCCGTTACACCAGACGGGGCGGCCTTTTATGACCACTGCCTCCGGATTGTGACCGAGGTAGAAGAGGTCGAGGCTCTGTTCAGTCAGGATGCGGTTCGTCCACAAGGCGTCCTGCGGGTCAATATTCCCGGTCGAATTGGGCGGCTGATCATCGCACCTGCATTGCCGGATTTTCTGGAATCCTACCCCGGAATTGACATTGAACTCGGAATGACAGATCGGGCTGTCAATCTGATCGAGGATGGGATTGACTGCGTTCTGCGCGTAGGGCCACTACAGGATTCCGGCTTGGTTGGGCGTAAGATTTGCGACCTTGAACTTATTAATGTGGCAAGCCCTGACTATATCAGACGATTTGGTTCCCCTACTTGCCCGGATGATCTGGGTCAGCATCATGTCATCCGTTACGCCTCACCAACATCCGGTCGCGTAGAGGACTGGGAGTGGGTCGAAAATGGCGAAGTACGTTTGAAACCTGTCAAAGGACGCGTTACTGTCAACAGCGCAGAAGCGTCTATCGCATGTTGCCTCTCAGGGCTGGGATTGATCCAGATTCCGGCCTATGATGTCAAAAATCATCTCGCCGCGGGAGATCTTGTGGAAGTGATGCCGGACTGGCGCGCTGAAGGCCTCCCGATGACCATTCTTTATCCGCATCGCAAACATCTTTCGCGTCGCGTCCAGGCATTTGTAGAGTGGGTCGTACCGCTGCTGAACAGTTCTCTTTGAACACCTTCAGTCTGGAAGTTTAGCATCGCGCTTTGAACTGAGGCTTCCTCCCAAAAGAGGGAAGGAAGCCTCAAATCGATAGGCTAACTTCAAACGAGATGTAGCTTCTTACCGCCAAGTTCTCCGGTCAGGAACTGCGCGCGCCCCAGCCCAAAGGACCAATGGGCATCCTCGTTTTCCACGACCGAAACCATGACATCCGAAGAAGAAATTCCACATTCTCTTTCGAGATATTCCGTAAGCAGTTTATAGAACAGAGCCGTCTTTTCTTCACCGCGTGGACGGCTGAACATCTGGACGACCACGACTTTTTCAGTACGGGGAATACCGAGACCCGTGTCTTCGACAATCATGCGGGACGGCTTGTATTCCGAGACGAGTTGATAGCGGTCACCACGGGGCACCTCGAAAGCTTCCAGCATGGCTTCATGAGCCGCATCCAGAAGCGTCTTGATCTCCGCATCCGTGCGGCCTTCGAGTATATGAAAATGAAGGAGTGGCATGGTCTTTTCTCCAGCTTTGATTGAAATGGTTCAGGAAATTATCTGCCATTGCCGTTCCCGATGGGAGCGGACAGCAATGTCGATGATTTTCTGAATTTCCCATGCTTCCCGGAAATCCGGACTGCTGGGTTCGCCACGATCGATGGCACGAATGAATTCTGCCATTTCGATCGTCTTGATGTCGTTGAAGCCAAGATGGTGGCCCTGCGCAACGCAGAACTCACCATATGGCGGATGTTGCGGACCTGTTTCGATCAATCGGAATCCGTTTGATCGACTATCATCACCCGCTTTGTAATAGAGCAGTTCATTCATGCGTTCCTGCGTGAACGAAAGCGCGCCCTTGCTGCCAGAAATTTCGAATTCCAACTGCATTTTGCGACCGGTTGCCAGCCAGTTCGCTTGGATGGTTCCCGAGCATCCACGTTCAAAAGTGACGATCATTCGCGCGACATCGTCCACGTTGATCTCTTTGAGTTCGGATGCTCCCGGATAAGCAGGACGCTGCTTCACCACTGTATCAAGCTGGGCAAAGATTGACGTCAAAGGACCCAGCAAGAAACGGGAAATCGAAATGATGTGACTTCCGACATCTGCCAGCGCGCCCGTCCCGCCGGCCGGATCGCAGCGCCAGCTATAAGGCGACAGGGGATCAGACATGAAGTCTTCCGCGTGGATCCCGTTAAAGGCGTAAATCTCCCCGAGTTCTCCCGACGCTATAAAATCACGAGCATATTTCAGGAGGGGATTCTTCAGATAATTGAAGCCACTCTGCGTCCTGACACCGGCCTTTTCAGCCGCCTGAACAATCTCCCAGGCTTCGGATGCTGTAGGAGACAGCGGCTTCTCGCAATGAACATGTTTGCCTGCGGCGATAGCAGCCAATGCCATTTCACGATGCAAAAGCGTAGGCGTCGTAATGGAAACGATGTCGATCTCCGGATTGTTGACGACCTCCTGCCAATCCTGCGTGTATGAGGCAAAACCGAACTGACGCTGGAAAAGACGCGCACGCTCCCCATCAATGTCTGCAATTTTGTGCAGCACCGGCCGGGAAATATCTTCAAAAACATTCCCCGCTGCCTGATACGCCAAGGCGTGGGCCTTCCCCATGAAACCCGTGCCAATCAGGCCAATTTTAAGAGTATTCATTGATATCACTCCTGACCTGACACCACAGGAACAACCGGAGCACTAACCGGCGTAACGACGGGTGCAGCGCCAGGACGACGGCTCAGCATGACGGCCTCGATCTTCTCCAGAGAAACGCCTTTGGTCTCAGGCACATACTTGAGAACGAACCACATGCACACGAGGCACAGACCGGCAAAGAGCCACATGGAAAATGCGCCATGAAAATGCTCGTTCAGGAACTTGTTTTCGCTCAGCATTGGAAAGGTCTGGCTGACCACGAAATTCATGGTCCACTGGCAGGATACGGCAATGCTCATCCCAATTGAACGAATGGCATTCGGGAAGATTTCAGCCACCAGAACCCAGGTCACAGGCCCCCAGGACATACCGAAAGCAAACATGAAGACCAGCATACCGATCAGCGCCAGCAAGCCTGTGGTCTGCGTATAAAGCGCCCATGAAACAGTCAGAAGACCAAGGCACATCACCACAGACCCGACACGGATCAGGGGCAGACGTCCTTTTCGATCAATAATCCAGGCCCCAAGCATTGCCCCGCAGACCGAAACCACGCCAATCCAGATTGTCTGAAACAGTGCAGCCTGGATACCACCGCTCGTGGTCTTCAGAACCATGGGGGCGTAATACATGATGACATTCACGCCAGTGAGCTGTTGAAGCAGTGCAATCATGGCACCGACGAAAATGATCCATTTCGCACCATCTCGTTTTAAAACCGAAACACTGTCACGCGCGTCCATTTCAATATTAGCGACGGACTCACGGATTTCCCCCAGCAGCGAATGAGCGTGCTGTTCATTGGAAATCCGTTTCAGCGTCGTGAGAGCCTCTTCATCCCGCCCGCGCAGGACGTGCCACCGAGGTGATTCCGGGATCAAAAAGATCGTTGCACAGAAAATGACGCACGGTACGATTTCCGATGCAATCATCCAGCGCCAGCCAACATCTCTCAACCATTCTGTCGAAGCACTTCTGGCGATAAGATAGTTCACAACGAAGACAATGACCTGCCCGAAGACAATAGCAAACTGCTCCATGGTCAGAGCACGACCACGCATGTCCTTTGGTGAGACTTCCGACATGTACATCGGTGAGACTGCCGAAGCGACGCCCACCGCAACGCCACCAATCATGCGGTAAATAACAAACCACAGAAAGCTGTGAACGAGCGCAGCCCCGAGAGCCGAGATCGTGAACAGAATGGCGCACACAAAAAGCGTGACACGTCGCCCCAGTCTATGCGCCATCCAACCGGACAGGGCAGCACCGATGATGCAGCCAACAACCACATTCGAAACTGCCCATCCCGTCTCCGCCGGAGAGAGCTGGAAATAGTCGCGCAGGGAGTCAATTGCGCCCGAAATGACGGACGTATCGTATCCGAAGAGGATACCCCCGAGCGCTGCGACGGCACAGATACGAAGAACATATTTTACATCATGTCGTTCAGACTGAACGAACACGACATCCTTGATAGTAGCCATGATTTCTACTCCATCACTAAGAAGCATTTCTCTCTTGGTGACTGGTTGGCCTTGTCGTTTCCTGTTGAAGTACCCTGCCGTGCAGGTTTTCTTTAGCGCTCAATATGGAAGATGCGCCTGATCGGGATCCATGGAGAATTTCCACGCCCGGCGCGGTCCCGCCATCATATTGAGATAATAAAGGTCGAACCCATGCGGCGCGCCGACCGGATGGTACCCTTTCGGAACCATAACGGTATCCCGATCGGAAACAGCCATGGTCTCATCAAGGGAACCGTCCTTCGTATAGACGCGCTGCAGAGCAAAACCGCTGCCCCGTTTCAAGCGATGATAATATGTTTCCTCAAGATAGGTCTCATTGGGAAAATCATCGGTATCATGCTTGTGGGGCGGGTAGCTGGACCAGTGACCGCCAGGGGTAATGACTTCGACAACGAGCAGCGTTTCCGCCGGTGCTGTATCCGGAAGGATATTCCGGATCAGCCGCTCGTTTGTTCCTGTGCCCCGTGCAATCTCGCCCGCTTCTTCCGGAGGGATAAGTCGTGCCGGATATTTTCCGGACGCAGGGGAACGGCACACTGCCAGCTCCACATCCGTCTCGGCTTCAGCACGCCACACCGTTGCCGGAGGAAGGTACACCGACCACGGCAGCCCATCGAATGGACTCATCCGCTCTCCCAGCACACCAAAATCCTGCTCCGCACCTTCGATACGGGCACGACCGCTCACCAGAACGAGACAAACCTCGGTTCGGTCCGTGGCTTCCGAAACCGTTTCACCGGCCTTGAGTGACATCACTTCAAAGCCGATGTAATCCCACCCAGCCTGTTCTGGCGTCAGATTGATAATCCGACGATTTTCATCGCGTGGGTGAGCGTGAATCAGGAGGCGCGAAGACATGATAGATGCCCCGTCTGTGAAAGGATATTAACCAGATAGTTTCGTCCCATCCGGGCATAGGTCAGCGGACTGACCTCTTTCGAATACTGTTCCGCCTCAAGAACAACCCAGCCGGAATAGTCTGGAATTTCTGCGAACACCTTGCCGTAGTCGATGCAACCATCACCCGGGACAGTGAAGACATCCCCCATGATCGCCTGCAGAAAGCTCCAGTCTTCCGCATCCGCCGTGGCCCGATTGGCTGGCCGCAAATCTTTCACATGCACATGGCGAATACGGTCACGATAGACCTTCGCCAGTTCTGCCGGATCCGAACCACCCCAAAGAGCATGACCCGTATCAAGCAGCAGCTTCACGGAAGGCCCGGTCAGCGTCATGAGGGCATCAATGTCCTGGCGAGACTGAACAACGGTACCCATGTGATGATGGTAAACAAAGTCCATTCCTGCGGCAGCCACGGCATCAGCCATCAGCGTCATGCGACGTGTAAATTCCGGCCACTCCTTTTCTGCCAGAACAGGACGTCGGGAAAGCGGAATACTGACATCTGAATGAATGGCATTCGACGTTTCCGCAGCGATGAAGACCGGGGCTCCCAGAGCTTTGAGAAGCTGCAGATGCGGCTGCATCCGCTCGATCTCTTCTTCCGCGCTTCGAACCAGAAGCTCCGTCGAATACCAGCCGGAAATCAGTTCCAGTCCATATGACGCAAGCACAGATTCCAGCTCAGAGGCCGCTGTTGGAAACTTGTTCCCCAGTTCCATCCCCTCAATCCCTGCCTCCCGCGCTTCAGACAGGCAGGTGTCCAAAGAAATATCACCACCCAGAGACGGCATATCGTCGTTGCTCCAGATAATGGGATTGGCACCAATTCTAATAGGCATTGAAGACTCCCGGCCTTCACTGAAGGCCTCACTTCCTGTGTTCAGTTTCAATTCCCGATGCGCTGACCAACCCGCAACCGTTCGTAGGTTGTGCGAGCTTCCCGAACTGCCTCCCGCGTTGACACTTCCGGAACCGCGACATCCCACCATGTGCCACCATCATCCGTGATCGCTTTCGGGTCGGTATCAATTACAATCACCGTCGTACGATCTGCAGTTCTGGCGCGCTGTACGGCTGCCGAAAGTTCCGCAGGCCCCGAGACTTTTTCCGCCCTAGCGCCCAGACCTTGCGCCAGTTGAATAAAGTCGATTTCCGGCATCACTACCTGAGTGCAGTTTTCCAGAAGGTTGTTGAACGGTGCCCCGCCGACCGCCTGCTGAAGCCGGTTAATGCAGCCATAGCCCCGGTTATTCAGGAGGACGACTGTCAGCTTCTGACCCAGCATCACGGATGTTGCGATCTCGGAATTCAGCATGAGGTAAGAGCCGTCACCAAGCATGACGGTCACATTCCTGCTGGGATCCGCCATTTTGACGCCCAAAGCACCTGCCAGCTCATATCCCATGCAGGAAAAGCCGTATTCCATGTGATATCCACCCGGCAGACCGGGGCGCCAGTGTTTCTGGAGTTCAGCAGGCAGCCCCCCAGCAGCACAGACCACAATATCGCTCGACTGAGCCACGCGCTGCACGGCCCCAACCACTTGCGCATCGCTCGGCAGGGCTTCCTGCGAAGCAGACGGCTCAGCCTGATAGCGCAGGGAACTTTCCGACCATGCCTCCAGACCGTTTCTGGCTTTCTGCGTCCAATCCGGATCAGCTTTCCAGCCCGAAAGATAACTTTCCAGCGCTCTCAGCCCCACGCGTGCATCCGCCACAAGCGGGGTCGCAAGATGCTTTGTCGCGTCTGCAACCTGCACATTCAGGGTGACAATCTTCACGGACGGATTATGAAAAATCCCCCAGGACCCCGTGGTGAAATCCTGAAGACGGGTTCCCACGGCGATAATGAGATCCGCCTCTTCCGCAAGTTCATTGGCCGCTGAAGTCCCAGCCACCCCGAGGCCACCCATATTCAAAGGATGATCTGGCAGCAGCGATGATTTTCCGGCCTGCGTTTCACCCGACGGCACGCCGTGGCGGTTACAGAACTCCGCTAACGCCCGCTCTGCACCAGAATAGAGAACACCTCCCCCTGCGATGACCAATGGCTTGCTGGACTCACGGATCAGCGCCGCAGCGTCCACCAGTTCACGTTCGTCGGGTTCAGCCCGGCGGATACGATGAATACGGTCCGCAAAGAAGCTTTCCGGATAATCAAACGCTTCCGCCTGAACATCCTGGCATAGAGACAGCGTGACCGGCCCGCACTCCGCCGGATCAGTCAGAACCGTCATAGCGCGATTAAACGCCGGAATGATCTGCTCCGGTCGCGTGATGCGGTCAAAGTACCGCGACACGGACCGGAACGCGTCATTCGCACTGACTGTGCCATCACCAAAATCCTCGATCTGCTGAAGCACAGGATCAGGAATACGATTGGCGAACACGTCCCCCGGCAGAAGCAGCAAAGGTAGTCGGTTGACGTGCGCCACGGCCGCGCCCGTCACCATGTTCAACGCACCGGGACCGATCGAACTTGTACAGGCCATGGCACGACGACGACGGGATGCCTTGGCAAAAGCCGTCGCAACATGCGTCATGCCCTGCTCATTATGAGCACGCCAGGTGACCAGTTCATCACGGGACGCATGGAGCGCCTCTCCGAGACCGGCAACGTTGCCGTGCCCGAAAATCGCCCAGACGCCCGCAAAGAATGGCTCTATCCGGCCGTCTATTTCGGTCTTCTGTGCGATCATGGCGCGCACCAGAGCCTGAGCCATCGTCAGGCGTATCGTTTTCATTGTGATATCCTTCCGGGCATTCGCTCAGGCCGCACTCTGGTGAGGCAGAGGACGTCCCCTGCTCTGCCAGGCCGCCACAAAATGCTCGAAACGACGCGCCAACTCGTCTCTGGCTTCGCTATCCGAAAGCTCGCCCGCAAGCCATGCGCGCGCCGGATCGCTGAAAATGGTACGGCCGATCGCAAAGCCTTTGACCCAGGGCGTTGCTGTAGTTTTACGGAATGCCTCTTCCAGGTCCGCTATAGGCGCATCCAGTCCAAGGAGCAGAATACCCCGGCAGAACGGATCACGCTTTTCGATAACCTCACCAATCTTTGCCCACGCAGCTTCCGATGGCTGGGACTCAAGCTTCCACCAGTCAGGCTGAATGCCGATGTCATAAAGCCGCTCAAGCACGCGAGAAACAGTATCCCCCTTGAGTTCACCATGTTTCCCGGCGATGATTTCCAGCAATAGCTCCCGCCCTTGCAGACGACAGGCCTCATAAGCCCGACGGAGTTCGCGCTCCTGATGCAGCTTCAGATCATCGCTATCATCCGGATGATAGAAGCAGAGACATTTGATGACCTGGTCCTTTGGCCATTCGATAAGCGAAGTACCGAGACTGCCCTGCCCTTCGAAATCCAACGGACGTGAGCCAGTTTTTTCAATAGGTCGGGCTGTCCAAAGATTATCGTCAGCGGCTCGGAAAAGGGCGTCCTGCCCATACCGGCCATCCATGAAAACTCCGAAGCCTTCCCGGCCGTTTGCGACCCGCGCCGCCGCCTCGACAGCCAAAATCTTGAAACGTGAGATCTTGCTGAATGGCGCTCCGACAGCAGTTGCCATGTCTTCGAGCTGCAGTCGGTGGTCGCAGGCCAAAGCCATGACTGGGAAAGCCTGCTTCCTGCGGGTCGTGACCCAATGCAGATGATTCAGGGCTGCATCATATCTCAGAGCCCGATGGGTGGACCCATGGGAAAGGAAATAGTCCAACTCTTTCCAGCTTGGAATTTCAGAGGAGCAAAGCAGACGCGAAACTGCAAAAGCCCCGCAAGCATTCGCGTACCGGCAACATTCCGACAATGCCTCATCCCGTAGCCACCCTCGCAGGAAGCCGGACATGAAGGCGTCTCCTGCTCCGAGCGTATTGTAGACCTCCACCGGAAAGCCTGGACCACTAATTCCCTTGTCGAGACTGTCAGGAATTGCATCGTCGAAAACAACACAGCCCATTGGTCCCCGCTTGCAGACAATGGTGCCCGCAGAAACAGCCCTGATGTTCCGGATAGCTTCCAGCGTATCTTCACTGCCGCCCGCGATATGCAGCTCTTCTTCCGTACCAACGATCAGGTCACAATCCGGAAGAATATCCTGAAGATGCGCCGTCACATTTTCAGAACGAACGTAACGCGCCTCGCCGTCTCCGATACCAGCCAGCCCCCAGAGATTGGGTCGATAATCCACATCAAAAGCAATGCGACCACCCACCTCCCGAATCAGCTTCATGGCCTTTCGCTGTGCTGCCGCGGCTTCCGGTCGCGCAAAATGCGTTCCGGTGACCACAATGGCCCGGGCACGCTGAATGAAGGCTGGATCAATATCCCCCTCATTCAATGCAGCATCAGCGCAGTCGGTCCGGTAAAACAGGAGAGGGAAACTGTCCCGGTTTTTGACACCTAAAATCGCCAGCGCCGTAAATCGGTCCGGATCCGTATGAATGCCATCAACCGCAACACCTTCACGGACCATCTGTTCCTGAATAAACCGCCCGAAATGTTCATTCCCAACGCGGGTAACGATCCCGGACTTCAGTCCAAGGCGAACCGTTCCGATTGCAATATTGGCAGGGCAACCGCCAACCGCTTTGCTGAAACTGGCCATATCTTCAAGCCGACTGCCAATCTGCTGCCCGTAGAGGTCCACAGAGGCGCGGCCAATAGTGATAACATCAAGATCTGGAGACATCGCAGGATACACCTTCATCGTGTCTGAACATTCCCTTGAAATGGAATATTTATTCTATTCCCACACACTCAACTCACCCGCAATCTGATTTTTTGTTATATATATCACGTTTTAATGATATTGGTCTCGTTGTTACGTTATATATCGGGCTTTATGTCACATATTGATGACGATTCTCCCACAAGCCATATCGTTATGGAATATATTTTCCGTTATAAAATGAAGACGTTTCCTTAGCTTTCTTCTAGACTTCCCGGATAATGAGACCGCCACCGACAGCGCGCGTGAGATGACAGGGAAGCCTCGGCTGAACCACTATGACTGACCGATACCAAACGTTCTCAGCCGAACTGAAAGAACGATATGCGTCTCTCCCCCCCCGCCTGAAACAGCTTGCCGACCTTGTCTCCAGCAATGCAGACGATGTTGCGCACTGGACCGTCAGTACCCTCGCCCATCACGCCAATGTTCAGCCTTCCACCGTCGTTCGTTTTTCGCGCACTTTTGGATTTCAGGGATACTCTGATTTTCAGGCCATTTTCCGGGAGAGGCTCCGTGGGCTGGCATCATCTTACCCAGAGCGGCTCCAGACCCTGAAAACTCCGGAAGATACCGGGCACTCCGCGATCAACCTGCTAACCGGGTTCCATCGCGCCGCCGTTACGTCCCTGAATATTCTTCAGGAAAAGACTAACCCTCTCCTGCTGAACCGGGCTGTCGACATTCTGGCAAACGGTCGTTGCATTCATATTCTTGGACTGCGCCGCTCCATGCCCGTGGCGCGGTACTTCGCCTATCTACTCGCCAAAATGGCTATTCCTCATCAGGTCATCGGCATGGAAAGCGGTATGGAAGAAGAAGCACTTCTCACCGCAACCCCTGATGATGCTGCTCTCATTATCAGCTATGCGTCCTATGCGCCCAAGACAGTTGAACTGTTTCAAAAGCTGGAAGAACGCGGCGTACCTATAGTCTCCCTGACAGACAACAGAAACAGCCCGGTCATTCCAAAATCCGGCATCTGGCTTCAGGTTGCAGAGGCTGATTTCCACGGCTTCCGCTCCAATGCCGCTTCGGTTGTGATGATCATGACGCTTGCCACGGCGATCGGGAATTATCAGCGCGCTACTTGACACAATACGCCTGCATTCGACGCCATATTGCCTCTGCGTGAGGCATGCGCAGGACATTTTGCGCCGACTACCTAAGCACAGTCACGCCAAAGTATTTCATCTCAGAGATAATCCCGACATACGGAAGAAAAAAAGCCTGACTATATCGTCAGGACCAGGGGCGAATTTTTCGACCTCTCCGAAAAATTCAACAAGAGAAACCTACCCATGCAGGCGTGCACAAATAAAGACCATCGCGTCCAGAAGAAGATATGTCTTCCTGATCTCACCCTCACCAGGAAAAATTTTGTTTCCCTCGAAGAGGTATTCACAACACCATCGCCCGAGGGACGTGCTGCCATGGGAAGCTCTGAGCCCTCATCTCGGCAACATCAGCATTTTTCCTTGAAAAAATTTCTCTCGCGTATGTTACGCAGCGCGCCCTGGATGTTCTTGTTAATGTATACAGTCTTTTTTATTATTCTTTCGATCTTCTACGGATTTAACTGATATCTTCAGTATCAATAAATAAGATAAAATCTCATTATTGAGATAATTCATTCATACAGCAATACAGGAGAGGCACAAACCTCCCCCTTAAAAGCACTTTCTGTACATAATCAGGGCAGACTGAAAAATCATTCCTCCTGCGCTAGCAAACGCGTAGCGCGCGAAAGCGCCATGATCGGGAAAAGCTGTCGGTAGAGATCATAACGCAACATGAATGCCCGTGAGAGTTCTGCCCCCTGCATGAGACGCTTTGACAACGCCGGGTCATCCAGTTTGATGGTCTGACCAACACCGTATCCTGGGAACCCTGTGCCGGTGAACTCCTCTTCCGCCCAGCTTCCGTCCGCTTCCTGCCGGTCAATCAGATAACGGCACCCTTTGGCAATGGCTCCATAATCCTGAGGACGCGCAGCCGCGATCAGCCCCATCAAGGCCCAAGCGGTCTGAGAAGGCGTTGTTGCTCCATGCCCTATGGACGAAATATCCATATAAGACGCGCAACTTTCACCCCATCCACCATCGTCCTGCTGGTGTGAAATCAGCCAGTCGCAGGCTTTTGCGATGTAAGGCTGTGACATATCTTCACCGATGGCAGCCAGAGCAGGCAGGACCGCCCCCGTGCCATACAGGTAATTCACGCCCCACCGACCAAACCAAGATCCCTGCGGATCCTGCTCCGCCCGAACGTAAGCAAGGGCCTTCTGAACAACAGGCAGATCACGCGACACGCCCAGAAGACCAAAGGCTTCCAGAATATGAGCGGTCACATCCACCGATGGCGGATCAAGAGCTTCCCCGAAGTCACAGAACGGAATTTTCGAGAGCAGGCTCTTGTTGTTGTCCTTATCAAAAGCTCCCCAGCCGCCGCACGAACTCTGCATGGCGATCAGCCAGTTCACCGCCCGTGCAATTGCCTCATCAACACCTTTTCGCTTCCACTCTTCCCGGTGGCGGCAGAATGACAATGCAATCAGCGCAACAGCCGTGTCGTCGGTATCCGGATATTGGTCATTTGCATATTCAAACGACCATCCCCCCGGTTCCACATCAGGCAGCTTGACGGACCAGTCCCCTTTAACGCGCACCTGTCGATCCAGAAGCCAGCCAAGTGCCTTGTCCATTTCGGGCGTAAAGCGTTCCTGAGCATTGGCGTCATACAACGCCATCAGAGCCAGCATGGTGTCCCAGACAGGGCTATTCGTCGCCTGAATCCACGATGCCTCCCCCTTGTCATAGCGCCAGCCGGGATCATCCAGCGCGGCAAGAGCCTTGGCCATTACAGGGTGATGGAACTGGTAGCCTTCGCCATGCAACGCCATCAGGCCGTATACCCATGGTGGCTGGATACCACCCCACCCTCCATCTGCATCCTGATGCCGGATGATCCATTCCAGCATGTGCCGAACCGCTGCTTCACGAATGGTATTGCGCTTGAGAAATTTAGTTTGGAGCCAATGCAGCCCTTTGTCCGTCGTCCGGAAAAAGCTGGACCATGCGTCCCTCCCTTCTTTTTTGGGAAGGGTATAATCGAACCGCTTACGCCCTTCCGGAAACAACGCATCCAAACGATCCTGCGGACGCAAAGGACGACTAGGACGACGTGCAGACAAAATGGCGAGTGGTGCCAGGGTCGCACGTGCCCATTGTGCAAAATTATAAATGGAAAAAACGAAATTATCCGGAAACCAGATGATCTCAGGAGGAAGATTAGGTGTTTTTTCCCAAGGCCATTCACCAATAAGAGCGAGCCAATATCGGGTAAACACGCGAATGTTTTTCAGGCCGCCTTTTTCAGCAATCCATGTGCTGGCTTTTTGAAGAGCCGGATGATCCGCGGGGTACCCCAATGATCGTAAAGCGGCATAGGCTTCTACCGTGGCGTTGATATCGCCATTGCCTGCGCCGAAATAAATTCCCCAGGACCCGTCTTCGCGCTGCATTTCAAGAAGGGCATTGCCCAGCCGAGGGCGAAGTGGATGATCTTCAAGGCCCAGAAACCACAGAGCAAGACACCACTCAGCTTCCATGGACGCATTGGACTTAACAGATCCAACCCAGTGACCATCTCCCTTCTGCTGTCCAATCAACCAGTCACAGGCGGAAGACACAGTATGAGCCAGACTATTACTCATACCTTTGAGTATTGGCGCATTCATCCTACAAACACCCATACAATATATAAAATCATGCTTCTGGCAGCTTCTTATCAGCCTCACCTGATAGCGTCAGCCTCTGAATATCAGCATAAACAGCATTCCATTCTGCTTCCTGCATATCAATGAAGCCAAAACTACGAAGACAGAATGCCCCCTCTGCCGCGAAAATCATGGCGCGTATCTTTCTGGCTTCGGTGGACTGGCACGCATCAGATTTCAGCCACCCTGAATACCAGTCTCTTACTTTCTGCAAATGGCCAGGAGACTGTAGCAAAGTAATGAGCATCCCCACCATACGGGCCCGTGTTGCATCATCAATCTGGCTACAGACCTGAACATAAGCCCGCGCACGATCAGACGCACTTGCATCTAGGGGGACATGCCTGAGCACCTCGGCATCAAAGGCAGAAATCCAACGATCAATCAGCGCGGCAATCAGGTCATCTTTACTGCCAAAGCAGTATTGCAGGCCACCCTTGGTAATACCGGCTTCTTTGGAAACAGCATCCAGGGTCAGGGCTGTAGCACCTCCCTCCCGAACGAGACGTTCCGCACATTCCATAACCTGATCGCGATTAATGGTTCTGGGACGCGCCATAAACTTCTCTGCTAGTTTCATTCCGTCTGTATGGAATTAAACCAGCAATTTTTCCTTGGCAAGACCGCTCGTGCGGCCGGATGTAGTGCCGACGCAGATCGTTAACTTTACTTATAGAGAGGTTCGTACTCTGAAGACAAAGCAGCCAATGCGCCTGAACATTAATACCGTATCAAAGAATAATAGACTTTTTATTCTGTTTTTTTTCAGAGAGAGGAGCTGCCATACAAGTGGCAAGCTCCTCCTTCCAGTAACGTGTTTTAAGCTGGCTTGCGCGAATTGGCAGCGGCCACGAATTTACCCCATTTCACAAGGGTTTCCGTGCAATCCGTCCGATCGAGCTTACACTCGATGAGGGTAGGACCACGTGTATTCTTTCGAGCCTTTTCAATAGCCTCCGCAAGTTCTGCGCCAGTCGTAGCGTGAAGGCCCAGACCATATTTTCCGCTTTCCTCACCCGGGACACCCTGGTTGAAGCAGTTGATCAGGGCAGCGTAATCCCAGTTCTGGATATAGTTGTATGGGCCGTCATGGATCTTGATCTCGATGACATAACCATAATTGTTGATAAGGAAAATAATGACCGGCAGTTCGTACCGGATCATCTGTGCCACTTCCTGCGCCGTAAGCTGAAACGACCCGTCTCCAACCATCAGCACATGCTGGCGATCGGGGGACGCCATGGCGTTACCAAACATGGACGGCACCGACCAACCAATGTGCCCCCACTGCATCTCGGACTCGACTTTAGCGCCTTCAGGCAGGTTCATGCGAATGGCATTGAACCAGGAGTCACCCGTTTCAGCGTAAAGCGTCGTCTTGCTATCAACCAATGCATTGATCTGACGGGTCATTTCATCATTGGTCAAAGGTGCGGCTGGATCTTTTTCCGGCAGCGTGACGGGTTTGTATGGCACTGCCAGCGAAGCAGACTTCTTTGGGGCGTCCTTGGTCAGAGCAACGACAAACTCTTTCAGACTAAAGCCTTCGAAAGTTTTCCCAGCAACCGTTACGCGATGCGGCTCAACTTCCAGAACCCGCTCACCGCGAACCAGATCACGCCAGCCAACGGAGGAGTAGTCGTTCCAGACAGGCGCCAGAGTAATGACTGCATCCGCCTTCTTCACAACGTCTTCAACACCGGGGCTACTGACTTCACCCCAGTAGACACCCCTGAAACCCGGATGCGTTTCAGGGAAGAAGCTCTTGGCCGCAGCCATAACCGTCACTGCGCAACCCAGTTTGTCAGCAAGAGCGACTGTTTCATCCAATGCTTCGCTAGCGCGCAGCTTGCTCCCAACGAGAATGACCACATTCTCGGCCTTCTCCAGAAAACCAAGGCTTTCTGTGAGCGCAGCCTTCAGGCTGTCCTGATCCGGGGTAAGCTGGGACAACAGCGAAGAAACGGGTCCTGGGCGAACACAAGGCTGGCTCGCCACATTACAGGCGATCTCCAGGTAAGCCGGCTTCTTTTCCCGCAGCGCCGTACGAATGACGTGATCAATTTTCTCGGGTGCAGTCTCGGCTGATGTGATGCTTTCGGCGGCACAAGTGACGTGCTTCGCCATTTCCATCTGGTAATTGTATTCTGTGGTTCCGATCGTGTGATGCAGAACACGTCCGGAGCCATGGTCATTGGAATTGGGCGCACCTGAAATCAGGATAACCGGAAGGTTTTCCGCATAGGATCCGCCCAGACCATTCATCGCAGAAATCGCACCCACGCTGAATGTCACAACGGCAGCAGCAGCTCCGTTGGCACGCGCATAACCTTCAGCTGCAAAACTGCAGTTCAGCTCATTACAGTCATAGATCTGCTTCATTCCGCCATGCTCGATCAACTGATCGAGCAGGATCAGATTATAGTCACCCGCAACAGCAAAGTGATGCTTGAGGCCAATCTGCGTCAGCCGTTCAGCAAGGTAATGTCCAACAGTAAAAGCCATGATCCGGTCCTCAGAAATTTTCTGAGGCCTAGGGTGCGCGCCCTTTGTCCTGCCGTCCAATATATAGTTGAAGCGGTTTCCATATATAATTAATATGGATAAATGGATTTACGCCATTTACGATACTTCGTCGCCATCGCAGATCACGGAAGCTTTACGCAGGCTGCGGAGGCTCTGCATATTGAGCAGCCCCCCTTGAGCCAGCAGATCAAAGCTCTTGAAGCTGAACTTGGTCTCAAGCTTTTCACGCGATCCAGAAGGGGCGCCTCCCTGACGGATGCAGGAGAGCAACTTCTTGAGCAGGCACGAACGATCCTGACGCTTGAGCGTCAGTTTCATCTTCTCGCCCAGGGCATGGCCCGGGGCGAACAGGGGCGCCTGAGAATTGGCATGGCTGGCGCCGTAGCGATGCTTCCCCTGATTCCACGCGCCATCCGTGCTTTTCGGGAACGGTGGCCGGAAATCCTGATCACGCTGGAAGAAAGTAATACCCCGGCTCTTTGCGAAGCTCTGCGCGAACGCCGTGTTGACATTGCTATTGTTCGCCCCCCCGTTCCAGACCCGGTCATCTCACTTCATCCTCTGCTGGACGAACCGACAATGATCGCCATTCCGAAAGGCCATCCTCTTTCGGAGCATCACACACTCAAGCTGTCTGACGTCGCAAATGAGCCGTTCCTCATTTTTGACCGTAGAATTGGTCCTGGTTTTTACGATGCCATTATTGCCGCCTGTCAGCAGGCAGGATTCACACCCCATTTCGGACAATCCGCTCCTCAGATTGCCGCTACGGTTCCGATGGTGGCTGCAGGTCTCGGTGTATCCGTCGTTCCCGCATATCTCAGCCAGATCCACGCGGATGGAGCAACTTTTCATCCGATTTCCGGCCCTGCTCCCCGCGCAACAATTTCACTCGCATCCCGCGATCCTGACCTGACTGGCCCCAGCTCCAATTTTCATCAGATTCTTCTCAAACTTGCCGAAGCCTCATCACGAGCATGAGGTGCGACATCCCTTCACATACCAGATTGACAGATACTTACGTTTGTCATGCCTCTTTCATCGTCCAAGAAGCCGGGAAGAGAGGATAAATCTCGTCAGAAATTTCCCGTTCGGCGCTTGAAATATTCCCACAGATAAGGCCAGCAAGGGTTTTATCATTATGTAACATATAGCGTCTTTTTGGATCTATATGTAATATATTTACATTTATAAGTAATTAATGTTTTCAAAAGAGATAAGTATTTTACTTGTCATAAAACATTCAAATATTAATCCGCATTGGAGTTCTTTTTTTCAGAAAAATAGCCACTATAAACGCGCCATGAAGAAAACAGGCGTTCTAACAAGAGGTATCATGTTGTCTCGCTCAAAACATTTCTTGTGTGCAACATCTGCCTTGGCGATGAGCATCTCCTGGGCCTCTGCCCAGACAACCACGGCCGACAACAAGCGTCCGCATGGGCACCCTCACAAGAAGATCACTCAGGCCGCTCATGACAGCAGCCCTTCCATGATGGGCGCAACGGCCCCGACGGATGCTGAGAAGGCAGAGCTCGTGCAGGTGCATGGCGCCCGTCACAATGCGCCCGGCGGCGGCCTTATGGTGCATGAAGATGCCGCCAAATCACGCTCGACCGTAACGCAGGAATTTATCGCCAACCAAACGCCTGGCGTGAACCCGATGCAGCTCATCGCCCTGCTGCCTGGTGTAAACACGACATCCGTTGATCCGCTTGGACTCAATGGCGGCAACATGACGCTTCGTGGCCTGAATTCAAGTCAGATTGGCTTCACGCTCGAAGGCTTCCCGATCAACGACATCGGAAGCTACGCAGTCTATCCGCAGGAAATCGTGGATTCCGAAAACCTTCGCTCAATCAACGTCGAGCAGGGTTCGGCTGACCTCGATAGCCCGCATATCAGTGCATCGGGCGGGTCGGTCAACATGTATCTGCTGGATCCGAAGGACCGGTTCGGCGGCCATATCGACGGCACTTACGGCAGCTATAATGCACGTCGTATCTTCGGCCGTCTTGATACTGGCAAGATCGGCAATACCAATCTCAAGGGTTACATGTCCTTTTCCGCTGCGGATGAGAAATCCTGGCGTGGACCTGGCAGCCAGAAAAAGCTGCATGGTGAAACCAAGTGGGTCAATGAATGGGGTAACGGCAACCGGATCTCGCTCGCCATCGTCGGCAACCAGTCCAACAGCGTGCTGTTCCCGTCCATGTCGCTTGCGAACTGGCAGAAATACGGCGTTCATTACGCCTACCAGTCCAAGTGGGATCCGAAAAACCCCAGCGCAAACTATTACAAGCTGCACCAGAACCCGTTTACCAACATCTACGCCAGTGCACCGTCAACCTTCCATCTGACGGATAACCTGACCCTGACCGAAACGCCTTATTTCTGGTACGGCAACGGGAATGGTGGTGGCGCGTATTCAGAGAGCCTGACCAGCCAACAGTATGGCAGCCAGTCCCTCTCGGCTTCGATCGGGCAATACAATGCGTCCAACACAAAGAGCCTGCTGGTCTATAACCCGTCCAACACTCAGACGTATCGTCCCGGTGCTGTCACGAAGCTAACGCTTCACACCGGCATCAACCGCCTGATGGTGGGTTACTGGTTTGAGTATTCGAAGCAGATCCAGACATCCCCCTACAGCCTTGTGAACATGTCGACGGGTGAGCCATACGACGTTTACGGCAATGGCGTGAACATGGTGCTGTCCAACGGTCAGACAGCTCAGTATCGTGATACGCTGACACAGACGCGCATCCATACGATGTTCATCGACGACAGTCTGTCGCTTCTGAACAACAAGCTGACCATTGAAGCGGGCCTGAAATATGCCATCGTCATGCGAAACGGGCACAACTTCCTGCCTGAAACATCGACAGGCCCCTATATCAACGGCTCGTGGAACGAACCCCTTCCGGCCGTGTCGATCCGCTACAAGCTGAACAATCAGATCCAGCTCTTCGCATCTTCCACGACCAACTTCCGTATTCCGATGAACACATCGCTATACGACGCTGGCACCTACACGTCTGGAACGGGTTACAGCACAAAAGCCAACCCCAACATGAAGCCGGAAATCTCTATTTCCGAAGAGGCTGGCGTGCGTTACCAGGGCGACCTGATCAACAGCACCCTGACGTATTTCCATTATAACTTCACGAACCGCCTCTACAGCCAGACGGTTGTTCAGGCTAACGGAAGCTATTACTCCCAGAGCATCAATGGCGGCGGATCGCACGCTGATGGTGTGGACTTCGAAATCGGTACACGCCCGATCCTGTACCATATCCGCCCATACGTCTCGGCTGAGTACATTGACGCCCGCACGGACAGCAACGTGGCTGCCTCAAGCTCTGGCGACTACGTATTCAGTAAAGGCAAGTTTGCGCCTCAGACGCCAAAATTCCAGGTTGGTTTTCATCTCGACTATGATGACGGCCATCTCTTCAGCGGGTTCGGTCTGAAATACGTCGACAAGCAATACGCAACCTTCAACAACGACACCTCCATCCCGAGCTATGTCACGATGGACGTTCATGCAGGTTACCGCTTCAAGGACTTCAGCTTCCTGAAAAACCCGATCCTGCGCCTGAACATTCAGAATATCACTAACAAGCAATACCTCGGCTTCGTAAACGGCACAGCCGCAAACGGAAAAGCCGCAACCGGCGTGTTCGGTTCCAAGCTCTCTGCAGGCAGCACCACTTACTATGTTGCGGCTCCCTTCTTCGTGGGCGGCAGCGCAAGCGTTGATTTCTAAAGCGCAACACGATTTCAGATGCCCGGACGAATGGCCGGGCGTCTGAAACATTTACAAAATTGGCCGGCCACCGCGGCTACCTGCGATAACTGGAAGATCACTTCCTCTCGCCGCCCCAGAATTTCCCTAACAAAAATCTAGAAATAACTTAGCAGAGCAGATGTCTGGCTACAGGCCTTGCCATCACTGCTCACCTGCAAAAGTGTGACTGTTGTGCCGCAATCCCGACTGCAACACATTTTGCCATCTCACGCTACTTGCAAATGCCTCTCAATACCGATACGAGCCGTTGGCTACACGCCAGCAGGAACCAGCAATGAGATCGGACATGCCTCGCAGCAGGGCTATTTATGCCATCCCTCTTTCCCTTTTTGTGAGTGGTACTGCCCTTGCAGCCGATCAGACTGAAAAATCCGATCGTTCCCGCCCTGAGAAAAGCACTGTCGAAACGCGGAAACCCAGAACTGCCGATACTCGTGTAACGAATATCGAGAGCCTCAGAGTCCGTGGGCGCAAGCCCTCAACGGTGGCTTCCTCCGCCACGAAATCAGATACGCCTCTGGTTGAAACAGCCCAGTCCGTCACGGTCATCACCCGTAACGAGATGGATATCCGGGGCGTTCTGAACCTGAATCAGGCTGTTCGATACGCTGCTGGCATTACGCCTGACCTGCGCGGCGGAGAAGGCACACGATACGACCAGTTCCTTCTGCGCGGCTTCATGGTTCCGACATTCCTTGATGGCCTGAAACTTCAGGACAGCCCGACGGGTTACGCCAGCGCCCAGACCGACACGTCGAGACTGGAACGCATCGAGATCCTCAAGGGCCCGGCGTCCGCGATTTATGGTCAGTCAAGCCCGGGTGGCCTGACAGCCCTGTCCAGCAAACTCCCAACCGATCAGCGGTTCTATGGAGGGGTCAATGCGACCGGCGGTATGTTCGACCTGTACCGCGTGGACGCAGATGTTGGTGGTTTTGCGACAGATAACGGCTTCGTCCGATACCGCATCAACGGCACGGTCAACGGCCAGCACACACAGCTTGCCCGGACCGGAAGTCGTCGCTTCAGCATCAGCCCGTCCTTCACGCTTGGTGGTGACGGCCCGACGACACTGACCATCCTTGGTAATTATCAGTATGATCCCGAAAACGGATCATACGGTGGCGTGCCGCTGGTTGGATCGCTCAAGCGGGCATCCTTCGGTTATCTGCCGCGCAACTTCTACGATGGCGACGCCAACTACGAGAAGTTCAACCGTAAGCACGGCTCGATCACTTATATCCTGAACCATCGCTTCAACCAGGACTGGAGCTTCAGCACCCGCGGCCGATACGACGATATCAAGACGCAATATCGCAGCGTCTACAACAGCGGGTATTACACTGACGAAGCCACGGGCCTCCTCGCCCGCTCTGCTTTCGGAACGAATGAACACACCCATAATCTGGCATTCGACAGTCAGTTCAAAGGCCATGTTCGCACGGGTCCACTGACCCACTCGCTGATGTTCGGCTTCGACTACATGCAGCAAACGGCCTCGGAGCAGGGTTTCTATGGTTCCGCACCGGATCTGAACGTCTTCCACCCGAACGCCAACATGGCTATCCCCGCCGCCGCGCCTTACATCAGCTACAACACGACGTCCCACCAGATCGGCGCCTATGGGCAGGACGAAATCCACTGGAAGCACCTGATTGTTACAGGCAGCATCCGGAACGACTGGTATCGCTCCCATCAGGTCGAACATATTTACGGATCGGACTCACGGCAGAACCCCAGTCAGATCACATGGCGCGCCTCCGGCCTCTATCATTTCAACTTCGGGCTGGCACCGTATATCAGCTACTCGACGTCCTTCCAGCCGCAGTCCGGCACGGTTTCCAGCAATGGCGGCGCAACCCTCCGTCAGGCCAATCCGTCGCTCGGCAAGCAGCTTGAGGGCGGTGTGAAGTATCAGATCCCGGGCACGTCCATCCTGCTGAGCGCAGCCGGCTTTCATATTGAGCAGACAAACGTACTCGTAGCCGTCGCCAACACGGCGTACAGCATCGAAAGTGGCAAGGTTCATTCAGACGGGTTCGAATTTGAAGCCCATGCCGAGCCTTTCAAGAATCTGCTGCTCACGGCCGCTGTCAGCTTCCAGAAGGTCAAGGATGACTCGACCGGAAAACCGCTTATCCAGTCTGGCCGAGGCAACGCTTCCCTCTTCGCGTTCTACACCATGCCGTCTGGCCCGCTGAAAGGTTTCGGCTTCGGCGGTGGCATGCGTTACACGAACAAGTCCTACGGTGGAGAGGCGACCTATGGCAGCGTCTGGATTCCGCAATATGCGGTGTTCGATGCCTCCGTCCGCTATGATCTTTCAAAAGCATCGCCTTCTCTTCGTGGCTGGAATGTTTCCGCCAGTGTTCGTAACCTGTTCGACAAGAACTTCATTGCCAACTGCCTGAGCTATGCCTCCTATGGTCAGGAATTCTGCTACTATGGAGAGCGCAGGAACGCTCAGGCGACCATTGGCTACAGCTGGTAAATCACTCTCTTTGAAGCGCTGGGATCTGGCCTGCCGGATCCTGGCTGCCCTTCCCGGGGGCTATGCACTCGCGGCTTTTTCCGGAATCTGCCTTGCCGTATGGCTCCCTGGTCTGCGGGTGGAACGCGCTATGACGGGAATGCTGACCGGCCTTCTGATCTGGCCTGTCGCTTTCATGGCGAGCTTTGCTGTTCCTGACGGACGCAAAATGCTTGGAGGCACAGTTATTGCGCTCCTTGCTCTCATGGGGCTGGCAGCACTCAGAGGATGGCGCCCATGAAGGGAACATTCCGTGCTTCCATGGCGTGGCTGCATACAGGCCTCGGACTTGTCACAGGCTGGGTCCTGTTTGCCATCGCACTTTCAGGAAGCCTGAGCGTTTTCCGGGAAGGCATCAGCGTCTGGATGCGGCCCGAACTTCCGACTGTGCCCGTCCAGACCGTCGATGCTACCGCACATGCTGTGGCGTGGCTCACGGATCATGCTGCCAAATCATCTGCCTGGTATCTTGCGGTTCCCAACCATCGGGCGCCTTACGTTTTTGGGACCTGGGAGCGGCCAGATGGAAGTTACATCCAGAAAGCGCTGAACCCTCTCACCGGCAGCCCGGATGGTATCCGCGATACGCTGGGAGGTGAGTTCTTTTACCGCTTCCATTTTGAACTTCAGCTTCCCTATCCCTACGGCCGCCTGATTGCCGCTATAGCTGCTCTTGCTCTGGTCGTTGGCCTCATTTCCGGACTGATCATTCATCGGCGCATCTTCGCAGACTTCTTCACATTCCGTCCGAACAAGGGGCAAAGAAGCTGGCTGGACGCCCACAATCTGCTGGGCGTTCTGGCTTTTCCCTTCCATCTGATGATCTCCTTCACGGGAGCCGTCACCCTCGTCACGATGCTGCTGCCATGGGGGCCGCAAGCTGTTTACAAGCAGGATGTGATGGCGGGATATACGGATCTCGACCCTGCCCTTGAGTCCCGGGCCGCCAGCGGAAAGCCCGGTCATCTCACGGCTATCACACCTTTGCTCCAGAATGCTGAAGAGCGCTTCAGAGGGGCTGGGATTTCACAGGTCTACATTTACAATCCGTCGGACGCGGCGTCCCTGGTCACGGTCATCGCGGGAAATAACGGCACGGTTAGTACCCTATCCCATAGCCTGACATTCGATGGGACAACGGGCCGTCTCATAAGAGAGCATGTCGAAACGCGGCCAGCCGTTCGCACTTACACGTTTCTGTATGGACTCCACATCGCACGGTTTACGCCGGACGTGACGCGATGGCTCTATTTCATTTCCGGATTAATGCTGACCGCCGTCATCGGGAGCGGAATGCGACTATGGACTGTCAAACGCCTCCGCCTGCCCCACCATCTTGGGCATGTTCTGACAGATCGCCTGAACGTTGGGGTTCTGGGTGGTACGTCCCTCGCCTTTGCATCCTATTTTCTGGCCAACAGACTATTGCCTCCCATGTCTCCGCATCGTGCGGGCCATGAAGTGCAATGCGTTTTCATCGTCTGGGGGTTGGCGCTGGTGTTTGCTCTCATCCGCCCCGCCAGACGCGCATGGCCCGAGATGCTGGCGGCCTGCGCATTGGCATGTTTTGCAATTGCCGCCGTGAGCAGTCCATGGACCAATCCTGTCACCCAAAGCACAGCCCTTGTGAGCTTGCTCTTCTCCGGCGCTTTTGGCTACGCCGCCTTCCGTGCTCTCAACGGAAAAGCAAAGCAGACATGACGGGACCGTCTTTCCTGTGCGGGCAATTCGCAATGCTGCTACTCGCCGCTGGATCAGCCCGTGGCAGTGGTGTTTTCTTCCGGAAATCGCCTCCCGGCTCTTATCGGCTTGGACTGCAAATCTCTGGGTTTGCGCTTCTGATGCTAAGCCTGCTTCTGGAACTCTATGACAGCGGTTTCCCGATCGTTGCCACGACAACCTGGATAGGGCTGCTCAGCCTTGAGGTGCTGCTCGCGGCATTAATCTGCACCGCCCTGAATGCCCACAAGCGGTCTTCCCGGTAGTTTCATTTCCTGAGATCCCGCAAAACCGCCCCTGAACGTTCGAGCGCGAGTGAGGTCTTGGGCGTTCCAATGCGCTGTGCCTGATAAATTCCACTGTGGCCGGACGCCAGATAGGCGATGAAGCACCCCGCCGCATAGTAAACGACATCCGTTGCCCCGAAGAGTTCTATGGCCATGAACGTACAGGCCAGAGGCGTATTCGCCGCGCCTGCAAAGACTGCCACAAACCCCACGCCTGCCAGTAGATCTGCCGGCACACCAAGCACCGGCGACAGCGCATTTCCCAGCCCGGCGCCAATGAAGAAAAGCGGCGTAACTTCCCCGCCCTTAAATCCGGACGCGAGCGCTACCAGCGTGAAGACCAGCTTCCAGAACCAGCTCCAGGGATAATACCCATGGCCGAAAAAATTCATGATGCTGGCGCCGTCGATGTCAGGGGACGTCACACCGAGGCCGAGATAGTCCCGCGTTCCCAATAGACCGGCCAGCAAAATCGTCAGAACCCCACCTAATGCGGGCCGCAGCCATGCCGGAGGACAGAGTTTCTGGAAAATACCCGCCAGCCGATGAACGCCCGAGGCAAAAGCCCGACTGGCAAGACCAAAGCACACGGCGGCAAAACTGACTTTTACGAGAAGCAACGCATCAACATGGAACATCGTGCCATCGGCAGACGGGATGCCCCGAAAGCCAACATGATAGGCGGCATGATGAATACCCCAAGCATGGCAGGTCCAGTCCGCAACAATGGAGGCCACGGCAACTGGAAGAAGCGCTGCATAGTCCAACCGCCCCAGCGTCAGAACTTCCAAACCGAAAATCGCACCCGCGACCGGGGTTCCAAACACTGCACCAAAGCCTGCGGCAATCCCCGCCATCAGAAAGAGGCGCATTGCGCGGTCATTAAGGCGGAACAACCGCCCGATTGCCGCTGCAAAACTGCCCCCAATCTGAACGGCCGTTCCTTCACGCCCAACCGAGGCCCCGAAAAGATGGCTGATGACCGTGCCGAACAGAACAAGCGGCGCCATGCAGAACGGAACGCCCCCGCCCGGCTTGTGAATTTCATCAATAATCAGATTATTGCCGGCCGCCGCTCTGCCCCCGTAGCGCTGGTACAGAAGCGCTACGCCGATCCCTGCCACCGGGAGCCCGAACAACAGCGATGGATGCAGGAACCGAAGTTGCGTCACCTGATCGAGCAGCCACAGGAACAGCGCACAGATCGAGCCGACACTAACGCCCAGCAGCAACAGGATCAGTCCCCAGTGAAGAGCGATCTGAGCAAGCCGTGGAAAACTCTGGAACGTGCGCATTGGATAGACTTCTCCTGCCATGCTTCCTGGGAAGCGAGTTTGACAGGAATCATCAGCATCTCGCGGCGGAGAGCGGTTCGACCATTACGGTCAGGCAGAATCCATTGCCGTTATGAGAATGCTAGCGCGCGCCACTTCTGGTGTCACCCCGGGCTAAATAAAAAACGGCTCTCCCTGTTTCCAGAAAGAGCTGTTTTTTTGCGGAAAGTCTATCGATCTAATATCCGGAAATTAGAACCCGACAGAGATGTTGCCCGTCACGCTGAAGCGCGGGTAGAGATAATAGGTCGGCGTTCCGCTAGCACTGATTGTGCTGCCATAGATGCCCTTGGCTGCTTTGGCGTTGGACACAAGGCTATACGCACCTGTTCGAACAAAATCGCCTCCCAGGTTGCTGAAGTTCAGCTGGAACTTCGGCGCCTTGAAACGACCATAGGAATTGAAGCGATAGCCGAGCGACAGGTTATCCGTGATGTAGCCCGGAATTTTCTCATCATTCATGAATGTTGAGTACTGGGACGACACGTAACTGACGCTGCCATTGGCGAAGAAATGACCATCATCATAGGTCAGGCCCGCACTGGCATGAACATGTGGAGACTGCACCGCCGTCTTCCCTTTGGTCGGCAGCAGATCACTGACGGTCTGACCATTCAGCGTACCGGTCGTGAGGATATTGGAATCCATCGTCGCATTCAGATACTCGACAGAGACATACGGGCTGAAGTGGTGCCACGGATGCGCGGAGATCATGAAGTCCACGCCACGTGCCGTCTGGTTGCCAGCATTGATGGTGGAGCTGATGGCCTGATTGTTCAGGTACACGCTCGTGGCCAGAAGACGGTTGGTGATGGAGTAATTGAACAGCTCCAGATCCGTCATGAAGTAATCATTATCAAAGCGCCAACCAAGCTCTTCCTTGATGGAATACTGCGGCTTCGGATTATAGGGATTACCGACGTAACCACCCGTCTGCGCATCATAGACCTGACCAAGCGACCCTGGGTCCGGCATACGGAAGTCACCTTCGGCATTCACATAAATCAGGTTGTGCTGATCAATCCGATAGCTGATTCCAAGCTGCGGCAGAGGCACAACCTGGTTCTGTTCAGTCCGGGGCGTTGAAGACGCGCCATTGACTGTCCAACGGTTGATCATGGCCACCTTGATACCGCCGTTCAACGTCAGACGATCATGCAGAAGCTTTGCCGTGTTCTGAAAGAACAGCGAATGGATCTTCCAGCCAGCGTCGCCCTGATAAGGCATGTAACGCTCACCATTGACGTAAATGCCTTTGGAGCTGTTGTACGGGAAGTACTGGCTGCCATTGGTTTGCAGCACGGAATACATGTTGTTGACCTGGTTGTCCTGATAGTCGAACCAGTATCCCAGTTCCATATGATCCCAGCTCACCGGATCATAATTCAGCTTGGCGACAGTTCCTGCATGCGGGCGATACACGCTGTAGTAGGACGCGGAAGGAACGCTTCCGGAAATGGCACTTCCACCCTGCCCTATCGTCGCATTGCGACCAGCGCCATTAAAGAGGCTACCATTGTAAGTATAGCCGCCATTATAAACGTAATATGGCTTGAAATCGAAAGAGAACTTCGCAGGCAGGTGTATATGAACAGGCAGTGTCACGAAGACCTGGTCCCACATATTGCCGTTCAGCATGCCATACGCTGAAGGATTTGATGGGTCATAGGACGAAGAATAATTGTACGTCCCAAGACCATCCTTCTTGTTATAGAACTGCTTCGCCGTAGGCTTAAGTGGCTCCATCGTGAACTGATGGTTCCATGACACGAAGAGATTGACGGAAGATCCATCACTGAAGTCTTTGGCTGCGCCGAAATCAAGGTGACGTCGTTCGTTGGTGCCAGGACCGTTCCAGTTGCGGGAATGGGTATGCGAGAACGATGCAAACGTACGGATACCGGAATTGCCGATATCACCACTTTCGACACGGATGAACTCACGGGACAGATTGTTTGTCCCATATGAGAAATCCATCAGACCACCGAACTTGTGAGACGGCGTCATGGTCTGTGAATCCATGATGCCAGCAGCGGCAGACGTCACGGGCAGGTCAATGGCAGAGGATCCGGGTGTGACGGAAATCGTGTTGACGTTTTCAGTATCGACATTCTGGTTCAGGTAATATGCGGTCGCCACAGGTACGCCATTCAGCAGAATGCCCATATCTGAATCCGTCAGGCTTCGGCTGTTGATCTTACCACCCAGAATGCCCGAGCTATCGACAGTCGAAACCGTGACGCTCGGCAGGTTCTTGATCATGTCCAGCGCTGTGCTGGCCGGGCTCTGCATCTCGATATACTGGCGCGTGACGGTCTGGACGGAGTGAGACGCCATCTCATGGCGCATCATGCCGCCACCGCCATTTAAAGCCTGACGAGACACACGCACGGAAATTGCTTCCGCATCATGGGCATCAACAGCCGTGCGGTGATGAACGGGCGCTGCATGAGAATGAACTGGAGCCGCATTTTGCGAGCCGCCCGTCGCGACCGGATGCTTGGTCCGAGCATGGGGAGCCGCATAACCGGCTGTGTCGCAGAAAACTCCCGCCAGCACTGTCGCTGTTAGCAATGTGAGGCGTCTGGCACCAAAATTCATCTTCACCCGTCCTAGTTGTGTCGTTTGCGGCGCAGAAAATATTCAGAACGTCGCTCATGACAAGTCATACAAAGAAATTCTTCGCTATTTATTCTGATAAGTTTGCACTAGTTCTCTATGTGTGACTTTTTTAACACATATATTAGCGCATAATATTTTAGTAAATTTGCTTCTTATGTAAGTAAACAGATAAGTATTTTAATCTATATTTCGAAATATTTTTGTACCTATAAAAGGCATCACTCCGTTGCCTATAAGAGAACGCCCTCGCTAAAGGAATATTCGTTTTCGAGAACTTTGCTATAAGCTGACCTCATTATGAGAACGGAACGACGGTAGAAAACCATGAAAATTATCTCTTTTGTGCAACAAATCATGCCATGGGCATTTTCCTTAGCCTGCATCGCGCCGCTTGCCCTTGCCGGAAACCACGCAGACGCGGCCGACAAACCTTGGGATATCCGCGCCGTTGTGCTGACTACATACGAGATCGGTGCCGATACCGGAGATCGCGCAGGTGAGTTTCAACCCTGGATTGAGGGAGAACATCTCACTGAAAAAGTACCTTTCCCGCTTGGGATTCACCCAATCTATACAGATCCCGACCATCATTTGCTTGTGGTGGTCACCGGCACACCGATTGCTCCTGCGACAACGTCTGTCATGGCCCTCGCAACAGATCCCCGGTTCGATCTGCGCCATGCCTACTGGATGGTAGACGGCATTTCCGGTTTTGACCCCGCGGTCGCGTCCGTCGGTTCGGTGTCGATCGCGGATTATGTCGTCGGGGACATCACGCGTTACATCGACAAGCGGGAAGCACCGAAGGAATGGCCATACGGCTATTTCATGATTACGGCTCAGATGCCCAACCAGTACGCCCTGTCAGGTGGAGACGCTCCTGATGGCAGCATCCAGCACAACAATGCCTTTCAATTGAATCCGTCCCTCGTGCACTGGGCTTATAACCTGACCCAGACCATCACACTGTCTGATCCGCCTCAGTTGGAGGCCCAACGAAAGCTCTATAAATCTACCGATGTTGCTGCCGGCCATCCTGCCGTCGTAACAGGCGGGGACTTCGGATCAGATACTTTCTGGCATGGTAAGATCATGACGGGCTTTGCCCGAGACTGGGTCCATCTTCTGACGCAGGGCAAAAGCCACTTTGTCTCCAGCGATATGGAAGATTCAGGCATCCTTGAAGCCCTTACACGTCTGGGACAGGCACGACGTGTGGATAGCAGTCGTGTTCTGATTCTCCGCAGCGCGTCCAACTACACCGAGCAACCACGCAGCATGACCGCCGTCCAGTCCATGAACAGTGGTTATGATGGAGAAAAAGTCGCGCTGGATAATGGCTATCGTGTGGGATCCCGGATCATCCACGAACTGCTGCAACACTGGGAGCAATTCGGCTCAAAAACACCCTGACACGGTTCCGGGCTGCATCTTCATAAAGGATGCCGCCCGAATATTGCGAAGTCTTGCTCAAGGGTTCATATAACATGCCAACCTCCCTTTTTCGTGAGGGAGTACGACATTGAAGCGCCTCTTCCGCTTCAGCCGCCGACCGGACATGTTATTTCTGACCGTGCCCCTTCCGACGGCTCCTGCCAGGACGCTTCGCGACAAGACAGGGGATCACACATGAGCCGGGAAACCAGCGCCACCCTTTTCCTTGAAAAGCAGGGCATTCCTTTCAGCCTTCACGACTACGAATACAATCCGAATGGCGGACTGATCGGAATGCAGGCCGCAGATGCTATCGGCGCGGACCCGGGGAGTGTCCTGAAGACACTAGTCGTCGAAATTGACAAGAAACAGCCAGCCTGCGTCGTAGCACCGGCTCATCAGAAGCTGAACCTGAAGAAGGTCGCCGCACTCTTCGGCGGCCGGAACGCCCGCATGATGAACCCGGAGAAAGCCCACGAGCTGACAGGATATCAGTCCGGCGGCACTAGCCCATTCGGGCAGGCGACGTCCATTCCCGTTGTTCTGTCCCGGGATGCGATGGGTCAGGAGCATGTCTATATCAATGCAGGCCATCAGGGTTTTGTCGTTCGGATTTCCCCTCAGGATGCCCAGCGCATTACAGACGCCAAAGTCGCCGATGTCGCCGCAGACTGAGCAACAGGGAGTGACACTCGCAGAGGACGCAGCATCACTCCCACACGCTAACGCAGCCACGTCAAAACTCTCCCCTGCTCGCCCGCTCTCGCCTGAACAGAACGCACTCCTAAAAGAGATCCTGTCCTTCTGTTCTGACCATCTGGATGACCAGAGCGCCCTCCTCGTAATCGAAGGGGCTGCAGGCACCGGCAAAAGCGTTGTGCTGAATGCCATTTTCAACGCCATTCAGACACGGGCACGCTCCAGAAACCCTGCCGATCCTCTTAGCGGTACGCGCAATGCGCTTCTGGTCAACCATCCTGAAATGCTGAAGCTCTACCGCAATATCGCGGTAAAAATACCCGCGCTTAAAAAAGCGGACTTTGAACGACCAACAACATTCATCAACCGCCTCCATAAATCTGACAGCCGCGCAGATATTGTTCTGGTCGATGAAGCACATCTGCTCCTCACCCGACCGGATCGCTACAACCATTTCAAACAGCAGAACCATCTTGAAGAAATCCTGGAACTGGCACGTGTGGTCATCATCGTCTTTGACCCGTTGCAGGTTCTGAAATTCAAGAGCCACTGGTCCACCACCATGCTGGATGAGTTCCGTAAAGGCCGCCCGACCAAGACCCTGCACCTGACCACTCAATTCCGGGTTGGTTCAGGGCCAGCAGTCAGGCACTGGCTGGATGCTTTGGCTGAGGGGCGGATTCTGCCACGTCCCCATGATCCGAAGTTTGATTTGCGCGTCTATGACGACTGCGCACAACTTTACGAAGATCTACAGGCGCGCAACCGTGATGTCGGCCTCTGCCGACTTCTTTCCACGTACGATTATCCATATCGCCTGGATGGAGAAGACCACTTCATTGAAGAAGGACGTTTCCGTCTGCGGTGGGACCGCTCCAAACCGGAAGAAAAACTCCCCTGGGCCGAACGCCCTGATACCATTGATGAGGTGGGGTCCGTCTATACCATTCAGGGTTTCGACCTGAATTATGCAGGCGTCATTCTGGGGCCTTCCCTTTCCTATGACCCTGCGACCGACAGTATCCGTGTCGATCCGTCACGATACGAGGATAGTGCCGCCTTCCAGGGGCGGGATGGCATTGCGGCCCCTGAGAAAGCGAAAGAACGTGTCATCCTGAATGCCTTGAACGTGCTTCTTACGCGAGGGATGAAGGGAATTTATCTGTACGCCCATGATCCTGCCCTACGGAAGCGGCTTCTGAACGCATAAACGGGCCTGCAAAACGGCCAGTCAGAGGATGCGTTCAACAAGGGTTGAGTTGCTGCCTGCGCAACGCTCTGGCCCAGTAGGGCAAGGAGATCGATTTATGACGTTCCAGTACCCAGCCATTCTTGCCGCACTCCTTGGTGCATCTGCCCTTGTTCCCAGCGCATATGCTGCCGACACAACCGATAAGGGTTATGTTTCCTCAGGGAATGTTGAAATCATTGGTCGTTTTCAGGATGCCCAGCCTTCCGGGATCGCCGCCCTCCCAGATGGTCGCCTGGTTCTTGGCTTCCCCCGGAGTGTAAAAGATCACTCAGGCCCACGCCTTGCCACTTATGCCAAGGGTCGTCTGACACCGTTTCCGGATACCCCCACGCAAGACCACTTTGTCTCTCCCCTAGGGATGACTGTTGATGCCAAGGGGCACCTCTGGGCGCTGGATGAAGGCATGCTGGCGGGCAAAGCCACGGTTGCCGGAGCGCAGAAGCTCTTTGAGATTGATCCGGGCACCAACAAGGTACTGAATGTCCTGACACTCTCTGCCCCAAGCCTTCTGCCAGACAGCCACGTCAATGATGTCCGTATTGATCTGACACATGGCAAAGCTGGCACGGCTTTCATTACCGATACATCCACCGGTATTCATCCGGCGCTGATTGTCGTGGATCTAGCATCTGGCAGGCAACGCCGCATTCTGGCAGATACAAAGCCTGTGATGGCGGAAACAGGCTTTGTTGCTGTCATGGATGGTCGCGCCGCACGTTATGACGCCAACCATCCCCAGATGCCTCAGGGCGGTGCAAATGGTATTGGTATCAGCCCAGACCAGCAGACACTTTACTGGCAGCCCCAGACCAGTCGTCGTCTCTATTCAGCACCCACGTCTGTTCTTTCAGATTGGACAGCATCTGAAAAACGGATCGAAGCCGCCGTACATGATGAAGGCGAAACCGGCATGGGCGACGGTATGGCAACAGGACCAGACGGCTCGCTCTACATTACGGATGACGAACGCCATGCCATTCTCAGACATGCTCCAGATGGAACAATCTCCGTGGTAGCGCATGATCCTCGCATGATCGAACCGGATGGCCTGACCTACGGAAAAGACGGATTGTATTCCACCATCGGACAATGGGCACGGCTGCCCGATTTTCATGGGGGCAAGGACATGCAGGAACTCCCCTACATCGTCGTTAAAGTGACCTTACCGAAAGAGTAGGCTACTCTGACTGTATGGCCCCGGAATAACGATCTGCCGCCTGCGATATAGCTTTCCCGACGAAGCCACCTGCGTTGCGAAGAGGCTGCCGTTAGATATCCTGCGGGAGCCTCTGTACACGGCTGCGAATGACCTGCTCCTCGTAATCCAGTTCGCGCTGAATTTCCCATTCTGTCTGATCGTTGATATCGCGCGCATCGACCAGCGCATGAAGCGTCTGCCGCTGCAGACGCAGAACAATGAGGCGCAATGCAAGTTCAATGCGCTCGCGGCGGAGCGCCGTTGTACGGGTCAAGACTGGAGATTGTGTGGGCCCATCAATCTGGCTGAGACGGTTCTCATAAGTTTGTAGAAGACGCCCCAAAACCTCCAGGCGCACGTCCTCGTTGGTATGATCGCTGTTGCCGTTATCAATCAGCTCACTTCGATCCTTCTCCGTCCTGCCTTGTTCATTATGCAGGAGTTGCAGAGTTGCCTGAAGCAAACGCTGACGAGCGAGGCTTTCTTCCTGCGCATGTTTGTCGGTCACATCACGCGGGAGGAAACGAATACAAAGCGGAATAGCAATCGCTGCCATAACGAGCGAAAGTACGATCACTCCTGTCGCAACAGTAATAACAAAGCTGCGTTCGGGAAATGCCTCAGGATCAACTCCCATGGCAGGAAGCGACAGCACGGCAGCAAGGGTGACCGCGCCCCGCACCCCTGAAAAAGCCAGCAGCACAATCTCGAGAAAATGCGGGAACGCGAACGGTCGATGGGACATGCGAGCGACTGCCCATCTCCGCATAACAGAGACCCAGATCCCGCAAAATCGGATCACGAACATGATCGCGTAAACGCTAACTACAAGCAAAGAGAGTTGCCAGAAATGCGCGCTGTGTTCATGAGCAAGTTCCACACCGGCATTCAGAAGCCATGGAAGCTGCAGTCCCAACAACAGAAAGATCAGGGCGTTGAAGACATAGCTGACTGTATCCAGAACAGTCCCGGCCTGAAGACGGGTAGCTGTCGCGGCTTCGTCTGACACCCCGGTCAGTTTTATGACCATGCAGCCTGAAACTGCCGCCAGGATGCCTGATGCATGAGCAGTCTCGGCGGCCTGATAAATACCGAACGGCAGAAGAACAATCATCAGAACCTGCATCAGAGGATCGTCAAATCCACGGCGCAGAAGGATGCGTTCGGTCCGCACCGCGACCCATGCCAGTGCAGCTCCAATGATCAGGCCGCCGAATGATACCAGTAAAAAGGAGCTGAACGCCTGACGATAGGAGAACTCCCCTGTCATTGCTGCGATCATCGCAAAATGAAAACAGACAAGACCGGAAGCATCGTTAAATAACGCCTCCCCGTTCAGAATATGGATAAGTCGTTCTGAAACACGTCGTCCAGCAATGAGGCTTGAGACTGCGACGGTATCTGTAGGGGAAAGAGCAGCAGCAAGAGTAAAGCACACTGCCAACCCAACTGCCGGAATCATCCAATGGATGGCGTACCCGCAGAGAACCGTCGAAATAACAACGAGGCCGAATGCCAGGAAAAGAATCACGCTACGCAGTTCAGAAAATTCGCGTAGCGGCATGCGAAAGGCATCAGTGAAAAGCAATGGAGGTAGAAAGACCAGCATAAACAGGCCGGGCTTAAGTCCGACATGCAGCCCTAGAGATGCCGCAACAATTCCTAAAAAAATTTGCACAAGTGGGGCCGGAACGCGGTTGGACAATCCTCGCACTACAAGACTGCTCAGAACAATCATAGCGAGGAGAACAAGAATGGTTTCTGCTTCCGACATAACCACTCTTCTCCGCCAAATTTAAGACGCAGGCAAACCCCTTCATCAATGGCGGCTATCTCTCCTGCGGAAGAGACATCAGAGATGCCAAGTTCTCTGAACTATTTTGGAGGGTGATCTCGCTGGCGTCCTGACGGATGCGTTGGGTGCAAACGCAAAAAAACCCGCTATCTCATCAAGATGGCGGGGTTTTAAAATTTGATATGGTTGCGGGGGCCTGCAACCGAAGAAAACTGCTGCTTGTCAGCGGGTTCGTAGAGAGGCTCGCTGCATGACATAATCGATTGATAAACAATCTTTTTATCAATATTCTGTCTCGCCAAGCCTTTCGCGGTCAGACCGTGTCAGTCAGCCAGTCCTCCGTTCGAAGACCCTCCACCCGCTGGAATTCCCGAAGGTTCCCGGTCACCACAATCAGCCCCCTGCTCCGGGCATGCCCGGCAATCATGAGATCATATGGACCTATGATACGGCCATTCCGTTCAAGAGCAGCCCGAATATCCGCCGTATGGGCAGCCGCTTCACTGTCGAATGGCAGAACTGCCAGCCTTGCCGCGAAGTGCTCAACCTCGCGTCTGATGCGCACAGGATCAGACGAGCGCTCCGCGCCATAAAGCAGCTCATACAGAACCACGTCCGAAATGCAGAGTTCCTCCGCACAGTTGTTGAATCTCGGACGCAGCCCCTGTGGTCGATGCCGCAACACCCGGATACAGAGGTTCGTATCCAGCAGATAACGCAGCATTCAGAGCGCCTCGCGTTCCTGCATGGCTGGCTGGTTCCGCTCCCCCAGATCGACCCCGGGGGCCGCAAAGAAATCATCCCACGCCGCATCGGCCGGAGCAATGATCCGCCGGGAACCTTCGGACACGATGACCACGTCACGCACCTGTTCCCCGAAGGCGACCATCTTCGGCAGACGCACCGCCTGCGATCGGTTGGATAGAAAGAGTGTCGTACGGGTCAGCATCGGCTATCCCCCAATGGATATATGTCATGTATATCCCATTTGGACGACGATGTCCCGTATTTTTAGGGCCCTCCGCACCGAATGCATACAAGCGGGCCGAATGATACAGTAGATCTTCCGCGCGCCCCACGATGGGATCGCTCTCCTCTCTCCCTGAAAGACAAAAAGACAGCATTCATGACAGATAGGCCACGAACACGAAGTGAGGCTTTCGCCCGCGCAGAAGAACGGGGTCGTCACCTGACAGCCACCATTCTGTCAGGGCCGGACATGCTGACGGGAGAGGTTTTTTGCCCATCGTCTTGGTCTGACTGTCTCAGCCCTGCATGATTTGGAACAGGCCCATGCTGTCCTCGTTCTGCCAGAATCCTCACCACGAGAAGCGCGCTATCCGGCCTGGCAGATCGACGCGACACTGATTGCACGCTTTATGGTTGTGCGCCCAGAAGTAGGGCGAACACTTCGCAATGAAAACCTCCAGATTCTCTGTGCAACGACGGTTCGCAGAGTTCAGATGGTAACTCTCTCTGCCAAGATTAAGCGCGTCGAAAGCAGTGTTTGAGCACTGAATTGGAGGATATGGATAGTAGTCTCAAAGCATTTCTTGAGAGGTAGGTCAGCGAGATCTAACACCGGATTGAAGGCGTCATCCCAAAAACCCCAGAACTCGGCTGCATGACAGCAAGCGGAGCCGCTGCGACGGCCAGACTTACACAAACGGCGCATGAGAGGCGCGCGATGCGCAAGAAACGTGTCACTCCAGGGGAACGGGGTCTCTCTGCCATGTCATGTTCCAGGCCGGATATGTATCTTGATGCCATAATCCGGTTCTGAGAGCCGTTGGCAGGCACATGAAAGAGCGTGGCACGGTCAATAAACGTTCGGAATCTACCTTTTTAACCACAAACCTCAAGCCGTACGGTGTGTCTTGAAAAAGAAAGCGACAGTCGGCGTACGACCCCATCCTCGACAGGATACGGCCCCAGACAATGGACCCAACAAAGATAAAAAAAGCCACCAAAGCATAAACTTTGGCGGCCTTTCTTTATTCAAAAACTACGTCCAATCTGAGCAAAAACATAACGCCCTATGATTTCCTCGCTATACATCGACAATGCGGTATTGGTTGCACCATCGGGCACAAATGGAGGCTTCTTATCGAGAATATTATTAACCCCAACCTCGAACTGCCAATTCTTAGTGTTGTAGTTCAAGGTCACATCATGTGCGAAAATACCGGGAACCTTGCAATAAGAATAGACCTTGCAACTCAGGTCATTGGAACCATCATTGAAGCGCATTCCACCGGTGTAACTCATCATATAAGTAAGACTGAAGTTGTTGTGGCTCCAGGTTGCAGTAGCATAATCGCGAACACGCGGCATGCCGTAGCCGCTTTGATAAAATAGGCGCCCGGCATAGTTATACCACGTACCACCAGGTTCGTTCTGCTGAAGATACCCAATCAGCTGCTGAAAATTATTACTCAAATTCAAGTGATCATGCGGTGACAGGCGGATACGGTAATTCAGGTCAAAATCTAGACCATTAGTCCTCAAACCACCTGCATTTGAATAAAGATCGTCAACTTGCGTCAGCTGCCCTGCCGAACTCCGTGATGCGACATTGCTACACCACCCGGTATTTGTTCCCGTATAGCAGCTATCAACAATATATTGCACCGGCAAAGTGGTAATCATATTCTTGATTGTGTAGTGCCAGTACTCAACGGAAACCATAAGATTTGGAATCCAGCGAGGTGTTATGACCGTACCGAACGTATATGTACGGCCTTCCTCTGGTTTCAGAGCGGAGTTACCGCCTACCAACGTCGGGATTTGACTTGAATTAGCATTAACGAAAGTCGCAGTGTTGACGCCCTGCTTTGCACAAGTCGCAACAACATTCGCACTGAGCGATCCGTAACTGCTTGCTTGAGCACAAGGGTCGTTACCCGAATTGTAGCTAATCGAATGGCCGCCATAAAGCTCGGTCATGGTCGGTGCGCGGAAAGACGTACCAAGCGTTGCGCGAAAGCGGATATCTCGCACTGGGGCCCAGTTGATGCTGGTCTTCCAGTTATAAGCGGTTCCAAACGTATTGTAATCAGACCAACGCCCTTGAGCATCAACACTCAAATCATGTGCGAATGGCATATTATGAAGCAACGGAAGGTTACCCTCAATATAGGCTTCCGTTACGTTGTAACCGCCGCCAGTATATGTTGCTCCGCCGCCCAGGTCTCCATTTGAAGCAAGAACATCAGGCGTATAACTTGCCTGTTCACTGCGATGTTCCAGTCCCATGGCGATACCGAAATCACCGCCGCCCTGCCACGGCATATGCACCAGATGATTGTTATGAACGCGGGCATTAAAGTCACGCATCTGGTACGTGCTGTGATCATTTTGCGTATAGCGTAGATAGTCTGCCTGTTGCGACGTTAGTTTGCCGAATGGGTTTGTCAGCGAACAACCAGCAGATGCCTGACAGATTGATGGATTATAAACCACAGCACTATTAGCGTCAGAAGGATCTACTTGTTGGATCCCCAATTCCTGCAGATAATGCGCGTAATTCGTCATATTCTCGGTTGAGAATTTCGCCAGCGTCTGACCATACGACATGGATACGTCATACATCCAATTGCCGACAATCTTACCCTTGGAGCCGCCAGTATACTGCCACTGATCAAACGCTTCTTCATATTTGCGCTCACCCAGGTCACTAAATCGCCGGTATAGGGATACATCTTCTCCCCAAATATTATACGGACTGGCAGCTGGCAGGGTGACGGCCGAAGACAACGTAGACGGATAGGTTGCACCGGTAACTGGATTGCCTGCCAGCGTATTCATGGCGTCTTTATGTGTATACCGGATTGACGAGTACAGATCGAAATGCTCGTTAACCTCGTAATGCATGTCACCGCTGAGAACAGCCTGCTGCAATGAGTTCGTTAGCATTTGGTCAGAAGCAAAATTATACCTGTCGGAGGATGCGAAGTTATGGAACGCTCCGCTGTTGCCTCCCCCCGTGCCATTACTGACAACATCAAAATTGGAGCCGATCACGCGGGTATTGGTCGTCACAGAGCTGCCAATTGTTGGGGTCTCACCAACTTCTGCGTCGGAGTTCCATGGATTGGCAGCCCAGTCACGCGTCTTCTGCCGAATACCAGACTGAGTCATGTATGAACCGAAAAGCGTGATGTTACCCTTGCCGTGATCGAAGTCGAACCCCTTGTAACCAGAGATCTTCCCCATCTGACCATCGCCATGATCAGTGATACCACCACGGATCAGAATATCACCCTTGGTTGTATTGTGCCGAAGTTTAATGTTAATGACACCGGATACAGCATCTGCGCCGTAAAGTTCTGATCCACCGTCCTTGAGGATTTCAACAGATTCAATCTGGTCCACAGGTATCGAGTTGAGATCAACACATTGAGAGCCACTACCGAAAGTCGGAACCTGACGCTTTCCATCAACCAGAACCAACACACGGGAAGGACCAAGGTTACGGATGTCCGTACAGGACATGCCAAGACCACCATTGGTATTCGTATTGTTAGTTCCGCTCGAACCAATTGACGGCAAACGCAGAAGATAGTCCCCCAGCGTGGTTGCCGACGTAGACGTGATTTGCTTCGCTGTAATCGTCTGAACCGGGTTCGCGTTGGAATCCGCACGCGTTGCAAGCGCAGAACCCGTAACCACAATAGATTCATCAGCAGAACGTGGGGTAAAAAGCCGACGTCGCGCGGCTGTTGACATCTGAACCGAAGAGGCAGCGGTAGAGGCTACCGGCACGACCGTTACAGGCATTACCTTCGCGTGAGTCGTCACAGACGATGTCTGCTGTGATGACTTTGAACGATGACCTGTATGCTTTTTTGTGACCGTTTCGGCTGAAGCCGTGGCGAACAATGTCGCGCAAACCAGTCCTATAGACGTTGAAAATGTGAGGGTTTGCCTGTGCGCCTGTCTCATTTCAACACGAACCTTATCCTTTGGATTTCTTATATCGTATACACATATATGTCGGATTCGAAACAGATAATTCTTGGTAAGTGAATCGAAATTCAAAATCACGAAAGGTCTTTCCCTTTCTTATATTATCTTTCTAAAACAACATTTTAATAGAAGTTTTTATCGATGAGCTCTTATTATCGGCACTTGGAAAGAGTATTGGCCACCTTGCTTTCCGTTGATATTCACGCCGTATGTGGCGGATACGACACAACCGTTCAGGCCTTCTCCCTGAGGGGATGCGAAGTTCATTCCTGATGGCAAGCGCACATAAAGGCGAACATCCCTCGGTGCCGTTTTCGGGAGAGAAATGTTGACCGAAATATGCCTTAGATCCGGTTCATATCGCAGTGCCATGGACAGTCTGCCCCAGCGTGTAGGGGCATTTTCCACGCTTATTTCCTTGCCGGATAACAACCATCGATATGGTATAGCCCGCGCAAAATGGAGAATCTCCGCTCTGTCATCCTCATAGACCAATGCCCAGCGCAGAAGAATTGGAACCGTCATCTGGGCCGGAAGGCAAAACAGTGCGAGCTCCCCTTTCAAGCCTGCTACCTCTGCTGCCGTCCAACTTCCACGTGTATGAGCATGATAGCGGTGTGCGTAGAGGAACAGGAGGTACTCCTCAATCCGATCCTGTCGTAACAACGCCTGGGCATAACCGTAGGAAATAAAGCCGAGAATATCTCTCTGCTCCCGACTTGGTGGCGTCAGATTCCCGACAACTCCCATGACTGTCGCGCCATGAGCCCGCATTGAATTAATCGTCGCAACTTCAAGATCCGCTGGCAGTACACCGGCCTGAAGCATTTCCGCGTAAACACGGTGTGCCCATTGCTGCTCACTGTATTGGTGGCGCGCAAGCGACACCCGAAACGTCTCTCGAGATCCGGGTAAAATGGGTACATAAGGGGGAGAACGATCTTCAAACAGCGATGCCCTCACCGCCCCCTCAAGCCGAACCGATAATAAATCCGCCCGCCTCTTCCAATCCTCTGCTTTTGCAGCTTCGTCTGGTCGAATGCGCAACCAGATAGCCGCAAGGTCACGCCACCCCCGGACAGCCATTGCTGAGTTCCCAAAATAGGGCTTCCACCACACCGACGGATCAGGAAACAGGCACGCATCGCTCTCACTCCATCCATGGAGCAGTCCGTATCCCGGGTTCGTTTGCGGTAGGGTCAGGGCTTGATCGTGCAGTGTCGTCAGGACACCCGCCATGGCGGCAATACGATCAGCGTGATGCTGAAGTATGGCGGCATCGCCAGTCAGATGCAGATAGCGGGCAACCAACGACAATGTCAGGCCGGTCTGCCCCACTTCAGGGCCACGCATCGCCACCAACCCGTCATCGCCGACGAGTGCAGTGAACTGGTTGTCGAGTATGGCTCGCGCGACGGCAAAACGGCCCCACTCCAAATTAGCCAGAAGCGAGGAGGTGAAAATATCCTGAAAGCCGTCATATTCCGAGCCTTCGTAATCCCGATCAACAACCCCATACCGTGGCCAGATACCGTCAGGACGCACCATGGCCTCTTTGACAAAGGCATGCCGTGCAAAATCAGCCCAGTCAGAGTCTGGCAAAACGGGCGACAGTGTGCCGTCCAAAACTTCGTGCCAGACCTCAACGCAACGTGCGAGAGCCTGATTGAACTGCACTGCGCTCGGCTCATGTCGAAACGGCCCGAACGGAATGTAGCTCGCACCATAAACGGCACGCACGACTGCTCCATTCTCGATCAGCATCATCCGCGTCCAGGTTGGAACCTGACGCGGTATAACTGGATCTACATCCGCGAATGTCAGGACTTCCCAATAACGCCCCCTCCCCAACGGAAACTGCTTGACGACGATAGGCAGGAAACCACCCAACAGGCCTTCCCTGCGACGGCGAACAACCAGACTCTCCGCCGAAAGTTCCGGCGCAATCCAATTGACATGCCAGTTACGGGTGTTTCCGGCAGGCGTGAGTGGCATCACCTCTCCGGCATAGGGTGGTGCTACAAATGAAGTCCAGACAATCCGCCCAACCTGCTCAGGGGTAAAACGACTATCAATGGGCGGGGCAGCAGCGCGAACTGCCAATGGATCAGGATCTCCACCTCCCGCCAAAAGACGTTCAGCCAGAAGATCGCGCTCCGCAATTGCTAATGTTCCAAAATCAAGTCCGCAATAAGAGCCGTTTGAAGGGGCTTCGCACTCTTCCATAAAGCGTTTCAGGAGATGACTTCGCCCGCCAGGGCTGGTCAGGGTCATTGTACCTTCCATGCCCGTCAGATCTTCCTTGACCACCCATCCATCTTCAGAAGACGAAGAGGCAAAAGCCTGACCAGACGTGGCGGGCCATGCCCCTAATGTAACGCTGCCAAGAAGAAAAAAACGACGAGGAATCATACCAGAAACTTCTTTGGATCAGTCACACCCCAAGCCTCTCGGAACATGCATTATGGTGGGAACGTCTTACGCTTTTGAATAATTGTATACGATATAAGTTTTCACATTATGTACTAAAATCTGCACGAAGAGGAGTGTTCGCATCCAAGGCCAGCCATGTATAATAAGCCCAAACAATGAGAAGAGACTCAGACCCCTCATGAAAGCCCAGACCGGGAAGATTCAGCCTCTAATTGTAAGAACGATTAGTGATCAGCTTTATGATATTCTGCGGGAACAGATTCTCAGTGGTGCACTCGCGGCTGATCAGCCAATCCGACAGGATGCTGTGGCCGCAGAGCTCAATATCAGCAAGATACCTCTTCGCGAGACGCTGGCGCGGCTAGAGCAGGACGGCCTTGTCGTTGCCCATGCCAAGCGGGGTTTCACTGTCGCGACGCTTTCGGCCAGCGAAGCAGAGGAAGTGTTCGAACTCCGGATACGACTGGAGCCAGAAGCCGCTGCCAAATCCTCGCTTGTTGCGACTGCTGCCGACCATAAGGCCGCACGCCTTCATCTTTCAGAACTTGAATCCGTCATTCGACATAAAGATCAGGATCACAGTCTTTATAACCGACTGTTCCACCTTTCCCTTGTGCAGCCGGGTGCCGGAAGACTGACCTACCGTCTATTGGAAACCATTAGTGTCATTGCGGATCGCTATGTGCGCCTGCATCTCAGCACACAGGGGCGGGACAAGCGTGCCGTAGAAGAGCACCGGCAGTTGCTGAAAGCCTGGATCAACCGGGACGCTGCAGAGGTTGAAGCTCTTCTGACCCAGCATATTGCAGATACATTGAACGATCTGCGCAACCAGTTAGCGTCCGAGAGCGCCCTTAGTTAGAAGGTACCTCCTCTTCTTACGCTGATATAAGCAGAGGAGGCAAAGAAGCCATCAGGAACCTTTGGTTTTAGCGATCCAGCCTTTTACCCGTTCGGACATAAGATCCAGCGGCATCGCACCATTTTCCAGAATTACATCATGAAACGCCTTGATATCAAACTTGTCTCCAAGTTCTGTTCGGGCCTGTTCCCTAAGCTGCAGAATAGTCTGCTGTCCTAGCATGTAGCCCAAAGCCTGCCCGGGCCAGGCAACATAACGATCCGTTTCAGCCTGCATATCCGGCTCACTCGTCGGCGGATGCGCATGGAAGAAATCGCTCATCTGTTGGCGCGTCCAGTGTTTGTAGTGCACGCCCGTATCCAGAACCAGACGATCCGCACGAAGCAACGCCCCATTCAGGCGTCCGTAGTCACTGTACAGATCCCGATAAAAGCCCAGCTCTTTTCCGAGCCCTTCCGCATACAGGGCCCATCCCTCAATGTAGGAATTATACGCGCCCTGTTGGCGGAACGCTGGCAACGGCAAATCCTGCGCCAGTGAAATCTGGAAATGATGCCCCGGCACGCCTTCATGATAGGCTGTGTCTTCAATGGTATACAGGTCACGCTTGGCGTAGTCGCCGGTATTGACGAACACGATACCGGGCCGAGACCCATCCGGCGTTCCCTGATGATATTCTGCCCCCGCAGCATCCGCCTCCCTGTAACTTTCCACGGATCGCACTTCAAGCCGCGTCTTGGGTATTTTATTGAAGATCTTCGGCAGGGCGGGCCACATCTGCGCGATCGCCGCACGATATCTATTGAGGATTTCGTCCCGCGAATGGGCGTAAAGTTTCGGGTCATGATCAACGGATGCGCGCAGAGCTGCCAGATCCGCGAAGCCCAGCTTGTGGGCAATGGCAGTCATCTGCCCTTCAATCAGACACACCTGTTTCAAGCCGAGCTGATGAATCTCTTCCGGCGTCATCGAGCTCGTCGTTTGAGCCCGGATATCATACCGATAGATGGCGTCCCCATTCGGCAATGACCACACACCTTCATGCTCTCGACCATGAGGGACATAGTCCGTTTTCACGAACTCTGCGAAGGCCGCGAACGCAGGACGGACTTCTGTATCCACCGCTTTCAGGATAGACTGCCGCAGCTGCCTCTGCTGCGAGGGAGAGACCCCTTTAGGGAAGGTCTCCACCGGCTGGCCAAAGACATTCTTGACCCCGGCAGGTTCGGCAACCTCCAGCAACTGTGTGACGACCTTTTCCAGCAGGTAGCGCGGTGGAACCAGGCCATCTTTCATGCCCTGCTCCGCCAGCGCCTTGAGCTGAGCCAGAACCGTCGGCAACGCATGGAGCCGTGCGAGATAATCCTGATATTGTGCTGCCGTATCGAAAGGAATGGAGGAGACAAAACCGGGCAGCATCAGCTGCACGCCTTGCACCTGATCAATCGGCATTTCATAGGTCTTAAGTTTGATCCCTTCCAGCTTGTCCTGAAGCTGGCGGATCATCATCGCACGGCTGATCTGTTCCTGTTCCGTCAATGCCGCGGGATCGACAGCCTGAAAGCGCTTGAGGAACCAAGCACTCGTCACGGAATCCTTTGAAACCTGCTCAAGGGAATAGTCCGTCCAGAACCTGTTGTATCGATAGTAGCCAATGGTCGTGGCCAGTTCCGGTGAAGTCCGAAGCTGGTACTGCCATTCCTCATCCAGAAGTGCCGCAAAAGCCCGACTGCCACTTGCAACGGCGGGAGCAACCTGTGCCGAAATTCCTGCACCGGGAGCCGCCAGAGCCACACCGCCCGCCTGAGCACAAACCAGCAGCAGACCCGCCAGACCATATCGTAGGAACACAGCAAAATTCTCCATGCCAGTCATGTTGTACCACCTTCACGGCGGCAAGCACCCACGCCACTCACCAGATCAGGAAACCTGGAATCCGTGACAGAAGCGGTCCTCATCATCAATCCAGATCGTATTAAAACCCGTCGAAACGGCACTTCCCTCAATAATGGGAATAATGGCTTTATGTCCCTCCAGCATCGTTTCTTCCGAAACCGTCCCCTTGAAGACGCTGCGGATGTAGCTTTCATGGGTGAAGACGTCTCCCACTTTAAGAACACCTTTGTGATACAGATGGGCAAGTCTCGCCGAGGTTCCAGTCCCGCAGGGGCTGCGATCAATGGCATGATCACCATAAAAGACCGCGTTGCGCCCCCGGGAGGCGGTTGTGTCCGTGTCGACCCACAGGACATGACTCACGCCTTGAATACGCTCATCCAGTGGATGGACCGGCGTGATTGCCTCACGCATCCGCTCACGCACCACCGGGCTGAAGTCCAGAATACGCTGCGCGCTAAGCTGATCCAGACTTTCATATCCTCCCTGCGGCTCGACAATGGCGTAGAAGTTCCCGCCATAGGCAACATCAACCGTTAACGGCCCCAAACCAGGCACATCGATCTTCACGCCCGTCGCCGCAACATAGGCAGGCACATTCCGGATCGCCACGCTCCGCACGCGGCCGTTCTCCTCGATGTAGGTAATGTCGATTATCCCCGCAGGCACCTCAAGCCGAAGTTTTCCGGGTGTCCGTGGGACAAGCAGTCCGTGCTCCAACCCGAAAGTCACCAACCCGATCGTCCCATGTCCACACATGGGAAGACATCCACTAGTCTCGATGAACAGAATGCCCGCGTCGGTATCCGGCTGTGTTGGGGGGTAGAAGAACCCACCGGACATCATGTCATGGCCACGCGGCTCAAAACACAACCCGGTCCGTATCCAATCGAACCGTTCCAGAAAATCCTGCCGCCGCTCGCCCATGGAGGCCCCGCGCAGGAGTGGCGCGCCTCCACAAATGAGGCGGACAGGATTTCCGGCCGTATGTCCATCGATGCAAAAAAACGTATGCCGCATGGCGTTCAGTCCGTCGCAGGATTTTATTTTGTTTTCAGAACGGCCTATCGCGCCTGTTCACCGGATGTCACGGCGTAGGGAGAACGGCCGCCGCTCTGAATGAAACGGTCGATTGCAGCATCCAGCACCGGAAGAGGAACAGACCCGGTCGCAAGAACCGCATCGTGGAACGCACGGATATCGAAAGCCTTCCCCAAGGCCTTCTGGGCGCGCACACGGTTCCGGCGAATATCGGCCTCCCCGAGATAATAGGAAAGTGCCTGAGCAGGCCACGCGATGTATCGATCGACTTCGGTGTCAATTTCATGTTCGGAAAGCGCAGTGTTCTCACGCAGATAAGCCCGCGCCTGCTCCCGGCTCCAATGGAAATGATGCAAGCCGGTATCAACAACCAGCCGCGCTGCTCGCCACGCCTGATAGGAGAGATACCCGAAGCGATCATACGCCGTTTCGTAGATCCCCATTTCGTTGCCGAGATATTCGCAATACAGCGCCCAGCCTTCCCCATAGGCCGAAATATAGTTGAACCGGCGATAAGGGGGCACTTCCGGTTGTTCTTCTGCCAGAGACAGTTGCAGGGAGTGCCCTGGCGAGGATTCATGCAGCGTCAGGGCTGGCAGGGCATAAAGCGGGCGGGACGGCAGATCGTAGGTATTCACCAAATAGACATGCGGGCCACCGCGCCCTGCGGTGTAGACCGGAGCCACATCAGCGGGAACAGGCTCGATCGTGAAACGCCCTCGTGGCAGACGCCCGATGAAATCACCAACCTTGCCGTCAACCCGTTTGGCCAACCATGCAGCATCTTTCAGCAATTCATCGCCGGTTTTTGGGTAAAACTGCGGGTCAGTCCGCAGAAATTTCAGGAAAGCCGAAAAATCGCCTTTGAAATGCGTTTCCGATATGACGTCGAGCATCTGCCTGTGCAGGCCCGCAACTTCCTTCAGACCGATCTTGTGAATCTCGTCCGGGCTCATATCCAGCGTCGTGTATTCCCGGATCTGGGAGCGGTAATATGCAGCCCCATCCGGCTGGTCTTCAGCCCCCAACGAAGCACGGGCATGAGGGAAATAATCGTCCTTCATGAAAGCATACAACGTCTTGTATGCGGGAATGACGGTATCACGAATGGCAGCCAGACCATCCTTGCGTAAGGCATCCTGTGTCTTGGGTGAAATCCCGTCCGGGAAATGCTGGAATGGTGGAGCGAACGCGCTCTTTTGCGGCGTGACAGAGGCCATTTTCTCAAGATCAGGGAGCCTCTGCTCCACAATCAGCCTTGGCTGAACGAAGCCGCGCGCCAGGCCCGCTTTCATGGCGGCAATCTCATCAGCGAAATACCGGCCCGTTTCTTGCAAACGGCTAATATAATCGCGGTAGTCCTTTTCAGCCAGAAACGAGACGTCTGAAGGCGGCAGATCGCTCCAGAAGCCTGAGTCCGCATCAAACGGAATTTCCCAGCCCCGTAATTTCTGGTCTTCCAGCAGAACCATCAACTGCTGCTTGTAGACCGCGTAGTTCACCTGATCCTGCGCGGAAAGCTGCTGCACAGGGATGGCGTTCAGTTTTTCCAGCGTTTTAGTCCATGTTTCCAGTCGGACCTGCTGCGTATCAGGATCTTCCTTGGGCAGATGCGCCGACGGTTTGCCATCCAGCAGACTTCCCTGAAGGTCCATCCGCCAAGCCCATTCCTGCTCATACAGATCATGGAAGGCTTTTTGCGCGCTATCATTTGTTGCAGCTCTCGCCTGCGACAAACCAATCCCTCCCAAGAGGACCACCGTCGCCATCAAAGCCACACGCTGAAAACCTGAACCTCGTCGCGCGCAACAAACCAGCATAATGCAGAACCCTTCCCGTCAGGCATGACGTTCTCATGCCTGACCCAGCTTTCCGGAAAACAGATCAGGTAACAAAACCGACCTCAGATAACAGGAAGTCGGCTGGGTATAAAAGCGATCAGCTCAGCTTGGGACGACTGGCCGCTGCGGCTTCCACCATATCAATCACCTGCTTGCGGCGTGCACCTTCAAGCAGGAGACGCGGCGAACGGACCCGCTCACTACCACGCCCCATCACCTGCTCCGCAAGCTTGATGGACTGTACAAGATCGTGTGCGGCATCCAGGTGCAGGAGCGGCATGAACCAGCGATAGATCCGCAAAGCCGTATCGATATCACCCCGAGCAAGAGACCCAACCAACGCCACCGATTCCTGTGGGAAGGCACTGGTTAAACCCGAAATCCAGCCCTTGGCGCCAAGGGTCAGTCCTTCGAACGCCACATCATCCAGACCCGCCATCATCAGGAAACGATCACCAAAGCGGTTGGGCACATCGGTATAACGCCGCGTATCAGAAGAACTCTCCTTCAGCCCGACGATGGTCTTGCAGTCTTCCAGTTCCGCCAGAACATCCAGTTCGACGTTCACACGATACGAGGTCGGATTGTTATAGATGATGATCGGCAGGTCAGTCGCCTGCGAAATCGCACGGAAATGGGCAACAAGTTCATTCGGCTTGGGCACATACACCATGGCCGGAAGGACCATGAGTGCATCAGCGCCGCTTTTTGCAGCCTGCTTGGCAAACGCCACAGCACGCGGCGTCGTCATTTCAGACACACCCACGAAAAGCGGCGCACGCGTTCCCGCAACTTCCCGCGCCGCTTCCAAAATCTGTACTTTTTCGTCGGGTTCGAGCGAATTGTTCTCGCCGCACGTCCCCATCATGACCAGACCGTGCACCCCATCATTGATCAGTGCATCGATCACCTTCTGCGTTCCGCTCAGGTCAACGGACAGGTCTTCGTTGAACTGAGTGGTCACTGCAGGGAAAACACCTTCCCAAGTCATTTCCAGAGCCATCCGGGATCCCCTCTCGAATTTTGTAAAAATTATATCGTATACGTATCACGCTCTTTAAAACCGGTAAAGCGCGTCTTCTTCCCATCATGAAAAAAGTCATCTCAATTCAGTATGACAACTCAGCCGAACACGGTACGAGACTGTGTCGAGCACAAAACGGATCACTTGTTCGAGCTTGATAATTCGTCTATCGTATACGTAATAACCGTCCTATTTTGAGGCTGGAAACGCATCCCGTGAGCAACTCAAGCCCTCTCCCTGCCCCACCCGCTTTCATCAACACAGCATCTTTCACGCAGCGTATCCACGCAGCCCAAAGCCACCTCGAAGCCGCCGGTTTTGACGCCCTTGCAGTGAATGCTGGAAACAGCCTGCGTTATTTCACCGGGGTTCCTTGGGATGCAACAGAGAGGCTGGTTACGCTCGTCATTCCCCGTAAGGGGACGCCTGTGATGGTCTGCCCGCATTTTGAAACAGGATCTTTGAAGGCCTGCCTTAAGACGGAAACGGAAATCGCCACCTGGCAGGAAGATGAAAATCCGGCCCTGTGTGCCTTTGCACCCTACACTGCAGGAACACGCATCGCCCTGGACCCGGACTTCACCCTCGGCACCGTGACCGCCATGCGCAGGGCGCGACCCGACCTTGTTCTTGAAGATGACAACGGGCTGATTTCCGGCATGAGGGCCTGCAAGTCAGCCGAGGAAATCGCGCTGATCTCGCATGCCATGGCCATAACACTGCAGGTTCACAAAGACGCCCGCTCGTTTTTGAAACCAGGCCTTCTGGCAAGCGAGATACGACATTTCATCGATACCCGTCATCGGGAGCTTGGTGCGGATAACGGGTCCTATTTCTGCGCCGTACAGTTTGGTCACGCTACGGCTTACCCTCATGGCATTCCGGACAATCAGGTCCTGAAGGAGAACGATCTGGTCCTGATTGATACCGGTTGTCGACTGGATGGCTATCATTCCGATATCACGCGCACTTTCGCTTTCGGCAAGCCCGACCCCGAGCAGGAACGCATCTGGACCATCGAAAAGGAAGCACAATACGCTGCTTTCAACGCGGCCCGGATCGGCGTGCCATGCCATGAAGTGGATGATGCGGCCCGTGCTGTCCTTGTCCGGCATGGCCTGGGCCCGGATTACACCCTCCCCGGGCTACCTCATCGCACCGGGCATGGTATCGGCCTGTCCATCCATGAAGCGCCCTATCTTGTTCGTGGGAATGCAACGCCTCTTAAGGCCGGGCATTGCATGTCCAACGAACCGATGATCGTTGTTCCGGGGCAATTTGGGATCCGGCTTGAAGACCACTTCTACATGACGGAAGACGGCCCACGCTGGTTCACCGAACCAGCACACAGTTTCACCGCCCCGTTCAACTGAATTTTTGACCTGAAAGAAGGATATCCCGCATGTCTTCTCTTCCCCTTGCGGGCCGCCTGACTGCTCTCCGCCATGCTCTGTCAGAGTTTGGCGTGGATGGGTTCTTCCTTCCCCGCAGCGATGAACATCTGGGCGAGTATGTACCCGCCTGTGCCGAACGTCTTGCATGGCTGACCGGCTTTACCGGCAGCGCGGGTCTGGCACTCGTTCTGCCAGAGGCGGCGGCCGTGTTCTCCGACGGCCGATACCAGATCCAGATGCGTCAGCAGGTGGAACAATCCGTCTGGTCCATCGAGCACATGTACGAAACCGTCCCACCTCTCTGGGCAGCCGAACATGCGACGGGAAAAGCCATCGGCTATGACCCCCGCATCGTCAGCGTTCAGGATATCGAAGCCTTCCGGAAGGCCGGATGCCAGATGGTGGCTCTGAACCGCAACCCGATTGACGGGATCTGGACGGATCGCCCCGCGCCGCCTTCATCGCCGGTTCTGGTACAGCCCCTGGAACTGACGGGACGTGAGAACCACGCCAAGATCCGGGACATCGCAGATATTTTGCGCCAGAACGGTCAGGACGCCGTTCTCCTGCCCGACCCAACCAGTATCGCCTGGTTGCTGAACATTCGCGGACGGGATCTGCCTTTTCTACCGGTCGCCCTGTGTTTCGCCGTCCTGCATGTGGACGAAACAGTCGATCTGTTCATCGATCCTTCTCGCATCGATGGCAGCGTCAGCACTCATCTGGGCGATGCGGTTCGCGTACGAAAATCCGCAGAAATGGCACAGGTTCTACAGACCCTTCACGGCAAAACCATTCGTCTGGACCCGGCCCGCTGCCCGGTCTGGTTCACCGTTACACTCAAGAGCGCAAATGCGACGCTCGCCCACGGTACGGACCCGTGCCTGATGCCCCGCGCCAGCAAGACACCGGCAGAGCTGGACGGTATGCGCCGTGCCCATCTTCTGGATGGCATTGCCCTGTGCCGCTTCCTCTCCTGGCTCGATGTCCATGGCGTCGGCAAGACCGAAATCGCCATTTCGGACCATCTTCTTGCCCTTCGCCGGGAGGCCGAAAGCTGCATTGGACCCAGCTTCCACACCATCGCAGGCACCGGGCCGAATGCCGCCATCATGCACTATGCTCCCACGCAGGAGCACTGCGACACGGTGCAGGCCGATACTTTCCTGCTCATCGACAGCGGCGGCCAGTACACTGATGCGACCACCGATGTTACCCGTACCGTCTGGATGGGAACCGGCACACCTCCCGAAGCATGGAAAACGCATTATACCTGTGTGCTCAAGGGGCTGATCGCTCTGCATTCCGCCGTTTTTCCGGCGGGCACGCATGGATACAGACTGGACCCGCTGGCTCGGCTGGCGCTTTGGCAGGAAGGTCTGGATTTCGATCACGGGGCCGGACATGGCGTGGGGAGTTGCCTGTCCGTACATGAATGGCCGCTCGGCTTCACCCGACGCCCGGTTCTGGACCCGATCTGCGAACACATGGTTCTGACCAACGAACCCGGATTCTACGCTCCCGGTTCCCATGGCATCCGGCTGGAAAGCCAGATGGAAACCTGCCTGGCGCATCGAACCGAGACCGGCGACATGCTCTGCTTCAGAACATTGACCCTGGCCCCGATAGATCAGCGCGGTATCGTCCCCTCCCGTCTGACAGACGTGGAACGGAGCTGGCTGAACGACTATCACGCCGAAGTTCTGGCTCAGATCGGCCCGCATCTGGCAACAGAGGACTATGCCTGGCTGGAACGCGCATGTCGGAAACTGTGACATCCACGCGTCCTGCTCCCCGTTCCGTGCTCGTGCTGGGTGGTGGGATCGTGGCACGATGCTGCGCCCTGCGCCTTCAGGAACAGGGATGCGCCGTCACACTTGTGGCCGAGCCGGATGCCACACCGCCCTCATGGGGTAATGCCGGGCACATCGCCACCGAACAGGTGCAGGTTCTGGCCCGTCTCTCCACCGCGTCCCGCGTTGTGACGGACCTGTTCCCGCGAGGTCCTGTCGCGCTGGACTGGCGCAATATAGAGGCATGGCTGCCCTGGTCTTTCCGGTTTTTGAACGCCTGTCGTCCAGTTACCGTCCGTCAGGGGGACTCTGCCCTGAAGAGCCTCATGGCAGACGCGCTTCCTGCATGGAAACGGCTGACTGAAACCCTGGACCAGCCAGACCTGTTGGATCCTCAAGGCATTATCAAGCTCTGGGAAGGCGCCACCGCCGAGCGAAACGCTATTGCCTCCCTGCAAGCAGACAGCGGGACCGCCATAGCCAAGCGCGTCGAAGCCGGACTGATAGACACCTTTAATCGGGCCCTCTCCTCTCCGGTAAAGGCCGGAGTCCATTTTGGGGGTACAGCTCACATTACCAGCCCCCGAGATGTTCTCGACAGGCTTCTGGCGCGTTTCACGCTGTGCGGCGGCGTTCATCTGCCAGCGATGGCTCTGAACATTGATCATACAGTGAAGGACGTTCGCGTCAGAACGACAGACGGTGATCTTGTCGCGGACCGGGTCATCGTCGCCTGCGGCGTCCGTTCAGGGGACCTCCTCCCGCAGGTCACAGCCCCCCTCATCGCGGAGCGTGGTTATCACGTGGAATGGGACCATGGTGGCGGCTGGACGCTCCCCAACGTGGTCTTTGAAGATCGAGCCGTTGTCGTCACCCGTTTTGGACCACGGCTGCGCGCAACATCTTTTGTCGAATTCACACGGGATGCTTCCAGCCCGGACCCGCGCAAATGGGACCGGCTGGAAGCCCATGTCCGGGAGCTTGGCCTTCCCGTCGCATCCGCTTTCAGTCGCTGGCATGGTTCACGGCCGACATTGCCGGACTATCTTCCGGCTCTCGGGACTCTCCGTCATACACCTCGCGTCGTTGCAGCCTACGGACACAACCACCTGGGGCTCACCCTCGCTCCCATCACGGCAGAGCTCATAACCGCGCATCTCCTGCATGGCACGCCTTTGCCGACAGCATTCAATCCGGACAGGTTCAGCCTGTCTCCCCTGTTTTCACGAAATAAAAAGGACTCCTCATGACCCTGACAGGCGCCCTTCTGATTGGTCAGAACACAGTTCTCCGTCCCCGGACATTTCATGCCGTCAATGCAACGACGGGTGATGCTTTGGAAACCGCCTTTTCCTGCGCAACACCCGAGGACGTCAACAGCGCCTGCCAACTGGCAGAAGCCGCGTTTGATACGTTCCGTGCCCTTTCCCCCGATACTCGTGCACAGTTCCTGGAGGACGTCGCGGACGCAATCGAAGCCCTTGGCCAGCCTCTGCTGGATCGTGCCCATGCTGAAACCGGGCTACCACTAGGCCGCCTGACCGGCGAACGAGGGCGCACCATGGGTCAGCTCCGCATGTTCGCACAGGAACTGCGCGCCGGACGTTGCTTCGATATCCGGATTGACCCAGCCCTGCCGGATCGCACCCCGATGCCAAGGGCCGACCTGCGTCAGATCCGTATCGGGGTCGGCCCGGTTGCCGTCTTCGGAGCCAGTAATTTCCCTTTGGCGTTCTCAGTAGCGGGAGGGGATACAGCCTCCGCCTTCGCTGCGGGATGTCCTGTAGTGGTCAAGGCGCATCCGGCGCATCCCGGCACCAGCGAACTGGTCGGTCGTGCCATTCAGGCCGCCGTAAAAAAGAACAACCTGCCGGACGGAACATTCTCGCTTCTTGGTGGTCCGGATCATGACCTCGGGGCTGCATTAGTCCGCCATCCGGCCATTATGGCTGTGGGGTATACGGGTTCTCGCACAGGCGGTCTGGCGCTCAGCCAGATTGCAGCCGTCCGTCCTGTTCCTGTACCCGTCTATGCAGAAATGAGCAGCATCAACCCTGTCTATCTGCTGCCGAACGCCCTGGAAAACACAGCCGAAAAACTCGGGTCCGCCTTTGTTGGCTCCCTGACCATGGGCGCGGGTCAGTTCTGCACCAATCCAGGACTGATCCTGGCCCTGGCTGGCCCGGCTCTGGACCGGTTTCAGGACAGCACACGCAAAGCGCTTGAAACCGCACCGGCCGCCACCATGCTGACAGGCGGCATTCACGCAGCTTACGACGCAGGCGTGAAAGCTCTGGCCGAACGCACAGGCGTAACACTGCTGGGACGTGGACCGAAAGGAGATGCGTCTGGCTGTCAGGCCGCCGTCTTCACCACCGAGGCCGAAAGCTTCATGAAAGACCCCTTCATGCAGCATGAGATTTTCGGCTCCTGCTCCCTGATCGTGTCTTGTCCGGACTTAAAGACCCTGCAAGCCCTAACCAGCGGACTTGAAGGGCAGCTCACCGCCACTCTGCATCTGGAAGACGCTGACATCCCCATGGCCCGGGCGCTCATGCCTCTGCTGGAGCGCAAGGTTGGTCGTATCCTGGCCAATGCATGGCCCACCGGTGTGGAAGTCTGTGCTGCCATGGTGCATGGCGGTCCCTTCCCGGCTACAACGGACCCGCGCAGCACCTCTGTCGGCACCGCAGCCATGGAACGCTTCCTTCGCCCGGCCTGCTATCAGGACCTGCCGGACGAACTCCTTCCCGCAGGCCTTCGCAGAAGCGTCTCCCCGTAAAACCCGGAACAGACGTCAGCTCAAGCAGCCCGGATAACAGGAGTGTTTCATGCCCCACGAGGAATCAGGCTATTTCCGACAGCGCCTTGGCCTTTTCGACCTGACCATGATCGGCTTCGGGTCCATCTTCGGTTCTGGCTGGCTGTTCGCAGCAGCCCATGTGGCTGATATGGCCGGTCCTGCCAGTATTCTGTCCTGGCTTATCGGAGGCGTGGCCGTCCTGCTGATCGGGCTGGTTTACTGTGAGCTTGGCGCCGCCCTGCCTCTGGCGGGAAGTGTGGTTCGTTATCCAGAGCAGGCACATGGATCAACAGCCGCATTCCTGACCGGAGCGATGACCACCATCGCCTTTTCCAGCCTGATTTCCATCGAGATCGTCGCGGCCAGACAATATGCCGATGCCTGGACAGGCGGACTAACCCGCAACGCCAATGGCGATCCCACGCTGGCAGGATGGCTCGTGCAATTCGCGGTCATGGTGGTGCTTTATGCGATTAACCGGCGCGGCATCGGCAGCTTTGCCCTGATCAACAACATCGTCACCGTTTTCAAGTTTCTGGTTCCGACACTGGTCATCGTGCTGCTGCTGGCTCATCTGCGCATGGACAATTTCAGCCTGCATGGATTTGCGCCGCATGGATTTCAAGGCGTAGAAACGGCCATCTCCGCCGGTGGGGTCGTATTCGCTTATCTGGGACTCACACCCATTCTGTCCGTAGCAGGTGAGGTCCGCAATCCTCAGCGAACCATTCCTATCGCACTCATGGCCTCCATAATCTTAGCCATGCTGGTCTATCTCTTGCTACAGACCGCCTTTATCGGCGCGCTACCCAGCACCCTGCTCGCGACAGGCTGGAGCGGTCTCTCAACGCGCATGGCTCTTCCCTTTCATGATATCGCCGTACAGCTCGGGCTGGGCTTTCTAGCTATTCTGGTTGTGACAGATGCCATTCTTTCTCCCACCGGGACTGGCAATATCTATATGTCGTCCACGGCCCGCGTGATTTATGCCTGGTCCAGAAGCGGCACGTTCTTTCCCGTTTTCCAGAAAGTCGACACGAAACGCGGCGTACCGGACAAGGCCCTGCTGCTGACCTTCGGACTGGCCCTTTTCTGGACATTACCATTTCCTTCATGGCAGGCCCTGATCGGGGTCGTCTCGTCTGCGCTGATGCTCAGCTATGCCATGGCCCCACCTTCTGCCGCGGCGTTGCGTCGTTCCCAGCCTAAACTGTCCCGCCCTTTCCGCACACCATGCTTTGAAATTCTCTCCCCACTGGCCTTCGCCATCGCATCGTTGATTGTTCTCTGGACGGGCTGGCACACCTTGAGCTGGCTAATGCCAACATTGCTCGCCCTGACTGCCATTTTCATGACTGCGGCTTGGCGAAGTCTTTCTCGCGATGACTGGAAACAGAACCTCCGGTGCAGCTTCTGGATGCCAGTCTATTTTCTGGGACTGCTCGTCCTGTCGTGGCTTGGCCCTTTCGAAGGCACTTCACACCTGGGCCATGGATACGATGATATCGTCACGATCCTGTTCGCACTCCTCATCCATCACTGGGCCGCTGCCTGTGGCCTCAGGACACTTCCGTCAGCCACACACCTGCCCGTTCGCGCATAACGCTCAGGACCTGACAGACAGCACACGGACGTCAAAGAACGGTCCGCTTGTCCGGCCACTACCGGGCTCAATCCTCAGAGTGAAGATCTTCCTGCCACGTACCCAGGCTTCCGGGATCAGGGCCTCCACGTCCACGAACTGTGCAGGCTTGTCAGCAGGCCATTTCACATCGGGAAGCGCCCTGCCGTTTACCAGAAGCCGGGCACCACGCGTGCGGGTAATGTCCGCACTCCACACAGTCACCTTCAGGGCCAGTGGTCCCGGTCTGGTTTTCATGGTGCATTCAATAAACCCGCCAGAACGCAGATCCCTCCCGTTTCGTCCACGATAGACCAGGGGCCAGGAATTTTCTGCACGGAGAGCATGGTCATGCTCCTGCTGCATTTCCCCCAGATGAATCACATCGATCGTTCGTGCAGCGATGTCCTTCTGACGCTGCTGCTCCTTGCGATAAGACGCTTCTTCCTGTGTCCACTCCGCCTCTGAAAAACAACGGAGATACAAGGCACTCCGTCGCCTGTACTGAGCGTAAAAAGGCCTGAACTCAAGCTGAGACGGCCGCCCTGACTGTATCGTGCGAAAAACGGAGGCCTGACCTTCCACCGGAACAAGATCCTGCGTCAAATCGTCAGTAACAACGGCAGGGTCTACCGCATCATACACACCTTCCGCCGGAGCCAGATCAGCCGCCAGCACCAGTGGCCCGCGCAGAAGCGTCACGAGTTTCGGTTCATCAACCGGACTTTCCGTCCGCACTGTCATGGGAAGATCCAGCACGACGTGATCTCCCACACGCCATTTCCGATCGAGAACGATATACCCATCAGAAGAAGTCACTGGCACATCCTGGCCATTCACGGCCACACGGATCGGCTCCCTGACCCAGCCTGGCACACGCAGTGCCAGCCTGAAAGCTATGGGGGACTTCAGATCTTCCACCAAAAGACTGACACGCCCGTCGTGCGGATATCCGGTTTCCATCCTCCACGAAACATCCTTGCGGGCCCAGACCATCCGCGACGGGATATACAGATTGACGAAGAGCGTTTCTTTCCCTTGCCACCAGATGGAATCCCCGTGCTTGGCATGGCTTTCCATCCCCGTGCCGACACAGCACCAAAAGCTCTCCGTCGGAGTGGACCACTCCCGCACACCTGCCGTAATCGTGGGCGTCATATACGTGAACATGCCGGTCTGCGGGTCATGAGCCGCCAGAATATGGTTCAGATGCGCCCGCTCGTAATAATCGAACAGTGCAGCCTGCGGGTTCGATGCATAATGCTGACGGGTAAGCTTGAGCATGTTGTAGGTATTACAATGCTCGCAGGTCTGCTCGGTAATATGCTGTGCGATCGTATCAGGTTCGGAGAAATATTCCCGATCAGCGTTGCCGCCGATCACATAGCTATGATGCTGCGTGACAGCTTTCCAGAAAAACTCCGGACCAGTCATCCAGCGCCTATCCTGACTGACTTCAGCAATACGCCCCAAGCCAATAAGCTTTGGAATCTGTGTGTTGGCATGACGGTTCGCCAGATCGTCATGTTCCTCCATCAAAGGATCCAAAACGGGCCGATCATAAATCCGACGGGCCAGATGCAGCCATTTCTCATCCCCTGTCCGGGACGCCAGTTCCGCAAAACTTTCGTTCAGGCCGCCATATTCACAGGTCAGAACCTTTTGCACCTGAGCATCAGTCAGCTTACCGAAAAAGGTCTCCAGGAACTCTCCCAGCCCGACTGCGACTTCCAAAGCCTGATGACACTGACAATGAATGTGCGCATCAAACAAACCTGCAAAGGTTTTATGGAGATTATAAAGTGGTGACCACGCTCCGTTCAGATCGAACCCGGACGAACGGATATCGCCTGCCTCAATCTCGGCAAATATTCTTTTGCCATCGACCATCGCTCCGTCTTTTTCTTTGCGTGTAAAGCCAGCGATATAGCCATCGCTCCACTGCCCCTGAACGACAGCCAGTTCCTGCACGATATATACGACCCGCGCCCTGCACGCGATTTCACCCGTCTGAGCATACATCAAAGCCAGAGCAGACAGGTAATGACCCAATGTATGCCCGGCGATCGTGTCGCTTTCCCAACCGCCATACAGAGCGCCCTTCGGCAGGAGCCCAGCCTGTTTGCGGAAATTGTGAAGAAGGCGGTCCGCTTTCAGACTGAGAAGATAGACCCTGTTACGTTCAACAGCGTCCAGCCACGGAGAGGGTAAAAGCCTTACATTCGAAAGCGGTACTGGCGTGACATCTGCTTCAAAGCCACCCTGAAGCCGCGCCGCATAAGCACTCTGCCGCCCCCCTGGCACAATGGCATTCACACTTCCCGCAGCCGCACTAGCCAGCAGGAAGCGCCGTTTCATTTTGACGATCATGGCTATCTCCCTACCTACCGCTGAATGGGGTAATCCTGTTTTATATATCGTATACAATTATTAGCAAACAATACAGCCTACGCCATCATTCCTTCATATTGTTTTCTTTCCAGAACGGATATCTTTCTATAATCGTATACTAAATAACAAACTTGGTGTTGTCATGGGTTCAAATACGCTCTCACCTCAAGAACGACGCTCCTCCTTTGCTACCGTTTTGGTCGCAGAAGCAGCAGAACGGGCCGGGTTCTATGGTGTAGATGCTATTCTGCTCCTGTTCATGGTTCAGCAACTTGGCATAACCGATCACAGAGCAGATCTCATGGTCGGTGCGTTCGCCGCAATGACCTACGCAACCCCTCTTCTGGGTGGATGGATTGGTGACTGCTTATACGGGCCACGTTGGACAGCCATCTTTGGCACACTTTTATTAAGTGCCGGATACGCGCTACTTGCATGCACCGTGACGTCGCGGTCTTTTTTCGAACTTGCTCTGGCATTAGTCGCGACTGGAAACGGACTCTTCAAACCCAATGCCGCCCAGCTGGTGCGCCGCCTTTACGAAAGATATCCGCTGAAGAGAGATTCAGCTTTTACACTCTATTATATGGCGGCCAACGTGGGATCTGCCCTGTCCATGTTTCTTATTCCATGGGTGAGAAACACGTTTGATCCACTGCTAGCCTTTTCTCTGTGCGTGGCTGGACCAGCATGCGCCTTGTTTATCCTCCTGACGCAAACCGGCACGCTGCGCGATCTTGGGATACTCACCAGGCACTCCCTTTCCCCGAAGCGGGCGACTGCGTTCGGAGCGGGATCTGTTATCCTATGTATACTGTCGGTGACGTTTATTTTGTATAGTGCATCAGTTGCACGATTAGCAGTATTCAGCTGCCTCACAGTAGTCTGCATTCTCTGGGCTACTCTTTATCGTCGTGCAACCCCGTCCGAAAAAGTAAAATTGGTCACTTTGGGCATCATGTTGATTCAAAGCATTGCCTTTTACTGTTTCTACCAGCAGATGCAGACGTCTCTCACCCTGTTCGCCCTGACCAATGTAGACGGGACTTTCCGTATTTTAGGGCATCGGATTGTCACTTTTTCTGCTGCACAATTTCAGGCATTGGATCCACTTTTCATCATTCTCCTTAGTTCGCCAATGGCCAGAATTTATAACGTCTTGAGCCGTCGGAACCGCGACGTCTCCTTGCCCACCAAATTCGCCATCGGGTTCGGATTTGTCGTAGTAGCCTTTTTTATCTGGTGGGGCGGCACACATCTGGCCGGAGGAAACCTGACCAGTGCATGGTTTATGGCGGGCGGCTATCTCGCGCTTGCCATGGCAGAAGTCCTGATTGGCGGCTTGGGACTTGCTGTCGTCGCCAAATACGCTCCGGCCAGCCTGAATGGCATCATGGTTGGCGCATATTACCTCACCGTGGGGGCAGGTATGTATCTGGGGAGCGAAATCGCCAGCAAGGCTAGTAGCACAGCGATGTCTCAGGCCGCCCAAAGCCAGCACTACGAGAACTTATTCGGTATTCTGTGTCTGTGCGCTCTTGCCCTAGCCCTCCTCACTCTTTTTCTTGCCCGAAAACTCAACAGGATGGAGAAGCGCATATCCGGAAAAAACGTTTCTAATACGGAAATTTTAAGTATACGATAGACGAAAATATCCATTGAGAACCCGGTAGCATGCATCATCGCGACCGCTGCCGACAGCCATCCGGTCTAACAGACATGCGCCGTACCCAACCAAACCTTCCTTCATTACGTACACCACAGCTCTTACTGCGAACCGCATTAACGGCCCTTGTGCTCGTGGTATCCACTCATAGGGCCACTGCCGATGATATGCCGCGTCTTGTCGGAAAGGACGGTCATTTTCATCTGGAGGTAGACGGGAAGCCTTTTTTCGTTCTTGCCGCACAGATGCACAATTCCAGCGCGTTTCCCTCAACCCTTCCGGCATTCTGGGACACAGCAGCTCGTTTACACGTCAATACGGTACAGGCCCCCGTTTACTGGGAGACTTTTGAGCCGTCTCCCGGTCATTTCGACTTCTCCACGATGGACCAGTTGATCGACGGCGCGCGCGCTCGTCATGTCCGGCTGATATTATTGTGGTTCGGTACATGGAAGAATGGTGCCGGACATTACGTCCCGCTCTGGATAAAGCGAAATCCGCAGACTTATCCGCGCCTTGAAAACGCCGATCACCTTCCCTTGGACGGGATGTCACCTTTCGGGGAGCAGACACTCACCCGCGATAAAGCTGCCTTCAAAGCTTTAATGACCCATCTCCAAGAACATGACGCCGAGAGACATACGGTCATCATGGTGCAGGTAGAAAATGAGCCGGGGCTGCTTGGCACGGTCCGCGATCACACCGTCACTGCCGACCGCGCATTCAACGCCCCTGTTCCCACTGACGTCCTGAACGCTACAGGCCAACCACGTCACGGTAACTGGAGCGAGGTTTTTGGCTCACAGGCGGCTGAAATCTTCAGTGCCTGGGCGGTATCTCACTACATTAATCAGGTCGCCGAAGCTGGTCGTGCAGTCTATCCGCTTCCGCTTTATGTCAACGCTTGGCTGCATTATCGCGGCTTGAAAGATCCTGGCACCGACTTCCCGAGCGGCGGCGCGACGTATAACATGCTGCACGTCTGGAAAAGCCAGAGCCCTGCCATCAGTATTATCGGCACAGACAGTTACACCAACAATCTCGAACAATTCCATGAGGGCGTACTCCCCTATCAACGAGAGGACAACGCGCCCTGGCTGTCGGAAAGCGGCATTACGGTTCCCAATGCCCGCTGGACCTACGACCTCATGGCGCGCGGCGGCATCGGTGCTTCCGTTTTTGGTGTGGACGATCCGGATCATGACGACGCAATTTCAGCCCACGGCCTTGATAATACCCTGCTCGCCCCACTGATACCAACGCTCGTCACGGCTGCCAGCAACAACACTGTAGCGGCTTTGCTTGAAGAAAGAGGGCGACCCTCCCCGACCCATATATTCGGAAGCTGGATAGTCCGCGCCGCTTTCGGCGCCTCATGGGGACTGCCGGATCCAGCAGAGGCACCGTCAGACGGTCAGGAAATAGGTCGCGCCCTTGTCGCTCGTCTTGACGCCACACACTTTCTTGTCGCCGGAACTGGTGCGCGCATCAACTTCCTTTCCCGAAACCATGATGGCGGCATCCATGAAGTCGTGCGTGTCGAGGAAGGCACATACGATGCACAGGGCGCATGGCATGTCGTGCGCATCTGGAACGGCGATGAGACCGATTATGGGATGAGTTTACCCGAAAAAGCCGGTGCAGCATTGCGAGTTGAAGTTCTGGACATTGCGCCTAGTTTTCCGCGCCATACAATGATTCCATAGGACAAGTGAGCGAGGCTCAAGAGCCAATGATATTCTTGTAGAAATCTGATCCAGACTTAGTCAGCAGAGCGACCTGTACGGGCAGCGGACCAAACAGATGGTGCGTCCTTCTCACGAGCTAAAGGCGCCTTTACAATCGGCCATACTATGCTTCTCATGGACCGAGAACTGTCACTCCGGAATACCTGAAATCTTCCGTGTTCTGTGTCACGACCGTCATGCCATGCACCAGTCCGGTCGCGGCGATGAGGGTATCGCGCTCCGGACACTGATCTGAAACATTCAGGTGAGCGCAGCGGCGGCCGACTGCCAGATCGACGGGAAGTATCCGGTTGGAAAATTCGGGTAGAACGTAGTTCTCCAGCCAGTTTTGCAGAACGCTTTCTTGGGCGGGATCCCCGCGCTCAATCCGCATAACGCCGACACCCAGCTGCCACGACGGTGATGGAGATAGAAAAGAGTCTCGGCCTCCAACTGGAGGGATCGAAGAACTATAGCATCCGCTCCGCGTTTTGAGCAGATCGGGAGCTCTTATCCGCTGGATTGTTACGCAGCGAGGCTGATTCATTCCAGGAGGAGGAAGTGACGCATATTATAAACGATATTGACCAGCCCGATTCTCATAGTGGCTCGCGCCAGATCGACGGTCCGGATGAACAATCCCGTCTGTGATTTCTGGTCACCAAGTCCACGCAGCCGAGCAAGCCACTCTTCAACATCAAAGAAACCGGCCTGCTTCATACCATCCCCCTCACCACAAGATGAATGAAGAAATTCAAAAATCACGCTGAATCAGTGACGTCTTACCTGGCTCTGTACATGGAGTACAGAGATGGAACAGAAGAAAAGTCATCTCGATGAAAGCCTCGCCGGACCTGGTCCCTGATGGCAGCTGGACATGTGGCGGACATGAAAAACCATGTGAGCACTATGCCATAAAGAACATGACCATTGTGGGTGGCGTCACCGATTCAGCATGGAATCAATCTGGGCTGATTGCGAACGTTTATGTGAGGATTTTGCCATTACGCACGGTCACGCCGCGGACCTGGGTGCGGGGCACGACGCAGGGAGACGGACGAAGGAGCAGACCGCGCTGCGTCACTTCGACATTCGCCTCGGGATAGGCGGCCATGACGTCCGGGAGGATTTCACGGATACGCGCACCCAGCTGGCGATGCTGCTTCATTTCAGCCCCCACCTGCCCCTGCAACTGCGACCAACTCAGTTCGAGCGGCTTATTCAGCTTCGGCAGACGGTAGGCAAAGAATGTATAGAGGTCGAGACCAAGGCTGTTGCCAACCAGATGCGCGATGCCACGCTTGTCCAAGGGGACAGCATGCTCAAGAAGATTCTCGTGGAATTTCTGGTTCAGCTCGACCACGCCGTTCCACTCGCCCGAACTGGATTTCCAGAAGTCCAGTCCATCGGTAATGCGTGCATCGGTCAACTGGGTATGCTCTTCGCCATTGGCCCCAACCGAGGTGAATTGCAAGACGAACTGGCAGCGGGTCAGACGCAGGGTCTGTTTCTTGACGGCATTGATGGAGCCGCGAACGCCGCCTGTGATGGAAAGGCCGAGGCTACGCATGAAGGCCGTTTGGGTAGCACCCAGGGAGACAACGCGGCTCTTGAGGCCTTCGCTCTGCAGGTAAATGAGGATGAGTCTGGCCTTGGGACCGTATGGGACACCAACGTAATCACTACTCCCCTTGCTCGTCAGTATCTGGTTGCCGACGTCGCGGGCTTCGGAACGGAACACACCAGGCTGCACCATGAGAGTGAAGCGGCCGGAAGTGTTTAGTCACGGGGTTTGATGGTGTGGTATTTTCACGAGAGTGGAAGGAAGCATTATGGGACAGATACGTCATGGCAGCGCCACGACCACGCACGCCGTGCGAGCAGCAATACAGCGATCGCAGGCTTCGCTCGCGGCGCTGAGCGAGGAATTCGGGATCAACCCGAAAACAGTTGCAAAGTGGCGAAAGCGTCAGACTGTCGAAGATCAGAAGACGGGCCCCAGAAAGCTTCGCTCAACCAGCCTGACAGAAACCGAAGAAGCCACGGCAGTCGCTTTTCGTCGACATACTTTGCTTCCGCTGGATGACTGCCTTTACGCCCTGCAGGCCAGCATTTCTCATCTGACACGTTCAGCCCTGCATCGCTGCCTTCAGCGTCACGAGATATCCCGGCTGCCGGACATCGAGGGAGACAAGCCAAAACGACAGCGCTTCAAACTCTACCCGATCGGGTTCTTTCATCTCAACATAGCGGAAAGTCCAGATCGCTGAAGGTAAGCAGTATCTCTTCGTTGCCATCGACCGGACAAGCAAATTCGCTGTCACACAACTGGTCGAAAAAGCCGATCGGAAGACAGTCTGGGAATTCCTCGAACATCTCCTGAGCATCAGCCCTTACCGGATCCATACCATCCTGACCGACAATGGGATCCGGTTCGCTGAGCAGCCTCGCAATCGAAATACAGCCTGGTCGCGTTCCATGCGCTTCGACATGATCTGCGAAGCCCACGGGATCGAACATCGTCTGACGAAACCCAATCATCCCTGGACGAACGGTCAGGTTGAGCGGATGAACCGGACGATCAAGGAAGCAACCGTCAAACGCTTCCATCACGACAGTCATGAGCAGTTGAGGACACACCTCAACGACTTCATGGCAGCCTATAATTTCGGGCGAAGGCTCAAGACGCTGAGTGGCCTCATACCTTACGAATATGTCTGCAAAATATGGACTTCAGAGCCAGAAAGATTCATCCTCAATCCAACCCATCAAACCACGGGACTAAACACCTAGCCGGTTGTGTGACTACCTGCCGGATTTTCGACCTCAAAACTTAAGAGGCGGACATTTCCTCTAATCCTGGAGCCGTTCAACTCAGACACGATCAACCCCCTTAGAAGATCAGGACCGAACTTCAGATGGGTATGAAGGCAGCCAGTTCTTCCGGTGTGCCCTTTGGAAAGGTTTGCCGCAAAAGATCTAAAAACGACGATACGCGAACGCTGAGCAATCGTCGTGATGGATAGAGCGTCCATAGCGCCGTCGGCGGCAGATCGACATCCCCCCAGGAGACAAGTCTTCTGGCTGCCAAATCGCGGCAGACCAGGGAATAGGGAAGCACCGCGGCACCGACGCCGGTCATTACCGCATCCCGGACCATCATAGTCGAGGAGAGCCGAAGGATCGGGTCGAAGGCGATGTCCGATTGCACGCCACCGCTTTCCACCGTCCATCTCTTCTCGTCACCCGAACCACGCAGAACAGCGCGAACACTCTGACCGTCCAAGGGCCTGTCAAGTTGGGGGCTCGCCACCACAACGAGCCGGTCGCGTAGGAAGACGCGGCCAATCAGGCCAGCGTCGACCTTGGGATTAACCCGGATCACGAGGTCATAGCCCTCTTCGATCATATCGACCTCTCGATCATCAGTCGTCACCTCCAGTTGAACCTCCGGGTATTTCAAGGCGAACTCCGCCGCAAGTTTGCCCATCGCTATTTGCGAGAACAGAAGGGGGGCGCTGATGCGCAGGCGACCCCGTGGCGTCTCACTGCCTGACGCGATCATCTTCGCCGTGTCATCGAGTTCACTGAGCAGGGCATGCGCTCTCTCGAACAGCCTGCGCCCCTCATCAGTGAGTTTGATCATGCGACCGCCGCGTTCAAACAGGCGCAGGTTCAAGGCCTCTTCCAGTTCCGTGACGCGACGGGACAGCGTGGCCTTGGGGCGACCGGCGGCGCGGGAGGCGCGACCGAACCCACGGTGTTTGGCAACAAGAGTGAAGTCAGCGAGCGCCAGAAGATCCATGTGTTCCCCCCATGAGACAGACTGTTTAAATATACCGACTATTGGCGCGGATGTGGATCGCTGATCTTGGTCTCAGCCAGAAGGCTTAACCAGGAGAGCAAATCAATGACCATTCTTGTCACCGGTGCCACCGGCCGCGTCGGCCGCAACGTCGTCGAGCAACTCACCAAGCGCGGCGCCAACGTTCGCGTTCTGACCCGAGATCCAGCCAAGGCCAATATCAATGGAAATGTCGAGGTGGTGAAGGGCGACCTTCTTGATCTTGACGCACTGCGCAGCGCCTTCATTGGGGTGCGCACGCTGTTCTTATTGAACGCGGTGACAGGCGACGAATTCACTCAGGCGCTTATCACGCTGAACGTCGCCCGTGAATCTGGAGTGGAGCGGGTCGTCTACCTGTCAGTGTTCGATGCCGACCGTGCCGTCAACGTCCCGCACTTTGCGGTGAAGTACGGCGCCGAGCGGATGCTCGAAGCCATGGGGTTCAGCGCTACGATCCTGCGTCCGACCTACTTCATCGACAACGAGGTCATGATCAGGGACGTGATCCTAAACCATGGCATCTACCCGATGCCGATCGGTGCAAAGGGTGTCGCCATGGTGGACGCGCGCGACATCGCAGAAGTCGCCGCGATCGAACTGATCCGTCGCGACACCGCGCCGGGGAAATTACCGATTGAGACCATCAATATCGTCGGTCCCGATACGCTGACGGGCGCTGACCTTGCCGCAATCTGGACTGAAGTGCTGGGCCGTCCAATCGCCTATGGCGGCGACGAGCCGAGCGGGTTTGAGACGAACATGGGAACGCTCATGCCGAAATGGATGGCCTATGAGATGCGCCTGATGGCCGAGCGTTATGTCAGCGACGGTATGATTCCCGAGGCAGGCGACGTCGAACGTCTGACGAAGCTGTTGGACCGCCCGCTGCGCACTTACCGTGATTACGTGGTGGGACTTGCTGGCTGATCCTGATGAGGTAACGAGGTTTCATCTGTCCAGCGGTGGCGCCTTATTGCGCCCCGTTGGAGACAGACAGGTGAGCGCCTGTGTTGTCACGCGGTCAGGTCAGCTAACCGTAAGAGATGTTCTCGACTGCGAGGCCTGCTACAAAGGTGGAAACAGCAGGTCCGCTTCCGCCTACATCTCAGTCATTCGATCGTTTTTTTTGGCTGCTGGGACCGGACGTAGCCTTAAGGCACCCATTCCTGGCGTGATTACGATTACGGTGAAACCTGTTGTTGCTAGCCCATGATGACCTCACATGTTTTTGGATATTGCCAATCTCCCCTCCGGAGGCATAAAATAGACACAGGCTTACAGGCAGAATTGTTGTCCGGCTTCGAGACATATGTACCAATGTTAGGAGAGCTCTTGTGCTTCCCTGATACTTATTGCGGTTTGTCTGTTTTAATCAGATCGCCCATTGTTCGCGTAGGAGTGCCTGTAAGCTTTTTTATTTGAGAGTGGATGTGTCTCATTTAGCCAAATTAAAATCTGCCACCTCTAGAAAGGAGCTCGCTCTGATCTTGGGGTATAAGCCTAAGAGCATGACTGCGATCGTTTACAAAACGCCAACCGCCGACAAGTATGCGACGTTTGATATAGATAAGAAATCTGGTGGGAAGCGGACGATTAAAGCTCCTGCTCCCAAGCTCAAGAATCTACAGTCGCACCTTTCTCACGTGCTCTATCAATGTCTTGCAGAGATTGATAGAGCACGTGATGCAAAGCCAATTTCTTTCGGATTTCGTCAGGATCGCTCAATCACCGAAAACGCTTCACGCCATAAAAGACGGCGATGGGTGCTTAACTTAGATTTGGAAGATTTCTTCCCATCATTTAATTTCGGGCGAGTGCGAGGATTTTTCCTTAAGGATAAGGCGTTTGATCTCCATCCGGAGGTGGCGACGACAATAGCGCAGATTGCATGTGACGGAACCGCCCTGCCACAGGGAAGCCCATGTTCGCCTGTTATCTCGGAGCTGATAGCTCAGATTCTAGATATGCGCCTTGTTCGGTTGGCCAAGAAACATGGCGTAACCTATACGCGCTATGCAGACGACATTACGTTCTCCACCAGCCAGAAAGATTTCCCAGCGGGCCTAGCCCAAGTCGACGAGAGCGATCCTTCAGTGTGGCACCTCAGCGACGAACTCACGCGTAAAATCGTCACGTCGGGGTTTGCAATTAACAATGCTAAAACCCGAATGAATTTTCGCGGCAGCAGGCAAATAGTCACAGGTTTGGTGGTCAACGAGAAAGTCAACATTCGCAGCGACTATTACCGTCGCGCTCGCGCTATGTGCGACACGCTGTTTCAGACGGGTCAATATTACAAAGCTGTTATCAAACCAGATGATGCGGACGAAGAGCCGAAGCCGGAAGTCACCAGCAATCTCAACCCGCTTCAAGGCATTCTTGGACACATTTACGCAGTCACTCAAAGTGCAGAGCGCAGGGAAGTCTCTGAGCAGCGGCAGAACCCACGTGCGATCCGCAAGCTTTTCCGTCGTTTTCTTTTTTACAAGTACTGTATAGTTCTAAATGAGCCCTTGATTGTCACCGAAGGCAAGACCGATCCTGTCTACTTGCGCGAAGCTGTCAAAAGTCGTGTCAAATTTCAACCAATGCTCGGCGCGCATGGAAAGGATGGTTTCAAACACGCCGTGAGGTATTTCAATTACGGTGGCCTAGCTCATGAGGTGATGGATTTAGGTGGAGGCACCGGTGATTTAAAATCGATTCCGCTTGATTATCTGCGCAATCTTAAGCCCTCGAAAGGGACACATAAACCGTTTGCGTATAAACCGATGAAATATCCAGTAATTATTGTACTTGACAACGATGATGGCCTCGCAGCGGTAGCAAGTACTGTTAAAAAGAATTTTGGAACCGAGATCGACAAAAAATCAACCCAAGACTTTTATAATGTAATTGATAATCTCTATATCGTGAAAACTCCTGAAGATGGCTCAAAAAATACTTGCATTGAAGACATGTTTCCAAAGGAGTGGCGTGAATACAAAATTAACGGCAAGAAACTGAATACCGCCAGCAAGATTGATCCCTCAAAAGATTTAAGCAAGGAGGCTTTCGCAAAATCAGTCGTTAAGGCTAACGCAGACAAGATTGATTTCTCTGGGTTTGATCCTCTGTTAGAGCGCATTTGCAAAGCAGTCCAACACTATGCTGCTAAGTCCTGATGGTAATTCACCCCGCCGGATTGTGTCTTCAAACCTGTCAATTCGGGGCTTGGATGGCAAGGATGAGGCGTAAAGCCGTCAACGCCGCTTTAGTAAGGGCCTGTCTGCTTCAAGAGTTAAGCCGACAGGCAGCCGACGCCTACATGTAGGACATGAGCTGAGCCATTCGGGTTTCCGGAAAACGGACGGTCGGCAATAGTTCTCGTTATCCGTCGATATCCTTTCCAGACTTCTGATTGCTGCATGTGCAGCTGATCAGGAGAAAGTATCATGGAAAAGAAAACGCGTTTTCCATCGCCTACGCTGAAGGCGTCCGTGCCCTGGAATGCAGGAAAAATAGTTGGCGCCAAGCGGGCGCTCAAAGAAAAGCACGTCTGGGCAATTCGGTTCTGGCTGGGGAGCGAACAGCGTGTCAGAGACAGAGCTTTGTTTGATCTTGCTCTCGATAGCAAACTCAGAGGCTGCGATCTTGTCAGCCTTCGTATCGGCGATGTCGTTACCAGCGGTCAGGTGCGCCACCGAGCCATGGTCGTCCAACAGAAAACCCGGCGACCTGTACAATTCGAAATTACAGAAACAACGCGGGAAAGCGTGCGGGCGTGGCTGGAGCATCGAGGTGGTGGCCTGAATGAGTATGTTTTTCCAAGTCGCCTAAGCGCCAAAGCTCACCTGAGCACAAGGCAATACGCCCGGCTTCTGGATCAATGGGTTCAGGCGATAGGACTTATCCCCGGGGAATATGGAACGCATTCGCTCCGCCGGACTAAGGTTGCCATGATTTACAAACGAACCGGCAATATCCGGGCGGTGCAGATCCTGCTGGGTCATTCAAAACTGGATAGTACGGTTCGATACCTTGGGGTGGATGTAGAGGACGCTCTGGCATTGTCGGAAGCCACTGATCTCTGAAATCGAGTATGCCTCAGGAATTCTCTACCTCCTCCTTTTGTGTACATGATATGATGACACATAAGGAGGAGACCATGAGCGAGCATCTTTCAGATAACGCAGCATCCCTACAGAAAGTCGGTGTTCGGGAGTTCCGGGGGAACCTGACAGCGTATCTGCGCCAGGTCAGACAGGGTAGTACGATTCTCGTGACGTCTCATGATGAGGTTGTGGCTGAACTGCGGCCACCAGCTCCTTCCTATCGCCCCCGCCGTCAGCCAGGAGCGCTTCGAGGACGGATCAGAATGAGCGAAGATTTTGATGAGACACCACCGGACATTCTTGAGAGCATGGAACGCGACTTGTGAAGGTTCTGCTCGATACGCATGCGTTGCTGTGGTGGCTTTCGGACTCTGACCGGCTGGGTGAGAATGCACGGGAGATCATTGCAGATCCGGTCCACGATATTCTGGTGAGTATCGTGTCATTATGGGAGATTGCGGTCAAAATCCGTATCGGAAAACTGGGCGCGGATATGAACGATATTCTGGCAGCCATTCCTGCGGAATGTTTCTCGCTACTACAAATACGGCCCGAACACCTGCAGATCCTTATGTCTTTGCCTCTGCATCATCGTGATCCCTTTGATCATCTCCTGATGGCACAGGCGCAAGCTGAACACGCCACATTACTTTCGGAAGACGGACAAATGGATCATTACCCCGTCAAGCGAATACGCTGTTCGTGAAGCAGAAACTGCCGTCAGAATACGTCTCCATGTCAAGACATTCCGTCCCTCAGCGACGTTACCGTAAGCCGACATCAACGGGCAGGTTTCTGCGCGGCGACATGGTGGGAACTGAACGCACAACAGCAGGTGGAGAGGCCAGGACGGCCACCTGCTGACGCTAAACGTCACATCGTTATGATGCGATTATCATCCGGTAATGAACGCCAGGATATCTGCATTGATGACGTCTGCATGTGTCGTGTGCATGCCGTGCGGATAGCCGGGATAGATTTTCAGCGTGCTGTCCTGAAGCAGCCTGTCCTGAAGGATCGCCGCGTTCTGGTAAGGCACGACCTGATCATCATCGCCCTGTAGCACAAGCACCGGTAATGTGATGGCCTTCAGATCCTCGGTCTGATCCGTTTCGGAAAATGCCCTGATACCCTCGTAATGGGCCTTGACGCTGCCCATCATGCCCTGACGCCACCAGTTGCGGATCGTGCCTTCCGAAACCTCTGCTCCCGGGCGGTTGAAGCCGTAGAACGGTCCGCTGGCCACATCGACAAAGAACTGCGCGCGATTGGCCGCAAGCCCGGCACGCAGTCCGTTCAGGACTGCGATCGGTGCGCCTTCAGGGCTGCGGTCCGTCTGGACCATCAGGGGCGGCACGGAACTGATGAGCACGGCCTTGGCAACACGTCCCTGAGGCTGACCATATTTCGCGACATAGCGGGCAACCTGGCCCCCGCCGGTTGAATGTCCGACATGGATGGCGTTTTTCAGATCGAGATGTTCGACAACGGCCGATGTGTCCGCCGCATAATGATCCATGTCATGCCCGTCGCTCACCTGTGCCGAGCGACCATGACCGCGACGGTCATGCGCGATCACGCGAAACCCCTTGCCCAGGAAAAACAGCATCTGCGTGTCCCAGTCATCGGCGCTAAGCGGCCAGCCATGATGGAAGACGATCGGCTGGGCATCCTTCGGTCCCCAGTCCTTGTAGAAAATCTCTACGCCATCAGATGTCGTGACGAATGACATGATACGCCTCCTTGCCGATCAATAACGGGATACTGGTCAGAGCCTAACGTTGAAGGTAGCTTTAAGGTCAAGCTGTTTTCATGACCGGGGGGAGAAATCATGAAGATTGGAGAACTGGCACGGCTAAGTGGCCTGACACCGTCAAGGATCCGGTTCTATGAGCGCATTGGACTGCTGAAAACGGTTGATCGTCGGCCCAACGGATACCGGACTTATCCGCAGCAGGCCGTGATGATCCTGGGTCTCATCACAACGGCGCAGCGGGCCGGGTTTACACTGGATGAAATCCGCACCCTGCTGCCTCCTGATCTGGAACACTGGGACCATGCTACATTGATGGATGCCCTGACACGCAAGATTGCGGATATCGAAGCGCTGCAGGCACGCCTGGCCCAGAGCAGGGTGCATCTGCTCCGTCTGATCGAGGATATTCAGGCGCGCCCCGACGACATGGACTGTGCGGCCAATGCGCATCGTGTCCTGACGAACATGCTTGCGGAACAGCCTGAAGCCCTCGACGTCACGTCGGACGATATCCGCCTTCTGGATAAGACGAACCGCCGCCAGTCGGTAAGCCCTGGCCGCCGTAAAAAGATGGCCTCCCGTTAAGCCCCATCCAGAAGCGCCACCACTTTCCTTGCGGTCGCCCTGGCGGAAAAGGGGTTCTGTCCCGTCACCAGCCGTCCATCCGTCACGACATGGGACATGAACGGAAGCAGCGCCTTTTCATAGATCGCGCCCCGTGCCTTCATCTGCGCTTCTGCGTTGTAGGGGATTTCGCGCGCGACACCCGCCAGCCTCTCCTCGGTCCATGAAAATCCGGTGATTTTCCGACCGCGGACCAGAAAGGAACCGTCTGCAAGCCGGGTGTTCAGCAGTCCGCAATATCCATGACAGACAGCGGAGACAACGCCGCCCTTTTCCCATAGCGCGCGGGTGATGGCCTGAAGGCCCTCATTGCCGGGAAAATCCCACATCACACCATGACCGCCGGTGAAGTAGATCGCATCATAATCGCCCGGATTGATGTCTGCGGGGGTGGGTGTTGACGACAGCAGGGCCATTTTTGCCGGATCGGCCAGCCAGGCTTTGGTGGAGGCATCGCGCATCGGCCATTTCAATGCACGCGGATCAAGCGGAACCCTGCCGCCTTTTGGGCTGACAATGCGTTGTTCATGACCGCTGGCGGCAAATACGTCCCACGCATGCGTCAGCTCCGACAGCCATAATCCGGTCGGATGCGCGGAATTGCCGAAATGAGCAGTGTTGGTGACAACGTGAAGGATATGACGGTTCATGGCTGGCCCTTCTCATGCGGCAGCGTTTCTGACCACTATCCTGTAACGTTCAAGCCCGGTTGAAGGTCAATCTGTGGTTTGACATTAAATCTGACTTCAAGGTTAACGGTGTAAGGGCAAACCTACCTGACATCATGGAGGCAGCCTCACATGCAGACAATACTGGGCGCAAATGGTCAGATCGCCACGGAACTGGCGCGGACATTGCATCAGCATCATACGGGGGCGTTACGGCTTGTGAGCCGCAATCCCCGCAAGGTCAACGAAGACGATACGCTCATCGCGGCGAACCTGCTGGATGCAGGGCAGACGACACAGGCAGTGAAAGGCAGCCGGATCGTCTACTTTACGGCCGGCCTGCCCCCTGACAGCAAACTCTGGGAGGAACAGTTTCCCGTCATGCTGAGGAATGCCCTGCAGGGCTGCCGGATGGCGGGGGCCAGCTTTGCCTATTTCGACAATACCTATATGTATTCGCAGAACAGCCAGATCCAGACAGAGGAAACGCGCTTTGCCCCGGTTGGCCGGAAAGGACGGGTGCGCGCCGCAATGGCCACCATGGTGCTACAGGAAATGGCACGCGGAGACATTCCCGTGCTGATCGCCCGCGCACCGGAATTCTATGGCCCGGGAAAAACCCAGAGCTTCACCAACGCCCTGATCATTGACAGGCTGAAAGCAGGTAAAAGGCCTCTGGTGCCTGTTCGTGACGACACCCGCCGAACCCTTATCTGGACGCCGGATGCGAGCCGCGCGCTGGCAACGCTGGGCAATACACCGGGAGCTTTCGGGCAGACCTGGCATCTGCCGTGCTGTGACGAGCGGCCGACCTACAAGACATTTGTTACCATGGCGAGCAGGATTTTCGATCGATCCCCCGGTTATTCGGTCATTGGAAAATGGCCACTGATCATCGCAGGCATTTTTTCAAAAAAGGTGCGGGAGATCAAGGAATTGCTGCCCCGTTACGAGCAGGACAATTTCTTCGACTCAAGCAAATTCAAACACCATTTTCCCGAGTTTTCCGTGACGACATATGAAGAGGGTCTGGAACTGATCAGGCAGGAATAGAGAGGCGGATACCGCCCTCTATCGAGACGTAACGATTATGCTTCTATTTTCGTTAAAGCGGACTAAATCTACCAACAATCAAATACCTGTGCCATGAGGTCAATTTTATCAGCCAAGTCTGAAGAAATAATAGAACATTCTGTGTCAAATTTGTGTGATTTCTATCATCTATACTTCTATAAGACGATTCCGAAAGTCAAAAATTAATCTTCAATTATCCATCCATATCGTTCAGCAAGGTTGATGAGAGGGCCAAACGTACAGGTTGCTGACGTAACTGTTATGTATACGAAATTACTAGCTACAAGAGAAAATATTTGATGAAAAAAGATAGCCAACCCAACAGTTATTCCTGTTGCAAAGGTGAGCCCGTCCAGCAAATGTCGAAGAAGATTTTTAGATATTACAAATTTTTTCTTGGCGATGGAATCGGATATCACTATTAATAAGCAATATCCAATAGAACACGCAAAAAATATTAAACCTACTTGATCCTCTGTTAATGATGAAGCGCCTTGATTAATTGGATGCATTTTCTTGTACGCTCGCTTTTAACGCTTCTGATTCTAGCTTGGCTTCTTTTTCAGAGATTTCTGTAAAATGTGCAGCTGCGATTCCACTGGCGATAGCAACTGCCACGGTACCGATAATTCCCACAGGTCCAGCTAAAATAGAAGCACACGCCATGCCCGCTATACGCGGAGCTAAGGTTTCAAATCCAACGGCAGCCATGCCTGCTGCGCCAAGGCCTGCCTTGATTTTCTCCAAATTCACTATAAATTTCACTTTACCGGAATTCATGATAACGCCTCTTTTTTTATCATTACTCAACCGTCAATACGTTCATTCCAACTCTCATTTCCGCTTCGTTTAGATCAGTGACTCATATATATGCCCACAACGTCCTATTTACCATGCTTCTTTTGTTCAGAGTAAGCAGTACAGTAATTGGCATAAAAGCATCCAACTTGTATGTATGTGCCTGCAAAATCCCAATAATAAAAAATCTCTGGTGCTGATGCAACCGTTTATGAATTGTTTGGCGAGCGTCGTTAAAGCGGGATTAAGCTAGATGCAAAGATTTGCGATAAATGAGAATGCTATCGTGATTGTCGAAAGAGCAATCGAGGTCTTTCGATTGGGTAAACGACCGGTTTCCCATTCATAATTCCATAAGCCGACCTTCCGCTCTCCCCCCTTCTCGGTCATAGACCCAGCCCCCGTTTGCGCGCGAACGACCAGTCAATACCCCCATCCCCACGCATGATTCCCGACACCTCCCGCCCTCGCTGTTTTTCCAGAGACGGCGACCAAGGCACCAGTTCAAATCCCAGCCCGTCATCAATCATCGCAAACCGGCCCGACGCCAGATTGAAACGCTGGCGATAGTTACCGGTAACGGGATCGCCCTCCCCGCTCCACCGGCACAGCATCCCCGACTTCCCGGCGAGGCTCCGGCCCAGCGCGTCCAATTCCCGCTGACGCATGGTGGCGATCAGGTTCCGGGCATAACGGATACCGCCGCTGTCACGACTGGCCAGCCCCTGCTCCACCAGATGATCCGCCCGCTTTTTCATCGCCTCTTTGACCTCGGCACCGAACCCCGTAGACGCGAGGGCAAGAGGCTCACGCGCGGTCGCTTGCCGATCGAGCCAGGTCGCGCCCTCCGCCGTCACCTGCCGTTCCAGCGGGAAGTCCGAACGCACGGCCAGCGCGACACGGTCACGTCCCCCTTTGTCAGTGAAACGCCGCAATTCCACGATGGAACCGACCGCCCCATCACCAGCGGCTTCGAGGTTTGGCAGGCGGACATGATGGGTGCGTCCGTCAATCCCATCAATCACGGCATAGGCCGTGCCGCGCAGTTCATCGTCGAGGCCGCGATCGACCAGCCGACCGATGACGGAATCGGTGATGTTCTCGGCGGCCATTACCCAGGAGGACGCGGCACGATCGATCTTCTGCTCCGCTAGGCCCCGGTGGATACGCTTGATGATGTCGTTGCGCTCGCTGATCTCCCGCAGCGTCGCTTCCGCGCTCTCGTCCATCCGCCAGCGCTCCGGCCCGATCTGGTGCGCCAGCCCCATCGTTTCCAGACGGCGCAGGCGACCCAGTTTCACCGTCGCGAAGGCGTCCGGCGTTGCGCCCGGCGCGCGTCCGAGATCGATGACACCATCCTGCCCCGCGTCCCTCTGAAGCTGGCGGTCCAATTGAGTCCAGCGGTCGGCGTTCACCTGCCGCTCGACCGCCTGATGGATATCATGATCGGTGCGTGGTCCGAGTTCCAGCGTCACCAGATCCTGGGCACGGGCACGCATGCCTTCGCGGATATAATCGCGCGCGATCACCAGGTCGGTGCCATCTTCCGCGACGCCCCGGACGATAACGTGCAAATGGGGGTGCGCGGTGTTCCAGTGATCGACGGCGACCCAGTCGAGTTTCGTGCCGAGATCGGATTCCATCTGCCCCATCAGATCCCGTGCAAAAGCCCGCAGGTCCGACATCTCCGGCGCATCCTCGGGAGAGACGATAAAGCGGAAATGGTGACGGTCCCCATCGCAGCGTTCTGCGAAGTCCGAGGCACGGATATCGTCGCTGTCCTTCCCGAACAGGCGCACATCCTCGCCGTCCCGCGTCACGCCCTCCCGGCGGAGATAGCGAAGGTGTGCTGCCAGCGGTGTGGCGCGCGGCGCATGCCTCACGACGCGGGCCTTGATGACGACGCCCCGTGAGCGGCTGGTCAGCAGGCGATTGGCGGCGTGAGCGGCGGCCCTCCCACGCCCGAAACTGGAGCGACGCCCAGCACTGATTTTCCCCGCGCGGGACACCCGGCCACCGGCCCGCTGCACGGACGCCAGCACCTGCGTCACGAAGGGCCGCGCCTGCCGGGCGCGGGTGGAGCGAATACGCCCTGGCCGAACCCGGAATTCCTCGTCCCTGTTCATGAAAACTGCCCTGCACCGCGCGAAAGATCGCGTCGGATCAAAGAGATGACACCTCGACGCGAAGTGCGGAAAATCCACGCACCTCGCGACAAGACTTCAAAAACGCCGGAAAACCGCCACCCCGACCGAGCCGCGATGTGCGGCCTTTTATCCAGCCCTCCCTTTTTCTGTCCTTTTCCGGGGTTTTCGTGATTCACTTCCCCTGCGTCGAACCCACTCCGGGCACGCTGCGGACATGGTCTGCGAAGAGCATGGACGGAGTGAAAAACGCCTGCTTGGATCGTGATGAAAAAACGCCGTGAGACGATACTGAAAACGCAGTTTCGCTGCCGGAAATGAAGAGCGAAGCGGAGGTCCAGTCACGTGCCGGAGCGATGGAAAACGGGACGGAAAAATGCACGCTGAACGACGGGTCATCGATCAGCCGGGCGACAGATGCGACGTAGGAAACCGTCTCGGCAGGCAATGGCCGACCAGTCGTCAGATGATCGTCATAGCGACCAGGTCCGGCATTGTAGGCGGCGAGAAATCCCGCATCGCCATAACGGTCGTGCAGCCATCGCAGATAGGCCGCACCTGCCACGATATTGTCGTGCGGATCGAAAGGATCGGCCCCCAGATTGAGCGTGCGCCGGGCATTCTTCCATGTGTCCGGCATAAGCTGCATCAGGCCCATTGCACCGGCGCCGGAAACCGCATGTGGATCGCCGGCACTTTCGGCATGGAGGACGGCACTCACCCATGCTGGCGGGATCACGTTCCGCTCCGCCGCTTGACGCACCAGATCATCCCAATCCCGCGCATGGACAATGGTCGGCGAGAGCGACATCGCAAGCACGGCCAGCACGCCGGCGGACATGAAAAACCGGGCACTCATTCCCGGCCTCCTGGGCGTTTCACAGGGCGGTTCCAGACCAGTTGCCACTCGCGCCCGCCGCATCCGGCCTGGAACAGCGTAGCGCGGATTGGCTGCATGAAAGTGGGATCGTCCAGGAGCACAGAAACATACTCGCCGGCACGTTCCCCGGTGCGTTTCCATCCCGCGCCCAGCTCGGGGCCAGTATCCCCGTCACCCAGGTGAATACGATAATCCGGAGCGTTTTCCGCGCCATTGTTTTCCGCTGGCACGAAGGTCAGTTCAGCATCCAGCGACAGGGTGCGCACGCGTCCGGCAAATCCATCAGCGGTGCGGGTGAAAAATCCGATCTGGCTCATGAGAGAAGTCCTTTCGGGAGTATGAAAATTCAATGGCTGGCGACCATCATTGGATGGGTGGTTCACCGGGTTTCATGGGCATCATGGGCTGCACAAGAAGCGGCCGCTTCCGCATCGGCTCGGGCGGTTCCGGAAGGGGATCGAAATGCGGCGGAGGCAATTCGGCCTTGCCTGTGCGCACATGCACCGGCACCGCGCGACCGATCACTGTTTCCATCGGCAGGACACCGAAATACCGTCCGTCCAGACTGGTCGGCACGGCGGCGTTCATGACGAACACCTGCCCCGGCCCGAGATGCTGACACCCCTGCCAGACCGGCAGCTTGCGGCCGCGATGGTCGACGGGTTTCGCATCACCGACAGGTTTACCGTCGACGGTGACATGCACGCCGTTACGGCAGACACTCTGCCCCGCGAGTGCCGCGACGGGCTTGAGCAACGGCACGCCGGAAGGCAGGTAGCCGCGCGTTGCCAGAAGCGTGGCCTCGTGCTCCGGCAGGCGGATTGCGACGATATCGCCGACACGGACGGGTGTGGTGGGCTGGATGCGATACAGCCCGACCGGAACGCTGGCCGTCTCGTTCCAGACCCAGCGCGGCGTCGGATGAAACGCCAGCGAGGCACCCACACCGAGCACGGCGAAATATGTGGTGAAAGACCAGACGCGCCGGGTCATGATACGGCTCCCCTGCGCAGCCACGCATCATGGCGCTCCCGCGTGTAGGGACGTGGCTCCTGCGCCGCTGTGAGGCGGTGATGCAGGTGGCGCCAGTGATCGGGACAGGCGGCGGCGGGATCGATCCCCAGCGCCTCCACGCCATCGATCGCTTCCAGCACGCGCCGCACCTTGGGCCAGCCGCTCTGGCGCAGCAGACTCTCCCCGCCGGGACGTACAAAGGGCACGGTCTGGCAGACTTCGCCCGCCCTGACGGCGCGCACGATGTCGATGCAGGACACCACGGTGCCGAAATCGTTCGCGGCCCAGCGGATGAACGCGAACACGCTGTCAGGCGTGAAGCTCATCAGCCTGCGCCGACGATCGAGAATGCGATCCTCGACGGGATGCCCGAAGCGGACCCAGTGTTCAATGCGCTTCTCGATCCAGGTCAGTTCGACCGTGGTGAGCACATCGCCCTGCGATCGGAAAGAACACGCGGTCATGGGACACCGACCATGCGATCCGCGACCGCTTCCCGAGCCTTTTCTCGATGCCCCGACCGGGCGGCCGGAAGGGGAACCGAAAGACCGGAATCCCCTACATAATAAGTTATTATATTAGTTATATAAGTTACGGGACTGATTCCGCTTTTGAAAACAACGCACTGCGACGTTTTCTGCACCGTCAGCAACGGTATTTCCGCACCGTGAGCAATGGTATGATCCGCATCCTGACCAACGGCAGGATTCACACGGTTATCCACAGAACCGGTGGGTAATACCGTTGGCGAAATACGCAGGACTGGCTGTTTTCCGCCATAAATGACCTTGCAGTCGTAACCTGGGACGATCTGACGACGGGCAATGCCGGCGACGTCGATCACGAAATTCCGCCAGGGAGAGAGGGTGCCGGACCGCGCATGGAGATCACGAAGATTGAAACGCCACCCGTCTTTCTGCCGACCGGCATGTCGGCGCGCCAGACGGTAAAGCCACCGCTCCAGGCCGCCATAAAGGCGGAAATAGGCGGGATCGACGCTCAGGACATGAGAGCGATCACAGGCCATCTCCATGAGCCAGTCTGGCAGGGTCAGGGTCACCCCATCCTCACGGGAAATCCGGACGTCACTGATCCAGGCGAACGGCTTCTCGCGCCACTCCGGCCCCTGCCGCAGGCTGGTGGTGACGCGCGTTTCCGCCAGACGCGCGAGGGCGCCATAAAGCCGGCGATACTGGTGGGTGCCGTCAGACCATCCCAGATCCTGGAACAGCCGCCAGGGCGTGAAACGCACATGGCGCGACACCCACAGATCGTGGTTAAGGGCATCGACGATCTGCCCGGTCAGCCAGAGCAAGACATCAGCGTCGCGGATCGTCGCCATACCCAGAGGAGCCGAGGCTTCGACAACGATCTCCATCTGACGCGAACGGTAGCGAAGTGGCTCAAGGCGCGCCATGTGCCCCAGCGCGAAGAACGGGCGCCCCATCAGATCGCGGATGTCGCGGGGCCGTGCCGACCCCGTGACCACAAAACGGCGGTCGGGCTGGCGCCAGTTGTCGGCCGCCGGCATCATCGTCCGGCACTCCGCTGCCGGGCTTTGCGAGCCCTGGCCTGCAAGCGGATGATATAGGCGCGGGGATCGGACGGCATGGGAATGCCACCACCATCCCCGGTGGACAACCGGACGTTCAGATCGGCCCAGGCGCAGAGGTCTTCCACGGCATAGACGATCCGGCCGCCAAGCTGGCGGTAGAGCGGACCAGTGCCGCAACTCCGGTGCTTTTCGAGGGTGCGGATGGACAGGCCAACGAAATTGGCCGCGTCCGGGGTGCGCAGATAGCGCGGTGGCAGTGTCGGCTGGACACGCATGGGGTCTTCCTCCCGTTGGAGCGGGCCGCGTGCGGAATGTCGCGGCTCATGGGAGGACGCTGCCGGAGAATGGTCTGTGGGGAGGGATGACAAAGTTCAGGCCGACAGACTGTCACCCCCCTGCTTCAGCCCCTGAAGGAGGGCGATGTAGCCGCCGTTCTGGTAGAACGCGGCACCGTCGAGATCGCGGTAGAAAGCCCGGTGCCATGAACTGGCACGCCATTCATTGCGGGACAGATGCAGGATGCGCTCGCCGTAGATGCCTGCTGCGATCCGGCGTGTTGCCACTCCCGTGCGCCGGCCTTCGGCGATGCAGAGCATGCGAACCTGACGGAGTTTCTGCTGGGGACTCAGGCGCAGCGTAGAGGGAAGAGGACCGGGCGTCTGACCGGCAAGCAGGCGGCCGAAGCGCGCAACGCAAGCCAGACGGGTCGTGAGGTGCCTGTCATCGATGATGAACCAGGTTCCTGGTGCGTCGGGCTGTCGATCGACGACAATGACGATGCGCAGCGGGCCTGCCGCGCTGTCCAGCACGAGATGGATGCCGTCGGGACCGTCATGTCGTGCCCGCGCGTATGGCGCGAGACGGGACAGGATGTCACCCCCATCGCCACGCACGGCGACCTCCGGCGCGATGTCCGGATCCCAGAAAGCAGGGACAAGCCAGGCAGGGAGATCAGGGTCGACAGGGAAAACGCAACCCCCAACGACGGGCGAAGGCGGGCCATGCTTCGGCGTCAACCTTGCCCATCCGAATTATTGCTGCATGATCGTGTCGATAGGCCGGATTATGCCGCAGCCATTCCTGGGCGAGACCGGCAGTGTCGAGCCCGGCGAAGGCGCGACGAAGGGGTGCGGCATCCCATGGCCGGATTGTCGGCACGCCCCCTCCCCCGATATGTCATGGATTCGACCCAGTATCCGGTGCAGAACCGGAACGGGTAGTCCACAAGACTCAGGGAGGTGATCCCGAACATATCCTATAAGTTCGGGATTATTTCTATATCGGGGGGATATTGACGCCAGACGGGCCGAAAAGGTCGGTTTGCGCGACATCACGTGATGCCCGTGGCGCATCACACGAAAAGGCGCTTGGTGTTCCGTGTATTATAATACGTAGCGCGATAATACACAAATCGTTCCTATCCTGCGGATGGACATCCGAGGACTTTTCGGCGCGAACGTGAGGCGCCTGCGACGCGCCGCCGGTCTCAGCCAGGAGGCCCTGGCGGAACGGATGGGCGTGGACCGCGCCTATATCAGCTGGATCGAGACCGGGCGCCAGAACGCGACGTTACTCTCACTATGGCATGCGTCGCAGGCGCTGGGCGTGCGACCGGCGGCGTTACTGGATGAAACTCATGTTGCCGCGACCGTGACGCCAGGCAGTGAGGAACGGTAGACCGCCTGGCGGTAGGGAAAGCCCTTCCCGGCTGCGCCGGGAAGGGCCAGTGTGGGGTGGTCAGTCCCCGTTGCGCGGACGCTGGCGGCTCCAGGCCAGGTTGTAGGCACCACCTTCCTCTTCGAAGAGGCTGGCGAAGATCGGACCGGGAAGGGTCGGATCGTCCAGCTTCACGCTGAGATATTCGCGCCAGTCCGTGGTGTGCTTGATCCAGGCGGCCCCGGCTTCGAGTTTGCCGATCTGGACCCGGAAGTTGGGAACATTCTCGCTGGCCCGGTTAGCTTCGGGCACGAAGCGGACGCCCCGGATTTTCTGTGTCAGGGTGACGATCTCGCCCTCGTAACCCTCGCCGACCTTCTTGAATGAACCGATGATCATTGTCCTGTCTCCTGGCTTGTATCGGGCCGCGACCACCGTGGCCTCGATGGCCATCGACAGCCCGGAGACGACGGGCGGCGCACCTGCTTGCAGGCCGGAGCAACGCGGAGGACGGCGGCACGGAACTTTGTTGTCTCGCGAGGAATGGGCGAAGCCCAGGGGAAGAAAGTTGCGGGCCGCCGTTGCGCCATAGCCGGGCGAGGCGAAGCTGGTCTTCGGGCAGATCGGCCATATCGAGAGGCCATGGTGTGCGGCAACGTCAGCCCTGTAGAGAGACAGGGCAGTCCTTCGTGTTCCATGGCGGAGGCGCAGGGTGTCGGGGGATATTCGTTTCCAGACAACATGCAGATCGAACCGTATCCGTCGCCGGGATAACCCACTGGCTGGCACCATGTTCCCTGTCCTTCCTGCTCGACAGACCGGACGTTGACGCTAGGCCGCCAGTCACGCCGGCAGAACGACATGCGTTTTCCGCACCGAAGCTGGTCGCCGTTTTACTCCGGTTGGTACTGTGCCGGGCATCTCTCGCTGAAAGGAAGGCGCTGCCTATCCTGAACCCTGGTCCGCCCGTACTCGCGCAACGGGGACTGACCACCCCACGCTGACCTTTCTGACCTGGCCGAAACTGTGATTCTGCCACCGGGAACTTACGCAGGCTGGATGGCGCAGAGCCGTGCCCACGCGGCCCCGCCCACGCACAGCGCGCCGAACGTCGCGAAAAGGTAGGCCGGAATAGTGCCCATGTCGCCCATACCGCTGAACCCCAGCGTCATGCCGAACCCCGCCAATGCGGCTGGTAGGGCAAGCAGCGCTGACACCACAACCCGCAAAGAGGGATCGCGCGAGGAGGCGAGGATCGCCTGACCGAGTGCGAGCACCATGATCCCGGCGGCAATGCCGGCGAGAATGGCATGGGCGCCAGACATCATGGCATGGTCGTAGAGCAGAGTGCAGGCCATCGCCGCTACGAAAAGGGGCGCGGCATAGACCGCGCAGAGAAACAGCAGCCAGCACAGGAAACAGATACTGGCGAAGCCAAGGACAATACCGAGACCGAGCAGCATGGATCGCGTCCTTTCCATGAGAAGGAACACCACACACATGCCGCAACGATTCAGGAATATCCATCAAATAGACGTGGGGTTTCTGGATCTGTTTTCACGATCAGGGCAGCGCGCAGAGCGCGCCGGACTATGACCGAGGCGCCCCTGTTGGCGCCTTCCGCTCGCGCAGTGGACGCGGCGCGTTGCCCAGGCAGCGTTGCGGCCCCGGTACCAGAAACGTCCCTCTTTCCGGCCACACCATCCGCGAGCCGGCCCAGCCGGCGAGCGCCGCACGCGCCGGGCAGCAGCACCGGTCCATCGGGACCGGCGCGATTTTCCGGCCGTCCGGTGAGGCGAAGAAAGGGGGCGGCTTTAAGCCGCCACCCTCCCCGCCCCATGCCAGGCCAGCCGACGAGTTGCCGTGGCTGCGTGGTCCGGGTCCAGTTCCATCCCCAGCCAGTCGCGACCAAGATGCTGCGCCGCCACCAGTGACGAACCCGAGCCGGCGAACGGGTCCAGAACCAGGCCACCCACCGGGCAGAAGGCTTCCACCAGGGGCAGGAGTGAAGCCACCGGCTTTTGCGTCGGGTGCAGCTTGTTGCCGCTATAGGGCATGTCGATTACGTCCGGGATGGGCTTCGCGGGCGGTGTCACGTTGCCCTTCGCCAGCAGGTAGGCGCTTTCGTGTTCATACCGGAGAAAACGGGAAGAGGATGAATAGGACTTGCGAAAAACGATATGCCCGACCATGCGGAACCCGGCTGCTTTCCAGGCATCGGCGAAGAGGTCGATACGGTTCCAGCCATAGAACGAAACCGCAAACCCGCCCCATTTCAGCACACGGTGCATCTGGTTGAAAGCGGGCCGGAGCCAGCGCGCATTATCGTCATTGCGCACCTTCCGCCCGTCCCTGCCCTGATAGTTCACCAGATAAGGTGGGTCTGTCAGGATGAAATCCACCGAATTACGGGGGAGTGCGCGCATAAGCTGCACACTGTCGCCATTGAGGATGGTGTTGCGGAAATCGGTTGCCGTGTTGGCGTTGCCGGTCATAGTCTTTGCCCTTTGTTCCGCGAGGAACAGCCCCCGCTGTTCCTCTGCCTCGCGGCGAGCAGCGGGGTAGCAACGGCAAGGGCGACCGGGTCGGAGGGGGATCGCCCAATCTGCACGGAGCACAGCGCAGGAAGATTGGGGATACCGGCCCGGACGGCGCCTCAGGCGCATATCCTTGCCGGCGCGAGGGCGGAGCCATTAGCCTCTTGGGATCGACGGTTTGTTCATAATCGGGACTACCGAACAGCCGAAGCTGCCTTACTCCGGAAAACCTCTACCTGCACCTCGTCCCGGCTGGATAGAAGTGTCAAAATATAGGCTGTTATACAGATCAAGTTTCGAAATAAAAAACTGGCTTTCTCCAACCCACCGATCTCACCGTTGCAGCCAAGGAACTGAGCGCGGACGGGGCCTATTTCCGCATCCATCACTTCTCACAGCAGCTTACTTCGCCCTTCCCGCCGATGGCCGCAGTGGGTGCGAAGACCACCCGCATCAAGATCGGCACCACCGTCATCGGCATACACTATAGAGCCTGTCCTTCGTGGTCGAAAACGCGGTGACGAACAATTTCAGCTGGACGTAAGCCTAGGACCATCTGAGCAAATGATCAAAAATTAGCGGCATTTCGGCAAACAACCAACGACGAATAGATCTCATCATATACGTCACGTTTTACCGTTGATTGCAAAATTTGGTCAGTCCTCCTGGAATATCTACCCTCTATTAATTGCATACATGTTCGGCGGCCCATAAACGCTTTGCCCCTGTTCGCACCCTCATCTCGGTTATTAGAATCCTAGCTTCAAACTCAATGGTTGGCATGTATTAATTTAGCGATATCTGAGACTTCGGACAAATGTCGCATGTGCCATGGAAAGGCCTCGAGGCTGGCAGAATACTTCTAAAAAATCTTCAAATGGACTAATCGTGATGTCCAATAGGGCACATTAGATAAATCCCCCTATCTTGACCACTTTGTAAAGCCGAGGCAGCCTGCATGTGCTGCTCTTTTGGGGAGAACAGCAATCGGGGGAGCTATGACTGCTTTCAAAGCAATCTATGTGACCGGCGCGCCCGCGTCCGGGAAAAGCTCGACGATGGCGATGCTGAAGGAGCGGATTCCTGAGCTGAATGTATGGGAATATGGCGCTCGACTCACGAGTTTCCTTCAGGAGCGTGGTGCGGCACTTACTAACCAGGACGAACTTCGTTCTCTGTCAGCTGGGATGGCCACACCAGCTGACATCAACGCGCTGGACGATCAGTTGCTAGCGTGGATGAGACACAACCGCCAGACTGGTCATAGCGTCGTCGACAGTCATTCGGTAACGAAGGAAGAGTATGGATTCCGGGTCACAGCCTTCTCAGCCGAACGCTTCCGACAGCTGGCACCAGACGAAATCTGGCTATTCTACGTAGAACCCGAGATCACCAGCGAGCGGATAGCCAGGAACGCGGCGGGACGTCCAATGATTTCCTTGGAAGAGGCCCGGATTCACAACGCCTCACAGGCTTCGGTCGCCTGCACGTACGGGGTTGTGTCCGGATGCCCAGTCTATATGTTCGATACTAACGTTGATCAAGAGAAACTCGTCGATCGGCTTGCCCGGCGCCTAAAAAATAGAAATCATGCTGAGCAAGAGGAGTTCCGTAATGCGGCAGGTTGACCTAAGAGAGGCGGTCAATGCCGTGTCCGATGTCGTGCAAAATCGGCCGCGTCCGCTCCGCGAATTTGATCAAATTCATATGAAAACAGGCGACATGGTCTTACAGAGTGAGATTGTGGCGGATTGGGCCAACGGGAAGCGCCTTGCGTTCATCGGTGATGGCGACGCAGTCAGCGTATGCGTCGCCTATCTGAAAGCACGTGGAGTACTTGATTTCGGCCCGACAAAGATCACGGTCTACGATTTTGACGAGCGGACGGTGCAGGCCGTCAAACGGTTTGCTGATCGCGAGCGACTCGAGAATCTTGATGCGGTACTCTACAACTGTCTGGATGCATTCCCCGACAGCACCAAATACGATTGCTTCTATACCAACCCCCCATGGGGTGCATCGAACAAAGGCGAGAGTGTCAACGTGTTCGTCCAGCGCGGTATCGAAGCTATACGATACGACGGCGATGGCATGATCGTCATTGCAGATGACGATGAGCTGCCTTGGCCCAAGGAAGTACTTGGTAATGTCCAGGCCTACGCATCCAGCAGAGGCTTCTATGTCTCGAAAATGCAGCGGAAGCTGCACGGCTATCATCTCGATGATGCTCCAGACCTGAAGTCCTGCAATCTCTATGTGAGCGCACTTCCTGGTAATGTGACTAAAGCGGTGCCGAGCGAGGCGGTAATCGATCGGGAGCGGCTACAGCACTTCTACGGTCAGTCAAAAGGGCCTCGGGTGCGTTATGTACGTGAATGCAAGAAGCCTGACTATGGCATGGCGCCGCAGGAAGAATATAAATTTGATCTACTGGAGAAACCGGAGTGAACGAGATCATCCATCCCGGCGCCGGCCTTCTTTTCATGAAGGTGGGAACGCACGCGCAAGAGAGCTTGGCAGATATCATTGCCCGGAAACGCAAAGAAATCGACAAGGTCGGTCACACCATGTGGGGTTACGGCGGAAACACTTGCCACCCGACCTCCATGGTGCAGCCATTCGCGCGTACCTATGCAGCGCGGCGTGAGCCGATCCATCTCGTCATGGAAGAAATGGTTTCTAACCATTTTGCTGAACCGCTCTGTGCGGCGGAGTCTTCTTCCGACGGGATAAATTGGCAGACGATCCCCGAGGCAATCGAAGTGCGCGGTTCGCGCTATGCACTGGTGATTCGCGATCTCCGAGCGGTTTCATTGACGTTGCCGCTGCAGCAGACGATGGTGCCGGTCGGACCAAATACCGGGCGCCTCGGCGCTCGCTATGTCAATGGTCGCGTCGATAAGGCCTGCCTAACCGTACTGGATAAAGCCGAGCTGCTGAACGACGTGACCAAATGCGAACGTCCGATTCATCTCGTGGCTACGATGGCCGATCCTTACGCGGTATTTCTACGGAATTTTCGCCCTAAGACCGGTGACTAACATCGCACCGCTTCGCCTGCGAAGATCGTTAGTATAGCTGTCCAATCCGGCGACAATATCTTTGGCTGTTACTATAGAGGTCGCACAGGCGAAGCATGCTGTAAGAGCTTTGTCTGCCGTAGCTTCCGCACAGATGCGTCTCCGAACATCCATATGCGGGATCGTGTCGAGGATGTAAGCGAACAACTGCTCCACGCAGGCAAGCTTTCCTTCGGCGTCGACAAGGCCAATCTCGGCCATGGCAATGATCGCTCGCTTGTCGCCAGTGATGAGAAGAGGACAGCCGCGCTTCAGCAAAATGGCCACCAATTGACTCTCACCCATGTCGAATTCGAGCGCCTTATTCGTAGCCAACTCCTCCAACTCAGCCGCCATTTCAATCTCGTCAGCCGTGGGCTCTAGCAGTTGTACATGCGCCAACAACTCTTCAAGCGCGTCGACAGCGGCTTCCGGATCTGTGAGGTGACAGTTTCTGCTTAACCGTGAGCGAAGCGTAAAGCGGGCGATGCTAAGCAGAGAGGGTGCAACATCGTCAATGGTGGTGAGTGCCACCAGTTCTCCGTGACACCTGTAAGCGCACGATTTGAGGATTACGTCGTTGTCAAGCAGGACGCGTTCAGACATCGGTACCCATTACTTTACGGAGGTATTCGGCGCTATCCTGCCCAATTTCTCCCCATTCCAGTTGGGTTATGGCTTGGGCGTTGATATCGCGCCAAATCGGCCCTCCCTGCCGCTGATATATGAACTTTAAGGCCGACATAGCTTGCGGCCAGGCCCCTGTCCGATGAGCGAGACATAGGGCGAGCATTGCAGGATCAATACCTTGTTGTGGCCCGACCCGCAGCACGGCAGCTGCAAGCGTAGGCGCGTTGAAGTCGGTGGTGCTAGCGGTAATATAGGGATCTGGTCGACCTGTCAGGAGTGAAAGCGCGAACGTATCAGCTTCCTTTTCCTGGTCATCCGGATGCGTGACGGTCGCAGGATCCTTGAGATCGACGAGTGCCGGAGCGCCGATGAGGTGGTTCAGGATGATGTGACCAAGCTCATGGGCGAGGGTGAAGGCGATCGGCGCGGGATAGCGAGCATCGCGTCCAAGAAGAATAGCGTAGCGTTCGTCTACCTTCACCACCATGGCATGCATGGATTTTGCTTCGAGCGGAAACACGCGCAGATGGATGACTGGAATGCCGACACCCCAGCAGAGCGCGAGTAGTCCCCCTAGATCGACATATTGCTGACCGGCAAGAATCGCTTCCCGAATAACGAAGGCGTCAAGTCCATCAAGACTGCCATTTCGCGGAGTGGCGCGTACGAGCAGTCGCCCGATGGTCATTCCGAAACTGGTTAGTGCTGCCTGATGCGCCTCGTCCTCGGCGGAGAGATTCTTGAACTTTGCTTCGTCATTCCAAACAAATTCTACGCGTTCTCCCAAAAGCCCTCTAGGAGAAACGCCTAATCGACGTGCCAAAGCAAACCGCAGTTCGGCTCGGCCAGAGGCGTCATTAGCTAATTCGTCGCTCCACCAAGACGGCCATGCCGCCTGGATAACCTGATCACTCAGACCAGCTGCGCGCAGGCCGCGTCTCAATTTGGCGGTGTCAGGATCCAAGCTATCTCCCAATACGTTGAATTATATCCCGCCTAGCACAGTGAACTGGCGTTGTCCAAGCACGTCAAAGAAGCAGCGCCTCGGCCTTTCTGCGAACGGTGCGCGTTGTTGAACCTCGCACGCGAGAGACTAGTTCCAGCCATTCATCCGTACTCCCGTTGAACGAGGCGATATTTGCAATTGCCTTAGAGTCGAGCTCACGGGGATCGGACAAGCGAACCCAGTAGCCACCAGTCAGCCACGCAACGACATTCGCCTCATAAGCGGGTGACTGGTTTGGTTCAGCAACTTGCCTGAGCAGCGCGGTCACCTGGGATGCGCCTATGGGCGCCCCTACTCCACTCACGTTTCGAAAGGCGCCAGGATCGAACGGAACGCCCCGGATAAGTCTCAACGGCGTATCCGAGTAGCACATCAGAGCATAATGCCTCTTTTTCGCCCCTTTCGCACTTTCGCCTCGGCTCGTGACAAGAGCCGATTTTGGCAATAGACGCTCAATCCCATTCTCATCGACATATCGGCGCCAAACCACAGTACGGCTTGGAGCCATATCGACCGCCTTAGGCTTGGACTTCATGGTAGAGAAAACGATCGGGATCGGCATGCCCATGAGCGCCAGCTTGCGAATTGCGGTCGCGGGGGCATTACCTACCCCCCAGAGGAACAGTCCCTGTCCGGCCTGCCGCTCCCGCTCTTTACGGTCGATGATAGCGTCGAGAGACTGCCCTGCTTCGGACTGCATCCGCGACCAGCAGACATAAGCTTCCAAAGCAGAATTGGCGCTCTTCAGCGGCCGGGGCGAAATCGGTCTAATGAACGACATTGACTTCCTGAAAGTTCCATTGGAGGGCGAACAAAGTCCGCGTATGCCAAAAAATAAGCCTTATCACGATGGATTACCGTGGAAATAATCTATCGCTGGATGTCGACAAATTGTCCCATTTTATCCCATGAGCCAACCCCCCGGCAGCGATCCGTTTACTGACTTAGTCGGTGATGGCGTCTGAGGCGCACGGATCGACGGCGGCCCACACGGATAGCAAGACGCTGGCACCTTTGCGGTTAGCGGTCTTTGTGTGTAGGGTCACTACGACCGCAGCGCACTCCCTTCGTTGTTTCTAGTCGATGCGTCCAGCAGTACGATACAGCTTCACACGGCGTGTTCTGGCTACGCTTGTCTCATGAACTTTCTATGAGGCATATTCGCAGGTCATGAAGAAGCGTTATCCATTTGCCGACCTGACCTCCTGCGATCTCGTCATTGATGCCACTTACGAGAGCAATCGCACAGTAAAAAATGTCGCCGGCGAGCCATTAGCTCCGTTGACAGGGACTGGCAATCAGGGAGGTTTCCGGTATTGCGGCCCGAATAAAGCCCCGAAGCTAGTTGTGCTTTACAGCACCCTGGCCGAGCCGAATTGGCCGGACGCCTTGGATGAAGAGAATGGCGTGTTTGTTTACTACGGCGACAATCGGAAACCCGGTTACGAACTTCACGATCGGAAGGCAGGCCGCGGCGGCAATCAAATCCTTCGGCAGTCCTTCGAGCTGGCGCACGCTGGTCGCGAGGGTCGAATCAAGGTTCCGCCTTTTTTGGTATTCGCCAAAGGCGAGGGACGCGACGCGGTTTTCAAGGGCCTCGCCGTTCCTGGCGCAGCCCACCTTGACCCCTCCAATGATCTCGTCGCCGTTTGGAAGAGCGTCGATGGTCAACGCTTCCAAAACTACCGGGCCGTCTTTACCATCCTGAAATTAGACGTCGTCCCACGGGCCTGGATCACTGAACTTCAGAGGGGGGAAGCGCTCGGAGCGTCATGCCCGGCTGTATGGCGACAATGGATCGCGACGGGAAAAGCAACAGCGCTACGCGCCGAACGGGTGACACGCGTTCGCTCAAAAGCGCAGCAACTCGGCGATCAGCGCCAACGCGAGATCGCTGAGGCAGTTCACGCTCACTTCAGCACTCGCCCACACGCGTTCGAGCATTTTGCGGCGGACATCACTCGCTTAATGGATCCAAACGTCGTCAGCATCGACGTGACTCGTGCCAGCCGAGACGGCGGACGTGACGCCGTAGGCAAATATCGTATCGGACAGTCGCAAAACTGCGTGACCGTAGACTTTGCTATGGAAGCGAAGTGCTACAGGCCGTCGTCTGGATTGGGAGTTGATGTGATGTCACGTTTGATTTCGCGACTACGCCACAGGCAATTCGGGATGTTAATAACGACGAGCTATCTTGGCGATCAGCCGTATAAAGAAATCGTCGAAGACGAGCATCCGATTGTTGTATGTTCTGGTGGGGACTTAGCCGAACTCCTTATTTCTAAACGCGACTTATCTTCGGCAGATGCAGTTAGAACTTGGTTAGACCAGACCTATCCAGCAACGTCATTGCCCACTGATCTACAGATATTATAGGCCTGCCACGTTCAGGGGGGATGGAATCGAAGATATGGTCGCTAATCCGCCCTTCTAGAAAGATGGCGCTGCCGCGTCTTTCACACTCCGCCTTCCCCACTCGAGCCAGCGTCATACGCAAGTAATTGTGCGACGCACCTATATCCGGGACTACCCATAACTACGATTCCGTACGCTGGCACACGCGCGGGCACGACGCTCCATATTACCGTTTTCCATTGAAATAACAGTCATCTGTCCGGATCGTGTGTCTGTTTTCCTTGCCATACGGTCGGAAGAGAGCAACGATGACGGACAGACCCAGCCAGTCCATTGCCCCAGCATATCGGCCGCCAGAGCCCGAGTTGCGGCTCATCCTGCGCCCCAATGCCCCCGACCCGCGCCTGTTGGCCCTGGTCCGCCTCATCGCCCGTCGTGCGGCACGGGACTGGTTCCGGTCGCAGCAACAGGAGCAGCGCCGCCGCTCCGGACCGTAAGGGATGCCTTGTCATGAAGGTCGCGCTCTACGCCCGCTATTCGTCCGACAGCCAGCGCGACGCCTCGATCGCCGACCAGCTTCGCGTCTGCCTCGCCCACGCGGAAAAACAGGGCTGGACCATCGTCGAGGAGTATACCGACCACGCCATCTCGGGCGCGTCCCTGATGCGGCCCGGCATCCAAGCACTGATCGCCGATGCGCAGCGAGGACGGTTCCAGATCGTGCTGGCCGAGGCCATGGACCGCTTGTCCCGCGACCAGGAGGATATCGCCGGCGTCTTCAAACGCATGAACTATGCCGGCGTGCGGATCGTCACGCTCTCCGAGGGCGAAGTCTCCCATCTCCATGTCGGCCTCAAGGGCACAATGAACGCGCTGTTCCTGAAGGATCTGGCCGAGAAGACCCATCGTGGCCTGCGCGGACGCGTGGAACAGGGCAAATCCGGCGGTGGCAACGCTTATGGCTATAATGTCGTGCGCAGGCTCGACGCCAATGGGGAGCCGATCCGGGGCGACCGTACCATCAATCCAGCGGAAGCCGAGGTAGTCCGTCGTATCTTTCGCGACTTCTCAGCTGGGCTGGGACCGCGCGCCATCGCCTTCCGTCTCAACGACGAAGGCATCTCCGCACCGGGTAGCGGTGCCTGGGGTTTCTCCACCATCAACGGCAACCGGCTACGCGGCACGGGTATCCTCAATAATGAGATGTACGTGGGCAGGCTGGTATGGAACCGGCAGCGTTTCGTCAAGGATCCCGATACCGGCAAGCGCCAGGCCCGCCCCAATCCGGAAGCCGAATGGGTGATCCAGGAGGTGCCGGACCTGCGGATCGTCGACCAGGAACTATGGGACGCGGTCAAGGCGCGGCAGGCCAGCGTCAGCGCCAGCCGCGACACACGCGACACCTCATCGCCCGACCATTTCCGCGAGAAGCGCCGTCCCCGCTACCTATTCTCCGGCCTGAGCAAATGCGGCTGCTGCGGTGGCGGCTATTCCATGATCTCCGGCGCTTTGCTCGGCTGCTCGACGGCGCGCAACAAGGGCACCTGCCACAACCGGACCAATATGCGTCGCGAGGAGTTGGAGCGGCGCGTCCTCGACGCCCTGCGTCACCACCTGATGGATCCGGACCTGTTCGCCGAGTTCTGCACGGCCTTCACCACCGAGATGAACCGGCTGCGTATGGAGGCGTCCGCCGACATCGGCGCAGCGGAATCAGAATTGAAGCGGGTGGAGCGCGACATCCAGCGCCTGATGGATCTCTACCTCTCGGAAGCGATCTCGATCGCGACGGTCAAGGAGCGCGGATCCAAACTCGAAGCCCGTAAGGCGGAACTCAAGGACTTCCTCTCGACCGCCGAGGCGCCCCCGCCCCTGCTCCATCCTCAGATGGCGGAGTTCTACCACCGGCAACTCGCTCGCCTGCACGACATGCTGCATTCCGAACTGGACGAGAAGCGCCAGGAGGCGGCCGAGGTGATCCGCTCCCTGATCGAGGCCATCATTCTCACACCATCCGACAAGGGCCTCCAGATTGATGTCCGGGGCGATCTGGCCGGCATCCTGACGGTGGCGTCGGGCGGACAAACG
>NZ_BEWN01000006.1 GCF_002723955.1 Gluconobacter frateurii
AAAATGCATTCTGACGTCTCTTTTTTCTCAAAGTTCCTTATTCGCCCCCGAAAGCTGCCATGCTTCCTGAAAGCGCAGCCTTGTTCCGGGGCCCATACGCCCCAGACCACACGCCTTTCTCATTTCTCCCAGCGCCTCTTCTTCATCCATCCCTTTGGCGCGCTGCTCATCAGCCAACGCTGTCAGCATTTTAAGAGGCAGCTGGGCTGGATCGAGGCTTTCTCCGGCAGCCGGACCACGGAACACAACAGGCGCATAAGGAGCATCCTCGGTTTCCCAAAAGAATGTCCCTGCTCTCTCCTCTGTCCGCCCCAATGTCGTCGGAACTGCCGCTAGCACTCTTTCCCGGATCTGACGGCCGGCCCGGGCAAACCCGTGAAGTCTGGCAATCTGCTGGACCAGCGCTGTTTCATGAACAACGCCTGACCCTTCGACAGTCTGACGAATCAGATTCTGGAGCGTGGGCAGATAATCCTCCTCTCCAAAGCGGTTTCCATCAGCGACCACATGAATCTCTGCTTCCGTCTCACTCTCAGCCTTAATAACTTCGGTCGCCTGCGGAACATCCAGTGCAAAGCCCGCATAAAGAACCGTTTCTTCAGGAACACCCTCTGCCAACTGAGTCTCGGTAGCTTCGGGCAACTGACACTCTTCAATTGCGGGCACCCGTTCTGTCCTGATGGCTTCAAGCCTCTGCTTCAAGGCCTGATCCAGTCTTTCGACTTCCCTGGAAGCATTCAGCCACCAGTCCGTGGACCAGACTCTCAGGATCACCCATCCCAAAGTTTCCAGAACGGCCTGCCGCAATCTGTCGCGGTCTCTCGCAGTGGCACTCCGATGATAGGTCGCGCCATCGCATTCGACACCAGCCAGGAAGCACCCCGGCATATCTGGATCCACAACACCGAGATCAATCCGGAATCTGGAAACACCAATCTGCGGACGGACATCCCACCCGCGCTGCCTCAACAGGGCTGCGACTTCCAGTTCAAAACGACTGTCCGCTTCCCCTACTGATCCCTGATGAAGACCAGTCAGAGCACCCGCACCGTGTTCAGCGAATGTCAGGAACTTGCGGAGATGCAGCACGCCTTCGGCAGAGCTTCTGGACGGGTCAATCTGCTCAGCTCGGAGTGATCCGAAAACAACCAGTTTTTCCCGCGCTCTCGTGACAGCCACATTCAGGCGTCGTTCACCCCCTGCCCGGTTCAGCGGCCCGAAGGACACATAAGGCACGCCTTTCAATTCGGGAGCGTATGTCAGGGAGAAGAACATGATGTCACGTTCTTCTCCCTGCACGTTCTCCAAATTCCGGATCAGAACAGGTTCGGCACGATCTTCGCTGAAGAACGGGACAAGAGACGAATCTTCCCTCTGGGCCTTTTCAAGCAGATCCGTGATGAGGGTTTGCTGCTCTCCATTGAACGTCACAACACCGATGGATTTTGCACCGTCGCTTTTTAGATGGGCCACGACAGCATTTGCCACAGCGCGCGCTTCAGCCGGGTTGGTTCGGCTTCCACCACGCTGATAATTGCCATCCTCCACAAATCGGAACGAGACAGCCTGGTCCTTCGTCACGATTGACGGAAAGGTAATCAGATCCCCGCCGTAATACTGACTATTCGAGAAGGCGATCAGGCTCTCATGTCTGCTGCGGTAATGCCATTTCAGGCTGATTTCCGGCACGCCAGCTGCACGACATTCATCGAGAATCGACTCCATGTCGCAAAGCTCACCGTCCTCTTCCTCGTTCTCACTTCGAGAGAAGAAGCTGGTCGGCGGAAGCTGCTTCGGATCACCCACGACAATAACCTGCCGCCCGCGACCAATGGCACCGATGGCATCCCATGTCGGGATCTGGGAGGCCTCATCGAAGATGACGAGATCAAAAGGCTCGCTATCAGGTGGCAGGTATTGAGCCACAGAAAGAGGGCTCATCATGAAGCAGGGTGTTAGCGCGCGAACCGCCCTCGGCGCCACAGAGGCCAACTGCCGAATGGGCATATGACGCGCTTTTTTCTGCGCCTCACGATGAATCATCACATATTGTGCATCCTGCCGCCGTGTCTCTTCGCCGGGAAGACTGCCACACAGACGCGCACGGATCAGACGTTTGGCCAGACCCGCAGCATCTTTATCCCACGCGCGGAATTGCCCGATCTGCTCTTCATGGGCAGCAGCGACAAAACCCCGTAGTCTCGGTTGCTCATCAACGGCCGCCGCCAGCCACCATCGGGCGTAAGCCGCTTCCAGAACGGCCTGAAGACTTTCCGCAGCCACGCGCTCTGCAAGCAACGCATCAACCAGCGGAGCCAGACCCAAATGCTCCGCCTCATGGCAGGCTTTACGCCAGGCACACCAGTCCCGCAGACTGCGGCCCTGTTCGATCCAGCCAGAAAGACACTGACCCAGACGGCTCAACCAATCGGCACCGTCAAGTTCAATGGTCAGAACATCACTGCCCGCCAATTCGCTCAGCGTTTGCATGTCAGCGCTAGCTTCCGAAAAAGCTTGTTGGAACACCGATATTTTTTGCCCGACTGGCCCGCTTTCGGCCAGCAGGTCTCGCCCTTCTGTCAGAAGCTCCGGGAGATGACGCCGTACGGACAAAAGCCCCGAGACATCCGGAACACAACTGGCCAAGGACACCCGCATTTCCGTCCCCCAAGCCAACGTTGCTTCGATCTTGGCGAAATCTGTCGAAAGCCCCTGCCACAAGGAACCAATCTGTTCGCGATGCAACACAGCTGTCAGAGACTGTTCCAGCGCGGAAAGCTCAACCAGGCGGTTTAGTTCGTCACCCAGATCTTCCGGCAATGCCCCTTTTGCACTGCCCTCCAACTGTCGCCGAACCGCTTTCTGAGCACTGCGGCGGGACAAAAGCCATTTTTCTTCGGAGTCTTTCCAAGCACACTGGAGTTCAGCCAGTGGAAGCGTTTTTGCCTGTTCCCAACGGACGGAAAGCTCTTGCACCAGACTGCGATGTCGAGCGACACGGCTCTGTTCGGCAAGAACAGCTTTTACATTTTCCGCTGCATCGTCCGAGAGCGCCCAAGCGCCAACTACAGCTTCAGGTCGGCGGATCAGCTGACACACACCCTCAAGCCGCTGCAGAAACGCCCATGAAAGAGCGTCCCCCCCAAGCCCCAGCGCATGACAAACCTCGCCTGCGGCCTTGGAAAGACTTTCCGCCTGCAATTTCAGTTTCTGCGCCTGCTGAAGCAGTTGGTCCTGCCAACGGGACGTCCAGTCTTCCTGCTCGATCCCTGAAAGGCGCGGTGACAGCGCCTCTCTTCCAAACCGAAGATACAGACTGGAGAGAAGGCTCGTGACGCTCTTCAGGCGTTCCCAGTCTTCCTCGGTGTGAACTTCTGGGCCAGCCCATTTGAGAGCGAGCGGATAGGTTCCATTTCTGTCCGCTTCAAGCACAGCGCCAATAGCCCGATAGGGCGTCCAGCCATTGTTCCATCTGCGATGAAGATCATGCACATAAGCGTTCAGATCTCGTCGCACTGCCATGAGGCGACTTTGAGCGGATGTCCATTCAGCCGCCGAAAATTCTTCCCGCACGGATTGCACCTGCTGGAACTGTTCCAGAACGGCTCCACGCCCGGCTTGAGGCGAAAACAGATCCAGACAGAATTCGCCCAGTCCCACAGACCGCAAACGATTGCGCACGACCTCAAGCGCGGTCCGCTTTTCAGCAACAAAGAGAACCGTTTTCCCGCGTCCAAGCGTGTCCGCGATGATGTTGGCAATCGTCTGGCTTTTACCGGTTCCAGGCGGCCCAATCAGAACAAAGTTCTCACCCGCAGCCGCCCGGGCCACAGCCATCAACTGGGAAGAGTCGGCTTCAAGCGGGCACAGAAGATCTGCGTCATCCAGCACATCATCAAGCGGCAACGCCTCATCGAACATCGCTTTCGGAAAGGCAGACGCAGCATCGTCTGCTGCCGACACACCATCCAGAAGCCGACTGGCCACCGGATTGATCCGCAACGCTTCCTGACGCTCCTGCAAATCTTTCCACATCAGGAATTTCGCGAACGACAGCGTCGTCAGGCAAACGCGCTCCTCAACTTCCCATTGCGGAAGCTGGCGGATCTTGGCTCGGAAAATATCGAAGATCCGCCCGACATCGAGCCCGGCTTCATCGTGAGGGAGTTCGCCTTCAAGCTCCGGAAACCGCATGGCAAAATCCTGCCGCAGCACTTCCAGAAGGCTGCCATTGACCCGGCTTTCATCCGTATGCGCCCGCAAACGGAAAGGCGCATTTACGCTGCTGCGCTCCAGAATGACCGGTACAAGAATCAATGGCGCCCGAGCCTTACGGTCTTTCCCGCGCGGCTCCCACACAAGCTCACCCAAGGTTAGGAAGAGCGTATTCGCGCCTCCCTCCTGCTCGGCAGCTTTTGCCTTGCGATAAATCTCGGTCAAGGCGAGCTGAAGTCCGGCCTCCTCACGCGCCACCAGAAGTTCGCCATGCTCAAGCGCTTCTGCCGCTATCGTGCGGTGCTGATCGTCATGATGACGTTGCTGATGGATGTTCGCGCTTCTGGGGTCTGCCCCATCCATCAGTTCTGGCCGTGCACGCAGCCTGAGAGCAGGCTTGCGCTCACCTCCCCGCATTTCTGCAAGACGATCTTCGAGTTTCCCCGGATCAGCACAGCAGATTTCAACAATCTGTTTTTCAGACTTTGGAAGATTCAGAAGCCGACTACGGCCTGAAATATCCAGAAGCCGCTTGCACCAACGCTCCAGTCGGCTTTGAGGCGTAGCCTGCTCCTCATGATCTCCCAATTCTTCACGAAGATCTGGAGCTGCCTGTAACAGCGGGGCAGAATTTCCTTCGATCTGATCTGCCTCTGACGTCTCTGACGCCGTCACAACCTGTGAAAGCGGGCGAATACGACGCAAACGAGCGCGATGGATATCGACGACGTCTTCGAATTTTGAGGGCTCTTCCCCGTCCTGAAGCTGGGCCAGTCCATTCTCACAGGCTTTGGAAAACGCCGGACAGGACGCGGCCATTACCAGCGTCGTCTCAAAAACACAGACATCATCGAGAGCCACACGATTCCGCAGACCAGGTAGATCCTGCAGAACAGACGTGCCGGATTGCTCACGCGATAGCCAGAAACCTGTGAAGGCATGCCCTTTGAGCATGATCAGCAAGGGCCTCAGCCCGATCGCCTCCAGACAAGCTGCGAACAGAAGGGCCGTATCCAGACAGGTTGCCAGGCGCTCCTCGACAATCTGGGTTGGAAGGCGAACCCGTTGCCCATCTTCCACAAAAGACGCCGGGGGACTGACATAAGTGATCTTCAGTGCAGCAACCGCACACCAGATGGCCTGTGCCTGTTCCCACGCGCGTTTGCGACCGCCCTGATACCCTTCAAGTGACGGGGACTGACCGGCGTCCTGCAAAAGAGCAGATGCCGAGCGAAGAATTTTCGCCACGGCTGGATCATTTGGAAGAACAAAGGCTGCCAGAAGATCCGGAAGCCCCTGCAAGCCACCCCATTCGCTTCGGCAACGCACCGTCAGGGGAAAAACACGGTCCAGAAGCTCTTTCCGAGAGCCATCTGGTTGAATTTCGGAAACGCTCAGCCTGACTTCTGCCCGTGTCGCCTCACTGAGAGACGCAAGAAAAGCGCCATCAAGCTCAACATCCAGACGATCTATCGTCTGAAACTGTCTGGCCCCGAGAGACTGCACACGCCAGCATGTGGAACGCAGCACACTCGGCTGACAATCCAACGTAATTTCGAAATCCCTGAACTCACGATCCGAGAGATTACGAAGAGAGAGCTCCAGCAAAACCGGAACACTATTTTCCCAGAGGGCACTACTGACGCTCTCTCGAAGAACCGCATTCAGTTCAAGACAGGGTTCGGCAGGCAGCTCTGGTGTTGCTTCTGTCTCTGGCGCAGAGGGCTCTTCCGTCACACTTTCAATCGACTGCAGAGAGGCAGGAGCCGGATCTTCAGTCAGGATTGTAGTCTCAGGAGAAGAGTCCGTCATTATGCGCCACCATCACTCGGTAAAGTTCGGAGGAGCATACAGGAAGGTGCCAGACAAAGAAAAACCCGCCCGGTCAAAATGACGGGGCGGGTTTTTCTTTGGTTTGACGATGATGAGCTCGGCTTTAGACCGATGCGCCACCTTCAGCCGCTTCCAGCTCTGCGCGAACGCTCTGGATTTCACGGCTCAGACGGTCATGTGTGTCCACATCGTTCGGCTCGATCTGGGCCCAGGTGGTCTCCAGATCACGCAGACGATCACGGGCTTCATCAGCCGACAGTTCGCTCATGAGCTGAGCGGAATCCGCGAGAATGGTGCAGTGTTCTGCGCCCATGTCTGCAAAACCACCGCCCACGAAATAGCGGTCGACAATCTTGTCGCCTTCGTACAGGGCCACAACGCCACCACGCAGCTGAAGCATCAGCGGTGCACGGTCCGGCATGGCTGCAATATCGCCCTCCATGCCCGGGACCACCGCCATGTCGACCTGACGGTCAACAAGGCGCTTTTCCGGGCTGACGATCTCGATGCGTAGGGGCATCAGGATCAGGCCTCCTGCTTCATCTTTTCGGCCTTGGCGATGGCCTCGTCGATGTCGCCAACCATGTAGAACGCACCTTCTGGCAGGTGATCGTACTCACCGTTCACAACAGCCTTGAAGGAGCGGATCGTGTCTTCCAGTGCAACCAGCTTGCCAGGTGCACCCGTGAAGACTTCTGCCACATGGAACGGCTGGGACAGGAAGCGCTGGATGCGACGTGCGCGGCCAACGATCTTCTTGTCTTCTTCAGACAGCTCATCCATGCCCAGAATCGCGATGATGTCCTGCAGACCCTTGTAGGTCTGAAGCGTCTGCTGAACCTTACGAGCAATGTCGTAGTGTTCCTGACCGACGATCTTCGGGTCGAGCGAGCGGGACGTGGAGTCCAGCGGGTCAACAGCCGGGTAGATGCCCATTTCTGCGATCGAACGGTTCAGAACCGTCGTAGCATCAAGGTGAGCAAAGGTCGCAGCAGGTGCCGGATCGGTCAGATCGTCAGCAGGGACATACACGGCCTGAACGGACGTAATGGAACCCTTCTTGGTGGACGTGATACGCTCCTGAAGGGCACCCATTTCCGTTGCCAGCGTCGGCTGATAGCCCACGGCGGAAGGAATACGGCCCAGGAGGGCGGACACTTCGGAACCAGCCTGCGTGAAGCGGAAGATGTTATCCACGAAGAACAGAACGTCCTGACCTTCTTCGTCACGGAAGTATTCCGCAAGCGACAGACCCGTCAGGGCAACGCGGGCACGGGCTCCCGGTGGCTCGTTCATCTGGCCATAGACCAGCGCAACCTTGGAGCCTTCCGTGGAACCGTCTTCACCGATCTTGATAACGCCAGCGTCCTGCATTTCGAAATACAGGTCGTTACCTTCACGGGTACGCTCACCCACACCAGCGAACACAGACACGCCACCGTGTGCCTTCGCGATGTTGTTGATGAGTTCCTGGATGATAACCGTCTTGCCAACGCCGGCGCCGCCGAACAGACCGATCTTACCACCCTTCAGGTACGGGCAGAGAAGGTCGACGACCTTGATGCCGGTAACGAGAATTTCGGAAGCAGCAGCCTGATCCTCGAAAGCCGGGGCCTTACGATGGATCGGGAAATACTTGTCGCTGACGATCGGACCACGCTCGTCAATGGCTTCACCAATGACGTTCAGGATACGGCCGAGGGTAGCCGGGCCAACCGGAACCATGATCTGCTTGCCCGTGTCACGGACTTCGGCACCACGGCTCAGGCCGTCCGTCGTATCCATGGCAATGCAGCGAACCTGGCGCTCACCGATTTCCTGCGCAACTTCCAGAACAAGCGTTTGATCGCCGTTCTGAACATGAAGAGCGTTCAGGATGTGCGGGAGGGTGCCTTCGAACTGCACATCGACAACCGGGCCACGCACCTGCGTGACACGACCGACGACATTGTTTGCAGCCGGGGCAGAAGGGTTAAGAGTCTCAGACATCGGTTCGTCTCCTGCGTGATCTCAAACGGCTTCTGCGCCGGAGATGATCTCGATCAGTTCGTTGGTAATGTTGGCCTGGCGTGTACGGTTGTACTTCTGGGACAGACGATCGATCGCCTTGCTAGCGTTACGGCTCGCATTGTCCATGGCAGTCATCCGTGCACCCTGCTCACCCGCTGCGCTTTCCAGAAGGGCAGAGAAAATCTGCACCTGGAGGTTGCGTGGCAGGAGATTGGCCAAGAGCGTAGCCTCATCGGGCTCGAATTCGTACTGGGCTGCATCCGCAGACGTGTCCACGTTGTCATTTTCAGCAACAGACAGGGGCACCAGCGGAAGCTGGATAGCAATCTGCGACATCGCGTTGACAAAGCGGTTGTAAATCAGCGTGCAGCGATCGATTTCGCCAGCCTCAAGCATGGAGACAATTTTCTTGCCCACATACTCAGCCTTGTCGAAGCCGACATCACGCCCTTCCGTACCTGCCACGCGCTCGACAACCAGATCCGGATATTCCTTCGCAAGAATATCCGCACCCTTGCGGCCAACCGGCAGGAGACGAACAGTCCGACCTTCGTCCTGCAACGTGCGGATCAGCTGACGCGCACTCCGGACGATATTGGCGTTGAAGCCACCAGCCAGACCACGATCAGACGTCAGAATCACCAGAAGATGAACCTGATCCTTACCTGTGCCAGCCAGAAGCTTCGGCAGGCTGGACGCATCTGACCCACGGCTTGCCGCTGCCAGTTCCGCCATCATGCGGCCCATGGCCTCGGCATAGGGACGAGCCGCCTCAGCCTGGGACTGGGCGCGTCGCAGCTTTGACGCTGCGACCATTTTCATGGCGTTCGTGATCTTTCGCGTCGATTTGACGCCTGTGATCCGACCGCGCAGTTCCTTCAGCGAGGGCATGGACTATCCTCAGGCTGCAAAGCGCTTACCGAAAGCTTCCAGCAGCTCCTTGAGCTTGCCTTCCGTTTCCGGCTTGATCTGGCGATCGTTACGGATGGCTGTCAGGATGGAAGCGCCAGCGCCGCGCATCTCTGTCAGCAGGGCCGCTTCGTAAGCCACGACCTTGTCCACAGCAACCGGATCGACATATCCACGCGTTCCGGCAAACAGAACCACAACCTGCTCTTCAACCGGCAGAGGGGACGTCTCAGGCTGTTTCAAGAGCTCAACAAGACGTGCACCACGCTCAAGCTGCTTACGCGTTGCGGCATCGAGATCAGAAGCGAACTGCGAGAACGCAGCCATTTCACGATACTGAGCCAGCTCAAGCTTGATCTTGCCAGCAACCTGCTTCATCGCCTTGATCTGGGCGGCAGAGCCAACACGGGACACGGAGCCACCAACGTTCACAGCCGGGCGGATGCCCTTGTAGAACAGGTCCGTCTCAAGGAAGATCTGACCGTCCGTGATGGAAATCACGTTGGTCGGGATGTAGGCAGCCGTATCGCCAGCCTGCGTCTCAATGACTGGCAGAGCCGTCAGAGAGCCACCGCCATTGGCGTCGGACATCTTGGCAGCGCGCTCAAGCAGACGGGAGTGCAGGTAGAACACGTCACCCGGGAAAGCTTCACGTGCCGGCGGACGACGCAGCAGCAGGGACATCTGACGGTAAGCAACAGCCTGCTTGGACAGGTCATCGTAGCAGGCCAGAGCGTGCATGCCGTTGTCGCGGAAGTACTCACCCATGGTGCAGGCGGTGTACGGTGCCAGATACTGCATCGGAGCAGCATCAGATGCCGTAGCAGCCACAACGATGGAATATTCCATTGCGCCCTGCTCCGTCAGTGTACGAACCAGGTTTGCAACCGTGGAGCGCTTCTGACCGACTGCGACATAGATGCAGTACAGGGACTTCTTCGGGTCGCCTTCAGCATTGACCGGCTTCTGGGCGACGATCGTGTCCACCAGAATTGCGGTCTTACCGGTCTGACGGTCACCGATGATCAGCTCACGCTGGCCACGCCCGATCGGAACCAGGGCGTCAATGGCCTTGATACCCGTCTGCATCGGCTCGCTGACCGACTGGCGCGGCATGATGCCCGGAGCCTTGACCTCGGCGCGACGGTATTCAACGTCCACCAGCGGGCCACGACCATCAATCGGGTTGCCAAGACCATCAACAACGCGACCAAGAAGGCCCTTGCCAACCGGAACTTCGACCACAGCCTTCGTACGAAGAACCGTGTCACCTTCACGGATTTCATCGCCGTCACCGAATACCACGACACCGACATTGTCGGCTTCGAGGTTCAGCGCCATGCCCTTGAGGCCGGTTCCTTCGAACTCGACCATTTCGCCGGCCATAACGTTCGTCAGGCCGTAAACACGAGCAATGCCGTCACCGATCGACAGGACCGTGCCCGTCTCGGAAACGGTCTCGACCTTGTCGAAAGACGCGATCTGCTGCTTGAGGATGTCCGAAATCTCAGCGGGACGGATATCCATCACGCGGCTCCCTTCATGGCGTTCTGCAGGCGGGTCAGGCGCCCGGCGATCGAAGTATCAAACAGTGTAGAACCGACACGTACCGTCATGCCACCAATCAGGGAAGCATCTGTACGTTCGATCATGGACACGCGGCTGTAGCCGGCTTCGGCCAGACGGGCCTGAAGCTGGCTGCGCTGCATGTCTGTAAGAGGCTGTGCGGAACGGATTTCTGCAACGGTCTCGCCTCGAAGACTGGCATCAAGAGCCAGTACGCCATCCAGAATGGCAGCGAGATCAGCAAGACGACGGTTCGCAGCGATAACACCAACAAAGCGACGGATGGCATCCCCAAAGCCGAGCTTTTCGGTCAGGGCGCCAGCAACTTCGCTGGAGCGGTGCGCATCAAGGCGGGAATCTGCAAGAAATGTCCGCAGATCAGCGCTCTGGGAAATCGCGTCGCGAAGCCCCCGAACCTGAGCCAGGACGTCAGAGAGTGCTCCCTGCTCCGAGGCATAGTCATAAAGCGCCCGGGCATAGCGTTGAGCTAAGCCCCCTGTGGGTCCCATCTGCGGCACCTGTGTCACCGTCACACGCGTGTTCCGTCTCACTTTTCCGCCGCAGGATGCGGCCGGAACCGGCTTATCCGGTCCCTTGCTTCCAAATCCGTAATAGGATCAGGCACACACGACCCTGCACAGGATTCGTCTGAAACCCGGTCCTCCACTTGGCGCCGCCTCTAGCACGCGACCACGATCAAGCGCAACCGAGAGGAACCTGCAAACCGCCGCTCGAGCAGCACATGTTTGCATTTTTCAGGTTCTCCCTGCCATTTTAGATCATGCACGCACCACTGGCGGCATCAATTTTCCCTACGGTCCGGAGTATACATGTCTTTTCAAAAGCGCCTGCATTCCCTTTTGGGCGCCCTGTCACTCGGCGCACTGCCCTTTGCTGCAAACGCCGCCCCAGTCGAAGACAAACCATCTTTTCCATCCATCGCGTACTGGGACAACTGGACCGACACAGATGGCGTGACACACCTTACACACTGCAAATTTTCCGATTTCCACGAGGGCAGCCTCTCTCCCTCAGCAGACAAGGTCTTGCTAGGACGTGCACATACTGGCTCTGCAAGTGTGACGATGCGGGTACAGCCTCCCAAGTGGAAGGGCGGCTGGAATGAGAGCCATCAGGTTCAGTGGGTCGTACCGCTGTCTGGAATCTACTTCGTCCAAGCGATGGACGGAACACGCGTGGAACTTAATCCAGGCGACATTCTGCTCAGCGAAGATCTGAATGCGACCCCCGATCGAGCCGGGCACCGGGGACATCTCTCCGGCAATGTCGGGGATGACAGCGTTGCCCTGCTTGTCACGCAATTTACGCAGGCGGCACCACTACATCAGCCCTGCCACTGGGAATAAATCAAATTTTCAGGGGAAAGACCTTTTGGAGCGGGCGAAGGGAATCGAACCCTCCTCAGAAGCTTGGAAGGCTACTGCATTACCACTATGCTACGCCCGCCCTTAGGTCGCCGGTGTCATACTCCAGTTTTCCATGCGCCCGCAAGAGGGGAATGTGGGAAATGAAAATATGATGCCATTTTCATTTCAGGCACTTGACTTTCATCTCCGAACATTATCTTTTCCGCTCCACTGTCGTTGGCGTATCATGCAAATGGTAACGCCCGATGATAGGGGCGTAGCTCAATTGGCTAGAGCGTCGGTCTCCAAAACCGAAGGTTGTGGGTTCGAGACCCTCCGCCCCTGCCACCCCGCTTTTCCGGATGGCTTTTCCGGCACCGGGACGCGGATTTTCATTTGATTCGAGGACGATGGTGTCGGTCACTACCCCGAAAGACGAGTCGCGGAAGACGGCGCCTCACAAAAACGGATCCGGCTTCAATCTGGGCACGTACCTCAAGGACGTGCGCAATGAGGCAAAGCGGGTTACCTGGCCTACACGTCGCAACACCCTCATCACGACGGGTGCAGTGCTGGCCATGGTTACTGTGACCTGCATCTTCTTCTTCATCGTGGATCAGGTTATTGGCCTGGGCGTCCGCGAACTTTTTGGCGTTGGAGGCTAGGTCCGCACCATGGCAAAACGTTGGTACGTTGTGCATGTCTATTCCGGCTTCGAGAAAAAGATCGCGAGCCACATTCAGGAGCAGGCTGCACAGAAAGGCCTGTCCGACCATTTCGAACAGATTCTCGTTCCCTCTGAAGATGTGACCGAGATGCGCCGTGGCCGTAAGGTCAATGCCGAGCGCAAGTTCTTTCCGGGCTACGTTCTCGTAAAGATGGAACTGACGGACGATGCCTGGCATCTCGTCAAGGACACACCGAAGGTCACAGGCTTCCTTGGAACCCGTAACCGCCCGACTCCCATCACCTCTGCTGAAGCGGATCGGATCATGAAGCAGGCTCAGGAAGGTGTGGAGCGTCCGCGTTCTGCTCTGACCTTCGAGATCGGCGAACAGATCCGTGTTGCCGATGGCCCTTTCACGTCCTTTACCGGCATGATCGAGGAAGTCGACGAAGAACGCCAGCGCCTCAAGGTCAGTGTTTCCATTTTCGGTCGTTCGACCCCGGTGGATCTGGACTTCAATCAGGTCGAGAAGCTCTAAGGCTTCCTCCCTTGCAGTTTGCATTGCACAAAAAAGGCTCCCGAAAGGGAGCCTTTTTTATTAGCTGATCTACAAAGATCTTATTTTACTGGGGTGGGAAGCACCCGCACCTGCGCTGCGACCTGATCCGCCAAGACGGACAGTCCCTGACTCAGGGCAGCAGTCAGCTTCACCGTGTCTTTGTCCACCGTCTCAGAAGACTTCCAGACGAAGGGCTGCGTGAGCACCGGGCCAATCATCTTTCCAGTCGGATGCACTGAAAGCATTCCCATGATCAGGGCGTGGCCTGCTGCGTCAGCTTCAAAATTCCGGATCGTTACCTCAACATACGCTGACGGCGTTGTTGTCACGGCATCATCCTGAGCGAACACCGTAGTGCCTGGTAGGCGCTGGGCCAGATCAGTCGTCAGGGTGTGAGCGATCATATTGGGGAGCGCCTCGCTCCAGCTATCCCCCGATGCCAGCTTGGTCTGATAATCCTGGTTTGCCCGGACAATCGTGTCGCGATCCAGACGCATCGCAACCACGGGCGTCCGAACCTCGACAACTGCCGGACCACCCATTTGGGAAGTTCCCGGCAATGGGGCCAGCGTATAAAGCTTAGGGTCGCTGCTACAGCCAGAAAGGCCACCCACCAGACCCAGCATGCACCCAACAAAAAGCAGACGGGTAGAAGAAGATGATGACTGCGCCATGGGTCAGTTCCTGCGGCCGGTAATAAGTGCGGAAGGATGGTGGTCCAGATAATCCGTCAGAAGACGCAGGGACCGGGACATCTGTGTCATCTGGGTGATCATCCCCTGAAGACTGCGATGAAAGTCTGTATCGCCTCCATATGCCCCGAGAAGGGACTGGGCGTTGTTCATTGTTCCCTGAAGAGATGCCAGAAGTTCCGGCAGATGCTGGTTGGCATTCTGGGTCAGGGTATCCAGATGCTGAAGCGAATTGCGGAGCGCCACGAGAGACTGCGTCACTTCCCGGCTGTTCAGGCGCCCGTCAGCATGAGCGATAAGATCGTTGACGTGCTCCCCGATCTGGGTGAGCGGCATGGCAGCGATCTTGTCCGTGATCGTTGAGACGGAGTCCATGATGCCATCAACGCCGCCAGGCTGGCTTGGCATGATCGCCACATCGCCTTCATAAGTCAGCGTCAAAGGAGGCGCATTCTTGACGAACTGAAGTCCGATCATGGATTCACCCGTTAAGAAGCTGGCACTCTGCACGGAGGCCCGCATGCCATTAGCCACGAAGGCAGCCAGATATTCCTTGGCCTGTGCAAGCTGGCTTTCTTTCCACTCCGGCATCATGCGCTCTGGCTCGATCTGCATTTCCACACGAACCCGCGGCTTATCCTGCGGTGAAGGAATCTGCAGCTTGACGGCGGTGACTGTTCCCACCTGCAAACCAAACATGCTGACCTGACTGCCCGCTGCCAGACCCTTTACAGACGTATCAATGTAGGTGGCGACCCGCAGACGCTGATGATAGCGCGCACTATCTGCGTCTTCCTGGCTGGTATAGAGCTTGAAAACAGAATTGGCTGGTGCCACAGGCGCCTCAACCTCCCGGCGGCGATCCGGCAGTCCAAAAGCCACACCACCTGAGAACAGTGCCTGGATAGACTGCATCTGAACCTTCAGGCCACCGGCTCCAAGACCGACCTGAATGCCAGATACATTCCAGAATCGACTGTCCGTACGCAGGTAATGATCATAAGGCGTCTTGACGAACACCTGGATGACGATGGGCCCTTCCCCACCGGGCGGCATCGTATACCCCAGAACCTCACCGACCGGCACGTCACGGAAGAAGACTGGCGCACCTTGCCCTAATGACCCAAGAGCAGGGGATACCAGCCAGAATGTCGTTCCCGGCTGATCGGAACGCACTCCGGGAACAGCCTCAAGACCCCGGAATTCAGTTTGATAATGCCCATTGGGTGCGCCGGGGTCGATCGCAATGTAGGCACCGGAAATGAGGGTATCCAGACCTGTGATGCTGGCCCCGTTAATACGGGGACGCACGACCCAGAACCGTGTGTTGTCTGTCAGGATATGAGCGCTGTTGGCATTCATCTGAATCTTGACGTTCACATGGCGCATGTCTTTGCTCAGGGTAATGTCCTGAACCGTTCCCAGCGTCACGGCCTTGTTCTTTACCTGCGTTTGACCCGGCGTCAGCCCGTCAGCGGTGTCGAAGGTAATCGTGATTTCTGGACCACGCGTGGCAAAATGCTTCCAGGCGAGCCATCCGGAGATGAGAATCGCCAGCACGGGGATCAGCAGGATCAGGGAAAAGCGGGTGCGACGCACCGGAGCTTCCTCCGGCAATGCCGGCTGCTGCCCGCGATCATTTCGGGAATCGCTCACGCGCGTTCAGACTCCATGTGAGAGGTATCGGAAGAAGGGGAAGGCCCTTTGGGAATCCTGGCCTCCGGGCGAATCTGCCCGGTAACGTCGTCAGAAGCAGACTGATTCAACCCCGCTGCATCCCACATGCTACGCGGGTCGAACAGTTCGACCGCAAAAATTGTCAGGATCACCACAAGGGCAAAACAAATCATGCCGGGATCGGCTGTAACATTCGCCAGAAAGGCAAAATGTACCACAGCGCAGAGAATGGAGATCATGAACACGTCAATCATCGACCATCGACCGATGATATCCACCAGACGATACAGCTTCCCAAGGAGGGGAAGCTGCCAGCGGGATCTGAGCTTTGTGCTGATAATCATGAAACTCAGCGCCAGAATCTTCAGGACCGGCACCGTGATACTGGCGAAAAGAACCAGCAGGGAAAGCGGGATCATGCCTGCCTGCCAGAGTTCGATCACACCGCTAATGATAGTGCTCGGCGCACCATGCCCCACTTTCGTATAGGTCATGACGGGAAGCATGTTTGCCGGAATGTAAAAAATGATGCCAGCAATCAGGAAACAACTCGCGGAAGACAGATTTTGCCGCTTCCGCCGACGGAGAATCTGATCGCACCGGGGGCAGTCCCCCATATCGGCTTCCTGAGGAACCACGTGATCAAACGCTACGACCAGCCCGCAGGCATGACAGGAGAGCATGTGTTCGACAGGAGGCAGTGGATCTCGGTGAGCATCCAGATGGGCTACATTCAGCACCTTGCCACGATGCCCATCCACCCTTTTGCGCAGATCCCGATTGTTCCAGATCAGATCATCATCAAAAGTGGAGTCCATTGCCGCCATGGTGAGCATCAGGCCACCAAGAAGATAAACGCCCGGCTGAAGATCCACGAGGGCAAGGTCAACCAGCTTGGTGTAGGCAACAAGAACACCCAGAACGTAAACTTCTACCATAGACCAACCCCGGAGACGGTCGTACCAGGTTAGAAGTCTAGGGGTCCAATCCGGCATGTGAGGACGCGAAGCGCCGTAGAGAACAGCCGCCATCAAAGCGATAACGACTCCCGGCATGGCAAGTGTCGTGAGTCCCACAAGGAGACCCATGCTGTTATAACCCTGATAGCTTAACTCTATCGGGCCTGACATCAGGGCAACTGTATTCTCTCGACCATAAACATTCAGCGTCATGAGCGGGCTGATCAGCAGAGCAACATACAGTGCTGCAGACGCCAGACAGAAGGCAGCAGGTGCGCCAATGACGGACGTTTTTCGTCGACGGGTGATCTGCGAACCGCAACGCTGGCATTCCGCCAGAAAACCGGGCTTCAGCTCCGGAACGCGCTGAAACAGACCGCAGACCGAACACTCATGCAATCCTTCCACAACATGGAGGGAGTCGTGAGGCCGCTGGGACGTTCGGGAGAGATTGACAGCATTCTGCCAGAGGCGCTTGTGAAAACGGTCAGTCATGACGCTCCTAACCTAGCGCATGGAGCCATCATAGGACAGTGCAGCGAGCAACATCGTGGCCTACGCATCAAAGTACGACAACCAAGCTAGGCTCATTTTGGCGACTTTGCACGAAACCGAGGGAATTTTTTTGAGAATAGTATGACCAAATTCAGCAAACACAGTTTTTCAGTACTGCTGTTTTAAACTGAATTTTGGGAAAATACCTCGATGGTGCCGGAGAAGAGATTCGAACTCCCGACCCCATCATTACGAATGACGTGCTCTACCAGCTGAGCTACACCGGCGCATCCATCGAGGTAGGCGCGTTCTAGCGGACGCTTTTTTTTTTGGCAAGCCCCGAAAACGGAAAATTTGCCAACATTCCACGAAAACAGTGCCGTTATGCAGTGAGCGCAGGAAAACCGCCCCCGACAACCGGCGTAAACCTGAGAGTACAATGCGCCTTCAGGAGGCACTTTCATGCCACGCGGTGATAAATCGGCCTATACCGACAAGCAGAAGCGGCAAGCTCAGCATATTGAAGAAAGTTATGAAGAACGCGGCGTTCGGGAGAAAGAAGCCGAACGCCGCGCCTGGGCCACCGTCAATAAGGAAAGCGGTGGCGGTAAAAAAAGTGGTTCAGGTCGAAAGAACCACCCTAAAAAATAAAGAATTTCAAGCAGCATCCCACGCTGCACGAGCCGCATCAACGCCTGCTCCACGGGGCAGGTTAAAGCCCTCGCCGGCAAGAACGGCTTCGAATGCCGCGAGCGTGAGCAGAACCTTGTGCTTCTGCGCATTCACGCCCATGGCGCCGATACGCCAGATCTTGCCTGTCAGCGGTCCGAAGGACGAGACGATCTCAATCTCGAAATCCTTCCGCATCAACTCCCGAACGCGCGCATTGTCCACGCCGTCTGGTACCCAGACGCCCGTCACGTTTGCCATCCGGGTTGCATCATCACCATAAACGCGCAGCCCCATGGCACGCAGACCCGCTACCATGGCACGACCAGCACGCGTGTGACGCTCAACCCGCGCATCTACACCTTCCTCAACCACAATCCGAGCCGCTTCGCGGGACGCATAGAGCATGGAAGTGGCTTCAGTATGATGGTTCATCCGGGCCGGAGACCAGTAGTTCATCAGCATCGCCAGATCGAAGTAGTTCGACTGGATGACAGGCCCATCCCCCTGAGGCTGACCAGTGGCGATACCGGCTTCGTCATGACGCCTGCGCAGAATAGCTTCCACAGCGCGATCGGACAGTGTGATCGGAGCTGAGCCCGGCGGCCCACCAAGGCACTTTTGCAAACCCGCTGTTGCTACGTCGATATTCCACGCATCTGTTTTAAATTCCATCCCGCCCAGTGTTGCGGTCGCATCCACATAGAACAGCACATTATGGCGACGGCAGATGGCGCCAATTTCGGCCAGAGGCTGAGCCGTTGTCGTGGACGTATCGCCATGAACGGCGGCCACCAGCCCAGGCTTATGTTCAATGATCGCCGCTTCAACCGCAGCCGGATCGACAACCTGTCCCCATTCGACGTCAATCGTACAGGGAATACCGCCACACCGATGAACGATCTCCGTCAGCAGGAGGCCGAACCGACCAATGCGCGGAATCACAACTTTCATACCCGGCGAAACCAGTGACACCAGCGCCGCCTCAATCGCGGAACGGGCCGAACCATTCACCAGTAGCGTCCAGTGATTCTTCGTCTGGAAGACTTCCCGGTACAGCGCCATGGTTTCGTCCATATACGCGGTCATTTCCGGGTCCATCTGCCCGATTACATCCGTCGCCATGGCACGCAGGATACGCGGATGAACATTGGCTGGCCCCGCCCCCATCAGCAGGCGGGATGGCGGATCAATCTGGGAGTAAGTCGGACTCATGACTGGAATTCCTTGACGAAAGCAAGCAGGGCGCGGTGGGCGAGTTCAACATCCTCCACAAGCACCGTTTCATCCGGGTGATGGCTCAACCCACCCGGACTGCGAATAAACAGCATACCCATCGGGCAAAAACCCGCCATGGCCATGCTGTCATGACCCGCACCACTCAGAAGCTGGGGTGCAGGCTCACCCGTCACCTTCTCAATGGCATGGGCAAAACGACCGATAATTTCAGGAGAGCACGCGGACGCTGCAAGATGTTGTGGTGTCGTGAATGACACTTCGAGCCCGCGACGCTCTGCAATCTGCCGAATATCAAACCGGATTTCTTCAGCCAGACGATCCCGGATCTCGTTGGACGCGGCCCGCATGTCCAGCGAGAACCACACGTCGCCCGGAATGACATTGGACGTGTTGGGCGTGACGTCCATCTGCCCGACTGTGGCGACCTGATTGCCAGATCCAGCAGCACCGCGCTTTTCAACTGCCAGAATCATCTCGGCAGCGGCCGCCAGTGCGTCCCGGCGTAGCAGCATCGGTGTCGTACCGGCATGGTCGGCCTGCCCTTTGACGATCACCCGCTGCCGGGTCTGGGCCGCAATGGCTGTTACGACACCAAGCGGTCTGTCAGCAGCTTCAAGACACGGCCCTTGCTCGATATGCGGCTCGATGAAGGCCAGAATATCCTCTGGCCGACGCGCAGCATCCTTGAGCCGAGCCGGATCAAGACCATAGGACACCATGGCCTCTGCAACTGTCATGCCTTGAGCATCCGTCACGCCTTGCGGCACGGCGTCGATCAGGCCCGTCATGGTGCGCGAACAGATCATGGGAACGGGAAAGCGCGATCCTTCCTCATCCCCGAACCCGATGACTTCAATCGGGAAGGACAGACGCACATCGTTTTCACGCAACGCGGACACCAGCTCGATCCCGAGCATGACACCCAGATTGCCATCAAAAGCCCCACCGTTCCGGACAGTATCCAGATGGGAGCCGATGACGAGCGCCGGAGAGGCCGAGTCCGTCCCTTCATAACGACCGATCAGATTGCCGACCGCATCCTGCCGCACGGCCATTCCCGCCTCTTCCATCCAGATCTGGACCTGGGCGAGCGTATGTCGATAGGATGTTCCGAGCCAGTAACGGAAAAGTTGACCAGCCGTCTCGCTGAAAGGGGGTTCAACAAGGGTGCGGCACCGCTGAACGGCGCGGGCTCCATGGACTGTCATTCTGTCTCCGCCAGAAGGAAATCATGTTTTGTGCGAACTGTGCGCTCATAACGGCATCAGATCAAGTTGACCGCGCGATAAAACTGCCCTCACATATTCGCATGAAAGATCAAACGCATCTTGATCCCATGCATCTGCGCTCGTTTCTGGCTGTCGCAGAAACCCTGCATTTCACCTCTGCGGCCCAGACGCTGGGGGTCAGCCAGTCTACCATCAGTCAGCATGTCAGCCGACTTGAAGAACAGCTTGGAACGCGCCTGCTCGCCCGAAGCACCAAGGCTGTAAAGCTCACGGACGACGGGGCGGCCCTTGTTTCGCTGGGCCAGAGGCTGTTGCAGGTTGAAAGCAGCCTGTTTGCTTATTTCCGGGAAGGAGTCCCGCGCGGCACCATTCGACTAGGTGTAACGGAAGATCTGCTCCTGACGCGCTTTCCTGAAATTCTGGGCACGTTCCGCGCAGCCCATCCGTCCCTTCAGATCACCATGACCGTAGGCCTCAGCGCGTCCCTGACCCGGCTGCTGGAAAATGACGAAATCGACCTGCTCTGCGGCATGCGTCGATCGTCCGAAACGCATGGTCAGAAACTCTGGACGGAAGGGCTGAACTGGTTCGGACCGAAAGAGATCCTGCCTGAGAAAGACGCGTCTCTGCCATTGGTGACCTTCCCTGAAGGCAGCGTCACACGACGCCTTGCCATTGAAGCCCTCAATCGTGCAGGTCAGCCCTGGCACATCGCCTTCACCAGCAGCAATCTGAGCGCCATTCTCGCCGCGGTTCGCGCTGGCTATGGCGTCACCGCCCAGCCCAATTTCCTGAGTGGAACCGATGGCCTCTCCGTCTGCCAGTCCGACAGTCTGCCCATCATTCCGGACGTCGATTTCATCGCGGCAACGCGCCATCAGACAGCACAGGGACCAGAAGACCTCCTGATCCAAACGCTGTGTGATCATATTTCCCGCCTTCGCCCCATCCCTCTCTCGTGACGGTACCTTCCATGCAGACACCCAATTCGCTCCGTGGGATGGTGACATCCCCTCACCATCTGGCCAGTCAGGCGGGCCTTGATGTTCTGAAAGATGGCGGCACGGCCATCGAAGCCGTGGTGGCAACGGCCGCAGCGCTGGCCGCCGTCTATCCACACATGACCGGGCTCGGCGGAGACGGGTTCTGGCTGATTTCCTATCCGAACGGGAAGACAATCGCGATTGATGCCTGTGGCAGGCTCGCCCGCAACGCAACGCTCGACCTGTATGCGCAGGCTGGTCACAGGGTCATCCCCTGGCGCGGCGGTCTGGCAGCCAATACCGTGGCAGGAACCGTTTCCGGCTGGGAGGCCGCGCTAAAGAAAAGCGCAGACCATCAACCCAATCTGCCCCTTGATCGGCTTCTACGTGATGCCATTCATTATGCCAGTACGGGACGCGTGGTTTCCGAAAGTGAAGCCACCCTTCTCAAGGCAAAACAGGCTGAACTCTCAGGTAATCCAACCTTCCACACAACCTGCATTCCGAATAATGTTCCTTGGGAAGAAGGCAGCATCCAGACGTCCCCTATCCTCGCGGCCACTCTTCGCAGCCTTGCGCAGAATGGATTACGGAGCTTTTACGAGGGCGATTTAGCGAAAGGGATGGCAGCCGATCTTGAAGCTGCAGGCAGCCCCCTGCGACTGGAAGATTTCCTGGCTCATCAGGCCGAAGTCAAAGCGCCTCTGGAAGTCCAGACTTCTATGGGCACGCTTTATAATATGGCGCCCCCCACACAGGGCGCTGCGTCCCTGCTGATTCTGGCACTGGAAGATCGCCTCCCTCAGAGTGAGGGACCGGAAACCTTCGAACATCTGCATGGTTTGATCGAAGCGACCAAACAGGCTTTCCGCTATCGCAATCGCGAGATTGATGGGCGCTCTACTGCTGAAGCCGACATTCGCGCTCTTCTGGCAGATCAGAACGCTTTGGATGACATGGCCGCCCGCATCTCGATGACAGAAGCCTTTCCCTGGACGGAAGAAACCCAGTGGGGCGATACAACATGGATGGGTGCGATTGACAGCAATGGTGTTGCGGTCAGCATGATCCAGAGCCTGTATTTCGAATTCGGCTCAGGCGTTATGCTCCCGCAGAGTGGTCTCTTCTGGCAGAATCGCGGCTCGTCTTTCCGCCTCAAACCATCAGGCTGGAACTGCCTGCTTCCGGGAGCAAAACCCTTCCATACCCTGAACCCCGCGGCTGCTCGCCTGAATGACGGACGCACAATGGTTTATGGAACGATGGGCGGCGAAGGACAGCCCCAGACACAGGCCGCGATTTTTAGCCGATATGCACGCTATGGCGTTCCGTTGCAGGACGCCATCTGCCGCCCACGCTGGCTGCTGGGCCGCACATGGGGCGAGGAAAGCACATCCCTGAAACTGGAACCCGGCTTTGCCCCGGACGTCGTTCAGGCGCTCCACAAGGCCGGCCATGTCATCGAAGAGCTCCCATCCCTGTCTTCAGTCATGGGGCATGCTGGCGCGATCGTCCGCCACAGCAATGGACGTTTTGAGGGCGCCACAGACCCACGGAGCGATGGGACCGTTGCAGCCTGGTAAGACAGGCAAGAGAGCCGCTTTTCTGAAACGGCTCTCTTCTTACATCAGGCCAGACGGGCTAGGGCGGTACCATCTCGCTCAAGAGACTCGCCTAGAGCCAGCAACAGATCTTCCCGACCCGGACGCGCAATAAGCTGCGCCCCTAGCGGAAGCCCTGTCGTTTTCATAGGGACCGTCAGAACCGGGAAACCAGCCAATGTGAGCGGCTGAGTATAAAGCCCAAGATTGGCGCGCGCCGACACCATCTTGCCGCCAACCTCGATCATGGGCTGATCGAAACGCGGAGCCTCACCGACAACGGCTGGGGCCAACAGGATATCAGCATCCGCAAACGCCTCATGCATGCGGGCACGGAACCAGTTCCGCAGACGATGGGCCTGAAAGATCAGGGATGCGGGCAGAAGTGCACCTGCCAACAAACGATCGCGAACGGACGGATCATAATCCTGTGCCTGCTTCCGCAACCGATGCAGATGAAGGGCCGCGCCTTCGGAGGCACTGATGACGAATGCTGAAGCCCGTGCACGAGCCACTTCTGGCAGTTCGACTGTTTGTGTTGCGCCCAAACGCGCGCCCAACGCCTCCACAGCCTCCGCCATCGGGGCAGACATGTTCTCCGCGAACCATCCGCCCAGACGAGCCACTTTCAGTGCCCCGACATCGACAGGGGCGTTTTCGGTCTGAACCAGTGCTTCAAAACAGGCACGCAGACCGCCTGCACTGTCGGCAAACGGGCCAACAGTGTCGAGGCTGGCGACAAATGGGTAACTCCCTTCAATAGGAAGCCGTCCCTGTGTCGCACGCAGTCCCCAGATTCCGCACAGCGAAGCCGGAACACGAATGGAGCCGTTCGTGTCAGATCCCAACCCCAGCGAGAACAGACGCGCCGCCACACCAGCGGCAGACCCACCCGAAGACCCACCCGCGAGATGATCCGGCGCGTGCGGGTTACGCGTTACACCGTGATGGGCGTTGTCCGTCGCAAACCCGTAGGCGAACTCATCCATGTTCGTCAGCGCAACGGGAATGGCGCCCGCGTCAATCAGGCGCGCGACAAGGGCAGCATCCCGCGTAGCAGGCGGATCATTGGCCAGAACTTTCGATCCGGCCGTTGTCACCTGACCGGCCACATCGAACAGATCCTTGATCCCGAACGGCACACCTGCCAGAGCGCCCGGATCACGACCTTCCGCAACAGCAGCATCCACCGCAGCCGCAGCCGCCAGGGCACGATCCGTCAACGGACGCGTGACACAATTCAAGCTGTCATCGCGCTGAGCAATATCCGCGAATACGGCTTTGGTGACCTCAGTCGCAGAGATGTCGCCACCGCGAACCTTTGCGGCGATATCCAGCGTCCGGAACTGCAAACCACTCATGGTTCGTACTCGAAGGCTGGCTCAAGCCGGTCGGACAGGTCCATGCCTTCAATCAGTGTCGCGTAAGAACGCAAAAGGTCGAGGTTCATTCGCACGCCTTCATGAAATTCCGCAGGAATCACAAGCCTGTTGGCGGCCGCGAGGATCTTGATTTCGGTGTCTTCTGACAGGCTCATGACGTCACTTTCACTCCTTCAGAGGCAAATTCAGGATATGTCTGCCATCAAGGAAACATGTGCAGCGAGAATCTTCCAGCCATTCTCTGTTCGAAACCATGTCTGGCTCTGGCGACCGATTTTTGTGCCGCCCTTCCGCTGGAACTCCAGATCCACGACAGCCGCATCCTGACCAATCGTTGTAATTACACGCCGCAGAACATCCCGTGGGGGCGAACCACCCGGCCGCTTCTTCCGGAACTCGCGAATTTCCTCGATGCCGTACAGATTTTCGCCCACACCGTAACGAACTGTCTCTGACCCAGCGTAAAAGAGATCATCCAGCGTCTGGAGATCGTTTTCTCCAAGTGCCTTCTCATAAAGATCAGCCAAAGGCTCAACTTCCGCTACGATACGCGGATCATTCAGTGTCATCGCTGCTTCCTTCTGCATGCCCGGCGAGAACAAGCTTGTGGCCGCGTTCCCGCAAAGCCTGAACCTGCCCCGGGTCCAGTTCCATATCCGTAAAGACACAGGATACCTGATCCAAATGCCCGACTTTATAAGTAGACCGGCGCCCGAACTTCATGCTGTCTACGAGAAGAAAGCACTCTTCCGTACGCCGCATCATGGCAGCATTCAGGCTCGCTTCCTCGCCGTCCGGGGTCGAAATCGTATCGTCAGGCTGTACGGCGCTGGCACCAAGAAACACCTGATCGAACCAGAGATTTTCGATGGCCTGCTCTGCCAGAATCCCCACAAGGCTGCGGTTGGCATGACGCAACCGCCCACCCAGCAGGATCATCTCGACGCCTTCAACTCCACTCAGCGCTTCTGACACTGTGATGTTGTTGGAGAAAACCGTCAGGGGCATCGGATCAATACGCAGACGTCGGGCAAGCTGCAATACAGTCGTTCCAGCATCGAAAAAGACAGCAGAGCCCCGCTTCAGACAGGAGAACGCCTCGTCTGCGATGGCCCGCTTATGATCCAGAGCCTGATTTTCGCGGGTTTCAAACGCCACTTCACGATCAACGGACTCGGCAAGGGAAGCCCCGCCATGCGTCCGGATAACGATACCCTGCTCTTCCAGCCGCTGGAGATCACGCCTGATCGTTGCAAGCGATGCATCGACCTGCTCAGCCAGTTCGTGAACGCCAGTCATGCCGTTCAGGTAAAGATAATGACGGATCTGCGTCAGACGGTCGGAAGCCAAGGTCGCTCTCCCCCTGTGGGCCATGACGCAGCCACTCTAGTCACGCTCAGGCTTTTTGGGAAGCACGCATGAAATGATCGAAATTGGAACGTTTCGATCACAAAGATGACTTGACATGACCGCGTTGCGACCGGTCATATCGGAACAGGATCAAATGGCCGCAGAAAGTTTTGCCGTGACTGAACCCTGTATCGCAGCGATTGACGGTGGCGGCAGCAAGACCCTTCTTGTGGTGCTCAGATCCGACGGCACAATCGCCGACATTCAGCAGACCGGCGGGACAAACCCATTCGACCAACCGCTCTGGCGCGAACGTTTGACGGGCCTGCTCACGACACTTCCCGCCTCGACACAGGCCGTTGGACTGGGACTGGCTGGCTACGGTGAAAGCGCAACACTCTGCGCACGTCAGGAAGACGCTGTTTCGGAGAGCCTCGGCCACATCCCTTACTCCCTGACGAACGATGTGGATATGGCCTGTTCCGCCGCTTTTGGTGGCGAACCCGGTGTGCTCGTCCTGTCAGGAACTGGTTCCATGGCCTGGGCCTCGGATGGGCAAGGTCAGCATTGTCGGGTTGGTGGATGGGGAAGCCTGTTTGGCGATGAAGGCAGCGCGTACCAGATCGGCCGCGATGCCCTCACACTCCTGACCCATATTCTGGACGGACGGAACACGCAGGACGTCGCTTTTCTGGAACCGTTTAGCCAAGCCATGGGTCTGCCTTCTGATCCAGAGCTCTGCACGCCTGCCCTTCTTGAATGGTACGGCAACCTGGAACACCCGCGCTCCGCCGTTGCCGCTTTGGCGCGCCATGTTTCGACATTAGCCGAAAACGGCTGCATCCCCGCTGCCACCCTTCTTGATGCTGCTGCTACCGAACTGACTGCGCATATTCGGGCCGCGCGCCGTAAAATGCCGGGCGTAGACCTTCCCTGGAGCTACGCGGGCGGCACACTTCAAAGCCCGTTCCTGCGCAATGCCATTGCGGCGCAGTGCGGTGCACCCGTTTCTCCCCTTCTGCCCCCCATCGGCGGCGGCCTCATGACTGCGGCGCGTCAAGCTGGATGGGCACCTGACATGTCCTGGATCACATCTCTTTCCCGCACGCTCGGCGCTGCGGGATTTGGCTCCTGAAAGGCTCTCTCATGAACGCTACCGAACGCGGTATCCGCGAACAGTTTCCCCTCTGGAACAAGGTGGACATGCAGGATATCCACCCGGACCCGGAGACCGTTACGGTCGTCGTCGGCTGTGGCACATCCGTTCATATCGCGGACTCCATTGCCGCCAGCCTGAACGCCAATGGTGTGTTCTCCCGTGCTGTCGCGGGTAATGAATGGACCCGTCGCCCGCACGACTATGTGCCCTCAAACATCCGACCGAATATTCTAGCCCTGTCCCGCAGTGGTGAATCCACCGAAACCGTTGCCGCAGCTATTGAGAGCCGCAAGAACGGACTGCACGTCACGGCGTTCACTTGTGCGGAAGACACGAGCCTCGAAAAGAACGCGGACGAGACCATTTTGGCTGAAACGCACGTTGAAGAAGGTATCGTCATGACGGCGTCGGCCAGTCTGATGCTGCTAATGGGCCTGCGTTATGCGGGTATTACCATTACATCGGAGACGACGAAGGCTGCCGAGGAGGTCCTTAACGAGGCCGACCCGCAGCTCAAGGCGCTGATCGAAGGCCGTTCCCATTTCGTGTTCCTGGGCGCGGGTGCGCTTTATGGTGTTGCCCGCGAAGGCTCCCTGAAGCTTCAGGAAATGAGCCTGAGCCAGACGGAAGCGCATCACCCGCTGGAATACCGTCACGGCCCGATCAGCCTGATTGATGATAGCTCTCTCGTCGTTTTCCTGTACCACCCGAACACGCTGGAAGAAGAAAGCCTCCTCGCCAAGGATCTGATGGCCAAGGGCGCACGCGTTCTGGGCCTCGGTGGCCCTGGCACAGTCTCGCTCTCCGTCAAGGAAGGCGCGGATGTGCGCCCGTTGGTCGTTCTGCCCGTGCTTCAGCTTTTCGGTGAATATGTCGCCCGCTCCAAGGGGCTTGATACTCTGGCACCGCGTCATCTCACCAAAGTCGTGACGATCGCCTGATCATGAGCATTTCTCCCTTCCTGAACCTCATCAAACAGGCCCATGATCCAGCCGTTCCCTCGGCACAGCGCAAGGGTCTGGCCTCCGTCTGCTCCGCGCACCCATTGGTGCTGGAAGCCGCATTGCAGCGCGCGGCCAGAACCGGTCGGCCTGTCTTGATCGAGGCGACCTGCAATCAGGTCAATCAGGATGGGGGCTATACTGGCATGACGCCGGCAGATTTCCGAGATCTGGTTCTGGGAATTGCCGAGAAGGTCGGCTGTCCGGCGCATCTTGTTCTACTGGGCGGCGACCATCTTGGCCCCAATCCATGGAAATCCCTGCCCCCGCAGGAGGCCATGGACAAGGCCCTGACCATGATCGAAGCCTTTGCAAAAGCGGGCTTCGTCAAACTGCATCTCGATGCCAGCATGGGCTGTGCGGGCGAACCGGTTGCGCTCTCCGATGAAACCGTTGCCGAACGCGCCTGCGCCCTTGCGCAGCGTGCTGAAAGCGCGGCTCCCGGTCAGGCCGTCTATATCATCGGAACAGAAGTGCCTGTTCCAGGCGGTGCGGCCGAGGCTTTGGATCATCTGGAGCCAACCTCTCCGGACGCTGCCACGGCGACACTTCAGGTTCACGAAACACTGTTCCGCCGAGTTCTGGGCGATGACGTCTGGGGCCGTGTGATCGGGCTTGTCGTTCAGCCGGGCGTGGAGTTTGGTGTGGAAGATGTCGTGATCTATGACCGTCCACGCGCGCAGTCTCTTTCGGCCACGCTGAACCAGATGCCGGGCCAGATCTTCGAAGCCCACTCGACCGATTATCAGCCTCTCCCCGCCCTGCGCGCGCTTGTGGAAGACGGCTTCCTGCTCCTGAAAGTCGGACCGGGCCTGACTTTTGCCCTGCGTGAAGCCCTGTATGGGCTGGACAGCATCCGTTCTGTCCTTTTGCCGCAGCAGGAAAGCCTGCGGGCGGTCATGGAACGGATCATGACTCAGCAGCCCGCGCAGTGGCGTGGCCATTACGAAGGCACGGAAAGCAAGCTCGCCATTCTCCGTCACTATGCGTACAGCGACCGCATCCGCTATTACTGGCCGCAGCAGGATGCGGAAGCGGCTGTTGAAACGCTTCTGCGCCAGCTTGGGGAAACAGGGCTGCCAGATCCGCTTCTGAGCCAGTTCCTGCCTGTGCAGTACAAAAAAATCCGCGACGGACTGCTTTCACGGCATCCGCGCGCAGTTATTCTTTCCGCAATCGACACAGTTCTTGGCCTGTACGATCAGGCCTGTGGAGCCGAAGTGACATGAACCGTTCCCCGGACAGCCTGACTGGCTCATACGGCCTTGGTCCACTTGGTGTTGCCGCCACCATCTTCTTCATGATGGGTTTTGTGACCTGGCTGAACGGGCCACTGATCTCGTTTGTCCGGGTTGCGTTCTCACTGGGAGACGTCAGCGCTTTTCTGGTGCCACTGGTCTTCTACCTGTCGTATTTCCTGTTCTCCATTCCCGCGTCGTTTGTTGCCCGTTCACTGGGTTTGCGCCGCGGTCTGTCCGGAGCGCTGGTTTTATGTGCGGCGGGCGTGGCCCTCTTCGGGCAATTCGTCTCCATGCGTATTTATGGCGGCGCACTGGCCGGGCTTCTGGTGCTGGGTTCCGGCCTTGCGCTGATGCAGGTCGTCATCAACCCATTGGTCAGCCTGCTTGGCCCTTCAGAACGCGCCGCCCAGCGCATCGCCATCATGGGTGTGTGCAATAAATTCGCCGGTATTCTAGCACCCATCGTACTGGCCACAGTCGTCATGGGCGATATCGGAAATGTTGCAGAGAGGACGCAGTTTGCTGCAACGCCAGAAGCACGAGACGCCATTTTGAACAGCTTCGTTCATGCCATTTATGCGCCTTATATGAGCATGGCTGTTGTTCTGCTTGTGGCTGCGGTGGGCGTGGTTTTCTTCCCCCTACCGGAACTTCAGGCTCCCCCACTTCCAAGCGTGAGCGGAAGCAGTGGGAAGATCTGCCGGCCGCATCTCGTCTTCGGCATTGCGGCCATGTTCATTTATGTCGGCATCGAGGTTATGGCGGGCGACGCCATCGGGACATACGGGCAAGGCTTTGGCCTTCCCCTGAGCCAGACCAAGTTCTTCACGTCCCTGACCCTCGCCGGAATGCTGGCGGGTTATGTGGCCGGGTTCGTTGTTGTTCCACGCATCATCACGCAGGAGCGCTTTCTTGAGTTCTCCTGCATTGGCGGCTGCATCCTGACCATTGCGGCCTTCCTGACGCATGGTTACGCCTCGGTGCTCTGCGTTGCTCTGCTGGGTGCCACAAACGCCATGATCATGCCGACGATCTTCCCGATTGCCATTCGGGGTGCCGGCCCATGGACCCCGCTGGCTTCGGCCCTGATTGTCATGGCGTATAGCGGCGGTGCGATCATTCCGCAGATCTATGTTCTGCTGAAGCCCTATGTCGGCTTTCAGGCGATGTTTGCACTCCTCGTGCTTCCATCCTATCTCGCAGTTCTTTTCTATGCCCGCCGCTACGGACAGACGGGCCTCCTACCACTGGACCAGAAAAAATGACCTCTCATCTCGATGGTAACCTCGTCCTCCGTGATCGCATTGTCCCGGGACGTGTCACCTTCGACAGCCATATCCGTGATCTTGAACCTCTGAAAAACGCCGGGAAGCGATATATTCTTCCCGGCTTCATTGATGGGCATGTCCATGGCGGTGGTGGCGCTGACACCATGGATGGTGTTGAGGCCATTGAGACTCTGGCCCGCTTTCATATGGCGCACGGCACAACCACCATTCTGCCGACAACCATCACCGCACCCTGGAACGACGTCATGAGCGCCCTGAGGGCCGTGGCAGAAGTCTGTAAACACGGCATCGAGAACGGGCCGCGCATTCATGGCGCGCATCTGGAAGGGCCATTCGTCAGCCCGCACAAACTTGGTGCACAACCTCCGTTCGCAATTCCCCCGTCTCCCGAGAAAGTTCAGGACGCAATCGCAACGGGATGTGTTCGTGTCGTCACTCTCGCACCCGAGCTTGAACATGCCGAAACCGCAATGCGCAGTTTCGCTCAAGCTAATGTGCGCGTCAGTCTCGGCCATACCACGACGGATCATGATGGGGCCGAGCGCGCTATCTGTCTGGTCTGCGGTGCTGGGGGCACGATTGGCGCGACGCATCTCTTCAACGCCATGTCTCCCATTGAAGGGCGCAAACCGGGGCCTGTCACGGCGCTGATGTGTAGTGACACGGCTTATTCCGAGATGATTTTCGATACCCATCATGTTCATCCCGCCAGCTTCCGTCTGGCATCACGCGTGATGGGGGATCGCCTTCTGTTCGTAACAGATGCCATGCGTGGCACAGGTGAATCTGAAGGGCCAAGCAGCCTTGGGGGGCAGGATGTGCTGATCCAAGATGGTGTTGTACGTCTGCCGGGCGGCTCTCTGGCGGGAAGTGTGCTCACACTCGATCAAGCGTTGCGCAATGCCGTACAGGCCGGAAAGTCCCTCCCGGAAGCAGCAAAACTCGTTAGCACCAATGCGGCAGCCTATCTGGGACTGCACGATCGCGGCGCCATTTCTCCTGATCTTCTGGCAGATTTCACAGTTCTTGATGAAAACCTATGTGTCAGCGAAGTCTGGGTTGGTGGAAAAAGAACCCTCTAAAGCCTCCCACCATTGGTCTTCAATCAACAATATGACCGGATGATCAAAACAAAATCATAAAAAGGAACGAATCTGATCGTTTTTGATTGACAACAATTTTGCACAATTCATACGCTGCTGATGTTCCGCAACCGTTACGGGATCGCGGTCGCCCTCAGATTTCATGAGCAGCCGATGAACAAAACCAGCTTCCGCATCGCCCTTCTGTGTTCAACTGTCGTGATTGGGGCCGTCAGCGAATACGCAGAAGCCCGTACGCCCCATACACAGCGGGCCTCTGCCGTTTCCAAGCCATCGGCGTCTCAGACGAAAGCTAAAACGCCTCGACCGCACTCTGCACCATCCGCACTTGAAGCGCATAGCGACGAAAGCGTGCATGTCACGGGCGCGGCCTACGGAGACGGCGTCAGCAATACAACGCCCGGCGGTGGCTTGATGCCTGTACAGACAGCCCCGCGTTCGCAGAGTGGCATTACCCGCGATTTCATTGCAAAAATGAGCCCAACGGGGAACGTCCAGTCGATGATCGGCAACCTTCCAGGCGTTGTGACCTATAGCCAGGACCCGCTCGGTGTAACCGGAGATTCCCTGAACATCCGCGGCATGAACGAGGAACAGATCGGATATCTCTTTGAAGGTATTCCGATTGCAGATCCCATCCGGTATGCGCCCTATACGGGCACAATCGTCGATACTGAAAACCTTGGCTCCGTAACGGTTTCGCAAGGATCTCCAGACGTCGATGCCCCGCTCTACAATGCGGTGGGCGGCCAGATCACAATGTCCGAAATCAACCCCAGCCATAAAGCTGGTGGCTATCTTTCCCTGACTGGCGGAACACACAGCACAAACAAGGAATTCCTTCGCCTCGAAACCGGCGAGATCGGCCATACCGGTATTCGCGGCTTCGTCTCCTATTCCCATATGTCCTGGAACAACTGGCGCGGCCCGGGCGGTGGCACACGCCATCACACCGATGCAAAATTCATCAAGGAGTGGGGAGACGGGAACTCTGTTTCCGCCGTGTTTGGCTATAACGCGACCAAATATACGGGGTATCTGAATCCCACGCTCGCCGCATGGAACAAATACGGCCGCAGCTACAATTATGATGGAAATTATACGCTAGGTGATGCCAATTATTATGGTCTGAACCAAACCATTAACAATGCCATGACAGTCATGGCGCCGTCTCATTTCACCCTGAGCAATCATCTCAAGCTCAATGTAGCTCCCTACTACGTCCACATGTTTGGGCCTGCTGTCTGGGGTCAGAATATCAGCAGCGCCAACAGCTATTTCGGGACGGGGGCTGCGGGTAACCTGAACCTCTCCAACCTCACATCCGATGGAATGGCGACGACGCAGGCTGTTGACCCGTGGAACCAGAAATCTTCAGGTCTCAACACGTCACTGGTCTGGTCCACGAAGCACAATACGCTGACATTCGGCTATTGGTATGCTTACACCCAGCATGAAGAACTGGCGAATTACATCCAGACCGACGCTCAGGGCAATTCTGTATCCGGGTTCAACAATGACCCTATCCGTGTCGCGGATGGTCGAATCCTGACGCCGTGGGATCTGAACTTCAAGCAGCAGTCCAACACGCTGTATCTCGCAGATACCGTTCATCTTCTGAACGACAGACTGCAGATTACCGGCGGTTTTAAAGCGACGATGCTTTCCCGTCAGGGAACAAACCTCGTTCCTGGTGCAGACCCTTACAAGAACGCCAAGAACTACTACGAGCCGATGCCCGAGTTCTATGCATCCTACAAACTTACGGAGCACGACCAGATTTATATCAATGGAACAACGGCGTTCCGTGCTCCCGGATCTGTAGAGGTCTATTCCCAGCTCTTCGATCCATCTTCCAAGACGGCAGTTGAACAGCCAGGCAATCTGAAGCCGGAATACTCAATTGGAGAAGAAATCGGCTATCGCCATCACGGCTTCTACAATGCCTCGATTTCCTTCTTCAATTACAACATCACCAATCATCAGGTAACGTCGTACGGCTATATCCCGGGGACAAACAGCCTCGTATCTGAGCCTCTGAACGTCGGGGGCGAAACCGCCCGTGGCGTGCAGGCGGAGTTGGCTCTCGGTAACTGGCATCATTTCAGCCCATACCTGTCCGGCCAGTATCTCCACGCAACCATTGATAATAATTATAACGCCGGCATCGACTATCTGCCCACAGCAGGCAAGAAAGCTCCCAGCTCTCCGAAGTTCACAGGCTCCATCGGGCTGCGCTATGATGACGGTACGTTCTTCGGAAACTTCTCACTGCGGTATGTGGACACGCAGTACACGACGTTCATGAACGATGAGTCTCTGCATTCTTACGTCACGTCCAACATGACTCTTGGATACCGGATGCAAAAGCTGGGTCCGGCGAAGCACCCCACCATTCAGCTCAACCTGATGAACCTCGGGGATAACAACTATCTGTCGGGCGCGTCCAGCACGAGCGGAAATGCCAAGGCCACCAAGGGCGTCTATGGCAACACGGTCGCGGGAAGCAGCCCTGTCTATATCGTGGGTGGTGGCTTTGCTGCCCTGGTGTCAGTCTCTACGGGATTCTGAACCTCCTCCTGCTCTCTGGCGTCATGTCTGTCAGAGAGCAGCTTCTATCTGTCAGACAGGAAAACAGCAGGTCTCATGCAGGTTATCGTCACTCCGGATCCGGGCGCAGCTTTTCAGCAGGCAGCGTCCATTATTGCCGGAGAAATCCGCAGTAACCCCTCCCCGGTTCTGGGGCTTGCCACAGGCCGGACCATGGAGGGGATCTACAGCCTTCTGGTTCAGGACCACCTTCAGAACGGTCTGGACTTCTCTGCCACGACCTCGTTTAACCTGGATGAATATGTCGGCCTGTCGGCTTCAAATCCGCAGTCTTACCGCCATTACATGAACGATCACCTGTTCGCTCATGTGAACATGCGTGCGGACCACGTTCATGTCCCTGATGGACTGGCCGAAGACCTGAACGCCGAATGCCAGGCCTACGAACAGGCTATCCACGACGCCGGTGGCATAGGGCTCCAGCTGCTGGGAATTGGTGAAACCGGACATATCGGGTTCAACGAGCCGCCTTCTCCTTTTGACAGTAGAACCCGACAGGTTACCCTTCATCCCGTCACCCGCCGCCAGAATGCAGGCATGTTTGGTGGGGACGCTAACAAAGTGCCGGAAAAGGCACTGACAATGGGTGTGGGCACCATTCTGGATGCCCGGCACCTGCTGCTGGTCGCCTGTGGACGAAGCAAGGCAGATATTATTGCCCGTGCGCTTCTGGACACCGTCACACCTGACGTCAGTGCCTCGGCCCTCCGGCTACACCCGCACTGCACCGTTATTCTGGATACGGCTGCGGCCAGGATGTGGCAGGAAAGATCAGCGCTGGTTTCATAACCAGCCCCTTTCCGGTCAGATATCTGCCGGCGGTGCCAACCGATAAATGCCAGCCTGCCAGGGCTTCAGATTTGGCAGGACATTTTCGACCGATGCAGACATATTATCCAACAGCACTTCTGCAATCTTCAACCCATGAGGCAGGATGTAATGCTCGGTCTCACCACACATATTAATCAGAATCAGAAACTGATCATCTCCTAATGTTCGGGTAAAGGCGATGACAGCAGGATGGTCAGGGTCAACGTCTTCAAAGTCCCCGTAAATCAGAGTCTTTTGGCTTGCACGTAGCTGAATGAGTGTCCGGTAATAATTCAAAATCGAATTAGGATCAGCGTCCTGCTGCGCGACATTGATATCAATATGATTGGGATTGACGCGGAACCACGGCAGGCCTGTTGTAAATCCCGCATGGTTTGAAGCGTCCCACTGCATAGGTGTACGGGCGTTATCGCGGGTAACTCTTCGCAAGCTGTGAAGGACCTCTTCCGCCGACATTTTCCCAATGCCAACCGTATTATTCCAGATCCCTTTAGCGTTGATATCCTGAAAATCTTCTATTCCGTCGAAATGAATATTGGTCATCCCGATTTCTTCGCCCTGATAGATATAGGGCGTCCCCCTGCGCATGATCAGGAGAGTTGCCAATGCCTTGGCAGACGGCCCATGTCCTTTCGGAGACGGGTCGCCAAACCAGGACACAGAACGCGGATTGTCATGATTTTCCAGAAAGGACGTTAGCCACCCATCTGGGCCTGACGAGGTCTCTTCTCCCCGGAGAACGGCTTTCAGATCCTTGATTGTCCAGTCCTGCACCTGCCAGTCATGTCGCCCGATGCGGACGATTTCAAAATGGAACACCATCGTCAGTTCATTGCGCGCTTCCGAGACAAAAGCAGGGGTATCCTCGAAAGACACGCCAAACGCTTCGCCGACCGTCAGCAGATCACGATCTACCAGAACTTCGTGATGCATGTCCTGAAGGTAATCATGAATTTTTGGACCCGTGACATACACATGCTCGAGACTTTCCATCTCAGCCAATGTCAGATCCCGCAACCCCGGAAGTTTCGAAATGAAGCAGATGGAATCCATCCGGAATCCTGACACTCCCTTGTCGAGCCAGAAGCGCATCATGTTGTAGACTTCCTGCCTCACCTTGGGATTTTCCCAGTTCAGGTCAGGCTGCTCCTTGGCAAAATAATGCAGATAGTACTGTCCGCTGGCTTCGTCTTTTTCCCAGGCAGACCCGCCGAAAATCGACAGGTAGTTATTGGGTGGCCCATCGTCACGTCCATCGCGCCAGATATAGAAGTCCCGGTAAGGATTGTCCGGGCCTGACCGGCTCTGGCGAAACCATTCATGCTGATCGCTGGTATGATTGATGACCAGATCTACGATCAGCTTCATGCCCCGCTCATGCAAACCCGCAACAAGTCGGTCGAAATCAGCCATTGTTCCCTGAAGGGGGTCAACGGCCCTGTAGTCGCGGATATCATAGCCATTATCGACATTTGGCGTATCGTAATGCGGTGCCAGCCAGATGACCTGCACCCCGAGGGATTGCAGATAATCCAGCCGGTCTATCAAACCCGGAAGATCGCCTATGCCATCACCGTTACTGTCACTAAAAGACCGTGTGTAAACCTGATAAACGACGGCTTCTTTCCACCATTTCGCCTTCTGGGGCGTGTCAGCTTCACTCGCCCTTAGAGCGGTCATGGAACTGACGGGAAGATTTTCGGAAAGATGTTGCGACATCAAAGGCCATCTCCTGGCGGATAGACCCGTTCAACGTCCTGCATGGAACAACTGTTCCAATCTTGAGCGCAAAAGGGACGCGATCATCCATGAGAGGCTTTGCTTGACAGATGCGCTCTGAAACCGTCTGTCTCTCATGCTGAGGAGGCCTGAAAAAAGCTTCCACACATTCTTTTGACCAGACTTGCGGAGTTTCCATTCCTGATGTCCACGTTCCAGACATCCGACCTGCTGAACAGTCTTCCAGCCTCCGAGCGGGACTATCTTCAGGATTATCTCCGCCAGTCTGCCGAGACCATGGTTGCTTTCTCCCAGCATGAAGCCTGCGCTGACATGATGGCGGGAATTGCCCTGACAATCACTTCAGCACTGGAAAAAGACGGAAAACTTCTGGTGGCTGGCAATGGTGGCAGTGCAGCAGATGCCCAGCATATTGCTGGCGAATTTACAGCCCGCCTGATGTATGACCGCCGTCCACTGGCTGCCATCGCACTGACCACGGATACATCCGGCTTGACGGCCATCGGCAATGATTACGGGTTCGATCATGTCTTCTCCCGGCAGGTTCTTGCGCTGGGCCGGAAAGGCGACGTCTTTCTCGGCATCACGACCTCAGGCCGCTCCCCCAATATCGTACAGGCTCTTAAGGCCGCCCGCGCCCAGAACATCACGACAGTCGTCTTCACAGGTGAAAACTGCGTTGAACTGCCGGATGCCGATTTTGTCCTGCGTGTCCCGTCCGCATGGACGCCACTGATCCAGCAGATGCATATTGCAGCCGCGCATATTGTCTGTGCCCTCGTTGAACGCGCCCTGTGTCCTCAAATACCCAACGTATGATCACTGACGTTCCGCATTGCGCCCTGCTTCTTCCCAACCCTGAAAATGCACTGCGCGCTCATGAGGGACAGTCGTTTCTCTTCCGCGTTCTCAGGGAGTATCAGCGCTTTGGCATAACCAATGTAATGCTTCTCACAACAGGGGAGGCAGCAGATTTTCTGGCCTCTCTCCAAGAACAGCTTCCCCTTCGAGGCGTTCTAAAAACATATGCTCTTTCGAGCTTCACAGTTGAAGCAATGCGACAGCTTAACCCCCTACTGCCGGAGACATTTTTTCTGGCGCGCGGAGACTGTCTCTGCGACGGCGCTGTCTTTCCGCTGCTCCCCCTGATGAACGGGCATCTGGAGACACTCCTAACTATCGTGGACACACACGACACAGCCGCCGTGACACTTCTGAACAGACAGATGCTGGAGTCTCTTCCCTCTACAGAACCGCTGACGGACCTGTTCCGCGAACACGGTCAGAAGATCTCTGTAGACGCACCCGTTCTGACCCCGGACACCCTGCCCTTGTCCTCCTATCCACTGCACCGCCCTGCCGTCTTTCTGGATCGGGACGGAGTGCTGAACTACGATCACGGTTATATCGGGACGCAGGAGCGGTTCGACTGGATTACGGGCACCTTCGCTGCCCTGCGCCGCATTGCCAGCAGCGGACGGCATATCTTCATCGTAACCAACCAGTCTGGCGTTGCACGCGGATATTACAGCGAAGAGGACGTCAAAAGCCTGATGGACTGGGCCATTGCTACCATCCGGTCGGAGGGAGCAACCGTGGATGACTGGCGCTACTGCCCCTTTCACCCCACAGCAACGCTTGAGCCATACCGCCAGAACAGCGAATGGCGAAAACCAGCGCCAGGCATGATTCAGGATCTGCTGACCAAATGGGACGTTCGCCCCACCGACTGCTTTCTGATCGGCGACCAGAAAACCGATCTTCAGGCTGCCGAAGCCGCTGGCATGGCGGCCTATCAAGTCACACCTGAAAAAACCCTGCTCGACTGGACGATGGAGCTATTGCCCTGATCCCGCTTCAGGACCGGATACGCCAGCGCCAGTCATTCAGCACTTCCTCAAGCGTGTTGTTCCACGATATCTGAGGCTTCCATCCAAGGAGTTGCTCTGCTTCACGCGGATCACCCTGCATGTTTTCCAGACCTGAAGGCGCAAGATGCGTCGGATCAAACCGGATTTCCGCCTTCACATCTGCCAGCGCCATCAAGTCGTTCAGGATGGCGCCCGCTGTCCGTGTCTGGCCGCTACAGATATTCAGGACCGTGCCATCAGCGGGAGCCTGCGGAAGTACCAGAGCATCAATATAGGCGTCGCAGGCATCCCTGACATTCATGATGTCGTAACCGGCATCAGGATGGCCAAGGGTAATTTCAGACTGCTGATGCGCTTCAACCCGTGCGACCTGAGCGGCTAGAAACGGAAGAATGGCATTCGCATCCTGCCCGCTCCCAGCCTGCGTGAAGGGCCGCATCCGTACAGCATGCAGCCCTTCCTTTGCCAGCATTCCTACCGCCATGTCAGCTGCCGCCTTGCTGGCCGCATAGGAGTTCAGGGGCGCGACAGTTGCGGTCTCGTCCAGAGGTCTGTCTTCCGAAAAAGACGCTCCATAGATTTCAGCGGAAGACACAAAAACAAAGCGAATATGCCGCGCATGGCGCTGGAATGTTTCTGCCAGATTCATCGTACCATCCAGATTGACCTGCCAGGCATGGCGCGTGTCCCTACTGGCTTCCAGAACGGATGAAACGGCCGCCAGATGAATGCAGGCATCTGGTCGGGTATCCTGAACCACCCGCTCTACAGCCTCACGATCCAGAATGTCCATTTGCCCCTCGATCAACACATGATCTGGAAGGCGCTCTTTCAGCCGTGTTTTCAGATGTGTTCCGACAAACCCATGCCCACCTGTGAGAAGAATACGCATGGCCATGCTCATCCCCTCCCAGAGAGAAAACTGAGCACGCTACAGGAAAGCAGAGAGGGGGTCTTTGGAACGGACGGCATGGGTCATTCTCCTCTGCGGGCGACCAGGAGACAGCAAAAAGGGGCACGGCCGTTCCGCCATGCCCCTGTTTTCGACCACATTCCGTAAATGGGCAAGAGATGTGCTCCTGCCCAACGAGATGTCTCAGTTCCCCATTGTACGATCAACCGAGCGACCAGCTCGCTCGATCGGGCCTTTCGGCGGATCCACAGTATCACGCACCTTCTCACCAAATGTGCGGTGATGCTCACAGGCCGTCAGCGTGACACAGGACACGGACAGGGCGAGAAGAAGCAGAATTGATTTACGCACGTAGACAGTCCTCCGAAGAGCGGATTGAAGCCTGAGAAACGGACCGTAAGGCTCTCGGTTCCCTTCCCGTAACAGATTCAGAAGATTTCGATATGACTTTTGAAACCCATCATAACCGCATCGCGCAGATTCACCTGACCGTTAGGGTTATGATAATACTGAATATCTGGCTCGAACGTCACTGCACGCCCTAACGCGAAGGTATAGTTCAGCTCCGCGACTTCCTGATGCGTCTGCAAACCTGTTGCCCGATATGGCAGCGTCTTTCCCGCCGCCAACAGAATCCTCTCGGTCCTCTGAACACCTTTGGCGATATGAACGTACGAGACGGCGAGCCCAATTGTATCCGATGGCCGGGCAGCCCAGAACCCCTTCCAAGTGGCACCCAGGTAAATCTGACGATCCCTCAGGGCGGTCCGAGGTTCATTGAGAACGACGCCGCCCATAAGCGTCACACCACCCTGAGGGTTGATCCTTGAGCCCTTGATGCGTTGGTCCATCATCAGCCATGTGGACCATGACCCACTATGCCGCGCTGCGGAATACCCGCTATCCGCGTAAGGATTTCCGAGCGTATCGAGAAAGTTCTCGGATCGTGCCATCGTCTCGACGGCCACGCCCAGTTTATAATGCCCCGGGTAAGCCAATTCCCCTGAAGGACGCCGAAACGTAGGCTGCCAGCCAATTTCTACGGGGAAAATCTGTCCTACAATATTTGCACCATTCAGCCGAAATCCTGTCCGGTGCTGCGCCGTGGCATAGATGCCCTCTTCGGCAAAATAGACGCCGGCTTCCACATACACGTCCCGCCGCCATGGCCGCCCACGCACGCGCAATGCCCAGACGGAAGCCGGATAGGAACTGTAATACGCACTGTCTGATGCGCCCTTTGGGCGGCCGCAGAAGCTGTTGTTAACGAAGGTGCAGAAGACGGAGCCTGATGCGAAATCCGAGAGTTGGGACATACGCCCCGCAGCAATGGCCAGTCGGTTCTGAAACAGATGCTGCTCGCCATAGGCCATGACGAGATGGACAACCACGTTTCCACCACCGCCATAAGTCTCCTGACTATGAGCCAGCCAATCACCAAACATCCGGTTGGCTGTCGTGCCATAGCGACCAATGAAAACGACATGCGTCGCAAAGCCTTGGAGATGAGCCAGGCGGTTCCAGTCCGTCACAATATTGACGGCGTACTGGCCTGCATTGGAGGCGCCCTGTTTGTAGCCATGGCCCGGTGTGGGCGCTGTTACAGCCCCCATCATTTCGTTCATGTTGTCGAACTGCATGATGGTGCCATGACGTCTCAGCCAGCCATGAGAATCGTTCAGGAATGGGAAAAGGGACGGAGGCGCAGACAGGTTTCCTGCCAGATCTTCGTAAGCCGAAGCTTTGGGAAGCAGTTCAGCGGCACCAGCAGAAAGCGGAGCTGGATCGGTTTCACCTGTTGTCTGGTCCGAAGCCGTACGCCCTTCAGGAGCAGGAGGGTCTGACGGCGTCTCGGCAAAAGCAGAGTGGCCCAGCAATAAGAAAACGGCAGCCGAAAGCCCCCCCCACATCCACCTACCATTCATAGATCGGCAGATTTTTCCATAACGACGTTTCACATACTTACAGACCGATTTCTCATCACTCAAAAACAGATTTCTCCAATTCGGACCACGGACAGTACTGTTTTATGCATACCACCAAACACCTTGCCATCCCGGAATGTGCCTTACCGCCTGAAGGCAGGAATGAATTGGCAGGAAATACGGATATGCCTGCTTCCAAAAACCTGAGAAACTCCGGTGTTCGGGAGTAAATTCCGCTGGAGTTAACCCGTTTTTTACGAAGCATGTGTTTGGATATTCCTGTTCAGAAGAGGCGGAATCATCCCACACATGTTGCTTTCATTTCGTAATGCTGTGCGCTGCCTTGGGCTGATGAGCCTGCTCCCTGCGCTTTCTGCCTGCAACTCGCTGGCCCAACTTTCAGAAGTAGGCCGCCCTCCCAGAATGACGTCCATCAGTGACCCTACCCTCGCGGCAAACTACCGCCCTGTTACGATGCCGATGCCGCCATTGCGCGCTCCCCCACCAGAAGCGTCCAGCCTGTGGCGCAGCGGCAGTCGTGCCTTCTTCAAGGATCAAAGAGCTTCTCAAGTGGGGGATCTGGTAACAATCATTGTGGACATCACCGATAATGCCGCCTTCAACAATGGCACTACGGCAGATCGCGCTGCTGATGAAAAGTTTGGAATCCCGAATCTGTTCGGAATCAAGGGAAAGATCATCAGTGCTGTGACAGGAGCAGACAGCCTGAACACAGCCAGCAGTAGCGATAGCAGTGCGACAGGGAAAATTACCCGAAATGAAACGGTCACTCTTCGCCTCGCAGGGACCATCACGCAGGTTCTGCCAAACGGAAACTTCGTTGTGATGGGGAAGCAGGAAGTTCGGGTCAACAGCGAACTGCGGGAACTCGGTGTGAGCGGTATCGTCAGGCCACAGGATATAACGGCAGACAATACAGTGACGCATGACCGCATGGCGGAAGCCCGGATCTCTTACGGTGGGCGCGGCACCATTACCCAGCTCCAGACGCCCCGTTACGGGCAGCAGGTCATGGACGCCATTCTACCTTTCTAAACAAAAAAACGCCGGGGCTGACCCCGGCGTTTTTCTGAAGAACTGACCTCTTTGCGGCTGTCAATGTGCAGCAGGGCGAGACAGTAAAAGCGCCCAAAGCTCTGCAACATCCTTAGCCGGACCGTTGCTGGAAACAGTCTCAAAAGTCTTGATGGCTTCGGCCTTTTGTCCAGCATCCATCTGCGCCATGCCGTATTCGACCTGAGCAAGATCCGGGTAGCGGGGGTTCTTGCCAAGACCAGTCTTCATCAGAGCGAGACCCTGAGCTGCCTGGCCGTTAAGAACAAGGTTGTAACCAGTCGTCAAAGCCGGACCAGCTGTAGGAGCACTCGGTGCGGCAGCAGCAGCCTGTGCAAGCTGCGCACGGTCAGCAGCAGCCCGTTGCGCAACGAAAGCATGGAATTTAGCGTCTGCTGCAGCAGACGGGCCATTTCCAAGAGACTTGTTGGCGTAACCCTGATTCAGCAGATTGAGCGCCAGCTGGGACAGACCCATCTGAACAGCGCGTTCACCCATATCTTGATAATCTGAAGGATCCTTCAGAACGCCAGTCGCCAGACGCAGACGCTCGACATAGAACACCAGCGGCGGTGAAAGATTGGGGTTCGCAACCAGATCGTGGATCAGAACTGCCCAGTAATCCGGCTTGGAGTAGTACTTGGCCAGAAGAACATACGCATGCGACTTTGCATCCGTATCCTTCAGGTTCGTATAAGCCGTGGCAAGCATCTGAAGCTGATTTTCAGCAGGGACCTTCCCTGCCTTGATCGTCGCATCCACCTGCTCCTGAGCAGCCTTGGCTGTACCCTTCCAATCCCCCTGGAGATAATAACACTGGATGAGCATGGTCTGCATGCGCGGATCAGGCCCGTGCTCGCTCAGATAACGCTCTGTCGGCGGGATGGCGGCGGCGTATTTTTTTGCGCTGTAGGCCATCGTAGCCTGTGCCATCAGCATCTGGCCTTTGGCTGCCTTCGGGGTGCGGGCACTATTGATGAGAACATCATAGGCTTTCGTCGCAGCATCCACATTACCGGACTGAGCTGCAACGGCCGCACGCATCTGGGCAATCGTGTAGGACTCGTAATCCGTCTTGCCCTTGACCGCATCTGCGGCATCGACCGCAGCCATGGCCTTATCATAGCTCTTCGAGGCAAGAGCAGTCTGCGCCTGCTGAAGATCTTTGCCGACAGCTTGACCCAGCACATCATCTGCATGGGCAACAGGCCCGGCAACGAGAGCGGTACCAATAGCGCCAGCCAGCAGAAGGGAGCGGGCGCTCAGACGGCGGTTAAGGGACAAAAACACGAATTACTGTCCTTCCATGAACTGATCCAGACCAACGATACCCAGCTTGGTCACGCCGAGACGCTGCGCGTCAGCCATGACATGGGCAACCGTTTTGTAATCTGAAAGACGGTCTGGATGAATATGGACTTCAGGCTGGTCACCTTCTGCGGCTGCGGCTTCAAAATGAGCCTGCAACGCTGCTTCGGATGTGACCGGCTCGCTGTTCCAGGAAATGCTGTTATCGTAGCCGATGCTGACTGTAACCAGCTTGGGCTGCTCGGTTGATGGCGGAGGATTGCCCTGAGGCAGATCGATTGCCACCGAGTGAGTCTGCAGCGGGATGGTGATGATCAGCATGATCAGCAGCACCAGCATCACGTCGATCAGCGGCGTGGTGTTGATATCGACGATACCTTCGTCTTCGTGCGTGCTGTCCGATCCGACGCTCATGCCCATGACGGCGGTTCTCCAAAAGGGTGACGTAAAAGAGGGAGCCGGACCGTCTCTAAACGGTCCGGCAAGACCTCAGTTCGAGTGAGGCTGCTCGGTAATGAAGTCCACATGGGCGATACCAGCTTCCTGAGCAGTAGCGACCACCTGGCCAACTGCCAGATACTTGGCAGCGCCGTCACCGCGGATCTGCACCTGCGGCTGTGGCTTCTGCTTGGCCACCTCGACAAGGCGGTTGAGCAGTTCTTCATGTGTCTTGACCGGCGTCGTGTTCCAGAAAACCTGGCCATTTGCGGTCACAGCCAGAACAACGTTTCCTGGCTTGGTCTGTGTCGGTTGATTGGCATCAACCGGCAGCTTGACCTTAACGGTATGTGTGGCAACCGGGATGGTGATCAAAAAGATGATCAGCAGCACCAGCATGACGTCGACGAGGGGAGTGGTGTTGATTGCCGACACCACTTCGTCGTCACCGCCGCCTCCTCCGACGTTCATTCCCATAGTATCAGACCCGCTGGCTGGTGGTGATGGTGGTCGGCGTGTGATCTTCCGGAGCCACACCGTGACGGAAGCCACCGATCAGGACGGACTGGACGTCAGCAGCAAAGTTGCGGACGCGGTCCATGGCACCCTTGTTACGACGAACGAGCAGGTTGTAACCCAGCACGGCCGGAACAGCTGTTGCAAGACCAATAGCCGTCATGATGAGCGACTCACCGACCGGGCCGGCAACCTTGTCGATGGAAGCCTGACCGGCAATGCCGATGGCTGTCAGGGCGTGATAAATACCCCAAACCGTACCGAACAGACCGACGAACGGAGACGTGGAACCAACCGTACCGAGGAAGGCGAGGCCGCCCTGCAGACGCGTGTTGATGGTGTCGACTGAACGACCGATGGACATTTCAGTCCAGGAGTGCAGGTCAATTGCATCGCGCATGGAGCCTTCATGGTGCTCCGCAGCAACGATACCGGTCTCCGCAATGTAGCGGAACGGAGAAGATGCCTTAAGGGACGCAGCACCCTGCTGAACGGACGGCTTGGTCCAGAATTCCTTGGCAGCTTCCTTGGAGGCAGCAAACACGCGGCCCTGTTCCAGGAACTTCATGACCATGATGATCCAGGTACCAGCGGACATGATCACCATGATGATGAGAACGCCACGTGCGATCACGTCACCATTGGCCCAGAGGGCGCCAAGACCATAAGGGTTGCCCTGCGGAGCCGGAGCTTCCGGAGCAGCGGAGGCGCTTTCACCTGGTGTAGCAGCAGCAGCAGGCGTCTGGTCTGCAGGAGCAGCAGGTGCCGGAGCAGCCTGATCGCCTGGAGCAGCAGCCGGCGCGCCAGCATCGTTCGGTGCGGAAGCAGCCGGTGCAGCAGACGGGTCGGAGGACGGAGCCGGCGGCACAGCCGACGGGTCAGCCGGGGCGCTCTGATCAGCCGGTGCAGGCTGAGCGAAAGCAATAGCCGGAGCGATCGCACCCGAGGCCAAGGCCAGCGTCAGGGCCATGGCGCTGGCCCGGACGGCGCGCGCCTTCGTCGGAACGGCAAGAGCAGGAAGGCGGAACAGTCTGGTCATGAACTCCATATCCTCGTTAGAGATGCCCGTTTTCGGAGCTGTCTGGGGTGCCGGCCATATGGGGACCGGCCCTTTCCTGAGCCCCTCCGGATCTTAAGAACCGGAAGGGCAATCTTATTTTAGACTACTGGCTGACGGATCAGTCGTCGCCCATCGTAAAGTCGACGTGCAGAATGTGGTGATGCTCGGTTACCGGAGCGCCGTTAACAACGGCGGGCTGGTACCGGGCCCGACGAAGGAAGTCGAGCGCACTTTCCACAAACTCGTGACCACCCGTTGAGCTGACGATCGAGCAGTTCGCCGTGTGACCGTTCGGAAGAATGTCACAGGATGCCGTAACTTTACCTTCACGGTTCTCTTCCTGTGCTTCTTCCGGATACTCCGGCTTTGCACCGTTGATCGGCGACGCACCAGCCGTGTGATCTGGAACTGCCGGAGCTGGCGGACCCTGCGGAGGAGCCGGTACGGGCTCGGGTGCAGGCGTCGGGCTCGGCGGAACCGGATGCGGCGGCTTCGTGTGTGTCACGCGCTGCACTGCCTTCGGCGGCGGTGGAACACTGATCTTCGGCGGCGGAATATACGGCGGCGGCGGCTGCTCCATCTGCGGCGGCGGCGGCGGAGGTGGTGGCGGGGGCGGCTTAGGCTGCTCCTTGATCACTTCCGTCTTGATGGGCGGCTTTTCGTGGACGAGTTTGCCCACAGCACCGCTCATGAGCGCATAGATTACCGCGCCCATAGCCAGCACGGCCACGACGATCGCGACAATATAGTCCGTCGGCTTGCGCTGCTGTGCGGCGTAGCTCTTCATGTCGTAACCTTCTTACCCCTCACTGACACCGACAATCGATCCACACCTTGAGGGTGCGGAATCTCGATCTTGTGTTTGCATCGAGTTCCCTCACCTCACGGACGTGTGATTCGTCGCATGTCGTGAGAACATACCCGATATGCTGATTGGGCAGCCTTAGGGCCATGGTGTCAAGCTGATTATTGCCTTTCCCGAAACGAAAAACTCTCATCTTTCGATCGTTTGGCATCAATAAGTGCGCGGGAAGGTGCGAAAAAGTACACTTTTCCGCTTCTTTTCTGCCCTGAAAAAATCAAAATTCTCAAAGCTTGTAACAGAATTATAACAAAAAGGCTGGAGCAGCGTATTAATTACGCCACGCCAGCCTTTCGGTTTCGTTTTAATGCGTATGCACCCGCTTACTGGGCTGACGCACTCGCTTCGGAACGCGTCGCACCCACTCTCTGCGCAAGAGATGCCGACATGAAGTCATCCAGGGCGCCATCGAGAACAGCGTCCGGGTTGCCCTTTTCCACGCCTGTCCGCAGATCCTTGACCAGCTGATACGGTGCAAGGACATAGGAGCGGATCTGATGCCCCCAGCCAATATCCGTTTTAGCGGCTTCTGTCTGGGCAGCAGCGGCTTCACGCTTCTGAAGCTCGGCCTCGTACATCCGGGCTTTCAGCATCTCCATCGCCTTGGCGCGGTTACGATGCTGGGAACGATCCGTCTGACAGGCGACCACAATCCCGGTTGGAATATGGGTAATACGGATAGCCGAGTCGGTCTTGTTCACGTGCTGACCACCTGCGCCGGAGGCACGGAAGGTATCGACACGCAGGTCCGAATCGTTGATCTCTACTTCAATAGAGTCATCGACTACCGGATAGACCCAAACGGAAGCGAACGACGTCTGACGACGGGCGGCCGCGTCGAATGGTGAGATACGCACCAGGCGATGCACACCAGCTTCCGTCTTCATCCAGCCATAGGCGTTGTGGCCGCTGATCTGGATGGTGGCGGATTTGATGCCGGCCTGCTCACCTTCACTGCTTTCAATAAAGGTGACCTTGTAGCCATGCTGTTCCGCCCAGCGGGTGTACATGCGCAGGATCATTTCCGCCCAGTCCTGGGCTTCCGTGCCGCCTGCGCCTGCGTTCACTTCAACATAGCAGTCGTTAGAATCTGCTTCGCCGGAGAGAAGACTTTCAATTTCGCGCTTCTGCACTTCTGCGGCCAGCCCCCGCAGGGTCGTGATGGCTTCCTGCACCAGATCCGTGTCGTTCTCCATTTCAGCGAGTTCGACAAGTTCCAGGGTGCCTTCGACGTCCTGTTCGATCTGCTGAACACCCTCGATCTGATTGGCGAGCGTTGTCCGCTCACGCATCAGCTTCTGGGCAGCGTCAGCATCATTCCACAGGTCTGGGTCTTCTGCGCGGTGGTTCAGTTCCGCGAGGCGTGTTGTGGCGACATCCCAGTTAAAGATGCCTCCTCAGCAGTGCCACCGACTGCTTGATCTGTTCGGAGAGCGCTTCGGTCTCGGCCGACATATTAATTCCTCCATTCTATCGAGGTGATTTGGCTGCACTCAGTACAGCCCACCTACACCAATGTCACCATCAGATGGCGCAGTTTTCTGAGCCTGTGCCTTGAGATTAGCTGTCTGGCCAGGGGGCTGCGGGCCAGCGTCGCCCATATCGCTCTCGGAATCGGAAATCGCGGCATCTGCGCCTGTATCGGCAGCCGTAAGGGCCTCCGTACCGGCACCAAATCCATGAAGAGCCACCGAGGCGCCGGGAATCTGATCTGCCTTGAACCCGTCGGTCGCGTTGATGCGGCCCGTGTCATAGGACGCCAGAGTAATGTCTGCCGGCACCCGGAAGTCGAGCCTGGGTCGATTGGCCAGCGCGACTTTCATGATCTTGTTCCAGATCGGGCCAGCAATACGGCCACCATCAGCGTTTTTGCCGAGGGTCTGAGGCGTATCGAAGCCAACCCACACTACCGTCACGATATCCGGCGAAAAGCCCGCGAACCAGGCGTCATGAAAGTCCTGACTGGTACCGGTCTTGCCGGCAATCGGCCGATCAATGCCCACGCCCGCCATACGCCCGGTACCACGGGCAATCACGTCCTGCAGCATGGCCGTGATCTGATAGGTACTGGCTTCGCTTGCCAGAACAGGGCGCGTATCAGTCAGCGTGGGAACAGAGACACTGCCCGGAACAGGCTGTGCAGGCTGGGCCGGGGTTGGTGGGACTGATGCGGACTGAGCATCCGGCGCTGCTGGCGTAATCGTGGGGGATGCGGGATCAACCGGCGGCGCAGGGGGAGCCTGCAAGGTCGTTCCCAATGTCAGGCCCGGAGCGCGCCAGACAACATTTCCAAGACGGTCCTGAATATCGTCAACCAGCGTGGGGGTAACGACATGCCCGCCATTGGCGATGCTGGCATAGGCTGCCGCTTCCTTGAGTACCGTCGTTTCGACTGCACCCAGAGCAGCGGGAAGCACATGCGGCATCTGATCCACGAGACCAGCCTTGATGGCCGTATCTGCAACAGCCTTCATGCCCAGATGAGCCGCAACGCGGATCGTCACGAGGTTACGGCTCTCCCGCAGCGCATCATGAAGGGTCGTCGGGCCCCAGTTGTCGTGCTCGTAGTTCTTGGGGTGCCAGTCTCCATAAGAAACCGGGGAGTCATCGAACTTCTCGGAAGGGGAAATCCCTTGCTCCATGGCTGTCAGATAGACGAAGGGCTTGAAAGACGACCCCGGCTGACGCAGCGCCTGTGTCGCGCGGTTGAACTGGCTTTCGTGGAAGGACCAGCCTCCCACCAGCGCCAGAACGCGTCCGGTGCGGACGTCCATCGTCACGACAGCGCCTTCAACCTGTGGGATCTGACGCAGGGCGGCGGAACCACTTTCCTGCGGCTCGATCATAATGACGTCTCCGGCGCGAAGCGGATGCATCCGTCTGGCCCAGGACAGATCCGTGCCCAAAAGTGGGCCGGTCTTCGAGACGCCTTCTTCGATCCAGCCAACTTTGGAGCCCCCGGGCAAGACAACACCCAAGCGCCATTCACGGAGCATTCCGGCCGGTGGGGAAAACCTGTTCAGGCTGTCTTCCCATCCTTCCGCGTCAATTCCATCCAGATGACGAACCGGGCCGCGCCAGCCACCGCGGCTCCTGTCGTAGTTCATCAGACCTTCATGCAGCAGCTTCGTGGCCGATACCTGAAGGGGCTGATCCAGACTTGTATGAACTTCGAGGCCGCCTTGAAGGGCCTTATCCTCGCCATACTGGCCAATCAGCTGACGGCGGACTTCAGCACCGAACCATTCGGAATCCTGGAGTGGCCCAAATCGCTGTTTCTGCTGAGGAACCAGTGGCTCTTTCTTGTCCTGCTCCGCCTGCTCGCGGCTGATGACGCCATTGTCGGCCATCAGGTCCAGAACAATGTTTCGACGCATCAGGGCTGTCTGCGGGTGCAGGAACGGATTGTAATTCGTCGGGGACTTTGGAAGGGCGGCGAGAGACGCAGCTTCTGCATCATCAAGCTGATCAAGTGGCTTGTTGAAATAGGTCTGGGCAGCTGCGGCTACGCCAAAGGCGCCATTGCCCAGATAAATGCCATTCAGATAGATTTCGAGAATCTTGTCCTTGGACAGGACCTGCTCCATCTTCATGGCCAGCAGCGCTTCCTTGATCTTGCGATCAATGGTCAGGACATTGCTGTTGAGCAGCATGACCTTGGCGACCTGCTGGGTAATGGTGGAGGCACCAAGCGGACGACGTCCATGACGGGCGAACACGTCCGTCATGCCGGCACGGGCAATCGCCATCACGTCCACACCGCCATGGGTGTAGAAATTGTGATCTTCCGTGGATAGGAAGGCACGCTTGACCTTGTCCGGAATGGCGTCAATCGGAACGAAAATCCGCCGCTCGTTGGCAAGCTGGGCCATGAGCCGCTCGTCGGACGCATAGATGCGGCTGACTGTTGGCGGCTGGTAAGCCCGCAGGCTGTCTACGCTCGGCAGATCAGCCACGAGTTTGGCGTATGTGGTCCAGCCGAGCACACCCACACCCGCAATGCCAACCAGCCCAACGCCGGCAACAATCGCAAGAGACTGGCGGAAACGACGGAAACGTGGCCCGCGGGGCATACTGCCCCTGGGGTCCTGCGGATTACGGGAGCGAATGGAACGGCGCGTCATGAAGTCTGCATAGCACTGAAACGAGCCGTTCGTCGCCCCCGCTGAAAAGGGTCATTTTGTGACGGTTTTCAGCGGCTCGTGATCATTCTGGTCACGCTGCGGATTTTTGCCAGACGTCCTGGCCTTGCCGATCCAACGTGGCGAACTCTTCGTCATTGAGTTTCAGGGAAGCCGCCCGGACATTGGATTCCAGATGCGCTCTGCTGCCTGTCCCCGGAATAGGCAGAATGACCGGTGAGCGTTTGAGCAGCCATGCAAGGGCAATCTGGCCCGCATCCGCACGATGCCGATGGGCGATTTTGTCCATGTCGGTGCCGGGTTTGGCGAGTTCTCCGGCAGCCAGAGGTGCCCACGGGATGAACCCTATGTTTTCCTTGGTGCAGAAATCCAGCACGTCCTCGGACTTGCGATCCACAAGATTGAAACGGTTCTGGACGGTAGAGACCGGGAAGTATTTCTGTGCGAGCTTAATGTCTTTCACGCTCACTTCAGACAAGCCAACGTGCCGGATCAGGCCTTCTTCGCGGAACTTGGCGATCGCCTCGAACTGCTTTTCAGCCGGACAATCCGGCCCAATGCGATGAAGCTGCCAGAGATCTATGCGCTCCACGCCCAGTCGTCGCATGGACATAAGGACACATTGCCTCAGATAGTCCGGATTACCGACTGGCTTCCATATATCCGGGCCGTGCCGGGTGAGGCCGCCTTTCGTGGCGATCACCATCTTCTTATAGGGATACAGCACTTCGCGGATCAGGTTTTCTGAAACGAACGGACCGTATGAATCCGCCGTGTCGATGAAATCCACGCCAAATTTTGGAAGACTCTCGAGGGTCTGAACCACTTCCTCGTGGTCTGGTGGTTCATCCCAGATACCCTTGCCGGTGATGCGCATGGCACCAAATCCGAGGCGATGGACCTTGAGGTCACCACCAATGAGGAACGTACCGGACTTCTTTGCGTCAATCGTAGCCATGGACTCTTTCCTTTCCGATGGACGCGGGATTCAACAGCGCAAAGGCGGAAGGGTTGCAGTCACTATCCCAGCAGGCGCCCAACCATTCGGGCCGTGTAATCCACGACGGGCACAATCCGCCCGTAATTCAAACGTGTCGGCCCGATGACGCCGATGGCACCCACGATTTTCTGGGCTTCATTTCGGGCCGGGGCCACAATCATGGACACGCCGGACATGCCAAACATGCCGCTCTCGCTACCGATATAGATCCGTACCCCCTCCGACGCGTCTGCAAGTTGCAGGAGCTGGAGCATGGTTTCCTGTGTTTCCAGATGATCAAACAGCATCCGGATGGTTGTCAGGCGTTCGATCTCGGTGATGTCTGCCAGAAGCTTGCCCTGACCACGCACAAACAGCGTTCCACCGTCGGCATCCCATGTGGCGAGACCGCTCTCGATCACGCTGGCCGTCAGAGCATCAAGTTCATGGCGGTTGGCATCCATTTCCTTGCTGACCCGCTCTCTGAGCGTTCCAAGGGTCAGGTCTCCGAGATGGGCGTTCAGATAGTTTCCTGCTTCAACGAGGGCTGAATGAGGAAGGCCGGGCGGTGTTTCGATGATCCGGTTTTCCACCTGCCCGTCAGAACTCACGAGCACGACGAGCACACGGCCCGGCCCGAGGGCAACGAACTCAATATGCTTGAGTGTGGCATCGGACTTGGGGGCCAGAACAAGACCAGCAGCGGAGGACAGCCCGGACAGCATGGAGGACGCTTCCGCCAATGTGTCCTGATAGGAACGCCCATGAATTTCCAGTCTACTATCAATGCTGGCGCGGTCTTCTTCGGTCAGGGCACCAAACTGAAGCAGCCCTTCCACGAAAAGTTTGACGCCCTTCTCGGTCGGCAGACGCCCTGCGGACACATGGGGGCTGAACAACAGACCAGCCCGGGCAAGGTCTGCCATAACGTTGCGGATCGTTGCGGGAGACAGGGCCAGATTAAGACGCTGTGCCAGAGTCCGGCTTCCAATCGGTTCTCCCGTCTCGACATATTCCTCGACGATTTCCCGCAGGATCGCAGCTTCCCTGTCCCCAAGCCCGGACGGAAAGGAGTTCGACATGCGGAAGAAGGAAGGGTCAGATCTCATCATGGTAAAACTGTATGTCGGGGCTGGAAGCGTTCTCGTCAAACGCGGTAGAGGCAGGACTCGCTTCTAAGAGAGGATTTTTTCGCATGACAAAGCGTCCGTCTGGCCGCGCCAGCGACGAAGGTCGCCCCGTATCCATCGAGCCAGGCTTCGCCCGCCATGCAGAAGGGTCTGCGCTGATCCGGGTTGGTGGAACGGAAGTGCTTTGCACGGCGTCGATCGAGAACAAGGTGCCGCCTTTCCTGCGCAACAAGGGACAGGGCTGGATCAATGCCGAATATGGCATGCTGCCCCGCGCCACGCATCAGCGTGGGCATCGGGAGGCCTCCAAGGGCAAGCAGTCAGGCCGCACGCAGGAAATCCAGCGGCTGATCGCCCGTTCCCTACGCCCCTGCGTCAATCTCAAGAAGCTGGGCGAACGGACCATCACACTGGACTGCGACGTGCTGAATGCCGATGGCGGAACACGCTGCGCGTCCATTACGGGTGCATGGGTGGCGCTTTCTCTGGCACTGCGAAAAGCCAAACTGTCTTCCGTCATCACATCACAGGTGGCTGCTGTTTCCTGTGGGCTGACAGACGCCGGAGCCGTGCTGGATCTGGACTACGTTGAAGATAGCGCCGCACAGGCCGACACGAATTTTGTTCTGACGGCCGAAGGTGGCATCGTGGAAATTCAGGGAACGGCGGAAACGTCTCCCTTTCAGGACCATGATTTTTTTGAGCTGCTGCGCCTTGCGCGTCTTGGCACAGCCAAGCTGTTCGAAGCCCAGAATGCTGCACTGGAGACCCTGTAATGCGTCGTCTGTCCCGTGGATCGAAAATCGTTCTTGCCAGCCACAATGCCGGGAAGCTGCGTGAATTCTCTACCCTTCTGGCGGAGAGCGACATCACGGTTGTGTCCGCAGGGGAACTGAATTTGCCTGAGCCAGAGGAGACCGCCGACACGTTCGTTGGCAACTCCGAGATCAAGGCTCTGGCTGCTGCCCGTGCATCGGGCCTACCGGCACTGGCAGATGATTCGGGCTTCTGCGTTTCAGCGTTGGACGGCCAGCCTGGTGTCTATTCAGCGCGCTGGGGCGGCCCGACCAAAGACATGACCGTCGCCATGGAGCGAGTGCATCGGAAAATGGGAGAGACCACCGACCATGGCGCGTCCTTTGTGGCGGCCCTTTGCCTGGCATGGCCCGATGGCGAAACACATTCCGTCGTAGGGGAATGCCATGGCCAGACCGTCTGGCCTCCACGTGGAGAACACGGCCATGGTTATGATCCCATGTTCCGCCCCGAAGGCGAAACCCGCACATTTGCCGAGATGGATGAAAGCGAGAAAAACGCCATTAGCCATCGCGGCCGCGCTTTTGCACTTTTCCTGAAGGAATGTGTGGAGAACTGAAATGCCTCTTATCCCTTAGGAGGCTGTGAAGCCTCATGAGGACACAGACGATAGGGGCCAGTTGAACACACTTCCATGGACATCATGACGGCCGTGCTACTGGGGGGGCAATCGAACTCCAACAGGGCGCGTCCATTGGTCCATCTTGATAAAGGCCCTCCCTGAGGGCCCCACCCTTCTGCAGGCGAGGAGGTCAGATGGGTGGTGAGACGATGTGCACCAAATCCATCATAAAAGGTAATGTCCCCTATCAACACCCCGCGTTCCTCAAAGCGGTTAAAGCCGCTGTTCAGGCGGGACAGGATCCAGAGACGGGGGGGAACCTCCGGAAGCATGAACAGGGCATGCTGCCCCTGCCAGCGAGCGGGACGAATAATGGCTCCATCCTCCAGAACAAGGTGGAGGTCAGAGTCAGACGTAAGGTGATCGATAGAGGACATGCGCTTTTCCCAGCCATATGACACACGGCTTTTTCTTGCGGTCGAGTGCGCAATTCTCAGACCGCTGACAGTTCTGTTGCAGGCGATGAGCAATATCGTTCGAATAGAAGGCCATAAGTTTCAGCCGGTTTTCGTTTCTTGCCCATGCCGTAAGAAATGCGCCTCTCCCGCCGCGGGAGCAGACGCGGCAGATATAGGACAGAACATCGCTATCGGGAAAGACGACTTTATAACGATACTTATTGAAAATTCATGATTTTTTCTATCTGATCGTGATTTCTGATAACATCCGGCAAATCAACCTGCGCTTCAGGTTCACGACTTCATCGAACTAACCGACTAGTTATTTGAGCGGTGTACAGGCCCCCGACTCACCAGAACCCCACGCTGCCAGACCTGATCCACCTGATCGATATCTGCGATGGTCTGATCTGGCGCTCCTCGGACGATCAGCAAATCGGCCCGCCGACCGGGCTGTATGACACCACGATCATCCAGCTCCAGAAGCTCTGCGGCATTCCCCGTTGCCAGATGAATGGCTTCAAGTGGCGTCAGGCCGGCTTCTACGGTCAGGGCCAGTTCACGATGTTCAGCAAAGCCCGGCAGGCGCGTGGGAGCTGCCCCTGAATCTGTGCCGAAACCGATTTTCACGCCAGCCCGGTAAAGGGTGAGCAGGTTCTTCTGGTTTATGGCGACAGCCTTGTGAGAGGCTTCAGTCAGAGGGTTGGCCAACGTTTTCTGACGCCATTCAGCATTGGAAAGCTGAGCCATAAGAACAGGATCAATCGCAGCGGCAACGAAGGGGATATTGAGCAGATCCGGATGTTCGGCGAAAAGATAGTTCGCTTCATCCAGATCCAGTGTCGCGATGTACCAGACGCCACGCGCTTTAATGGCCGTTATAAGCGCCTGATCGACAGGTTGATCCCGCACGCCATGCGCAAGGATATTGGCGCCTGCATCAACAACCGCCTTGGCAATATCAAGATCGTGGATATGGACCGCCACGCGGGTATTGTGCTCATGGGCTTCGTCAATGACTGCGCGATAGATATCAGGCGACATTTTGGGAAGGGTCTTGCCGTTCGGAACGCCGTTCCGGAAATCATCCACCCACAGCTTCACCAGGTCCGTATGTTCTGCAACCATGCGGTCCACGTCCTGACGAGCCTCCTGCGGGGTTGAAGGACGATAAACCTGATCAGGACCAAGACCTTTAACCATCGCCGCCGGAGGTGCGCCGTTCGGCACGCCAATTCCCTGATCCACGCCAAACAGATCGGCTCCCGGATTTTTACCCGCATGCTGCTCTTTGCGAAGATCGTCGAAAAGCGGAGAGCGGTTCAGACCGAGGGACGTCACGGTCAGAACACCGTAGTCGCTGTATTTTTTCAGGGCTGCGAGAATGTTCTCACGGGTATAGTTGTCGCTCCCGCCGGATGTTCCCTTGATGATGCCGACATGACTGTGATCGCTGATGAGGGCGGGCAAAAGCGTTTTGCCACTCAGATCGACATGCTGTGCTTCCGCCGGAGCAGGGCTTCCAACGGACACGATGCGCCCATCGTTAATGACAACCGTGACGTTCTCGCGAACCGGGTCGCCCGTTCCGTCAATAAGGCGGGCATGATCGAACGCCACGGGTTCGGCCTGTGCCGGAAGTGCCAGAAATGTGGCGGGCGTGGCCAGAAGCAGTCCAGCAAAGGCGGAACGAAGTGTCATGATGTGTTTCCCTCAGCAGCAGTCAGGCTGAGGGGAAACGTTCTGTCATGCAAGAAAGACGCTCACACTCTCGCAGATGTGAGGGCGTAGACGGGAGCGGAACTTCAGCCTTCGAGCGACTGAAGCTCGAACAGGCGGCGATAAATGCCCCCGTCTTTTGCCACGAGTTCGGCATGAGTCCCGTCTTCTTTCAGTTCGCCACGGCTGAACACCACTATCCGGTCCAGTTCCATGACGGTTGAAAGACGATGCGCCACGACGATGACTGTGCGGTTCTTCATGAGGCGGCGCATGGCCTCCTGCACGAGAGATTCTGATTCCGAATCAAGGCTGGAGGTCGCTTCATCGAAAATCAGGATCGGCGCATCAGCGAGGAACGCGCGGGCAATGGCGACACGCTGACGCTCGCCGCCAGACAGCTTCACGCCGCGCTCACCGACCATCGTATTGTAACCTTCCGGCAGACGCTCAATGAAAGCCGCCGCATTGGCCTGACGGGCTGCTTCCTTGATTTCCTCCAGTGATGCGCCGGGGCGGGCATAGGCAATGTTTTCCGCCAATGTCCGGTGAAACAGCACCGGCTCCTGCGGCACGATGGCGATGTGGGAGCGCAGGGAACACTGCGTGACCTGCGCAATATCCTGCCCGTCCACCGTGATGCGACCGCTGTTCACATTATACAGTCTCTGAAGGAGTTTGGTCAGAGTGGTCTTGCCTGATCCGCTGGGTCCGACGAGAGCGACGCGTGAGCCGGGTGCAATATCAATGTTGAGATCCTGATAAAGCGGCTTTTCCTGCCCCGGATACTGGAAAGTGACGTGTTCGAAGTGGATTTCACCCTGCGTAAACCGGGCTTCTTCCGCATTGGGCGCGTCCTGAATGGCGGAATCACGGCGGAAAATGGCAATCAGTTCTTCCATCTCGTTGACGGACCGCTGCACCTGACTGACCTGCTGCCCCAGATCACGCAGATAGCCCTGCACGAGGAACATCATGGTCAGCACATAGGCCACATCCCCCGGGCCAGCCTTGCCCTGCCACCAGAGCATAACGGCCAGACCGATCATGAGCATCCGCATCACGAGAGAGGCCAGTGCCTGAATATTGGCGCTGTTGGTTCCTCGGAGCCATGTGCGAAGCGTGCGCTCCCGCCAGCCCTGAACAATCGTATCCAGCCGCTTCTCTTCGCGGAGTTCCGCCCCGAAGGCTTTGACAACCGGATTACAGGTCACGGAATCTGCAATGGACGCCCCCATCTTGGTGTCCCACTCATTCGAGGCACGGGCACTGGGTGCAACGTAGCGGAGCGTGAGGGCAATCGAGAGCCAGGCGAACAGAACGACGGACACCGCCAGAACAGAGCCCATGAGGGGCGAGCGGAACATGAGAACGGCCGTTGTGCCGCCGAGCACCATGACTTCCGGGCCGATCATCAGCAAAAGCGTGTCGTCCAGCGTATCAATCGCCCACATACCACGGGTCAGCCGGCGGACGGTTGAACCAGCGAACGTATTGGCGTGCCAGTCCGTCGAGAACCGCTGCACCCGCTCGAAGGCCTGATTGAGCACCTTGTGCATGATCGCCAGTGTGAGATGCGAAATACCGACGAAAGACGAGCGACGCCCATACAGGCCGATCAGGCCCAGCGCGATCAGACCACCAACCATCAGGAAAGCATCGTTGCGCAGGCTTAGAAGCTCATCGGTTTTTGGAATGGTCGGCCCGGCAGCGTGTTTGGAAATATCCGAGACGAGGCGACCAGCCAGAATCGGGGTGACGACATCCGCCAGTGTGGCAAGGGCCACACCCGACAATGTCCAGGCAAGAAGAGCGGGATGCGCCAGCCAGCGGCGGCAGACAAAGGACAGGACTTCTGTAAAGGAAACGTCGATTTTCCGGCCTTCCTGTTTCTGGCCGGTAAGGTGCGTAGAAATATCGGACACAAAGAGCTCCGCCGTCTTGTCCCTCAAGGACAACGGCCTGATGGCATGAAATTTTCAGATGTTTGGCGTATCTTGCCGGACAGTCCGGATCAGACGCAACAGCCCGCGCGGAGTTTCAGCCATGACAGACGCCCCCAGACCCATGAGCAAGGCCGCGGCCAAGGCTTTCATTACCGCACTGGCCGAAGCCAACCCGGATGCGGAAAGTGAGCTGATCTTCCGTAATACGTTCGAACTTCTGGTGAGTGTGGTTCTCTCGGCTCAGGCGACGGACAAGTCTGTCAACAAGGCGACCAAGGGGCTGTTTGAACACGCGCCCGATCCGAAAAGCATGGCGGAACTCGGGGAAGCCGGGATCGCGCAATACATCAAGACGATCGGCTTATGGCGCGCGAAGGCTCATAACGTGGCTCTGCTGTGCGAGCAGCTTCTGGAACGACATGCCGGGGAAGTGCCTGCTGATCGCAAGTCTCTTGAGGCGCTGGCGGGTGTCGGGCGGAAGACGGCCAACGTGGTGATGAATGTTGCATTTGGCGCCGATACCATGGCGGTTGATACGCATATTTTTCGTATCGGAAACCGGACTGGCCTGGCACCAGGGAAAACAACCCGGCAGGTTGAGGATGGTCTGGTGGCGCGTATTCCCAAGGATATGCTGCGACCAGCCCATCACTGGCTGATCCTGCATGGTCGTTATGTCTGCAAAGCCCGCGCACCTGAATGCTGGCGCTGTCCGGCAACGCAATGGTGCCTGTATCCGGACAAGCGTCTCACGCCACCTCGAACCAAAGAAGCGGCCTGATCCGCGTTTATTCTGCCTGAGCCAACGGTAAGTTGGGCATTCCATGCGAGCCAATGGCTGGCACCCATGGACGGCTTCCCCGCCAGCCTCGATCAGAAATCAGGACAGGTGCGCCGTGACGGAGAGACACGGCATATGCGCCATTCCTCCAGACGGAGAAACGGTCGATAAACGGAATACCCGGGCAGGCATTTCGGGCGGGCGACGCACTGATGAACAGAATCACACCCTGACAGTCCTGCGCAGAAGGCGGAATTGCTCCGTCTGACGTATCCTTGGCCCGCAGAAGAACCGTCTGGCCTTTGACGGTCAGGCGGCAGAGGCCGTTCAGACAGCCTGATGGCAAGATCCCGGTCGGAAGCGCCAATGCCTGCTGCCAGTCCTGAAGGGTCAGACGTTCCAGACTACTGTGAGGGCCGACTTGCAGGATGCCTTCTGCCCGAACAGCAATAAGGCCCCCATCAGGTGAGACCAGAATATCAGGGCGTGGAACCAGCCAGATCGAAAACAGTCCCACCATGATTGGCATAAGCCCGGCAAGGCGCGCGCGTCCTTTCCACAGGCAGAGCAGGCACAGCCCCAAAAGAACGATGAGTAGCGCCCATTCTGGCATGTGAGGCACGGGCTTATGAGCCAGCGGAAACGCTGCGACGGTTCTGGCGATGACCTGAACGATCCGGATGCCCCACCCCATGAAGGGTGCCACTCGCGTGAGAGTGCGCCGCTTTTACCCTGCACGGGGTCTGTCATCGGGAATGTCAGGGATTGGATACGCGCAAACTGCTCCGGTGTGGGCGCGGCGCGCAGGATGTCAAAGTCCTGCTCCGGGGGATACGCACCGATCACGGTGAAATCAGCATCGGAGCCTAGATTGCAGTGACCTGTTCCGGCCGGAAGAAGTGCGATGTCCCCTCCCCGCACCTCCACCGTCCTGCCCGAGGGGCCGCCTAGCATGAGTCGGGCTGACCCATTGGAAAAGCCGAGCACTTCGTGGCCAAGGCTATGATAATGATGAAAGGTATAAACGCCGTTCCGCCAACGGGATGGCCAGCCATTCCGGTTGAACAGATCCTCGTACACGCCCTCTCGCCCCGCCCCGGCTTCCAGAGCGTTACGATACACGATGACAGGCAGACGGGAATTGTTGGGCACCCAGTCATTGCGGTGAAGCGTGAAGGCTTCAACACGCGCTGTGCTGGCGGACGCCTTGCGGATGCGGCCATGTCCCATCGTCAGGCCCATGCCGGCCAGCATCACATTGAAATCGCGCCTGTCCATGCTCAGCCCCCGTGAAAATCCTGCCCTCAGGATAGGGACCCGACGAACGGTGCAGGAAATCACACACGCTTGAAAATCAGGGATTTTTTAAATGTAACAGCCTTGTGACCCTCGATTGCACACCCCAGAAAAACAACGACACAAATCATGCCGGGATGATGCGGATAGCCCCTCCCGCACGAGCATGATATGAGAGCCGCATGACGATCCGTACGCGCTTTGCACCCTCGCCCACGGGCCTGCTGCATGTCGGCAACGCCCGCGCTGCCCTGTTCAATTTCCTCTTCGCCCGCCACCATGGCGGTGAGTTCCTCCTGCGGATCGAGGACACCGACAAGGAACGCTCCACGCAACGCGCGGTGGACGTAATCTTTGATGGTCTCGCCTGGATGGGGATCACAGCGGATGAGGAGCCTGTCTTCCAGTCCGCCCGACAGGATCGCCATACGGAAGTGGCACTGGAACTGCTGGCCAAGGGTCAGGCATACAAGTGCTACTGTACACCGGAAGAACTGACCGCCATGCGCGAGAAGGCCATGGCCGAGAAGCGTCCGCCCCGTTACGACGGCACATGGCGTGACCGCGATCCGTCCGAAGCGCCGGAAGGTGCGCCTTACGTTGTGCGCCTGAAGGCGCCGCGTGAGGGCGAGACCGTCATCAAGGATCTGGTACAGGGCGAAGTTCGTGTCGCCAACGTGGAAATGGATGATCTGATCATCCTGCGCTCCGACGGCACGCCAACCTATCTGCACGCTGTGGTCTGTGACGACCATGACATGAACATCACCCACGTCATGCGCGGTGACGACCATCTGACGAACACCTTCCGTCAGGCCATGATCTATCGCGCGATGGGCTGGGATCTGCCGCAGTTCGCTCATCTGCCGCTGATTCATGGCCCGGATGGCGCGAAGCTTTCCAAGCGTCACGGCGCGCAGTCCGTCGTGGACTTCCGCGAGGAAGGGTATCTGCCAGAAGCCCTGTGCAACTACCTGCTGCGTCTGGGCTGGGGTCATGGGGACGCGGAAATCCTGTCTCGCGAAGAGCAGATCAAGCTGTTCGATCTGGATGGCGTCGGTCGCTCCCCGTCCCGTATGGACTATGTGAAGCTGGCACATCTCAATGGTGTCTGGATGCGTCAGGCGGACGATGAACGCCTGACCAACGATGTCATGGAGCGTCTGCAGGGTCGTGAAGGCGTTGTCGCGGATGACCGCACGCGTGCCCGTGTTCTGGCCATGATGTCCGGCCTCAAGGAACGCGCCAAGACGCTGGTGGAGCTGACGGATAATGCCGCTTTCGCAGGCTTTACCCTGCCCCTGACCTTCACGCCCAAGGCCGAGAAACTGCTGGACGAGAACGGCCGCAAGGTTCTTGAAGGTGTTGGGCATGACTTGGCCGCGCTCCCAGACTTCACGGCGGAAGCGATCGACGGCGCTCTTCGCGCCTACGCCGAGAAGAACGAGCTGAAGCTAGGCTCCGTTGCCCAGCCTCTGCGCGCTGCCATGACAGGATCCACCACGTCTCCAGGCATTGACCTGACACTGGCCGCTCTGGGCCGTGACGAGGTTCTGGCCCGTATTGCGAGTGTGCTCAGTGCCTGAGCGGCCATCCGTCCCCCGGCATCTGCTGGGAATCGAGGGGCTGACCCCGGGGCAAATTACCCCGTTCCTCGATCTGGCGGAGAGCTATGCGCTCCTGAGCCGTTCCCGTTCCGCACCGCGTGAAGCGCTGCGGGGCCGGACGGTCATCAATCTGTTTTTCGAAGACAGCACCCGAACCCGCACCAGTTTTGAACTGGCAGGCAAGCGCCTTGGGGCGGACGTCATCAACATGACGGTCGCCACCAGCTCGGTGAACAAGGGCGAGACGCTGCTGGATACGGCATCCACGCTGAATGCCATGCGCTGTGATCTTCTGGTCGTGCGTCATGGCCAGTCCGGTGCTCCGGCCCTGCTGTCCCAGAAAGTCGAAGCCAGCGTTGTGAATGCCGGAGACGGCACGCATGAACACCCTACGCAGGCGTTGCTGGACGCCCTGACTATCCGCCGCCATTTCGGGCGCTTGGAAGGTCTGACAATTACGATCTGCGGCGACGTTGGTCACAGCCGCGTGGCACGTTCCAACATCCACCTTCTGACCGCGTTGGGAAACTCGGTGCGTCTGGTTGGACCGCCGACGCTATTGCCATCCGCAATGGCAGAACTTGGCAATGTCACACTGTATTCAGACATGGATGAGGCCCTGAAAGGCGCGGATGTCGTAATGTCCCTCCGTCTTCAGAAAGAACGTATGGGCGCTGGCCTTGTCCCGAGTTCCCGCGAATACTTCCGGTTCTTCGGGCTGGATCGACGTCGTCTGGCACTGGCAAACCCCGGTGCCCTGGTCATGCATCCTGGCCCCATGAACCGGGGCGTCGAGATTGCGTCTGATGTTGCCGATTCGGATCAGAGCGTAATCGCCGAACAGGTGGAAATGGGCGTGGCTGTGCGTATGGCCGTTCTGGATCGCCTGTCCCGGGCACGGATGCCACTATGACGATAACTGTTTTTGAGAATGTCCGCCTGATTGACCCCGCCTCCGGTCGGGATGGCGTAGGACGCCTGACGGTTGAAGATGGTCGTATTGCCGCTATCGACAGCCCGGAGACGCCTGAAGGGGCATGCGTGATTGATGGTCAGGGTGCAGTTCTATGCCCTGGACTTGTGGATATGCGTGTGGCTCTGGGCGAGCCAGGCTTCGAATACCGTGAAAGTGTGAAGTCAGGCGCGCGGGCTGCCGTAGCGGGTGGAATCACCACCATCGCCGTTTTGCCCAACACCTCTCCAGCAATCGACAATCCCGCTCTGGTGCACCTTCTGAAGGTGCGCGGCGAAGAGACGGGCATGGTCTCCATCCATCCTTACGGCGCGCTGACGCGTGGCTGCGAGGGCGGAGACATGGCGGAGCTGGGTCTATTGCAGGACGCCGGTGCCGTAGCATTCACGGACGGCACGCGCGCTATCGCGGATGCCAAGCAGATGCGCAATCTGCTGTCCTATTCCCGCTTTCTCGACGCGCTGGTTGTGCAACATCCGGAAGAACCTTCGCTTGCCAAGGGCGCCTGCGCGACCGCAAGTGCGCTGGCAGTTCGTCTGGGTCTGCCGCAGGTTCCGGCTGCCGCTGAGGCGATCATGATTGCCCGTGATCTGCGTCTGGCGGAAATGACGGGTGCCCGTCTGCATTTCGCCCATGTCTCTACGGCGGAAGGGCTGGATCTGATCCGGGGCGCCAAGGCACGAGGCATCAAGGTGACGTGTGACACGGCCCCTCCTTATTTTGCCATGACCGAAGAAGACATCGGGGATTTCCGCACCTATGCGAAATTCTCCCCTCCTCTTCGCTCCGAATCGGATCGGTCTGCCGTCTGTGCGGCGCTGGCTGATGGAACGATTGATGCGGTGGCTTCTGATCACGCCCCTGCGGATGCGGACGACAAACGCCTCCCCTTTGCGCAGGCTCGCGCGGGCGGAACAGGGCTGGTTACGCTTCTTGGCGTCACTCTTGGTGCTGGTCTGCCTTTGATTGAGGCTCTGCGCCTTGTGACCTGTGCTCCGGCCTCCCTGCTGCGGATTTCAGCCGGCACGCTGGCCGTTGGTCAGGATGCGGATCTCTGTCTGTTCGATCCGGAAGCAGTCTGGGAAGTTCGTGCTGGCGAGCTGCCGGGGCGTGCCCAGAATACGCCTTTTGATGGCCAAAAACTGAAAGGCCGCGTGCTGCGCACGTTCCGTCGCGGCACGGAGGTTTTCACGGCTGAGGGGCTGGCATGACGCTGTCTCATCCAAGCCTGCTCCTGATCGCTGCAATTGCCTATGGCCTTGGCAGCATCCCCTTCGGGCTGATCCTCACGGCGGCCACGGGCGGCGGAGACATTCGCCAGATCGGCTCCGGCAATATTGGCGCGACGAACGTGCTGCGCACCGGGCGCAAGGGGTTGGCTGCTGCAACGCTGCTGCTGGATGCGCTCAAAGGTGCACTAGCCGTGTTCCTGGCTCTGCGACTCGGTGGTGACCAGCCCTCGCTGGCGATGGCCGTGGCAGCAGTCGCTGTCGTGGTTGGGCACTGCTTCCCGGTCTGGCTTGGGTTCCGGGGCGGCAAAGGCGTGGCGACTGGTCTTGGGACGATCTGGGTTCTGAGCTGGCCTGTCGGGGTCGCGTGCTGCGTGGTCTGGCTGGCTGTGGCGCGTCTGAGCCGGATTTCCTCAGCCGGAGCGTTGTCCGCCTTTCTTGTGGCTCCCATCCTGATGGTGGTCACGAAGGGTCAGGGCATAAATGCCCCGATCCCGGTTGCAACAGCTCTCATCGCTTTGCTGATCTGGGTTCGGCATTACAGCAATATCGTTCGTTTGCTGTCGGGCAATGAACCGCGCGTAAACGCAAAAACGAAATCTTCCTGACCTTAAGCGGTCGTTAAGGATTATTGGGTAGGAGCGAAAACATGACGACGTTTTCCGCTCCTCCATTCCGGATGTCTGATCAAGGCCGACTCGACGCGATGCGGCTTGCCCGGACGCCCGGCGTTGGTCCGATCAATTTTTCCCGGCTGCTTTGCCAGTATGGAAGTCCGGCAGCAGCGGTCGAGGCCCTTCCAGAGCGGATGCGTCAGGCTGGACGGCTCGATCTTCCTGCTATTCCTTCTGCTGCCCAGATGGCGTCTGAAGTCGAAGCCCTGCATCGCATCGGCGGAGACGTTCTGATTCGGGGCGATGCGGACTACCCATTGATGTTGTCCTTCATCAAGGATGCGCCGCCTGTCCTGTTTGTTCAGGGCGACCCTGCAAAGCTTTCCCTACGTTCAGTTGGGGTTGTGGGCGCAAGGAATGCGTCTGCAGCAGGGATTCGTATGGCGGAAAGCCTTTCTGCCGAACTGGCGGACTCGGGAATCTGTGTTGTGTCAGGTCTGGCACGCGGCATCGATTCGGCGGCTCATGAGGCGGCGCTTTATCCGGGCCTGACGACGGCTGCCGTCGCCGGAGGGTTGGATCACGTCTATCCCCCGGAAAATGCGAAGCTTCAGGCCAGCATTGCGGAACGCGGATGTCTCGTAACGGAAGCGCCGCTGGGAACGATTCCCCAAGCCAGACATTTCCCGCGCCGCAACCGGCTGATTGCTGGGATTTCGCTGGGGTGTGTGGTGGTGGAAGCCGCCCTGCACTCCGGCACGCTGATTACGGCCAGCCTGGCCCTCTCCTATGATCGGGAAGTTTATGCTGTTCCCGGATCACCATTGGATCCACGGTCTCGTGGCGGAAATGACCTTTTACGACACGGAGCGACGCTCACGGAAAATGTGCAGGATATTCTTTCATGTCTGCCTTCACAGCTTCCAGTCCCCCTCCTTCCACCGTGGATAAAAAGCCTTCAGAATACAGGTCTTTTCCAAGGTTTTTCAGAATCTTACACGCCATGGGGCGGAGAGGATCCCAAGGCTTGGGAAGACCCTGATCTGGTCCTTGAAAAAGTGCTCCCGCTGCTTTCCGTGATACCGGTAACAGTTGACGAGGTGGTGCGCCGCTGCCAGTTCTCCGTTTCGGCAGTACTGTCGGTGCTTACCGAGCTTGAGCTTGGAGGCGTCGTTGAGTTCGTGCCCGGCGGGCGCGTGGCGTTACAGCCGAACAGGAAGTGACGCGGAAAACCGGAGTGGCAATGACAGACGTTGTGGTAGTCGAGAGCCCGGCAAAGGCCAAGACGATCAACAAGTATCTGGGAAGCGGGTTTACCGTTCTGGCTTCCTTCGGTCACGTGCGGGATCTGCCGCCCAAGGATGGCAGCGTCCGCCCGGACGAGAACTTTGCCATGAGCTGGCAGACGGACGACCGTGGCTCCAAACAGATCGCGGCGATCGCCAAGGCGCTCAAAGGGGCCAAGAACCTCTATCTGGCCACTGACCCGGATCGCGAAGGTGAAGCCATTTCCTGGCATGTTCGCAGCGTTCTGGAAGAAAAGAAGCTTTTGAAGGGAATCGACGTCCATCGCGTCACCTTCAACGAAATCACGAAAGCCGCTGTCACAGCCGCCATGGCTGGCCCCCGTGAGCTGGACCAGCCGCTGATTGACGCCTACCTGGCTCGTCGTGCGCTGGACTATCTGGTGGGCTTCACGCTGTCGCCGGTTCTTTGGCGCAAGCTGCCGGGCAGCAAGAGCGCTGGCCGTGTGCAGTCCGTGGCGTTGCGGCTGATCTGTGAGCGTGAAGCGGAGATCGAGGTCTTCCGTCCCAAGGAATACTGGACCGTCACAGGTGGCTTCAATACGCCCGCCAAAGCGGCCTTTCAGGCACGCCTGACGCATCTCAAAGGTAACAAGCTTGACCAGTTCGATCTCAATAATGAGACACTGGCGTTTGAAGCCCGCGACATCGTACAGGCCGGTCAGTTCACGGTCCGGTCCGTTGAGCGCAAGCGCACGAAGCGAAACCCACCGCCGCCGTTCACGACGTCCACACTTCAGCAGGAAGCCTCCCGCAAGCTGGGCATGAGTGCCCAGACAACGATGCGCACGGCCCAGCAACTTTACGAAGGTGTGGATCTGGGCGGTGAGACGATCGGTCTCATCACCTATATGCGAACCGATGGTGTCACGATGGCCAAGGAAGCCATCGGGGCAATCCGTGGGCATATCGGTAAGGCTTTCGGGGACGAGTACGTTCCTGACTATCCTCGCGCCTACTCCACCAAGGCCAAGAACGCTCAGGAAGCGCATGAAGCCGTGCGTCCGACAGATGTCTTCCGGACGCCTGCCCAGGTTGCTCATGCTCTCTCTCCTGAGCAGAAGCGGCTTTATGAACTCGTCTGGAAGCGCGCCGTTGCTTCCCAGATGCAGTCTGCGGAACTGGATCAGGTCGCTGTGACGCTGGCAGACGCAAGCGGACAGACGCTGCTGCGCGCGACCGGCTCGACGATCGCATTTGATGGCTTCCTGAAGCTCTACATCGAAGGCCGGGACGATACGAAGTCCGAAGATGAAGACGGCAAGCTTCTCCCGCAGATGAAGGAAGGCGATCGCGTTTCCACCACAGGGGTGGATGCCGAACAGCACTTTACGCAGCCGCCACCACGCTATTCCGAAGCGTCTCTCGTCAAGAAGATGGAAGAGATCGGGATTGGTCGTCCGTCTACCTATGCCTCTGTGCTCAGCGTTCTGCGGGACCGCAATTACGTTCGGATGGAAGCCAAGCGCTTCATGCCAGAAGATCGCGGGCGGCTGGTTACGGCGTTCCTGACGTCGTTTTTCGAGCGCTATGTCGATACGGGTTTCACGGCGTCTCTCGAAGAGCAGCTGGATGATATTTCCGGCGGTCGGGCAGACTGGCATGATGTCATGGCAGCTTTCTGGCATGACTTCTCCGCGGCGGTTGCCCAGACCAAGGATCTGAAAATTTCAGACGTCATTGACGCTCTGGACGAAGATCTGGGCGCACATTTCTTCCCGCCTAAGGAAGACGGGTCCGATCCGCGTGTTTGCACATCGTGTGGTACGGGTCGTCTGGGGCTGCGTCTTGGCAAGTTTGGAGCCTTCATTGGCTGTTCCAACTACCCGACCTGCCAGTTCACACGCCGTCTGATTGCGGACGATGGAGACGCGGAAGGTCTCAGCGAGGGTCCGAAAATTCTGGGGCAGGATCCGGAAAGCGGCGAAGACATCACTGTCCGCCGGGGCCCATGGGGACTTTATATCCAGAAGGGTGAGCCAAACCCGGAGGACAAGAAGGCCAAGCCGAAGCGGACGACAATTCCCAAGGGGCTGGATGGCAATACCATCACCTTGGAACAGGCTCTGGGACTGCTCTCTCTTCCCCGGTTTGTCGGCCTTCATCCGGAAACCGGCGAGAAGATTGAGGCGGGTCTGGGCCGGTTTGGGCCTTATGTGAAGATGGGTGCGATCTACGGCACGCTGGACAAGGATGATGATGTCCTGACCGTTGGCCTGAACCGCGCTGTCGACAGTCTGGCGAAGAAGCTGGCGTCCATTCGCAATCTGGGTGCACATCCGAAGGATGGCGAGCCTGTCATGATCCGGAAGGGACGGTTTGGCCCCTATGCCCAGCATGGGCAACTGATTGCCAACCTGCCCAAGGATCAGGGTATGGACGATATTACCTTGGATGAAGCCGTGGCGCTTCTCGCAGAGAAAGGGAAACCGCTGAAGGGTGGTGCCAAGAAAAGCACTGCAAAGAAAGCGGCGACCAAAACGGTTAAAAGCAAAAAAACTGCATCCACCGATGCAACTTCTGGCGAGGACGCTCCCAAGAAGACAACCAAGCGCGGCACAACAAAAACTTCCAAGACGAGCAAATCAACCGCTTCTGCAACAAAGAAGCGGAAAACGGCAGCAGACCCGTCCTCAGAGGCCTGAGGCAGGGTCAAAAGGGGGGTGTGACCCGGCTGCACTCCCCTCAACAATGTCTTCTGTATGTCTTTACCGGGGCTGAAGTTTGTGGCGTGGTCACAATATGGAAGGGCTGAAAAGCGCTTTTTGCTGACCCGCCTTCGAGGACCCCGTTCTTGCGCCACGCCGCACGCCCTATGTCTCTGTTTCTGTCGCAGTTCTGCACAACGGCGTGCCGTCCAGTCTTTGTCCTAGGTCTGGCAGTACTGGCGGTGGGAATTCCACTTCATGATGTCTTGGCGCAGGACAACGCGGGCCAGCCACAGACCGTAGCGCCTGCTGCTCCAACGTTCTCCGCGGGCATGACCCGGGATGTTCTTTTTGCCGCATTGGGCTTTCTCGGTCCCCGGACTCTTGAAGCTCATTCTCCGCGTGAGTTCTGTATCTGGGGTCTGGATGGTTTAACTGCCATCGACCCGACCATTGCCGTGACAGACAATCCGGCGGAAGATCATGACAAGCAGCACATCCCCGAAACACTGAGCATTACCCAAGGCCAGACGCTGCTTTTCAAGCGCGTTTTCCCCGCTGATGGAAACCGCTCGGCCTGGGCGGATCTTGTAACCGCTGCCATGCAGTCGGCCTGGGAACATTCATCGACAATTCGGGAAGCAGGCGCCGATGCGCTCCTTCAGGGATTTTTCGATGAGCTGTTCAATCACATGGATCCGTATTCTCGGTATCTTGGCCCCACACCGGCCATTGCTGACCGAACCAAACGGACCGGCCAAAGCGGGACCGTTGGCCTGACACTCGGCGCAAAAGGTCATGCGATCATCGTGACTGCTGTCAATGCGAACGGACCCGCATGGGAAGCCGGTGTGGATACAGGGCAGCGGCTGATTGCCGTCAATGGACGCTCCACCCGGGGTCAGGCTCCGGAGATTGTTCAAAGCTGGCTTGACGGCGAGGACCGGACTTCGATTTCGCTGGCACTGGCCTCACGTGGGCAGCGTCCATCCACTCTGAAACTACGCCGTGCACAGGTTCCGCCTGAAACGGTTTTTGCTTCGGCGGACGGTCCTTATACTCTCCTGAGAATCACATCCTTTTCGACCCAGACCGCCGAGGAAATCAGCCAGTATCTCGATCAGGTCGTTGAAGACGAGACTCCTGATGGCCAGCCTGCTTCCGGGGCGAAAGCTTCACCAAAGCGACCTGCTGGAATTATCATTGATCTTCGTGGAGACCGGGGCGGGGTGCTTCAGCAGGCTGTGACTGCGGCAGCCCTCTTCCTTGATCATGGGGTGGCCGTAACCACTCATGGACGAGACCCTCAGGCCAATCATATCTGGGCGGTTCAGGGCGGCGACATGACGAGCGGTGCCCCGATTGTCATCCTGGTCGATGGACGGACCGCCAGCGCAGCTGAAATCCTTGCCGCAGCGCTTTCGGATCACCGGCGGGCCGTTGTGATCGGGAGCGAGACGTTAGGCAAAGGACTGGTCCAGGTGATTGGCCAGATGCCGAACGGTGGCGAGTTGTTCGTCACCTGGAGCCGCAATCAGGCTCCGCTCGGCTGGCCTATCCAGGGACTCGGTATCATGCCTCAGGTCTGCACCTCGCGGGGGGCGGACGATCTGCACGGACAGCTTTCCGAACTTAAGGGTGGAACGGCGCCACAGGCCGCTGCCGTACAACTGGCAAGAGCAGCGCGTTACCCGGTTCCGGTTTCCCGGATTCTAGACATAAGACGTCATTGTCCAGCCGCGATCGGGACGGATGCAGACATGGACACGGCAAGATTCCTGCTGTCTTCTGTAACGGCATACAAAGCAGCCCTTGAGGCTGTTCCTGACGAGAACACCGCACCTCTGCACTAAATTTTTCAGGAATGGACGAGATATTTTCATGGGTGCACGTTTGAAAACAGGGCTTTGGGTCCGTGCCGTCATCCGTCGTATTTCTTCGGATGGGACGTCTGCCATGGTCCTGAAAAAAGGCGACGAAGATGCTGGAGCCGTTCTGATTGTTTTGCGGGACCGGGAAGACAACATTACTGTCCTGCGGGAAAATGGCTCTGACTGGGTTCGAGCCGATGTTCAGAAGTCTGGACTGGATGAATATCTGGAGCGTCAACGCCGGTATGATCCGGATCTCTGGCTGATCGAGCTTGAAGTCAGAAACGTAGAGACTCCGCTGGAGCGTACTCTGGGATCACGTCGTGCAGATCTGGACGTCATGCACTGAACTGTGGGACGGAAGACACAGTGAGCAATGAACCTGCCCACTGTGAAACTTCCGTGTCAGCCATTAAGGAATGGTGCGCGTTGCCATTGCCGGCACTTTCAGCAAGAAGACTTTCAATTGGGTTGGTTGGAGAGAAATGACATGATGCAGCGATCCGTTGTCAGAACCTGGCTTGCCCGGGCCGGGCTCACTGCTGGCGTATCGATGCTGGTCATGGGGGCCGCACAGGCCCAGCCGGTCAAAGGTCTGTATGTTTCAGGCGAAGGTGGCGCGAGCTTCAACCAGGATCAGACCGTGCGTCTTTCTCCTGTCTTTCCGAGCGGCCGTGACCACTATCAGGCTGGCGTTACGGGAATCGGCAGCGTTGGCTGGGGACTGGGTAATGGCTTCCGCGTCGAAGTTGAAGGCAACTACCGCAACAATCGCCTCCAGCAGTTCAGAAGCAGCCTGTTTCCGTCTTCAGTCGGTGGACGTCAGCAGCAGTATGGCGTGATGGCCAACGCCCTGTTCGACATGGATATCGGGCAGTCCTGGGTGTTCCCATATTTCGGCGCTGGCATTGGTTATGGCTGGCAGGCCATGAACACCTACGTCCGGGCACCGAACGGCGCTTTCGATCAGCATACGGGCGGCACGGCGGGCAATTTTGCCTACCAGGGCATTTTTGGTCTGTCTTTCCCGGTTCCGTGGGTTGTTGGCTTGTCCGCCACGACGGAATACCGTTTCTATTCCCTTCTGGGACCGAACGGACACCACGCAACGGCAACGGGCGTATATGGCGGCTGGGATCAGAAACAGGCCTATGGCTATTCTGAGGGCAACCGGAATACCCGCACTGACTTCAACCATTCCCTGATGCTGGGACTGCGTTACGAATTCAATCCCGCTCCGCCGCCAGCCCCTCCGGCCCCTGCCCCGATCGCTGCTCCTGCACCGGCTCCAACGCGCACTTATCTTGTGTTCTTTGACTGGGATTCTGCGGCTCTGAGCGGCCGCGCAAAATCTGTTGTTGCAGAGGCTGCAAAGAACTCCACCTCAACACAGATCACGCATATCGAGGTCAACGGTTATACGGACAGCTCTGCTGCACAGCCGGGCCCACGCGGACAGGCTTACAATCTGGGCCTCTCCAAGCGTCGTGCTGAGAGCGTAAAGGCGGAACTGATCCGTGATGGCGTGGCCGCTGGCCTGATCGTCACACAAGGATATGGCGAAGCGCATCCGCTGGTGGCGACAGGCCCGAATGCTCGTGAGCCACAGAATCGTCGCGTGGAAATCGACTTCAAGTAAGTTTCCCGACCCATTACAGGCATGAAAAAACCGGCTCCTTCATAAGAAGGGCCGGTTTTTTCATGACATGACGGAGAACTCGGCAAAAAAAGCCGGGGACAGAACCCCGGCTTCTATTCCAAGAAGTCTTACTTCTTGCGGCGCGTCGTGGTGTGACGGGCTACAGTCTTCTTCTTCGTTGTCGTCGTAGAAGCCTTTGGCGTCGGGGCTGTGACAGCAGGCTTGGCAACAACCACACCCGTTGCATCGACTGTCGCATGCACCACAAGATGCTCGCGCTTCTTACCACCACCCGGGATCAGTTCCGCTGTAAACGTATCTGTACCAGCGTAAGCCGTGGCCGGGGTATAGTTCACATAGGTGCGGCCATCATAGTTGTAGAGGAAGGCCTTGCCGTGTTCCGGGGCGGGGCTCACGCCGAAGGAGGCATAGCTGCCGGTGCCGGGCTTCTGTACGGAAATGGCGCACAGGCCGTCATCGCTACGGACGGTCATGTTCACGTTCAGCGTGCCGTCTGCGGCGGTGGTCACTGGCGAGACGTGGCAGACTGCGGAGACTTTCTGGTACCCGAAAGGATTCGGAGCCACAGAGCGCTGGACGATCGGCTGCTGGGCGCAGCCGGAAAGAAGCATGGAAATGGCAAAAGCCGATCCCAGGGTAACGACGGAACCTCGCAGGCGCACGGTCAACTCCAACGCTCGTGACAGATTATGCCGCGCTTCCCGCGGCAAGACAGACGTTCGGATGTAGAACAGGACGGAGCGGGGTGAAAGCCTGTCAATCGTCAGGAAAAGCACTTTGACGGGTTTTTCTGTCTTCAGAGCAATAAATTACAGTTGAGTACGGTCACGCCCATTTTCCGCCACGAAATTATGTTGCAGGTAAATGGTTTGCTGCATGTTTCTCACATTGAGTTTCATCTTCCGCGGGCCGCAAGCCCGGATTATGCTGTCTGTCTGTTTCCGGCCAAATGTCCCGGCCTTGTGGAGTCTGTCGATGTCTTCGTTCTTCCGTCGTTCTTTCGTCCGTCTGGCTGGTGCCGGTCTGGCCTGCACCACACTTCTCGCTGCTCATCCGTCTTCAGCTTTCGCTGCGGAATGCGGCAACTCTCCCGCTCATGAGGCTTTCGATGTGGCCGGCCTGAAGTCCGAGCTGATGGTGACGGCCCTCTCCTGCAAGGCTCAGGACCGTTACAATGCGTTCGTCGCCAAGTTCCGCCCGGCCCTGATGGATGCGGAAACCCGTCTGGATGGTTATTTCCGCACGACCTATGGCCGCCGCGCGCAAGCTGAACATGATGACTACATCACACAGCTGGCTGATGTTCAGTCTCTTGGCGGCCTGAAGTCCGGCACCGTCTTCTGCGAACAGCGTGAAGCCATGTTTGATGAGATCGATGCGCTTGAGACAGGCACTGACCTTGCTCATTACGCAGAAGCCAAGGATGTGGCACAGCCCGCTTCCTATGAGAGCTGTGCTGCTCCTGCCACGGTTGATCGCCGGTCACGCCATGGTGCAACAAAGAGCACCACGACGCGTCGTACGCATCGCGCCTGATCTGCAAAATCTTCGTCGTTCTGTCCCATCCGGAAGCGTTCGCTTGACGTTCCGGAGCGGGGCGGCGACAACGCAGACATGAGCGATCTGTTCGAGTCAGGCAAAGCAGGAAACACCAAGGCGTCCAGAAACCGTAAGGACGCTGGTGGCACAGAGTATGGCGCACAGGACATTGAAGTCCTGGAAGGGCTTGAGCCCGTACGCCGTCGTCCTGGAATGTATATCGGTGGTACGGATGATAACGCGTACCATCATCTGGCCTCCGAAATTCTTGACAATGCCATGGATGAAGCCGTGGCAGGTCACGCCAGCAGCATTGAGATGCGACTGGAAGGGCCGCGTACCCTTATGGTGCGTGATAATGGTCGAGGCATCCCCACGGACCCTCACCCCAAATTTCCAAAGAAGTCTGCCCTTGAAGTGATCTTCACGACGCTTCATGCGGGCGGCAAGTTCTCTGGCAAGGCTTATGACACGTCTGGCGGTCTGCACGGCGTTGGCAGCTCAGTCGTTAATGCGCTGTCCGAAAAGCTTGAAGTTGAAGTGGCACGGGACCGCCTGCTGTACAGGCAGGACTTTTCCCGCGGCGTTCCTCTTGGGCCGTTGGCCGAAGTCGGCAATGCGCCGAACCGCCGCGGCACCACGGTCCGCTTTACCCCGGACCCGGAAATTTTCGGCAATATCCACTTTTCTGCAGCACGCTTGTATCGGCTTTGCTGCTCCAAGGCCGCGCTGTTCCGAGGCGTGGCCATTCAGTGGAAATGTGAGCCAGACCTGATCAAGGCCGGGGACGAGACCCCAACGGAAGCCCTGATCCAGTTCCCGAACGGCCTGGAAGATGCGCTGACAGCCGAGCTTGGTTCCGATCCTGCTCTTCTGACCCCGCTCTGGGCTGGTGAGGCCGAACTACCACTCGCTGCGGATGGCCGGACGGGTGGCAAGGTTGAGTGGGCGGTCGCCTTTCTGGAGAGCGGAAATGCTTCGCTCGTATCCTACTGTAATACCATTCCCACCCCTCAGGGTGGCACGCATGAAGCGGGCTTCCGTGCGGCGCTCGTGAAGGGTTTCCGGGCCTGGGGTGACCAGCGCAAGGTCAAGCGGGCGGCTGCCATTACCGCTGAGGACGTTCTTGGAACCGTCGCGGCCAAGCTGTCCGTATTCATTCGCGATCCGCAGTTCCAGGGACAGACCAAGGACAAGCTGACCAATCAGGAAGCTTCCCGTCTGGTTGAAGGGGCTTTGCGTGACCGAATCGACCACTGGCTGGGCGGAAACCCGCAGCAGGCTGACAATCTTTTGGCGTTCATGGTGGAACGGGCGGAAGAGCGTCTGCGTCGCCGTGAGGTCAAGGAAACCGCCCGCAAGAGTGCGACTCGCAAGCTTCGTCTTCCGGGCAAGCTGACGGACTGCACGCGAGAGAATGCCTCCGAGACGGAGCTATTTCTTGTTGAGGGCGAATCCGCAGGTGGTTCGGCACGACAGGCGCGTGACCGTGAGACGCAGGCGGTTCTTCCACTCCGTGGCAAGATTCTTAACGTGGCGTCCGCTACGGCCGATAAGCTGCGGGCGAATCAGGAACTACGCGATCTGACGGAAGCTCTGGGCTGTGGCCTGGGATCTTCGTTTGACATCAGCCGTCTGCGCTACGGCCGGGTCATCATCATGACTGATGCTGATGTGGACGGTGCGCACATTGCCTCCCTGCTCATGACGTTCTTCTATCGCGAAATGCCGGAACTGATCCGTCATGGGCACCTGCATCTGGCACAGCCACCGCTCTATCGCCTGACGCACGGTGCGAAGACGATTTATGCCATGAATGATCTGGACCGGGACCGCCGGATCAAGGCTGATTTCAAAGCCAACGCCAAGGTTGAAGTCTCCCGATTCAAGGGCCTGGGGGAGATGCCTGTGAAGGATCTCAAGCAGACGACCATGGATCCTGCACGCCGTACACTTCTGCGCGTTGTGGCACCCCCGGAAGACCGGGCGCTGACAAGCGAGCGTGTAGAGAGTCTCATGGGTCGCAAGCCAGAGCTTCGCTTCCGCTTTATTCAGGAGCATGCCCGTTCTGTTGAAGACCTTGACGTCTGAACGTGAACACGGGTGTGCAATCTGTTGAAAAATACGGACAACTGAAGGCCGTAGGGCTGCTGATCGGCGGAATTTCATCCTTCCAGATCGGCGCCACACTGGCGAAGGGGCTTTTCCCGCTTTTTGGCCCGACGGGTATGGTCGGTTTGCGCGTCTGTATGGCGGCGCTGATCCTTCTGGCGATCTGGCGACCCACCCGCATGACCCTGACACCAGCAGCCTGGAAGCTGTTGCTGCCCTATGGCGCTTCCGTCGCGGTCATGAATTTCTGCTTTTACGTCGCGCTGGTTCGACTTCCGTTAGGAATCGTAGTCGCACTGGAATTCACGGGCCCGCTGACCCTGGCACTGACGGGTTCACGGCGCTGGCTGGATCTCTGCTGGGCACTCTTCGTGATTGCTGGTCTATATCTGCTCCTAAGGCCAGAAACAGCAGCGGTGGCGGGCACGCTGCATCATCTGGACCTTTTCGGGATCTGTGCAGCGTTGCTGAGTGGATGTGGTTGGATCGTTTACATCCTGACGGGCACCCGGATGGGGAAGATTCTGGATGCGGGGCAGGCCACGACGCTTGGCATGACAACAGCCGGAATCCTGTTGCTTCCCTGCCTCATCCCGACGATTCCGACCGTTATCACACATCCTTGGCAGGGAGGCGCTGCGCTGAGCGTGGCTGTGCTGTCTTCGGCTGTTCCCTATATTCTGGACATGATGGCGATGCGCCGTCTGAAGCCGAGAGATCTGGGTATTCTACTGAGTATGGAGCCTATGCTCGGAGCCATCTCAGGATGGATTTTTCTTGGGGAAGGTCTATCCGTGGCACGCTGGATGGGCGTTCTGTGTATTGTCGTAGCATCCTTGGGGAATGTTCTGACAGCCAAAAAGGTCACTGCCCACTAACGTCCGCGGGCAGTGACACGGTTCCATTCAGGCGTCGAAGTTATGTGGCAGAACGACCAGATCCCGCACCATGACACCCTTTGAACGTGTCAGGATGAAGATCAGGGCTTCGGCGACTTCCTTGGCTTCCATCAGGGCACCCGCTTTGATGTTGGCTTCAAGACGGGCCTGATCCCAGTCTTTCAGCAAAGGCGTGACTACAGGACCAGGCTGGATTGCACCCACACGAATTCCATACTTCGCGACCTGTCGGCGCACCGTATGTACGAATGCCTGCACGGCATGTTTCGAGGCCGTGTAGATCGGCTCGGCCATGATGGGGATCATGCCCGCGATCGAGCTGGTCATGACGATATCGCCACTTTCCTGCTTCATCATCTGCGGCAGCACGGCACGGACCGAGCGGAAAGCTGCATTGATGTTCAGGTGCAGCATCGCATCCCAGCTATCGGGATCCCCTTCCCAGACATTGCCGCCCACATACGCGCCGGCGTTGGCGTGGAAAACATCGATCCGGCCCTGCTCCTCAACGATCTGCGCGACCGCAGCATCTACGGTTTTGTAGTCGAAGAGATCGACGATGATCGCATGGGCCTGGCTGCCGAGTTCTGCCGTTTTGTCTTCGAGAGTTTTGGCGTCACGGTCCAGAAGATAGACCACCGCGCCAGCTTCGATGAGATAGCGGGCGCATTCGAGGCCAATGCCCGAAGCCGCGCCAGTAATGGCGACGATCTTGCCCTGAAGAGACTGTGTCATATGCACTATCCTGTGATGCTGTCTCAGCGTGCGGACGCTGTGCCGCGCTGACGACTGATGAAAATTGCGAGGAGGATGATTGCGCCCTTGATGACGTTCTGAACGTAAGGGGAGACCTCAAGCAGGTTCAGCCCGTTGTTCAGGACGCCCAGCAGCATGGCGCCGATCAGGGTGCCGATGATGGAACCCCGGCCGCCGGAAATTGAGGTGCCACCCAGCACCACGGCTGCGATGGCATCGAGTTCGAAGCCGACGCCCGCGTTCGGCTGACCGCTCATGAGGCGGGAGGACAGGACAACGCCCGCTAGGGCGGCGGTGAACCCACCGATCAGATAAACGATGATCTTGTATTTACGGGAATCGATGCCGGAGAGGCGGACGGCCTCTTCATTGCCACCGATTGCGTAGATGTAGCGGCCAATCGGCATGCGCTGGAGCAGCAGATAGGCCAGCGCATAAACCACCAGCATGATGAGAATTGGCGTCTGGATTCCCAGAACCTTTCCGCGGCCGATAAACGCGAACCAGTCTGGGAGGCCCGAGATGGGATAGCCGTTCGTGTAGATCAGCCCCAATCCACGGGCGATGCTCATGGATGCCAGCGTCACAATGATCGGCGGCATTCCGAGACGGGCGATGCACAACCCGTTTCCGGCTCCGAAGAGCGCCCCGACACCCAGCCCAGCCAGAATGGCCAGCCCGGCATTCAGGCCGGAGACCAGCAGGCCCGCCGTAATGGTTCCGGCCAGCGCCATGACCGCGCCTACGGAGAGATCAATACCGCCCGTGAGAATGGCAAAGGTCATGCCTACAGAGATGATGGCGTTGATCGAGACCTGTCTGGCGACATTTTCGAGGTTGCCAAAGGACAGGAAGCGACTGTTGAGCGCGATCATGCAGGCCACGACCACGAACAGTCCGACCGCCGGGAGAAAGGCCGTTGACCGCGCGAATTTCGATGCTCTGTAACGCTCAAGCAGAGAGCGCATCGACTGCGGACTTTTTAACGCTTGCTGTTGCATGACGCATTACCTCTTCCGAACTGATGGCATCCCCCTCCAGAACCGCCGTGATGACGCCATGGCTGAACACGGCCACGCGGTCACACATTCCGACGACCTCCGGAAGCTCGGATGAGATCATGATGATGGCGTATCCCTCTGCAGTGAGGTTCCGCATGAGTGTGTAGATTTCGGCCTTTGCCCCGACGTCGATGCCACGCGTGGGTTCATCGAAGATCAGGATTTTGCTTCGGCGGTTCAGCCAACGTGCGATCACAACCTTCTGCTGATTTCCGCCACTCAGGCTCACCACAGTCGTTTCGTCCGAAGGGGCTTTGATACGGACGGCGGACATCAGTTCCTGGGTCTTCCGCTTCTCTCGCGCGGTGTCGATCGTGCCGATCGGGCGGGTATATTGCGGCAGGTTGTTGATGGAGATGTTGTCCCGGATGCTGAAGCCGAGAATCAATCCTTCGGTTTTTCGGCTTTCCGGCAGAATCCCGATGCCATGACGCAAAGCCTGTGCCGGATTCCCCATGGACACTTCCCTGCCCTCAATCCGCACCGTTTTTCCGGGGCATGGCAGTGCACCAATCAACGCCAGAGCCGTTTCCGTTCGGCCTGAGCCGACGAGCCCGGCGAAACCGAGGATTTCACCTTTTCGCAGGTAGAAACTGTTGGGGTGCCCGTTACTGGCAAAACGAATGTTTTCGGCTTCCAGAATGCGCTCTGCGGTATGAAGGGCGGGCTTGGGCGGGAACGTATTTTCAATTTTCCGGCCAACCATCCTCTCAACCAGATGATCCATCGTGCACTCGGCGGTTTTCAGGACGCCCACATGAGCGCCATCGCGCAGCACCGTAATGCGGTCGCAAATTTCGAAAATCTCTTCGAGGTGATGCGACACGAAGAAAATGCCGATCCCTTGATCGCGAAGCTGTCGCATGACGTTGAAGAGCAGTTCAGCTTCCGTCGGGGTCAGGGTCGCGGTTGGTTCGTCGAGGATGAGAACCTGCACATCCAGTGACAGAGCTTTCCCGATTTCCACAAACTGCTGTTCCGCGACACTGAGACGCGCGACAGGAACGTCAAACCGCGTTTTTACCCCCAGACGCTCGAAAATCCCCTGCGCGATGCTTGTCATTTCGCTTTTGCGGGAAAAGCCGAGAGCGTTCCGCATCTCGCGCCCGAGGAAAATGTTATCCACGGCGTCGAGTTCAGGAATCAGGCTAAATTCCTGAAAAACAATTCCGATCCCCGCGCTAATGGCGTCCCTATAGCTGGAGAAGTGGCATTCTTTTCCGTTGAGAAAGATCTGCCCTTCATCCTGAGACTGGATACCACCCATGATCTTGATAATCGTGGATTTTCCAGCACCGTTCTCTCCCAGAAGAGCATGGATTTCTCCACGCTCCAGGCTGAGGCTGACATTCCGCAACGCCCGGACTCCCGGAAAGCTCTTGGAGATTCCCTCAAGCGCCAGAAGAGGTTCTGGGGATGTCTGACTGGTTTCTGTCATGATGTTCCCTCCGGAATCCGGGGCCGCATTCGGAATTTACCAGCTGAACGTTTTGGCTTTCGTCGCGTCGATCAGTTCGACATCAACCGGCAGAACCTTCGGCACTTCTGCGCCCCATTTCCTAGCGAGCGCGAGCGCCAATGCCAGACGGATTTCCTGCCGGGGGAACTGCGCAGCCGTGGCGATGAAATGAGAGCCCGGCTTGCTGATGGCCTTCACGGCTTCCGGGTTGCCATCAACGCTGACCAGCTTCACGTCCAAGCCATTGGATTCGATGGCTGACAGCACACCGAGCGATCCATTGTCATTGACGCTGAAGATGCCCTTCAGATCCGGGTTGGCCTGAAGCATGTTCTCCGCCACCGTCAGAGCCTGATCACGCTCCTGCTTGCCGTTCTGAACGCTGACAATCTTGATATCTGAATGCTTGGCGATAGCGTCTTTGCAGCCTTTGACACGCTCAAGAATGGGAACGACCGGGATACCGTCGATGATCCCGATATTGCCGCTCTTGATCGTCGTGGCGAGATACTCGCAGGCCTTGAAGCCGGCATCGTAGTTCTTCGAGCCGACAAACGCGTCCAGCGGGCCGCCAGCCTGAGCATCCACCGAGACGATCGGGATGTTCTTGTCATGAACGGTCTTTACGACGGACGTGACGCCTACGGTATCGGTCGGGTTGATGATGATGATCTGCGCGCCCTGCTGGATCATGTCCTCAATGTCGCTCACCTGCTTGGAAACGTCATGGTGCGCATCACTGATGATGACATTGGCGCCGATCGTGCCAGCGGCCTCCTGCAATGCGTCCTTCATGGTGACGAAATACGGATTGTTCATTTCCTGAAAGGAAACGCCAATTTTCAGCGGTGTTCCGGCTACGACAGCCGGCTGTGACAGGGCCGTCCCGCCAAGAGCGAGAGACAGAAGGGCCAGCGGAAGCGTCTTGATCTTCATGTTACACCTGTTGATCTGCATGCACTGTGCAGGTCATTTCCTGCACATGGCCTTGTCAAAACCGTAAAATTACCTGTCTCTATTTGAAGATGCGGCGGCCTAAAGGGCCGTGTATCCGCCGTCGACAAATATTTCCTGCCCGTTGACCATGCTCGACGCATCGGAGGCGAGATACAGAACTGTATCCGCGACATCTTCCGGTGTTGCGACACGACCAGCGGGGATCTTTTCCAGCAACTTTTCCAGCTTATTGCCGACGCTCCAGACGCGTTCGCCCATGGGCGTCCAGACGACTGTGGGACAAATGGCATTGGCCTGAATGTTGTGAGGCGCCCACTCCGCCGTCATGACCTTGGTGAGACCATTCAGACCGGCTTTGGAAGCGACGTAAGCACCATGGTCAATCAGCGCGACAGAGCTGGCCTGGGAACTGATATTGATGATCTTGCCGCGTTTGCGGTCGATCATGCCCGGCGCAAAGGCACGGGCGAGAAGCCATGGCGCACGCAGGTTGATGGCCTGCACGGTGTCCCACTCCTTGACGGTCTGCTCCACTAGAGGCCGAGGGAAACTGACGCCAGCATTGTTGACGACAATATCCACGCCACCCCACGCAGCCGTCACGGTCTGGGCTACGGCGTCAGGGACAGTCGGATCACTGAGGTCAGCAACAACCGTGAGGCATTGACGCCCATGGCCTTCCACAATCCGGCGTGTTTCAGCCATATCGACTTCAGATCGCGCAACGGCGACAATATCGGCCCCGGCAGCACTCAGAACATCGCAGATCGTGACGCCAAGCCCGCGGGACGCACCCGTGACAAGCGCTTTGCGACCATCGAGGGAAAAGCGTTGTGGAAGTGTTGGCATGGTCTGTTTTTCCCTGTCGATCAGTTCAAAAAATCTGCGGTATCTGCAGGCGAAAGGGCTGTCATTTCGCGGGCATGACGGCGGTAGTCCCGTGGTGTGCATCCACGCAGACGCAGGAAAATGCGATTGAAATTGGAAAGGTTATTAAAGCCGGAAGCCGCCCCGATTTCCGTGATTGAAAGGGGGGAACTGGCCAGCAGATGGCACGCGTGACACACCCGCAGACGATGCAGGAAAGACATGAACGTGTCGCCCGTCGCAGCCCGGAACTGGCGAGAGAACGTTGAGGCGCAAAGCCCCAGATCCTGTGCCAGATGATCATGCCGGATTTCGGACGGGTCCATGGCCATCAGGGATGTGATGACACCGCTCATCCGCTGCATTTCCGGACTGTTGAGCGCTTTGGTCTCACCTTTGAGAGACAGTGTCCTGAACGGGGCAGACGTCAGTGTGGCAAGAAGATCCAGACAGGCGGCCAGCTTCCCTGCGCCCTGAAAAGTCCCGATCGCTTCGAGTTTTTCCCCGAGGCCAAGTGCTTCAGGGGCAGTGAATTCGACACCCAGAGTAGAGGCCTGAAGCAGGTTTCGCAGCCCACCCAATTCAGGGCACAGCGCCATCAGGCCTTCGATCCATTTAGCGCTAAACTGAAGGACAACATCCCGCCCTGTCAGAACTTCACCCGGCTTGAGGGGGCTGAACCAGCCATGCGGCAGATCAGGTCCGACCAGAACAAGCTGGCGTGGCCCAAAACTCCCGATATGGTCCCCAATGATTGCACGACCTTCGCTCTGTGTGATCAGATGCAGTTCGTATTCCGGATGGTGGTTCCAGCGTGCCAGCGGACCGGGATAGTCATGCTGATGCCAGCGGAAACTGGTGTTCGGTTCCGCATGGATCGTCTCGTAAACAGGACGTGTGTTTCCCTCACCGACAGGCGTTTTTGCTTTCAGGGAACTGACCATTCCAAGCGCGGACGCACGACTGGCAATCGGAGAAAACGGCCCCTGTTTAGGCAATTTCTGCGTTACGGACATGATGGCACCGCTTTTCAGAGAACGATCTGGAGTTTGACGTCGCTCGGTCGAGCCTCAGCAGCCCGCTCAAAGGCCGCGATACCCTGATCGAAAGGGAATGTTTCCGACACCAGCGGCTTGAGATCGATCTTTCCCGCACTGATGAGGCGGATGGCACGGTCATAGACGTTGGCGTAGCGGAAGACCGTTTCCATACGAATTTCCTTGGCCTGAGCCGCTACGATGTCGAACGGGACCTTCTGGATAGGCATACCGACGAAAACGATGGTTCCGCCAGGCCGTACACAGGCCAGAGCATCGTCATAAGCGCCGGCAAAACCGCTCGCCTCGAAGACGACATCCACGCCCCAGTCACTCCCGCAGGTCGCATCCACAACGTCACGCGGTTTTTCGTCACGCACGTTGATGGGCCGAATACCATCATACTGCCCGGCAATGGCAAGCTTGGCAGGAGCCAGATCCGTGATGAAAACCTGCCCCGCCCCGGAGGCAAGTGCGGCCAGCGCCGTCATAATTCCGATAGGGCCACAGCCTGTCACAAGACAGATATCACCAGGCTTGATGGCAGCCTTCACAGAGGCATGCACGCCAACAGCCAGTGGCTCGATCATCGCACCTTCTGCAAAGCTCACATTGTCCGGCAGTTTGAACGTGAAGGCGGCAGGATGAACGACGGAGGGCGTCAGACAGCCGTGAATTGGCGGTGTCGCCCAGAAGCGAACAGCCGGATCAACGTTGTACTGACCCATCAACGTTGCACGGGATTGTGGGTCTGGGATACCCGGCTCCATGCACACCCGGTCTCCAACTTTCAGAGACCGGACATTGCTGCCGATTTCCGTAATCGTTCCAGAGGCTTCATGCCCCAGCACCATGGGTTCACGAACAACGAAGGGTCCGATGGCACCATGCGTGTAGTAATGCACATCGCTGCCGCAAATGCCGACCGTGTGGATGGCGATACGGACATCATTCGGCCCAAGCTCCGACGGCAGGGCGATCTCTCTCAGAGAGAGTTCACCTTTCTTTTCAAGCACCAGTGCCTGAGCCATATCCAACCGTCTCCTGTCGCACGTTTTATCATCAAATGTGATCAGAAGTACGGATTATATGTTATATATAACACGTGATAGCTTATTTTTTTCTCAAAAGTGATACTATTTTGCGTTTGATAATTCCGGATCAAGAATTTTTCTCGTTTGTATTTTGATATAAGTATTTGTTTTATATGATATTTTAATCTGACATGACCATTAAAGTAGAAAACACTTTCCTTGCAGGATTTGAAATTTTCTATCCTAAAGATCACATAAATATGAGAAAAATCAGGAAACGACGTATCATTCTGCCGTTATGACGTGTGTGGAATCGTGAGATTACAGGCGCACGCGTCCCGGAAAGGCCTTGAGTCTTTATCGGGTGTCAGAAGATCCACGCCAAAGTTCTGGTGTGGGGCCCCACACCAGAAAACAACTCATCAGACGCTTTCGGCGACCCAATTCCGCTTTTTGGTCGCCTTGCCGATGCCCGGATTGAAGCAGTTGCAGGGATCGAGACTGCGATAGTGCTCCAGCATCTCTTCCGGCGCATCATACAGATGGCCCACATTATGCTCAGCCGGATACCGGGCGCCGCGAGCTTCCAGACCGGGCAGCATGGAATGCTCCACGGCCATGGCGTTGTAGCCCTTCTTCACCACGTAATCCTGATGCATCACATGGCAGAAGAAGTGCCCGTAATAGAGTTTGACGATCAGCTTGTCTTCGATGTCCTTGGGCAGCACTTCGAACCACTCGCGATCATTCCGACGCAAGGCAACGTCAAGTGCCACAATGTCTTCTGCCGTTTTTGAATGAACGGCCCGGTAGCGGATTGCGGCACCAGCTGCGGCAAAACGGTGCAGGAAGGCGAGTTTTCCCTCCTCTGGAGTGCAGGCGAAGAAATCCCCTCCCGTCTTGGACCGCCAGTCTTCCAGATAGGCTTTCACCGGGCTGGCCAGATCAGCAGAGACCTTAAGCATGAGGTGATGCTCAAAACGGTCCCGGAAATCGCACATGCGCGCGGGAAGCTGCTTGGGAATGATCTTGCTGAATGCCTGAAGGAGCAGATCGCTCAGATGGCTGGAAATGCCAGGAATGCGCTGCACGGCAATGTCGAACCGCGACTTCAGGCCGAAGAACGTAGGCAGGAACCGCGTGCCCATGTAGCGGATAATGGCCGTCGTATCCTTGCCGTACACTTCGGCGATGTTGAACGCATCGCGATGGATGTATTCCCCGGCAATGGGAAGTTCATCGAAGCTGGTCAGGATGTGGCGGCGAAGGTCTTCCAGGTCATGCGTGCTGTTGGTTCCGATGTAGAACACAGCCGGGTTCTTGTTCGCCTTGAAGGTATCGAGACGGACCGCAAATACAACCAGCTTGCCCGCACATCCGGCCGCTTCGTGCCAGCGGTTCGGGTCTGCGTTGAAGCGCGCCGGGGTCTCCGCATCCACGTCCCGGACGTGCTGGGCATAACCCGCGTCGTGGCCTCTGCCTGCGTTCCAGTCGATGGCATTATCCGGAAACCTCCCATTCTGCACGGCCGACAGGATCTGCTCCGCATCACCTTCCAGCCGGATACCCAGATGATTGACGAGATGCAGCGTTCCATCCGTGCCCATCTGGCCGAACAGAGCCATTTCCGTGAAGGCTGGTCCGCGCTGAACGAGCGCACCGCCAGAATTGTTGCTGACCCCGCCCAGAACAGAGGCGCCGATGCAGGACGAACCAATGACGGAATGCGGCTCGCGGCCAATCTTGGCGAGTTTTTCTTCCAGATCATGCAGGGTGGAACCAGGCAAGCAAACGACCTGCTTGCCCTCGCCGATCAGATGAATGCCATCCAGTCGGTTTGTGCTGATGATGACGATCTCACGGTCATAATCATTACCATCTGGCGTTGAGCCGCCCGTCAGGCCTGTATTGGCAGCCTGCATGATGATGATCTTGCCGCTTTCCGCGCAGAGCTTGGACGCCTTCCAGAGTTCGACAAGATTGCCCGGCTGAAGAACAGCCAGCACGTCTCCAAGACCGAAGCGATAGCCTTTACGGAAGCGATAGGTCGCATTGGGCTTGGTCAGAACATGGCGTCGGCCAACAATCGAGCGAAGCGTATCAAGAAAAGCCGCGTTACCGCTGGAGATGGCCGACATGTCTGTAGTCTTCCTTTCCCGCATACGGGTCCGCAGGAATGGCCACGGGTCCGTCAGGGTGTGTGTGAGTTCAGAAATAAACGTCTGTCAAAAGACAGGGTTAAAAGAAAGACCCTGAAACGCGCATCGTCCATGCCTCAGGTCAAAGAAGGATGTCACGATTGGGCGAGGATATGGCCGCTATTTGATCCGCCCAAACAGCCGCTCAATCTCGCTTCGGGTTAATTTCAGCCAGGTTGGACGCCCATGCGAGCAGGTATTGGCGCGGGGTGTGCGCTCCATATCCCGCAGAAGAGCGTCCATTTCTTCGGGTTTCAGTCGGCGCCCTGCCCGGATACTGCCGTGGCAAGCCATGCGGGCCAGAATGGCATCCAGCCGATTGGAGAAACTGTCCGTATTGCTAGCGTCCAGATCCGGATCATTGGCCAGTTCATCGGCGACATCTCGCAGGAGACCCTGAACATCCTTCGTGCCCAGAAGGGCTGGTACGGAGCGCAAAAGAACACTGCCCGGCCCGAAGGACTCAAGATCCATTCCCAATCGGGACAGGTCTTCAGCGCGTACCAGAAGAGCTTCCGCCTCGCGCCGTGGAAGATCGATGACTTCCGGCAGAAGCAGCGCCTGAGAGCGGAGCGCACCACTGGCATATTGTTCACGCAGACGCTCATGCGTCAGGCGCTCGTGGGCGGCGTGCTGGTCAACGAGAACGAGGTCACCATCCGGAGCGACAGCAATGATGTAGGTATCGAAAACCTGTGCGACTGAGGCCCCCAAAGGAAATGAAGGGTCCAGTTGCTCTGGAACTGGCTGCGGAGGACGCGCGGCGGGGGTGAAACCGACGTCCTGTTCCGCAAAGCCAGAACGTTCGACATACTGGGAGGACGGCACAGACAGACGGGATGAAGGCGCCGCAGCAGAAAAAGGCAATGTTGCCGGCGCGCTGGCCTGTACAGGCGCATCGACCGGTATATCAGGGCGCGGGGGGTAGGAAATGGATGGCCGCGAAGGACGGATACCAAAGCTGGCATGAACGCCGCCTCCCCCGCTTGAACCATGCCCGAGCGCACGCCCCAGACCGCCAATCACAAGCGCCTTTACCTCGGCCTCGTCTGCAAAGCGCAGTTCCGTTTTGGCAGGGTGGACGTTCACATCCAGCCGTTCCAGCGGCACCTTGAGATGCAGTGCCATCACAGGGAAGCGTCCGCGCTCGATGACCGGACGATAGGCGACACGAATGGCCGTCCGGAGCATCGGGTCTGTTACCGGGCGGTGATTGACGAGAATGAACTGGCCTGACCCTGTCGCACGGGTTTTGGCTGGGCCGCAGGCAAACCCGGACAGGCGGATGTGCCCACGCTCTTCGTCCAGCGGGATCAGTGTGTCGGGCGTTGTGTCCAGAACTGTTGCAGCGCGGGCTATCGGGCTTTGCTCTGGAAGATCGAACAGGAGTTTATCATCCAGCGTGACCCTTATGGCGCAATGAGGTGCGCTCAGAGCCAGACGTCGCATGACGGATTCGGCATGACTGTTCTCGACCCGGGGACTCTTCAGGAATTTGCGTCGGGCGGGCGTGGCGAAAAAGAGATCCGTCACCACAATCCGCGTCCCTACCGGGCCCGACGACGGCTGCGGGGGCGTGATGACACCTCCATCTACACGGATGCACCACGCGGTGTCTGACTCGGATGTACGGGATGTAATGGACAGGCGAGCACTGGCCCCGATGGAGGGAAGTGCCTCCCCGCGAAACCCGAGCGTGCGGATCTGGACGAGGCGTTCGTCCTGCAACTTGGAGGTACAGTGACGCTGAACGGCCATATCCAGCTCTTCAGGCGTCATGCCGCAACCATTATCGGTCACGTCGATGCGGTCTGTGCCTCCTGCGCGCAAGGCGACGACAAGGCGGGTGGCCCCGGCATCAATCGCGTTTTCGACGAGCTCTTTGAGCGCTGCCGCAGGTCGCTCTATGACTTCACCAGCCGCAATCAGGTCAACAACATGACCTGAGAGGCGGCGGATAACAGGGCGAAGAGGTGACGTTTTTTCAGACAGGACTGTGTCTCACGATCCTGGAGAAGTGGAGCGTGCTGTCTTACAGCACGCCCAGAAAATGCGTGGCCTTTTTCTTGACCGTCGGCGTAGCACCTGTGGCCGGATTGCGACCCAGAGCCGAGTTCTCACGGATGCGACGGTTTTCGGCGTCTCCATCCACAACGGAACCTGCCTGACCTCCCTTCCAGAACATCAGGTTATCGACGAAGCCCGCATCCGCCGTACCAAGTTCGGCATTGTTCGGAGCGTTGGACGCCTTGTCCACTTCACCAACCAGCGTGGACTGGCCGCTGCTGTTCTCTCCCGTGATCGGGTGCAGCGCCGTATCGGGCGACAGAGTTTCAAGCGCCTGCATCCGTGGGCTCTCGTCCGGACGGTGAGCATCGTCGGCACCCGGAAGCTGCATCTTCTCTGAAGGTGGCATCGACAGCGGAGCACGCGTCGTGACGGTGTATTCGTCCGGCATGTAGCGTTCCATGCCGAAGGCACGCTCCACATCGCTGCCTGAGCAGCCGGACAGCATCAGGCCGAATGAAGCGATTGCACCCATCTGTACGCTGAGACGGGCAACTGGAAGACGGTTACGGCGCATTGAGGGACCCTGGGACGCGATCATGATGGGATAGTCCTACAGTCCGCGCCGCGTGGGGGCAAGCTCCGCTTGCTCACTGCGGCTGGCTGTTACGTTCGGCAAGAAGAGAGTCGATCAGCCAGACGGCAACGCCGCAGACGATACCGGCATCAGCCACGTTGAAAACATACCAGGACCAGCCGAACGCATGCGCGTGCAGAAAGTCCACGACCGCGCCATAGCGGAGGCGGTCAATGACGTTACCAATAGCACCGCCAGCGATAGCGCCACAGGCCCCGGCAACCAGCGTGCGGCGGGTCTTCGTCATGGTCCAGACCAGCAGGCCGACGGCCAGCAGCGAGACCGTGCAGAACACCAGCGGGCCTCTGCTGCCCAGACCACCGAACATCCCGAACGTCACGGCATGGTTCCAGACCATCGTGAAGTTCAGGAATGGCAGAATCTGGACGGACCCTTTCGCCGGCAGATCATAGCCGTAGAGAATCCAGTCCTTGCTGGCCTGATCCAGAACGAGGACCAGAACCAGCAGGGCGAACCCCAGAACCAGCCGCCCCATACGGCTCATGCCTTCCTGCCAGAGGGACATCAGGCACTCACCACACTGACGCAGCGGCGGCACAGGGCAGGATACTCGGCATTTTCACCCACATCCGGAAGCACTTTCCAGCAACGGGCGCATTTGTGACCGGGCGCACGCTCGACCTGTGGGCCACCATGAGCCGTTTCGCCGGGCAGAAGCTCGATCTCCGCATGGGACGTAATGAGCAGTTCAGCCCAGTCGATACCCGTGAGAGACGCGGCTTCTTCCTGCGAGATCGGCAGGGTGACACTGGCTTCGAGGGAGGCACCGATCGTACCATCACGACGCGCTGTTTCCAGCTCGGTCGTGACGAGGCGACGATACGCACGGATTTCGTCCCAGTTGGCACCGAGCTCCGGATTGTTCCACTCAGCGTCCGGCTCGAAGAACTGCTCCAGGTGGATGCTGTTTTCTTCGCCGAAACGGGCGTTCCAGGCTTCTTCCGCCGTAAAGACCAATACCGGAGCAAGCCACGTGCAAAGCGCGCGGTGCAGGATGTCCAGAACCGTGCGGGCGGCACGGCGCGTTGGGTCAGACGGCGCGTCGCAGTAAATCGCGTCCTTGCGGATGTCGAAATAGAATGCCGACAGATCTGTTGTGCAGAAACCGTGCAGCGCCGGATAGACGCCGACCCATTGGTGCGTTTCGACAGCCTTGCTGATCAGACCGCGCAGTTCAGACAGGCGATGCAGGATATACTGCTCAAGCGGCGGCATTTCGGCATACGGAACAGCTTCTTCTTGTGTGAAACCATCCAGCGCGCCCAGCAGCCAGCGCAGGGTGTTGCGCAGACGGCGATAGAGTTCGCCCTGCTGTTTGAGGATCTCGTTGCCGATCCGCAGATCTTCGTTGGTGTCAGAGTTCAGAACCCACAGGCGCAGGATGTCAGCGCCCAGCGAGTCCGTCACGTCTGCCGGCGCAATGACGTTACCGAGGGACTTGGACATCTTGCGGCCCTGCTCGTCCAGCACAAAGCCGTTCGTCACAAGGGCCTTGTATGGGGCGACACCGCGTGTGCCGACACTTTCCAGCAGAGACGACTGGAACCAGCCGCGATGCTGGTCAGAGCCTTCCAGATACAGGTCTGCGGGGAAGTTCAGGCCTTCCTGCCCCAGAACGAACTGGTGCGTAGAGCCGGATTCAAACCAGACATCCACAATGTCGAAGACCTGTTCATAGTCCGCCGGGTCACGGTTCGGGCCAAGGAAAACAGCCGGATCTGTATCGTACCAGACGTCAGCGCCCTTTTCATTGAAGGCCGTGACGATCCGGTCCATGACTGCTGCATCGCGCAGGACTTCGCCGCTCCGCTTCTCGACGAAGACGGCGATCGGCACACCCCAGGCGCGCTGCCGGGAGATGCACCAGTCCGGACGCTGCTCGACCATGGACGTCAGGCGGCGACGAGCGGATTCCGGGACGAAAGTGACCGGATCAAGCGCCTTGAGGGCCTTCTCACGCAGCTTGGTTTCCCCATCCATCGCAATGAACCACTGGGGCGTGGCGCGGAAGATGATCGGGGCTTTGGAGCGCCAGGAATGCGGATAGGAATGACGGATCTTGCTGCGGGCCATGAGACCGGTCGCAGGCGCGTCATCATGCTCAGCGGACTGACGGGCTTCGGTCAGCAGGTCGCAAACCGGGTCAGCGGCCTTGAAAACATGGATACCTTCGAGATGCGGAACCCATGAAGCGTAGCGACCGTCATCCTGCACCAGTTCCGGCACTTCGATGCCGAACTGGCGGCAGACGATAAAGTCATCCTGACCATGTGACGGCGCCATGTGCACAAGGCCCGTACCGGCGTCTGTCGTGACGAAATCGCCCGGAAGCATCGGGACGTCATATTCGTAGCCACGGCCACGCAGAGGATGGGCCGCAACCGCGCCTTCCAGCGCACTGCCGGGCATCGTGTAGAGGATATGATGGGCGCTGATACCGGTTTCGGCACAGAACGCCTCGACGCGGTCTTCCGCGATCAGAAGGCGTGCGCCCTGCGGCACAACGCTTGCTTCCGTTGTCTCATCAGCACGCAGAACCACGTAGGTGATGTCCGGGCCATAGGCGAGGGCGCGGTTGGCCGGGATGGTCCAGGGCGTCGTGGTCCAGATGACGGCTGAAACACCGTCAAGCGCATCGCCTGGGGTCGGGTCTTTCAGGATCGGGAACGCGACGAAGATCGTGGTGGAATCGACGTCGTGGTATTCGATCTCGGCTTCGGCAAGGGCGGTCTTCTCAACCGGGCTCCACATGACGGGGCGCAAACCACGATACAGACCGCCATTCAGCAGGAACTTGCCGATTTCCGCCACGATCTTGGCTTCGGAACTGAAGTCCATCGTAACGTAACGGTTAGCCCATTCCGCCTGAATACCGATCCGCTTGAAGTCTTCCGCCTGTTTGCTCACCCATTCGGCAGCATACTGGCGGCATTCCGCACGGAACTGAAGCAGAGGAACCTGATCCTTGTCCTTGCCGGCCTTGCGGTACTGTTCCTCGATCCGCCATTCGATCGGCAGACCATGGCAGTCCCAGCCTGGCTGATAGCGGACTTCGAAGCCCGACATGCGATGCGCACGGTTGATGACGTCTTTCATCACCTTGTTGAGCGCGTGACCAATGTGAATGTGCCCGTTGGCGTAGGGCGGTCCGTCATGCAGCGTGAAGACCGGGCGTCCCTTCCCTTCCTCACGGATCTTGCCGTCCAGGTCCATGGCAGCCCAGCGGGCCAGCGTATCAGGCTCGCGCTTCGGCAGCCCGCCCCGCATGGGGAAGCTGGTGCGAGGCAGGAACACAGTATCGCGGTAGCGATCCTGCTGTTCTTTGAAGGTCGTATCGGACTTGTCGGACATGGGACGGGCCAACTTTGGTCATTCACACAAAATAAGGGGGACCATATGGAGATTGGGCGGGGATGCGGTCAAGTCTTCTCAAGGAAAACCATGCCCAAAACGGTGCCGTGTGGAGAGACAGACATATCAGGGACACGAAACATACGTCTTGTGGATTGTTTCCGCATATCAGCCATGATGTGCTGCAAAATCTTATTTTATCCGGACGCATTCTGATGAAAAAACTTTGGCTGGCCGCTCTTCTAACCATGTCTCCGATACTGGCCATGGCTCAGACGCCCCGTTGCCCTCCTCCTGCTTCCGTTCCGCCGAAATCTGAGCTGCTCCACCTGCTGATGACCGCACAGGACCGCGGATTTCTCTGGAAAATCACAAAGGACGGACATTCGTCCTGGCTGTATGGAACCATCCATGCCTCGCGGCAGGAATGGATGCTACCCGGCCCACAGACCCGTACGGCCATGATGAAAAGTGACGTTGTGGCGCTTGAACTGAACCTTCAGGACCCGGCAACACTCGCCACACTTCGCGCGCCTGAAAATCCGGACCGGATGCAACATCTGATCCAATCGGGGCGGAAGAAGAAGCTGGATGATCTTGCAGCAGAGCTTTGCCTGCCGGTTGCGAATTTTTCCAAAACGGCCGTGGGACTGGAAGCTGCGGGCCTGAGCACAGCGGTTGGACGTGTTGATGGATATTACCCCGATTATGCCGCTGATCTGGTCATTCAGGGCATTGCAAGCGGGATGAAAAAGGAGCTGATTCCGCTTGAAGATGCTCAGACCCAGCGCGATCTAATCATTTCCAAAGCTCCGGGAGACGAAGACACCTTCATTGATGGGGTCATCAAGGACGTTTCTTCCGGCGAAGCCAGAATGGATGAAAAGCGGCTTGTCGAGATGTGGGGACGCAGCGATGTATCCCAGCTTCAGCATTATGACGTGTGGTGCAAATGTCTTCGTACCGCGAAGGAACGCGAGCAGACCAAGCGCCTTCTGGATGACCGGAACGTGGAAATGGCGCAGAAAGTCCTGTCATTTCACGAGGCCGGGAAATCCCTGTTCGTTGCGGTTGGCTCTTTGCATATGGCTGGCCCTAAAGGGCTGCCCGCTCTGCTGAAACAGGATGGTTTCGACATCCAGCAGATCGTCCCCGCCACAACCAGCCCCAGCGCCCTCTGAGCGCACTCTCGACTTTGCCAGAGAAGGCGCAGAAGATACACTGAAAACGCAGTATCTTCTGCCCCTGATGGTATGAATGAGTTTGAGATGAAGCGTGTTTTCAGAAAAGTCTTTTCATCCCGGAAAATACCTGCTGCATCCTCATCCCTACCAGCAAATATCGAAGAAGTTCGGCAAAAAGCCCTGAAAGGGCATCATCTGGAAATCGTTCAGTGGGGACAGGTGCTGCTGGACAGCATTTATGTTCCGAAAGATCCGGCCGGAGCGTTGGAATGGTTCACTATCGCTGCGAAAGCGGGCTTTGGGCCCGGCCATAACATGCGAGGCCGGTGCTTCCAGTTCGGATGGGGCTGCGAGAAGGATCTGACCGAAGCTGCGCGCTGTTACGAAGAGGCCGCCAAAGCCGGGGATGAATGGGGCCGATACAATCTGGGCATCCTGACCATGCGCGGGATCGGTCAGCCTCAGAATTTACCCAAAGCACTCGATCTGTTCCAAACAGCCGCGCAGAACGGTCATGCAAAGTCCATGAATCTGTATGCGCGCTTTCTGGAAGAAGGATGGGTGGTTCCGCAGGATCGTGCTGCGGCTCTGGACTGGTACCAAAAATCTGCCGAAGGAGGCGACTACCGGGGGCAACATAATTTCGCGACGGCACTGGCTGATGCCGGTCACGTCGATGAAGCTCTGGAGTGGTGGCGCAAGGCCGTCGTCGATGCGACGTCTGACATCCTGCTGGCGATGAACCAGAAGCTCGCTTTGTTAGGGAAAAACCGCGATACGGCGCTTGAAGATCGCGTTCAGCTGCGCCTCAGGGAACTGGGTATTCCGTTCCACGAAAACGTAGATGTCAGGCCGGTATGATCCGGCCTGACTGACAACTCAGTAATTTGCTGAGATATTTGCAAGGAACGAGCGACCAACGGCTGGGGTGGCGCGGTCCGAGAACAGATTGCTGTAGTTCAGGCGATTGTCGAGATTGTAGCCATTCATGGCGATACGCCAGTGCTTGCCGAAGTTATGGGAAATAACAGCATCCCACTCCATCGTTGCAGGCACCCAAGCCGTGTTGGCAGCATTCAACCACACGCCGTCACGCCATGTCAGACCGCCACCAAATGTGAGGTTCCAGGGCTTATTAGGAGCAATCGTGTAAGTGGACCAGATGGTTGCCGAGTTCTTCGGGGCATACTGGATGCGCTTACCCACATCGGCAGCCGTCAGGGAACTCACGGTTGTTGCATCGTAGTAGGCGTAGGTGCCGATCATGGTCCAGTTTTTGAGGATTTCGCCTGACACACTGAGTTCAACACCCTGGTTCCGCTGGCGGTCACTGGAAGATGTAACGTCTCCGGTGGAGGCATCCGTCATGAGGGCGTTACCCTTTTCAAGACGGAAAACCGAAGCTGTGAAGCCCATGCGACCATGGAAGGCGTTGTATTTGGCGCCCAGTTCGTAAAGGCTGCTGCGTTCCGGACTGAAGCCCTGTGTAGAGGATTTCAGAGGTTCCGAGCTGTTGGTCACATACAGACCCATGGGTGTCGTGGATTGCGCCCAGTTGAAATAGACCATGATGTTACTGGTCGGTGTGTACATGAGGCTGACGGTTGGATTGAAGGTATCCTGCGTCTGCCCATAGGACACGCCTGCCCCCGTCGTTCCGCCATTCGCAGAATAGTGACTGTCCCAGTGATCCCAGCGAAAGCCGCCACGTACGGAGAACCATGAGGTCAGCCAGATCTGATCGGAGAAGAACGCTCCGACATCCGTTGCATCGCCTGTTTTGTACAGCGCATGTCCGACGCCAGAGATATTGACGAGATTTCCGCTGTATTGACCAACGGATCCCAGCAAAAGGCCCGGCTGTGTGGACGATGGGTGCAACAGGCTTGTGCTGTCTGTCTGCGTGCCGTTCTGACCGTTGAAATTATAAGCATAGTTGGTGCGCCGATCATAAACGTGCTCGATATCGACGCCCGCGATGATCTGATGCCGGATACGGCCGGTGGAGAATTTTGCAACGCCTGAGAAGACGTCCTGCACGGACCAGTCATTCTGTTGGTAAGGCTCAGGCCCACCAAGATGGCCTCGACGATCAATCTGTGCGGCAGACGGGTTTGTGAAGAAATCGGTAGCGCAGGTTGTGTCGCACCCAGGCTGAGAAGCGGAGAAGTACCGGCTGTACATTCCGCCCCGCAGGTCATTGTACAGGGTGATATGTTTGTTGAGGTCGAACTTGAGACGGGCCGTCAGCATGTCGACGTTCGAAGCATCCTGATCGTAGCTTGTGCCGTACCAGTTGTTCCGGTTCAGGCCGTATTCCGTGGCAGGTTTGGCGATAGCCGTTCCAGGTTTCGTTATGACTGGAACGCCATAATCAGGGATACGATTGTCAGTCTGGTGGAAGTACTCGAGGGTGAAGGTGGTACGCTTGCCCAAGCCGAATGCAATGGATGGCGCGATACCCCAGCGATGGGAATAAACGTCATTCCGGCCTACGGTGTTGTTTTCGTTCCCCATGCCGGTAATACGGATCGCCGTGGAATCACCAATCTGTTTGTTAAAGTCGAGCGTTCCACGCGCATAGTCACCAGAGCCGCCTGAGAGGCTGGCACCATAGCTGTCTCCGAGATGGGCAACTTTGGTTGTGATGTTGATGGCGCCGCCAGTGGTGCCATTTCCAAAGACTTCCGAAGAGGGGCCTTTGATGACGGAGACATGGTCGTAATCGAAACTGTCGCGTGTGTAGACACCAAAGTCGCGCAGACCGTTTTCATAGATGTCATTCTGAGCCTGAAAACCGCGGATCAGAAACTGATCTCCGGCCATTCCGCCTTCGCCCTCACCCACAGATGCCGTGATGCCCGGGACGTTCCGCAGCGCTTCGTCCAGGGATTTGACGTTCTGCTGCTCCATCAGGACTTTGGGCACCACATTGATGGTTTGGGGTGTGTGCAGGACATCTTCGGGCATCCGGCTCAGTCCCATGGGAGACTGAAGGATGTTCATGGGGGAGCCGACAACGTGCAGGTGTTCGGCTTCCGCCGCACTCGCCTCGACATCGTTATTCTGCTGAGCAGAAACGTTCTGCGAAATCGGCTGAGGGTTCGTCTTCTGCGGTTTGGCAGGTGCAGTCGTCTGATTGCGACGACCCTGCGGATGGCGGGGTTTGTGATGGTGTACAGCAGTCTGGGCATGAGCAGCCGTACAGACCAGCGTCAGACCAGCAGCAAGAGAAACCACCCCCAAGGGCTTCGAAGAGTGTTTTGGATTCATCGCATCACGATCCTCTGAAAGGATAAAAAGCGACCTCCTTAAAGAGCTAATGCGAATTATTCTCAATATGAATACGGGAAGTTTCTGCACAATAAATTATAATTCAGAAACTCGGTGACATATTGGCCACGAGGTTCAGGGTATTAGCAGGAACGAAAAAAGGCCGCCTCTATGACGAGAGACGGCCTTGTCAAGGAACATCGAAGATTAAGAACGTCTTCAGGCTCCGAGTAAATCCCGCGCCTGCTGAGCATCCTCTGCAATCTGGGATTTAAGTGCATCCAGACCAGAGAAGCGTTTCTCTTCCCTAAGGAGAGCAATCAAAGCGACGCTGAGAGTCTTGCCATACAGATTTTCTGAAAAATCAAACAGATGCGCTTCGAGCCGACTTTCCTGTCCGTCATTGATTGTTGGACGACGGCCCAGATTGGCCACGCCTGGAAACACACGCCCATCAGGAAGCGTCACGCGGACAGCATAAACGCCACGCGCGGGTTCAAGATGCTGCCCGAGCGGAATGTTTGCAGTCGGAAAGCCCAGAAGGCGTCCCCGCTGGTCTCCATGAACCACTGGGCCGACAATGGACCATGGACGACCCAGTTCCTCGGCAGCGCGTTCCGGATACCCTTCTTTCAGCAGACGACGGATTCGACTGGAAGAAATCGGTCCGCCTTCGTCAGACAATTGAGACACGACAGTCAGACCCACCCCATGAGGGGCCAGTAGAGCCTCAAGCCTTGCCGTGTCGCCCGTACGCCGATGACCAAAGGCAAAGTCTGCGCCGCACGCAACATGCGCCACACCGAGGCTCCGGATGAGAACATCCTCAACAAATGCTTCAGCACTCAGATGCGAGAAGTCTTCGTCAAACGGGATCTGGAAGACCTGCGAAACTCCCTGTTCTTCCAGAGCCTGTGCCCGGACAGTCGGGAGCATCAAACGACAGGAAGGATCCTGCGGGCGGAACAGTTCCCTTGGGTGCGGATCAAAGGTCACAACCGATAGCGGATGATCCGGTCGCGCTGCCCGGAGAGCATGCAGCAGATGCACATGCCCACGATGGACACCGTCGAAGTTCCCAAGGGCTGCGACGGTTCCGCGAGCACTGTCGGGGATGGATCGCCAGTCTGTGTGCAGGGTCATGCGGGGAGGCTGAACTTCTGGGTGACGTCGTTCAGGTCGGCTGCCTGTGGTGCCCCTTCATGCGGGACAGTTTTGTCCTGCGGACGCACAAGCTGACAGATCTGTAGACCGGCTTTTTTGGCAGCGTCCAGTTCTGCGCCGATATCAGACAGGAAAAGAATTTCTTCCGGCTTCAGAGCGCAGGCTGTAGCGATTTTCGTATAGGACGCAGCGTCTTTCTTGCCACCTGTGGACAGATCGAAAAAACCATCGAACAGAGGTGTCAGATCACCCTGTTCCGTATAGCCGTACAGAAGCTTCTGTGATGGAACGGAGCCTGAGGAATACACCGCCAGACGCAGGCCCCCTTTGGACCACGCCTTCAGGGCCGGTGGCACATCCTTGTAAAGATCAGCTCGGAGCGTGCCGTCTTCAAAGCCCTGACGCCAAGTTATGCCTTGCAGAGTTTTGAGAGGAGCGGCCTTTTCGTCCTTTGCCATCCAATCCTGACAGACCTTCAGCGGGTCTTCGCCGGGATGGGAGATTGCAATGTCTGCCCGCGCGCCTACGACCTGTGGGTTCGTATGGTCTTCCATCAAGGCCGGAAGCGCCTTGGCCGCATAAGGGAACATGACGTCCCGCACGAAAGAGATCGGCAGGGTTGTGCCTTCGATATCAAGCAGGACGAGACGAATCATGTTGGGCTTTCAGGAGGCAGTAGGAACGTCTGCGGGGAAACGTTCGGCAATATCGTCCCCGCTATATTTTGCAATCCAGCCGGTTGTGTCGGTGAAGACACGCAGAGCGACCACATCGGGCGACGGGCCAGCATCGAACCAGTGCGGGATGCCTTCCGGCACGGAGATCAGATCTCCGGCGGTGCACAGAACAGAATAGATTCTGCCGTGGATATGCAGAACGAACGCGCCCTGACCATGCACGAAAAACCGGACTTCATCTTCACTATGCGTATGTTCGGAAAGGAATTTTTTGCGCAGTTCCGGCAGATTAGGCGTTGAGGCGTTAATCCGCACCACATCTGCACTGCCCGCACCCGTCTCGCCCATCAGGGTATCGAGATAAGGGCGGTAGGCGGCCAGCACTTCATCTGTCGTCGCGTCCTTGGCAGGCGTAACAGGCGCTGACCAGCGTTCGAAACGGACGTTGTGCAGACGCAATGTCTCCGCGATTTCACCCGGGGACGTGACATCGAGAAGGATCGTGTCGGGGCTGTCATCCCGATAAACAGTCAGTCTGCTCATGGTTCAGCGTGCCTTCTGAAGACGGGCGAGATGACAGGCGAGCAGGAATTCCAGGCCTTCAAGACGGGCCAGAGCCGTGAACATGTCCTTACCCCAGACGTAAACACCATGCCCGCGGATCAGGTAGCCCAGACGCATATCCGGCAGCTTCGGAGCAACAACTGTCGCAAGCCGGGCAATATCCTGATCGTTGTGAAACAGGGGGAGATCAAGACTGGTGTCGTGAGTCGTCTGGCCTTCAAAGACCTTCAGAACCTCATATCCTGCCAGTGTGATGGCGTCTGTCGGCTCATCCATGGACAGGATGGTGGCCGCGACGGAATGACCATGCAACACAGCACCGATCGACGGATCATGCGCGTAAAGCTGGGTGTGCAGCAGGGTCTCGGCGCTGGCACGATTGGCAGGGTCGAGCGGCACACCTTCAGAGGTGATCTGGATCACATCCTGTTCCGTCAGGAAGCCCTTGTGGCCACCTGACCGGGTAATGGCGATGCGGCCATCGTCCAGACGGACGGACAGGTTGCCAGCCGTAGCCGGAACCCAGCCGCGCTGATCCATCCGCTGACCCGCCCGTACAATCTGCCGGGCGGCGTCGGTCCATGCCGTATCAGACGTCGTGTTCAACATCAGACCTGCGTACGGTGTGTATCGCTGTTGGTGGTCGTCTGGCTGTAGCCTGGCGACTGGTTGTAGCCGGGCGACTGGTTGGGGGGCGAGATATGACCAGGCGGCTGGCTGTTTTCAGCCGGCGTCATGTTTTCGTCTTCACCCATGTTCTTCTTGAAGGATTTGATTCCCTTCGCGAAGTCTCCCATCAGACCGCTGATCTTTCCACCGCCGCCAAACACGACGAGCAGGACGACCGCCAGGATCAGCCAGTGAACGGGGCTCATGCTGCCCATAATGTATTACTCCGAAAAGCCAAGGCTACACCTTCATGTGGCAAGGCTTGGGCGTTTGTGCAAGCGTTCGCTCAGGACGCATCATCCGGACCGGAGGCCGAAACGAAGCCGTAGGCTGGATAGGCCCTGCGTCCGAGGCCGTGGATGGGTGCCCACCAGACGCGGACGAGAGTCCAGTCATGATCGGGCGAGACATCCGTGATGGGGACATTGCGATCAATGCGTCCCGGCTCCCAGTTAGCATGATCTACAAGAATCGTGCGTGAAGAAATCTGTTTCCGAACAATAGACACGTGCCCGCTTGGCACCCGGGAGGTCGCGCGGAACACCAGAACAGAGCCCGGCGTCGGACTATGACTCCGGGCATAATGCCCGGCGGACTGACGCCACCATGAAGCAGCTGCACCACTCAGCTGAAGGCCTGTCCGGGACCGGGCGTAGGGTGCGCACTGAAGCGGGCCATTGAAGCTGGCACGACTGAACTCACGGCTGCCCCCACAGGCTGTAAGAGAAAGAAGAAGGCACAGAGCCAGTTTCTTCATGCCCGGCTCCGGAAGGCAATGATGCGGTCTTCTGCTTCTTCAGGGTCCATGTCGAGCGCAGTTTCCACAACATCTCGGGAAAACCCGTTGCGGGCAAAGATGCCCATGACGCGGATGGGGTCTTCCTGGGGGCGATCAGGACGGCAGAACGGCCCTACACGCCGTTTTCGGGCCAGCACGAGCGCTGCGGCCAGTTCGGCTTCACGGGCGGTGTCGTCTGATCTCTCGCCAAGCGATTCGTTGAGCGCATCCTGCGTTACACTCTGGTCAACGCCCTTCGTTGCCAGATGGGCAGCGACAGCGCGACGGGAGCGGCCTGTCCGCGTCAGGTTTAGGGCGCGGGAGCGGGCAAACCCGGCATCATCGACCGCACCCAGTTCCGTCATGGCAGAGACGACGTCATCCACGGCAGGACGCAAAGACGCTATCGTTGCTTCCACATCTTCTTCCAGCATTCCCGCGCGCACTGCACGGGTGCCCCAACGGCGCAGGCGGCGGTCCAGCATCTGTCGCAGGCCGTGCTCGGTTGTGGCGAAACGGGCCAGATGAGCCAGAGCCGTTTCACGCAACGCCTTGAAATCGGGAGCGGTTGGTATGTCCTCCATAGAGAGGGAGTATGCTGCCAAGTAAGCATTTACGGCAAGATCGGATGAGGCCATCATCGCCCCATGAGCGACTCTTTTTCAGCCCGTCTCGAGGCGGCCGTCTCCGCCATCCCTGCCCGCTATCCCGGCGCCGGCGGGGCTGTTGCCGTTGTAAAGGACGGCGAGGTTCTCATTCGCCACACATGGGGGTACGCCAATGCGGAGCGGCGGCTTCCGTTCACGCCCTCCACGTTGTTCCGCATGTGCTCTATCACCAAGCAGTTCACCTGCGGGGTGCTTCTGGATCTTTTTCAGGATCCGACAGAGCTGGATGGGGACGTGGATGACCGCCTGCCCCAGCTTGATGAGCCTGCTCCCGGGGCGCTGCATCTGGCGCATAACCAGTCCGGCCTGCGGGATTACTGGGCGGTGGCAATGCTGCACGGTGCACCGATCGAAGGAGAATTCGGAGACCGGGAAGCACGCCGCGTCATTGATGGCACACGCACGCTCCAGTTTCAGCCGGGAACATCCTATTCCTATGTGAACCAGAATTTCCGCCTGCTGTCGGACATTCTGGAAGACCGAACCGGGCGGAGTTTTGCGGAACTGCTTCAGACGTCCGTGTTCAATCCAGCCGGTATGGAACGCGCGATTCTGGCGGCCGAAACCCGCGCCATGCCGGATGGGACAGTCGGCTATGAAGGCACTGTTGAAAGCGGCTTTCGACCGGCAATCAATAACGTTCTGTGGACGGGCGATGCCGGGCTGGGCGCCTCACTGGATGACATGATTGCGTGGGAGCGCTTCATCGACGCCACACGCGACGATCCGGACGGGCTTTATAATCGCCTGACGGCGCCCGTGTCCTTTCTGGATGGAACGCCTGCGCCCTATGGCTTTGGGTTACAACGAACCTCGATGTTCGGGCGGGATGTGACGATGCATGGAGGTGCCCTGCGTGGCTGGCGCTCTCACCGGCTGCATGTAGCCTCCGAGCGACTGTCCGTGGTGGTGATGTTCAATCACATGTCGCCTGCTCAGGTGGCTGCGGCGCAGATTTTGGCTGCGGCCCTTGGCGTTCCTTACGAACCCGATCGCACGACCCAGCAGCCCCTGGAACTTTACGGCACATATCTTGAGCAGGAGACGGGACTGTCAGCCCGAATCGAACCGGCACCCGGTGGTGCGCAGCTTCGTTATCTGATGGTTCCGGAGATGCTGGAGGGTGTTTCGCCGTCACGTGCGGAGACACCCAATGTCCGCGTGGTCCGTCAGGGCGATGAGGTTCGCATGGAGCGACCAGGGGAAAACCGGGTTGGTATTCTGACGGCCTGTGATGAGACGCCGGGCGAAGACATTGAAGCTCTTGAAGGGATCTATCGCTGCGAAGAGCTGGACGAAGCTGAAGTCACAGTCGAACTGACCAATGGTGTCGTTTACGGCGGTTTTTCAGGCATTCTCGGAAATGGCCGTATGGAGCCGCTTCAGCGACTGGCGAAGGACGTTTGGGTTCTGCCTTGCCCGCGTGCTCTGGATCATACGGCACCGGGAGACTGGACGCTGGCTTTCGAGCGGGATGCGATGGGTGTGAATGCGGTCCGGGTTGGGTGTTGGCTGGCCCGAGATCTCGTGTACAGGCGCGCCTGAAAACCGTTCTTTCCCCGCAAGGGGTTTGACGGATCGCATTTCTGCCGCACAGTATGTGTCTGCGGAATCTTTGGCCCTGCCCCGGGCGACCGGGGCAGGGTTTTCCGATTCTGCAGCTTTTCATTCACCCTGATTCAGGATCGTCGATCATCATGATCTCCGCCCTCATGCCCAATTACAAACGTGCCGACCTTGCTTTCGAGCAGGGCGAAGGCGTCTGGCTGACGGCATCGGACGGGCGACGATATCTTGATTTCGGGGCCGGCATTGCCGTCTCTTCTCTTGGCCATGGGCATCCTAAGCTGGTGAAGACCATCGCGGATCAGGCTGCGAAGGTCATGCATGTCTCGAATCTCTATCGCATTCCGCAGGCTGAAAAGCTGGCGGACCTGCTGGTAAAGAACTCGTTCGCGGACTCCGTGCTGTTCTGTAACTCGGGCGCTGAAGCCAACGAAGGCATGGTGAAGATGATTCGCCGCGCCCAGTTCGCGAACGGCCATCCGGAACGGACGCGCGTCCTATGCTTTGATGGAGCCTTCCACGGCCGTACGCTGGCCATGATCTCCGCAACGGGCAACCCGGCCTATCAGAAGGGCTTCGGCCCTGTCGTTGAAGGCTTTGACCACGCGCCGTTCAACAACACGAACACGCTGCGGGCAGCCATTACGCCGGAGACGGCTGGTATCATTGTGGAGCCCATTCAAGGCGAAAGCGGCATCAAGCCTGCGACAGAAGTCTTCATGAAGGCACTTCGGGCCGTCTGTGACGAACATGGCATCTATCTGGGCTTCGATGAAGTTCAGACGGGTGTCGGCCGGACTGGCAAGCTGTTCGCGCATGAGTGGTACGGCATCAAGCCGGACGTTATTTCCATTGCCAAAGGTATCGGCGGCGGCTTCCCACTCGGCGCTGTTCTGGCGACGGAAGAACTGGCCAAACATCTGACCCCCGGCTCTCACGGGACGACATTTGGCGGCAACCCGCTGGCTTGCGCTGCGGGGACAACCGTCCTCGAGGAAGTGCTTAGCCCCGGTTTTCTAGAGCATGTCCGTACCGTTGGAGACGCGTTCGACACGATGCTCCAGGACGTTGTGAAGCGCTCTTCCGGAGTATTTGACGATGTGCGCGGCATGGGTCTTATGCGTGGGCTGCACTGTGTGCCGCCGGTCGGTGAAGTTATGCCGTTCGTGACGGGTGCTGGTCTTCTGACGGTTGGAGCTGGTGACAATGTTCTGCGTCTCGTGCCCCCGCTGATCGTGACGGAAGAAGACTGCAAAATCGCATGCAACAAACTGATTGAGGCAGCCGAAGCCTTTGTGGCTGCCGGAAAACTGGAACAGGAGACAGTGTCGTGAGTCTGGCTATCGCCCCCCGGACGATTGGAACGGAACAGCAGATGCCACGGCATTTTCTTGATATTCGCGATTTCAGCGGAGACGTCATCCGACAGATCATTGATCTGTCGGCCCGCGTCAAAGCTCTGCAGAATAATCGTGCACGCCCTTTGCATCCGGAGCGCCCGCTTGAAGGCCGGACCCTCGGGCTGATGCTGGCACAGCCTTCCACGCGGACGCGTGTGTCGTTCGAAGTCGGAATGGGTCAGCTTGGCGGGCAGGTTTCGGTGCTGTCACCGGGGGACATGCAGCTTGGGCGCGGTGAGACCATCGCGGATACAGCACGGGTTCTGTCGCGCTTTCTGGATGTAATTGTTCTGCGGACTGGCAAGGACGAGAACCTGCGCGAACTGGCAAAGTGGAGCACGGTTCCAGTCATCAACGGGCTGACGCCAGTGTCTCACCCGATCCAGATTCTGGCCGATGTTCTGACGTTTGAAGAACATCGCGGCCCGATTGCGGGCAAGACGCTGGCATGGATCGGGGACGGCAACAATGTTGCGACCTCACTGATGGAAGCTGCGGCTCTTCTAAAGTTTAACGTTCGTTTGGCAACGCCTGCCGACTTTGCACCCAGCGAACGTGCAGTGTCGTGGGCGCGTGAGCACGGCGCTTCCATCGAGATCTTCCGTGACCCGGCTGAGGCTGTTTCCGGTGCAGATGCTGTCCTGACGGATACCTGGGTCAGCATGGGCGACAAGGACCGTGAGCAGCGTCTTGCCGCATTCCGACCTTATCAGGTGGATGCCGCTCTTATGGCAAAAGCTGCGCCTGATGCCCTGTTCCTTCACTGCCTCCCTGCCCATATCGGGGAAGAAGTGACGGCGGATGTTTTTGAAAGCCCGGCGTCTGTTGTTTTTGATGAAGCGGAAAACCGGCTTCACACGCAGAAGGGTCTGCTTCTCTGGGCCCTTGGGAGAGAGAACGGGTGATCGATACACCTCCATTTCTTGACAGGGGACGCCCCAACGTCCCGAACATGGTTGTTTCAGGGGGCATTGTTCCGTTTTATCTGGAACGTTCGCCTGTTCGGGGACGCCTTGTCAGACTGGGAAAGCTGGCCGATGCCATCCTGTCCCGCCATGACCTCCCCGATGGCGTTCTGGAGCTGGGTGGTCAGGCTCTAGCCCTTGTGGCGGCCATGGCATCTGCCCTGAAGTTCAAAGGCTCCTTCTCTCTTCAGATCAAGGGGGATGGTCCGGTCACGATGCTGCTGGCGGATGCAACGGATACGGGAGACCTCCGTTTTACGGCGCGCCTCTCTGAAGACGCTGATCCGGCAAATCTGCCAAAAACGGCTCCTGAGCTTCTAGGCAACGGCTACATGGCGTTCACGATTGACCAAGGGGCGGACATGGACCGTCACCAGGGCATTGTGGAACTGACGGGAGAGACACTCTCCGACATGGCCATGCAGTACTTTCAGACCAGTGAGCAGCATGACTGCCTGATCCGGCTGTTCTGCATGAAAACGCTGGATGGTTGGCGCGCCAGTGCGCTGATTCTGGAACGTATTGCTGCGGAAGGTGGAATTGAAGCGACCGCGCAGGATGACGATGCGTGGGAGACAGCCTGCACGTTTGCCGAAACGCTCCAGCCAGTTGAGATCTTTGACGAAGATCTGGGCAGTGGAGATTTGATCTATCGTCTGTTCGCGACGTTGGATGTCCAGATCGCCACGCCGCGCGCATTGGCTTATGGATGCCGCTGCTCCCGGGCCCGTCTTGCCTCTGTGCTCGACAGGTTCAGCACTGACGATCTGGACCATATGGTTGAAGACGGAGCCATCACAATGAACTGCGAGTTCTGTAATGTCGGCTTTCGCTTCACCCGCGATGAACTGGGAGACAAACCTGAATGACGGCTTCGCTGCTTGACGGTATCGAGATTGATGGCGCACCCGCCGGGGCACTTTATCCCGGATGGACGGCAATACATCGTCAGCCGGTCGTCGGGCAGTTTGAAGTTATCGTCTTTCAGGACGAAGCCAGTCAAAGACAGGCCTGTTGGTGGATTGAAAATGGCGTCTATAAGGCCAGTCATGTGCTGGCCCTTCCACCAGAAGCTCAAAACGATCTTCTGACAGCAATGGACCCTCTGTTCTGGCCTTTGGCAGAAGGTGTTCTCGGAGGAGAGATCAGGGATGATGCCCGTACCTTCAGAACGGATCTTCCGGAAATCGTCTTTCGTGAGCTTTCAGGTTGCTGGCTGGGGCGTCATGCGCCTCATGCGATCTTCATTGCGGCAGGCCATGCGGATAGTGGCGAAGCACTGACCTGTCCTGACGGGAAGCCTGTTGCAGAAGGCCGGATGAAAGCCCTGCTTTCTGCGAAGCGTACCGGCAGCACACTGATTGTGTCTTCGCCGTTTTCGGCGCTGCCCGTTCGTGCTCAGATTGAGATGAAACTGGGCTCTTCCGCAACAGCCTACCGCTTTAATGATGAAGCCGAAAACGCTGTTTTCTATCTGGTCTGGGATGAAACAGCGCCGGACCGGCGGCCCTCTTTCTATTATCCCAAAGGGCCTCTGCTGGTCAGCGATGCTCCCTCTGGGCCGCTTTTTCCAGGGTGGATCCTGGAATGGTTTGCACGACATGCAGATCATGCAGACGCTATCCGCTCCGCACGCCCGTTCCTTCCGGAAGACTTTGGTGTGGGTCAGGCATCCTCGCTCCGCTCGCCCAAAACTACACAGGATGATCCAACGGGCTCGCCCTCGCCTTCAGTTCCGCCTCCGTCTCATGAACAGTCCATCAATGCGTCTCCCATTACCGAAGCGGCAGCGATCCAGAAAACAGCTGAGCCGATCAAAGCTCCACAAAGATCCTTTTTGCCAGAGCTTCCACTGGAACCCGCTCCGGTAGTAAAGTCGCCCCCTAAAAAGGGGCTGTTTGGACGGCTGAAAGCACTCTTGGGCCGGGACGGCGAATAAACTTCGGGAGACTGGTTAATGGGTATGCGACACTGGATTGGAGCGAGTGCTCTGGCGTTTTCCCTTGGTCTCGGAGGATGTGCGGACAATGAACCTGCACAAACCTTCCCGCCAGCCGATTACAGCTATCTGTCCCAGCTTCATCTGAATGTCGCAACGATCAATATTCAGGACGAGGCTGCTCCTACGCCGGATTCTTTGAGCGCCAAGGCCCCTACGCCTCCCGATCAGGCGCTCAAACAGATGGCCAATCAGCGACTTGTCGCAAGCGGTCAGACCGGGCAGGCGGATTTCATCATCAAACAGGCTTACATCTCTGCTGCGGAAGATAACGTCATCTCCGGCGCGATGGATGTGCAGTTGAATGTCGCCGATGCCGGCAATCTACATACGGGCTATATTCATGCCAGGATCAGCCGCAAACTCGACACCGGCTCCAAGAGCGCCACATCGCGTGGATCCCTGTATGAACTGACGAACCAGATGATGCAGGACATGAATGTTGAGCTGGAGTTCCAGATCCGCAAAAAACTGATGAGCTGGATGACAGATGCCATCGGTAATCCGCTCGTTAATGGCGGCGTTCAGCAGCAGTCCCTGACAGCACCAGGCACCGTTACGACGCCCACTGTTTCAACACCTGCTACACTTACTCCTGCATCCCCAAGCGTTCAGCCCCAGCCCTCAACCGCAGCAGCCGCTCAGCCCAGCGTACCAGATGCCATTTTCCCGACCGGATCGGGCGATGACAGCGCTCCAGCGGTTTCGGCTCCCAAACAGAAATCTCCTCCCATGGGGACTTTGCAACTGCCATCCACCTCGCAGAACGCCAGTTCAGGCGGCTAAAATCATCATCCTCGTGGCGTTGTGATCGCTCTGGGTCTGGCTTCGGACCTGATGCTTATTCTATGGGGTCTTGTCCTTACTTATTTCGGATATGTTCATTTCCCGAACATGGCCCTACCCTCGTTCTGGAGACCACTGTGCCCCCGAAGGAACCGACACTGACACGCCCCCTTCGCCGTAGTTTCGTCAAAGGCCTTCTCGGCTCCACGTCATTCTGGATGGTCAGTGGACATTCTCACTGGGCCGAAGCACTCGCTCAAGAGGCCCAAAAGCCTTACCAGCCAACGTTCTTCACGCCTGAAGAATACCGTTTCGTGGAAGCCGCGACGGAGCGCCTTTTCCCACAGGATCAGCACGGACCGGGGGCACGGGGTTTAGGTGTGGCAGAGTTCATTGATCGACAGATGGAGTCTCCATACGGGCATGGAGACAACTGGTACATGTCTGCACCATTTGTGCAGGGACCGGCTAATCTTGGCTATCAGCTCCCTTTTGTGCCTCGCGATCTGTATCAAAAAGGGATTGCGGGCCTCGAAGCCTATACCCGCCAACAGCATGGGAAATCCTTTGCCGACCTTCGAGCGCCTGCACAGGAGCAAATTCTAACAGCGCTTGAAGGTGGGTCTGTCTCGCTGGGAGACATTCCTGGACGTGTTTTCTTTGAGCAACTGCGCACGAATACAATGGAGGGTGCTTTTGCCGACCCTCTCTATGGCGGCAACAAAGGGCTTGGAGGATGGCTCATGCTCGGCTTTCCGGGCGCTCGCGCCGACTTCATGGATTGGGTCAATCAGGACGGAGAGGCATATCCCTTTGGCCCGATTTCGATCTCGGGTGAGACGGCCTGAGGAGCACAGATCATGACCAAAAAACATGCAGATGCCATTGTTGTTGGCGCAGGTTGGGCTGGCTCCATTCTTGCCAAGGAACTGACGGAGGCCGGTCTTTCAGTCATCATGCTGGAACGCGGATCGGAACGCGCCACGGCCGTGGAAGGCGCCTACCCGGAATCCATTGACGAACTTCGTGGCGCCATTCGCAAACGTCTGTTCCAGAACCTGTCCCAGACGACGGTGACTGTTCGCAATACGATTGACCAGACAGCCCTGCCTTACCGGCAACTGGCAGCCTTCCTGCCCGGCGAAGGGGTTGGAGGCGCTGGTCTTCACTGGTCGGGTGTTCATTTCCGGGTTTCCCCGGAAGATCTCCGCCTTCGCAGCTCAGTCGTGGAACGCTATGGTGAGAAATTCATCCCTGAAGGTATGAATCTTCAGGATTATGGCGTGACCTATGCCGAACTGGAACCGTTTTTCGACAAGGCCGAAAAAGTCTTCGGTACATCCGGTGAAGCTTACAAGGTGAACGGAAAGATCGTCGGAAACGGCAACATCTTTGATGGAGACCGGTCCGACAATTTTCCGTTGCCGGTCATGAAAGATACGTTCACCGCATCAACGTTCCGGGCTGCTGCGACAGAAGCGGGATACCATCCGTACTCCCTTCCAGCTGCGAACGCATCCCGCCAATATACAAATCCGTATGGCTGCCAGATGGGGCCGTGCAATTTCTGTGGGTATTGCAGCGGATACGACTGCTACCTGTATTCCAAAGCGTCTCCCAATGTGAATGTTCTCCCCGCCCTGCGTCAGGACCCACGGTTTACGCTAATTTCAGATGCACATGTTCTGCGTGTTGATCTGGATGATACGCGCGCCAAGGCAACTGGCGTAGCGTATCTGGAAACCAAAACGCAGAAGGAAATCTCCCTGTCTGCGGATCTCGTTATCCTGAGTGCGTTCCAGTTTCATAACGTTCATCTGATGCTGCTATCGGGCATTGGAAAGCCGTACGACCCTGTCAGCAATACCGGCACAACGGGACGTAATTTCGTTTACCAGACCATCACGTCTTCCCGTATCTGGCTGCCCTCTTCCAAATATACCAATCAGTTCATCGGCGCGGGTGGCGTGGGTGTTGCTATTGATGATTTCAACAGCATGAACTTTGACCACGGACCGCTTGGCTTTGTTGGTGGTTCGCCAGTCTGGGTCAATCAGGCGGGCGTCAAACCCATTGCCGCAGCCATCGGCACGGGCGGCGGCGGCACACCACGCTGGGGGTCAGCCTACAAAGGTGCCCTGATCGACACATACAAACATTCGATCGGTGTGGATGCCCATGGCAGTAACATGGCCTACCGGGACGTTTATCTGGATCTGGACCCCACGTGGAAGGACGCCTATGGCCAGCCTCTCCTCCGGATGACTTTTACCTGGAAAGACAACGATATCCGGATGAACCAATACGTTGTCAGCAAGATTGAACCTATTGCCAGAGCGATGGGAGCCACAAAAGCCAATCTTGTACATCTGAATGCAGGCCAGCCGTTTGATACCCGCCACTATCAGACAACGCATCTTGGTGGAGGTGCCATCATGGGCACTGATCCTAAAACCAGTGCTCTCAATCGCTATCTGCAAAGCTGGGATGTTTCGAACGTCTTTGTAATTGGGTCGAATGCCTTCCCGCAGGGAATGGGTTATAATCCGACAGGCATGGTCGCAGCCCTTGCCTATTGGGCGGCCTATCACATTCGCACAACCTACCTGAAATCTCCCGGACCTCTGGTGCAGGCATGAAGATTTTCCCATTCCTGGCCTTTGCGGGCGGCATATTTGCTCTGAGCCACCAGACAGCATTTGCCAATGACGACAAGACTGCCCTGATCGAGGAAGGCCGGTATCTGGCAGCTGCGTCTGATTGCGCTGCGTGCCATTCGATCAAAAATAAACCGGAATATTCTGGAGGAGTATCTTTCACACTCCCGATTGGTATCATTCATTCCACGAACATCACGCCAGATGTGGAACACGGTATCGGCAAGTATACCGAAGCTGAATTTGGTCGTGCGCTCCGTGAAGGGATTCGTCAGGACGGCTCTACGCTCTATCCCGCAATGCCCTATCCGTCTTACGCGCGCCTGACCGATCATGACGTTCACGCCCTTTACGCGTATTTTCACGAGGGCGTTTCAGCAGCAGCCATCCCTACTCCCGAAAATGGTATCCGCTGGCCTTTCTCGATGCGCTGGCCGCTTATGTTCTGGCGGTGGGCTTTTTCTCCAGCTCCGGCAAAAGCACAGGAAAAGACCCTGCATGAATTTGCCGATGCCCAAATGGCCAGAGGAGCCTACCTTGTAGAAGGTCCCGCACATTGTGGAGCCTGTCATTCTCCTCGCGGCCTTACAATGCAGGAAAAAGCTCTGACCGCGTCAGATGGTACGTCTTACCTTGCGGGGGGCGCCATGATTGACGGGTGGATCCCAACATCCCTGCGTCAGGAAAATCGGACAGGTCTGGGACGGTGGAGCGAGCAGGATATTGTCGATTTCCTGAAAACCGGCCGCAATATGCAGGGCGAGAGTTTTGGTGCGATGACGTCAGCCATTGTGCACGGTACACAGCACCTGACTGAGTCTGACCTGCACGCGATGGCAAAATATCTGCGGGCACTTCAGCCATTCGACCAGACGCAGCCCAACTGGGTCTATGACCCGACTGCAACCAATGCCCTTCACAAAGCAGACGTCTCTGCACGTGGAGCAAAATTGTATGTCGATAACTGTGCTGCGTGCCACCGCACGGATGGCAAGGGTTACCCGCCTGTCTTCCCGCCTCTGGCGGGAAATCCTGTTGTAATGGGAAAAGATCCGGCGTCTCTGGTTCATGTGGTCCAAGCCGGAGCAACATTACCAAAAACCGAGGCAGCCCCGTCTGCCTTTACGATGCCAGATTTCATGCATCGTATGAATGATCAGCAGGTTGCTGATGTGGTGACGTTCATCCGTCACGCCTGGGGCAACAACGCTTCTGCCGTCAGCGCGGAAGACGTTGCGAAACTTCGGAAAGCCATGCCGCCGCGCAATATGGCGGACGGCGACATTTCATTAAACTGACACTCTTTTGGGGACGGGGAAAACCGTCCCCAAAACGCTGCCATTACGGCAAAAATCGATACATCACGCAGCCTGAGAAGCCAGCCCCCCCTGCAGTTGGAGTACCCTCCACAGCAGCAGAATACGAGCCGCCGCCGCCTGCACCAAAGCGGGTTCCATCACGGCCAGCCTGATTCCCGCAGCGGCCACCGCCGCCCCACGGGCCATCTCCACCATAGCCTGCAAAGGTCGAGGCATTACTCTGGCCGTCTCCGCCCCAGCTCCCGGTCTGATTCCAGATCGTCCCTCCGGATGCAGTACCACCGTCCCCTCCGGCTGAACCCGTGTTGTCATAGAAGAAGCCACCATGGCCTCCACTGGCCTGAAGAAGTGTTTGCCCGTTGTAGCTGACCAGGGATGTTCCTCCTGTCTGCTCTGAGGCGCCCCCCCGGCCAATCGTGACTCCCAGAACCCCACCGCTGGTAGGGCTAACACCATAGATGCCCCAGGCATCACCGCCTCCGCCGCCGCCGCCGCCAGAAAAAGATCCGGTCAGCAACGTAGAACTGGACGACGCTCCGCCGCCTCCGCCGCCAATGACACGAAGCTCAACACGCGTTGCCCAGGCAGGTACGGAAAGAGACGTATCATTGGCCACAAGCTGCATTGGTTCTGCGATCGCACGTAGCAATGTCTGCGTCGCCAGTTCGGGAATAGTTGGCCAGAACGCCTGTCCAGGCTGTGGCTGTACACCCGCAAGCGAAGTGACTCCTTGTGGAACCGTCAGCGTATAAAGCGGAACCACTGTGCCCCCTGCGGGAGCCGCAGGCGCATCCGTTGCAATAATGAAAGACATTCCAGCCCAGCGACGGGTTGGAAGTACGTCACCACTATTGTTCAGTCCTGCCTGCGTCTGGGACGGATTAGCCGCATTGAAAAATGCAAGAACCGTCTGATCAACATCCTGTTCGGCACAGATCGCAAAAACCGTGTAGCTCGCACCCGTTCCTGGCACAGTGACTGTCACTGCCGTATCGCTGGAATACTGACATGTGGTTTGCGTCGGATCAGCACGATACCCGCCACCGGCTCCCCCAAAAGCAGTCGCATCCATGATGCCGGGAGCGGTAATGGAACCTGCACCAATCGTCACAGCCAACGAGGAAGAAGAAGGCGTACAGGCAAGCCCCGATGCTGCTACGACCCCTTGACCATACAGCATGTCAGACATATGGCCGATGGCGGCTTTCCCATACTTTCCTACGCGCAGAAGGTCCGTATCCAGCGGGATAGACCCCGCATATACAATCGCCCGATCCATTATTGCTCCACTCGAACCCAGCCCGTCACGCCACCGGCCGCAGTTCGTTCAATCACTTGATAAATAACCTGTGTGTCAGAAGCCTGCCCCAACGCAGTTTCCAGAAAAAACTGGCCGCCTGACTGACTGCCATACCGTAATCCGGCACAACCATATCCCACGCCGCCACCACAGGACGGCGATGCTAAAGACGCCTGTGCATGACAATCTGCCGCATTCAGAGGCTCGATAATGACAGGCTCCACCCCCGTAACAGCAACCAGCGCGTCCCTCACAGCCTGTCGGGTATTCCGCGGTGCCACCAGAGAATTCACGATGCGAGCACGATAATCTCTGTCGCCTTCAGATGCTCTTCGAGGCAGCCCATCCACGCCAAAATAATCGGCCGCCAGCATATCGAGAAAGGCGCCACTCATGGTCGTTAGCCGTATCTGGCTCCGACACTCCTCCATGAGTACCCAGATACCAGTGAGGACCGTCGCGAAACCTGTCAGAATGGCAACAAGAACTGGCGCTTCTTCCTCTTCCAGACCCTGCGGAGGAGATGGAAACCAGCCGACAGGAAGAAGCGCACGAAGCCGAGCAGTGAAATCGTCAACAGATCCCGGTAATGGCCCGGTATCCAGAAGAGCCTTTCCATCCGTAGCCTGCAGAACAAGGCCTTCTTCATCATAAAGAGTAGCCATAATCAGCTTCCAGCCTGAGCGGGACTCATAAGCGGGATACGATAATCGGATCCATTGATATTGATATGCAGAAATCCACCATCAACAGTTGTTGGGAGTGTCGCACCAGCCCCACTAACGGGAGACGACATCTGCAACTCACCACCATCAGCCGGAAAAAGTCCCAGATTGGCTGATCCATTTTCTCCCTGTTGAACATACAGACCAGCCGCCTGGCTTCCTGCACCAGCCTGGACCTGAAGAGCATTATTAGGAGCAGACATGCTCCCAACAGAAAAAAGCGTCTGACCTTCAATATTACTGAAGAGAATTTCGTTATCGATGAAATCCTGACGTACCCCTTTTGCGCGTTCCGTGACCGTGGATCGTACAAAAGCGCCGACATTGTTGCCTGCCACTCCAGAAACAACTTCAGGTGTGTGCCACTCCACAGCATGATTGCGCGCCAGCGAAAGGGCTGAGGCATATCCCGCATCAGTTCCGTCCGTCCCGCGAAGGGATGTCGCACCGAAAACAATTCCGGTCTGCCAGGCATTCGGATTTGAAACAAAGACTACTCCGGCCGCTGCATCCGCCGTACCAGTCGTCTGCCCCCCACCGGCACCAAGCTGGATCCCGTACACGCCCCCGCCTACATTCGGAGCGTAAGGATTGGACTGACCGACAGCCAGTCCACCAAAGTTGACGGCCTCCAGCTCCATAACAAAGGTCGGCTGATAATTCACGCCCGCGAGGCGCCATGCCTCTCCATAATATGCATACGCAGTTGTGGTCGTCGGGGTGGAGGTATCGTCAGCAACGCCCCACGCAGCCACACCGATCGAACTTGGTTGGAAGCCAAGCATCTCAGGTGCGGTTTTTGCATCAGACGTGCGGGATGCCGCGACGAAAGCACTATTTCCATACTGAGCAACGGACGCACACTGCGCATCCTGTAGTGCCCACGGTCCAATGGACGTTTCAGACATCGTCCGGGACAGCCAGTCATTATTCGACGCCGCTTCACGGTCACTCAGTCCAGGGTTGGCAGCCGCGTCCCCAATCAGCACACGGTCTGCAAACCGGCTGATTTTCGCGCCTTTATCCTGGTAAAATTCTCCAGTCGGCTTAGAAACCGCAGGGGCGCCAGCAATCTGGGATGCCGTTGCCGTAACAGTGTGCTGACCGCTGGCATCTGCAAGAACGAGAACTTCGTTTCCGGTCAGCGTTTCAAGTTTTGGATATCTATTAAAAACAGGCATAGTCTTCCCCATCCTCCGCAAATATTCATGCAGGAGGCCTGTCTGTCAGTTTTGAGTGACGCTGATCTGAATACTGCCAACTGCCAGAGCCTGATCGCCGTTTGCCGGAATATCCAACTGACTGCCGTTGAGACGCACATCAAGAACGGATGTGACCGTTAAGCCAGCTCCCACATATGCCAGATAGGACAGCCTGCTATAGGCATACCCACTGCCTACGGTCGTACCTGCAATATCCTGTGCAATTGCATTCTGGATTGCTGTAATGGCCTGCTGTGTTCCCACAGATGCCGGTACAACAACAGTCATGGAAACATTCAGGACTAAAAGAGAGGGCGCTCGCACACCAAATGCAACACCCAGCGCCCTGACCTCATCTACAGCGTCATAAACCTGTGTCAGCAGTTGGTCAGAAGGAACGCCGCTGCCATCATTCAAAACAACAGTAAAATAGCCAGAACGTGCGGTATCATCCGCAGCCAGCCCGTCCCGCAACGAATATGACAGACCTGTCTGAACACCCAAAACAGCATTTCCAACTGCCGCCCTGCTGGCGGACGCTTTCGCTGCCAGCCACAATGGAAAGCGAGCCCGAAGCTCCGCGTCCGTTTCCTGATCCGAACCATTCAGAAACGCCGCAGGGTTTGTGACCGTATCAATGCCCGAAATGGCCGTACCCATCAGACAGATTGCGCCAATGGGGACATTGCCGATTGCACCGGCAGTCTGACACTGAACCGGAACCGAAATATTCGACACACCAGCCGCGCGTACATAACCACCAGCCGTTTCAGACCAGACTGCAAGCGTGCTATCTTTCACCACACTAAAAGACAAACCAGAAACCGTTCGCGCAATCGTGCCAGGCACAACAACAGCCGATTGCTGGGATGGCGAAAAAGACGACATGGTTAGCAGACCGGTGGAAGATGTTCCCGGAAGGCGTGACATCCCGAAATCCTGGACAAAACTGTCACAATCTTCTGCCGTACACGTCGCCAAACGGGTTCGAAGTAAAGTTTGCAACACCAGATACTGCAACCACAGCCCGATGCCGCCAACACTTTCCATCAGCGCACGAACTGGTGAACCGACAGAAACATCCAGCAATTGCGCACAGGAAGATTGCGCCGTTACCACTGCGGTAGAAACCGTTGTGGCAAACGAGCGAAGAGAAAGAGACATTACATCCTCCAGAGGCGCCTGACCGAAGCAGGCACATCTTTTTACGAAGAAAAATCCAGGGTCTGCGCTTGCCCGGTGTCAGCATCCACATAGGAAATCCTGCACCGACACACGCCGTTAGGGTCCGAACTTACATCGACCTCAACAGGGGAATAAGGATCCACCCCTGTATCTTTTTGAACCTGAGTCCGAATGGCCGCCTGCATTGCAGAAGGAACGACGACGTCCCCAATCATACCTTGCAAGCCAACGCCATAATCAAGCTGCCAGATATAATCCCCGGAGTTTGTCAGTAACCGCCGCAAAATACGTTGACGAACTTCTTCCGAACCAGAAACAACAGAAAGCCCACCATTTTCCAGGAGCAGATCGCCACCATAAAAATGCCCGATGGAACTCATCCTACCGGCCCTCCTGTGGACTGTGTTCCGACGAGATGAATATGATTGTTCAGTGAATGCTCATCGGTCTGGATGTCACCGGAAAAGACCTTCAGGCCATTTGCAGACAATACGGCCCTAACGCTGCCAACCGTCAGAACAATCTCATCTTGAGAGATGACGAAACTTGAGGTTCCGGCCCCAAGCGTCACGCCTTTTCGTCCGATCTGGCACCAGCCAGCTTCTGCATTTTCCTGCATGAAAGACGATAAAGCGTCGCTAGCAGGTGGTTCGCCACACCCCGCACGGATCAGCATTTCTCCGGGTTGGACAACACTTCCATCCAGAGGCGAGACAGGCGCTCTCACAACAGTGTCGAAAACTGCTCCAATCGCAACAAGATGTTCAGCATCTCCTTCAATCGGAAGCAGCACAACATGGGTGCCGGGTTCGGAAGGACAGGCAATCCTGAGATCTCCCGCCTGAATCCCTCCAACATCTGCAATCCAACCCGTCTCTATGTCATCCGGTTGAATTTTGACTTTGATCGCGTGGTTGACAGGATCAACAGCAGACACCACTCCAAAAACAGCATGCGCGCTTCTATTGACCAGTGCAGCACTGACCATCTGCATTTGTGTCATGCCTCACTCTCCCCGTTTGCGTAACACGACATGCTGTACAAAACCCTCTTCCAGCGAAAATCGTGACACAACCTGATCCACTCCAAGAATTTCCTCTGCCTGTCCCGACGCAATCCGCATAAATTGACGCGGTCCAAGGCCGATCAGACCAGGCATTGAGACCCGTGCAGACACTGCATGAGCAGCTATCCGCTCATATTTTCCACGAGCCAATCGCCGAAGATCTTCCACCCTGCGACCCGGAACCCTAAAACTGTGAAATGTTTTCTCTGTTACAGGCGCATTTTCTGAGAATGTTTTTCCATCGTAATATAAATGAGTGCTGTTACGCTGCCTTGAATCCCAGGAAGCAAGATGCACTATGACCCCTGATGATAACTGCAAATCTCGAGCAATATCGGTCTCGAAAACAATTCCATTTGCATCAATGACGCTCTGGGCCTGATTCGAAGTCTGCATTGGTTGACACACCAGCGCCTTCCCATCCGCGTACAGATCGCAAAGCGCCTCGCGCGCAACAGAAAATGCCAGATCGGCTGCAGTCTGAAATCGATGCTGAGAAAGAAAAGAGCCGCGCTTATGTTCGATTTGCCAGAACTGCCCCAACATATGATCCGGCATATCGGTCGGAAATGATACTCGTGCGTCTAGCCCGCCCGCCTCAGCTAGTACGGACAGAAGATCAGATCCAGTATGATTCAACCATGCGTCTTGCACACGCAGATCAATCAATTGTGCCAGAGCATCTCTGCATTCCATTTCGATAACGGAATACATCGAAAGAACGCGCACATGATCTACGCGCCCCTGAAAAATCGTGCTCCAATTCGGATTAGCTACCTTTAGATCCCGAATTTCCACAGACACCCATGGGGTGACCGTAGCGCCGCTTTCAAACCAGAGTGCAGAACTGCTTACTGACGCTTGACTGCGAACAAAGGTCAGAACTGCAGTGTCACACGCCTCATATCTATGAGAATCAATTTCGAATTTTTTTAAAAATAATACGGAATTTTCAATCCCGTCCCACAGGACACGAACCTCTAATTGACGATCTGTCATTGTCCCACGTCATCAGGAAGACCTGACGAACTCTCCGATACAGTTCCTGGAATTTTCAGCATAAGAACTGTTTCAACCCACCCCAGATCAGGATCATTCAGCCCATTGAAATCCGCGATCCGCCACCACTGGCAAGCATCGCCCAGTTCTTTCGCCGCAACGTGAAACAGAGAAATATCCGCCGAAGTTACGATAATATCTTTCATGAATCCTCACGAATGAACTGCCGGCATTTGTGCAGTGAGGCCTTGTGCCTGTCCGACATACGCGTTCGACCGATTGACCAACCCTCCGACGTCTGCCCCCACGCTTTGTACGGCTGCATTTCCCATAACAGCGGAGAGAGAAGAGGCATTCTCGATCTGGATATTTTCAATATTCTGGCCAGAAATTTCGAGTGCCGACATCAATCCTTGTCCAGAAACACTAAGTTGCTGCGACAAACTATCCAGAACTGTCGAGGCACCTGCCAGATTCGTAGCCCCTTGGCTTAAAGCACTGGTTGTCGCGAGTGCGTCACTGACTTTGGCAAGAGAGCCACCCGCGCCAACCAATGTGCCCAAAGGCATGAGCTGACCTACAATCGAGCCAACCTGTCCACTTTCGACAAACAAACCGTCAGACACGGCAGAAATAACATCCGTTAATTGAGTCAAACCGCTGTCAACATCATTTCCCAAAACATCTGAAAGCGTATTTCCTACGGTTGCAGAACCCACACTTTCTGCTGGTCTTTCAAGAGTAAGCTCATATGAGCAAAGCGCACCTTTCGCTTCATAAGAATAAACGAAGCGTACAATCCAGACTTGTAGAGCAATGCCCGCCGCAGAAAACACTACAGGCGCGCCACGAACACGCATTTTCTCAATGGCCTGAGCCCGTGCCTGTGCATTCGGTCCAAGAAATTTACCTGTGAGCTCCAGACGACCTGGATCATTGCCCAGCGTATCAACAACACGCCCACCACCAGGAAGCCGATGAACCACCATCATCTGGCGGCCACCGACCTGCAAACGATCCGGAACTTCAATGCCTGTAAGTACCAGATCCCCGAGCATGACGGGCGCCGTTGCTCCCAAACGCCCAACAGAGCCAATGGCATTTTCAAGTGCAGAGAGCGTCAAGCCCATCAATGCTCTCCTTTATTTTAACTCATTCCAATACTGCGGCCGGGGTATTGCGGAAACCTTAGCTCATCTACGCCTCCGTGCCCCTGACGTGCCGCGAGCCTCGAACTCCGTTCCAGATCGTATCTCTCAAACATTCCAGAATGTGATTTTGAAGGAAACTCCCCCCACTCATCAGGAGAAAAATCTTCCTTTACAATACGAGGCTTACCATTTTGATTTCGCATCATATTTTCTGAAAGATTTTTCCTTAATGGACCGGAAGGAGCCATGCTATCCTGGGACTGATTATTCGCGCTTTGAACGGAATTACGCTTCCATCCTACAAAACGGATAAAATTATTATCCTGCATTGCGGAAAAATTGTTATCACGCCCACAAAAAATTGCGCTTCCGAAATTTCCTCTCACAACAGAACGTCCAAGCTCTTTTGACTCAACTTTTTTACGACGCAATGCCTTAGAGACAAAATTAACACGCTTCGAAAAGGACGTTGCATTTTCGCGATCAGCGAACGAAAAAACAGAATTTGAGGTCAGCTTTACGGGCCGGATCGAAGCTGGTGTGGTCGAATTTTTAAAAATCTTTTCTGGTAAATTCCTGTTTGCCAAGGTGCCGGATTTGATATCTGTCGCACCACCACGAACAATTTTCCTCAACCGCCCGAGAGAAACACGAATATTATTACCTGCTCCCGAAAAACTCTTATCCCCCTCACGAGCAGTCAATATTCTTCCTACATGCACCATTCCCGAAGGAAAACTCGACCGCAATTTTCCATCGGGGCTTAGGCGAGCTTTAAATCGTCTTCGCAACGGCACAAACGAGGATACAGAACCTCCTGATCGCCCTCTAAAGACATGTCGGGCCACCGGCAGAGCGAACTGAAACGCCTCATTCCGTAATTTACCTGTGCGCATCTCTATTCCCGATACTGCCTTCGACCCCAGTCAAACACATGCCCGTCGCGCTCCGCCGTGATAATGCATGCCGCCATTCGCCTAGCCCGAGACCACGATTTCAGGATATTCCACGGCACTCCATGATCCAGAAGATATAGCATCTCCTGAAACACGGAGTGCCGGCTCAGTTTTTTGCTGTAGCCACCATAGCCTCGTCATCCTGTTCCTGCTGGAAAAGAGGATGAAGAGCCGCCACTCCAATTTTACCTAACCGGCGCGCCAGCTCACGAATTTCTTCTTTCGTTCCCGGCATTTGCACGGGAACTCCATCAATCGCCGTAACAGAACAGATCATTTCTGCATAACCAAGCCAGGTGGCTGCAGCAGGCCCATTAACCGCCGAGCCTGCGGCTTCGATCAGATCCAGCATATCGGCGGGATCAATCTCTTTGAGAGTCAGGCAACGCCCATCCGAAAGAGACACACTTTCCGGAAGTATACTCACGAGATTTTCGTCCTTGTAGAAGCAAAGAACTGGACTGTCTGATGGACCATCTGGTCAGACTGCCACGCATCATTTTTCAGTTTGATGGAAATATTCGTATATTCCCACGTACTGGTCGTCCCGTCCGGTTCCATCACGTACTGATAGATCGTACCGCTTCCGACCGTACCCGCATTCCAGTAAGCCGCCTCAATCGCAGCCACCAGATTGTCAAGTGCAGCACTTGCCCGAGCAATCTGAAATGAGCCTCTCCAACCATTAGGAACATTAAATTCCACAGGCATTCCGTTGAGCGGGCTGGCACGCAGAGCATGCGTCTCCTGCGAAGCGCCAAAAGACGTCACATCCCGAAGATCAACGCGCTGTCCGTTCCACAGAACCGTAATCCGGCAATCCCTGCCAATGCTGTATGGATTTGCCATATTCAGACACTCCCGCCTGCAGACGTCACCGTCACGGACGTACCACCCTGCAGGTTCACTACAAATTTCTCGTTGATACCCTGATATCGCACAGCAACATCCGCCTGAACGTATCCAAGAGCTGTCCGTGTCTGAGGGTTATTGGAACTGTCGCAAACCACACTGTAAGGCAGCTCACCGTTTTGAACACCCAGAATTCCCTGAGACAGCAGGGACGACAGAAAGCCTAAAAGCGTCGAACGAATATCCGAGAACAACGTGTCATTCACAACCTGGCCAACATAAGCTCCCATCCCTCCTGCGAGAGAAGATGCAATATAATTGGTCAGTCGCGTGTAATTGTCGCCATTTACCGTCACTTTGCTCGATGCATTATGCCCACACCGCACAGCCCAGTAAGACCCGCCTGGTGCAGGGTTGCAAATGACATCAATCCCGGCCGTAAATAGCGTGGAAAGCTCTGCCGTCGAATACGTTGCGCTACTGCCGCTCAGACCTGACTTCTGGCTACCCACAATCCCTGCCAACGCCTTGTTAAGACTCGACTGCTCAGGAGAGAGCGCGGCCAGAATGCCTGCTGCAAAAGCCTGCGGGCTGACAAGCATCATTCCATTAACGTCATCATTCCACCACAGCCAGTCACCAAACATCAATTTAACAGCTGATGAATCCAGCCCACTGGCAGCCTTAACCGCCACAGCGTTCGTCACGCTGTCATAAGAAGGGCCGGAGGCAATCATGTACGCCCCTTCCCCAAGCCCGAATGCAGCTTGAGCGGAATACGATGTGCTGTCCGTAACCCCATGTAGAAGCGCTATCGCACAACCCTGTCCTCGCAGGGCATACATCCCTGTTCGAACACTGTCATCTTTTCCCAGAAAAGCCGAAACAGAAGGCGCCCCGCCATCCAAACCACCCGACAAGGTCACAGCGCCAACCGTGATATCAGGCACAGTCTCCGGCAGGTGCACCATAATCAGAGCCGACAGATCCTGCGCAACAGCCGCCGCGAGCGTCGTCCAGTTACTACCGGCGTAACTGGCAAAGCCCAGAACAGGATGCGAAACTGCCAGTGCATAGCCCGAACCTGTTGCACTTACAGTCGCAACAATACCGTTACCAACTGTCCCCGTATGGGCAGCCTGAAGAGATACATCCCCAAAACTGCCAGAGGCCGCTACATCTGTGCCATCCGTAACACGCACTACCACGAAAGAGGATGCCCCTTGCATGGCTGCGATATTCACAGCCAAACCAGCATCCGTCACTGCATTCTGTTTTGCCCCAAAGGCGGCAAGGTAATCACTCATCCCGCCTACGGGAACAGGTGAACCAACAGGCCCCCAACCCGCAGTTCCCACAATACCAAGTTTGGAAGAGGAAGCACCTGTCAGTCCAAGTGTCTGTGGCTGTGCAATCTGCACATAAAGATTAGGCACCGTGAGTGCCGTCGTATTCAGCGTACCCGCCTGATAAACCAGAGACATCCGCCGGTATTACTCCCAAAACAAAAAAAGCCTTCTGCTCCAGGGCCGGAACAGAAGGCTTCTCCAATTAAATTCTTTTTCTTTTCAGTCTGCCGAACTGACAACCGTACCAAACTGATTCAGCGACATTCCCGGATATTCAAACTGGGCAGACACAGAAAGAGCAGCAGAGGCCATCGCCTCCAGCGCCCGTTTCACAACATCCTCCCCAGGTGCAGGTGCAATTGCACCAAAGCCACTGTCCTGCCCTCCGACATCAATAGTCCCCACTCCAAACATCATGTCAGCAGTCCATTGGGTCTGGAGCGTGTCAAAAATCAGCTCATAGAGATAATCCCGACGATAAACCGCCTGATTTTGCATGGCGTCAACATCTTCAACACCCACAAACTTCAACTGCGCCTGTCGACCATCCAATGTCGATATCCAGTTCTTCTCCGCAAGCTCCGTATCAAGAGACCGCCCTATCATATCCCGAACGCTGGCATCCGCGGTCCAGACTGAAACACGATACAATTGACTCTGCCGGCGGCTAACGCGAACAGACTCCCCATATCCGACAACATTTCCAAGCACCGAAACACCCGGCACACTGACAACCGCACCATCCGCAGTCCCGTTCAGCAATTGTTTTGCCAAAGCAGAAGCCACAGTTTCTGCCGTATCTTGCGCGGTCACCGCATAAGCGGCCGTCGTCTGAAGTTCACCGTCGTCATACCAGAGGCCAACAACCCCTGAAGGAGGCAGATTTTCCGGAAAAACAACCTGCACGGATTGTCCACTCTGACGAACCGAAACAGTCGGCAGGATACGTGCCTGAACCTGCCACGGGCGCCCCAACGGTTCCGGTACAGTCGCCCCCTTTTGAGCAGCCATCGTGACAGTCACAAAATCGGTATAATTCCGAATATTCTGAGCTGTAAAAATATCACTGGGCAAAAGCCAGCCTCGTCGAACGATCGCCTGCCGCCCAGTAACGGAGGATTTTTCCAAACCGTCGGGGTATAATATTCCCGCACAGACATACGCCAGCGCCTGACTCATCTGAGAGGCATCCGCCATATCTATGTCCTCTCAGATCTGCTGCAAAGACATGGTGCACCGCAAGCCCCAGTCAGACATTTCAGCAGTATTCACAGTATAGGTAACATCGAGATCTGTCGTGACCGTCATGTAAGGCTGAAGCATGACACCAGGAAGACGTGGCAGGTACATGATAAACTGACCCGGCCGTACGGAACCTGGAACGCCACTCCCCGAACCTTCTCCTTTTGACCTCAAAACAATCGCGGCAGGACAATCCTCAATAACATTCCCTTCTGTTCCGGTCACGCCGCTGACCTGTACAACCCGGCTACAAGCGACACATAAGGGTGGCCTCAAATCCTCAACCGCCGCGACAAAAAACGTTTTCCCAGCACATGTCAGAATATCCCCAACCAGCGTATCATCTCGCCGATCCGTCAGAACATATTCCATAACCTTGCCCCAACCAGGAACGCGGGAAAATGAAAACGAGTCATCCGTGTCAAAAGCGAGCATGGGATGGGCATAAACCGCCTGCATCGGCTCCAGCGGATTAACAGGCCGATACTGCACACCCGTCTGCCCCAGGATACCCGCTGCTTTTGCGTGTCCTTTACAGATCCTGGACGCAATCAGTTCCAGATTCATCATGCCTCCTTCAAATCACCACGGCACGACCATCCTGCAGTTCCAGACCGCCCGTCACACCAAGAAACGCACAGAGACGACGCCTCCAAAGCGTAAAAAGCGTCACCCGATCCCGCAATTCATGACCATTGTGATACCAGCTCGCAGCCTGCGCCGTATCCAGATTGTCCGAAGCCCCAAGAAGGGCCGTTTCAAGAGGGTAAAGCTGCAACAAATACAGCCGGATCTGCTGAAGTTCTGCGCCTGACAGGTTCCCCATACGCCATTCAAGCGCTCCTTCAACCTGAAAGAAACGCCAGGATTCCTGCCCTGTCTCCCGAGACCCGACAGCCGGATACCCGCAGAACCTACGGACATCCATTTTCTCTCCTTCCGTTAAAGGAGTAGAAGACAGACTTACCGTTCCAGACATAGTTTTCCCCTGACCTGAAAGGCCCCGTGTCCTCACGAGGCCCCAGTTCATTTTCAGAACGTCATGCCCAGCGCATCCGTGCCAAGGCTCTCAATCACAACACCACGCTTTAGATAGCTGTTGGTCGCCGTCGGAATAACATTCGTATCCGCCGTCACGTCCGTCGGAAGCGCAAAACCGCCAATCCAGTACCAGGACTGCGCAATGATCTGCCGCAGACGATCCAGCGGCTCACGGGTCACCATCGCCACACCATCAACCATCTCAATCAGCGCGCGATCAGCGTCTGGAATGTCGGAATGTCCCGTTAGCGCACAATCGCCCTCAATCAGCGCCCCTTGACCCAAAAGCAGTGCACGATGAATGGGTCCAGCCCCCAGCGAAAGCTGCTGAGGTGCTTCAGTTGTCGGAATGAAGCGAACGCCCAGAAGTTCAATCACCTGCCCCGAACGATATTCTTCCGAACCATACGCACCACGATAGAGATGCTTGAAATCATCATCGCGGAACAGCGACAGAAGCTGGATATCATCCAGATAACAGTGATACGCACCATTGATCATCGGCACGTTATTCCTGCGCAGTGTCGCAACACCGGCCAGAACCTGCTGGATACCGAGCGTATCCGCCAGACCGCTCGAACTCGCGGTCTGAAGCGCCGCCGTCGTCAGGCGACCATTAGGGCGAATAACCTTCGGCGCAGTCGCGGCAACCACAGGCTGCCCTAGAGCACCATCGGAAACAGAAACGCTGCTGGCAAATGTCATCTGCCCCGAAATACCGCCCGGCGCTGTAGAAATATTGGTCGCATCCGCCACAACCCGGACAAGCGTGTAAACATCCGAACCAACGGTGACAGTCATGCCACTGCTGGACCCGATCAGCGTCACCTGACCATTGACGATAACCGACTGGAACCCGCGAATATCATCAACCTGAATGGTGTCCCCTTCCGCATCCAGCGCAACGTTCACACGTGTATTGCCACCCAGATAACCGCCAACACCATTCTGAGCGCCACCGAAAAGCGTATTACGAGCCAGGCGATCCAGAGACTGCATCGCCTGAACACCATTCGTGTTGGCATTGGCAAGAAACTGGGACGCAATCCCGACGCCACTCGTGACCATGTTCAGATCAATCGTGTCACCATACTGGTTGATCGACAGCGTATACTGCTCGACGGACCAACCAGCGGGACTCATCCCATTATCAAAATTGGTATTGCCCGTCGGATTGAGCGGCGTCGTAACGGGAGCCTTCAGGCTTTTGCGCGTCTTGGTCAGCGTCTCACCAATCGCGTTCGGGAAAACTTCCCGATCAGCAACCTGACGGAACCCAAGACGGGACTTCAGGCCGTTCTCAAATTCGCGTGCCAGAAAACCCTGCTGAATGGCGGCCTGAAGCTGAACTGGAAAATTATCAATGCTCATGAATTTCATTCCGTAAATATTTATGGAAAATTTCCGGTAGAATTTTACCGGCCACAATCAATCACTTCACACCCGAGCCATCAGGCTCCGGCTAAAAACTGCCATTTGCGGGCTTCGTAATCGGAATCCGTCGCAGACCGGGCATTGAACGCCTCGGCTTCACCGGGCCTGGGTGCAGGATGCCCAACCGTCGTTCCACTGGAGTATCCAGGGCGTACCAAGTCACCAAACAGATACGCCCGGTCGTTCCGGGTTCGCTCCAGAACTTCTGTCACACCCACAACCGTGCCGTCATCATTGCGGCTGACCCCTTCCATATTGACCAGACGCACAACATCGTCAGGGTTATGCGCGCCCATCCGAATGGCTTCAGACCGCAATGCAGCAACCATGACATCATGATCGCTTTCCCGCTTCACACGGGAAATGACTTCTTCATGCGTACGCTGAAGTTCCTCCCTTTTGACTTCAGCCTCAGCCATAGCCTGACGAACGGATTTTACTTCGTCCATCGCTTCCGCAAGCGCCTGACGAAGTTCTGCCACATCTTCAATAGTATCTTCAGATCCGGACATTTTTTCTCTGCTCATTCTTCCGCGTCCTGCGACGCAACCCAGTTTTCCAGAAGCCGCCACTCCGTCCCGGGATCAGAATTCCCCGACGCCGTCGCATACATCCTGACAGCCGTCTCCCGGCTCAGAATTCCATTTGAAACCGCTGTCACAAGCCCCTGCGCCAGAGACAGAAGCTCAGGATCTGTTGCCGGGAACCAGGCAGGCCACCGCAACGTCATACGGCAGTACGGCAAGTCCTTCACCAGAACACCACCAAGACGCAGACCATTCTCCAGAACACACGAAAAACGACATGCCATCCGGTAAATGGCCTGCAATCCACTCTCGCCATAGGAATGACGCAGCCGATCCACCAGCCAGATCAACGGCTGACACATCATCTCCATCGCTTTGCCAGACTGCACGCCAGAAATCCGGTCACCATGCGCCCGGTTGCCATGAAGCTGCTCAAGCGCGATCTGCCGAAGCTCCCGGTAATGCTCGAGTACCGCTCCTGCCGCATTGCCATTGATTTCAAGCAGCTTGGCATCGCCTTCAGGCGGCAACGTCAGAGCCGAAGATGCTCCACCCTGATGCGCCACACCTTCGGAAAATCCACCCGTTTTCAGAACAAGCGTCGGATCGGAACCATATTTCAGCCCCCGCCCAGCTTGAGACAGCAGATAATCCGCCTCAATAACCGTATCAATCGCTCGCTCAAACGTGCATTCACCTTCCGGGTCTCGCCCCTGACGACCGCCAAGATTTCGGATCCAGACAATCGGAACAAACCCCAGCCCATGACGAACGGACCGGCTCTCGTCCCGCACGCCCCCATCCATCCCCACGAGCCAGGGAACGGACACTGCACAATCCATCGGCGTCCAGACCCGCTGCCACCAGAACTGAGCACCCAGAAGGTCTTCGCCAATCGCATATCCCTGCACAGCCAGATCACGCCCCCGAACCAGGAAACGCTCTTCAACGCGCAGTAATTCGCCGCTGACATCATCCCAGAACGGGGTCAGATACGCCGTATCCAAAACCGAAAGTTTCGGCACACCAGCCGAAACCTCAAAAAGAACCGCTACCGAACCAATGGACCCAACAGTCGCAGCTTCCATCATCAAAGATGCCAGCCGCGTCTGAGAAGCAAAGACCCCCATCGCATCTGACACCCGCGTGTCATCGGCAATCAGGCTAGGCCAGTGCGTATCCCCGAACAGCAGGGAAACAGATTCATCGACAACAGTTCGGCAAAGGTTACTTCTGACGGACGGACGTCTGTTAGAAAGCGGAATGTACTCCCCCGCTCCCGATCGCTCCATCGAGAACGGATGAGGCAATGCATCATACTGCGTACCGTCCAGAACACGTCTCAACGCCAACAGGCGCGCAGTCCGCGCAGACGCACCCGCCGGCACGGCATAACGCCGCTGCAGGGACAACCAGTCCATGAGTTCTCCAGTGCTAAAGCCCACCTGAAGCCCGAAGGCTTTTCAGCGCGCCAACGAAAATCCTGACGGGCTCCAGCCCGTCACACCGCTGCTGCCAGACAGCATCAGTTCACTCAGCCCCCAGACCATCGCATCCGCCCGATCCGGAGACCTGGAGCCGCGATATCCACTGACCGAGAAATGACAGAGCTGATCCTCAAGCGTTTCAAAACGCCCGTGATGAACCACCTTGCCAATTTCATAGAGTGCCGCAACCGGCTCAGCACGTGCTGCTTTCCCGCGCGCGGCCGTCACTAATCGTACCGGCGCATGAGCCCGCACACTTCGAATTGTATTTTCCACCAGAGCACCACCAAAGTTGCGCTCGGCTACAATGCGTTCGGCCCGCCAGTCATCAAGCGCATGCAAGGCACGAGCTGCCCACCCCGCCGGACTATCCCGCGCCGACAGGTCTTCCAGCACATGCCCGACACCGTCAGCATCTACCCCGCAAACTACAATTCCGATTTCATCAGAGCGATAATCTTCAGGCCCAGACGCACCCGAAGGATCGACAGACACCAGGATCCGCCGCATCCGACACGCAACATCCATCCGGCTACCTGCTGTAATCGCGGTTTCCCGTCGAAACGAGTCAATACGCCACAAGGCACCTTCAACCGCTGCCTGATATTCTCCATGAAGAAAACGCCGCCTCTCACGTTCCGGCAACGCTTCCAATGCCGCAATATATTCTTCCCCCAGATTATCCTTATTGGAATGAGGGTTGAGAATCATCGTGTCGTATAAAGAACGATCCGCTATCGGCTCGCCAGATTTCGGTTCAATCCCCATTTCAAACAACGCATAAAGCCAATGGCCAACACTTGGAGGATTGGCATCAATATATTCGCGGTTCACAAGACCAGATTTTTGAGCCAGACGCGTCAGCAGCATATTTCGCGCGCCATAACTGATCTGACTCGCTTCGTTCAGATAAACTGTCGAAAATTCAAGACCGAGAATTTTTTCAGTCCGCTGCTCATCATCCAGACCTCCAAAAAAAATTGTCGAGCCATTCGGAAACGTGACGATATTTTCCTGCCGCTCCAGTTTCCAACTCACCTGCGGAAAACAGAGCTGCATAACTTTTGGAAACGTATCCCGCAGAACAGAGGCCCTCAGAGCTGTCAGCCGATGACGGAAAATACCATGCCGACTTCCAGCAGCTTTCAAGGCCCGAATGACAACCGCCCGGATCAGAACAAATGTCTTACCGGACCTCGACCCTCCTCTCAGCAAAATATGGCGAGCCGGACCTCCCAGAAGTCGAACAGCATCACGCTGTGCATCATTCAGTCTAAAGGACGCTGTCATCATAACTGATATTGATGGAAATAGGCGCTGCAGGAATTTCATCCTGCCCCGCCCTGAAACGCGACGGACGATGCGCTCTCAACAGAAATGCCATCAACCCGTCACTATATTTTTTCCTGACAAGCGGATGACCTGTCTCCGGATCGCAAACCACTTTTCCTGCGTAAGTAATCGGCTCGTCATAGCCCTCTAGAGCACGACGTCTCGCTTCAGCTTCCAACACATCTGCTGCATCCTCCAGCGCATCCTCCCACTGAGACGCAAAAGCCGCATCTGTTTCTTTCCAATGATACAGCGTGCTTCTCTGAACTCCAGCAAGACGACCAGAGTCAGAAACATTTCCACTTTTCGCCAGATGCTCCAGAAACCGTTCCTTACGCCGACGGGAACGCCCACTCCGTCCTCGCAGTCCGTCAGTCTGTGTTTCGTTCATCTGCTCATATCCTCATACGGCCCCATATCTGACCGTCAGCCCATTTGCAGGCGTTCCTCACGCCGACTGTTCATCGAACATCCGTCAAACCAGACAGCCGTTGTTTTCCCAAGATAACGGGATTTCGCGCGAGTTCTGGACGAAGGCACATTTTCCTGAAAACGATGTTTCCACTCCTTCCGGGCCTTAATCCTGAGACGCTGCACCGTAGCCTCATCCACCCGCCCGATAGCGCGGAGAGAAAGGACCTGACGCTGACACGGAATAGCCCGGCATCGAACATCCAGCCGCGTCAAACCAGCCTCCACAAGTTCATGCCAGTCAAGATTATGGTCCGCCCGATGCTGCGCCTCGTCCGCAAAGACCAATGGGCACGCAATTACCTCGGAGCCTTCACCCCACAAAACAATCATTGTTTGTCGCCCGGAAAGAACAACCACTCCGGGAACGATATTCAATCGTTCCATTTTCAAGAAATTCTTTCAATGAAAAAGGCCAACCCGAAATTCGGATTGGCCTTAGAAATAAAAATCGTTCAATGTATTCTTTTTATAAAATAACCGAATGCAAAATTCAATAACTTTTTAACGGTAATTCTTTTTTATATTTTTATATACATGCACAAGCTGCTCTAAAAGAAGGCCACACTGAGCGGATACCTTCATTCTTCCCCGACCTTCAGATATCCCCGGATACAGCTGACGCGCCATAGCCGAAAAAGACATTTCACGCGCTAACAGCATTTCCAGACGAACATGTCCGCACAATCCCAACATTTCCCTGATCTCGGAAATCCGGGCAGAACACTTCCCGCGCCCCATCATCCAGGTATGAACATCCCCTTTTTCCCGAAAACGTCCATCAGACGGCCGCTCTTCCACAACCCCCAGGGTTGCAAACAGATATTCCCTATACCAGCGATCGGCGACAGAAACTTCATCGTCGCCAATATCACCCGCGTCATACATGGACTGCACCGTGTTCACGACACGAGAAACACCATTACGCTCTTGAAACTCATGATGCTGAAGCCGCTCGAGAGTAGGCTTCACGCTCCCTAATTTCTCGCAATGAGAAACTTCGCGAATTAAACCATGCATCAGTGAATATTTTCCCATGTTGAGGACGCGCCCATTGGGGCTAGGGCAGGAAACGCGGGCGCCAGATCTGAACCCCACAAAGCTTTCCACGTAACCGGATGGCCTGGGGGAAGCGCTTCTGCACTTTCGCGATCAAAAACCTGTCGCTTTTCCGTTCCCCCGGAAACTTTAGAAATCTTCCGTCCCTTGCCCGCAGCCTTCTTGCGCACCGCTTTCCGCATCGGCTGCCAGCCATCAGACGCCAGCATAGCCGCAATTTCGCTCGCAGAAATCCGACGCGGGGTATGGCCTTCTTTCATCTGCCTCATTATCAATCCCTTTACGAAGAAAAAAACCATTCCGTGGCAAAATGCCACAAATCGTAAGAAAAAAAACTTCTTCTGGATTTGGCATAAAGCCATTGCTAAAAAGGCCACATGGCCAAACACAAGCGCTCGGACTCCCTGACTATCCTCCAGCGAGCCATCGGAACACGTATCGCCTGGGCCCGGGAACTTGTTATTCCCAACCAGAGCGAGTGTGCCCGGCTTCTGGGGGTAGATGCCTCCACCCTCAACAAGATTGAGCGTGGAGACCGCGCACCCAGCGTTTTCCTCATTGCCGCTCTCTCGAACCGGTTGCGCGTTTCAACTGACTTCCTCCTGAAGGGCGTCCTGAACGGTCGAACCGACGAAGAACTGGCCTTGCGGTTGGCTGCCCTGCACCCAGAGTTGGTGCTCCAGCGGCAAGACATGGCTCCCGACACGGACAAAAACACGACTTTTGGCATACCTGATCAGCCCAAGAGACCAGACGAGGATCTGCATTGACGGTATCTTCGCTGACTTCAACGCGCATTCGAACGCTCCCCCATTCGTCATGGTGCAATACGCTTGCACCAGCGATGGAATGAACCAATCAGAAACGTTTCCAGATCTCAGCGAAACACAACGCATCAACCGGCCCCCTTCCTTCCTCAGCGACCATCCCCACGACAACCGCCGATTAACGATAAATTAATGGCAATATGCCACTGGGTCAAGGAGCAAATATGGCTCTTTGCCATTGATGACTCTTACCCAGGCCGTAGTTTTGCCCCGGTGCCCTTCTTCCTCTTCCCTTTGGCGTCCTCACATAATGAACGGAAAACTGCAGATTTTCGCAATTCTTGGAAAGACGAAGACCTCTCCATTTCCCGAAACACCAAAGTGTTCCCCATCAATTTACGACAAATTATTTCTATATTGTTAACGGAAGCCGTGAATTTTCCGAGCACTTTTTCCGATCAGAAATTCAGCCTCTCTACTTCCGCTCTCAAGGCAAAAAAAAAGCGGCCCGGAGGCCGCCCTTAAGTCCTATTCGTGAATGATATCCAGATCACCAAATCGCGTATATTCACCTTCGAAATACAGCTGGATCATTCCTGTCGGGCCATGTCGTTGCTTCTCCAGAATTAGCTCCGCTTTGTTATGCACGAGAGCCATTTTTCGCTGCCATTCTTCAGTAGCCGCCTGGAATTTCTCATTGCTATCGTACGCACTGTCCTTAGGCATTCTCTGCTGAAGATAATACTCGTCACGATAAACAAACATCACGGCATCAGCATCCTGCTCAATGGAACCCGATTCGCGCAGATCCGAAAGCATAGGTCGCTTATCCTCGCGGGATTCTACCTGACGGGACAACTGTGACAGAGCAATGACTGGAACAGAAAGCTCTTTGGCGATCGCTTTCAAACCCTGTGTAATCATCGAAATTTCCAACACACGGCTGTCCGGCTTCGTGCCGATCGCGGGGCGCATCAGTTGCAGATAATCAACTACTACCAAGCTCAGACCCTGTGTCCGCGCCAGACGCCGGCAGCGTGTCCTCATGGCTGAAAGAGAGATTGCAGGCGTATCATCAATATAAAGGGGCAATTTCTGCAACTCACGGGAAACACGGACAAAACGATCAAATTCCTTTTGCCCGATATCGCCTCGCCGGATCTTTTCACCCGAGACTTCCGCTTCCCCCGACAGAATACGCGTCGCCAACTGTTCGGACGACATTTCAAGTGAGAAGATTGCTACCGACCCATGCGGCTTCTCGCCCTTTTCCTCCGCATCTCGCATGATCGAACGTGCAGCCGAAAAGGCGATTTTTGTCGCAAGCGCCGTCTTTCCCATCGCCGGACGCCCCGCAAGAATCAGCAGATCGGAAGGGTGCAAACCACCCGTTCGCTTATCCAGATCACGCAGGCCAGACGTGAGACCGACAACATCCCCAGTTCGTAAAAACGCCTTTTCCGCAACGTCAATAGCGCCTGTCAGAGCCTTTCCGAACGAGACAAAGCCACCTTCCTGACCGCGCTCCGTTGCCAATTTGAACAATGCTTCTTCAGAAGCCGCAATCTGGTCACTGCCATCCAGATCAGGTCGGGCACCAAAAGCATTGTTGACGACGTTTTCGCCAATATCAATCAGCTGGCGCCGCACCCATGCATCATGAATGACCCGGCCATAGTCGCCTGCATTCACAATTCCGACCATCGCCGTCAGCAGCTTGGCCAGATAAGCAGGCCCACCAGCGGCATCAAGCACGCCAGTATGCTCAAACTCGGCCTTCATGGTCACCGGATCAGCCAACTGCCCACGCTCGATACGCCGGGCCACAGCCTCATAGATCCGACCATTTACCGAGTCGGCGAAATGTTCTGGCTCAAGAAAGTCTGAAACCCGTTCATAGGCCTTGTTGTTTGTGAGGATAGCACCAAGAAGCGCCTGCTCGGCCGCGATATTCGCTGGCGGAGAACGGCGCAAAAGCGCGCTTAGCCCTCCATCGTCGGAGGAAGCATCAGACGCAGCTGAAGAAGGATAGGATTCGATCATAGTCACGCCAGTCTTTTACCACCAGCATGCCCCCGAAGCAGAGACCGAATGTGCAGCCATCCTCCCCATCAGACGTTTCCACTCAAAACCGGAAAACCGCACCTGAACAGGAAACAGCACCATGTTATCGCTGACAGAGTTCCGCAGTAGCCTTCAAACCCAGACGCCTCCTTCTAACCTGTCCCTCTCCCAAACCGCCTTATGGTGGATTGGGAAAAAGAACTGGGCAGAAGCCCACCGTCTGGTGCAGTCAGCAGAAGGCACACGTGAATGCGACCGCATCCACGCCCTTCTTCATCGTCAGGAAGGCGATCTCGCCAACGCCCGCTACTGGTACGCTCGAGCGGACGCCAGAATGCCTGATCAGACCATCATTCAGGAGTGGGAGGAACTGGTCCGCCAAGCCTTCCCTCAGACCGGGACCCAGCCATCCTGAGCAAGAGCCACGCCTGCAAGATAAAGACTGCCACAGATCAGCACACGTGCAGGCGCAGAATTCTGCGCTGCAAGACGATCCAGAGCTTCAATAATCGTTGGACCAGCAATCGCCACACCACCTGACGCAGCAATCAGTTCCTCGACCGGTGTTGCAAGATGCTGCTCCTCTTCAGCCACAGCCTGAAGACTGGATGCACGGCCAATCAGCGGCTGAAGAAAACCACTCACATCCTTGCTCTGCTTAACGCCGGCAATGACATGAACAGGCCTATCGCTCCATCCATCCATCACTGCGCCAAGCACTTCCCCAGCACCAGGGTTATGCCCACCATCCAGATAAAGCTCCCAGCCAGCCGGAAGCCTTTCTGCAAGAGCGCCATGTAGCCTCTGAAGCCTTGCCGGCCAGTCCGTTCTGGCAATACCGCCATACGCACTGACGGGAATATCCAGTGCCGATACTCTTAATGCCGCAATCGCAAGAGCCGCATTCGTTCCCTGATGCGGCCCCTTCAGACCCGGTGACGGCAGATCCAAAGTTCCTTGCGGATCAGAATAGTGAAGACCATCGACCTCTCTATCCACCTGAACATCACGCCCCAGAACCCACATTGGCGCTCCAAGCGCCTCAGCCCGCAATCGAATCGACTCCAGTGCTTCGGGAGCCTGAGGGGCCACGACTACCGGTACACCAGGCTTGATGATCCCGGCCTTTTCACCTGCAATCACATCCAGCGTCTCTCCAAGAAACGCCTGATGGTCCACACTGATGGTTGTAATGGCGCAAGCCACAGGCTTCGGAACCACATTCGTGGCATCCAGCCGTCCGCCCAACCCAACTTCCAGAATCACGAGATCTGCAGGAATCCGCGAGAAAAGAAGAAAACCCGCTGCCGTCAGAACCTCGAAAACTGTGATCGGCGCCCCATCATTGATGCGCTCAACCTCTTCGAAAGCTTCAACCAGCGTATCTTCATCCACCAGCTTACCCGCCAGACGGAATCGCTCGGTGATGCTCACAAGGTGCGGGCTGGTCATCACATGCGCCCGAAGACCAGCAGCCTCGGCAATGGCTCGCAGATTGGCGCAGGTGCTCCCTTTGCCATTCGTGCCCGCCACATGAATCACCGGCGGCAAATGGCGCTCCGGATTTCCCAACTTGGCCAGAAGAATTTCAAGCCGCCCAAGGGAAAGGTCAATCAGCTTCGGATAGAGCCGATGCAAACGGGCAAGAACTTCACCCGGTCGCCCCTGATACTCGCCCGGAAGACGCACAGGTGCCCCCATGTCCCCCCCCTTCTGGGCGTTCATCAGGCCGCGACGTCCGGCGCTGCCTTCTGGCGCGTCAGCATCCCGAGAATACGTCCCAGAAGCTCCGGCAACTCAGAACGCTTGGCAACAATATCCACCATGCCATGTTCGCGAAGATATTCGGAACGCTGGAAGCCTTCGGGCAGCTTCTCCCGAACCGTATCCTGAATCACACGCGGCCCAGCGAAAGCAATCAGCGCATTCGGCTCGGCAATATGAATATCGCCCAGCATCGCAAAGGAGGCCGACACACCACCCGTCGTCGGATTCGTAAAGACCACGACATACGGCAGCCCAGCTTCCTGAAGCATCTGAACGCCAATAGTCGTTCGCGGCATCTGCATGAGGCTGACCGCCCCTTCCTGCATCCGCGCACCACCCGATGCCGTGTAAATCACGAGGGGCGCTTTCTGCAGAACAGCCAAACGGCACGCTGCCACGAAAGCCTCACCCAGTCCGGCACCCATCGTCCCCAGCAGGAACTCAGGCGCCATCACAGCCACCACAGCCTTCTGACCCTGAATACGGCCATGAGCAACAACCAGCCCCTCATCAAGATGGGACTTGTTCCGCGCATCCTTCAGACGATCCACGTACCGCTTGGAGTCCTTGAACCCCAGTGGATCGACCGGCATCTTCGGAAGCTCAATCGTGGTGTACTCACCGCCATCAAACGTCCAGGCCAGACGCTCCTTTGCCGTCGCCCGCATGTGATGCCCACAATGCGGACAAACCTTCTGGGACCGCTCCATTTCCTTGACGAGCATCATCTGCCCACAGGACTCGCAGTTCGTCCAAAGATTATCCGGCACGTCCCGCTGAAGCAGGCCACGCAGCTTGGGTCGAACGTAATCGGTCAGCCAGCTCATGTCGTCTCGTTACTCTCTGCCTGCCTTCGGGACGAAGGCCAGAATGGGGGGAAGGCCCTGTTTCAGACCATCAATATCCGGCGCGTTTTAACGCCACCAGCATATTTATGCCAGCCTTGCCAGCCAGAACTCTCCCAGACACCCAAAAACATGGCATCTTACCCATACACCGGTCACAGCTCTGGTGCTCGGCAACCATCCCTGCTCTACGCTCATTTTATCGGGCACGGTTCGGCATGGAAACAGACATTTGCAATGCCAGCCATGGAGAAATCTCATGTCCAACAGCTTTAATACCCTGCAATTTCCTAACAACCGATCAAACCTCAAGCCCGGCTGGTTCATTGGCGTCGGCGCTGTCCTCGTCGTTCTGGGCCTGCTCGCCGCCTTCGATGCGGTCGCCACGACGCTGGCCAGCATGGTCCTCCTCGGCGTCCTTCTCATTATCGGTGGCGTCGCCCAGGTCGTGCAAAGCTTCGCACATAGAGGGCTTCCTCTCCCCAACCAATGGCTGTCCGGTCTCGTTGGCGGCCTCTATATCCTGGGCGGCCTCCTTCTGATCGAAGAGCCAGCAACCGGCTCCGTCTTCATCACCGCCATCCTTGCCGGATGCCTGATCTTCGCCGGAATCAGTCGCGCCTTCTGGGCTGCCGGACACCGAGCCACCGGCGGATGGGGGCTACTGGCCGTCAGCGGCATCCTAACGCTTCTGATCGGTATCCTGCTCTATATGACGCTTCCCTGGTCCGGCTTCTGGCTGATCGGAACCCTGATCGCCATAGAACTCCTGATGGCCGGCGCCTCAGCTATCCTGTTTGGTATGTCCCTGCGTAACAGAGTCTGATCACAACAAAAAAAGCGCACCGGGATCACTCCCGATGTGCTTCCCAAACCTGAAACCAAAAACCGAAAATCAGGCCCGAACCGCCGCCGATAACGCGATCAACTGCTCGAGAACAGCCGGAAGCGTCTTGCTCGTCGCCCGCCCCTCGGAAAGCGTCCCCGCCATCGTCTTGATCAAAGCGGACGCCACAACAGCCGCATCCCCAATCCGGGACGCCGCCCGCGCCTGCTCAGGCGTCGAAATCCCGAACCCGATCGCAACCGGCAGATCCGTCGCTTCCCGAATCTTCGGAAGAGCCTCTTCAAGCTGCGCCTGACTGGCACTCCCCGTCCCCGTGATCCCTGTAATGCTCACATAATACACGAATCCAGACGCATCTTTCAGCACATGCAACAGACGCGTCCGGGATGTCGTCGGGGCTACAAGAGAGATAATATCCAGCCCGGCCGCCCGCGCATGAGCATCCAGCAGATCCGCCTCTTCCGTCGGCATATCAACGATAATGATGCCATCCACACCCGCCTGAACCGCATCAAAGCAGAATTCCGCCGGTCCATAGCTATCAATCGGGTTCAGATATCCCATCAGAATAATCGGCGTCTCGGCATCAGTCTCCCGGAAAGACCGCACCATTTCCAGCACGCCGCCCAACGTCGCCCCAGCCTTCAGCCCACGCAGTGCCGCCGCCTGAATTGTTGGACCATCCGCGGAAGGATCGGAGAACGGCACACCAATCTCGATCAGATCAGCACCCGCAGCCGGCATAGCCTTCAGCAGCTCCAGTGAGGTCTCATAATTCGGATCAAACGCCTGAAGATACGGAATCAGAGCGCCCCGTCCCTCCGTCTTGAGGGCTTCAAAACGGGCTTTGATACGGCTCACAGGTTCACTCCCAGATGGCTCGCGACAGTGAAGATATCCTTGTCTCCACGGCCGGAGACGTTCAGCACGATGATCTTGTCCTTCGGCATCTCCGGAGCAATCTTCATCACATGCGCCAGTCCATGCGCGCATTCGAGCGCCGGAATGATACCTTCCGTCCGCGTCAGAAGCTGGAACGCATCCAACGCTTCCTGATCCGTCACACCAACATACTCGGCACGGCCAATATCATTCAGCCAGGAATGCTCAGGCCCAATCCCTGGATAATCCAGCCCCGCACTGATCGAATGCGCCTCTTCGATCTGACCATGCTTGTCCTGAAGCAGATACGTCCGGTTGCCATGCAGCACCCCCGAACGCCCACGGGAGATGGAGGCCGCCGTCTTACCAGAATCCAGTCCCAGCCCGGCAGCCTCCACACCAATCAGACGCACATCCGCATCATCAAGGAACGGATGGAAAATCCCCATCGCATTGGAACCGCCACCAATGGCCGCAACAATCACATCCGGCAGACGCCCCTCAGCCCGGACAATCTGCTCCTTCACTTCCGTACCAATAATGGACTGGAAATCACGAACCATCTCAGGATACGGATGCGGCCCTGCAACCGTGCCCACCAGAAAATACGTATCTGCCACATTCGCAACCCAGTCGCGCATGGCCTCATTCATGGCATCCTTGAGCGTCCCGGCCCCAGCCGTTACCGGCTTTACCTCAGCCCCAAGGAGATGCATGCGGAATACGTTGGGCTTCTGACGCTCAACATCCGTCGCACCCATATAAATAACGCATTTCAGCCCAAAGAGCGCACAGACCGTCGCCGTCGCCACACCATGCTGGCCAGCGCCCGTCTCAGCCACAATCCGCGTCTTGCCCATCCGCCGCGCGAGCAGGATCTGGCCCATGACGTTGTTGAGCTTGTGGGAGCCCGTGTGGTTCAGTTCCTCACGCTTGAGATAAACCTTCGCACCACCCAGCTCTTCCGTCAGACGCTTCGCAAACCACAACGGGCTCGGACGGCCAACATAGTCCCGGTAATAATAATCCAGCTCCTCACGAAACGCCGGATCAGCCTGAGCCGCGCGATACGCTTCCTCCAGCTCAAGAACCAAAGGCATCAGCGTTTCCGCAACAAAGCGTCCACCGAAGACGCCAAACCGGCCGCGCTCGTCCGGTCCGGAGCGCAAGGAATTAGGCAAGGAAGATGATGGGGTCGTCATACCGGGCTCTGTTCCGCTTAAAAGGCTGACCAGCGATACCAAGGCAGCGCAGGAACGTCCATCCACACATCCGCCAGGAAAACGTACCTTACCGAATCCCGACGCCCCCTTGCACGGAACGCCACCGCACGACATGACTCAGCCTTTCCTTTTTCCCCGACCAAGGATCCCTGTCTGATGCTTCTCGCCCGGCCTGCCGGCACACCGGCCCGCGAGATCGGCCCCGACGTCGATATCAATGACATCAACTGGATTGATCTCATCAATCCAACCCATGACGAAATCACAAAAGCCGAGACACTCCTTGGGGTCCACATTCCCACACAGGACGAACTGGAAGAGATCGAAAGCTCCTCCCGCCACTACGAACGGGACCACTGCCTCTACCTTTCCACTCCCTTGGTGCGGCGCGCCGATGACGTCTCGTTCTCCAAGCCCGTCGGCTTCATCCTGACGGAAAAGAGAATCATCACGGTCCGCTATACGGACTATTTTGCCTTCGATCTCGTTGGCAGAAGACTGGCGGAATACCCCACGGGAAAAATTTCCCCATCATCCACAGATCTTTTGGTCGAGCTCATCGAAGAAATCATCAATCGCCTTGCTGATATTCTTGAAGGCCTTGGCCGAACCCTCGATACCATCTCGCGTCGCGTCTTTAACGCCGAGCAACCCAGGGACCGCGCCCGTGTCGGCGCCATGCTCCGCGAAACCCTGCGCCGCCTCGGCTACGCCGGGGATCTGGCCTCAACAGTCCGTGATAGCCTTCTCGGCATCGACCGTGTCCGCATCTATCTGGAAGATTACATCAGCCAGAGCCTGCAAAAGGTAAAGGACCAGGGCACCTCCCCGCTGCCAACCAGAGACACAGCAGGCAAATCCCCAACCCCGGCTGACACATTCAAATCACGCCTGAAAGTCGCAGGACGCGACATCGCTTCTCTCAGTGATTTCGATGCCCAGATCGTCAGCAAGGTCCAGTTCCTTCTGGATGCAACCCTGGGCTTCATCAGCATCGAACAGAACGACGGCATGAAAGTCCTCACCGTCGCCAGCTCGATCGGAATCATGCCAACCCTGATCGCCGGCATCTACGGCATGAATTTCAAGGACATGCCAGAACTATCCTGGAAATACGGCTACCCCTATGGATTGGCCCTTATGGTGCTGTCCATAATCTTGCCCCTCATCTGGTTCTGGCGCCGGGGCTGGTTCGGAACCCGCTAGGTTTCTTCCTCAACTCGCAAACCAGCACCAACCGGCCGCGAAGGCAGCACGGAACGCTGATAGGCCACCGGAAAACGGTGCAACTGCCGCTCCCAGAGTTCCGGATCGCTTCCTTCCGGCAGCACAACACTGTCCACACCACAACGCTTCAGAAACGCTGCCTGATCGGGCAGCACATGTCCCTCAGCACGAATTTCCCCGGAAAACCGAAGATATTCCCGCAGTTCCCGCGCCTGCGTAAAAATGCGTCCGTCCCGGAAGATCGGAAACCGGAGAACAACAAGTTCAAGCCGGTTCAGATAAGGCTTCAGCGCCGCCGGATCATCCGCAATATCCAGCAATACCGCCCGCACATCCGTGTTCTCGGCAAGCTCCGGAAGCGTCACCAGAGACTCATGAACCTTTGCCGTCCGTTCACCCAGTTCAAACAGTCTCATAAGCCGCCTCCTTGAATGGAGCATCCCCAAGCCGGTCCAAAGTATCGAGGAAAGTCTCGCCTTTCTGCCGGATCCCGAGATACCGATCTACAAGCCTTGCAATCGCATCAACCGTATCGTCTTCCGGCAACGCCGGCCCCAGAATCGTGCCGATCGAGGCCCCGTTCTCCGCCCGTCCGCCAAGCGTGATCTGGAAGAACTCCTCACCGCGCTTGTCCACCCCTAGCAGCCCGATATGGCCTGCATGATGATGCCCACACGCATTGATGCAGCCGGAAATATTGATCCGAAGCGCGCCAATCTCCGCCTGAAGAGACGCATCCCCAAACCGCGCACCAAGCTTCTGTGCAATCGGGATCGACCGCGCATTCGCAAGCGCACAGTAATCCAGCCCCGGGCAAGCCACGATATCCCCAATCAACCCGATATTGGCAGACGCCAGATCGACCTCTTTCAGGCTGCTCCACAGAGCATACAAACGATCCTGCCGCACATGCCCCAGAACAATGTTCTGAAGATGAGTGATTCTCAGTTCGCCAAAAGAATACTCATCCGCCAGATCCGCCAGACGATCCATCTGCGCAGACGTCGCATCTCCCGGAATTCCGCCAGCAGGCTTGAGTGACACAACCGCAATGATATGCCCGGCCTCACGATGGGGATGTGTATTGCTCCGAACCCACAGATCAAATTCTGGGTTTTCCCGACGTTTGCTCGCCAATTCCTGAGCAGCATTGTCCGGCGCAGACAATTCGGGAACCGCAAAACGGGCCTGAATCGCATCCACCATTTCGGGCGTCAGGCGATAATGCTCCAAGTCCATCTGAGCCAGTTCAGCCTCAACAGCTTCCCGATAAGCGTCAATACCTAAAGCCTGAACAAGAATCTTGATGCGCGCTTTGTAGATATTATCCCGCCGGCCATGCGCGTTATAAACGCGAACAATCGCCTCAAGCGTTGCAAGCAGCCGCTCCTCAGGCACAGCATCAAAGATTTCCTGCCCGATAATCGGAGTGCGCCCGAGTCCACCGCCAACAAAAATGCGGAAAACCGTCCGGCCATCGTCTCCCGGTCGCGCCAGAATACCGATATCATGGAAGCGCGCTGCCACACGGTCATGCGGGCTCCCCGAAATGGCAATCTTGAACTTACGCGGCAGGAACGTGAATTCCGGATGCAGCGTTGACCACTGCCTCAGAATTTCAGCATGAATTCGCGGATCAACAAGCTCATCCGCCGCCGCACCGGCAAATTCATCGGACGTCACATTCCGAATGCAGTTTCCGCTGGTCTGAATGGCATGCATATCCACACTGGCCAGATCGCGCAGAATATCGGGCGTTTCTTCCAGCTTGATCCAGTTGAACTGAATATTCTGCCGGGTCGTAAAGTGTCCGTAATCCCGATCATACCGGCGAGCAATATGCGCGAACATCCGCATCTGCTTGCTATCAATCGTGCCATAAGGAATGGCAATACGCAGCATGTAGGCATGAAGCTGAAGATACAGACCGTTCATCAGCCGAAGCGGCTTGAACTCATCTTCGCTCAGACTACCGTCAATACGACGAGCCACCTGCTCAGAAAACTCAGCGATCCGGGCTTCCAGAAAATCGCGGTCAACCTGATCGTACTGATAATGGCCGACAGGAACACTCACTGCACGGTCTCCACTGCAAATTCCGGATGTACGGTGGGGCCATGCGCCCGAATACGCTCGCGCACCGTCACCGGCTCGGGCGGATCAACATCTCTCACCGCCACTTCATACACACCAACAACGCCATCTGCCTGGGCACGGGCCTGAGCTAGGTCCAGCACATCACTTACCCCTTCGGCATCAAGCTTTTCAGCAGCGCCAATGACAGGCTGCCATTGCCCCAACCGATCCCGCCACACGATCGTTCCATCCAGAAGGCGATTGGCCGTCAGCACGAGCTTCTCACCCGCACCAACACGTACTGGTCGTTTCATGAGGCCCTCCGCTGAAACAGAACTGACGTCAGCTGCGTCTCCACACAAAGCACAGGCGCGTATCTCTGAGACCTTCTCATTATAAAGAAGCTCGCATCAAAAAATTCCAAAAACCGTGCGCCCGACAGAACGAAAGATAATTCACCATAACGCTTAAAATAATGATCTATTATGGTGAATTATCCAACCTCTATCGTTGGATTTTTGTGATATTTTTTTATTACTATTTTATTTTGTTATATAGAAAAGGAGATCGGCGCCCGGCTCGGCCGCTGCATTCCTGCCTCTTCGGCCTGCCGTAGCAGCCCTTCCAAGGTCACAGCCTCCATTTTCTTGGCCAGTTCTGCATTCATCACAGACCAGAAAGGTTCCAGAACCTTCTCTACGAGAGGATTCGCAGCTTCACCTTCTGCGACACGGTCTTCAGTCACAGCCTGAACGATTTCATGCAGGGTGATCGTCCGGGGTGGCCGACCAAGCCGATATCCGCCTTTCGGCCCCCTAACACTATCAAGCAGCTTTTCCCGTGAAAGAGCCTGCAAAACCGACTCGATTCCACGCCGTAGCATATTACCCCGCTTGGCAATATCAGCACCGCTCACCACACCGGAGCGCCCCGCATGAAAAGCAACATCCAGCATGATTGAAACTGCTGTCAGGGCACGATCACGACGGAGATACATGAATTTTCCGAATTCTACGTGAAAGAAAGAGCTCTTGAATAACTCGCGATACTCATTCGTGTATCTGGGTCTTTCAGACTGCCCTGTCAATCACTGGAGCCGGACAAAGTCCCAATTCGGCCCTTCATTGGGTATATTCGCGATAATACCGCCCTCCCAGAGACGTCAGAACTTCATATCCGATCGTCCCCGCGGCGGCGGCCACATCATCTACACTCCTGCGAGCACCAATGAGATCAACATGCATATCTGCATGCAGCAGGGCCTCCGGTACATCAGATACATCCAGCGCCAGAGAATCCATAGAGACACGCCCAACAATCGGAAGCCTGATATCCCCAAACCAGGCACACCCCTTCCCACCATTTTGTCGAGAAAACCCATCCGCATACCCGACAGCAACAGTCGCGATACGACGAGGCCCTTGCGGCTGATAGGTCAAACCATACCCAACACCATCACCTGCATCGACGTTTCTTAACTGAAGAACCCGAGCCTGAAGCCGGACAACCTGTTTCAGAGGGTTAGTGTCGTCACTATTGGGTGCAATTCCGTACAGCGCGGCCCCAGGACGAACCAACCCCATATGATAAGCAGACCCAAGAAATATTCCTGATGAAGCCGAGAGACTTAAAGGAGCCGAAGGAAGATAAGCCGTCATCTCCAGCAGTCTCTGCCGCTGCATTTCGTTTGCAGGATTTTTCGGCTCATCCGCACACGCAAGATGACTCATAACGAGATTTGTACGGATACCCTTCAAGTAGTCAGGGTCAGCCGCCAGAGTCTGAACATCTTTTAAAGACAGTCCAAACCGAGACATCCCACTATCCACCTGAAGCACTGCATCCAGCGCGCCTTGTTGGCGAATAACCTCTTTTTTCCAGAGATCAACCTGCTCCAGACTGTTCAGAACAGGCCGCAAATCAAAATAAACACACTCAGCCGCCGCATCAGGCCGTGGCCCATGCAGAACAGTAATCCGCGCTTCTGCTGAAACAATCTTGCGAAGCGCGATCCCCTCATCAACATGCGCGACGAAGAATTCGCGTGCTCCGGCTTTTTCCAGGACAGGAGCAACCTGCTCCGCTCCCAGACCGTAAGCGTCAGCTTTGACAACCGCCGCACACACTGCCGTATTCGCTTTGTCACATAACAGGCGATAGTTACTGGCGATAGCAGCCAGATCAACTGTCAGCGTCGCCCCAGCGCGAGATGCGGGCCACAGATGCGGGCCAGATAAGATCGTCATGGATTTATCTTACCCATATCGTAATAAAATTTCCTGCATTTCTTCAGCATATTCTTCAGGTGAAAATCCGATATATGCATTATATGCGCAGAAAAGACGGAAAATTGTGACATGATCTTCGACCGAACCACAGAATCGATTCTTCGTCTACTCCAGCATGATGGCCGCATGAGCAACGCAGACCTGGCGGAGCGTGTGGGTCTCTCCCCCTCAGCATGCCTGAGGCGCGTTAAAATGCTGGAGGAAAAAGGCATCATTCGCGGATACCATGCCGTCATCGACGATCGCTCTGTTCATAATCTGACGACTGTCATCGTTCAGATAACCTTAGAACGCCTGACAGACGAATCCTTACGCCGCTTTGAAGCCCGGATCAAAGAATGTGCGGATATTCGCGAATGCTATCTTATGACAGGAGAAGCCGATTATCTCCTGCATGTCGCCGCTCGAGACCTCGCAGACTACGAGCGTATCCACAAAGAAGAACTTTCCCGTCTCCCGGGCGTGGTCCGGATCCAAAGCAATTTTGCGATCAGGCCTGTCGTACAACGGTGGAGTGGCACACTTTCTCCCTGAAAGCAGACATGAACAAATGCTCACATGTCCAAAATTTAAACCGAAATGCGTTTGCGAACCACTCTCAACTAACATATATAAAATCTATCGCATCCTTTTCAGGACACCACGAGCAGCTAATGATCATTTGTTCATGTAACGCTCTTTCGCATAAAGATGTCGAATCGGCGATTGACGCCGGAGCCTCCAAGCCCTCAGACATCTATTCAGCACGTAAATGCCGTGCTCAATGCGGAAACTGCGTTCCTGGTATGGTGTGCCTTCTCAAGCAGGCCTTAAAGGATCGAAGAAAACTCCAAGTTGCAGTATCTCAGACGTCCATTATTCCAAAAGCGACAGAACAAGCTGCCTATCTCTGATCCCAATAAAAAAATACCCGGAAGAAACTCCGGGTATTTTGAAAACGCTTTAGTCCTGATCAGGAGCAGCAGCAGAGTTCTTCTGGATATAACGCTCGATTCCAACCTGCTTGATCAGATCAAACTGGCGATCAATAAAGTCTTCATGCTCTTCTTCGTTCACAAGAATCTTTAGCAACAGATCACGAGAGACGTAGTCACGAACACTCTCACAGTACGCGATGCCTTCGCGTAGATCTTCAATCGCCTTTTCCTCAAGCTTCTGATCGCACTGAAGAATTTCCTCAACGCTCTGGCCAATCAAAATCTGATTTAGACGTTGAACATTCGGAAGACCTCCGAGAAAGAGAATACGCTCAATCAGCCAATCGGCATGACGCATTTCTTCAATGGACTCTTCGTATTCTTTCTTACCAAGCAGCGTTACACCCCAGTGGCGCAGGGTACGCGCGTGCAGAAAGTACTGATTAATTGCGGTCAGCTCGTTGGTAAGCTGTGTGTTCAGGTGCTCAATGACCTTCGGATCTTTAATCGCCATCTGCCTGTCCTTTTCATGATCTATGTCTCCGTATAACACAAATTCAGAAAAAACAAATCATAGATAATTTTATGCTTTGTTTTATTGATATACATTCTCATTTAAAATGAGAATACTTTTCATATAGAGATCGTTTTTATATATAAACCAATTAGTTAATTTCCAATACCGATATTTATGCAATATTATTCATGTAAAACTCTAAACACTCCTAGGCGCAGGACGTCTATCTCGAAGATAGTGGTTGCTACGAAGCAGAAAACTGAGAACAAAACGACGGAGTATCTGCCGGAGTGTGTTGCGATACGCAGCCAGCCCTTGAGTTTTCAGAACATAATTTCGATGCGGTGGCCGCGTTTGTCTTTTCACTTATTGTATTTGATGGGTTTTGAGTAGGATCTGCATCCCGGAACGGAGGACTTGTTTCCTTCAGGGTCTCTCTGACTCATTCACAATCATAACTCCAGTTTGCCAGAAGTCATTGTGATGCAGGAAGACTATCCAACAAGGCACCTGCGGCTGCATAATTGCCTAGGTTCGGATGATATCAAGAAACTGACCGGTCCTCTGTTCTAACCGATAATGGTTATAGCTTTATATTCTTCTCATTTTTTGGTCGTCAGATCAGCCGCCTTGGATCTCCTCTTTTACAATAAGGTTGAAGGCATGCCTTCTACTTGAAGGTAAGTCGTCTGAATCACAAAGGCTCGAGACTCTGTTTTGGCAGCCTTCAAATAGTTCATAATTCGGGCGAAAATCTCTGTGGAGTCCCAGCATTCCCAACGACTGTACGCCGTTTTGTGTAGATCATATCCCATGGAACATCACGTTAATGTAAGACAAGGAGAGTGCACGAAAATGATGGCCACTCCGGAGTTAGCGATCGTCCACATTCCTTATTAAATCACATGGGTCCTGAGCCTAGTAGGACACATAGGGTGATCTTGGGAGCTTTCTGGAAGAGATAACATCCTGTGTTCTACCCCTTTTA
>NZ_BEWN01000007.1 GCF_002723955.1 Gluconobacter frateurii
GAAATTGAACAGATGTTATATGTAAAAAATTCATTAAATTTGTTGTGGTTAGTTTTGCTCGGTTTTCTGTCTGTTGTTTCAGCAGTATGGCTTGTTGCTAGCTTGGTATTAAATCCAATGCCTGTTGTTTCTATAATCTTAGCTACAGCAATACTATCATTTTTGTTTTATATGATTGGAGGCTAATATGAAGTCAACAAAACAAGATATTTTAAAAGCGTTCAGTGATATATCAGAATCAGACATAACAACTGATGATACTCATATAGAAATCAATTTTCCAAGCCATACATATAAAGCACCTATATCAGTTTGTGAGTTCGATATTTGTATTCTTCACTCATTCATAATTTCCCATAGAAAACGAAAAAAGGATCAGATTAATTAATCTGATCCTTTCTTTTTTGCTCTTCTGCTTCTCTTTGCTTATCTGTCATTTCATTCTGTCCACCATTCAAAAAGTTTCGCGTGACAACGCCATGATGATGAGAACAAAGCGTTCTTAAGTTCTTCAAATCATATTTTAGTTCAGGATTTGTTTCTAATGGGACAATGTGATCCACATGACAATGACTTGAATTGAAATCACCATAATTCAGACATTCAACACAAAATGGGTTTGCTGTTCTGTAGTTCTTTGAAAATTCAGCCCACTTTGAATCATATGAAACAGAACGCTCCTTTGCCCTTCTCATATTCTCTTTCTTGAATCTTTCACTGGATGAGGTTTGTATCTTCTTCATTGCGCCAACACCTCCAACATTCCAGTACAGAACAATGGATGGTCTAAATCATTATTTCTTAAGAGAAGTTCCGCTGTTCTAGCGCCGTTTTGATAAAGGTATTGGGCGATTACAGGCAAAGGCATTGATTCAGCATAGAATGTATTCACTTGCGGAAGTTGCGCCCCTCTAGTGCTAATATCCGCAATGGATTTTTGATAAATCCTAGATAGCCAGCTAAAAACCTCACCTGTTAAAAGCACATCATTAAATTCAGCTTCAAACAATGGTTTCAATTGAGATATTAAATTCAATGAATCAGTTGATGATGTGAATGTTATGTAGGGTATTGTGTTTGCGATGTAAGCAAGAACATAAATTCTTAAAGTGCTATTTGATTGCTCATCATCTGTAGCAGTCAAAGTTTGTGTTAAAGGATCATATCCTAATTGTGCAAACATCTTCTGAAAGATAGCAACCCTGCTTAAAGGGTCTGGAAACACATTGCTTATATTTTCAAAAATTGTTGTTAAATCTATTGCCATATATAATTAAACTCCTGATTTAGTTTGTTGTTTCACCTTTATCAAATTTGGATTTATTGGTGTTGTGTTGTGAGTAATTTTAGCACCTGTGACATTGCCTTTTTTATCCATTGTCACATGTAAACCAACATTACCTGATATGTTGTGATTTACTTCCTGTGTAGAGTTTCCACCAATTTTCTCAGCTTCAACCGTATTAGAAAGCCTAGTTGCTAGTTCTTTTGAATTATCAGCCATTCCGGCTTTCTTTGAATCATTCCATTCTTTAGGACGTTCATAATTCAACATAGCTATTGTTGCTGATTTCGCATCTGTAGCTTTTCTTAATTGATTACCAGCAGAACTTTCATTGTTTCTAAGTTCCCAATCAGCCGCATCTAATTGCTCGTGATAGGACATATCTTGAAGCTTCTTACCAAAATGTCCTTCGATAAGTTTTTGTCTATCTTCATGAGCCTGCATCAATCCAATCGCAGTTCCCTTATCCCCGATAGCTTTCTCATTAAGACCTGATTCCTGCTTAAACCCGCCTATAACCGCCGCCGCCTGAACATCAGAATAACCTTTGGTTTTTAGGTATTGGATACCGTCATAAGCACGTTGGTTTTGTTCCAATCGTCCAAATCTGTTTCCACCATATGCAGGGTCTTTCATCATTTTTTGGCGGTTTTCCATGATCCCCGCGTCCGAATGATCGTGTTTGTAGGTACTATAAAGTTTGTAGCCAGCATATCCAGCAGCACCAGCAGCAACCGCCCCAGCCGCCAACGCTCCTAATCCAGCACCACCAGCCGCAAGTTCTGATGCTGTTTCGACGCCTTTTAAGGCCGCAGTGATTTTATATAAATCAGCAACAATGCTAGTAACCCAAGAAGTAATCTGAATAGCTTTCAAAACACCAAACGCAATGATAACCGATTCGATAACTGATTTAGCAGTTGAGAAACCTTCATTCAGCTTTTTAACATCAATGTTCTTAACCCATTCACCAACAGCTTTAGCAGCCGTTGTAATTTCATCCATTGTTTCTTGAACTTTCTTATTATCTTTAGACCAATCAATAAATTTTTGAAGAATAGGCCCGATAGCAGGTTCAAGAGAGGCAGCAAGACGAGTTTTTAAAACATCAACCTGCGTTCCTGCTTCTGCGAATTTGTCTCTTAAAGCACCAGCCTTTTTCACGAACGGAGCCATTTGTTTAGCGGCATCAGCAGCGTTTTTATAAGACTTAGCTAATCTGTCTGGGTCTTGGCCGAATAGGCTTTCATCTAATCCAGCAGACTTAAGCAAATTTCTGCCGGCTGAGGCGTTTATCTTTCCTGCTTTAAACAAAGCGTTCACGCGCTTTGTTGCTTCCAAAGATGCTTTCTCAAAATCTGTGTTCGGATTGATACCCAGGATTCTATCAGCCAAAGCCCCAGTAGCATCAGCACCAGCGCCTATATTCGTTTGTGTGTCTTGGTAGGAACGCATTTGCGCCGCTTGGTCGCCAATACCCATCAAGTTACCGACATTCTTCAGCTTTGTTGCTTGTTCGGCTGTGATGCCTAATAGGGCTGATGTGTTGCGTATCTCATTACCCCAATTGGCAAAGGATCTCTCCAAAGCCACAACACCCGCTATAGACCCAACACCAAACACAGCAGCTAGAGGCTTTATAACGCCCCCTATTGCGCTTGAAATGCCTCCAAACTTTCCTTTTAAGGATGATAAAGCGTTTGAAAGTTCTTTCTGTCGTCCTGTTTTTCCAGACAGGTCATTAAATTTTTTAAGTTCTCTTTGGTATGCTTTTAATGGTGCTTGGGCTTTTGCTAATTCTGCATTCATCGCTTTAAGTTTTGAAATCGCTTCCGAATTAACTACCCCCACACTGATTTTAAATGAACCTGTTTGTGATGCCATTAACTAACTCCTGCCTTTAAATTTGCTATTGAATTTGTATTCGTCTCAATCGCCGTTTGTGTTGCACTATCTAACTTCTGCGCATCAGTGGTGCCGCTAACACTTCCTGTAATTGCTTCTGTTGCGGCTGTTGTTGATTGTGCATATCTTCCGCATGTTGAATTTGAAAATAAGCTATCAATTCCACTAACACCAAAAGATACAGCAGCAGATGTAGCGGTTGAAACAAGGCCGCTTACAAGTGTAGAGCCTAAAGCGCCTAAACCTGATCCTAAATCGCCTAATCCAGATAAAGCGTCTTCTAACAAGTCACCTTGTGTATCAATTAAACCTAAAGGTGTTGTTGGAACTTCTGGTTTGATTGTTGAGGTGACAAATTCGAGATTAAGAAGAACAAGTCCTTTCTCGTTCATCGTCTCTGAAATATCTGACCTAACACAAACTGCTTTGAACATTCCTCTTCCCGGAATCATAAGTTCTCCGGTTCCTGATATGTGAAGTGCAGCTTCTAAAAGGTCTCGTGACATATAAAGGTTGTTATCGTTGCTAACAAAACCCTCGAAAGAGACGTTTTGAATGTTAGTTCCTAAATCTTCTATGTATGGGTTTTTTTGGTTTGGATATGCGTGAATTATGCTGTTTCGGTTCATACCTGACACATTCATATTCCGAATATAAAAGGGTATTCCGCGAAAGCTTGCAGTTCCAAAAATCTCATTAACTATGCTCATATAAAAACCTCATATAAAATATCTGTTTGTTGATATTTATATGAGGGTAATGATGAATTAGTTATGTTTAATGATTAGAAAGTAACCTTTTCAGATAGTGCGAGATAAAACCACAACTCTTGGTCTTCCAAGAGTTGTTGCGCTTCTGCACTTGTATAATCAGTTTCGGTAATCTTGCCTGATTGGCTTATAACAAGCTTATCAAGGCGATTGCTGATTCTGACTGACTGTTTTGTAGGCTGGTCAAGCCACACCAGTTCTAAAGAATTGTCTGTTCGTAAGACAATAGCTTTACCACCAGCCTCAACACCACATCTTAATAAGTTTGTTGTATAGATGCATTTAAATATGCCATCTTGTTGATAATAGAAAACACCATCTTCATCTTTTAAATCAATACGATTACAAACAACACTCATTTTCTGGAATTTTTTATATAATTCAGCAAACTCTTCCATATGCTACAAACTACCACCGTTGCTACTACAATTGACATATTTCACCATCCTCAAATACAAATGAAAACTGAAACTCTTCATTCTCAATATAAGAGAAAGTGTTATCTTCTCGGTCATAAACTAAGAATGTATAACCATCATCAGTTTCAATTTCATAATTCTCATATTTCATCTTTGAATAGTACCCAAGGTTGTTCTTGAACAGGAACACCATTTCATCAGATTCAAAATATGAAACCTTACCAGAACAATCAAAAACCCTTATATGAGTGTCTTCATGACAATCACATTCTATGAGTTGTTGTTCTGTTAAATCTTTAAACTTCTGTATAAGGCTCAGCATAGCCGCCCCATATCAAAAGCTTTGCTATGACCAAAGGTAATGAAACAACATCACCAGCTTTATATTTTGTTTGGTCTTTTAATAGTTTAATCTTCATAAATTAAATCTCCAATTTGATAAATATCATTTTACATGGAGTATTTAATATCTATGGCAGACTTTAAACTTAGCTTTAACGAATCAGAACAATGCGCTGATTTAGACCTAGAATATATAAATCAAACAGTTCCGGTTGATGTGGAAACAGGAAATGACCTTATAACAAGCGTCATAATTTCCTTGTTATCGGACAGAGTGGCTGATTCAGATTGGACATATACTTTAGACAAACGTGGATGGTGGGGTGATGCTGAAAATTCGCGCTTGATGGGTTCTAGCTTATGGCAGTTGTCAGTATTGCCAACGGCAAACACGCAGGAATATCTCATGCGAGCAGAAGGATACGCTAACAGCGCCCTACAATGGCTTGTCGATGATAATATCTGTAAGACAGTTGAGTGTGTTGCATCTTTTGTCGATGCGAGAAACACACACCTGAATTTGGATATTACCCTGACTAAAGCTGATTCCAGCGTTCTCAGATATTCTTACGTCTGGGACAGATAAAAAAAGGGCCAGCTAGGATTTCTCCCGGCTGACCCCTTTTTTGTTCACTTGCGAAGATTTCATTCTACGCGAAGCCTGATTCTTTTGAAAGGATTATGCTCTTAGGAGCATAATTTGAAATCAGTTGAAATTTTGAAATTTTGAATCGGTGTCGATGAAGAACTCATCGCCATTAATCCAAATATCATATTCGATTTCAGAATCATTTGAGATTGAAACTGAAATCATTGATTCATCACCATTAACAAAACAATCCATATAAAAAATTAAATTTCTATTTTCAAACTTAATTTTTGAACCGTTATATTCTTCTGCAAGATTAAGAAGATCATTTTGATCTTGAATTTGAGTAATAATTTCTTCGATTTGGTTTAAATTAAAATTGTTCATTTTATATCTCTTTCGTTTTAAATTTCATCCTTTTTGGATTTGCACCAACATGGCGACTTTATCTTAGATATAGAGTAATCACTGTATCTTTCGATGGTCATAACTTGACATGGAAATGTGTCAACATTATGGCACTTATAAAAAAAGTTCTTGCAAGATGGATAGAAATCTGCTTACGCCCCAGAAAACTCACGTTTTTGGGATAAATTTTTTTCTTAAAGGGGTTGAATAGTGGACCTGATTTATGCAGGAGCACAAAAAACGCCTGCGATTCCTGAACCTCATCCGGGAATCACAAGCGTTTTCATGTGAGCGCGAACCCACAAGGCAAGTTTATAGGAATCCAAAGAGAATTTAGACAAGGCTTGTAATGTTCTGATTCTCAAAGCATTATGCTTGGAATATGCGAAAGGGGCCGCCCGGCAAGGCTGACCCCTTTCAAAATCTCGCATCCCGGCGAGGTGGACTTGATCCAAAGGTGTACCACCACCAATGGGTCCGACATTGAATATAGTCTTGTTTGAACATCAGTTCAAGCATCTTGTTCAGTAGGAAAGAAGGAAACCTCGCCAAACATATGAAAGTTTGGTTATGAAGGTTTCTACATTTAGTTCCCAATTATGGAACCTAACACAAGCGAAACAGCTTACGGGTAAAGAACACTTAGTTCTTCAAGCACTTGCATCTTTTGAAGGTGACAAAGGTTTGTTCCCCTCACATACCACTATAGCGCACAAAGCAGGCTGTTCAGTTTCAACAGTTATACGCACCCTCCATAAAGCGTATGAACTAGGCTTAGTTGAAAGAACAGTAAGAAGGGCTGCTTCGAGGTCAGGCAGAATTGTGCGAGGGACAAACCTTTACACATTAAACAAGATCGACCTTTCACAAGCGATTGAGCTTGCTAAAGAACGCGCTCAGAAACTCCGTGAATGCTTAGAACGCAAAAAAGCGCAGTTCCTCAACAGATTTTCTAAGTGGCATTCTGCTACAGAATATAATTCTAAGAGTCTTATATCTCCTAAGAGACAGCATCATTTAGCTGTCTCGGATTATCTGAGTATGATCTCAGAGTGGGATAAGGCGCATAAGGACGCTCAGACGAGCTTGTTGGTCCCTCCAAATTGCTCATGAAGCAGGATCATTAAGCTACGGCTGTCTTTTCAACAGTGACTGACCAGTCACCGATGACCAAATTTAGCTTTTTGAAGTTCGAAACAAGCCAATTCCCTGCAATTAGAAGTGCAGGGACGACAGCAGCGAAAGCGGACTTTAGAAACTTGAACATCGGATTCTCCTTTTGTGTTCGAAAAATCCTTATCCACTTCCCGTTACCACTGAAAGCTTGTATTTTTCTACAAGGTACAGTGTTGCAGAAATATCATCATTTATACATTGTATGAAAGAAACAGAGCCTTACCAAGCCTTAATGATCTTTCAAATTGCTCAGGAAGAAGAATTTAAGTGAAGAAACTAACCCTTATTATGCTTCCACTTTTGTTTGGTGGTTTTGCTCATGCTCAAAGTTCACAATTTGATGTAGTTGAACCATGTCAGGACATTGTTATCAGACTTGATTCTGATGATGAGCGTCATATTCAAAAGGTAGCAATTTATAACTTGTTTTCCGGTTACAAATTAGGTGCAAGTGCAGCTAGTTCGGGAAAAAACGGAGATACAAGCTATCTTGGAATTGGCGACGGAATAAAATTTGATTTTGTTTTCTCTTATGTAAAAAATTACTGCTTAAACAATCCAAGTGATGACTTATTAGGTGCCATGCTCCACCTGATGGCCGATCTAAGAAAGAAAAAATGACAAAAATGTAATGCCTCACTCACGTGATTCTTTCTGAATTAAGATGCTTTAAAGTAGCTACATATGTTGTGGTTGGCATAACGTAAAACCGAGTTACTATAATGCCATTTATGCGACATGGGCCGCGTTGCACGCTTAAATTTAAGATGGAGGTATAATTAGCAATACACAGATGCTTATGAGTGTCAAATTTTTCGTTTGAAAGTTAAGTTATCTTCATAAGTCAAGTTAATATCGTTTAACCTAGATCACGAATCAGTTAGATAAGTTGTCTGGATAACATAGGGCGATACTTCATAGTATCGCCCTATTTTTCTATCATCCAAAAATCTATGCGTGACTATAATGAAGCAGGAAAAATATAAAAGCTGAACAAATAGGCAGTACTATCCATGCCAAATATCGTTCAAGCTTTGGGCTTGTAACAAAAAGATATTTGAGAATACTTAATGTAAAAAGCCACGAAGACATGATGAAAGATTTATCATCTTCGAAAGCTAGTTCAGGTAATGATAGATTCTTTTCCATATACAAGTTTGCATTGTGATAAGCATCACATAGCTCTAAATATTTACTCGGAAAGTTTTCAATTATATCAGATATTGTTTTCCTATAATATTTTAATTTATGCTCACAAATGGACTTATCTACATTTAGAGAATTTAAGATTGAGTTTTGATTTGAGTCTAATTGATCTGTTTTTCCAAGTGCTGTAATTACTTCGTTCATAGAACTTATTAATTCTTTTTGCCTTTCTATTCTAGATAGTTTCTCTGAAAGTTCTGCTTCAGTGTATGCAATGTCTTTATAATAATATGAAATAGCATCAATTTCTTTATACAATTTTTTTTGCTTATATATAAGTTCCTTAAGAACACCGTTATCTTTCTTTTGAAAGACTAGCAAGCATTTTGATGACTCTTCTACCGCTACTTTAAGAGTCCTAAGAAATTGATCTCTTTTAATTTCCGAAGAAATATTTGGGATAATATCTCCGGTCATTAAGGATGGTTTGTAATTCTCATAAACATTGAACCTTTTTTCAAATAGTTCAATTTTATATCGGTTCCCTTCAATCTCTCTTTGTAAATTTGCTTGTTTTTTAATATGTCGTGTATTTATTATACCAGCAAATGCGGTTACTATTGTTGCAACTGGTATAAGCGCATGAAAAAACTTAGGGTAGGAGTTATACAACTGGTTTCCATATTGAATGGCATCAGTAACTTTTTCATATGGCATCTAGATTTCTTTCAAAAAGTTTCAGCCTTCAAACACCAGATTGCGCTAGGTCTCAAGCGAAAAAACAGCTATAAAGTATGTAGTTACTAGCTTTAATAGAACTGGATTTTTCGTATGGGAAAAGTCATTGTTGTTTCGCAATCCAAAGGCGGATCGGGAAAATCAACCGTCTGTCTTGTGGTCGCTCAGATATTAGCAAGCAGAGGCTTTAAGGTAGCTTTGCTTGATGGTGATCCTAACAAAACAATTCTGAATTGGGCTGGACCGATCGACACGGTAGGCGATCTGACAGAGAAGAACATTGTAGGCCAGGTGAACGAAAAACGGTCTGAATATGATTTCGTGTTCGTTGATACAGAAGGTGTCGGGAATCTGCTTTCCAGCAGAGCCATCTTAAAGGCGGATTTCGTTCTAATTCCTCTTCAAGCCTCTGTACCTGATGCCATACAGGCTAACAGGGTTGTTCAGCTTATTAAGGATGATGAAGAAGCGTTTGAGCGTTCTATTCCTCACGCCTTCATCTTCACGCGCACCAATCCAGCAATCAAATCCAAGCTTGAAAAAGCAATTCGTGATGAGATTGATGAAGCTGGTTATCCGGTTTTCCAGAACCAATTGAACGAGCGTTCAGCCTTCAAAGCCGTCTTCTATCATAACTGCCTGTTGTCCCAGCTTCCTAATGATGTGGCTGGTGTCGATAAGGCTATTCAAAACGCTGAACAGGTTGCTGATGAACTGATGGAGAAGCTGAAATGAGAAAGATTTTTAAGCCACAAACAGAAGAACAAAAGGCGGATGAGATTTCACGCCAACACGGCTTTGACAGAACATATACAGCACCAGAGATAAAAGGCAGACGAAAGCGCACTAAAGGGCCTTTGCGTGCTTTGAATATCTCAATGCCAGAAGATCAATTTGAGCGGTTCGTCAAAATCTGTGATGATATGGACAAGACTTATTGGCAAGGTCTTTGTGAACTGATGGACAAATACGAGCAAGAAAAATGAAGAAGTTATTTCTTTTGGGTATTCTACTTTCATCTAATGCGTTTGCTGATGAAAATAATACAAGTCATGGTGCTTGGAAAACTACAAACATAATTATAGATGGCAAAACAATTATGTGTACAATATCTACTAAATCTGGTGATGCTGGATTAGATATTATGTTTCCGGCTGTTGGTGGAGAACCAAAAATATCATTTAATCTTGATAACAAAGATATTGGGCCAGAAAAGCCTAGAACGGCATATTTAAAATATGGTTCTAGTGAGAGAAAAATTACTTTCGATAATGAAAAAAATTATGAAAAAGCTAATTTCACATCATTTGAATCTAGTTATGATGTTCCTAATCTAACCAACTTATTAGAAGACATTAGCAAAGAAAAATCTTTTGAAATATCAGCACCATTTATAAAAAACAAAGGATGGGTTTACACAACAAATTCTTATAAATTTGATATGAATGGTTTTGATGAAAGTACAGCGGACTTAACAAGATGTTTAAAAAACATTCAATAAAAAAAGGGACCAATTGGTCCCTTTTTTAATGATTAATTAGATTGTTGATAAATCCATATCAATGTTTAATGATGAGAATGAAACTTCAACAGTACCATTTAGCAAATCATAATTAGGTGCTTCTGCTAAAATACCAGAATGCAATGTGATTGTATCACCTGATCTAAGAGTTACTGTAACTTCAAAAACATCATTATCATTCAAAAGACTGTCATAATCAAAACCAGCATAACTAACCAAAGTTACGCCTAAGCTACCCGGTTCTCTGTTCCATTTTTTAACATTTGCTACTGGTCCTGCATTTGATTCAGCAAATGCATAAAGCGTAACTGGCATTTTAACCGTTACACTTTCTGTTGATATGCACATTGTTTGATTGATATATACGTTTTGAACACCTTGAATATATTGTGTTGCCATATTTTATTATTCTCCTAATAAATTACTTTGTTGTAGCAAGATTAATTGTTATTTGTGCTAGTCCGCTTGATAGATAAGCTGTCATAACAACATTTACTCTTCCGATAACATCAGGATCAATGCTAACTGTAAGATTGTCTTTGAATGTAGCTAGATCAGTACAAACAAGTTCATTGACAAGAATCGAATAAGCAGCAATACAAGCACTTCTAATCTTAGATGGTGTAACCAAATATGGAGAAGGTGCTACAACATCATCATCAGACATTATAATGTATGGTGAAGAAATGTATGGTGCTAAAGCAGACTTAAAAGCTTTTGCTACATATACAGATTGGAAACGTGTTTCCAAAGATGGATCATTGAGAGTTAAGCCAGTAGAACTATCAACAGTAGCGCCAATTCTAGTTCTACTTACAGTTGGATTACCCGCACTATCACAAGAAACAGTACAATAACCATTATCGAATAAAGTTTGTTGTGCTGAGACATTCAATCTGTTTGCAATAGAAACAGTACCAGAATTAAGAGCAAAGTCTCTTAGTGGCAAAGCAGGATTGTTTTGTGTTCTGTTAGAAACTTGTGCAACAAAGTTACCTAGTGATAGGTATTCATCAAGTTCAGTTGGAATAGCTAAAGCTGATGCATAAACTGAATTGAAGTTAGCACCGTTAGCAATCAAGACTGATTGGTCATTCTCAATTTCTACAGTGAAATATTGACCGTATGTTTCTAGTAAATATCCCCATGTGCTTTCAAAATGAGTTGCGATTGCTTGAATAGCACTAGCAGAATTATAAGTTCCAAGGATAATATCAGTTTCAACGTTTCCGACATTCGCAAGAGCGGTTGTAAGAACATTCAAATCAGATTCAGGAACAGTTACAGTTTCAGAGTCCAAACTAAGAACAGTGATTGTTCCTACGTTCGCAATCGTAATCTTGTCACCGACTTTATATCCGTTACCACCACTGACGATTGAAACTGATGCTGGTGTGAAAGCAGTCTTGTCATCGTTTGTGGATGATGTGACGGCGAAAGTTGCACCTGAACCAGAACCACCAGAACCAGCTACGGAACTAGAAGCCATATCTGAACTTGATGTTGTAGTTGATAGGACGGAGTTTATTGTTTCAATTGTTCCGTTTGATGTTGTTTGTGTTGTTGTACCTGCGATGCAATTTAAAGCATAAAGCGGAGTAGTATTATCAATGTTAGTATAAGCACTAGCAATTTTATACACATCAGAACTTGTACCAAAGTCAGTTGCAAGTTGTGAAAGGCTTGTTACAGGGTATAGGGCCGGATTTGTCGCGTAATTTGAACCAGCAGCAGCTTGACCAATAATGAGAACATTAAATTGTCCACTTGATGATGTTGCGTCATTGATTGTCAAATTTACATATACGCCCGGTTGACCAAATGAGTTAGGTATTCCTGATATACTCATATATTAATCTCCAAAAATGTTATTTGTTCTGAATATTTATAGTTGTTGTTTGTTTGTTTTTATTTTGATTTAATTGAGTTTGAATAATTTGAAGTTTCTGACCTTCTGTAAGGTATCCGTCAGTATAATCAATTTGAACTTTTATATCAAAATAGGTACAATAAACCTCATAAGCATTGTCACATAAAGCGCCAATTCTTTCGGTTCGTTCTAATTGGAAACCGTTCAAATATCTTTCTTTTGAAGGTTGCCAATTATATATGGAGTTCATGAGTGCTTTTAAGGCGTCATTCCAATATGATGTTTGGGATGATGCGCCTGAAATATCAATTGATGTGTTGAAAACTGATGTGAAACAAACTTCAATCTCAAAAACCTGAGCAACTGCATTGTTAAGCAAATTATCTGTTACACTTCCAAACTCTATGGTTATACCAACAGCAGGAAGTTGATTAACGCTAGGTTTTATCTCGTCAATAAACTTCTTAGGATCAGATATGGCTGTTATGTACTTAAATAAATCTTGGTTTGCTGAAAGTTGATTTACAACAGATTTTATATCAAGAAATGGTGCTGGATTGTTTGCTGAACTCATATCAAACCCTTCCACCAACGATAGCTGGTATTCTGTAATTTGATAAAAGTGTTACATAACCATTATCAATTAGGTTTGATGGTATTTCACCTCTTTCTTCGAACATTCTTTTTGTTAAGAACTTAATTGCATTGTTTACAGGTGATGGAATTGATCCATCTGATTCATAAAGACCACCTGTGAAATCAATTATTAAATTGCTGTAGCTGTTGAATAAGTCACTGATGAACAGATTATATGAAAGTCTTATTCGTGGTCTTCTTGACCATAAATCATAATCATAATCTGTACCTGACACTAACGGGCTTAAGTCCTGTGATCCCCAAGACGTAAGATAGATGTTCTGAATGGATTCAGCAGAACAAGGCAGTTCAAGCCATTGTTGAGAATTTAGGTATGTGAAGGAGCCACCAGACAAAAACTGTCTGTAATAGGTATCCATCAACTCAGTTTCACCACGGGTACAAACGACCCTTAGTTGTCGTTTTCCGAGTGGTTGGCCGATATATTTTTCTGTGAAGGCTGTAGCACTATCAGCCAAAGCTTGAATGATAGGCTCATTATCAGGTGATAAAGACCCTACAAAGTCACATAGTTCAAGAATATCACCTGTGTATGTTGTAGCTGTATCTAAAATTAATCTATAATCCATATTATTTTGTTACCAATTTAGCGTTAGATTTATCCTCCAAAATATCAACTAAACCTTTTGTTTTAAGGCATCTTGCAACAGAACTTTCAACAGTTCTTACATCGCCAGCTTTAAAGGTTCCTGAGTCTTTTTTGTATTTCACTTTAGCCATTTTTATAACTCCTAATAAATATCAATATTATAAAGATATTTATACAAGGGGAGTTAATGGCGAAACAAACATACTCAAAAAAGGAAGACCAAGACTTATTTAATAAAAGAAACGCCTATTTAAAGACCGTCACAAAAGACGAATTTTTAGAAAATGAAGACTATTTGTTTTATATGCGTGCTGTTCAAAATGGCACTATACCCGCGTGCGAGTACGTCAAAGCAGCAGTTCAAAGGGAACAGGACAAGTTTGATGATCCAGACTGTCCTTACTTCTTTGATCCAGAAGCTGGTTGGTATTTCTTTGCGTTCTGTCGGTACAATTCGCACTTAACAGGACCATTAGGCGGAACGCCTTTCATCCTGTCTGACTGGCAAATCTGGGTCTTCTCAATGCTTCTTGGATGGAAGCGTAAGGCAGGTCAGAAGGCAGGTTTCCGCCAATACAACATTGCGTACCTGGAGTGTCCTAGAGGCTCTGGAAAGTCCGCTATGATGGCCTTGTTTGGCCTCTACATGCTCACGCTTGATGGTGAATGGGATCCACAAGTGTATGTAGCAGCTACAAAGAAAGAACAAGCAAACTTGCTGTTTAACAGCGTTGTCAGACAGGTGGAGTATTTCAAGAACCGTAAGCTGATGAAGGCACTCAAGGTTCGTAGGAAACGTGAAACGCTAATAGCTACAAGCGCCAAAGGCGGTTCATTCGTATCCTTGTCAAAAGATTCAAAGTCATTTGATGGGATGAATGTTCATTGCGCTCTAGTGGATGAAATTCACGCTCATCCAACATCTGAAATATGGGATGTTCTGAACTCTGGTGCTGCCAAGCGTAACCAAGGAATGATGGTTGGGATCACAACAGCCGGTATGAATTATAACGGCTTTGGATATTCACAATCTAACTACATAAAGAAGCTTCTTAAAGGTGAAGCTGGAATAGATGATACGACATTTGGTTGTATATGGACGATTGATAAAGGTGATGATTTCTACGATCCGAACACATGGATTAAAGCAAATCCGTCTTGGTGGGCTTCAATCAACCATGAAAAATTCAGTGGTGATATTGAAAGAACAAGGCATTATGCTGAAACAAGGCCAGAAGTTTATACAAAGTTTTTGAATGTTTGGTATCATTCTAACGATAAATGGCTAAACCACGATATAATAAGCTCTTGTAATGATTTAGATGTTTCTGAGAAAGAGTTTGCTAATGTTCCTTGTATAATTGGTGTTGATTTATCTGAATCAGAAGATATGACTGCGTTAGTAAATGTGTATGAGAAATTCAATCCAGAAGACCAAAAGTATCACTATTATGTCTTTCCAAGATATTTCTTACCTGATGATGTTATAAATTCAGGAAGAAAGCCAAGATATAACAGATGGGATGATGAAGGCTTATTAGAACTGATGCCCGGACAAGTTATTGATTATGATGTAATTCAATCAATTCTTGAAAATGAATGGCACTCAAAATATGTCGTAGAATATGCTTTCGATAGATATAATGCTACGCAAATGTCTGGATCACTACAGAATAAGTTTGGTGATGATGCTGTAAGATATGTCCAACAAGATATGAGAGGACTTAACAACGCATCAAAATTTTTTAAAAGGCTAATGCTTGAAAAGAGAATACATTTTCATAATGAGATATTCATCTGGAACTGTCTGAATTGTACAGTTGTAAACAGATCAGGACTGATAAAAATTGGTAAGGATGAAGGCTCACCAGCAGATAAAATTGATGGTGTGGCAGCTTGTATAAATGCTTTGGAGCGTTTCGCAGTGCGTTCTAATATGGATTCATCAGGACCATCTGTTATTTTGTTATAATAATGCTCAATAAAAAACCCGGTAAGATAATTCCTACCGGGTTTTTGTTGTTAATTATAAAGTAGCAATTAACATGTTTATTTCTTCTTTTACTTCATCTGTATGGTTTGGATGCATGTATATAACTCCATTTCCCAGTGGGTGTTTACCTAAGACAATGTAAGCTACTTCTCTAGGTGTAGAAATAATACCATTTACTTCATGTATGAACGGAGTTACTTTTGATTCAAACTTTAGAATAATTCTTGATCCTTGAAATTCACATTCAACTTTAGATTGAGCTTCATTTGATACTACAGTAAAGGTTGATGATACATTTTCAAATTGTTCTAATCCACCTGAATAAACACCTGCTTTAACTGATGGTGTTGTTGTGTTTTTGATTAAATTAATTAATTCTTTTGATAAAATTTTGTTTTTCATTTTTGTTTCTCCTTTAATTGTTTTGTTAAAATTATTTAGTTGGTTCGTTTTCTATTATATATTGTAGTTCACATTTTATGTTTGATACTTCTTCTGTTGAGAAGTTTTTTGGACAAAGTGAATTATTACCTATTCTAAAATTAACTTGTTTTGAACCAATACCTGTCATTAGTATAATAAAGTGCGGTGAAAATTGTGAAAAAATCATGAAAGTTTTTTGTGTATCATCATATGAACATACAATGTTTTGTTCATCTATAGTTACTTCTCCGTTTTTTCCTGCTGATATTAAATCCCAATATGTTTGGTGAAGTTCTTGAGTATATAGTTCCATATCATGTGTAAGCGCATGATAAAACATTTCTTCTTCTGTCATATCTTATCACCAACTATCTGTTGCATTCTTTTCATAAGATCATATGATACTTCTCTTTCATCAACACTACATTCTCCATCATGTGTTGACCATGAAACTAGACAATCATTTAGGTCTTTATAGTAAGTAACAATATATGTTTCAGTTGTGCCACAATAAAACTTCGGGAATACCCTAACTAACTGAATGGTATATGAGTTTTCTTGATGGTTAATTGTTACAGTCATTGTTAGTTTTGGTTTTGTGCTTTCTATCTCATAAACATAGTTGTCATCTATTATGGATGGTGTAAGTTGAATTGCTTCATCATAGAGTTTTTCTATTTCTGGCTTGAACATCATAAAATCATTGTTCATGTACTTTGTTTCTACTTCTAGATATTCATTATCTATTACATAATGGAGTTCTTCTTCTGTCATTATATCATCTCCTTTAATTTCATATATAAAATTGCCTGTTCAAATTCTTCATAGTTTTGTTCAGGATCAATAAGATTGTGGTCTTTATCAAAGCACCAAATATTATCTTCGTGGTCTCTTATTGCGTAATCACCATTTAATGTTTTTGCGAAAATAACATCTGAAACATCATGGTTTCTGGTGCGAAAATTATAATCAAGTCTCTTCTTTACGGTAAATTCTTTTAGATTGTTTGTATTGCTTTCTAAGAGATATGAATAGTTCGTTTTAGTGTCTGATATTAATAGACCAACATCACCATTTAAAACTGATGTTTCATGTAATATCATATCTGATAGATTTATTGATAGTTCGCAATAAGCGAAACCATCATAACCATCTTTAATCTCTTCGTTAATTTCTAATCTGTTTAATCTTTCTAAAATTGTATCACCTAACATAATTAAATAATCTCCTTTAATCTTATGTTGTATCTATTTAATTATGTTATGTTGATAATTAACTACATAGTTTATATCACATCTTTCAGTTTTATATAAAAAAGTTCTTCTTCTGTTATGTTCTCTGGGTCAGCAATAAGGTCTTTCACCTCATGGTCTAAGCTGATTAATTTTTGTAGGTAGTGACTTTGTAGTCTTATAGTTGGTGCCTGTCTGAATTGCGCTGAGTAGAGGAGGATTTTAAGATCATTGATATTTCTCATTAGGCAATCTTCCCATCATACCAGCGCCACGCTCTAAGAGCCTCAGCGTGCCTGTCTTCTCCGGTGCTTGGATAGTTCAGCATAATCCAAGAAATGACTTCATCTTGCGTATCGCCATTCTTTCTAAGATTGCCTACCAATTTGATAAGTTGGTTGTGGCTTCGATCAGCTAAGAATCTGTCTTTTGCATCCTGCTTCCATTTACCGCGTAAATCTTTTTTTGGTGGTGCGTATCTTAATTTGTCTCTTTGAAGTTGTGCTTGTAATTCTCGTAACTTCTCTTTTTTAATTTCTTCCATCAATGATAGTTCTAAATCTGATCCTACTTGATATTGATTTCCTATATTGAACTGCATATCAGGATCATTTCCTTGTTTATCAAGTGAGGGTATAAAAAACCTTCTTGATATGTCCTTGCAAGCCGTATCAATTAAAATTCCTTTTTCTGATAGTCTATTCTTTATTATATCAGAAAGTAATCTTGCTTCTGAATTGTCGTTAATCTCACAGTCAAGCTCTAGGATAATTCTGAACTTGTGATGATGTTCTGTATGTGAATGTGACGTATAGAAAAAATACGAATAATCTTTAAAAAACTCTAAAACTTCTGATATTTTATTTGTTTCATCATCAAAATCTAATCCAAGTAAGTTTGTTGGGTTTGCTTTTGATGCTTTAATTTCGTTTCTGAATGTTGTTAAAGCAATTAGTGGTAAGTTTTCCTTTTTGGTCTTACCATCCCATTTTCCATAATTGATAACTGTTTTTGCTAACTGTTCCATATCAGAATAATCAAACTCTGATATGAAGTTAGGGCTATCATATGATCCACATTGAATGTTTTTTATTAAAATAAACTTATTCATATTATCTTCCTATAATATTTTTTATTGCCTTTGTTGTATCGTTATCTCTTTGTTGATTTGATTCGAAGGGAACAACATTTGATCTCTCTTCTATAAACCAGTCATAAAAATCATCAGTAAACTCATACCCTTTATTTGCCGTTTTTATGTTTTTATTTTCTTGAGATAAAACCTTTATGTCTTGTCTAAAGCTGCTTTTTGTTTTTCCGTATTTCGAATTAACATTACTCAAACCAGATTCTTCATCATTATTAATAGACCATTTTGAATACAATTCTTCTAGTGTTTTTATTGATGTTCTTTTTGCTACTGATTTAGTATCTTTTATGTTGAAAAAATCTACTTCACTGTCAGCAAAAAATCTATCAATAGGTGCCTTATATGACTCTTCAAGAAGCTCTTTGGCTGATGTTCTAATTGCTTGATAAAAATCAGATTGTGATTTTTCAATTGGGCAACATGCTATAATTTTAACAAGCGAATTTGCTATGTTAATTGATGCGTTACTATCTCCACCTAAAATTTCTATGGTTTTAATCATATTTTCTTTAAACTTTTGAATTTCGCTATCACTGACGCTCATAGTTTGAATTATAACAAGTCTTCTGTCTCCTTGGTCTATGCTAAAAGGAGCAAGCTTGTTTGAGCATAAAATACTATTTGTTATGTTGATAACTTTTTTGGAGTCTTTACCTTTTCCTTCAACAATTCTGGTTTCTTCTGAATTTTCAGATTTAATGATATTGTTGTAAAAATTCTTACTTTTATCAACTTCGTTATAAACAATTAACAACTTACCATCAGTTATGTTGTTGAATTTGCTATCCGTCTTTTCTTGGCTATAATTTGGTACACAATTACCTAGAATTTTATCAATTATACTAACCATAAAACCTTTACCAGTACCTTGAACACGACCAAAAAAACAAGGTACTGTTGGATAAGAAATACCTGGTCTTTGATATATTCCAGCAATCCAGTTGAAAAAATAAGCAATTAAATGTTCTTTGCTATTTTTCTGGTATCTATGACCAATTACAATTTCTAAGAACTGGTCTAATGTTATATCGTAATCAAGTCCAAAATTGCCACGGCAAAGAAGTGGTAGATATGAACTAAGAATGAACTCATCATCATCATTCAATATTGTATCTTCTGGTACAATTGATCTATCTTCAAAAGAATTTATAAAATATGACCCCTCGTATTTTGCTACTGGTCCAGCCAGAGGTAATTTCATATCGCTTTTAACAGTCATAATTGGTGATAAGCAATAATTACTAATTACATTCGCAGGTATTTCTAAGCCATCAACCATATGATTTTTATTGTTAGCAAAAATATATGTTGCTTTTCTTATAAGGGGTTGAAGACCGCTTACTTCTTCATTCCTGTTTTTGTTTTCATTCCAGAAATAATATCGTGACGTTCCTTCAACTTCAAAAATTTTTGTTGATAGGTAGTCATAAAAGCTAGATAGCATAGTATCTTCATTTGATCTTACAACGGTATCATTAAAAACATTAGTATCTAATCTAGCTATTCCTTGTTTTCTAATTTGTCTCTTCATATATTACTCCATGTTGATTTCATTTATTTACGTTTTAGACATAAAAAAGCCGGTTAGTGTATGGAAACTAACCGGCTTTTTCTCGTAAAAAACATAAATGAAAGCATAACACGAAATGTTATATGTTTATTTATACATGATGATTAAAACACCATCAATATTAATTTTACGAAAAAGCGATCTATTTTAAGTTTCCATACTTTAGTATCAG
>NZ_BEWN01000008.1 GCF_002723955.1 Gluconobacter frateurii
CGGTGGTATAAATGGATTGATTTCACATAACAAAAGAGAAGGGTCTTTTCCGTTTGTTATGTTAATTGTTATTACAGATTCGTTTGAATGATCTACAGGACCACAAGCCTGTGAGTTACAAACACTAACACCACAAATAGCTTCTCCCCATTCCTGAACTTCAACTGTGTATCCAAGCCCCTCACAAAACTGTTCTAAGAATGCTTTTGTTGAGCCTCCTGTAAATGTTAATCTGGATACAACTTGTGATCTTTGATCTTCAAAAGAACTTCCATAAGTCACACATTTGTCTGGCAGTCCTAGTGAGGATTGCCATTCAGTAAGAAAGTTTGTTGTTGTTGAAGGATGAATATCATCAATCAAACTTAAGGCTGCATCATCAACATCCTTTGTTTGACCCATCATAGAATAAGCAAGCTTATAAAAATTTGAATCTGAATTTCTATTAAATGCTTTTCCGGGTGGAAGTAGGCTTAGATAAGCGTTTGTATATTCTTCTCTTGTATATGATTGCATAGTTACTCCTTATGAGAATGTCACTGTTCCTACTTCTGGAAGATCGCCAATATTAAGTTTAATATCAGTTGTAGGTGATGTTATGGTAAAGTCAGTTCCACCTACAGTTTGTGAAATAGCTTCTGAAATGGCGGCAATTGTTATATCAGTACCTAAAGGCGTACCTTGTGCATGGAACAAGGTTTGAATTGCTGTTTTAACTGATGCTTGTACTGCTGCTGATGCGGAAGCTAGACCTGATATTTCAAAACCAATATCATTTCTTACAGGGGCGGTTATTATCTGAATTTCAGTGTACGGTTTTTCATCATACATAGCGTTTGCAACGCTTAGTTGATCGCCTGTTGCGGTTGTATAGCGCGTTTCCGCTGTAGCTGTTCCGTCAGTACCTTGCGGATAACCTAAGAACGAATTTGTTCGATCCAGCATGACGTAAATTACACATTGCGTTCCTACCAGTGGAGCAGAAGGCACCCAAGCGGCTGTGACAGACGGAACCGCCAAAGCCCAATTGATATGTTCCTGTCTGGAATCACCTGTAGCTTGTGTTGAATATGCTTGAAGCACTCTCACACGGTATAAATCATCAGTTTCAACATCAGAGCCGTTCGTTATGGCGTTTGTTAAAACGATTGTTGAATCAACACCTGCAATTGGTGTTTGCAATGTTAAAGTGATGTTTGAAAGCTGGTTGCCTTCTGTCCCGGCTGAAACTGCTGTTATACCAACGCTGCTACCAACCAAAACAAGATTATCAGTTGTGTAAGTTTCACCATTCTGAGCAATCAGAACTGACGATGCAGGAATTGAAACGCCTGATGTTCCTGTGAATGTTACTTGTGATGTTGCGGTTGATGATGCTTTCCTAGTGATACCCTTCAAAGAACCCCAATAATCTAGGTATATTCCTGTTGATGTTGCAGGGGTTGCTTGAAGTGCGACTTTTTGAAGAAAAGCATATTGTAGCCATTGAACCTTACTGTTCGCTTGCATAACCGTTCTTATAACTGAGTTAGCAAGGGGAACTTGTCCGTTCGTAAGTGTGTATGTAACTTCATTGATGTTTGTTTGTAATATGTCTTGGTATGTAGGGCTTAAAAACGCCATATAAAATCTCCAATTAAAACCATCTAATATGGTATTTAATGGTTGACGTTGCGTTGGCAGGTGCTAAAAAGGTTTTGTTCACAAGCGAAAGGCGAACATGAAATGAAACTTGAAGCACTTCTTAAAAGCGTAAAGCCTGTTTCTAACAAAGAAGTTCTGTCTGCTGTTGTTAATCCAAACAGACTTTCCCCAACACAAAACTTTATTAAAGCTGTTGAAAGCCAGCTTGAACTTGTGAAGTGGGATTTGGAACAGGAAGGCGAAGAGCCAAAGGGCCGCCGCTGGTATCGTGTGAAGGATGGCAAGGCCAGCACCTTCATTCGCTATTCCGTGAAGAAGCTTAAGCTTCTTCCTGACCAGACAGAAGAAACGGAAGCTTTGCACGTTGGCCGGAATTATACGGATCTGGTGAAGTTCTTTGGCGGCCTGATTACGGTTGCAAAGACAGGCGAACTTGATGAAATCATCAACAAAGCCGCTAACGAGATGATGGCTGAACGCGCAACTTCTCGCGCAAAGAACAAAGCTAAGAAAGAAGCTGATGCTGCTGCTGCCGCTCAAGAAGCTTCCGAATAAGCTTTCAAAAGATTAAACAAAAAAGGCAGGGATAATTTCCCTGCCTTTTTTTATGCTTTGAGGTTTTATGAAAATTAGATTTCTAGCTGTTGCTATAGCTTGCGTGGGCTTTTCATCAACTGCTTTTGCTGACGAAGTATGCCCAATAGAAGATTTGAAGAACATCAAAAGCTGTGACGATTATATCAAAGGCGCATCAATAGAAAAAATGCTTTGTACACCTATTATTTTGAATAATAATCCCAAGGATTTTTCAGGTACAAGTTTCGAAACAAGAATGGCATTTGCGATGTTTCAGAACAAATATGCACAGTATGTTCTTGACCATAAGTGCCCTGTACAAGCCAAAAAACTTTTTATCGAAGTAATTGAAACATACACAGGATCAGCATATGAAGCTGCACGCCAACGCGCCATGATCGGCATCCAAGACAGCCAGAAGAATTAAGCCTGGGGTGCTGTAGGTAGCGTTGTGGATGTTCCGTTCACAACAGCTATCAAAGCCTTCTGATAATCAATCCATTCCTGTGATGGTGTTTCACCTAACAAGATGAAATCGTTCTGTACGAACGTTCTAGCCGCATCCAATGCGTATGATGCTTGAACAGTAAGAGGAACAGGCGGGACGTAATCAATGATCTGTCCATCTTTTACGCCCTTTCCGTATCCAATATGAAAGCTTACGTCGTTCCATTGTTCTGCTGTCACTGGAATCATATCTGAGACAGCCGGAACATTTGAAGTGTCAGACATATCCCATACATCATACCATCCTGTTACGGTTGTTGGTTGAGTAGCTGTTGTGTCATATGACGCATAATATCTGTTTGGATAAGCTGTTTTAATATCAAGTGTATCTGTCATATTATCTGTTTCCTATTGCAATGTAGTTAAATTGGATTGTTCCACCAGCATTTCTGTAGATATAAAAACCAGTACTATCGACGGAATAAGCGTGTGAGTTTTGATCTACTGCTGTTGTAGGTACTGCTGTAACAATTGGTGTATCTGAGAATGATCTAGGAAAGTTGATTCTAGTTCCTGATGCAACTGCACCCACATTTTCAAACTGAATCATTTTTCCATATGCAGAAAACAAAATTCTACTATCTGCTGAATTGAAATCAGTGGAATATGTGCCTGCATCAACATATGAGCCTTTTGGCTGTGCATATGAGGTAAGCTGTGATGATATGTTTGATGCCGTTGGCAGAGCAATTGCACCATCAGGCGTAGCTACTTGGATATATGCAGAACTGTTATCTGAGCCTGAGTAATTTACAGCCTGAATGTTCGATATGCTGACATTTGATCCAGAAGCAACGCCACTTACATAGGTGGAATTTGCGTATGTGCCGGTGATGTAGTTTGCAGTTACCCAAGAGGTTTTTGCATAGCCCTGAGCATTTACCCACCACGTATTAGGGACCAGATTGCCTGAATCAGATACACTTGGTGCTGTTGTAATGTAAGCTGTGTTGAATGTTGGATTGCCATTAAGGGCAGCAAATCCGTTAGAAACCCAATCAGTCGTTGCTGAATAAGATACAGAGTTGTTAGGTCCATAATAGTAAGCTGGAAGATTAGAAGATTCATTCCAGATGATGTTTGTAATCTGTTCGTTGTTACCTGTCACTGTTGATGGAATGAAGCTTTTAGCGTTAATATCTGCTACTGAATATAAAAAGTGCCACGCTTTATTTTTGGTTTCATAAAAACACATTTGACCTAATGATGTGTTGTAACCAATCTTTGAAACGCCCGCAGTTGAACTATCAATTTCCTGAAAAACGATTGGACCCATAGAAGTGCTATCGACTTGAACGGTGACACCTGAGCCATCCGTCGCCCATCCCATATAAAGCTTGTTAGAACTCTGCCCTGTTCCTCCATTTTGTTGAACGGGAGTGAATCCTACGGTTGAGGACAAAGCCTTTTGGTCAACATAATCAACAGTGGCAATTTGGTTTTTAACCGTACCATCTGGATTTGATGTTGTTGGGATGCCTGATAATCCGGCTGAAACCAAAGGGGCATAATGGCTTTCCAAAGCCTCTTTCATTTGTGAATTATTGCTTGAATCAATAGTAAAACCATAACCAGTAATAACATTAGCTATTTCATCTTGTAATGCGTTCATTGTTGAAGCTGGAATTGGTGTTCCTGGCGTTAATGTTTTTGGGTCTTGGTCTTCAAATTGATTATTAGGTGTGTCTATTAATTTCATAATACCTCGCTTTAATTAAATACTCGTACAAAGTATTTAATAGAGGATAGAAATTAATGGCTGAGACAACCGTAACGGTAATTGGTACAAAGCTAAACAGAACTCCACCAACAGATGATGTTACTGTTTATGTTGATAATAAGATTGTTAGCAGATTTGAAAACGTTTCCATAAGCAAAGCAATAGATTTATGCCCTATGACATTTAACATGTCATACGGATTAAAGGACGGAGAAACAGGTGATGCTTTGGATTTCTTTTCAACTGATGTTGATGAAGATTCTATAAACTCTTCTGGTCTTCTTGTGAAAGGACAGAAGGTAGAGATATACCTTATGAAGCAAAAGGTTCTAACTGGTTATATAGAAAATGCAGTTGAATCATATTCTCATGGCGAACATATATTAAGCATTTCAGGAAGATCAATTGTCAGTCCTATCGTTGACTGTACCACAGATAAACCTTCTGGATGGTCTCCTGATTCAACTTCCAATCTTAGCGATGTTGCTAATTATATGTTCAACGGAAGAGGAATTAAGGTTGTTGATAAAACAGATGGTTCAGTAAAATTCAAATTCGGTTTGATTGGTCAAATTGATCTTACAACAAAGCCTTTCGATTATGTTTCTACGCTTTGTCAATATGAAGGCAAGCTTCTTTATGATGACGAATATGGAAGAATGGTTATTGCTGATGTTGCAAGCAAAGAAAGCCTTGAAGACTCAACACATGATGTAAACGGAAATACATATGTTGGTACTGATAGTGATGGTGTTCAAGAATGGGATATGACAAACAAAAAGATCAATACATTTAATGATGATGTTGTTGCTCAACTCTTTGAGAAAATTGAATGGTTTCAAACAACTTTAGGAAGATACAGAACTTATTCAGTTGTTGTTAATGCTTATGGTGGCCCTGCTGGAATTGATAATTCTCTTATTCCAGTTAGTCCGGTGAATGATCCGCAACCAAATGAATTACCACCCGGAAAAACACTGACCATTGTTTCAACTGCTGCTTATCCAACAGATGGAAATGTAAATGGTTTGATAGAATTTCAGAAAACATTGCTTCAATATATGGCAAATAAGAATTGGGGAGCATCCCAAACAATATCCATAACAGCAACAGGATTCATAAACCCAATAACAAAAAAGCTTTGGAAGCCAAATGAGTGTTTTGGTTTCAGTCTTACAAAACCAAAAATACAAGGTGATTTTGTTGTCCAATCAGTAAATTTCTATGAATCAAGAGACTCAGGAAAGATGACTGATTTGGTGTTCATAAGAAGAGAAGCGTTAACACCTGAACCAATCGTAATTACACCAATGATAGCAGGAACTAACAATGTTGATATTCCAGAAGATTCAACGAATAACGGACAATCAACAACCTCAACAGACAAAAACCAAAGGCTTAATATCTCAGATACACCACCACCTAACGCAAAGGAGAACAGTTCTAAATGAGTTCAGAATATAATTATTCACACTTATCAGGGGATCATATAAAGAGCTTACAAAACCAAGTTATTCAGATTGTAAAATCAGGAACAACAATAACTCATACAAAGTTTGATCCTAACCAAAAAATATACGTCACACAAAATTCAAGCTTTTCAAATCAAGTTATTCAAAATCATCCTCATGTTCAACATTACGGATTTTGTTCTGTACCGTTAGCTGGGTCTAAATCAATTGTTCTTGGTATGGCTGGATCGAACACAAACAACGCTATTATTGCGTCTCATGACGAAAGATACCAACCACAAGATTTAATTGCTGGTGAAGTTGCCTTACATGATTACCAAGGACAAGGAATACAACTAAAACAAAACCAAGCAATCAATATAACAGGTCATAAGACGATAACTGTCTTTATCGGTTCAAATACCCAAATGATTATAACAGATGGGAACATTGAGATAACCGGAAATGTACAAATTGATAAAGACGTAACGATAAATGGAAACTTACATGTCAAAGGCTCAATCACATCAGATGGTGACGTTACGGCACAAGGAACAAGCGTTCATACACATACGCATACAACAACAGATAAAGGCTCACCTACATCAGCCCCAAATTGAAACTAATTGGAGAAACATATGGATATAAACCAATCAAGATTAACGATAATACCTAGAAATTATAATGACTTCGCACAAATTTTAGATATTAAATCAAAATATAGTTCTGACGTATTAACCTACTTTGTTGATTTCAGAAACATATGCTCAGATATAACAAACTGCTATATAAACTCAGAATCAAGTGATATTGCTATATCTCAAACATCATTTGATGGGACAGTTATTTCTTTTGTTGTTTCAGGTGGTACTGACCAAACAACATATCTTATTGATGTTGTTGTTAGTGATAGCGCAGGAAATAAAATAACCCAAAAACTTACGCTTTATATTGTCGATAGCAATCTTATTGAAACTAACCCACCACTCGTTCTTGGGCCAGCAGGACCAGCCGGAGCAAATGGCGCACAAGGACCAAAAGGCGACACAGGAAATCAAGGTGTTCAGGGACCAATTGGCCCTAAAGGCGACATTGGGCCTGTTGGCCCAACTGGTGATACAGGTCCGCAAGGCATCCAAGGCGTTCAAGGACCGATCGGTCCTAAAGGTGATACTGGAATACAAGGCCCTGTCGGTAACACTGGTCCTAAAGGCGATACTGGAAATCAAGGCGTTCAAGGTCCACAAGGCACAACTGGCCCTCAAGGTATCCAAGGCCCGCAAGGTGAGGTTGGTCCCGTAGGAGCAACCGGACCAGCCGGTGAGCAAGGACCAAAGGGCGATATTGGACCACAAGGTGAACAAGGCCCTGTTGGAAATACTGGCCCAGTCGGTGAACAAGGCGTTCAAGGTCCGCAAGGTGAAATTGGGCCACAAGGCATTTCAGCTTATCAAGTTGCTACGAAAGACGGCTATTCAGGAACAGAAACTGATTGGCTTGCTTCTCTACAAGGACCACAAGGCATTCAAGGTGAAGCTGGGCCACAAGGCATCCAAGGTGAGCCGGGACCACAAGGAAATACGGGTTTACAGGGAGTACAAGGTGAAGCTGGAACTGGCTTAAATCCCAAAGGCCAATGGACTAGCGGAACAACTTATTCAGAAGGGGATTATGTATGGTCTCCTTCAACAGATTATCCATCAATAAATTCACTGTTCATCTACTCAGGAACAACATCATTTGTTTCCACAACAGCGCCAAATGCTGATTCAGCCAATTGGACAGAATTTGAGGCACCACAAGGCGCAAGTGCTTATGAAATAGCTGTTGCTAATGGGTTTGATGGGGATGCTTCTTCTTGGATTGCTTCCTTAAAAGGCGACACAGGCGCACAAGGACCAAAGGGCGATATTGGACCACAAGGCGCACAAGGAAACACAGGACCACAAGGCCAGGACGCCTATCAAGTAGCAGTTGCGAACGGCTATTCAGGTACAGAAAATGAATGGCTTGCTTCGCTACAGGGACCACAAGGCATTCAAGGCATCCAAGGGCCTAAAGGCGATACAGGCGCGCAAGGCGCACAAGGACCAGTAGGAGCCACAGGCTCACAAGGATCTAAAGGTGATGCTGGCCCAACTGGTGCTACAGGTTCACAAGGCATTCAAGGTGAACAAGGGCCGGCTGGCGAAAGTGCTTATCAAGTCGCCGTTGATAATGGCTATTCAGGAACGGAAGCTGACTGGCTTTCATCGCTAGTAGGTGAACAAGGCCCTAAAGGCGATACAGGGGCGCAAGGCGTTCAAGGAAATACAGGACCACAAGGCGCAACTGGCGCTACAGGTCCGCAAGGTGCGACAGGCGCAACTGGTGCGACGGGAGCCACAGGGCCACAAGGACCAGCAGGAACAGACGCAACAGTTACAAGTTCTTCTGTTACATCAGCATTAGGTTTCACACCTGCTAATTCTTCTGATCTTTCTAAATACCTTCCATTAACAGGTGGGTCTTTATCTGGAAGCTTATCTACTGGCGCTTTATCATGTGGTTCAATTACATCAGTAGGTGAATCACACTTCTGTAAAAGCTCATTCACTGATCCTGATAGTGGTGTGGTAAGAGATGCTAAATTTGGAGGTTCTGGTATTGCTGTCATAGGTGGTATAAAAACAGATACAATAAATGTTACAGGTACTACCACGCTTAATAGCGACATTCTTATGAAAGGTAACTTTCAAATATCTGGAACTAATGGGTTTTTGTTTGGTGTTGGTACGGCAAAATCAACGTGGTTTTCATATGATGCAACAAATTCACGAATTAAAGTTTTAGGTGATTTTTCGGTAACTGGAAACATATATACAAACAGTTCCGTTGGTGTTTCCGGTTCTTTCACATCACAAGATGGGAAAACAGTTACGGTTACTAATGGGATAATTACAGGTATCGCATGAAAAAGGGGGCTTTAAGCCCCCTTGTTGGTCAGATGCGTTTTTTCGCTTGTTCGTAAACTTCTGATTTATCGCGTTTGCCAACTGCTACAAGAAGAACAGTGACTGTTTGGTCATTAACCTGATAGACGCCTCTTAATCCAGCGGCTCTTAGTTTAATCTTATAGCAGTTGGGCATATCTTTAAGCTTGTTAGCTTTGATATGTGGGTTTTCTCTGATCTTATCAATTTTCTTTTTAAGTTGTATTGCTAAAGTAAGATCAATTTCAAGCAACTCTTTTGCGGCTTGCTTGTGGATGCCTAGCGAGTAAATCATCGAGATTAACATCTTTAATAATGTCTGATTCCGTCATGGTCTCAAGACGTTCTTTTGCAATAGCAAGCAATTCCATATCTTCATCAGAAACTACGTGCCGCTTGAAGGGGACTTTTTGCACTTTTACAATATGCTCAAAGTAATCCCTTATTGCCTCGGAAGGCGTGGTTCCAAGTGCTTTCAAGGTCGCATAAATCTTATCCTTCAGTTCGGTTTCTAGGCGGAGGTTGATTTGGGAAATTGATGCAGTGTTTGTCATGGGGAAGGGGTTTCGTGTCCGGTTGGGAACTTGTTCGTCATCTGGTTGCGCTGGTTTTCGGAAACAGCGTGAATCCTATGTAGCAAAACCCTATACATATGTCTAGCACGAAAACAAAAAGCCCTTGCGAATTTCTCCGCAAGGGCTTTGTTGTATGTAGTTACTTTGTAGTTTATGCGCCTTTGCCTTTTGAAGCAGAAGCAGAGTTACCACCTGTTTGAGCGGTTTCTACAAGTTGCCATCCACCATCAACATTCATTGTGGTCCAACCTACAGTGTTTAGAACTGCTACAGCAGCCTCATGTTGAACACCGAAATCAACCCAGTTAGCTAGTTTGTAAGCAATCAAATCTTCCGAGAAAGCGTTGATTTGAGTTCCGTTATCGTTCCAAGAGCCAACATCAGTTGAGCGAATTTCATATTTCATAGCATCAGCGATGATTAAGTGTTGTGGAGCAACGAAAATCAAAGGTGAACCGTTCTTTGCAGAACCATCTTTAGCAGCAGAAGTATCAACATCAGTTGGAATCTGTGCAGTTGATGCAATGGTGAAGCCGTTTAGTTTACCCATTCTGATTTCTTCACGGAAAGGATATACACCGAAAGATGTTTGTAGGTTTTCCAATGAGTTGAAAATAGCAGGGGAACCGAAAACAACACCTCTAGAAATGTCTACAAACTTAGTTTGTAGAGCGGATTTAATGTTACCTAAATCAGCAGCAACAGAAACGGAATCAGCACCAGTTGATGTGATAGTTGTTCCAGCGTTACCAACTAGGGAATATGATGGTGCTAATGCGCCAGCAGTTGAACCCATGATGAATGTTCTATCTTCTGCAAGAGCAACCTGATTTTGTAAATCAGATACAACGTGAGCAACAGCATCACTTAAAGAGAAGTTATTAAATTCAAGAGTTGTATATGTGAAGCCAGTAAGTTTCTTACCAACAAAGTTGATGGTATCGAAATCTTGTGCTGATGGAACAAAGTTTGTGCCTTCACCAATCCATGAAGCAGAAGCACCTAGTCTCAATCTTGGATATGTAAGGTTGTTCATTGGCATAGAAACTGTTCTTGCCACTTTACGAACAACGCAATCAGCAGTCAAAAGAGAGACAGTTTCATTTATTACATCTGGTGCTACAGTTGGTTGTGAAGTTGTAAGAGCAGTCTTAACAATTAAATCAGCAGAACTTTTGCTACCAGCTTCATTTCTAATCATGTTAGATGCAGCTTCGGCACTATAGTTCTTAGCTATTGTTTTGATGATTTCGTTTGTAATGCCTTGTGAACCTTTTGGAAGGTTTAGGCTAGAAATACCTTTGTTGATATTAAATGAGTTCATATATTTTGTTTTTTCCTCTAAAATTTCATCCTCGTCCTTTTCTTCTGAATCGTTATCTTTCTCATCATCAGAATCTTCTACGGCTTCTTTAGCTTTAAGTTCTTTGTTAAATCTCTTAATCTCTTCCATTTTCTTAATGGTTTCGATCTTGGCATCTATGGATTTAACTTCTTCTGTTTTATCGTCGATCTCTTGTTCAACTGTGTCTGCATCTTCTGCATCAACATCAAAAGTCTCGATCTTATCTTCTACTTCTTTAGTAAGAATTGCCTTTCTAGCTAAAAGTTCTTCAATCTTTTTATTCATATTCTACCTCTTATTAGTTTCAGTATATTTTATTTATATAATTTAATTAGCATCTTAGCTTTCGCCATTTTGTTAGACATGCTTTTGCTTTTAGGTTTTGTTTGTTCAACAATTAAGCATTCTGGATTTGCTGGAACTGTCACAATTGAAAACTCAAAGAGAAAACAATTGTTTATTGTATATCCACCATAAGAATTTGGTTCTAAATCTGTAGGAATGAAGCCTACTGATACGGCTGATAAGAAACCTGATTTAACAAGCTGAAAAATCTGTTCAGCTTTTGGATTCATTTCAGACGGTGCAAATTCAACGGTTGCTATATGACCATTTGATATTTTCTTGTGAGAAATGCACTTTCCAACAGGCAATTCATCTCTGTTATGTTGCCAGAGAACAACCGGGTTTTTATCAAAGAAAGTGAAATCAACACCATCAGGAACAACAACATCAGCAGATGTATCAGGAGTACCTGTTGTGATAATAAACGATGCTGTTCGTGATTCAGAATCAACATCTTCTAGTTTTATAGAAACGTCTTTTGTTACTAAAACGTCTTCTCTTTGATCTTTATCTAAGCTTACAAACTCCTTTATATTTAAATGTTTAGTTTTCTTCATTCGTTACTCCGTCATAGTCTTCTGGTTCTTGGCTTCCAATAACTCCTGTATTGAGTGGGAAGCGTAATTCATCAGCACCATCTTGTGTTGATGGTGGCAATTCTTCTCTTTTCCTAATTTCATTGGGTGTCATCCATCCGTTAGTAAGGGCATCTTTATAATAAGAACCGCGTACCTTTTCATCTGGTTCAGCTTGCTTGCTGAAATCAAACTTAAATCTGAAAAAAGCTTTCTCATTATCATTCAACAAAACTCTATCCATATGTTGTTCAAGAGGTCTGGTATATTGAATGAGTGTGTTGGTTATATAAGATTGTTCTTGTTCGGATATGTTAGCTGCTTTTTCACCGTCACTTTGTCCTAACTTGTACAAAGGTATTCTGAACATTTGAGCAACTTCAATGACGGTTTGTTTTCTAGCTTCTGTAAGCTGTAATTGCTCAACAGAATTATTCATTGGAACCCAATCTAAGCCGTTAATGATTGCTGGTTGAGCGGTATTAACAATAGAAGAAATAGCCCTAGTTAGTTCTTCTTTGTTTGAAAGCTGTTGTTCGCGTCCTGTTGAGCCGTTTGAAGTGAAATAGCCGTTTATGTTGGCGCCGTTCTTGAAGGCTCTTGCGGCTGTTTCCTGTGTAGCTAAGGACAAGCCAAACGCTTCACTGGCAATCTGAATGAGGCTTTGGCCGTATATCCCACCATCAAAAGACAAGTTCCTTGTGCGGATCATGTCGGAATGAAAGATGGTTCTAGTTGGTCCTGTCTCACTCGATACGGATGTTTTTAACGGAATCAGTTGATTGTCAGTGACCTTGTAAAAAAGTTCACCATCTTTCGGGTCTTCAACGACTGATGCGGTACCTGGTCTGATTGGGATTAGTCTGATTGGGTTGCCTTGCCTGTCTCTTATGACAACAACAAACGCATCACCCGTTAGAAGCACGGATTTAATAACTTCTTCCAAGAACTCGAACATCACGAGGCGTTCGTTAGGGACTGATAGGAGGGAACATAAAGGATGGTTTGTAGCCTTCTGCCAGCCACCATCAACAAACTGCTCAAGAGTTAATGGTATCTTAGCTATGTCAGATGTGAGTGTTCTTACGCAGGTATAAACGGCGTTATGTTGAAGGGCTGTTCTGTAGTTTACCGTGATACCTGTTGCTGATAATCCGCCGCCCATCATAAAAGGTAGGCCGGTTGTGATTGGTACTTCTGGAATAACAGATGCTTTAGTTTTTAGGTTTAGTGCTTTTTGTATAAAATTCATTTAGTAACTCCTGCAAATATTAGCATGTAAACAATACCCCCTAATGCAAAACCCAATGAGGCGGACAAGCAAACACCAACACCACATCCAATAAGGAATAGTGGTGTTGATATTGGCGCTGTTATTGTCAAACCTGCTAATATCTGTTGTTTCATTTAAATCTCCTTTATTGTACAAATGCTTTGATTATCTCAACAGCAATTGGAACTATCGTTTTAATTAAATTTGCGTCTGGATCGAAAAGATCAATTATTGGGAAAATAACAAGATTGGTGAATCCAATTAAGACGGCCGCACATGTTATGATTAGTTTTGTGTATTCGGTAATTTTATCCATTTTTTCCTCGTGTTGATCTCCTTTTGTTTTGGTTATTCTCCTTGTAGTTTTGCGTGTGACGCATCAACCAAAGCATCTATGGATTTCCATTCATCTGCTGTTGGTACTCTGTCTTCTTTGAAAATAGCGATTAGCTTTTCAAGGATTGTTATTAATGTTGGTAAATCGGCTACTACCGCTGATATTACAGAAATTACCTGTGGTAAGATTGTTATAATGCTCATTTAATATCCTCGCTCTTTATGATGTTTTCTTTGATTAAGTATGCTTGAAAAGCTGCAAGGGCAGTTGTTAAAGCAACCTTATCTACTGTTGCTACTGAATCACCAGCTTCAACAGATGACCTTACGTTCACTAATGCTGTATAGACTTGTGAATCGTATGCTTTTATTTGAGCAACTACATCAGTATCAGGTGTTCCAAAATCGCCTTCTACATATTGAGAAGCTGCTGATTCTAGAACTGTTAATGTTGATTCTGCTGTATAAACTGTTTGTTGAGTTGCTTTTTCTGAACAAGCACTAAGACCACAGCTTAGAACAGCGAAAAGAACAGCCATAATCATATGTTTTGATTTAAAACTGAATTTCATTGAAATCCCCTTATTGTTAATGTTTTCCTTTGAATAATATTTATATTCTAAATACAAACACATAATTTATTTGGAGATGTAAATGGAGAAAACACCATTAATAAAATCAAACCAAACAAGAAGCGATTTATGGGATTATTGGTATCCAATGATTTTTGATGATTATGAGCCGGAACCTAAAGATTCTGCTGCTTTTGAACAGTTTATTGTTCTGCAAGAACATATGAGCCTTGCCATTGATTCGATTGATAAGGATGGAATCTTATATGAAAGCACGGATAATAACGGAAAGCTTCTTATGAAAAGCAACCCTGCACATAAGATAATGGCTGATACATCAAGAATGTTAATCGCTTATTATAACAGGTTTAGTCTTTCAGATTGGGACAGAAAAAATAACAGAAAGAAATTTGATATAGAGAAAGAAGGTGATGATGATGGAGATTTCAGCGATCTTAGAAGGGACTAATGATTTCTTATTTGAGGTAGAAGGTTGTGTTTTGAAGCCATATAAAGACTCTGGTGGTGTTTGGACTTGTGGTGTTGGTTTCACCTATTACAAAGGCAAACCTGTCACAGAACATTATCCAGCAGACTTAACTTTAGATAATTGTCATATCCAGCTAAACAGCAACATAAACTTCATATTAGAAGACATACAAGAACTTATTGGTTCTGATATTAAACTAAACGACAATCAATATGTTGCTTTGTGTTCTTTTGTTTACAACATTGGAATATCAGCATTTAAACAAAGCACGATGTTAAAACTCATAAACGAGAATGATCTAACAAAAGCATCACAACAGTTCCCATTATGGAACCATGTGAACGGTGCTGTATGTGATGGATTAACAAATAGAAGAAGAAAGGAACAACAATTGTTTGATGGCGAAATTACACTTTAATGGACATTGGAAAAGCGAATTTACAGAAGACGAAATTCTAGCATCAGAAGGGTTTGTTTATCTGATTACAAACACCTTAACTGGTGAGAAGTATGTTGGTAGGAAGTATGTTTGGTCCAAAAGGACACAAAAAGTACCAAACAAAATACGCAAGAAGCATTTGCGAGTTGAATCTAACTGGCGCTCTTATTCAGGATCATCAAAGGATTTAACGAGCGCCATAGCTTCAAACGGGAAAGATAACTACGCTTTCGAAATCCTCTCAATTCATCCTACTCGTTCAGAAACAAACTTTGCTGAATTACAGGAACAGGTTGATAGACGTGTTCTTTCAGCTTTGAATGATAATGGAGAATATGAGTACCTAAACAAAAATATCTTAGGTCGCTATTTTCGCAAACGATAAATAGAAATGTGAGGGTAGTTAGTTTCTACTCCTTTATAACTACCCTCACATTTCTATTTCCAGATGATAAAGGAAAACCCTGTTAGAATTTGCTAACAGGGTTTTTTTCGTTTACTGCATGATAATACCATAAAACTAATTCATCTAATGGTACATTGAATAATGAATATGGGTCTTGAAAAGCTTTGTTCGGCCAATTCAATATTTGTGTAAGCTTCATAATTGTAAATCGGAATAGTCTAATCTTTTCAAAATCTCTGTCTTGACTGATTAGACTATGTGCTTTCCCACCCACGCAGCCATTGCAAGAACTGCATAAGATGGAAAAGCATCTATATCAGTTTTCTTTTCAACATTTTTAACACACAACTTAGCAAGCTTAACAGTTGCCGATCTTGCTTTGTTTGGGTTGTCACTCATAATGTCTGGATGGGCTTCTAGTTCAGAATATGATGGGTATCTCATTTCAAAATGGTCATATGTTTTACCGTTATGTTCAAACGGTAGAAAATCATCAACTGTTGTTTTAGCAAATTCTTCTTGATAATCTTTTAGTATCTTTTCTTGTTCTGTCATTAAATTCTCCTTGTGTAATAAGTTACTAATATTA
>NZ_BEWN01000009.1:2500-5407 GCF_002723955.1 Gluconobacter frateurii
TGGGGCAACCCCCTCGCAAGAGGATCATGTACTGAATACATAGGTGCATGAGGCAAACCCGGGGAACTGAAACATCTCAGTACCTGGAGGAAAAGACATCAACAGAGATTCCGCTAGTAGTGGCGAGCGAACGCGGAGCAGGCCAATGCCTTACCAAGAAGAAGCAGAACGGTCTGGAAAGTCCGGCAAGAATGGGTGATAGCCCCGTATGCGTAGTGTCTTGGTGAGGATTCGAGTAGGGCGGGGCACGTGAAACCCTGTCTGAACATGGGGGGACCACCCTCCAAGCCTAAATACTCCTTAGTGACCGATAGCGAACAAGTACCGTGAGGGAAAGGTGAAAAGCACCCCGATAAGGGGAGTGAAAGAGACCTGAAACCGGACGCCTACAAGCAGTCGGAGCCTCTTATGGGGTGACGGCGTACCTTTTGTATAATGGGTCAGCGAGTTTCTGTTTGCAGCGAGCTTAAGCCGTTAGGTGTAGGCGTAGCGAAAGCGAGTCTGAATAGGGCGACTGAGTTGCTGGCAGAAGACCCGAAACCGAGTGATCTAGCCATGGCCAGGCTGAAGGTGCGGTAACACGCACTGGAGGGCCGAACCCACGCCTGTTGAAAAAGTCGGGGATGAGCTGTGGCTAGGGGTGAAAGGCCAATCAAACTCGGAGATAGCTGGTTCTCCGCGAAATCTATTGAGGTAGATCGTCGGGTGTTTACCCTGGGGGGTAGAGCACTGGATGGGCTAGGGGGGCCCAAAGCCTTACCAAACCTAACCAAACTCCGAATACCCAGGAGTATAGCCCGGCAGACAGACAGTGGGTGCTAAGGTCCATTGTCGAGAGGGAAACAGCCCAGACCACCAGCTAAGGCCCCTAAATCGTGGCTAAGTGGGAAAGGATGTGGGGATTCCAAAACAACCAGGAGGTTGGCTTAGAAGCAGCCATCCTTTAAAGAAAGCGTAATAGCTCACTGGTCTATTAGAAACCCTGCGCCGAAAATGTAACGGGGCTCAAGCCACGTGCCGAAGCTGTGGGTGCATTCTTATGAATGCGCGGTAGCGGAGCGTTCCGTAAGTCTGCGAAGGAGGCGGGGTGACCCCCTCTGGAGATATCGGAAGTGCGAATGCTGACATGAGTAGCGACAAACAGTGCGAGAAACACTGTCGCCGAAAGTCCAAGGGTTCCTGCGCAAGGTTAATCCACGCAGGGTGAGCCGGCCCCTAAGGCGAGGGCGAGAGCCGTAGTCGATGGGAACTAGGTGAATATTCCTAGGCCTGCCAGAAGTGACGAATGGGAAATGTTGTCTGTCCTTAACGGATTGAACAGGCTTTTTGACCATTCCAGGAAATAGCTCTGGCGTATAGACCGTACCCGAAACCGACACAGGTGGACTGGTAGAGAATACCAAGGCGCTTGAGAGAACGATGCTGAAGGAACTAGGCAAATTGCTCGTGTAACTTCGGGATAAACGAGACCCAACCGTGGGCAACCATGATTGGGTGGCACAGACCAGGGGGTAGCGACTGTTTAGTAAAAACACAGGGCTCTGCGAAATCGTGAGATGACGTATAGGGCCTGACGCCTGCCCGGTGCCGGAAGGTTAAGAGGAGATGTGCAAGCATTGAATTGAAGCCCCGGTAAACGGCGGCCGTAACTATAACGGTCCTAAGGTAGCGAAATTCCTTGTCGGGTAAGTTCCGACCTGCACGAATGGCGTAACGACTTCCCCACTGTCTCCAGCATCGACTCAGCGAAATTGAATTCCCCGTGAAGATGCGGGGTACCCGCGGTCAGACGGAAAGACCCTATGAACCTTTACTGCAGCTTTGCAGTGGCATCAGGAAAATCCTGTGTAGGATAGGTCGGAGGCTTTGAAGCCGGGGCGCCAGCACCGGTGGAGCCACCCTTGAAATACGACCCTGAATTTTTCTGATGTCTAACCGAGACCAGTAAGCCTGGTCCGGGACCCTGCATGGTGGGCAGTTTGACTGGGGCGGTCGCCTCCCAAAGTGTAACGGAGGCGCGCGATGGTGGGCTCAGGCCGGTCGGAAACCGGCTGTCGAGTGCAATGGCATAAGCCCGCCTGACTGCGAGAATGACAGTTCGAGCAGAGACGAAAGTCGGCCATAGTGATCCGGTGGTCCCACGTGGACGGGCCATCGCTCAACGGATAAAAGGTACTCTAGGGATAACAGGCTGATCTCCCCCAAGAGTCCACATCGACGGGGAGGTTTGGCACCTCGATGTCGGCTCATCACATCCTGGGGCTGGAGCAGGTCCCAAGGGTTCGGCTGTTCGCCGATTAAAGTGGTACGTGAGCTGGGTTTAGAACGTCGTGAGACAGTTCGGTCCCTATCTGCCGTGGGTGTAAGAGACTTGAGAGGATTTGTCCCTAGTACGAGAGGACCGGGATGAACATACCTCTGGTGCACCGGTTGTCACGCCAGTGGCACAGCCGGGTAGCTAAGTATGGACGGGATAACCGCTGAAAGCATCTAAGCGGGAAACCCACCTCAAAACGAGGTCTCATAGAGCCGTGATAGACCATCACGTCGATAGGCCGGGTGTGAAAGTGCAGTAATGCATGCAGCTAACCGGTCCTAATCGCTCATAATCCTCACATCAAACACATGCACAGAAATCAGCCACACTCACTCATCACCAACCTCCGCCCACTCTCAAAAAGACTGGGTGGGCTAGAAGACCTGGTGGCCATTGCGAGGGCCCTACACCCGATCCCTTCCCGAACTCGGCCGTGAAATCCCTCAGCGCCTATGATACTGCACCTCAAGGTGCGGAAAAGTCGGTCGCCGCCAGGTCCCCTAGCCCACTCACAAACCACAATCACCAACATCACATTACACCACCGCGGGGTGGAGCAGCCCGGTAGCTCGTCAGGCTCATAACCTGAA
>NZ_BEWN01000010.1 GCF_002723955.1 Gluconobacter frateurii
CTTCTTTTTTAAAATAACAAAACAGACAATCTAACATCAATAATTAAAAATTAAATGTTTTGCTCTGCTTCGCATTGTTCTTATGTAATTATTTATGGGTAGGTCAGGCGAGTTAACTACGTAGTTTATATCTCTGATATGACTTCTTTTGCGGAATTGCGGAAAAAAAACACTACCGCCACAGAATAGGACAAAATAGCTTGTTTTTTGCTTTCTCCTACCAATGTCGCCATTTTCCGCAAAAGAACAATGACACTTACTTTTATATAAAATATACTTAAAATATATATTTTTCTTATAAAATATAAAGAAATAAGGGGAAAAATAGGGTTTTTGGTGCAAAAATGACCAAAAAAGCTTTGCGGAAAATTCCGCAAAAATTCCGCAAATTCCGCAAGACCACCTCTTTTTTTGCGGAAATTATACATTTTCCGCAAAGCATTTCCGCATTTCCGCAAAACATCAGTCTAACTTAATAGCTTCACTTATAACCTGATTCAGTTGAGGCTTTAGCTTGTTCATCACATACGCAAACAAATCACGCGCAACTGTATGCCTCTCAGGCGATCCACTAAACAAAGCTGTTGCGTAACGTGTGTTTGCTGAGATCCTTACGAACACATCGCCTTTGCGAGAAGTCACCTTAAAGCGTATCGAGCGGCTTAATAAGCCTGATACGTTGTGCGGCAAAGATGCCTCTGAGAACTGCGAGGTTGGCGCGTTAAGCACCTTCCTACATTCCTTGATGAACAGGCTACCTACAGCCTTCAAAGCGCGCTTCTGTGACTCTGTATCTATGCTCAACCCCTCATTGATTTTGATTTCTATCGCCATCAGCTAGCCACCACCTGTGACAGCTTCAAAAGCATGTACTTGTTGTCTTGGCCTATTGGTTCGTAGGCCGTCACGATGAACGATTGCTTTAAGATGCTTCTGTCTGGCTGACGTAGGTTTCTGTGACACTTCATCTTTGATGAAACCCCACTAATCCAACGTGTCTTTGCCGTATGCGAATATCCAAGTTCCACAAGCTGAACACCATTCAGTTCCGCTTGCTCACTGACATTCTGCACATCAGCCCATTCAGAAAAGAGAATGACTTCCTGTTGAATGTTTGCACCTAGATCATTGTCATAATCGAATTCTTGCTTAGTGAAATGCAGTTTTTGTTGGAATTTGTTTAACATATAACCCCCTCTCAATTGCTTTTGTGTTTGACGAACAAGCGCCCGCCAATAGATGTTTTATAAATGTGAATTTCATATACTAAATTCTGTTCTTATCGTTGAAGAACAAAACTGTTATATA